>CAWFVQ010000001.1:0-748979 GCA_963819335.1 uncultured Thermoleophilia bacterium
GACCTCGATGATCGTGTTCGCCTGAGGGAGCTCCACGATCTTGATGCCGGAGAGCACCAGGACGAGCGCAAATCCGACGCGCAACGCATGCTCCGGAACCTTGATCGAGAGGTTCGACCCGAGCAGCACGCCCGGGATCGAGCCGATCAGCAGCCAGGCGATCGCGTGCAGGTCGACGTTCCCGTGGATCAGGTGACCCGCGCCGGCGACCCAGAGGAGGAGCGCCGCGTGGAGCATGTCGGTGCCGACCATCCGCGTCGCCGACAACGGGAACAGCAAGAGCAGCGCAAGCCCGAAGAACGTGCCCGAGCCGACCGACGTGAGCCCGACGATGAAGCCGAAGACGGCGCCGATCGTGATCGCGATCACCTTCACGCGCAGCGTGATCGCGAAGTTGTCGTCCGCCTCGTGCGGCTTCACGAACGTCTTGGCGAAGAAGCCGAGACCGCCGACGATCAGCGTGGCGCCGATGATCTTGCGTCATCGTTCCCGTCGCCGCGCTCGAGAAGGAACTCGCGATCTGAACGCCGACGAGCGAGAGCGGCGCCGAGCCGGCGAGCATCCACATCGCGAGCTTCGTGTGCACGTTGCCGAGCTGGCGATGCCGCCACGCGCCGAACGACTTGAAGACGGCGCCGTGGAGGATGTCCGTGCCGACGGCCGTCTTCGCGTCGAAGCCGAAGATCAGGATCAGCATCGGCGTCATCAGCGAGCCTCCGCCCATCCCCGTCATGCCGACGAGGACCCGACCGCGAGGCCGGCGATGATGTATTGCCAGGTCATGCGGGCGCCTTGGTGCGAGACGCTTCAGACAGGAACCTGGTTCCGGGAACCAGGTTCCTCACCGCGGCGACCAGTTCGACCGGTCGCGTTCTCCGAGAAACTCGCGAACCAAGTTCGCTTCGCGAACTTGGTTCGTCCGCAGGGCGCGGAACCAGGCCGTGTTCTCCCGGAAGCTCGCTGGTCATGGGCCGATGACGGGGATCGGGCAGGAGACGAACGGCTTGCCGGTGAGGCGACAGCCGAGCTTGTACGCCTCACAGCCCGTGCAGAAGCCGGTCGTCGCGGCGAGCAGCGCGAGCGCTGCGACGAGCAGGCCGAGCACGATCCCGAGCACGTCCACGCCGAACGCATACGCGACCGACGCCGCGGTCAGGAACACGAACCCGACGATGTTCGCGGCACGCGGCGGGCGCGAGTCCTCGAGCGCGCCTTCGCCGAAGCGCGGCTGAATCAGCTCGAAGTAGAGGAGACACGGCAGGCAGTAACGCCGGCCGAAGAGCGAGACCGACCGCGAGCTGCAGTGCGAGCAGCGCGAGCAGCCACCACCAGCCGGTCGCGACTGCGAGCAGCGAGAGGAGTCCGACGATCGCCTGGTTCGTCCGCGGCGCACGGCTGTCGATCACCGCTGTGTCGTCGTACGGATGCGCGCTTACGCGGCATCGATCACCATGGCGGCGCCGACCGTCTCGTTCGTCGCCTCGTCGATCAGGATGAACGAGCCCGTCGCACGGTTGCGCGCATAGGGATCGACGCACAGCGGCTCGGCCAGGCGGAACTTGGCAATGCCGAGATCGTTCAGCTCCATCTTCCCCGGGCTCGGCCGATCCTCGAGCGTCGCGATGTCGACCACCGAGACGATCTCTTCGAGGCGCGCGGTGACGGTGCGCGTCGTGTGCTTGACGAGCAGGCGCGCGCGATCCTCGATCGGACGCTCCGACATCCAGCAGACGCGCGCGGTCAGCTCACGCGCGACGATCGGCGCGTCGTTCGGGTCGGCGAGCATGTCGCCGCGCGAGACGTCGACGTCGTCCTCGAGCCGGATCGTCACCGACTGGCCGGGAACCGCGTCCTCGCCGCCGGCGCCGTCGATCGCCGCGACCGTGCTGCGCAGGCCTGACGGCAGAACGACGACCTCGTCGCCGACGCGCCAGTCGCCGCCTGCGACCTGGCCGGCGTAGCCGCGGTAGTCGTGGTGCTCGTCGGCCATCGGCCGGACGACCCACTGCACCGGGAAGCGGCGGTCGTCCTCGTTGCGGTCGGCGGCGAGCTCGATCGTCTCGAGATGCTCGAGCAGCGTCGGCCCCGCGTACCACGGCATCGTCTCGCCGCGATCGACGACGTTGTCGCCCTTCAGCGCGGAGATCGGGATCATCGTCGCGTCGTGCAGCCCGAGCTGGGCGCCGAGCTCCGACAGCGCGCGCACGATCTCGTCGAACCGCTCCTCCGAGTACTCGACGAGATCCATCTTGTTCACGGTGTAGACGACGTGCGGCGTCTCGAGCATCGAGATGATGTACGAGTGCCGGCGCGTCTGCTCGATCACGCCTTGCCGCGCATCGACCAGGATCATCGCGACGTCGGCAGTCGACGCGCCGGTGACCATGTTGCGCGTGTACTGCACGTGACCGGGTGCGTCGGCGAGCTGGAACCGGCGGCGCGGCGTGACGAAGCCGCGATACGCGACGTCGATCGTGATCCCCTGCTCGCGCTCGGCGCGCAGGCCGTCGGTGAGCAGCGCCAGGTCGACGTAGTCGTGGCCGCGGCGGCGCGAAGCGTCCTCGATGTGCTCGAGCTGGTCGACGAGGATCTGCTTCGTGTCGAAGAGCAGCCGGCCGATCAGGGTCGACTTGCCGTCGTCGACCGAGCCCGGCGGTGACGAGGCGCAGAAGCTCGGCGTCGAGCAGCTCTTTAGAAGTAGCCAACGCGCTTCCGATCTTCCATCGCAGCTTCGGACACGCGATCGTCCGCGCGCGTCTCGCCGCGCTCGGTGATCCGCGTCGCGGCGATCTCGTTGACGACGTCCTCGAGCGTGCTCGCTTCCGAGAGCACGCCGCCGGTGCAGCTCATGTCGCCGACCGTGCGGAACCGCACGGTCGCGGTGAAGAGCTCCTCGTCGGGGAACCGCTCCATGAAGTCGGACGAGGCGTAGATCATCCCGTCGCGGCGGAACACCTCGCGCTGGTGCGCGTAGTAGATGCTCGGCAGCTCGAGCTCCTCGCGCGCGATGTACTGCCACACGTCGAGCTCCGTCCAGTTCGAGATCGGGAACACGCGGATGTGCTCGCCCTTGCGGATGCGCGCGTTGTAGAGGTTCCAGAGCTCGGGACGCTGCGCGCGCGGGTTCCACTGGCCGAAGTCGTCGCGGAAGCTGAAGATGCGCTCCTTCGCGCGGGCGCGCTCCTCGTCGCGGCGCGCGCCGCCCATCGCGGCGTCGAAGCCGTGCTCCTCGATCGCGTCGAGCAGCGTCGTCGTCTGCAGCTGGTTGCGCGACGCGCGCGGCCCGGTCTGCTCGACCACGCGGCCCTTGTCGATCGACTCCTGAACGCTCGCGACGACGAGCCGCTCGCCCAGCTCGGCGACGCGGCGGTCGCGGTACTCGACCACCTCCGGGAAGTTGTGCCCCGTGTCGACGTGCATCACCGGGAACGGGAACTTCGCGGGCCGGAACGCCTTCTCGGCGAGGCGCAGCAGCACGATCGAGTCCTTGCCGCCCGAGAAGAGCAGCACCGGCCGCTCACGCTCTGCGGCGACCTCGCGCATGATGTGGATCGCCTCCGCCTCGAGCGCGTCGAGGTGCGAAAGCCGACGGCGTGCCGGCGCGCTCATGACCGCACCTCGCGTTCGCACGAGCTCGAGCGTCGGCGAGGCACTCGAGCACCGCGCCGGCCGACTCGAAGCGGCGTGTGGTCGGTCGTGTCGATGCGAAGCTCGGGGTCGAGCGGCGCCTCGTACGGCGCGGAGATGCCGGTGAACTGCTCGACCTCGCCCGAGAGCGCCTTCGCGTAGAGACCCTTCGGATCGCGGCGCGACGCACTCCTCGATCGGCGTCGCGACGTGCACCTCGACGAACGGCGCGTGCGGCTCGACGAGCGCGCGCGCGTTGCGGCGCGCCTCCTCGTACGGCGAGATCGCCGAGACGATCACAACCGCGCCGGCGCGCGCGATGCGCGACGCGACCCAGGCGATGCGAGCGACGTTCGTGTCGCGATCCTTCTTCGAGTAGCCGAGGCCCTCGCGAAAGGTGCGTGCGCACGATGTCGCCGTCGAGCAGGTCGACGACGAAGCCGCGCCGCTCGAGCTCCGGGCCGAGGTTGCGCGATCGTCGTCTTGCCGGCGCCCGAGAGCCCGGTGAACCAGAGGACGAAGCCGCTCATGCTCGTCCGTGCAGCCCGCATTCGGTGCGCGACGTTCCGGCCCAGCGGCCTTCGCGGCCCTCGCCGGGGAGCGGTCGAGTGCGTGTCGCCGATCGACGAGTAGCCCTGATCGTGCAGCGCGTTGTACGGCAGGTCGTGCTCCTTGATGTATGACCAGCAGTCGTCGTCGCTCCAGTCGGCGAGCGGGTTCGCCTTCCACAGCTCGTGCGCGTCGTCCCAGCCGAGCTTCGGCGCGTCGGCGCGCGTCGGCGACTGGTCGCGGCGGATGCCGGTGATCCAGCAGTCGAGATCGAGCAGCGCACGGTTCAGCGGCTCGACCTTCGCGATCGCCAGGTAGAGGTCGGACTTGGTCTCCCAGAGCTTGTCCTCGACCGGCGCGCCTTCGAACACCTCGATCTTCGTGTCGTAGCGCTGCTCGACCTGCGCGCCAGAGCTCGTACGTCTCCGGGAAGAGGTAGTGCGTGTCGATCGCGAAGACGCGCGCCTTCGGCTCGAGCGCGAAGAGCATGTCGAGCAGCACGGTCTCTTCCTTCTGGAAGGAGCACGCGAGCGCAACGCGCCCGGGGAACGTCTCGAGCGAGAAGCGGAGAACGTCCTCCGCGCCGAGCGACTCGACGTCAGGAGGCAGTTGCAGACTGGTGGCCAAGGAGCACCTCCTTCAGGGTGTCGCCGCGCAGACCGAGCCGCAGCGTCTCGAGCGGGATGATCTCTTCCGGCGCGATGTTCCCGAGGTTCACCGACGGGCCGAACTTCTTGATGAACCACGCCTGCGCCGACTTGGACGGCGCCTCGAAGATGATGTGCGACGGGCCGACGACGTTCGCGATCTCGCCGATCAGCTCGGTGCGCATGCCGCCGTCCGAGTCGAAGATGCCGGCGGTGCCGCCCTCGCGCGCCTCGGTGATCACCTTCCACGCGCCGGCCTCGAGCTCGTCCTGGAGCCACATCGTCCACTCGGCGGTCGAGTACTCGACGGACGAGTCCTTCGAGCCGACCTCGGAGAGCACGGTGAAGTCGCGCGCGAAGTCGGCGATCAGCTCGAGCTTGCGGTCGCGCGGGATGTCGATCGTGCCGTCGCTGATCTCGACGTGCGTCAGCCCGAGATCGGAGAGCCACTGCTTGTACTGGTCGAGCCTGCCCTTCGCGTAGACGACCTCGAAGAACGTCCCGCCGAGGACGACCGGCTTCTCGCGCAGCACTTCGAGCTTGCGCTCGAGGTTCTTCGTGACGTACGCGGTGCCCCAGCCGAGCTTGACGATCGAGATGTGATCGCCCGCGACCTCGAGGACGTCCTCCCAGCCGCGCGGGCCGAGGCCCTTGTCGATGACGTGGGTCAGGCCGACGTGCGTGTTCAGCTCGAGATCAAAGGCGGGCATACAGCTCCTCCAGCTTGGCTTTGGCGCGGGTCTGGACGTCGCGGTACAGCGAGTTGCCGTGCGCGTCGATCCCGACGATGAGCGGACCGAAGTCCTTGACGCGGAACTTCCAGAGACACTCGGGCATGAGCTCCTCCCACGCAACCTCTTCGATCTCCTCGATCTGCGTGGTCTCGAGCGCCGCAGCGCCGCCGACGATCGCAAAGTAGACCATCCCGAGCTCGTGCATCGGCTCGATCGCCTCGTCGGGGAAGCCGCCCTTGCCGCAGATCGCGCGCACGCCGTACTGCCTGCCGAGCGGCTCCGTGAAGCGCACCATGCGCGCGCTCGTCGTCGTGCCGATGCAGATCTTCTCGTAGCGTGCCGTCGGCGAGCTTGCGGACGTTCGGCGCGGTGTGCAGCAGGAACGCGCCGGCGAGATCCATCGGCGGCTCCTGGCCCTCGTCGAAGATCCGGATCTGCGTGCGGTCGCGGATGCCGATGATGTGGCCCTGCACGGTGACCTCGTCGCCCGCGCGGAGCGCGAGGAGCTCGGCGGGATCGGTGATCGGGAAGGTGAGCTCGCGCTGCGCCATCTCTATGCCTCGCGGTCGTAGTCGATGTCGCCGGTCGCGCCGATGTGCGCCGACGCGCGGCGCGCCGCCCAGCACTGGTAGTTCACGGCGACCGGGTTGAGGGTCATGTGCGTGTCGGCGTGCTCGATGTGGCACTGCAGGACGGTGACGTCGCCGCCGAGGCCCATCGGGCCGATCCCCGTCTCGTTGAGCAGGCCGTAGAGCTCGTCTTCGAGCTCGGCGACGATCGGGTCGGGGTTGCGCGTTCCGATCGGCCGCATGATCGCTTCCTTCGCGAGATACATCGCGTAGTCGGCAGAGCCGCCGATGCCGACGCCGACGATGCCCGGGCGGGCACGGCTTGCCGCCGGCGCCGACGATCGACTCGAGCACGAACTGCTTGATCCCCTTCACGCCGTCGGCGGGGACGCACATCTTCAGGAAGCTCATGTTCTCCGAGCCCGAGCCCTTCGGCACGCACTTGACGTCGAGCCCGTCCCAGTCCTCGATGAACTCCCAGTGCACGATCGGCAGGCGGTAGCCGATGTTCGGGCCGGTGTTCTCGCGCGTGATCGTGTGCACCGCGTTCGAGCGGAGCGGATGCTCGATCGTCGCGCGCGCGGTGCCGGCGCGCAGGCCGTCGTAGATCCGCGCCGGGTGCAGCGGGAAGTGCTCGCCGACCTTCGCGTGGTAGACGGCGATGCCGGTGTCCTGGCAGACGAGGTTCTTCTCGCTGTCGGCGACGTTGACGTTCCGGTTGATCGTCTCGAGGACGCGCCTGCCCGTGACCGACGTCTCGCGGTCGCGCGCGGCGGCGAGCGCGTCGCGCAGGTCCTGCGGGATGTCCTTCAGCGCCCAGACGTAGAGGTGCGCCGCGGCGTCCTCGACCGTGTGCTGGAGATCAGTTGCGAGCAGCGGCACGGCCGGCCCTCCTCCCGAAGACGACGCACTCGAGCAGCGAGTTGCCCATCATGCGGTTGCGCCCGTGCGTGCCGCCGGCGATCTCGCCGCACGCGTAGACGCCTTCGAGCGTCGTCGCTCGCGTCGGTGTCGATCACGAGACCGCCGTTCTGGTAGTGGAGCACCGGGTAGGTGAGGAGCTTCTCCTTCAGCGGATCGATGCCCGCGGCGCGGTAGCGGCGGAGCATGTACGGCAGGCTCACCTCGGCGTCCGCCTCGGCGATGCGCGTCGTGTCGAGGTAGACGGCGGGGCGGCCGTCGGGCGTCGTCACGCCACGACCGGCTGCGACCTCGTCGAAGATCGCCTGGCTGACGACGTCGCGCGGGCCGAGCGAGTCGGTGAACTCCTCGCCGTCGGCGTTCAGCAGCACGGCGCCGTAGGCGCGCGTCGTCTCGGGGATCGAGTAGCCCTGCATGTTCGGCGGCCACGCGCCGCCGTTCGGGTGGTACTGCAGCGCGTCGAGGTCGCGCGCCTCCGCGCCCGCGGCGAGCGCGATCTGCGTCACCTCGCCGGTCGCGTTCGGGTGGTTCGTCGAAAGCTCGCCGCGCTCCTCGGCCTCGCGGTAGCAGCGTCCGCCGGCGGCGAGGACGACGGTGCCCGCGTCGATCGTCTCGTCGCCGACGACGGCGCGCCAGTGGCCGTTCGGCTGCGTCGAGCTCGCGGAGCGGGGCGTTCGTGAGGCGTCGTCCCGCTCGATCCCTCCCACGCGTCGCGGAGCTGCTTGGTGATCGCGTGACCGGTTCTGTCCCCGACCTGAAGGAGTCGCTTGGCGCTCGCGCCGCCGCACTTGGCGAGGCGGTAGCCGCCGTCGGGGTCGCGCGTGAACTCGACGCCGAGCTCCTCGAGCCAGTGGATCGCGGACTGCGCGTCGCCGGTCAGGACGTCGATCAGGCGCCGGTCGGCGGTGTCGTGCGACGAGCGGAAGACGTCGTCGGCGTGCTGCTCGGGCGAGTCGTCGGCGCCGAAGCTCGCCTGGATGCCGCCCTGCGCCTTCGAGGAGTTGTTCGCCTGCAGCGAGCCCTTGGTCGCGAGCGCGACGCGTGCGCCGGAGCGCTCGGCGGAGACGGCGGCGGCGAGCCCGGAGGCTCCGCTGCCGATCACGAGCACGTCGAAGGCGCGGCCGTCGCTTGCCATAGCCTCGACTATACCTGAGATAAGCGGATCTTATTCCTTGTTCACCAGATCGCCTGGAAAAGCATGAGGATCTCCGCCGCGGTCGCCGGACGAGGGTTGAGCTGGTTTCCCTGCCGCCCGGCGGCGGTCTCGGCGACGGTCGCGAGCTCGTCCTCGGGCACGCCGAAGTCGCGCAGGCGCTCGAAGCCGCCGAGCACGGCGAGCTCCCGCGTCCGCTCGACGGCGTCGCCGCCGATCGCCTCGCCGAAGCGCTCGACGGCATCGGGAACGACCTCGCGGTTGAAGGAGAGCGCCGGCGAGAGGCAGAGCGCGTTCATCGCGCCGTGCGGCAACCCGAACGTGCCGCCGAGCGCCTGCGCCATCGCGTGCGCCGAGCGCGAGCCCGGCGAGGCCGAGCGCGTGGCCGGCGTGCGCGGCGCCCTCGAGCAGCATCCGCCTCGCCTCCCGGTCGGTCGGTTCGGCGAGGACGCGCGGCAGCGCGTCGGCGATCAGCGGCGCGCCGCGAGAGCGCCTGCTCGTCGCCTTCGGCGCTCCGGCCCTTCGTGTAGAGCGCCTCCGCGCAGTGGGCGAGGGCATTCATCGACGTCCCGGCGGTCACGGTCGGCCGGCAGGTCGAGCGTCAGGTCGACGTCGTAGACGATGCGCGACCGGGATTCGCGCCTCCGCCGCCGCCGCGGATGATCCGGTCGGGCGTGCGGATGCCGTAGTGCGTCGTCCACTCGGCGCCGGAGTAGGTCGTCGGCACGTGCACGACCGGCTTGCCGCTCAGGGCGGACGCGTACTTCGCCGTGTCGATCGCCGAGCCGCCGCCGGCGGCGAGGATCCCGTCGGCGTCGTCGGGAACCTCGAACTCGGCGCAGGGCACCTCGTCGAGCCAGGCGACGTGCGGCAGGTCGAGCGCTCGCCCAGCGCTTGCTCGCGATCAGGAACGGCCGCTCGATGCCGACCTCGGCGAGCGTCGCCGGCAGCTCGTCGATGCTCCAGCGGACGATCACGTCGAGCGCGATCGCGTGCGAACTCGACGAATGCGTGGGCGGCGCGCGTCTCGGTGCGGCCGGTCGCGCGGACGAGGTTGATCTCGCGCTCGAGCTCGAGCCCTTCGACGCGCGACTCGACGAGCGTCCCGGCGGCGAGGTCGTTCTCGACAGAGGCGCGCGAGATGAACGTCACGCCGTAGCCGGCGCGAACGGCGCTCAGCACCGACTCCTGCAGGCCGAGCTCGATGCGGGCGTCGAGATCGCGGAGCTGCAGACCGGTGCGGCGCAGCTCCTCCTCGAGCATCTGACGGACGCCCGCGCCCTCCTGCATCAGGATCAGCTGGTCGCCGCGCAGCTCGTCGAGCGTGACTGCTCTGCCCGGCGAAGGGATGGCCGGACGGGCAGACGAGGATCACGGTGTCGCGGACGAACGGCTCGTAGTCGACGCCGCGGTGGCGCGGGGCGGCGCCGACGACTCCGAGCTCGAGCGTGCGGTCGGCGACGCGCTCGACGATCGACTGCGTGTCGAAGACGAAGAGCGAGACGTGCAGCTCCGGGTGCAGGTCGGCGAAGCGGCAGAGGAGCGGCGCGAGCACGACGCTGCCCGGGCCGGTCGAGGCGCCGATCTCGAAGACGCCGGTCAGCTCGCCGGTCGCGCCCTGGTCGAGGTCGGCGAGGATCTCGTGCTCGAGCGCGAGCAGCCGCTGCGCCGATCGGTAGAGCTTGAGGCCGGCCTCGGTCGGCTCGACGCGGCGGCCGGAGCGGTCGAGGAGCTGCGTCCCGAGCCGCTTCTCGAGCGCGCGCACCTGGAGGCTCACCGCCGGCTGCGTCACGCCGAGGCGCTCCGCGGCCTGGGAGAACGACTTCCGCTCGACGACCTCGCAGAACGCCTGCAACTGCCGCGTGTCCATAAGTGGATGTTATAGCGCGGCGGCGCGTGGCTCGAACCGCTGCTTCAACCGCAACGCCGGCCGCTCGACGAGCACCCGGGACGCGAGCGCCAACGCGAACGTCACGGGAATCCCGACGAGCGCGGTGATCGCCGACGACTCCCGGTGTTGCGCGAGCACGACCCAGACCGCCTCGTTGTAGAGATACAGCGCGTACGAAAGCGCCCCGCAGACGAGCAGCGGGCGAACGGCGAGCGCGCGAACGGCGCGCGTGTCGGGATGATCGACGGCCCGCGCAAGCACGGACGCGATCGCCACGCACAGCACCGGCAGCACGACCACGTACGTCAGCGGAGTGCCCCTTCAGATTCGGCACGAACACCGCCGCGACCAGCACGGCTGCCGCTGCGGCGGCAGCCCACCCGCCCGAGAGCCGCGCGCGCCACCGCGGGACGAGCTCGTAGTGGCGAAGCACTGCGAGCAACGCGCCCGAAAGCAACGCGTCGGCCCAGGTCGTCGTCAAGACGTACACCTGGCCGATCCGGAGGTCGTCGAGCAGCAGCGGCCGGAGCAGCCACAGCGCGAGGATCGCGACGGCGAGCCCGATCGGCGAGCCGGGCCGGCCGGAATGCGCCGTCTCAGCACGAGCAGAAGGACGAGCGGCCAGACGAGGTAGAACTGCTCCTCGATGCTGAGCGTCCAGAGGGGGCCGAGCGCCGCCGGCAGATGCACCTGGGCCGCCGCAGCCCAGTTGTAGACGTACACCGACCCGAAGCCCGCGCCGACGAACGCCCGGCCGAGGGACGAGCCGTCACGACCACCGGTTGCCGCCGAGACGATCAGGAACAGGGCGAGCATCGCGTAGAGCGCCGGGTACAGCCGAAGCGCTCGCCGTAGGTAGAAGTGCCCCAGGTCGATCGCACCGGACGCGCGGTGCTCGGCGAGCAGCAAGCTCGTGATGAGGAACCCGGACAGGACGAAGAACAGATCGACCCCGACGATGCCGCCGCCCGGGAACGTCTGCAAGCCGTAGTGGCGAAGCACCACGAGGAGAATCGCAACGCCGCGCAGACCATCCAGCGGCCGGAGCGTTCTCATCAGTGGTCGAGCGCGTTCTTCCACTCGCTCCGCTGGAGCACCGCGAACTCCTCGCCGGGCTCAGGCTCGCGACCGAGACGTCCCGGACCGCCTGCGCACGCGACTCTTCGAGCCGGTAGGCCGGGACGCCGGGAGACCTCTGCGACGATCCGCCAGTCGTCGCCGACCCGCTGGAAGACGTACGTAACCGCCGCTCGTGCTCACGCCTGCCGAACCTCGAGGCGGTTGCCGAACGGGATCGGCGACGTGGAAGCGCTCGGTGCCTGGAATGGTCTCGTCGTAGGCGACCTCGATCCCCGCGCCGCGCAGACGCGTCGGCGAGCTCGTCGAGCGCGTCGACGACCAACCCGGGATGCGCCTTCCGTGCCGGCGCGAACGGATCCTCGACACCGACGTGCAGCTCCTGCTCGCCGGCGCGGAACCAACAGCCGCCGCGCGCCCGAAGCGCCTCCGGCTTCGGCAGCTCCTCGAGGCCGAGCAGGCCGCCGTAGAACGCGCGCGCCTCTTCCTCGCAGCCGGGCGGCGCGGCGACCTGCACGTGGTCGACTCCGAGGATTCGCACAGGTCAACGGTCTACCATCGACAGCGTGGCAACGGCGCCGCCACCGCTCGAGGAAACCCTCACCCGCGGCTACGTTCGACTCGCCTCCGAGGCGGAGCATCGGCGCATCGACATCGAGCTCCGCGTCCTCGACGTGCTCCTCGCGACGTTCTTCGGGATCCTGCTCGTCATTCCCGCGCTCGTGATCGCCGGCATCCAGTTCGTGACGAACGGCCGGCCGGTGCTCTACCGCGGCGAGCGCGTCGGCCGCCGCGGACGCTTCTTCTACATGCTCAAGTTCCGGACGATGAAGGCCGGCGCCGAGGAGCGCATCGGCCAGTACCTCGGCGAGGAGCTCGTGAAGCGAACCGATGCCGAGCTGACCGGGCTCGGCCGCTGGCTGAAGGTCTCGCAGCTCGACGAGATCCCGCAGCTCTGGAACGTGCTGCGCGGCGACATGTCGTTCGTCGGGCCGCGCCCGATCAGGCCGCGCTTCTTCGCCGAGCTCGCCCAGGACCTGCCGGCGTACTGGCAGCGCCTCGTCGTCCGGCCCGGCCTGACCGGGTTCGCGCAGGTGCGGCGCGGCTACGAGACGTCGATGGCCGAGAAGCTCGCGCACGACCTCGAATGGATCGCCGACCGCTCGGTGCGCCTCTATCTCCGCACGGTCTTCGTCACCGGCTGGCGCGTGCTCCGCCAGATCTTCGGACGCCACCACTAACCTAGGCCGTCATGTGCGGGATCTGCGGGATCGCGAGCACGCGCGGGGCTGTCGATGCGGACCGGCTCCGCGCGATGGCGGCCACGCTCTATCACCGCGGCCCCGACTCGGAGGGCATGCACGTCGGCGAGGGAGTCGGAATCGCCGCACGGCGGCTCGCGATCATCGACCTCGACGGCGGCGACCAGCCGATCGCGAACGAGGACGGCTCGGTCGTCGTCGTCCAGAACGGCGAGATCTACAACTACCGCGAGCTGATGGGCGAGCTCGAGGCGGCGGGCCACGCGTTCCGCACGCGCTCCGACACCGAGGTGCTCGTCCACGGCTACGAGGAGTGGGGCGACCGGCTCTGGGAGCGCCTGCGCGGCATGTTCGCGGTCGCCGTCTGGGACGCGCCGCGGCGCCGGCTCGTGCTCGCGCGCGACCGCTTCGGGATCAAGCCGCTCGCCTACCGGCTGCACGGCGGCGAGCTCAGCTTCGCCTCGGAGCTCGACGCGCTGGAGCACGGCGACGTCGGCCTCGACGCGCTGAACGCGTTCCTCGCGTTCAACTGCGTGCCGGCGCCGCTCTCGATCTTCGTCGACATCCAGAAGCTCCCGCCCGGCTACACGCTGACCTGGCACGACGGCCAGGTGACGATCGCGCGCTTCGCGCGCACGGGCCCGCTCGCGACCCGGCACGGCGAGGACGAGGCCGAGCTCGTCGAGGAGTGCCGCGCCCGCCTGCGCGACTCCGTGCGCGCGCATCTGATCGCCGACGTTCCCGTCGGCGTGCTGCTCTCCGGCGGCGTCGACTCGGGCACGCTCGCCGCGCTCGCCGCCGAGGAGTCGTCGGAGGCGGTGCGCACGTTCTCGATCGGCTTCGAGGAGGCGTCGTTCGACGAGCTCGCCGGCGCCCGCGCCGTCGCGCAGCGCTACGGGACGATCCACCGCGAGCTGACGCTGAAGCCGGACGCGGCGCTGCTCCTGCCGGCGCTCGCAGAGGCGTTCGACGAGCCGTTCGCCGACTCGTCGGCGCTGCCGACGTACCTCGTCTCGAAGCTCGCCGCCGAGGACGTGAAGGTCGCGCTCTCCGGCGAGGGCAGCGACGAGCTCTTCGGCGGCTACTACACCTACGTCGCCGACCTGCTCGCGCAGCGCCTCGGCCCGCTCGCTGCAGCCGCGCGGCCGCTCGCCGAGCTGCTGCCCACCTCGACCCGGCGCGTCAGCTTCGACTACAAGGCGAAGCGGTTCACGCGCGCCGCGCACCTGCCGCCGCTCGAGCGCCATCACGGCTGGAAGGAGATCTTCTCCGCCGACGCGCGCGCCGAGCTGACCGGCCACGGCAGCGCGCTTCGACCCGCTCGCGACCCACCGCAAGCGCTTCGCCGAGACCGAAGGGCACGAGCTGCTGACGCGGCTGCAGGACGTCGACTTCGGCCTCTACCTCGTCGACGACCTGCTCGACGAAGACCGACCGCGCGTCGATGGCGTGGTCGCTCGAGGCGCGCGTGCCGTTCATGGACACCGTCGTCGCGAACTTCGCGTTCTCGCTGCCGGCGAAGCACAAGGTGCGCGGGCTCTCGAAGAAGCGCCTGCTCCGCCAGGCGGTCGAGCCGCTCCTGCCGAACGAGGTGGTGCAACGGACGCAAGCGCGGCTTCTCGATCCCCGCCGCCGCGTGGCTGCGCGGCGAGCTCGAGCCGTTCGCGCGCGAGACGCTCTCCGCCGAGACGATCCGCCGCCAGGGCTTCTTCCAGCCCGCCGCCGTCACGAGCTGCTCGACGAGCACGTCGCCGGCCGCGAGGACCTGTCGCGCCAGCTCTGGGGGCTGCTCTCGTTCACGCTCTGGCACGAGCACCACGTCGAGGGCATCCGCCGCGACGTCTCGCTCGAGGCGGTCGTCGCGTGAGGGTGTGGTGCGACTTCACCGCGTCGGCGCACCCGCTCGTCTTCCGGCCGCTCGTCGAGCTGCTGGAGGCGCAGGGCCACGAGGTCGAGATCACGGCGCGCGACTACGCGCAGACGCTGCAGCTGATCGAGTCGCACGGCATGACCGCGACCGTGATCGGCCACCACGGCGGCCGCTCCGCCGTCGGCAAGGCGCGGCAGATGCGCACGCGGCTGAAGGCGCTGCGCACGTGGGCGAAGCCGCGCGACTTCGACCTCGCGCTCGCGCACGGCTCGCACGAGCTGACGATGACGGCGCAAGCGGCTCGGCATCCCGAGCTCGACGACGTTCGACTACGAGTGGGCGTGGCTGCAGCATCAGCTCGGCTGCCGCGCGGCGACGCGCGTCGTCGTGCCGGACTCGATCCCGCCCGAGCGCCTCGCCAAGTACAGCGCCGTCCCGCCGAAGCTCCAGCAGTACCCGGGGCTGAAGGAGGAGTACTACCTCTCGGACTTCGAGCCCGAACGAGTCGGTGCTGCGCGACTGGTCGATCGACCGCGAGCGCATGCTCGTCGTGCTGCGGCCGCCGCCCGACGTCTCGCTCTACCACCGGCACTCGAACCCGCTCTTCCCGCAGACGCTCGAGCACCTCGGGCACGCGGACGACGTGCACGCGTTCGTCATCCCGCGCACCGAGGAGCAGCGCGACTACGTGAAGTCGCTCGCGCTGCCGTCGGTGATCGTCCCCGAGCAGGCGGTCGACGCGCAGAGCCTGATCGCGTTCGCCGACCTCGTCGTCTCGGCGGGCGGGACGATGAATCGCGAGGCCGCGGCGCTCGGCGTGCCCGTCTACACGACGTACGGCGGCCGGCTCGGCGGCGTCGACGAGGAGCTGATCCGCGACGGCCGGCTGCGGCCGCTCACCGACCCGCGCGCGCTCGACCTGCACAAGCGCGACGGGGACTGACGGCGACCGCGTGCGGCGCGACCCGCAGCTCATGCTCGACCTGCTGCTGTCAGCTCTCGACGAGCGCTAGCACCTCGTCGCCGTAGCGCTCGAGCTTCGCCGGGCCGACGCCGGAGATCTGCGCCAGCTCGCCGAGCGACGCCGGCCGCCGCTCGGCGATCGCGTGCAGCACCGAGTCGTGGAAGACGACGTACGGCGGCACGTCGTCGGCCTTCGCGCGCTCGAGCCGCCACTCGCGAAGACGCTGCGCGTCCGTCGGTCCACACCTCGGAGCCCGGGTCGCTCCGCGAACCAAGGTCGCGCGAGCTCCTTGAGGAAGCGCGACGGCTTGCCCGTCCAGGTGAGCCAGAGCACGCGCTTCGCGCGCGTCAGCCCGACGTAGAGCAGGCGCCGCTCCTCGGCGAGCTCGTCGTCGGTGCGCGCCTGCTTCGACGGCAGCTCCTTCTCCTGCAGCCGCGGCAGGAACACCGCCTCGAACTCGAGCCCCTTCGCGCGGTGGAACGTGAGCAGGTTGACGCCGCGCGCACCGTCGCCGCCGGGCGCGAACCGCTCGCGGAGGTCGGCGACGAACGCGGCCGCGTCGCCGTCGAACGCCGCCGCGAGCGAGACGAGCCGCGCGAGGTCGTGCTGGCGCACCTGCTCGCGCTCGCCGAGCTTGTCGGGCGGATCCTCGAGCCAGCCCGCCTCGAGCGCCCACGAGCGGACCGCCTCCGCGGCGGGCGACCCGCTCCCCTCGAGGCGGCGGCAGAGCCGGCGCGCCGCGTCGCGCTCGAGCAGCGACGCGCCCTGGAACGGGAGGCCCGCCTCGTGCAGCAGCTCCTCGAAGTCGGTCAGGCGCGCGTTCGTGCGCGCGAGGATCGCGACCTCCTCGAGCGGGCAGTCGAGCGCGCGGATCGCCTCGACGATCGCCGCGCCCTCGTCGTCGGTCGTCGCGAACGGCTCGCAGCACCGGCTCGGGGCCGTCCGGCCGCACGGCGCGCAGCGTCTTCTCGGCGCCGCCGAGCTTCGGCACGAGCTTGTTCGCGAGCGCGAGCACCTGCGGCGTCGAGCGGTAGTTCTCCTCGAGCCGCACGACGAGCGCCTGCGGGAACCGGTCGGGCACGCCGAGCAGGTGCGACGGCGACGCGCCGGTGAACGCGTAGATCGACTGGTAGTCGTCGCCGACGACGCAGAGGTCGTCGCGGTCGCCGAGCCACAGGTCGAGCAGCGTCTGCTGCAGCAGGTTGACGTCCTGGTACTCGTCGACCGTGAACGCGCGGTACTGCGCGCGGAACGTCCGGCGCGACCTCGTCGTCCTCCTCGAACAGCTGGACCGCGAGCTCGAGCAGGTCCTCGAAGTCGATCGCAGCCCTCGGCCGCCTTGCGCGCTCGTAGTCGCGGTAGACGCGCTGCATCAGGTCGAGCGGGATCGGCGGCTCGCGGTCGTCGTAGCGCTCGGGCGCGATGCGGCGGTTCTTCGCCCACTCGATCTCGGTCGCGAGGTCGCCGGCCGGCCGGAACTTGTACGGCGCGGGCAGCCGGTTCGCGATCTGGCGAAGCGCCAGCACCTTCGACGGCAGGATCCGGCCGACGCGCTCGGGCGCGAAGTGGCGGAGCTGCCGCAGCGCCGCGGAGTGGAACGTCGACGCGCGCACGCCCGCGGCGCCGAGCGCTGCGAGCCGCCCTCGCAGCTCGCCCGCGGCCTTGTCGGTGAACGTCACCGCCATGATCTGGTTCGGCGCGAACGCGCCGGTCGCGACCTGCTGCGCGATGCGGCGCGTGATCGTCGTCGTCTTGCCGGAGCCGGCTCCGGCGAGGATGCAGACCGGGCCGCGCACCGCCTCGGCGGCACGCCGCTGCTCGGGGTTCAGGCCGTCGAGCGGGTCCACCGAGCCACCGTACCCGCGTGCCCGGCGGGCACGTGTGACAGAAGCGGAACTTCTACTGCGTAGTGCTTGTAGAACTGCTGTGGCAGAGACGGCTCAACCTGCCGAAGCTCGTCACGAAGGTCGTACTGCTCGGCAAGATCGTCGAGCGCGAAACCGCCGCTTACTCCCGGACCTCGATCGAGACCTGGTTCTCGGCGATAAGCGCGAAACTAGGTCTTGGTCTCTAGCACGTGGCGAGGAACCAGGTCTCAGGACGTTCGGCTGGTTCCGAAAGGTCCGCCGCACGTCGGGGTCAGCCGGGGTACCTGGTTCGTGTCTGAGGCAGTTCGAACCGCCTAAAAGTAAACCTGGTTCCCGGAACATCGCCGGGAACAAGGTTTCTAGTGCAACGTGTCTTCCAGAACCGCTTCGGTGCCGACCGCTGCGGCTCGGCGACCATCGCGCCGAGCTTCGCGACGACGCTCGGCGAGGCGCCCTCGTCGACCAGCCGCTCGAGCTCGGCGAGGGACTCCTCGAGCCAGTCGTGGTCGATCATCGGGCGCGCGGCCTTCATGATCTTCGGGTGCGAGGTCGGGCCGACCACCTCGCCGTCGTTCCAGAGCACCTCGTGGATCTTCTCGCCGGGCCCGGCGCCGGTGAAGACGATCGGGATCTCCGACTCGTCCCGGCCCGAGAGGCGGATCATCTGCTTCGCCAGGTCGAGGATCCGCACCGGCTCGCCCATGTCGAGCACGTAGACCTGCCCGCGGCCGCCCATCGCGCCCGCCTGGACGACGAGCGACGCCGCCTCCGGGATCGTCATGAAGAAGCGCGTCATCTCGGGGCTCGTCACCGTCACCGGCCCGCCGCGCTCGATCTGCCTGCGGAAGATCGGGACCACCGAGCCCGGACGAGCCGAGCACGTTGCCGAACCGCACGGCGACGAAGCGCGTCTCGACGTCGTCGCGCTTCGCGGACGACTCGATGATCCACTCGCAGACCGCCTTCGTCTGGCCCATGACGTTCTTCGCGCGCGCCGCCTTGTCGGTGGAGATGAGCACGAAGCGGTCGACGCCGGACTCGATCGCCACCTCGACGAGCGTGCGCGTCGAGAAGATGTTGTTGCTCACGCCCTGCAGCGGGTTGAGCTCGAGCATGCCGACGTGCTTGTACGCCGCGGCGTGGAACACGACCTCCGGCTTGTACTCGGCGAAGACCTCGCGCATCTTCGGGCGGTCGCCGGCGTTCGCGAGGACGGAGACGCCCGCGTGGAAGTCGCGCTCGTCGACCAGCTCGCGCTCGATCTCGAACAGCGCCGGCTCGCCCTTGTCGACCAGGATCAGCCGCGCGACGCCGAGCCGCGCCAGCTGGCGGCAGAGCTCCGAGCCGATCGAGCCGCCGGCGCCGGTGACGAGCACCGTGCGTCCCTCGACGTAGGTGGCGACCAGGCGCAGGTCGACCTCGACCTGCTGGCGGCCGAGCACGTCCTCGACCTGCACCGGCGCGGATCTGGCCGGCGAGGTTCACGTCGCCGCTGATCAGCTCGTGCAGCGCCGGCAGCGTCTTGACCGGGACGTTCTCCGCGCGGCAGCTCTCGACGATCTGCTGGCGCACCGAGCCCGGCGCCGACGGGATCGCGATCAGCACCTCGTCCGGGCGGTTGTCGCGCAGCAGATGCGCGAGGTCGTCCGTCGTGCCGAGCACGCGAACGCCGTTGATGCGGTCGCCCTGCTTCCGCGGATCGTCGTCGACGAAGCCGATCGGCGTGTAGTGCAGATGCCGGTTGCGCTGCATCTCGCGCACCATCAGCTGGCCCGCGTCGCCGGCGCCGACGATCAGCACCTCCTTGCCGTGCGCGACGAGATTGCCCTTCGGCCGCTCGATCAGCGAGCGCGCGAGCAGGCGCGAGCCGGCGACGAACGCGAGCAGCAGCAGGAAGTCGAGCGCCATGATCCGGTGCGGCAGCCGCGAGGTGATGTTCGGCGGGAACGCGTAGAGGATCAGGTACGTCAGCGCGCAGGCGACGGTGACGCCGCGGGCGGCGCCCCACATGTCGCGCGTCGAGACGTAGCGCCACCAGCGGTTGTAGAAGCCGAAGACGACGAACGTCGCGAGCTTGATCGCCGACGACGAGGGCGACGACCTGCCAGTCGAGTAGGTGCGGGTAGATAGAACGGCGGTCGTCTGGTCGAAGCGCAGGAAGAACGTCGAGCCGCCACGCGGCGACGATCAGGACCGCGTCGAAGACGAGCTGCCAGACCCGGTGCCGGTTGACCGGGAAGCGCATCAGGAGCGGACGAGCTCCGAGGCGCCCTTCAGGACGGAGACGACCTCCGCCTGCTGCTCCTCGGTGATCCCCGCCCACAGCGGCAGGCAGAGGTTCTCGCGCGCCGCCTTCTCGGTCTCGGGGAAGTCGCCCTCGGAGTAGCCGAGGTAGCGCAGCGCCGGCTGCAGATGCAGCGGCGGCTGGTAGTAGATCGCGTACGCGATCTCCGCCTCGGTCGAGCGCCGCCGCGAGCCGGTCGCGCTCGGGCGAGCGGACGCAGAACTGGTGGTAGATGTGCTCCGGGACGTCCTCGCGGCGTCTCGACGACACCGTCGAGCAGCTCGGTGTACCGCGCCGCCGCCTCGCGGCGCTGCTGGTTCCAGTCGTCGATATGCCGCAGGAAGATGCGCAGGAACGACGCCTGCATCGCGTCGAGGCGCGAGTTGTAGCCGACGTAGACGAACTCCTTCTTCGACTCGGAGCCGTGGAAGCGCAGCATGCGCAGCTTCTTCGCGAGCTCGGCGTCGTTGACCGCGATCAGGCCGCCGTCGCCGAGCGCGAAGAGGTTCTTCGTCGGGAAGAAGCTGAAGGTCGAGACGATGCTCGAGCAGATCCCGCCGGCGCCGAACGCCTGGGCGGCATCCTCGATCACCGGCAGCCCGAAGCCGCTCAGGTCGGGTGCCGGACGGCCGAAGAGATGCACCGGCATGATCGCCTTCGTCCGCTCGGTGATCCGCCGTTCGACGTCGGCGGGATCGAGGTTGAGCGTGACCGGGTCGATCTCGGCGAACACCGGCGTCGCGCCGAGCCGCGCGATCGCCTCGGCCGTCGCGTAGAACGTGAACGCCGGGCAGACGACCTCGTCGCCCGGGCCGATCCCCATCGCGTCGAGGACGAGCACGAGCGCGTCGGTGCCGTTCGCGCAGCTGACCGTCTCGAGCGACGCCGAGCTTCTCGGCCGCCTCCTGCTCGAAGGCCTTGACCTCAGGCCCGAAGATGAACCGGCCCGTGTCGAGGGTGCGCGCGAACGCCTCCTTGAGCTCCGGGATCAGCGGCTCGTACTGCGCGTGGACGTCAACGTGGGGGATCGCCATGACTGTCAAGGGTACCGCGGCGGCGCCGCAGGAGCCGCAGGAACCAGTACGCCGCGAGCACGAGGATTCCCGCCACGACCAGGTAGTCGAGGTACCGGAGGTCGTGGCTCGCGGAGTGCCAGCTCGACGCCGACCGCCCAGCCGATCCCGGCGATGACGGCGCAGAAGACGACGCAGCCGACGGCGGCGAGCGGCAGCAGGCGCCGGAGCGGCATCTCGAGGATCCCGGCCGGGAGCGCCACGAACGAGCGGATCACCGGGCAGGCGAACCCGAGCGGGACGGCGACGTCGCCGAACCGGTCGAACCAGCGCTCGGCGCGCGCGATGCGCTCCGGGGTCGCGTGCAGCCAGCGGCCGTGCCGCTCGAGCAGCGGGTGGCCGCCGTAGTAGCCGATCGCCCAGCCGGCGCACGCGCCGAGCAGGTTCGCGACGACGCCCGTCACGACGACGGCCAGGTACGCGGGCAGCCCGGACTTGAAGTGCGCGATGTGCCCCGCGAGCGCACCCGAGGCGAGCGCGCCGCCGTAGATCATCGTCAGCTCGCTCGCCGCCGGCAGCATGGCGGCGACGAACATCAGCACGAAGACGGCGGCGAGGCCGTGGTTGCCGACGAACGCGGTCATCGGATGTATCTAAACGGAACGCTCAGGTCGGATGTGCCGACCGTGCTCGTGGCGAAGACGTGCGCGACGTACGAGCCGGCGTACGCGCGCGTGCCCGGTCGCGAGCGAGCCGTCCCACGCCGCGGACTGCGCGCCGGCCTGCAGCGACGACTGCGGCAGCGGTCTGCACGACGATCCCGCCCGGCGTCTCGATCTGCACCTTGACCTTGGCCGGGCGCGAGAGCGAGAAGCGGATCGTCGCCGTGCCGGTCGCCGTCTTCGGCGCGGTCAGCCCGCGCAGCGTCAGTGTCGAACCGGAACGTGCGGTCGATCGTCGAGACGCGGCCGAGGTCGTCGGTCGCGGTGACGTTCCAGTGCCACGTCCCCTCGAGCGGCAGCGGCGGCGCGGTGAACGTGTACGAGCCGGGGTCGTGCTTCACCGCCGCCTCGAGCACGACCGGCTTGGCGTCGGGGCCGATGAGCTGCGCCGTCACGGTCGACGGGCGCACGATCTTGTAGGAGAGCGGCTCGCCTGTCGCCCCCGCGTCGCCGTTCACGAGCGGCACAGGCAGCGGCGGCGCGTAGACGCCGTAGTACTCGACGAGCAGCGCCTCCTTGCCGAGCTGCTCGCCGCCCGGCGGCTGGCTCAGCAGGTGCCCGTCGAAAGCGACCGTCACCGGCGCGCCGGAGCCGACGGCGGTCGCGGTCACCGCGCCGAGCTGCACCATCGCCTGGGCGAGCTCGAAGCTCGTCAGGCCGACGCTGTAGCCCGGCTGGCCGCCGTCGACCGCGACGAGGATCACGCGGCCGTCGGCAAGCTGGCCGACGCCGGCGCGCGGCGAGCGCGACGTGACCTGGTCGCTCGTGAACGCCTCGGTCGAGCGGAAGATCGCCTTGCCGTTCTTGACGAGGGCCGGCCCGCCGCCGATCGCCGACACGACGCCCGTCCAGGCCGGCTGCAGCGTGAGCCGCTCGGTCGTCGTCGCCCCGACCGGCGCCTCGGCCTGCAGATGCGCCGCGTCCGCGCCCGTCGCCATCAGGACGGCGCCGTCGCTCGGGATCGTCTCGCCGCCGCCCGCTCCGACGGCGGTGACCGGCGCGCTCAGCGGAACGTTCGGCGCGGCGAGCGGGAACGGATCGAGCACGACCTCGGCCGCATTCGCGACCTTCGGCACCGCCGCGCCGTAGGCCGGCGTGAAGAGCGCGGTCTGCCCGGCGGCGGGCACCTCGTCGATCGCACCGAGCGGGCGGCGCTGGCCCGTGCCCTGCCACGTGCCGAAGAGCTTCAGCCGGTCGACGTGGAGCACGCCGGCGGTGTCGACGCCGAGCGCCGAGCGCGTGCCGTAGGGCGTGTGCTCGAGCGCGCCGCCCTGCATGACGACGCCCGCGGGCTCGCCGGTCTTCGCGTTGAAGAGAGTCGCCGTTCAAGCCTGCCACCGTCGCGAGCGTAGAGACGCTCTGCTCGATCTGCGTGACCTTTTCCTTGCCACCCATGATCGAGGCGAGACCGAGCACCGGGGCGAGCTGGTAGAGGCCGTTCTGGTCGCCGGGACGCGGGGCGGTGATCACGTGCAGAACGACCGGCGCCGTGCGGGGTGAACTCGACCGTGCGCGTGTACGTGACGCCCGGCAGCAGCGTCACCGGCGTTCCCGCAGCCTCGGCCGGAACGGCGAACGCCGCCGAGAGCAGCGCGACGAGAGCGACGCGGCGGAGCATCGGCGGCGAGGGTAGCAACCGCCTTACGTAGCGCTTACCTGCGCGTTAGCCCGATCCGCATCGGCGAAGCGCAGGGTTCTCGTCCATCCAACGCAATTGGAGGATTCCATGCGCAAGTTGTTTCTCGCGATCGTCGGCCTCGTCGCACTCGCTGTCACGAGCGTCGCCGTCGCGCATGGGATCGAGGGCGCGCGGACGGCAACGGCCGTCGCGGGAACGTTCTCCGCGACAGCGGGCAACGTCACGACGAAGTCGTGCACGACGACCGACGGCAAGTCGATCACGATCACGAACGGCACGTACACCGGGACGGCGTCGGGCGATGCGCCGCTCGCCGGCGCGATCACGCTGCGTGCGCGGAGCGTCATCAACACGACCGACGACGTCGGCACGGTCAACGGCCAGCTGAAGATCGGCGACGACACGACCGCGATGCTCTCTGCGGTCTACGACCACGGGTCGCTCGCCGGGCTCGCCTCCGGCCGCGGCGACAAGTCGGCGTTCGTCGGGAACCTGTCGGCGACGTTCTCTCCGTCGTCCGGGTTCACGAACGGCAAGATCGGCGGCGGCACCTCGGGCGGCGCGGCGGTCGCGTTCGGCTCGAGCTCGTGCAAGCCGTCGGGCACGACCGTCGAGCGCAGCGAGGCGCGCGGGACGATCTCGGCGGTCTCCTCGACGTCGATCACCGTCGCGGGCCTCACCTGCGCGGTCCCGTCGGCGGAAGTCGGCGGACGTCGCGAAGTACGCCCAGGGCGACACGGTGCAGATCCAGTGCGCCTATGCGAACGGCCAGAACACGCTGACGCAGATCAAGGGCAAGCAGGCGCCAGCCAGAGCGGGGGCCAGAACGGTCCACGGAAGGGCGACAGGCACGGCAAGCACCACCATTGAGTGCAGCCGTACTGGGGCGGCCGGCTGGGGGGCCGGCCGCCCAACGCTCGCTCGTACAATCCCAGCATGTGCCGGAACATCAAGATCCTCTACAACTTCGCACCGCCGACGACCGACGACGAGGTCGAGGCGGCCGCCCTGCAGTTCGTGCGCAAGGTGAGCGGGATGACAAAGCCGTCGCAGGCGAACGAAGAGGCGTTCAACCGCGCGGTCGCCGACATCACGGACATCACGGCCCGGCTGCTCGGCGAGCTCGTCACGACGGCGACGCCGCGCGATCGCGAGATCGAGGCGGAGAAGCGCCGCGCTCGCTCGGCCGCACGGTTCGGTACTGCCGCCTAAAGGCAGTCGCGCACGAACTCGCTGCGGGCCGACTCGGGCCGGTGGCCGCCGACGTCGTCGACGCCGTAGTGCTCGGCGAGCTCCGCGACCGGGAGCGCCGCCCCTGAGAGCTGCGCCTTGTCGGGGTCGGCTGCGAGCGCCGCGATCACGCGTCCGGCGAACTCCGGCGTCTCGGCCCGCGTCAGGTCGAACCCGGCCGCCTCGGCGTCGCGCAGCACGAGCTCGGTCGAGACGAGGCCCGGCCAGAGCGACACGCAGGTGACTCCGCGCTCACCGAGTGCCGCGGCGGCGGCGAGCATCAGGCGGTCGTCGGCGGCCTTGGCCATCATGTAGGCGACGTCGTCGACTGCGCGCGGATACCGCGCGGCGAAGAACGAGATCGTGACGACGAGCGACCCGTGTGGAAGCAGCGGGACGGCGAGCGCTGTGCTCGTGAAATGGGCGCGCACGCTCGCCAGGTTGGCGTCGTAGAGGTCGAACGGCTTCTCCCAGAACGGCGCCGCCATCTCGGCGAATCGCCCGTCATGGAAGCCCTGGTAGCCGCCCCAGACGTTGTTCACGAGCAGGTCGAGCCGATCGGTCTCGGCCTCGATCTGCGCAAACGCGGCGCGCACCTGGTCGTCGTCGGTGTGGTCGCAGCGGATGGCGATGCCGCGGCCGCCGCGCTCGTCGACGAGCCGCGCCGTCTCGAGGAGGGCGTCCGAGCGGCCGGTGACGAACACCGTCGCGCCGGTATCGCCGAGCGCCAGGGCGATCCCCTTGCCGACGCCGTAGCTTGCTCCCGTGACCAGCGCGAACATACGTTCGTATCATAGTGAACCTACCGGCCGGGTACAACCGAGAGGAAGTGGAGGAGGCGCGGCCACAAGTTGACGAGGGCCGCCTGGTCCGCGGCGGGCGTTCCGCCCAGCTGTTCGAGGTAGCCGTGCGAGGGGAGGGTCGTCTGCCACGGCAGGTTGGGCAGAGCCACGCCGATGTCATGGCCGGCGTGGGGATAGACGAGCGCCGTGACCGGCGGCCCGTGCCTCGCCTTGCTCCGCCGTGCGAGCTCCGGCGCATTGCTGTAGGACGTCCAGAGCTCGTCGTCGCCACCGCCCGTCACGAGAACCGGGCCTTTGATGCGCTCGACGGCGATCTCAGCCGCCGGAAGCGGCTTGCCGTGCAAGGTCCAGGCCGGGACTTTGCCCGGCGTATAGCGCTCGGGCAATCCGGGCAGGACGTACGCGCCCGTCGCGCCGCCGATCACACCGTGCACGAGCGCCGGGTAATGGATGCCGAGCTCGAGCGCTGCTTCCGAGCCGCGTGAGGTGCCGTCGGCGACGAGCCTGTTCGCGTCGACGCCGGGCTGCCGGTCGAGCCAGCGAGCGGCGCGCGCAAAATACTCGAGCGGGACCCGGACGAGCCCCTTCGGAAGGCCGGGAAGGTCGAAGTACCCGATCGCGAGCGCCGGATACCCGTGAGAGGCAAGCTCGGCTGCCAGGTACGTGCTCGCGAGGCCACCCTCCGAACCGCCGAAGACGAGCACTGGCGTCCGTCGATCCTTCGTACGAGGCGGGGCGAAGTAGACGCCGTCGAAGCCTTCATGCGCAAGGGTCTCGGCGCGATGGGTCACGTCCGGCGCCGCAAAGCGGCGAATGAGGGTCGTCGACGCGAGCCGCTTCCCAGCGACGCTCGCCGTCAGCCTCATCGGGCCGCCGGTAAAGGGCGACGAATCCGTCCCAGCGACCGGCGGCACCATCGACCAGAAGAGGCCCATGGCAGCACGTCCTTTGTATGTCCCGGCAACCGACGTAGCGCGCGGGACATCGACGGTCCCGTCGGGCGCGACGCGATAGACGCCGCGACTTCCCCAGCCGCCCTGGGCGAGCTGCAGCGAGAGCAGCGATCCGGGCTTCGCGCCCGCCACCCGAATCGCGACGGTCTGGTCGACGAGCGACGACCGCGGCGTCGCCGTGATCGTCACGTGCTGCGCCGAGCCGCACCCGCCGGCGAGGAACGCAACCACGATGAGCAGTGTCGCGGCCCTCATCCCCTGGGACGATCGTAGGATGGGGACATGCAGACGTCAACAGGTCATCTTCGAGACTCATTCGACGAGCGAGGACAACGAGAGCGGCATCGCGACCGGCTGGCTCGGCGGCGCGCTCTCGGCCGCTCGGACGCGAGCAGGCGGGCGAGCTCGGCGCGCGCCGCGCCGGCGTCGCTCGCGTCTTCGCCTCTGACCTGAACCGCGCCGTCGAGACCGCGACGATCGCGTTCCCGGGCCGGCCCGTGACCCTCGACTGGCGACTCCGCGAATGCGACTACGGCGACTGGAACGGGATGCCGCGCACGCGGCTCGTCGAGGAGCGCGTGCGCCGGATCGACGAGCCATTCCCCGGCGGCGAGAGCTGGCGGCAGGCGGTCGCGCGGGTCGACTCGTTTCTCGACGAATTGCGCGAGCCGTCGGTCGTGATCGGCCACATCGCGACGCACTGGGCGTTCGAGCAGCGCTACCGCGGGTGCACACTCGAGGAGCTCGCCGCCGAGGAGTTCGTGTGGCAGCCGGGCTGGGAGTACGATCTGCCCGCATGACCTGAAGCTGCACCGCTGCGGCAAGACGTGGATGAAGCTCCGCGCCGAGCCGTGCTGGAAGGTCCAGAAGGCGCTCGACGACAAGGGCATCGCCTACGAAGTCGTCACGGGGCCGCAGTTCCCGCGGAGCAAGCGAACCGACGTGATCGCCGGGACGGGGCAGTCCGCGTTCCCCGCGATCGAGTTCGCCGACGGCACGTGGTACCGCGAGGAGTCGAAGGAGATGGAGCGGACGATCCGCGAGGGGCGGCTGCCGGAGAAGGCAGCCGCGATTTAAGACTTCGGTAAGGAAGCGGCAAGACTGCCGCAACGGCCCTCCGCGAAAGTCGCCGTGACGACGACTCCAAGGAGGTTCGATGCGCGCGAAGGTGCTTGTACTGCTCTGCGCGGGGGCGATGCTGGCGCTCGGCGCCGGCGTAGCCGCCGCCGACACCATGCATCCAGAGCTCGGCGCCCACCTATCGGGAATGGGCGAGCACGGGATCGTGAACCTGACGCTGAAAGCGTCCCATCACGAGATCTGCTGGACGTTCGACATCCCGACGAAGAACCCGACCGCGGCATCGGTGCGCGATGCGCACGGGATGGTCGTCGCGAAGCTCGGCTCGAAGTACAGCGCCAAGGGCTGCGCGATGCAGCCCGCCGCGGCAGTGACGACGATCGAGTCGGCGCCGACCAAGTACCACGTCTGGGTCGACACGAAGGCGCATCCCGGCGACCTGCGCGGCGCGCTCTTCGTCGGCATGGCCCACATGTGACCGATCACCCGTGAGCGACGAGACGCAACCCACACCGCAACCGACGCCCGGCCCGAGCATTCCGGTCGGCCGAGCCGTGTTCCTGACCACGGTCGCGGGCGGCGTCTCGTCGCTTCTCTGGGGAAAGGCCGTCTGGAGCCGGATCAGCGGGACCGTCTCCCCGGTCGCCGAGTCGCTGCTCCCCGTTCTGCCGAGCTCCGGCTGGCGGATCTACAGCGTCGCCGGACCACCTGCCGACCTTCGACCCGGCGAGCTGGCGACTCACCGTCGGCGGCCACGTCGAGACGGCCGATCTCGCTCGACTACGACGCGCTGCGTCGCGCTGCCGCGGGTCGAGCAGGTCTCCACCTTCCATTGCGTCACCGGCTGGACGGTGAAGAACGTCCACTGGGGCGGGCGTGCGGATCGCCGACGTGATCGACCGCGGCCGAACCGAGCCCGGGCGCACGAGCGCTCCGCTTCGTCTCGGCCGAGCATCCGTACACCGACTACCTGACGCGGCGAGGAGCCTCGCTCCACGACGTCCTGCTCGCCTACGAGATGGACGGCAAGCCGCTGTCGCGGGGCCACGGCGCGCCGCTCCGCCTCGTGATTCCCGACATGTACGGCTACAAGAACGTCAAGTGGCTCGAGCGCATCGAGCTCGTCCCGGCCGTCGAGGACGGCTACTGGGAGGCGCTCGGCTACGACCGCGACGCCTGGGTCGGACACTCGAACGGATACGGCGCATGAGCGGGTACGTCCGCCGGTTCTCGCGCAGCGAACGGCTCTTCCACTGGACGAACGCTGCGTTCTTCTTCGTCCTGCTCGTCGACCGGCGCTGTCCTCTACCTGCCGAGCCTCGAGGTCGCGGTCGGCCGCCGCTCGCTCGTCAAGGACGTCCACTTCTGGACCGGCGTCGCGTGGCCCGTAGCCCTCGCGGCGGTAGTGCTTGCGGGCGACAGCCGCGGCCTCATCCGAACGGCCGCCGACATCGACGCCTTCGACCGCGACGACCTCCGCTGGCTCGCCGGCCGGCGCCCGGCGCCCCAGGGCCGGTTCAACGCCGGGCAGAAGGTGAACGCGACCCTGACCGCGGCGCTGACCGTGCTCTTCGTCGTCTCCGGGCTCCTGCTCTGGTTCGGGGAGCGCGACACGCGCTTCCGCTTCGCGAGCACGGTCGTCCTCCACGACGGCCTCGCCTTCGCGGCGACGGCGCTCCTGCTCGGCCATCTCTATCTCGCGCTCATCCACCCGGCGACGCGGCACGCCCTGCGCGGGATCACCGTCGGAACGGTTCGCGAGGAGTGGGCGAGACCGCCATCACTCCAAGTGGAAGCCACAATAGGGAGATGAGCACGATCCTCGTCGTCGACGACGAGCCCGTCGTCCGCGACGTCGTCGTCCGGTATCTCAAGCGCGACGGGTTCACCACGCTCGAGGCTGCGAACGGCGACGACGCACGCGCGCTCATCGAGGCGCACGACCCGAGCCTCGTCGTTCTCGACGTGATGCTGCCGGGAACCGACGGGCTCGAGCTTGCCGGTGGATCCGGGGCCGCTCGGAGCTGCCGGTGATCCTCCTCACCGCCCGCGTCGACGAGACCGACCGGATCGTCGGGCTCGAGCTCGGCGCCGACGACTACGTCACGAAGCCGTTCTCGCCACGCGAGCTCGCCGTGCGCGTGCGAACCGTGCTGCGCCGAACGAACGCCGATTCCGGCGCCGCCCAGAACAGATCGACGTCGGCGATCTCGTGCTCGACGGCGGCGCGCGACGGCTGACATCCGGGTCCGGCGAGATCGCGCTGACCCCGAAGGAATTCGACCTGCTCTGGTTCCTCGCATCGCACCGCGGCCTCGTCTTCTCACGCGAGACGCTGATGGATCGGGTCTGGGGCTATCACTCGGCCCAGGACACCGGGACGGTCACGGTCCACGTGCGCAGGCTGCGCGAGAAGATCGAGAGCGATCCCGACGAGGCCGCGCCACCTGCAGACCGTGTGGGGCGTCGGCTACAGGCTCGACCCGTGATCTGGCTGGCTGTCGCTGTCGCCGGTGCGAGTCTGGCGGTCAGCCTCGTCGTCGCGCAGCTCCTCCTGCGCGCGCCGAGCATCGGCTTACAGCTCGGCGGGCTCGCGTTCCTCTCCGTCTGCGTACCGCTGGCCGCGGTCTTGCTCTCCGGGTGGGTGATGTTCCACATGGGCGCGGACATGAAGATCCTCGAGGTCGCGACGGGCGGCGGCGGCCGCCGCCGTGATCGCAGGCCTCGTCCTCGCGCGCGCGATCGCCCAGCCGCTGCGGCAGCTTCAGCGGGCGACGGCAGCCGTCGCCGCCGGCAATCTCGCCGCCCGCGCGCCGGAGACCGGGTCGGGCGAGCTCCAGGCTCTTGCCGCGTCGTTCAATGCGATGGCCGCGTCGATCGAGCAGCTGTTCGACGCGCGCCGCGAGCTCGTCTCCTGGGCAAGCCACGACCTTCGGACGCCGCTCGCTTCGCTCCGTGCCGTTCTCGAGGCGGCCGAGGACGGCCTCGTCGAGCCTGCCGAGTACCTCCCGACGCTCCGTCAGCAGGCCGTGACGCTGACGGCGCTCGTCGAGGATCTCTTCGAGCTCGCGCAGATCGACGCCGGCGCCTTCACGCTCGACCTGCAACGGATCCACATCGCGGAGCTCGTGTCTTCGACGCTCCGAACACTCGGCCCCGAGGCTGCAACCCTGGGCATCAGACTCGAGTCGGATGTCGATCCTGCGACGACGGCAGTCGTCGCGCCGGAGAAGATCGAGCGGGTACTCGCGAACCTCGTCTCGAACGCGCTCCGCTACACGCCGCCGCTCGGATCGGTCGCCGTGCGCGTCGAAGAGCTTCCGCGCGAGATCCGCGTCCACGTCGAAGACGAGGGTCGCGGGCTCGATCCGGACACGTCCGCGCGGATGTTCGAGCGGTTCTGGCGAGCCGACCGGGCGCGAACCGGAGCCGGAGCCGGTCTTGGTCTCGCGATCGCGCGCGGGCTCGTCGAGGCGCACGGAGGCACGATCTGGGCGGAGAACCGCGACCTCGGTGGCGCGCGCGTGTCGTTCTGCCTGCCGACCGCCGCCTGACGGCTAGATCGCCGCGGCCGCCGGGCTGACGAAGCGCAGCTCGGGGACTTCGTCGAGCTCGCCGACGTCGCGGGCCTGCTCGAGGAACGTGAAGAACCCGGCGCGCTCGCGCGGGCCGAAGCGGTAGCGGAGCTTCTCGAAGTAGCGCGCGAGGAAGCCCGCCGGGTAGCCGTAGCGCTCCGACGACTCGTAGGCGAGCTGCTCCGGCTCGGCGCGCGCGGCGCGCACCGACGCGACGAGCGCCTCCTCGAGCTCGGGCAGGTCCGGATGCGTCGGCTCCGGCGCGGCCCACACGGCGAACACCATCGGCAGCCCCGTCCGCTCGAGCCACAGGCGACCGAGATCGTGGTGCGGCGTCGGGTCCTCGAACGACGACTTGAGCGCCGCGTCGCCGATCAAGAGCTTCGCCTCGGCGTCCTCGCCGAGCGGCACGTGCTCCGCGTCGGGGAAGAGCACCTTCGTCAGGACGACCGACGTCGCCGACTCGGGCGTGACCGCAATCGTGCGGATCCGCGCGAGCGGTGTCTTCGAGATGAGCTGGATCGACTCGACCGCCCCGTCGCTCGACACGCAGAGGCGCGGCAGCAGCCGCAGCGTGTCCGCGTTGCGCGCGTACTCGATCGACGAGATCGGCGCGACGTCGATCTCGCCCGCGATCAAGCGGCGGTTGAGCTCGGTCGGCACGCCGACGACCTCTTCGACCTCGGCGTCGAGCCGGAAGAAGACCGGCGCCATGTTGACGTAGCCGATGCGGCCGAGCTTGATCATGCGTTCATCCGGCGCGGTCCACCACTGCGTACGTCAAGGACTCGAGCTCCTCCCGGTGCGGATGCGCGCCCAGGTGGGCGCGCGCCCGGGCAGCGTAGTCGAGCGCCGACTCGCGGGCGCGCTCGATCGCGCCGGTTGCCGCGACACGCAGCAGCACGCCGTCGAGCGACCCGCCGGCGAGCGCGTCGCGAACGACGTCGTCCTGCTGCGCGGCGTAGAGCAGCGGCATCGTCGGCGTGCCCTCGCGCAGGTCGGTGCCGGGGATCTTCCCCGTCTCCTGCGTCTGGCCGGCGCAGTCGAGGATGTCGTCGGCGATCTGGAACGCGAGCCCGAGCGCGGCGCCGTACGCGCCGAGCGACTCGTCGCCGTCCGAGCCGAGCAGGCAGGCAGCTTCGATCAGCTTGCCGGTCTTGAGCGAGCAGCGCTCGAGGTACGCCTCGACCGTCGTGTCGGGGTCGTGCGTCTGCGGCTTCTGCATCGCCTCGCCGCGCGCGAGGCAGAGCGACGCGTCGGCAAGCGTCTCGACGGCGCGCTCGTCACCCGCTTCGGCGAGCACCGCGAATGCGCGCGCGAAGAGGTAGTCGCCCGCCGCCTTCGCGACGCCGGCGCCGTAGACCGACCAGGCTGCCGGCAGGCCGCGGCGGAGCCGCGCGCCGTCGACGAGATCGTCGTGCACGAGCGTCGCCATGTGGACCATCTCGACCGCGACACCGGCGGCGATCGACGGCTCGCCGCGCGCGGTCAGGAAGCAGAGCAGCGGACGAAGCCGCTTGCCGCCGGCCGCGAGCGCCTCGCCAGAGGCCTCACGCGCGAGCCCGGGCCGCGCGGCGACCGCGCGCGCGAGGCCCGCTTCGACCTCGGCCATGTAGGCGGCGACACCGGGTGTCGCATGCACCTGTTGCAACGTCACTCGGCGACCCCGACGTGCAGCGCGACGATCGAGCCGCCGAACAGACGAAAGTGAGTCTGGCCGAAGCCGCATTCGCGCAGCACCGCGACGAGCAGCTCCGCGTCGGGGAATCGCTTCACCGACGCCGGCAGGTAGGTGTACGCGGAGCCGCCGGGCAGCACCTTCCCGAGCAGCGGCACGATGCGGTCGAACCAGAGTGAGAAGAACGGCTTCAGCACGCCGCGCGGGTGCGTGATCTCGAGGACGGCAAGCCGGCCGCCGGGCTTCAGCACGCGGCGCAACTCGCGCAGCGCCTGCTCGAGGTCGGCGACGTTGCGCACGCCGAAGCCGACGGTCGCGGCGTCGAACGTCTCGTCCGCGAACGGCAGCGCGAGCAGGTCGCCCTGCACCCACTCGATCTGCGTGGACTTCTTGCGCGCGCGGGCGAGCATCTGCTCCGAGAAGTCGAGCCCGGTCACCCGGCCCGCTCCCGCCTTCAGGTCGGCGAGCGCAAGGTCGCCGGTGCCGCAGGCCCCGTCGAGCACGACGTCGCCGGGCGTCACGACAGCCTGCGCCGCGAGCCGCCGCCAGCGCACGTCGAGCCCCGCGGTCATCACGCGGTTCATCGCGTCGTAGACCGGCGCGATCCGGTCGAACATCGTGCGCACGGCGTCGGGCGCGAGGGTCATGGCTGGCCCCAGCGCGGGATCAGCGCGTGGTCGAGGCCGATCTGGTCGAGGACGCGGGCGACGATGAAGTCGAGCAGGTCGTCCACGGTTTCGGCGCCGTGGTAGAAGCCGGGCGCGAGGAAGAGGATCGTCGCGCCGGCGCGGCGCAGCGTGAGCATGTTCTCGAGATGGATCGACGAGAGCGGCGTCTCACGCGGGCAGAGCACGAGCTTCCGCTCCTCCTTCAGCGCGACCGACGCCGCGCGATGGATCAGGTTCTGCATCGCGCCGGAGGCGATCGTTCCGAGCGTTCCCATCGAGCACGGGCAGATCACGTACGCGTCGACCTTCGCGGAGCCGGAGGCGTACGGCGCCTTCCAGTCGTTCGGCTCGTAGACGACGACGTTGTCGCCCGTTCCCTCGGTGAAGCGCGCGAGCGTCTCGTCGCGCGAGAGCCGCGCGTCGCCGTAGAGCTCGGTCGCGAGCACCTCGATCGCCGCGCCGGAGACCGAGACGCCGACCTCGCAGTCGGCGGCAGCCAGCGACTGCACGAGCCTGCGTGCGTACGGCGCGCCGGACGCGCCGGTTATGCCGAGGAACACGCGCACGTGTCCTAGCGTACGCGAGGGCGGGCCGCGTACTGGCTACTTGCCGGAGACGTCGCCCTTGGAGGCGACGAGGAACGCGGCGATCTGCGCCAGGCGCGCGTCACCGAGACCGTCGAACGACGGCATGGGCGAGCCGGGATTCACGCACGACGGGCACTTGAGGTGGGCGATCTCGAACGCGAGGCCCTTGTTCTTCGCACCCTCCGCAGTGAGCTCGGGCGCACCGAGGTTGTGGCCGCCGTCGCCGATGTACGTGTGGCAGTTCAGGCAGCCGGAGACCGCGAAGAGCTTCGCGCCGGCGATCGCCTGCGGGTTGTTCGTGAAGCCTTCCTTCGCCGCCCAGGTCGGCACGTGGGCGAGGAGCTCGGTGCCGAGCGCTTCCTTCGCGGTCGCGCCCTTGTAGGTGAGCACGCCCATCGAGAGGACGACGAGGATCGCCGCGATGATCGCGACCGGCCGGCGCAGCAGCCGCCGCTCGGGCCGCGTGTCGATAGAACGGCAAGCCGAAGAGGAGGATCAGGCAGACCGTCGGGATGCCGAGCGTTCCGAGCACCACCGTCTCCGGCCACTTGAAGACACGGAGCAGGTAGAAGAGGAAGTAGAAGTACCAATCCGGGCGCGGGACGAAGTTGATCGTTCCCGGGTCGGCCGGCGCGTCGAGGAGCTTGCCGAGCCACCCCTCGTACTTCCAGATGATCGCGAGCAGGACGATCACGACGACGACGACGAGGGACATGACCGTGTCCTCGAACATCGCGTACGGGAAGAACGGCTTCCCGCGCTCCTTGACGTCCTCCTTGTACTGCTTGAAGACGCGGCGCCGTTCGACTACGCGATCGCTAGGCACGCGGGCTCCTCCGCGGGACGACGCGCGTCAGGCCCTTGCGGGTCGCAGCGTCGGGCTCGCCGTTCAGCGGGCCGGTGCCGGCCGCTTCCTTCGACCACGGCGGCGAGGTGACGCCGAGCCGAACGACGAGATAGAGGTGCAGCCCGATCAGCGCGAAGAACGCACCCGGGATCAGCAGCATGTGGATCGCGTAGAACCGCGACAGCGTGTCGCTGTTGATGTACGTGCCGCCCTGAAGGAACTGCGCGATGAACGGGCCGAGGAACGGCGCCGTGCCGTTGATGTTGATGCCGACGACCGTCGCCCAGTACGCCGTCTGGTCCCACGGCAGCAGGTAGCCGGTGAAGCCTTCGCCGAGGCCCATCGCGAGGAGCAGCACGCCGATGATCCAGTTCAGCTCGCGCGGGTACTTGTAGGCGCCGTAGAGGAACACGCGCCCCATGTGCATGAACATGAGGATGATGAACACCGATGCGCCCCAGCGGTGCATGCCGCGGACGAGCCAGCCGCCCCAGATGTCGTAGGTGATGTGCTGGATCGACTCGTATGCGACCGACTTGTGCGTGACCGGGTCGATGGTCGCGGACGGCTTGTAGTACATCGCGAGGATCGAGCCGGTCAGCGCCTGCACGATGAACGCGGTGAGCGTCGCCGCGCCGAGCGTCTGGAACCAGTTGACGTCGCCGGGGACCTTGCGGAAGAGGAAGTACTTGATCCCGCCGACGAGGCCCGACCGCTCCTCGAGCCAATCGACCGGGTAGAGGATCACGTCCTGCGCGCGCGTCTGCTGCCGGCTTGCCATCAGTGGGGAGGCTGGATCGGGTAGAGCCACGACTCGATCCCGTTGACGTGCTCACCCGGGAAGGCGAGGCCCCACTTGTGGATTTTGGCGGTGGCGCCGGTGCCGTCGACATGCGAGACGGAGAACGGCTTGCCGAGGAACACGTGCCCGTCGCGGATCGAGAACGAGTAGCGGTCGAGCGCGCGCACGGGCGGGCCGGCGACGCGGTTGCCCTCGGTGTCGTACTGGCCGCCGTGGCACGGGCAGCCGAAGCCGGCGATCGAGATCGTCGGGATGAGCGTCACGTCCTGGTACTGCGAGGTCTTCGCCGGATCGAGCGGGCCGTTCGGCTGCACCGGGCAGCCGAGGTGCGCGCAGTGGTTCGAGATGATCGTGAAGCTCGGCAGCCCGTTGAGCTGGCCGTTGTACCGCGCGAAGACGGTGCGCCTCGAAACCGTGCCCTGGCTCTCGTCGGACGTGAACGTGGTCACGACGTACTTGTCCTGCGGGAAGTCGCTGATCGGGCCGATGTCGTGATCCTTCTCGCCCTGCTTGAGGAACGCCGGGGCGACCATGAAGCCGAGCGCGGGGACGGTGACGACGCCGCCGATCACAGCGCCGAGGCCGAGCGTCGACAGCTCGAGGAACCTGTTGCGCGGATAGCGCTCGCGAGTAGACCTCGTCGGCGCCTGCCATGGCGGCCGCTGCCGGGAGACCTCCGACCTCGGGCTCGACGTCGCCCGCGTGTGCGAGGTCGGTGCCGGCCGTCAGGTCGCGGACCCAGAGGAACGCGAAGACGAGGCCGACGATCGCGCCGATCGCCGCGACCCACCACGAGATGATGATCCCGAGCAGCAGGACGACGATGCCCACGGCAAAGCCGACCGGCCAAACGCTCGGGCCGGGGACGTGCGGCTGGTCGTCGTGCGATTCGCTCAAAGGACGGTTGGATTCAATCGGCGGCAGTCAGCAGGGTCAACGTCGTAACAGCCGCCGCGAACTCTGCCTCATTGCATCCGTTCGGCGTCGGCGGAACCGATCCTAGTCCGTACTCGGCCCAGCGCGAATCGACGAGCGAGCGGATCTCGCCGCTCATCTCGATCTCCGGCGGCCATTCGCGGGTGCCCTCGAGCGGCCCCTTGGCGGTCGCGTCGATCCCGATCTTGCCGCCGAAGAACTGGAGCGTCGGGGCGTGGTCGAGGTGGTCGAGCGGCCCTTCGGCGATCACGATGTCGCGCTTCGGGTCGACGTTGGCGCCGACGTAGAACATCACCTGCTGGTAGTCGTGGACGTCGACGTGCGCGTCGACGACGACGATGCCCTTGGTCAGGCTGAGCATCCCGAGCCCCCAGATCGCGTTCATCACCTTGCGCGCATGGCCGGGGAACGCCTTGCGGATCGAGACGATGCAGAGGTTGTGGAAGGCGCCCGCGACCGGCAGGTCGTAGTCGACGATCTCCGGCACGGTCATGCGGACGGCCGGCAGGAAGATCCGCTCGGTCGCCTTGCCGAGCCACGCGTCCTCCTGCGGCGGCTTGCCGACGACGATCGACGGATAGATCGCGTCCTTCCGCATCGTCATCGCCGTGACGTGGAAGACCGGGAACTGCTCGACCGGCGTGTAGAAGCCCGTGTGGTCGCCGAACGGGCCTTCGTCGGTCAGGTCGCCCTGCTCGACGTAGCCCTCGAGCACGATCTCCGCGTCGGCGGGCACCTCGAGGTCGATGGTCACGCCCTTGACCAGCTCGAGCGGGCTGTCGCGCAGGAAGCCGGCGACCATGAACTCGTCGATGTGCTTCGGGAGCGGCGCGCTCGCCGAGTACGCAGTGATCGGGTCGAGCCCGAGCGCGACCGCGACCTCCATGCGCCCCTCGCTGAACAGGTAGTCGGCGCGGCCGTCCTTGTGGAGCTGCCAGTGCATCGCCGTCGAGGTCTTGTCGAGAACCTGCAGCCGGTACATGCCGACGTTCCGCTGGCCGTTCCGCGGGTCGCGCGTGATCACGGCGGGGAGCGTGATGAACGGCCCGCCGTCGTCGGGCCAGCACGTCTGCACCGGCAGACGCGACAGGTCGACCTCGTCGCCGCGCAGCACGACCTCCTGGCAGGCGCCGCGCTTCACCGTGCGGGGACGCGAGTCGGCGATCGACTTCAGCGTCTTCAGGCCGCGCACCTTGGCGGCGAGCCCTTCCGGCGGCTGCATCTCGAGGATCTCGCCGACCCGCTCGCCGAGCTCGTCGAGCGACGAGACGCCGAACGCGAGGCACATCCGCCGCTCGGTGCCGAACTGGTTGATCAGCAACGGGTGGCTCGCGCCCTTCGTCTTCTCGAAGAGGAGCGCCGGGCCGCCGGCGCGGACGACGCGATCGACGATCTCCGTGACCTCGAGGTGCGGGTCGACCTCGGCGGCGACGCGGACGAGCTCGCCCTCGCGCTCGAGGAGGGCGATCCACTCCCGGAGGTCCTTGACCATTGGCGCTAGTACGTCTGGCGGGCGCGCTTGCGCGCTGCGCGGCGGTGGTTCAGCCAGTGGACGGTCTGGCCGAGCAGGATCACGCCGAGGAAGATGAGACCGACGATGAGCATCCCGCGGATGACGTCGAGGCCCTCGCTGGCGGCGTCGAAGATCACGCGCCGACTCTAGCGGAGTGCAGCGCCAGCGCGTGCACGACCGCGTCGTCGGAAGGCGTCCCGCCGAGCGCGCGCGCGGCATCGACCCACGCCTCGCCGTCGTCGTCGAGGCCGTCGGCGCGAAGCGCGGCGCAGCGGGCGATCAGGTCGGCGAGGACCGCGACCGCCGGGACACCGCCCGCCTCGGCGACGCGGACGAGCCCGTGCGCGTAGAGGTAGTCGCCGAGCAGGATCGCCTCGTCGGCGTCGGGCGCGGCGAAGAGGCGCGGCCGGCCGTAGTGGACGAGGTACGCCTCGTAGACCGTCTCGAGCCCCAGGCGCAGGTGGTCGGGGACGAGCTCGGAGAAGATCGGCTCCGGCTCCGGGTCGGCGCGCAGGGCGCTCCCCCAGACCGGGCTCTCGGCCTCAGCGGTTCTCGAGATGGTCTCGAACAGCATCGATCGTCTCGTCTATCACGTCGTCGCCATGCGCGAGCGAGGGGAACAGGCACTCGTAGGCGCTCGGGGCGACGTAGACGTCCCGAGCGAGCAGTCCGCGGAAGAGGTCGGCGTACGCCTCCGTGTCGAGCTGCGCGAAGCGCTCGACCGGCTCGTCGCGGCCGGCGAAGAGCGTCAGCATCGCGCCGACGCGCTGCACGCGCCCGAACGGCGCGAGGCCGCCGCGCGAGGCGAGACGACAGCCGCTCGAGCTCGGCGTAGACCTCCGGGTCGCGCAGCCGGCGAAGCACCGAGACGCCGGCGGCGGTCGCGAGCGGGTTCCCGCTCAGCGTGCCCGCCTGGTAGACGCTGCCCGACGGTGCGAGCTGCTCCATCACCTCGGCGCGGCCGCCGAACGCGGCGAGCGGGAGGCCGCCGCCGACGATCTTCCCGAGCACGGTCAGGTCGGGGCTGATGCCGTAGAGCTCCTGCGCGCCGCCGCGGCCGACCCGGAAGCCGGTGATCACCTCGTCGAAGACGAGCAGCGCGCCGCTCGCGTCGCAGAGCAGGCGCAGCGCCTCGAGGAAGCCGGGCTCCGGCGGGACGCAGCCCATGTTCCCGGCGACCGGCTCGACGAAGATCGCCGCGAGCCCTTCGCCGTAGCGCTCGACCGCCGAGGCGACGCCGTCGACGTCGTTGTACTCGCACACGATCGTGTCCTCGACGACCGCGCTCGGCACGCCGGGCGAGGCCGGGATGCCGAGCGTCGCGAGCCCGGAGCCGGCGCTCGCGAGGAACGGATCGGCGTGGCCGTGATAGCCGCCGGCGAACTTGATCACGCGGTCGCGGTGCGTGAAGGCGCGCGCGAGGCGGAGAGCCGACATGCCGGCCTCGGTGCCCGACGAGACGAGCCGCACCCGCTCGACCGACGGGACCGCGTCGACGATCTCCTCGGCGAGCTCGACCTCGCGCTCGGTCGGCGTGCCGAACGTCGTGCCGGCGAGCGCCGCCTCGCGCACGGCCTCGACCGTCTCGGGATCGGCGTGGCCGAAGATCAGCGGCCCCCACGACTGCACCCAGTCGATCAGGCGGCGGCCGTCGGCCGTCTCGAGGTACGCGCCCTCGCCGCGGACGGCGAAGAGCGGCTCGTCGAGCCCGACGCCCCGCATCGCGCGCACGGGCGAGTTGACGCCGCCCGGGATCAGCCGCAGCGCGCGGCTCCAGAGCTCCGATCTGCGTCAGAGCCAACCGGCGAAGTCTTTGGCCCAGTACGTGATCACGATGTCGGCGCCGGCGCGGTTGATCGCGGTCAGCGACTCGAGCGCGGCGGCGCGCTCGTCGAGGTCGCCGGCCGCGGCGGCCGCCTTCACCATCGCGTACTCGCCCGACACGTTGTACGCGGCGAGCGGCAGGTCGAAACGGTCGCGGACGGCTCGCAGCACGTCGAGGTACGGAAGCGCCGGCTTGACCATCAGCACGTCGGCGCCCTCGGCGACGTCCAGCTCGCACTCGCGCAGCGCCTCGCGGACGTTGCCGGGATCCATCTGGTAGCCGCGCCGGTCGCCGAAGGAGGGCGCCGAGCCGGCGACGTCGCGGAACGGGCCGTAGAACGCAGAGGCGTACTTCGCCGAGTACGCGACGATCGGCGTCTCGCGGAAGCTGCTCGCGGATCGCGCCGACGCGGCCGTCCATCATGTCGCTCGGGCACACGACGTCGGCGCCGGCCTCGACGTGCGAGACCGCGGTGCGCGCGAGCAGCTCGAGCGACGCGTCGTTGTCGACCTCGCCGTCGTGCCCGAGCACGCCGCAGTGGCCGTGCGCGGTGTACTCGCAGAGGCACACGTCGGTGAGCAGCAGCAGCTCGGGGAAGCGCGGGCGCAGCGCGCGCAGCGCCTGCTGGACGATGCCGTCGTCGATCCACGCGCCCGAGCCCTCGTCGTCCTTCGACTCGGGGATCCCGAACAGGATCACCGCCTTCACGCCGAGCCGGACGAGCTCCTCGCACTCGCGCACGACCGACTCGACGGTGTGGCGCGAGCAGAGCCGGGCAGCCGCTCGTTCGGGAGCGCCTCGGGCGCGACGAAGAGCGGCATGACGAGGTCGTCGAGCGAGAGCGTCGTCTCGCGGACGAGGTCGCGCAGCGCGTCGTTCCGCCGCAGCCGCCGGAGCCGGGTGACCGGGAAAGCTCACGGTCCGAATGGTCGCACAGCGGCCCGGGCGAGCAGCGAGAAGACGAGCCCGAGCCCGACGAGCCAGGCCGCCTCGCGCGCGATCGCGCCCCACGGATGGAAGTCGAAGAGCGTCGCCGAGAAGAGCCGGACGCCGTGGGCGAACGGCAGCGCGTCGCTCACCCAGCCGGCCGCGGCGAAGATCTCGGACGGGATCAGGCCGAGGAACACGATCGGCAGCACGATCAGCACGGCGACGAGCGAGGCCGTGCGCGCCTCGCGCGCCAGCGCCGCCGACGAGCGCGCCGACCGCGCCGAGCGCAGCGCCGGTGAGCGCGAGCGCGACGACGAGCAGCGGCAGGCGCGCCCACGGCTCGCCGCCCGGCGCGTTCCCGACCACGATCGCGATCGCGAAGGCGAGCGCGACCGCGGTGCCGAGGACGACCGAGACGAGCGCCGCGAGCGCGACCTTCGCGGCGACCAGCCGCCCGGGCGAGACGAGCCCGCGCGCGAGCCGGCCGAGGACGTTCTCGTCGCGCTCCCCCGCGAGCGCGCCCGCCGCGAGCACGAGCGCGAGGAACGTGATCGTCAAGCCCGAGCGCGTAGCTCTGGACCTGCGCGGAGAGCGACGCCGTGCGGCCGCGCTGCGGCTGCTCGACGAGCTTGATCGGCGCCGCGGTCGCGCGCAGCGCGTCGTCGGTCTCGCGCGAGCGCGAGCCGCGCGTCGTGCACGAAGTCCTCGATCTTCTTCACGCGCTCGTCCTGCGGCAGCGCGCGCAGCTCGCGCTCGGTGCCGTCGAGCCCGAGCACGTCGAAGTTCGAGCCGAGGAAGCTGCCGTCGCCGCCGTGCAGGATCAGCTTGACGTACTGCAGGTTCGCGTCGATGTACGCGCGCTGCAGCTTCGTGTTCAGCGAGTAGACGAGCGCCTGCACCTGCTGGCGAACGCGCGGCGCGGTGCCGCCTCGCGTGACCGCGAGCTGCAGCGTCGGGCTCTGCACCATCTGCTCGAGCGTCGAGACGAAGCCGGGCGGGACGGTGATGACCGCGACGACCTTGCCGTCGGCGAGCTCACGCTGCGCCTCTGCCTCCGGCGAGGCGGACGAGCGTCACGTTCTGCGCGACCTGGTCGATCGTCTTCGCGACGTCGAAGGCGTGCGTGCCGACGACGAGGTGCGCCGGCAGCCCGTCCTCGTCGACGAAGGCGACGCGCGGCTTCGAGCTCGCGTAGCCGGCGACGAGGCCGAGCAGCGCCGCGATCAGGAGCGGGTAGGCGAGCAGCACGCCGAGCAGCACCGGCGTCCGCAGGAGCGTGCGCACGTCCTTCGCGAGCACGAGCCAGGCCGCCCTCACGTGAGCTGCCCCTCGACGAGCTCGAGCGTCCGGTCGGCGCGCGCGCCGAGCTCCTCCCAGTGATGCGTGGCGACGAGCACGCCGCCGCCGCGATCGGCGACGCCGCGCGCGATCTCCCACACCCGCCGGCGCTGCTGCGGGTCGAGCGACGCCGTCGGCTCGTCGAGCAGCAGCACGTCGGGCGACGCCGAGCAGCGCGAGCGCGACGTCGAGCCGCTGCCGGTTCCCGACCGAGAGCTTGGCGGCACGCGTGTCGTCCGGCAGCTCGAACTCGGCCGCGAGCTCGTCCGCGCGCTCGGGGGCGGCGCGCTCGAGCGCGCCGAAGAGCCGGAGGTTCTCGAGCGCCGTCAGCCGCCCGTAGTGCGCCGGGCGCTGCGGCACCCAGCCGATGCGTCCCGAGCGCTCGACCGTCCCGCCGCTCGGCTCGAGCGCTCCGGCGAGGATCGAGAGGAGCGTCGACTTGCCGGCGCCGTTCGGCCCGACGAGCGCGACCACCTCGCCGGCTGCGAGATCGACGTCGGTCGGCGCAGCGCGACGCGACGTCCGAAGCGGCGCGAGATCCCGCGCGCCGACGAGAAGCGTCACCGTCGTTCGACGATCGTCGGCTCGACCAGCTCCACCTCGACAGGCGGCGGCTCTGCCCGACCATGGCTCGAAGCTGATGCGGTCGGAGAAGAACTCCCAGACCGCGCGGCCCGGCGGCGAGCAACGGCAGCGCGAGCAGCGCGCCCGGCAGGCCGTACAGCTCGGTGCCCGCGCCGAGCCCGAAGATCACGAGCAGCGGGTGCAGGCGCAGCGCGTTGCCCATCACGTTCGGCACGACGACGTGGCCCTCGACCTGGTGGATGCCGAGGAAGAGCAGCGCAACCCAGAGCGCCGAGACCGGATGCACGACAAGCGCGTAGAGGAACGGCGGGATCGCGCCGAGCCACGGCCCGAGGTACGGGATCACCTCGGTGACGGCGGCCAACGCGCCGAACAGCAGCGCGTACTGCTGCCCGTGCGGCAGCAGGCCCGACGCCGCCGAGCACCCAGAGGCCGATGCCCGCGCTGAGGCCGATGATCAGGCTCAGCAAGAGCTGGCCGCGCAGATACGCAGACGAGCGCGTGCTAGATCGAGCGCAGCAGCGGCAGCTCGCCCGGTCGCGGCGGGAAGCGCCGGTCGATCACGCGGCCGAGCCGTTGCATGTCGAGCAGCATGTAGATCGAGACGACGATCAAGAGGACGAGCTCGAACAGCGTCTTGCCGATCGAGATCGCCGCGCCTTCGACGAACGTGACGATGCGGTGCGTGTACTTGCCGACGTCGCGCTTCTGGACGTCGTGCGACGAGCGTGGCCGCGCTTCTCGACCTTGAGCGACTTCAGGTGGTGTGCGTCGAGCCACGACCTGCAGCCGATCGACGTCGCGATACGCGGAGGTCTGTCCGGCGGCGACCTTGAGGATTCGTGAAGTAGTCGTTGAACCTGTTCGCCGCTGTCTTCGTCTGCGAGACGACGGCAGTGGCGATCGCGAGGATGACGAGGACGAGCGCACTCGCAAACGCCAGGTACACGAACGCGACTGAGAAGCCGCGCGGGAGCCGGACCCGCTGGAGCGCCCGGACGAGCGGATCGAGCAGCAGCGCGACGAGCGCAGCGAGCACGAACAGGAAGACGACATGAGCGGTCGCGCTCAGGAACAGCCACGCCGCCACCAGCAGCAGCGGCAGGCCGACCAGCTGCATCCAGCGGGGAATCCGGACCCGCGGCGGCCTGCCGACAGCGCTCATACAGGCGATGCTAGCGCCGCCGTCATCCCGATCCGGCCCGCCGGACTGGGACTGGGATTTCGCGTCGGACGGGATCGCTGGCCCTGGCCCCTCGGTTGAATCCGCACGAACCGTTCGCTACGGTGCCCGCGATGCCGCCCCCGGTGCCCCACCGGCGTGCACGCGTGCAACGCCGGCACCTGGAGCGCGAACGGCGCCTGCGCCGTCTCGCCGTCCTCCTTGCGATTCTGATCGTCGGCATCGTGACGGTCGCGATCTCCGCGTTCGGCGGCTCCGACAATCCGGTCCAGGCCCCGACGCCCTCGAGCGCGGTCAATCTGCTCCCCGCCGGGCCGCCGTCGCCCGAGATCGTCGCGCGCGTCGGCGGCCTCCACCTTCAGCTGCCGATCAGCCAGTCGCGCGTCACCGCGATCGGCTACCAGGGCGGCACCGAAGGCTCGCTCGCGCTCTCGCCGCTCGGCACCCAGGCGAACCAGGGCGCGCTGAAGCGGCTGTTCCACAAGATCGTCGGCGGCTCGACGACGCCGCCGCGCTGGTACCAGCTCTCCGGCGGCCAGGGGCCGAGCACCTCGGCGGTCGACGTCGGCGCGCCCGCCGGAACCGACGTCTACTCACCGGTCGACGGAAGCGTGATCGCGATCAGCAACGTCGTCATCGACGGCCAGCACGTTCGGCTCGACGATCGAGATCCAGCCGGTCGGCGCACCGTCGCTCGTCGTGTACGTCTCGCACGTACGCCCCGACCCCGCGCTGTCGGTCGGCTCGTCGGTGACCGCGGGCGGCACGAAGCTCGGCTCCGTCGTCGACTACACCCATGCCGAGCATCAGGCGCTCGCGCACTACACGAACGACTCGGGGAACCACGTCGCGATCGAAGTGCATCAGTCCGCGGCGCTGAACCTCGACTAGAGAGGCACGACCATGCGCATCCTGTTCGTCGCCGACGTCTTCGGCGCGCCCGGCCGACGCGCCGTCGAAGAGCGGCTGCCGTCGCTGCGCGAGCGAGCTTGCCGTGGACTTCTGCGTCGTGAACGGCGAGAACGCCGCCGCCGGGCGCGGGATCACCGCGAAGCTCGCCGACAAGCTGCTCGCGAGCGGCGCCGACGTCGTGACGCTCGGAAACTGGACGTGGGGCCAGCAGGACTTCGCGCCCTACCTGAGCGGCACCGACCGCGTGCTGCGGCCGGCCAACATGTCGCCGCGAACGCCCGGCCGCGGGCTCGCAGTGCACGACGGCGTCGCCGTCATCAACCTGCTCGGGATCTTCTCGCTCGACCCGTTCGAGAGCCCGTTCCTCGCCGCCGACCGGCTCGTCGAGGAGGCGCGGCGCGAGACGCCCGTGGTCGATCGTCGACTTCCACGCCGAGGCGACCAGCGAGAAGGTCGCGCTCGCGCGCTACCTCGACGGTCGCGTCACCGCCGTGCTCGGCACGCACACGCACGTGCAGACGAGCGACGCACGCGTGCTCGCCGGCGGCACGGCCGCGATCACCGACGCCGGCATGACCGGCCCGCACGACTCGGTGATCGGCAGCGACGAGCACAACGCGATCAAGCGCTTCGTCACCGGCATGCCGACGCGCCTCGAGCCGGCGAGCGGCGACGTGCGCATCGAGGGCGCGCTCGTCGAGTGCGACGGCGACGGCCGCGCGCTCTCATGCGAGGCGATCCGCGTCGCGCTCGACTGAGAGCACGACGAGCAGCGCCACGAGCAGCAGGTCGCGCGCAAGCACCACCGGCGCGAGGTGGAACGCCGAGCGCGTAGTCGAAGTAGCGCCACGGGAACCACACCTGGGTCAGCACGCAGGCCGCGGTGAGGATGCCGGTGGCGAGGATCCCTCGCCGGCCGCGGACGAGCGGTACGAGCGGGATCAGCCAGATCAGGTACTGCGGCGAGAGCACCTTGCCGAGCGCGACGAACGCGCACACAGCGGCCGCGACGTACTGCAGGAGACGGTCGCGCGTCGCCGGCCCGCGGGCAAACGCGACCCAGAGCCAGACGAGCACTGCGATCTCGACGAGCGAGAAGACCGCGGCGACGGTCCCGTGGCCCGGCGACGTTCTGCGACCCGTGCGTCGACACGATCCGCGGATTGCCGAACGTCGTGAAGAACGACGCGCCGAGGCTCTCGATCTGCAGCGGGCGGGACATCTGCCCCTCGATGCTGTGCCAGAGCCCGCCGGGCGAGAGGATGACGAACGGCAGGAACGCGAGCGCCACGACCGCGGCTCCCACGAACGGCGCCCGCCGATGCCCGCGCCGCACCGACCAGACGATCGCGAGCGGGACGATGACGAGCGGCCAGAGCTTCGCCGCGACCGCGGCACCGAGCAGGGCCCAGCCGAGCGCATGCCGTTCACCGACAAGCGCAGCGAGCGCGGCGACGAGCGAGCAGCGTCGGCCAGAGGTCGAACCGCGAGAGGATCAGCGAGCCGACGAGAAGCGGCGCAAGCGCCGCGTAGTACGCCGCCTCGCGACGCAGGAACGCGAGCACGCGCGACGAGCGCGACGCCGCAGCGGCCATCGACCACGCGAATGCGGTCGCGTAGTCGCCGAACGCCGTCGGCAGGAGGAACGCCGGCAACGCGCCCGGCGGGTACTCGACCGCGAAGTCGCGGTAGGGCACGAGACCGTGGTGGACGATCGCGTCGCCGTACTGCTCGTACGTCGGCCAGTCGACGAGCTGGCCGTGCCCCCAGAACCACGTGTGGACGAGGCCGAAGCACAGGAGGAACAGCCCGGCGGCTGCGAGCGCGTCAGTCCACGAGCGTTGGCTCGTCAGCGGGGAGCGGTGCGACAAGGGCGAGCACCACGAAGGGGAAGAACCACGGTAGGTAGGGGTAGTACCAGTGCGTGAGGACGAACTCGAAGCCGATGAGCAGCGCCGCGGTGTACGCGGCCATGCGCAGCGGCGAGCGGCGACGCGGCACGAACGCGAGCACGACGGCGCAGACGAGGAGCGCGCCCTGGAGGATCCGCTGCAGGATGTGCAGGCTCGGGATGCCCTTCGCGTGGTACTGGCCCCAGTCCCAGATCGAGAACGGCGAGGCGCGGCCGATCTGGAACTTGACCGTCCGGTCGTAGAACACATGGACCTCGTGGAGCGGTGACGGCGCGAAGAAGACCATGAAGAAGAGCGCGACTGTCGCGACGGCAAAGCCGAGAAGCGTCAGGCCGACCGAGCGCGGCCGCCGCGCTTCCGGATAGCCGGTCCAGAGCGGCAGCAGGATCAGCGCCGGAGAACTTCGTCCAGCCCGAGATCGCCACGAACGCGCCTCGAGCCGGCGCACTCGTCAGGAACGCGAAGCCCCAGACGAGCAGCGCGGGCGCGATCGCAGTCGTTCGTGTTCGAGTTGGACGCGTACTGCGTGAACGGCCACGCCGCCCACGCGAACGCTGCCGCGGCCCCGATTCGAGGCCCACCGAGCCGCCGTCCGACGAACGCGAGGCCGAGGAGCGCGAGCAGGTCGAACAGGATCGACGTGAAGTGCACCGAGGGCAGCGAGTCCCACTTGTGGCTCCAGCCGAAGATCAGGTAGCCCGGGATGTACGCGAGGTACGACGTCGGCCCATACGTGTCGCCGAGCGGGTTCGCGGTCTCGCAGTCGCCGTTCGGCTGGATGCGGTCGCGCACCTCGCCGGACGAGTCGGCCGGCCCGCAGTCCTTCAGGTCGCCCTCCTGCGGGAAGTTCCCCCACGGCGCCTGCCCGTTCACGATCCGGTTCGCGCCGATCACGCCGGAGTAGCCGACGTCGATCACGTTCGACGCGCGGACGTTCAGACCGACCTTGAAGCCGGCGAGGAAGACCGTCGCGGCGACGAGCAGCCACACCGGCCAGACGGCCTCGCCGACCGGTCGCCGGTCGCCACCGCCGACCCAGAGACAGCGCGCGATCAGCCACAGGAACGGCGGATACACGAGCGGCATCGCCGCGAAGATGTTCCCGTGGTTGAAGAACCAGAGTGAGAACGTGAACGAGACGAGCGCGAGCAGGTCGAGGTTGCGCACCGTGCGCAGGCGCCGCCAGTCGACGAGCCCGATCAGGAACACCGCGCAGAACGCAAGCCAGATCCACGGGCTGTTGATCTTCGTGCCGCCGAACGCGCCGGGGTAGCCGCGGGCCATCCGCCACGCGACCTGCGGGCCGGTCCACGCCTGCGTCACCTCGCCCGTGCTGTCGTCGACGTTGCCGGTCGCGATCTCGCCGGCCTTCCCCGACCAGACGTTCACCGTCCACTGCCCCTGCGCGTACGTCGCGTCGGTGACCGGCTTCGGCGGATAGCGCTCGAGCCACGCGTGCACCTTCTTGTCGGCGAGGAAGCGCGCGATCACCTCCTGCTGCGCGAGGTGGCCGTGCGTCGCGCCGAACGGCGAGACGGCCGTGGTCGTCACCGGGTTCGTCACCGTCGTGCCCGCACTGCGCCACCGGGACGAGGGCCAGGGCGAGCACGACGACGGCGAGAAGCCTCAGCGGCGGAAGGACCAGAGCTTGTTACCCAGGAAGTTGACGGGGATGATCAGCGCGATCGCGATCGCCTGCGAGACGACCTTCCCCCACCCGAACCAGTCGAGGAAGACGAGCAGCCAGATCTGGTTCACCGCGAGCGCGACGAGCGTGACGACGAGGTAGCGCGCTCCCTGGCCGGCGAAGTTCCCCTTCTGGCTCGCGAACGTCCAGTGCCGGTTCCACCAGTAGTTGTTCGCCGCCGAGACCATGAACGAGATGACGGCCGCGGTGTGCGCGCCCAGCCCGAGCAGCAGCGTGTAGATGACGAGGTTGAGCAGGTAGCCGCTGACCCCGACGACGCCGAACTTCGCGAGCTGGATCCAGTTGTGCGGGCTGCGAAGCGCCTGAACGGTCCGGGCGGTGAGAGCTGACACGCGGGCGAGGGTACTACGCGGCGCTGCGGGCTTCGCGGACGAGGCCGTCGTCGCCGATCCACGGATCCGCGTAGCCGAGCTCCGAGAGGCGCCGCGACCGGCGCCGGTAGAAGTCGAGGTCGCGCTCGTCGATCAGCGTCAACACCGAGCGTGAGCGCGAGCTCCGCCGGGCGCCGCTCGGCGACCGGGAAACGGCAGGAACCGGCGCGCCTCGTCACCGCAGATGATCTCGAAGCCGAGCACGCGGTCGGAGTGGAGGTCGACGAGGACGTCGACCGGCCGACCCAGCTGGATGCCGTGCAGCCGCACGGGCAGGCCGAGCAGCTCGCGTGCAGAACGACCCCTCAATTCGCCTCGCTCATGCCCGAGGTTCTATCCGGGGAAACAGTGAAGTGCCGAAGAATCGACTCCTTGATCCCGGCGATCGACGAGGGCGGCGGGCCGAGCCCGACGCTGAGCATCGGCACCTCGGAGTCGGCGGCCTCGAGCGAGCCGTGGCTGCCGCCGCCGAGATGGTGGCGGCCCGCCAGGTCGAGGAACTCCCAGCCCGGGCGCCGCCGAGACGAGCACCTCGCCGGCGTTCGGGTTCGCGAGCGCGGCCGTGCGCGCGGATGCGACCGTCGGGCACCGCGTCGAGCAGCGCATCGTCCTCGTCGCCGTCGCGCCGTGCGACGACCCGGCCGTCTTCGCGGAAGAGGACGATGCCGGCGGACGGTTCGGCGTCGAGACTGCTCGGCGATCCGACGCGGCGCGTCGGTGTAGACCATCGCCGCTCGATTCGACGCGGTGACGAGCCCGTCTCTCGACCTCGAGCCGGCCGACCTGCTCGATCTTCGACTGGCCGTGGTCGGAGCAGACGATCACCGCGTACCGCTCGAGGAACTCGTCCGGGCCGCCGGCAGCCTCCATCAGCGCGCCGACCGCGGCGTCGCTCCGCCGCAGCGCCTCGTGGGCGGCGTCGGGGCCGGCGGCGTGCGAGGCGTAGTCGTAGTCGGGCAGGTAGTAGACGAGCAGATCGAAGCCGTCGCGCGTCACGAGCCAGCGACCGACGTACGCCGCATAGGCGTCGATCGAGCCGAGCGCGCGGTTCCGCACGGCGATCGGCGCGCCGGTCCGGTCGCTCTCGTACAGCGAGTAGAAGAAGAACCGCTTCGGCCCGTTGACGGCCGGCGCGCCGGGGATCGTCGGCAGGTGGCGGTTCCGTCCGCGGTAACACGTGATGTTGATCGCGGCGGTCGTCAGGCCCGTGTCCTCGAGCGCCTCGAACACCGTCACCGCGCTCCGCGCCAGATGCTTCGCGTTCAGGTCGACGATCGTGTCGCGCAGCGAGCGGGCGAGCCCGGCCGCGCGCACCGCCGCGAACGACGAGCCGTACTCGACGAGCCGCTCCTCGTCGCGGTTCCACCAGACGAGATGCGGGATGTGGTGCGTGTCCGGATGACCGCCGGTCGCGATCGAGCTCAGACAGACCGGGGTGAGCGACGGGAACGTCGAAGCGGCGCGGCGGTACTCGCCGTGGTCGGCGAGAAAGCGCAGCGCCGGCGTGTCGGCCGCTTCGAACATCGACGGCGTCAGGCCGTCGATCACGATCAGGATGACTTTCTTAGTCTCGGGCAAGGGTGCGCAGACCCGCGTGGCGGTCCGGCGAGCGGCGCTGGAGCCGGATGCCGAGCACGAGCACGCGCGAGCGCCTCGAGATAGCCGAGCACCGGCACGAAGGCGATCCCGGCGGTGAGAAGCGCCACGAGACCGACGATCGTCGCTGTCGCGCCGCGCGTGCCGCCGCGGCGCAGCGCACCGCTGACGATCGGGCCGGCGCCGATCGCGCCACACGCCGCGCCGACCGCGCCACCGATCGCCTGCGGCCAGCCGAACACCTCGTATCCGATCACTGCCGCGACGACGATCGAGATGACGGCGCTCGCCGGCACACGGTTGAGCGCGGCGGTAAAGGCCACTCCGATCGCCGTGCCGAGACCCACGAGAAGCCCGACCGTGTACCAACTGCCCACGCTGCGAGGTTACAGATGGGCCGAAGGTGGGCATCAGTGCTCGGCGCGCTATGTCCGACTCACGCCCCCTCCTCATCTTCTTCACTTCGCCGCGCTCCGGCCCGGCCCGGCGGATGGAGAGCCTGGTCGCGCACGTCGCGCGCAAGGACCGGGACCGACTGCGCGTGACTCACGTCGACATCGATGCCCGTCCCGACCTCGCCGAGAAGTTCGCGGTCGAGGACGTGCCGTCGCTCGTCCTGGTCGCCGACCGCAAGGTGGTCGGCCGGATCGACGGCCGCGCCAGCGCGCCGCGCATCGAGGCGATGGTCGACGCGCACCTCGCGGCGCGTGTAACCCGGTTCTTAACCGGGTTGTACGTCTAGACGTCTAAGACATGCAACTCGGTTCTGCGAACCGAGTTCGCGCCGAGTTGTCGATCACGGCGAGCGTGAACTGCGCGGCGCGGGCGCCGTCGACCACGCGGTGATCGAACGTCACGCTGATGTTCCCGATCGGGCGGACGACGACCTCGCCGTCGCGCACGACCGGTCTCGGCCCGATGCGATGGATGCCGAGGATGCCGACCTCCGGGTAGTTCACGAGCGGCGTCACGAAGAGACCGGCGAGCTTCCCCGCGCTCGTGACGGTGAACGTCGAGCCGCGTAGCTCTTCCGGCGCGAGCTTCCCCTCGCGCGCCTTCTCGGCGAGCGCGGCGACGTCGGCGCGCAGCTCCTCGACGCGAGCGCGTGTCGCAGTCGCGCACGACCGGCACGACGAGACCGGCGTCGGTCTGCACGGCGATGCCGAGGTCGTAGCGGTCGAGGATAGACGATCTCGTCGCCTTCGAGCCGCGCGTTCAGCTCCGGGAACTCCTTGAGCGACTCGGCGGTCGCGCGCAGCACCGTCGGCAGAAGCAGCTTCAGGTCGACGTTCGAGAAGTCGCACTCCTCGACGTAGGTGACGGCCGGCACCTCGCGATGCGCGCGCGTCAGGTGCTCGACGATCTGGCGGCGCACGCCGCGCACCGGCTCGCGCCGGCCTTCGCGCTGCAGACGTAGGCGGCCGCGGCCCGCACATCGTCCTCGGTGATGCGCCCGCCCGGGCCGGTCGCCGTGACGGTCGGCCAGGTCGATCCCGAGCTCGTGCGCGATCTTGCGCACGAGCGGCGTCGCCTGGACGCGACCGGACGACCGGCGGGACGCGCTTCGGCTCGGCTCGAACCGACTGTTACTGCCGGAGGCGCCGGCCGGCGTCGCCGCCGATCACGACCAGCACCGTCCCGACCGGGACGACCGCGCCTTCGGCGACGCGAATGTCCGTGACGAGCCCGGCGGCCGGCGACGGGATCTCGACGGTCGTCTTGTCGGTCTGGATCTCGACGAGCGGCGTGTCCTCGGCGATCACGTCGCCCACGGCGACGAGCCAGCGAGCGACCTCGCCCTCGGTCAGCCCTTCGCCGAGATCCGGCAGCTTGAACTCGTACGCCACGACGCGGGACCCTATCTGCGGGGGCGCCCGACCCACGAGCCTCCCGGGACGATCAGGACGCGCAGCCCTTCGCCCGCGCGCCAGAGCGACACCGCGAGCTCCGTCCCGTCGAGCTCGGGCGCGACCTCGCGCGGCACGTAGCCCGCCTGCAGCGTCCGCTCCTCGTTCCAGATCCCGACCGCGTTCGGGTCGTGCTCGTTCGCCGGCTCGGGCACGAGCGCGAGCCGCGCGCCCGGGTCGAACGACGCGTCCGCGACCGCTTCCGGCCGAAACGAGACGCCCGCCACCGGGACGACCCGGATGCGCGGATCCTCCCACGCGACCTCCTCGCCGGTCGCGGCGTCGCGCAGGCGATAGCCCGCGCCGCGCCGGTCGCGCTCGAGCCAGAGACGAAGCCGCTCGCTCAGAACAGCGAGCGCACGGCCGTCCGCCACGCGCTCGGCCGACGGCACGTACGCATCCTCGATCGCCCAGTACGGATACGGGACGTCGTAGCCGGTGACGCGCAGCACCGGGCCCTGCAGGTCGAAGATCGCGCGCTCGGCGATCAGCGCCGCGAGCTCGGCGCCAAACCCGGCGGTGCGCGGCGCCTCGTGCACGATCACGACGCGGCCGGTCTTCGCGACCGACGCGAGGATCGCCTCCTCGTCGAGCGGGCGCAGCGAGCGAATGTCGACCACCTCGCACGAGACGTCGACGAGGTCGGCCGCCTGCTCGCACACCGGCACCATCGCGCCGTAGGCGATCAGCGTCACGTCGCTCCCCTCGCGGGCGATGCGCGCCTTGCCGAGCGGCACCAGATACTCGCCTTCGGGCACCTCGCCGCGCGCCGTGCGGTAGACGAGCTTCGGCTCGAAGATCACGACCGGATCCGGATCGCGGATCGCCGCCGCAAGCAGGCCTTTCGCGTCCGCGGGCGTCGACGGGATCGCGACTTTGATCCCCGGCGTGTGCACGTAGTACGCCTCGGGCGAGTCGTCGTGCAGCTCCGGCGCGCGAACGCCGCCGCCGTACGGCATGCGAATCGTCAGCGGGAACTGCATCCGGCCGCCGCTCCGCCAGTGATAGCGCCCGACGTGCGTGATCAGCTGGTCGAGGCACGGGTACGAGAACGCGTCGTACTGCATCTCGACGACCGGGCGGTACCCGGCCATGCAGAGCCCGATCGCGCCGCCGAGCATCCCCGCCTCGGCCAGCGGCATGTCGACGCAGCGGTCGGCACCGAAGCGATCGCGCAGACCGGCCGTCGCGCGAAAGACGCCGCCGGCGCGGCCGACGTCCTCGCCGATCACCATCACGTCGCCGTCGCGCGCGAGCTCGGTGTGCAGCGCGTCGTTGACCGCCTCGACGAGCGTGAGCTCAGCCATTGCGCATGTTCCCCGGCGGGTCGACGTAGGCGTGCGAGAAGAGCAGCTCCGGATCGGGCGCCGGCGCCGACTCGACTGCGGTGATGCCGGCGCGCATCAGCTCCTCGCACTCGGTGCGAACGGCCAGCGCGTGCTCGTCGGTGAGGATCCCCGCGTCCTTCAGCACGCGCTCGTAGCGGCCGACGCACTCGTTCGCGCGCTCCTCCTCGACGCGCGCGAGGTCGATGTACGCGCGCGGATCGTCGGCCGTCCCGTGCGGCGCGGCGCGGTAGTGGACGCACTCGATCAGCGTCGGCCCGCCGCCGGCGCGCGCACGCTCGACCGCCTCGCGCGCCGCCGAGTAGACCGCGAGCACGTCGAGCCCGTCGACGCGCACGCCGGGGATGCCGTAGCCGACCGCCTTGTCGGCGAGCGTCTCGGCGCGCGTCTGCGCCTCGATCGGCGTCGAGATCGCCCACTGGTTGTTGTTGCAGACGAAGACGGCGGGCGCTTGCATGACGGCGGCGAGGTTCACGCCTTCGTGAAAGGCGCCCTCGCTCGTCGCGCCGTCGCCGAAGAAGCACATCGCGACGACGTCTTCGCCGCGCAGCTTCTTCCCCCACGCGAGGCCCGCCGCGTGCGGAACGTGCGTCGCGATCGGCACGCAGATCGATGCGACGTTCCAGTCGGCCGGGTTCCACCAGCCGGCCGGGTGGCCGCGCCACCACTGCAGCAGCGTGTCGACCGGCATCCCGCGCACGAGCCCGATCGCCGCCTCGCGATACGACGGGAAGATCCAGTCGTCGTCGGTCAGCGCGAACGTCGCGCCGGCCTGGATCGCCTCGTGGTTCCAGAAGATCGCGTACGTGCCGATGCGGCCCTGGCGGTGGTAGATGACCGCGCGCTCGTCGTAGGTGCGCAGCAGCACCATGCGGCGATACAGCTCGAGCAGGTCGTTCGCACCGACCCCCTCGGGCACGAGCCCACGCAAAACGTCGGTCGAGGCCATGCGGCGGGGAAGGTTAGACGAGGACGCTCACCGCGTCGCGGCGAGCCTCGAAAACGGCGTATTCGACGTCGCCGAGATCCTCGCCGTCTGCCTGGAGCGGCAGCGGCTCGTCGCAGCGCACCTCGATGCGGTCGACGTCGCTGCCGCTGAGCACGCGGTCGCCATAGCCCTTGCCGCGCACGATCGCGGTCGCGAGCCGCGGCACGTCGCGGCGCCGCACCGCTTCCGGCGCGGCGAACGCCAGGCCGTCCTCGAATCGCGCTCCCGGCGTGATCCGGATCGGCAGCGCGCCGGCGTAGGAGTACGGGTCGCCGTTCGCGACGAGCAGGAACGCGGCGCGGCCGACGCCTTCGATCTCGAGCGACGACGTCCAGCGACCGCGGCGCTCGAGGATCATCTTCACGACCATCCGCATGAACGCGGAGTCGCCGGGACGCGCGCCGCCTGCGTCACGGCCGAGCTGATTGAGACGGCGCACCGCCTCCGCGTCGAAGCCGAGCCCGGCGGAGAAGCTGAACAACCGCCCGTTCACCGACCCGAGCGAGATGCGCCGCACGCTTCCTTGCGCGAGCGCTGCGCCGACCCGGCGCGCGGCGACGATCGGATCGCGCGAGAGGCCGAGGGCGCGCGGCAGCACACTCGTCCCTCCGCCCGGCAGGAACCCGATCGGCAGCCGGCCGTCGAGCCCGTTCAGCGCTTCGTTGTACGTGCCGTCGCCGGAGAAGACGAGGATCGCGTCGACCGAGTCGACAGCGGCCGCCGCAGCGAGCTCCGTCGCGTGGCCCGGGTAGCGCGTGAACGCCGCCTCGAGGTCGATGTGCTCACGCAGCGCGGCCTCGACCTCGGTGATCCGACGGCCGGTGACGTGCGTCGAGTACGGGTTGACGATCAGGAGCGCCCGCTTCACGCTTGCGAGCATGCCACGCACCGCACTCGTCATCCCAGTCGCCCCTGCAGCTGCGTTCTACGTCGGCCCGCCCGGCGTGCCCGCCGCACGTCACGATCCTCTTCCCGTTCGGCGAGGTCGACGAGACGGAGCTCGCCGATCTGTTCGTCCGGTTCCCCGCCTTCGACTTCGTCCTCGACCGGATCGAGACGTTCGAAGACGGCACGCGCTGGCTCCGGCCGGTGCCGTCGACGCCGTTCGTCGACCTGACCGCGGCAGTCGAGCAGCGCTGGCCCGACTACCCGCCGTACGAGGGCGCGTTCGACGAGGTGATCCCGCACCTGACGATCACGGCCGAGGACGTGCCGCTGCCGATCGCGTGCCCGCGCGACCGAGGTGCTCTACTCGCAGGAGCACGAGGACGGCTCGTGGTCGACGATTCGGTCGTTCGCGCTTCAGGGCGTCGCGTAGCCGCGCATGCCGTCGAGCAGCGCCGCGTAGAGCCGGTCGGCGAGCTCGTCGGTCGACGAGCCGGGCCGCAGCCAGGTGTAGGCCCAGTTGGCGGCCGAGAGGAAGAGCAGCGCGGCGGTGGCGACGTCGAGATCGGTGCGCAGCTCGCTGCGCTCGACGCCGTCGCGGAAGAGGTCGCGGACGCGCTCCTCGTAGCGGCGGCGCTCGGCCACGAAACGCTCTCGCCGCTCCCCGCTCAGATAGCGCCACTCGCGCACGAACACGGTCGCGACGTCGAGCTGGCCCGAGACGACCGCGAGGTGCGCGCGGAGCGCGAGCCGGATCCGCTCGGTCGCCGGCAGGCCCGCGGGCACCCCGTCGAGGGCGGCGTGGAACGCCTCGGCGCCGTCCCACGCGACCTCCCAGAGCAGGTCCTCCTTGGAGGCGATGTGGTGGTAGAGCGACGGCTTCTGGACGCCGAGCTCCTCGGCCAGGTCGGCCAGGGACGTGCCCTGATAGCCCCGCTCGGCGAAGAGCCGGGCCGCGATCCGGGTCAGCTCCTCACGGCGCGCGGACATGACTACACTCAGCCTAACGATCGGTAGGTAGGGAGGTATCGATGGACGCTCGCACCGAGGAATTCATCGCCTACGTCCAGGACGGCGGACAGGTCGAGGCGACGGACTGGCTGCCGGACGACTACCGGCAGAAGCTGATCAAGTTCATCGAGATGCACGGCCAACTCGGAGCTGATGGGCGTGCTGCCCGAGCGCGAGTGGATCCTCAAGGCGCCGACGCTGCAGCGGAAGCTCGCCCTCACCGCGAAGGTGCAGGACGAGGTCGGCCACGCGCAGCTGATCTACCGCGTCGCCGAGGATCTCGGCAAGCCGCGCGACGCGATGTTCGCCGACCTGATCTCCGGCAAGGCGAAGTTCCACAACGTCTTCCACTACCCGACGAAGACGTGGGGCGACGTCGGCGTGATCGCGTGGCTCGTCGACGCGGCGGCGATCATCTCGCAGAAGGCGCTCCTCAAGTGCTCGTACGCGCCGTACGCGCGGATCATGAAGAAGATCTGCTGGGAGGAGTCGTTCCACATCCTCCACGGCCGCGACGTGATCCTCGCGATGATGACCGGCACCGACGAGCAGCGCGAGCTCGTGCAGGAGGCGCTCAACCGCTGGTGGGGGCCGCTGATGCAGTTCCACGGCAACCCGATCTCGCGCGACGAGGATCCGATGTGGTTCTGGCGCATCAAGTCGCAGGGGAACGAGGAGGCGCGGCAGCAGTTCCTCGAGGGCTACGTGCCGCAGATCTGGGAGCTCGGCCTGACCGTGCCCGACCCGAACCTGCGCCGGAACGACGAGGGCGTGTGGGAGTACAGCGAGCCCGACTGGGCCGAGCTGAAGTCGGTCGTCACCGGCCACGGCCCGCGCTCGCAGGACCGGCTCGCGTTCCGCGCGCGCTTCCTCGAGCAGGAGAAGTGGGTCCGCGACGCAGTTCTCGCGGCGTGATCTTCGAAGTCTTCCGCCAGGAGAAGAAGGGTCAGGCGTTCGCGCACGCCGGCTCGGTCGAGGCGCCCGACGCGGCGTTCGCCGACGCGTGGGCGCGCGAGCAGTACGGCCGCCGCGGCGAGAGCGAAGCGCTGTGGCTCGTGCCGCGCACGTCGATCCACGCGGTGACCGAGTGGGCGGACGAGTTCGACCTGAAGTACCGCCGCGTCGACGGCTACTCGATCAAGGAGCGGCTGAGGATTGCACGTGAACGCGCGGGCACAACTCCTTCTTAGCGTCGCTGACGACGAGCTGATCATCGGCTGGCGCGACTCGGAGTGGACGGGGATCGCGCCGACGCTCGAGGAGGACGTCGCGTTCTCGTCGATCGCGCAGAACGAGATCGGCCATGCGCGCGCGCTGTACGAGCTCGCCGCCGAAGAGCTCGGCACCAACGCCGACGCGCTCGCGTTCGACCGCGAGCCGGCCGAGTACCGCTGCGCGCCGCTCGTCGAGCTGCACCTGCTCGACTGGGCGCACACGATCGCGCGCCGCTATCTCTACGAGGAGGCCGACCGCGTGCGCATCGACGCGCTGAAGCAGTCGGACGACGCGGAGCTCGCCGGGCTCGCCGCGAAGATCGACCGCGAGGAGACCTACCACCGCATGCACGCCGAGATGTGGGCGGCGCGGCTGCGCGACGAGCCGCGCTTCCGCGACGCGGTCGACGAGCTGTGGCCGTACGCGCTCGGTGTGCTCGAGCCGGAGCAGCGCCCCGAGCTGGCGCGCCGCGTCGGGCTCGACGTTGTCGAGGCGAAGGAGCGCGGCGAGCACACGCCCGAGCTCGCAGAGCTGTGGGACGTGATGACCGAGGTGCGGCGCTCGATCCCCGGCGCGCAATGGTGACGGCCGACGCGGTCTGGGCGGCATTCGACGAGATCCCCGATCCGGAGATCCCCGTCATCTCGCTCGTCGACCTCGGCGTCATCCGCGACGTGGCGGTCGACGGCGAGCACGTGCACGTCGAGTTCACGCCGACGTTCCTCGGCTGCCCGGCGCTCGAGGCGATGCGCGGCGCGCTCGAGGAGAAGGTCGTCGAGCTCGGCGGCGACCCCGACGTGGCGGTGATCCAGGACGACTCGTGGTCGACCGACCGCATCTCACCCGAAGGCCGCGAGAAGCTCCGCGCCGCCGGCTTCGCGCCGCCGGCGCCGCGCGCCGCCGGGACGACGACGCTCGTGCAGCTGCAGTCGAAGGCGTTCCGCTGCCCCTACTGCGGCTCGACGGAGACGAAGCTCGAGAACATCTTCGGCCCGACGCCGTGCCGCTCGATCCGCTGGTGCGAGAGCTGCCGCCAGCCGTTCGAGCAGTTCAAGACGATCTAGCTAGGGAGCTTCTTCAGCATTTCGCACCGGTCAGGGGTTTCCGCAGCGCGGGCCTATTGTGGTCAGCCAGACGGAGCTGCTGGTGGCGTCGCCGGTGATGGCGAACGCGCAGAGACCGTGCGGCATACGGATCGAGCGCGGCGTGCCGCCCGCGGTGTCGATCTCGTCGACGACGGGGCCGGCGGCCACCCAGATCTTGCCGAGGTCCGGCCCACGACGCCTGAAGGCGCGCCGTTCAGCCGGACGGGCGCGCCGGCCTTCCCTGTGCGTGTGTCGAACGGAACCAGGCTTCGGCTTCTCAGGCCGCCGTTGAGGAGCCAGATCCGCGGTCCATCCCACCCTTCGCTCACCGGCTGGAACCCGACCGGGTAGCTCGTTCGTTTCCACTGTGGTCACGTTGATGCGCAGCAGATAGCTCGCCGGCGGCCGCGGGATGATCCAGAGACTGTCGCCGACCTCGTGCACGTCTCCGACGAACGTGCGCGTCGGGATTGGGAAGCCTGCCCGGTTGCCGGCAGGGTCGATCGGGGTCAACTCGTCGTTGGTGTCGAGCACCCATATCCGCTTCGCGGATAGGAACAGTGCGGCGGCGGCTGCCGGCTGCCCGCCGGGTTGCAGCGTGATCGTCGTGAGCCTCCGCCCGGTGCGGGCGTCGTAGCGGTCGATCTTCGTCTCGCCGATGCCTTGCCAGAGCGCCCAAACCGATCCGAAGCCGACCTGAACGCTCGGAGTCGCCACCCCTTTCCGTGTGGCCACGCGACGTTCGACGGTCCGGGTGCGCGGGTTCCGTGCGACCAGCTCAACCCCGCCGAGCCTTCCGGGCGCATCCAGCTGGATCTGCCAGAGCGCGCCACCAGCCGCCTGGAACAGCTCGGCGTTCGGGTTCTGGAGTGCTGACACGCTGTGAGACCCGGCCGGTGCCGGCGTCGACGCGGACAAGATAGAAACGCTGCGCTGCCGTGCTCGAGCCCGCGGTCAACGCCGTCGTCCCCGCCGCAACAGCAGCAAGAAGGACGGCCGCGATCACCGAGACCAGTCGGCGTCTGTGGCCTGTGCCACTCACGCATCGGATGCTACGCCGCCGCCTACGCAAGCCGCGACGACGGATACAACCTTGGCGTCGAGGAGTTCGTTCCGGTTTCACGAGAGATCCTCGTGATCGAGCTGGATCGGCCACTCGACTACATCGAGCCTGAGGATCGGCTCATCTGGCTTCTCCCAACCGACAAGGCGGAAGAGACCTGGCAGTCACTGCCGCCGGAGGCGTACCTACGTCCCGAGTCGGCTCGCAAGCGCGACGGGTGAGCTGTTACAGCGTCGCTGGGCGCATGCGGGTGCGCACGGAGAGCGACAGGCACACCGCGACTCCGACGATCGCTGCGGCCAGCGCAGTGCCGGCGAGCATCATCCCCGAGGCGAGCCCGAAGTTGATCGCGGCCTCTTTGCTCACGCCGAGTGCGAGCAGCACGGCGGCAGTCGCGGAGACGTTCGCCACCGCACCCCCGGAGGTGACCGGCAGCACTGCAGCGGCGGCGCCGAGGCAGAGAACGACAAGCGCGAGCGCCGGGGAGAAGCGAACGCCGAGCGCCGTCAGGAGCGTCGCCGAGCCGATCGCTCTCGTCGTCCAGCAGCCGAAGAGGAACAGGCAGGCAACTCCGGTCGAGCGGCTCAGGTGGGTGCGGCCGCTGAAGCGGTCGGCGAAACGGCGGAATCGCGCGGAGCGCCCTGCGAGCGGCAGCTCCTGAATGCGACTGCCGGCAAAGAGAACGCCGAAGCAGATCACGCCGAAGGAGACGACGACGAGCATCGGCACCCGGAAGCTGGACGTGGTCGTCGCCGTCGCAGAGATCGACAGCGGCAGGAAGGCAACCGCGTCGACGAGCCCGAGGAGGACGATCGAGAAGCCGACCGCTTCCAGACCGACGCGCACCCCGCCGAGCTTGCGCAATGTCCCGATCTTCACGAGGTAGTCGAGCCGGAACGGCAACACGACACCGGAAGCCGCCGCCGCGCCGCAGGACGCAAGGCAGCGCGCGCGACCGGGCCGCTGCTTGTCCGGAAAGAGCCGCCGCCAGCCGAGCGCCCGAAAGACGTACGAGGCGAAATAGCAGACGGCAGCAACGCCAACCAGGCTCAGCTTTGCTTTCTGGAGCGGCCAAGAGGTATGTGTCAACCGCTGCCCGGCGAGAATCACGGTGGCGATCATCAGTAGCGAGAAGGCCGTTCCGGCGACCACGCGCACAAGGCGGCGCGGCCGGCGGGGCGAGATCACCGAGGCCATGCCAGGCTTATCGGCCCCGGCTCCGCGATCTTGCAGGTTTGAGCCCGGCGCTACCCTCGAGAAGATGGCAATTAGCGACCCCGAGAACACAAGCGACCGGCTCCGGGCCGCGACCGAGGCCCTCGAGGCGGTCGTCGCCGACCGCGGCCTGCTGGGCGCGCTGAGCCTCGAGGAGCGGACGCGGCTCCTCTCGGCCGCCGCCGACGTCTTCAATCCCGACGTCGTCGCGCGGCGGCGGTGGAGCAGGATCGCTGCGGAAGCAGGAGAAGGCAGCGAAGCTCGAGCGCGACGAGGCCGTGCTGGCCGAGACCGGGATTCGCGTCCTGCGCGAGAAGCCGGTCTTCACGACGCCGAACGTCTTCCCGCCGTCCGAGTTCGACCAGACCGACGTCGACGACGAACGCGCCGTGCTCGAGCCGCAGCACTGCTACGTGTGCAAGGAGCGCTACGTCGGGATCCACCACTTCTACGACCAGCTCTGTCCGGCGTGCGGCGACCTCAACTACGCGAAACGAAGCGAGACGGCCGACCTCTCCGGCCGCGTGGCGCTGTTGACGGGCGGCCGGGTGAAGATCGGCTACCAGGCCGGGATCAAGCTCCTACGCGCCGGCGCACAGCTGATCGTGACGACGCGGTTCCCGCGCGACGCCGCAGCGCGCTACGCCGAGGAGGCCGACTTCGCCGACTGGGGCGACCGGCTCGAGATCTTCGGGCTCGACCTCCGGCACACGCCGAGCGTCGAGGCGTTCTGCACGCATCTGCTTTCGACGCGCGACCGCCTCGACTTCATCGTCTCGAACGCGTGTCAGACCGTGCGACGGCCGGCCGACTTCTACCGCCACATGCTCGAGGCCGAGACCGCGGCTGCGGAGGACATGCCCGACGAGCTGCGCGGCCTGCTCGGCGCCTACGAGGGCCTCCGGCGTCAGGAGATGCTTCCCGGCGGAGAAGCCGCGCTGGTCGTGGCCGACGCAGCGCCCGGCATCTCGCGCTCGGCCGAGCTATCGCAGCTTCAGTTACTCCCCGAGGACGCGTCTACGAACACCGAGCTGTTCCCCGAGGGACGGCTCGACCAGGATCTGCAGCAGGTCGATCTGCGCGAGCGAAACTCGTGGCGACTCCTGCTCGACGAGGTCTCGACGGTCGAGCTGCTCGAGACCCAGCTCGTGAACGCGGTCGCGCCTTCGTGCTGAACGCGCGGCTCAAGCCGCTGCTCACGCGCACACCCGAGCGCGACAAGCACATCGTCAACGTCTCGGCGGTCGAGGGGCAGTTCTACCGCCGCTTCAAGACGACGCGACACCCGCACACGAACATGGCGAAGGCGGCGCTGAACATGATGACCCGTACCTCTGCGGCGGACTACTACGCCGCCGGCATCCACATGAACAGCGTCGACACCGGCTGGGTCACCGACGAGGATCCCGTCCAGGTGGCGGCGCAGAAGACGGCGGAGCACGGCTTCCGACCGCCGCTCGACATCGTCGACGGTGCGGCGCGCATCGTCGACCCGATCATCGTCGGCTTCAACACCGGCGAGCATGTCTGGGGGCAGTTCCTCAAGGACTACACGCCGACCGACTGGTGATCTCACGAGTTGCGGAGCTAGAATCGCACCACAGTGGACAGCTGGCTCACGTGAGCTACCCGAAGGCCCGCCTCACGGCGGGCCTTCGTTGTCCATGGACCCCGAGGGCCGGAGTCGAACCGGCATCTCTGCAGTGGACAGCTGCGTGCTCTACCGGTTGAGCTACCTCGGGGTCGTGCCGCAAATCATGCGAACGCCGATCTCGACGCGCAAGATGGCTGACCCCGACATGGCTGGCTTGACCAGCCCCGATCGCACGGCCGGGCTTCGAAGCTAGAGTCGAGCCGCAGGCACGTGCCGGGGACACTTCATCCGTTCACGCTCCGGCTCGCGGCGGTGTTCGCCCTCGCAGGCCTCGGTACCGCTGCGCTCGCGGAGAACGCCGCAGCCGCAGCCAAGCCGCACGCGACGATCCTCTCGCTGAAAGCGGGCGCGACCAACGGCTTTCCGCTCCCTTCGGTCGGCGCGTCGGTCACGGTCAGCGTGCGCGTCCGGAACGCAAAGACGTGCACGTTCTTCGCCCAGCGGACCACGACATCGTCGCTGTACGCCGTTGCAACTGTCGGCTGCAGCTCCGGTCATGCGACTGCACGGCTGCCTGCGATCCCGAACAACCGGAATGCCATCGCGAAGCTCACGTTCGCCGTTCGGGTCAAGGATGCGGCCGGTCGAACCGTGGGACGGCAAGTCACGGTGCACGAGGTGGCGGCGGCGGCGATACCGACAGCTCAGCTCGGGATCGCGCCCGCATCGCTGACGTCGAGCGGCGGCACCAGCAACCTCACGTTCGTCTCGACCTACGCGACGAGCTGCACGCTCGGCTCGGTGCCCGCGCTCTGGCCGGACAGCGACCCGATGACCGTCAACTGCAACGGGAGCTACCAGGTGACGATCCCGCCCAACGCAGCGGCTCAGCAGTGGACAATCGTCTTCACGGCAACCGGGCATGGCCAGGCCGCGACCGCCGCCCAGGTTCTCACCCAGAACGGCACTGCGCCGACAACGACCCCGAGCGGACAAACGAGCGTCAACTGGGGCGGCTACTCGATCAAGCCCGGCCCAGCCTTCACCGAGGCGGGCGGTGACTGGATCGTGCCAACGGCGAACTGCCACCGAACCCCAAATGCCGGCGCAACGACCTGGGTCGGGATCGGCGGCGACCTGGCACCCGACGGCTCGACCACAGGTGTCCTTCTTCAGACCGGCGTCACCACCGACTGCTCGAACGGGAAACAGGACACCTATGCCTGGTGGGAGGCGTATCCGAGTTCGCCCAATCACTCCTGGCCGTTCAAGAAAATGACCGTCTCGCCCGGCGACCACATCTCCGCGACCGTCTACCAGCTGACCGACGGCATCCACTGGGAGACACGGGTCGACGATGTGACGACGCACCAATCCGGTGTGATGGTGACCGGCCAGGGCTGGGGCGTGCTGAAGGACGGCACGTCGACTCTCGCGTTCCAAGGCAGCACGGTCGATCTCGACTACAGCGGCGGCACCTCGGCGGAGTGGATCGAAGAGGACTATGCGGGCGCGACGGGGAACCTCGTTCCCCTCTCCGACTTCGGCACCGTCACCTTCACGAATCTGACGGCCAGCCCCACCGGCTGGACGCTCGATCCGACTGACGCCATCACCCTCATCGACGCCGACGGGACACCGCTCGCCGTCCCCTCGCCACCCGCCGGCGACAGCAGCGGCTTCTCGATCGCCTTCATCGGCTAGACGCGCGCAATCCCCGAAACGGGGAGATCGCAGTGCCCGGCATCAAGACCCGTTCACCGAATCCGAAGACGAAGATGTGTCCCGGATCGGTCGCGTTCTCCTTCCACTGACCGTGCTCGCCCTGCTGGGCGCCGGAAGTGCAGGGGCTGCGACGGCCCCGGCGACGCTGCGGGCGGTGGCGCCGGCCAAGAGCAAGCCCACGCTGGACTACAGCCAGCTCGTCGCCGCGGCCCGTGCCCACAGGATCTCGGTCGCCGCGATCAACGACCGCGACCACCTCGGTGTGATCACGCTCCGAAACGGCGAAAAGGTCACCGTCACGCTGCCCGTCGACGACGCGCAGGTGATTGACACGCTCGTCGCGAGCGGCGCGAAGGTCGAGGTTGCCCAGCCGCGCCACGGCGTGTTCCCGCCGATCGCGATCATCCTGCTCTTCGGAGCGTTCGTCGGGCTCATCTTTCTCTTCGTCAACCAGCGCCGCGGCAACGGTGTCGGCAACCCGCTGGCGCGCGGCTTTGGTCTGCGGGGCGGCGCCGTGACGGCACAAACGACCGACGTCCGCTTCGACGACGTCGCCGGCTGCCCCGAAGCGGTCGAAGAGCTACGCGAGCTGCTCGATTTCCTGGCGGCCCCCGAGCGCTTCCACGCACTCGGCGCGAAGACTCCTCGCGCGGCGCTTCTCCACGGCCCGTCGGGCACGGGGAAGACGCTGCTCGCAAAGGCCCTCGCGGGCGAAGCCGGTATCCCGTTCTACGCGCTCTCCGGCTCCGAGCTCGTCGAGAAGTTCGTCGGGGTCGGCGCCTCACGCGTGCGCGAGATCTTCGCCAAGGCGAACAAGGAGCCGAACGGCGCCATCATCTTCTTCGACGAGATCGACGCGATCGGTCGCTCCCGCGGCGGCAGCGACCACGGCGGCGCCGACTCCGAGCGCGAGCAGACGCTGAACGAGCTGCTGATCCAGCTCGACGGCTTCTCGCGCAACGAGAAGGTCATTTGCATCGCCGCGACGAACCGGCGCGACATCCTCGACCCGGCGCTCCTGCGGCCGGGCCGCTTCGGCCGCCAGGTCACCGTCGACCTGCCGTCGGAGCAGGGCCGCCGCGAGATCCTCGAGGTGCATGCCAAAGGCAAGCCGCTGGGTGCAGATGTCGATCTCGCCCGCGTCGCGACGATCTCGGCCGGCATGTCCGGCGCCGAGCTCGCCGAGCTCTTGAACGAGGGCGCGATCATGGCCGCCCGCGCCGGCCGCAACGAGATCTCGCACGCCGACCTCGACGAAGGCCAGCTGCGCGTCATGCTCGGGCCGGAGCGCCAGCAGATCATCCTCGCCGACGGCGAGCTCGAGGTGGTCGCCTACCACGAGGCCGGACACGCGCTCGCAGCCGAGCTGTGCCCGAATCACGAGAGCCCGCAGAAGGTGACGATTCGCCAGCGCGGACGCACCGGCGGCCTCGCCTTCTTCGGCCGCAAGGACCGGCTGCTGCAGGACTCCGACCTGATCCACGAGCAGATGGTGGTCGGCCTCGCCGGTCGCGCCGCCGAGCAGATCGTCTTCGGCAAGGTCTCGTCGGGTGCAGCCAACGACCTCGAGGTCGTCAACGGAACCGCCCGCCAGGCCGTCCAGTCGCTCGGCTTCTCGCCCGAGCTCGGGCAGATCACCTCGGGCAGCGGGCTCAACCGCCATCAGCTCTCGAACGAGACGCTCGCGGTGGTCGACCGCGAAGTCGCCCGCATCGTCGCGGACGCCTACCGCGACGCCGTCGAGCTGCTGACGCGCAACCGCGCCTCGCTCGGGCGCCTCGCCGAGCTGCTGATCGGTCAGCGCGATCTGGAACGCGTCGACATCGAGCTCGCGGTGACCGAGACGATCCCGGCCCGCTTCACGCCGCGTATGGGGCCGGCCGCTCTGAGCGACACGGCGCTCGCCGCCTAAGCTTTCGTAACACTCCCCGGCATGGCCGAGCTCGCACACGCGGCCGGCCAGGTGTGGCCGGCGTTCGCTCTCGTGACGGGTCTGCTCCTTGTCGGCGTCGTGGCCGAGCAGGACGGCCTCTTTGCCACAGCCGGCGCCCAGCTCGCACGTGTGCCCGGCGGCGCGCGCGTCGTCTACCTCGTCGCGCTCGCCCTCGTCGCCGTCGTCACCGCGGTTCTCAACCTGGACACGTCGGTCTTCTTCCTGACACCGGTGCTGCTCCACCTGGCGCGTGCTCGCGGGCTCGACGAGGCGCCGTTCCTCTACGGCGCCGTCTTCATGTCGAACGCCGCATCGCTCTACCTGCCCGGCTCGAACCTGACGAACCTGATCGTCCTGCACCACACGCCGGTGAACGGTGCGACGTTCCTCGGACAGATGTGGCCGGCTGCCGTCGCCTCGACAGTCGTGACCGCCGGCCTACTCGTCCTGCTCTTCCGGCGTGAGCTCGGACGGGACCACGCCGCCGAGCGTGAGCAAGTGCCTCTGCGGCTCGCGGTCGGGGCGGTCGCCGTCCTCGTCGCAACGGTGCTCGTGCTCGTTCTCGCCTCGCCGGCGCTGCCCGTGCTCGCGGTCGGCGTGATCGCCGTGCTGCTCGATCGCACCCCGCGCTCGCGCCTCGGCGCCGCGGTCGACGTGCGGGCGATCGGTGGCCTCTTCCTGCTGGCCGTCCTGCTCGGTGGCCTCGGTCGCTGGTGGCACGGCCCGGCCGACTTCGTCAACGGGCTCGGCGACTGGGAGACAAGCGTCGCGACCGCCGTCGCCGCGGTGGCGGTCAACAACCTCCCCGCGTCCGTGCTGCTCACGCCGACACCGCCGGTGCATCCGCACGAGCTGCTGATCGGGCTGAACATCGGCCCGAACCTCGCGGTCACCGGATCGCTGTCGGCGTTCCTCTGGCTGCGCGTCGCCCGCAGCCTCGGTGCGAGGCCGAGCGTGCGCCGGTACTCGGCGCTCGGCGCCGTGCTCGTCCCACTGACACTCGCCGCGTCGCTCGCGGCGTTGCATGTCTAGGCGGTCGGGCCTCCGGCGAAGCTCGGATAGTGGTCGGTGAGCAGGAAGTAGTAGCTCCACGTCTGCAGCTCGTACCCGAGCATCCAGGCACTCGCGTTGCGCATGCCCGGGTGCATCCGGCCGGTGGCCAGTGCGTAGAACCAGCCGAGGAACGCGAGTACCCGATTGACGAGCGAGAAGACGTAGCTGATCAACACCGCCGGAATCGCCAGCCAGCCCACGGAAGAAGATCTTCACCCGACTCTGCTTCACCGGTGGGTCGATCCGGGCGTCGACGGGATAGACGCCGGGTTCGCCCAGGAACGGCGGCCACGGATCGGCGAGCAGGTACACGTATGCGGAGAACTGCGTCGTGGCGCGCACGTAGCGCGCCATGAATGCGTTCAGGCCGTCGGGAACACGCCCGGTGAAGATCGCCACGATCCAGGCCACGAACAGCCCGACCAGCGCGGCGAGCCCCCAGACGGTCAGCCAGATGGCCTGCGGAATCGCGAGAAAGTACCGGAAGAACACCGTGAGACGGGTGCGCTTGAGATCGTCGTCCACGATCAGGCCGATCGGGTGAGATGCCTGCAGCGGCGCAGTCATGAGCTTCCTCTCTCGAACTCGATTGCAGTTCCACTCGCAAGTGTGGGATAGCGGTCGGTCAGCAGGAAGAGGTAGGCGAGCGTCTGCGACTGGTAGCGGAGCCAGTACGCGCCCAGATCGCGGAAGCCCTTCGGGTAGCGCGCCGTGACGATCGCATAGAAGAAGCCGAGCATCGTCACGACCAGAACGACGTACGCCGAGGACCTGCGCGAGGACGTACGCCGGGATCACGAGGACGAGCCGGAACGCCGTCTTCCATCGGTTCTGGGGCCCGGACGGGTCGATGATCAGATCGATGGGATACGTCCCCTGGCGGCCGGCAAACGGTGGGTAGGGATCGGCGAGGAGATACGTGTAGGCGTTCAGGTGCACCTGCAGGCGCAGCATTCGCGTCGTCCACGCGGCGACGCCTGCCGCGGGCCGGCCACGGATCAGCGTGATGAACCAGTTCACAACCGCGGCGAGGTACGCCAGGTAGAGCCAGACCACGAAGACGATCGCCAGCGGGAGCGCGAGAAGCGAACGCAGGACGACAGTCAGCCGCCAGCGCCGGAGGTCGTCGTTGACGACGAGCGCGAACCGGATGAGGCCACGTGACGTCCGCTCCCGTGAACTGCGCTTCGCGCTTTTCCAGGAAGGCAGCGACGCCCTCGTCGAAGTCCGGCGTGCGCGTGAGGACGGCCTGTGTCTGCGCCTCCAGCTCGAGCTGCTCTTCGAAGGTCGACGTCTCGGCCGCGTCGAGCAGCCGCTTCGTCTCCCAGACGGCGCGCGTCGGCATCGCGGCAAAGAGCTCGGCGACCTCGGCTCCGCGGGCGGCTAGCTCCTCGTCCGGCAGCACTTCGGAGACGAGCCCCCAGTCGCGCGCCTCGTCGGCGTCGAGCGGGCCGCCGCTCGTCAGCCACGCAAAGGCGCGAGCGGTGCCGAGCAGGCGGGAGGCGAGCCACGTGCCACCCGAGTCGGGAACGAGGCCGATCTTCACGAATGCCGGCACGAACTTCGCGGAGGCCGCCGCGATGCGAATGTCGCAGGCGAGCGCCAACGAGAGCCCGGCACCTGCAGCCGCGCCGTTCACGACCGCGATCACCGGCTTCTCGAGCGCACGGATCGCGAGAACGTTGCGGTGGTAGTTGTCCCGCAGGTTCTGAGCGACATCGCGGGCACCGCCGGAGAACTCCTGCAGGTCCTGGCCGACGCAGAAGCCGCGGCCCGCGCCGGTGATCACCACGGCCCTGATCCCCGGATCGGCGGCCGCCTGCTCGAGCCCCGCATAGATCCCCTCGTGCATCGAGCGGTTCAGCGCATTCAGCACGTCCGGACGGTTGAGCGTGATCGTCAGGACCGCCCCATCACGGGTCACATCAACGTCGGCCATCCCGCCAACCATAATCCCGCCATCGAGGACTACAAGTCATTCCCTTCGCTCGAGCTCGACCGGCCGGCCCAGCACGTGCTGCGGCTGACGCTCCGCGCACCCGGAAAGTTGAACGCGGTCAGCGGCTCGATGCACCGCGAGCTGGCCGAGATCTGGAAGGCGATCGGCCGTGACGACGACACCCGGGTCGTCGTCGTGCGCGGCGCCGACGGAGCCTTCAGCGCGGGCGGGGATCTCGATCTCGTCCTCGACATCGCGAATGACCAGGCGACGCGGTTGCGCGTGTTCCACGAGGCGCGCGACCTCGTCTACAACGTCATCGACTGCCCGAAGCCGATCGTCTCGGCGATGACCGGGCCTGCCGTCGGCGCGGGGCTTGCCGTCGGCCTCCTGGCCGACATCTCGATCGCAACGCCCGAGGCCCGCATCGTCGACGGCCACACGAAGCTGGGCGTCGCGGCGGGAGACCACGCGGTGATCGTCTGGCCGCTCCTCTGCGGCATGGCGAAGGCGAAATACCACCTGCTGCTCTGCGAGCCGCTCAACGGCGCCGAAGCCGAGCGCATCGGGCTCGTCTCGCTCTGCGTGCCCGCAGACGAACTTGAAGAGAAAGCCCTCGCGATCGCCTCACGCCTGGCTGCCGGCTCGCAGCCCGCGATCCGGCACACGAAGCTCGCGCTGAACAACTGGCTGCGCCTCGCGGGGCCGGCATTCGACGCGTCGCTCGCGCTCGAGTTCCTCGACATGACGGGACCCGACGTCCACGAGGGCGTCGCCGCCGTGCGCGAGAAACGCGCGCCGGACTTCGGCTAGCTGAGCTCGGCGAACTCGACCGAGAACGGAACGCCCATTGCCATCGCGTCGGCGGCGGTCTCGGCGAACTCGGGCCCGGCCGCCGCTGCCTGGAACGCCGCCATGTCCGGCCACTCGAACTCGGCGTAGTAGCGGTGCTTCGGCTCGCCCCTCGGCGCACCGAAGACAGGGCCATGGCGGAAGGTCGCGCCCGGCACCTTCAGGCAGAACTCGACGTGCTCTGCGTAGCGGGCGGGATCGACGTCCCCTTCGTACAGTACGAATGTCTTGATCATGGCGGCGGAGACTAACGGGTGAGCGGCCTCGCGGTCGCGTTGGCGATCGTCGGCGGGCTGGCAGGGTCGGTGCAGGTTGCGATCATGGGCCGCTTCGGCGCGCGCGTCGGCGTCTTCGAGGCGCTCGCGTTCTCGACGGCGATCCAGCTCGCGCTCGCCGCGATCGTGCTCGTGGCGGTGCGCGGCGGCATCGGCGGTCTCAGCCACGTCTCGAAAACGCCGCTCTGGATGTGGGCCGGCGGGCTCATGGGCTTCACCGTCGTAACGGCGATCACGTTCGCGCAGCCGCGCATCGGGGCAACTGCCGTGATCGGGATCCTGATCGCGGGTCAGCTCGCAATGGGAGCGGTGATCGACCGCTTCGGGCTCTTCGGCGTCGAGAGCATCCCGATCTCGCGTGAGCGCGCGGTCGGGATCGTGCTGCTGGGAATCGGAGCCGGGCTGTCGCTCGTTCGCTAGCGGTGTGAGTCAAAAGACGAAGGTCTGGACCGCGCTCGGCACGGTCTACGTCATCTGGGGATCGACGTACCTCGGCATCTACTACGCCGGGAAGACGATCCCGCCGCTCTTCGCAGCGTCGACGCGCTTCATCGCCGCCGGCGCGCTGATGGCGGGGATCGTCGCGCTTCGCGGCGGCTCGCTGCGTGCGTCGCGCCGCGCGCTTCTCGGCTGCCTCGTTGTCGGCTGTCTGCTTCCGGGGGCGAACGCGGTGCTGTTCTTCGCGGAGCGTGAAGTCCCGACCGGGCTCGCGTCGCTGATCATCGCGTCCGTTCCGCTCTGGCTCGCCGCGCTGCGGCTGACGCAAGAGCGGCTGCCGTGGCAGGTGCTGGCCGGCGTGGGCGTCGGCTTCGCAGGCGTCGCCGTGCTGGCCCAGCCGTCGGGCGGCGCGACCTGGTGGGGAATCGCGCTCTGCGTCCTGTCGGCGATCATGTGGGCGACCGGCTCGTTCCTGTCGGCGCGGATCGAGATGCCGCGGGACCCGTTCGCAGCGACGTCGCTCGAGATGCTCGCGGGCGGCCTGATCATGCTTCCGTTCTCGCTCTTCACGGTGCACGACTTCTCGCCGTCCGCCGAGTCGATCGCCGGCTGGATCTATCTCGTGTTGATCGGGTCGCTTGTCGGCTACACCGCGTACGTGTGGCTGCTCGCGAACGCGCCGCTCGGACTCGTCTCGACGTACGCGTACGTGAACCCGGTCGTCGCGATCACGCTCGGCGTGATCTTCCTGAACGAGGCGCTGACGTGGCGACTGCTGATCGGCGCGGTGATCGTCGTCGCCGCAGTCGCGCTCGTCGTGGGCCAGGAGCCTGCCTCGGTTCCCGCTGCGTCAGAAGGGGAGGGGCCGATCCTCGACGGGCGGCTCATCTCCGAGGCAGATGTCGTCCGGGCGAACGGGGACGCGAACTAGGTCGCGCCCGGTCGCGGCGCGCAGCGCCGAGACGATCGCAGCCGTCGAGACGACGGTGGGCGGCTCGCCGACGCCCTTCACGCCGTAGGGCGCGTCCGGCTCGGGATCCTCGATCAGCACCGACTCGACCGGCGGCATGTCGAGCGTCGTCGGGATCAGGTAGTCGGTGAAGCTCGCGTTCGTGATCAGACCGTCCCGCGTCTGGATCTCCTCCATCAGCGCGAGCCCGAGGCCCTGCGCGGTGCCGCCCTCGATCTGTCCTTCGACCTGCTGCGGGTTCACCGCCTTGCCGACATCCTGGGCGGCACCGATCCAGACGACCCGCGTCAGGCCGAGCTCGACGTCCACCTCGGCAACGACCTTCATCGCGCAGGTGGCGAAGGCGACGTGCGCCCGTTCGCCGGTGATCTGGCCCGTCTCGGGATCGAGCGGCGTCGTGCGCGCGTGGCGGTAGATCCGCTCGACGTCGATCTCCTCGCCGGGTCGCTTTGCCTGCTCCTCGAGAGCGGCGCGGCACGCGTCGCGCACAGCGCCGGCCGCCATCCACGTCATGCGCGACGCCGACGCAGAGCCGGCCGAGTCGACGGTCGAGGTCTGGCCCGGCGCGAGTCGCACGCTGTCGATCCCGAGCTCGGTTCGCGCCACCTGCAGGATCACGCCCGTGACGCCCTGCCCGACCTCGGCGGCCGCGCAGTGCACCTCGGCCGAGCCGTCGGCGAGGAGGCGCACACGGGCCGCGGTGTAGTCGTCGAAGCCCTCCGAGTAGGCGATGTTCTTGAACCCGACCGCGAAGCCGACACCGCGACGGACACCGTCGCCGTTCGTCGTGTTTCCGGCCCCGCCGGGAAGCCGGATCGGTGCGCGCGGCAGCGGCTCCGGCTCGGGCGGCTCCAACGCGGCCGCTCGGCGGATGCATTCGGCAACGGGCATCGAGCCGGTGATCGTCTGCCCCGTGGGGAGCACGTCGCCCGGCTTGAGCGCGTTCAACAGGCGCAGCTCGATCGGGTCGATCTCGAGCGCCGCCGCGAGCTTGTCCATCTGCGCCTCCGCGGCGAATGCGGTCTGCACGGCGCCGAACCCGCGCATCGCGCCGCAGGGCGGGTTGTTCGTGTAGACGGAGGTCGACTCGATCAAGCGCGTTCGGCGTCTCGTACGGGCCGACGGCGAACGAGGCGGCGTTCGAGGTCACCGCGGTCGACGACGAGGCGTAGGCGCCGCCGTCGAGCAGGATGCGCATCCGAACGTTGACGAGCCGGCCCTCGCGCGTCGCACGGTGCTCGCACCAGATGCGCGCCGGATGGCGGTGGACGTGCCCGGTGAACGACTCCTCGCGGTTGTAGACGATCTTCACGGGGCGATTCGTATGCAGCGCGAGCAGCGCGCCGTGGATCTGCATCGACAGGTCCTCGCGCCCGCCGAACGCGCCGCCGACGCCACCGAGGTGGATGCGCACCTGATCGAGCGGAAGGTCGAGGCACGGAGCGACCTGCGCGCGGTCGACGTGCAGCCACTGCGTCGCCACGTAGATGTCGACGCCGCCCTCGCCGTCGGGAACCGCGAGCCCGGACTCCGGGCCGAGGAACGCCTGGTCCTGGATGCCGAGCTCGTACGATGCCGCTCACCGAGACATCGCCCTTGCGCGTCGCCGTCGCCGTGGCGGATCACGAGATGACGCACGACGTTCGGGCGGTCGTCGTCGAGGTAGCCGTGGCCATGCGTCGGCTTGTCCGGGTGCAGCTCGGGGAGCTCCAACGCCCGCTCCATGTCGGCGACCGGCGGGAGCGGCTCGTAGTCGACGCGGATCTTGGCGGCGGCGCGGCGCGCCTGCTCCGGGTGCTCGGCAGCGACGACCGCGACGGGCTCGCCGTAGTAGAGGACACGGTCGCTCGCAAGCACCGGCTGGTCGGTGAACTCGAGCCCGTAGGTCTTGCGGCCGGGAATGTCGGAGTGCGTGAGCACCGCGTGCACGCCCGGCATCGAGACCGCTTCGGAGATGTCGATCCCGTTGATGCGCGCGTGCGCGTGCGGACTGCGCAGGGTGTGGCCCCAGAGCATTCCCGGGACGATCAGATCGCTCGAGTAGGCGAACTCGCCCTTCACCTTCGGCGGCGCGTCGGCGCGCGGGACGAGCTCGCCGATCTTGCCGACCTTCAGCTCGCGGACGGTGCGCGTCTGTGTCATTGGCGTGCCGCCGCCCGCACGGCGTCGAAGATCTTCGCGTAGCCGGTGCAGCGGCAGAGGTTGCCCGAGAGCGCCTCGCGGATCTCGTCGTCCGACGGATCCGGGTTGCGCCTCAGCAGGTCGGCCGTCGTCACGATGAGGCCCGGGGTGCAGAAGCCGCACTGAACGGCGCCCGCGTCGACGAACGCCTGCTGCACCGGATGCAGCCCTTCGTCGGTCGCGAGCCCTTCGACGGTCGTCACCTCGTGACCGTCGGCCTGCGCCGCCAGCACGAGGCACGAGCAGACGAGCGCTCCGTCGAGCAGCACCGAGCACGAGCCGCACTCACCCTGCTCGCACGCGTTCTTCGAGCCGGGGAACCCGAGCTTCTCGCGCAGCGCGAAGAGCAGCGACTCGCCCTCCCAGCAGTCCGCCTCGTGCTCTTCGCCGTTGATGCGGAGGCAGATCCTCATACGAGCACCCGCTTCAACGCGCGATCGGTGAGCACGCGGAGCGCGTGCTTGCGATAGCGCTCGGTGCCGCGCACGTCGTCGATCGGCGAGGCGGCCGCCGCGACCCGCTCGGCGAACGTCGACGCCTCGTCGCGCGGCGCGGTGACCAGCACGGGCTTCGGCGACGCCGAGCCGAAGCAGGCGCGCAGCTCGTCGCCGGCCGAGACCGCGAGCGACACGACCGCGATCACCATCGCGTTCCGCGGGCCGACCTTCATGAACGTCTGCGGCGCCGTTCGACGGCGTGAGCCGCACCGCGGTGATCAGCTCGTCGGGGGCGAGCACGTTGCGCTTCACACCCGTGACGAAGTCGAGCAGCGGCACGACGCCGCGTGCCGCGCACGGACGCGCACTCGACCTACGGCGCCTTCGACGACGAGCGGCGGGATCGCATCGCCGGCGGGCGAGGCGGTTCCGAGGTTGCCGCCGATCGTGCCGCGGTTACGGATCTGCGGCGAGCCGACCGTCCGCGACGCCTCGGCGAGCGCCGGCAGCACGTCGCGCAGCTCGCCGTGCTCGATCTCGGCGTAGGTCAGTCCCGAGCCGAGCCGCAGCGTGCCGTTCTCGCGCGTGAAGCCGCGCAGCTCGGCGACCTCGTTCAGGTTCAGCACCTCGCTCGGGCCGCGCGCGGTCGAAGTTCAGAGCGACCATCACGTCGGTCCCGCCCTGGATCGGCGACGGCGTCCGGGTGCTCGGCCTTCAGCCGGAGCGCCTCGTCGAGGGTTCGGGGCGTCAGGACGTCCACGGGGCGAAGCGTACGTTCGCGCGGACCGGGGCGAAGCACCTCTCCCGAGGCGTTGACTTGCGTCAACAGCGTCGGCTATTTGTGAGAGCGGCAGGTGGGCAACGGGGGTCGGCAGAGCGGGCGTTGGGACTCGTGCTGGTCGCGGGCGCGGCGTTTGCCGTGCTCGTCGCGTGCCGCGGACGCGACCGGCGTGTGCAGGCGACCTCGACCCGTCGTTCGGCACCGGCGGATGTCGACGACCAGCGGTGATCGGCGACAACGGCTCGGGCGCCTATGGCGTCGCGGTGCAGAGCGACGACAAGGTCGATCGCCTTCGGCCAATCCGACTACGCGCCCGGTCAAGACGGGCTTCACGCTCGCGCGCTACACGCACGAACGGCGCGCTCGACCCGATCGTTCGGCGCGGGCGGCATCGTTACGACGACCCCTGGTGTCCCGATCGGCTGGGACTATCCGCGACGAGGCGTACGGCAGGCGTCGTTCAGCCGGACGGAAAGATCGTCGCGGCGGGCTACACGCACTGGTCACCACGCGAACCTCCGCCGCACAAGTGGGCGATCGCGCGGTACCAGCAGCGATGGGACACTCGATCAGAGCTTCGGGCTCAACGGCGTGGTCGTGCGCGACGTCGGTACCAGCCGGCGCCGTCCAGGGCACGAGCGGGCCCCGAGTCTTGCATAGCGGGCCGGAGGCCGCGAACTCCGTTGCGATCCAGCCCGACGGGAAGATCGTCGTCGCAGGCTACGCCTATTGGATCGATTTCGACCGCGACGTACTACGGCATCGCGGTCATGCGGCTGAACCCTGACGGGATGTCTCGACCGAGCTTCGGTACGAACGATGTCGCTCTCGTTGCGGCTCGTCCGTACTCCGAGGGCGAGCCGTTCTCGGCATCCGGGGACGGCATCGTGATCGAACAGATCGGGCGACATCGTCATTCCGGTCTTTGACAGCCGCGGCGACTGGCCTCGAGGCGATCGCGCTACACGCCTTACCGGCCAACTCGACACGTCTTTTGGGGTGAACGGGATCGCCTACGAGCGCGTTCGCCTGCAGACCCGTCGACGGAACCTACGCCACCGCAGCCGCTCTCTACCCGAACGGCGACATCATCGTCGGGCGGCGAGCCCGCAAAACGACGTGCCGGGCGGCGTGGCTCGAGCTCGATGGCTCTCACGCCACAGGGCACGCTTGACAGGTCGCTGCTCCACGAACGGCTTCCAGCGACCTGCCGAGCCCGCTCGCTCGATCTCTTCCGACCTGACGCTCCGCTCGCTCCTCGTCGACTCGAGGGGACGCATCATCCTCGCGGGCTGCGGAAGGCCCTGACTCCGAACGCCGCTTCGAGCTCGACGAGAGTTGGGCACCGGACGGTCAGTACGACACTTCGTTCGGCGCATGCAACGGCAGTGACGGAGCCGTCGTTCGGTTCGCCAGGAACGATCTGGACACTGGAGGGTGCGGCCCTCGACTCGTCCGGCGATCGTCGTTGCTGCCGGCACGGTGAACAGCCCGGACACACACTTCCGACTTCGCACTCGCTCGGTATCTGACCGCCGGGAATCCGACCTGTAGCAGCGGCGGTTCGAGCGGCGGCAGCTCCGGTGGTGGCAGCTCCGGTGGCGGTGGCGGTGGTGGCGGCGGCGGGAGCGCCTCAGTGCCGAACCTCGCGGTCTCACTGACGCCGAATCAGACACAGGTGCCGGTCGGCGGCGAGGTCGACTTCACCGCAATCGTCAGCAACAAAGGCGGGGCGGGGTCGCTGCTCACCCATCTGGTGATCACGCTGCCCGCCGGCGATCAGTTGATCGGGCCGCCCTACTACCAGTCGCGGCTCGGGCTGCACGGGTACCTCGACGATCGACTGTTACCTCGACTACGTCCCGAACGGCGGCTCGACGAAGCTGCTCTTCGGAGATCCACTGCGAACACCGCCGGTACCCAAACGGTCAGCGCCAAGGCGAGCTCCGACCGCGAATCGGATCCTTCCGACAACACGGCAACCGTGACGCTCCAGGTCGGGCAGGTAACGACAACGACCACAACGACGACCACCACCACCACGCACACCGTCCACGCCGACGACGGCGACCTCCACCAAAGTCGGCAAGACCGAGACCGGAACGTCACACGCCGACACGCTGACCGGAACCGCGAGGGCCGACACGATCAGCGGCGGCGCCGGCAACGACCACCTCAACGGCGGCGAAGGGCAACGACACCTTGAACGGCGGCGCCGGTAACGACACGATCATCGGCGGCCCTGGCGCCGATCACATCTTCGGCGGCCCCGGCAACGACACGATCTTCGCGATCGACCACACACGTGACATGATCGACTGCGGCCCCGGCCACGACACGGTTCACGCCGACAAGATCGACATCGTGAAGAACTGCGAGGTCGTCCTCCGCCACTGAGAGCCGGCCGCGCCGCGGTAGGTTCTCTCGCAATGGACGCTCCCCTCTCGCGCCGCCTCGCGGTCGCCCGGGGCGACGAACCGGCGGATCTCGTCATCCGCGGCGGCTCCGTCCTGTCGGTCTTCACGCGCGAATGGCTCGCGACCGACGTCGCGATCGTCGACGGCTTCATCGCCGGGCTCGGCGACTACGAGGGACGCGAGACGATCGACGCGACCGGGCGCTACGTCGTCCCGGGCTTCGTCGACGCGCACATGCACCTCGAGTCGTCGAAGCTGCTCGTCGACGAGTTCGCGCGGCTCGTGCTGCCGTTCGGGACGACCGCCGTCGTCGCCGACCCGCACGAGATCGCAAACGTGCTCGGCACCGACGGCGTCCACTGGCTGCTCGACGCGACCGCCGGGCTGCCGCTCGACGTCTACTTCATGGCGTCGTCGTGCGTTCCCGCCTCCGACTTCGAGTCGCCCCGGCGCCGGCTGACACCCGGCGATCTCGACGCGCTCCTTCGGCGCCGGCGCGTGATCGGCCTCGCCGAGATGATGAACTTCCCCGGCGTCATCGCCGGCCACGACTCCGAGCTCGCGAAGCTCGCGCTCGCGCGCCACGTCGACGGCCACGCGCCCGGCGTCCTCGAGCGCTCGCTGAACGCGTACGCCGCCGCAGGCATCCGCTCCGACCACGAGGCGTACACGGTCGAGGAGGGACGGCAGCGGCTGCGCGCCGGGATGTGGCTGCTGATCCGCGAGGCGACGGCGGCGCGCAACCTGCAGGCGCTGCTGCCGCTGCTCGCCGAGTACGGCCCGGGCCGGATCGCCTTCTGCACCGACGACCGAGAGCCGGAGCACATCGCCGACGACGGCCACATCAACTCGATGGTGCGCGACGCGGTCGCGTTCGGGATCCCGCCGGAGGACGCGCTCGTCTGCGCGACGCTCAGCTCGACGCTCTGGCACGGGCTCGACGAGCTGGGTGCCGTCGCGCCCGGCTACCGCGCCGACCTGCTGCTGCTGCCCGACCTGGAACGGTTCGTCCCGGACGCGGTGCTCAAGGGCGGCAAGGCCGTCGAGGCGTTCCCACGCGCCGAGGTTCCCGACTGGGTACGGCACACGATGCGCATCGGCGCGTTCGGCCCGGAGATGTTCCGCATCCCGTGGACCGGCGGCGAGGCGCGCGTGATCGGCGTCATCCCGGGACAGATCGTCACGGACTCGCTCGTCGCAACACCGCCCGAGCGTGCCGGCGAGGCGCTGCCCGACCCGGCACAGGACCTCGCGAAGATCGCCGTCGTCGAGCGGCACCTCGGCACAGGCCGCGTCGGGCTCGGCTTCGTCCGCGGGTTCGGGCTGCAGCGCGGCGCAATCGCATCGACCGTCGCGCACGATGCGCACAACGTGGTCGTCGTCGGCATGAACGACGCGTCGATGGCGGCCGCGGTGCGGCGGCTCGCAAACCGCGGCGGCGGGATCGTCGTCGTCGACGGCGCCGAGGTGCTGGCCGAGCTGACGCTGCCGGTCGCGGGGCTGCTCTCGGACGCTCCCTTCGAAGAGGTGGTCGCCGCATCACACGCGCTGGCCGACGCGGCGCGGCAGATCGGCTGCACGCTCGAGGCGCCGTTCCAGCACCTTTCGTTCCTCGCGCTGTCAGTGATCCCCTCGCTGAAGATCACCGACCTCGGGCTCGTCGACGTCAACGCGTTCGAGCTCGTGGAGCTCTCAACGTGATCCTCGGCAACGCGTGGGTCGTCACGATGGACGACGCGGGCACCGAGCACGAACGCGGCTGGGTGCGCGTCGAGGACGGCATCGTCGCCGTCGTCGGCTCGGGACAGCCGCCCGGGGAGTTCGAGGATCTCGGCGGCGCGGTCCTCACGCCCGGGCTCGTCAACACGCATCACCACCTGTACCAGACGCTCACGCGCGCGCGGGCGCAGGAGGCTGACCTCTTCACCTGGCTGAAGACGCTGTACCCGACCTGGGCGCGCATCGACGAGGAGATGGAGTACGCCGCCGCCGGTGCGGCCTCGCCGAGCTCGCGCTCTCGGGGTGCACGACCGTCTTCGACCACCACTACGTCTTCCCGCGCGGCGTCTCCGGGCTCGTCGAGGCCGAGATCCGCGCGGCGCAGGAGATCGGTGTGCGCCTCGTCGCCTCGCGCGGCTCGATGGACCTCGGCGAGTCGGACGGCGGCCTGCCGCCGGACTCGCTCGTCGAGGACATCGACACGATCCTCGCCGACACCGAGCGCCTCCACGCGCTCGCCGACGGGGCGATGACGCAGATCGCGGTCGCGCCATGCTCGCCGTTCTCGGTGACGACGCGGCTGATGGAAGAGTCGGCCGCGCTCGCGCGCACGCTCGGCCTTCAGCTGCACACGCACCTCGCCGAGACGGTCGAGGAGGACGCGTACTGCCGCGAGCTCTTCGGCTGCACGCCGGTCGAGTACCTCGAGCGCGTCGGCTGGATCGCCGAGGACGTGTGGTGCGCGCACTGCGTCCACCTCTCGGACGCGGACGTCGAGACGTTCGCGCGCGCCGGCGTCGGCGTCGCGCACTGCCCGTCGTCCAACCTGCGTCTCGGTGCGGGCGTCGCGCCGGTGCGGCCGCTGCTCGACGCCGGGTGCGCGGGTCGGGCTCGGCGTCGACGGCAGCGCTTCGAACGAGCGCGGCGACCTGTTCCTCGAGGTGAAGAACGCGCTGCTCGTCGCGCGCGGGCGCGGCGGCGGCGCGGCGCTGACCGCACGCGAGGCGCTGAGGCTCGGCACGCGCGGCGGCGCCGAGGTGCTGCGCCGCGACGACATCGGCTCGATCGCGCCGGGCAAGCGCGCCGACTTCGCGATCTGGCGCACCGACGGGCTCGAGTTCGGCGGCGCCGACGATCTCGTCGCGAACCTCGTCCTTTCCGGGCCGCACCGCGTCGACCGGCTGATCGTCGCGGGCCGAGACGTCGTGCGCGGCGGCGCGCTCGTGAACGCGTCCGAGGAAGAGATCGCCCGCGAGCACCGAAAGCAGGCAGCACGGCTATGACGACCGTCTCGACCCACGTGCTGGACACGGAGCGCGGCGCACCCGCCGTCGGTGTGCGCCGTCGAGCTGCTCCGGCAAGACGGGACGCTCGCCGGCGACGGCGTCACCGACGAGGACGGGCGCATTCGCGACCTCGCCGACGCGGAGCCCGGCACGTTCCGCCTCGTCTTCCATCCCGAGTCGCCGTTCTTCAAACGAGTCGAGCTGGAGATCGAGCTCGGCGAGGGCCACCACCACGTCCCGCTCCTCGTCTCGTCGTACGCATGCGCGACCTACCGCGGCAGCTGACCGCCGAGGAGCTCGCCGAGCTCTTCGAGGGCCGAACGCGCTTCGTCGAACGGCTCGCCGCGCTCGACGATCCGCTCGGGCAGGCGCGCGAGGTCGCACTCGAGCTATCCGACGACGAGCGCAAGGAGATCCTCGACGCGCACCCGGCGATCGGCGCACCCGCCCCGTCGGAGCGCTCGCGCCGCGAGCAGGGAACAGACGACGATCCCGAGGTGCTCGCCGAGCTGGCTCACCTGAACGCGGCGTACGAAGCAGAAGTTCGGCTTCCGGTTCGTCGTCTTCGTCAACGGACGCCCGCGGCGCAAGATCGTCCCGCTGCTGCGCCAGCGCCTCCAGCGCACGCGCGAGGAGGAGCTCGCGACCGGCGTCGACCAGCTCGTTCAGATCGCGATCGCTCGATGGCAAGCGTCCTAGCCCTCAGCGACTACTGGTGGAACTGGGCGGACCTGCTCTTCCGCTGGCTCCACGTGACGGCGGCGATCGCCTGGATCGGCGCGTCGTTCTACTTCATCGCGCTCGACAACCATCTCGAGCCGCCGGCCGATCCGAACGACGCGAAGCGCGGCGTGAGCGGCGAGGCGTGGGAGATCCACGGCGGCGGCTTCTACCGCGTCGAGAAGTTCCGCCTCGCGCCGGAACGGCTGCCCGACCCTCTCTACTGGTTCAAGTGGGAGGCGTACACCACGTGGCTCTCGGGCTTCGGGCTCTTCATCGCCGTCTACTACTCGCACGCGACGTCGTATCTGATCGATCCGACGGTCGCCGACCTGACGGCGTGGGAGGCGATCGCGCTCTCGGTCGGCGGGCTCGTGCTGGCGTGGCTCGTCTACGACGGCCTCTGCCGCGCGTTCGCGAACGACGAGGGGGTGCTCGCGGTGCTGGTCTTCGCGTTCCTCTGCGCCTCGTCCTACGCCGCGTGGAACCTCTTCGCGGCGCGCGCGGCGTATCTGCAGGTCGGCGCGATGATCGGGACGATGATGGTCGGCAACGTCTTCTTCGTGATCATCCCGAACCACTGGAAGCTGGTTCGCGCGAAGAAAGCCGGCCGCGAGCCGAATCCGCGCTGGAACCAGGAGAGCAAGACGCGGTCGGTGCACAACAACTACCTGACCCTGCCGGTGCTCTTCGCGATGCTCTCGAACCACGTCCCGTTCACCTACGGGCACACGAACGGCTGGCTGATCCTGATCGCGCTGATGGCGATCGGCGCGCTCATCCGCCACTACTTCAACCTGCGCCACCGCGGCCTGAACGCGTGGCCGATCCTCGGCGTCGCCGCGGCGGGGCTCGTCGCGCTGGCGCTCCTCATGCGGTGAGATAGGGTCACGCGGATGCTCGAGATCGTCGCCGCCGGGATGCGCTTCGTCGCCCGCTGGGAAGAGGAGCTCGCGCCGCGGACGGTCGCGGCCTTCAAGGCGAGCCTGCCGATCGACGAGCGGATCATCCACTGCCGCTGGAGCGGCGAGTCGAACTGGATCCCGTGGGGCGACCGCGACTTCGGCATCGGCGCGGAGAACGCGACGTCGTATCCGCATCCCGGCGAGCTCGCGCTCTATCCCGGTGGCCAGAGCGAGACCGAGCTGCTCTTCCCCTACGGCTACTGCAACTTCGCCTCGAAGGCGGGGCAGCTGTGGGCAAACCACTTCGCCACGATCGTCGAGGGCGCCGAGCAGCTGCCGGCGCTCGGGCGCCTCACCCTCTGGGAAGGCGCCCAGCCGATCGCGTTCCGCGAGCTGTAGGCCCGCTCGCTTCAGGGGCGAGCGGACCTACGCTCAAGCGGAATCTCAGAACGGCTCTCCGCCCAGCCGGGCGTTCCCTGCCTGACCTGGAAGCGGTGGTCTCTTAGACGTCCCTGAGACGCCTCAGAGACCACCGGTTGAACAATCTGCGATTACCAACCGGAAAGGCCCCAATTCGTAAGTCCCTGCTTCATGTTCGTCTCACCTCCGTTCGTCGTCGTCGTGACGCGCTGCGAGCAACGCGCGATTACCAACCAGCTGCGCCCCAGGAAGAAGATCCGTGCTTCATGTTCGTCTCACCTCCGTTCGTCGTCGTCGTGACGCGTTGCGAGCAACGCGCGATTACCAACCGAATGCGCCCCAGGCCGAAGATCCGTGCTTCATCTCTGCTCACCTCCTCGCTCGACGTAGTTCAGGACACCCTCAGCGCCCGCGGATGTGCGGGCAGCGCGCCTCCTACCAGCCGTAGAGGCCCCAAGCAGTTGCTCCGTTCTTCATCTCTCGTCCCTCCCTTCAACTCGACGTGGCGTCTGTCGAGGACAGAGAATCGGACGGGCCTCAAAAAACGCTCAAAGCAAAAGACGGTGGTCTCTGAGACGTCTCTGAGGCGTCTCAGAGACCACCACTCCAACTGCGAACGCTCCGGCGATCAACCGCCGGGCCCGCCGCCCCAGGGATAAAAGCCCTGCCTCATCGCGCACCTCCCCTCTCCACTCCGACTCTGGAGTGAAGAGAACAGGAGCGTTCTCAAAGAGAAGTCAAAGCGAGCCGCCGGCCATCAGCAGGCCGATCTCGTCGATGTCGTCGCGGTTCGTGACGGGCGACAGCCGCCCCTCGTACATGACGAGGACACGGTCTGCGAGCGCGAGGATCTCGTCGAGGTCCTCGCTGATCAGCAGGATCCCGACGCCGCGGTCGGCGGCGTCGCAGAGATGGCGGTGCACCGTCTCGACCGCGCTGACGTCGAGACCGCGGGTCGGCGACGCAGCGATCAGCGCCTTCAGGTTGCCGCCGAACTCGCGCGCCAGCACGACCTTCTGGATGTTCCCGCCCGAGAGCGTGTCGGCCTCGACCTGCGGCCCGGCCGCCTTGATGTCGTAGTCGCGGATCGCGGCGACCGCGTGCTCCCACATACGGCGCAGCCGCAGGAACGGCCCGATCGAGTCGTCGCGGTACGACTTGAGCTCGATGTTCATCGAGAGCGACAGGTTCGGCGCGACGCCGGTCCCGAGCCGATCCTCAGGGACGTAGCCGAGACCGGCGCGGTATGCCGATCGCGGGTCGCCGCCCCGCACGTCGCGGCCGCCGATGCGCACTGACCCGAGCCGCGGCCGCAGACCCGCGATCGCCTCGGCGAGCTCGCGCTGGCCGTTGCCGGCGACGCCCGCAATCGCGACGATCTCGCCGGCGTGCACCGTGAGGTCGACGTCGGCGAGCGTCGTCGTCGCACGATGGCTCTCGGCGCCGAGGCCCTCGATCGACAGCACCGCCTCGGTCGTGCCCCGCTCGCCGCGACGGCGCTGCACCGTCTCGAGCTCGCGCCCGACCATCAACGACGCGATCGACTGCGGCGTCGCCTCGGCCGTCGCCACGGTCGCGATCGCCTTGCCACCGCGCAGCACGGTGATCCGGTCGGAGACGGCCTTCACCTCGTGCAGCTTGTGCGAGATGAAGATCACCGTCCGGCCGTCCTGGACGATCTCGCGCAGCGTCTCGAACAGCGTGTCCGCCTCGTCCGGCGTGAGCACCGCCGTCGGCTCGTCGAGGATCAGCACCTTCGCCTCCTCGTAGAGCGCCTTCAGGATCTCGACGCGCTGGCGCTCGCCGACCGAGAGCTGCCAGATGCGCGCACGCGGGTCGACCGGCAGCCGGTAGCGCTCACCCAGCTCGCGCACCTGGTCGACGACTGCGCCCGGGTCGATCCGGAAGCTACGGCCGACGCCGCGACGGTCGCCGAGGATCAGGTTCTCGGCGACGGTGAAGCGCTCGACGAGCCGGAAGTGCTGATGCACCATGCAGACGCCCGCATCGATCGCGTCGCGCGGCGAGGCGAACGTGACGGGCGTCCCACGGAGAAGGATCTCGCCGCCGTCCGGGCGGTAGAGCCCGCTCATGATGTGCGAGAGCGTCGACTTGCCCGGCGCCGTTCTCGCCGAGCAGCGCGTGCACCTCACCGGGCGCCGCATCGAAATCGACTGAGTCGTTCGCGACGACGCCGGGGAACCGCTTGGTGATCCCGCGCAGCTCGATCGCGGGCACGACGGCGCTCATCCGTCTTCCCTGACGTACGGGACGCCGAGCGCAGCAGGCGCGCCGAGGCGCCGGCGCGCACCGCGCCAGGAGGCGAGCACGAGCACGACAATCGTCGCGACGTACGGAATCGAGTTCGACCAGAGCACCGTCGGGCCGAGGCTGATGTTCCGCGCCTGCAGCTCCGGCTGCACCGCCTGCAGCGCTCCGAAGAAGTACGCGCCGACGAGGCACAGCTCTGGACGCCAGAAGGCGAAGATGACCAGCGCGATCGCGATCCAGCCCGAGCCCTGGATGAGCGAGTCGCCGCTGTTCCACAGCGGCGTGATCGCCAGCGTCCAGGTTGCACCGGCGACGCCCGCGAACGCGCCGCCGACGATCGTGTGGACGTAGCGGTACTTCGTGACGCTGATCCCCATCGCGTCGGCGGCGCCGGGTGCTTCGCCGACGGCGCGCAGGTTCAAGCCGGGTCGGGTGCGCGCGAGGTAGTACGCGATCGCCGCGACGCAGACCCATGACAGCGTACACGAGCGGCGTCTGCCCGAACACGATCGGCCCGACGATCGGCCAGTTCTGCATCGAGGACGGGAACAACGCGTGGAACGAGTGGTCGGCCGGCACGCCCGAAAGGTTCAGATCGTTGCCGAGGTACGACGAGAGCCCGACGCCGCCGGCGAAGATCGTCAGGGCGAGGCCCGACACGACCTGGCTCGCGCGGAACGTGATCACGAGGAACGCGTGGATCGACGCCATCGCCGCCCCGCTCACCGCCGCGATCACGATTGCCGCGATCAGCGTCCCGGCCACGCCGAGATGGATGCGCTGGTCGGCCCAGAACCCGGCGACGGCGCCGATCAGCATCATCCCCTGGACGCCGAGGTTCAGCACGCCCGAGCGCTCCGTGAGCAACTCGCCGAGCGCGCCGAAGAGGAGCGGCGTGCCGTACGCGATCCCGCTCGCGATCAGAACGATGAGCAGCGAGTTGTTCATGACGCCGCCTCGACGGCAGCGCGGCGTCCGCACGACCCGCACGCGGTGGCGCACGAGCAGCTCGCCGCCGAGCGTGCAGAACAGGATGATCCCCTGGATGACGCCGACGAGGCCGGACGGGGAAGCCAGGCCCCTGCAGGGCGTTGCCGGCGTTGTCGAGGCCGCCGATCAGGAACGCGACGAGCAGGCAGGCGAACGGGTTGTAGCGGGCAAGCGCCGCGACGACGATGCCCGAGTAGCCGTAGGCCTGGCGCTGAAGCCCGTTCGGGTCGCCGTCGAGCGCATGGGCGAAGTCGCCGACCTGGCTCGCGCCGCCGAGCCCGGCGATCGCACCGGAGATCGCCATGACCGAGAGGATCTTCCGCCGCGTCCGCACGCCCGCGTAGCGCGCGGCGCCCTCTGAGTCGCCGAGCACCTGCACCTCGAACCCGAAGCGCGTCCGCCGGTAGAGCACCCACACGCACGACCGCCGCGACCGACGGCGAGGAAGGCGCCGAGCGGGATCGCGATGCCGCCCTGCGCGTGGAGTGTTCACCGCCGGCCAGACCGCGATTCGACGGCAGCTGCTTGCCGGTCGGGAACACCGATCGCGTTGAAGCCCTTCGTCTCGCGCCAGTACGACTCGCTCTGGAAGATCAGGTACGTGAGGATGTAGCCGGCGACGTAGTTGAGCATCAGCGACGTGAGGATCTCGCTCGTCCCGAAGAACGCGCGCAGCACGCCCGGAGATCGACGCCCACAGCGCACCGCCGATGCAACCGGCGACGACCATCGACGCGATCACGAACGGCGACGCGCTACCGGAGCCGCCGAGGTAGAGCCCGGCGGCGCTGCCGAAGATCGCGCCCATGTACAGCTGCCCCTCGGCGCCGATGTTGAAGACCCGCATCCGGAACGCCGCCGCCGCGGCGAGGCCGGTGAACGCGAGCGGCGTCGCCGCGATCAGCGTCTGGTCGATCGACCCCGTCGAGAGAAACGCCGCGTCGAACAGCTGGCGATACGTCGTCGAGCGGGTTGTGCCCCGTGACCAGGAGGACGACCCCTGCGACCACGAAGCCGACCAGGATCGACGCAGACCGGAACGACCACGCTCAGCCAGCGCGGCTGAGCAAGCCTCCGTTCGACGGTGAGCCGCATCGTCCCGACGAAGCGGGGAGGGGCGCCGAAGCGCCCCTCCCAGAGCTTCAGCTCAGCCCTTCGGGCTCCCGATCACGCCCTTGACGAGCCAGCTCATCCCGTAGAGCTGGCTGACCGTCATCTTCGCGCCCTTCGGGACGCGGAGCTTGCCGCTCTGGTCCTAGAGCGGGCCGGAGAACTCGTAGAACTTGCCGGACTCGATCGCCTTCTGCGTCGCGGCGATCTTCGTTCTTCGTCGCGGCGGTGACCTTCGGGCCGTACGGCGCCAGCTTCGTGAAGCCGTCCGAGATGCTCCCGTAGTAGAAGCCGGACTTCCAGGTGCCGTTCATGGCCGCCTTGACCCGCTTCAGGTAGTACGGGCCCCAGTTGTAGACCGACGCGGTGAGCCACGACGTCTTCGCGAACGACTCGGCGCGTCGGAGTCGTAGCCGACCCACGGCAGGCCCTTCGACTGGGCGTACTGCCCGGTCGCCGGCGAGTCGACGTTCTGGCCGAGCACGCAGGCGCCGGCGGAGACGAGGCTCTGCGCGGCCTTCTTCTCCTTGGCCGGGTCGTACCAGGAGTTCGTCCAGCTGATCTTCACCTTCACGCCCGGATGGGTCGCCTGCGCGCCGAGCGCGAACGCGTTCGCGTGCCGGATGACCTCCGGGATCGGGAACGCGACGACGTAGCCGATCGTGTTGCACTTCGCCGCGGCGCCGGCGGCCATCCCCGAGAGGTAGACCGTGTCCTCGGCGGCGCCGAAGTACTCGGAGAGGTTCTTGCTCTGGTCGGTGCCGGTCGCCTGCTCGAAGTCGACGTGCGGGTACTTCGCGGCGAGCGCCTTCGTGACTATGCCGTACGACGTCGCGAAGATCAGCTTGTAGCCCTGGGCGACGAGGCTCGCGACCGTCTGGTTGAACTGCGCGCCAGGGGCGATGTTCTCCTTGTACGTCGTCTGGACCTTCGAGCCGAGCTGCTTCTGCACGTACAGACGGCCGTCCTCGTGCGCCTGCGACCAGCCGCCGTCGTTGTGCGGACCGACGTAGATCCACGCTGCCTTGAATGCGGCGCTGGACTTCGCCGTGCCGGGCGAAGTCGCGAACGCGAGCACGGCTGCGATGGCAACGATCACGAGACCGATCGCGCCGAGCGCGAGCTTCTTGTTCCTCACTTGTTTCCTCTCCTCTGCGAGCCGGGGTTGCCGGGGGGAGGGACGAATCTAACCCACTCTGCGGGGGACCTCTACGCCTCCGAAGGAAGCCCCTGCAAGACGGGGTCTTCTGCGCTCCAAGGGAACGTGATCCAGCGGTCGGTGCGCCGCCAGACATAGTCACAGTTGACGATCGAACGCGGTTTTTCGTACAGGACGGCGCAGCGGACCTCGGCCACCTTGCCCTCGCAGAACTCCTGGACGAGCTTCAGCGTTGCCCCGGTGTCGGCGACGTCGTCGGCGACCAGAACCTTCGTCTCGGCGAAGTCGACGAGGTCGGGCACCGGCGGCAGGATCATCGGCATCTCGAGCCGCTCGTCGATCCCGGTATAGAACTCGACGTTCATCGTGAACGTGTTCTTGACGCCGAGCGCGTAGCCCAACGCGCCGGCGACGAGCAGGCCGCCGCGGGCGATGCCCGAGGATCATGTCGGGCACCCAGCCGTCGGCGGCAACGGCCTCCGCAAGCGTCGCGCGCGCCACGGCCCAGGTCGTCCCAGGTCATGACTTCCCGCTCGCTCATCCGGTGAGCCTAACGAGCGCTGCCGTCAGCGCATCGACCGCCAGCTCGATGTCCTCTGCGCTCGACAGCTCGTCCGGGTGATGCGAGACGCCGCCGTTCAGCGAGCGCACGAAGAGCATCGACGCGTTCGGGACGAGCATCGCGTCGTGGCCCGCGCCCGAGACGAGCCTCGGCGCGTCCGGAAGAACCGCGGCAAAGGCGTCGCCCAGCTGTGCCGGACGGTTGCGCACGGTCGGCTCGAAGCCGATCGCAGCGACGAGGGCGTCGAGCTCCTCATCCGTCGGCGCACGCGCGTCGACGCTGACGGTGACGCGCGCCGGCACGACGTTGACGGCGCCCGGCTCGACCTCGACCGCGCCGACAGTCGCAACCGCTGCCCCGGTCGGGGCGGACCGCACCTTGAGGATGAACTCGGCCGCGGCGACGAGCGCGTCCTCGCGTGCGTCCATCGGCGTCGTCCCGGCGTGATCTGCGCGGCCCTCGAAGGTGACCGCTGCGCGCGCCTGTCCTGCGATCGCCGTGACGACGCCGAGCGGCTCGCCGAGGCTCGCGAGCACCGGCCCTTGCTCGATGTGCACCTCGAGGTAGGCGTCGGGAGTTGTCTCGATCCGCTTGCTGCCCATCGGGCCTGTCTCCTCGGCGCGGAACGCGACGACGGCGAGCGGCCGGTCGCGGAGCCGGTCGGCGGCCTCGATCGCCGCGACGACGCCGAGCGCTCCGTCGAACCTGCCGGCTGTCGGGACGCTGTCGAGATGCGAGCCCGCCCAGACGCGAGCGTCGCCGCGCGAGCCGAAGAGGTTTCCGGCCGCGTCGCGGGAGACCTCGAGGCCGGCCTCGCGCATCCACCCGGCGGCGAGCTCGTGGGCAGCGTCCTCCTCGGGCGAATAGGCGGCGCGGTGCTGCCCGATCGCGTAGATCGCATCGAGCCGCTCGAGGACACGGCTCACGGCGTACGGCGGTCCGTGATCCGGAGGTAGTAGCCGTCGGGGTCGTACACGCGGAAGTCGGTGAGCCCCCACGGGCGGGTCGTCAGGTCCTCTGCGAGGGGCCACCTTGCCGCAACGACCCGATCCCGTTCGCCGACGAGGTCGTCGGTCTCGAGCACGATCTCCACGCCAGTCGGGACGGCGCGAGCCGACGGGTCGACCGGCTCCCAGGCGAGCCCCGCACCGATCTCGACCCCGTCGCGCCGCAGCGCGACGTAGGGAACCGCCGAACGGCGGCGATCGTCGACAAGCTCGAAGCCGAGGACCCGGACGTAGAAGTCGACCAACGCGGTCAGGTCGCTCGAGAACAGCTCGACGCGAAGGTCGAGCGCCATCTACAGCCCGAACGGGTTCGTCGGACGCGTGCCGGTATAGGTGATGACCGACTTCGTCTCGAGGTAGAGCTCGAGCGTCTCGAGCCCGAGCTCTCGGCCGAAACCGGACTGCTTGTACCCGCCGAACGGGATGCCCGGGAACGCGGTGTACGGCATGTTGATCCCGACCGTTCCCGACTTGATCTTTGCCGCGATGCGATGGCCCTTACCGGGGTCGCCGGTCCACACCGTCGCCATCAGGCCGTACTTGACGTCGTTCGCGATGCGCACTGCGTCGTCCTCGTCGGCGAAGGGGATCACCGTGACGACCGGCCCGAAGATCTCTTCCTGCGCAGCCTGAATGGCGTTCGTGGTGTTCGCGATCACCGTCGGCGGATAGAACGCGCCGGGACCGTCGCCGATCGCACCGCCGGTCGTGACCTCGGCGCCTTCGTCGCGCGCACCGTCGACGAACCCGTGCACCTTCTCGCGATGCGCCTTCGAGATGAGCGACCCCATCTGCGTCTCGGCCTCGAGCGGGTCGCCGACTCGCACCTGCTGCGACAGCTCGGTCACCTGGGCGACGACGTCGTCGTAGAGCGACTGCTCGACGAGGAGCCGCGAGCGCGCTTCGCACGACTGGCCCGCCGACGCGTAGATCGCCCAGACGCTCGCGGGCACCGCGTCGGCGAGGTTCGCGTCGGCGAACAGCAGGTTCGGGCTCTTGCCTCCGAGCTCGAGCGTGAGTCGCTTGATCGGGTCGGAGCACAGCCGCATGATCTCGCCGCCCGTCCGCGTCGAGCCGGTGAACGCAACCTTGTCGACGCCCAAGTGGCGCACGAGGTACGAGCCGGTGGTCGGGCCGTCGCCCGGCACGACATTGATCGCTCCGGCCGGGAACCCGACCTCGGCCGCGAGCTCGGCGATGCGCAGGACCGAGAGCGGCGTCTGCGGATCCGGCTTCAGCACGACCGCGCAACCGGCGGCGAGCGCGGGCGCGAGCTTCCACGTCGACATGAGCAACGGGTAGTTCCACGGCACGATCTGCGCGGCAACCCCGACCGGCTCCTTCTGCGAGTAGAAGAGCAGCGACCCGCCGATTGGGTTCGAGCGGCCGGCGATCGAACCGAGCACCGACGCGTAGAAACGGAAGTGCTCCGTCGCCCCGGCGACTTCGGCCTTCACCGACGAGATCGCCTTGCCGACGTTGCGCGCCTCGAGCTCGGCCAGCTCCTTGCGGTTCGCGACGATCGCATCGGCGAGCGCGTGGAGCAGGCGCGATCGCTCCGTTGCCGGGCGTCTTGCCCCAGGCCCCGTCGACGGCAGCGCGGGCAGCCGCTACGGCGCGGTCGATGTCGGCCTCACCCGCCAACGCAACGCGGGCGAGCGGCGCGTCGGTCGCCGGCTCGTTCAGGTCCCGGAACTCGCTCGAGGACGGCTCGACGCTCTCGCCACCGATGTACAGGCCGGTCTCAGGCACTGAGAAGCTCTCCGATGCGCACGTGCTCGGTCAGGAGCGTGCGGAAGCGTGCGGGATCGCCGCCCACGTAGCGGCGGCAGAGCTCGCGACCGGCCGAGTAGGTGATCGCGTACGCGCGCCAGGTCGGGTCGGTGACGAACGCGATCGTGTGCTTCGCCTCCTCCGGCTGCGAGAGGTTCCAGCGCTCGACGTAGGACTGGACTTCGTCGAGCGGCGCGCCATCCTCGTGGATGAGGAGCGCCGCGTTGATGCCGACGAAGCGCAATGGCTCGGTCGCGCGCTTGATTGCCCGCGCGCGATCGGGATCGGGAAGCTCGATGCCGAGCCGCACGGAGGATCGCGTAGGCCTCCTCGCGCGAGGCTTCGTCAAGGATCACGTCTTCAGCCGATCGTCGCGATCCCCTCGCTCAGCACGGCCTGGGGCGTGCGGCACGAGCTGGATCGACTCTTCGATGTCGCCCCGATCACGCGCGATCAACTGTTCCTTCACGGCGTGCTCGGTGTGGTGGCCCGGATACACCTCGTGCGCCGCGAGGTCGAGCAGGTCGAGCGCCGGTCGTCGGGACGTCGGTGTTGAGGACGACGCGGCTCTGGAGATCGCCTTGGTAGTAGTTGAACGCCCACCACGGCTCGTCGGTGACGGGCTCGATGACAAGTCCCTCGCCGTCCGGAAGGTCGACGAGCTTCGCGGTCTGCGCGCGCAGCACGGGGAGCACCGCTTCGAGCACTCCGACCGCCTTGTCACCGGGGCAGAGGTTGCTGCTCGCGCCACGCCTTGCGCCGCTCGGCGAGCGATCCGTCGGCGGGCAGGAGCTCGTCGAGCGCGGCGTGCACCTGCTCGAACTCCGACTCGGGCGTCCGTTCCGGCCGCACGCCGTAGCAGGCCTCGACCTCGTCGCTGTAGGAGAGCGGCTCTCCGCCGAAGACGCGCGCGCCGCCTCACAGGCGGCGACCTGGTCGCGGAGCCAGCTGTCCGGCGAGCTCGTCGCGAAGCGCGCGCCGCGTCGGTGGCGAGCTCGCGCGGCACGGGATCAGCTCTTCGCCGTCGACCTGCGCCTTCAGCTCGGCGGGGCCGTAGTACGCGTCGACAAGCCCGTCGATGTGCTTCCCGAGCCGCAGCCCGAGCTCGAGATAGCGCTCAGCTGGATTCAAAGAGCGCCGCCTGTCCCTGTCCGACACCGACGCACATCGTCGCGACGCCGTAGCGGCCGCCGCGGCGGCGCAGCTCGTGCAGCAAGGTCACGGTGAGGCGCGCGCCGCTCATGCCGAGCGGATGCCCGATCGCGATCGCGCCGCCGTTGACGTTGACCTTCTCCTCGTCGAGCCCGAGCTCGCGAACGACCGCGAGCGACTGCGACGCGAAGGCCTCGTTCAGCTCGACCAGGTCGAGGTCGTCCGTGCGCGATCCCGGCGCGGTCGAGCAGCTTGCGGACGGCGGGGATCGGGCCGATGCCCATCACGCGCGGGTCGACGCCGGCGACCGCGGAGGCGACGAACGATCCGAGCGGCGTCGACCCCGAGCTCACGCGCCTTCTCCTCGGACGCGATCACGACCGCGGCGGCGCCGTCGTTCAACCCCGACGAGTTGCCGGCGGTGACCGTTCCGCCCTGCCGGAAGGCGGGCTTGAGCGTGGCGAGCTTCTCGAGCGACGTCTCGGGGCGCGGATGCTCGTCGCGCGCGAAGTCCCCGACGGGCACGAGCTCGTCGTCGAAGCGGCCCGCGTCGGCGGCCGCGGCCCAGCGCTGCTGCGAGCGCTGGGCGAACGCGTCCTGGTCCTCGCGCGAGACCGACCAGCGCTCGGCGACGTTCTCGCCGGTCTCGCCCATCGTCTCGAGCGGGAACAGCTCCTGCATCTTCGGGTTCGGGAAGCGCCAGCCGAGCGTGGTGTCGTAGAGCACGCGATCGCCGCGCGGGAACGCCGCGTCGGGCTTCGCGGTGACGAGCGGCGCCCGGGACATCGACTCGACGCCGCCGGCGACGAAGAGGTCGCCGTCGCCGGCGATCACCGCGTGGCACGCGCCGACGATCGCGGCGAGGCCCGATGCGCAGAGGCGGTTCACGGTGACGCCGCCGACGGACTCGGGCAGGCCCGGCGAGCAGCACCGCCATGCGCGCGACGTCGCGGTTGTCCTCACCGGCCTGGTTCGCGCAGCCGAGCCAGACGTCCTCGATCTGCTCCGCCGGCACGCCCGCGCGCTCGACCGCCTCGCGCACGACGATCGCGGCGAGATCGTCCGGACGCGTGCCCGAGAGCGAGCCGCCGTACCGCCCGACGGGCGTCCGCACGGCGCTCAGGATCACGGCCTTGGTCATGCGAACTCCGGTTCCAGGTCGAGCAGCAGCGCAACGGCTTCGCGTCCGCGCTCGCCCATGTCGAGGGTCAGATCGTTGACGTACATCGCGACGAACTCGTCCGCGGTGTCGACGTCGATGCCGCGGCCATAGTCGATCGCGTACCGCATCGCCTCCTCGCGATTCGCAAGCCCGACGTCGATTGCCTCGCGGATCACCGCCGAGACGTCGTCGAGCCGCTCCAGGTCGCGCTGTGCGACGACGACGCCGAGCGGCAGCGGCAGGCCCGTCTCGTCCCGCCACCAGACGCCGAGGTCGAGCAGCTTGCGCAGGCCATGGTCGGCGTAGGTCAACTGTCCCTCGTGGATCAGCAGGCCCGCCTCGGCGCGGCCGGAGACGACCTCGTCGAGCACCTCGTCGAACGGCATGTCCCGCGTGCGGACGTCATCGCCGAGCGCTCGCTTGAGCACGCGCGTCGCGGTCGTGAGCGCGCCGGGTGTGACGATCTCGACGTCGCGCAGCGTCACCTCGTCGCGCGCGACCACGATTGGCCCGTACCCCTCGCCGAACGAGGCACCGTGCGGAAGCAAGACATAGCGGTCGAGCGACCGACGGGTAGGCACCGGCCGACAGCGCCGTTACTTCAAGCCGAGCCTCCAAGCGCCCATTGGTTCAGCGTCTGGATGTCCGACGCCACGAGCTCGAACTCGAGCCCGCGCGTGTCGACCTTGCCCGCCTCGATCGCCCAGGCCATGAACGCGTCGTCGGGATCCGCCGAGTGTCCGATCCGGATTGGCACCGCGGCCACGTTACCCTGCCGCCTATGAGTAAGGCGGGGCTGTCGGAGTCGATCCAGGACTACCTGAAGAGCGTCTACAAGCTGCAGGCGGCGGAGGGGCGCGTGACGATCGGCGCGCTCGCGAAGGACCAGGGCGTCTCGCCGGCATCGGCGTCGGCAATGGTCAAGAAACTCTCCGCCCTCGAGCTCCTCGAGCACGAGCCGTACCGCGGTGCTGTTCTGACGCCCGCCGGCGAGAAGGTCGCGCTCGAGGTGATCCGCCATCACCGGCTGCTCGAGCTGTATCTCGCCGAGACGCTCGGGCTCCACGTCGACGACGTGCACGACGAAGCCGACCGCCTCGAGCACGTCATCTCGGAGGAGCTCGAAGCGCGCATCGACCGCGCGCTCGGCTACCCGACGCACGACCCGCACGGGGATCCGATCCCCGATGCGAACCTCGAGTGGCCTTCGCGCTAGCGGCCGAAGAAGAACTTCTCGAGCGGCGCGAGCAGCTCCTCGCGGCGGAACGGCATCACCTTGTCGTCGCTGCCGTCGGTCTCTGAGACGACCGCGTCGTCCTCGAGCGCGCCGTTCGCAGCTTCAAGGCAGTCCTCGAGCTCGAACCCCTGCCAGAGGTAGTCGTCTTCTCGTGGGCTCTCGGTCTCGCGGTGCTGCGGATTGACCTGTCGGCCGACAGCCCACGTTGCACCGGCGCGTCGCTCGATCCAGATGACAACCCGCTCTTCAGTACCGCGGTCGTCGATCCCCACCACGACCCGCTCGGCAAAGCGCCCGTCCCTGCCATGGGGCTTCACGCCACGACTATACAATCCCACCGCGCATGGGACTTCTCGACTCGTTCAAAGGAATGTTCTCGTTCCTCGGCGGCCGCACACAGGCAGAGGAGCGGATGGCGCAATACGTCATCCGCGAGCACCATCGCGGGCGTCCGCTCGACGAGATCGTCCAGGATCACTACGTCACGAACCGCTGCACGCCCGAGCAGATCAGGCGTCTCCTCGACCGGCCGGAAGTCCTGCACGCGTTCGGCGAGGACGTCGTCGCCGGCGTGCAGCTCTAACCGGCCAGCTCGACGACGCGCGCGGCGACCGCGAGGTCCCAGGCCGCGAGCCCGTTCGACTTGAAGACGACGACGTCCTCGTCGCCTTCGCGCGCGTGCACGTCCTGGAGCTCACGCACTCCGTTCCAGTCGACCCGACCGATCAGATCGCCCGCTTCGAGCTTCGATTGCTCGAGCGAGTCGCAACAGACGAGCGACGCACGCGTCGAGCACGGCATCGTCGAGCTCGCGCAGCGCCGGGTCGTTCGCCCCGACGCCGATCACCGTCGCACCCTCGGGCAACGACTCGCCGAACACGACCGGCTCTTTCGCCGTCGTCACGGACACGACGATGTCGCATTCGCTCGGCCCGCGCGGATCGTCGGTCGCCTCGCAGTCATGGGCCGCGCAGAACGCCGCGCGTCGCTCCTCGTCACGGCAGTAGACGACAACGCGCTCGAGCGACGGCAGAGCATCGCGAAGCGCGAGCGACATGCGACGCCGCCTGCCGGCCGCAGCCGACGATGCCGAGCGAGGTTGCGTCGCTCCGCGCAAGGCGGCGAGCCGCGACCGCCGACGCTGCCGCGGTGCGGAGCTGGCCGAGATAGTTCGCTTCGATCACCGCTTCGAGCCGGGCGTGCTCGATCGAGAAGAGCACGACGACGAACGGCGTCCCGTTCGGGAGCCAGGTGTACGACTTCAGCCCGGCGTAGCCGAGCTCGCGGTCGATGCACGGCATCACCGCGAAGTCGCCGCCGGGAATCGAGGCGCGAACCCGCGCCGGATTGTCGATCGCGCCGCGCGCGAGCCGGTCGAACGAGGCGTCGACCGCGGCGAGCGCGTCGGCGGGGGTCAGCAGCTCGGCGACTTGCTCCTCGGTGACATAGAGCGCCACCGAAGGAGCTTACGGCCGAGAATACGAGCCATGGCGACGCCTGCGTACGTCGAGAGCTTCTCGAACTGCCTGGGCAGTCTCGGCTGGGTCTCTGACCTCTGGGTCGGCGGCTCGCTGGCCACCGGCGACTACCGGCCCGGTGTCAGCGACCTCGATCTGGTCGCGATCGTGGCGGAGGATCTGGACGCCGAACGCCAGCAACGGATTCGCGAGGTGCATCGCGACTTCGACGATGCACTCGGCTGCGCCTACATCGACGTTCGACTGCTCGGCGAGACCGGCGTCCGTCACCCGACGTGGACACACGGCACGCTTGTCCAGCGCCCGCTCTCGCGCATTGCTCGGGCCGAGTTGAGCCTCCATGGCGTCCCGCTCTTCGGGTTGGAGCCGTCCACGCTTCTCGGCGCGACATCCGACTCCGAGGTCAGGAGCGCCGCTCACGCCGAGCTCCGGGGCTACTGGACGTGGGCGGCTCGTCGCCCATGGCTCTGGCTCTCCCCCGAGTTCGCTGAGCTCGGCCTGGTCACGATGGCCCGGGCGCGGCACGCCATGCGGACCGGAGCGCTGATCACGAAGAGCGAGGCGATCGGCGAGGCGGCGTGGCCCGCCTGGGTTTCAAGCAAGCTCGCGCTGCGCCGACGCGGTGACGACGTCGCGCTTCCGCGGCTCCGCCTCGCGCGGCTCGCATGGGTGGACGCGTGCCGGACGACCCTTGGGGCCGCGACTAGACGCTGAACTGGTGGACGAGCTCGCGGAGCCCGCGAGCGCCGTCCGCGAGCTCACGCGCGGAGGCCGTCATCTGCTCTGCGGCTGCGCTCGTCTGCTGCGTGGCAGCGGAAGCTTCCTGCGACACCGACGCGAACGTCTGCGACAGGTTCCCCATTTCGCCGACCTGGGCCCGGATCTGGCCCGCCTCGCCGGCAATCTCCTGGACGGCGGACGCGATGCGCGTCACGCGGTCGCTCATTTCCTCGATGTCGGAGGCAATCGCACCGAAGCCGCTCGACACCTGCTGGACGATCGCGACGCCGTCCTCAGTGCGGCGGGCGGTGTCCTCGGCGCGGGCGATCGTGCGCTCGGTCGTCTCCTGCATCTGGCGAATCAGGTCGGAGATCGTCCCGGCCGCCTGCTGCGACTCCTCGGCGAGCTTCCGAACCTCGTCGGCGACGACCGCGAAGCCACGGCCCTGGTCGCCGGCGCGCGCTGCTTCGATCGCAGCGTTCAGCGCGAGCAGGTTGGTCTGACCTGCGATCCCGGTGATCGTCTCGACGATCCCCTCGATGCGGCCGGACATGCCTCCGAGCTCGTGCATCACGTCGCTCACCTCGGCGGCCGACTCGCGCAGGCCCGACATGGCGTGCGACGCCTGCGACGCCGCCTCGATGCCCTGGCCGGCAACCTCACGCGCGACCTGTGCGCGCTGCGCGGCCTCCGAGGCATCCGCCGCAGCGGTCTCGATCGCAGCGGCCATCTCATCGGTGGAGCGGGCCGTCTGGCTCAGCATCTCGGCCTGTTCGCCGGAGCTCGAGGCGACGACATCGACCGAGCCGGAGATGGAGGTCAGCGACTTACCGGTCTCCAGCGAGCCGCTCGAGATCGCGTCCGACGCGCCGAGCACGCCCTCGGTCGTCTGCGCGATCTGACGAATGACGGCGGCGACGCGGTCGATGCCGACATTCATCGCGCCGACAGCCGCGCCGACGACACCCTTGCCGGGCATGACGAGCGAGCGTAGGTCGCCGCGGCCGAGGCTCTCCGACAGCGTCAGCAGCTTGGCCGTCTCGCGCGTCTCGCTCGCGAGCTGCAGCGAGAGGTTGATCAGCACCGCGGTCTCGAAGACGACGAAGCCGGCGTGGATGAAGAGCGTTCCCCACATCGAGTCGCCGTGCGGGAACGTCGTGATCCAGTGGCTGTCGACCTTGAAGAGGGCGTGGTGGATCGCGATCACGAGCGCGCCGAAGGTCGGCACGCGCCAGTCGCGATACACGAGCAGGAACGCAAGGCCGCAGAAGACGTGGAAGTGCAGCTCGATGCGTGCCGCCGGCCTCGTCGATCAGGATCGCCGAGTAGGTCATCAGCGCAGCAGCGACGGTGAGCCGAGTCGCGAGGCGGCCGGGGAACTTCATCGTCATGAAGAGCGTGATCGCCGGAGGTCAGGCCGCCCCAGACGATGATCGTCGTCAGGTGGCCGTAGAACGCGGTGAGCGCGAGCGCAAAGACGAAATGGAGGCCGACGAGAACGCCCATCGCGCGGTCGGCGCGCGCCCATGTCTCGGCGAAGAGCCGTCTTGGCCTCCGGTGTCTCCGGCGGATTCAGCGCAGCAAGAAGTGACCCCACGAGGTCATGATCGGCGGCGGCCGGGGTCGGTTTACATCGTGTCGAACGGCGCGAGCGAGAACCGGAAGCCACCACCCGCTTCCGCATTGGGCGCGGATTAAGCCCCCGGAAATTCCTCAAGTCACGCTAGCGCCGACCGAAGACGCTTCCGATGCGGCGGCTTGTACTTCTCCTAGGACTGACACTCGCGACAGCGGCATTCGTCTCAGCGTCCGCGTATGCGCTCGTCTCGTTCGGCCTATCCAGCGGCGTAAAGCATGTCTCGTACGCGGCGGCCAAGGAGGCTGGCGTCACCAAGGTGCGCACGACGAAGCACTACCTCATTGTGCTCAATGTCGTGCCGCCGGAGCACATGTACCCGCCGGCGATCGCCGCCAAGATCCATCCCACCGACGGCGAGCTGAACATTCGCGGGACGATGGCGCCGATCACGCCGATCGCGCGCCACTTCGAGGCGCACGTCTACTCACTCGCGACAGGCAAGCCTGTCCACGGAGAGCATCCGACGATTACCGTCGTCGACCACACGACGGGACAGTCCGAGCAAGTACGCGTGACGATCATGCAGGACGTCGTCGTCGGGGCCCGTGACTACCACTACGGCAACAACGCCAACATGGCGTACGGCCACAACTTCACGATCACCGTGAAGCTGAACGGCGAAACTGCCGTCTACCCGGTGCATCTCTCGTGAGCCGCTTGCAGCTGCCCACGCTGTCCGTCCGCGGGAAGCTTGCCGCCGGGTTCGGCGCCGTATCGGCGCTTCTCATTCTCACGGTCGTCGTCTCGCTGCTCGCGCTGAACCGCCAGCATGCGGCGACGGAGACACTCGCCCAGAAGAACGCGCTGCAGGTCCAGGCAGCCGACGATGTGTCGAAGGCCGCGTCCGATCTCGCCAGCTGGGAGAGCGCCAACACGCTGGGCGGCGGCGACCAAGCTGATGATCTGGACGGCGCGATCTCCGAGTTCCGTGCGAAGCTCGCAACGCTCTCGACGCGCGCCGCGAATCCGGAGCAGGCCTCGCTCGTCACGAAGATCGGCACCGAGTTTCAGGCCTATCTCGCCCTTGACCAGCTGATTCGCAGCTCGCTGCGGACAGGCGCCCACGACCGCGCACGCGAGCTCGCACTCGGCCCGGTGCTGCTCGACTACGGAAACATCTCCGAGGATGCCGATACGTTCGCGCAGGTCGCGCGGACTGCTGAGGCGGCGCAGGTCGACGGCGCGAACTCGATCGCGTCGAACGCGCGTTGGATTCTCATCGCGCTGGCAGCCGTTGCGTTCGCCCTCGCGATCGGAGTCGCAGTCGCCGTATCGCGCAGCATCCTCAGACGGACTCGCGACCTGCTCGAGGCTGCCGAGGCAGTGGCCGCCGGCGATCTCACGCAGCGCGTCGAGGAAGGTGACGACGAGCTGGGACGGCTGGCTGCAGCGTTCAACCGGATGATCGCCTCCCTCTCCGATCTCGTCGCACGAGATCAATGACGTCAGCGTCGGCCTCGTCGACACGTCAGGGCGGATGGCCACCGGCTCGGACGAAACCCGTCGCGCGGTTGCCGAGATCTCGCGTGCGATCGAGTCGATGGCGGAGAGCACCGAGCACCAGGTAGCCCTCGTCACCGAGACGCGAGCCAACGTCGCAGGTGTCGCGAGCGCCGCGAAGCAGAGCTCCGAGAGCGCAGTCGGGACCGCCGAGAGCGCCGCCACCGCTCGCCGCCTCGCTGCGGAAGGCGTCGAAGCGGCCGAGAGCGCACAGCGCGCGATGGAGAGCCTCGTCGAGTCGAGCAGCCGCCTGACCGAGGCCATGGGCCAGTTCAGCGCGCGCTCCGAGCAGATCGGCGGGATCATCGAGACGATTACCGGCATTGCCAGCCAGACCAATTTGCTCGCTCTCAACGCCGCGATCGAAGCTGCACGAGCCGGCGAGCAGGGCAGGGGCTTTGCAGTTGTCGCGGACGAGGTACGCAAGCTTGCAGAGGAGTCGCAGCAGGCGGCCGGCTCGATCGCGGCTCTGATCGGCGAAATGCAGGAGGAGACCCAGCGCATCGTCGACGTAGTCGACGAGGGCGCCCGCCGGACCGGCGACGGCACCGCGACCGTGGCGCAGGCCCGACAGCGCTTCGTCGAGATCGACGAAGCGGTGTCGCGTGTCGCCACCTCCGCGGACGAGATCGCCGGCGCGGGCTCGACGATCGTCGAACAGGTCTCCGGGATGGAGCGCCAGCTCGATCAGGTCACGGCCTCGTCCGAGGGAACCTCCGCGTCTGCCCAGGAAGTGTCCGCCTCGACCGAGGAGACCTCGGCGAGCACGGATGAGTTTGCGACGGTCGCCCGAAGCCTGAATCACACCGCCGAATCGCTCCGGGGCCTCGTCGACCGGTTCCAGCTCGGCGGCGACCCGGTTGTCGACGCGTAGCACCGCTCGCGCCGGCGCTTTCATAGTCCTCGTCGCAGGTGTCGCAGGCTGCGGGGCCGGCGGCGGCACGATCACCGTTGGCGAGGCTGCGCCCGTCGTCCCCGTCTCAGCGCCGATTCAGGTCGCCGCGAGCGCCCGTCGCGCGGTTGGTCCGGGCCCGTTTGCCACGGCGATCCTGCGCAACGGGTACCACGTCACGATCCGGGTCTCGCCGAACCGCGCGTCGACCACGAATCGCGTCGCGGTCTCAGTCAGGCGTGACGGCGCCGTTGTTCGCGACGCCGACGTCCGGCTCACGGCCGACATGGAGGCGATGGGCATGGGCGTCGGCCGCTACCAGCTTGACGGACAGTCCGTCTACAGCACCCAGTCGCCCGCGTGGCTCATGCCGGGGCGGTGGAGCTCGTCGTCAGCGTTCAACCGGTCGGCGGGCCGCCGGTTCACGTGGCGCTCGACGATCTGATGCGCAACTAGCTGCGCTACGAGATGCGCCCGGCACGATTCGAACGTGCGACCCTCAGCTCCGCAAGCTGATGCTCTATCCCCTGAGCTACGGGCGCTCGACGGCTCAGTGTAGCCGTGCGGCTGCGCCGCCGACCTCGAGCGCGGCGTCGTCCGGCCACCTCGACCCGCACGTAGGCGAGCGCGAGACCAGGCACGGCGCTCGTCACCCGGCCGACCTCCTTCTCGCCGAGGACGACCGGCGTCTCCGGCTCGGGCACGTCGCCTTCGATCTCGAGCACGCGCAGGCGGCGATTCACCTTGCCGCGGTGGTGCTGGCGTGCGATCGGCTCCTGGCCCGGGTAGCAGCCCTTGGTGAACGAGACCGCCCGCTCGTCGAGGCCCGCCTCGGCCGGCAGCACGCGGTCGTCGATCTCCCGGCCGAAGCGCGGCGTCGCCGCCTCGATCCGCAGCCGCTCGAGATCGGCGTCGCCTGTCGAGCGCGCTGTCGAGCACCTCGCGCGCCGGCACGCCGTAGTCGCGGTTCGGGAAGCCGACTCCGTCGCCGCCCTCGCCGAGAACGATCGTGGAGGTGTGCTCCTCGAGCTCGATCTCGCACTTCGTGGCGAACCGCATCCGCATCAGCTGCGCGCGCACCGTCTCGCCGAGCTCCGGCTCGGTCAACAGCAAGACGTCGTCGTCGCCGCGGCGCCAGACGAGGAGCGGCGCGATCACGCGCGCCTTCGCCGTGAGCAGCAACGCGTCCACCGAGCCCGACTCGGGCACGTCGTTCGAGAGCATGCGGTTCAGGAAGTCGACGGCGTCAGGCCCCTGGACACGGACGTAGGCGCGGTCGCGGCGAGCCGATTGCATTTCCCTACAGTAGATCGCGTGTTCAGGTCGAAAGCCGAGAAGAAGGTCATCGACGCGGGCTACGACCCGGCGCGGCTCCCGCCCGGGCAGTACCTGACGGAGAAGTGGCCGGTGCTGCACGCCGGGTCGGTCGCCGAGTACCCCGACCTGTCGACGTGGACGCTCCGCGTCTTCGGCGAGGTCGAGAACGAGCTCGAGCTCTCGTGGGAGCAGTTCGGCGAGCTGCCGCGCACGACGAACGTGCAGGACATCCATTGCGTCACGCGCTGGTCGAGGTTCGACATCGGCTTCGAGGGCGTCCACTGGCGCGAGCTCGCCAAGCTCGTCCGGCCGAAGCCGAGCGCCCGCTTCGTGATCGCGCACGCCGAGGCCGGCTTCACGGCGAACGTCCCGCTCTCGTTCCTCGAAGCCGGACGACGCGCTCCTCGCCACGCACGGCGACGGCGAGATCCTCGACGCCCGAGCACGGCTATCCGCTGCGGCTCGTCATCCCCGGCAAGTACTTCTGGAAGAGCGCCAAGTGGCTGCGCGGCATCGAGCTCTCGCTCGGTCGACAAGCCGGGCTTCTGGGAGCGCTACGGCTACAACAACGACGCCGACCCCTGGCGCGAAGAGCGCTACGCCTTCTGATCCCTCCGACGAGGGATCGGCGCCGGCGCGGGCGAGCCGATCACTAGGGCACCAACCCTCCCCCATCCCTTCGAAGGCCCGCCTCCCCGCGGGCCTTCGCTTTTGTCGGGACGGAAACGACGACGGGCGGCCCCGAAGGACCGCCCGCTCGGTCGAGCAATCGAGCCCGAGGGCTCGACTACATCATCCCGCCCATGTCCGGCATGCCCGCGCCGACCGGCGAGCCCTTCTCCGGAGCCTCGGCGACGATCGCCTCGGTGGTGAGGATGTTCTTCGCGATCGACGCCGCGTTCTGCAGCGCCGAGCGGGTGACCATCGTCGGGTCGGTGATGCCGGCCTTGACGAGGTCGGTCACCTCACCGGTGTCGACGTTCAGGCCCTGGCCCGGCTTGGCCGTGCGGACCTGCTGCACGACGACCGAGCCCTCGAGGCCCGCGTTCGTTGCGAGCTGGCGGAGAGGCTCCTCCAGCGACTTGATGATGATCTGCGCACCCGTGCGCTCGTCACCCTCGAGACCGGCGAGCGTCTTCTCCTTGACCGCGTCCGCCGCGTTCAGCAGCGCGACGCCGCCACCCGGCACGACGCCCTCCTCGAGGGCGGCACGAGCGGCCTGCAGCGCGTCTTCGACGCGGTGCTTGGTCTCCTTCATCTCGGTCTCGGTGGCTGCGCCGACCTTGACCACGGCAACGCCGCCGGACAGCTTGGCGAGGCGCTCCTGGAGCTTCTCGCGGTCGAAGTCCGAGTCGGTGTTCTCGATCTCGCCCTTCAGCTGCTTGATGCGGCCCTTGATCGCGTCGCCGTCACCGGCACCGTCGATGATCGTGGTCGAGTCCTTGTCGACGACGACCTTGCGGGCGCGGCCGAGCTGCGAGAGCTTCGTGTTCTCGAGCTTGAGGCCCATCTCCTCGGTGATCACTTCGCCGCCCGAGAGGATCGCGATGTCCTCGAGCATGCGCTTGCGGCGATCGCCGAAGCCCGGCGCCTTGACGGCGACGGCCTGGAAGGTGCCACGCAGCTTGTTGACGACGATCGTCGCGAGCGACTCGCCCTCGACGTCCTCGGCAACGATCAGCAGCGGACGGCCGGCCTGGATGACCTGCTCGAGCACCGGCAGCAGGTCCTTGACCGCCCCGATCTTCGAGTTCGCGACCAGGATGTACGGGTCGTCGAGCACGGCCTCCATGCGCTCGGGATCGGTGATCATGTAGGGCGACAGGTAGCCCTTGTCGAACTGCATGCCCTCCGTGAACTCGAGCTCGAGGCCGAAGGTCTGGCCCTCCTCGACGTTCACGACGCCGTCCTTGCCGACCTTCTCGATCGCCTCGGACAGGACCTCGCCGATCTCGCTCGAGCGCGAGGAGACGGTCGCGACGCGCGCGATGTCCTCCTTGCCGGAGATCTCGGTCGACTGCGACTTCAGGTTGTCGACGACAGCCTCGACGGCCGTCTCGATGCCGCGCTTGAGCCCCATCGGGTTCGCGCCGGCCGAGACGTTCTTCAGGCCCTCGCGGACGATCGCCTGGGCGAGCACGGTCGCGGTGGTGGTGCCGTCGCCGGCGACGTCGTTCGTCGCCGTTGCGACCTCACGCACGAGCTGTGCGCCCTGGTTCTCGAAGACGTCCTCGACCTCGATCTCACGCGCGATCGTGACGCCGTCGTTGGTGATGGTGGGAGCGCCGAACTTCTTGTCGAGCACGACGTAGCGACCCTTCGGGCCGAGCGTCACCTTGACCGCGTCGGCCAGGATGTCGACGCCGCGCTGAAGCGACCGGCGAGCATCCTCGCCGAACTTGAGCTCCTTGTGAGCCATGTGTCTCTTCTCCTTTGTCTTTCCTAGACGACCTTGGCGAGGACGTCCGACTCGCGAAGGATCAGGACATCGTCGGCGCCGACCTTGATCTCGGTCCCGCCGTACTTGCTGAAGATGACCTGGTCGCCCGCGGCGACGTCCATGGCGACGTGCTGGCCGTTGTCGTCACGCGCACCCGGACCGACTGCGAGGACCTTGCCGCGCTGCGGCTTCTCCTTCGCGGTATCCGGCAGGACGATGCCGCTGACCGTCGTCTCCTCTTCCTCGAGGACCTCAACGATCAGGCGATCGCCAAGCGGCTGTAGATTCATAGGGTTAGACCTCCACCTTGTAACAGGCTTGTGCTTACGGCTGGCACTCTAGCCATGAGAGTGCCAGCGCCGCAAGAATGGACCGCGATGAGACGGGAGTTCTCGGCGGGCGGAGTGGTGGTTCGGCGGCTCAACGGGCGCTGGATGATGGCCGCGATCCGGCCGAATCGGCCCGGAAAGCCGGTCTGGGCGCTCCCGAAGGGCCGAATCGACCCGGGCGAGCGAGGCGAGGTGACCGCCCTCCGCGAGGTGGCCGAGGAGACGGGCGTCCACGGACGCTCGCTCGGGAAGCTCGGAGACATCCGCTACTGGTTCAACTGGGACGGCGAGCGGGTCTTCAAGGTGGTCTCGTTCTTCCTCGTCCGCTACGAGCGCGGCCGGCTCGGCGACATCCCCGAGGAGTTCCGGCACGAGGTGATCGAGGTCCGCTGGGTCCCGCTCGAGGACGCGCCGAAACTGCTCACCTACGGCAGCGAACGGGACATGGCGCGGAAGGCCTCGGAGCGAATAGCCGAAGAGGACGTATGATCGACCCCAGTGGCGGCCTTTGCGCTGAACTTCTACTCGCCGATCGTCGAGGCCCAGCTCAAGTCGCATCGAAAGACGGCGACGATCCGGCTCGGCGACAAGTCGCGCAAGTACCAGAAGGGGATGATCGTCTCCGTGCTCGCCGGTGCGCGCTTCAGCCCGCGGCAGCACATCTTCGACGCGGTGATCGACAAGGTCGAGGTGAAGACGATCGCCGAGCTGTCGCCGAACGAGATCGAGCACGACAACCCGGAGATCCGGCACACGGACGAGCTCTGCCGCTGGCTGGGGCAGCTCTACAACCGTGACGTCTTCGAGGCGGACACCGTCACGGTGATCCGTTTCTCGTCGATCAAGCCGAGCCTCGGCCTGCTCTAGGCGCTAGAAGCGGTTCTCTTGGTGCTGCCCGGCACCTTCGACCGGCGCGAGCCAGCTCTCGCGGCGCTTGATCCAGATCTCCGCCTCGGGCTTCAGCTCGAACGGTGCCTCGTCGAGGCTGCCAAGCCGGATCTCGACCAGGTCACCGCCGGGTAGCGGCGGGTTGAGCAACCGTGAGCCGCAGCGGGCGCAGAAGCCGCGCCCCTCGTAGAGCGCAAGCTCGCCGCTCAGCTCGAATGCCTCGACGGGCCACTGGCCGTAGGTCGCGAAGACGCTCCCGGACTCCTTCCGGCAGTCCGTGCAGTGGCAACGGCCGACGTGCACCGGCTCGCCGCGAACGGTGTACCGGATGTCTCCGCACAGGCAGCCGCCTGCTCTGACTCGCTCGTCCATACGGGCTACTTGCCCGTTTTGCGGATCCGCATGCCGAGAAGCTCGGGCTCGCGGAGCTTGGCGCCGCACTCCTCGCAGTCGACGGCGAACGTCGAGCTGAAGGGCGCGTTGCAGGCGGGGCAGCGGCGCAGCATCGTGCCGCCGCACTGGCACGTCTCGGGCACCTCGCCCTCCGAGTCGACAAACCATCGCCGCGCCGCGCCACAGTCGAGGCAGAACGCCGACCAGTGGCCGAGGACGTTGCGCCGCTCCTCGCGGAGCCAGTCGGCTGCCTTGCCCACCCTCTCACCCTAGCCACCTCGTTACGATGCAGGTCGTGGCCATCGCACGCGTAGCGGAGCCGAGCGGCTCGCTCCAGGACGTGAAGGAGGAGGGCCTCGATCGCGAGGACCTGCTCCAGATCTACCGGAACATGCTGATCACGCGTGGCCTCGAAGAACGCGGTCACATCCTCTATCGCCAGGGGAAGATCCCGGGCTCCTTCTACACCGGTCGTGGCAACGAAGCCGCAGCCGTCGGTGTGGCGACCGCGATGGGCGCCGACGACGTCGGCACGCCGCTGCATCGCGACATGGGCGTCCACATCGCACGGGGCGTGGAACCGTGGCGGATCTTCGCGCAGTACATGGGCCGCGCGGACGGGCCGGCACGCGGCCGCGACGGGAACGTGCACATGGCCGACGAGCGCCTGGGGCTGCTCGCAATGGTCAGCCACCTGCCGGCGATGATGCCCGTGGCCGTCGGCTGCGCACTCGCCTTCCGCATCCGCGAGGAGAAGCGCGTCGCCGTGACGTGGTCCGGCGAAGGCGCGATGGCCCGTGGCGACGCACACGAGGCGATGAACTTCGCCGGCGTGCGGCGCCTGCCGATCGTGTTCATCTGCGACAACAACCAGTGGGCGTACTCGACGCCGACACACCTCGAGTACGCGGTCGAGCATCTCGCCGACCGCGCCGCCGCGTACGGCTTCGAAGGCGTCGTCGTCGACGGCACCGACGTGCTCGCCGTCTACCGCGAAGCGCACCGCGCGATCGAGAAGGCGCGGGAGGGCGGCGGCCCGACGCTCATCGAATGTCAGACGCTTCGCATGGAGGGCCACGCCGTCCACGACGACGCGTTCTACGTTCCCAAGGAGCTCTTCGAGCGCTGGGCGGAACGTGACCCGGTCGAGCGCTTCCGTACCTGGATGCGCGACAACGGCGACCTGAGCGACGACGAGGAGGATCAGCTCGGCTCCTCCGTGAAGAAGCTGCTGAACGACGCGCTCCAGCGCGCCGAGGAGTCGCCGCAGCCCGATCCGTCGACCCTGCTCGAGGGCGTCTACGCAACGCCCGAGGACCTCGACACGCCGCACCACAAGTAGCGATGGCGGAAAAGACCTATCTGCAGGCGATCAGCGACGGCCTCCGCACGGAGATGCGTCGCGACAAGCGCGTCTTCATCATCGGCGAGGACGTCGGCGTCTACGGCGGCGCGTTCAAGGTGACGCTCGGCTTCCAGGAGGAGTTCGGCGCGTGGCGCGTCCTCGATGCGCCGCTTTCGGAGACCGCAATCGTGGGCGGCGCGACCGGTGCAGCGATCATGGGGATGCGTCCGGTCGCCGAGATGCAGTTCGCGGACTTCGTCTCGTGCGCGTGGGACCACCTGGTCACGATCGCGGCGAAGCAGCGCTGGCGCGCCGGTACACCCGTGCCGATCGTGCTGCGGCTGCCGTCCGGCGGCGGCTTCTCCGGCGGCCCGTTCCATTCGCAGAACCCGGAGTCGACGTTCGCGCACATCCCCGGGCTCAAGTGCGTCTGCCCGGCGACGCCCGAGGACGCGAAGGGCCTGATCATCAGCGCGATCGAGGATCCGAATCCCGTGCTCTTCTTCGAGCACAAGCACCTGTATCGCCGCATCAAAGGCGAGGTGCCGGACGAGCGGTACACGACACCGATCGGCAAAGCGCGCGTGCACCAGGAGGGCGATGACGTCACCGTCATCACCTGGGGTGCGATGGTCTACACCGCCGAAGAAGCGGCGAAGGAGGTCGACGCCTCGGTCGAGATCATCGACCTGCGCACGATCATGCCGTGGGACAAGCAGGCCGTCCTCGACTCGGTGCGCAAGACGTCGAAGGTGCTCGTCTTGCACGAGGACACGCGCACCGGCGGCTTCGGGGGCGAGATCGCAGCGACGATCGCCGAGGAGGCGTTCGAGGATCTCGACGCGCCCGTTCGGCGGCTCGCCGCGCCGGATACACCCGTACCATTCTCGCCCGTGCTCGAGAAGGCATTCATCCCGCAAATCGGCGACGTCGTCGGCGCGCTCAAGGAGTTGATCCAGTACTGATGGCCAGCACCACCGCAGTCGACGTCGTGATGCCCCAGATGGGCGTCTCGGTCTCCGAGGGCACGATCACCAAGTGGCTGAAGCAGGTCGGCGACACGATCGAGGCCGACGAGACGCTCCTCGAGATCTCGACCGACAAGGTCGACACCGAGGTGCCGTCGCCTGCAACCGGCGTCGTCAGCGAGATCCTCGTCCAGGAAGGCGAGACGGTTGCCGTCGGCACGGTGCTGGCGCGACTCGGCGGCGAGGGCGCGGCTGCAGCTCCGGCTGCGCCGGCGGCACCTGCCCCGGCAGCGCCCGCGCCTGCTCCCGCCGCCGAAGAGGCGGAGGCCGAGGAAGAAGAAGAGGCTGCGCCCACTGCCAGCGAGAACGGCAAGTCGTTCGTCTCTCCGGTCGTCGCCCGAATCGCCGCCGAGCACGGCATCGACCCGGGTCAGGTACCGGGCTCCGGTTCGGGCGGGCGCGTGACGAAGAAGGACATCCAGGCGTTCATCGAGACCGGCGCGCCGACTCCGGCCGCGCCTGCGGCTCCCGCAGCGCCCGTTGCCGCGGCACCGGCTGCGGCGCCCGCAGCTGCACCGCCGATCGCGGGGAGCGGCGAGTCGCTCGAGCCGATGAGCGCGATGCGCCGCGGCATCGCCGACCACATGCGCCGCTCGCTCGACACCTCCGCGCACGTCACCTCGGCGATCGAGGTCGACATGTCGAAGGTCGTCCAGATCCGCGAGAAGCTGAAGAAGGAGTACCAGTCGGGCTACGGCGTCAACCCGACGTACCTCGCGTTCATCGCGCGGGCGACGGTCGAGACGCTGCGCGACTACCCGTACGTCAACGGCGAGATCCGCGGCGACCAGATCGTCAGCAAGAACTTCGTGAACCTCGGCTTCGCGGTCGAGCTCGCAGACGGCAAGGGACTGATCGTGCCGGTCGTGAAGAACGCCGAGACGCTCAACCTGCTCGGGATGGCGAAGGCGATCGCCGACATCGCCAAGCGTGCACGCGACAAGCAGCTGACCCCGGACGACGTCTCGGGCGGCTCATTCACGATCACGAACCCCGGCGGCTACGGCACGTTCCACGGCACCCCTGTGATCAGCCAGCCGCAGGCCGGCATCCTCGGCACCTACGCGATCGTCAAGCGGCCGTGGGTGATCACCGACGAGAACGGCCAGGACGCGATCGCGATCCGGTCGATCATGAACCTGACCCTGACCTACGACCACCGTCTCGTCGACGGTGCGTATGCCGGGCGGTTCCTGCGCGACCTGCGCGAACGCCTCCAGAGTTGGGTCGAGACCGACTACTAGATAACCGCACGGTCGAGCGAGGCGAGCGCCTCCTGCTCGATCTCCGGTAGCCCCTCGTCCCGGCCATAGCGCGCGAGAATCGCGCCGAGCGAGAGCGCGACCACGCGCGCCCGGATCTCCGACTCCTCGGAGATCGCGCCGTACTCGGCGAAGAACACCTCGCGCGCGGCAAGCGGCAGGAAGGCGTAGGCGAGCTGCAGGTCGATGCCGGGATCGGCGCGGCAGACATCGATCCAGTCGACGAAGCCGACGAGGCGATCGCCCTCGACGAGCACCTGCCGGAAATGCAGGTCGCCGTGGCAGATGACCTGCGGATACGTCGGTGGCAGCTGCTCGGCACGCCGCAGCAACTCCTCGACGGGCGGCGTGAGCGGCCGGAGCCCGTCGAGCTGCTCGCGTGTCCGCGGGACGCGCACCGACATATCGGCGCGAGAGCTGACGTCGACCGGAAGCTCGAGCGGTAGCTCGAGATCGTGCAGGGCGCGCAACGCCCGCGCGAGCTGGGGTGCGAGCGCGAGCCGGTCTGCATCGGTCGCCGGGCCAGCCTCGCTTCCCGGCAGCCAGGGCGCGCCGTAGAACGGCCACGGATAGCTGCCGAGCGCCCGTCCGAGCAGCACCGGCTCCGGCACCGCGAACGGCAGCAGCGGGACGAGTCGACGGAGCGTCGAGACCTCCGTTCGCATCTGCTCGATGACCACCTCTCGGCGCGGAAAGCGGAACGCCCACTCGCCGTCGACCCGGAAGACGGTGTAGTCCCAGCCGGCGGAGACACGCTCGACCGTCTCGAGCGGCAGCTCGAACTGGCCGCCGATCAGCTCGCGGGCCAGCTCCTCATCGACCGTGATCTCGGCCCGCCACACGCCGTCACGTTACGCTTCACCCATGGCAAACGACGTGGTCAAGCTGACCGAGGTCATGAGCGAGACCGAGGCGGTCGAGTTGTGCGGCTTCCTGCGCGAGAACGGCATCGAGGCCGCGTACGACAAGGGCGACGTGAACGCCGGACTTTCGTGGGCAACGCCGACCGGCGGCGCCCAGGAGATCCTCGTTCGCTCCGCGGACCTGGAGCGCGCAACACAGCTCCTGGCCGACCTGCCCGGCTAACCTGACGTCCGTGGATCGCACTGCGCACGTCATCCACCTCGGGGTCACCGAGTACACCGAGGCGCTCGCGCTCCAGCACTCGCTCGCCGAGCAGGTCGCGGCGGGCGACGCGCCCGACACGGTGCTCTTCCTCGAGCATCCGCCGACCATCACGCTCGGCCGCCGCTCGGAGCCCGGCGAGCTCCACGTGCCCGACGGCGCGGACGTCGCGATCGTCGAGGTCAATCGCGGCGGCAAGTCCACCTACCACGCGCCCGGGCAGCTCGTCTGCTACCCGATCCTCGACCTGACCCGTCACGGGCAGGACGTGAAGCGCTACTGCCGCGACCTCGAACAAGCGCTGATCCGGACGATGAGCGCCTTCGGTGTCGAGGCGACGACGATCGAAGGCTTGACCGGTGTGTGGCTCGAGTCTCCCCCGCGCAAGATTGCCTCGATCGGCATCCATCTGACGAAGTGGGTCTCGACGCACGGCTACGCGCTGAACGTCGATCTCGACCCGGCGCCGTTCACGCAGTGGATCACCGCCTGCGGCCTCGACGGCGCAATGTTCACGTCGATGGCGCGCGAGCTCGGCCGTCCGCTCAGCGTCGACGAGGTGCGCCCCGCCGCCGTGCAGGCGCTTGCAGACGTGTTCGAGCTGACATTCGAGCAGCTACCCGCCGCCGCGTGATCCGCGACGCAACGCCCGCCGATCGCGAGGCAATCGTGGCCGTGACCGACGCGGCCTTCGAGGGCAGCGAAACGGCGCACCGGGTCATCACCGAGGTCGAGCCTGAGATCTCGCTCGTCTGGGAAGAGGACGGCCAGATCGTGGGCCACACGATGCTCAGCCGGATGCGCATGGGCGATCTTCAGCCGTTTCAGCTCAGCCCGGTCAGCGTCGCGCCCGCGCGGCAGCGCCGGGGGATCGGCGGCGCCCTCGTGCGCGAGGCGCTGCGGCGCGCCGACGAGATCGGTGAGCCGTTCGTGGTTCTGCTCGGGCATCCGTCGTACTACCCGCGCTTCGGCTTCGAGCCCGCCACACCGCTCGGCATCCTCGGGCCGCGGCCGTACAACGAGGCCTGGATGCTCGCCCGGCTCAGCGCCTGGGACGACTCGATCCGCGGCACGGTCGAGTTTCCCCCTGCATTTGGCGAATAAGTCCGTCCGAGCCGACATCGATCATTTGCCCATGCAGGCAACGATCAACGCACTCGCATGGGTGGGGATCATCGCGGCCGCGTCCGTGCTGACCGCACTCGTCTTCAGCCAGCTCCTTTAGGGCGCCGGCGGCTTCGCCCACTTGGCGCGCGGGCGCTCTTCGCGCTCGAGCCGCGCCAGCCTGTCCAGGAGTAGCTCGGCATCGTCGGCGACCGCGATCGCGGCGAGGTCCGACTCACGGACAAAGCCCTCCTCGGTCGCGTGACGCGCGAGGGCGATCACCGGCCGCCAGTACTCCAAGATGTCGAACAGCCCGACCGGCTTGGCATGGAGCCCGAGCTGCGACCACGTCAGCTGCTCCATCAGCTCGTCGAGCGTCCCGAAACCGCCGGGAAGCGCGACGAAGCCGTCTGCGAGCTCGGCCATCAGGGCCTTCCGCTCGTGCAGCGAGCCGACGATATGCAGTTCGGTGAGACCGGTGTGGGCGAGCTCGCGGTCAACGAGCTCCTGCGGGATGACACCGATCACCTGGCCGCCCGCAGCGAGAGCGCCGTCGGCAACCGCGCCCATCAGCCCGACGCGACCGCCGCCGTAGACGACACCCAGACCGCGGCCCGCAGCGACGGCGCCGAACTCGCGTGCCGCAGTGGCGTACGCAGGCACCCGGCCGCTCGACGCACCGCAGAAGACACAGACCCGCTCCACCGCACCGAGCGTAGCCGCCCGTCTACCGTGGCGGAATGTTCGCCGTCGGAGGAGGAGGGCGCGGGCGCTTTTCGCCGCGCGAGAAGCCGGAGCGCCCGGACGACCCGGCCGTCCGCCGGCAGAACCTGCATCGGGTCTTCGCACTCTTCAAGCCGTACAAGCTTCGGCTTTCGTTCGTTCTCGGGCTGATCCTGATCTCGTCGGCGCTGGGCGTCCTGCCGGCATTCCTGCTCAAGGGCGCGTTGGAGGCGATCGAGAACGCCGACTCGACACGGCTTTCGGTGCTCGCCGCCGGGATGATCGTCGTCGCGATCGTGACCGGCGTGCTCGGCGTCTACCAGACGCTTCTCTCGAACCGCGTCGGCCAGGACGTGATGCACGACCTGCGCAGCAAGGTCTTCCGCCACCTGCAACGACTCTCGCTCGCGTTCTTTACGCGCACGCGCACCGGCGAAGTGCAGTCGCGCATCTCGAACGACATCGGCGGAGTGCAAAGCGTGCTGACGAGCACGGCGACGTCGATCGTCTCGAGCGTCACGACAGTCGCCGCGACGGCGGTCGGCATGATCGCTCTCTCCTGGGAGCTGTCGCTCTTTGCCTTCGCACTCGTACCGATCTTCGTCCTGCTCACACGCCGTGTCGGTGCCCAGCGGCGGAAGATCGCGACCTCGACCCAGGAGACGCTCGCCGATATCTCGAGCCTGGTCCAGGAGTCGCTCTCGGTCTCCGGGATCCTGCTTGGAAAGACGATGGGACGCACCGAGGAGCTCGCCGATCGCTTCGAGGGCGAGTCACGGCAGCTCGCCGGCCTCGAGGTGCGGCAACTGATGGCCGGACGCTGGGTGATGGCGTCGATCCAGACGACGTTCGCGGTGATGCCGGCCGCGGTCTACTGGTTCGGCGGGCTCGCGCTCGCACATGGCTCGAATGCGATCACCGTGCCGACGCTCATCGCGTTCACGACACTGCAGACGCGGCTCTTCTTCCCGGTCGGCTCGCTGCTCAACGTCGGCCTCGAGGTACAGACCTCGCTGGCGCTCTTCGACCGCATCTTCGAGTACCTCGATCAGCCGATCGAGATCGTCGAGCGGGCGCAGCCGGTCGAGCTCGCGACGGCCGGCGACGTCACGTTCGAGGACGTGTGGTTCCGGTACTCGCCCACGGCCGACTGGACGCTACGCGACGTCTCGTTCAGCGTCCCCGCAGGGACGAAGACCGCGCTCGTCGGCGAGACCGGCGCCGGGAAGACGACGCTCGCCTACCTGACGGCACGCCTCTACGACGTCGAACGAGGCCGAGTCGCAATCGACGGCGTCGATGTGCGCGACCTCTCGTTCGCGAGCCTCGCACGGCTCGTCGGCGTCGTCTCGCAGGAGACGTATCTCTTCCACTCGTCGGTGCGCGAGAACCTCCGGTTTGCAAAGCCGGACGCGACCGACGAGGAGATCGAGGCGGCGGTTGCCGCGGCGCAGATCTCCGACCTGATCGCGTCGCTCCCGGAGGGCTACGACACCGTCGTCGGCGAGCGCGGCTATCGCTTCTCCGGTGGCGAGAAGCAACGAATCGCGATCGCGCGCACCGTTCTCCGCAACCCACCGATCCTCGTGCTCGACGAGGCGACGAGCGCCCTCGACACCGAAACCGAGCGCCAGGTGCAGGACGCGCTCGACGGCCTCGCGGCTGGCCGGACGACGGTTGCGATCGCCCACCGTCTCTCGACCGTCGAAGACGCCGACCAGATCTGCGTCCTCGACGGTGGCCGGATCGTCGAACGCGGGACCCACGACGAGCTCGTCGGCCTCGGCGGCCGCTACGCAGAGCTCGTCGGCAAGGCGGCTCTCCCCCTCTAACATGACGGAGATGCAGGGATCAGTTCCCGTCGCCGACCGCCCGCGCCGGCCCGATTGGATGAAGGTGCGCGCGCCGTCGCAGAACGGCAGCTACTTCGACGTGAAGAAGCTGATCCACGGTGCGCAGCTCCACACGATCTGCGAAGAGGCGCGCTGCCCGAACATCGCCGAATGCTGGGGGCGCGGCACCGCGACGTTCCAGATCCTCGGCGAGACGTGCACGCGCGCCTGTCGCTACTGCTACGTGAACTCCGGAAAGCCGAGTGAGCCCGTCGATCCGCTCGAGCCGTTCCGCCTCGCCCAGACGGCGAAGCAGATGGGGCTCAAGCACGTCGTCGTCACCTCGGTCGACCGCGACGACGTGCCCGACAAGGGCGCCGGCCACTACGCCGCGACGATCCGGGCGCTGAAGGCCAAGCTGCCCGAGTGCTCGGTCGAGGTGCTCACTCCCGACTTCCTCGGTGTCGAAGAGGACGCACTGCACACCGTGATCGGGGCGCGCCCGGACGTCTTCAACCACAACATCGAGACCGTTCGCCGCCTCCATCGGAAGATGCGCGGCGGCAAGGCGAGCTACGACGGCGCGCTCGGCCTCCTGCGGCGCGCGAAGGAGATCGCCGACTACAAGGTGCTGACGAAGTCCGGGATCATCGTCGGCCTCGGCGAGACGAACGACGAGGTCGTCGACACGCTGCGCGACCTCCGCGAGCACGACGTCGACGTCGTGACGATCGGCCAGTACCTCCAGCCGAGCCCGAAGCACGCGACGATCGACCGCTGGGTGCACCCGGACGAGTTCCGCTGGTTCCGCGAGCAGGGCGAGGCGCTCGGCTTCGGCTCCGTCTTCTCAGGACCGCTCGTGCGCTCGAGCTATCGCGCCGACGAGCAGCGCCACGCAGCCGAGACCGGCCGCGGCGCTCTCAGCTACTGAACGCGAGAACGTGCCGGCAAGACTCGAGCCGCCGGTTGCGACGTGCAGCGCGTAGGTGCCGGCGTGAGCGGGGTTCGTCAGACCCCCGACCTGAAGCGTGATCGGGCCGATCGACGATCGAGTCGCACATCACCTTCGACGTCGGGCCGGTCACCTTCAGCGAATGGCCAACCTTGACGGCCGTCCCGGCCTTGCCGTTCACGACGACCGCGAGTCTTCGCCGCAACGCCGACGGCGCCGGCAGCACGACGGTGGCGCTCCCCGGATGGCCGCAGCGCAGCGGACCGGTGTAGCGAAGCGTCACGGTGACGGGCTTCGCGCCGGCACGATGGTTCGAGACGGTCACGGTCACCCCGTTCTGATTCGCGTTCACGGCACCAACCGGCCCTGCGATCGGGCGAAAGACGATCGGAGGCGACATGCCGAAGGCGGCCGAAGCGCTCACAGCGGCAAGAGCAAACAGGATGGCGAGGCTCCCCAGGCGACGCACGGAGGCCATGGTAGGCCAGATGTGCGAAAGTCGCCACCCTCGTTTTGGGGGTTGCCAGAAAGCGACAGTTGGGCCACTATGACGCCGTCCACGAGAGGCTTCTGCGGGCCTTCGCGGCTTTACGAAAGGGGAGTTACGTGCACGATTTTCGTGTCAGGAGGGTTACTGCGCGTCGCCTTGCGATCGCCGCGATCCTCACGATCGTCGCCGTGATTGGCGGCTCTGAGTTCGGCAGCGCCCATGGCGACTGCATCCGCGAGCCGCATGGTTCCGGACACCCTGCGCAGCCCGAACATCTATCGCTCGATCAGCGAGGTCTCGAACCCGACGGCGACCGTCCGGTTCAAGTGTCAGCTGCCGGGCGCGTACCCGGAGTGCTACGGGCCGGACCAGATGCGCACCGCGTACGGCGTCGACCAGCTCGCGCCGAACGACGGCACGGGCAAGACGATCGTGATCATCGACGCCTTCGGGAGCGACGCGCTCGCCGACGACCTGGCGACCTTCGACTCGGTTTGGGGCATCTCCGATCCCCATCTCACGGTCACCGCACCGTTCGGAAACGACGAGGCGACCTCCGATCCGGATGACGTCTTCGGCTGGGCGGTCGAGACCTCGCTCGACGTCGAGTGGGCCCACGCCATCGCACAGGGGGCGAACATCGTCCTTGTCGTCGCGAAGAGCGACCAGGATGCAGACATCCTCGCCGCGACGAAGTACGCGATCGACAACAACCTCGGCGACGTGATCTCGCAGAGCTTCGGCGAGGCCGAGCAGTGCATGGATCCGTCGATCCTCTCGCAGCAGCACGCGGCGTTCCGCAAGGCCGTGCAGAAGGGCATCACGCTCTTCGCCTCCTCCGGCGACGACGGCGCCGGCCAGCCGACGTGCGATGCCAAGCCGACGGACGACCCGACGCCGCTCTTCAAGGCGGTGTCGACCCCGGCGACCGACCCGAACGTCACCGGCAGTCGGCGGCACGACCCTGATCGCCGATCCGCCGCTCGGCACGTACCAGTCGGAGACGACCTGGAACGAGACCGCCGAGCTCGGCTCTCCGGCCTCGGGCGGCGGCGGACAAGAGCGTCAAGTACCACGAGCCGCTGTACCAGCTCCTCGCCCAGCACAGCGGCGTCCGCGAGGTGCCTGACGTCTCGTACAACGCCGCCGGTCATCCACGCCGTGATCGTCGTGACTTCGACGGCGGCGCCTTCTCTCGTCGGCGGCACCAGCGCCGGCTCGCCGCAGTGGGCAGCGATCACCGCGATCGTCGACCAGCTGGCGAAGCGCCGCTCGGGCAACATCAACCCGGCGCTCTATGCGCTCGGAGCTGCTGCCGAGCAAGCTGAACCCGTTCCACGACATCGCTGACGGCTCGAACAACAGCGTGCCGGACGGGCAGGCGGACAACGCCACGATCCAGGGCTACTCCGCGACCAAGGGCTATGACATGGCCACCGGTATCGGCAGCCCGAACATCGGTGCGATCGCGAAGCTGCTCGCGCAGCAGCCCGCGTCGACCACGCCGACCGACTAGGTCGCACCACCGGTCGAATGCGACGGGCCGCCCCCAGGGGCGGCCCGTCGTGCTTTGATGCCCGCGTCACCGAGGTCGCCGCGACGACGCGGCAGAACAGGGGGATTCGTGAGAACGTGGCTCCTTGCGGCCGCCGTTTCCATGGCGGTCCTACTCACAGCAGTGGCAGGCGAAGCACAGGTGGCATCGGCCAAGGTGTCGGTGTCGCAGGGAATCAGCGCAGCGCTGCTCGCACAGTCGCGAAACGGCGGCGGCCAGCCCGTGTTCCCGATTGACAGCTCGACACCGGCGAACACGCCCGAGGACGTGACGTTCATCCTCGACGCGCAAAATCTGAACCAGCTCGAGAACCAGGCCCTGAACAGTTCGCAGGGGCACTTCTTGACCGTGAGCCAGTTCGCCCGGCAGTACGGCCAGTCGCAGCAGAACATCGGCCTGCTCCGGTCGTACCTCGCGCACTACGGCATCCAGACGTCCGTGATGGCGGACAACCTCGACGTCCAGGCGAGCGGCACCGCAGGCGCGTTCGACAAGGCGCTCTCGGTGTCCCAGCGGGACTACGAGAAGCCGGCCGTCCCGGCGCGTCATGGCCATTCGGGAGCGCCTGCGTTCCACTTCCACGGTGCGCAGAGCAATCCGCTGCTCCCGAAGCAGCTGGCGTCGTTCGTGCTCTCGATCCTCGGGCTGACCAACTACCCGACGTATCAGAACGACGCGGTTCGAGCCCCGCAGTACACCGCGGCGAATAGCTCGACTGTGCAGCTCGGCACACGGCTGCCATCCGATTTCTCCTCGGACTACCACGCACCGAGCGGCACCGGCGCGGGCAGCACGATCGCAATCGTCACGCTGGCCGCCCTCGATGAGCCGAGCACGACGACGTTCTGGAGCACGCTGCCAGGCGTCAACTCGAGCTCGAGCCGCATCGACGTCGAGAACGTCGACGGCGGTCCCGGCCCCGTGAGTGACGCAGCTGGTTCCGGCGAGACGACGCTCGACGTCGAGCAGTCCGGAGCGATTGCACCGCAGTCGAACGTCATCGTCTACCAGGCACCGAACACCGATCCGGGCTTCCTCGACGCCTTCTTCCAGGCGGCGAGCGACAACAAGGCCGACGGCGTCTCGGCGAGCTGGGGCGAGGCCGAGACCGTCATCAACTACGTGGTGAAGAACGGTCTCGAGTCGCCGCCTACCAGCAGACGTTCGACGAGGCGTTCCTCGAGATGGCCGTGCAGGGCCAGAGCTCGTTCGTGTCCTCCGGCGACGCCGGTGCCTACGACGACTCCGACGAGCTCGGCACGACGAACCTCGACGTCGACTCGCCCGGGGACAGCCCGTGGGTCACCTCCTCGGGTGGCACGACGCTCGCGGGGACGATTCCGCTGACGGACACCGACAGCGCAACCATCAGCGCCGAGCGCGCCTGGGGTTGGGACTGGCTCTGGCCGCACTACGCGGACTTCTGCTTCCTGTTCAGCGACCCGTCCGACTGCACCGAGACGAACTGCGCTCAAGGGCTTCGCGGCAGCGGGTGACGGCGGCGGCTACTCCGACCCTCGAGTCGATGCCGCAGTACCAGCGTCAGGTCGGCGCGCAGCACTACAGCGCCGTGCAATACCTGACGCCGACCGCGTTCGACAGCACGGACTTCGCACCGCTGACCCTGCCGACCGACTGGAACGTGAACTTCACGCCGAACGTCCAGTCCGGCAACAGGAACGGTCGCGGCGAGCCCGACCTGTCGGCGGACGCGCGATCCCGAGACGGGGTACCAGGTGTACTTCTCCTTCGACAACTGCCCGAACGCTCCCGGCGCCTGCACCGAGGACGGCTGGGGCGGGACGAGCTTCGTCGACCCGCAGCTGAACGGCGCCAACGCCTGATCGTGGCCAACCTGCATCACCGGGTCGGCTTCTGGAACCCACAGGTGTACGGGTTCGCACAGCAGCACAACTCGCCGTTCCACGTGCTCGATTCGGCGAGCGCCTCGAACGACAACCTGTTCTACACCGGCACGCCGGGCCAGCTCTGGAACCCCGCGACAGGTCTGGGAACGCCTGACCTGAACGCGATCCAGAGCGACTTCGCGCACGGCGGCCACTAGCTGACGCACGCAGGCGCCAGGCACCGCACGGTGCCTGGCGCCTCGCCGTGCTAGCCGTGCGGCTTGGCCATCTTGCGATAGTCGAGCGCCTCGTCGAGGACGTCGTCCGTGACGCCTTCCTCGCGCGCGACTTCGCGGAGCGACCGGCCGGACGAGGACGCCTTCTTGACGATCTCGCTGGCCTTGTCGTACCCGATGTACGGATTGAGCGCCGTCGCCGCCGACAGGGTCAGCTCGGCGTAGCTCTCACACTGCTCGCGGTTTGCCTCGATGCCGCTGACGCACTTCTCGTCGAGCAGCCGGCACGCGGAGGCGAGCAGCTTGATCGACTGCAGCAGGTTCCGCGCCATCAGCGGCACGAACACGTTGAGCTCGAAGTGGCCCTGCATGCCGCCGATCGCAATCGCCTGGTCGTTGCCGATCACCTGTGCCGCGACCTGCGTCACGACCTCCGGGATGACCGGGTTGACCTTGCCCGGCATGATCGACGAGCCCTTCTGCAGCTCCGGCAGGAAGATCTCCGCCAGGCCGGCCCGCGGGCCGGAGCCGAGGAAGCGCAGGTCGTTCGCGATCTTCGTCAGGCTGACGGCAAGCGTCTTGAGGGCACCCGAGGCCTCGACGAGGCCGTCGCGCGCCGCCTGCGACTCGAATGGGTCGGCCGGGGCGGAGATGGTCGAGGCCGGTGTCGGCGGCCAGCCGCGTGCGAACCCGGGCCGCGAACTCGGGGTGCGTGTTCAAGCCGGTGCCGACGGCGGTGCCTCCGAGCGGGATCTTCCCAAGCCGCTCGAGCGTCGCCTCGATCCGCGCCTTGCCTTCGCTGACCTGGGCGGCGTACCCGGCGAACTCCTGCCCGAGCGTCACCGGGACGGCGTCCATCCAATGGGTGCGTCCCGACTTGACGACGTCGTCGAACTCGGTCGCCTTCGCCGCGAGCGCGGCCGCAAGCTGGGCCAGTGCCGGCAGCAGGTCGTTACGGTCTGATCGAGCGCGGCGAGGTGCACGGCCGACGGGAAGACGTCATTCGAGCTCTGGCCCATGTTGACGTCGTCGTTTGCGTGCACGCCTTCGCCCGCAAGCGCGGCGATCACCTCATTGGCATTCATGTTGGACGAGGTGCCGGAGCCCGTCTGGAAGACATCGATCGGGAACTGGTCGTCGAGCTCGCCGGCCGCGATGCGGTCGCCGGCGACGGCGATGCGCTCCGCCTTGTCGCCGTCGAGGAGGCCGAGCTCGCCGTTCACGCGGGCGGCCGCGGCCTTGATCCGGCCGAGCCACCGCGCCACGGGCGCAGGGATGGGCTCACCGGAGACGGGGAAGTTGGCGACGGCCTTGCGGGTCTCGCCTCCCCAAAGCTCTTGAGATGTGGATGCCGTGTCAGTCACGGCAGTCACGTTAGCTCGCGGCGCGAAGGCGGCGGTCGACCAAGACGCGGTCGCGTAGGCGGCGACGCAGCGACTCGTCGAGCTCCTCGACGAACGCCCAGCCGACATACGCGCAGCGCGGGCACTCGTGCTCCGGGACCTCGCGCCGCTTGCCGCAGTTCAAGCACTCAACCATGAGTGCCGAACACTGAGGGCCGGGAAGCCTCCCGGCGTCCCCCTACTGAGTGATCTTCGCCCCGGTTTGCAGCAGATTTTCCCATGCCGTCAGCTTCACCCTCGGGCGATTTTGCGGCTCGCCCGCAGCACGCTCGGCAGCGTCGATCGCCTGCCAACCCTCGTATTCGACGTAGTTCACGCCCTTCTCGTCGAGGAGCTCTGCGAGGTCACCCGGAGCGGGTGCGTGCAATGCGCCGGCCCGGGCATCGTCGAGCAGCAGCTCGACGGTCTCGGTGGCGTCCTTCTTGTTCGTGCCGATGACGCCGCTCGGGCCGCGCTTGATCCACCCGGCCGCGTAGGTGCGCTCGCCGCCAACGACGCGGCCGCGGTCGTTCGGGATCGTGCCGCTGCGCTCGTCGAAGGGGACGCCCGGCAACGGGACGCCCTTGTAGCCGACGCTGCGCAGCACGAGCCCGCATGGAATGACCTCGGACTCTCCGGTCGGTCGGGCGACGATGCGGCCGTCCTCCACGACGAGCTCGTTCCGCACGACCTCGACCCCTTCGACGCGCTCCTCGCCGAGGATCGCGATCGGAGAGACCAGGAAGCGGAGGAGGATGCGGCGCGGCTTTCCTTCGCGCTCGCGCGCGGCGTACTCGTGAAGCAGGTCGACATTCCGGCGCACACGCTCGCGGTCGGCCTCGAGCTCCGCTTCGCTCGCCGAGTCGAGCTCGAGATCGCCGGAATCGACGATCGGCTCGGCGCCGGCCAGCTCACCGAGCTCCTTGAGCTCGGGCGGCGTGAACGCTGCCTGCACCGGTCCGCGACGGCCGAGCATCAGGATCTCCTGCACGGGCGAGCGGACGATCGCCTCGGCTGCATCGTCCACCGTGTCGGTCGAGGCCAGCTCGTCTTCGGTGAGGGCGAGCATCCGCGCGCAGTCGATCGCGACGTTGCCGTTCCCGATCACGACGACACGCTCCGTGTCCAGGTCGAAGCCGAGCTCCTGGAAATCGGGATGGCCGTTGTACCAGGCGACGAATGCGGTGGCCGGCCACGATCCCGGCAGATCCTCGCCGGGAATGTTGAGCCGGCGGTCGGTCTGTGCGCCGACCGTGTAGACGACCGCGTCGTAGAGCTCGAGCAGCTCCTCGTGCGTCACGGTCGACCCGACTTCGACGTTCCCGAAGAAGCGAAAGCCCGGCTTCGCCGCCGTCTTCTCGAAAGCGCGCGAGACCGCCTTGATGTTCTCGTGGTCGGGGGCAACGCCCAGCCGCACCAGGCCCCACGGCGTGGGGAGCCGGTCGAGGAGATCGACCTCCACAACCGGCTCTTCGCTCTTCAGCAGTGCATCGGCGGCGTAGAACCCCGCCGGTCCTGAACCAACGACTGCGACGCGCAACTCAGAGGGAATCGAGGTCGTCGAGCGCGCTGCGCTCGGCCCCGGATCCGGCCCATGTCCTGTCGTTGATGTAGACGTCGTCCTTCATCGCCTCGTAGTCCTTGTGGTCGTAGTCGTGCTCGCGCAGCTCTTCTTCGGCGACCTCGAGACGGTCGGCGTCGCCGCGCTTCGACCAGTTGCGGAAGAAGTCCTTGAGTCCCATGCAGAGAGTCTGTCAGACCCGGCCGGTGTCGCGCCTGTAGGCCCAGGCCGCAGCGGCGCCCAAAATCAGCGTCCAGCCGATCACGACGCCCCAGCCCTGCGCGCCCCACGGCTGACCGTCGATCGGCAGCCGTCCGGCCTGGACGAGCCAGTACGAGGGAAGCCACACGGCGATGTCGTGCAGGAACCCGTCTTGCACGGGGAACCACGTCCCGCTGACGAGCGCGAGGAGCGACACCGTGCCGCCCGACGCCGGGCCAATCGCGTCGATGGTCAGCAGGTGGCCGAGAAAGATGCCGAGCGCCGCGAACGGGAGCAGCGCGATCAGGATGAGCAGCGTCATCTTCACCCACGTCTCTGCAGGCATCGAGACGCCGAGCACGGCTCCCGAGACGTACAGCGCGACGATCGTGACGAGCGACGCGGCATACGCCGTGAGCACCTTCGCGCGGAGATAGGCGCGCGCCGAGAGCGGCGTGATGCGGAGCTGCCGCGTCCAGCCGACCTGCCGCTCGCCCGCGATGCGGGCGCCGGTCGTCACCATCGCCATCATCGTCCCGAACGAGGCGAGGCCGACCATGTAATAGAGAGGCGCGGAGACGCCGGTGCCGCCGAAGTCGGTCTGATTCCGGTTCGGAGCGGCGATCACGAAGTAGAGAACGAGCGGGAACCCGAGCGAGAAGAAGAAAAACCGTTTGTTGCGGAAGATGCGCCGCAGCTCGAACCGCATGTAGACGAGCCCGGTCGTCATGCAGCGTCCCGGGTTAGCTCGACGAACGCTTCTTCGAGGCCGGCGCCCGTCACCTCGATATCCCGCGCGTTCGGGTAGCGCGTCAGGAGCGCCCGGATCGCCGCGTCGGAATCCACGCACACGATGCGCACCGCGTCGCCATGACGTGTCGCCGCCGTCACGCCGGGAAGGCCGGCCAGCTCGCTCTCGGGAACAGCCGGCAGCGTCGCGCGAATCGTCTTCGTGCCGACACGCGCCTTGATCTCGGTCGGCGGCCCGTCGGCGACGACAAGGCCGTGCGCCATGAGCACCGCCCGGTCGGCGTTCTGGTCGGCCTCATCGAGGTAGTGCGTCGCGAACAGAATCGTCTTGCCACGCTCGGTGACGGCACGCATCGTCGCCCAGAAGCTGCGGCGCGCCTCGACGTCCATCGCGACCGTCGGCTCGTCGAGGACGAGCAGCTCAGGGTTGCTTACGAGCGCGAGCGCGAAGCGAGTGCGCTGCGTCTCGCCGCCCGAGAGCTTCTGCGTCTGGTGCTTGGCGAGCGCGGTCAGGCCGGTCAGCTCGAGCACCTCGTCGACGTCCAGCGGGTTCGGGTAGAGCGAGGCCATCATCGTCACGATCTCGCGCACCGAGAGGTCGCGGATCAGGAGGCCGGTCTGGAGCATCGCCCCGACAAGCCCTCGTTGGACGGCTTCGGTCGGCGTGTGCCCGAGCACCGAGATCGAGCCCTCGTCGGGCTGGGCAAGCCCGAGCAGCATGTCGATCGTCGTCGACTTGCCGGCCCCGTTCGGCCCGAGCAGCGCCACCGTCTCGCCACGGGCGATCGAGACGTCGATTCCGCGTACGGCGTGGACCGGCCCTGCCGAGCTGGACCACGTCTTCACCAGGCCCCTGAACACGACCCCCTCGTCCATGCCGCCACCGTACCGCGACAGAGGCTCAGGCGGTCGCCCGCAGCCTCAGTCGACGACGAGCTTCAGGTGGTTGTCGTCAGGCGCCTGTCCGACCATCGTGATCGTGTAGCGGCCGACCCCGACCACCAGCGTCTTGCCGACCGGAATCCGCTGAACACCGTGTGCGCCTGCCACCTTCAGCGTTGCCTCGTCCTCGTTCAACACGGTGACCGGCCCGGACACCGATGCCGTCTTCGTGAACTTCCCGCCGGCGAAGAACCAGTGACATCCCGGATCGTGCATGGCAACCGTGAGCTTCGTCACGTGACCCGCCTGGGCACCCCCGACGAGCAACCCCGCGGCTCCAAATGCGGCGATGGCAGCGACAACTGGCCTCATGGCAACAACTCCTTGTCCGGCATTTGCCAGATCTTCGCCGTGCCAGAGCGCAGACGAATCCGGTCCACAACGGACGGAGTGTCGGTAGTTAGCCGCTCAGTGCGAGTGGCCGCAGCCGGAGCCGCAGCCTGCCTCGGGCGCTTCGCCCTCGGCCACCTGGAAGCTCGAGCCGCAACCGCAGGCCGAGACGGCGTTCGGGTTGTCGATCTTGAACCCGGACTCCTGAAGACCTTCCAGGAAGTCGATCGTCGCGCCCTGGAGATACGGAGCGCTGAACGGGTCGACGACCACGTTCACGCCGTGGAAGGCCAGCTCGAGGTCGCCGGCCTGGGCACCGCGGTCGAACCCGAGCGCGTACTCGAAGCCGCTGCAGCCGCCGCCCTGGATCGCGATCCGAAGCACCTCGGCCTCGCCGGCCGGCTCCTGTGCCATGAGCCCCGAGATCTTCTCGGCGGCGCGCTCGGTGAGCGTCACAACGGTCGTCTCGGACTGTTCGATGGTGGCCATGCGCTGATTGTACCTCGACGCGCCGGCTTTGGGCAGTTCGTGACACCCGTAACACGCTTGACTTCAGGATTTGCAGTTGACCAAGTGACAGGCCTCGCGTCCTGCTAGCGTCCGGCGCGGACGTCGACCGACGCACGGGAGGCACAAAGAGTGTTCAACGACTGGTTGCCGTTCGCGATCTACGGGTTCTTCGCCCTCGCGATCCCGACAACCATGATGACCGCCAGCTTCGTCTTCGCGACGAGGCCGCATCGTCGCGTTCGCGCCCGCACGATCCCCTTCGAGTCCGGCGTCTCTCAGGGTGTGCCGAAGAAGCAGCGGTTCAACGTCAACTTCTACTTGACCGCGATGCTCTTCATCCTCTTCGACATCGAAATCGTCTTCTTGTACCCGCTCGCCGTGATCCTCCACGAGCTCGCGTGGTTCGGCTTCTTCGAGTTCCTGACGTTCCTGATCATCCTGCTCGTCGCCTACGTCTACATCTGGCGCAAGGGAGCGCTCGAATGGCGCTAGACAAGCCGCTCCGCGCTCACGGGCTGCAGTCGGAGCGCCTGCTCATGCCGACCAAGGCGTCGAGCTTCGAGCAGGAGGTCGCCGATCTCGAGCAGAAGGTCGGGCTGACGACGCTCGCCAAGGCCGTGGCCTGGGCGCAGACGAACTCGATGTGGCCGGACACCTTCGGTCTGGCCTGCTGCGCGATCGAGATGATGTCGATCGTCGGCGCGCGCTACGACATCGCGCGCTTCGGGATGGAGCCCTTTCGCGGCTCACCCCGCCAGGCCGACCTGCTGATCGTCTCCGGCCGCGTCTCGCACAAGATGGCCGCGCCGCTGCGCCAGATCTACGACCAGATGCTCGAGCCGAAGTGGGTGATCGCGATGGGCGCCTGCGCGAGCTCCGGCGGGATGTTCAACAACTACGCGATCGTCCAGTCGGTCGACAAGATCGTGCCGGTCGACATGTACGTCCCGGGCTGCCCGCCGCGCCCCGACCAGCTGTTGGAAGGGATCATCCGCCTCCACGAGGCGGTCAAGGCAGGCGTGCCGCCGGCGTACGACATCCGGAGCGTCGCCTCGTGAGCTACGAGGCCACGCCCGGCTTCGTCGAAGTCAGGGAAGCGATCGGCGAGACGACGGTCGTCGTCGAGCCTGACCAGCTCGTCCAGGCGGGTCTGTACCTCCGCGACGAGGAGGGCTTCAACTTCCTCTCCGACATCACGCCGGTCGACTACCTCGGTTGGGGCGGTGCCGGTGTCTCGGGCTACATCGGGACGGTCGCCGGTCGCGACCTGAACACGCCGATGACGCAGGGTCTCCAGGCGCTACCGCAGCCGAAGCCGAAGCGATTCGCGATCAACTACCACCTGCTTGCGATCGGCACCGAGCCGCGCCGGGTTCGCCTCCAGACCTGGGTCGAGGAGGGAGAGGCGGTGCAGACGGTCATCCCCGTCTGGCCGACGGCCGACTGGCACGAGCGCGAGGCGTGGGACCTGATGGGTGTCGCCATCGAGGGCCATCCGAACATGAAGCGGATCCTGCTCGACGACGACTGGGAGGGCCACCCGCTTCGCAAGGACTATCCGCTCGGCGGCGAGCCCGTGAGGTTCTCGGGCGAGGAATGACGGCAACCGCCTCCCGCACCGGCACACGCAGCGGCCCGCCGATCTACGAGGGCACGCGGATCCCGAGCCCGATCCCGACCGTGCTGAAGACGAAGCAGCACGTCCTCGACTCGGGCGACGTGCAGACGATCAACTTCGGCCCGAACCACCCGTCGACGCACGGCGTGCTCCGCCTGGTCGTCGATCTCTACGGCGAGGACGTCACCGGCATCGAAGCGGTCATCGGCTACCTCCACACCGGCTTCGAGAAGAACATGGAGCACAAGACGTGGTGGAAGTGCATCACGTACCCCGAGCGCATCGACTACGTCTCCTTCCAGAACAACGAGTACGTGTTCGTCGGGGCGGTCGAGAAGCTGCTCGGTCTCGAGATCCCGCCGAAGGCGACTTGGATGCGCACGCTGCTCTGTGAGCTGAACCGCATCCACTCGCATCTCGTTTGGCTCGGCACGTCGGCGCTCGAGCTGGGGGCGATCTCGATGTTCTGGTACGCGTTCCGCGAGCGCGAGCAGATCCTCGACCTGTTCGAGATGGTCACGGGTTACCGCATGCACACGCGGTACTTCCAGGTCGGCGGCCTCGCCGAGGACATCCCGCGCGGCTTCTACCCCGAGTGCCGCAAGTTCTGCGACTGGATGCCGAACGCAGTCGACGACTACGAGACGCTGCTGACGCGCAACAAGATCTGGCTCGAGCGCACCGAGGGCCTCGGTCTCTTGTCGGCGGACGACGCGATCGCGCTCGGGCAGTCCGGCCCCGTGCTGCGCGCGTCCGGCGTCGACTGGGATCTTCGCCGCGTCGAGCCGTACCTGGCGTATCACCAGTGCGACTTCCGCGTCCCGGTGTTCCCGGAGGGCGACGTCTACGCGCGCTACCGCGTCCACATGGCGGAGATGCGCGAGTCGGTCCGGATCGTCGAGCAGTGCCTCGACCGGCTCGAGAACATGGAAGGTGAGCCGTGGATCGCTGACGACCGCAAGGTCGTCCTGCCGCCGCGGCACGAGCTCCACACCTCGATGGAGTCGCTGATCCACCACTTCAAGATCGTCACCGAGGGCTTCCGTGTTCCGGAAGGTGAGGTCTACTTCGCGATCGAGTCGCCGCGCGGCGAGCTCGGCTGTTACATCTGCTCCGAGGGCGGCGCAAAGCCGTGGCGCGTCAAGTTCCGCGCCCCGTCGTATGTCGCGCTCCAGGCGACCGCGACGTGCATGACCGACGCGCTGATCGCCGACATGATCGCGATCGTCGGCTCGCTCGACACCGTGATGGGCGAGGTCGACCGGTGAGCTTGTACGAAGCGATCCAGGCCGAGCGCGCGAAGTACCCGGCGGACGCGGACAGCGCGACGCTCCCGGCGCTGCGCCTCGCGCAGGAGGAGTACGGCTGGCTGTCTCCCGACGCGCTGCGCGAAGTCGCGGACGCGCTCGACAAGACGCCCGCGTATTGCAAGTCGGTCGCATCGTTCTACGACCAGTTCCACCTGGCGCCGGTCGGCGAGCACCTGGTCGAGGTGTGCACCAACGTCTCGTGCGCCGTCGTCGGCGCACAGCAGGTCCTCGAGGCGTTCGAGCAGGGGCTTAGCTGCCACGCAGGAGAGACGAGCGCAGACGGCAAGGTGACGCTGCGCACGATCGAGTGCCTCGGTGGCTGCGGCTGGGGAACGATCGTCGCGATCGACCACCACTACCGCACGCGCGTGAAGCCGGCAGACGTCCCGACGATCGTCGAGGAGCTCACCAGTGGCGACTGACACCAAGCCGATCATCCTCGACAACCCGACGACGAGCTTCGCCGAGTACGGCGGCTACCAGGCGCTCGCGAAGGCACGCGCCCTGACCCCCGCCGAGGTGACCGACGAGCTGATCACCTCCGAGCTGCGCGGCCGCGGCGGTGCGTTCTTCCCGACCGGCCGCAAGTGGTCGTTCGTGCCGTCGAAGGAGCAGCTGCCGAAGCCGCACTACCTCGTCGTCAATGCCGACGAGTCGGAGCCGGGCAGCTTCAAGGACAACGAGATCCTTTCGCGCGTGCCCCACCGGTTCATCGAGGGCTGCCTGATCACCGCGCACGCGATCGACTCGAAGAATGTCTTCGTCTACATCCGCGGCGAGTACTCGGGGCCGTACGAGATCCTCGTGAACGCGTTGCAGGAGGTTCCCGCCGAGGTGCGCGGTGACGTCACGATCGTCGTCCATCGCGGCGCCGGCGCCTACATCTGCGGCGAGGAGACCGCGCTGCTCGAGTCGCTCGAGGGGAAGCGCGGCCAGCCGCGCTCGAAGCCGCCGTTCCCCGCCATCGCAGGCCTCTACGCCGCGCCGACGGTCGTCAACAACGTCGAGACGATCGCGAGCGTCCCGCCGATCATCACGATGGGCGGCGCCGAGTACGCAAAGCTCGGCGTGCCGAACACGCGCGGCACCCGCGTCGTGTCGATCTCCGGGAACGTCGTGAACGGCGGCAACTACGAGATCACGCCCGGCATGACGATTCGCTCGATCATCGACGAGCTCGGTGGCGGCATCCCAGACGGTCGCGAGCTGAAGGCCGTCGTGCCTGGCGGCTCGTCGACGGTGATCCTCACGAAGGACGAGATCGACGTCGGCTACGACTTCGACTCGCTCGGCCAGCTCCGTACCGCGATGGGCTCTGCCGGAATCGTCGTCCTCGACGACCGCTGCTGCATCGTCCAGCTCGGCATCAGGTTCTCCGAGTTCTACGAGCACGAGTCGTGCGGCAAGTGCACGCCGTGCCGCGAAGGCACGCGCTGGCTGACGGCGATCCTCCGCAAGCTCGAGGACGGTCGCGCAACGCAGTCCGACCTGGATCTGCTCCTGAACGTCTGCGACCGCATCAACGGCAAGTGCCTCTGCCCGCTCGGCGACTCCGACGCGATCATCATCGCGAGCTACGTCGCGAAGTTCCGCGATGAGTTCCAGGCGCACATCGACCAGGGCGGCTGCCCGTTCGCCGGCCAGTCCTCGCTCGACCACGTGCTCGCGCCGGTCGCGATGCACACCCACGCGCCGGTCGCGGAGGTCCCCGCGTGACCGATCTCGTGAAGGTGACGATCGACGAGCGGACGGTCGAGGTGCCGAAGGGCACCGGCATGGTCGAGACCGCCGCCGCAGCCGGCATCGAGATCCCCGTCTTCTGTTACGAGCCGCGGCTCGGGCCGCCGGTCGGCGCCTGCCGCATGTGCCTCGTCGAGGTGGAAGGCATGCCGAAGCTGCAGGCCGGCTGCACGCTGGCCGCGCAGGACGGCATGGTCGTGAAGACCGCCCGCACCTCGGCGCAGGCGGCCGACGGCCAGAACTCGACGCTCGAGTTCATCCTCGTCAACCATCCGCTCGACTGTCCCGTGTGTGACAAGGGTGGGGAGTGCCCGCTGCAGGACCTGACGTTCCGTTACGGCCCCGGCAACACGCGCATGACCTTCCCGAAGCGGACGTTCGAGAAGCCGATCCCGATCTCGCCGCTGATCGCGCTCGACCGCGAGCGCTGCATCCTCTGTTACCGCTGCACGCGCTTCAGCGAGCAGGTTGCCGAGGACGGGCAGCTCGTCGCGATCAACCGCGGCGCCCAGTCGGTGATCGCCACCTTCGAAGACGAGCCGTACAAGGGCCACTTTTCCGGAAACGTGACCGAGCTCTGCCCCGTCGGCGCGCTCACGTCGACCCAGTACCGCTTCGAGGCGCGCCCGTGGGAGATCCAGAACGTCCCAACCGTCTGCGGGCTCTGCCCGGTTGGCTGCAACGTCTCGGCGACGACGCGCGAGGGCAAGGTCAAGCGGATCCTCTCTCGCAACCATCCCGAGATCGACGAGGGCTGGCTCTGCGACAAGGGGCGCTATGCCCACAGCCACCTGGACGCGCGCGATCGCATCACGGAGCCGCTCGAGAAGACCGGCCCACGCCAGTTCAAGCCGATCACCTGGGACGAAGCGCTCGACCGCGCCGAGGCGATGCTGCGGAAGGGCGGAACCTCGACGGTGACAGCACTCTCAGGCGGCGAGACGGTCGAGGAGGCCTACGGGCTCGCGAAGCTGCTTCGCCAGGGGCTCGGCGCAAACGCGGCTGTCCTTCCCGAGGAGGTTTCCGACAACGTCGACGCGTTCCGTGCGCCGCTCTCCGCGCTCCGCTCGGCGAAAACGATCGCGGTCGTGTGCGACGAGCCGGTCATCGAACGGGCGCCGGTCGTCGAGCTCTGGCTCAAGGCAGCACGGCGCGCGGGTGCGACGATCACGTACGGCACGCCCGACGGCAAGGTCGACGCACTCGTCACCGATCGTCCGGGCATTGCCGCCGAAGCCGACAACGTCTACTACCTGCCGCGCACGCCGAACGGCCGCGGCGCCGCCGACGCCTGGAGCGCGGCCGGCGACGGCGAGCCCGAGGACGTCAAGCCCACCCTGCTCGTCATCTCCGGCGACGAGGCCGCCACCGATCCGTCGGTCCGCGCGCTGGCCGCCGAGACCGACGTCGTGATCGGGATCGGCATGTTCGCGGACAGCTTCCGCGGGATCGCCGACCTCGTCCTCCCGGGCACGAGCTATCTCGAACGCGACGGGACGACCGTGAACCTCGAGGGCCGGCTGCAGCGCCAGCGCCGCGCCATCCTCGCGCCGGTGCCCGACACGCTTGCCTGGGTCGCAAAGCTCGCCGAGCGGTTCGACGTCGCGCTCTCCCCGCACGCCCCGGTCGTCTTCGACGAAGTGGCGGCGAAGTGCTTCGGCGGGCTCACCTACGGCGAGATCGGCGAGACCGCTGTGCTGCCGCCGCGTGCCGCGCAAGGTCAAAGACATGAACCTGGTTCAAAGAGCGAACCAGGTTCGGAGGGGTTGCGGCTCGTCGCGTATCGCCCGCTCTTCAGCGGCGCCGCCGTCGAGCGCACCCCGGAGCTCGAGTTCCAGCGCGCAGACGCCGAGGTGCAGCTCTCACCGGGCGACGCCAAGGCGCGCAAGATCCGCAACGGCCAGACGGTCACCGTCTCGTCGAACGGCACGTCGATCGAGCTGCGTGCGCGCATCGCACGCGACCTCGGCGAGGGCGTCGTGCGCGTCGCGCAGGAGCACGCCGGCGATCTGCACGCGTCCGTGGAAGTGACGCCGTAATGCACGAGGCCTGGTGGATCACCATCATCAAGTCGTTCCTCGTGATCAACATCGTGATGGTCTTCTTCGCCTTCACGACGTGGCTCGAGCGGAAGCTGCTCGGCCGGATGCAGCAGCGGTTCGGCCCGAACCGCGCAGGCCCCAAGGGGCTGCTCGTCCCGATCGCAGACCTCCTGAAGCTGATCCGCAAGGAGGCGTTCGCGCCGATCGCGGCCAAAGAGCCGCTCTACATCATCGCGCCGGTGCTGGCGATGTTCACAGCGCTCGCGGCGTTCAGCGTGCTGCCGTTCGGCGCCGGCTGGACGGTTCACGGCGAATACATCGCCGGCCAGGTCGTCAACGTCCCGATCTCGCTGATCCTGATCTTCGCCCTCGGCTCGATCGGCATCTACGGCTTCATCATCGGCGGCTGGGCCTCCGACTCGAAGTACTCGATGCTCGGCTCGATGCGCACGTGCGCGCAGCTCGTCTCGTACGAGGTCTCGCTCGCGCTTTCCGTGCTCGGCGTCGTGCTGATGGCGCAGTCGATCAACCTCGTCGACGTCGTCCAGAAGCAGGAGACCACGATCTGGTTCTTCATCCCGCAGTTCGTCGGGCTCGTCGTCTTCCTGATCGGCGGCACCGCCGAGACCTCGCGCCCGCCGTTCGACCTGCCCGAGGCCGACACCGAGCTCGTCGCCGGGTACCACACCGAATACTCCGGCATGCGCTGGGGCCTCTTCCAGGCGGCTGAGTACATCAACATGCTCACGCTCTCCGGCCTCTGCGTGACGCTCTTCTTCGGCGGCTACCACTTCCCGTGGGTGCATTCGCTCGACGAGCTCGGCCCGATCTGGTTCGTGCTGAAGCTCTTCACGCTCGTCTCGATCTTCATCTGGCTGCGCGCGACCCAGCCGCGCCTCCGCTACGACCAGCTGATGCGGTTCGGCTGGAAGGTGCTGCTGCCGGTCGCGACCGTCAACGCGCTCGTGACTGCGTTCCTCGTGGTGCTGATCAAGTAATGGCTCGTCGTCCCGAACACTCTCAAGGGCTTTGGCGTCACCTTGAAGCAGGTCTTCAAGAAGCCGATCACCATGCAGTACCCCGAGTACAAGCGGCCCGTCTATCCGCGCTACCGCGGCCGCCATCGCCTGCACCGGCACGAGAACGGGCTCGAGAAGTGCGTCGGCTGCTCACTGTGCGCCGCCGCGTGCCCGGCCGACTGCATCCGGGTCGTCGCCGCCGAGAACACGTCGGACAATCGCGTCTCGGCAGGCGAGCGCTACGCGCGCATCTACGAGATCAACCTGTCGCGCTGCATCTTCTGCGGCTACTGCGAGCTCGCGTGCCCGTTCGATGCGATCACGCTCGGAAACGAGTTCGAGATCTCCGAGTACAACCGCGACGACCTGATCTACACGAAGGACATGCTGCTCGCCGAGCCGGTGAAGCGCATGCCGGTCGCCGACCGCGATCTCTACGACACGCCGATCCCGTACTACAAGGACCACATCGGTAGTGGCCGACTTCCTCGTTTGGTGCACGTGGTTCTTTGCGGCGTTCTGCTGCCTCGCGAGCGCGCTTGCAGTCGTCAGCTTCACGAATCCGTTCTACTCGGCCCTCGCGCTGATCGGGAACCTTGCTTCGCTGGCTGTCCTCTATCTGCTGCTCGCGGGTGAGTTCGTCGCCGCGGGCCAGGTGCTCGTCTACGGCGGGGCCGTGATGGTCATGTTCCTGTTCGTGATCGCCTATCTCGGCGACCGCACCGACGGTTCACCCTGGTCGGGCGGCCCGTCGTGGCAGGTCGTGGGCGCCGTCCTCGCGGGCGGCGCGATCCTCGCCGAGGTGATCGTCGTCGTCGGGCTCTCCGCCGGCGGCTTCCTCTCGCAGCCGGCGCACATCGAGCGCTCGTTCGGCACGCCCGAGTCGATCGGGAAGCTGTTCCTGACCGACCACCTGCTGGCTTTCGAGATCACGTCGATCGTCCTGCTCGTCGCCGCCATCGGCGGTGTCGTGCTCGGCTCGCACGCGCGCGTGCTGGAGGACGACGATGCACGGGCCTGACATCAGCTGGTACGTGATCCTGAGCGCGCTCCTCTTCACCACGGGCGCGCTCGGCGTGATGTTGCGCCGGAGCCCGCTGATCATTCTCTTGAGCGTCGAGATCATGTTGAACTCGGCGAACCTGCTCCTGATCGCGTTCTCACGCCTGCATGGACGTGAGGACGGCCAGATCTTCGCGATGTCGGTGATGGCGGTCGCCGCCTCCGAGGTCGTCGTCGGCCTCGGCCTGATCGTCGCAATGGGCCGCCGCAACATCGAGCTCGACGTGGACAAGCTCAGGACGCTGAGGGGCTAGTGGCGACCGCCGCCTGGTTCACCCTGCTGCTGCCGCTTGCCTCGGCGATCGCGATCACGCTCGCCGGCACACGCATCCCGCGCCGAATCGCCGCGTACATCTCGACAGCGACCGCGATGGGCGCGTTCGCAGCCGCGGTCGTCGCGTTCGCCGACATGTGGGGTCAGAGCCCCGCCAACCGCAACGCGGTCACGACGTCGTGGACGTGGCTCAGCGCAGGCAGCCAGTACCACTTCGGCTTCACGCTGCTCGTGGATCAGCTCTCGATCGTGATGATGCTGATCATCACCGGCGTCGGCTCGCTGATCGTGGCGTACTCGGTGGGCTACATGGAAGGCGAAGACGAGGAGCGGCGCTTCTTCGCATACATGTCGCTGTTCCTCTTCTCGATGCTGCTGCTCGTCGAAGGCGGCAACTTGCTGCTGCTGCTCGCCGGCTGGGGCATGGTCGGACTTTCGAGCTACCTGCTGATCGGCTACTACCAGGAGCGCGAGTCCGCGGTGAAGGCGGCGAAGAAGGCGTTCATCATGAACGCCTTCGGCGACGCGACGATGGCGCTCGCGCTGTTCCTGCTCGTGCAGCACACGGGCGCGCTCGACTACAGCAGCGTCTTCGCGCTCGCACCGCACAGCGGCACCGTCGCCAACCTGATCGCGCTCGGACTGCTCGGTGGCGCGGTCGCGAAGAGCGCCCAGATCCCGCTGCACACCTGGCTCCCGGACGCGATGGAAGGCCCGACTCCCGTCAGCGCTCTGATCCACGCGGCAACGATGGTCACCGCCGGCGTCTACCTGATCGTCCGCTGCCACCCGCTCTTTGAAAGCGCCTGGTTCGTCCAGGATCTCGCCGCCGGGCTGGGCGCGCTGACGCTTCTGATGGCCGGTCTGATCGCACTCGTGCAGACCGACATCAAGCGCGTGATCGCCTACTCGACGATGTCGCAGATCGGCTACATGTTCGTCGGCGCGGGGATCGGCGCCTATCCCGCCGCGATGTACCACCTGATGATGCACGCCTTCTTCAAGGCGCTGCTGTTCCTCGCAGCCGGCATCTCGATCCATGCGGTCGCGGGCGAGCAGAACATCTACAAGCTGGCGGGCGTCGGAAAGCTGATGCCGTTCACGAAGTGGGTCTTCCTCGTTGGCTCGCTCGCACTCGTCGGCATCTTCCCGTTCGCCGGCTTCTTCTCGAAGGATCCGATCATCGCCGCCTGTCTCGCGCACGGCACGTATGGCGCGATCATCTGGGTGGCCTGCATGATCGGCGCCTTCCTGACCGGCGTCTACGCCTTCCGCCTCTTCTTCATCGTCTTCACCGGTGAGCCGTCCGCCCACGCGCGCGAGCACTTCCACGCGCACCACGGCAAGGAGGGCCCCATCTCCATGCTCTGGACGGTCGGTGTCCTCGGCGTCCTGTCGTGCGTCGCCGGCTTCCTGCAGTTCGCCCCGCTCTGGGAGCCGTTCACCAGGTGGCTCGATGAGGTTGCCGCGCCGATCGCCGTGCCGACCAACACGCAGGAGTGGGCGACGTCGATCATCGCCGTCAGCATCGGTCTCGCCGGGATCGGCGTCGCGTACGTCCTCTACTCGGCGAAGAGCGTCGCCGTGCCGAAGGCGCTGCCCATCCTCGAGAAGAAGTTCTACTGGGACGAGCTGTACGACCTGATCTGGTACCGCACCTCTGACGCCAAGGCACGCGCCCTGTACGCGCTGGTCGAGCAGCCGCTGATCGCCGGGTCGATGGCGGCAATCACGGGCGCGGTCGGCCTCGGCTCGAAGGAGCTCTCGGTCGCACAGAACGGGCTCGTCCGCACGTACGCACTCGCGATCGCAGGTGGCGTCGCGATCCTCGCCGTCGTCTTCGTGGCGGCCCGCTGATGAACGAGTGGCTCACCACCATCCTGATCGTGCTGCCGGTGCTCGGCGCGCTGATCGTCACCGTCGCGCCGCTCTCGACGTACTGGCTCGGTTCGCTCGCTGCACTCATCTCGTTGGTCGAGGTCGGTTTCTGGATCACAGCCGCGAGCAAGTTCGACTTCGGCTCGCCTCAGCTGCAGTTCTCGCAGCAGAAGGAGTGGATCCCCGACCTGAACGTCAGCTGGCACGTCGGGATGTACGCCTTCTCGCTCTGGTTCGTCGGCCTGACCGCTGTCGTGATGGCCGCCTGCACGATCTACGGCTGGTGGGTCGGTCGCGACCGTGGCCGCGCGTACTTCGCGCTGATGCTGCTCTTGACCGCCGCGATCGTCGGCGTCTTCACGGCGCAGGACCTCCTGCTCTTCTACGCCTTCTTCGAAGCGATGCTGATCCCGCTCTACGTGCTGATCGGCGTCTGGGGCGGGCCCGACCGCCTGCGCGCGACGATCACCTTCGTCGTCTACACGGTCGTCGGGTCGCTGCTGATGCTCGCCTCGATCATCGTCCTCGGACTGCAGCAGGGGACGTTCGACCTGACGAAGATGGGGACGTCGACGAACACGTGGCTGTTCCTCGGGTTCGCCGTCGCGTTCGCGATCAAGTCACCGCTCTTCCCCTTCCACGGCTGGCTGCCGATCACCTATCGCCAGGCGCCGCCGGAGATCTCCGCGATCCTGTCGGGTGTCGTCGGCAAAGCCGGGCTCTACGGCCTGTTGCGGATCGCGATCCCGAAGTTCCCGACGGTCGTGCACGACTGGCGCGACGTGTTCCTCGTCCTCGCCTCGATCACGCTCATCTACGGCTCGCTGCTCGCGTTCCGCGCACCCGACTTCCGCGGCGTCGTCGCGTACTCGTCGATGGCCCAGGCAGGGCTGATCGTCCTCGGCCTCTTCGCCAACAACAGCCTGGGCTACGACGGCGCCGTGCTCCAGATCGTGAACCATGGCCTCGTCTCGGCCTCGCTCTTCCTGCTTGCCGGGATGGTCGAGCGCCGCACGTCGACCGGTGACTTCGCGCTGCTCGGTGGCATGGCGCGCGGCCGGCCGGCGCTCGCGACGCTCGTGATGACCGTCGGCGTCATCTCGCTCGCCGTCCCGCTCTCGACGACCTTCGCGGGCGAGTTCCTGATCCTGGCGGGTGTCTTCCAGCAGGGCTGGGCGTGGGCGGTCATCGGCGCAGTCGCGATCGTGCTCGCCGCGATGTACATGCTGCGCGCCATCTCCGCCGTCCTCCACCAGGACGTGGGCTCGGCGGTCAGCGAGCGCGCCACCGACCTTCGGCTCGGCGAGCTGGCGATCCTCGTGCCGCTCGTCCTCTGCCTGCTCGGCCTCTCTGCCTGGCCGAACCTGATCACGAGCCGGGCCTTCGGCGGCGGCAAGCCCGAGCAGCAGATCGCGGCGGGGCTCGACGTGACGCGGGTCGCACACGCCACCGTCAGCTCCGACGGCTCGTTCTCGATCTTCGAGCCGGGAGACGCGACCGCGGCACAGATCGCAAACAGCTTGTTCATCGACAACGGCGGCGTCTACGAGGGCACGGGCACCGTCGTCTACCGGAGCGCGGTCAAGTGATCGCGAAGCCGCACGTCGACTGGTTCGCGCTCGCGCCGAGCCTCTCACTGCTCGCAGCCTCGGGCGTGCTCCTGATGGTGGCTGTCTTCGTGCCGGCGAAGACGCGCCGCGCGGCCGCCGCGTTCGTCGGCTTCGCAGGGTTCGTCGCGGCCGGCATCTGGGCGGGCTTCCTCGCCGCGAAGACGCCACAGGCGGTGCTCCTCGTCCACGACGCGATGGTGCGCGACCGGTGGGGCTCCGTCGCGCAGGTGATCCTCGCCGGCTGCGGCGCCATCGCAGTGCTGATCGCCTATCGCGAGCGGATGCGCGACGAGCACGTGGCCGAGTACTACGCGCTGCTCACGGCGGCAGGGGCCGGAATGATGTTCTTCGTCCAGGCGGCGAACCTGATGACGCTGTTCCTCGCGCTCGAGTGGTTCTCGATCGCGCTGTACGTGCTGACGGCGATCGACATCGAGCTCGTCGGCTCACTCGAGGCCGGCCTCAAATATCTGATCGTCGGTGCTGTCGGCTCGGCGACGCTGCTCTTCGGCTCCGCACTCGTCTACGGCGTCACCGGCCAGCTCTCGTTCGACAAGATCGCCACCGCCGGGCACCCGCACGACGCAATGCTCGTCGTCGGCCTCGCGATGATCATCGTCGGCTTCGCGTTCAAGGCATCGGCGGCGCCGTTCCACATGTGGACGCCCGACGCCTACCAAGGTGCGCCGACACCCGTGACGTCATTCATGTCGTCCGCGACGAAGGTCGCTGCGCTCGTCGTCCTGTACCGCGTGCTCGTGACCGCGTTCCCGCACGACCAGGGTCTCTGGCGATGGTCGATCGCGATCATCGCCTGCGTCTCGCTCGTCTGGGGCAATGTCGCGGCGCTCGCGCAGCGGAACGTGAAGCGGATCCTTGCCTACTCGTCCGTCTCGCACGCCGGCTTCATGCTGATCGCGGTCGCCGCGGCGAACCCGCTGGGCGAACGAGCGCTCATCTACTACCTGATCCCGTACTCGGCGATGTCGCTCGGCGCCTTCGCCGTCGTTGCTGCGCGCGAGCGCGAGCTCGGCACGCCCGTCACGCTTCAGAACCTCGCCGGCTTCGGCTGGGAGCGACCGTTCCTCGGCGTCGCGATGTGGACGTTCATGCTCGGGATGCTCGGCTTCCCGCTCACCGGCGGCTTCATCGGCAAGTTCTACGTCTTCGCCGCCGCGTACGACCACGGCTTCTGGTGGCTGATCGTCGTCGGTGTCGTCGCCACGATGATCTCGGCCTACTACTACCTCGGAATCGTCCGGGCGATGTACTTCCGCGACTCGACCGAGCTCCAGCTCGCTCCGGCCGGAGGCTCTCCGCCGCTCGACGCGTTCCTCGTCCTCGGCGTCGGCCTCGCACTGTTCGTGACGGTCGGGTCGTTCTTCGCCGTGCAGCCGCTGATCGACGTCGCGCACGCGGCAGCGAACTCGCTGCCGCCGCTCCCGTAACCCCTACGGCTTGGCGGGCTGAGCGAGCGCGAGGCGCCGGAGCTGCGGCGCGACGAGCACACAGCCCTTGACCGCGAACACGAAGAGCGCGGCGAGGAGCGCCGACCAGCCGAGCGCCGGCAGCGTCTGGGCCTGCGTGTCGGGCGACCGGGCGGCGCACGAGAGAACGAGCATGGCGAGTGCCAGCCCCCAGAGCAGCGCCTGGAAGCCCCTGAGCGAGTCGGAGCGGTCATCGAGATAGGCGCCGAAGCATTCGAGCGCGGCCACCGCGGCGAGCGGGATGGCGCCGATCAGCGCGTCGAAAGCCAATCCGTGGGAGCCGTGACTGTCCGCGAAAGCGGCGATCAGTGCCAGCATTGCCGGAAGCGCGCGGCGGCCCACGACCCAAGGTTCGCTCCCAGCCCGGACGTTCCTTTTATTCTCCGGGCATGGCGACACTTACCTGGCTCGGACACGCATCGTTCCGCCTCGACACCGACGGCGGCAAGCGGATCTACATCGATCCGTTCCTGAACGGCAACCCGAAGACACCCGACTCCGAGAAAGAGCCGGAGCGCGTCGACGTGATCGCGCTCACCCACGGCCACGGAGACCACGTCGGCGACACCGTCGCCCTCTCCAAGAAGTTCCCCGACGCGGCGATCGTCGCGATGGTCGAGCTGAAAGGCTGGCTCGGCGGCCAGGGCGCGAACGTCGGCGACCTGCCCGGGATCAACAAGGGCGGTACGCAGGACATCGACGGCGTCAAGTTCACGCTGACGAACGCCTTCCACTCGTCGAGCACCGAAGAAGGCGCGTACCTCGGCGAGCCCGCGGGCATCGTCATCCGTGCCGACGGCAAATCCATCTACTTCGCCGGCGACACGAACGTGTTCGGCGACATGGCGTTGATCGCACGCCTCTACAAGCCCGATGTCGCGGTTCTGCCGATCGGCGACTGGTTCACGATGGGGCCGGAGGAGGCCGCGCTGGCGCTCGAGCTGCTCGGCAACCCGCGCTGCGTCCCGTGCCACTGGGGCACGTTCGGCCTCCTCACGGGCACGCCCGACCGCCTCGCAGAACTGACGAGCGCGACGGTCGAGCGCATCGAGCCGGGAGACAGCGTCGAGCTGTGAGGGAGCGCTGGTTCGGAGCCACAGGGCGCCGCGTGCCGGAGATCGCCCTCGAGGGTGAGATCGCGTTGGACGACGCGTTGGTTCTCGACACCGTGGACGACGGCGCCCTGCGCTCCGCGCACGAAGCGGGCCGCCCGGTCGTCGTGCGCGCCCACACGGCTGCCGAGGTCAAAGCCGCGCTCGCACGGCCCGAAGTGGCGATGGCGCTCGTCGACGACCCGAGCCTGCTCGACCTCGACCTGACCGAGCTGACGTATGGCTGAGCCGATCGTCGCGACCTTCTCGATCGCCGCCTGCGATCTCGAGGCGGGACAGTGGGGCGTCGCGACTCAGTCGAAGTTCCTGGGCGTCGGCTCGGTCGTCCCGTGGGCAGAGCCACAGGTCGGCGCCGTCGCGACCCAGGCGTACGCGAACCCGCGCTACGGCCCCGACGGGCTCAAGCTCCTCCACGAGGGACTGGGCGCCGGCGAGGTGGTGGCCCGTCTGACCGAGGCCGACGACGAGCGGGCACACCGTCAGCTCGGCGTCGTCGACGCGAGAGGCGGCAGCGCGACGTACACGGGCTCGGAGTGCATGGACTGGGCCGGCGGGATCGCCGGACCGTGCTTCGCAGCACAAGGGAACATCCTGGTCGGCGAAGAGACGGTCGCCGCGCTCGCCGCAGCGTTCGAGGCGACGGAGGGGCGGCCGCTCGCCGAGCGGCTGCTCGAGTGCCTGGCCGCGGCGCAGGCAGCCGGCGGCGATCGCCGCGGCCAGCAGTCGGCGGCGCTCCTCGTCGTCGAGCGCGATGGCGGCTACGCCGGGCTCAGCGACGTGCTGATCGACCTACGTGTCGACGATCACACGCAGCCGATCGCCGAGCTTGCTCGGTTACACGGCCTGCATCAACTGCTCTTCGGCAAGACCGAGACGTGGCTCGAGGTGGACGACGCGCTTCGCGCCGAGCTCGGCGAGCGCCTGGCGAAGCTGGGCTACGACGGCGAGCTGGAGCGCGCGTTCGCCGACTGGGCGGGCACCGAGAACCTCGAAGAGCGGCTCGACGGAATCGGCCGGATCGACCCCGTCGTGCTGGCGGAGCTGAGGAGCCGGTGAGCGAGGGGTATTCGATCCACTCGCTGGACGAGATCGAGGCGGTTCCCTACCACCAGCGTGGCGGCGAACGGCTGATCCCGGTGCAACAGACGATCGGCTATCGCGTCGCCGGCATCAACGGCTGGCTCGGCGATCCCGGCGAGCGGCTCGTGCCCGAGCACGAGGAGGATTCGGACGAGGAGCTGTACGTCGTCGTCCGAGGCCGGGCGACGTTCACGGTCGACGGTTTCCCGTTGGACGCACCGGCGGGCACGCTCATCCACCTCTTGGCGGGCGAGAAGCGCACCGCCTTCTCGGAGGAGCCCGGCACGATCGTGCTCGCAATCGGCGGCACGCCGGGCGTCGCGCACGTGCCGGCGGGCTGGACGTCGTTCGCCGTCGCCGACGCCTATCGGCGGCAGGGCCGCCTTGATGAGGGCCGCACCGCGATCCAACGGATGCTCGAGCTCCATCAGGACGTGTGGTTCGCGCCCTACAACGCCGCGTGCTTCGAAGCGCTTGCCGGTGACGCCGACGCCGCCTTCGAGCTGCTTGCGGAAGCGATTCGCCGCGAGCCCGAGACGGCACGGCAGTACGCCGAGGGCGATGACGACTTCGCCGCGATCCGCGACGACCCGCGCTGGCAGGAGGTGGTCGGATGAACATCGCGCACGTCGACGAGCTCGACCGCATCGAGCTGGACGACGGCTTCGTCTGGCGGCCGATCCGCCGGCACTTCGGCATCCGTGCCTTCGGCGTCAACGCCTACTCGCCGCGCGAAGAGGGCTCCCAGGTCGTCGAGGAGCACACGGAAGACCACTACGGCCACGAGGAGATCTACCTCGTGTTGCGCGGCCGCGCGCTGTTCACCGTGGACGGGAACGAGCACGAGCTCGGCCCCGGCCAGTTCGTGCTCCTCAGCGACCCGTCGCTCAAGCGCGGCGCGGTCGGGCTGACCGAGGACACGATCGTCCTCGCGATCGGCGGCAAGCCGGGTGTGCCGCACGAGCCGTCGGCGTGGGAGGCGATGTTCGCCGCTGTGCCCGCGTCGCGCGAGGGCGACTGGCCCGAGGCGATCCGGATCAGCGAGGAGGCGCTCGCCGAGCAGCCCGACCATCCAGGGCTTCTGTACAACCTGGCGTGCTTCGAGTCGCGCGGCGGCCGCCCGCTCCAGGCGCTGACGCATCTGAACCGCGCGATCGAGCTCGAGCCGAAGTGGAAGGAGCACGCGGCCAAGGACGCGGACTTCGACCCGATCAGGCGCGAGCAAGGCTTCCCGGTCTAGAACCCGCGCCAACGGTGGGCGAGCGGGATCGCTGCGAAGGCGATCACGACGCCCGAGACGAGCGTGAGGGCGACGAGGTACTGGCGAAGCGTCCGGCCCGCGGCACGGTCATGGAGAGCGAGCGCCGGCAACTTCGCGATGTGCGCAAGGACGTGCAGCCCGAAGGCGACGCCCCAGACGATGAAGCTCACCTTGTGCAGGCCGAGCAGTAATCCGCCGTGACCGACCAGAGCCGCTCCTATGCCCGTCGCGAACATGACGATCGTCGCAGCAACGAGCACGGGCGCGACGAGAACGCGAAGGAGGACGTGCGGCGGGCCGTTCCGTACGTACTCCTCGACGTGGCGGTAGTACGCCGCCATTCGCCAGCCCGTACTGGCCATCTTGAGGGCGATCACGGGGATCAGCAGCAGCCCGATGAACATGTGGGGCAGCAGGTAGCTGCCGACGCCGCCGAGGAGCGTCAGCCCCTCGGCGGCGAGCAGCACGAGGAGCACAAGCGCGACGGAGGCGGTTAGACGGGCGTTGCCGTCACTCCCGCCGACGAGGAGGTTCCGGACACGGTCATGCACCGTCTCCAGGCAAGCGGACACCATCTGCCAATCGCCTGAACGCAGGCACCGGATCGGCCTCCGGCGGCGCGACGAGCAGCACAGCGCCGTGTCCCTCCTCGGGGACGAGCGCGTCGACGAGGAGCTGGAGCCCGACCGCGAGGGCGAACGCCTTGTAGGACTGCTCACCGCCGAACGGCACGAGCTCCTCCGGCTGCGCAAGGCCGGCAAGGATGGCGCCGTGCGTGACGGCGCCCATCGAGACATCGGCAACGACGGGCCTGCCATCGCCGGACGGGATCGCGATCGCCAGCGGGTTCGTGCCGGTCAGAGGCTCGCCGCCGCCGGGCGGGGGCAACCGCCGGGGCGAGGTCGCGGTCATCACCGCAACGAGCCCGCCGGCCGCCAGCTTGCGTACCCAGTAGCCGAGCGCACCCGTCGGGAACGTGCGCGAGCACACGACGAGGCGGGCACGAGGAGGCGGGTCGGCGAGTTGCGCCGCAACGACTGCGGCCAGCGTGAGATAGCCGAGCGCGGTGCTGCCGTCCCAGCGCTGGTAGCCCGGCTCGTCCAACACCAGGGCAGGCCGGCCCGTCGGATCGAGCTCGAGCGTCTCGAGCCATTCGATCCGGGAGAGGCCGTGGCCGAGTGAGCCGCGGCGCTCGGCGTCGAGGAAGTGGTCGGCAAGCGTCTCGACGTCGGCCGGCGCAAAGCCGAGCGCGGCGAGCCGCGGCCGCGCTTCGTCAGGACGCAAAGTCGACCACCGGCCAGTTGCGCTCCTGCGCGATTCGGCGAAGCTTCTTGTCCGGGTTCGTCGCGACCGGGTGGCCGACCGCCTCGAGAAACGGCAGGTCGGTGTGGGAGTCCGAGTACGCGGTCGACAGCGCAAGATCGAAGCCCTCGCGCTCTGCCACCTCGCGCAAGGCAACCGCTTTGTTCTCGCCGTGCATCGCCCGGAGGCTTCGGCCGGTGTAGACGCCGTCGACGATCTCGCAGGTCGAGCCGATCGCTCCGTCGAAGCCGAGATCGTCGGCGATGTGCTCGACGATCTCCTGCAGCGTCGCGGAGACGATGTACACCGGCTCGCCGCGCTCGTGATGCGACTCGAGCAGACGCAACGGCTCGTCGTAGACGAGCGGCCGGAGCACCGGCTCCATTGCGTCGCCGACGAGCCTGCGCATCTCCTCGACGGAGAAGCCGTTCAGCACCCTCATGCCGTCCTCGGAGGCGGACTGGACGCGCTTGGCGCTCACCCCGCGCGTCACGAAGAGCACCTGCCAGAGCGCGGACTTGGCGAGGTCGACGCGCGAGATGACGCCGTAGCGGCGAAACGACGGCGCCAGCGCGAGCACCGACGAGCGGCTGATCACCGTGCGATCGAGATCGAAGAACGCGGCGCTACGAGACAAGAGGAAGCGTGCGCGTGAACCCGCCGACGCGACTCTCGTCGACGAGGCGGGCGATCTCGGCGATCTCCGGCGTCACGTGGGGATGGCCTTCGTCGCACGCTTCGCGCAGGGCCGGATCGAGCGCGACCGAGCCGAGCAGCGGCACGCCGAGCTCGGTCGCGAGGCGCTGCCCGCCGCCGCTCCCGAATACCTCGGACCGCATGTTCTCGACCACGCCGAGTACGCGCATGCCGGTCTTCTGCGCCATCGTCGCTGCGCGCGACGCAACCTCCTGCGCGAGCGGCTGCGGCGTCGTGACCACGATCGCCTCGGCGCGCGGCAGCAGCTGGCCGAGCGAGATCGAGACGTCGCCGGTTCCCGGCGGCATGTCGATGACGAGCACGTCGAGGTCGCCCCAGTGCACGTCCTGCAGGAACTGCTCGAGCGCGCGATGCAGCATCGGCCCGCGCCACATCACGGGCTGGTTGTCGTCGAGGAAGAACCCGATCGACATCAGCCGCATGTCGTGCGCGACCGGCGGCACGATCATCTTGTCGACGACCACCGGCTTCTGGTCGATCCCGAGCATGTGCGGGATCGAGTGGCCGTAGATGTCGGCGTCGAGGATGCCGACCTCCTTGCCGGTCGCAGCGAGCGCGGCCGCAATGTTGACGGTGAGCGACGACTTGCCGACGCCGCCCTTGCCGGAGACGACCGCGAGCACGCGCGTCCTCGGCGAGAGCTGGATGCCGCGCGTCTCGACGCCGCCGCGGAGCTGCGTCGTCAGCGCGGCGCGCTCGTCCGGAGACATCACGTCGAAGTGGAGATCGACGGTCTGGACGCCCGGCAGGCTCGCGACGTGCTCGGTGACCTGGTCCTCGAAGCTCGAGCGGAGCGGACAGCCGGCGACGGTGAGCGCGATCGTCACCGAGACGTGGCCGCCGTCGATCTCGACGCCGCGCACCATGTTCAGCTCGGTGACGGGCCGACGAAGCTCGGGATCGATCACCTTGCCGAGCGCGGCAAGGACGTCTTCGTGCGTGCTCACGCCGGGAGGGTATCGAGCCGAAGCGCGCTGCCCAGGCGGCTGCACAGCTCGTGCGGAGCCCGCGGCCGCGACGCGCGAGCGGCCCTCGAGGTCGAGCGGCGCCGCGCCGAACGGCGGATCGTCCGGCAGGTCGATCGCAAAGCCGCGCTCGCGCACGAGCAGCTGCGCCGCGGCGATGTCGACCGAGCGCGCCGGCTTCAGCGAGACGACGCCGTCGACGCGACCCGCCGCGAGGTGGCAGAGGCTGATCGCGAGCGACCCCATCAGCCGCAGCCGGTGCGCGACGCCGGTGAACTTGGCCGCACTCTCTGTGACGTAACGCCAGAGTCGTCGCCTCGAACGAGAGGATCTCGAGCTCGTCCTTCGGGCTCTCGGTGAGCGGAGCGCCGTTCAGGAAGGCGCCGCCGCCGCGCGTCGCCGTCCACTCCTCGCCGGTGCCGAAGTCGTAGACGTAGCCGAAGAGAACATCGTCCATCGTGTCGCCGTCCGCGACCGCGATCGAGATCGAGAAGAACGGGATCCCGCGCTTCGCGTTCAGCGAGCCGTCGATCGGGTCGACGACGATCGTGAACGGGCCGTCGCCGGAGATGCCGACCTCCTCGCTGACGATGCGGTGGCCCGCGAAGTGCGGCAGGATCGCGAGCTCGGCGGCGGCGTCGATCGCCGTCGTCTCGTCGCCGCCTTCGCCCGCGCCGACGACCGGCTCGCGGTCCGCGCGCGTCGGCAGCTCCACGAGCACGCGCGCGACGTCGTCGCGCGCGGCGCGGCAGAGGCTCAGCCAGTCGGGTGAAACAGGAGTCCCGATGTCAGCTTGGGGTAGAAGAACGTGGACTTCTGCGGCATCGTCTCGCCGGCGTGCGCGAAGCGCGCGACCTGCTCGACGGTGACCGGCTGCAGCAGGAACGCGGCCGCCGCCTCGCCGCGGTCGACGGCGGCGATCGCCTCGTCGGCGTAGGCGGTGTACGACACGCCTTCCGGCGCGAACGACTCGACGACGCGCGGCCCGAAGTCGTCGTCGCTCGTCACGCGGATGTACTTGCCGTCGCGGTAGAGCGTGACGCCCTCGCCCGGCGCGTCGACCTCGCTCGCCGGGAACGTCGCCGACGGACTGGACGATCCGGTGCGTCGGGAAGATCTCGAGCCCGGGCGCGCGCGACGAGACGAGGATCGCGAACGTGTGCGTCGCGGCCGGGTTCTCCTGGCGGTAGGTGACGGCAGTCTCGTAGCGGTGATGGCCGTCGGCGATCAGGAGCGGCGTGCCGATCTCGATCTCGTCGCCTTCGACCGGCCAGACGCGCGTGCGCACGCCGCCCTCGGTGACGTCCATCGCGGGCTGGCCCGACGGACGCTCGAGAACCGGATCGGCGTCGTAGAGGACGAAGATCGGCTCGAGCTGCGTCTGCGTCGCGCGCAACAGGCGGAGGCGGCCCTCCTTCGGGCCGGCATGGGTGCGCTCGTGTGGCAGCACCTCGCCCTCCTCGTACGGCGACGCCGGCACCGACGCGGCGAAGCCCTCGCGCGTGCGCGGGATCCCGTCGGGGCCGGTGTAGTCCTGCGCGACCCACCAGTAGCGCGGCTCGTCCGCGACGAGCACGCCGTCGCTGCGCCAGGCCGCGAAGTCGGCCGCGGCCCGATCCTCGGAGTCCGGGAGCGTCAGATGGACGACGTTGTACGGGCTGCGCTCGAGGTAGGCGACGCGCTCGGCCGCCGAGATGACGTCGTACGGCGGCGCGACGAGGAGATCGAGCGGGCCTGCGACATGCGGCTCGTAGCGGAGCGCGGCGAAGGGCCTGACGGTCGGCACTCCTGCAGACTAGACGCGTGATTCGCACCCTCGCGGCAGCAGCCGGCTGGATCGACGAGACGGGCCTGGCGCTCATCTTCCCGAAGGCCGACGTCGTGCTGCCGTCGCTGTGGGAGCAGGTCAACGGCAGCGCCGAGCGCAACTGGGCCGTGCGCGACCCCGAAGGCGGCTTCGTCACCTGGACGGAGGAGATGGGCTTCCTCTGGGGCGCGAAGGACGAGCTGCCGGCGCAGGGGCTCGCCTGCGTCGGAAAGCACCTCGCCCGGGTGAGCGCCTGCATCGCGCCGCGACTCGTCCCGACGCTCGTCGCGGCGAACGGCGATGCGGCAGATGACGAACCGGTCGTCGAGGCGATCCGCGAGCACGGGCCCGCTGACCGGGCCGCAGCTCCGCGAGGCGACCGGGCTCACGAAGAAGGAGGTCGACCGCGCGGTCGCCTCGCTGCACCACCGGCTGGTGCTCACGAGCTCGCATCTCGTCGAGCAGGACGGCCCCTGGGGTGCGCTCGCGCACGAGCTGACGGCGCGAAAGTGGCAGGTGCCCGCCGACCTGCCGTCCGCGGGAGGACGCGCGGCGCGAGCTGGCCGGAGCTCGTCCTCGACCAGGCCGGCGAGCTGACCGCCGCCGACCTCGGCGGCGCGCTCGCGTGGCGGCGGAAGGAGGCGGCGGCGATCCTCGACGAGATCGCCGACGGGCGCGACGACGAGGCCGGGTTCCGCATCTGGACGCGGCGGTAGGGTGACCCGGTGACGATCGCCGAGCTCCAGGAAGACCGCGTCGTCGAGGCGATCTACGCCGTCCGGATGAAGCGCAAGCTGCGCACCAAGTCCGGCGCGTCGTACCTCGCGCTCGAGCTCGTCGACTCGACCGGCCGGATCGAGGCGCGCGTCTGGAACGACGTCGAACTGCTCGACGGGCGCTTCGAGGAAGGCGACGCGGTGCGCGTGCTCGCGCGCGTCGAGAAGTTCCGCGACCGCCTCCAACTCGACGTGCGCTCGCTCGAGGCGACGGATGTCGACCCGCAGACGCTCACGCCGGCGATCCGCCGCGACAAGGACGAGCTCATGGGGTTCCTCGAGTTTCTCGTCGCGGAGATCGCACATCCCGGCCTCCGCGCAACCGTCGAGGCGGTGCTCGTCGATCGCGACCTCGTCGACTTCCCGGCGACACCCGACGACCACCACTCCTACGCAGGCGGGCTGCTCGAGCACACCGTCGGAGTCGCGACGCTGAGCCGCGAGACGGCACAGCTCCATCCGCGGCTCCGCGCCGATCTGCTGCTGGCTGCGGCGCTCGTGCACGACGTCGGGCGCACGGTCGAGCTCGGCCGCGGCCCGGCGTTCTCGGTGACGCCCGAAGGGACGGCTGCTCGGCCACGTCCATCTCGGGCTGCGGCTGATCGAGGAGCGCGCCGACTGGGCTCGCGACCGACCAGCTGGCAGAGCTCCTGCACTGCGTCGCAGTGCACCACGATGCGCGCGCCGCGCGGACGGCCGAGGCGGCGGTGCTCTACCACGCAAACCAGCTCGACGCGATCGCCGCCACCCGCCGCGTCGAGTGAACGCGCTCCTGCTCGCCCTCGGCGCGAGCCTCGCCTGGGGAGTCGCCGACTTCGTCGGCCCGCTGCTCAGCCGCTCGCTCGGCACGCTGACCGTGCTCTTCTGGGCGCAGATCGGCGGCGTGGTCGCGATCGCGATCGCCGTCGCAGTGCGCGGCGAAGGGCCTGCGGGCTGGGGGGTGCTGCTCGCGATCTTCGCCTCGATCGGCGGAATGCTCGGGCTGTACGCGTACTACCGCGGCATGGCGACGGGGACGATGAGCGTCGTTGCGCCGATCGCCGGCGTCTCCGCGATCGTGCCGGTGATCTTCGGGATCGCGACCGGCGACAGTCCGTCCACGTCGCAGATCGCCGGCATCGTGTGCGCGCTCGTCGGGGTCGGGCTCGCCTCGATCGAGCATCAGCAAGGGCGTGCCCGCGTCGCAGCCGGCGTCGGCCTCGCGTTGATCGCCGCAGCAGGGTTCGGCTTCTACTTCCCGTGGATGCACGCCGCCGGCAAGGTGGACTTCTGGTGGGCGTCGCTGATCTTCCGCGTGACGGCGCTGCTGCTCGTCGCCATGGCTGCCGCCGCCGCGCAGCCGGAGCTCCGCGCTGTCGCGGCGCAACCTGTTCATCGTGTTCGCCGTCGGCATCGGCGACACGCTCGGGAACGTCCTCTTCGCCGCATCGTCGAACGCGGGCGGGCTCGTCAGCCTGACGTCGGTGCTCGCGTCGCTCTACCCGGTCGTGACGGTACTGCTCGCCGCGAGCGTCCTCCACGAGCGCGTCGCCCCGATGCAGCGGGCCGGCATCGTGCTGACGCTCACCGGCGTCGTGCTGATCTCGGTCTGACAGCAGTCAGACTCGTGTCTGACGCAGTCGCCCTCGGGCGCGGCACTTCGGAGAGGCGGTCGCTTGTCCCCCTTTGACAGTTGAGGCGTGCGCCGCAAACCGGCATCCCGTCAGGCCGCGTGACAGTTCTGGCGCTGATCTGTCACCAACCCGTGTGTCAGACACGAGTCTGACTCGAATCAGACGTTGAAGCGGATGTTCAGGACATCGCCGTCTTTGACGACGTAGGTCTTGCCTTCGAGGCCCTGCTTGCCGACCTTCGCCACCTCGGCGGCGGAGCCGAGCTCGACGAGGTCGTGCCAGTTGAGCACTTCGCAGCGGATGAAGCCGCGCGCGATGTCGGTGTGGATCGCGCCCGCCGCGTCGAGCGCGGTCTGGCCGTTGCGAAGCGTCCACGCCCGCGTGTCCTGCTCGCCGGCGGTGAAGAACGTGATCAGGTCGAGCGCCTGCGCGAGGCGGCCGGCGATGTCCTCGAGCGCCGACTCGCTGCCGTCGCGGAACGCCGCCGCCTCTTCGTCCGGCAGCTCGGCCAGCTCCGCCTCGAGCTGGAGGTCGATCCCGCCGAGACCGTTCACGATCGCGATCAGCGGCTTCGTCGTCAGCGGCTCGAGCTCGGCGGGCAACTCGCCCGGATAGTCGGAGAGCGCGCCACCACCGTCGACGTGCGCCAGCACCTTCTGCAGCTCGTCGAGCTCGGCGCGCACCTTCGCGTCACCCGACTTCGCCTGCTTCTCGACGCGCTCCAGGCGCCGCTCGACATGGTCGCGGTCCGCGACGAGCAGCTCGAGCTTGAACGTCTCCAGGTCGTCGTCGGGAGTCGGCGCGACGCCGAACCCGCGCAGCACGACGAGCAGCGCATCGACCTGCCGCAGGTTCCCGAGCTGCGCGGCGCCCGAGCCGGGCACGTCCTGGACGCGAATCGTCGCGGGCGTGATCTTCCGCGCCTTGACGACCTCGGCCAGCTGCAGGAGCCGCGTCGTCGGCGATCGGCGCCATGCCGACATTCGTCTTGCCGTACTCGCCGCCGCCCGCCTTCGTCAGGGCGGTGAAGAGCGACGTCTTGCCGCCGCCGGCAGGGCCGACGATCCCGACCTCGAGTGCCATCGGCCGTGGAGGGTAGCTAGGCCGAGATCTCGCGCTGCTCGAGCTGCTTCTGCAGCGAGACGAGCGCGCGGTGCTGGAGCGACTTGATCGCCCCTTCGGTCTTGCCGAGGATCGTCGCCGCCTCGGCGTTCGCGAAGTTGAAGACGAACTTCAGCGTCAGAACCTGCTGCTGCTCGGGCGAGAGCTCCTCGATCAGCTCGAGCATCGACTTGCGCCCGATCGACTCGAGCGCACCTGCCTCCGCCGAGGTCGACTCGTCGGGCTCCGGCTCGGGCACGTCTTCCTCGGGCTGCCAGCGCTTCGTGGCGCGGAAGTGGTCCATCGCCAGGTTGTGCGCGATCCGGAAGAGCCAGGCCGAGAACGGCGCCGACTGCCAGCGGAACTTCCCGATCGACTCGAGCATCTTCAGGAACGTCTGCGTCGTCAGATCCTCGGCGTCGTGCCGGTTGCCGACGCTCACGTGCAGGTAGCTGTAGATCCGGTCGAAATGGATCAGATAGAGCTCTTCGAGCGCCTCACGGTCACCCTGCTGGGCGCGATCGACGAGCGCGCGCACGCGCTTCGTCTCGCTTTCCTTCTTTTGGGTCGCAGCGTCGGACATCCCTTATCGAGTCGTGCCCTGACCGTCCGCCCGTGTAACCCGGCTAGGCGACGGAGCCAAAGCCCACGCGGCTCTCGCGGGCGAGGCGCTTCACGTAGACGACGCGCTTGAGGACGATCGTGTAGCGGCCCGCGTCGGACTCGAAGGTGAAGGAGGAGTCGCGGTCGCCGGCCAGGCCGCGGTCGAGGTCGTCGGCCGTCTGAAGCGGGAACGAGGACGGACAGAACCTGCTGCCCGTCAAAGGCAATCTCGATGCGGATGCGTTCGGTGTCAGTCATTGCCGACGAACTCTGCCAGAACGCCGCCGCGTCGCCTCGGGATGGACGAACGCGACCTGCAGCCCGAAGAGGCCGAGCCGCGGCGTCTCGTCGATCAACGCGAACCCCGTCGGCCCGCAGCCGTTCGAGCTCGGCGGCCACGTCGTCGACCTCGAAGGCGATGTGATGCATGCCCGGGCCGCGCTTGGCGAGGAACTTCCCGACCGGCGTCTCAGGCCCGAGCGGCCGGAGCAGCTCGATGCGCGAGGCGCCGACGTGGACCGACGCCGCCTCGACGCCCTGGTCGTCGACCGTGGCGCGATGCTCGACGGTCGCGCCGAAGAGCGCCGCGTATCGGGCGACAGCGGCGTCGAGATCGTCGACAGCGATGCCGACGTGGTGCACGTTCACCGGAAGCGCACTCCGCGCTCGCGCCAGCTCGCCGTGCAGGCGGCGGTTCGCGCTTCGTCCAGCCCGCGCGATGCAGCCTCGACGAACGTCACAGTGCGACCGCGATCGAGCAGCCCGCGGATCGCCGCGTCGTCGCAGACGTCGGTCGCAACGCCGAAGACGATCACCTCATCCGGGTCGAGCAGCTCGAGCAGCCGGTCGGCGTGCGGGTTCGTGAAGACGTCGAAGCTTTTCTTCAACAGCAAGAACTCGCGGCCGCGCAGAAAGCGATCGGGCACCGGCGTCGAGCCCGAGCGGAACCGGGTCGTCCTGCTTCGTCTCGGCGATCTTCTCGGCGCCGCGCGTTCCCCGCAGGCAGTGCGGCGGATAGGTCGTCGACCAGTCGGGCGTCTCCGAGAGCTCGGAGTCGGTCAGCTCGTGGTCGTCGGCCGACGCGATGTGCGGGACGTTCTCCGCGCGCGCCCACGCGACGAGGTCGGCCATCGCCGCAACCGCCTCTTCGGCACCGGGAACGGCGAGCTTGCCGTTCGCGTGGACGAAGTCGATCTGCGTGTCGACATCCCAGAGAAGCTGCTTCACACCGCCAACCTAGCCCGTCTTCACGCACAGGTAGTTGGCGTAGGCGCCGGCCGCGTATTCGGCCGAGTCGATCTCGAATCCGGCGCGCTCGAGCATCGGTTCCAGCAGCCAGGTGAACGTGCTGAACTCGTCGCGTACGTGCGTCTCGAGCTCCTCCTGCGTCCAACCGACCGCCGGATCGGAGACGCCGGAGCGTGTCCAAGTCGCGATCGCGTCTTCGGCGTCGCTCGGATCGAAGGAGAAGACCAGATCGCGCAGCTGGAACCTCCCTCCGGACGGAAGAAGCGCGGCAATCCGCGCGAGCGCCACCGCCTTCCAGAGATCCGGCAAGTGGTGCAGAGCGTGACGGCTATACACGACGGCCGGCGGCTCTCCGCGATGCTCGTACGAGAGGAACCCGGCCTCTATGACCTCGACGTTCTCGCCGGCACGCGCGCGAAGCGCGGCAACCATCGCCGGCGACACGTCGACGGCGATCACACGCTTGCACACCTTCGCCGCCTCGAGCGCGAACGTTCCCGTCCCGGCGCCGAAGTCGACGACGACGTCGTCCGCGCCGAGGCCGAGCCGATCGACGTCTGGAGCTGGATCGAAACCTGCCTTGCGGTCGTACGTTGCGACGTAGGCGGGGTCGAGATGCTCTGGGCCGGCGAGCTCGCGCTCCACGTCTACCCGACGCGCTCCAGGCGCGGGTTCGGCCGGTAACGCCGGCCGACCTTCGCCGAAGGCTCGCCGTCGGTGAGGACGATGTCGCCGGTGAAGTCATTCGAGCCGCGGATCAGCGACGAGCCGATCCCGTACGCGTCGACCGGCACCTCGTCCGCTTCGAACTCGCGGATCTTCTCGACCGTGAAGCCGCCGGAGACGACGATCCGCACCCCGCCGAAGCCGGCGTCGTCGAGCGCGCTCCGCACCTTCCGCACGAGCTGCGGGTTGACCCCCGTCGGCTTGAAGTCGCCCATCTCCTCCCACAGCCCACGGTCGACGAGCGCCTCCGACGTGTCGAGTCGGACGCCCCAGAGCCGCGGCCCGAGCGCCTGCGCGACGTCGAGCGCGGTGCGCACCGAGTCGTTCTCGAAGTCGACGAGGACGGTGACGTTCATATCTGCAGGCGCCCAGTCCGCAAACTGCTGCGCCGCGGCGACCGTGTCGCCGCCGTAGGCCGCGATCAGCGCGTGCGGGACGGTGCCGAGCGCACGACCGCCCCACCACGACGCCTGCTCGTCGGTCGTGACACCGATCTCGGCGCCGACGATCTGGCCCGCCACATACGCCGCGTAGCCGTCGCCGGTCTGGACGCGGTGGTGGTCGTGGCGGGCCGGCATGAAGATGACCGGCTTGCCGTTCGCCGCGCGCAACACGTTGACCGTGTTCGTCGTGATCAGCGAACGCCGCGCGAGCACGCCGAGGTACACCGTCTCGAGATGGGCGAATGTCGTGTAGTCGCCCTCGATCGTCAGCACCGACTCGTACGGCGCAACCGCGTCCCCGTCGTACAGCGCGTGCACCGTGAGCGCGTCGAAGTCGTCGACGCAGAGCTTGAGGATCGCGATCGCCTCGTCCATCCCGCCGAGGTACGCGTGGTTCTTCTGGAAGACCTGCATGACGACGTTCGGGTGCCGGCCCGCCTCGAGCAGCGCAGCCCGCGTGTGGTTGAAGTACGCGTCCGTGTACCAGCCGGCGCGCATCTTCTCGACCGGCAGGTCGAAGATCGCCGGATCCAGTCGCTTGCGGGTGAGGATCACTCTTCGAGCTCCAAGACACGCCTGAAGCGCGGCTTCGGCGACTTCGAGCTGTTCCGGGCTCGGCTCGCGCGTCCCCGAGCGCCGCTGCAGCTCGTAGCCCGGCCACGTAAGCGCGCGGGCGACGGGGTTCTCGGGATGGCGCGACATCCAGCCGAAGAGCTCGACCGACGCAGACATCGCGCCGACCGTCGCCGCGAGGCGGGCGACCGACCGGTATTGCTTCGGCGCACGCTCGGCCGCGACGTTGCCCGCGATCGTCGTCACGAGCATCGGGCCGACGAGATGCGAGCCGCAGCGCTCATGCTCCTTCGGCCGGGCCTCGCCGTGCTCGTACCGGCCGATCGACATGTGCTCTGCGCCGTGGTACTCGGCGAGCTCGCCGCCGCGGAGCGCGAGGATCGCCGGCGCGAACGAGAGGAGGGCGCCGAGCGTCTCACGGGCCGCCGGGCTGAGCCGCGTCCGCTTCGCGATCGCGACGACTGCCGTGCTGCCCGCCATCGCCGCAATCACGCGAGGCCGCTCGAACGGGAGCTTCGCCTCGGGGAGCGCGCGCTTCAGCTGCGGCAGGAGCGCAGAACGCCTCGGCGAGCCGCGCCGGCCCGCGGAGCAGCGGGTTCGTCACGGTGGAGGCACGAACGCCCTTGCGCCTGGCGACGACCTTCAGCTCGCCGTCGCTCGTGCGCACTGCACACGCCCAGGCCGTCGGCCCGTGGACGAGGACGCCGTTGCCAAGCGCCATGCCGCCGAGGCGAACCTTGTCGCTCACGCAGCGGAGCGTAGCCGCAGCGCACTCTGCAGCCGCGCCGCGGCAGGTCCCGGGCGACCGTCGCCGATCGGCGTCCCGTCAACCGTGACCACCGGCATCACCTCGCGGATCGACGAGGTGATGAACGCCTCGTCGGCGCCGACCAGATCGCTCACCGGGAACGCTCCCTCGCTGACCGGTTCGACGCTGCACACGAACCCGCGCGTCACGCCGGGCAGCACGCCCGAACGCGTCGCCGGCGTGAAGAGCTCGTCGCCGCGCCGCCACCAGACATTCGCAGTCGACGCCTCGAGCACGAGCCCGTTGCCGACGAACACGACCTCGTCGGCGCCGAGACGCTCGGCCTCGCGCTTCGCGGCGAACGAGATGCTGTAGCTCGTCGCCTTGACGCCGCCGAGCACCGGCCGGCGGCTCGCCCACCTCGAACGTGCCGAGCGCAAGCCCGCGCGCGCGCTGCTCTTCCAGGTCCCCGGGAAGCGCTGCGACGGTCGCGAGGAGCGTCGCCGACGTGCGGTAGAGGCGCAGCACGTGGTCCGGCGGAGCGGCGGAGACGACCAGCTCGACGAGCTCCTCGACGCCGTCTGGCGGGTCGAGCGTGAGCGACTCTGCCGAGTGGCGGAAGCGCGTCAGGTGCTCGGCGAGCAGGAACGGCTTGCCGCCGTAGACGCGCAGCGTCTCGAACGCAGCGCCGCCACGCAGCAGCGCCTCGTCGTCCGGCAGGAACACCGGCGCGCTCGGATCGACGAGCCCGCGGCCGGCGACAGCTGCGAGGAGCAGCGTCATGCGGGCACCGGCGCGCCGACCGCCGCAAGGAGCGGTCGGGCCTTCGTCCACGACTCTTCGATCTCGGCCTCCGGGTCGGAGTCCCAGACGATCCCGCCGCCGACCCAGAGGTGAATGCGACCGGCAACGATCGCGAAGGTGCGGATCGTCAGCGCAAGCTCGAAGTCGCCGTTCGCCCAGAACGGTGCCGAGCGCGCCCATCGACGCGCCGCGCCCGACCGGCTCGAGCCGCTCGATGTGCTCCATCGCCGAGAGCTTCGGCGCGCCGGTGATCGAGCCTCCCGGGAACGTCGCATCGAGGATCTCGGCGAAGCCGACACCGGGGCGCAGGCGCCCTTCGACGGTCGAGACGAGATGCGTGACGCCGGCGAGCTCGTGCTGCGCCATCAGCTCCGGCCAGCGCACCGTTCCGGGCTCGCAGACGCGCGAGAGATCGTTGCGCTCGAGGTCGACGATCATCACGTGCTCGGCCGCGTCCTTCGCGTCGTCGACGTCCTCGCCGAGCGGACGCGTGCCCTTGATCGGCATCGTCCAGACGCGATCGGCCTCGCGCGCGAGGAAGAGCTCGGGCGTCGCGGAGACGATCGCCCAGCCGTCGCCTTCGAACGTCGCGGTGTGCAGCGGGCCGAGCGCGGCTGCCAGCCCCGCCGCGTCGCCCTCGAACGTCGCCGAGAGGTGCTGCACGAGGTTCACCTGGTAGACGTCGCCGCGCCGGATCGCCTCACGCACCTCTTCGACCGCGGCGGCGTACTCCTCGTCGCGTCCAGGTGCGCTGCCACTCGCCGACGCGTACACGAGGGCGCCGGAGACCGTGACGGTGTCTGAGACCTCTTGCGAGCTGCGACCGCCGGCACGAGCCACTGGTGCGTCGACGGGTACGCGATGAACACGTCGGCGCCTCGCCCGGCGCGAGCTCGCCGAGCCACGCTTCGAGCGCAGCGAAGTCGTGCTCCCAGAGCTCAAGCACAGACGGTCCTCGCAGCGTGCAGCAGGAAGCGCGTGCCGAGCTCGAGGTCGGCCACCGGCACGCGCTCGTTCGCCGAATGGATCAGCCGCGCCGCCACCTCCGAGTCGAGCGTGCTCGACGGGAAGAACCCGTAGGCGACCGTGCCGAACGCCTCGCGCAGCCAGTGCGAGTCGGTGAAGCCGGCGACGCAGGTCGGCGCCGCCTTCGCGCCGGGCTCTTCGAGCTCGACGAACGACGCGACGGCGTCCCAGAGCGGCCCGCCGATCGGCGAGCGCGTGCCGCCCTTGGCCTCCGTGTTGACGAGCTCGTAGTCGCCGTCGCCGATCCACGCGGACAGCTCTGCCTCCGCCTCGGCCGGCGTCTGCCCGGGCAGCAGCCGGACGTCGATCGTGATCTCGCAGAGCGCCGGGATGACGTTGCGCTTGTCGGACGCGTGCGCCTTCGTCGGCGACACCGTCATGCCGAGCAGCGGCTCGATCAGCTCGGCGGCAAGCGGCGACACGCCGCGCGCCGCGTCGAGCGCCTCGGTCGCCGGCGGCGCCGTAGCCGAGCAGCGTCTCGAGGAACGCCGACACCTCCGGGATCAGCTGCGGCTCGACGCCGAACTGCCCGAGCCGCGCGATGTACGGCGCCGCCTTGACGAGCGCGTTGTCGGCGATGCTCGGCATCGACGCGTGCCCGCTGCGGCCGTGCACGCGCAGCAGGAACGGCGAGCTCATCTTCTCGGCGCTCGAGCACAGGTAGAACGCGCGCCCGCCGAGCTCGACGCGTTCGCCCGCGCCTTCGTTGACCGAGAAGTCCGCGCGGACGGCATCCGGATGCGTCTCGACGAGCCACTCGAGCCCGAAGCCGACGCCGTTCTCCTCGTCGGCGGCCGCGATGAAGATCAGGTCGCCGGACCCGCGCCAGCCTTCACGCGCGAGCGTCGCCAGCGCGACCGCCGATGCCGCGACCTCGCCCTTCATGTCGAGCGCGCCGCGGCCCCAGACGACGTCGTCGACGAGCTCGCCGCCGAACGGGTCGCGCTCCCACGCGGCCGCGATCGGCGAGCACGACGTCGGTGTGCGAGAGGAACGCGAGCGAGGGGCCGTCGCCGCGACCGCGGATGCGCGCGACGAGGTTCGCGCGCTCGGGCGAGCGTGCATAGAGCTCGCACTCGACCCCGGCGGCCTCCAGGTACTCGCGCAGCAGCTCGGCGGCGAGCGTCTCGTTGCCCGGCGGGTTCGTCGTGTCGAGCCGGATGAGCCGCTGCAGGAGCTCGGCGGTCTCGCTCACTTGCGCGTTCCGAGGACGAGCAGGTACCGGCGGGGCGCGCGAATCCCTTCCGGCGTCGCGTAGCTCTCGTAGAGCTCGACGAACGCGCGATGGAACGCCTTCCTGCTGCTCCGCGTCGAGCCGCTTGATCAGCGCGATGATCGGCGGCGCCGACTCGGAGAAGAGCGTCCAGATCTCCTCCGCGTTCTCGGCCTCGAGCCAGAGCGTGCCGTCCTCGAACTCGAGCTCGAAGTCCTCGCCGAGCATGTCCTCGACGTGGTCCTCGCGCCCCCACTCGTACGACTCGCGGCCCTCGATCGGCTCCTCGGTGAAGCTGCGGTAGAGCTCGCCGAGCTTGGGGTTCGGCTTCCAGGCGGTGAAGCCGACGCGGCCGCCGGGACGCACGAGACGGGCCAGCTCGGAGGCGACGTTCGCGTGGTCGGGCGCGAAGATCAGGCCGAAGTTCGACGAGACGACGTCGAAGCTCGCGTCGTCGAACGCGAGGTACTCGGCGTCGCCACGCTCGAAGGCGATCTCGAGACCCTCCTCGCTCGGCCCGCTCGCGCGCCTTCGCGAGCATCGGCTCGGCGATGTCGACGGCGGTGACGCTGCGCGCCGCGCTTGCGCTGCGCGAAGCGCGACTTCGCCGGTGCCGGTCGCGAGGTCGAGCACCTCATCGCCGGCGGCGATCCGAAGCACCTCGACGAGCTGGTCCTGCACCGGCGCGAACCGCGCAGCCAGATTTTCGTAGGTCCCTTCGCTCCAGACCTCGCTCATCTCAAAGAGCATACTGAGGTCATGGCCGACCTCTTCAGCGAGGCCGCCGGGCGCCGGCTCGGCGCGACCGCGCCGCTTGCGCAGCGCCTGCGGCCGGCCACGCTCGAGGACTTCGCGGGCCAGGAGCACGTCGTCGGCCCGGGCCGCGCGCTCCGCCTCGCGATCGAGCAGGATCGCGTCCCGTCGATGATCCTCTACGGGCCGCCCGGCTCGGGAAAGACGACGCTCGCGCGGATCGTCGCCCAGACGACGGGCGCCGCGTTCGAGGAGCTCTCGGCCGTCCAGGCGACGGTGTCGAACGTCCGCGAGGTGCTCGCCCGCGCCCGCGAGCGGCTCGGCGCACAGGGCCAGCGGACGATCCTCTTCCTGGACGAGATCCACCGCTTCAACAAGGCGCAGCAGGACGCGCTGCTGCCCGGCGTCGAGGAAGGCCTCGTGACGCTGATCGGCGCGACGACCGAGAACCCCTACTTCGAGGTGAACTCGGCGCTGCTCTCGCGCGCCCAGGTCTACGAGCTCGAGCCGCACTCGCTCGAGACGCTTCGCGATGTGGTGCGCCGCGGCGCGGAGGCGCTCGACGCGAGCGTGCCCGACGAGGTCGCGGACGAGATCGCGCATGCGCGCGGGCGGCGACGCGCGAAACGCGCTGAACATCCTCGAGCTCTCGGTCGAGACGGCACGCGCCGAAGGAGGCGAGCTCGAGGTGCGGCACGTCGAGGACGCCGCGCGCAAGCGGCCGCTCGCCTACGACAAGGGCGGCGACCGGCACTACGACTTCATCTCGGCGTGGATCAAGTCGACGCGCGCGAGCGACGTCCAGGCGTCGATCTACTACCTCGCGGCGATGATCGAGGGCGGCGAGGACGCCCGCTTCATCGTGCGGCGCATGATCGTCCTCGCCTCCGAGGACATCGGCAACGCCGACCCGCAGGCGCTCCTCATCGCCGTCGCCGCTGCGCACGCGGTCGAGCACGTCGGCCTGCCCGGAGGCGCGCATCAATCTCGCGCAGGCGGCCGTGTACCTCGCGCGTGCACCGAAGTCGAACGCGTCGTACGCCGCGCTCGGGAAAGGCGACCGAGGTCGTGCGGCAGCGCGGCAACCTGATGCCGCCGGCCGCGCTGCGCTCGGCGGCGTACGCGGGCGCGCGGAAGCTCGGTCGCGGCGAGGGCTACGTCTACCCGCACGACGACGCCGCAGGCTTCGGGGTCGACTGCCTGCCGGAGGAGCTCGCCGGCACGGTGTTCTACGAGCCGTCAGGGAACGGCGACGAACAGCCGCGCGAGCGGCGGCGGATCCCTAGAGGATCCGCTTGCCGAGCGCGCTCGCGACGAGCTCGACGGCCAGCTCCGCGGTCTCGTTCTCGCGGTCGAGGATCGGGTTCACCTCGACGACGTCGAGCGAGTCGAGCACGCCCGACTCGGCGACGAGCTCGAGCGCGAGGTGCGCCTCGCGGTAGGAGAGACCGCCGCGGACGGGCGTGCCGACGCCCGGCGCGAACGTCGGGTCGACCGCGTCGAGATCGAGGCTCACGTGCAGGAACGGCGTGCCGCCGAGGAACTCGAGCGACTCGCGCACCACATGCTCGACGCCGAGGCGGTCGATGTCGCTCATCGTGAAGACGCGCACGTCGAGGTCGGCGATCAGCTTGCGCTCGCCGGGATCGAGCGAGCGGATGCCGACGAGCGCCGCCTTGGCGATCGACGGCGTCGGGATAGACGTCCGACGCGAACGCGTCGCCTGCGACGCCGAGCGCCGCGGCGAGCGGCATGCCGTGCACGTTTCCGCTCGGCGACGTGGCGGGGCGGTTCAGGTCGCCGTGCGCGTCGATCCAGAGCGCCGAGCCGGGTCCATGCCGCTTCGCCATCCCGCCGAGCGAGCCCATCGCGATCGAGTGGTCGCCGCCGAGCACGAGCGGCATGCTTCCCTGCTCGGCCGCGTCCTGGACGAGCGCGGCGACGTTCTCGCACGCCTGCTTGATCTGCGCGAGGTAGCGCGCGGACGGGTCGCCCTCGTCGGTTGCCTCGGGGACCGGCGAGACGATGTCGCCCCAGTCGGAGACGTCGCGGCCGAGCTCGCGGATGCGGGCCGCCAGGTCGGCGTAGCGGATCGCCGACGGGCCCATGTCGACGCCGCGGCGCCCGGCGCCGAGGTCGAGCCCGACGCCGATGATCGTGACGGGCTTCGCGCTCACGTCGCCCATGCCGCCCGGAATGCTTCCTGGGCCTCGGTCGGCGCTGTCGAGCTCGATGCCGAGCGTGCGCAGCTTGGTTCGCGCGATCAGGTCGTCCAGCTCGGCGGGGAACTCCTGCACGCCCGGCTCGAGCCCGCCGGAGGCGAGCCGGTGGATCGAGAGCGCCTGCACGGAGAACGAGAGGTCCATGATCTCGATCGGGTTGCCGTCGAGACCGGCGATGTTGACGAGCGCGCCGTCGACGAGCGCGTGGACGCGCCGCTCGCCGAGCCGGTAGGTCTTCACCTTCGCGCGCGCGTCGAGGATCTCGTCGGCGGCAGCGGCGAGGGCGGGCACGTCGATCTCGCGGTCGTGGTGGCCCGCGTTCGCGAGGATCGCGCCGTCCTTCAGGAACGGCAGCTCGGCGGCGCCGACGACCTGCGTCAGGCCGGTCGCCGTGATCACGACGTCGGCGTCGAGCAGCGCGTCGTGGAGCGCGAGGACACGATGGCCGTCCATGTGCGCGGTCAGCGCGCGCACAGGGTCGATCTCGACGACCGTGACGCGGCCGCCGAGCCCGTTCGCCGCGCGGGCGAGCCCGCGGCCGACGTAGCCGTAGCCGACGATGCAGAACTCGCGGCCGGCGGCGAGCACGTTCGTCAGCGCGAGGATCGCGGTCAGCGTCGTCTGCCCGGTGCCGTAGGGGTTGTCGAACAGGTGCTTGCACTTCGCGTCGTTCGCGGCGACGGCGGGGAACGGCAGCAGACCGTCCGCCGCGAGCGCGCGGAGGCGCGCGACGCCGGTCGTCGTCTCCTCGCTGACACCGGCGAGTTGCTTGAACAGATCAGGCCGGTGCTCGGCCATCCGCCGCGTCAGCTCGGCCCCGTCGTCGATCACGAGCTCAGCGCCGGACTCGGCGACCGCGAGCAGGTCGGCGGTGAACTCTTCGGGCGACGCACCATGCCGCGCGTGCACCTCGACGCCCTCGCCTGCGAGCGCAGCGCAGATCGAGTCCTGCGTCGAGAGTGGGTTCGAACCGGCGGCAACGACCTCGGCGCCGGCGGCACGCAGCGCGAGCACGAGGCACGCGGTCTTCGCCTCGAGGTGGACGACGACGGCCACCTTGCGGCCTGCGAGCGCCCCGTCTCCGAGCCGGCGCTGCGAGCGCCGCGCAGAACCGGCATGTGCTCCTGCGCCCACGCGATGCGCTGACGACCTTCATCCGCCGAGGTGGGCATGGGGAAAGTGGCGAGAGCCGGACTTGAACCGGCGACACCACGGTTTTCAGCCGTGTGCTCTACCAACTGAGCTACCTCGCCAAGCGGGCCGAAGTGTAGCGAGCACGAAAAGGGCGGGAGGCTAGGACCGATCTGCCTTGCGGGCAAGGAGCGCCGACCCGCCGCCTTCCGCGAAATCCGCCACGTGCGAAAAGCCACGCCGTCCCAGCTCGGCGTTCAGACGGTCGAAGGGCACGTAGATCGGCGTGCGGTCGCCGAGACCGAAGGCGATCGCCAGGTAGCCGCCGGGCGCGACGAGCCGGGCGAGCTCGTCGAAGAACGGGATCATGTTGTTCAGGAAGACCACGTCGAAGGAGCCGTCGTCGAACGGGAGCTTCGACGAGTCGGCGACTTCGTAGCGCTCGCGCTCCGAGGAGGCGAGCCGGCGCGCCTCGGCGATCATCTCGGTCGAGAGGTCGACGCCGACGATCTCGGCGGCCGGCCAGATCGACGCCGCGACTCGCGCGCCGGCACCGGTCCCGGTGCCGACGTCGAGCACACGCGCCGGTACGGCTCGGAATCGACGCCAGCGCCGCACGCAGCGACGCGAGCCGCTCCGGGCTCGTGCGCGTCCCGTCCCACTGCGGCGCCATGCGGTCGAACATCGCCTCGATCGGGCCGGCGGAAGAGCGCGCCACGCACCCGGCACGCGCACGACGACGTCCGTCACGAAGCGGGCGAAGCGCTGGCCGGCGGTCACGCGACCGCGATCCTGATCTCGTCGCCTGTGCCGTACGCCCGTGAGCCCGGCTGCGTCGCCGTTCGAGATCGCGAGCGTCATCAGCCCGTAGGAGTCCTCGTAGAGGATCAGCTCGCCTGCGCCCGGCGTCGGCGAACGTCTCGGCGACGGTCGCGTAGTAGCGGTCGAGCGTCAGCCGGATCTCGACGCGGTCGCCGTTCTGCACGCCGAGCGCTTCGATGTGCTAGCGGCGCGCGTTCGTCGAGACGTTGCCGAAGCGGTCGATCACGAGCACCTCGGTCGAGAGCTGGGTGCGACCGACCTGCGGCTCCGGCACCTGGATCCGCACGAGCTCGTCCGGGTCGATGCGCGGCCCGAGCTCCTCGAGCGGCACGCCCACCGCGATGTGCGCCGCGGCAGGCGCGAACACGTCGCGCGCATGGAACGTGTGCGACACATCCGGCAGCCGGTAGCGCGCGTCCGAGAGCTCGTGCGCCGCGGCGACGCCGAGCTCGTCGGCAGCGAGCATCAGCAGGCCGTTGTCTGGGCCGACGAAGAAGCGACCGTCCACCGTGCGAATCGCGATCGCGCGGCGTTCGCTTCCGACGCCTGGATCGACGACCGCAAGGTGCACACCGAGTGGGAGGTACGGCATCGTGTTGGCGAGGACGAGCGCGCCCTGGAGCACCGCCTGCGGCGGGATCCCGTGCGTCACGTCGATCACGCGCGCATCGGGCGCGATCCGCGCGATCACCCCGTGGCACGTTCCGACGAAGTCGTCCTGCAGCCCGAAGTCGGTGAGGAAGGTGACGTACGTCATGCGGCCGAGTCCATCACATCACGCACGGCTGCGACGAGGCCGGCGAGATCGTGCGTCGCCGCCTCGGCGGCGACCTCGAGTCCGACCGAGCGCGCAATCCGCGACGTCTCCGGCCCGATCGAGACGGCCGGGGCCGCGCCGCCGACGCCCGCATACGCCCGTGCCGCCGACCCCGAGGCCAGCACGACCACGTCGCCCGCCGGCGGCGTCGGGCGTGAGCAAGCGCGTGCGGTAAAGCGGCGCGAAGTCGGCGCCGAGCGCGTCGATCGGCCCGCGACGCGCACCCTCGGCCGCGGCAAAGAGCACGCGGCCGGCCGGCCGCGGGAACTCGCGCCAGCAGCCCGTCCTGCGAGGACACGACCGGGACGAACGCGGGCTCGATCCCGTGCGCGCGCAGCGCCTCCGCGGTGCCAGGGCCGACGGCCGCGATGGCCGGCAGGTTGCGGCCGCGACGCACGAGCTCGTCGGCGCCGTTCGGGCTCGTGACGATCACCCAGTCGTACCCGGCTGCGTCGATCGGCTCGTCGGAGGTGCGCTCGATCTCGATCAGCGGGCACTCGACGACGGTCGCGCCGATCTCCTCCAGGGCGGCGACGAGGGGTCGCGCCTGGGCGCGCGGCCGCGTCACGATCACCCTCATCGACTGAGCGCGAGCAGCTCGTCGGCGAGCGCGACCGGGTCGTCGCCGCTCCGCCGCTCGAGCCATTCGCCGTTCTCGCCGGCGATCAGCGCGTGCAAGGTCGTGCCGTCGTGATGCGCGGCAACCGGCGCGAGGCACCCGGCGCCGATCGTCGCGACGCAGCGCCGCTCCGCCTCGACGCGCACGCGGGTCTCCGCATGGTCGGCGTGCGAGACGAGCTCTTCCTCGCCGACGCGAACCTGCAGCCCGAGTGCGCCCTGCGCCGCCTCCGGCAGCATCAGCTCGGGGTCGAGCCGCACGCCGATCTCGTCGCGCCAAGCCGAGACGATCGAGCCCGCAGGCCGCGAGGACGATCGCGTCGAGCCCGCGCTCGCGCAGCTTGCGCAGCCGCGTGTCGACGTTGCCGCGCAAGCGGTTCGATCGAGAGCGTCGGCTCGTGCGCGAGCAGCTGTGCCCGGCGCCGCGCCGAGGCGGTGCCGATGCGCATGCCGGGCAGGATCTCCGCGGCGCCGACGAGCGCGTCGCGCGGGTCGTCGCGCTCGAGGTACGCGCCGACGGCGAGACCGTCCGTGTCCGTCGAGGTCATGTCCTTCGCCGAGTGGACGGCGACGTCGATCCGGCCCGCGAGAAGGGCCTCCTCGATCTCCTTCACGAAGACGCCGCGCTCGCCGATCTCGCCGAACGGCCGCGTCCGGTCGCGGTCGCCTGCGGTCGTGATCGGGACGAACGCGATCTCGATCCCCGGCCGTCGCAGCAGCGCCGCTGCCTGCTCGGCCTGGGTGAGCGCGAGCCTAGAGCCGCGAGACCCGACGCGAACGAGCACAGGCGGACCTCCCTCCGCGCCTGCTCCGGCCGCAGGCGGGGAAGCCGAGCTTCACCCGCAAGAACGCCGACGGCGCGACGACCGGCAGCGGCCGGTGGATCCGTTTCGGGTCGTCGCTACTCATCGTCGAGCCCGAAGAGATGGCGAACCGCGTCGGCGTAGACGGCGCCGTCGGAGCTGACCGCCGCCTCCTTCATGCGCACGGTCGGCAGATGCAGCAGCTTGTTCAGGATCTGCGCCGTCACGGATTCGAGCGTGCGGCGCTCGTCGTCGCTGACACGCAGCTTCGCGAGCTCGGCCGACCGGATCTCCTCCGCCCGCGCGCGCAGGGACGCGATCGCCGGCACGACGTCGAGCGACGCGCGCCAGGAGCGAAACCGCTCGGTCTCCTCGCCCACGAGCTGCTCGGCACGCGCCGCTTCCTGGCGGCGGCCGGCCAACGTCTCGGCGACGACGGCCTCGAGGTCGTCGATGTCGTAGAGGAAGCAGCCGCCGAGGCCCGCGATCGCCGGATCGAGGTCGCGCGGAACGGCGATGTCGATGAAGAAGAGCGGCGTCCGGCGACGCGACGGCACGTCGGCCGCGCGCAGCACAGGCTCGGGTGAGGACGTCGACGAGACGACGACATCCACCTCGCCGAGCCGCGAGGCGATCTCGTCCAGGCGGAGCGGGTGCGCCGCCGAAGCGCTGCGCGAGCTCGCGCGCGGTCTGTTCGGTGCGATTCGCGACGAACGCGATCTCGGCGCCGCGCGAGGCGAGGTTCGAGGCTGCGAGCTCGCCGATGCGTCCGGCGCCGATCAGCAGGACGCGCCGTCCGTTGAGATCGCCGAACACCTGCGCGGCGAGCGCGGCGGCGGCCGACGAGACAGAGGCAGGGCTCTCGCCGATCGCCGTCTCGGTGCGCACGCGCTTGCCGACGCCGAGCGCCTGGCGGAAGACATGGTCGAGCACCGGGCCGGGCGTGACCGACTCGTAGGCGTCGCGCACCTGGCCGAGGATCTCGCCCTCGCCGGGCACGAGCGAATCGAGCCCGGCGGCGACGCGGAAGAGGTGGAGCGCCGCCTCGTCTTCGTGCAGCCGGTAGAGGACGCCTTCGAGCGACTCGCCGGCGAGCGCCTCGAGCGCCGCCACGGCCTGCTCCTCGTCGCCGCCGGCCAGATACAGCTCGGTGCGGTTGCACGTCGAGAGGCAGACGGCGTCACCGAGTGAGCGCGCCAGCTCGGCCGCGGCGCCTGCGTCGAGCGTCACACGCTCGCGCAGCTCCACCGGTGCGACGTGGTGCGAGAGGCCGACGAGTGACGAGCGTCATGAGAAGTGGCTCCCGGCCAGCGCGAGGCGCGCGACGATCACGAGAACGAAGCCGCCGAGCGCCAGGTACGCGGCGCGGCGACCGCTCGGGCGCAGCGCGACGAAGCTGCCGTAGACCGTCCAGGTCAGAAGAGTGACGACCTCGAGCGCGTCGATCGAGCGGTGGTCGTGCCACAGCCGCGCGAGCCCGGCGGCGAGGCCGAGCGTGAGCAGCGGCAGCGAGACGAAGATCGTCCGTCGCGTCAGGCGGTCGAGCGACGCGAGCGGCGGCAGGCGCAGACGCAGGATGTCGGCGGCGCGCCGCTTCAGACGCCGCTCCTCCCAGAGATACAGCGCTGCGAGCGCAGCGGCGAGCGTGAAGCCGGCGAATGCAGCCAGCACGAAGCCGACGTGCAGGACGAGAAACGCGCTCGAGTAATCGGGATGCGAGCCGGAGCTCGTCGCGCCGGCGGCGCGGGCAATCGCGAACAGGATCGCGGCGAGCGGCATGACGGCGAGGCCGAGCAGCCGGTAGCGGGGCCGACAGCCCCAGATCAGGTACGCGCCGACGATCAGCCAGACGAAGAGATTGAGCGAGCCGGCCCACGACGACCAGGGGAAGGCGTCCGCGTCCGCCACCTGCACGGCGAGCAGCGCCGTCTGGGCGAGCCAGCCGAGCCGCACGCCCCACGTCGCGAGACGCGTGGTCCGCGGCGACGCATACGCGAACGCCGCCTCCCCGTAACCGAGGAGCGCCGGCCAGAAGAGCGCCTCAATCACGGTCGCGTGCCTTCTCGACGAGCTCGCCGAGCTGACGCTGGAGGCGCTGGAGCTTCGCCGCGATGATCGCAACCCAGCTGAGGACGAAGACGAAGACGACGAGGTACGCAGCCGCGACGTACTGCCATTCCGACGGCGGTGCCTTGGGCGCGCTCACGTCAGGAGCTCCCGCAGCTCACGCAGGTGCGTATCGATGCGCTTGCCCGCCAGCTCGACGTTGTAGAGCGTCGCGAACAGCGAGATCATCGCCGCAAACGAGACGCAAAACGTCAGGAACTGCGAGTGCGTCATCTGCGGCCCCTGCAGGGTGAAGACGACCGGATGGATCAGCTCCTTGGAGAGCCGGATCGCAAGGAACGAGACCGGGATCAGGACGACGCCGAAGAGCGCGTACACAGCGCTCATGTTCGCGCGCTGAACGCCGGGCGCGACCGAGAAGCGCAGCATGAAGTACGCGCAGTAGAAGAGGAAGAGCACGAGGAAGAGCACGAGCTGATCCTCGCCCCACGTCCACCACACGCCCCACGACGCCTTCGCCCAGAACGAGCCGGTGATCAGCGTGAGCGCCCCGAAGACGACGCCCTGGTGAACCGCCACGTAACTCTCGAGGTCGGCGCGCTCGTCGCGCGTCCGCAGATAGCGGAGCGCCTTCCAGGCACCCCACCCGAAGCAGGCGTAGGACGTGAGCGCGATCGGCACGTGGAAGTAGAAGATGCGCTGCGAGAAGCCCTGGTTCGGGTCGGTCGGCGCGTAGAAGAAGATCAGCGCGACGGCCACGCCAAAGAGCGCCGTCGTCAGGGCCGCGAGCTTCACACCGGAATGGTAGTTGGGACTAGACCTCGGCTACGACGTACTCGAACGATGCCCAGGCGAGCAGCGCGAAGATTGCGTCGTACAGCACGAGGAACCAGAGGTACTCGCCGACGCCGCCCACGACGATCGGGATGGCCATCGGCAGGAAAAGCAGGGGCAGGAGCAGCTCGCGAGCGTTCCCGGCGACCGCCATGGCGCCAAAGAGCGTCCCGACCGCGGCGATTCCGACATCCGCGAGGGCGACCGCGGCGACCGTCCGACCGTCGAGGCCGTGGAAGAAGATCGCGAAAGCCGGCAGCGCGACAACCTCGGCCGCGGCGAGGAAGGAGAGCACGGCAATCGCCTTGCCGAGCCAGATCGCACTCCGGTCGCACGGCGCGAGCACGAGCGCGTCGAACATCCCTTGCTCGCGCTCGGCGACGAAGGCGCGGGTCAGCCCGAGCAGCGCCGTGAAGATGAGCGCCGACCAGAGAAGCCCGCGCGCCGCCACGTCGCTCGTCCCACGCGGCAGGGCGAAATGGAAGATCGTCAGCGCCGCGATTACGAAGAGGAGCATCGAGGGCAGCGTCTCCTTCGCGCGGAGCTCCAGCAGCAGGTCCTTCCGCGCCAGCGCGCCGACGTCGCGGAAGTAGTTCAAGAGAACACCAGCCTCTGCGTCGCGTGCCGCTCGACCCGCTCCGGCTCGTGCGTCGCGACGACAAACGTCCGCTCCTCGCCGAGCAGCCCGTCGAGGAGCTCCAGGCCGTGAGCATCGAGTGCGTTCGACGGCTCGTCGAGCACGATCAGCGCAGGCTCGTGGAGCAGGACGCGGCACAGGCCGAGCCGCTGCTGCATCCCTCGCGAGAACGTCGACACGCGATCGTTGCGCACCTCCCACAAGTCGAAGCGCTCGAGCAGCATCCCGACGCGCTCGCGCTCGACGCGGTAGAGCCGGGCGAAGAGCGTCAGGTTCTCGAGCGCGGTCAGCTCGCGATAGACGAGCGGGTCATGGCCCAGGTAACCGATCGTCTCGCGCGCCGGCAAGACCAGCTGCCCCGAGGTCGGCGCGGCGAGCCGCGCCAGGATCCGCAGCAGCGTCGTCTTCCCTGAGCCGTTCGCGCCGGTGACGAGCAGGAACCCACCGTCCGGCACATCGACATCGAGGCCGGCGAAGACGCGCTTGTCGCCGAACCGCTTGGCGAGGTTATGCGCCTCAATCATCCCGAAACACCTCGGCAGCGGCGCGGTGGAAGCCTTCCGGTTCACCCGCGGCGCCGAACGTGTCGGCGATCTCCTCCATCTCGCCGACCCAGCGCCAGCCTTTCTTCGTCTGCTGACTCTTCCGCGCGCGCCAGACGGTCGCGAAGCTCCGGCGCCGCGCGGCGCCACTCGTCCTCGACTTCGAAGTGGGTCGCCGTCGCGTGGATCGCGAGCAGCAGCGCCGCCGTCCCCTTCGACCACGCCGCGTAGACCATCTTCACCGCCGAGGCGTCCGCGACGACTCGGGTCTCGAGCGTGAAAAGCGCGGCGACCTCCTCCGCCTCCGCGCCCGAGAGATACAGCATGCGGTCGTCGGGGTTGCCGATGATCGAACCGTCGACGTAACGCGGATGCAGCGCCGCGATCTCCGCCGCTCGCATGGGCGAGATGGCATTCGCGTCGACGTAGACGCCGTCGAACCCGTGACAGCGGCGCGCCAGATCGAGCGCGGCGTGCGGCGGGCAGATCGCGAGCACGACGTCAGCCTCGGCGAGCAGATCGTCGACGGAGCCGACGTCGCGAAACGCGGCAGCACGCGCCCGTGTCTCCGCGCTGCGCCCAGCAAGTGCGCAGATCACCTCGGCGTCGATCCGCGCCCCGACCGCGGCGCCCATCTCGCCGGGGTGCAGAAGGCCGACGATCACAGCACGTCAGCGAGCACGAAGGCGAAGAACGCCACCGAGATGACGCCGTTCATCGTGAAGAACGCGGCGTCGAGGCGGCGCAGATCGCCGGGCCGCACGAGCGAGTGCTCGTAGAGGAGAAGACAGCCGACCGCGAGCACACCGAGCCAGTACGCGGGACCGACGCTCAGGCCGATCCCCGTGATGATCAGCAGCAAGATCGTCGCGAGGTGCAGGACACGCGCGCCTGCAAACGCGCCCCGCTCGCCGAAGCGTGTCGCCCACGAGTGCAGACCCTGCTCGCGATCGACTTCGACGTCGAAGAGCGCGTAGAAGAGATCGAAGCCGGCGACCCAGGCAGCGACAGCTGCGCCGAGCGTCCAGGCCTGCCACGGCAGCTCGCCCTTGATCGCCGCCCAGGCGCCGATCGGGGCGAGCCCGTCGACTGCGCCGAGCCAGAGGTGGCACCCCCAGGTGAACCGCTTCAGGTACGGGTAGATCACGAACATCGCGACGGGGATCGGCGCAAGCCAGCGCACGAGCGGGTCGAGTTGGAACACCGCGACGACGTAGAGCGCGAGCGACGCGAGACAGAAGAGAATGACCGCGCTCGAGGTGAGTGCGCCAGAGGGGATCTCGCGCCCGGATGTTCGTGGGTTGGCCGCGTCGATGCGCGCGTCGATCAGGCGGTTGAGTGCCATCGCGAGCGATCGCGCCCCGACCATGGCCAGCGTGATCCAGAGCAGGTCGTGCGCGGACGGCACACCGTCGACAGCAAGGAACGCGCCGACGTACGCGAACGGCAGCGCGAAGATCGTGTGCTCGAACTTGACGAGCTTGTAGTAGAGGCGAGCGATCCGCATCACGGGGAAGTGTGCTGATGCCGCGTCGGTGCGTCGCCGAGAAGGGACAAGGCGTGGCCGAGAGCGGGACGAAGAACGGCGTAGCCGTCGCGGCACCCACCCGTCGAGCCCGGCAGGTTCACGATCAGCGTGTGGCCGAGCGTGCCGGCCACGCCGCGCGAGAGGAGACCGTGCGGGGTCTTCGCGATCGAGTCCGCCCGCAGCGCCTCGGCGATCCCCGGCGCGTGCCGGTCGAGCACGCGGCTGGTCGCCTCGGGCGTCACGTCGCGAGGAGCAAGGCCGGTTCCGCCGGTCGTCAGCACGAGCGCAGCAGCGCCGGCCAGCTCCTCGAGCGCCGACGCGATCTCGTCGGCCTCGTCCGGCACGACGCGTCTGACGACCGCGTAGCCGTCCTCGCGGAGAAGCCCTTCGAGCGCGTCGCCGCTCCCGTCGTCCGCCTCGCCGCGCGAGACACGATCGGAGATCGTCAGCACCGCAGCCTTCATTGCTTCGTCTTCTCGACGAGCTCCACGCGAAACGCGACCTGCTTGTCGACCGCCTTGACCATGTCGTAGAGCGTCAGCGCGGCAACCGATGCAGCCGTCAGCGCCTCCATCTCGACACCGGTCTGCGCCGTCGTCTCCGCCGAGGCGACGATCTCGACCCCACCGTCGACCACTGTGAGCTCGACTGCGGCGTGGGAGAGCGCCAGCGGGTGGCACAGCGGGATCAGCTCCGAGGTGCGCTTCGCCGCCATGATCCCGGCGAGCTGAGCGGTCGTCAGCGCATCGCCCTTCGGCAGGTTGCCGAGCTGCGCGATCGTCTCCGGCTGCAGCTCGACGAGCGCCCGCGCGACTGCCCGCCGGCGCTCTAGGGGCTTGCCGCCGACGTCGACCATGCGCACCGCGCCGGTCTCGTCGACGTGCGAGAGCTCATTCATCCCGCGAAGCGTACGCCGTGACGTCGTCCAGATCGGCGAGCAGGCCGTCGATCCAGGCGCGGACGTCGTTGGCGCGGACCTGCTCCTGGATGGCTGCGAGGCGACGGCTGCGCTCGCCGGCTTCCATCGACAGCGCCTCGTGCAGAGCCTCTGCCTGTCCCCAGACGTCAAACGGGTTCACGGTCACGGACCACTCGCCGAGCTCCTCGTGCGCCCCGGCGTTCTCCGAGAGCACGAGCACACCGTCGCGCGCGTTGACGAGCGGTCGCCTCTTTCGCGACGAGGTTCATGCCGTCGTACACGGCGTTCACGAGCAGGACGTCGAACTGCTTGTAGGCGGCGACCGACTGGGGGAAGTTGTCCGCAACCTCGAGTGAGATCGCACCGTTGTGACGACCGTTGACCTCGCGGGCAACACGCTCGACGGCGGCGAGATACTCGATGTACTCGGGGATCGCCTGTCGCGACGGGTCGAGCAGCGCGAGCATGCGCACACGGCCGCGCCACTCTGGATGCTCGTCGAGCAACAGCCCGAACGCGGCGAACCCGCGGACGACGTTCTTCGACGGATCGGTGCGATCGACGCGCAGAACGAGCTTCTCAGGCCGCGTCGCGACGAGCTTCTCTTCCTCGGCGAGGACGGCCGTCGAGCTGCTGAGCGTGTCGAACTCTTCGGTGTCGATCGAGATCGCGTGATGCGTGACGTGCGTCTCACCGCTACCGCCGACCGCCTCCGTGCAGCTCGCTTCGAAGTTGCGCGCCCAGCGTTCGGTGTGGAATGCGACGACGTCGTTGGCGAGCAACCCCTCGTGGATCTGTCGTCGCATCAACGCGGGCAGCACGGTCCAGTCGACCGGCCACGGGATATGGACGAAGTGCGCGAGCACCGCATCGGGCCGAGCCTCGCGCACGTAGCGCGGCGCGAGATACAGGTGGTAGTCGTGGAAGAAGACGGCCGCGTTCGGCGTGTTGTCCAGCTGGGCGACGACTGCGTCGGCAAAGGTTTGGTTGACCTTCTCGTAGTCGCGCCACGCAGCGTGAAACGCAGCATCGAGATCGGGGCGCATCGCGCGGCTCCACAGCGAGTGCTGGATGAACCACAGCATCGGGTTCGCGACGACGTTGTAGTAGTTGTCGTAGGCGTCCGGATCGTGGGCGAGCAAGCGCACGTCGCCGCCGCCCTCGGCCGCGACCTCCCGGTCCTCGTCGGTCACGGCACTTGCGATCCAGGTGACATCGTGGTGGTCGAGTAGGCCGCGGAGCGCCGTGACGAGACCGCCGGCGCCGCGCTTCTCGATCCGCTCGCCCTCGGGACCGCGCTCGTAGGTCACCGGCCCGCGGTTCGAGACCACGATGAGCTGCCGCCGCTTGGGCACGCGGGCGGTCAGGCGAGCCGCTTGACGAAGCGCAACCGCGAGCCGCCCTGCGACCCCTCGCCGAGCTCGAACTCGTCGGAGAGCGCCTGGATGATCGCGATCCCGAGCCCGCCCTCGGACAGCTCCTCGCCATCGAGGGCCGTCGAGCTCGACGGCGGCTCGAAGCCGTCACCCTGGTCGAGCACCTCGACGACCAGCCGGTCGGGATGGAGCTCGTAGACGATCTCGACCATCCCGTCGCCGTCCGCGTACGCGTGGCGCACCGAGTTCGTGCACGCCTCGGTCAGAGCGAGTTTCAGGTCGCCGAGCACTTCCTGCGACATCATCTCGTTGCGCAGGCGTGCGATTCCGGTCAGGGCGAGGCGGCCAAGCGTGATGAACTCCGGCTTGGCGGGAATCGTCAGCCTGATCGCTTGCGGCTGCCCATGACCATTCGTGTTGCCCATCGTGGATGGATGCGTACCCGGGGATTCGGAAGACAAACTTCGTGGATTCTGCCGAATTCTGCTGGTGGGCGCTCTCCCACTCAGGCCCTTCCCGGTTCTGGCGGTTCCTAACCCGGCGGCCGCCGCGCGCCGAGCGTCACCGGAACGACGCGTCGTTCCTTGCCGCGGACGACCGTGAATCGCGCCGTCTGGCCCGGTTCCAACCTGCTTGCAACAATCCGCACGACATCTTCGGCGCTTCCGACCGGAATGCCGTTGATCGCGACGATCGCATCGCCACCGACGGAAACGTCCAGACCCTCGAACGGCTCCATGCGACTCCCCGCCTTGAGACCGGCGAGCGCAGCGCCACTTCCCGGGACGACCTCGGTGATGAGGGCGCCCGCCCGGGCCGCGTAGCCCAGGTGCTTGGCGACGGACGGTGTCAGATCCTCGGTGTTGATCCCGACCGAGGCGTATTCGACCTTCCCGGTCGCGATGAGCTGCGCCAGCGTCCGCTTGGCTGCGTCGATCGGGACAGCGAACCCGACACCCTCCGACCCGGAGTCAGGGCCGCCGCTCGAGGTGATCTGGGCGTTGATACCGATCACGCGCCCGCGCGCGTCGAGGAGCGGGCCGCCCGAGTTGCCGTGGTTGATCGGCGCATCCGTCTGGATCGCGTCGTACAAGGCGTACTTCGTGACGGACGGCAGCGTGCGGCGAATCGCAGAGACGACGCCGACGGAGAGTGACCCGGTGTCTCCGAAGGGCGATCCGATTGCCGCGACCGGTTCGCCGACGACCACGCGGTCCGAGTCGCCGAGCGGCACGGGGTTGAGCGGGTGGAGCTTCGGATCGACGTGGAGGACGGCCACGTCGTCGAAGGGGTCGTAGCCGACGAGGCGCGCAGGCGCGCGGTCGCCATCGGAGAACTGGACGAAGATCGAGCCCGCGGGCTTGATCGCCGCGCCGTTCCGCAGCCCCGCGGTCGTGACCACATGCGCGCTCGTCAGCACCGATCCGGCCGGCGAAATGACGAATCCCGAGCCCTGACCGCCCGAGCCGCCCGCAAAGCCGGCGTAGACGGTGACGACACCGTCCGCGCGCCGGCGATAGATCTGCGCCGGGGCAAACCCGTTGCCGGCGAGCGGCTTGGCGGCCACGACCGGCGCCGAGGCGTCACCGGTGGCCGTCGGGCACGCTGACCACCTCGGTCCGCGTCGTGCCGTGCAGGAGTCCGGCCGCCTTGGCCGTCACGAGAACGGCGACGCCCCCGAGAACGGCGGCGACGAGCACAAGAGCGGCAGTCGAGCTCGAACGCACGCTCGCCCACTATACGGCGAGTCCTCGCCGGCCGGGTATTTGGCTCTACGAAACGGTTTGCGCCGTTTTCACGGTTTTCGTGTCGATCGTCTCGGCCGGGAGCGCCAAGCGTGAACCGCGTCCAGCCGTCGACCGCTGCGAGCTCGAGCCGGCCGGCCATCACCTCGGCCAACTCCCGCGCGATCGCCAGGCCGAGGCCGCTGCCCGAGGCGCGGCGGCCGTCCAGTCGATAGAACCGCTCGAAGACCTGTCGCTCGGCCTGGGCGGGAATCGCCGGGCCGTCGTTCGCAACCGCGAGCGTCGCGCGGCCCCCTTCGGTCGCAACCGCGATCCGGACGTGCGTTCCCGGCGGCGTGTGCACGATCGCGTTCTCGACCAGGATCCGCCCGATCTGCAGGACCCGGGCCTCATCCCCCCACGCCGGGACGGACGGGTCTCCGTCCGAGCTGAGCTCATGCGTGGTCGCGAGCGCGCGCGGCCCGAACTCCAGCGCGAGCTCCCCGGCCAGCTGAGCCAGGTCGATCGGCTCGGAGACGACCGACAACTGCCCGGCGTCCAGGCGGGAGAGGTCGAGGAGCTCGGTCGCGAGCTTCGTCAGACGCGCCACCTGCTCCCGCATCTGAGCGACGAACTCGTCTCGCGTCTCCGCGTCGAGCCCGGGCTCGTCCAGCAGCTCGAGGAAGCCGCCGAGCGAGAAGAGCGGGGTGCGAAGCTCGTGCGAGGCATTCGCGATGAACTCCCCACGCGCCCGGTCGAGGCTTGCGATTCGAAGCCGCATCCGCTCGAACGCGCGCGCCAGCTGACCGACCTCGTCATCGATCGGATCGACCACCGGTTCGGCGAAGTCGCCGGCCGCGATCCGCTCGGCGGCCGCCTCGAGGCGCTTCAGTCGCCGCGCGAAGAGCGTCGCGCCGGTGTACCCCACGAGCACGGCGAAGAGCGTCGCGATCGCCCCGGCGATGAAGACACGCCGACGCACCACATCGACCGTTTGCAGCTGGTCGTGGAGCGGCGCCGAGAACAGGAGCACATAGGAGTTGATGGGATAGGCGACCTCCGCGAACAGCTGGCCGTCGCGCGAGACGGTGCCGCGCGCAAGCGTCGAGCTGTTCTTTGCCGCCAGCGCAACCGGGTCGTGCTCGAGCACGCTCGAGTTCTGCTCCGTGTTCGAGTCGGCCTGCGGCTCGAGCGGGCCCTTCGAGGCAAGCTGGCTGAAGACGGCGACCCGCGCGTTGACGGCCTGCTGCAGGCCAGAGACGTATGGCTGAAGGCTCGCCTGGTTGGTCGGGAAGCCCGGCGCCGTCGCCACATGCTGAATCGACCCTGCGAGGCTGCGAAGCTCCGCGTTCTCGAGCGAGCGCTGGAAGGACGGGACGACGATCAGGTAGACGATCGCCAGCACGCCGGCCACAATCACGAGGAGCGCGAGCGCCAGCCGGCCGCCAACGCTCCGTAAGGGGCTCATTTCTCCCTGAACCGGTAGCCGACGCCGCGCACGGTCAGGATGAACTCCGGCGTCCTCGGCTCCGCCTCGAGCTTCTCGCGGAGATGGCGGACGTGGACGTCGATCGTGCGCGGATCGCGATAGTCGGCGCTCTTCCAGAGTGCTTCGAGCAGCATCCGCCGGCTGAACACCCGGCCCGGAGACGAGGCGAGCGCGCGCAGGAGCTCGAACTCCACGTAGGTGAGCTGGACAGGGGCACCGCGCACCTCGACCGTCCGGCGCGGCACGTCGACGACCAGCCCGTCGACCTCGATCCGCTCGTCTTCGGCGCTGCCGGGGACATGCGGCGCGCGGGCTCGGCGCAGAAGGGCGCGCACACGCGACCGGAACTCCCGGATCGAGAAGGGCTTCGTGATGTAGTCGTCAGCGCCCAGCTCGAGGCCGAGCACCTTGTCGAGCTCGTCGTCGCGGGCGGTGAGCATGATGATCGGCACCGTGCTCGTCGCCCTCAGCCTCTTGCAGACCTCGAGACCGTCCAGCCGCGGCAGCATCAGGTCGAGGACGACCAGATCGATCGGCTGCGACTCGAAGAGACGGATCGCCTCCTCGCCGTCGCCAGCCTGGACAACAGAGTACCCGTCCTTCTCGAGCGGGAACGCCAAGACCTTGCGGACGGCGTCCTCATCGTCGACGAGCAGGATCGTGGGGGAAACGTCGGGCATCGTCCGAGCGGCGCTGCCAGGATAGCCCTCGAGATGGCGGCGACCCCAGTTCCCGCGCGGCGACAGCGTCGCCGCGCCCGTCGCGGCTCGCTCGAACGGCCGGTCAGCTTCCGTCTCTACCGGGCGTCCTTCCTCATCCTGGCGCTCCCGCTGCTCGTGCTCGCCTTCGGGATCGCGCGTCCCGGCGCGCTGCCCGCACCGCCGCTCCCGCCCAACTTCGACGGGGCCGCAGCGGTCGCCGTGGCCACCGATCTCTCGGGGACCTACCCCGACCGCGTGCCCGGGACGGCGGGCGCAACCAACGCCGCGCAGTGGTACCGCAACGAGATGCGGCAGTACAACCTCCCGGTCTATTCGGACAGCTGGCACGAGGACGTGCCGGGCCTCGGGAACGTGCCGCTGCAGAACCTGTGGGCCGTGGCAGCCGGCCAGTCGGCGCAGGCGATCGTCGTGCTCGCGCACCGCGACGACTCGGGAGCCGGACCGGGAGCGAACAACAACGCGAGCGGAACCGCCGCCCTGATCGAGCTCGCCCGCAGCTACGCACGCGCCTCCTCGGCGCGTGCGCTCCACGCACACGATCGTCTTTCTCTCGACCGACGGCGGCTCCTTCGGCGGGATCGGTGCGGCGCGGTTCGCCGCGCGGACGCACCTCTCGATCGTCGCCGTGATCGATCTGACGGCGATCGGCGGCACGGGCCAGGCTCGCCTCGAGATCGCGGGTGACACCCCGCGCTCACCGACGGCCGAGCTCGTCGAGACGGCCGCGCGCCGCGTGGCGGAGCAGACCGGTGTCGCACCGGGTCACGTGAGCGTTCTCGGACAGCTGATCGACCTCGGCTTCCCGTACACGCTCTACGAGCAAGGGCCGTTCGTCGCGCGCGGGATCCCCGCGCTGACACTGACAACGGCCGGCCCGCGCCCCCCTGAGCTCGCTGACCGACCGGAGCGACCTCTTGTCGACTCCCCGCGTGAACCAACTCGGGCGCGCAGCGCAGCAGCTCGTCGGCTCGCTCGACCAGGGTCTCGTCCTCGCGCCGGGGACGACGACCTATGTCCTACTCGGATCGCGGGTCGTGCGCGGCGTGGCGATCGAGCTGTTGCTCCTCGCGCTGCTCGTCCCGTACCTCGTGGCGGTCGTCGACCTCTTCGCGCGGTGCCGGCGCCGGCACATCACGCTGCTGCCGGCGATGCGAAGCCTGCGCACGCGCCTCCTGTTCTGGCTGTTCGTCGGGCTTGCGTTCTACGCGTTCAGATTCCTCGGCGCCTGGCCGGCCGGTGCCGATCGACCTCTCGACCCGGCAACGCATGTGGCGGGCGACTGGCCGGTGCTCGCGCTGACCGTCTTCGGCATCGTCGTCCTGCTCGGGTGGGCGGTGGCACGCCAGCGCCTCGTTCCGCGGCGGCCGATCGCAACGGACGAACGGCTCGCCGGAGACGCAACCGCACTCCTCGGTCTCGGTCTCGTCTCGTTGCTCGTACTGGCAACGAACCCCTTCGCGCTCCTCTTCGTCCTGCCGCCGCTCCACGCCTGGCTCTGGCTTCCGGCGGCCCGCGCCAGGCGGTGGCCGGCGCGCGCCGCATTGCTGCTCATCGGGCTCATCGGCCCGGCGCTGATCCTGCTTTCGCTCGGAATCCGCTTCGGCCTCGGCTTCGATGCGCCGTGGTATCTGCTCACGCTCGTGTCGGTCGGCTGGGTGCACGTGCCACCGGTCGCGATCGCGCTCGGTGCAGCCGCGTGCGCCGCGCAGCTCGTCGCGGTCGCGGCGAACCGGTACGCGCCGTACCCAGATCCTGGCGAACGCCCGCCGCGCGGCCCGATTCGCGAGCTCATTCGCGCAGTCGTCCTCGCGTTCCGCGCCCGCAAACGCGTATCCGAGGAGCGGCGCCAAGCGTTCGGAGGGTAGATGCGCAAGCTGGCCCGGATCGCCGGCACGCTGCTTCTGGCAGCGGGTGTCCTGACGCTGGTCTGGGTGATCGTCGTCTGGCGCTGGCAGGACCCGTTCACCGCGATCTACACCCACTTCGAGCAGTCGCGGCTGTCGCACGAGTACACGCAGCGCGCGCGTCGGTTCGACGCCCAGGTCGCCGACCGTGATCTGAGCGCCGAAGCGGCCGCCTACCGGCGCACGTTGCAGCGGGGCGACCCCGTCGGGCGACTCCAGATCTCGCGGATCGGGCTCGACATGGTCGTCGTACAGGGGACCGACGAGTCCTCACTCCGCAAAGGCCCTGGTCACTACATCCCGAGCGCGCTCCCCGGCCAGGGCCGGCTCGTCTACGTCGCCGGGCACCGGACGACCTACCTCGCGCCGTTCGCGCAGATCAACGACCTCCGGCTCGGCGACTGCGATCCGCTTCGTCCTCCCGTACGGCACGTTCACCTATCGCGTGACGCGCCACTTCGTCGTGCCGGCCTCGGACGTCGCGGTGCTCCGCAACCACGGACACGAGCTCCTTCGCCTACAGGCGTGCCACCCGCGGTTCTTCGCCACCCATCGCTACATCGTCGATGCGCAGCTCGTCCGGGCCGTACCGACTACAACGCGAGCCAGCTGACCTGCGCGCCCTGGGCCAGCTCACCGTCGCCGCGCGGGACGAGCACGAGCGCGTTCGCACTCGCGGCGGCGGCGATCATGTGCGACTCCTGGCCGCGGGGCGGCTGCAAGCTCACCGTCGACGCAGACGTGCGCGGATCAGCTCGTCGCGATCGGCGACCGCGACGCACGGGTGCGCCGAGCACGCCCGGCAGATAGCGCGGGGCGGGGCTCGCGCTCGCCCTGGAGCGCGCGCAGCGCCGGGCGCACGAACAGCTCGAAGCCGACGAGCGACGAGACCGGGTTGCCCGGCAGCCCGAACACGAGCGTCGAGCCGAGCGTCGAGAACGCGATGCGGCTTTCCCGGCTTGACCGCGACGCGCCAGAAGAGCTCGGTCGCGCCCAGCGAGGCGAGCGAGCGCACGCACGAGATCGTGCGGGCCGACCGAGACGCCGCCGGAGGTGAGCACGACGTCGGCGCCGGCGAGCGCATGCGCCAGAGCGGCGCGCGTCGCGCGCCTCGTCGTCGGCTGCCGGCTCGAACCGCGTGCGGCTCCGCGCCTGCGCTCGCAGCGAGCGCCGCGAGCAGCAGCGAGTTCGACTCGTAGATCTCGCCCGGGCGCGAGCTCGGCTGCCGGGCGGGCGAAGCTCGTTGCCGGTCGCGAGGACTGCGACGCGCGGCCGGCGCGCGCACGACACGGTCGACGACACCCGCAGACGCGAGAGCCCCGAGCTGCGCCGGGCCGAGGAGCGTGCCGGCGGCGACGACCGCGTCGCCGCGTGCGGGCATCGCCGCCGCGCGGCCGTACGTTCTCGCCGGCGCGTACCGCCTTCGACGGTCACGCCGGGCTGCGTTCGCTCGACCGGGACGACCGCGTCAGCGCCGGCGGGCACGACCGCGCCGGTCGAGATCTCGATCGCCTCGCCCGGCCGCGAGCGCGACTTCGGCGGGCGTGCCGGCGGCCGAGTGGCCGACGACCCGAAGCTCGCCCGGGCGTGTCGGCGGCGCGCACCGCATAGCCGTCCATCGCCGAGCTGTCGAACGGCGGCAGGTCGACGGCGGCGACGGCCGCCGCGGCGAGAACGCGGCCCGCGCGCGTCGCGCACGGCGACTGCCTCAGCCGGCCAGCGGCGCGCGCGTGCGCGAGCACGATCCGCGAGCGCTTCGTCGATCGTCAGGAGGTCCGCCACCGTGGCGCACGATAATCCCGGCGGCATGGCTGACGAGGTGATCGCAGGGCGGTACCGGTTGATCGAGCCACTCGGGCGCGGCTCGATGAGCGCGGTCTGGCTGGCCGAGGACGAGGAGCTCGAGCGTCGCGTCGCGGTCAAGATGCTCGCGCCGAGCGCCGACCGCGAGCGGTTCGCGCGCGAGGCGCGCGCCGTCGCCGCGCTCTCGCATCCGAACATCTGCGCGCTCTACGACTACGGCGCCGACGACGGCGCGGCCGTTCATGGTGCTCGAGTACTTCCCGAACGGCTCGCTCGAGGACCGGCTCCGAACCGGCAAGCCGCTGCCCGACGACGAGACGACGCGCATCGCAACCGAGATCGCCGCCGGCCTCGCGCATGCCCACGAGCGCGGTCTCGTCCACCGCGACCTGAAGCCGGCGAACATCCTCTTCGACGGCGAGGGTCGCGCGAAGATCGCCGACTTCGGGATCGCGAGCATGGCGCGGCGACCGGCACGCTGACCGATGCCGGCACCGTGCTCGGAACCGCGTCGTACATCTCGCCGGAGCAGGCGACCGGCCTGCCGGCGGGACCGCGCAAGCGACGTCTACTCGTTCGGCGTCATCCTCTTCCGGATGCTCACGGGGCGGCTGCCCGTTCACATCGACCAACGCGATGGAGCTCGTGCGCATGCATCGCGACGACCCGCCGCCGCCGGTCTCCGCCGTTCCGCTCGGACGCTCCCGCCGCGACTCGCCGCGATCGTCGCCGCGTCGCTGCGCAAGGACCCGCGCGAACGGCCCGCCGACGGCGCGGCGCTCTTCGCCGCTGCTGCGCGGCGAGGAGACGGCAGCGACGATGCGTGCTCGGCGCAGACGCGACCCGCGTGGTCGCCGCAGGCCGCCGCGCCGGAAGCGGAACGCCGTCGTGCCGCTCATCGGCGCTGGCAGTCGCACTCGCTGATCGCAGGCGCCGGCGCTGGCGTTCGCGCTGACGCGCGGCAGCGACAGCCCGGCAGCGCCGCCGCCGGCGAGCCTGAGCATCCCGTCGGTCTCCTCGGCGACGCGTCTCGACGACAGCGTCGACTGTCTCGACAACCGAGCCGACGACCACAGCCGCCACGACGACTGCGCCGACGACGACGCGACCTGCTCCGCCACCGCCGACGACCGCGCCGACGACAACCGCCGGCCACGACCACCGCTCCGCCACCGCCCACAACGAGCGTCGTCCAGCCGACGACGACCGCGCCGCACCACGACGACGCGACACGACAACTGCCGAGACGACCACCGACACGACGCCGGCGACGACGACTACCGGTTAGTGCGGAGCCGCCTGGTCGGGCGGCGGAGCGGTGGAGTGGCGGCGTCGGTGCCACGTCGGTCGGGACCGTGTACGTCGTCGGCGCCTCGTAGGTTGTCGTCGGGACGTAGTAGTAGCCGAGCGTTCCATAGCTCCCACGCGTGATGCTCTTCCAGAGCGGGTAGGCGTTCGGCGCAGGGAAGTCGAGCGCCGGTGCGTTCACAAGCGCTGCCGCCATGTACTCGTGCCAGATCGGCACGGCGAACGTCGCGCCCTGCACCGTCTCGCCGTGCACGTCGGTCATCGGGATCTCGCCGGTCGGATAGCCCATCCAGACGACCGTCGAGAGCTGGCGCGTGTACCCGTCGAACCACGCGTCGTCGTGGTTCTCGGTCGTGCCCGTCTTGCCGGCGTTCGGGTGCGTCGCCGTCGCCTGAGCCGGCGCCGGTCCCGTACTGCGCGTTCTGCTGCAGCACGTCGTTGACCTTCCAGGCAACGCCCTGCGACACGACGCGTTTGGCGTCTGCGGCTTGCCCCAACCGGAGGCGGTGTCGACGCTGCCGCCCGGCAGGATCACCTTCGTGATCGCCATCGGCTTCGCGTAGATGCCCATCGCCGGGAACGTCGCGTAGGCCGCCGCCATGTCGAGCGGCGAGACGGCGAGCGAGCCGAGCCCGATCGATCGCGACCGGCTTGTCCGGCGTCATGTGCACGCCGAAGCGGTGCGCCATCTCCCACACGTACTTCGGTCCGACGTCGAGCGTCAGCTGCGCGTACACGGTGTTGTCGGACTGCAGCGTCGCGCGCGTCAGCGACTCCGGGCCGCTGTAGGTGTTCTCGTAGGTGTGCACCTGCCACGGGCGGCTGGCACCACGGGCCGATCGAGCACGTGAACGGCGCGGACGTGTAGTAGGTCGTGTCCGGATCGACGCCCTGCTCGATCGCCGACGCGAGCACGAACGTCTTGAAGGTCGAGCCCGCCTGCCGCGCCGACTGCGCGACGAGGTTGAACTGGTTGCCCTTGGTGCGCACGACCGCGGTCATCGCGCGGATCGCGCCGGTGCCGGGCTGGATCGAGACGATCGCCGCAGCGGGGTCGGTCTTGTACGGCAGCACGTCGCGGATCGCGTGTCGCGCGAGCCGCTGCAGGCGCGGGTCGATCGTCGTGTAGACCTTCAGCCCGCCCTCGGCGACCGTGTTCGCGCCGTACTTCTGCTCGAGCTGGTCGCGCACGTACGAGAAGAAGTACGGCTCCTTGATCTGCGTGTAGATCCGGCCCGGCTTCAGCTTGAGCGGCGCGTGGACGCGCGTGTCGTACTGCGCCTGGCTGATGTCCCCGTTCGTCAGGAGGGCGGCGAGCACTTCGTCGCGCCGGGCGATCGCGTCCTGCGGGTCGTGCAGCGGGTCGTAGTCGGACGGCGCCTGCGGCAGGCCCGCGAGCAGCGCGGCCTGCAGCGAGCGTCAGCTGGCTCGCGTGCTTCGAGAAGTACGTCTGCGCCGCCGCCTCGACGCCGTACGCGTGGTTGCCGTAGTAGACGGTGTTCAGGTACTCGTCGAGGATCTTCGGCTTCGGCCATTGTCCGCGAAGCTTGATCGCGAGGCACGCCTCCTTCAGCTTGCGCTGGAACGTCTTCTCGTCGCCGGTGTAGAGGTTGCGCACGAGCTGCTGCGTGATCGTCGAGCCGCCCTGCACCGCCTTGCCGGCGGTGACGTCGGCCCACGCGGCGCGCGCGATGCCGACGTAGTCGACGGCGCCGTGCTGCCAGAAGCGGCGGTCCTCGATCGCGACCGTCGCCTTCGGCAGCCACGGCGACATCCCGGACGAGCGACACCGGCTCGCGGTTGCGGTCGGCGGGGATCGAGCCGAGCAGCGAGCCGTCGCGCGCGTAGACGAACGAGTTCTGGCCGATCTCGACCGGCCGCAGCGAGTTGAGGTCGCAGCCGGCGGTCAGCGCGACGCCGGCGCCGAGGCCGAGCGCCAGCATCACGACGACCGCGAAGGCGACGACCGCTGCGATCAGGCCGGTGCGCCGGCGGCGGTGGGTGCGCGCGGTTCGCTTCCGCTTACGGGTGCGGTGACGAAGAACGAAGTCGAGGTCGGCGCGGCGGCGGCGTGAGCTCATCCATCGCCTCGCGCCAGCCGTTTCGCGAGCGCGATGCGAAGGTCGCTCGCCGCCTGCTCGGCAGCCTCTTCACCGGAGACCCATCTGCGCACCACGATGGTTGCGTTCTCCCCCGTTAGGTCGGTGACGTACACCTCGTCGCCATCTGCTCGCAGCAACTCCACCGTCTGGTCAAGGTTCGCGAGCGGGACCTGAACGGATGCCTCGGCCAGGGCACGCGAGTTGCGGATCGTCGAGTTGCGGATCGGCGCCGACGCGAGCTGCTCGTTCGGGACGACGAACCGGTCGTCGTCGTGCGTGCGGAGCCAGGTGTAGGTGAGGCCGATCTCCTCGACGACACCCTGCGTCCCCTGGAACTCGACCTCGTCGCCGATCCGGAGCGGCTGGCTGACGGCGATCAGGATCCCGGCGATCACGTTGCCGAGCGTCCGCTGCGCGGCGAAGCCGATCACGAGCCCGAGGACTGCGGACGACGCGAGGATCGCGCCGGCAATCGCGCGCACCTCGGGGATGACGAGCAGCGCCGAGAGGACCCCGACGAACACGATCGTCACGAGGATCACCCGGCGCAGCACGCGGTAGCGCGTCACCGCGTCCGGCCCGAGGTGATGCCGCGAGATCCGCCAGTCGACGATCTTCGCGACGACGACCGCGAGGGCGACAACGCCCAGCGCGATCAGGATCCGTTGCCAGAAGTCGGACATGAGCGCTCTATTCGATCCAGTCGATCGGTTTCCGGCCGGCGTAACCCTCGCCGATCCGGTGCCACTGCGTCACGGAGTCCTCGCCGACGTGCCAGCAGAGCTCGACCGTCTCGCCGTTGACGCAACGCCCGGAAGTCGAGCAGGCCGAGATCGAGGTCCTTGATGCTCGACGCCGAGCGCGTCCAGCTCGTCGACGCACTGCTCGGCCTGCTCGGCCAGCTGCTCGAGCTCCGCCTGCGCGGCGTTCAGGTCGCTCGCCGCGTAGCCGCCGCCGTTGCCGCCGATCGCGGTGACGAGCGTGCCCTGCGCCTCGACCAGCTCGCGCATGCGGGCGCGCGCCGCGACGAGCCGCTCGGCGACGGGACGCACAAGGCCGAGGGCGCTGTTAGCCTCGGCCGGGGTGAAGACGCGTTTCGGCACGGCGCCGCCGTATCGTAGGGACGACGGCACGCGGCTCGCGTGGTGGCTCGGCCTCGTCACGTTGCTGATCGCGCTCGCGTACGCGACGCGCGCAACGTCCGGCAAGCCCGACCCGCAGGTGCTCTACGAGTGGTCGACGGCGGTCGGCGGTCTGATCCAGGACGGGATCGTGCTCGTGCTCGTGCTCTTGATCGCCGGCTTCTCGGCGACACTGCTCGCGCTGCGCCGGCCCAACTCGATCCCGCGCGCCGTGGCGCTCGCCGTCGGCGCGGTGGTCGCGATCTACGCGTTCGAGGGCGTGTACTCGGCGATCGTCCACCCGGGCAACGAGCAGGGGCTGACGCCGAGCCACTGGGAGCCCGACCACGCCTGGGCGTACATCGTCAACGCGATCGTCATCTGCACGTGGGTGCCGTTCGTCGAGGAGCTGACCTTCCGCGGCCTCGGCTTCACGCTGCTCCGGCGCTTCGGCGAGTGGCCGGCGATCGTCGCGGTCGGCGTGCTCTTCGGCCTCGCGCACGGCCTCGTGCTCGACCTGCCGGTGATCGCCGTGTTCGGCTGCGTCCTCGCCTGGCTCCGCTCGCAGACCGACAGCGTCTATCCGGGCATGGTCGTGCACGCGACGTTCAACCTGATCGCGCTCGTCGCCGCCGTGACGTTCAAGGGCTAGCGCTCGCCGTCGTCTTCGGCTTCTTCTTCGTCGTCGTCCTCGAGCAGCTCCTCGAGCTCGGCCTCGGCGAAGTCCTCGGCCGAGACATGGTCGAGGAACCTCTTGAACTCGTCGACGATCTCCTCCTCGTTGACCTCGTCGCCTTCCATCTCGATCGCGGACTCCTCGATCACGTCGTCGGCGGCGAAGATCGGCGCCTGCGCGCGAACCGCGACCGCGATCGCGTCGGACGAGCGCGAGTCGATCTCGACCTCGTTGCCGTTCTGCGCGACGGTGATCGACGCGTGGAACGTGTTCTCGCGCAGCTCGGTGACGGTGACGCGAACGACCTCGACGTCGAGCTCGCCGAGGATGTTGACGAGCAGGTCGTGCGTCAGCGGCCGCGGCGCGTCGCGCCCTGCAGCTTCATCAGGATCGCGGCCGCCTCCGGATGGCCGATCCAGATCGGCAGGTAGCGGTTGCCGTCGGCCGTCTTCAGCAGCACGATCGGCTGCTTGCCGACGAGGTCGAACGACACCCCGTAGATCGTCATCTCGACCATGCACTCTAGATTACCCCCGCCCTTGAGGGCAAACGCGCGGGCGCTATTATGCGCCGGCGCGGGCGATTAGCTCAGTTGGTTAGAGCGCCGCTCTGATAAGGCGGAGGTCCCTGGTTCGAATCCAGGATCGCCCACTTCCCGGCTCGACTGCCCTGTCGCCGAGCCGTCGCCGTGACGTTTCGCGGTTTCTCGAGGCTTCATCCTGCGGCTCGCGCACTCGTGTCGGAGCGATCGCCGCACGCTCGTCCTTCGTTCTCAGACGTGCGCCGATCCGACCACCGCGCGCGCGAGCTGTCGGGCGCCGCCGTCGCGACGTGCAATCGCAGCCTGACAGCTCGGTCCGCAGCGCTTCCGCACGCGTGCTCGTCGCCCGACATGCGCGGCGCCGCCGAGCGCGAACTGGAGGCGTCTGCGACGGCGGCCGAGCCGAAGCCTCTCGATCCGCAGCCGCGCCGACGCGGGCGCCGACGCGTGCGTCCACGTGCGCCGCGGCCGACCCAGGCGAAACGACCGAGCTCGAGCACGTGCGCCGCGGCAGCAGCGCGAGAAACGCGAGCGCGGCGTCGAGGACTTCGGCGGCTTGCCGAAGTACCGAGGCGGTTGGTCCATCAATGGACGGCGCGCGTCCGGCGCACGTATTCCTCGACCGCGTAGAGGAAGCCGGAGTCCTGAGCGAGCTCGCTCAGGTTCGCCTTCGTATCGTCGTCGAGCTCGGCGTCGTCCTCGAGCTCGCGCAGGAACGGCTCCAGCCTGCCGTTCTGCGCCATGCGCGCCATCCTGAGAAAGAGCGCGCACGCATCGTCGTCCTGCGAGATCGCTTCGAGCGACTCGATGTCTTGTAGCCAGGGGCCGTTCACAAAGGTGCAACGGCTCCGGGTGGATGGGGTTACGGCGCGAGCAGGCGCTCGAGCGCTTCGGCGAGCTCTTCGAGCTCGACCTCGCCGTCGAACGGCCACCTGCAGGCCGGCCGCGCCGACCTTCGCGTCGAACCCGGTCAACGGTGCTGAACGCATCCGAACCGCGGCCGGCGAGCACCGGATCGACGCGTGGACGCGCCGCTCACGCGTGCGCAGCGCCCACAGCGCTTGCGGCGCGCTCGGCCGCGCGAACCGACATGCCCTCGCGCGCGATCCGCCGCGCGAGCCGGCGGCGGTCGTCGTGGTCGGGGACCGAGAGCACCGCGCGTGCGTGCCCCTCGGTCAGCGTCGCCGTCGCGCGACCAGCGCGAGGACGTCCTCGGGCAGCTCGAGCAGCCGGACGCGGTTCGAGACCGTCGGCTTCGACTTGCCGACGCGATCGGCGACCTCGCCGAGCGAAAGCCGAAACTCGTCGATCAGGATGGCGTAGGCGCGCGCCCTCTTCGATCGGCGAGAGGTCCTCGCGGGCGACGTTCTCGACGAGGCCGAGGAGCAGCGTCTCGCGGTCGTCGGCCTCGCGGACGACCGCGGGCACCTTCTCGAGCCCGGCCTCGCGCGCCGCGCGCCAGCGACGCTCGCCGGCGATCAGCTCGTAGCCGCCCTGCGAGCCGCGGGCCGCACGACGATCGGCTGGATCAGGCCCTGGGCGCGAATCGACTCGGCGAGCCCGCTCACCGCCTCGTGGTCGAACTGCTTGCGCGGCTGCTTCGGGTTCGGGTGGATCTGGTCGACGGGAAGCTCGCGCGAGCTCCGGCTCGCTCGCCGCCGATCAGCACCTCGAAGCCGCGGCCGAGACCGCGCCGCGGTGCGTTACTTGCCGTTCGACAAGCTCCATCGCCACCTTCCAGTAGGCCTCGGCGCCGCGCGAGCGGCGGTCGTAGTGGGTCACGGGCAGACCGTGGCTCGGCGCCTCGGCGACGCGCACCGAGCGCGGCACGACCGCGTCGAAGACGAGGGCGCCGAAGTGGCGGCGCACCTCCGCCTCGACGTCGGCGGAGAGCTTCGTGCGGCAGTCGGTCATCGTCAGCAGCACGCCGGCGATCTCGAGCTTCGGGTTGAGCCGCGCCTTGATCAGGTTGATCGACTGCACGAGCTGCGCGAGCCCTTCGAGCGCGTAGTACTCGGCCTGCACCGGCACGATCACGCGGTCGGCAGCCGCCAGCGCGTTCACGGTCAGCGGCCCGAGCGACGGCGGGCAGTCGAGCAGCACGAAGTCGAAGTCATCGGCATCGGCGAGCGCTTCGGCGAGGTAGCGATCGCCGTCCTCGCGCTGCGAGAGCTCGACCGCAGCGCCCGCGAGCTCCGGCCGCGACGGGACGAGAAAGAGGTTCTCGAAGTGCGTCGGCTTCGCCAGCTCGAGAGCGGCGCGCCGTCGAGAAGGTCGTAGCTCGACGTGCCGTTCGCGCGCATGCCGAGCCCCGAGGTCGCGTTCGCCTGCGGGTCGAGGTCGACGACGAGAGCGCGCTCGCCGGCCTCGGCGAGGCACGCGGCGAGATTGACCGCCGTGGTCGTCTTGCCGACGCCGCCCTTCTGATTCGCAAACGCGTAGATCCTCGCCGGCACGGGTCCAATCTAGCCTCCTCGTCTCACCGATCCCACGCACGGACCGAGGCTTTTCACCGCAGTTTGCGGCTATGCCAGCGGACGCTTTTTGGCCACGCCGACCCGGCGCGGAAAGCCCTCAGGCGTCGGCCCGGTCTTGCGGATCACGAGGAAGCCCTCCGGCGCCGCCGCGAGCTCGCCGGCGATCCGGCCGGCGACCCGGGCGACCCGATCCGGGTCGGCCGAGGGGCCGACCCAGAGAACGACCGCCCCACCCGGACGCACGAGCGGCAGGCACCACTCGACGGCGGTCGGCGGGTGGGCCAGCGCCTTCGCGACGGCAACGCCGGCCCAGTCGAGCTCCTGCTCCTCGGCCCGGCCCCACACGACGCGCGCGTTCGGCGGGCGCGACGCGCTCGAGGAACTCGCACTTTCGCCGCTCCGCTTCGAGCAGGACCACTTCGCGCTCGGGCAGCTCGAGTGCGAGCGGGATCCCCGGTGCGCCGCCGCCGCTTCCCACATCGACGATCGCGCCCGAGAACGCCGAGACGAGCTCGAGGCCGCGCAACGAGTCGTCGAGCAGAACGCGCCGTGCCTCGGCGCGATCTCGGATTGCCGTCAGGCCGGGAGTGGCGAGGACGGCGTCGAGCCAGGCCTCAAGCGGGGAGGACGACGACGTACCGATTCGGCTCCGTCCCCTCGCTCGTCGTCTCGATGCCGTCGATCTCCTTCAGGTGCTCGTGGACGACCTTCCGCTCGACGGCGCTCATCGGCTCGAGCACGACTCGTTCACCTCTCGCGGCACGGTCGGCGGCCTGCGACGCGATGCTCTCGAGCGTCGTGCGCCGGCGGTCGCGATACCCGGCCGCGTCGACGTCACCCGCTTGCCCTCGCCGCGGTGGAACACCGCTGCGTTCGCGACGTACTGCAGCGCGTCGATCGTCTGCCCGTGCTTGCCGATCAGCAACCCGACATCTCCGCCGGTGCACGTGACCGAGATCTCTTCGTCGGTCTCGGCGATGTCGATCGACGCCCCGACACCGATCGAGCCGACGACGCGCTCGACGAGCGCGCGTACGCGGGAAGCCTCGGCAGACTCGTCCTCGGGCGGCTCCGAGAAGCCCCCATCCGGTGCCGTGCCCGATGCGATCACGCGGGCCGGCGTGTAGCCGACGCCGAGCAGCCCGCGTTCGCCTTCCGAGACGACCTGGTAGCGAACAGTGCTCTTGTCGAGGCCGGGCGCCGACCGCTCGAGGTCGCGCAGCGCCTTCCATTTGGCCTCGCCGACGGTCTCCCCGGTCGCTTCCACGGAGACCTCGCTGCTCACTGCCGCCCGCCGCCCTTCTTGCGCTTGACGCGTCGTGGCTGGCCGGACCCGGGCTGCTGCTTCGGCGGCTCGGCAGCGGTGCCGTTGTTCTCGACGATCGCCGGGGCGGGGACGGTGCGGGAGGTCCGGCGCGGGCCGACCTTCGCGGGCGCCGAGCCGGGCTTCGGCATCAGGCGCCGCGTGATCAGGCCTTGCCCGACCGTCCACAGGTTGGTCGTCATCCAGTAGAGGACGAGGCCGGTCGGGAAGCGCGTCACGACGGTCAGGAACGCGAGCGGCAGGATCATCATGATCCGGCGCTGCGTCTTGTCCATCTGCTGGCCCATGAAGTACGTCGAGGAGATCTGCGAGCCGGCGTAGATGGCGAGCAGCACGTAGCCCGACCAGTGCTCGGTGACGTGCGGGTCGAGGTGCACGATCCCGAGCCAGGTGCCGGTGATGTGCTTGGCCTCGTGCCGGAGCGTCAGGTAGAGCGCGAAGAACACCGGCAGCTGCGCGAGCATCGGCAGGCACGACGCAGCCGGGTTGATGTGGTTCTCCTTGTAGAACTTCTGCAGCTCTTCCGACTGCTTCTGGCGGTCGCCCTTGTACTTCCGCTGGATCTCCTTCATCTCCGGCGCGTGCGCCTGGAGCGCCTGCATCGAGTGGATCTGCCGGACCGCGAGCGGCACGAGGCAGATCCGCACGGTGAGCGTGACGGCGATGATCGCCCACGCCCACGGAAGCCCGACCGACGCATGGAAGAAGTCGAGGATCGACTTCATCAGGTTCTCGAGCGGCGAGAGGATGTTGGCGACGATCATGGGTAATCGACTCCGCCGTGCGACCACGGGTTGCAGCGCAGCAGACGCCAGCCTGCCAGCGGAACGCCCTTGAGGACGCCGTGCTTGCGGATCGCGAGCGCTGCGTACTCCGAGCAGGTCGGGTGGTACTTGCAGGTGTTCGCCGGGACGAACGGCGAGATCACGAGCTGGTAGAGCCGGATCGGGAGGATCGCGACGGTGCGAATCGCAGCGTTCACGCGGCCGCCTTCCCGAGCACCTCGTCGACCCGCTCGTCGAGCCAGTCGTGGCCGTTCGCGTCGACGGCCTCGGGGAGGCCCTGGCGAACAACCAGGACGTAGTCGTTCGTCACGGGCACCTTCTCGAGGCGGCCGGGGACGATCTCGCGAAGCTGGCGCTTGATCTTGTTGCGCACGACGGCGTTCCCGACCGCCTTCGGCACGGCGAACCCGAGCCGAGGGGCGCCGATCGTCTCATCACGCGAGTACCACCAGAGCGTCAGGAAGCGGGTCGAAGCGGACCGGCCGTGGCGGTACACGGCATCGAAGTCGCGGGAGCGGGAGAGGCGATTCCGCCGCTGCACGGAGGCTATGCCGAGAGGCGCGCGCGGCCCTTGGCCCGGCGGCGCTTGAGGATCAGGCGGCCTGCGCGCGTAGACATGCGCGCACGGAACCCGTGCTTGCGCGCCCGCTTGCGTACATTCGGCTGATACGTCCGTTTCATGGCGTCCTAAAAGATGGAATGAGCCGACGAAATGCCGGCCGCGGGCGAGTATAGCCGGACCTCTCGATCCCTTGGTTGTCCACAGCCCTTCCACGGTGGAAAAGTCGTGGAAAGCGCCACCGCCGAGCCGGCTCCACAGCAGTCTTTCCACAGCTGTGGAGAGTGTGTGGGCGGAATGACAAAATCCCTGCAAAACGCCCTAATTGACTTGGGCGGACACGGCGAGAAATCCTCATTGAGACGCCTTCCACACGCTGCTATGCTCGCCAACCCCGGCGTCCGAGTGAGAGGAGCTGTACCCAGCGTGGAGCGACAGATGGAGCTGACGGCCGATGACCTGTGGGACGACGTCTCGGTGAGGCTTCGGCAGGCGCTCAACGATCAGACGTTCTCGACCTGGTTCGGTGGGGTGACAGGGGCAGAGCTCGAAGGTGACGCCTTCGTGATCGCCGTCCCGAACGACTTTACGCGCGAGTGGATCGAGGGCCATTTCCTCGACCTCGTCCGCGCGACCGTGCGAGACGCAAGCGGCGGCGAAGAGCGGCGCGTTCGCTTCCAGGTCGTCGAGCCGGCGGATCAGCCCGCCCAGGCTGCCGCTCCGGCGCAGACGGCGATCCGCCCGCTGCCGCTCGAGATCGTTGCGCCGCGCTCGGAGATCGCAGGCATCAACCCGCGCTACACCTTCGACTCCTTCGTCATCGGCTCGTCCAACCGATTTGCCCACGCCGCCGCTCTCGCGGTCGCAGAAGCGCCGGCGCAGGCCTACAACCCGCTCTTCATCTACGGCCACACCGGCCTCGGGAAGACGCACCTGCTGCACGCGGTCGCGAACTTCGTCACCGACCACGGCGGCGGCCTCACCTGCCGCTACGTCACCTCGGAGACGTTCATGAACGACTTCATCAACAGTCTCCGCGACAAGCGCATCGAGGGCTTCAAGCAGCGCTACCGCACCTACGACGTTCTGCTGATCGACGACGTGCAGTTCTTCGAGCACAAGGAGCGGATCCAGGAGGAGTTCTTCCACACCTTCAACTCGCTCTACGAGGCCGGCCGGCAGATCATCATGTCGAGCGACCGGCCGCCACGCGACATCTCGACGCTCGAGGAACGGCTGCGCTCCCGGTTCGAGTGGGGCCTGATCACCGACATCCAGCCTCCCGACCTGGAGACGCGCATCGCGATCCTTCGCAAGAAGGTCAAGGTCGATCAGATCGAGATCCGCGACCCGGAGCTCCTCACCTTCATCGCGTCGCGCGTCTCGACGAACATCCGCGAGCTCGAGGGTGCGCTCACGCGCGTCGTCGCGTTCGCGTCACTCACCGGTCGCGCACTCTCGGTCGACCTCGCGCAGGACGTGCTGAAGGACGTCTTCCCGCAGGGCGAGACGGCGCAGATCTCGATCGACCGGATCCAGGAGCTCGTCTGCGAGCGCTTCGGCGTCACCCACGAGGAGCTGACAGGCGACCGGCGCTCTCAGAACATCGTCTATCCGCGACAGGTCGCGATGTACCTCTCCCGCGAGCTCACCGACTCCTCGCTTCCGAAGATCGGCAAGGAATTCGGGGGCCGCGATCACACGACGGTGATCCACGCAACCTCGAAGATTGCGCGGTTGATTCGTGAGGACAGGTCTGTGTACAACCTCGTCCAAGAACTCACAGCTCGCGTCCGGCAGACGCGCTAAGCGTTCAGCCTGTGCGTAAGCCCAAGTTGTCCCCCGTCCGCCCCCACAGGGAAACTGGGGCTGTACCAGGGTTGAGCGATGGTTTCCCCGCTACCCACAGGACCTATGACTACAACGAGGTTTATTTAGATGATTGACTCAGAGATAATGGTGGGCTCGGGGCTGAGGATTACGGTCGCGAAGGACGACCTCGTCGGCAAGCTTGCGACGGTCGCGCGCGGCGTCTCGACGAGGACGACAGTGCTCGTTCTCGGTGGGATCCAGCTGCGCGCCGAAGCAGGTCGCCTTCACCTCGCAGCCACCGACATGGAGGTCTCGCTGCGCGCGTCGATCGACGCGCAGGTGAGCGACGAGGGCGCGGTCGTCGTTCCCGGACGGTTGCTGCTCGACATCGCGCGCTCGCTCCCGGACAGCGATGTGGCGATCGAGCATCGCCCCGAGGAGGCGGTCGTGGTCGTCTCGTCGGGCACCGCGAACTACCGCCTGCACACGTACTCGTCCGAGGACTTCCCGCGGCTGCCCGAGATCGATTCGACGCGGCGCTGCACGCGATCGATCAGGACGCGCTCGTCGAGACGATCGGCCGCGTCGGCCGCAGCGCGTCGCGTGACGAGAGCCGGCCCGTTCTCACCGGCATCCTCGTCCGGTTCGAGCCGGGCAAGATCGTCATGGCGGCAACCGACGGTTATCGCCTCGCCGTCAAGGAGACGCCGGTCGAAGGGACGCTGCCGGAGCTCGAGGCGATCATCCCGGCGCGCGCGCTGCAGGAGCTCGCCCGCATCGCAGCCGGCGCAGACGAGGTGCAGCTCGGGCTGCAGGAGAACCACGTCGTCTTCGGCGCCGACGGCACGTGGCTCACGACGCGCCGCATCGACGGCCAGTTCCCGAACTACCGCCAGCTGCTTCCCGAGCAGTTCGAGCACGAGCTCCTCCTCGCCGCGCGAAGAGGTGCTCGAGGTCGTCCGTCGCGTCTCGCTGATGGCGCAGCGCAACTCGCCGCTTCGCCTGCGCTTCGCAGAAGGCGAGCTGACGGTGTCGGCGATCACGCAGGACGTCGGTGAGGCGCGCGAGTCGCTGCCGGCGCCGTTCAGCGCGGACGCGCTCGAGATCGGCTTCAACGCGGAGTTCCTGCGCGACGGGCTCGAGTCGGTCGATTCCGACTCGGTGAAGTTCAAGCTGATCAGCCCGCTTCGCCCGGCCGTGCTCGAAGGCGACACCGACGACTACGTGTACCTGATCATGCCGATCCGGCTCGCCGGCTGATCTGCAATCACGTAACGCTCCGTCAGTACCGGTCGTACCCGTCGCTCGACCTCGACCTCGCGCAGGGGATCGTCCTCGTGGTGGGTCGAAACGGCGCCGGCAAGACGAACCTGCTCGAGTCGCTGCACGTCGCGCACGCAGGGCTTCTCGCCGCGCACACGACACGACGCGCAGCTGATTCGCTTCGGCGAGAGCGCGGCGCGGATCGAGCTCGCCGGCACGCGCGGCTCCGCGCCGGTCGGCGTCTCGCTGACGCTGCGCGAGGGCCAGGCGAAGGAGGCGCTGCTGAACGGCGCACGGCTCGCCGTCGGCCGAGTCACTGCGCCGCGAGCTCTCGACGCTCGTCTTCACGCCCGACCGGCTCGCGGTCGTCAAAGGGGGACCTGCGGCCCGGCGCGCGTACTTCGACCGCGTCGTTGCGCGGCTGCTTCCCGCCCGAGGGTCGATCCCGCAGGACTACCTCGCGACCCTTGCCCAGCGAAACGCCGCGCTCCGTCGCGTGCAGCTCGGGCTCTCGGACCGCGCGGCGCTCGAGCCGTGGACCGAGCGAACGGCGGTGCTCGCGGCCGAGCTCGTGGTCGCCGCGCCGGATGACGCTCGAGACAGCTCGCGCCGCTGCTTCGCGGAGCGCGCGGATGAGCTCGGGCTGCCCGACGCGCGGCTCGGGTACACGGCCGACGCCACCGACCGCCGCCGAGCTCGAGGCGCGGCTCGGCACGCGACATCGAGCGCGGGACGACCGGGATCGGCCCGCACCTCGACGACGTTGCGATCGCAAGCGGCGACCGCGACCTTCGCCAGTTCGGCTCGCAGGGCGAGCAGCGCCTCGCCGTCCTCTCGCTGCTGCTCGCGGAGGCGCAGCTGCTCGAGCCCGCGCCGCTGCTGCTCTTCGACGACGTGCTCTCGGAGCTCGACCCGGGCCGCCGCAAGGTGCTGGCGGAGCGGATTGCGGGCATGGGGCAGACGATGATCACGACGACGCACGCGTCCTCGTTGCCGGTCGAGCCGGCGCAGGTCGTGGAGGTGGAGCCTGGAACGGCTCGGTAGCGACATCCGCTCGGAGCTCGTCGCGCTTCGGTCCGCAGGCCGGGCATGGCCGAGCTGCTCGACCGCTGGCCCGAGGCCGTCGGCCCGGGGATCGCCCGCTTCGCGTGGCCGGCGCGGATCGCGCGGGACGGCACGGTGCACGTCCACACCGCCGATTCGGTGTGGGCGTTCGAGCTCGGCCAGCGCGCGCCGGAGATCGCCGAGCGGCTCGGCGTGGAGAAGCTCCGCTTCGCGCCCGGCCCGCTTCCGGAGGCCGACGGAGGAGCACGTTCCGCGACGCCGCTCGAGCCGACCGCCGAGGACGACGCTGCGGCGCGCGAGGCTGGCGGCCGTGATCGACGACGAAAGCCTGCGCGAAAGTGTGCAAAAAGCGGTCAGATTGGGGCTCGCTCAGGAGCGCCGCGACCACCCAATCTGATACACTTTGAGTGCCTGGCAAAACCGCGGTTTTGCAGGCATTTCTTAATTATGGCGAACACCCAGGCGAAGGCCGGATACTCGGCCAAGGACATCACCGTGCTCGAAGGCCTCGAGCCGGTCCGTCTCCGCCCCGGTATGTACATCGGCTCGACCGGGATCGGCGGCCTCCATCACCTGATCACGGAGATCGTCGACAACGCCGTCGACGAGGCGCTCGCCGGCCGGAACGACTACGTCAGCATCACGATCCACCCCGACAACTCGGTCACGATCGTCGACCGCGGCGCGGGCATCCCGGTGGACATCGTCCCGGGCGAGGGCGTGTCGGCGCTCGAGGTCGTGCTCACGAAGCTGCATGCCGGCGGCAAGTTCGGCGGCGACGGCTACAAGGTCTCCGGCGGCCTGCACGGCGTCGGCGCCTCGGTCGTGAACGCGCTCTCCGAATGGCTCGTCGCCGAGGTCCGCCGCGACGGCAAGGTCTATCGCCAGGAGTTCGCGCGCGGCGTGACGCAAGGGCCGATGGAGGTCGTCGGCGAGTCGAGCGAGACCGGCACGACCATCTCGTTCCTCGCAGACGCGGAGATCTTCGACGAGACCGTGTACGACGCCACGACGCTGCTCTCGCGCTTCCGCGAGACGGCGTTCCTGACGAAGGGGCTGCGCGTCGCGTTCACCGACGAGCGCGCCGAAGGCGGCAAGCCGGTCGAGTTCCACTACGAGGGCGGCATCAAGGACTTCGTCGCCTACGTGAACGAGTCGAAGGACACCGTCCACCGCCACATCGTCTACTTCGAGGCCGGCGCCGAGAACGGCGAGGTCGAGGTCGCGATGCAGTGGAACTCGCTCGTACCAGGAGTCGGTCTTCTCGTTCGCCAACAACGTCAACACCCACGAGGGCGGCTCGCACATGTCGGGCTTCCGCTCCGCGCTCACGTCGACGATCAACAAGTACGCGCGCGACAAGGGGCTGCTGAAGGAGAAGGAGCCGAACCTCGAGGGCGAGGACGTGCGCGAAGGCCTCGCCGCCGTCATCTCGGTGAAGCTCGAGGAGCCGCAGTTCGAGGGTCAGACGAAGACGAAGCTCGGCAACCCGTGGGTGAGCGGGCTCGTCTCGACGGCGGTCAACCAGAAGCTCGCGGAGTTCTTCGAGGAGAACCCGACCGACGCGCGTCAGATCATCAACAAGGCGATCGCCGCTTCACGCGCGCGCCAGGCAGCGCGCAAGGCGCGCGAGCTGACGCGCCGCAAGTCGGCGCTCGAGTCGATGTCGCTGCCGGGCAAGCTCGCCGACTGCTCGATCAAGGATCCGGAGTCGGCCGAGCTCTTCATCGTCGAGGGCGACAGCGCCGGCGGCTCGGCCAAGATGGGCCGCGACCGCACCTACCAGGCGATCCTGCCGCTGCGCGGGAAGATCATCAACAGCGAGAAGAACCGCATCAACAAGGTTCTCTCGAACAACGAGATCCAGGCGATGATCACCGCGATCGGCACCGGTCTCGGCGACGAGTTCGACCTCGAGAAGCTCCGCTACCACCGCGTGATCGTGATGACGGACGCCGACGTCGACGGCTCGCACATCCGCACGCTGATCCTCACGTTCCTGTACCGGCAGATGCCGGAGCTGATCAACGGCGGCTACGTCTACATCGCCGTGCCGCCGCTCTACAAGGTCAAGCTCGGGAACCAGGAGTACTACTTCGAGAAGGACGCGCAGCTCGAGGAGCTGCTCGCGCGCGAGCGGATCCCCGGCGTCGAGGTGACCGATCGCGCCGGCGACGCCGGTGAAGCTGACCGAGGCGAAGTGGAACCGCTTCGTCAAGGACATCCAGCAGTACGAGGGCTACCACGCGCGCCTGCGCTCCGACTTCGGCGCGCCGCCGACGGAGCTGATGATCCTGCACCGTCTCGTCGAGCACGCGATCGAGACGCCGACCGACCTCGGCAAGGCGCTCGAGGCGATCGGCGAGAACGGCTACACGCTTTCGCTGCTCGACGGCAGCGACGACGAGTTCCGGATTCGCGTCGTCGAGACCGAGACGTCGGCCGCGCGCAACATCGCCGTGCCGGTCGGAGCTGCTCGGCTCGCCGATCTACACGGGCCTGCGGAACGCCTACGCGAAGCTCGTCGCGCAGCTCGGCCCGCCGCCGTTCACGGTGACGGTCGGCAAGGAGATCGAGGTCGCCGAGTCGTTCGAGGCGCTCCGCGCGCGCGTGCTCGACGCCGCGAAGCAGGGCATCCAGGTGTCGCGCTTCAAGGGCCTCGGCGAGATGAACGCCGACCAGCTCTGGGAGACGACGATGGATCCGGCGAAGCGGCTGCTCGTGCGCGTCGACGTCGAGGACGCGAGCGCGGCCGACCAGGTGTTCTCGATGCTGATGGGCGACGCGGTCGAGCCGCGGCGCATCTTCATCGAGGAGAACGCCACGAACGTCAAGTTCCTGGACGTCTAGGTGAGCGAGCTGGAAACAGGCGCGCTCGGCCCGGGCCGCATCGAGTCGCGCGAGCTCGAGCAGGAGATGCGCTCGAGCTTCCTCGACTACGCGATGTCGGTCATCGTCTCGCGCGCCCTGCCGGACGTGCGCGACGGGCTGAAGCCGGTGCACCGCCGCGTCCTCTACTCGATGTGGACGAACGGCAACCGTCCGGGCCGGCCGTACGTGAAGAGCGCGAACATCGTCGGCTACGTCATGGGGAACTTCCATCCCCACGGCGACTCCGCGATCTACGACACGCTCGTGCGCATGGCGCAGCCGTTCTCGCTGCGGTATCCGCTGGTCGACGGCCAGGGGAACTTCGGCTCGATCGACGACGACCCCGCCGGCCGCCATGCGCTACACCGAAGCGCGCCTCGCGCGCATCGCGGAGGAGATGCTGCGCGAGCTCGACTCCGACACGGTCGACTTCGAGCCGAACTACGACGAGTCGAAGCAGATCGCCAAGGTCCTGCCGGCGCGCTTCCCGAACCTGCTCGTCAACGGCAGCTCCGGCATCGCCGTCGGCATGGCGACGAACATCCCGCCGCACAACCTCGGCGAGGTGATCGACGCGGTCGTCGAGCTGATCGACAACCCGAGCGCGAACGTCGAGGACCTGATGAAGCACGTCAAGGGCCCCGACTTCCCGACCGGCGCGTACATCGTCGGCCGCTCGGGGATCCGCGACGCGTACCGCACCGGCCGCGGCCGCGTCGTCATGCGCGCGCGCGCTCACATCGAAGAGCTGCGCGGCGGCAAGAGCGCGATCATCGTCACCGAGCTGCCGTACGGCGTGAAGAAGGGCGGCGACAGCGGCGTCATCGCGAAGATCGCCGAGCTCGTCAACGAGAAGGTGCTCACCGAGATCTCGGATCTCCAGGACCACTCGGACCGCACGGGCATGCGCATCCAGATCGAGCTGAAGCGCGACGCCGTTCCGCAGGTCGCGCTCAACAAGCTCTTCAAGCACACGCCGCTGCAGACGACGTTCGGCGTCAACACCGTCGCGCTCGTCAACGGCGTGCCGAAGACGCTCTCGCTGCTCGAGATGCTCACGCACTACCTCGACTTCCAGCGCGAGATCGTCACGCGCCGCTCGAAGCACGAGCTGCGCCAGAAGGAGAAGCGCGCGCACATCCTCCAGGGCTATCTGATCGCGCTCGACAACCTCGACGCGGTCATCGCGCTCATCCGCTCGTCCGCCGACACCGAGTGCGGCGAAGAACGGACTGATGGAGCAGTTCGAGCTCTCCGAGCGCCAGGCGGTCGCGATCCTCGAGCTGCGCCTCCGCGCGCTCACCGCGCTCGAGCGCAAGGGCGTCGAGGACGAGTTCAAGGACATCCAGGAGCGCATCGCCGAGCTGCGCGACCTGCTCGGCTCCGAGGAGAAGATCGACGCCCTGATCAAGGACGAGATCCTCGAGCTGAAGGGCGATCTACGGCCGCAACGACGACCGGCGCACCGAGATCGTCGCCGCCGAGGAGGAGCTCGAGCTCGAGGACCTGATCGCGGAAGAGGACATGGTGATCGCGATCACCCGCTCCGGCTACATCAAGCGCCTACCGGTCACCGCGTATCGCGAGCAGCGCCGCGGCGGCATCGGCGTGATGGGGATGGATCTGAAGGACGAGGACTACATCGAGCATCTCTTCGTCGCCTCGACGCACGACTACATCCTCTTCTTCACGAGCGTCGGCAAGGTCTACCGCCTGAAGGTGCACGAGCTGCCGCTCGGCTCGCGCCAGTCGAAGGGCCGCGCGATCGTCAACCTGCTGCCGTTCCGGCAGGGCGAGACCGTGCGCGCCGTCATCCAGACGCGCAACTTCGAAGAGGCGAAGTACCTGCTCTTCGCGACGAAGAACGGCGTCGTCAAGAAGACCGAGCTCAGCGCGTACAACACGTCGCTGAAGGCGGACGGGATCATCGCGATCAAGATGCGCGAGGGCGACGAGCTCGATCGGCGTCCGCCACTCGACCGGCGACGACGACGTCCTGATGGTGTCGCGCCTCGGCCAGGCGATCCGCTTCTCCGAGCACGACGTGCGCGCGATGGGCCGCGACGCCTCCGGCGTCCAGGGCATGCGCCTGCGCGGCGACGACGAGGTGATCTCGGTCGCGATCGCAGCCGACGACTCCGACCTGCTCGTCGTCACCGAGAACGGCTACGGCAAGCGCACGCGCGTCTCCGAGTATCCGAAGAAGGGCCGCGGCGGCATGGGCGTGAAGACGGTGCAAGCTCACCGAGGCGCGCGGCCATCTCGCCGGCGCACGCGTCGTGCGCGACGGCTACCAGGTGATGCTGATCTCGACCGGCGGCACGGTGATCCGCATGGCGGTCGAGGAGGTCAAGCGGCTCGGCCGCTCGACGCAGGGCGTGATCGTGATGCGGCTCCGCGAGGGCGAGCAGGTCTCGTCGCTCGCGCCGGTCGTCGAGTCCGGCGACGACGACGCCGACGTCCTCGACACGGCATCGACGGCGCCCGACGAGTCGGCACCGACGAACCTGCCGCTGACAGCCGCCCGTCCGACGGCCATCGTCGCCGACTCGACCGAGTCGATCCGCCACCCGAGAGCGTGTCATCGCCCTGTCGCTCGCGCGCGAAGCGGCGGAGCGCATCGAGGACGACGACGATCGCGAGCTCGTCCTCGGCGATCTGTCGACGCTTCCCTGACCCCGGCCCTATTCCTTTTTCAAAGGGGTAGTGGTAGAAGTATCAACCGAGGGGTCTGGACGCGCTGTCGACGACAAAAGGAAGCCCTTCGCGATGGCGTACACGAAGAACGTCGAGCTGCTCGAGCCGATCGACATGGCGGCGCACCTCGACAAGATCGAGCTCTATCTCGGGCAGGTGTGCGCGATCGCCGGCATCTCGAAGATGCAGCTCGACTACTGGACGAACAAGGCGCAGATCCCGACGAAGGGCAAGAAGCAGCGGATCTACGACATGGACGCCGTCGAGACCGTGATGCTGATCAAGCAGGCGAAGGACAAGGGCCTGAACCTCGGCGCCGCGATCGACGCGGCGCGCCGCTTCCGCGAGCAGAAGACGGCCGCGGGCGCTTAGCTGCCGCTGCCGTCGCCTCCGCCGAGCACGCTGAACGCCTTCAGCATCTCGATCGGTATCGGGAAGGCGATCGTCGTCGAGGCGGAGCCGCCCAGCTCGAGCAGCGTCTGCAGATAGCGCAGCTGGAGCGCGATCGGGTGCTCCTCGATCACCATCGCCGCGTCCTTCAGCCGCTCGGACGCCTGGAACTCGCCCTCTGCGTTGATCACCTTCGCGCGCCGCTCGCGCTCGGCCTCGGCCTGGCGGGCCATCGCCCGCTGCATCCCCTGCGGGATCTCGACGTCCTTCACCTCGACGATCGAGACCTTGATGCCCCACGGGGCGGTCGCCTCGTCGATGATCCCCTGCAGGATCGCGTTGATCTTCTCGCGCTCCGAGAGCAGCTCGTCGAGCTGGTGCTGGCCGAGGACCGACCGCAGCGTCGTCTGCGCGATCTGCGACGTCGCGACCATGAAGTTCTCGACCTGCACGATCGCGTCCTCCGGCTTCACGATCCGGAAATACGCGACCGCATTCACGCGCACCGGGACGTTGTCCTTCGTGATCACTTCCTGCGGCGGGACGTTGAGCGTGATCGTCCGCAGGTCGACCCGGACCATCCGGTCGACGAACGGGATCAGGAAGATCAGGCCCGGGCCCTTTGGGGCGCGGGAACAGCCGCCCGAGCCGGAAGACGATCGCCCGCTCGTACTCGCGCAGCACCTTGAGCGCGCCGATCACGAAGAGCAGGAGCAGGAAAAGGACGACGACGAGGATGATCAGGGCGGCATTCATGTCGCGATCCTATGCACCGAGAGGGTCAGGCCGTCGATCGCGTCGATCGCGACGCGCTCGCCGGGCACGAGGGGCTCGTCCGACTGCGCGTGCCACAACTCGCCGCGCACGAAGACATTCCCGCGTTCCCGCACGACGCCCTCCATGCCGATGATCTCCTCCGGCCCGACGGCACGGGCTGTCGCCGTGCGCGAGCGACTTGCCGATCGCGAACGCCCAGAGGCCGCCGATCACGACGGTCAGGGTCGCGATGAGCACGGGGTTCTCGTGGTACGGCGTGGACGCGTTGTGGAAGAGCGTGGCGAGCCCGATGCCCATCGCGACGAGGCCCGGAGAGCGTGAGCGCGCCGTGGCTCGTCACGTGCGGGTCGGTCACGAGCAGCGCCGCTCCGAGCAGGACGAGCAGCAGGCCGCCCCACGAGAGCGGCAGCACCGAGAAGCCGAAGAGCGCGCAGACCATGCAGATCGCGCCGAACGCGCCCGGGATGACGGCGCCGGGATGGAAGAGCTCGAAGGCGAGGCCGGCGAGGCCGGCGAGGAAGAGCAGCGAGACGATGTTCGGGTCGATCAGCGTCGAGAGGAAGCGCGTCAGGAAGCCCGGGCTGACGTTGTCGACCTGCGCGTCCGCCGTGTCCATCGTGAACCCGCGCGGCGACGGTCACTTGACCGTCGATCGTGTTCAGGAGCGCCGGCAGCGACGGTGAGATCAGGTCGATCACGTTCTTCTGCAGCGCCTCGGCTGCCGTCAGGTTCGAGGCGACGCGCACCGCCGAGTCGGCCCAGGTGGCGTTGCGGCCGTGGGCCGTGGCGAGCCCGCGGAGCGACGCGGCCGCGTCGTTGATCTCCTTCCGCCGGAGGTCGCTGCCGATGTTCTGGCCGTTCCCTTCGATCGGGGTCGACGAGCCGATGTTCGTCTGAGGCGCCATCGCGAGCACGTCGGCGGCCTGTGAGACCCAGACGCCCGCCGACGCTGCGCGCGCGCCTTCCGGCGCGACGTAGACGACCACCGGGATCTTCAGCGACGAGCTCCTTCTGGACGATCTTGCGCATCGACTCCTCGAGGCCGCCGGGCGTGTCGAGGACGATCACCGCCGCCGAGTAGCCGTGGGACTCCGCGTGGTCGAGCTGGTCGTTGAGCCAGCTCTGCGTGACCGGGTTGATGTCCTCGCGTGAAGTGGATCGCGAGCACTTTCGGCTGCGCCGACGCGTGGGCAGGAGCCACGAGAGCGAGCAGGAACACCGCGAGGAGCAGGCGTTTCACCGGTGAAGAGATTGTGCCTCATAGCCGCCGCGGGAGCGGTGCTGGCGGCTCCCGCGCTCGCCCGCGCGGGAGACGTCGCCATGCGCGTCGTCCCGCTCGACGGGCGGTCTCCGGCTGCCGCCGAGGCTCCGATGCACTTCAACATGCTCGCGTTCAAGTGGAGCGGGGACGGGAGCGTGACGTTTCGCGTCCGGGCTGACCCGGGGTCGCTGGATCGGCCTGGCAGCCTGGCGGACGACGACCCGACCTGGACGGGCGCGGCCGTCGCGTTCGAGGTCAGGCGCAAGGGCGCGGTGCGGAACCTGCACGCGTACGAGCTGTGGAGCCGGGTGACGTCGGCTCCGGCGCGCACGCTGGCGTCGGCTGGCGAGCCGGCGATCGTCACCCGCGCGGGCTGGGACGCCGACGAGGAGATCGTGCGCGGGAAGCCGATCTACGCCGCGAAGTGAGGCTCGCGGTCGTCCATCACACGGCGAACTCGAACACCTACACGCGGGCGCAGGCGGCGGCGATCGTGCGAGGGATCGAGGACTACCACGTCCAGGGGAACGGCTGGAACGACATCGGTTACAACTTTCTCGTCGATCGCTTCGGCGACGTCTTCGAGGGCCGCGCCGGCGGGATCACGCGGAACGTGATCGGTGCTCACGCGGAAGGGTTCAACACCGGCACCGTCGGTGTCGCGTTGATCGGCAACTTCCAGACGCGCGACTCCGCCGAAGGCGATGCAGGACGCGCTCGTGAAGCTGCTCGCCTGGCGTCTCGACCTCGCGCACATCGATCCGCTCTCGACCGTCGCCTACACCTCCGGCGGGAACGCGAAGTTCCCGGCCGGGAAGGTCGTGACGCTGCGGGCGATCTCCGGCCACCGCGACACCGGGCCGACCGATTGCCCAGGGAACGCCGCGTACGCGATCCTCACTGCGGTCGCGAAGCGCGTCGCGGCACCGGCCTGCCGAAGCTGTACTCCCGACGGTCGTCGGCGCGCTCGGCGGGAAGATCCAGTTCCAGGCGCGCCTCTCCGCCTCCGCCGTCTGGACGGTCACGGTGACGAACGAGCAAGGGCGCGACGGTCGCGAAGGGAACGGGCCGCGGCGCGATCGTCGACTGGACGTGGAACTCGGCCGGCGCCGCGAAGGGGTCGTACAGCTGGACGATCGCCGCGCCGGGCGCGCTCGCGGCAACCGGGCTCGCTCGGCTCGTCGAAGCCGGCTCCGCCGCCGCCCCCGGTCACGCTCTCGCTCACCGAGGTCGCGAACGAGCCGGCGACGATCACGCCGAACGCCGACGGGTCGATATCGCCGGCACGGCTGTCGTTCACCCTCAGCGCCGCCGCGCAGGTGCAGGCGCAGGTCGTCGACGCAAACGGGTCGGTGATCGCGACCGTGCTCGGCGCCCGGGCCGGCGCCGGAGCGAACTCGGTTCCCTGGGACCCGACGCACGATCCGGCGGGCCGCTACCGGCTCGTGGTGACCGCGACGCCGGTCGGCGGGACGGCGAGCGTCACGAAGTGGGTCGACCTCGTCGTCGACCGGACGCTCGGCGGCTTCGCCGCCTACCCGGACGTCTTCTCGCCGAACGGCGACGGCGTCGATGACACGCCACGTTCTCCCTGACGCTGTTCGCGCCGGCGCCGTCGAGCTCGATATCGAGCAGGACGGCGCAATCGTCGCCACGGTCTTCTCGGGCGCGCTCCCGGCCGGGACGGTCTCGATCTCCTGGGACGGGCGCCGGGTTCGGGAAGCTGCTGGCCGACGGGAGCTATCAGGCGGTCGCGAAGGTGACCGACGCGCTCGGCGTCGTTCCGGTCACGATCCCGCTGACGATCCAGACGCGGCCACCGGCTCCGCCCGGGTGAGCCAGGCCTCGTAGCCCGCCTCGAGCCGCTCGAGCACGTCGACGAGCAGCTCGAGGCGGTCGCGCTCGACGTAACCCGCGCCGGGGAAGCCCGCCGAGCCGACGTTGATGCCGATTCCGAGCACGACGCGCTCGTTCGCCTCGGCGAGGATCCCCGCCACCTTGCGGCCGTCGACGAGCACGTCGTTCGGGTGCTTGATCGTCGCCTCCGGCCCGATCGCGCCGGCGACGGCGTGGGCGGCGACGAGCGTCAGCTCTGGCCAATTCGCAAGCGGCGGCGGCGGATAGAGCGCGACCGAGAGCATCAGCGCCGAGTCGGACCAGGTCCGGCCGAGCCGCCCGCGGCCCTCCGTCTGCCGCTCGGCGAGCGCGACGGCCCCGTGTGCGGCATCGGCCGGGAGCAGCCGCTGGGTCGTGGCCGTCTCCTCGGCCCAGTGGTATTCGCGCCCGTACGACGCCGCGAATGGCCCGGGCCACCACGTCTGGCGTGAGGAGCACCCGTCTAGAGTAGGCGCGTGCAACCTTCGCCGCGCCGCGCCCGTCGAATCGTCCGTGATCTGCGGCCCGACGGGCCGCTCGTCTACGAGAGGCTTTCCGATCCCATTCTTGTTCGACGCGCCAAAGACGGTGACAAAGCTAGCGCTCGCAGCGCTCTGCGAGCGGCATGCCCCGCGCGTCGAGCGCATCGCGCTGCACATGCTCCGCGACCCCGAGGATGCGCACGACGCCTCCCAGGAGGCGCTCGTGAAGCTCGTGCGCCGGATCGGCCAGTTCAACGGCGAGTCGCAGTTCTCGACGTGGCTGCACCGGCTCGTCGTCAACACGTGCAAGGACGTGGCGCAGGCGAAGTGGGCGCGCCGCACCGAGCCGCTGCTCGAGGACCTGCGCGTCGCCGGCGACGGCGATCCCGTGCGCGCTGCCGCCGCCGCCGAGACGCGCCGCGAGCTCGGCCGCTGCCTCGCCGAGCTGCCGGCGGCGCAGGCCACGGTGGTCGCGATGAAGGACGCGTTCGACGCGTCGTTCGAGGAGATCTCCGCGGCGACCGGGCTGCCGGTCGGGACCGCCAAGTGCTACGCGCATCGCGGCCGCAACGGCCTGCGCGAGAGACTGTCGGCATGAGCGACGTCGTTATGGACAAGGCGGCCATCGAGGCCGTCCTGCCGCACCGCGACCCGATGCTGCTGATCGACGAGGTGATCGAGCTCGTCCCCGGGGAGCGCGTCGTCGCGCGCAAGACGGTGACCGATGTGGACTGCGCCGGGCACTTCCCCGGCAACCCGATCATGCCGGGCGTGAAGATGGTCGAGGCGCTCGCGCAGTGCGGCGCCGTCGCGGTGCTCTCGCAGGAGGAGAACCGCGGGAAGCTCGCGCTGTTCGCCGGCATCGACGACGTGCGCTTCAAGCGCCTCGTCCGTCCCGGTGACGTGCTGACGCTGGAGTGCCAGGTCGAGACGGTGCGTGGCCCGATCGGGCGCGGCAAGGTGCGCGCGACGGTCGACGGTGAGCTGGCTGTGCGCGGGACGCTGACCTTCGCGGTCGGTGACTCGTGATCGGGAGAACGAACGGCATTCCGATCTCGATCACCGGGCTCGGTGTTCACGTGCCGGAGCGGGTCGTGACGAACGACGATCTCTCGAAGCTCGTCGACACGAACGACGAGTGGATCGTCGAGCGCACCGGCATTCGCGAGCGGCGGATCGCTGCGGACGACGAAGCGCTCACCGACATCTGCCTGCCCGCAGCGCGTCGTGCGCTCGAGATGGCCGGCGGCGATCCGAAGTCGATCGACCTGCTCATCGTCGCGACGGTCACGCCGGACATGGCGTTCCCGTCGTCGAGCGCGTTGATCGCCGATGCGCTCGGCATGCCCGACGCCGCCGCGTACGACCTGGCTGCCGGCTGCACCGGCTTCGTCTACGCGGTCGCTCAGGCGCACGCGATGCTCGCTGCCGGTCTGGCCCATCGCGCGCTCGTCGTCGGCGCCGACGTGCTCTCGAAGATCCTCGACTGGACGGACCGCTCGACGGTGATCCTGTTCGGCGACGGCGCCGGCGCGGTCGTGATGGAGCGGGTCGAGCAGGGTGGCTTTCTCGGCTTCGAGCTCGGCGCGGACGGCGGCGGCGGCTCCAACCTCTGGCTTCCCGGCAGCGGGTCCCGCAAGTTCGAGGAGCCGGAGAAGTTCGTAAAGATGAACGGCCGCGAGGTCTTCAAGTTCGCGACGCGCGTCATGGTCAGCTCTGCGGAGGCGATTCTCACCGAGTGCGACAAGACGATCGACGACGTCGACGTCTACGTTCCGCACCAGGCGAACGTCCGCATCATCGATCACGCTGCACGCAAGCTCGGCGTCCCCGAGGAGAAGACCGTGGTCAACGTGAGCAAGTACGGCAACACCTCGTCCGGCTCGATTCCGCTCGCTCTCGCAGACGCGGCCGACGACGGACGCCTCGAGCCTGGCAAGCTGGTGCTCCTCACGGGCATGGGCGCTGGGCTCACGTGGGGGTCGGCCTTGATCGAGTGGACACACCAAACGACTGGAGCAGCGGCATGACCAAGATCGCGTTCATGTTCCCGGGGCAGGGTGCGATGGAGGCCGGTATGGGGCGCGAGATCGCCGAAGCCGTGCCAGAGGCTATGGCCGTCTTCGACGCCGGCTCCGAGGCGTCCGGCATGGATTTGAAGGAGCTGTGCTTCCGACGTCCGGTCGAGGATCTCGTCGACACCGAGGTTCAGCAGCCGGCGCTCGTCACGACGAGCCTCGCGATCAACGCGGCCTTGCGTGCGCGCGGCATCCGCCCGGACATCGTCGTCGGCCACTCGGTCGGCGAGTTCAGCGCGCTCGGCGCCGCCGAATCCCTCACGGTCAGCGACGCGGTCGAGCTCGTACGCGCACGCGGCATTGCGATGGCCGAAGCGGCGAAGCAGCACCCCGGCTCGATGGCCGCGATCCTCGGTCTCGCCGACGAGGCGGTCGAGGCGCTGTGCCGGAAGATCTCCAACGTGTGGCCTGCGAACTACAACTGCCCCGGCCAGCTCGTCATCTCCGGCGAGACGCCGTCGGTCGACGAAGCCTGCGACGAGGCTGCGCGCGAGGGTGCGCGCCGCGCGATCAAGCTGCGGGTCTCCGGCGCGTTCCACTCGCCACTCGTCGCCCGCGCGGCCGAGGTTCTGCGTCCGGCGGTCGAGAAGGTGCACATCTCCGAGGGCAAGGCGGCCTTCATGTCGACGGTCACCGCGAAGGTCGAGGAGGCGCACCATTACCGCGAGCTGCTGATCGACCAGCTGACCGCGCCGGTCAAGTTCACGCAGGCCGCGCGCGAGATGATCGCCGGCGGCGTGACGACGTTCGTGGAGGTCGGGCCCGGCAACGTGCTCGGCGGTTTACTGAAGAGGATCGACCGCAACGTTCGTACCTTCTCCGTGAACGACCTGAAGTCGCTGGACGAGGCGACCGAAGCGCTTGGCTAACGACTTCTGCTCTCTCGAAGGCAAGCTTGCGCTCGTCACCGGCGCCTCGCGCGGGATCGGCCGCGCGATCGCCGAGGAGCTCGCTCGCGCGGGTGCCGACGTCGTCGTCGGCTACCGCTCCGGGAAGGACGAGGCCGAGGAGCTCGCTTCTGCGATCGGCGGCCGCGCGGTCCAGGCGGACGTCTCGTCGGCCGAGGACGCGAAGCGGCTCGTCGAAGAGGCCGGCGATGTCGACGTGCTCGTCAACAACGCGGGCCTGACACGCGACGGAGTGCTTGCGCGAATGTCCGACGACGACTGGCGGACGGTGATCGACACGAACCTCAGCTCGGTCTTCTACACGTGTCGCGCCGTCTCGCGCCCGATGATGAAGAAGAAGGGCGGCTCGATCGTCAACATCAGCTCGGTCGTCGGCGTGCACGGCAACTGGGGCCAGACGAACTACGCGGCGTCGAAGGCGGGGATCATCGGGTTCACGAAGTCGCTTGCGCGCGAGCTCGGCTCACGCAACGTTCGCGCGAACGTCGTCGCTCCCGGATACGTCAAGACAGCGCTCACCGACGTTCTGCCCGAGGAGGCGACGGCGGCGATGATCCAGGCGACGCCGCTCGGCCGCGTCGCCGAGCCGCACGACATCGCCGGGGCGGTACGCTTCCTCGCTTCCGATCGTGCCTCGTTCATCACGGGCGAGGTGCTGTTGGTCGACGGCGGATTGGGGATGTGATGAGCAGGCGGCGCGTGGTGATCACCGGGCTCGGGATGGTGAGTCCGCTCGGAAACGACGTGCAGACCTCCTGGACGCGCCTGCTCGCGGGCGAGTCGGGCGCGGCCGAGATCACGGCGTTCGATCACACCGACTACAACGTGCACTTCGCGTGCGAGCTGAAGGACTTCGATCCGAAGCAGTGGATCGACCACAAGACCGCGCGCCGCATGGACCGCTTCGCGCAGATGATCCTCGCTGCTGCGCGCCAGGCCGAGCAGGACTCCGGCGTCGATCCATCCGAGGCGCCCGAGCGTTACGGCGCGTCGATCGCGACCGGCATCGGCGGCTTGCACAGCTATCAGGAGTGTTACGACGTCCTGCTCCACAAGGGGCCCGACCGCGTGAGCCCGTTCTCGATCCCGTCGATCATCCCGAACATGGGCGCCGGGTGGGTGTCGATCGAGCTCGGCACCAAGGGCCCGCTGATGAGCCAGTGCACCGCGTGCGCCGCGTCGAACATGGCGATCGGCGACGCGGTCGACGCGATCCGTCTCGGCCGCGCCGACGTGATGTTCGCGGGCGGGACCGAGTCGCCGATCACGGAGGTCGGCATCGCCGGCTTCGACGCGATGCGCGCGCTTTCACGTCGCAACGACGATCCGACTCGCGCCTCCCGGCCGTTCGACAACGACCGCGACGGTCTCGTCATGGGCGAGGCCGCAGGGGTGCTCGTGCTCGAGGAGCTCGAGCGTGCGCAGGCGCGTGGCGCGAAGATCTACGCGGAGCTCGTCGGCTACGGCACCTCGTCGGACGCCGCGCACATGACGGAGCCCGACCCGACCGGCGAGAGCCCGGCTCGCGCGATGCGTATGGCGCTCGAGGATGCCGGCGTCGATCCGACGGAGGTCGGCTACGTCAACGCGCATGCCACATCGACGCCGCTCGGCGACGCGGCCGAGACGAAGGTGATCAAGAAGGCGTTCGGCGAGGAGCACGCGACCACGAAGCTCGCGGTCTCGTCGACGAAGGGCGCGACGGGGCACTGCTTCGGCGCCGCCGGTGCGATCGAGGCGGTGTTCACGACGATGGCGATCGTCGACAGGAAGGTCCCGCCGACGATCAACTACGAGACGCCGGATCCCGCCTGCGACCTCGACTACATCCCGAATGTCGCGCGCGACGTCCCGGATCTGGATGTCGCGGTGTCGAACTCGTTCGGCTTCGGCGGGCACAACGCGTCGATCGTCGTTCGTCGCTTCGAGTAGGAAAACATGCGTTGGTACGCGAAGTGGTCGCGCATGCGCACGAGCGTTGCCGTCCGCGACGACAAATACGGTCCAGCCATGCGGGTTCTCGACGTCGGTGGGCGTGAGGTCGAACTGCACATTCGTCGCTCGAATCGCGTTCGCGGCCATCGCATCGTCGTCCGCTTCGGCCTCGATCCGGAGCTCGTCGTCCGCCCGCGCGCGACGCGCGCCGACATCGACGCTGCGATCGACTTCTACCGGCCGTGGCTCGAGCGCCAGCTCGCAACGCCGGTCGAACCGCGCCTCGGTCTGGAGAGGCTGCGGCTGACGGAGGAGCAGGGCCGGCGTGAAGCGCGCGCCCGGATTTCGCTGATCGCCCAGTCGGAGGCGGCCGCGCTCGGCGTCGCGTACAAGCGGCTGACGGTGCGCGACCAGGTGAGTCGCTGGGGCTCCTGCTCGAGCAAGGGCACGCTCAGCTTCAACTGGCGTCTGGTGCTCGCCCCGCACGACGTCCTCGACTACGTGGTCGTGCACGAGATCTGCCACCTCGTCGAGCTGAATCACAGCAGCGCCTTCTGGAAGCTGGTGGAGCGCCGCCGTCCGGCGTATCTCGACTCGAAGCGGTGGCTCGACGAGCACGGGTGGGAGATCCTCGCCTACCGCCCGCCGCTCGAAGCCGCCGCGTAAGACCCGGTGGTCAGACAGCTGTCTGACTCAACCCGAAGCGCGCCGCCCTGGTTCGGAGGCGATCGCCATGTCGTACGCGGTCGCGGCGCGATGGCCGTGGTGATCGGCAACTCCGCATGGTGACTGGGCAACCGTGCCCTGTGGAACGTCTGTCTCACTTCCATGTGTCAGACGTGAGTCTGACTCCTGTCTGACGCAGCGGCCCGCGTAGACTCGCCGCATGGAGCGCTGGGCGAGCTTCGACTGTTACGGGACGCTGATCAACTGGGACGGCGGCGTTCGGGCCGAGCTTGCACGCGTGTTCGGAGACGATCGCGCCGACGAGCTGCTCGCTCGCTACCACGAGATCGAGCCCGGTCTGCAGGCGAGCGGCGAGCGCTCATACCGCGAGGTGCTGACCGAGTCGATGCGCGCGCTCGGCGCGTCCGACCACGACGCATACGGCCTCGCCGATTCGCTGCCCGGCTGGGGCGCGTTCCCCGAGGTGCGGCCCGCGCTCGAGGAGGCGCGCCGACGCGGCTGGAAGCTCGCGATCCTCTCCAACACCGACGACGACTTCATCGCCGCCTCCCAGGTACAGATCGGCGTGCCGTTCGATGAGGTCGTGGTCGCGCAGGAGATCGGCTCGTACAAGCCGAACCACCGCCACTGGGAGGAGTTCTTCCAGCGCACCCGCGCCCCGCGCGAAGGGCACGTGCACGTCGCCGCCTCGCTCTTCCACGACATCGCCCCCGCGAACGAGCTCGGGCTGCGCAGCGTCTGGATCAACCGGCTCGACGAGACGGCGCCGCCGAACGCCCAGCCGACGCGCGAGCTGACCGATCTCTTCGAGCTCCCGGAAGTGCTCGACGAGCTCGTTCCGGGGTAGGAGGACGCCCGCATGAGCGCCCTTCGCGCGCGTTGTCCCGACTGCCGGACGCTCACCGCTGTCGCGATCGGTCCCGAGTACCAGTGCCACGCGTGCGGTCGCGAGTTCGCGGCCGGATTGATCCGGGTCCCGCGCGCATGGGGGGACGGCGGCGAAGGCATGGCGGCCGCCGCGACGATGGCTGCCCCGTGGCCCGAGGCCGCGGTGATCGAGGAGGCGACGCTCGAGGCCCAGATCGAGAGGATGGCGCGGGAGCTTCCTGCCCGACCGATCGTGCTCGGTGGCTGCTGCTGTTCGCACGTGGGCGCAGTCCGCGAGTTGGTCCGCCGCCACACACGCGTCGCAGTCGTCTGGTTCGACGCACACGGCGATCTGAACACGCCCGAGTCGTCGCCGTCGGGAAACGCGTGGGGGATGCCGCTGCGCATGCTGATCGACGCCGGCGATGTCGCCCCGCAGGACGTCACGCTGATCGGCGCCCGCAATCTCGACCCGCCGGAGGCCGACTTCATCGCCGCGGCGGGTATTCGTCAGGAGCTGGGGGAGCTGCCCGACAACGTCTACGTCGCTTTCGATGCGGATGTCGTCGAGCCGAGCGAGCTCGATGTCTGGATGCCGGAGCCGGCCGGGCTATCGCTCGAATCGCTCGAGTCGCTCCTCGCCTCGGTTCCACGCCCGGTCGGCGCCGGGTTCAGCGGCTTCCTGCCGTCTGCCCGCAACGAAGCCGAACTGGAGCGGCTGGGGCACGCCCTCGGGCTGTAACCGGCCAGGGCCAGAGGGCCGTCTAAGCTCTACGAGATGTCCGAGGCCCGGATAGACGTCCAGGTCGAGCATCGGCATGCGCAGCCGCCGCCCGACGCGAAGCACCCGAACACCTGCCCGAGCTGCGGCTCGCACTATCGCGACGACGAGCTTGCGGGAGCCCTCTGGGTCTGCGCGCACTGCGGCCACCACTTCCCGATGGGCGCCCGCGCGCGCATCGACTGGTACGCCGACAGCGGCTCCTTCCACGAGGAGGCTGCCGATGTCCGCAGCGACGATCCGCTCGACTTCTTCGACCTGCGTCCCTACACCGAGCGCCTGAGCGAGGCCGAGCTGAACACCGGCCTCGGCGAGGCGATCGTGATCGGACAGGCGACGATCGACCAGCACGCGGTCGAGCTCGCGGTGATGGACTTCGCGTTCATGGGCGGGTCGATGGGGAGCGCCGTCGGCGAGAAGTTCTCGCGCGCCTGCGATTCGGCGATCGAACGATCGGTGCCGCTCATCTCGGTCACGAGCTCCGGCGGCGCCCGGATGCAAGAGGGGATCCTCGCGCTGATGCAGATGCCGAAGACCGTGTGCGCGATCGAGGACATGCACGACGCGGCGCTGCCGATCTTCTCCGTGCTGACGCATCCGACAACCGGCGGGCTGCTCGCGTCGTACGCGTCGCTCGGCGATGTGACGATTGCCGAGCCCGGCGCGTTGATCGCGTTCACCGGGCCGCGCGTCGTGCAACAGACGACGAAGGAGAAGCTGCCCGAGGACTTTGCACGCGCCGAGCAGAACCTCCGCTTCGGCCATCTCGACGCGATCGTCCCGCGCCCTGAGCAGCGCGAGTACCTCGTCCGTCTGCTGAGGCTTTGGGCTTGAGCGAGCGTGAGCAAGAAGTGACGTTGCGTCAGCGCCTGTCGAGTCTCTCGCGCCTGCCGCTGCTGCGCGGCGTGCGCGTCGAAGGCGAGGCTGCGCGCATCGAGCGCCAGCTCGACCGGTTGAAGGAGGAGACGAACGACGAGACGATCTGGCGGTCCGTCGAGCTCGCCCGCCACCCGGAGCGCCCGTACACGCTCGACTACGTCGAGCGGCTGATCGAGGACTGGACGGAGCTGCACGGCGATCGCGGCCGCGCCGACGACGGCGCACTCGTGACCGGCCTCGGGAAGCTCGACGGCCGCACGATCGCGCTGATCGGCCATCAGAAGGGCCGCGATATCAAGGAGCGGATCGACCGGCAGTTCGGGATGCCGTACCCCGAGGGGTACGTGAAGTCGATGCGTGTCATGGAGATCGCGAACCGCTTCGGCTTCCCGATCATCTCGCTGATCGACACGCCGGGCGCCTATCCGGGCGTCGCCGCCGAGCAGCACGGCCAGGGCGGGGCGATTGCCCGCTCGCAGGCGCTGATGGCGCGCCTGACCGTCCCGACGGTGGCCTGCGTCATCGGCGAGGGGAGCTCGGGCGGCGCGGTTGCGATCGCGGTCGCCGACCGGGTGCTGATGCAGGAGAACGCGGTCTACTCGGTGATCACGCCGGAAGGCGGCGCTGCGATCCTCTGGCGGGATGCCGGCGAGGCGCGCAAGGCGGCCGCCGCCTGGAAGCCCGACGCCTTCCACTGCCTGGAGATGGGTGTGATCGACGGAGTCGTCTCGGAGCCGCCCGGCGGCGCCCAGACCGACCACGACGCGTCGGCCCGGCTGCTCAAGGCGGCCCTCGTCGAGGCGCTCGACGAGCTCGACGACACCCCCGGCGAAGAGCTTCGCCGCCGCCGCCGCGCCAAGTTCCGCGGCATGGGCGTCTTCGCGTAGCAATCGGCACGAATAACCCGTTTCTCCACATCATCCACAGGGTTTTCAACGGGGAAATTCGCCCTGAGAACGCCTCGAGGCCCGCTCGTAGAGCGGGCCCCGCGCGCCTAACCCCCCGTCAGGTGGAGAAGCTCGATCTCGGTTTTGTCCCCGAACGCGCGATGTAAAACCAGGGTGTGGAAAATGGGCCCGTGAGCCTCCAGAGTACCGCCGGAAGCGCGACCCGAAGCAGACGCCCGAGCCGTTCGGATCGGCGAGGCGCGAGGCGGCGCCGATCTTCGTCATCCAGCGCCACGATGCCCGCCGGCTCCACTACGACTTCCGGCTCGAACGGAACGGCGCGCTTGCCTCGTGGGCCGTGCCGAAGGGCGTTCCGCTCGAGGCGGGCGCTCGCTCGCTCGCCGTCCACGTCGAGGACCACCCGCTCGAGTACGCGACCTTCCACGGCGAGATCCCGTAGGGCAAGTACGGCGCCGGGAGGGTCGAGATCTGGGATCGCGGTACCTAGGAGCTGCTCGAGGAGAAACCCAACGGGCAGCTGACCTTCGTGCTGCACGGCGAGCGCCTGCGCGGCCGCTGGACGCTCGTGCCGGCGCACCTCGACGGCAAGGAGGAGAACTGGCTGCTGATCAAGGGCCACGACGAGGAGGCAGCGACGCAGGGGACGTATCGCCCGATGCTCGCGTCGCTCGCCGAGAGCGTGCCGCACGGCGAGGGCTGGACGTTCGAGGTGAAGTTCGACGGCTATCGCGCGATCGCGTACGTGAACCACGGCGAGTGCAGGCTCTTCTCGCGGAACGGCAACGATCTGACGGCGCGCTTCGCCGAGGTCGCGAAGGCGATCGCGAAGGCGGTCAAGAGCCCGAACGCCGTCATCGACGGCGAGGTCGCCCGCGTCGACCCGACGGCCGCACGAGCTTCTCCGAGCTGCAGCAGGGAACCGGCCCGCTCGTCTACTTCGCGTTCGACCTGCTCGAGCTCGACGGCGGCCGCTCGTCGACGGCCGCTCAGCGAGCGAAAGGCGGAGCTGCGCAAGCTGCTCGACAAGCGCGTCACCACCGTCGCGTTCTCGGAGAGCTTCGACGACGGCGATGCGCTGTTCGAGGTGGCGAAGGAGCGCGGGCTCGAGGGATTGATGGCGAAGCGCGTCGACAGCGCGTACAAGGCCGGCCGCCGCACGCGCGACTGGCTGAAGGTGAAGACGGAGAACAACGACGAGTTCGTCGTCGCCGGCTACACGCGCGGCGAAGGACGACGCGCGGACACCTTCGGCGCGCTCGTGCTCGCGGTGAACGAAGGAGACGAGCTTCGCTACGTCGGCAACGTCGGGACAGGCTTCGACGACGGCGAGATCGGCCGCCTCCTGAAGCTGCTCAAGCCGCTGCATCGAGACACGGCGCCTTTCACCAGGTGCCGAAGATGCCGCGCGTCCGCAAGGACGACGTCCAGTGGGTCGAGCCGCGACTCGTCGCGCAGGTGCGCTTCGGCGAGTGGACGCACGACGGCCATCTCCGCCACCCGCGTACCTCGGGATCCGCGAGGACAAGGAGGCGGCCGAGGTCGTCGCGCCGCAGCCGATCGAGAGCACCGTCCGCTCCGGCCGGCGCGAGCTGAAGCTCTCGAACCTCGACAAGCCGTTCTGGCCGGACGAGGGGATCACGAAGGGCGATCTGCTCGCGTACTACCGCGCGGTCGCGCCGGTGCTCGTGCCGCATCTGAAGGACCGGCCGTTCACGATGCGGCGCTACCCCGACGGCGCCTACGGCAAGGCGTTCTTCCAGAAGGACGCGCCGAGCCACATGCCGGAATGGATCCCGACGTTCCGCGCCCTCGTCTCGACGCGCGACAACGCACGCACGAAGAAGTGGGTCGAGTTCCCGGTCGTCAACGACGAGCTCGCGCTGCTCTGGATGGTGAACATGGGCTGCATCGACATGAACGCGTGGTACTCGCGCATCGACAAGCCGGACCGCCCGGACTTCGTCCTCTTCGACCTCGACCCGACGCCGGAGGTGCCGTGGACGCAGACCGTCGAGGTCGCACTGATCCTCAAGGAGCTGCTCGACGCGCTGCGGGCTCGCGTCGTTCCCGAAGACGAGCGGCGGCAAGGGCTTCCACGTGCTCGTTCCCGTCGATCGGCGTTCGACGTATGCCGACACGCGCGAGTTCGCCGAGATCGTCGCGGGCGCGATCGCGCGCACGCATCCGAAGCTCGCGACGACCGAGTGGTCGAAGGCGCGCCGCCGCGGCGTGCTGATCGACGCGAACCAGAACGGCGAAGGGAAGACGATCGCCTCGGCGTACTCGGTGCGCCCGAAGCCGGGCGCACCGGTATCGACGCCGCTCGCCTGGGGCGAGGTGAACGACAAGCTGAACCCCGCGGTCTACACGATGCCCGTCGTCCTCGAACGCGTTCGCGCGCACGGCGATCTCTACGCCGGCGTGCTCACGACGAGGCAGTCGCTGTCGAAGGCGCTGAAGCGGCTTTGACCGGCGTGCGGGCCGCCTCCTTCGCGACGGAGAGCTCCTTGCCGTCGATCACCGCGTAGCGCATCGCGATCGCGCTCAGCTCGTCGGATGCCTCCTTCGCCGCGTGACCGAGCTTCGCGTCGAGCGTCTCCGGGTCGTCGAGGTAGAGCATGCGCGTCCAGAACGTCGTCAGGACGATCGACACCCACGGCATGAAGATCGCGTTTCGCTCGAGCGCCGCCGACGGTCGCTGCACGAAGAACGCTGCGAACATGCCGACGGTCAGACCGGCGAGGCCGATCGCAGCGATCGCCTGCCCGAGGCTCGCCGCCGTCAGTCCCTTGATGAACGCCGCTACCACCGCGGCGACGCCGAACACCATCATCGACACGTACCCGATGAACACGACGCGGTACGAGCGCCGCAGGTACGCCGTCGTCTGCGCGAGCGCGTGCACGTCGTTCTCGAGAACAGCGCCGCCGAGCTCGCGCAGCTCTTCCGTCATCTGCAAAGGATCCCCGTGCCGCGGGCGGGGCAGCCGCATGCTCATAGGCCTGCCCTCCTCCGTTGTGGAGGCGCGAGCCTACGTCAGTGAGCGAATTCCGTCCACGACGAACTGCACGGCGATCGCAGAGAAGAGCAGCCCGAACACACGCGTGAGGAACGAGAGGATTGCGGGACTCGTCGCACGAGTGACGCGCTCCGCCGTCAGCAGTGCGATGCCGACGCAGCCGACGGCGAGGACGATCGCGAGCAGCACGGCGAGGTGACCTTCCACGCCGGGATGCGCCCGCCAGAGCACGATCGACGTCGCGATCGCGCCTGGACCGGCGACGAGCGGCGTTGCGAGCGGGACGAGCGCGACGTCCTCCGGCGAGTCGGGATCGGCGAGGGGGAAGTCCGCGCCGCGCAGCATCTCGAGCGCCACGATCATCAGAAGGAGGCCGCCGGCGATCGACAGGGAGCCGAGCGAGACGTGGAGGTAGCGCAGGATCAGCTCGCCGAAGACGGCGAAGCCGATGATCAACGCACCGGCGGCGAGGACGGCGCGCACGGCGGCCGCCTGCCGTTGCTTCGGGGTCAGCTTGCGCGTGATCGAGACGAAGATCGGCGCATTCCCGATCGGGTCGGTGATCACGAAGAGCGTCACGAACGTCTCGCCGAAGGCGCGCCAGTTCATGCTCGGCTCCGAAGAGCGGAAGGAGGCGATCCAACGCTGAGATCTCGACCGGGACGGGGCTCGCGAACGCCTCGCGTCTGCAGCTCGAGGTCGGCGTGCTCGACGGGCTCGCCGCGCGGGCTGACGACGTGCGAGCCGACGAGCTCGTAGCCGAGCTTGCGCGAGACGCCGTGCGACTGGGGGTTGCCGGCGATGTAGCCGCTTTGCGCCGACCTCGGCGCCGAGGCCGTCGAACGCGAGCGCCAGGACGCCGGCGCGCATCTCCGTGCCGAGTCCCTGCCCCTGCCAGGATCGACCGAGCCAGGAGCCGGTGTCGACTCGGCGCGTCTCCGAGAATCGCTCGGCGCGGAGACCTTGGGAGCCGATCGGCTCGCCGTCGTGGAAGGCGATCAGTTCGAGGTGCCAGCTGTCCGGCGACCAGTCGGCGAGGCTGTTCGAGCGTGGTAGGCGAGGAACGACTCCTCCTCCAGATCGTCCGTCCACGCGACCCCGAACGGCATCTCGCCCGGATCGTGGATGCCGGCTGCGGCGACGTCGTAGCAGGCGTCGCAGCTCGGCGACGGTCGCGAGCCGCAGCTCGAGGCGGGGCGTTCGCACGCGCAGCCGGGTCAGAGCGTGCGGAAGCTTCGTGTAGAGGTCGCGGCTGGTCGACGGCGAGGAAGCCGAGCTTCGCGTACAGCTCGCGCGGCCAGTCGTCTGCGAGCGCCTCCAGGTAGACGATGTCGGCAACGCGCTGCCCCTCCTCGAGCGCGTGCTGAACGATCGCGCGTCCGAGCCCGCGACCGCGAAACTCGGGGAGCACCTCCACGTCCTCGATCTGCGCGACACCGTCGCGCACGCGAAGCTCGCAGTACGCCGCCAGCTCGCCGCCGGCGAAGCTGCAAAGAAGCGCGTGTCGATCGCCGCGGCGATCACCGCTTCGCCTCGTTGAGCTGCGTCGCGATCTCGGGGTCGCCCCAGGGCTCGGAGAGGTGGTGCCGTGCGGCCGGGGATCAGATCGTCGAGGCTCACCTCGCGGACCATCGACGTGTCGACGAGCCGGTCCGGCGGCGGCCGTGGGCGAGCACGAGATGCGTCGAGAGCTGGAAGCCGAGCTCGGTGAACTCGTCCGCGAGTCCGGCTCCGCCGCCCTCGACGACACGCGCCGGTGGAAGCGGTCGGCGAGGGCACCGTCGGCCTCGGCGGCAAGAACCTCGGCCGGCGCGAGCGGGCCCTCGACCGAGAGGTAGTTCGCGTCGTAGACGTCCGGGATCGCGTCGGCGAGACGCGCGACGCCGTGCGTCGTCTCGATGCTCCGGTCGACGAGCGCTCCTGGAGCGCAGGCGAAAGCGCGAATGCGCTCGACGTCCATGACTCCGTATCTTCGCGTGCCGAAGGCGCTACGCCGGGGTACTGCGAGCTCGGCGAGCGGCGCTCGAGGAACCGACGCTCGGCGCCGTCCGGTGTCAGCTCGAGCGCGCGGGTGTAGGCGTCCGCGCCTCGTCGTTCCGGTCCGAGCCGGCGCAGGAGGTCGGCGCGCGTCGAGTGCAGGTAGCGGTAGCCGTCGAGCTCGAGCGCGTCGACGAGCCGAAGCGCCGCCTCCGGCCCGTCGAGCTCGGCGACCGCGACAGCGCGGTTCAGCTCGACGACCGGCGACTCGGTGCGCCGCGCGAGCTCGGCGTAGAGCGCGGCGATCTCGGCCCAGTCCACCGGCTCCTCGGCGTGAAGCGACGCGATCGCCGCCTGGAGGACGTAGACGCCGCGCCCCTGCAGTGCGAGCGCGCGGTCGAGCTCGACGCGCCCAGCTGCGATTCCGCCCGCGTCGTAGAGCGACCGGTCCTGGTCGGCGAGGAGGACGAGCTCGCCGCCGGCGAAACGCGCGGCGCGGCGTGCGTCGTGCAGCAGCATCAGCGCGAGCAGACCGTGAGCCTCGGGCTCGTCCGGCATCAGCTCGACGAGCGCGCGGCCGAGCCGGATCGCCTCGCTCGCCAGGTCGCCGCGGCCGGCATAGCCCTCGTTGAAGACGAGGTAGATCACCGCCAGGACGGCGATCAGCCGGTCCGGCAAGAGGTGCGGTGGCGGCACGCGGAACGGGATGCCGGCCGACTTGATCTTCGTCTTCGCGCGCACGAGCCGCTGCGCCATCGTCGCGTCCGGCAGGAGGAACGCGCGCGCGATCTCCTCGGTCGTCAGCCCGCCGAGCGTGCGCAGCGTCAGCGCGACCTGCGCGTCGAGCGCGAGCGCCGGATGGCAGCAGGTGAAGAGCAGCTCGAGCCGCTCGTCGGGGAACGTCGTCTCGTCCATGTCGTCTTCGACGGCCTCGTCGACCCGCAGCAGCTTCGTCTTCTCGGCGAGCGTGCGCTCGCGGCGGATGCGGTCGATGGCGCGGTTGCGCGCGGTCACGGTGAGCCAGGCGCCCGGGTTCTCGGGCACGCCGTCGCGCGGCCAGCGCTCGGCGGCGATCGCGAACGCCTCCTGGGCGGCTTCCTCGGCGAGGTCGAAGTCGCCGAGGAAGCCGATCAGGTTGGCGAGGACGCGACCCCACTCGTCGCGGAAGACCTGCTCCGTCAGTGCTCCACCACCGGGCGAACCTCGATCGAGCCGTTGCGTGCGTCGGGGATGCGCGCCGCGAGCGCGATCGCGTCGTCGAGGTTGTCGGCCTCGAAGACGTAGAGGCCGCCGAGCACCTCCTTCGTGTCGGCGAACGGCCCGTCGGTCGTCAGCGTCTCGCCGTTCCTGACGCGGACCGTCGTCGCCGTCGTGACGGCCGCGAGCTCGTGCCCGCCGAGGATCCCCGGCGTTGCACCGACGGCGCTGTACTCCCCGTACATCGCGTTCCGGTCTTCCTCCGAGAGGCTTGCCCACACGTCCGGGTTTCCGTAGATCAGCAGTGCGTACTTCACGTCCGCCTCCTTCGTGGGTTGTCGCCTGACGACGAACGGGAACCGCCGAAATCGACAGCGCGCCGCAAGAAGGTCAGCGCGCCTGCCTTGTCGAGCATGTCGTTCAGGTTGCCGCACTTCGGGCTCTGGACGCAAGACGGGCAGCCGGACGCGCACGGGCAGCCCGCGAGCAGCGCCGCCGTGTCGCCGACCCAGCCCTCGAACACCTCGAAGCCGCGTTCGGCGATGCCGATCCCGCCGGCGTGGCCGTCGTAGACGAAGACCGTCGGCCGACCGGTCTGCGGGTGGATGTTGGTCGAGAGGCCGCCGATGTCCCAGCGGTCGCACATCGCCCAGAGCGGCAGCAGCGAGATCAGCGCGTGCTCGGCCGCGTGGAGCGTTCCGAGCAGCTTCGGCATCTCGTCGAACTCGGCGAGCTGGTACGGCTCCGGCAGGAACCAGACGGCCTCGGTGGCGAACGTCGTCGGCGGCAGGTCGAGCGGCACGAGCTCGATCCGCTCCTGGCCGGAGATCGTCTTGCGCTCGTAGCCGACGACCTGCTCGGTCACCTCGATCTCGCCGAACGCGAGCTCCATGCCGAGCCGCCACTCGACGCGGTCGCGGCTCGACGATCGTCGTCATCGTCTCGTGCTTCGGCTGCGTGTACCAGTTGCCGGTGAACGGCTCGACGATCGCGTGGAGCGTCGTCAGGTCAGCTCGCGGACGAGGTACGACTCGCCGCGATGGAGGTAGACCGCGCCCTCGTGCACGGTCGTGTACGCGCGCGACCGCTCGACCTGGCCGAGCACGTCGCCGGTGGTGCCGTCGACGACCGTGAACGCGTCGGGCTCGGTCGAGCGGAGCGAGATCTGCGCGGCCGGGTGGTCGCGGCCCGCCCAGACGAAGCCGGCCGGCGGTCTCCTTCAGCAGCGGGTCGAGCCGCGCAGCCGCGAGGTACTCCGGCTGCGTCGGCGTCGGTCAGCGGCGCCTCGTAGGCGGCCGCGCGAACGTGGCCGGCGAGCACGCGCGGGCTCGCGTGGTCGAGGATCGCCGCCTCGACGCGCCGGCCGAGGAGCTTGTCCGGCTCGCGCATGAAGAACTGGTCGAGGCCGTCCTCGCTCGCGACGAGCACGGCGAGGCCGCTGCCGCGCCGGCCGGCGCGTCCCCACTGCTGGCGCAGCGACGCGACCGTGCCCGGGAAGCCGACGCTGATCACCGCGTCGAGCAGGCCGACGTCGATGCCGAGCTCGAGCGCGTTCGTCGCCGAGACGCCGAGCAGGTCGCCTTCGGCGAGCCGCCGCTCGATCTCGCGCCGCTGCGCGGCGGTGTAGCCGGCGCGATACGGCGAGAGGTGCGTGTCGTCGCCGAGCCGCTCGGCGGTGAAGCGGTGGATCAGCTCGGCCGCCTTGCGGCTCTTCGCGAAGGTCAGCGTCCGCAGGCCGCGCTCGACGAGGCTCGCCTGCAGCTTCGCCGCCTCGGCGAGCGCCGACGCGCGCAGGCCGAGCTCCTCGTCCAGCAGCGGCGGGTTCCAGAGGACGATCGTTCGCTCCGCGCGCGGCGCCGCGTCGTCAGCCGACGACGGTGACGCGCTCGCCGAGCAGCGCGGCGCCGAGCTCGCCGGGGTTCGAGACGTCGCCGAGGCGAGCAGGAACTGCGGCTCGGAGCCGTAGATGCGGGCGAGCCGCTGCAGCCGGCGCAGGACGTTCGCGACGTGCGAGCCGAAGACGCCGCGGTAGACGTGCGCCTCGTCGACGACGACGAAGCGCAGGTTCGCGAGCACGTCGCCCCACCGGTCGTGGTTCGGCAGGACGCCGACGTGGATCATGTCGGGGTTCGTCAGCACGACGTTCGACCACTTCCTGATCTGCCAGCGCTGCTCGTTCGGCGTGTCGCCGTCGTAGATCGCGGGCTTCAGCCGGGGCACGCGGTACGCCGAGAGCGTCCGGAACTGGTCCTGCGCGAGCGCCTTCGTCGGATAGAGGTAGAGCGCGCGCGTCTTCGGTTCGCGCGCGATCGCGTCGAGCACCGGCAGGTTGAACGCGAGCGTCTTGCCCGACGCGGTGCCGGTCGTGACGAGCACGTGCTCGCCGCGCCGGGCGGCGTCCCAGGCCTCGCGCTGGTGGGCGTAGAGCTGCTCGACACCGATCGCCTCGCGCGCCTTCGGATGGAGGTCGTCGGGCAGCGGCGCAAACCGCGCCTCGCGCGCCGGCTCGGCGGCGAGGTGGGCGATCTCCTCGCCCTGCAGGAAGCCTTCCCAGCGGAGGACGTCGACGCTCACTGCACGACGGCGTCGCAGCCGCGGCGCAGGCAGTCGGCGAGCGGCGGCGCCGTCGGCGAGCGCGAGCAGGAAGCCGGCTGCGAAGGCGTCGCCTGCGCCGACGAGCGGCTCGTCGAGCAGGACGGTGGGACGCGACGCGCGCACGCTCGCCGTGTGCGATCGCCTCGGCTCCTTCAGGCCCGAGGGTCGAGCAGACGACGTCGTGCGCCCCGGCGAGAGCGTCGCAGGTCGAGGCCCGGGCCGAGGACGATCGGCGCGCTCGCGTCGTCGAGCACACCCTGCAGATCGACGGCGACGAGGCCGTGCCCGCCGGCGACCGCGGCTGCGCGGATCTCGGCCGGCAGGTAGGCCGAGACAAGCGTGACGCGTGACGGCGGCAGGTCGGTGATCTCGACGTGCGCGTTCGCGCCTTTGTTCGCGACGATCCCGTCGCCGGCGTAGACCGTCGTTCCCGACGGGACGCCCGTCGATGCGCGCGAGCATCGCGACCACGCCGTGCGCTGCGAGCTCGTGCGTCGATCGTCACGCCGACGGTGTCGTTGCCGATCGCGCCGACCACAGCTGCGGTCGCGCCGAGCCGCGCGGCCGCGAGCGCGGCGTTCACCGCCGACCCGCCGGCGCTCACCGACGATCGATGTGTGCACGCGCTGTCCCGGGACGGGCGCGGGCAGCCGCACGTCGAGCATCACGTCACCGACGGCGACGAAGTCGAGCATGTGAACGATGCTAGCCTCGCGCTACCGGGGTGCCCCGCCGAGGGGCTGAGATCACACCCGTCGAACCTGATCCGGCTCGCACCGGCGAAGGGAGTTGCTCGAACCTTGGTACCGCGCGCATTGACGATCGCCGGCTCCGACAGCGGCGGTGGGGCAGGCATCCAGGCCGACCTGAAGGCGTTCGCCGCGGCGGGGGCGTACGGCATGTCGGCGATCGTCGCGCTCACCGCTCAGAGCACCGTCGGCGGTGACAGCCGTGCACGAGCTCCCGCCGGAGTTCGTCGTCGCCGAGCTCGACGCGGTGTTCTCGGACATCGGCGTCGACGCCGCGAAGACGGGGATGCTCTTCTCGCGCCACGCTGGTCGAGACGGTCGCCGCGTACCTCGCGCGGCATCGCGTGCCGCTCGTCGTCGATCCGGTGATGCTCGCCTCGTCGGGCGCGCAGCTGCTTCGCGACGACGCGGTCGAGGCGCTGAAGCTGCGGCTGTTCCCGCTCGCGACGGTCGTCACGCCGAACCTGCTCGAGGCGCGGGCGCTCGTCGGGCACGGCACGCGCGCCGAGCTTGCCGAGCGGCTCGTCGGAGCTCGGCGCGTCGGCGGCGATCGTCACCGGCGGCCACGGCGAGCCGATCGACCATCTCTTCGACGGCCTCGCGCACATCGAGATCCCCGTCGAGCGGATCGACGGCGGCGCCACCCACGGGGCCGGCTGCACGCACTCGGCGACGCTCGCCGCGCTGCTCGCGCGGGGACTGCCGCTCGTCGACGCCGCCCGCGGCGCCGCGCGCGCCGCCGTCGAGGCGGTGCGCAACGGGCTGGCCGAGCTCGGTGCAGGCGACGGCCCCGTCGACGTCCTCAACGTGAAAGGAAGACCGTGAACGCAGGCGAATCGCTGCGGCGGCTCCGCGAGTCGAAGCCGCTCGTCCACCAGATCACGAACTACGTCGTCATGAACGAGACCGCGAACGCGACGCTCGCGCTCGGGGCGCTGCCGGTGATGGCTCACGCGCGGGAAGAGGTCGAGGAGATGGTCGGGTTCGCCGGCGCGCTCGTGCTCAACATCGGCACGCTCTCGCCGCCTTGGGTCGAGGCGATGCTGCTCGCCGGAGCCGCGGCGAACGAGGCCGGCGTTCCCGTCGTGCTCGACCCGGTCGGCGCCGGCGCAACGCGCTACCGCACCGAGACGGCGAAGCGGATCCTCGACGAGGTCGACGTTGCCGTTCTGCGCGGCAACGCCGGCGAGGTCGCGACGCTCGTCGGCGTCGACGCGGAGGTGCGCGGCGTCGAGTCGATCGGCGCGGGCGGCGAGCCTGCCGAGCTCGCGCGGGAGGCCGGTCGGCGCCTTGGGCTCGTCGCGTCGGTGACGGGGCCGATCGACCACGTCTCCGACGGCGAGACCAGCATCGCTGTCCGGAACGGCCATCCGCTGCTCGCGTCGATCACCGGCACCGGCTGCATGTCGACCGCGATGACCGGCTGCTTTCTCGCCGTCAACCGCGACCGTCCGCTCGAAGCGGCCGCCGAGGCGCTCGTCGCCTTCGGCGTCGCGGGCGAGGACGCCGCGAAGGACGCGAAAGGCCCCGGCTCGTTCCACGTCGAGCTCTACGACGCGCTCGCCGCGCTCGACCCGGCGACGCTGGACGGGCGGGCGCTCGTCTCGTGAGGGTGCACGCGATCGTCGACTCGCTCCCGGCGGCGCAGGCGGCGGTCGAGGCCGGCGCGACCGTCGTCCAGCTGCGGGTGAAGGCGCCGACCGAGGCGATCGTCGAGCGCGGTCGCGGCTTTTCGAGCCTCGGCGTGACGTTCGTCGTCAACGACGACGTCGACGCGGCGCTCGCGCTCGGCGCGGACGGTGTGCATCTCGGCCAGGGCGACGCCGGCGCCGAGGATGCACGGGCGAACGGGTTGCTGCTCGGCCGCTCGGTGACCGCGCTCGAGCAGGCTCGCGGGCCTCGATGCCGACTACCTCGGCGCCGGCCCGGTCTGGGAGACGCCGTCGAAGGCCGATGCCGATCCGCCGATCGGTCTCGAAGGGCTGCGCGCGATCTGTGCCGCCGTCGAGGTTCCCGTGGTCGCGATCGGCGGCATCGACGCATCGAACGCGGCCGCCTGCATCGAGGCCGGCGCGGCCGGTGTCGCCGTCATTCGCGCCGCGACCGATCCCGAGCTGAGGAGGGCCGTTGACGAAGCTCTCGCAGACCGGTGAGCTGGCGCTGCTCGCGGAGCTCGAGCGCCGCGGGCTGATCGTCGGCACGGAGCACGACGCCGCGCAGGTCGCCGGCGTCGTCGTCACGCAGGACGCGCTCGTCGAGAACGTCCACTTCCGGCTCGACTGGCTGTCCTGGCGCGAGCTCGGCTTCCGCGCCGCGGCCGTCAACATCAGCGACCTCGCCGCGTCGGGCGCGCGACCCGAGGCGCTGCTCGTGACTCTCGCCTTGCCGCGGAGACCGAGCGTCGACGACGTGCTCGCGCTCTACGAGGGGATCGCCGAGGCGGGGGTGCCCGTCGTCGGCGGCGACACGACCGCCGCGCCGGTCGTGCTCGTGTCGGTCACAGCGCTCGGCCGGACCGAGCGCGTGCCGGGGCGTGCGGGTGCGCGAGCCGGGCGACCTGCTCGTCGTCACCGGCCCGCTCGGCGGCGCCGGCGCGGCCTTTCGCGAGCAGCGCTACATCCGGCCGCCGCTGCGTGTCGACGAGGGTCTGGAGCTCGCGCGAACTGCGCACGCGATGCTCGACCTCTCCGACGGGCTCGCCGTCGACGTCGCGCACATCGCCCGCCGCTCCGGCGGTGCGCTGTGTCATCGACGTCGACCGCGTCCCGCTCGCCGAGGGCGCGACCGTCGCCGATCTCGGCTTCGGCGAGGACTACGAGCTGCTCGCCGCCGTTCCGGACGCCGGGCGCGTTCCCGGTCGTCGGGCGCGTCGAAGCCGGCGAAGGGGTCGAGCTACCGGCTGGGCTTACGGGCTGGCAGCACTTCGCCTAGAGGTAGGCCGCGAACGCTTTCTCGTAGTGCTTCTGCGAGCGCGCGCCGAACACCTTCTCGCGCACCTCGCCGCCCGCGAAGAGGATCACCGTCGGGATCGAGAGCACGCCGTAGCGATTCGCGACACGCGGGTTCTCGTCGATGTCGAGCTTCACCACGTCGAGCGCGAGCTCCTCGAGCGCCGGCTCGATCGCCTTGCACGGCCCGCACCACGGCGCCCAGAAGTCGACGACGACCGGATGCCCCGTCTGGAGCACCTCGGCGTCGAACGTCTCGTCGGTGACCTCCGCGCATCAGCCGTGTAGGCGTAGCAGAGGAACGCGCCAGATCGCCTCGAGGACGACCGCGCGGCTCATCTTCGAGCTGCCCCGCCGTGCGGTCGGCGAAGACGATCGGGACCTCGACGACGCGGAAGCCGAGCTTCTTGCGCGATAGGTCGTCTCGATCTGGAAGGCGTAGCCGCGCGGCGTGATCGCGGCGAGGTCGAGCGGCTCGAGCACGTGCCGGCGAAAGCACTTGAAGCCGCCGGTCGGGTCCTTGACGCCCATCTGCAGGAAGAGCGCCGTGTAGAGCGAGCCGCCCCTCGAGATCAGCGCGCCGCACGAGGCCCCAGTTCGCGTGCCGCCGCCCGGCGACGTAGCGCGAGCCGAGCACGAGGTCGGCGCCTGCCTCGGCGGCCGCGATCAGCCGCGGCACGTCGGCCGGGTCGTGGGAGAAGTCGCAGTCCATCTCGAGCACCAGCTCGGCGTCCGTCTGCGAGCGCGCGCTCGAAGCCGGCGAGGTACGCCCGGCCGAGCCCCTCCTTGCTCGGGACGGTGGAGGACGTCGACGAAGTCGAGCTCTGCCGGCCAGGCGGTCGGCGATCTCGCCGGTGCCGTCGGGCGAGCTGTCGTCGATCACGAGCACCCGGTCGCCGTCGCGCAGCACGTCGCGGAGCGTCGAGCAGCATCCGCTCGAGGTTCTCGCGCTCGTTGTACGTCGGGAGGCAGATGGTCGCGCGCACGGCGGCGCCTATGATCGCGATGTGGCCGACCTGCCGCGGAACGAAGCGCTCGCGGAGCAGTTCGACCTGCTCGCCGACCTGATGGAGCTCGAAGGCGCCGACGGCTTCCGCATCGGCGCCTACCGCAAGGCGGCCGCGCGCATCCGCGAGACGCCGTCTTCGGTCGCCCAGCTCGCGCTCGACGGCAAGGCGAAGCTGCTGCAGGGCATCGGCAAGACGATCGAGGCGAAGATCGTCGAGGTCGTCGACGACGGCGAGATCCACGCGCTGACGAAGCGGAAGGCCGAGGTGCCGGCCGAGGTCGCGACGTTCATGCGGCTGCCGGGGCTCGGCCCGAAGACCGCGCGCCGGATCTGGCAGGAGCTCGGGATCACGACCGCGGCCGAGCTGAAGGCGGCCGCCGAGGGTGGGCAGCTCCGCGGCCACGCCGGGATCGGCCCGGGGACGGAGGCGAAGATCGCCGCGGCGCTCGCGCAGCCGGCCGCGACGCAGGGCCGCGGCGCGCGCTGCTCGGGAACACGCTGCCGAAGCTGCGCGCCGTCGTCGAGGAGCTGCGCGAGCATCCTGCTTCGGTCGAGGTCTCGCTCGCCGGCTCGGCGCGGCGCATGCGCGAGACGGTGCGCGACCTCGACATCATCGCGACGGCGACCGACCCGCAGTCGCTCGTCGAACACTTCTGCTCGCTGCCGTGGGTCGTCGACGTCGCGGCCAAGGGGTCGACGAAGGCGACGGTCGTCTCGCACGACGGGCTGCGCTTCGACCTGCGCGTCGTGCCGCCGGAGAGCTACGGCAACCTGCTGCAGCACTTCACCGGCTCGAAGAACCACAACGTCGCGCTGCGCGAGGACGCGGTGCGCCGCGGCTACTCGGTGTCGGAGTACTCGGTCACCGAGGTCGAGAGCGGCGAGGAGCATCGCTTTGCGCGCGAGGAGGACGTCTACCGCTTCCTCGGCTACGACTGGATCCCGCCCGAGTTGCGCGAGGACGGCGGCGAGCTCGCCGCGGCGCGGAACGGCACGCTGCCGCAGCTCGTCGAGCTCAAGGATCTGCGCGGCGATCTGCACACGCACACGACGTGGTCGGACGGCAAGGACACGCTCGAGGCGATGGTCGCGGCTGCGCAGGCGCGCGGCTACGCCTACTACGCGATCTGCGACCACTCGCAGCGGCTGCGCGGCGACCTGCTCCGCTACCAGGCGGTCGCGATCGACGCGCTTGAACGAACAGGTCGCGCCGTTCCGGATCCTCAAAGGCATCGAGGTGAACATCAAGCCCGACGGGACGCTCGACGTCGCGGACGAAGATCTCGCGACGCTCGACTGGGTCGTCGCGTCGTTGCACTCGCGCTTCGATCATCAGCCGACCGAGCGCGTCTGCGCCGCGATGGAGAACCCGCACGTCGACTGCATCGGCCACCTGACGGGCCGCCGGATCTCGACGCGCCCGCCGGCGCCGAGTCGACATCGAGCGTGTGATCGAGGAGGCGCTCGAGACCGGGACGTTCCTCGAGATCAACTCGCAGCCCGACCGTCTCGACCTGAGCGACGTCCACGCGCGCGCCGCGCGCGAGGCGGGGCTCAAGCTCGTGATCGACTCCGACGGCCACCAGGTCGCGGCGCTCGACTACGTCGAGCTCGGCGTCGGCCAGGCGCGGCGCGCGTGGCTGACGAAGGACGACGTGCTCAACACGCGCACGTGGAAGCAGATCGAGAAGTTGAAGAAAAAAGCATGACGTTCCGCGACGATCTCAACCGCGCCTCCGACTGGGTCGACGCGTACCTGGCGAACGTCGGCGACCTGCGCGTGGCTACGCGAGATCGAGCCGGGGGCGATCCGCGCCGCGCTGCCTGCCTCGGCGCCCGAGCAGGGCGAGCCGTTCGAGGCGATGCTGCGCGACCTCGACGAGCTGATCGTCCCCGGGCTCACGCACTGGAACCATCCGCGCTTCTTCGCGTGGTTCGCGAACACCGGGTCGGAGCCGGGCATCCTCGCCGAGCTGCTGATCGCTGCGCTGAACGTGAACGACATGACGTGGCTCGCCTCGCCGGCGGCGACCGAGCTCGAGGTGACGGTGATGGACTGGCTCGCGCAGCTCTTCGGCCTGCCGCGCGGCTGGCACGGTCACATCGAGGACACCGCGTCGACCGCGACGATCGCCGCGCTCGCCGCTGCGCGCACGCGCAGCCCGGAGGCGTGGTCTACGCGTCCGAGCAGGCGAACTTCAGCGTCGAGAAGGCGGCGCGGCTCGTCGGGCTCGAGTTCCGCAAGGTGCCCGTGGACGACGAGTTCCGCATGCGCGCCGACTTCCCGCTCGACGACGCAACTGCCGTCATCGCGACCGTCGGGACGACCGGCACGACCTCGGTCGACCCCGTGCCGGAGCTCGCCCGCCGCTGCGAGGAGGCGGGCGTCTGGCTGCACGTCGACGCGGCGTACGCGGGCTCGGCGTGGGTGTGTCCCGAGTTCCGCTGGAGCGCTGACGGGTGTCGATCGCGCCGACTCGGTCGTCGTCAACCCGCACAAGTGGCTCTTCACGCCGATGGACTGCTCGACGTTCTGGACGCGTCGGCCCGAGGCGTTCCACGAGGCGTTCTCGCTGGTGCCGGAGTACCTCGCCGCGACCGAGGCGGCGGTCGACATCAAGGACTACGGGCCGGCGCTCGGCCGCCGCTTCCGCGCGCTGAAGCTCTGGACGGTGCTGCGCTGGTACGGCGCCGAAGGGCTGCGCGCGCTGATCCGCGAGCACGTTCGCCTCGCGCAGCTCTTCGCCGAGCTGGTCGAGAGCCGAGCCCGGCTGGGAGGTCGTCGCGCCGCATCCGTTCTCGACCGTCTGCTTCCGCCACGTGTCCGCCGACAACGAGGAGATCGCGCGCGCGGCGACCGCGACCGGCGAGCTCTTCGTCGCGACGGCAAGGCGCACGGAGAGACGATCATCCGGCTCGCGATCGGCAACGCGCAGACGACCGAGGACGACATTCGCCGAAGCTGGGAGGTGCTGCGGTCGTGCGCGCCGTGATCTTCGACCTCTGGGAGACGCTGATCGACTGGGATCACGAGGCGAACGTGCGGATGCATCGGCCGGGTCGAGCGAGCGGGTCGGCTTCGAGTTTCCGCGAGCGCTGGAGCGACGACCGCGCCCGCTACACCGAGCCCGGTGCGCACGGTGCTCGGCGAAGCGTCGGCAGTTCCGGCTGAGGCGATGGACGACGTGCTGCGACGATCCGAGCCGACTTCGTGCGCCACTGCCTCGTTCCGCGTGCCGGCGCGGTCGAGACGCTGCAGGAGCTGCGCGCGGACGGCTACCTCGTCGGGCTGATCACCGTCTGCACCGAGGACGTCGAGCTGCTCTGGCCCGAGTCCGAGTTCGCCGGTCTGTTCGACGCGGAGGTCTTCTCGAACTCCGTCGGCCTCTCGAAGCCCGACCCGCGCATCTATCTCCACTGCTGCGAGCTGCTCGGCGTCGAGCCGGGCGACGCGGTGTTCGTCGGCGACGGCGCGAACGACGAGCTCGCGGGCGCGCGCCGCGTCGGCATGGAGGCGATCCTGATCCACCGGCCCGGCGAGGATCCGTTCTGGCCCGAGGTGCGCGACTGGGACGGGCCGCGCGTCACGTCGATCCCCGAGGTGCTGACGGTGCTCGCCGAGACGTGATCCGCCGGTCGAGCCCTGCCGAAGCAGAGACGCACTTCGCGATCCAGCGTGCGGCGTCTCTCGCCGGGCTCGCGCACATCTATCCACCCGAGCAGTACCCGTATCCGGATGAGGAGATCCGTCGGCGCTGGTGCGAGACCGAAGGCACGGTGCTCGTGTGCGAGCGCGACGGGGAGGTCGTCGGCGTCGCGCTGTCGAGCGGTGCTGGCTGCACGGCTTCTACGTGCTGCCGGAGCACTGGGGTGCCGGCGTAGCGCGTGAGCTGCACGACGCGGCGCTCGCGGAGCAGCCGGACTGCGCCGAGCTGAAGCTGTGGGTGCTCGACGACAATCGCCGCGCCCGTCGTTTCTACGAGCGCGAGGGCTGGCGGCGCGAACGGCGAGACACGCGTCGTCGAGTATCCGCCGCACCCGATCGACGTCGGCTACATCGCTACATGCGCGAGGAGCCGTGAGAAAGCGCCGCCGTCTCGTTCCCGCTGCTGGAGCTGCTCGACGCGACGCTGCCGGAGCTGCGCCGCGGGCTGACCGAGAGCGCGGCGCGGACCGTCGCGTACGAGCTGTTCGAGAAGCTCGGCTACGGCGCGGTCGCGGTCACCGACACGCACGAGGTGCTCGCGTTCGTCGGCGCCGGCGCCGACCACCACGGCGCGGGCGACCGGCCGATCCGGCCCGTCTACGAGGCGATCGCGCGCGGGACGACCGCTGCTCGCGCCGCTCGCGCATCCGCACCGAGTGCGCGAACCCCGCGTGCCCGCTCGGCGCCGCCGCGGTCGTGCCGCTGCATCTCTCCGACGGGCCGGCCGGCGCGGTCGTCGCGTACGCGACGACCGGGTCGCCGCTCGACGAGGCGGCGGTCGAGACGCTCGAGTCGCTCGGGCGGCAGCTCTCGGCGCAGCTGCAGCTCTCGGAGCTGCACACCGCGACGACGACGGCGCTGCAGGCGCAGATGGAGCCGCACTTCGTCTTCAACGCGCTGAACACGATCGCCTCGTTCATCCGCACCGAGCCCGAGCGGGCGCGCAAGCTCGTGCTCGCGTTCGCCGACCATCTGCGCAGCCGGCTCGCGCGTCCCGGGCGAGTTCGTCACGCTCGAGGAGGAGCTCCGCCACGTCCGCAGCTACCTCGAGCTCGAGGAGGCGCGCTTCGGGCCGCAGCTCCAGGTGACGATCGACGCCGCGCCGGACGCGCTCGCCGTGCGGCTGCCGCCGCTGCTCGTGCAGCCGCTCGTCGAGAACGCGATCAAGCACGGCAAGACCGACCGGCCGCTGCACCTGCTCGTGCGCGCGCGCGTCCGGCGCGGGCGGCTGCGCGTCACCGTGCGCGACGACGGCCGCGGCATCGCCCGCGACGCGATCGAGCGCGTGCTCGAGCCGGGCGTCGGCGAAGGGACCGGGCTCGGCCTCGCGAACGTCAACCTGCGCCTGACCGCGCACTACGGCGCCGGCGTGCGGCTGCGCTCGTTCCCGTTCGGCACGGTCGTGCGGCTCGAGGTCCCGTCTGATGCCGATCCGCGCGCTGCTCGTCGACGACGAGGCGCCGGCGCGGATCGGAGCTGCGCTATCTGCTCGCGGCGCACTCGGACGTGCAGGTCGTCGGCGAGGCGGCGAGCGGCAGCGAGGCGCTCGCGCTCGCGCGCGACCTCCGCTACGACGTCGTCTTCCTCGACGTCGAGATGCCGGGCGCGACCGGGCTCGAGACGGCGCCGCACGTCCACGAGCAGCGCGAGCCGCCCGCCGTCGTGTTCGTCACCGCGCACGAGCGCTACGCCGTCGATGCGTTCGCGGTCGAGGCGTTCGACTACCTGCTGAAGCCCGTCGACCCCGACCGGCTCGCGCGCGTGCTCGAGCGGCTGCGCGAGCGCACGTTCGAGAACGCCGCGCCGGTCGAGAAGGTCGCCGTCGTCGCCGGCGGCGGCACGGAGCTGCTCGACTTCGACCAGATCCACTACGTGCAGGCGGACGGCGACTACAGCCGCGTCCACACCTACGACCGCTCGTACCTCAGCACGGCCTCGCTCGGCGAGCTCGAGGAGCGCCTCGGCGGCCGCTTCGCCCGCATCCACCGCTCGTATCTCGTGAACCTCGCGAAGGTCGCCGGCATCCGCCGCGTCTCGTCCGACCGGATCTGCCTGCAGCTCGCCGACGCCGAGCGGACCGAGCTCGACGTTGCCCGGCGCCAGGCGCGCGAAGTGCGCGAGCGGCTCGGTCTATAGCTGCGCCAGGAGCTCGCGGAACGCCTCAGGCGACCCGACGATCAGGTCGGCGAGCTCGCCCAGCTCGGACGGCCCCTCGCTCGACGACACGGCGACGCGCACAGCGACCTCGAGCCCGTCGAGCGCCCGAAAGCCGTCGAGGTCGGTGACGTCGTCGCCTGCGTAGAGCGCGCGGCTGAGGCCGGAGCGCTCGAGGAGCGCGCGGACGGCTGTTCCCTTCGACACGTCGAGCGGCGGCACGACCTCGAGCACCATCCGTCCCCACTTCGGCCGGAAGCCCGCCGCAAGGGCGTGGGTCGCGACCTGCTCGAGCTCCGCTGCGCGCCGCCGTCTCAGGTCCGGTGCGTTGCGGTAGTGGAAGGCGACCGTGAACGGCTTCGTCTCGAGATCCGGCCAGCCGGTGCCGGCCGCGAACGCGTGGATGCGCTCGGCCCACGCGCGCGCCTCCGGCGCGAGCTCGAGCCCGTGCTGGCCGACGTAGGCGAGCTCGTCGACCCCGACGATCCGGCGGGCGACGTCGCCGGTGCGACCGGTGATGCACGCGACGAGCGCGTAGCGCTCGGCGAGACGGCGAAGCTCGGCGCGGGTCTCCGGCGGGACGGTCGCGTCATCGCGGTGCTCGACGATCGGCGCCAGCACGCCGTCCACGTCCAGGAAGAGCGCTGCGCGTTCCGGTTCGGCTGCGAGGGTGGAGAGCGGGTCCACTCGGCGTAGCGTAAGCGGCTGGCGGACTCGGCGGAGATCGTGAACACTGCCGGGGTGAGCGAGCGCGAAGAGATCTGGATCCCGCTGGTCGACGAGCCGATCGGCTCGATCGTCGACCAGCTTCAGGCGGAGAACCCCGACATCGACGCGCTCGTCTCGAGCCCGCACAAGATCCTCGCGTTTCGGACCTTCGCCTACATCCGCGTCGGCATCCTGCTCGGTCAGCTGCTCGTCGACCACGACGTGCCCGAGTACGACGGGACGGAGACGTGGATCGACGCGCTGCTCCGCGACGAGCGTCACCGGCAGGCGGTGGTGGACGAGCTGCGTGTCGTCGCGCAGGAGATCGCCGCGGATCCGCGCTATGCGGAGGACGAGGCGGTCGGGCCTGACGACGAGGCCCGCGCGCGCTTCCGCGAGTTCGCCAAGAAGCAACTCGGCTAGACGGCTGGCATCATCAACGGCAGTGCGCCGCCGTCTCGCACTGCCGATCGTCCTGGCGCTGCTCGCGGTCGTGGCCACGAGCGCCGGCGGTGAGACGCGCACGCCCGGAGCGGCCGCGAGCGCGCTTGCGATCAAGATCGCCGTTCCGAACCAGTCGGACACGACCTCGACCCTCGCCGAGGCTCCTCCTGCCTCGGCACCCGCCACAAGCTGGGCGTTCCAGTATCCGAGCGACGGCTCGGTGGTCAGTGCCGGCCTCGACGACCGCCACCGCGAGCACGACGGTCGAGCAGAACGCCTCGGCGAGCGCCGAGAGCGACGTGACGGGCCTCTCGCTCTTCAGAGGCCTGATCACCGCCGCCGCCGTGACGGCGCGGGCCTCGGCCGGCACGGGCGCGGCGGATGCCGGCGGGAACGTCGACGGCAGCACGATCGACAACCTGCAGATCGGCGGGCAGCCGATGACCGCGAATCACGCGAACCTCGGCAGCTGGGGCCAGTTGACCGTCGGCGCGACCGGAGTCGACCGCAGCGCGCCGGCCGGAGCAGCGGGCTATCGCACGTTCGTCACGGAGCTCGACGTGCACCTGACCGCCGACTACGGCGGGCTGCCGGCCGGGAGCGACATCCAGATCGGCTACGCCGAGGCGGCCGCCCAGACCGCCCCGCCGCTCGGATCGACCACGGCGACGACGACCGCGATCATCCCGACGACGGTGGACCCGACCGCCGGCGACGCGCCACGCCTGCGCGCACACGCCCTCGGCAAGGCGACGCCGCAGCCGCTCTTCGGCGTCCATCCGCGGCTGAAGGCCGGCCCGTACGTCTTTCCGGTCTACGGCCCCGTCGTCGTACATCGACTCGTTCGGCGCCCGCCGGACAGACGTCAGCGGCGACTTCCACCACGGCGACGACATCTTCGGCGAGCTGGGGCAGCCCGTCGTCGCCGTGACCGACGGGATCATCTTCTCGGTCGGCTACGAGAAGATCGGCGGCAACCGTCTCTGGCTGCTCGATCGCCAGGGCAACCAGTACTACTACGCGCACCTCTCGGCCTTCTCGACCGCGGCCGTGAACGGCGCGCACGTGAAGGCCGGCGAGGTCGTCGGATTCATGGGCAACACGGGCGACGCCGAAGGCACGCCGACGCACCTCCATTTCGAGGTGCACCCGGTTTCAGTGCTCTACCTCGGCTACGACGGCGCCGTCGACCCGACGGCCTACCTCAAGAGCTGGACGCACGAGCAGACCCTGCCGTTCCCGATCGCCGGCGGGTGGGCGCCGGTCATCCCGGGCGGCAAGGCCGCGCCGGAGCCGGGAGCGATCCTGCTCGGTCAGAGCGACATCTCGACCGCGAACGGGCTCGATCCGTCGTCCTTGCAGGCAGCGCTGAAGCCGGTGCCGCCGGCGCAGCTCTTGCAGACCTTCGTGCCCTTCGTGGCGCCCGTGGTGCCGAAGAGCTATCCCGGCCGCGGCTAGCGGCTAGCTCGCGCCGCCGTTCGACGAGTAGTCGCCGCTGAAGTCGTCGTCACCGCCGCCGAGCGTGTCCTTCAGCCAGCGGCGCGTCTCCGGGCCGGTGACCGGGTTGAACAGCAGGCCGAGTGCGATTCCCGCGACGAGCAGGGTCGCGTTGCGGTTCGAATGCGACTTCTTGCCCTGGAGGCGGCCGGCAGCGCTACGCAGGTCCTCGATCGCGTCGCGCAGCTTGTCGCGCACCTCGTCGTCGGTCGCGACCCGCTGGGCCACGGTGACGGCGTTGCGGTTCCCGATCAGCTCGCCGTACAGGTTGCGTGCGGTCGAGAACGCGCTCAGCACGTCGGCGCGGAGCTTCTCGTCTGTCATCGCCCGCTCAACGTAGGGTTTGACGTTCTCTGCTGCGTCGTAGACCTTGTCCTTCGTCCTGGCCATATTCACACGATCCTTTCACTCCGTTTCCGCGTGTCTCCTACCCGCGGTGGTACTCGTTCCAACCCTCATCCTCGCAGGCTGTGGGGGGTCGAGCGCATCGCAACCGACCTACAAGGACGTCAAAGCCGCCGGATTCCGCTTCCAGGCGCCTGTTGGGTGGCCGGTGAAGTCCGCGGCGGCGATGACCACGGCGACGAGCGACTCGGAGCTCGTCCAGGTCGCGACCTTCCCGCTGGCGAAGCCGTACTCGGCCGCGCTCTTCCCCACCGTCCGGAAGGAGCTCGCGACCCGGATGGCGCAGGTTGCGAAGGAGAGCGGCGGGACGATCACCGGCCGTTCGGTCGCGACCCCGGCCGGGATCAAGTCGAACGTCTACGAGGTGCGCGTCGGGGATCACGTCGACGAGTACGTCTTCGTGCTGCGCGGCAAGCGCGAGTACCAGCTCCTCTGCCGTCGCAAGGCCTCGTCGAGCGAGGACTTCTGCGCGAAGCTCGTCTCTAGCTTCGCTTTGTCTTAGCCGGGCTTCGGCCGTCGAAGGCCGCGGCGAAGACGTCTTCGATCGTGTCTGCGGGGATGAAGGTGATCGCCTTCCGCGTCTCCGGCGGCAGCTCGTCGAGGTCGGGCTCGTTCTCGCGCGGGAAGATGACCCGCTTGAGCCCGGCGCGCTGAGCTGCGAGCGACTTCTCGCGCAGGCCGCCGATCGGCAGCACCTGGCCGGTCAACGTGATCTCGCCGGTCATCCCGACGTCGCTTCGCACCGGCGTGCCGCGCACGAGCGAGGCGATCGCCGTCGCCATCGTCACGCCCGCCGACGGGCCGTCCTTCGGCACGGCGCCCGCGGGAACGTGGATGTGCACGTCGTGCTCGGCGAACCAGTCGTCGGTGAGCCCGAGCTTCGCCGTGTGGGCGCGGACCCACGAGAGCGCCGCCTGCGCCGACTCTTGCATCACCTCGCCGAGCTGGCCGGTGATCGTCAGCTTGCCGGTGCCCGGATACGCGGTCGCCTCGATGAAGAGCACATCGCCGCCGACCGTCGTGTAGGCGAGCCCGGTTGCAACCCCTGCGTCGGCAGTGCGCTTCCGCACCTCGCCCGAGAACCGCCGCGCCCCGAGCCACTCGCGCAGCAGGTTGTCGTCGACCCGGATCTTCGTGGCGTTCCCCTTCGCGACCTCGGTCGCCGCTTTGCGGCAGAGGTCGCCAAGCCGGCGTTCGAGGCCGCGGACGCCGGCCTCGCGCGTGTACTCGCGGATGACGGTCCGCAGCATCTTGTCGGACACGGTGAGCCGTGCGCGCGTCAGGCCATGCGACGCGAGCTGCTTCGGCATCAGGTAGCGCTTCGCGATTCCGAGCTTCTCGTCCTCGGTGTAGCCGGAGAGCTCGATCACGTCCATCCGGTCGAGCAACGGGCCGGGGATCGTGTCGAGCGTGTTCGCGGTGCAGATGAACAGCACCTTCGAGAGGTCGAACGGCAAGTCGAGGTAGTGGTCGCGGAACGTCGCGTTCTGCTCGGGGTCGAGCACCTCGAGCATCGCGCTCGCCGGATCGCCGCGCCAGTCGTTCCCCATCTTGTCGATCTCGTCGATCAGGACGAGCGGGTTCGACGACTCGGCGTCGCGGAGCGAGCGGATGATCGAGCCCGGCATCGAGCCGATGTAGGTCCGGCGATGACCGCGGATCTCCGATTCGTCGCGCACGCCACCCACCGACAGCCGGACGAACTTGCGGCCGAGGGCGTTCGCGATCGAATGGCCGAGCGAGGTCTTGCCGACGCCGGGCGGCCCGACGAAGCAGAGGATCTGACCGGAGATCTCGTTGCGGAGCTTCGCGACCGCGAGGTACTCGATGACGCGGTCCTTCACCTTCTCGAGATCGAAGTGGTCGGCGTCGAGCACCGAGCGCGCGTGCTCGAGATCGAGGTTGTCCTCGGTGAAGCTCGTCCAGGGCAGTGTCAGGATCCACTCGAGGTACGTACGGATCACGCCGTACTCGGCGGCCGCCTGCGGCAGCTTCTCGAGGCGCTGGAGCTCGCGGTTCGCCGCCTTGCTCACGTCGGCCGGCAGCTCGCCGAGCGCCTCGAGCTGCGACCGCAGCTCGGCGGCTTCCGCCTGTTCCGGGTCGGTCTCGCCGAGCTCCTGCTGGATCGCCTTCAGCTGCTGGCGCAGGAAGTACTCCCGCTGGCCCTTCTCCATCTCCGACTGAACCTGGGACTGGATCTTCGAGCCGAGCTCGAACACCTCGAGCTCCCGGCCGAGGATCGCCGACACCGTTCGCAGCCGCTGCTCGACGTCGATCTCCTCGAGGATCTCCTGACGCTCTTCCGTCTTGATCGTGCGGAGCGTCGAGGCGACGAGGTGGCAGAGCGCACTCGGGTCGTCGACGTTGGCGGCGGCGAGCTGCAGCTCCTCTGGTAGGTACGGAGCGAGGCCGATGATCCGCGCGAACAGCCCCTGGACGTTGCGCGTCAACGCCTCGACCTCGGGGGTCTCGTCGAGCACGTCCGGGAGCGAGTCGAACTCGCCGAGCAGGTAGGGATCGACGTCCATCTCGTGCTTGACGCGGATGCGGTCGAGCCCCTGCACGAGGATGCGCATCGACCCGTCGGGGACGCGGATCATCTTGTGCACGAGCGCGAGCGTGCCGATGCGATAGATCCCGTTCCAGTCCGGCTCTTCGACGGTTGAGTCGCGCGAGGCGACGAGCGCGAGCAGGCGGTCGCCGGCGACGACGTCGTCGATCAGGCGCACCGAGCGCTCCTGGCCGATCGCGAGCGGCGTCATCGACTGCGGGAAGACGACCGTGTCCTTCAGCGGCAGTACCGGCAGCACCACCGGGAACTCCACCTGCGACTCGTCGACCTCGGCTACCTCGAAGCCCAGCTCGGTCACGGAAGCCTTTCGACCGTGATCCGGTAGCGCCCGGCGCCCGGCGGCTTCTCGACGACGGGCAGCTCGACGGTCAGGACGCCATGCTCGAAGCGTGGCTTTCGTGCGCTTCGGGTCGACGTCCTCGACGAGCCGCACCTGGCGCTCGAACGAGCCGTACTCGATCTCCATCTGCTGGTAGGTGCGTCCCGGCGCCTGCGGCCGCTTGCGCTCGCCGGCGATGACGAGGAGCCGCTCACCGCCGACGACGACGCGGACGGAGCGCGGGTCGACACCCGGCAGCTCGACGACGACCGTCAGCGCGTGCGGCTCTTCGGTGTGGAAGCAGTCGACGTTCGGCCGGAACCGGTGGCGCGTGCCGGTGAAGCGCGGCACATGCCAGAGATCGGCGAACAGCTCCTCGATCTCCTCTCGGAGCTTGTCGTCGTCCTGGCGTGCCATAGCCGAACGTTATCGGCATGCTTCGCCTCCGTGAGCGATCCAGCGTGGACACTTCGTCCGGCGAGCCCGGCAGATCGCGACTTTCTGTTCGTGCTGAACGAGCAAACGATGCGCGCGCACGTCGAACAGGTCTGGGGCTGGGACGACGCGCAGCAGGAGGTGCTCTTCGAGGAGCGCTTCGAGCCCGACGCCTGGCAGATCGTCCAGATCGAGGGCGGCGACGCCGGCGTACTGATCGTCGAGGAGGACGACGACGGGATCTACCTCGCCGAGATCCAGATCGCCCCGGAGTGGCAGGGCCGGGGTGTCGGCTCGGCGATCGTCGGCACGTTGATCGATCGCGCCGCCGCGACCGGTAAGCCGCTCACCCTCCGGGTCCTGAACGTGAACGAGGCTGCCCGCCGCCTCTACGAGCGTCTCGGCTTCCAGGCCTTCAAAGAGGTCGAGCTGCGCACGTATCTCCGCTGGCAGCCCCTCTAGCGCATCGCCCCGAAGTCGGCGAGGAGCTGGCGGAGCTGAAAGGCGACGAGCTCTCCGTTCCCCGTCATCGGCTCGGCAAGCGCCGCTGCTGCGCGCTCGTACGGCTCGGCCGTGTCGGCGCCGGTGAGCGCGCGGTCGAGCGGCATCGGCGAGGTTGCGCGTGGCGGCAGCCAGGTTGGCGTCCCGAACGCGAAGGTCGACGACGTCGCGGGCGACGGCCCGTGTGTGGCGGTAGGTCCGCGCGGCGATCCCGATGCGGCGGCCGAGGTCGTCAACCGCTGCTGCGTCTCTGTGCCGTAGTGGGCTCCAGCGCAGTGCGCGCCGCGCTGACTCGAGCGCGAAGACCTCGCGCACCGCGTCGAGCGAATGCGCGCGCACGTCGTCCATGTGCGCAGCCGTCTCGTCGCCGCCGGTGGCGAGATCGTCGGCGATCGTGAGCAGGTCGTCGACGAGCTCGTGACGGAGCCGTTCGAGCTGCCGGCGAAGCTCGCGCGCCGGGTTGGGAGGCCAGAGGAGCGTCGCGACGACGATCGCCACGACCGCGCCGATCGCCGTCTCCCAGATCCGCTGCACGCCGAGCCGGTCGACGGATGCGATCGCCGTGCCGAGCATGAAGAGCGCGGCGATCGGTACCTCGAGGTTCGGGCGGCCGCCGACGCGGAAGAGCACGGCGATCGTCGTCCCGAGCAGCAGCACGATCGCGACGCGGAGCGTCGAGCCCATGGCGACGTGCACGAACACGACGCCGAGGCCGACGCCGATGAACACGCCGACGATGCGCCCGATCGAGACCGACACGGCCGCGAACGGATCGCCGGTCATCGCGACGAGCGGGACGAGCGCGGCGAAGATCGGCCGCGTCGCGCCGAGCTCGACGGCGAGCCACCACGCGAGCGTCCCGCCGAGCGTCATCTTCAGCGCGAGCCGCAGCTCGACGACGAGGTCGCGGTCGTCGATGCGGCTGCGGAGCGCCTCGATCACCGGACGCGGGCGAGGATCGACTCGGCCATCCGCCGGTTCGCCTCGTCGACCATCTCGCCGTCGAGGCGCGCGACGCCGGTCGACCGCGAGGATGCGCCGCGCGCGCTCGAGCTCTTCCGCCGTCGGCGCGTAGACCTCGTTGCAGACGTCGATCTGCGCCGGGTGGATGCACCATTTGCCGTCGTAGCCGAGCGCCCGCGAGCGAAGCGCGCTCGCGCGCAGACCGCTCGCGTCGTCGAGGACCGGATACGGACCGTCGATCGCGGCGAGCCCGAACGCCCGGGCGGCGACGAGGATGCGCACGAGCGCGTACTCGACGTGGGCTCCTGCGCCGATCGTCAGCTCGGGGACGCCGAGCGAGGCCGCCAGGTCGCCGGGGCCGAGGACGAGCGCCTCGAGCCCCGGCGCGGCGGCGATCTCCTCGCACGCGACAGCCCGCGCGCCGTCTCGATCTGCGCCTCCACCGGCACCGGCAGGTCGGCGACCTCGTCCGGCGACTCGACCTTCGGCAGCACCACGACGTCGGGACGCGCGGTTCGCACGAGCTCGAGATCGTCGGCCGAGCCGCGGTTGACGCGAACGGCGACGGTCGGCGCGCGCCACTCGAGCTCGGCGAGCGCCCGCGCCACGCAGTCGCGCGCGATCGCCTTTCGGTCGTCGGCGACGGCGTCCTCGAGGTCGAGGATCACCTCGTCGGCGTCGAGCTGCGCCGCCTTGGCGAGCTTGCGCTCGTCGTCGCCCGGGACGGTCAGGCACGAGCGGCGAGGGCGGGCGGCCACGTGACGAAACTAACGATTTCCGAACCGCGGGGATATGCAGGGTCCCACGAACGGCGTTGACGATTATGTGACCATGCGCTACCTCGCGGCATCACTCGGGTTCCTGGCGCACGCTCGTCCTGATCGCCCCCATCCACTAGGTTCGATCGAGAATGCCCGCGGCCCCCGTCGGCGAGGCGGACGGGTCGCGCGCACGCCCCTGACCTGATGAACCTGTTCGCCCGTCTGTTCCGCCTCATCTGGGGAGGCAACGTCGACCGCGCGCTCCGGCCGGTGCTCGCGGTCAGCCTCGCCGGCTCGATCGCCGGCTCGACGGCCTATCCCTACATGGGGATCTGGGCGATCCGCACCTCGACGCGCCGCAGGGGACGCTGGCGTTCGCCTACCTCGGGGGCGCCGTCTGCGCCGGGCTGACCGGGTATGCGGGCGGCCACTGGTCGGACCGGATCGGCCGGCGGCCGCTGATCCTGTGCGGCTGGGGGTTCCAGGCGCTCGTTCCGCTCGGGCTCCTCGCGGTCGGCGACCGGCTCTGGCCGGGGCTCGTCCTGCTGATGCTGATGCCGGCGTTCGGCTCGCTCGGCGGCGCCGCCGACCAGGCGATGGTCGCCGACCTGGTCGCGCCGGAACGCCGCGTCGACGCGTACGCGTCGGTTCGCGATCGCCTCCAACTTCGGCGTCGTGATCGGGCCGCCGATCGGCGGCCTGCTCCTGATCGGCGGCGACTGGTCGCACCTCTGGCTCGGCACGCTCGTCCTCGCGACCGCCGGCTTCTTCATCGCGTTCCGCTACATCCCGCGGTCGGGTCGCTACGCACCCGAAGGCCCGCCCGAGCGCGGCTCGCTTCGGCGTGATCCTCCACGACTCGCCGTTCCTGCTCTTCATGCTCTCGTCGGTCTTCGCGACGATGACCTACGTCGCGACCGAGACGCTGCTCCCGATCTCGGTGACGACGTCGCACCATCTCTCGCCGGCGGTCTGGGGCTTCCTCTGGATCGTCAACCCGCTGTTCGTGACGCTCTTCCAGCTGCGTCTGATCCGCGCGACCGGCGACGATCCCGGCGGCGCTGAAGCTCGGCGTCGCGATGCCGCTGATGGGCGTCCCGTTCCTGCTGCTCGGCTGGAACGGCTCGGCCGGGGTGATCCTGGTCGTGATCGTCCTCTTCGTGATCGGCGAGATGCTCTGGGTGCCGACGTCGCAGGCGGTCGTCGCCGCGCTCGCGCCGGCGGACATCCGCGGCGCCTACATGGGCGCGTTCGGCGGGACGTGGTCGGTCGGCTGGGCGGCCACGCCGTTCCTCGGCCTCCAGGTACGGCATGCCTACGGCGACGAGACGATGTGGGCCTGCGTCGCCGCCGTCGGCGTCGTCGCCGGCGTGCTCGGCTTCGTTGCGCGTGCGCGGGCGCGCAGTACCATCCGGCTCGCCATGAAGGGACTGATCGCCGCCGGTGGGAACGCGACGCGGCTCGCCGAGCTGACGCGCATGACGAACAAGCACCTGCTGCCCGTCGGCCGCTGGCCGATGGTCTATTACCCGCTGCAGCTGCTCCAGCGCGTCGGCGTGCGCGAGGTCCTGATCGTCACCGGCCAGCAGCACGCGGGCCAGTTCATCGACCTGCTCGGCAACGGGCACGTCGAGTCGCGCGAGGGCGACGAGGTGCTCTTCGACCTCGACCTCACCTACAAGGTGCAGACCGAGGCCGGCGGCATCGCGCAGGTCGTCGGCATGGCGCGCGAGTTCGCGGCGGGCGACCAGCTCGTCGTGTGCCTCGGCGACAACATCTTCGAGCACGCGCAGGCCGACGCGATCCGGCGCGTGGGACGACGGCGCGCTCGTCTTCGCCAAGGACGTGCCCGATCCGGAGAACTTCGGCGTCGTCGCGTACGGCGAGGACGGGAAGGTCGCCGACATCGTCGAGAAGGCCGGCGTCGTCGACAAGCGCTACGACCGGCCGCCGTCGAACGACGCGATCGTCGGTCTCTACTGCTACCCGCCGGACGTCTTCGAGATCATCGACACGCTCGCGCCGTCGAATCGCGGCGAGCTCGAGATCACCGACGTCAACCGCGTGTACGCGCAGCGCGGCGATCTCGACGTGCGCCGCGTCGAAGGCTGGTGGCACGACGGCGGCAAGCGGTGGGGCGACCTCGCCGACATCGGCAGGCGGATCGAGGAGACCGGAGCGAACAAATAGTCACGCCGCATCCCGCTGACGCGGTTCGACGACGAGCGCGGCTTCTTCATGGAGCTGATGCGCGCGAGCGCTGCTGCCGAAGCCGGTGCGGCAGTCGAACCTCGCGCGCTCGCGCGCCGGCGTGATCCGCGGCGCTGCACTACCACGAGCGCGGCCAGGACGACCTCTTCTTCTGCCTCCAGGGAATGGTCCGCGTCGTCGTCCTCAACCGCGAGACCGGCGAGACGTTCACCGAGGACATCGGCGACGAGAACCCGGTCGCGATCTACGTGCCGGGCATCCACGCGCACGGCTACGAGGCGCTGACCGACTGTCTGTTCTGTTACTTCGTCACCGAGGAGTACGACCCGGCCGATCCGGACGAGCACGGCGTCGCCTGGAACGACCCGCGCGTCGTCGACCTGTGGAGCACCCGATCGCCGATCCTCTCGGAGCGGGACCAGCGCCTCGCGTTGTCGTAACCGGCGCGGGCGGCCAGCTCGGCCACGCGCTGCTCGAGGCGTTCCCGGGCGCGCGAGGGCTGACGCGCGCCGAGTGGGACGTGACGTACCCGCCGCCGGCCGGGCTCGACAGCCGACCTCGTCCTGCACGCCGCGGCGTGGACCGACGTCGACGGCGCCGAGGACGACCCGCAGAGCGCGGCGGCGGTGAACGTCGGCGGCGTGCAGCACGCGGCGGAGCTCGGCGCGCCGCTCGTCGTGTGGTCGAGCGACTACGTCTTCGACGGGACGAAGCGCGAGCCGTACGTCGAGTCCGATGCGCCGTCACCGCTCGGCGCCTACGGCCGCACGAAGCTCCACGGCGAGGCGGCGGCCGGCGAGCAGGCGTGGGTCGTGCGCAGCTCGTGGCTCTTCGGCGCGACGTCGAAGAACTTCGTGCGCACGATGCTCCGGCTCGGCGCCGAGCGCGACGAGGTCGCGGTCGTCGACGACCAGCGCGGCTCGCCGACCTACGTCGGCCACCTGGCCGAGGCGACGAAGGCGGTGCTCGAGCTGCCGTACGGCGTCTACCACGTCGCCGCGGGCGGCGACTGCACGTGGGCCGACTTCGCCGAGGCGATCTTCGAGGAGGCGGGCCTCGACACGCGCGTCCGGCGGATCACGACCGCCGAGTTCGGCGCGAGGGCGCCGCGGCCGGCGTACTCCGTGCTGCGCAGCGAGCGCGGCGCACCCGAGCTGCCGCACTGGCGCGGACGGGCTCCGCCGGAATCGCCTCGCCGCCTAGGCGTACGCCTCTGACGTCCGCCGATGCGCATGCTCGTCACCGGCGGCGCCGGGTTCATCGGCTCGCACTTCGTCCGGCGGCTCGCCGCCCGGGGCGAGGACGTCGTCGTCCTCGACAAGCTGACGTACGCGGGCAACCGCGCGAACCTCGAGGGCGTCGAGCACGAGTTCCACCAGGGCGACATCGCCGACCCCGAGGCGGTCGCACGCGCGGCGAAGGGCGTCGAGGCGATCGTCAACTTCGCCGCCGAGACGCACGTCGACCGCTCGATCCTCGGTCCGGCCGAGTTCATCCTCACCGACGTCCTCGGCACGCAGGTGCTGCTCGACCACGCGCGCCACAACGGCCTGCGGCTCGTGCAGGTGTCGACCGACGAGGTCTACGGCGACATCCCGCTCGAGCGCGCCCGGCGTGCACCGAGGAGGCGCCGCTTCGCGCCGTCGAGCCCGTACTCCGCCTCGAAGGCCGGCGGCGAGCTGCAGGTGCTCGCCTACGTGCGCACCTACGGCGTCGACGCGCTCGTCACGCGCGGCGCGAACACGTACGGCCCGCGCCAGTACCCCGAGAAGTTCCTGCCGCTCTTCATCACGAACTGCTTCGACGGCCAGCCGCTGCCGGTGTACGGCGACGGCAAGCAGCGCCGCGAGTGGCTGCACGTCGAGGATCACTGCGCGGCGATCGAGCTCGCGCTGCGCAAGGGCGAAGGCCGGCGAGGCCTACAACATCGGCGGCCAGGAGCGCGAGAACATGGAGGTCGTCCGGCGCATCCTCGATCTCACGGGCGCGAGCCCGGATCTCGTGCGCCACGTCGAAGACCGCGCCGGCCACGACCGCCGCTACGCCGTCGACTCGACGAAGCTGCGCGAGCCTCGGCTGGACGCCGCAGCACTCCTTCGACGCCGGCGGCCTCGAGGAGATCGTCGAGTGGTACCGCGAGAACCGCGAGTGGTGGGAGCCGATCAAGTCGGGCGACTACAGGCGGTACTACGAGACGCAGTACGCCGCCCGGCTGGGCTGACGGCAGGCATGCCCCGCGCGCGGGGCGAAGAGGGTTTGGATGAGCTGATTGGGCTACCGTGACCCGCGTGGGTCGTTTCGCCGTGGTCCTCGGCGCGGTCTGCGCGCTCGCGCTCGCCGGTCTCGCCTCGGCGCTCCTTGCGGCGACGGGGCCGCCGCGTCGACGACGACGACCGCGACCACCGCCGCGACGACGACCGTCAGCACGGCGCCCGTCGGTGCTCGCGATCAGCGGCCACGGCTGGGGTCACGGGCTCGGGCTCAGCCAGTGGGGCGCCTACGGCTACGCGCAGCACGGCTGGACGTACCAGCAGATCCTCGCGCACTACTACACCGGCACGACGCTCGGGACGACGAAGGTCGCCACGGTTCGCGTGCTCGTCGCGAGCGAGAAGAAGCCGGTGCTCACGCTCGACCGTCCCGTGGACGGTCACCGACTCGGCCGGCACGAAGGTGCAGCTCGCAGCCGGGACGCTCCCGCTCACGACCTGCGCTCACGATCGCCGGCCAGGCCGTGCTGCAGCCGCCGCTCACGTTCACGGCCGCGCAGCCGCTCTCCGTCGACGGCCACGCCTACCGCGGCAAGCTCGTCGTCAGCGTCGACGCGAAGGACGTCGACGTCGTCAACGTCGTCGGCCTCGAGAGCTACGTGAAGGGCGTCGTCCCGTCCGAGATGCCGGCGAACTGGTCGGCCGAGGCGCTGAAGGCGCAGGCGGTCGCGGCGCGCAGCTATGCGCTCGCGAATCTCGCGAAGGGACGGGCCGTTCGATCTCTACGGCGACGGTCGCAGCCAGGTGTACGGCGGCGTCGCGGCGGAGACGCCGGCGACGAATGCCGCCGTCGACGCGACCAAGGGACAGGTCGTGATGTACGCCGGGAAGGTCGCCGACACGCTCTTCTTCTCGAGCTCGGGCGGGCGGACGGCGTCGGCGCTCGAGTCGACGGGGATCGCCGTGCCGTACCTCGTGCCGGTCGCCGACCCCTACGACACGATCTCGCCGTACCACGACTGGGGTCCCATGCTCTTCGACGCGACCAAGCTTGCGAAGCAGCTGAAGCTGTCCGCGCCGATCGCCGCCCTGATCGCGTTGAACGGCGCCGTCGGGTCGCGTGAAGACGCGTGACGGTGACGTCCGTCGACGACACGGCGACCGACACTCACCGGCAACCAGCTGCGCGCCGATCTCGACCTGCGCTCGAACTGGTTCACGCCGGCGCTCCTCCAGCTGACGGCATCGACGAAGACGATGAGCTACGGCGGCGCCGTCTCGCTGACCGGGCTCGTCCAAGGGCGCGCAGGGCGTCTCGCTCGAAGCGAAGTCCGGCGACGGCCGACTGGCCGCCGGTCGGGGCGCTGATCCCCGACGCGGCCGGCGCGTACGCCACCGTGATGAAGCCGGCGGTGACGACGTCCGTACCGGCTCGCCTGGGGCACGCGTGCGCGCCGGCCTCGCCAAGGTCTCGGTCGCGGCGCGCGTGCTCGGCCACCGTGACGGCCGCGGGCGTCCAGGGAACCGAGCGCCCGGTCGCGAGCTCGGCGCCCGTCGAGCTCCAGCAGCAGCAGCCCGACGGGACGTGGACGACCGTCTCGTCGACGGTTGCCGACGCAACCGGCTCGTGGGCCTTTGCCGGCTCGCCTGCGGCGGGGACGTACCGCGTCCGCGCGACGCCCGGGAACGGGATCGTCGCCGGGCTGTCGTCGCCGTTCACGGTCCCGTGAGGCGCCGGGCGCTCTTCGCCGTCGCGCTCGCGGCGCTCGCTCGTTCCGGCGCTCGCGGCCGCCTTCCCGAACACCGAGCCGCTCGCGGCGAAGCAGTGGTACCTCGAGCAGGACAAGGCGTGGGACTTCTGGCCGACGCATGCCGCAGCTCTTCCCGGTGAAGGTCGCCGTGATCGACTCCGGTATCGACGGCTCGCATCCCGACCTGATCGGCCGGGTCGTGGCCGGCAGGTCGTTCGTCGGCGGCTCGCCGTTTCAGGACACGAACGGGCACGGGACGTTCGTCGCCGGCGAGATCGCCGCGAACCCGACGAACGCTCTCGGCATCGCCGGCCTCGCCTTCAACGCGCAGCTGATCATCGCGAAGGTCGTCACGCCCGACGGCGAGGTCTCGCTTCCGGCCGAGGTCGCAGGCATTCGCTGGGCGGTCGCCCAGGGCGCGCAGGGTGATCAATCTCAGCCTCGGCGGCGTCCGCGACCCGATGAACCCGGCGCTCGACTCGTACTCGCCGCTCGAGCAGGCTGCCGTCGAGTACGCCTACTCGAAGGGCGTGGTCGTCGTCGCGGCGGTCGGCAACGGCCCGCAGTCGCCGGCGACGCCGTGGAACTACGCCGCGTATCCGGCAGCTCTTCCGCACGTCATCGGCGTCAGCGCGGATACGCAGACCGGCGCGGTGCCCGACTACTCGAACCGTGACGCGATCTACAACGATCTCGCAGCGCCGGGCGACAACATCTTCTCGACGATCCCGGCGAACCTCGTCACGAACGGCGCCACGTGCACGGACGGCCCGCTACTCCGACTGCGGGCCGGACGAGTTCCACGACGCGATCGGCACGTCCTTCGCGGCGCCGCAGGTCTCGGCGGCGGCGGCGCTGCTCCTCGGCGCAGGACGCGAAGCTGACGCCGGACCAGGTCTCGTTCCTGCTCGAGCGCTCCGCCGACGACGCGAACGCGTCGACCGGCTGCAGCTTCTGCCCGCCCGGCCGGGACATGTACACGGGCTGGGGTACGCTCGACGTGGATGCCGCGCTGACGCTGCTCGAGTCCGGGACGCCGCTCCCGCCGCCCGACCGCTACGAGCCGAACGACGACGCCGGCCCGTGGGCGCATCGCGATCCCGCCGCTCCCGACCACGATCTCCGCGTCGCTCGACTACTGGGACGACGACGTCGACGTCTACCGCGTCTACGTCAAGAAAGGGCCAGCAGCTCTTCGCGCGGCTCACACCCGCCGCGGCTGCGAACGTGTCGGTGTCGCTCTGGCTGCCCGGCACGCAGCACGTCGAAGGCCTGCACGCCCTCCCGAAGGATCTGGTCGCGCGCTCCCGCGCGGTCGGTGGCCAGGACGCGGCTCGCCTATCGCGCGCCGAAGACCGGGCTGTACTACGTCGAGGCGAAGCTCGGGACGCAGACGCGCGACCCGCTGCAGTACCGCCTCTCGCTCAGCCGCCGTTCGCCCTGAGCTCGTCCGGGTCGACGTCGCGCAGCACGCGGGCCGGTGACCCGACGACGACGACGCGCGGCGGGCACGTCCTTCGTGACGACGGCGCCCGCGCCGACGAACGCCTCTTCGCCGATCTCGATGCCGGGGCAGAGGATCGCGCCGCCGCCGATGCGCGCCCCGCGACGGATCGTCGGTCCCTTCATCAGCTCGCGCCGCTTCTCGGTGCGGCCCATGAAGTTGTCGTTCGTCGTGACGACGCAAGGCGCGATGAAGACGTCGTTCCTCGAGCGTCGGAGTAGGCGGTGATGTACGCACCGGCCTGGATGCGCGTTCCGCCGCCGATCGTCGTGTCGTTCTCGATCAGCGAGCCGCGGCCGAGGATGCAGTCGTCGTCCATGGTCACGCGCTCGCGGATGCACGACTGGTCGCCGACGATGCAGCCGGCGCCGATCGCCGAGCCGGCGAACACGATCGCGCCGGTCGAGATCGACGGTGCCGTCGCCGATCGTCGTCGGCGGCAGCGGCTCGCGCTTCGCCGTCGAGGAGGCGCCGAGCGTCGGCTGCTTGCCGACGACCGCATACTCGAGCACGCGCACGCCTTCGCCGAGCACCGTGCCCTCGTAGACCGTCGCGGTCGGGTGGATCTCAGCCATTGAGAGCGTTCGTGAGCATCTCGAGCGCTCGCACGACGCGGGCGCCGTCGAGCGCGACCTTCGCGCGATCGTGCTTCCCGTCGAGCAGCTCGAGGAAGTACGAGCACTCGAGCCGCAGCGGCTCGGCGTTCGAGACCTTCGGGATCGAGATGTCGCCGGAGAAGAGCTGCCCGTTCGGGCCGGCGCTCTTCTCGTAGACCGTGACCTTCCGATCGGGCTCCATGTCGTCGAACACGACCATCTTCTCGCGGCCGACGACGGTCATCTTCCGCATCTTGTGCGGGTCGAGCCACGAGAGGTGCATGTGCGCGATCCGGCCGCTCGGGAAGCGCAGGAAGCAGAAGACGACGTCCTCGACTCCCGGATGGATCGACGCGCTGCCCTGCGCCGTCACGAGCTCCGGGATCCTCGTCGAGCAGGTAGAGGATCACGGACAGGTCGTGCACGCCGAGCGACCACAGCGCGTTCTCGTTCGAGCGGACGATTCCGAGATTGACGCGCTGGCCGTAGACGCAGAGCACGTCGCCGAGCTCGCCCGCCTCGACCAGCTCCTTCACCTTGAGCACGGCCGGGTGGTACAGCAGGAGGTGGCCCGGCATGAGCACGAGGTCGCGTTCGGCGGCGAGCTGCACGAGCTCGTCCATCTCGGCGGCGCGCATCGCGGGCGGCTTCTCGACGAACACGTGCTTGCCGGCCTCGAGCGCCTGCTTTGCGAGGGCGTAGTGCGTGGGCACCGGCGTCGCGATCACGACGGCGTCGAGGCCGTCGTCCTCGAGCAGGTCGTCGAATCGCGTCGTCGGCTTCGCGTTCGGGAAACGGGCTGCAATCGGGTCGAGATGCGTCGGGTCGAGATCGCACAGCCAGCGGAGATCGGCGATGGCGTCGAAGTTCCGGACGAGGTTCGGCCCCCAGTAGTTGAGGCCGACGACGCCGATCGTCTGGCTCACAACTTCCAGACCTTGCCGTCGACCTCGTGGCCCTTGGTGGCGTTCCGGAAGTCGACGATCACGTTGCCGCGGCGAACGAGGTCGCCGTAGTCGACCGTCGAGTGGTTGGTCACGATCGCGACGCAGTCGTACGCCTCGGGCTCGAGCGCGACCGACGTCATGCCGTCGAACTCGGGAACGAACGGGTCGTGGTAGCTGACCTCGGCGCCCGGCGGTCTTCAGCAGGTGGATCAGCTTCTCGGCCGGCGTCTCGCGGGAGTCGCTGATGTCGGGCTTGTAGGCGACGCCGAGGATCAGGATCTTCGCGCCCGACACCGACTTGCGCGCGCCGTGGTTCAACGCCTGCGAGATGATCGAGCGGCAGAAGTACGGCATGTTGTTGTTGACCTCGCCGGCCAGCTCGATGAAGCGCGTCGAGAAGTCGAACTCGCGCGCCTTCCACGTGAGGTAGAAGGGATCGATCGGGATGCAGTGGCCGCCGAGGCCGGGCCCAGGCTTGAACGACGCGAAGCCGAACGGCTTCGTCGAGGCCGCTTCGATCACTTCCCACACGTCGATGTCCATGCGGTCGCAGAGCTGGGCGAGCTCGTTGACGAGCGCGATGTTGACCGCGCGGTAGATGTTCTCGAGCAGCTTCGTCAGCTCGGCCGCGTCGGGCGTCGAGACCTCATGCACGGTGTCGAGCGCCGCGCGGTAGACGTCGGCTGCGGCCTTCGTCGAGGCGGGATCGATTCCGCCGACGACCTTCGGCGTCGTCTTCGTCGTCCAGTCCTCACGGCCCGGATCGACGCGCTCGGGCGACATCGCCAGATAGAAGTCCTCGCCTGCTTTCAGTCCCGAGCCCTGCTCGAGGATCGGCTGGACGATCTCGCGGGTCGTTCCCGGCCAGGTCGTCGACTCGAGCACGACCACCTGGCCGCGCTGGAGGACCTGGGCGAGGCTCGTCGAGGCGCGCTCGACGTACGAGAGGTCGGGCTCGCGCTGCTTCGACAGCGGGGTCTGGCAGCGCGATCAGGACGGCGTGCGCCTGCTTGAGGAGCTCGTAGTCGGCCGTCGCGACGATGTTCCCGGTCTTGACGAGCGGGTCGAGGCGCTCGGAGGTGACGTCCTCGATGTGGCTTTCGCCGCGGTTCAGCGCCTCGACGATCGAGTGCTGCACGTCGACGAGCAGCACGCGCTGGCCGGCTTCGGCGAAGGTGGCCGCAAGCGGGACGCCGACGTAGCCGGCGCCGATGACGGCGACGTCGTAGAGACTCGTCTCGGGCACGGCGGTCAAGAGTACAGGGCTGCGGCGATGCGACCGGCGGCGTAGCCGTCGCCGTAGAGCGGCGGTGCCTGCGCCGGGAAGCGCGCCTCGGCGAGGGCGGTGGGCAGCTCGCCCGGTTCGACGAGCCGGTTCGCTCCGGCCTCGACGGTGTCGACCCACTCGGTGCTCGGGCGGACGGTGACGCACGGCACGCCGAGCCAGTACGCCTCCTTCTGCACTCCGCCGGAGTCCGTGACGACGACGTCTGCGCCGGCGAGCAGCGCCAGCATCTCGAGATAGCCGAGCGGGGCGATCGTCTCGACGTTCGCCGGAAGCGCGAGGCCGAGCTCGTCGAGCGCATGACGTGTCCGCGGATGGACCGGGAAGACGAAGCGCCGGCCGCTCGCCTCGAGCGCGGCGACGATCGCGCGCAGCCGCTCCGGCTCGGTGTTCGCCTGCCGGTGAATCGTCAGCGCCGCGTAGACCCCTTCAGCCGGCGCGGCACGCGCGAGCGCAATGGGTTTGAAAAGCCGTGTCGCGTCGGCCATCACGTCGCCGACGACCTCGCGTCGGCCGGCGACGCCTTCCGACTCGAGCTGGCGGGCCGAGCGCTCGTCCGGGCAGAAGAGAAGCGCGGCGAGGCGGTCGACCTCGATCCGGTTCCGCTCCTCCGGCATCGAGAGGTCGAAGCTCCGGAGCCCCGACTCGACGTGCGCGAGCCGGATTCCCGCCGCCGCGTGCGCGCCGGCGAGCGTCGAGTTCGTGTCGCCGTACACGAGCACCCAGTCGGGCTCCTCGTGCTCGACCGCCTCGCGGATCGCGGGCGTCATCGCCTCGACATCGGACGTCCGGAGGTCGAGGCGGTAGGCGGGCTGCGCGACGCCGAGCTCGTCGAAGAAGACCTGCGACATCTCCGGGTCCCAGTGCTGGCCGGTGTGCACGACGACCTCGTCGAGGCCCGCCTCGCGGAGCGCGACGGAGAGCGGTGCCGACTTGATGAACTGCGGCCGGTTCCCGACCACGGAGAGCACGCGCATCGCCGCTACGATACGCGGCGCTTCCGGGGCCGTTAGCTCAGCTGGTAGAGCAGGGGACTCTTAATCCCAAGGTCGAAGGTTCGATCCCTTCACGGCCCACTGAAATCCGTGGCGTGCTGATGTGACGTCAGCGCTTCGAGTTGCTGTCCTCATCGAAGAGGACGCTGATGCTCTCGCGGCGATGGATTCGACCGATCGCCTCGGCGAAGAGCGGCGCAACGGAGACGGTTGTCACCTTCGCGGAGAACTCGACAGGCTGCGTCTCGACCGAGTCGGTGACGATCAAACGCTCAATCGGGCTGCGATCCAGGCGCTCCATCGATCCTTGGGCAAAGACGCCGTGCGTGACCACGGCCGTTACGGTTCGCGCTCCGCGGTCGACGAGCTGCTCGGCCACCTCGACCAGCGTGCCGGCGCTGATCGTGAAGTCATCGACGACGATCGCGTCGCGATTCGAAACGTCACCGATGATCTCGACGACCTCCGCCGTCTGGTTATGTCCTTCGCGGACCTTGTCGGCGATGGCTAGGGGCGCGCCGAGTCGTTGCGCGAATTTGCGTGCCTGCTTCGCGAACCCGGCGTCGGGCGAGACCACGACCCGGTCCGTGAGGCTCGCGTGGTCGATCGCGGCGCATAGGTGGGGCATGGCGTACAGGTCGTCCACGGGCAAGCGGAAGAATCCTTGTATCTGGGGCGCGTGCAGGTCGAGCGTCACGACCCGGTCGGCGCCTGCCGCCTCGATGGCATCCGCGCAGACACGCGCGCGGATCGAAACCCGCGGCTCGTCTTTCTTGTCGCCCTTGGCGTACGCGAAATACGGAATGATCACCGTGATCGATCCTGCGCTCGCGCGAGAGAACGCGTCGATCCAGAACAGAAGCTCCATGAAGTTCGCGTTGGTGGGAAAGACCGTCGACTGCACCAGGTAGACGCTTCGGCCGCGCACGTTCTCGAGCACGCGCACGAAGAGCGTGCCTTCGGAGAAGCGAATGACCTCGCTCAAGCCGACCTCGACGCCCAACTCGCGACAGATCGCCCCCGCTAGACGAGGACTTGCGCTGCCCGCGAAGACCAGCGGCTCCTCATCGTCGGGCCGCCAGCGCCCGCGAGCGAGACCGTGAGGGCGGCGGAGTGAGCGCATTTCCGGGCAAGCATTGCAGCCGTCGCCTGTCCGGGTCGAGTGTCTTTGCCGCGCGTTACTTCACGGCGCGTTTGACGAGAGCGGCGAGCTTCTTCTCGTCGGCTGCGGTGAGGTTCTTGAGGGCGTACACCGTCGGCCACATCTCGCCGTTGTCGAGGTTCGCCAGGTCGCTGAAGCCGAGCGTCGCGTATCTCGTCTTGAACTTCGCCGCGGGCTGGAAGAAGCAGACGACCTTGCCGTCCCGCGCATAGGCGGGGAAGCCGTACCAGGTCTTCGACGTGAGCTCGGGTGCGTTCGCTTTCACGATCTCGTGGACTTTCTTCGCCAGCTTGCGGTCGGCCGGCGTCATCTCCGCGATTTTCGCGAGCAGGTCGCTTTCGCCGTCTCCCTTGCTGCCCCGCTTGAGCTCGCGGGCGCGCTCGCGCATCGCGGCGCGTTCTTCCTCGCTGAACGTCTCTTTCTTTGCCATCGGCGTCTCCTTGGTGGTGGGCCGCCCTCACGCTAGAGGAGCGGCCCCACTCGCGCTTCTCCGGACCTGCTCACTCACGCGCGAGCATCGCCGCCGCTGCTTTCTCCAGGTCGACGTACTGGTCGGCGCCGACGTTGACCTCGACCTGCACGATCGTGCCGCCCTTGAAGCGGTAGGGCGACCTGTACTCGGGTCGAGACCGCGTCCGCGGAGTCGCGGCCGATGCAGAGGCCGTCGCCGCAGAGCGTGAACTGCGCGAGCTGGGTGCGCATCGGCCCTGACGCGACTGCCTCGTCGTCCACATAGAGCGTCGTCGTCCCGTGCGCCTCGCCGTGCTCGCCGGTCGACTCCTTGACGAACTCCATCCCGAGCACGTGCTTCCCGGCTCGAGCGCCTCGGAGACGAGCTGCTGCTCGGGCGGGATGCCGAGGAAGTTGTAGACGTACCAGAGCTTCTTGTCCTTCAGGAACAGCGCGTGGCCGCCGAAGCGCGAGCCGTGGGCGAAGATCACGCCCTCCGCGTCGGGGCTCGTCAGGTCGACCTCCGCGAGGATCTTGAACGACCGGCCGCGCGTGTTCGCGGCGACCGACTCGGGCACGTCGGCGGTGTCCGGGTAGTAGATGAACGTGTCGCGGTCGCGGCTCCGGCTGCGGGCGCGGATCCGCGAGGATCTCGGCCGGCAGGCGGTCGTCGAGCGGCAGGACGTCGAACTTCTTCGCCTCCTCGAACCACGCGGCGATCAGCGCCTTGAGCCGCTCGGGCTCCTGTGCGGCGAGGTCGTGCGCCTCGGAGCGGTCCTCCTCGGTGTGGAAGAGCTGCCAGACGTCGTCGTCGAAGTGGCCGAGACCCGATGTCGGGCCGTGCACGGTCACCGCCTTCCAGCCGTGCTCCCAGATGCCGCGCGTGCCGAGCATCGCGTAGTACTGGCGCTCCTTCGTCGTCGGCGCATCGCTCTCGTCGAACGAGTACTTCATCGACACGCCCGGGAGCGGCACCTGCTCGTGCCCGTTCAGCGTGTGCGGGAAGTCGAGGCCGACGCACTCGAGGATCGTCGGGACGATGTCGATCGCGTGGTGGTACTGGTGGCGCACCTCGCCCTTGGCGCCGATCCCGCCGGCCAGTGGACGACCATCGGATCGCTGATGCCGCCCTGGTAGCTGTAGCGCTTGAACATCCGGAACGGCGTCGAGAACGCCATCGCCCAGCCGGTCGGGTAGTGGTTGTAGGTGTTCGGGCTGCCGAGGTCGTCGAGGTGCTTGAGGTTCTCCTCCATCTCGTCGGGCCAGCCGTTGAAGAACTTGTTCTCGTTCACCGACCCGTTGGGCGAGCCCTCGCCCGAGGCGCCGTTGTCGGCGCAGTAGAAGATCAGCGTGTTCTCGAGCTGCCCCGACTGCTCCAGGTAGTCGATGATCCGTCCGACCTGGGCGTCGGCGTACTCGGAGATGCCGGCGTACACCTCGGCCATCCGGGCGAACAGCGCCTTCTCGTCGTCCGAGAGCGACGCCCACGGACGGACGTCGTCGAGCGGCGAGTGCGTGCCGTCGGGCATCGGGTTCATCTCGGTGAGCTCGGTGCCCTCCGGGAAGATGCCCTTCTCGATCATCCGCGGCAGCACCCATTCGCGGTAGGCCTCGTAGCCGTCGTCGAACTTGCCCTTGTACTTGTCGATGTACTCCTGGGGCGCGTGATGCGGGGCATGGTTCGCGCCGGGGCAGAACCACATGAACCATGGCCGCGACGGGCGCGCTCTGCTTGACGTCGCGGATCATCCCGATCGCCTTGTCCGCCAGGTCCTTCGAGAGGTGGTAGCCCTCTTCGGGCGTGTACGGCTGCTCGATCGCGTGGTTGTCCTCGTGCAGGTCGGGATACCAGTTGTTCGTCTCGCCGCCGAGGAAGCCGTAGAAGCGGTCCCAGCCCTGGTGGAGCGGCCAGGTCTCCTTGGTGCTGCCGGCGTGGAGGTCGTCGACCGGGACGTTGTGGTTCTTGCCGAGCCAGAACGTGCTCCAGCCGGCCTGGCGCATCACCTCGGCGAGGGTGCCGCACGACGGCGGGATGTGGGCGTTCGCGCCGGGATAGCCGATCGAGCCCTCGGTGATGCACGCCATGCCGTTCTGGTGGTGGTTACGGCCGGTCAGGAAGCACGAGCGCGTCGGCGAGCACAGCGCCGTCGTGTGCCACTGCGAGTACATGAGGCCGTTGTCGGCGAGGCGCTGCAGCGTCGGCATCTCGATGCGGCCGCCGAACGGCGACCAAGCTGCGAGGCCGGTGTCGTCGTAGAGGACGATCAGCACGTTGGGCGCGCCCTCCGGTGCGCTGGCCGGGACGAACGGCTCCCAGTCGGGAACGGAGTCGCGGACGTCGAGCTCGATCTTTCCCTTGAACTTCGGAGGCATTGGAAGCTCCTTCCAGGCGACGACTTCGTGAGTGTCCGGATGCGTTGGGTGGGCAGAACCCACCCGTGCCGGGTGACGGCCGGGATAAGGTCTCGCGGCCGAGCGGCGCGGCGCAGTCACACGTTCGACTCATTGGGGGTGCCGCATGGCAAGAAAGCTCGGAGTCCTCGGCCTCGTGGTGGCCGCGGTCTTTCTCTCGTTCGCGGGCGGAGCGAAGGCGGCGACGCCTGCGTTCGGCCCGAACGTGGTCGTGATCGACCCGTCGATGTCGCAGGCGACGATCCAGTCGACGCTCGACGCGATCTCGACCCAACAGGTTCCGAACCAGTTCGGATCGACGCGGTACGCGATCCTGTTCAAGCCCGGGACCTACGGATCCGCCGCGAGCCCGCTCGTGTTCCAGGTCGGCTACTACACGCAGGTCGCCGGCCTCGGTGCATCACCGGGAGACGTGGTCGTGAACGGCGCGATCGACGTCTTCAACCAGTGCGACTCGGGCGGCGTCTGCAACGGCACCGACAACTTCTGGCGGTCGCTCTCGAATCTGACGCTGAACGTCACCCTGCCGAGCACGCCGCCGAACTACGCGCCGTATTCGGGCGACCCGTACACCGCAGGCTGCGACAACTCAGCCGAGATCTGGGCCGTCTCGCAGGCGGCGCCGATGCGCCGGGTGGTGATCAACGGCAACGTCGTGCTGCAGGACTACTGCTCGCCGACCGGCTTCGTGAGCGGCGGCTTCTTCGCCGACGACACGTTCAACGGCGCCGTCGACAACTACGGCCAGCAGCAATTTTTCACACGGAACAGCACGATCGGCAGCTGGAGCAACGGTGTCTGGAACCAGGTGTTCCTTGGCGACACCGGCGCGCCCGCGACGAGCTGGGGTGCCGGCTCGAGCCAGTACACGAACGTTCCCGCGACGCCCGTCTCGGCGGGCGAGCCGTTCCTGACGACCGACGCGAGCGGTACCTGGAGCGTCTCCGTTCCCGGCGTGCAGCAGAACTCGGTCGGCCCGTCGACGGCGGCCGGGACGTCGATCCCGCTCTCGCGGTTCTTCATCGCGAGCCCGAGCACCTCGGTGCTCGCGATCGACGCGGCGCTTGCGCTCGGCAAGGATCTGATCCTCACGCCCGGCGTCTACAACCTGAACGCGCCGATCGTCGCCCTGCGTCCGGACACGGTCGTCCTCGGCCTCGGGTTCCCGACGCTGATCCCGCAACACGGTCTGATCGCCATGCAGACGGCGAGCGTGCCGGGGATCAAGATCTCCGGGATCATCTTCGACGCCGGCCCGCAGAGCTCGCCGACGCTCCTCGACGTCGGGCTGCCGATCCTTTCCGGCGGCACGCGTGACGCGAGCGACCCGACGCTCCTGCAGGACGTCTTCTTCCGCATCGGCGGCGCCGAGGCGGGGAAGGCGACGACCGCGCTCGTCGTGAACGCCGACAACGCGATCCTCGACGACGTGTGGATCTGGCGCGCCGACCACGGTGCCGGCGTCGGGTGGACGAGCAACACCGCCGACACCGGGCTCGATCGTGAACGGCGACAACGTCAAGGCGTACGGCCTGTTCGTCGAGCACTTCCAGAAGTCGGAGGTGATCTGGAACGGGCAGAACGGCGAGGTCGTGTTCTTCCAGAACGAGCTGCCGTACGACCCGCCGAGCCAGGCGGCGTGGATGGAGAGCCCGACGATCGACGGCTACCCGGCCTTCCTCGTGGCGCCCAAGGTGACGACGTTCCAGGGCTACGGGATGGGGAGCTATTCGTTCTTCAACCAGGGTGTGCCGATCTTCGCCACCCAGTCGTTCCAGTCTCCGAGCACTCCGGGCGTGCAGTTCCACGACGTCTGCACGGTCTTCCTCGACGCGACACACGGGAGCGGAGGCATCCAGTCCGTGATCAATGGTGTCGGCGGGCCGTCGACCGCTGCGAACGCCGACGTCCCGGTGGACGTCACGAGCTATCCGTAGGGGACAACCGCAGTCGTCTGGGGTCAGACTCCGAAAGGAGTCTGACCCCAGATCGAGCGGGCTAGTACGAGCTGCGGAACGGCCTCGACCACGCGACGCGGATCAGATCCGCTTCGGAGTCGACGAGCCCCATCTCTTCGGGGCGGGGCTGCGGAGCTCGTTTGCCGGACGGACGCCGCGGCGCCGTCGTATCCCACGAGAGCCGGTTCATGCGTGCACCTCCTGCGTGTCCATGGGCGCCGGGGCCCGGGTGATCTTGATGTCGCCGGAGACGGTCTTGGCGCGGATCTCGACGAGCGGGCCGTCGCCCTCCGGTTCGGTCGAGCCGACTTCGAGGTCGGAGCTCGTGTCGCCGCTCACGGTCGAGCAGTCGAGGTAGGCGCGCGAGCCGCGGCGGACGCCGATCGTGATGTCGCCGGAGACGGCGACTGCGCCGACCTTGCCCCTCATCACTGCGCCGTGATCCTGGTCGCCGCTGACGGTGTTGGCGTTGACGTTGTCGTAGGCCTCGCCGACCGAGATGTCGCCGGAGACCGTGTTCAGGTTCAGCGGCCCGCGCGCAACGTCGATGTCGATGTCGCCCGAGGCGCTGTGGATGTTCGCGCCGCTTCCGATCTCCCTGGCCGAGAAGTCTGCGCTTGCGCCCTTGACGTTGACGCCGCCGCGGACGCGGTCGACCTCGATGTCGCCCGATGCCGTCGTGACGTTCAGGCCGCCGATCGTGCCGCGCGCCTCGAGGTCGGCCGACTTCGAGCGAAGCTCGACGCCCGGAGTCCTCCGGGCAGCGGATCTTGCAGCTGATCCCGCTCCGGCTGAAGAGCGAGCCGAGCGAGAATCCGCCGCTGCGCCGCTTCGGGACGTCGATCACGAGCTGCGGCCGCGAGCCGCCATGCTCGAGCTCGACCCGCGTGTCTTGCGACCAGCAGCTCCGACTCCTCGTCGTGCGCGATCAGCTCGACCTCGACGCGGCCGTCCAGGGTCGGATCGATCTCGATGTCGCCGGAGGCGAGCCGGATGTCCAGCTCAACAGGACCATGTGACGTCGAATGACTTCTGCATCGTTCGATTCCTCCCTCTAGCTCTGGGCGTAGCCGGTCAGGCGCTTTCCGCCCGGCTGGGCGGTGCGCGATTCGGTGGCGCGGGCGATCGCCCGCACGAGCCATGCGTTGACGGAGATGCCCTCGCGCTCGGCGGAGCGCTCGACCGACGACTTCAGCGACTCGGGCAGGCGCAGGCTGATCCGCGCCGACAGCTCTTCGCCGGTGACAGAGCCGCCCTCGCCGGCCGAGTCGACGAACACGAGCTCGGGCTCCTGCCCGGCGAGGCGCACCTCGACGTGGCCGTTCGGGAGCTTCGACGAGAGCTCGACCGCCGCCTGCGAGAGCAGGTCGAGCAGCTTCAGGCGCAGGTTGGACGAGAGTGCCTCGCCGAGCCGCTGGGCGATCTGCGCGGAGCGCTCGTCGCCGAGCTCGGCGAGGTCCCTGGAGATCCTGCTGCAGTCCCTCGAGCACGATTGTCAGATTCATGATGACATCACTATGACATCACTCATGATGTATGTCAAACATCAATTGTGCGCAGGTTCGACGTCGTAGCCGCATTGGCGGCTCCCGAAGGGCCGAAGTACCGTGCTGGCGCATGAGCGAAACGGTCGAACGGGGCGACGAGCTCAGGCGCGAGGCGCAGCGCAGCGAGGCGCTCCTCGACGCCCTCTACAGCGGCGCCCCGATCGGGCTCGGGTTCCTCGATCGCGACTTGCGGTTCGTGCGGGTCAACGAGGAGCTCGCCCGGATCAACGACCGGAGCGCCGAGGACCACGTCGGGCGAACGATCGCCGAGGTCGTGCCGCTCCTCGCCGACCTGCTCACCGAGCTCGTGCACGAGGTGCTCGAGACCGGCGAGCCCGGTGATCGCGTTCGAGCACGCATCGGGGACGCCGAGCGATCCGGACGCGCCGCGCCACTGGCGGGCGAGCTACTACCCCGTGGTCGCGCCCGACGGGGAGCGGCTCGGAGTCGGAGTCGTCGTCGAGGAGATCACGGAGCGCCGGCGGGCGGAGCAGCTCGCGGAGCTCCAGTACACGGCGACGCGCATCCTGGCCGACGCCTCGACGTTCGACGAAGCGGTGCCGGGCCTCCTCGAGGCGATCTGCACCGTCCTCGACTGGACGGTCGCCTGCTACTGGTCGGTCGACCCCGACGACGCGCGGCTCACCTGGGCGCAGCCCGACGCCGACCTCGCCGGTTTCCGGGCGCTGACCGAGCGCGCCGTGCTCTCGACGGCGCTCCTGCCCGGCCGGGTCGCGGCGTCCGGCCGCTCGGAATGGATCGCCGATCTCGAGCCGGAGCGCTTCCCGCGCGCGCCGGTCGCGGTCGCCGAGGGGCTTCGGTCGGGGGTCGCCTTCCCGGTGCTCGTCGACGGCGAGGTCGCCGGCGTGATCGAGGCGTTCGTCTCGGCGCGTCGCGCGTTCGACCACGAGCTCGTGCCGATGCTCGAGGCGATCGGCGTGCAGCTCGGCCAGTTCATCCGGCGGATGCGGGTCGAGGACGAGCGCAGCCAGTTGCTCTTGCGCGAGCAGCAGGCGCGCGCCGAGGCCGAGGCGGCCGCCGCGACGCTGCGCAAGCTCGAGCGCGTCTCGGATGCGGCGCTCCAGAACCTGGCGCTCGAGGATCTTCTGAATGCGCTTCTCGCAGCGGATCGTCGAGGTGCTGCAGGCGGACACGGCGGCGATCCTCCTGCGCGGCGACGACGACCGTCTGTATCTCCGAGCGACGGTCGGGCTCGGAGCCGAGCGTGATCGGGCCGTCGCGATCCCGATCGGCCAGGGCGTCGCCGGCGGCGTCGCTGCGTCGCGCAGGTCGCTGCTCGTGCCGGACCTGACGAAGGTCGAGCTCGTCAGCCCGGTCCTGCGCGATCGCGGCATCAACTCGATGGTCGCGATCCCGCTGATCGTCGCCGACGAGGTGATCGGCGTCATGCATGCAGGCTCGGAGGCGTTCGCGCAGTTCGTCGAGGACGATGCGCGGCTGCTCGAGCTGGTCGCCGACCGGATCGCGCTCGCGATCAACCAGGCGGCGCTGCACGACGCAGAGCGCGCCGCGCAGGAGCGCCTGTACTTCCTCGGTGAGGCGAGCGCGCTGCTCAGCGCGTCGCTCGACGTCGAAGAGACGCTTGCGGACAGTTGCGAAGCTCGCCGTGCCGCATTTCGCCGACTGGTGCGCCGTCGAGCTCGTCCAGCCGGACGGCGGGCTCGAGCAGGTCGCCGCACACGGCAATCGCGGTGCGACGGACCCGCAGGGGATGGGGCGTCGGTCGTGCTCCCGCTCGTCGTCCGCGAGCGGACGCTCGGCCGCTTGATCTTCGCCTTCGGCGAGTCGGGCCGCGCCTACGGCCACGACGATCTCTCGCTGTTGCAGGAGCTGGCCTCGCGGGCGGCCGTCGCCGTCGACAACGCCCGTCTGTACCGCGACGCGGCCGAGCGGGCGCAGGCGACGCGCGTGCTCGCCTCGGTCGGCGACGGCGTGTTCCTCGTCGACCGGGGCGGAATCGTTCGCACCTGGAACCGGGCGGCGGCCGCGGCGACCGGCCTCCCGGCGGAGGACGTGGTCGACCGGCGCGCGACCGACGTGATCCCGGGCTGGGCGGAGATCGCGCCGCGCATCTCCGTCTCGCCGGCCTCCGCCGCGGCGCCGCGCGCCGAGTCGCTGCCGCTCGACCTCGGGACACGCGAGCTCTGGCTCTCGATCCACGGCGTGGCAGTCCCGGACGGCGTCGTCTTCGCGTTCCGCGACCTGACCGAGGAGCGGGCGCTCGAGCAGCTGCGGACGGAGTTCGTCTCGACGGTGTCCCACGAGCTGCGGACGCCGCTCGCCGCGATCTACGGCGCGGCGATGACGCTTGCGGCGCAGCGACGTCGCCCTCGACGAGGAGCAGCGCGCGAACCTGCTCGACGTCGTCTCCGGCGAGGCCGACCGGCTCGCCCGCACGGTGAACGACATCCTCTGGGCGAGCCGGCTCGACACCGACTCACTGCACGTCACGATCCAGAGCTGCGACCCGCTGACGCTCGTGCACGACGTCCTGCAGGCGCAGGAGGCGCACCTCGACCGCGTGCACGAGCTCGCGCTCGTCGCCGACGGACGGGCTCCCGCTGATCCTCGGCGACCCGGACAAGGTGGGCCGCGTCCTGATCAACCTCGTCGACAACGCCGTCAAGTACTCACCGGACGGCGGCCGCGTCACGGTGACGGTCGAGGCGGTCGGCTCGCACGTGCGGTTCTCGATCGCCGACGAGGGCCTCGGCATCCCGCTCTCCGAGCACCGGCGCGTCTTCGAGAAGTTCTATCGCCTCGACCCGAACATGAACCGCGGCGTCGGCGGCACCGGACTCGGCCTCTACATCTGTCGCGAGCTCGTCCGGCGGATGGACGGGCGCATCTGGGTCGAGTCGGGCGGCCTCGGCCGCGGTTCGACGTTCCGGGTCGAGCTTCCAGCAGCCTCCTAGTACGCGGTCGGGCCGCCGGGGCCGTCCTCGACGACGGTCGTCCTACGGCGCGCGGTGCCGCCGACTCCGCCCCAGCTCGACCAGAACATGAGCGAGAGGACGAGGCCGACGAAGCCGACGACCATCAGGATGACGCCGACCGTGTTGATGTTGATACCCGAGGCCGTCGCGGTCACGGCCCAGGTGAGGACTGCGCCGACGGCGATCAAGATCAGACTGACTCCAATACCCATTTGGTACCTCCTTGGCGTGGGGCACCGAGTGAACGTTCGAAGCGGCCGATTCGGTTACGCGCCATCCGGGTGGCGCTTCCACTAGGCTTCGCGCGGGTGCGTAGGGGCTCTCTTCTCCAGCTCTTCGGGCTCGCCGTGGTTGCCGCGGCGATCACGTCCGCCGTGGCACTGCTCGTGCCCTGGATGCCTGTCGACGCGAGTCGTGAGGCTGGACGCATCGACTTCGTCTACTGGTTCGCGACCGTGATCGCGATCGTCGTGTTCTCGGTCGTCGCCGCGGTGCTCACGTACTCGGTCATCCAGTTCCGCGCGAAGCCGGACGACGACTCGGACGGCCCGCCGATCCACGGCCACACGAAGCTCGAGATCATCTGGACGGCGATCCCGGCCGTGCTCGTGACGGCGATCTCGATCGTCAGCGCGATCGTGCTCGCGCAGAACGGCCACGCCGGCCGCCGATCCGCTCGTCGTCAAGGTCAAGGGCGTCCAGTTCGCCTGGACGTTCACGTACCCGAACGGCAAGACCTACGGCTACCTGACGCTTCCGAAGGACCGCTCGGCCAAGCTCGAGATCACCGCCGAGGACGTCATCCACTCGTTCTGGGTGCCGCAGTTCCGGCAGAAGCAGGACGCGGTGCCGGGCGAGGTGAACACGATCATCGTGACGCCCGACCGGATCGGCACCTACCCGGTGATCTGCACCGAGCTCTGCGGCCTCGGCCACGCGCTGATGCGCAGCCACGTCGACGTCGTCTCGCAGCAGCAGTTCGCGTCGTTCAAGAAGGCCGGGCCGAGCACCGGGCCGCCCGGGCTCGCGACGTTCCAGCAGTTCGGCTGCGGCAGCTGCCACACGTTCACCCCGGCGACTGCGACCGGCAAGGTCGGCCCCGACCTCGACAATCTCAAGGCTGAGGCCGCGAAGGCGAACCGCGGCTCGCTGACCGCCTTCATCCAGGAGTCGATCGTGAACCCGCCGGCCTACATCGCGCCCGGCTACCAGGCGAACCTGATGCCGAACACGTTCCGTGCACAGATCCCGCCGGGACAGCTACACGCGCTCGTGCAGTATCTGGCCCAGGGAGCGAAATGACCGACACGACCGTCGCCCACGACCACCACCACGCCGCCCCGTCGAAGCCGACGGGCGGGTGGCACCGCCTGACGCGCCCGGGCTGGCTGCGCGTCCTCTGGGTGACGCCGATCTTCTTCGCGCTCGGGCTCGGCATCGTCGTGCCTGATCCGCTGGCTCGCCCACTGGGACCCGATCTGGAAGGGCACGGTCATCACGACCGTCGAGCTCGTCATGGTGCCGCTCGGCTTCCTCGTCGGGATCGGCGGCTTCGACTACTGGGCGCGCTACGCGATCGGCGCGCCGACCGAGCCCGACGACCATTCGGGCCACGGCGCGCAAGTCGTGGAAGGACTACTTCCGCGTCAACACCGACCACAAGGTGATCGGCGTCCAGTACGTCGTCACGACGATCGTCTTCTTCTGCATCGGCGGCCTGCTCGCGATGCTCTTCCGCGCCGAGCTCGCGCAGCCGGGCGACCAGTACTTCAACCCGCAGACGTTCAACGTCCTCGTGTCGGACCACGCGGCGCTGATGATCTTCCTGTTCATCATCCCCGCGTTCGCCGGGCTCGGGAACTACGTCATCCCGCTGATGATCGGCGCCGCCGACATGGCGTTCCCGCGCCTGAACGCACTGTCGTTCTGGCTGCTGCCGATCGCCGGTCTGATCCTCGTCGTCGGCATGGTCACGCCGGGCGGCGGGCCGTCGGCCGGCTGGACGTGTTACGCGCCGCTCTGCTCGCACCAGCCGTTCGGGCAGGTGTTCTTCAACATGGGCGTCCAGTGGGCCGGCGCGAGCTCGATCATGACCGCGCTCAACTTCCTGGTCACGATCATCACGATGCGCGCGCCCGGCATGACGTTCTGGCGCATGCCGCTGCTCGTCTGGGCGAACTTCACGACGTCACTGCTCGTCGTGATCGCGACGCCGTTCATCGCCGGCTCGCAGTTCTTCGTGATGTTCGACCGCGTCATGCACACGAACTTCTTCGAGGTCGGCGGAGGCGGCTACGTGCTGGGGTACCAGCACATCTTCTGGTTCTACTCGCACCCAGCCGTCTACATCATGCTGTTACCCGGGTTCGGGATCATCAGCGAGGTCATATCGGTGATGAGCCGAAAGCCGATCTTCGGCTACCGGCTGATGGCGCTGTCGCTGCTGGCGATCCTCGTCCTCGGCTTCTCGGTGTGGGCGCACCACATGTTCGTCGCCGGCATGGCCGGCTGGCTGCGCGTGCCGATGATGGTGACGTCGATGGTGATCGCGGTGCCGACCGGCATCAAGATCTTCAGTTGGCTCGCCACGATGTGGGAGGGGAAGATCCATTTCACGACGCCGATGCTGTTCGCGCTCGGCTTCCTCTCGATGTTCGTGATCGGCGGCCTCTCCGGCATCTATCTCGCGTCGGTGCCCATCGACATCCACGCGAGCGACACGTACTTCATCGTCGCGCACATCCACTACGTGCTCTTCGGCGGCTCGGTGTTCACGATCTTCGCGGGCATCTACTACTGGTTCCCAAAGATGACCGGGCGGATGTACGACGAGCGCCTCGGCAAGCTGCATTTCTGGCTGACGTTCGTCGGCTTCAACCTGACGTTCTTCCCGATGCACTACCTCGGGCTGCAGGGGATGCCGCGTCGCGTCGCCGACTACGCCGATCGGTTCGCCGACCTCAACCTCTTCATCTCGATCGCGTCGTTCGGGCTCGGCATGTCGACGCTCGTCTTCCTCTACAACATGGCGTACTCGTGGCGCCATGGGCCGAAGGCGCCGGCGAACCCGTGGCGCGCACTGACGCTCGAGTGGCAGGTCGTCTTCGCCGCCGCCGATCTTCAACTTCGACGAGATCCCGCAGGTCGTCGGCAACCCGTACGAGTACGGCGTTCCGGGCGCGCGTCACGCGATCTTCGGCGCGCCGCATCCCGAGCCGGTGGCGGCGGCCGCACTAGATGGCGCACGTCCTCGTGATCGCGAACGAGACGGCCGCGTCGAAGACGCTGCTCGACGCGCTGCGCGACAAGGACACCGCCGAGGACCGGATCACGGTCATCGCGCCGGTGAACGAGCCGAACCAGGGCTACGTCGTCTACGAGGACACGCGGCGCGCGTCTTCCGGGCGCCGGCTACAGCGGACGCTCGACCGCGCTCCGCGAGGCCGGGTTCTCTGCGCAGGGCTTCGTCGTCGAGACGGGGCCGGTGCAGGCGGCCAAGGACGCGCTCGCGCAGCTCGAGCCCGACGTCGACGAGATCGTCGTCTCGACGCACGGCGCCGAGCGCTCCGGGTGGATGCGCCGCAACGTCGTCGAGGAGATCGAGCGCCTCGCGGGCGGCATCCCCGTCACGCACGTCACGGTCGAGCGCGACTCCGACGAGCAGACGAACGTGCTCGTCATCGCGAACCAGACCGTGCTCTCGAGCGAGCTCCTCGATCGGATCCGCGCGCGCGCCGCCCAGAGCAAGGCGGCCTTCCTGATCGTGGCGCCGCAGGCCGACGCCGAGGACTCGAGCGCCGCCGACCGCCGGCTCCGCCTGGCGCTCACCGAGCTGCTCGGCGAGGGCATCAACGCGCACGGCCAGATCGTCGAGCCCGACCCGTACACCGCGGCGATGAACGCCGTCCACGACGAGCGCATCGACGAGATCATCGTCTCGACCTTCCCGAACGAGAAGAGCGGTTGGCTCAGGCGCGATCTGTCGCCCGGCTCGGCAAGGACACGCGACTTCCCGTCGAGCATGTCGTCTCGCTCCCGGCAGCCCAGGCGGTCTCGGCATGACGACGTTCGAAGACGCGCACGGCCACGACGAGAGCACCACGGCCCGCCGCCGATCCACTACAGCTCGCGCGTCTCGCCGGCCGTGCTCGGCATGTTCCTCTTCATCGCGTCGGAGATCATGCTCTTCGGCTCGTTCTTCACGGTCTACTTCTTCGACCGGGTCGTGAACAACGGCGGTCAACGGCCAGTGGCCGCCGCCGCCGTTACCACCGGCCGGCATTCGTCGCCGGCATCAACACGCTGATCCTCGTCACGTCGAGCTTCACGATGCACTGGGCCGACACGTCGGTGAAGAAGGGCAACCGCCGCGGCCTGCAGGCGGGGCTCGTGCTGACGGTGCTGCTCGGCCTCACGTTCCTGCTGACCCAGGTGATCGAGTACCACCGCCTCGGCTTCAACACGAGCGACACGTCGTTCGCAGCGACCTTCTTCGGCTGACCGGCCTCCACGGCGCTCACGTCTTCGTCGGCCTGACGATCCTCACGGTGATGATGGTCCGCGCGTTTCGGGGACACTTCTCCCCGGAACACCATCATGGCGTCGAGCTGGCCGGGATCTACTGGCACTTCGTCGACGTGATGTGGATCGTCGTGTACGTCACCGTCTACCTTCTCTAACCCGTGCAGAATCCGTTTCGGAGCGAGGAGACTGCCTTCCGCTTCGTCTTGATGACGATCGGCTACTTCGCGCTTGATCGTCGTCGGGTGGCTGATCAACAAGTGGGTCGGCGTTGCCGTGTTCGTCGTGCTCACTGCCGGGATCCTCTGGTGGGCTCTCCTGCGCAAGACCCCGAACGAGCCGCCGGTGAAGCAGCACCCGGCGGCGAGCCCGCCGACCGAGCACCGCATCCTCGTCGTCGCGAACGAGACCGTCGGCGGCGCCGAGCTGCTCGGCGACGATCCAGGAGCGGGCCGGCGACCGGTTCGTCCGTGTGCTCGTCGTCTGCCCGGCGCTCAACTCGCCGCTCAAGCACTGGGTCTCCGACGAGGACGGCGCGCGGAACGACGCCCAGGACCGGCTCTATCGACAGCCTGACGGGCATGCGGGCGGTCGGCCTCAACGTCGAGGGTGAGATCGGCGACGGCGACCCGATTCAGGCGATCGAGGACGCCGTGCGCACGTTCCGGCCGGACGAGCTGATCGTCTCGACCCATCCGGCCGGCCGCTCGCACTGGCTCGAGCGCGGCGTCGTCGAGAAGGCACGCGAGCGCTTCGACGTGCCGCTCACGCACGTGATCGTCGATCTGGACGCCGACCGCCACTGACCGTCCAGATCGATCAGATCGACCCTCTGCCGCTCGCGGCGGAGCTTCGCGAGGTGCACCGCTCGGCGCTCGGCGCCGGCGCGCTCTCGGACGACTGGGCGCAGGAGCGGCTGCCCCGCCACAGCGCGCGTGACGACTTCATGTTCCTCGTCGCGCGTGAGGAAGGGCGGGTCGCAGGGCTTCGTCTACGGCTACACCGGCGCCTACGGCCAGTGGTGGACGGACAGCATCGCGCGGTCGCTCTCGCCAGGCCCAGCGCGCCACGTGGCTCGATCCGCCGCACTTCGAAGTGGTCGAGCTCCACGTGCGTCCGTCGCGCCAGCGGGTCGGGCGTCGGCTCGCGTCTCCTCGCGCAGCTGCTCACCCGCCAGCCCCACGACCGCGCTGTCCTCTCGACGCAGACCGGCTCACGCAAGGCGCGGGAGTTCTACGCGAAGAACGGCTGGGCCGAGCTCGCGGACGTCGACTTCGGGCCGGGCTACCCGCCGTACCTGGTGCTCGGCAAGCTGCTCGCGTAACGCCCGAAGCGCCTTCGGGCGAACTAGGTTTCGCCCTACTGCCCGACGGAGCTGACGTACTTCGCGACCGCGTTGATCTGCGCCGAGGTCAGCGAGCCCTTGAACGACGGCATCGCGCCGCCGCCGACGACGACCTGGTGCGCGACCGTCGCCTCCGACGGCTTCAGCTCGTCGAGGTTCGGCCCGACGGTGCCCGTCGAGCCTGCGTCCTTCAGGGTGTGGCAGCCGCTGCAGCCGGCCGTCAGCGAAGACGTGCTTGCCGAGCGCGTTCGCGCCGGCTGCGGTCGTCGTGGTGGCGCCGCCGCTCGAGGACGACGAAGTCGTCGTCGGCGCGGCCGGCTTTTCGGCGGTCACGCCGCAATGCGGCACGGCCGAGCACTGCGCGACGTAGAGCGCGATGTCGCTCGCGTCCTGGCCCTGGTAGAGGTTGGCCGGCATCGGCCCCTTCGGGTCCGGGTAGGCCATCTGGCCGCGGACGATGTCGGCCATCGTCTGGCGCGAGAAGCCCTGCTGCTTGTCGGAGGCGAAGGCGTCGTCGAGGTTCGGCCCGACGGTCCCCGAGCGCGTCGGCGTCCGCCAGCGTGTGGCAGGACGCGCAGCCCGTCGAGAAGAGCTCCTTCCCGTGCGCAACGTCGCCGCTACCGACCATCTTGACGGCGCCACAGCCCGACGCCGCGAGCACGACGACGAGCAAAGCGGCTGGTACGAGGATCCTTCTCAGGCTACGAGCTCGGTTGGGAGACGCTGTCAAGGTGCGAGATCGCTTCGTCCCGGGTGTCGTAGATCGCGAAGACGCGATCGAGGCCGGTGATCTCGAAGATCTTCGTGATGTTGCGGTCGCTGCAGACCAGCGACAGCTGCCCGTCGTTCGTCCGGAGGCGCTTGACGCCGCCGACGAGCACGCCGAGCGTCGTCGAGTCGATGAAGGTGGTCGACGTGAAGTCGACGATGACCTTCTTCCCGCCCTGGCCGATCACCTCGAGCAACTGCTGCTTGAACTCCGGCGCGGTGTACAGGTCGACCTCTCCGGCGAGGGAGATGACGTACGAATCGTCGGAGATCTGCTCGGTCTTGATGTCGAAGTTCATTGATTACCCCCGAGTTCCCAGTGGGCAGGTCGAACTGCCGCGTGAGTCTACTTGGAGGTGGTGCTCGCCGCCGCGGTGGCTGCGAGGTAGGCCAGTTGCTGCTTGACGTTACTCGCGAGCGGATCGTGCGGGGCGAGCTTCAGGAACTTCTTGTAGGCGGCGATTGCAGTCGCCGTGTCGCTCGCAGCCTGCGCCGCCTGCCCGAGCTGGAGCTGCGCGTTCGGGTCGTTCGGCGTCAGCTTGACGAGCTTTTCGTACGTCTGCTGGGCCTCGCTCTGCGCTGACTGGTAGTTCGAGTAGGCAGTGCTCGCAGCCGTCGACGCGAGCGTGGTCACCGCGCTCGCGATCGGATCCTGGAGCCCGTTCGCAGCAGTGAAGAGCTTGCCGATGGCCGTCGTGGTGGACGGGGCGTACGCCTGGCCCGCGGGCGTCGCGTTCGCGATCTGCTGCTGGGCGTTCTGGTAATCGGTCGCGTACTGCTGCGCCAGCTGGCCGTACTCGTTCGCGAGCTCGGAGAGATCGTCGGTGCTCTTCGGCTTCAGGGCGGTGTACTGGGCCAGGGCCGTGATCGCGCCCGCGACGTTCTGCTTCGTCTCGTAGGCGGTCGCGAGATCGCGCCACGCCTGGGCGTCGAGCGGATGCTTCTGCGTCTTCTTCTCGAGGCTCGAGACGGACGTCCCGGTCGAGGTGCCGCCGAAATGGAAGGCGCTCTGGAGGGCGTCGGTGATCCCGTTCGCGCCCGAGCCGATCCCGAGGAACACGAAGCCGAGCCCGAAGACGGCGGCCAGCAGCACGAACACCCACTTCGCATGCAGACGAAGCCGCTGGAAGAACAGCTGCTCCTGCCATTCCGGCGCCTTCTGCTTGTGCTTCCGCGGGGCGGCCGCCGTTACCGAGGAGGTAGTTCGAAGCATTTGCCGTCGGGCGGCGCTTGCGGTGCTGCGTACCTCTTGCCACTGCGTCTCTTCTGCCTTCTGGTAGCGGGTCTGTCCGTCGACGATCGTTGCGAGCACTCGGTCGGGCGAGCCACCGAAGACGACTGCCGCCGCCGGGTCCTCCACCGGATGGTAGGGGCTTCCCGCCAGCGAAACGACCGTCAGGTCGGCGCGCTTGCCGGCCGTCAGGGTACCCACCTCTGCGTCGAGTCGCAGGGCGCGCGCCGCGTCGACGGTGGCGAGCGCCAGCGCTTCTGTCGCGGAGAGGGCCTCAGCGCTTCGTTCCCGCGCCCGAGCGGCGTAGATCGCCGTGCGCAGCTCCTCGAAAAGGTCGAAGTTCGGGGCGGATGCAGGTGAATCGGTGCCGAGACCCACGGTGATCCCCGCGGCTCGGAGATCCGCGAGAGGAGCGATGCCACAGCCGAGGAGCGCATTCGAGCGGGGGCAGTGGGCGATCGGCACCTGCCGCTCGGCGAGGAGCGCGATCTCGTCGTCACGGACGTCGACGCAGTGCGCGCACAGGAGGTCAGGTCCGAGCACCGGCTCGAGCGTCGCCACGGCGCGCTTCCCGGTCGGTGCGACCGGGGGTGCCGGCAGGCCGCTCCAGGTTCCGGCTCCGTGCTCGAGCCAGTCGTTCTCGTCGGCGCTCTCGGCCAGATGGGTGCCGACGGGGATCCCGAGCGAGAGACACCACCGGTAGACGTCGAGCGAGCAGGTGTAGGGCGCGTGCGGCGAGATGCCGATCCGCACCAGCTCGCTCTCGGTGGTGCGCGCGCGCGTCTCCGCGAAGCGGCGCTCGGCGGCCGCCGGGTCGGAGCCGAAGACCTCGAGGTAGACGATCGCGCGCAGGCCGAGCTCGTTGCAGGCGGCTGCGGCCGCGCCGGCGAAGCTGTAGTCGGCCGTCGTCGTGATGCCCGACCGCAGCGAGTCGGCAGCCCCGGCTCGGGCGATCGCGAGCATCCCGTCGTAATCGAGCAGCGCCTTTCCGTTCGATGTGGGTCTTGATCCACGGGCCGAACGGCAGCCCGTCCCCGAACCCCGCATAGACCGCGTACTCGAGGTGGGAGTGGGCGTTCACGAAGCCCGGCAGGATCGCCGCGTCGGCAAAGTGGCGCTCGGCGCGACCGGTCCTCACCTCGACGATTCGCCCGCCTTCGTAGCGGACGAGCCCGCCTTCGATCGGCGGCCCGTCCACCGGCAGCACCCAGTCGGCTGAGACCTCGGTCACGTGCTGACGGGATACGCCGCGCGCTTGGCCGCGCGGCGTTCGAGCAGCACCGATGCCCAGATCGACGCCTCGTATAGGACGAGCAGCGGGATCGTCTCGATCGCCGTCGTGATCGGGTCGACGCCCGGCAGGGCGACGCCGACGCAGCAGACGATGAAGTAGCCGAGGCGGCGACTCTTCCGAAGTGTCCGCGTCTGGAGGATCCCGATCCGGGTCATCGCAACCACAAAGAGCGGCAGCTCGAAGACGATTGCCATCGCGACGAGCACCATCGCGGCGAACGACACGTAGTCCCGCGCGCGAATGAACGTCTCGTACTCCGCGTTGTCGTAGTTCGCCAGGAAGTGCGATGCCGCCGGGAGCGCCAGGTAGTAGCCGAACAGCACGCCGACCACGAGCAGAGCGACGGAGACGGCCGTGAAGGCGCGCATCGTGCGCTCGTGCGACGGGCTCACGGCCGGCAGGAAGAACGACCAGGCCTGCCAGATGATGATCGGCAGCGCGACCAGGAAGCCCGCGTACACCGACAGCCACATCGCCGTCATGAACGGCTCGCCGATCGTGAAGGTGGTGAGCTGCTGGTGGCCGGGCGGGAGCTCGCGCTCGAGCGCCCGAATCAGGTCGTCGTGGAAGATGAACGCGACGACGAACCCGACGCCGACCGCGCCGATGCACACGAAGAGCCGCTGTCGCAGCTCTTCGAGGTGCTCGATGAGCGTCGCCTCCTCGCCGTGGTTCAGGCGACGCGGCAGGCGTGGAAGCCGCATGGCGCTTCTAGCCGACGTGCTCGTTTTCGCGCGGCTGAGTCTGCTGCGGGGTGGTGTCGGTAGTGCCGACGGGCAGCGTGCCCGTCGTCTGGGTCGCCTCAGGGTGCGAGACACCCGATACCGAATCCTTGAACTCGCGCATCCCACTGCCGAGCGACTTGCCGATCTCCGGCAGACGCTTTGCTCCGAAGAGCAGCAGCGCAATGATCAGGAGTCCGATGATCTCAACGGGGCCGATGTTGGACATGCGGCCAGCCTAGCGCGTTTCCGGCCGTTCGGAAGGTGCCGGCCGGACCGCCTCGGCTACGATTAACACTGGAAACCGAACGAGCGAAGCCGCTTGTTCACAAGCCCTGAGGAGTCGGAACCGCGTGGCAACGCTTGAGTTGAAGAATCTGCACGTCGCTCTTGAGGACGGGACGCCGATCGTGAAGGGCGTCGACCTGTCGATCGCCTCCGGCGAGGTGCACGCCATCATGGGGCCGAACGGCTCCGGCAAGTCGACGCTTGCGTATGCGATCGCGGGACACCCGGCGTACGAGATCACCGACGGACAGATCCTGCTCGACGGGGTCGACATCACCGAGGCCGGCGCCGACGAGCGCGCTCAGGCCGGGCTGTTCCTCGCGTTCCAGTATCCGCACGCGATCCCCGGCGTCACGGTCACGAACTTCATGCGGCAGGCGATCAACGCCATGCGCAAGGCTCGCAACGGCGGCGTCGACGATCCGATCCCGGTGCCCGAGTTCCGCAAGCAGTTCCTCGAGCAGATGGACCGCCTGAAGGTCAGCCGCGAGCTCGCCTCGCGCTATCTGAACGACGGGTTCTCCGGTGGCGAGAAGAAGCGCGTCGAGATCCTGCAGATGGCAATGCTGCAGCCGAAGATCTCCGTGCTCGACGAGACCGACTCGGGACTCGACATCGACGCTTTGAAGATTGTCGCGGGAGGCGTTCAGGAGCTCGTCGGCCCCAACATGGGCGCACTCGTGATCACGCACTACCAGCGCATCCTCGACTACATCACGCCGGACTTCGTGCACGTCTTTGTCGGCGGGAAGATCGTCCAAGAGGGTGGCGCGGAGCTGGCGAAGCAGCTTGAGTCGTCCGGCTACGAGCAGTGGGAAGGCAAGGAGGCGGCATGAGCCAGACAGAAACCGAGATCGTCCAGGAGATCGGGAGCGACTACGGCACGAAGTACGGCTTCTCGAACCCCGATGAGGCCAAGGACTACTTCTTCAAGTCGGGTCGCGGTCTCTCGCACGAGCTCGTCGAGGCAATCGCAGAGCACAAGAGCGAGCCCGACTGGATGCGGAAGTTCCGTCACAAGTCGCTCGACTACTTCCTCGCGCGCCCGATGCCGTCGTGGGGCGGCATGCCGTCGCTGCACGAGATCGACTTCGACAACATCTTCTACTACATCAAGCCGACCGAGAATCAGGTCGACTCGTGGGCCGATCTGCCGGCCGACATCAAGGACACGTGGGACAAGCTGGGCATCCCCGAGGCGGAGAAGAAGTACCTCGCCGGGGTTGGTGCGCAGTACGAGAGCGAGGTCGTCTACCACAAGCTGCAGGAGTCTCTGACTGCGCAGGGCGTGATCTTCCTCGACACCGATACGGCGCTCCGCGAGCACGAAGACATCTTCAAGCAGTACTTCGGAACGATCATCCCGCAGAACGACAACAAGTTCGCTGCGTTGAACAGCGCGGTCTGGTCGGGCGGCTCGTTCATCTACGTGCCGCCGGGTGTCCACATCGAGCTGCCGCTCCAGGCCTACTTCCGGATCAACGCCGAGAACATGGGCCAGTTCGAGCGCACGCTGATCATCGTCGACGAGGACGCCTACGTGCACTACGTCGAAGGCTGCACGGCGCCGATCTACTCGAGCGACTCGCTGCACTCCGCCGTCGTCGAGATCGTTGTCAAGAAGGGCGGCCGGTGCCGTTACACGACGATCCAGAACTGGTCGACGAACGTCTACAACCTGGTCACGAAGCGCGCCGTTGCCGAGGCGAACGCCACGATGGAGTGGGTCGACGGCAACCTGGGCTCGAAGCTCACCATGAAGTACCCGGCGATCTGGCTGACCGGCGAAGGCGCACACGGCGAGGTGCTGTCGATCGCGTTTGCCGGCAAGGGCCAGCATCAGGACGCGGGCGGCAAGTGCGTCCACCACGCGAAGAACACGTCGTCGGTCATCACCTCGAAGTCGATCTCCAAGAACGGCGGCCGCGCCGGCTATCGCGGGCTGCTCGAAGTGGCGAAGGGCGCGACGGGCTCCAAGTCGAAGGTCGTCTGCGACGCGCTGATCCTCGACGAGGAGTCGCGCTCCGACACGTACCCGTATATCCGCGTCGACGAGAACGACGTCGACATCGGACACGAGGCAACGGTCTCCAAGATCGGCGAGGAGCAGCTCTTCTATCTCCAGTCGCGCGGGCTCTCCGAGGCCGAGGCGTCGGCGATGATCGTCTCCGGGTTCGTCGAGCCGATCACCAAGGAGCTGCCGCTCGAGTACGCCGTCGAGATGAACCGGCTCATCCAGCTGCAGATGGAAGGGTCCGTAGGTTGATCGTCGAGCGCACCGACTTCATCTCGGTGCCTGTCACCGACATGGAGCGTGCGAAGCTCTTCTACGGCGAGACGCTCGGGCTGCCCCAGCTCACGCACGGTGAGGATCAGGGCTTTCCCGAGTATCAGCTCGGGGAGAACGTGAGTCTCTATCTGTTGAAGATGGAGAACGTCGGGTCGTCGTTCCAAGGGCCGCATACCGCGTCGATCGCGCTCCGCGTGCCCGATGTCGAGGAGGCGCGCAAGGAGCTCGAGGCCAAGGGCGTGGTCTTCGGCGGCGACACGATGGACACAACCGTGTGCCACATGGCGTTCTTCACTGACCCGGACGGGAACGCGATCATGCTGCACCGCCGCTACGCCCCGCAGACCTGATGGCGACGCTCACCCGCGAGGATGCCGCAAAGCGGTACGACGAGTTGCCCCTGCCGACGACCGCGGACGAGCACTGGCGCTTCACCAGCCTGCGCGGCTTCGCTCCCCAGGAAGTGTCCGTCACGGCAACGGCTTCGGACACGAAGCCGGCCCTCGACCTCGACGTCGCCGGCCGCGCAGTCGTCACCGAGAACGGCATCGAGATCCTCTCGGCGCCTGAGGGGATCACGTTCGAGCCGCTTCCCGCGGACTACCCGGCGACGCTCATCCCCGACGACGACAAGTTCGCGCTCGAGAACCTGGCGCAGTGGCAGCACGGTCTGCTCGTCCACGTCCCCAAGGGCGTTGAGCTCGAGAAGCCGCTGTACGTCCAGGTGACGTCGAGCGGCGGCTCGCTCTACTGGCGCATGGTCGTGAAGGCCGACGAGGGCGCGCGCTTCTCGCTGATCGAGGATCTCTCGTCGGTCGCCGACGACGTCGTCGCCTACACGAACGCGGTGGTCGAGCTGTACGTCGAGCCGAACGCCAAGATCGAATACGTCTCGCTGCAGAACCTCTCGAAGGAGACCTGGCACTTCGGTCGCCACAAGGCTGTGCTGCAGCGCGACAGCGAGCTCGACTGGGTGCTCGGCGGGTTCGGGTCGAAGCGCGGCAAGGTCTGGATCGAGAACGACCTCGTCGGTCGCGGCGCGACGTCGCGTGTGACGGGCGCGTACTTCGCCGACGGAGACCAGCACCTGGACTACGACACCTTCCAGGAGCACGCCGCCCCGAACACCGAGAGCGACTTCGCGTTCAAGGGCGCGCTGCGCGAGCGGGCAACCGCCGTCTGGCGCGGGATGATTCGCGTCGAGGAGGAGGCGCAGCAGACGAACGCCTATCAGGAGAACCGCAACCTGCTGCTCTCGAACGAAGCACACGCGGACTCGATCCCGGGCCTCGAGATCATGGCGAACGACGTGCGGTGCACGCACGGCGCCACGCTCGGCCGGATCGATCGCGAGGAGCTCTTCTATCTGATGGCCCGCGGCCTCTCCCGCGCCGAAGCCGAGCGTCTGATCGTGCGCGGCTTCTTCCAGGACGTGCTCGACCGGATCGAGCTCGAGCCGGTGCGGGAAGCGCTCGGCGAAGCGCTCGAAGCGCGCATCCCGCAGGCGTAGACTCTGCTCATGCGTAGATCGCTGACAGTCGCCGCAGTCCTGGCGGTCGGCGTCGCGGGGGCGGGCGGTGCGTACGCCGCGTCCCGCGGGCCCGACACCCAGGCGCTCAAGCCGCCAAAGCTCATCCACGTCGCCCCGACCGGACACGTCTGCCATCCGGGCGTCAAGGGCTCGCGGCTCGACGCGGTGAGCTAAGGCTCGAGCCGGCGCTCGAGCTCGGCCAGCCGTGCTTCGAGCGCGGCCACGCGATCCTCGAGCGAGTCACTCGTTCGGACTTCGTCCGGCGTTGCCGCCGGCAGCGCGTCGCCCTCGTCGAGCAGGTGCGCCCACCGCTCCTCGCGCTGGCCCGGTTGGCGCCCGAGATCCTCGACGAGCTCCTTCTCGGCGAGCCGCTCCAGCTCGGCCTGCAGGTCCTCGATGGTCGCAAGTCGCGCCGTGCGCGTCTTCAGCTCGTTCACGGTCTGCGGCCCGCGCAGCATCAGCACCGCCAGGATCGATACCTGCGCGGGCATCAGGTCGAGCGCCTCCTGGAAGAGCTGCCGGTACTTCGCGGTGCGCGAGCCAGGACCGGTCGCGAGTCGCGCGTAGCCCTTCGTGCCGAGGCTTTGGGCGGCGCCGCGCACGGCCGACTCGTCGAGGTCCATGACCGGCTCGCGGCTCGTCGACTGGTTGCACGCCAGGCGGAGTGAGTTGAGCGTCAACGGATACTGCTCCGGCGTCGCGCGCTGCTTCTCGATCAGGCAGCCGAGGACACGCAGCTCAACCGGGGTCAGGCGGTGGAAGTTCACTCGCCCAGCTGAGTTTATGCCCGGACGAGTGGCTTGTACTTGATGCGGTGCGGCTCGAGTGCCTCCGGGCCGCGCGTCTCGCGCACCCAGTCGGCGTACTCCGCGTAATCGCCTTCGAACCACGTCACCTGCGAGTCGCCTTCGAAGGCGAGGATGTGCGTCGCGACGCGGTCGAGGAACCAGCGATCGTGCGTGATCACCACGGCGCAGCCGGCGAAGTCGAGCAGCGCGTCTTCGAGCGCGCGCAACGTGTCGACGTCCAGGTCGTTGGTCGGCTCGTCGAGCAGCAACACGTTGCCGCCCTCCTTGAGCATCTTCGCGAGGTGGACGCGGTTGCGCTCGCCGCCGGAGAGCTTGCCGACCGGCTTCTGCTGGTCGCCGCCCTTGAAGTTGAACCACGACGTGTACTGGCGCGAGTTGATCTCCTTCTTGCCGAGCAGCACGATGTCCTGGCCGCCGGAGATCTCCTTCCAAACGGTGCTCTTCGGGTCGAGCGACGCGCGCGACTGGTCGACGTACCCGAGCTGCACGGTGTCGCCGATCCGGAGCTCGCCGGAGTCGGGAGTCTCTTCGCCGGCGATCATCCGGAAGAGCGTCGTCTTGCCGGCGCCGTTCGGCCCGATCACGCCGACGATCCCGGCCGGCGGCAGCGAGAACTCGAGGTTCTCGAACAGCAACCGGTCGCCGAAGCCCTTCGAGACGCCCTTCGCCTGGATCACGATGTCGCCGAGACGCGGTCCGGGAGGGATGTGGATCTCGACCTTGTCGAGCCTCACGTTCTCTTCTTCGGCAAGGAGCTTCTCGTACGCGCCGAGACGCGCCTTCGACTTCGCGTGCCGCGCCTTCGCGCCCATCCGCACCCACTCGAGCTCGCGTGCGAGCGTCCGCTGGCGCGCGGAGCTCTGCTTTTCCTCGATCGCCATGCGCGCTTGCTTCTGCTCGAGCCAGCCCGAGTAGTTGCCCTCGTACGGGATGCCGCGGCCGCGATCGATCTCGAGGATCCACCCGGCGACGTTGTCGAGGAAGTAGCGATCGTGCGTGACGGCGACGACGGTGCCCTTGTATTCGGCGAGGAAGCGCTCGAGCCACGCGACCGACTCGGCGTCAAGGTGGTTCGTCGGCTCGTCGAGCAAGAGCAGATCCGGCGCGGAGAGCAGCAGCCGGCAGAGCGCGACCCGCCTGCGCTCGCCGCCGGAAAGTGACGTGACGTCGCGGTCGCCTTCGGGAACGCGGAGCGCATCCATCGCGTGGTCGAGCTGCGAGTCGAGCTGCCACGCGTCGGCGCGGTCGATCCGGTCCTGCACCTTCGCCTGCTCGGCAAGGAGCGTGTCGAAGTCGGCATCCGGCTCGGAGAACTGGTTGGAGATCTTGTTGAAGCGGTCGAGCAGGTCGCGTAGCTCGCGCACGCCGTCCTCGACGTTCTCGCGCACCGTCTTCGCGGGGTCGAGATCAGGCTCCTGTTCGAGGAGCCCGACCGTCGCGCCGGGCGCGAGCTCGGCCGTGCCGGACGACGTCTCCTCCTTGCCGGCCATGATCCGCAGCACGGTCGACTTGCCGGCGCCGTTCGGGCCGAGGACGCCGATCTTCGCGCCGGGCAGGAACGACAGCGAGACGTTCGCCAGCACCTGACGCTCCGGGCCGTAGAACTTGTCGACCCGGTACATGGAGTAGATGTATTCGGAGCTCACAGTCCGGCCACGATAGCTTCACGCATCCCTCACTCCGTGGGCGTACGTTCACGTGGTGAGAAGGGTCGCGCTGATCGGTCTCCTGCTCGTGCTCGTCGTGCCGTCTGCCTCGGCGACGACGCCCCGGATCCTCGCGTCGATGGACTGGTGGCCGGTCAGCTCGCCTGACGGCAAGAACGTCGCCTTCACGCGCGTGTTCGCCAACTCGATGCGACTCGACGTCGTGAACGTCAAGACGAAGCGCATCACGCAGATCGGCCTGAGCGCGAGCCAGCTCGCGCCGACGTGGTCGTCGAACAGCTCGCAGCTCGCCTACGCGTCCGGCGGCGTGCTCTACGTCGTCAATGCAAACGGCACCGGCAAGCACCGGTACCCGGCGCCGCAGAAGTCATTCGCTCCCGCGTGGCGTCCCGGATCGACGCAGCTCGCCTACCTGACGACACACGGGGCCGCGAACACGGATCTGTGGGTTGCCGGGAAGCTCTGGGCGAAGAACGCGATCGGCCGCCCCGCCTGGTCGCCCGACGGAACGCAGCTCGCCTTCCAGCGCGACGACGGCCTCTATGCAGCCACCGGTCCGGGCGTCGAGAAGAAGCTCTTCGGCACGTTCCAGCCGCCCGGGCCGCCGGTGTGGTCGCATGACGGCACGCGGATGCTCTATACGTCGGGCAAATCGGTCTTCGAGATCGACCACGTCGGCGTTGGGATGATCGAGTTGGTGGCACACGGCCTGACCGGCGTCGGCACGCCCAGCTTCTCGTCCGACGACACGAGCATCCTGATGCCGTACGCGGGCGGGGTCGCGTTCGTCGCTGGAACGGCAGGGGGCCAGATCACCGGCGCTCGCGGCCCCGGAGCCGCGTACCTCGGCACGACGCAGGTCGTCGTCGCCTCCCGCCCGGTGACCGGCTGCCCGGGGCACACAGGGCTTGGCGCCTTCCCCGGGACGCAGCTCACCGGCACCTGCGTCATCCAGGGCACCGCGAAGGCGGATGTGATCGAGGGCACGTCGCTCTGGGGCGACGTGATCAACGGCGGCGCAGGCAACGATCTCATCCACGCAAACGACGGCCACACCGACCGCGTGAACTGCGGCCCGGGTCGCGACACCGTCTGGGCGGATCGCTCCGACCGGCTGACCGGTTGCGAGACCGTCCACCGCTGACCCTCAAGTATCGGCGCGTCGCTGCCGATCACTTGGATATGCGCTTTGTCGTCGCCATGCTCGCTGCCCTGATCGTTGCTCCGGCGGCGCTCGCATGGATCCCGATCTCGCCGGCCCTGCCGGGCTCGATGCGTCCGAGCGTCGCCAAGCTGCGCTCGAACACGGAGCTCGTCGCCTACAGCGATCGGACGTCCACGCTGCGCGTCATCTCGAGCGGTTCGGGCACCCACACGATCGCCACGGGCCTCAGCTCGGTCGGTCAGCCCGCGATCGTCCAGACGAACTCCGCCGAGGAGCTGTACGCGCCGGCCGCACTCGCCGACGGCTCGATGTCCGGCGTGCTCCGCTGGGAATCGAAGAACGACGGCTTCACCTGGAGCGGCCCGTTCAAGACGACGTCGACCAGTCTCGCCGACATCACCGCAGCGACCGTCCGCGCGGACGGCACGCCGGTCTTCATCCAGGGCTCGAAGATCTACCAGGGCGTGAACGGTGAGCTCGCCCACACGGTCTCGGGCTCGCTCGCGACGGTCGCAGTCGACTCTACGAACCGAGCGCTGGTGACGTTCTGGAGCAAGAACCACTACGCCTACCAGAGCCTCGACAAGACGGGCGCCCCGGTCGGAAAGCCTGTTGCCATCCCGCACACCGTTGCGATCGGCGGCCTTCCGTCGGCAACGGACGCCTCCGGCGACACGTTCGTCGGCTGGGTGACCAGTGCCGGATTCACCGTCGGAACCTTCAAGGCGGGCAAGCTCGTCCGCTCGACGGTCGTTGCGGCCGGCAAGCAGTCGGCGCCGCATCTGGCGCTGGCGGTCGACCCCACCAATCACGTCTGGGCGATCTGGTCGCAGGGCGCCACGGTGTCCGCGAAGCTCTCGACCGACGGCGGGAAGACCTTTGGCGCCGCCCAGAGCGCCTCTGGCTCTGCCTCGCAGATCGCGGCCGCCGCGCCGTCGACCGGCCAGGTGCACGTCTTCGCGAACGACGGCCACGAGCTGGCCGAGCAGACCTTCTCGGCCCAGACGCCTTAGAGGCTCGATGCGCACCAGCCGTGGTTCGCGGGGCCGCCCCAGGCGCGGCGCCATGCCGGCTCGTCGTCCTTGACCAGGCCACCGGCCTGGCCTGCGGACGCCAAGCCGCCCTGGCTTGGCCTGGAACGCCCCCACGACGATGCCCGGAACGCATCAAGCCTCTAGGTACCCTCAGAGGGTGGCTACGACCACCCCCAAGCTCGACGCGCAAAGGCTTCGCGCCGACTTCCCGATCTTCGAGCAGCAGTTCCACGGGAAGCCGCTCGCGTTCCTCGACTCGGCTGCGAGCTCACAGAAGCCGCGGCACGTGCTGGACGCGATGACGCACTTCTACGAGACGTCGTATGCGAACGTGCACCGCGGCGTCTACGAGCTCGCCGAGCGGGCAACCGAGGCACTGGAGCACGCTCGCGAGCGCTGCCGCGCTTTCGTCAACGCCCCCGAGGCGCACGAGATCATCTTCGTCCGCAACGCGACCGAGGCGATCAACCTCGTCGCGTATGCCTGGGGCCTCTCGAACCTCGGGCCGGGCGACGTCGTCCTCGTCACCGAGCTCGAGCACCACGCGAACTTCGTTCCCTGGCAGTTCATCGCCGGGAAGACGGGCGCGGACTTCCGCATGCTCCCGGTCGACACCGACGGCACGCTGCATCTCGAACAGCTCGACGAGGTCGCCGGTGCGGGGAACGTCAAGGTCGTCGCGACCGGGTATGTGTCGAACGTCCTGGGCGGCGCGAACGACATCCCGCGCATCGCAGCGTGGGCCCACGAGCGCGGCGCAATCCACGTCTGCGACGCCGCGCAGGCAGCGCCTCACAAGCGCGTCGACGTGCAGGCACTCGGTACCGACTTCGTCGCCGTCAGCGGTCACAAGATGTGCGGCCCGAGCGGCATCGGCTTCCTCTGGGGCCGCACCGAGCTGCTGCATGCGATGGACCCGTTCATGACGGGCGGCCACATGATCCGGCGCGTACGCGAGAACGAGTCGACCTGGGGCGAGCTGCCGCACAAGTTCGAGGCAGGCACCGCACCGATGGCCGAGGCGGTTGGGCTCGGCGCCGCAATCGACTACCTCGAAGAGATCGGGCTCGACGCGATCGAGCAGCACGAGCACGAGCTCGTCGCGTACACGCTCGACAAGCTCGCGGAGATCCCGGGCGTGACGAGCTGGGGGCCTCCGGCCGACCGGCGCGCGGGAATCGTCAGCTTCGACGTCGAGGGCGTTCATCCGCACGACGTCGCGCAGATCCTCGACCTCGACGCCGTCGCGATCCGGGCCGGCCATCACTGCTGCCAGCCGTTGATGCACCGGCTCGGCGTTATGGCCACGAATCGCGCGAGCTTCTACCTGTACACGGTCGAGGAAGAGATCGACCGCCTCGCTGCAGGGCTCCTGCGCGTCAAGGAGACCTTCGGCGTATGAGCGACGACTTCGACCAGATGTACCGCGAGGTGATCCTCGACCACTACAAGAATCCGCGTGGGCACGGCGTGCTCGAGCCGAACGACGCTCACGCCGAGGGTCAGAACCCGCTGTGCGGCGACGAGGTCTCGATCTTCGTCCGCTTCGGTGACGACGGCGAGACGATCGACGAGATCGCCTTCGAGGGACGCGGCTGCGCGATCTCGCAGGCGGCCACCTCGATGCTGACCGAGCTCGTCAAGGGCCGGAAGGCCGCCGACGTCGCGACGCTCCCGAAAGAAGAGCTGCTCGAGGAGATCGGCATCCCGCTGACGCCGGTCAGGCTCAAGTGCGCGATCCTCGGCCTCGGCGTCCTCAAGGTCGCGCTCCATCGCTCGAAGGGCACGCCGCTCCCCGCCGAGTGGCAGAGCCTTGCCGACGACCTCCAGATCGACAATTAGGCATGCCGAAGATCCACGTCGCGCCGCTGGACGAGTTCCCGCCCGGCTCGTCGAAGATCGTGACGCTCGGTTGGACGTCGATCGGCGTCTATAACTGCGCGGGCAAGCTCTACGCGCTCGAGGACCGCTGCTCGCACGACGACGGGCCGCTCTGCGAAGGAGAGTGGGACGAGGACCTTTGCCGCGTGATCTGCCCGCGTCACGGGTCGGCGTTCGACCTCACGACCGGCATCCCGCTGTCACTCCCGGCCTTCGAGGCGGTGGCGACCTATCCGGTCACCGTCGAGGACGGCGTCGTGCAGGTCGAAGTCGTCGAATGAGCGATGGGCTGATCCGCTGCTGGGAGACCGACGACGTTCCGTACCAGCGCTACCACGACGAGGAGTGGGGCCGCCCGATCCGCGACGAGCGCGGCCTCTACGAGCGGTTCTGTCTCGAGGGCTTCCAGTCGGGGCTCTCGTGGCTGACGATCCTGCGCAAGCGCGAGGGTTTCCGGGCGGCGTTCGAGGGGTTCGTGCCGGATCGCGTGGCTGAGTTCGGCGAGCGAGACGTCGAGCGGCTCCTCCAGGACGCGTCGATCGTGCGTCACCGCGGCAAGATCGAGGCGACGATCGCGAACGCGCGGGCGACCGTCGCCCTCCGCGAGACGACGCCCCTGCCGGAGCTCGTCTGGGCACACGAGCCCGCCGAGCACGACTCCAGCGTCTGGCACGCTTCGACGCCCGAGTCGGTCGCCCTCTCGAAGGCGCTCCGTAAGGCCGGCTTTCGCTTCGTTGGCCCGACCACGGCCTGGGCCGCCATGCAGGCCTGCGGGATCGTCAACGACCACCGGCCTGACTGCTGGGTTCGGGAGGCCGTCGAGGCAGAACGGGGGACTCCGTCCTGACCGATTCGGTATAAATGAGATATCCGCGGAAAGGAGGTGGTCCGGCGTTGGAGACTTCAAGTACGGGCAGTGGAGGTACCAGCTCGTAGAGGTGTGTCCCCGGGACCTGAACCGGGAATCGCCTAGCCAGCGTGGGGGACTCGCGTAACGCGCCGCCGTTATTGGCCGGAAACGCCTCTACGAAGTACCCGCTGGTATCGAGATACGAGGGGCCCGGAAGGGCCCCTCGATCTTTCTCTCTAAAGCGCTCGGCGGATCTGCTCTTCGAGCGGGACGAGCGGCAGGCGGAAGGCGTCGACCGCGTCCGAACGGCCGACAGCGTTGTCGCCGGCTTCGATCATCGCGACCTGATCTGTTGTGAGCGGCGCTGCGGGGAGCCATTGCGTCAGCCGCGCGCCGCCACGGGCCACGGCCGCCGGCACGTGGACGAGACGCCGTTTCTTGCCGAGGACGCGCGCGATCGTCAGATATAGGTCGTCCCAGGTGACGACATCAGGCCCGCCGACCTCGAACCAACGATTCGCCGCGGCCGGGAGGTCGATCCCACGGGCGACGTACTCGGCTAGGTCGTCGACCCAGATCGGCTGGATCCGCTGCTGCCCGTTCCCGATCACGGTGACAACGGGCGAGAGGCGCACCTGCTTGACGAACGTCGGGAGTGCGCCGCCGTTGCCGAACACGAAGCTCGGCCGGAAGATCGTGTACTCGACCCCGGAACGAACGAGCTCCTGCTCCATCGCCCACTTGGCAGCGAAATACGGCACGAGCTCCTTCGTCTCCTCCGTGACGCCAAGCGCGCTCATCAGGACGAACCGCTCGACGCCCGCGTCCTTCGCGGCGGTGACGAGGTTCTGCGTGCCGGCGACCATTACGCGCTCGAAGTCCGCGGGCTTGCCGCGGATGATCGCGACGAGGTGCACGACGTGCGTGCAGCCGTCGAGCGCCGCGCGAAGGCTCGCCGGGTCTGTGATGTCACCGGTTGCGAGCTCGACGCCCAACGCGGTGAGGTGGCCCGCGCGCTCCGGGCTGCGCACGAGCGCGCGCACCTCGAGGTCGCGCGCCCGGAGCGCGTGCACGACCCGCGGCCCTACAAATCCAGTGCCGCCGGTGACGAGGACCTTCACGAGAAGTTCTGCCAGTAGCGCGACGGCGTCGGCCCGCGCTGCCCTTGGTACTTGGAGCCGAGCTCGGAGCTGCCGTACGGCGCCGAGGCCGGTTCGGTCATCTGCATGAACGAGATCTGGCCGATCTTCATCCCGAAGTAGATCGTGATCGGGAGGTTCGCGACGTTCGACAGCTCGAGCGTCACGTGCCCGTCGAAGCCGGGGTCGATGAACCCGGCGGTGGAATGGATCAGAAGGCCGAGACGGCCGAGACTCGAGTTGTGCGTTGGCACGTAGGATCTCGTGACGAGAAACTGGCCGCTCGGGGCGGAGACCTCGATACAGCGGACGGGGACACTGGGGACAGGGTTCACACTGACGACCGACCGGAAGCGATGGAAGCGCCCTTCGAGCTTCTGGCGATTGAGCTTCCGGATCAACCTGAATACCGGTTCGTCGGCCATGAACTGAATCTCGTACTTCGGGCCGACGTCGATGCCGTTGAGGACAGCTCGCTTCACGGCCGTCGTGGGTCGGAAGCCGAGACTTGCGACGAGCTCGTGATACTGCGCTGCGAGCCCTTCCTTGACGGTTGTCAGGTCGCAGCGGCCGAGCTTGTCCACGTATCCATCCGTGTCCATCAATCCTTGGAGCAGCGCAAGGCGTTGGTCGATAGAAGCCCGGAGGTAGAGATCCGGGATGTGCTTGTGGCCGAACACGCCGAGATCGCGCAGCTTGCTCGACAACGAGTCGTTGCGCACGTACCGGCCGCTTGATGCCTCTCGTGTGTGTCCCGTTCCGCCGATTCTGTAGAGCAGCCGTCCTGTTCTGCTCTTCGCGACGGCATACCCTGCCATCTCGATCTCCTCGAGAATGTTCTTGTCGGCGCACGTGATCTGAGCGGCGGTCGAAGTGCCGTCACCGAGCCAGGCGCCGAGCACGTACGGCTCGATTGGCAGCTCACGGGTCGGGTACTGCGCGGCGCCCGCCAATCGGATCTGGTGGTTGCGCTCGCCTCGCACCATGAGGCTGTCGGCGATCTCGCCTGCGGTGCGCGTGCGCTCGACCCGCTTTCCATGCTCTCGATCGCTCTTGCTGGTTGTGACCCACTGATGGCTTTCGTCGCAGATGACGGTGGTCCCGTCGGAGAGAAGGACCTCGACACAGGGGCGCCGTCTCATCGGTGGTGTGGTCGAGACGACGACGGTTGGCTCGCCGAACTCGGTGAAGACGAGATCCCCGACGTCGATGTCGGCCATCGTCTTCCAGCCGCTCGGCGTCGGCACCTCGGTGTCGAGGGCTAGCGCTTTCCCCTCGAGCCGGGCGACGAGGTCGTCGGGCAGCCTCACGCGCTCGAGCGTCGCGCCGAGCACGAACTCGCCGGGGTGAAGGATGAACGGCGCGTCGTCGTCGATCTCGACGAGCTCGGTCAGCGCGTCCTGGTGCTGCTTGACGTCGATGTAGGGGTAGCGCGCGTTGTTGAAGACGCGGAATGCGCTGTCGACGCGCACGTCGACGCTCGACGGCTGGATCAGCGCTTCGTCGTACGGGTCAATGCCGATGCGGCCCTCGGCGATGAGGCGGGCGATGGTGCGATCGGAGAGGACCATGCGCGGATTCTTCCAGCAACGCCTCCGCGAGGACACCGAGTCCCTTCAGAAACGCGATGCGCTCGTCCGGGGTGAGCGCGTCGAGCGCCTTTTCGAACGGCCGGTCGTGTGCCTCGAGCCACCCCCGCACCTCGTTCGCCGTCGTCTCGTTCAGCGCCACGACCGTGCGGCGGCGGTCGGCCGGGTCCTCGCGGCGCTCGACGAGCCCCCGCTCCTCGAGCGCGCTCGCAATCGTGCTCGCGGCCGGCAGGGAGACGCCGAGCGCCGCCGCGAGCTCGGAGACGGTGGCCGGCCCTTCGCTCGCGAGATAGGCGACGACGCCCGTCTCGCGGCGCCCGCCGCGCCGGTGGAGCGGCCCATGGCGCGCGCGCAGCCCACGCGCGACCTGGCGCAGCAGGCGGCGCAATTGGACAAGCTGCTCTGCTTTGGTTATCATCCAGTAACTATTATCGAATGGAAAGAAAGGAGGTGAGCGTATCAATGCATAGAGGACATCATCATCACCACGGCCACGGGCCTTTCCGCGGCCGGCACGGGATCCCGTCGCGTGAGCAGTCCGTCGAGCGGCTTCGCAGCTATCGCGAGCACCTCGAGGGCGAGCTCGCGAAGGTCGACGAGCTGCTCTCGCGGCTCGCAGACGCGCCCGCGACGACGGCTACGCCGACCGAGTAGCCGGCACGTAGTAGCGCTCGGCGTAGTCGATCACCGTGCGCTGCATCGAGAAGCGGGGCGCGAGCTCCGCGATCGACGACGTCATCATCTCGACCCAGGCGTCCCGCGCCGCGAAGCGCGGGACGACCTCGTTCTCGAGCAGTGCATAGAGCTGCTCGAGATCGGCCTCATCGGTGCTGCCTTCGATCGCCCAGCCGTACGACGGGTCGTAGGCCTCGGCCCACCAGCCGTCGAGCACCGACAGGTTGAGCACGCCGTTCACCGCGGCCTTCATGCCGCTCGTACCGGACGCCTCATGCGGGCGGCGCGGCGTGTTCAACCAGATGTCGCAGCCAGGGATGATCAGCCGCGCGAGGTCGATGTCGTAGTCCTCGAGGAAGACGATCCGGCCCTTCGCGGCGCCGCGGGAGAGGCGCACGATCTCCTGCATCACGTCCTTGCCGGGCGTGTCCTGCGGATGCGCCTTGCCGGCGACGACGACCTGCAGCGGCAGTGCGAGCAGACGCTCGAGGTCGGAGTAGACGAGGCTCGCGCGCTTGTAGGTCGCGAAGCGTCGCGCGAAACCGATCGTCAGCAGGTCGGGATCGAGCCCTGCGTGCTCCGCGAGCCGGCGCTTCAGGCCGGCATGCGTCGCCCAGAGCGCCTCGGGATCGACAGTCCGGGCCGCCGGCCAGTTCGCCGAGTCCGGCGGCGCCTCCGGCTGGACGCCGGCGGCGCGAACGAGCTCGGCGAGCTCGGGCGCGAGCCAGGTGCCGAGGTGGACGCCGTTCGTGATCGCGTCGATCGGCGCCGGCTCCCCGGCCAGAGCTCCTCCCACATCTCGCGCGCCACCTCGCCGTGGAGCTCGGAGACGCCGTTTGCGTGCGCCGAAAGCCGGAGGGCGAGCGGCGTCAGGCCGAAGCCGTCGCCGGCGGCGGAGTGGCCGAGTGCAAGCAGGCGCTCGGGCGCGATGCCGGCGCTCTCCGCCAGGTCGCCGACGTAACGGACGACGAGCTCCTCGCTGAAGACCTCGTTGCCGGCCGGGACCGGCGTGTGGGTCGTGAAGACGGTCGTGCGACGCACCTCGTCCAGCGCGTCGTCGGTCGAGACGCCGGCCTCGACAAGCGTCCGCGCGCGCTCGATCGTCAGGAAGGCCGAATGGCCCTCGTTCACGTGGAAGACGGTTGGCGCGATTCCGAGCGCCGCCAGCGCGCGGACGCCGCCGACGCCGAGCAGCAGCTCCTGGCGGATCCGGTGCTCGCGATCGCCGCCGTAGAGCGCGTCCGTCAGCCACTCGACGTCGAGCAGATAGAGCGGCACCGAGCCGACGTCGTGGCGCCACACCGCTGCCTGGACGGGGATCCCTGCGAGCTCCACCTGCACGTCGACCGGCTCGCGCACGAGGCCGAGCGCCTCCGGATCGAGCGTGGTGTACGACTCGGTCTGGCGTCCCTCCGGCGGAAACGCCCTGCGTGAAGTAGCCGCCCCGGTAGAAGAGGCCGACGCCGACGAGCGGCACGCCGAGCTCGGCCGCCGCCTTCAGATGGTCGCCGGCGAGGACGCCGAGGCCGCCCGAATAGATCGGCAGGCGTCCCTCGAGGCCGAACTCCATGCTGAAGTAGGCGACGAGCACATCGCTGTCGCCGCTGTGTGCCTGCTCCCACCAGTTCATTCCGAATGAAGCTAGCGAAGGGCGCGGTTTGCCTGCCTCAGCTATCGTCGAAATCGATGGCCGCGACGCGCACGATCGACCTTCGCACCGCTGTCCCCGGTCCGCGCTCGCAGGAGGTGCTCGACCGCCTGAGCGCTAGCGTGGCCGCGCCGCTTTCGATCACCTTCCCGGTCGTCGCCGCCGAGGCGCGCGGCGTCACGATCACCGACCTCGACGGGAACACGTTCATCGATTTCGCCGGCGGCGTCGGCTGCCTCAACGTGGGGCACTCCCATCCGCACGTCGTTCAGGCGGCGCAGGAGCAGCTCGAGAAGTTCTCTCACACGGACTTCACGATCGTTCCCTACGAGGTCTACGCGACGCTGGCGGAGCGCCTGCTGGCGCTCGCGCCGTTCCGCGGGCCTGCCAAGGCGGCGTTCTTCAACGCGGGTGCGGAGGCCGTCGAGAACGCGGTGAAGTTCGCGCGCGCCTACACCAGGCGGCCGGCGGTGATCGGCTTCGAGGGCGCGTTCCACGGCCGCACCAGCCTGGCCCTTGCGCTTACCTCGAAGACTCATCCGTACAAGGCAGGGCTCGGGCCGTTCGCGCCCGAGGTCTACCGCGTCCCGTTCCCGAACCTCTATCGCGGCGTCTCGTCTGATGACGCACTTGACGCGCTGCGCCGCGCCTTCTCGACGGTCGTCGCCGCCGAGGACGTCGCCGCGATCGTCTTCGAGCCGGTCCAGGGCGAGGGTGGGTTCATCCCGGCGCCGCGCGAGTTCGTCCAGGGGCTCCGCGCGATCTGCGACGAGCACGGCATCGTCCTCGTCTGCGACGAAGTTCAGACCGGGTTTGCGCGCACGGGCCGGTTCTTCGCGATCGAGCACTTCGACGTCGAGCCCGACCTGATCACCGTCGCCAAGTCGATCGCGATGGGCCTGCCCCTCTCCGGCGTTCTCGGCAAGGCCGAGATCATGGACGCGCCGGTCGAAGGCGGTGTCGGCGGGACGTACGTCGGCAATCCCGTCGCGCAGGCTGCGGCGCTCGCCGTCCTCGACGTGATCGAGGAAGACGGCCTTGTCGACCGCGCCGCGGCGCTCGGCGAGCGGCTTCGCGCCCGGATGCTCGCGTGGCAGGAGCGCTGGCCGGCGATCGGCGACGTTCGCGGGCTCGGCGTGATGCTCGCGATCGAGCTCACCGGAGAAAACGGCGCGGCGCTCGCGTCGCAGGTGGTCGATGAGGCGCTCAGCCGTGGCCTCCTCCTTCTGAAGGCCGGCGTCGCCGGGAACTGCATCCGCGTGCTGATGCCGCTCGTCATCTCGGACGCCGAGCTCGAAGAAGCGCTCGATGTCTGGGAAGACGCGCTTCAGGCGACGCTTTAGCGTTCGCCCGACCGGGGTACGCTCCTCGCGATGGTTGGTGAAGTTCTGGCCGACCGCTACGAGCTCGAAGAGCTCGTCGGGTCAGGTGGGATGTCGAGCGTCTATCGGGCGCACGACCGTCTGCTCGACCGCAAAGTCGCGCTGAAGATCCTTCACCAGCAGTACTCCCACGACGAGGAGTACGTCGAGCGGTTCCGTCGCGAAGCGCGGACCGTGGCGACGCTCTCCCATCCGAACATCGTCACCGTGATCGATCGCGGCGAGTACGGCGGCCGCCAGTTCATCGTCCTCGAGTACGTCGACGGCGAGAATCTGAAGAACCTGATCGAGCGCCGCGGGCCGGCACCGGTCGCGATTGCGCTCGAGCTCGCCATTCAGATCGCCGGCGGCCTCGCATTCGCGCATCAGCGGGGACTTGTCCACCGCGATGTGAAACCGCAGAACGTGCTGCTGAACGGCGACATGCGCGCGAAGGTCACCGATTTCGGGATCGCGCGCTCGATCGACGTCCAGCACGGGATGACGCAGACCGGCACCGTGCTCGGCACCTCCGACTACATCGCGCCCGAGCAGGCGCAAGGGCAGCGGGTCGACGAGCACACCGACGTCTACTCGCTCGGCGTCGTGCTCTACGAGATGCTCACGAGCGAGGTGCCGTTCCCCGGCGAGAACTTCGTGGCCGTCGCGATGCGCCACATCAACGAGGAGCCGCCGCCGGTGCGCGAGAAGCGCCCGGATGTCTCGCTCCGTCTCGAGGCGGCGATCTGCTGCGCGATGGCGAAGCGGCCGGAGGACCGGTTCGCGACGATGGAGGCGTTCTCCGCGGAGCTTCAGGCGTGCCTCGCCGAGACGCAGGCCGCGGGGACGCAGATCGCACCCGTCGCGCCGCTCGGTACGCAGGTGACGCAGGCGCATCACCGGCGCCGGTCGATGTCGCCGTGGCCCGTGATCGTCGCGATCGTGGCACTGATCGCGATCGGCATCGTCGTTGCGCTCCTGATCCTGGACGGCATTCCGACCTCGGTGCCCTTCACCAAGTCGCACAGCAGTTCTCCGCCGGTCGTCGCGGCGAACGTCAGGCTGAGCGCTGTTCGATCGTGGGACCCGGACGGCGATCATCGTGAGCACGACGCGCAGGTCGGGCTCGCCACCGACGGGAAGGTGTCGACCTTCTGGACGACGGAGCGCTATGACGACCCTCCGAGCCTCGGCAAGCCTGGGGTCGGAATCGTGCTCGACGCGCATCGGTCAGTGAAGCTGAATCATCTCGGCATTTCGAGCGGCACTCCGGGGTTCACGGCCGAGATCCTGGCCGGCGATTCGGAGAATGGGCCGTTCCCCGCTGTCGTCGGGGCGTCCCAGCTCGTGTCGGGCGCAACGCAGTACGACATCGCCGGCGCGGCGCACCGCTACTACGTGATCTGGATCACGAGCCTCGGCTCGAACCACACGGTTCAGATCAACGCCGTCGAACGCGAACTAGAACTTCAGCTGGCGGCGGCGGTCGAAGCGCTCGACCGCCAGGTCGGCGAGCCGCTCGAGCAGCTCGCCGTACGGGATGCCGGACTCTTCGAAGAGCCGCGCGTAGACGCTCGTCGAGGTGAAGCCGGGGATGGTGTTCAGCTCGTTGACGAGCACCTCTCCGTCCTCGCGCACGAAGAGGTCGGCGCGCGCCATCCCCTCACAATCGGCCGCGACGAAGGCGCGCACCGCGAGCTCCTGCGCCCGCTCGATCTGCTGCTCGCTGATCCGCGCCGGCACGACGAGGTCCATCTCGCCCTCGTCGTACTTCGCCTCGAAGTCGTACCACTCGTTGTGCGTCACGACGATCTCGCCGGGAAGCGACGCGATCGGGCGCTCAGGTTGCCGAGCACGCCGACCTCGACCTCGATCCCTTGCACGAACCGCTCGACGAGCACCTTCTCGTCATGCTCGAACGCCAACCGGACACCCTCTTGCAGTTCAGAAACATTGTGCGCTTTCGTGATGCCGACGCTACTGCCGAGGCGGGCCGGCTTGACGAAGACGGGGAACCCGAACGGGCTGCGGGGCTCGTCGCCGAGCCTGAGCGTGATGTTCTCGGTGACCGGAATGTCGTGGTCGCGCATGACCGACTTGAAGACGTCCTTGTCCATGCAGAGCGCCGAGGCGAGCACGCCCGCGCCGACGTACGGCACGCCGGCCAGCTCGAGCAGCCCCTGCACCGTCCCGTCCTCGCCGAACGGGCCGTGCAGGACGGGGAACACGACGTCGACGTCGGAGAGCGTCACGCGCGACCTCCTTGCCGGGAAGGCGCGCGGGAACGGTCGGAACTTGGTTCGCTCTTTGAACCAAGTTCCCGAGTTCGCGGCCCTGCTCGAGCTGCCAACCGCCGTCCCGACCGATCTCGATCGGTCACGACCTCGTGCCCCGCTCGCCTCGAGCGCGCGCAATGACGCTCTGCGCCGACGCGACCGAGACCGGGTTCTCGCTCGACCGGCCGCCGAGGATGACCGCGATCCGCCTGCTCACGGAGTCGTGGTCGTCGCGGCGGTCGTCGTCGTGCCGGTGCCGCCCGGGGCGCCCGTCGTGAGCTGGCCGACGTGGAGGATCACCGTCTGCCCCGGCGTCGCGGGCGAGCCCGGCTTCGGGTCCATGGAGAGGACGATCCCGTCCTGGCTCGGGTCGGTGACCGGGTCGTAGATCACCGACGGGTTGAGCTGCGCGCCGAGCTGAGCGTCGCCTGGGCGGTCGAGAGGTCCTCGTCGGTCACGTCGGGGATCTGCGTCGCCGCCGGGCCTTTCGAGACCGAGAGCGTGACCGTCGTGCCCTTCGTCGCCTGCGTTCCCGGCTGCGGGCGTCTCGGCGACGACGACGCCCTGCGGCTGGTCGGAGGCGACGTCGACGCGCTGGACGACGAAGCCCTGGCCCTCGAGCGCCGACTTGGCGTTCGCGAACGGCTGGTTCGTCACGTCGGGGACCGGCACCGGCTTCGCGCCGCGCGAGATGTTGATGTGCACGATCGTCTTGACGACGACGGTCGTCCCCGCCTTCGGGTCCTGCGCGGTGACCGTGCCCGAGCGGCTCGGTCGAGAAGACCTGGTTCACCTTCACCTGGAGCTGCGCGGTCGAGAGCTGGCTGAGCGCCACCTCGATGCTCTGGCCGACCACGTTCGGGACGGACACTCGTCGGCAGGCCCGGTCGAGACGGTGATCACGACCGTCGAGCCCTTCACCGCGCGCGAGCCGCCGGACGGGTTCTCGTCCGAGACCTGGCCCTTGTTCACGGTCGTGCTCGACGCGGTGACGACCTTCGGGACGAAGCCCGCGTCCCGTAGGTGCTGGGCGGCGAGCGCCCGCTGCAGCAGCACGACGTCGGGCACGGCGATCGGCTTGCTGTTGTTCAGCTGGTCCTGGACCTTCTCGTAGAGGTAGTACCCACCCGCCGCGCCGGCGAGGATCAACCCGAGCGCGAGCAGCCACGGCCAGAACGAGCGTCCGCGCGGCGGCTCCTCGTACTCGTAGTAGGGCTGCGGCGATCGGTAGACGGGCGGCGCCGGCGGCGCGACGACGCCCGTGCGCGGCCGCTGCACCATCGTCGCGGCGGTCGCGATCCCGGCGCCGGAGAGCACCTGCGTCATCGCGTCCTCGGTCTCGCTCGAGACGGCGAGGCCGCGCGCTGCGCGCGCCAGGTCGGCGTCCATCTCCTCGGCCGAGCCGTAGCGCTGGTCCGGGTCCTTCGCGAGCGCGCGCATGACGACCGCGTCGAGCGCGTGCGGAACGTCGGGGCGGAGCTCCGACGGCGGCTCGGGCACCTGCGAGAGGTGCTTCATCGCGATCTCGACCGGCGTGTCGCCGGTGAACGGGACGTTCCCGGTGAGCATCTCGTAGAGCACGATCCCGAGCGAGTAGAGATCGGAGCGCGGGTCGACGGGGGCGCCGCGCGCTTGCTCGGGCGAGAGGTACTGCGCCGTGCCGACGATCGAGCCGGCCTCGGTCATCTGCGAGGCGCCGGAGCGCGCGATGCCGAAGTCCGTCACCTTCAGGCGGCCGTCGCCGCCGACGACGATGTTGTGCGGCTTGATGTCGCGGTGGACGATCCCGTTGCGATGCGCGAACGAGAGCGCGCCGAGGATCTGGCGCGCGTAGTCGATCGCGATCGGAATGGGCGTCGGCCCGTTGCGGACGAGCAGCTCTTTCAGCGTGCGGCCGTCGAGGTACTCCATCGCGATGTAGTAGGTGCCCTCGGCGTAGCCGCGGTCGAAGATCGAGACGATGCTCGGATGGTTGAGCCCGGCGGCGCTCTGCGCCTCGCGGCGGAATCTTTCGACAAATTGCTCGTCGGCGGCATGCCGGTCGTCGAGCAGCTTGAGGGCGACGCGGCGGCCGAGCTCCTGGTCCTCGGCGAGGAACACATCGGCCATCCCGCCCGAGCCGAGCTTGCGCTTGATCACGTAGCGCTTATCGAAGGTGCGGCCGATCATCGTGTCGCTGGCGCTCATACGACTCCGGCTACTGCTTCGACACCGTTGGGCAGCAACGCCTGCATCAGCTGCTTGGCGATCGGGGCCGACACGGAGCCGCCGAAGCCGTCGACCGAGTGCTCGACGACGATGGCGCCGGCGACCGTCGGGTTGTCGGCGGGCGCGAAGAAGATGAACCACGCGTCGTAGATGTGGTCGGCGCCGGTCTCGGCGGTGCCGGTCTTGCCGGCCACCTTGATGCCGGAGATCTGCGCCGCGGTGCCCGTGCCGCCGGTGACCACGGCCTGCATCATCGTGTTCAGCGCGGCGGCGGTCGAGGGCTTCATCGCCTGCTTCCAGACCTGCGGCCGCACCTTGACGACGGTGCTCCCGTCGGGCGCCGTCACCTTGTCGACGAGGTGCGGCTCCATGATCGTGCCGTGGTTCGCGACGGCGCTGGCGACGAGCGCCATCTGCAGCGGCGTCACGAGCAGCTTGTCCTGCCCGAAGGCGAGGCGGCCCGGGTCCATCTTCCCCGCGTCCGTGAAGAACCTGTGCGTCGCGTAGTTGAACTCGCCGCTCGGCGACACCGTGCTGGACGGGAGCTCGATCGGCGGCTGCGAGTAGAAGCCGAACTTCTTCGCCTCGTCGACGATCTTCTTCGCGCCGAGCTTCTGGCCGATGTTGCAGAAGACCGCGTTGATCGAGTGCTCGTACGCCTGCACCATGTTCACCGTGCCGTAGGCCTCCGCCGAGCCTTCCGGGTTGAGCGCGTTCGAGACCCGCTGTCCGTACTCGGTGCAGTAGCCGGGGTCGTCGAAGGTCGAGTCGGGCGTGTAGACGCCGTCGTCGAGCGCCGCTGCGGCGGTCACCGTCTTGAACGTCGAGCCCGGCGGATAGAGGCCCTGCGTCGCGCGGTTCAGGAGCGACGACGACGAGCCGGGGCACGCGCTCGGCGCCTTCAGGATCTGCGCGTAGCCCTTGTTCGACTCGATGTCGTTCGGGTTGAAGCCGGGGGACGACGCCATCACGTAGACCTGGCCCGTCTTCGGGTTCAGCACGACGGCCGCGCCGCATTTCCCCTTCAGCGCCTGCTGGGCGAGCCACTGCGCGCCGGGCCGGATGTTCAGGACGAGGTTGTTGCCGGTCACGGTCGTGCCCTTGGCCGTGTCGAGCAGCTTGTTCCAGATCGTCCCGAGATTCGCGTTCGTCGCGGTCAGGTAGCCGTTCTCCTGGCTCTCGATCCCGGACCGCGAGCGACCCTGCGTCGCGTAGCCGACCGTCTGCGAGGCGAGCCCGTTCGTCGGGTAGGTGCGGACGTAGAGCGTCTGGCCGCCCTTCTTCACCTGCACGTTCGTCGCGAGCACGGTCTTCTCGTCGGCCGCGTAGATCTTCCCGCGCTTGATCTGGAGCTCGGCGACGCGCTGGATCGCGTTGTCCTGCTTCGCCGCGAGGCTCGGCGCCGCCCACGACTGCCAGTACGTCGTCGCGACGATCAGCGCGGCGAGCAGGAGCAGCGCGAGCACGGCGAGGCGTGAGATCTGCTTGTTCATTGCGCGTTCGACCGGTTGGAGACGAGGAGCAGGCCCGCGAGCAAGAGGAAGTTCGCGACCACCGACGAGCCGCCGTACGAGACGAACGGCAGCGTGATCCCGGTCAGCGGGATGAGGCGGAGGACGCCGCCGACGATGATGAACGTCTGCAGCGCGAAGCCGAACGTCAGGCCGGCGGCGAGCAGCTTCGAGAAGCCGTCGTCGGCCTGCAGCGCGATCTTCATCCCCCGCGCCACGAAGAGCATGAAGACGAGGAGGACAGCCGCGGCGCCGATGAGCCCGAGCTCCTGGGCGAGCGCCGAGTAGATGAAGTCGCTGTTCACGTACGGGATCAAGGCTTTGCCGTCGGTCGTGGTGAACGTGCCCTTGCCGAGCCCGGCGCCGCCGAACCCGCCGTTGGCGATCGAGTAGAGCGACTTGACGAGCTGGTAGCTCTGGCAGTCCTGGCGCAGCGCCATGGTGCCCGTTTGCGGGCAATACACCGGCGAGGTCGTCCACGGATGGAGCCAGATCGTGACGCGCTCCTGGACGTGCGCGATCTTCTCGTAGGCGGCGAAGCCGCCGGCCAGGAAGAGCGCGACCCCGACGACGACGAACGACAGCCGGGCGGTCGCGACGTAGAGCATCGAGAGGAAGATCCCGTAGTAGAGGAGCGCCGAGCCGAGGTCGTTCGACGAGACGAGCACGAGCATGCAGCCGCCCCAGATGACGAGCAGCGGCCCCATGTCCTTCAGGCGTCCCTGCGCCAGCACCTCGCGCTTCTCGCGCAGGTAGCCGGCGAGGAAGACGATCAGGAAGATCTTCGCGAACTCGCCCGGCTGGAACTCCATCGGGCCGATGCGCACCCAGAGCCGCGCGCCGTTGACCGTCTCGCCGATGCCCGGGGACGCGCGGCAGGAAGAGCAGCAGGATCGCGCCGATCCCGAAGACGTACTTGTAGTTCTCGAGCACGCGGTAGTCGCGGCGGAGGCCGAACAGCGCGACGCGCGAAGAGCCCGACGCCGATCACGATCCAGAGGCCCTGCTTGAACGCGTCGCTTGGCCCGAGCCGGTAGATCTCGGTCACGCCGACGGCGGTGAGCAGCCCGGCGATCGGCAGCAGGTATTGATCGGCCAGCGGCACGGTCAGGCGCGTCACGAGGTGCGCGGCCAGATAGAGCGCGAAGAAGAAGAGCGCGTAGCCGAGCGAGTCCCAGCTGACGAGCGACTGGCGCGCGATGTAGACCGACGCGAAGCCGAGACCGGTCAGGACGCCGACCGCGATCAGATAGGCGAGCTCGCGGTTGCGGGACGACGCGATCAGCGTGCGAGCCCCTGCCAGACGAGGACCACGATGGCGGCGATCAGCGCGACGATCACGAGCAGCGCGAGCAGCCGCCGGCCGAGGCCTGCCTGCGGGATCTCAGGTTCCTGCTCCGCGAGCGCCGTCTCGATCTCGGCTGCCGAGACGACCATCGTGTCGTCTCGCGGCGGTGGCGGCAGGACGCCGTCCTCGGGGTGGAGCGTGTCCTCGTCGTCCGGATTCGGGAGCGTGTACTCGCGCGTCCGTTCGTCCGGCTCCGCGCCGGCCGGCGGCGTCGCCGTCGACGATCTCGAAGAGCACGGCGGTGATGTTGTCGTCGCCGCCGCCGCGGTTCGCAGCCTTGACGAGCGCTTTCGCGGTCTCGTCGAGGTTCCCGCGGTGCTGGTTCAGGACCTCTTCGATCGACGTGCCGGCGACCATGTCCGAGAGCCCGTCGGAGCAGATCAGGTAGACGTCGCCGGCCTCCGGCCGACGGTGAACACGTCGACGTCGACGTCGGGATCGGTGCCGAGCGCGCGCGTGATCACCGAGCGCTGCGGGTGGATCTCGGCGTCGCGCTCCGAGAGCTCGCCGCGGCGGACGAGCTCGGCGACGAGCGAGTGGTCGTCTGTGAGCTGCTCGAGGTGGTCGCCGCGAAGGACGTAGCGCGCGCGAGTCGCCGACGTGGCCGAAGGTGATGTCGCCGTTCGGCTCGACCAGGGCGACGGTCATCGTCGTGCCCATCCCGCTCGTCGCCGGGTCGGTCGACGCGCGCTCGTGCACGCGGCGGTTCGCCTCCTGGACGAGCTCCTTGACGAGCGCCTCGCCGCCGCTCGTCCAGATCGGCGTCGCTCAGCGCGCTCGCCGCGAGCGCCGAGGCGATCTCGCCGGCGCGGGCGCCGCCCATCCCGTCCGCGATCGCGAAGAGCGGCGGCCGGACGACGAACGAGTCCTCGTTCTGCCGCCGCTTGCGGCCCGGATCCGTCGCCGACGCGTACTGCCCGAGCTTCATCACTTCTCGAACCTCAGGTCGGTCTCGCCGACGCGGACCACGTCGCCCGGCACGAGGCGCCGCTCGCGCGTCAGCCGGATCCCGTTGACGAACGTGCCGTTCGTCGAGCCGATGTCCTCGACCCAGATGCCGTCGCGCCGCGGCTCGATGCGCACGTGCCGCGTCGAGGCGTACTCGTCGTCGCCAGCGGCACGTCGTTCGTCGGGCCGCGGCCGATCGTCAGGGCGTGCGAGTCGAGGGCGACCTCGTCGCCGACGCCGAGCGCCGGGCTCGCGAGGACGACGAGCCGGCCGAGGTCGAGTGCTGCCGCTTGCGGGACGAGCCCGGCTGCGGCGGCCTGCTGCGGCCCGATGATCATCGACTCCTGCGGCAGCCGGACGTCGCGGCTCGCCGCGCGCACGATGCGCCAGATGAAGAGGTAGAGCAGGACGAGAAAGGCGAGCTTGAGGGCAAGAAGCGTCGTCTCGACTTGCGCCGAGGCCAGGATCACTACTGGAGCTCCTGGCCGAACGTCAGCTCCGTCGACCCGATCGTGAACGACGACCCGTCCTCCAGCTTCAGGCGCTTCACGCGCTTGCCCGTTGACCTCGACGCCGTTCGTCGAGTCGAGATCGACGAGCCAGTAGGTCGTGCCCTCCTGCCGGATCTCGGCGTGCTGCCGCGAGACGTTCGGGTCGGCGACCTGGATGTCGGCGTCCTTCGAGCGGCCGATGACGACGGTGCGCTTCGCGATCTCGTGGCGCTTGCCGTCCCACTTGACCACCGCCACCTCGCGCTGGATGCCGAGCTCGACCGGCGACGCCGCCTCGGTCGCCTGCGTGCTCGGCTTGTAGATCATCGTCGCGCCGGGCTCGGCCGACGGGCGCCGGCGATCTTCCCCTCCGGCTGCACCATGCGCGTCGCGATCCCGAACACGCCGACGTCGAGGTCGCCGTCGGTCTCGAGCGTCACCTTCGGGCGGCGAGAGCAGGACGTAGCTCTCGCGCCGCGCGTGCTCGGAGAGGTAGTCGCCGAGCTCGTCGCAGAGCTGCGCCTCGTAGGCCGAGAACTGCTCGCGATCGGCTGTCGAGAGGTAGATCGAGTACTCGTTCGGGACGTAGACCCGGGAGACCGAGACGTTCCGGTGCTCGTCCATCTCCTTGACGAGCTTGCGCGCGAGCTCGACCGGTTGGACGTTCGTACGGAACGCGCGGCCGAAGACGCCTTCGAAGAGCGACTCGAGCTTTGCTTCGATGCTTCTGAGCACGGGCATAGGCAGGCGGCAGGTGTTTTCCCGCGACGGGAAAGATTATGTCCGGCGCTGGAGGGCCAGTGTGCCCGCCGTCAGCCAGGAAGCGACGATCAACGGCAGGACGGCCGCTGCGGGAGCCGCGAGCGCGGTCGTCGCGAGGAGCGCCGCGCCGAAGAACGCGGCGACCCACGGGCCGCGGCCGCGGGCGTACGGAAGGACCACGGCGGCGACGGCGAGCAGCAGCGCTTCGGCCACGAGGGTCGGATGCTTGCCGAGCTGCTCCCAGAGCACTGCCGCGACCGCGGTCGGGTGCGTCGAGCCGGTGATGCCGAGCCCGAGCGGCGGCGTCGAGCCGTCGAACGGCAGCGGGACCTTGCGGAGCCCGGCGACCAGCGCAGCGAGCAGGACCGCGGCGACGACCTGCGCGGCGCGCCGCGCGCGGCCCGTGCGCGGCCTGGGCCGCGAGCGGCAGCAGGGCGAGCGCGGCGAGCGGCGCGAGGATCGGCCCGAGCGCGAGCAGGAGCCCGGCCTTCGCGTCGCGCCACGACAGCACCGTCCAGGCGGTCGCGAGCACCGCGTAGACCAGCGCGAGCCCGAGCGAGATGTTCGCGAGCGGGAAGAACGCGACGGCCAGCGCGAAGATGAGCCCGGCGCGCGGTGCGGCGAAGCCGAGCGCGGCGCCGGCTGCGGCGAGGCCGAGCGGCCAGCCGGCGGGATAGAACGCCAGGCGCCCTGCGACCCAGCCCGCTGCGAGCCCGGTCAGGGCGCCGGGAAGCAGGCGGTTGCCGAGAGCGACGACGTCGGGGCGGGCCGCCGTTGCGGTCGTGGTCTTCTTCGCTCCGCCGTCGCCCTTCTTGCGGCGGCGCTTCGGCAGCTCGCGCAGCTCGCGGGCGAGCTTCTCGGCCGCCGGGCCGCCGCTGCGGGTTCACGAGCAGCGCGCTTGCGACCACTTCGAGGAGCCGCGGCGGCAGGTCGGGCCGGCGCGTCTCGAGCGGCGCCGCGCCGCGCTGGATGCTGCGCGAGGTCTCGACGATGTCGCCGCCCCAGAACGGATGCTCGCCCGCGAGCGCCTCCCAGAGCACGACGCCGACACGCCCAGACGTCTGCAGCCGACGTCGCGGGCAGCCCCTGCAGCCGCTCGGGCGAGATGTACGCGAGCGTGCCGGGGACGTCGCCGAGCGCGGTCAGCGTGTCGAACTCGGCCATCTGCGCGAGCCCGAAGTCGAGGAGCCGCACGTCGACGCCGTCTGCCTCGGCGAGCAGGACGTTCGACGGCTTGACGTCGCGGTGCACGATCCCGCGTGCATGCGCGTGCGCGAGCGCCTCGGCGATCTGGGCGGCCACCTCGACCGCGGCGCGGTCGTCGAGCTCGCCGGCGCGCATCGCCTCGCGCAGGGTGCGGCCCGGGATGTACTCGTAGGCGATGTAGACGTGGGACGGATCGCGCGCCAGCGAGAGGATCCGCTGGCAGCGGGGGTGGCGGAGCGACGCGGCGGCGCGGGCCTCGCGCTCGGCCCGATGGCCGCTCTTTCCCTCGCGGGAGACGATCTTCAGGGCGACGTCGAGGCCGCTCCGCTCGTCGCGCGCGAGCCAGACATGGCCCATTCCGCCGGAGCCGAGGGGCTTGATCGGCCGGTAGCGGCCCAGGAAGAGCTCGTGCGCATGGGCCGCTTGAGACACCCCGCGTTCTACGTCCTTGCCAGGACATTTCCTCTCTCCAGCGAAGGAACGCGGTAGATTCGGCCTGCAAATGGACCCGCGCGACGACGACATCGACTTCGACTTCTTCGAAGAAGAGCCAGCCACCCGAGAGGCGCAGGCTCCGCAGCCGCGCGTTCGGCTGCCGCGCCGCGGCGGATCGGGCGGCCGCGGCGCCATGTTTCGGGGCCTCCGCGCGGGCTGACGCCCTTCCTGCGCCTGCTCCGGCGCGGTCGCGATTCTCGTCGCGATCCTCGTCTTCTTCGGGCTCGCGATCCAGTCGTGCGCGTCGACGTCGAAGCACGACCAGTACTCGAGCTACATGGACGACGCGAGCAAGATCGCCAAGAGCTCGCAGGACAACGGCGTCGCCGTCGGCAAGGCGCTGACGACATCGGGCGCGAAGCCGGCCACGATCGCGACGCAGCTCGACGGGATCGCGCAGTCCGAGCAGCAGAACCTCGACGCTGCGAAGAAGCTCACGCCGCCGGGCGCGATCCGGCCGGAGAACCTCCAGCTCCAGGAGTCGCTCCAGCTCCGCATCTCCGGCGTCGAGGGGATGGCCCGCACGATGCGAGCGCGTCGCCTCGGCACCGTCGACCAAGGGCTACGCGGCCACGCTCGCCGACCAGGCGTCGCGGCTGACCGCGAGCGACGTCGTCTGGACGGACCTCTTCCACGACCCGGCGCAGGCCCAGATGGCGGCGGACGGCGTGAAGGGCGTGCCCGTGCCGACGTCGCAGTTCGTCGCCGACGAGTCGCTCGTCAGCGAGCACGAGATGAGCTACATCCTCGGGCGCCTGAAGGGCTCGGCGTCGACCGGCGGGCAGCCGACCGGCTCGCACGGCTCGGCGCTGATCAGCGTGCAGGCGGAGCCCGGCGGCCAGACGCTCTCGCAGACCGACCAGAACACGGTGACCGCCGGAACCGACCTCGGGTTCAAGGTCACGATCGAGGACTCCGGCGATTCGCAGGAGGTCGGGATCAAGATCACGCTGACGATCCAGCAGACGCCCGCGATCGTGAAGACGCTCAGCATCCAGGTCATCAATCCGGGCGAGCAGAAGTCGGTCACGTTCACTGAACCTCGGCGAGGTCAAGTTCGCGCGCACCGAGCAGTTGTCGGTCAATGTCGCCGCCGTGCCGGGCGAGACGAACCTGAACAACAACCGCGGCACCTACTCGGTCATCTTCTCGCTCGGTTAGTTAGCCTCGCCGGCATGAGCGTCACCGCGACAGAGGCGATGGTCGTCGCGATCGCGGGGGTCGCGGTCGGGGCGATCGGGCTCGGGCTTGCCTGGTGGTCGTCGATCCGCGTCAAGCGCGTTCGCGACGCGCAGCGGTCGCTGCTCGGTGGCGGCCGGCGCGATCTCGTCGACTTCGCCGTCTCGCTGCAGGCCCGCATCGACGATCTCCACCGCGCCGTCGACGAGGTCGCCGCCGGCCTCGGCCGCGTCGACCGTCGCATCGACGGCGTCGTCGCGAACACGCGCGATCGTCCGCTACGACGCGTACGAGGACACCGGCGGCCATCAGTCGGCGTCGCTCGCGCTGCTCGACTCGGCGCGGTCGGGCCTCGATCGTGACGGCGATCCAGGGCCGCGACTACGCGCGCATCTACATGAAGGAGCTCGACCGCGGCCGCGCCTCGGTTGCCCTCTCCCCGGAGGAGCAGGAGGCCGTCGACCGCGCCATGGGGCGGTAACCGGTTCCACCCGGTCTCGGCCGGGGTGAACCGGGTTGTATGTCTTGCAGCGCCTAGGACATGCAACCTGGTTGCCGGGCTGTCGCCCGGCGAACCAGGTTCGCCGCCTCCGCTTCGGCGGCTACTCTTCCGCCAAGGTGCAGCAAGTACTCGTCCTGAATGCGAGTTACGAGCCGCTCAACGTGTGCTCGGTACGCCGCGCCCACGTGCTCCTCTTCAAGGGCAAGGCCGAGGTGGTCGAAGAGCTCGACCGACCACTCCGCTCGGCCACCGACACGTTCCGGTGGCCACATGTGATTCGGCTCGTGCACTACGTCCGCGTTCCGCGCCTCGTCCAGCGCAAGATCTCGCGGCGGGCGCTCTTCGCCCGTGACGGCTGGCGCTGCGTCTACTGCGGCACCTCGAACGGCCGCCTGACGCTCGACCACGTCATCCCGCGCTCGAAGGGCGGCGACTCCACCTGGGAGAACGTCGTCACCTCGTGCGCGCCCGTGCAACCTCCGCAAGGGGAACCGGCTGCCGCACGAGGTGCACATGGAGCTGCCCGCCCGGCCGCGGCCGCCCGCGCCCGTGCTCTTCATCCGGCTCGCGACGCCGAAGATCCCGCAGCGCTGGGAGCGATACCTCGCGCCCTACGCGACCCACACGCCCGTCGCCGCCTAGCCGGTCTCCACCGGGCGCCCGGAGGCGCCCCACTCCGACCACGAGCCCGGGTAGAGCCGTCCGTCGCGCCCGGCGAGGTGCAGCCGGTGGAGGACGACGCAGGCCGTGACGCCCGAGCCGCAGTAGGCGACGAGCTCGCCGTCCGGGAGCTCCGGCAGCGGCTCGTTCCACGGCGCGTTCAGCGCGCCGGGGATGTGGCCGCCGACCGGGTCGAGCGGGTTCGGCTCGCCGCGCCAGCGGCTCGGCGAGCGCGCATCGACGACGACCAGCTCGCCGAGGCGGCTCTCGAGCTCGTCGGGGCCGATCGTGTCGCCCTCGCGCTCGCGCGGGACGAACTCCGCCGGCTCGGCCGTCTCCTCGCCCGTCGCGAGCGGCCCGCGCCACGCCGTCGAGGTCGAGCACGGCGCACGCGTCGTGGCCGTGGTGGCGCAGGAGCCACCAGAGCCGCTCGGCGCCGCCGAGCGAGCCGTAGGCGACGACGAACGTCTCGGCGTCGATCCCGGCGCGCGACATCGCCGCCGCGAACGCGTCGGTCGACGGGCAGCGGGTGGCGGCCGTTCAGGCCCGGCGGCGCCGAGAGGTCGCGCTCGAGGTCGACGAACACCGCGCCCGGGATGTGCCCCTCGCGGTAGGCGCGGCGGCCGGCCTCGGGGTCGTCGAGCGACCAGCGGCAGTCGACGAAGCGGTAGCGCACGTGTGACATCTCACCACGCGGCGGCGTAGGAGGGCATGAGACCTTCACTTGCCATCGTCATCGCCGCCGTCGTAGGCGCCGTCGCGGTCGCGCGCTGATCGTCGGCGTCGCGCGTCCACAGACGGCCCGGGGCGGCACCGACGCCCAGCCGGACACCGTCACGACCGTCGGCCACGGCGTCGTCACGCTCGTGCCCGACCAGGCGACCGTCACCGCCGGCGTCCACACCCAGGCGGCGACCGCTGCCGCGGCGCTCTCGCAGAACTCGACGGAGATGAACGCCGTCGTCGCCGCGCTGAAGGCCGCGGGCGGCAGCGATCTGCAGACCCAGCAGGTCTCGCTCTCCCCGCAGACCGACCAGAACGGGAACGTCCAGTCCTACGCAGCCGACGACACCGTCTCGGCGGAGCGTCGATCGCCGACGCGGGCAAGCTGATCGACGCCGCGGTCGCGGCGGGCGCGAACACCGTCAACGGGCCGACGCTCGGCGTCAAGGACTCAGCAGGCCGCCTATCGGCAGGCGCTGGCCAAGGCGGTCGACGACGCCCGCGCGAAGGCGGAGGCGCTCGGCCAGGCGGGCGGCTTCGGCGTCGGGCCGGTGCTCGTCGGTGACCGAGCAGAGCTCCCAGGCAGCCGACGCCGCTCTTCCAGGCGTCCGCCAAGGCGGCCGACTCGACGCCGATCGAGGCCGGGACGCAGGACGTCACCGCCGACGTCTCCGTGACCTTCGTGATCCGGTGACGCCGACGGTGACGGCTGCCGATTCGGCTCTGCATCAGCTGGGTGACGCGCAGCTGAAGCCGGAGGGGCCGTTCGCAGCGCGCGCAGACGCTGCGGGCGGCTCCCTTGCGCTCGGCGAGGTGCACGGGCAGCGGCTTGTCGCAGGTGCACCAGAGGTGTGTCAACGCTTCGTCGGACATGACGAGTCCTTCCTTCAAGTGGAGGGTTCCCGCGGGGAGGAGATGAGCTAGCCGGCGGCGGCGGGTGGGACGAAAGCGCCGACTAGCGAACGTTGAGACGGCGCGCGACGATGATCGCCTGGAAGGCGATCGGCTTGTAAAAGCTCATCGTCGAGGGCGCGTGCATCTGGCCGAAGCCTACGTGAAGCGAGGCCGGGTCGCGGCGGACCCGGCCTCGCTTCGACGCGAGGCTCGTGCTACGCGACTGCGGCGACTGCCTCGGTCGCCTCGGCGGCGCCCGTCGGCACGGTGTTGATCGTCGTCAGGATGCGGCCGGCGATCTTGTACGGGTCGCCCAGCGCGTTCGGCCGGCGGTCCTCGAGGTAGCCGCGGTGGCCGTTGTTCACGAAGCTGTGCGGGATCCGGACCGACGCGCCGCGGTTCGCGAGCCCGTAGGTGAACTCGTCGATCGACGCCGTCTCGTGGAGACCGGTCAGGCGCATGTGGTTGTCGGGGCCGTAGACCGCGATGTGGTGCTCGCGGTCCTCGGCGAACGCCGCCATCAGCGACTCGAAGTACTCCTCGCCGCCGATCTCGCGCATGTGCTTGGTCGAGAAGTTCGTGTGCATGCCCGGAGCCGTTCCAGTCGTGCTCGACGCCGAGCGGCTTCGGGTGCAAGTTGATGTCGATCCCGTAGCTCTCGCAGAGCCGCATCATCAGGTAGCGGGCGATCCAGAGCTCGTCGGCGGCCTGCTTCGAGCCCTTGCCGAAGATCTGGAACTCCCACTGGCCCTTCGCGACCTCGGCGTTGATGCCCTCGAGGTTGATGCCGGCCTCGAGGCACAGGTCGATGTGCTCGTCGACGATCTGCCGGGCGATGTCGCCGACGGTCCGGAAGCCGACGCCGGTGTAGTACTCGCCCTGCGGCGCCGGGTAGCCCTCGCGCGGGAAGCCGAGCGGCACGCCGTCCTTGTAGAAGAAGTACTCCTGCTCGAAGCCGAACCACGTGTCGGGGTCGTCCGGGATCGACGCGCGGCTGTTCGAGGGGTGCGGCGAGCCGTCCGGGAGCAGGACCTCGCACATGACGAGGAGCCCGTTCGTCCGGGCCGGGTCGGGGAACAGCGCGACCGGCTGCAGCAGGCAGTCCGAGTTGTCGCCCTCGGCCTGCCGGGTCGAGCTGCCGTCGAAGCCCCAGATCGGCAGCTCCTCGAGGCTCGGGTCCGACTCGAACGCCACGACCTTCGTCTTGGAACGGAGGTTCGGGACGGGCTCGTAGCCGTCGAGCCAGATGTATTCGAGCTTGTACTTGGTCATCCCGTTGCTCCTTCTCTCGCTCGCTCGTCGCTGCCAAGAACGAAAAAAGGCCCCACAACTCCTGAGAGTTGTGAGGCCTCGTTGCCTCCGCGCGCGCCGTCTCCGGCGCTGCACGTGTGGAAAACTTAGCGGTCCTCGCTGGTCGGACCGCAAGAGCGTGATCCCGAGCAGCCGGTCGGCGGTGTGCTCGACCTGGAGGGTCGTGTGGTCGATCCCGAAGCGCTCGTGCAAGGTCGCTTCGAGCTCGCGGCGGGCCAGGTGGCAGTCCTCGCCGCGCTCGACGAGGACGTGCGCGGAGAGGGCCGGGAAGCCGGAGCTGATCTCCCAGACGTGCAGGTCGTGGACGTCGGTCACGTGGGTGTGGGCGCGCATCGCTGCCCCGATCTCGTCCGGGTCGAGCCCTTCGGGCGCCGCCTCGAGCAGGACGCGGCCCGACTTCCGGAGCAGCGGCCAGGCGGCCCAGAGCATCGACGCGGCGACGGCGAGCGAGGCGATCGGGTCGGCGCGGTCGAAGCCGGTGACCCAGATGATCCCGCCGGCGATCGCCGTCGCCGCGAACGCGTAGAGGTCGGTCAGCAGGTGCTGGAAGCTGCCCTCGACGTTCAGGCTCTCGCGGTTCGCGCGGGCGACCTGCCACAGCGCCAGGACGTTCACCACGGCGCCGACGAGCGCCGTCGCGACGACGAGCGGCGCGCGCACGTCCGGCGGCGAGACGAGGCGCTGGATCGCCTCGACGACGATCAGCACGCCGAGGACGAGCAGCGTCAGCCCGTTCGCCTGCGCGGAGAGGATCTCGGCGCGGCGGAAGCCGAACGTCATGCCGCCGCGCGGCGGCCGGAGCGCCAGCCGCGCCGCCCAGACGCTGAGCCCGAGCGCGGCCGCGTCGACGAGCATGTGCGCGGCGTCCGAGAGCAGCGCCAGCGAGTCGGCGGCGATGCCGACGCCGACCTCGGCCGCCATGAACGCCAGGATCAGGCAGAGCGCGATCGCGAGCGGGCGGATCTCGTGTCGGCGCCGACCCCGTGATCGTGGTCATGGCTGTGCGCGTGCGCCATCCCGGCATAGTGTTCCCGACATGGACGGCGTGGTGTTCGTCGAGATTCCCTCGGGCTCTCGCAACAAGTACGAGTGGGACGAGGAGCTCGGCGGGATCGCGCTCGACCGGCGGCTCTTCACCTCGATGAGCTACCCGGCCGACTACGGCTTCGTCGAGGGGACGCTCGCCGAGGACGGCGACCCGCTCGACGCGCTCGTGCTCGTCGGTGAGCCGACGTTCCCCGGCTGCCGGATCCGCGTCCGGGCGGTCGGCGTCTTCCACATGGCCGACGAGAAAGGCCCGGACGAGAAGGTGCTCTGCGTCCCGCTCAACGACCCGTCGTGGAGCCAGATCGCCGACATCCACGACGTGCCGGCCCAGCTCCGGAACGAGATCGAGCACTTCTTCCAGGTCTACAAGGACCTCGAAGGCAAGGAGACGGTCACGCGCGGCTACGGCAATCGGGCCGAGGCGCAGGCGATCATCGACGCCTGCACTGCCCGTGCGGCATCCGCTCGCGACTGATAATCTCGCTCGCCTCATGTCTGGGATCGCCAACGCAGACAGCAGCTCGCGCCGCTTCTAGCGGCCCGCTGCGTCTTCGTTCGGTTCTTTTTTCTCGATCCCAAGGAGCATGGCTTGTCTTACGCAGTCGAAGTACGTGACCTGGAGAAGGTCTTCAGCCGCCGGAAGGGCTGGTTCAAGAAGCGCACCAGCCGCGCGGCGCTGAACCGCGTCAGCTTCACGATCGAGCGCGGCGAGTGCGTCGCGATCCTCGGCCAGAACGGCTCGGGGAAGTCGACGCTCGTCCGCCTGCTCTCGACGCTGCTCCTGCCGGACGGCGGCGAGGCGCGCGTCTTCGGCTACGACGTGTTCAAGGAGACGCGCTCGGTGCGGCGGCTCGTCAACCGCGTCTCGGTCGAGGCGAGCTTCTTCAAGAAGATGAGCGCGGCCGAGAACCTGTCCTACGCGGCGCGGTTCTACGGCATGGGGCCGCGCGAGACCCACGAGCAGATCCCGCGTGATCCTCGAGCGGGTCGGCTTCCCGGCCGCGCGCCGCAGCGAGGCGATGGAGAACCTGTCGCGCGGCATGCAGCAGAAGGTCGCGCTCGCGCGCGCGCTGCTCACCTCGCCGGTGCTGCTGCTGCTCGACGAGCCGACGACGGGTCTCGACCCGCGCTCGAAGCAGGAGGTGCAGGCGTTCATCCGCGAGATCCGGCAGCAGCACGACTCGACGATCCTGCTCTGCACGCACGACATGAAGGAGGCGGAGGAGCTCGCCGACCGCGTCGGCCTGCTCGACCGCGGCGAGCTGATCTTCCTCGAGCCGGTGGCCGACGTGCAAGCGCTACGGCGTCGAGACGCTCGAGGAGGCGTTCTTCGCCGCGACCGGCCGCACCTTCGAGGACGAGAAGACCGAAGACGACGAGGAGAGGGAGGTGTTCGCATGATGGCGCGGCTGACGTCACGCAGTCCTACACGCGGCGCCGCGTCATCCGCGGCGAGCTGATCGGCCTCTACGGCGTCGTCGAGCGCAACGTCTACCTGACCAAGCGCTACCTGCTCTGGGACCTCGCGTTCCTGCTCTGGACGATCGCGAACACGCTGACGATCGTCTTCATCGCCCGCGGCGTCGGGCTGTCGACGGCGGAGCAGAACGAGCTCGAGACGAAGCTGCTCGTCGGCGGCGTCATCTGGGCGTTCCTCGGGATCATCTTCGAGATCGTCACCGAGACGGTCGCCTGGGAGCGCTGGGAAGGGACGATCGAGTACACGTTCATGGCGCCGGTCTCGCGGCCGGTGCACCTGATCGGCATGGGCGTCTACGCCGTGCTCTACGGCATGATCCGCGCCTCGCTCGTGTTCGTCGCCGTCGTCGCCTTCATCGGCATCCACCTGCCGAACGCGAACTACCCGGCCGCGGTCGCGCTGCTCGCGATCGCGTCGGTGTCGTTCATCGGCGTCGGGATGATGACCGCCGTCCTGCCGCTGATCTCGCCGGAGAAGGGCACGCAGCTCGGCTTCGTCGCGCAGGGCCTGATGCTCGTCGTCTCGGGCGTCTACTACCCGGTGAGCGTGCTGCCGGACTGGATGCAGTGGATCGCGAAGATCTCGCCGGCGACCTACGCGCTGCGCGGCATCCGGAACTCGATCCTCGACGGGCTCGGGTCTCGCCTGGGCGGACGTCTGGCCGCTGCTCCTGATCGGCGCCGTCTCGATCCCGCTCGGGCTCGCCGTCTTCAGGGCGGGCGAGCGCTACGCGAAGAAGCGCGGCAAGCTGAAGCGGTCGGGCTGATGCGTTAGGGTCCGGCCATGGGAATGATCGAGAGCAAGGACCGGGCGACGTCCGATCCCGAGGCGCGCAAGGAGGTCCTCAAGCGCATGGAGAAGGACGGGGTCGAGTACGTCCTCTTCTGGTTCACCGACATCGAGGGCCATCTCAAGAGCTTTGCGATCACGCCCTAGGAGATCGAGGGCGCGCTGAACGACGGCATGGGCTTCGACGGCTCGTCGATCACCGGCTTCAACGCGATCGAGGAGTCCGACATGGTCGCGATCCCCGATCCCGCCACCTACCGGCTGATGCCGACCAAGGACGGCGAGGCCAAGGTCGGGCGCATGATCTGCGACGTCGTCACGCCCGACGGGCAGCCGTACGAGGGCGACCCGCGCTACGTCATGCGGCGCGCGCTCGAGCGGATGGAGTCGCTCGGCTTCGACACGTTCAACATCGGCCCCGAGCTCGAGTACTTCCTCTTCCGCGACAAGAACGGGACGGAGACGCTCGACGAGGGCGGCTACTTCGCGATGACCGCGCTCGACGCCGCGACCGAGCTGCGCAACGAGACGATTCGCGCGCTCGAGTCGATGGGCATCGGGATCGAGTACCACCACCACGAGGTGGCGCCGTCCCAGCACGAGATCGACATGCGCTACGCCCCCGCGCTCGACATGGCCGACCAGACGATCACCTACCGGCTGATCGTCAAGGAGGTCGCCGCGAAGCACGGCGTCTACGCGACGTTCATGCCGAAGCCGCTCTTCGGCGAGAACGGCTCGGGCATGCACACGCACATGTCGCTCTTCAAGGACGGCCGCAACCAGTTCTTCGACGGCTCCGACCAGTACAACCTGTCGCCGATCGGCAAGGCGTTCATCGCCGGGCTGCTGCAGCACGCGCGCGAGCTGTCGGCGGTCTTCGCGCAGTGGGTGAACTCGTACAAGCGGCTCGTGCCGGGCTACGAGGCGCCGGTCTACGTCGCCTGGTCGCAGCGGAACCGCTCGGCGCTGATCCGGATCCCGCTCTACAAGCCGGGCTCGGAGCAGGCGACGCGCGCGGAGATCCGCTGCCCGGACCCGGCCTGCAACCCGTACCTCACCTTCGCGGCGCTGCTGCACGCGGGCCTCGAGGGGATCGAGAAGGGCTACGAGCTGCCCGCCGCCGATGGAGACGAACCTCTACCACCTGACGGCGGAGGAACGGCGCGAGCGCGGCATCGTCTCGCTGCCGGAGACGCTCGGCGAGGCGATCGACGCGTTCGCCGGCAGCGACCTGATGCGGCGCGCTTTCGGCGACCACATCTTCGACAACTACGTCAGGCTGAAGCGCGAGGAGTGGGACGACTACCGCGTCCAGCTCACCCAGTGGGAGCTCGACCGCTACCTGGGCGTGCTGTAGGCAGACTCACGAACCTGGTTCGGCGCCGCCGAACTAGGTTCGGCGTTTCCGCCCTTAAAGGAACGTCCGGATCGACTCGCGGTCGACGCGCAGGCCGATCACCTTGGCGCCGTCGTCGATCTGCTCGATCGACTCGGCCGGCACGATGCTGCGCCGGCGCGAGAGGAACCCGGAGCGAACCGACAGCGCGTCCGGCTCTTCGGGGGAGGTGCCGTACATCGGGCACTCGACCGTGCCGACCACGCGGCCCCTGGCGTCTGCGACGAGGAAGCCGGCGGTGCTGCGGAGGTCGAGGGCGAGGGCGCTCATTGCTGTCGAACCTATTCCCCGTCTGCGAGGAAATACCTCAGCCCGAACGTAAATCTTTTGTGAACCCGTCTGTGGGGGATCAAGTTCCCCACTTCCCCGACATGGCGAGCAAGGCGACGGTGAGCAGCACAAGGTAGAGCCCGGAGAGCACCGACGACGATCCGGCCGGCGCGGGCGCTGCCGCTCCGCGTCCACCACCACGAGGCGAGGATCGCGAGGACGAGCACGAGGACGCCCGGCTCGAGGACGTTCCGTCCGAGCTGGAGCCAGGTGGCGTTCGAGCTCCGAGAGGTGTCGTCGTGCTCGAGCCAGTGGCCGGCGCCGAGCGCGACGAACCAGGCGGGCACGGCGACGAGGAGCGCCCGGATCGTCGGGCCGCGCAGGCCGGCGAGCGACATGATCAGCGCCGTCAGCAGCGCGCCGAACAGGCCCATCGTCCCGAGGACGTGCAGGAAGAGCGCCGAAGTGCACTAGCCGGGCCTCCAGATCATCAGGACGAGGATCACGATCGTCGCGAGGCCGGCGCCGTAGTCGAGCGCGTTCGCGACCGGGTCGCGGAGCAGGGCCGACAGCTCGGCGCTCGGCGCGTCGCCTTCGCCGGCGAGGCGCTCGGCGAGCTCGCGCGCGCGCTCCTGCCGGCGGCCGCCGATTCCGCCGAGGGCGTTCGCGACCACCCAGAGGACGAGCGAGATCCAGATCCAGGCGGCGCCGAGCGAGTAGTCCAGCTCGTGCCAGAGCCAGATGCCGAAGACGAGCGTGCCCGCGACGCCGACGAAGATCGCGGGGAGGGAGACGCCGGATCAGGCGCAGCAGCGCCGCGACTTCGCTCGGCCGCTCGGCCCGCAGGGCCAGCGCGTTGAGGATGCCGGCGGCGACCGAACCACCGACGAGGAGGAACGCCGCGGTGACGTGAAACATCAGCAGCCACTGGGCAGTGGTCACGAGGGCGAGCGTACGCTTGCAGGCGGATGGAACCGCGCGAACGGCATCTGCGTCTCCTGACGGAGACGATCGAGGCCGTCAACTCGACGCTCGACCTCCAGGAGGTCCTCGTCGCTCGTCGCGGACAAGGTGCCGACGCGCTCGAGGCGGACGCGTGCTTCGTCTACCTCTACGACGAGCGGGCCGACGAGCTCGTCCTGCGCGCGACGCACGGGACGACGATCGACGAGCTGAGCCGCCGGCCGCGGATGCGGCCGGGCGAGGGGATCACCGGCTCGGCGGCCGCCGCGCGCGCTCCGGTCATGCTCGAGTCGCAGGCGCATCTCGATCCGCGGTTCAAGAACTTCCCGAACCTGCCCGAGGACGAGTACGAGTCGATCCTCGCCGTGCCGATCCTGACGCGCGACGGCACGCTCGAGGGTGCGCTGAACGTCCGCACCCGGAGGCCGCGCGCATTCACAGGACGAGGTCGAGCTGCTGCTCGCGATCGCGGCGCAGGTCGCCCAGTCGATCGACCACGCGAAGCTCTACGAGGAGGCGCAGCGTCGCGTGCACCGAGCTCGAGGCGCTGGCGCGGATCTCGGAGGCGGTCTCGGAGTCGCTCTACCTCGAGGAGTCGCTCGAGGCGATCGTCAAGACGACGATGGACGCGCTCGGCGCCACCGGCGCGGCGCTCGTCCTCGACGACGGGCGGATCGCCTGGCCGGAAGGAGTGGCCTCGACGCACGCGATCCGCCAGCCGCTCCGCTGGCGCGGCCGCCAGATCGGCGAGCTCGTCGCCGACCGCGAGACGCCGTTCACCGAAGCGGATCGCGAGCTGCTCGCGTCGATCGCGACGCACGCCGCGGTCGCGCTCGAGCACGGCCGGGCGGTGCTGCGCGGCGTGCTCGCCCAGGAGATCCACCATCGGGTCAAGAACAACCTGCAGACCGTTGCGTCGCTTCTGCGGCTCCAGGCGCGCGCGACCGAGACGATCGACCCGCGGGAGGCACTCGAGCACTCGGTGAACCGGATTCTCGCGATCGCCGCCGTCCACGAGCTGCTGACGGAGCAGCGCGAGGAGGACGTCGATCTCGCCGATCTGGTCGACCGGCTGCGCGCGATGCTCGTGCAGGGCGTCGTCGGCGGCGGCAAGGAGGTCTCCGCCGAGCTCGAGCCGGTCTCGCTCTCGGGCGCCCGCGCCACGTCGCTCGCGCTCGTCTTCGCCGAGCTCCTCCAGAACGCGCTCGAGCACGGTGGCAGCGAATTCGCGTCGAGCTGGCCCGCGGAACGGCGAGGTCGTGCTCACGATTGCCGACGACGGCGGCGGGATCGTCGACGGCGGCGGCGACAGGCACGGGGCTCTCGATCGTCCAGGCGCTCGTGCGCGACGAGCTGCGCGGGACGCTCGAGCTGATCTCAGGCCCGGGACGCGCGCCGAGGTCGTCTTCCCGGCGTAGCACCGCCGCGCCCGCGCGGGTGCGCGCGATTTCGTGACAGTTCGGTGCGCGTTTCGCGTCGGTGCCTGGCACCGGACGTGGCTCGGCCAGCCTGGTTTGCTTCGGCGTGGCGCTTTGGCACGTCAGCGACGACCCCGGGATCGAGCGGTTCGTGCCGCGCGCCGTCGAACGGCATGACTCGTCCGAGGCGCTCGTCTGGGCGATCGACGACGCGCACGTTCCCGCCTACTGGTTCCCGCGCGACTGCCCGCGGGCCACGTTCTGGGGCGATCGACTCGACCACCGACGCCGATGTCGAGCGCTTCCTCACCGGCGACCGCAGGCCGGCGCGTGCACGCGATCGAGACCGACTGGCTCGAGCGCTTTCGCTCGGCGCGCGTCGTACGCCTACCGGCTTCCGGCGGCCACCTTCGAGGACTACCCCCGCGCTGCGGGCTACGCCGTCTCGCGTGAGCCGGTCGAGCCGGTGGCGGTCGAAGAGCTCGATGATCTGCTCGCCCGGCACGCACGCTCAGGCATCGAGCTGCGCGTCGTCCCCGATCTGCTCGCGCTGCACCAGCAGGTCGTCGCCTCGACGCTCGAGTTCAGCGGGATCCGGCTTTCGAACTGCAAGAGGCGCTCAGGCGGGCTGATCGTCGAACGTGAAGTGGAAGTGGTCGTCGTGGGCGTGGACGCCGATGATCTGGTCGGCGAGCACCTCGACGGCCAGGGCGTCGAGGAAGATCCGCGCGCCGTCGAGCTCGACGACTTCATCGCCTTCATGCGGTTCCGTCGCGTCGTCGATCTGGATCTCGACGCCGTCGTCGGACTCCTCGGCGGTGATCCGCAGCGGGCCCATCTCCTTGAGCGCCTCGACTGCCTCTTCGTCGATCTGCAGCATCGTGACACTCTATGTGTGATGCGCATCCTCGTAGCCGAAGACGAGACGATCATCCGGCTCGACCTGCGCGACCTGCTCGAGCGCGCAGGACACGAGGTCGCGGGTGAGGCGCGCGACGGCGAAGAGGCGGTCGCGCTCGCGCGTGAGCTCGAGCCCGACCTCGCGATCATGGACGTGAAGATGCCGCGGCTCGACGGGATCGAGGCCGCGAAGCGGATCCTCGACGAGCGGCCGATGCCGATCGTGATGCTGACCGCGTACGACCAGCAGGAGCTCGTCAGTCGCGCCGTCGAGGCCGGGGTGTTCGGCTACCTCGTGAAGCCGTTCCGCGAGCAGGATCTCGTGCCGGCGATCGAGACCGCGCGCGCGCGCCACGACGAGCTGGTCGCGGTGCGCGAAGAGGCCGACTCGCTCGCCGAGGCGCTCGCCGCGCGCAAGGCGATCGAGCGGGCCAAGGGACTGCTGATGGAGAAGGAAGGCTTGACCGAGAACGACGCGTTCGACCGTCTGCGCCGCGCGAGCCAGGTCTCGGGGCGCCCGTTGAAGGTGATCGCCGAAGCGGTGATCGCTACGCTCGACCCGTCATGAGCTCGACTCTCACGCCGCCGCGCGAGCGGACACGGCGCACCGGCGGCTCCGGCACCGGTGACGCCTGGCGCGTGATCGTCCTGAACGACAACCACAACACCTTCGAGGGTGTCGCGTTCGCGCTCGCGCAGACGATTCCCGGCGTCGACTACGACCGCGGCATGGCGCTCGCGAACCGGATCCACACGAGCGGGCAGGCGATCGTCTGGTCGGGCCATCAGGAGGCCGCCGAGCTCTACCACTCCCAGCTCGAAGGCTACGGCCTGACGCTCGCGCCGCTCGAGCGGTGACGCCCGAGGAAGGCATCCGCCGCGTCTTCGACGCGTTCATCGGCGGCGATCCGCGCGCGCTCTTCGAGGTGATCGCCGAGGACGCGATCTGGGTCGTCAACGGCACCGTGCCGATCGCGCAGGTCTACGACGGCCGCGCGCGCGTCTTCGAGCTCTTCCGCGAGACGCGGCGGCTGACCGACGGCACGTATCTCTCGACGCTTCGCTGGCTGCTCGCCGACGACGAGCACGCCGCGGCCGTCTACCGCGCGCAGGGCACGCGCCCGGACGGCCGCACGCTCGACATCGACCAGGTGCTGCTGATCGACCACGTCGACGGGATCTGGAAGCAGCATCGCCGCAATCCCGTCCGACCCGCCCGCGTTCGAGCGCTTCTGGGCCGAATGAAGCTCGGCCTCCAGCTGCCCGAGGTCGAGCGCGTCGTGCGCCGCGACGAGCTCGCGGCGATCGCACGGGCCGCCGAGGAGCTGGGCTTCGACTCGCTCTGGGTCGGCGACCATCTGCTCTACCGCGGCGACGGCCGGCCCGAGCGCGGCCCGTGGGACTGCTTCGCGACGCTCGCCTGGCTCGCCGGGATCACCGAGCGCGTCGAGCTCGGCCCGCTCGTCGCCTGCACCGCCTTCCACCCGCCCGGCATCCTCGCGCGCCAGCTCGCTGCGATCGACGAGCTGTCCGGCGGGCGCCTCGTCGCCGCGCTCGGCGCCGGGTGGAACCGCGCCGAGTTCGAGGCCTTCGGCATGCCGTTCGACGAGCACGTCTCGCGCTTCGAAGAGGCGTTCACGATCATCCGCCGCCTGCTCGCCGGCGAGCGCGTGACCTTCCACGGCCGCTTCCACCACGTCGACGACGCGCTCTTGCTGCCGCCGCCGACGCGGCGGCCGAAGCTGATGATCGGCGCGAACCGTCCGCGCATGCTCTCGATCGCGCTGCCGCACGTCGACGCCTGGAACACCTGGTTCACGCACTACGGCAACACAGCCGAGGGCTTCGCCGAGCACAACGCGCAGATCTCGCGAGGCGGCCGAGCGCGTCGGCCGCGACCCGGCCGAGATCGAGCGCAGCGCCTGCGTTCTCGTTCGCGTCGGCGACCGGCGGCGAGCGGCCGAACGACGAAGCGGTCGACGCGGGGTCGTTGAAGGGCCACCTCGCCGCGCTCGCCGAGGCAGGCGCCGACGAGGCGATCCTCGTGCTCGACCCGATCACCGAGGACGCGTTGCGTAGTCTTTCGCTGTGATCGAGAAGCTCGCGTTCGGCTCGACGGGGCACGTCAGCACACGTGCGATCTTCGGCGCAGCGGTCCTTGGCTACTCCCACACGACCAAGGCTGACGCCGACGCGGCGCTCGAGCTCGTCCTTCGCTACGGCCTGAACCACATCGACACGGCCGCGAGCTACGGCGACGCCGAGGAGTGGATCGCCCCGTGGCTTGCCGAGCGCCGTGACTCGTTCTTCCTCGCGACGAAGACCGGCGAGCGGGAACGCGGCCCGGCGCACGACCAGATTCGCCGGTCGCTCGAGCGGATGGGCGTCGACACGATCGACCTGCTGCAGCTGCACAACCTCGTCGACCGTGCCGAGTGGGAGGTCGCGATGGGGCCGGGCGGCGCGCTCGAGGCCGCGGTCGAGGCACGCGACGAGGGGATCGTGCGGTTCATCGGCGTCACCGGCCACGGGCTCGACGTCGCCGAGCGTCACCTGCAGAGCCTCGAGGAGTTCGCGTTCGACTCCGTGCTCTTCCCCTACAACTACGCGCAGCTTCAGAACGACGAGCACGCCGCCAAGGTCGAGGACTTGATCGCGACCTGCGAGGACCGCGGCGTCGCGATCCAGACGATCAAGAGCGTGTGCAAGGGTCGCTGGGACGGTCGCGACCATCACTCCGCGCCGTGGTACGAGCCGCTTACCGACCCGGACGAGATCCATGCGGCCGTCGCCTGGACGCTGGCGCGGCCCGGCATCTTCCTGAACACGGTCAGCGATGTCGCGCTGCTCGGGCACGTGCTTGCCGCCTGTGACGCGCCGGGGATGGCTCCGAGCGACGAGCGCATGAACGAGCTCGACCTGCGCCCGATGTTCGACGAGTCCTTTCCGAACGGCTAGGGGGCCGCGAAGAGCGTTTCCCAGCGGGCGAGCAGCGTCTCGAGCTCCTCGCGTGCCTTCTTGTGCTGGGCGACGAGGTCGGCGTCCGACCAGTCGCTCGCGAGCTTCTGCTCGATCTCCGCGAGCCGGGCTTCCGCGCGCTCCACGTCGCGCTCGACGAGCTCGATCGCCGGCGGCTGCGCCTTCGGCCGGCCGCTTCGGGCGCTCCTTCTTCGGTTGCGCGGGGGCAGGCGCTGCTACCGGCGCTTCCGCTGTCTGTGCGCGCTGGTAGTCGGCCCAGCCGCCGGGGTACGAGACGATCGCGCGATCCTCGACCGCGAGCAGCCGGCTCGCGACGGCGTCGAGGAGCGCCCGGTCGTGCGAGACGACGAGCACCGTGCCGGGGAACGCCTCGAGCGCGCGCCTCGAGCGACTCGCGCGATGCGAGGTCGAGATGGTTCGTCGGCTCGTCGAGCACGAGGAAGTTCGCGCCCGAGGCGACGACGATCGCGAGCGCGAGCCGCCGCCGCTCGCCGCCCGACAGCGCGACAACCGGCTTCTCGTGCTCGTCCCAGCCGGAGAAGAGGAACCGGCCGAGCAGGTTCTGCGCCTCGGGCCGCTTCAGGCCGGTGCCCGACATCGCCGCGTCGAGCACCGAGCCGCGCTCGTCGAGCTCCGCCTCGTGCTGAGAGAAGTACGCGGGAACGACGCCGTGCCCGAGCCGCAGCTTGCCGCCGGCAGCGTCGCGCCGTCCGAGCAGCGTCTCGAGCAGCGTCGTCTTGCCGGAGCCGTTCGGGCCGACGAGCGCGACGTGCTCGCCGCGCTCGATCGCGAAGGTCGCGCTCGTCGAGCAGCAGCTTGTCGCCGGCCTCGACGCGCAGGCCTTCCACGACGAGCACGTCGCGGCCGGAGCTGGGCGGCTTCAGGAACTCGAACCCGAGCGTGCGCCGGCGGTGGTCCGGCGCGAGCACGCGGCTCTGCTCGATCCGCTTGATCTGCTTGAGCCTCGACTGCGCCTGCTTCGCCTTCGACGCCTTGTACCGGAACCGCTCGACGAAGCGCTCGAGCCGCACGAGCTCCTCGGCCTGACGCTCGGCGGTCTTCGCCTGGTGCAGGTCGCGCGCGGCCTGCTCGCGCCGCCACACGTGCCAGGCGCCGGGGAAGTAGACCGACTTGCCGCCCTCGAGCTCGAGCACCGCGGTCGTCACCGCTTCGAGGAACCAGCGGTCGTGTGCGACGAGGATGACCGCCGCGTCGAGCGTGCGGAGCATCTCTTCCAACCATTCGAGCGACTCGATGTCGAGGTGGTTGGTCGGCTCGTCGAGGAGCAGCAGGTCGGGCTGCGACGCGAGCGCGCGCGCGAGCGAGGCGCGGGTCAGCTCTCCGCCGGAGAAGGTCGCGAGCGGCCGGTCGAGGTCGCGTTCGGTGAATCCGAGCCCGCGGACGACGGACGCGGCGCGGTCGCGCCAGTCGTAGCCGCCGGCGTGCTCGAGCCGCGCCTGCGCCTCGGAGTAGCGACGGAGGGTCGCGTCGTCGTGGGCGCCCGACGCCATCGCCTGCTCGAGCGTGCGCAGCTCCTCCTCGACCGCGGCCAGGTCGGCTGTGCCGGCGAGGACGTAGTCGCGGAGCGGCCGGTGCGACTGCGCCGGCGGCCGCTGGTCGTGGAGCGCGATGCGCGCGCCCTTCTCGAGCGCGATGTCACCGCCCTCGATCGACACCTCGCGAGCGATCGCGCGGAGAAGCGTGGTTTTGCCCGCCCCGTTGGCTCCGGCGAGCGCCAGCCGGTCCTTCCGCTCGACCTTGAAGGAGACGCCGTCGAAGAGCACGCCGCCGGAAAGCTCCTTGCGGAGCGAAGACGCAATCAGCACAGCCACTCCCAGAAACTATCCTGCGTGCCCATTCCCTCCTCCACCACCTCGTCCCCCGTGCGTTCGACTCGCCTCGGGCTGACGGGACGGCTCCTGATCGGCGGCGCAGTGGTTGCCGTCCTCTTTGTCGGGCAGCTCGTTCTGACGTCGGTCTCGCTGCACTCGATTCATCACCACACGGACCAGGAGCAGCGGTCTGAGCAGGCGATCGTCGCCGCGGTGCGGATCGAGCGCCTCGTGCTCGACGTCTCGTCGGGGACACGCGGCTACGTCGTCTCCGGCGACCCGAGCTTCCTCACCTCGTCTCGCAGCGCGAAGCCGCGAGCTTCCGGCCGAATCGAAGCTGCTGATGTCGCTCGCCCCCGGGCGCGCAGTCGACGGCGATCGACCGCGCCTGGCGGAGCTACCTGAACCAGTGGTCGATCCCGCTCGTCGCTCAGGCGACGACGAACCCGAAGGCGGCGCGGGCCCGCGTGCGAGAGCCTCGAAGGCCTCATGCGCATCAGCCGGATCCGCTCGTGGATCGACGGGTTCGTCACGCGACAAGAACGCGACCCTCGCCGTCGACCGACGCGAGATCGCGCGGGCCGAGCATCGCGCCGACGTGCTCGAGGTCGGCGGAGCGGTCGTGCGCATCGCGCTCTTCGCGTTGATCATCGTCTACCTGTTGCGCGCGATCGTCGTGGCCGCTGCGCCGGATCTCCGCCGCGACGATGGAGGTCGCAGCAGGACGCATCGACGTCAAGGTTCCGGAAGAAGGCCCGGGCGAGGTCGGCGAGCTCGCCCGGTCGTTCAACGAGATGTCGCGCTCGCTTGCAGCGCAACCGCGGCGTCCTCGAGGAGCAGAACGACGACCTCGAACGGCTCGCGACCGTGCTGCGCGCCGTTCTCGACTCGACGCTCGACGGGATCCTGCTCTCGGACTCCGACGGGAACGTCCAGCTCGCAAACCGGCCGATGGTCAACCTGACGCGCGATCTCGAGATGTCGTTCGACGGGCCGGTCGTCGATCGCCTGCTCTCGATCGCAGATCGGATGAAGGACCGAAGAGCGTTATCGCGAGGCGATGGAGCTCCTCCGCGAGAACCCGAACGAGTCGACCTTCAACGAGTTCGAGGACGAGTCGAGCGGGCGCGTCTTCCAGGGCTTCACGAGCCCGGTGCGCGACGATCGCGGACTGTTCATCGGAAGAGTCTGGATGCTCCGCGAGGTGACGCAGCAGCGCGAGCTCGACCGGCTGAAGGACGAGTTCGTCGCGACGGTGTCGCACGAGCTACGGACGCCGCTCACGTCGATGATGGGCTTCCTCGAGATGATCCGCGAAGGAGAGGCGGGGCAGCTCACCGACGAGCAGAAGCGCTTCCTCGCGATCGTCTACCGCAGCTCCGAACGCCTGCAGCGACTCGTCGGCGACCTCCTCTTCGTCGCGCGGCTCGACGCGGCAGGCCTACAGCTGCACCATGCCGCAGTCGACATCACCGAGGTCGTCCGCGAGTGCATCGAGAGCGTCGGCGCGCTCGCTCGCTCGCGCAAGGTCGAGCTCCGAAGCGAGCTCGGCGAGGTGCCCTCGGTCTGGGCCGATCGCGAGCGGCTGGCGCAGCTCGTGTGGAACCTGGTCTCGAACGCGATCAAGTTCACGCCGGCAGGCGGCGCGGTCACCGCCCGCACCTTCGTCGACGGCGAAGACGTCGCCATCCAGGTCGAGGACACCGGCATCGGCATTCCGAAGCTCGAACAGGACCGGCTCTTCCAGCGGTTCTTCCGGTCGTCGACGGCGACCCAGCAGGCGATTCCCGGGACCGGCCTCGGCCTCGTCATCTCGAAGGCGATCGCCGAGGCGCACGGTGGCCGCATCGACGTGCGCTCGGACGCGGGCGAGGGGACGTGCTTCACCGTGCGCCTGCCGTTCGACCCGAGGGAAGCCCCCGAGTGACACGGATCGTCTCGCTCGACGTCGGCTCGTCGTCGGTGCGTGCCGTTGCATATGACGAAGACGGGACCGAGCAGCCGGGCTCGGCGCATTACGCGTATGGGTCGCTCGATGCGGATGAGCTCGTCGCAGGCGTGTCGCGCCGTACTGGCGCAAGTCGGCGAGGGCGACGCGCTCGCGATCTCGTGCTTCTGGCATTCGCTGCTGCCGCTCGACGGTCACGGCCGTCCGGCGTCGCACCTCCTCACGTGGCGCGACCGCGTCGGCGAGGAGCCCGCGCTCGACCCCGTCGACTACCACCGTCGGACAGGCTGCTTCCTGCATCCCTCGTTCTGGCCGGCGAAGCTCGGCACGGTTCGCGCCGCGCGCTACCTCTCGTTCCCCGACTACCTGCTGCTCGAGTTGACCGGCGAGCTTCGCACGAGCACGTCGATGGCGAGCGGCACGGGTCTCTTCGATCCGAACCGGCTTGCCTGGGACGAGGAGACGCTCGACGCGTGCGGCGTCAGGGTCGAGCAGCTCGCGCCGGTCTCCGACGATGCGGTGCACGGCGTGTGGCCGGCGCTCGGCGACGGCGCCTGCTCGAATGTCGGAGCGGGCTGCGTGTCGCGCGGGCGAGCAGCGGTCATGGTCGGTACGTCTGCGGCGACGCGCGTCGTGTTCGACGCCGCGGAGGCGGAGGCGCCGCCCGGGCTCTTTCTCTATCGCCTCGACGAGCGCCGCTTCTGCCTGGGCGGTGCGCTCTCGGACGGCGGCAACCTCTACGCCTGGCTCTCCCAGACGCTGCGCGAGCCGCTACGGCGAACCGTCTCCCGCGCACGGGCTGACGTTCCTGCCGTTCCTCGGCGGCGAGCGATCGCTCGGCTGGAACCCGGACCGGCGCGGGCTGATCGACGGTCTCTCGTTCGCGACCACGCCGGCGGACATCGCCCAGGCCGCGCTCGAGGGCGTCATGTACCGCATCGCCGACATCCTCGTCGACGATCGGCGGCGTCGACGACGTTCGTCGCGACCGGCGCCGGCCTGCTCGCGAACGAGCGCTGGCTGCAGACGCTGGCCGACGTGCTCGGCCGGCCGGTTGAGGTCTCGGCCGTTGCGGAAGGCTCGGCACGAGGCGCGGCGATGATCGCCCTCGAACGGCTCGGGTTGCCGCGTGCCGATCGCGCCGATCGCCCGGGTCGTCGAGCCGCGAATGGACCGGCACGAGATCCATCTGTCCGGTATCGAGGAACAACGGAAGCTGATGCAGACCAAGGAGGCGAGATGATCGCGATCGTCGGAGGCGGCCTAGCGGCCGCGAAGCTTGTCGAGGGATACCGCGGTGCGGGCGGCGAGGACGAGATCGTCATCTGGTCGCAGGATCCACACGGCCCGTACAACCGCCCGCCGCTCTCGAAGCGGCTGCTCCGCGGCGAGGCCGAGCCGGCCGACGCCTTGATCGCGCTCGAGGGCGTCGACGTGCGTCTCGGCGAGCGCGTCGAGTCGCTCGACGACGTGAAAGCGGACACGGTCGTGCTGGCGATGGGCGCGCGGCCCGAAGGAGCTGCCGGGGATGCTTCACCTGCGCACGCTCGACGACTCGCTCGAGCTGCGGCGCCGCGCGCGCGAGTCGAAGACGGCGGCGGTGCTCGGCGGCGGCTTCATCGGCTGCGAGGTGACGGCGTCGCTGACGATGCTCGGGCTGCAGGTGACGCAGGTCGTCCGCGACCCGATGGTGTTCGCGACGATCGAGTGCCCGCCGCTGTCGGAGGCGCTCCACGACATCTACCGCGCGCACGGCGTCGACCTGCGCCTCGGCTCGACCGATGTTCCCGAGGCCGACCTCGCCGTCGCCGGGATCGGCGTCGAGCCCAACGTCGAGCTCGCCCGCGACGCGGGTCTCGAGGTGCGAAGCGGGATCGTCGTCGACGAGCACTTCCGGACCGCGCGCGACGGCGTCTACGCGATCGGTGACGTCGCCGAGTTCTACGACCCGCTCTACAGGCGCCACCGCCGGATCGAGCACTGGTCGAACGCCGCGTACCACGGGACGACGCTCGGGGCGTTCCTCGCCGGCGAGGACTCGCATTTCGACCACGTCTCGTCGTTCTTCTCCGAGGAGTTCGGCAAGAGCTTCCGCACCTACGGCGACCAGACCGGCTTCGACGACACGTCGCTCGAAGGCGACTTCCACGGCGAGCGGGCGCTCTTCCGCTTCGCGAAGGGCGGAAAGACGATCGCGGCGGTGACGACGGGTCTCTCCGACGACGAGGCGGGCGCGCTTCAGGAGGAGATCCGAGCCGGCGCACTGGCCGTCGAATAGTCGTTACGCTCGTCCTCGGAACTCACCCCGAGGAGGAGCGGTGGCGAACACGGAGATCGAACAGCTCTCCATCGACACGATCCGCACGCTGTCGATGGACATGGTGCAGCAGGCGAACGCCGGCCACCCCGGCACCGCGATGGCGCTCGCGCCGCGTCGCGTACCTCCTCTACACCGAGGTGATGGACCACAACCCGGCGAACCCGCACTGGGCCGACCGCGACCGGTTCGTGCTCAGCGCCGGCCACGCGTGCGTCCTCCAGTACTCGGCGCTGCATCTCTCCGGCTACAACCTCTCGCTCGAGGAGCTGAAGCGCTTCCGGCAGTGGCAGTCGGCGACGCCGGGCCATCCCGAGTTCCGGCACACCGAAGGCATCGAGGTGACGACCGGCCCGCTCGGCCAGGGCTTCGCGAACGGCGTCGGCATGGGCTTCGCCGAGCGCTTCCTCGCCGCGACGTTCAACCGCCCGCAGCACGAGATCGTCGACCACCGCATCTACGTCATCTGCTCCGACGGCGACCTGATGGAAGGCCTCTCGTACGAGGCGGCCTCGATCGCCGGCACGAACGGTCTCGGCAAGCTCGTCTACTTCTACGACGACAACCACATCTCGATCGACGGCACGACGTCGATCTCGTTCACCGAGGATCGCGGCGCGCGCTTCGAGGCGCTCGGCTGGCACGTGCAGCACGTCGCCGACGTCAACGACCTCGACTCGCTGCGCGAGGCGATCGCGAACGCGCAGGCGGAGACCGCGCAGGCCGTCGGTGATCGTCATGCGCTCGCACATCGCCTACGGCGCGCCGCACGCGGTCGACACCGCGAAGTCGCACGGCGCGCCGCTCGGCGCCGAAGAGGTCGCGGCGACGAAGCGCGCGCTCGGCTGGGACCCGGACAAGCACTTCTACGTGCCGGACGAGGTCTACGCGCACATGAACGGCGTCGAGCGCGGCAGCGCGGCCGAAACCGCGTGGCAGCAGGAGTTTTCGACGTGGTCGGAGGCGTTCCCGCGCGAGCGCGAACGGTGGGACGCCGCGTGGGCGGGCCGCATCGGCGCGTGGGAGCTGCCGGAGTGGAAGGCCGGCGAGGACCTCGCGACGCGCGACGCCGGCAAGGCGGTCATGCAGGCGTTCAAGGACGCCGTGCCGACGATGATCGGCGGCGCCGCCGACCTCGTCGAGTCGACGAAGACCGAGTTCGTCGGCGGCGGGCTCTTCTCGCGCCGACTGGGCCGGCCGCAACATCGCGTTCGGCATCCGCGAGCACGCGATGGGCTCGATCGTCAACGGCATCGCCGTGCACGGCGGCTGCGTCAAGCCGTACGGCTCGACGTTCCTGATCTTCAGCGACTACATGCGCCCGGCGGTGCGCCTCTCGGCGCTGATGGGGCTGCCGGTCGTCTGGGCGTGGACGCACGACTCGGTCGGGCTCGGCGAGGACGGCCCGACGCATCAGCCGGTCGAGACGTACGCGGCGCTGCGCGCGATCCCGAACCTCTGGTTCATGCGCCCCGCCGACGCGAACGAGACGGCGTGGGCGTGGAAGGTCGCGCTCGAGCGCACCGACGGCCCGGTCGCGCTGTCGCTCTCGCGGCAGAAGGTGACGACGCTCGACCGTTCCGACGTCGCGCCGGCGTCCGGTGTCGAGCGCGGCGCGTACACGCTGTGGGAGTCCGGCTCGCCGGATCTGATCCTGATCGCGACCGGCGCCGAGGTCGGGCTCGCGCTCGAGGCCGGGCGAGAAGATCGCCGCCGACGGCACCGCGGTGCGCGTCGTCTCGATGCCGTGCTGGGAGCTCTTCGAGCAGCAGCCGGCCGAGTACCGCGACGAGGTGCTGCCGCCCGACGTGAAGGCGCGGCTCTCGGTCGAGCCCGGCGTCGAGCTCGGCTGGTCGAAGTGGGTCGGCGACCACGGCGCCTCGATCTCGATCGAGCACTTCGGCGCCTCGGCTCCGGGCGCTACCGTTCTGGAGCAGTTCGGTTACAACCTCGACAACGTGGTCGCGCGCGCGACGGCGCTGCTGGAGCGTGTTGCATGAATGAGGCCGAAGCGGTGAAGACATTCCTCTCGCTCGTCGCCCCGGGGTTCTGCCTCGAGGGCGAGCTGCCGTCGGTTCAGCTCGAGGGGATCGAGGTGCGCAAGGACGGTCACGCGGTCGCGATGGTCGAGGCGGACGGGCGCACGCTGCCGCTCCGCTTCACCTTCGACGAAGGTCGCATCGCGCGCGTCGAGGTGCTGTGAAGGTCGCGGTCGCCTTCGACCATCGGGGCGTCCACCTGCGTAACGCCGTGCTCGACGTGCTCGCCGGCCACGAGGTGGTCGACCTCGGCACCGACACGGACGCGGTGCGGCTCGACTATCCCGACAAGGCACGTCGAGATCGGCGGGGCGATTCAGCGCGGCGACGCCGAGCGCGGTGTCTTCGTCTGCGGCTCCGGTGTCGGCGCGGCGGTTGCGGCCTGCAAGATGACCGGCATTCGCGCGTCGGTCTGCCACGACGCCTACAGCGCGCACCAGGGCGTCGAGCACGACGACATGAACGTGCTCTGCCTCGGCTCGGAGATCATCGGCCCGTCGCTGGCGGGCGATCTCGTGACCGCATTTCTCAATGCGACATTCAACGGCGGCGACCGCTACGTCGAACGACTCGAGAAGGTCGCCGCAATGGAAAGGACGATGAAAGATGGCGAAATCACGCCTGCATGAGCTCGCGGCGCGCGGGCAGTCGGTCTGGTTCGACACGCTCTCGCGCGACCTCATCCACTCGGGTGAGCTGAAGCGGATGATGAAGGACGACGCCGTCACCGGCGTCACGTCGAACCCGACGATCTTCCAGAAGGCGCTCTCGACCGGCGACGCCTACGACGCCGACATGAAGAAGCTGATGGAGACCACCTCCGACCCGCGCGAGATCTTCCTCTCGCTCGCGCTCCAGGACATCCGCGACGCGTGCGACGTCCTGCGTCCCGTCTTCGACGAGACCGACGGGCTCGACGGCTACGTCTCGATGGAGGTCCTGCCGGACCTCGCCTACGAGACCGAGGCGACGTTCGCCCAGGCGCAGCGGATTCACAAGGAGGTCGACCGTCCGAACCTGCTCGTGAAGATCCCGGCGACGATGGCCGGCCTGCCCGCGATCGAGGACTGCATCGCGCACGGCACCTCGATCAACATCACGCTGATCTTCTCGCTCGATCGCTACAAGGCGGTCGTCGAGGCGTACCTGCGCGGGCTCGAGCGGCTCGTCGCCGGCGGCGGCGACCCGTCGAAGGTCGCGTCGGTCGCGTCGTTCTTCGTCTCGCGCGTCGACACCGAGGCCGACAAGCGCCTCGAGGCGGTCGGGCAACACCAAGCTGCAGGGCAAGCTCGCGGTCGCGAACGCGAAGCTCGCCTACGAGCACTACCTCGAGGCGTTCTCGGGCGCGCGCTGGGAGTACCTCGAAGGCAAGGGCGCGACGAAGCAGCGCTGCCTCTGGGCGTCCACGTCGGCGAAGAACCCGAACTACCGCGACGTGATCTACGTCGAGGAGCTGATCGGCCCGGAGACGGTGAACACGATGCCGCTCGAGACGATCGAGGCGTTCCAGGATCACGGCGAGGTGCGCGGCGACACGGTGCTCGAGGGGGTTGCCGAGGCGCACGCGCTGATCGGCGAGCTCGCGAATGTCGGCGTCGACTACGACGACGTCACCGAGACGATCGAGGCCGAAGGCGTCTAGAAGTTCGCGGCCTCGTTCGACGAGATCGCCGACAGCATCAACGCCAAGCGCGGAGCCCTGGCGGCGGCGTGAGCACGCCTCGTCGAGCGGATCTGGGCGCGCGACGCGTCGCGTCTGGACGGGCGCGGACGAGGCCGACTGGCTCGGCTGGCTCGACGAGCCGGCGCGCATCGCGCGAGGACATCGAGCTGCTCCAGGAGTTCGCCGACACGATGGTCGACCGGATCGACGCGGTCGTGCTGCTCGGCATGGGTGGCTCGTCGCTCGCGCCCGAGGTGATCCGGCGCACGTTCCGCCAGGAGACGTTCCACGTGCTCGACACGACGCATCCGCAGGCGATCCGCGACCTCGAGGCGAAGCTCGACATCGAGCGCACGCTGTTCCTCTCGGCGTCGAAGTCGGGGTCGACGCTCGAGACGCGTTCGCACACCGACTACTTCCGGCAGAAGGGCGGCCTCTGGACGGCGATCACCGATCCGGGCTCGGCGCTCGAGCAGTACGCGCGCGAGCACGAGTTCGACGGGATCTTCTCCGGCGTCCCGTCGATCGGCGGCCGCTACTCGGCGCTCTCGCCGTTCGGGATGGTGCCGGCGGCGCTGATGGGCGTCGACCTGACGCGCTTCCTCGAACGGACGGCCGAGATGGTCGAGGCGTGTCACTTCGCCGAGGGCAACCCGGGCCTCGACCTCGGGCTCTCGCTCGGCGAGAACTGGCAGGCGGGGCGCGACAAGGTCTGCATCTCCCCGACCCCCGGCGGCTTCGGCCTCTGGGCGGAGCAGCTGATCGCGGAGTCGACCGGCAAGCACGGGAAGGGTCTCATCCCGGCGCCCGGCGAATCCGCCGACGGCCCCGATCGTCAGGCGCAGGAGGTGCGTCTCTCCGGCGAGTACGAGCTCGGGCAGGAGTTCTTCCGCTGGGAGTTCGCGACCGCGGTCGCCGGCTCGATCCTCGGGATCAATCCGTTCGACCAGCCCGACGTGCAGTCGGCGAAGGACAAGACGAAGGCAGTGCTCGCCTCGGGCTCGGAGCCGGACGTCTCGCCCAAGGGCTCGGCTGAAGAGCTCTTCGCGCAGGCGGTCGAGGGCGACTACGTCTGCATCCAGGCGTTCGTCAACCCGACCGAGGCGAACGAGGCGAAGGTGCTCGAGCTCGCGGCGCGAGCGCGCGAGGCGACCGGCTGCGTCGTCACGCACGGCTTCGGGCCGCGCTACCTGCACTCGACCGGGCAGCTGCACAAGGGCGGCCCGCCGACCGGCCTCTTCCTGCAGGTGGTCGACGACACGGGCGACGAGCTCGCCATTCCGGGGCAGCCGTTCGGCTTCGGGAAGCTGATTCGCGCGCAGGCCGCCGGCGACTTCGCGTCGCTGGAGGAGCGCGGCCGCCGCGTCGCGCGGATTCGACTGGAGGAGATCTAGATGCAACTCGGGATGATCGGCCTCGGCCGCATGGGCGGGAACATGACGAAGCGGCTCGAGGAGCGCGGCCACGACCTGAAGACGTACGACCCCGGCGTCGACTCGACGGCGAAGACGCTCGAGGAGCTGCGCGACCAGCTCGACGCGCCTCGCTCGTTCTGGATGATGGTTCCCGCCGGCGACATCACCGAGCAGACGTTCCAGACGCTGCTCGGCGCTCGCCGAGCCCGGCGACGTGATCGTCGACGGCGGCAACTCGAACTTCCACGACTCGCAGCGCCGCTACGCGGCGGCGAAGGAGAAGGGCATCCACTTCGTCGACGCCGGCGTGTCCGGCGGCGTGTGGGGGCTCGACGAACGGGTACTGCCTGATGGTCGGCGGCGACGACGACGCGGTCGCGCAGGTCGAGCCGGTGTTCCGCGACCTCGCGCCCGAGGACGGCTACGCGCACGTCGGCGCGGCCGGTGCGGGCCACTTCGTGAAGATGGTCCACAACGGCATCGAGTACGGCCTCATGCAGGCGTACGCCGAGGGCTTCGAGGTGATGGAGAAGTCGGAGTTCGACCTCGACCTGCACGAGATCGCCGGCATCTGGCGGTACGGCTCGGTCGTCCGCTCGTGGCTGCTCGAGCTGCTGGTGCAACGCGTTCGAGAAGGAAGGGACGCATCTCGAGAAGATCCGCGGCTACGTCGAGGACTCGGGCGAGGGCCGCTGGACGATCCACGAGGCGATGGCCGAGGACGTGCCGGTGCCGGTGATCACCGCGGCGCTCTTCGCGCGGTTCGCGTCGCGCCAGGACGAGTCGTTCGCCGCGAAGGTGAACGCGGCGCTCCGCAACCAGTTCGGCGGCCACGCGGTCGAGGCGGCGAAGTAGGCATGGCGGCGACCGTCGACGCGAACCCGCTCGCCGAGGGGCTGCAGCTCCGGCGCCGGCCGGATCCGTGCATCCTCGTCGATCTTCGGCGCGTCGGGCGACCTGACGTCGAAGAAGCTGATGCCGGCGCTCTACTCGCTCGCGCTACCGCGGCCTGCTGCCCGAGAAGTTCGGGATCGTCGGCGCCGCGCGCAGCGAGGAGTCCGACGAGCGAGTTCCCCGAGCGGATGAAGCAGGCGGTCAAGGATCACGCGCGCGACCCGTTCGACGAGGAGGTGTGGGACGAAGCTCGCCGTCGGGATGCGCTACGTCACGCTCGACTTCGCCGACGACACGGGCGAGGACGAGCTCGTCGAGACGCTCAACGAGCTCGACAAGGAGCGGGGCACGGGCGGTAACCGCGTCTACTACTTCGCGGTCCCGCCGAGCGCGATCGGGACGCTGGTCGACGGAGATCGCCCAGCGCCGCGCGGCCGAGGGGTGGGTCCGGCTGATCATCGAGAAGCCGTTCGGCCACGACCTCGCGTCGGCGAAGGAGCTGAACGCCGAGATCAAGGAGCACTTCACCGAGGACGAGGTCTTCCGCATCGACCACTACCTCGGCAAGGAGACGGTCCAGAACATGCTGGCGCTGCGGTTCGCGAACGGCATCTTCGAGCCGATCTGGAACCGCCAGTTCATCGACCACGTGCAGATCACCGTCGCCGAGTCGATCGGGATCGAGGGGCGCGCCGGCTACTACGAGCAGGCGGGCGCGATCCGCGACATCTTCCAGAACCACCTGCTGCAGCTCGTCGCGATCACGGCGATGGAGCCGCCGATCGACTTCACCGCCGACTCGGTGCGCAACGAGAAGGTGAAGGTGCTGAAGTCGCTGCACACGCCGGGGCCGAAGCACATCGTGCGCGGCCAGTACGGGCGCGGGCTTCGTCGAGGGCGAGGAGGTGCGCGGCTATCGCGAGGAGGACGGCGTCGCTCCCGGGTCGATGACCGACACGTTCGTCGCGGCGAAGCTCTACGTCGACAACTGGCGCTGGGCCGACACGCCGTTCTACGTGCGCATGGGCAAGCGGCTCGCGCGGCGCGAGACGACGATCGCGATCCAGTTCAAGCGTGCGCCGCATCCGCCGTTCGCGGACGGCGCCGAGGAAGGGCTGCGCCCGAACGTGCTGCTGATCCACGTGCAGCCGAACGAGGGCATCTCGCTCGCGATCGGCGCGAAGGTGCCGGGGCAGGGGATGACGATCCGCACCGTGCACATGGACTTCCTCTACGGCGGCGCGTTCCGCGAAGGGCTTGCCGGACGCGTACGAGCGGCTGATCCTCGACGCGATGCTCGGCGACGCGACGCTGTTCACGCGGTCGGACGAGATCGAGGAGCAGTGGGCGCTCGTCGACGCGATCGTGGCGCTCTGGCAGCGCGACCGGCCGTCGTTCCCGAACTACCCGGCGGGAACGTGGGGGCCGAGCGCGTCGGACGAGCTGTTGCACCGGGACGGCCGATCATGGCGGCGCCATTGAGCATCATCGAGGCCGACTGGAGCGGGACGGACGTCTCGATCGCCGCGATCGAGCGCGAGCTCGCGCGGCTGCGCGTACGAGACGGCGGAGGAGGGCGCGCAGCCGAACCTGCGCACGTCGGTGATGACGCACATCGCGTGGGCGCCGCCGGAGTGGCAGCTCGCCGCCGAGGAGACGCTCGCCGGGATGGCGGAGCGGCATCCGTCGCGGACGCTGCTGCTCGTCCCGAAGCCGGACGAGCCGGACGGGCTCGACGTGCGTCGTCTCGCTGCGGTGCTTTCCCGTCGGCGATCGGGCGGTCTGCGGCGAGGTGATCGAGCTGACGCTGCGCGGCGCACGCGCAGCGGTGCCTGCGTCGATCGCGTTGCCGCTGCTGATCTCGGATCTGCCGGTGTTCTGCCGCTGGCGCGGCGAGCCGGACTGGGACTCGGCGGCGTTCGGCCAGCTGATCGGGATCGTCGACCGGCTGATCGTCGACTCGACCGAGTGGGCCGAGGCTGCCCGCCGGCTACGACCGCTTGTCGGAGCTGTTCGAGACGGTCGGGTGCTCGGACATCGCGTGGGAGCGCACCGAGCGCTGGCGCGCGTTGCTCGCGTCGCTGTGGCCGGGGATCAGCGCGGTGCAGACGATCCGCGTGCGCGGCACCGCCGCGCAGGCGCAGCTGCTCGCCGGCTGGCTCCGCTCGCGTCTCCACCACGACGTGAAGGTCGAAGTCGAGGAGCACGAGCGTCTCGAGGGGATCGACCTCGACGGCGAGCCGGCCTCCTTCCCGCCCGGGCAACCCCCCGAACGCGAGCGATGTGCTTGTCGTCGCAGCTCGACCGCTTCGGCCGCGACCCGGTGTACGAAGCCGCCGTCCGCGCCGCCGCGCCCTAGGGCCGCAGCGTGACCCCACGCGTCTGACAGCGGTCAGACTCGTGTCTGACACACCGAAGTGCGCCGAGTGCGTGTCAATAGTGCGCGCGTCGCCATTGACGCGCGCTGCGACGTCAGGCAACGTGGCTCTCGTGGCTCCGCCTCGCATCGAAATCGCCGGCGCGATCTACCACGTCAACAGCAAGTCCGTTCACGGCACGAAGCTCTTCGTCGACGACAGTGACCGCGCGTTGTTCCTGCGGCTTCTTCACGGGCAGTCGCGCTGAAGCGAGTGGTGCGTCCTCGCATACTCGCTGATGACGAACCACTTCCACCTGCTCTGTTGCGGCTCGACGAAACCGACGCTGAGCAGCGGTTTTCATCGCCTCAACTCGCGCTACGCCCGTCTCTACAACCGCCGCCACGAGCCGGCGCGGAGCGCTGTGGCAAGTCGCTACTTCGACGCGATGATCGAGACCGAGGGCCATCTCTACGAGGCGTATCGTTACATCGCACTCAACGCGCCGCGGGCGCAGCTCTGCGCGCGGCCGGAGGACTGGCCGTGGTCGAGCTACGGCTCGGCGATCGGCCATTCGCCGCCCGATCCGCTCGTCGAACGAGCGCGAGCTCCTTCGTCTCTTCGCGCCAGATCCGAAAGTGGCGCGCCGGCGGCTCAAGGCGTTCGTCGAGGAGGCCGATCCGCGCGGGCCCGGTTCGGTCAGACAGCAGTCAGACTCGCTGTCAGACGCCGAGAAGTGAGACCACCTCGCTGTGCAACGCGCCGTTCGTGCTGACGAAGCTCTCGCCGGGGTAGGCGCGGCGCCGGCGAACGTGGTGCACCGGCCGCCGGCTTCTTCGACGAGCAGCTGCACCGCGGCGTAGTCCCACAGGTTCATCTGTCGGTCGCAGGCGACGTCGAGCCCGCCTTCGGCGACCAGGCAGTGCTGCCAGAAGTCGCTCAGGCCGCGGTTCGCCCACGCGCGCTCGAGCATCGTCGCCCCAACCGGCCGGCATGCCGCGCTGCGACGTCGTCGAGACAACCGCGTCCGTCGACGCGCGCCACCGACGACACGCGGCACCGCTCGCCGTTCGCGAACGCGCCCTCGCCGCGCACCGCCCACCAGCGCCGACCGAGCGCCGGTGCGGAGATCGAGCGACGACGACCAGCTCGCCGTCCCGCTCGAGCGCGAGCAGCGTCGCCCACACCGGCACGCCGCGCACGTAGTTCTTCGTCCCGTCGATCGGATCGACGATCCACTTCGCGTCGCCGCCGTCGTCGCCGAACTCCTCGCCGAGGACGCCCTCGCCGCGGCCCGGACGACGCGACCAGCGCCCGGATCGCCTCCTCGGCGGCCCGGTCGGCCTCCGACACGGGCGTGAGATCCGGCTTCGTCTCGACGCGAAGATCGAGCGCCCGGAACCGCGCCATCGTGATCGCGTCGGCGGCGTCGGCGAGCTGCTGCGCGAAAGCGAGATCGCTCACGCCGCCGCCTCCAGCGCGAGCCCCGCCGCGAGCACGAGCGCATCCGACCCCGGCCGCCCGACGATCTGCGTGTTGCCGACCGCGAGCGCCGGCCAGCCGAGCGCGTTCAACGGGAACGTGTAGAGCGTCATCGCTGCCCGCACCTCGACCTCGACGCAGTCGGCCGGCGGCACGGGGCACGAGAGCACCGGCCCGACGAACACGTCGAACCCGTCCATCGCCTCCTCGGCGCGCTCGCGATGCGACGCCCGCGCCCGGCACGCCGCCTCGTACTCCGCGTCCGTCACCGCGAGGCACGCGCTCGATCTTGCCGCGGATGTTCTCGCCGTAGAGCTCGGCGTTCTCGGCGTACAGCTCGCGATGCACGTCCGCCACCTCGCGCATGAACGCCGGCACGACGTCCTCCGCGGTCGGAAGCTCGCGCGCGACCGCGCAGATCGTCGAACGAGACCGACGGAACCTCGAGCCCAATCAGCTCGATGCAGCCGGCCACGTCGTTCGCCAGCACGCCCGCGTGGTCGAAGCTCGGCGCCAGCGGGAAGATCCCGTCCGTCGAGAGGAGCCCGTACGTCGGCTTGAACCCGGCGATGCCGCAGCATGCGGCCGGGATGCGGATCGAGCCGCCCGTGTCCGTCCCGAGCGCGCCGTCGGCTTCGCCGAGCACCAGCGCCGCCGCCGAGCCGCCCGACGAGCCGCCGGCGGTCAGCGACGGGTGCCGCGGGTTCGGCACGACGCCGTAGTGCAGGTTCTGCGACGTGACGCCGTACGCGAACTCGTGCAGGTTCGTCTTCCCGACGTTCACCCAGCCGCGCGCCTCGAGATCCGCGACGACCGGCGCCGTCTCCGTCGGCACGTGCTCGGCGAACACCGCCGACCCGTAGGTCGTGCGAATGCCGGCCGTGTCGAAGAGATCCTTGACGGCCAGGCGCCGACCCGGCGGGCCGTCACCGAGCCGGGTGATCCAGACGTTGTCTACGAGAGCCAGAGGTAGACGAACGCGACGCCGAAGGAGCCGAAGAAGAGCACGCAGAACAGCCCGAAGAGCGCCCACGCCCACTGCATGTTCTTGCGCGCGACCTCGGCTTCGCTGACCGGCTCCTGCATCTACATCACCACCGTGTCGATCGCCATCGCGACGAAGAGCAGCGCGAGATAGAGCAGCGAGAAGTGGAAGAGCCGCACGGCGGCCGTGCGCTGCAACGTCCGCCGCAGCTCGAGCGCGAGCCACAGGAACACCGCGCCGAGCACCAGCGCCGAGACGCCGTAGACGAGCCCGAACGTGCCGAACGCGAGCGGGCACGAGCGTCACCGCGATCAGCACGAACGTGTAGAGCACGATCTGCCGCGCCGTCTCGCGGTCGCCGCGCGTGACCGGCAGCATCGGCACGCCCGCGTTCGCGTAGTGCTCCTTGATCATCAGCGCGAGCGCCCAGAAGTGCGGCGGCGTCCAGACGAACACGATCGCGAACATGAACGAGCGCCGCCAGCCCGAGATGGCCGGAGGCTGCGCCGGCGAAGCCCGACGAGCGGCGGCACCGCGCCGGCCGCGCCGCCGATGACGATGTTCTGCGCGGTCGAGCGCTTCAGCTAGCGCGTGTAGACGATCACGTAGAAGAGGTTCCCGGCGAGCGCGAGCATCGCCGTCTGGAGGTTGACGAGCGAGTCGAGCAGCACGAACGAGAACGCCGACAGCGCGAGCCCGAACTCGAGCGCGCGCGGCGCCGGCATGCGGCCGGACGCGACCGGGCGGCTCGCCGTGCGCGCGCCCATCAGCTTGTCGATGTCGCGGTCGAAGTAGTGGTTCAGCGCGGACGCGCCGCCGCAGGCGAGCGCGAGCCCGACCATCGTCAGCGCGAAGACGCGGAAGCCCGGCACGCCGCCGGCGCCGACGAAGCACCCGCCGCGCCCGTCAGCAGCAGCAGCGACATGATCCGCGGCTTCGTCAGCGTGACGTAGTCGCGCCACTGCCCCTCCTCCGCGTGACCGCGGAACGCGACGACGGCGACGTACACCGTCGCGGCGAACGCGAGCGACGCGAAGACGAGATGGACGTCGCGGCCGACGAGCAGCGCGGCGAGGCCGAACAGCACCAGCGCGCTGACGGCCGGCACGAGCAGCTGGCGCGCCTCGACCCAGGCGATCGCGACCAGCGCGCAGAGCGGCGGCAGCGCGAGCGCCGCGAGCACGCGGTGCGCGGTGTCCCAGCCGGCGGCGCCGGAGACGACGGCGAGCGCCGTCCCGGCGACGGCGAGCAGCGCGGTCGACGCGCGCCCAGAAGCCCATCACGAGCCCGTCGCGTCTCCGCGAGGCGGCGGCGCAGGTCGCGCAGCGGCCGCGCGCTCGTCACGTACGGAACCGTGTCGAAGTTCCAGGCCGGCGGCGGCGACGTCGTGTACCACTCGAGCGTGTCGGCGCAGCCACGGGTCGTTGCCGGCGCGCACGCCCGACGCGCTGCGTCTTGATCACGTTCTAGACGAACACGAGCATCCCGAGCGCCATCACGAACGAGCCGATCGACGAGATCATGTTGTACGCCTCCCAGAGCCCGCCGACGTTGTACGTGTAGATGCGGCGCGGCATGCCGAGCAGCCCGAGCATGTGCATGCGGGAAGAACGTCACGTTGAAGCCGAGAAGCACGAGTCCAGAAATGCAGCTTCCCGAGCCGCTCGTCGAGCATCCGGCCGAACATCTTCGGCCACCAGTAGTAGAGCCCGCCGAAGATCCCGAAGATCGAGCCGCCGAACAGCACGTAGTGCAGGTGCGCGACGACGAAGTACGTGTCGGTGACGTCCCAGTCGATCGGGAACGCGGCCAGGAAGATGCCCGAGAGGCCGCCGATCGTGAAGACGCCGATGAAGCCGAGCGCCCACAGCATCGGCGTGTCGAACGAGATGTTCCCGCGCCAGATCGTCGCGAGCCAGTTGAAGATCTTCACGCCCGTCGGGATCGCGATGATCATCGAGCTGATCATGAAGAACACGTCGAGGCCGATCGGCAGGCCGACCGCGAACATGTGGTGCGCCCACACGAGCAGCGAGTAGAACGCGATGCCGACCGTCGAGATCGCGACCGCCTTGTAGCCGAAGATCGGCTTGCGCGAGAAGACCGGGAGGATCTCCGAGATGATCCCCATCGCGGGCAGGATCATGATGTAGACCTCGGGGTGCCCGAAGAACCAGAAGACGTGCTGGTAGAGGATCGGGCTGCCGCCGTGCGCGGGGTCGAAGAAGTGCGTTCCCGCCTGGCGGTCGAGCAGCATCAGCGTCAGCCCGGCGGAGAAGCGCGGCAGCACGATGATCAGCAGCCACGCGTAGGTGACGATCGCCCAGCACGAAGAGCGGGATGCGCATCCACGACATTCCCGGCGCGCGCATGTTGTGGACCGTCACGACGAAGTTGATCGCGCCGACGAGCGACGAGATCGAAAGGATGTGCAGCGACAGGATCCAGAGGTCCTGGCCGTGCCCCGGCTCGTGCAGCGTCGAGAGCGGCGCGTAGGACGTCCAGCCCGCATCGGCCGGCGCCGCCCTTCGCGAAGAAGCTCAGGTACAGCACGATCCCGCCGAGCGCGTAGAGCCAGTACGAGAGCGCGTTCAGGCGCGGGAACGCCATGTCGCGCGCGCCGATCATCAGCGGCACGAGGTAGTTCCCGAAGCCGGCGAGGATCGGGACGATGACGAGGAAGATCATCGTCGTGCCGTGGATCGTGACGACCTGGTTGTACGAGGTCTTCGTCAGGAAGTGCTCGTTCGGCGTCGCGAGCTGCGTGCGGATCAGCAGCGCGAGGATGCCGCCGAGCGCGAAGAAGATCGAGCGCCGTGCAGATGTAGAGGATCCCGATGCGCTTGTGGTCGACGGTCGTCAGCCACGACGCCCACCGGCCGTTGCGCCAGTCGGAGCGGTAGGCCGGAGCCGATTCGACGTTGACGGCCATCTACGCCGTTCCCTCCTGTCGGGAGATTGCTCGTGTACGCGATCAGCGCGTCGATCTGGTGCTGCGTCCAGTTCTTCCCGACGGCCGGCATGAGCCGATGTTCCCGGTCTCGCCGTTGCGCAGCAGCGGCTCGATGCCCTTGCGCTCTTCGAGCAGCGGGTTGCCGCCGAGCGCCGGGCCGATGTACTTGTGGTCGAGGCGGTGGCACTTCTCGCAGACGCCCTGCCACTCCTCTTGGCCGAGCGCGAGCGTGCCGCGCGGTGTCGCGCGCTTCTGGATGAAGGCGTCGTACTCGCCGCGCGGCACGACCTCGACGTTCGCGTCCATCAGCGCGTGCTGGATGCCGCAGAGCTCGGCGCAGCGCGCGACGTACGTTGCCGACCGGCGCCTTGAACCACGTCTTGTTCGTCTTGCCGGGGATCGCGTCGTACTTGCCGCCGAGCTCGGGCACCCACCACGAGTGGTTCACGTCCCACGTCAGCCCGATCACGTTCTCGTTCACGACCTCGTCGGCGGGCGCGACCATCGTGTTGATCGAGATCGCGCCGTTCGGATAGCGGAACAGCCAGTAGAACTGGTGCCCTTCGACGTCGATCGTCGTCTGGTCGGCCGCCGCCGCCTTCGGCGCGTCGGCGATGCCCGGCAGCTTGTAGAAGACGAACGCCCGATCAGCGGCGAGGATCAGCGACCGGCACGACCGTCCAGAGGATCTCGAGGCGCGTCGAGCCGTGGATCTGCGGCCCTTCGGCGGTGCGCGGCGCGCTTGCCGCGGCGGTACTTGATGATGAAGAGCGATCAGTGCGCCCTCGACGACGACGAAGATCACGCCGGTGAAGATCGAGACGAAGATGAACGCGTCCGTGACGCGGTGCGCGTTCGGCGAATGCGGCGTCGCGGGCAGGAACCCGCCGTTTCCGGCGAGGCCACGGCCGTCGCGCGAGTGCGGCGACGCTCGTGACGAGGGTGGCAAGGACGGTGCGGCGCACGCCGAATGGCATCGTATAGAGCGTGGAAACGAGGAGTCAGGTGGAGCTGCCGGACGGCGGTGGCCGATCCGTTCGAGGTTTTCGTGAACGGGGTCGCGCAGCACGCCGGGGTCGACTACGACCAGGTGCGGGCGCTACGCTCGTCTTTCGCCGCGAGCTGGCAGCCCGAGGGCCGGCTCGGCTTCTGGCGCTGGCTCTCGCTCTTCTTCGGCGTCGCGGGGACGTACCGCCGCAACGACAGCGTCGACGTGGTCTACAACGCCGCCGGCCGCCGGACGGTCGTCTCCCTCACGCCTGAGCCGCCCGACTGACGCTCTACCATTCGCCGGTCGTGGCCACCGTCGACGGAAGCACCCCGCCGCGCTGCGGGTCGGGTTCGAGGAGGCGCTCGCGTGGCGCTACACGGTTCCGGTCGCGCTGCCGGCGCTCACTGCTGCTCTCGCTGTTCATCCGCACGCGCGCGATCCACGCGCGGGTTCTGGATCGACGAAGGCATCTCGGTCGGGATCGCGCACCAGCACTGGACGTCGATCCCGCACGTGCTGCGGCAGGACGGCTCGCCGCCCGCGTACTACCTGCTGCTCGGCCTGTGGATCCGCGTCTTCGGCGACAGCGAGCGCGCGACGCACGCGCTGTCGCTCGTCTTCGCGCTCGCGTGCATCCCGCTCGCCTACTTCGCCGCGCGCGCTCGTCTTCAACCGCACGACGGGCCTCGTCGCGCGATGCTCGCGGCGCTCGACCCGTTCCTCACGTACTACGCGCAGGAGACGCGCATGTACAAGCTGGAGGCGTTTCTCTCGCTGCTCGTCGCGTGGTCGTACGTGCGAGGGGATCCTGCGCGGCGAAGCGCGCGTGGTGCGTCGGTCTTCGTCCCGTCGCGTCGCGCTGCTCGCCTACACGCACAACTGGGGGCTCTTCGTCTGCGTCGGCCTCGCCGTCGCGACGGTGCTCGTCGCGCGTGAGCGGCTGAAGGCTGTTCGCGATCGTCGGCGGTCGGCGTCGCCATGCTCTACGCGCCGTGGCTGCCGACATTGCTCTTCCAGGTGCAGCACACCGGCGCGCCGTGGTCGACGCGCCGAGCGTCCACGATCTCGTCGCTCGCGCCGGCGCCGTGCTCGGCGGCGACGCGCCGCTATGGCGTTCGCGCTCGTCGGCGGCGCCGGCGCTCGTCGCCGTCGTCAAGGACGGCGCGACGGCGAGGAGCGGCGGATCGTGCTCGCGCTCGTCAGCGATCTCGGCGTTCACGGTGTTGTCGCGTGGATCGCGTCGCAGATCTCGCCGGCGTGGACGACGCGCTACTTCGCGGTCGTCGTCGGCGCCGCGCTCCTGCTCGCCGCGCAGGGCGCTCGTCGCCGGCCGCGGCTCGGGCTTCGCGCTGCTCGTCGTGGTCATCTTCATCTGGGCCGGCTACTCGGTGCAGAACGACAAGGAGAACGCGCGCGGGATCGCCCACGGCGTGCAGCCCGTACCTGCACGCCGGCGAGCTGATCATCTCGACGCATCCCGAGCAGGTGCCGGTGCTGCGTTACTACTTCGGGCCGGGCTAGCGCTGGGCGAACACGCTCGGGCCGGTGCCCGATCCGCAGGTCTTCGACTGGGTCGACGCCGTCTCGCGCCTCGAGGCGACGCCAAGGCGCAGCCGACGCATGACGAGCCTGCTGAAGACGGTCGAAGCCGGGCCAGGAGTTCGTCGTGATCACGCCGGTGTTCCGCGACTACCGCGCGTGGGATGCGCAGTGGACGAAGCTCGTCTGGCGGAAGGCGACCGCCTGGAACTGGCTGCTCGAGCACGACCCGCAGCTACGCCAGCTCGTGGCACACGTCGCAGCGACGAGATCGCGCTCAGGCAGAACTACTTCAAGCCCTTGCAGGCGTTCGTCTATCGCCGAACTCGGTTAGGGTTCGCTGCACGGCTGCGGCCGGCCTTCCTCTGATGGCGAACGACACCACGCAGACGACGCTCGTCCTCGGCGGCGGCCCTGCGGGCCTCACCGCCGGGTACCTGCTCGGCAAAGCAGGCCGCGACGTCGATCGTGCTCGAGGCCGACGATCAGGTCGGCGGGCTCGCGAAGACGGTCGAGCGCGACGGCTACCGCTTCGACCTCGGCGGCCACCGCTTCTTCACGAAGGCGACCGGAGGTCAACGACCTGTGGCACGAGGTGATCGGCGACGAGTTCCTGTCGCCGCCCGCGCATGTCGCGCATCTACTGGAACAACCGCTACCTCGACTACCCGCTGCGCGGGCCGGACGTGATCCGCAAGCTCGGCCCGGTCGAGCTGGCGCGCTGCATGGGCTCCTATCTCGTCGCGGCGGCGCGTCCGAAGCGACAGCCGAGGACTCGCTCGAGGACTGGGTGACGAACCGGTTCGGCCGCCGCCTCTTCGAGCTGTTCTTCAAGAGCTACAACGAGAAGGTGTGGGGCGTGCCCGGCGTCGGAGATCCGCGCCGAGTGGGCGGCGCAGCGCATCAAGGGCCTCTCGTTCTTCTCCGCCGCGCGGGCGGCGTTCTTCGGCAACAAGGGCAACAAGATCAAGAGCCTGATCTCGGAGTTCAACTACCCGCGCTACGGCCCGGGGCAGATGTGGGACGCGATGACCGACGCGATCCGCGCGCAGGGCGGCGAGGTGCTGCTCGAGTCGCCGGTCGACGCGGCTCGAGCTGGCCGGCGGCCGGGTCGTCGAGGTCGAGGCCGGCGGCGAGTCGTACACGCTGCCCGGACGGCGTCATCTCGTCGCTGCCGCTGCGCGAGGTCGTCGCGATGGCGAGCCCGCCGGTCGCCGCGCGCGTGCGCGACGCGGCGCGACGGGTCTGCGCTACCGCGACTTCCTGACGGTCGCGCTCGTCGTCGACGGCGAGGATCTCTTCCCCGACAACTGGATCTACATCCACGAGCCGAGCGTGCGCGTCGGCCGCATCCAGAACTTCCGCTCGTGGTCGCCGTGGATGGTCCCCGACCCGACGCAAGGCGTGCGTCGGCATGGAGTACTTCTGCTTCGCGGGCGACGAGCTCTGGTCGATGAGCGACGACGATCTCGTCGCGCTCGCGGCCGACGAGCTCGAGCGGCTCAGGCTTGCGCCGAAGTCGAAGGTCGAGCGCGGCTACGCCATCCGCGTGCCGAAGGCGTACCCGATCTACGACGCCGACTACGCCGCGCGCGTCGAGGTGATCCGCGAGTGGCTCGACGGGATCGAGAACCTGCAGCAGGTCGGCCGCAACGGGCTGCACCGCTACAACAACTCGGACCACTCGATGCTGACGGCGATGCGCGCGGTCGACAACATGCTCGAGGGCGCCGACCACGACATCTGGGCGGTCAACGCCGAGAGCGTCTACCACGAGACGCACGTCGAGGACGAGCATCCGTACCGCAGAGCCCCCGAGACGCCCGAGATGGAGGCGCTCGCGGCCTCCGGCGCCGATTAGGCGAGCGCTTCTACCGGCAGCGGCGGTCGTCGTCGGCGCCGTGGCGCTCGTCTGGCTGGCGCTCCCCGGCGTCTGGTGGGCGCCGCTGAACGTCGACGAGGAGCTGACGCTTCGCGTCGCGCGACTTCTCGTTCGCGCACGTCTTCCACATCGTCTCGACGCAGCGCGGCGGCGGGCCGCTGCACTTCTGGCTCGAGCACTTCCTGCTCGACTGGTGGCCCGGCCTCGGCGCGCTGCGCGTGCCGTCGCTCGTCTTCTTGTGCCTGGCGCTGCCGGCGGTCGCGCTGATCGCGCGCAGGCTGCTCCGCGAGCGACGAGGGCTCGGCCGCGGTCGTGCTGCTGACGGCGCTCTCGCCGATCCCGGTCATGTACGCGACGTTCGGCCGGCCGCACACGCTGCTCTTCGCCTGGCTGATGTGGTCGACCGTGCTCGTCGCTGCAGGCGGCCGACGAGCGCCGGCGCGGCTGTGGATCGCTGCCGGTGCCGCGCTCGGGCTCTACGGTGCTTCGTGCACCCGACGGCGCCGCTCTACGCGCTGACCGCGTTCGGCGCGGCGTTGCTCTACGCGCCGGGCACGGTGCGCGAGCGGGCGCGGATCGCGTGGCCCGGCGCGGTCGCGCTGCTCGTCACGTTCGTGCCGTACTACGTGAAGACGCTGCACGTGCTGAACGACCGCTACGGCGTCGGCGTCGAGCGGGACGCGGGCCGGACGTTCGACGGCCGGCCGGTCTGGGAGGACGCGCTGCATCTTCGTCGCGCCGGGCGGGCACGACCTCAACTACTTCACGCGTGCTGGCGGTCGTCGGCGTGATCGCGCTGCTCGCTGCGCCGCGCGTACCGGCTGCTCGCGTTCTGCGCCGCACCGTCGCCGCGCCGGTCGTCTTCTTCTCGCGTCGTGCCGACGAGCGGCGACTCGGCGCTCTTCTTCGACCGCTACATGATCCCGGTGACGCCGGCGTTCCTCGTCGTCGTCTGCGCCGGCGTCTTCGCGATCGCGTCGTGGGCCGGCCCGTACCGGCTTCTCGTCGCCGCGCTGCTCGTCGCCGGGCTCGTCGTCGTCGAGCTTCGCTACGACCTCCACCACAAGCACGGCGACGCAGCGCATCGGCGTCGAACGCGATCGTGCGCGCCGTCGAGCACGAGCCGGCCGGCACGGTGCTGTTCGGCTCGACCGGGACGAGCGGCGCGAACTTCTCGGCGTTCGACTACGGCCACCCGGCGAACATCCTCGACCACCTGATCGCGCTGCGCGTCCACTCGCTCGACTACGTCGACGACGACGCGTGCGAGCGCGTCGAGCCGTTCCTGCTCGGCCCGCAGACGCCGCGCTACGGCCTCTGGGTGTTCTACGCGGCCTCGCCCGATGAGACGGCGGCGGCGAGCGAAGGCGCTCGGCGCCGCGCCGATCGACGGTCACTACTTCGTGGTGCGCTCGACAGACGCCACTGCCGCCGCGGCAGCTGATCGCCGAGGGCGTGCGCCTGCGCACGGCCTGGAAGCGCGCGGTGCCGTTCAACAGGCGCGTCGACGAGCTGCTGATCGCCGACCGCCAGCTGCTCGCGGGCCAGTGCGTCCCCGTACGGCGTGCTCGGCGATCCGGACATCGATCCGCACTGGCCGCCGGTCAAGACGACGCATCAGTAGGAAATCGGACGGAACCTCCGTTTCGGTGCGAAGCGACCCGAATCGGGGATGGGACCGGGCGCTACATTCAGGCCGTGACTCCGACCGTGCTCGTTGTCGACGATCAGGACATCGTTCGTGACGTGATCAGGATCGCCCTGGAAGGGGCGGGCTACGTCGTGCTCGAGACGGCCTCGCCGCACGCCGCGATCGAGCTCGCGCTCGGGGCCGACGAGATCGACCTGCTCGTCACGGACGTCGTCATGCCCGAGATGGATGCGTTCGAGCTCGCCGGGCGGATCACGCGCGAGCTCCCGCACGTTCGCGTCCTCTACACGTCCGGCTACACCGATGCCGAAGCCGAAGGGCCGTTCCTCAAGAAGCCCTTCACGCCCACGCAGCTCGTCGACAAGGTCGACGCCGTGCTGTCCGCGCCCGCCTGACGCGGTACGCTCGCGAAGAGCGAAGCATGACGCGCGTCCTGATCCTGACTGCGAGCATCGGCGAGGGCCACGATCTCCCCGCGCGGACGCTGGCCGACCAGTTGCGCGCCGAGTCGCCCGACGCCGATGTGGTGATCGAGGACGGCCTGCGCGCGATGGGGCGCACCTTCGTGGTCATCAGCGAGGGCGGCGCAGGCGTTGTCTTCTACAAGTTCCGCTTTCATCTGGGATGCGGCGTTCTGGCTCTGCGTCGCGTTGAATCCGACACGCCGGTTGACCCAGAAGCTCGTGCGCGCGCTCGGTTCGCGCGGACTGCTCGATTTGATCCATCGCGTCGACCCGGATGTCGTCGTCTCCGTGTACCCGATGACGACCGAGGTGCTCGGCGGGCTTCGCCGGGACGGCAGGCTCGCGATTCCGGTCGTGGGTGCGATCACCGACCTGGCGATGATGCATTACTGGGCTGCGCCGGGCGTCGACCTCCATCTGGTCACGCATCCCGAGTCGATCGACGAGGTGCGTGAGGTCGCCGGGAGCGACGCCGACGTCGAGGCGGTGCACGGGCTTACGCGGCCCGAGTTCGCACATGCCGTCGATCGGGGCGAGGCGCGCGAGGCGCTCGGGTCTGCCCGCCGACGGCCGGATCGTGATCGTCTCCGGCGGTGGCTGGGGCGTCGGCGATCTCGACGGGGCGATCGGCACCGCGCTCGCTCAGGAGGAGGTCGACCTCGTCGCCTGCCTCTGCGGGCGGAACGACGACCTGCGCGCCCGGCTCGCGCAGCGCTATGCGCGGCGAGTCGCGCGTGCGCCTCGTCGGCTTCACCGACCAGATGAGCGAGTGGCTCGGCGCCGCCGACGCGCTCATCCACTCGACCGGCGGGCTGACCGTGCTGGAGGCGTACGTGCGCGGCTGCCCGACGATCTCCTACGGCTGGGGTCGCGGCACATCTTCGCGCGAACAACGCGGCGTTCGAGCGCCACGGCATCGCCGACGTGGTCGGCTCCGAGCGTGAGCTCGGGACGGCGCTGCGCGGTGTGCTCGGCTCGCGCCGTGCGCCGGGCCTCGCCCTCGCCGCGCTGCCGTCGGCCGCGTCGCTCGTCCTCTCGCTGGCCACGTGAATCTCGACTGGTTCGTGCCCGCGCCGGCGCCGGTCGTTCCCGCGCTCGCGAAGGCCTACGACATCGAGTGCCGGATCGAGACGCCGCAGGTCGTGCTGACGTTCGATGACGGGCCACACGCCGACGGGACGCCGGCGATCCTCGAGCTGCTCGCCGCGCACGGTGCGACTGCGACCTTCTTCCTGGTCGGCGAGCAGGTGCGCTCCAAGCCGGCGCTGGCACGCGCGATCGTCGATGCCGGGCACGAGGTCGCCCTCCACGGGGACCGGCACACCCTGCTGCTGCGCCGCCGGGTCGCCAGCCTCGAGACGGATCTCCGCCGGGCGGCCGCAACGATCGAGGACGCGACGGGCGTGTCGCCGACGCTGTATCGGCCGCCGTACGGCGTGTTCAGCTCGGGGGCGCTGCGGCTCGTGCGGCGCCTCGGCTACCGCCCGCTGCTCTGGTCGGCGTGGGGACGCGACTGGGAGCGCCGGGCGACGCCGCCGGCGATCGCGCACCGTGTGACGCGCCGGCTACGCGGCGGCGACGTCGTGCTGTTGCACGACTCCGACGCCTACAGCTCGGTCGGGCTCTTGGACGAGGACGGCGGCGGCTGTGCCGTCGGTCCTCGAAGCGGTCGCGAGCATCGGAGCGTCGGCCGTCTCTGTGAGCCAGTCGACGTAGCGGCGTACGCCTTCCGCGAACGGCGTCGTCGGCTCCCAACCGAGCTCGCGGGCTGCGCGCTCGCCTGAGATGTTGCCGCCGCGGAGGTCGCCCGCCCGGCCCTCGACGTGGACGATCTTCGCGTCGCCGACGATGTCTCGAATCGTGCGCGCGATCGCCCGCACGCTCGTGTTCTCGCGGCCGACGAGGTTGTAGATCCGGTCGGCGGCCTCCGGCACGAGGGCCGAGACGACACCGTCCGCGAGATCCTCGACGTAGACGAAGCGGCGCGATTGGGTTCCGTCGCCGGCGATCGTCAGCGGCTGGCCGGCGAGTGCCTTCGCGGTGAACGCGGGCACGACCGCCTCGGACGCGCGCGTGGGCCATAGGGAATGCCGAAGCGGAGGATCGTCCACTCGAGGCCGTACAGCTCGCCGTAGCTTGCGGTGTAGTTCTCGCCGGCGATCTTGGTCGCCGTGTAGAAGTGCTTCGGAAGGCCGAGCGGCGTGTCCTCGTCGACGGCCTCCGGGTCGGCGGCATCGCCGTAGACCCAGATCGTGCTCGCATAGACGAAGCGGGAGATTCCCGCATCGCGGGAGGCTTCGAGCATCACCTGCGTCCCGTGTGTGTTGACGAGATCGGTGCGCGTCGGGTCCTTCGCTACCTGATCGACGTCGGCCATCGCGGCGAGGTGCACGACGACGTCGCAGCCGTCGACAGCAGCGCGCGTCGTTACGAGATCGCACATGTCGCCCAGGATCGTCTCGACGTCCGAGTGGTAGGGCGAAGGAACGAGGTCGAAGATCCGCGGCTCGATGTCCTCGTGCGCGAAGACGGTCGACCACGTGAGAGCCGATGAATCCGGCGCCGCCGGTTACGAGAACTCTCATCGCATCGTCTCCTCGGTCTTCGGACGGTAGTAGAGCGGCACGCACCAGTGATTCTCGGCCACCCAGTCGGAGTTTGGAAGGTCCACGGCATGACCGAGCACGCGATGGCACGGCTCGTCATAGACCTTGCCGGTCGAGCGCTCGATCGGCTCGAAGACGATCACCTTGTACAAGCCCGAGACCATGCCGTCAGGAAGCTGAAGACGCGATGAATACGTCGGGTCGACGTGAAGACGCGCGGCCTCGTTCTTCCAGCGCACGATCTCCGGGAGGCGTTCGGTCTGGACGAGGCCGATCGCTGCTGTGAACTCGTTCAGGCGGAAGTTGAGGCCATGGATGCGGTAGTCCGGCTTGCCGTAGTTGCGGAACGCGCGCGCGAACTCGATGGCCTCCTCATGCCGGGAGACGAGCATGCCGCCTTCGCCGGTGGAGATCGTCTTCGTCGGCGCGAACGACCACACCCCGACGTCGCCGAACGTGCCGGCGCGCCGTCCGTCCCACTCGGCGCCGTGCGCGTGCGCGCAGTCCTCGATCAGCACGATCCCCTCTGCTGCACAGAGATCGGCGATGCGGTGTGAGTCGAACGCGAGATGTCCGCCGATGTGCACGAGGAAGACGGCGCGCGGCTTGTGCTCGTGCACCTTGCGCTCGAGATCGTCGAACGACATGCAGAGGTCGTCGCGGTTGCAGTCGACGAACTCGACGTGGGCCCCCGCGCTGATCGCGGCCAGCGGCGTTGCCATGAACGTGTTGGACGGCACCAGCACCGTTTCGCCGCGTACTCCGGCCCATTCGAGCGCGGCGAGCGCCGCACCCGTCCAACCGTTGAATGCCACGGCGTCGAGTCCGTTCGAGGCAGACCAGGCCGCTTCGAACTCGCGAGTCAGCTCACCTTCCGACCACTGCTGCGATTCGAACACCCGCTCCCAGAGTTGGTGCAGGCGCGCCCGGTCGCGCTGGTCGAAGCCGATTGCGAACTGCGCCAGGTCAGTTTCGGTGCCGGGGGCGAGCATTCGCCCTACCCTATATCTACGCCAGGCTGCGTTCGACGCGGCCCGCGTCGAGCACGTCACGAACCGCACGTGCGAGCTCTTCCCGGCCGAACGGCTTCGCGAGGAACGGCACGTTTGCCTCGACCAGCATCTGCTGGTCGTAGCCGCTCATGAAGAGAACGTGACGCGCGTCGATCGAGCGTGCGAGCTCGGTACCCGCCATGTCCGGCATGACGACGTCGGTGAGGAGCAGATCGAAGGTCTCGTCGAGTGTCAGCGCGTCGGTGGCGGACTCCGCGACGTAGACCTCGTAGCCCTCCTCGTCGAGCAGCTGTGCGAGCAGATCGCGCACGACCGCCTCGTCGTCGACGACGAGGATGCGCTCGCCTCCAGCCGACGGCGCACCGACGCCGGCCTGGAGAGCCTCGCTCTCCCTGACCGTGGTCGGGAAGCGGAGCACGAACGTCGCGCCATGACCGGGTGCCGAGCGCACCGAGATCGTGCCGCCGCTCTGCGCGACGATCCCGTAGACGGTCGAGAGCCCGAGGCCGGTCCCGCTCCCGACGCCCTTGGTCGTGAAGAACGGTTCGAAGATGTGCGACTGCGTCTCGGCGTCCATCCCGACGCCCGTGTCGGCGACCTCGAGCACTGCGTCGCCGGCGTCGTTCCAGGTGCTGATCTTGAGCATCCCGGTTCCCTCCATCGCATCGCGCGCGTTGACCGCGAGATTCAGGAGCACCTGACCGATCTGAGACGGGTCGGCTTCGATGCGGCCGAGCCCTGGATCGAGGTCGAGGACCATGTGGACGCCCTCGCCGATCAGGCGGCGCAGCATCGAGTCGATGTCGCGCACGCACTCGTTGAGGTCGAGTACCTGCGTGGCGAGCACCTGGCGACGGCTGAACGCAAGGAGCTGTGAGGTGAGACCGGCCGCGCGCTGGCCGGCGGCCTGGATCTCGTCGGCATAGCGCAGCTGGGTCGGGTCGGTGAGCCCCAGCGAGAGGAGCTCGGTATAGCCGTTGATCGCGAGCAGCAGATTGTTGAAGTCGTGCGCGACTCCCCCGGCGAGCCGCCCGATCGCCTCCATCTTCTGGGACTGGCGTAGCTGCTCTGCCGTTTCCTCGAGCGCCTGCTCGGTCGTGCGCTGCGCGGCGTTGGTGCGGTTGAGCGTCCGCACGACCCAGTTGACGAGTGGGAAGAGCGCGGCCCACATCGCAAGCAGGGTGGCGAGCAAGAGCAGCGCGAACGGCATCAGGAACGAGCGCACGTTCTTCGCCACCGGCGCGTACGACTGGTAGAGCTCGAGTACACCTGCCGGCTTCGCCTGCCCGCGAAGCGTCAGCGGCGTGTACACCTCGAGCGCCTTCACGTTCTTCCCTGTGCCGCCCTCGTGGTTCAGGTACTCGACGTCGTGAATTGTCTTGCCCTCGAGCGCCTCGTCAAGCTCGTCAGGCTCATCGCTGATCTCGCCGATCAGTGTCGGCGCGTTCGAGTACGTGACCAGTCCGTCGGAAGCCCGGTAGAGCTTGACGCGGAGGCCGCCGTTCGCCAGCACGCGCTTGTTGAACAGCCAGTCGAGCTGGGCGCGGCGGGCGCCGGTGACGGGCGCGGCCAGGTCGGACGGCTTCAGCTCGTCCTTGAGGATGCTTTTCGCGATGTACTCGGTCTGCGCGCCGACGTTGCGCTCCGACTGACGCACTTCTTCGTGCTGCACAGCCCAGAGCAGAGCCGCCCCTGCGACGGCGATGACGGCGAGGGTCGCTGCTGCGAACCGCAGATGGAGACGGCGTGCGTGGACCACGAGGCCTCCGGGTGATCGACAGAAAGCCGTGTCTCTTGAACGGGGTCAGCCGGTAAGGCCGGCTTCGCGCAGCGGCCGCCGGGCCCACGTGAAGCTGTGTGTGTACCACCCGGAGAACGGCAGCAGGGTGACGCCTTCGTCGCTCGACTGGATGAACCAGCCGTTCCCGAGGTAGAGCGCGGTGTGGTCGACGACGCTTGGGCTGGAGCGCGGCCCGTTCGCTCCGAAGAACATCACGTCGGCGGGCTCGAGATGCTTCGCGTTGATCAGCTTGGAGCGCGGCACCTCGCCGCTCATCACGTACGTCGTGCGTCCGCGAAGGACGCCGGCGAGCCCGCGCTCGTCCGGATACGACGTGAGCTTGTAGACCCGCCACACGAATCCCGAGCAGTCGAACCCTCCGACGGCGGGTACGCCGAAGTCGCTCTCGGCAGTCGGACTCGTGCCGCCCCAGACGTACGGGTACCCGACGTAGTGCACGGCGGTCGTCAGGATCCGCCGCTGCCAGGGACTGAAGGTCGGGAGCGTGAACGAGTCCGCCTCCGCCTGCACGTACTGGTTGGCCCAGTCGCCGAGGTGCAGGAGCTGTGCAAAGGAGTAGGCCGCCTCGGCGCGCGTCACAGCCTGGTTGGGAAGCAGCTCGAGATAGTCCTCGTTGGCCGGATGGTTGAGCCGAAGCCCGAGCATCCGCGCGACCGCTTCGGTGCCGGTGTCAGGTGGCGGCTGGAGGCCCGCGCTGCGGAGCGTCGTCTGGATCTCACGCGCCGCCTTGTCCAGCCCGACGTACGCGACAAGGGCGGCGTCGAGCTGCTTGACCGTTACTGCCTGGGTGGGCGCAGCTGCGTGGTACAGCGTCGGTGTCACGATCGGAGCGGGCGTCGGTGCCGGCGTCGGAGCGGGGAGCCAGGACTTCGCGATCGTCAACGCCACCGGTGCGCCGATCGGCGTCAGGACGGAGCCTGGAGCGTTCGCCACCGTCACCTGCCAGGTCGCGATCGCATAGCCGCCGTCCGCGAACGCCACGTTGACGGCGAGCGTGTGCGGGCCGTCGGGCAGCTGAGTCGTGTCGAGGTCGAGCGTGTACGGCGGTTCGCCGGCGGTCGGGCGTCCGACGTTGTCGACCGCGAACGCAACGTGATCGACATCACGCCCGGACACATCGAGCTCGACGGTGACGGCGCCGCCGATCACCGCGTTCGGGCCGATGGTTGTCGCGAGCGTCACCGGCGTGGGTGGCGGCGGAGGCGGCACGGGCGGATGCTGAATCGCGTCGGTTGCCTTGATCGCCGACTCGAGCGCGCGCTGCGTCAGCGGCGCCGTCGGCGCGAAGGTCGAGGCGGACGTGCCGAGCACACCGGCTTTCGTCACTGCCTGGATCTGCGGCGCGGCCCAGTTCCGCGTGGCTGCGGAAGCAGCGCACGCGAGCACGCCGAATAGCGCGATGCCGACGATTCCGATGCGGCGAAACGTCATCACAACCCCCAAGGCGGGACGGTATCGCCATTCGCTACAGGTCGCACTCACCCTTTCGGGCATGCGGGGATTTGGCATTCGATCACTAGACTCAGCGAAGTGCCTAGGTCGCTGACGACGCACATCGACTCTCCTCGCGCCGTCGGACAACGGCTGAAAGACGCGCGCGATCGCGCGGGGATGTCCCAGCGTCAGCTGGCGTTTCCCGGATGCACCGCGGCGTACATCTCGCGCATCGAGGCGGGTGCGCGCGTTCCCTCGTTGCAGATGATCAACCAGCTTGCCGAGCGGCTCGGCGTGGCGGCGCAGTGGCTCGCAACCGGTGTCGAGCCGCCTCCGGCGGAACCGCCGGAGCTGATCGAGGCCGAGGTCGCGCTCAGGCTCGGCGAGGTCGAGGAGGCCGAGCGCCTCTTCTCGGCGCGGCTCCACGCCGGCGATCCGGCGCGTCCGGTTGCGCTCGCGGGGCTCGGTCAGATTGCGTTTCGCCGGGAGCAGTTCGAGCAGGCCGTCGAGCTGCTGGAGGCGTCGCTCGAGGCGGGCAAAGGGCGGCTGCTCGTCGACCCCGGCGCCGTCGACACGCTTGGCCGGAGCCACGCGACTCTCGGCAACGTCGAGGTTGCAATCGCGCTCTTCGAGAAGGCGGTCGAGGAGGCACGCCAGGCGGAAGCGCCGGTCGAGCTCCTCCGTTTCTCGGTTCTGCTCGCCAATGCGTTGATCGACGTTGGCGCCTTCGGACGTGCCGAAGAGACGCTCGGCGCCGTCATCCGGCAGTCCGAGGCGCTGAACGATCCGACGACGGCGGCGCGTGTTCTCTGGTCGCAGTCGCGCCTGCACGCGCTGCGCGGCGAAGCCGAGCTGGCATCGCGGTACGCGCGGCGCTCGCTCGAGATCCTGGAGCGCACCGAGAACGACGTCTTCGTCGGCATGGCGCATCACCTCTTGGCGTACGCGGAGATCGAAGCGGGCCGGTACGACGTGGCGCTCGATCTGCTTGGACGCGGCCGCGAGTTGTTCGGCAGCGAGCTCGGGAAAACCGACGAGGCGCGCTTCTCGGTCGACGAAGCGCGCGCGCTTGATCGGTCTCGAGCGGACGGCGGATGCGACCGAGGCAGCCGAGCGCGCACTCGAGAACATCGACGTGATGCAGCCGGTCGACCGTGGCCGCTCCTACGTGGTTCTCGGCGATGTCTACGTCGCGAGCGGCGAGGCCGAGCGCGGCCGTGCCCTGCTGGTGCAGGGGCTCGACATCCTCGTGCAGGAGCGCAACGCCTTTGCAATCGAGGCAGGGCGCCGGCTCGCCGATCTGCTCGAGGCAGAGGGCGACACGGCCGGTGCGCTGGCGGCGCTGAAGCGCGCCACGGACGCCGCGACGTCCACCGCGGCCCGGTAAAGTCCCGCGTAATGGCGCTTGCGCCGGCCCCCATCAAGCCGAAGCTCCGAGGGGTCTTTCACGAGGCTGGATTCTTCGCGGCGATTGCCGTCGGCATCCCGCTCGCGCTGACCGCTGAGGGCGGCAAGGCGCTGGTGTCGGCGATCGTTTTTGCGACCTGCGTCGCGCTGTGTTTCGGCGCGAGCGCGCTGTATCACCGGCCGACGTGGCAGCCGCGCACGCGCTCGTGGCTCGCGCGACTCGATCACGCCGGGATCTACTTGCTGATCGCCGGGACGTACACGCCGTTCGGGTTGCTCGTCCTTTCCCGCGGCTGGGCGATCCCGGTGCTGGCGGTGGTTTGGACGGGGTCGGCGCTCGCGATCGCGCTGAAGCTCTTTCGCCCGTCGCTCCCGAAGCGCATCTCCGCCGGGATCGGGATCGGGCTCGGCTGGATCTCGGTGATCGCGTTCTCGCAACTCCTCAAGCTGCCGATGCCGGGCCTCGTGCTGCTCCTCGCCGGCGGCCTGGCCTACACCGTCGGTGGCGTCATCTATGCGCTCAAGCGCCCAAACCCGATCCCGGGCGTGCTCGGGTACCACGAGGTCTTCCATTTCTTGACGATCGTGGCGGTCACGTGCCAATACCTGGCAATTGCCTTCTGGGTCCTTCCGCGCGGCTGATTCCCGGTTACACTCCTCGTTGCAATTTGAGCGAGTTGGGAAGTGCCGGTTAGCACGCACTCTTCTTGCCCGTTCAGTGAGTAGTGGCAAGGAGGTGAAGTAAGAGATGGCAACCGGAACTGTTAAGTGGTTCAACGCGGAGAAGGGCTATGGGTTCATTACCCCCGACGAGGGAGGTAAGGACCTGTTTGTGCACTTCAGCGCGATTCAGGGCGCGGGCTATCGCTCCCTCGACGAGGGCGCGAAGGTCGAGTACGAGGCGCAGCAGGGCGATAAGGGCCCGCAGGCCGCCAACGTAACGCTGATCTAGGTGCTCGGGACGGTGCATCGGCACCGTCCCGAAGCCGCCTGTTTCAAAGAGAAAGGTGAGGAGGGCGTCATCGCGCAGAAGGAAGACAAGGTCGAAATGACCGGCGAGATCGTCGAGGCGTTGCGGAACGGCATGTTCCGGATCAAGCTCGACAACGGTCACGAGACCCTGGGGTACACCGCTGGGAAGATGCGGCGCTTCCGCATTCGCATGAACCCGGGCGACCGCGTCCGGATCGAGCTGTCGGCGTACGACCTCGACCGCGGTCGCATCGTCTACCGGCTCCGGCCGGGAGACGAGCGCCCGGAATAGCCCGGAGGGTCGCGGCATGAACGCCGAGGGGCGCGTCGCCCTCGAGCTGCCGGCGATTCTCGAACGGCTGGCCGCGGCAGCGGCCACCGAGCTCGGCGCGGGCCTCGCCCGTTCGCTCGAGCCGTCGTCCGACGTCGACGAGGTGCGCGAGCGGCAGGCGCGCACCTCGGAGGCCGTCGCATTGCTCGACGCGGCCGATGATCCGCAGCTTGGGGGCGTCGTCGACCTGGCGCCGTTCGTCGAGCGCGCAGAGCGGGACGGCGTGCTCGGTCCCGGCGAGTTGCGCGGCGTCGCCACGAGCTCACGTGTGGGAGTGGCCGCGCGAGGCGTGCTGGCGGGCAGGCGCGATCTCGCGCCGCGACTTGCCGACCTGGCCGAGCCGATCGATCCGGCGCTGATCCCGCTCGCCGACGAGGTTGATCGGTGCGTCGAGGAGGACGGCTCGGATCTGCGCGACGGGGCGTCGCCGAAGCTGCGCCAGCTTCGGCGCGAGCTCCGGAACGGCGCGGCGCGTCTCCGGGAAGAGCTTTCACGCGTTGCCGAGTCGGCGGGCGTTCGAGACGCGCTGCAGGAGTCGTTCCTTGCGGAGCGCGGCGGGCGGCCGGTGCTCGCTGTACGCGCGTCATCGCGCGACAAGGTTCCCGGGATCGTCCACGACGCGTCGAGCTCCGGCCAGACGGTGTTCGTCGAGCCGCTCGCCGTCGTCGAGCTCGGGAACCGGCTGGCCGAGGCTGCCGCGGATGCCCGTGAGGAGATGGAGCGGATCCTGCGCGAGCTCTCCCTCCTCGTCGCGGGGCGGGCCGCCGAGCTGCGCGCGCTCGTCGCCGCGGTCGAAGCGATCGACCTCGCGCTGGCGTGCGGTGCGCTCTCGCGCGGCTGGCGCGGTGCGGAGGTCGAGCTCGGGACGGCGGTGCGCCTGGTCGGCGCACGGCATCCGCTACTCGACCGCGCGACGGCGGTGCCGATCGACCTCGAGCTCGGCGAGCTTCGGGCGGTCGTGATCAGCGGACCGAATACCGGCGGCAAGACAGTCGCCCTGAAGACGCTCGGGCTCGCCGCGCTCCTGCATCAATGCGGGCTGCGGCCGCCGGCGGCGGAGGCGACGCTGCCGGTGTTCGACGACGTGCTCGCCGACATCGGCGACCGCCAATCGATCGCCATGAGCCTCTCGACCTTCTCGGGTCATCTGCGCACGCTGGTCGAGATCCTCGAGCGGGCGACGCCCCGCTCCCTCGTACTGCTCGACGAGGTGGCGGCCGGAACCGATCCGGAGGAGGGCTCGGCGCTCGCCCAGGCACTGCTCGAGCGTCTCGTCGTCCAGGCGCGACTCACCGTCGTCACGACGCACTACGCCGAGGTGAAGGAGTGGGCGAGCGCTCACGACGATGTTGCGAACGCCGCGACGGGCTTCGATCTCGACACGGACCAGCCGCTCTACCGGATCGATCTCGGTCGGCCCGGTGTGTCGCACGCTTTGCGCATCGCTGAGCGGCTTGGTCTCGACGCGACAGTTGTCGCAGTCGCGCGCTCGCGTGTCGCACCCGAGCGGCTTCGTACGGCAGAGCTGCTCGCCGAGGCGGAGACCGCTGCTCGCGTGGCGGGCGAACAGCTCTCGGCGGCCGAGGAGACGGCGCGCCGCGCCGCGCGGCGCGACGCCGAGCTCGAGCGGGAGTTGGAGCGCGTGCGCGCGTCGGCGGATCAGGAGCGCCAGAACGCGATCGCCGCGGCGGGACGTGAGCTTGCCGACGCGCGCGCCGAGCTTGCCGCCCTGCGTGACGAGCTTCGTACCGCACGTCGCCAGAGGAATGAGTCCGACGTCGATCGTGCGCTCGGTGCGGCGACCGAGCGCGCGTCGCAGGTCGACCGCGCGCTTGCGGACCTCTCAGGGCCTCTGCCGGTGACGGGAGCGCTGGCGGTCGGCGACAACGTCGAGGCGCCCGACGTCGGCGTGCGCGGCACGATTGCCGCGCTCCGTGGCGACGAGGCCGAGGTGGTCGGCGCGTCCGGACAGCGCGTGCGCATCCCGGTCGCCCGCCTGCGCGCCTCGCGGGAGCGTGCACCCGAGGAGCGTGTCGCGGTCGTGCAGGTGCGCGCGGCGGCGCGAAGCGACGTCTCCGACCAGGTCGATGTTCGCGGCCGGCCCGCACACGAGGCACGCGAGGAAGTGCGGAAGCTCGTCGACGAAGCAGCGTTGGCGGGCCTGCCCGAGGTGAGGATCGTCCATGGCAAGGGCACCGGGACCCTGCGCAAAGCGGTGCGTGCGGAGCTGACAGCTCATCCGCTCGTCGAGCGCAGCGAGAGCGACGCCGACGACGGCGCCACGCTCGCTCACCTCGGCTAGACGGGGGTAGGCGGCGGCTCCGGCTGGCTGCTCGCTTCGAGCAGTACCGCGCCGAGGACGACTGCGCCGCCGATCAGCGTCGAGGTTGATGGCCGCTCCTCGAGGAAGAGCCACACCCACAGCGGCCCGAGCACCACCTCGAGCAGCGTGATCAGCGCCACCTCGCCGGCCGGGATCAACCGCGCGCCGATCGTCAGCAGCGCCAAGCCGAGCCCGATCTGGAAGATGCCGAGCGTCGCGAGGATCAGCACGTCCTGCGGCCCAGCGCTCGCAAGCGACGCGAACGGCGCCGCCAGGACGAGCACGAGCACCTGCGACAAGCAGATCGCCGGCGCCATCGAGACCTCACGGCGATGGCGCGTGATCACGATCGTCGTCGCGAACGACACCGTCATGAGGAGCGTCAGCGCGAGGCCGAGCGCGCTGGGATGACCCGGTCCGCCGACCATCACGCTGACCCCGGCGACGGCGATCGCCATCGCGAGCCAGGTCCGACGTGAGGGCGGGTCGCCGAGCATCGTCCCGAGCGCCGCGGCGATGATCGGCGCCAGCGCCTGCATGAAGAGGACATTCGCGACCGATGCGTGGTTCAGCGCGATGAAGAACGAAGCAGAGGAGATCGCAACCAGCACGGCGATGGCGATGCCGCTGCGACCGATCGCCACGAACGCACGGGCTGTGTTGCGACGCTCGGTGAGCGCGATGTAGGCGAAGAGGGCGAGTGCGGCAAAGAGCGCCCGACCACCGGTCTGCGTCGCGGTGTCGACCGAGAGCTCGCGCTGCAACACCCCGGCGGTCGACCAGGCAACCGCGGCGAGTGCGACGAAGAGACGTCCACGCTGACGATCGGTCATCGGTGAGAATCATGCTGTGCTTCCCGAACGCAGCGATGCAGTGGTGATCGGCGGCGGCGTCATGGGCGCCGCAGCGCTCCACTATCTGGTCGAGCTCGGCTGCGACCGGCCGGTGCTCGTCGAGCGCGAGACGCTCGCGAGTGGCTCGACCGGTCACTGCGCCGGCGGTGTGCGGACCCTCTTCTCGGATGAGCTGAACACGCGGATCTGCGAAGAGTCGATCCGGCGGCTCGAGCGGTTCCCGGAGGAGTTGGGCCAGGAGCTCGACCTGCGGCTCTACGGCTATCTGTTCCTGCTCGACACGATCGAGGACGCGGCGCGCTTCCGCACCGATGGCGCGGCGATGCTCTCTCCCGAGGCCGCGCAGGAGATCGTCCCGCAGCTCGACGTCGACGGGCTCGTCGCCGCCGCGTTCGACGAACGTGCCGGCTACGTCACGCCCGATCTCGTCGTCCAGGGCTACGCACGTCGCGCGGCGGAGCGCGGTGCGCACCTGGAGCAGTCGTGCGCGGCGCTTCGGATCGTCGCCGAGCACGGACGAGTGGTCGCGGTCGAGACCGAACGCGGGACGATCGCCACCGATCGCGTCATCTTGGCCGCGGGCGTCTGGTCGCGCGAGCTGCACGAGTTGCCGGTGGAGCCCCAGCGCCGCTACATGTGGTTCACCGACGCTGCCCCCTCTTTCCCGCGCGAGTTGCCGCTGACGATCGACTTCGGCACCGGCTTCTACTTCCACCGTGAAGGCGAAGGTCTCGCCTTCGGCGGTCGAGAGCAGACGCTCGAGGAGATTGCGCCGGTTGCCGCGCGTCGGCTGCCCGAGCTCGCCGATCTCGGCGTGCACTCGAGCTGGTGGGGCTACTACGAGTTCAGCCCGGACCACAACGCGCTGGTCGGCGCCGCCGCCGACCCGGACGGGCTCGTCTATGCCACCGGGTTCTCCGGCCACGGCTTCCAGCAGGGGCCGGTGATCGGCGAGCATCTCGCCCGCCTCGCGCTCGGGCTCGAGCCGGCGTTCGATCTGTCGCAGTTCGACGTGTCGCGTTTCGCGGCCGGCGTGGCGCGGGTCGAGCGAAACGTCGTCTAGCGGCCGGCGCGAGCGATCTCGTCGGCAGAAGCGCCGAGTGGTGCGTTCTGCGGGCCGACGGTCCCGCACAGCTGCTCGCCGGCATCGCACTGCGCAACGAGCGACGCGAGCACCGACGGTGTCCATGCGTTCACGAAGTCGGCGTGCGCGGTGTAGATGCTCTCCGGGAGGGTGTTGGCCGTCGGGCCCATCGACAGCGTCAGGCCGCGGCCGCTCGCGATCGGATAGCGCACGTGCACGCTCAGTTGCGGGATCGCGACCGGGTAGCCGGCGGGGCAGGTCTTGCGCACCGCATAGGCGACGTTCTTCTGGGTCTTGCCGTTCAGCGTGTGCCCGTCCCAGCAGTCGGGGAAGACGAGGCTGAGGACGAGGCTCGAGCCAGAAGGACAGGTGGCCGGGGGCAGCGCCGAGCGGAGGGACGTTCGCCTTCGCGCCGCAGTTCCAGTGGGCAACGGAGAGCGGCTGCGGCGCCGTCGCTACCTCGTTCCCCGCGATCATCTCGAGACCCTGTGGCAGCGTCTGGATGCTCGCGTTCATCCGTCCTGCCGTGCGGTAGTAGATCGACATCAGCCGCGGGACGATGCGGTGGCCGTTCTGGTAGAGCGCCGGCACCCAGTACGCCGACGTGTCGGCCGGGGCGGCGCATGACGTCTGCTTCGCGGCGCTCAAGCTTGCGGCCGTCGAGGTCGCCGAGGTCGAGGCGTTGCCGAAGAAGTCGTGGACCATCGACATGCCCTTCATCCCCGGCATCAGGATCGGGTCGTCCGGCGCCGTGTGCGAATAGACACAGTGGCTGCGGAAGAAGCCCCGGCCCGGGCGCGGCTGGGACGACGCGCGTGCCGCCGGCTCCGCTTGCGCTGATCGCCGCGACCATCGCCGCGAGCGCTGCTACGAGGAGGACGCTGATGCGCATGTCCCTACCGTTACCGAGGTGCGGCCGCGCTGCGTAAGCGGTTCGTACGACAGACGTAATTCGTGAGAGCGCGGATCGTCACCGGACCGTCGTCACGCCGTAGCCCTGCGCTCGTCGACCCTGCTCCTACCGTTGGGGCATGACAGCGAATGAGTTCCACCGCCAGCACGTCCTCACGATGATCGAGGCCGCACAGAAGGCTGGGCGAAACGAGAACGAGATCTCCGAGATCGTCGATCGCTACTTCGGCGACGACGTCAAGCGCGCACGCGCTCGCCGAGAGCGCCGGCTCAGGTCGCGCATCTTCGGCCGCAAAGCCGCTTAGCGCAGCGCCGCGAAGGCGGCCGGATCGACCACCATCCACATGTGGCCGCCGCTGGCGGCGATCTCGCTGAAGCGGGCGCCGGCCAGCTCGGCGATCCGCCGGCAGTGGTCGAGCGGCGTCAGCGTGTCGCCGGCGCAGCCGACGACGTCGCACGGAACGCCCGCATCGCGCACTGCTGCGAGCTCGCCGTGCAAGTCGAGTTGCCGCACGGCACGCGCGAGCTTGAACGCCGAGACCGGCGCACTGAGCAGGTCACGTACAGCCCGGCCGACGATCGCCGCGCGGGTAGACACCGGTCGCGCACCTGGCTCCCGAAATCCCGGATGCTCTCGGTCATCGGCTTCGCGAGCGGCAACCCCGCCGGCGCGATCAGCAGGAGCGACGACACGAGACCGGGGTTGTGCGCGGTGGCCGCGACGGCGCAGGCCGCGCCGAGCGAATGCCCCGCGAGCGTGACCGGCTGGTCGCAGGCCTCGATGCGACGCCGAAGGGCGTCGACGTGCGCGCCGAAGCTCGCCTTGGAGCGAAACGACGGAGGCTCGTGGAGAAGCCAGTCGGCTCCGAGCGCTTTGCGATAGAAGGACGCGCGAGCGCCAAATCCAGGGACGAACAGCTGCGCCATGAGGCGCGGCAGTCTAGCGACGTGCGAGCGCCGGCCGGGGCTCGGCGAGGTCCTGCAGGTGCCCATCGATCGCCGCGGCGTAGCCGGCGACAAGCTCGTCGTCAGCCTGCGCCCACGAACGGGAGCGGGCGGCGGCGAGGGCGCGACCGGCGAGCGCGAGCCGCAGGTTCTCGTTCTCAGCGAGCTCCAACAGCGCGTGCATGAACGCGGTCGGATCGTCGGGCGGGACGACGAGGCCTGTCTCGCCGCTGCGGACGAGCTCGAGTCCACCGCCCGCGCCGGCGGCGACCGCCGGCAGGCCGGATGCGGCGGCTTCGAGGATCACTTGGCCGAACGTGTCGGTCGTGCTCGGGAAGCAGAAGACGTCGGCAGTCGCGTAGACGTCGGCGAGCGCGTCGTCGCGGAGCTCCCCGAGGAAGCGCACGCCGGGAGGCGCGTCGACTTCGAGCCGACGCCGTGCCGGACCGTCGCCGACGACAGCGAGTCGCGCACCCGGGACGCGCTTGCGAAGCGCGGCGAATGCCTCGAGCAGGATGCCGAGCCGCTTCTCCTCCGAGACACGGCCGACGGAGAGCAACAGCAGGTCGCCGTCCTCGAGCAGGGCGGCGCGCAGATCGGCGCGGCGCCGCTCCGGGTGTGAAGCGCTCCGAGTCGACGCCGCGTCCCCAGACCCGGACATTCGCGTGGCCGCGGGAGCGCAACGCGTCGGCGACGTAGTGCGTCGGCGCGAGCACGACGCGACACTGGCGGTAGAACCAGTCGACCCATAGATCCATCGCCTGGGCGACGAGCAGGTCCTGCGTGAGATGCAACGTGTACGGGCCGAGCTCGGTGTGGTACGAGCCGACCACCGGCAGGTCGAGCAGTCGCGCGGCGACGAGTCCGCAGACGCCGACCGGTCCGGGCGTCGCGACGTGCACGACACGAGGGCGCTGCTCTTCGACGTAGGCGAGCACGTCGGTGATCAATGGGAAATGCAGCTGCAGCTCTTCGTAGGTGGGGAGCGGCAGCGCCCAGTCGTGCGCGAACGCCGTTAGCCCCGGCTCGTCCGAAGACTCCGCGCGCGCGGTCGCCACACGGACGGGAAGAGCACCCCGTGCTCCCTCGGTCGCCAGCCGCCGCATCGTTCCTGCCACGCCGTTCGTCTCGTCGAAGGTGTCGGTGAAGACCAGTGCGTCGGGCTCATGCGCCTCCTCGTGGTCGCCGAAGAACGCTGCTGCGATCTCGCCGATTCCCGCGCGGGAGCCGGCGTGGTGGTGAGCGGTGCCGAGGTACGGCGCCTGGAGCGCCGCGGCCGCGATGAGTGACGAGAGCCGCGGGCCGAGCGAGTCGAGGCGGTCGAGATCGACCCCGCCTTCGCGCACGCGGTAGCCGAAGAGCCGTGCGAGCTGACGTGTCGAGGCCCGGATCTCCTCGTGGCGTGCGGCCGCATCGGTTGCGTCCTCGTCGAAGAGCATGCGCACCTTCGCGTCGGCGAGCGACGGGAACGTGCGGCCGCCATCCGGTAGGCGTTCACCGCGAGCGCGCCGACGGCATGCGCGAGCTTCACCGTCGAGCCGTGGCCGCCATGCGGCCCGCCTTCGCCGCTCATGACGGCAGCGAGGAATTCTCCGGGCGTCTCGCCCGGCGCCTCGGTCCACGTCGTTGCGATGTCCAGCGCGCCGTGGTCGTCCGAGCCGCCGCTCAGGGCAATCGACGTGTGTGCGAGGCTCCTCGACTCCGTGCCGCTCGGCCAACTTCGCGAGGTACTCCTTCGAGGCGGCAGCGGCGAGCCGGCACGCAAGCACGTTCGTCTCCTCGGGCCGTGCGCCGTTCCGTCCCTCCCAGGTCGGAGAACAGCAGCATCAGCCGCTCGATGTGCGACGGCGTGATCGGCGGCCCCATCCGGTAGAGCGGATGCGCGAGAGCGTGTGCGAGCTTCCGCTCGCGCAGGAATGCGGCGAGCTCGACGACCGACGGGCGGTAGGGCTGGAGGTCGCGGTGGTCCTCTTCGCTGAGGTTCCAGACGAGCACGTGGAGCGGTAGGTCGTCCTCGGCAAAGCGGGTCGTCACCTCGACGGAGACGAAGGTGTCCGCGAGGTGGGCGATCCGGAGCGCGCCCTCGACCGTGTTGTGGTCGCTGATCGTGACGAAGCGCATGCCGCGCTTTCGGCAGACGTCGTAGACGCGCTGCGGCTCGGTGTACGACTCGCCGAGCCGGGCGCGGCGCAATGCGTAGTTGCCGCTGTCGGTCGAGAAGCGGGAGTGGACGTGCAGGTCGCAGCGGCCGGGCGCGTTCACCTTCATTCGGTGTAGCGCCGACCCAGGACGGAGACGCCTGTTTTCGGGCGTTTGTCACCGGTTCGCTTCCGGAGCGCTACCGCATCGTCAGATCGCTACCGTTCCGCCTCGATGCGGCGCGCCTCCCTCGCTCTTCTCGGTCTCCTCCTCGTGCTCGGCGCCTCCGCGTGCGGCGGAAGTAGCTCGAAGAGCACGACGAAGGGAGTCGCCACGTCGGCGACCGACGCGTCGCAGGGGATCACCGTCACGGTCGACGGCGACCAGGTGACGGTGAAGCGCTCGAAGACGAGCTCCGCCGGGATCGGCGGCCGTTCGGGTCAGGTCGCGTGCACCGACGACTACGCGAAGCTCGCTGTGTATCCGCACGAGCCCGCGCCGGACCTCGCCGTGGTACGCCGCGACGCTGATCACCTGGCCGGCCAAGGACAAGTCGACGACAGCGCGTCTCTCGCATGCGCTGAAGGGCTTCCCCGATCTGTGCGTTGCCGAGATGTCCGACGGAACCGCGCACTCGATCGTCTACTTCCATCCTGGCGTGCGTGCAGACCTCTACAAGCTGCAGCAGTCGACCGAGCCGACACGCGTGCTCGAAGCGGCGTCGTCGCTCGCGCTCGCGACCGTCTCGAACAAGGCATTCCCGAGCGTCGCGGCCATCGTCTCTGCGCTCAACTCGCAGAATCTCTACGTCGTGCAGACGCCGACGATCGCGGGCGTCACGCAGACCGGCGCCGTGTACGTCATCTCGGGCAAGACGAACGGGACGACACTCGTCACGGCGATGAAGGACGGCGGCGGTGTCGTGCGCACGGCGACGCAGCCGGCGAAGGGTGGCAACCCGAAGGTCGTCACCCTCCAGCACGGCTAGAGCGGAGAATCTGCCCGGGTAGAGTTGTCGGGCAATGCGCCTCCGCCGTGGCAACCGGCGCGTGCCGTCGTTCGTCCCGAGCAGGCCGCGCTTCGTGGTCGATGTCGAGCTCGCCGACGGGAGCGAGCTCGTTGCTCGCCTGCGGGAGCAAGGAGTTGCGCCCGACGAGGTCGTCTTCAAGTACTTCTGGCCGCGCTTCGCGCCGCCCCCCGACGCAGGGATCCTGTCGCTTCTCAAGTCGGAGAACCTGGGCGGCCAGTTCGAGCGGCTGATCGAGATGCATCGCATCGTCCCATCGGGGATCCCGCTGCCGGTCGGCATGGTGCGGAACACAGACGGAGATCTGGTCGGCTACGTGCTCGAGCGCATCGAGGGCGACACGTTCCACTCACTGCTCGAGCTCGGAATGGTCGAGGAGGCACGGCGGACGCTCACGACCGTCGAGCGGAACGTCGCGAAGCTCCACGCGAAGTCGATCGCGCATGGCGACCTCAACGCGTACAACGTGATCGCGAGCCACGACGGCCGGTCGCTCTTGATCGATCCGATACCGAACCCCGGGTCGGGGGCGATGCTGCAGGACGAGCTCTTGCTGGACGAGCTTCGGAGCTCGATCCCCGCCTTCAACGACTGATCGTCACCGGCACGCCCGGCCCGACACGGTCGACAAGCCAGCGCATGACCTGATTCGCGACGCGGACGCACCCATGGGACGCGGCGGTGCCGAGGACGCCGCCGACGTTCATCAATCCGTGGATCGCAATCTGGCCGGGCCCGCCGGCGAACTCCTGCAGAACGGATGACCGCGCGCTCAGCGCAAGGGCAAACGGGCCACCGACGTCGCCCGGTCGCAAGGCAACTGCCTCTTCGACGAAGAAGGCGCCGGTCGGAGTCGGCGTCGCGAGCTTTCCGACAACTGCCGTGAAGCGCCTGACGGCGGCCCCGTTCCGATAAACGGTCACACGCCGAGCGCCGAGCGCGATCGCTATGCGCCAGGGCGTGACAGCGGCGCTTGTTCCGCCGCTCTCGATCCATCCGGTGTGCCCGTTCGGGCGTCCGGGGAGGAGGACCCGAAGCCAGTGGCTGCCCTGCGGCCCCGTCGCGTGCGCGAGGACCGGGAGCGCAGTTCTCTCGCCGGTGATCGGCCGCTCGGCCGAGACCGTTTGGATCGCTGCGCCGTGACCGCCTGGCGTGGAGAACGCAGCGTGACTCCGGAGCAGGAGCACGAGCTCTTGACCCGCGCGGGTGTGCCGCGCGGCCGGCTGTTGCGTGCGCGACGCCGGCCGTCGCCGCGATCAAGACGAGTCCGAGGACAGGCCCGAAAGCCCGCCCTCGGTGGTGCCGTGCGTGCATGGCTCGCTAGCCCGTGAAACCGAACGCGTGACGCGCCGGTTTGGCGTTGCTCGAGGCGGCTGCTCTCGCTCGGCGCTCCCTCGCCGCGGTGGCGAGCTTCAGCGCCCTGGCCCTCGTCGCTGCTGCCGTGGCGCGAGCCGCGCTCGCCCGGGCGACGTGCGCGGCCAGGAGGGCCTTTGCCGCGGCTGCCCTCGCCGTTTTCAGATCGGCAGCTTTGGTTGCGGCCGCGGCCGCAACAGCTGCTGCCTTTGCAACGGCTGCTGCCTTGGCCGCCGTAGCGGCTGCGAGCTGTGCGGCGGTCGCGGCTGCGGTTGCAGCTGCTGCTGTGGCTGCGGCGGTTGCCGCTGCCGTGGCTGCGGCAGCGGCTTGGGCAGCTGCTGCGGCGGCGGCCGCCGCGGCGGCCGCCGCCGTCGCTGCAGCAGCGTTGACGCTCGCCTGCGTGACGCACGTCGTCGGAACGTTGACGACGTCATTGATGAAGGTCGTACCGGCATTGCGGGCGAGGACTCTTCCCTGGACGGTGATGCTGGCCGTCAGCGTGATCTGAGTCAGCGCGAGAATCGTGCCGATGAAGGTGAAGCCGGTGTTCTTCAGGAACGCGGACTGGACCTTCCAGAAGACGTTGCACGGCTGAGCGCCGTTCGTGTACTGGATGTTGGACGTCGGATCGACGGTCAGGTCTCCGCCCGACGCTGCCTGGAAGATGAACACCGAATCGGCGTTTCCGCCGCCGTCGAGCGTCAGAGGCACAGGGCCGCTGATCAAGATGCCGCCTGTCGAGTTGTAGACGCCGGGTGTCACGACCTGGCCGGCGAGGTTGACGCCGGTGATGTCGCCCGTGGGCGTCTGCGCCTCGGCGTTTCCGTACGCGGTCAGGAGGCTTGCTTGAGCGCTCGCGAGCTGCGTCGAGCCGGCGCCGTACGCCGAAAAGCCGGGGTGTGTGACCCCGACGTCGATCGATGTCGACGAGCCCACGTCGCCGTTGACGACCGTGTCGAGGCCGCTGTTCGTCATCGCCGCCGCAGAGAGCGCGCCGAAGCTGGCGGCGTTTCCGAGCGGCACCGTCGCCTGCGCCGTGTGGCGGGCGACCGCGCCGCCGCTCGTCATCGGCAGCACGAGAATGAATAGGAGCGCGAGCGCGCCCACGATCGCCGCTTTCGAGCGCTGACGCGCCGTGCGGCCCTTGAGGACACTCATAGTGGTCCTTCCCTCGATCCAAGCATTGCCGACGAGGCGTCGGTGGCCCGTGCACCGGCCTACCGCTAAAAGGACGGATCGTTCGCGTCGCGCGTTTGTGTCAACGGGACGACTGAGGATTGCATCATAGCGCACAATCCGGGAGGTCGGGGAATCGGTCCCCGCTGCAGTTGCTGTCTCGATAAGCGGTCGAATCGCCTCGACGGGCGGCGTATCGCTGCGCGGCGAGGCACATAGAGTCGGCTCATGCGTGCCACCGCGGTTCGGAATGCGTTGCGAGAGCGGAATGTCCGCTATCTCGTCGCGGATGGAGCATTCGACGCGCTCGGCAACAACATGGCGGCCGTTGCCCTTGCCTTCGGCGTGCTGGAGATCGGCGACGCGGCCGACCTCGGCTACGTACTGCTCGCGCGCGAGATACCGATCGTCGTCTTCCTGCTTGCCGGTGGTATCTGGGCGGACCGCGTCTCGAGGAAGGCGCTGCTCGTCTTCGGCGATCTCGCGACGGGCTCCGCGCAGGCGGCGACTGCTGCGCTCTTCCTGACGGGCCACGCGACCGTGCCGTTGGTCGCGGCACTGCAGTTGGTGTTCGGCGTCACGGCGGCGTTCACGCGGCCGGCGTCCACAGGGCTGATCGCGCAGGCGGTGAGCCACGCCCACCTTCAAGAGGCGAACGCACTCTTGGATCTCAGCCGATCGACGCTGCGAATCGTCGGGCCTGCGCTCGGCGGCGCGATTGTCGTCATCGCGAACCCGGGTTGGGCGCTCGCCGTCGACGCGGCCACCTTCTTCGTCACGGCCGGCTTGCAACAGCAGCTGCGAATTCCGCAGGCGGAACGTCCGCCGCGCACGCGGATGCTGCACGAGTTGCGCGAAGGATGGAGCGAGTTCGTCGCCCGGCGATGGCTCGTCACCATGGTCGTGTACTTCGGGCTGTTCCAGCTGACGATGTTCCCGGCGCTGCTCGTCCTCGGGCCGACTGTCGCGAAGGAGCACCTCGGCGGAGCCGGAGCGTGGGGGCTGATCCTGGCGTGTCAGGGAGTTGGCTCGATCCTCGGCGGGATGATCGCGCTGCGACTCCACCCGCGCCGTCCGCTCGTCGCGTCGACGCTGCTCTGCGCGCCGATGGCCGTGATGCTCGCCCTCCTCGGCGCAGCGGCTCCCGTGCCGGTGCTGTGCGTCGTCGGTGCCGTCGCGGCTCTCGGGCTGACGTTGGGAGACATCATCTGGTTCACCACGTTCCAGTTGAAAATCCCTGACCATCTGATGTCGAGGCTCAGCTCGTTCGACTGGTTCGGCTCCGTCGTGCTCAATCCGCTGGGCTATGCGGTCGTCGGCCCGGTCGCTGCGGCGCTCGGCGTCCCGACGACGCTCTACGTTGCTGCCGCTCTCAACGGGCTGGCCACGATTGCGGTCGCGCTGACGCCCGCCATCCGCAGCGGCGGGCGAGAAGCTGTACCGGCGGTGTAGACGGGAGGCCCCTGCGCCGGTGCAGGGGCCTCCCGTCCGCCGATTCAGCTGACGTTCAACGCCGTGTCGTCGATGACGAACGACGTTTGGAGCGAGCTGTCCTCGACTCCCTTGAACGTCAACGTGACGGTCTGACCCGCGAGGCTCGAGACGTTGAACGAGTGAGACACGTAGCCCGTGCTCTTGTTCAGGTTCGAGTACGTCGCGAGCGTCGTCGAGCCCAGCGTCACGGTCAGCTTGTCGTAGGCGACGCTGGTCGTCCGCTCGGCCGTGTCGATGTGGAGCCAGAACGACAGCGTGTAGCTGCTGCAGCCGCTCGGGATCGTCACGCTCTGCGAGACCGTGTCCGTGTGGCTCGAGCCGTAGCCGTCGAGCCAGGCGTCCCACGTGCCGGCGTGCGCGGGCTCGGACGGCCCGTTCTGGCCGATCACGCCCGAGCTTGCAGACCAGCCGGTCGAGCCCGACTCGAAGCCGGGGTTCGCGAGCTTCTGCGCGGCGGTGCAGCCAGTTGCTGCCGTCACCGTCAGCGTGAACGTCGTCGAATGCGACCCCGACGTTGCCGTGCCCGTGATCGTGATCGGGTAGGTGCCGGCGGGAGTCGAGCTCGACGTTCCGATCGAGAGGCTCGATGATGAGCCCGACGACACGGAGCTGGGCGAGAACGTCGCTGTCGCACCCGTCGGCAAGCCGGTCGCTGCGAGCGAGACCGTCTGCGACGAGCCCGACGTGGTCGCCGTCGAGACCGTGGTCGACGTGCTGCTGCCCGCCGTGACGCTGGCCGAGGTCGGCGCGACCGAGATCGAGAAGTCGTTCGCGGGCCGGCTGGTCACGGTCAGCGACAACGTCGTCGTGTGCGTCCCCGTCGTGCCCGTTCCGGTGATCGTCACCGGGTACGTCCCCGTCGCGGTCGACGACCCGACGGTGAGCGTCAGCGTCGACGACGAGCCGGACGTGACCGTGCTCGGCGAGAACGACGCTGTGACGCCGCTCGGCAGGCCGCTCGCGCTGAGCGACACCGACTCGGCGCTGCCGGAGGTGACGGCCGTCGAGACGGTCGCCGTCCCGTTCGATCCCGCGGCGACGCTCTCCGAGCTCGGGCTCACCGAGATCGAGAAGTCGCTCGAGCCCGTCGAGGCCGGCCCGAACGCTGCGACGCCGTTCGGCGTGCCGAGACCCGTCGGCCCGTCGTAGCCGACCTCGGCCGTGCACAGGTAGGCGGGCGAGCACGAGGCGGTCGAGCCGCTCGTCACGTCGTAGAGGCCGCCCGGGTCCGCGTACGGGTACTGGTTCGGGTAGACGTTCGAGGGCGCCGGTGTGGCGAGCGCGTAGATCGACGCGATGATCGGCGACGACGACGCTCGTGCCGCCGAAGACGGTCCAGCCGCCGGAGCCGTACGAGTCGTAGACGGCGACGCCGGTCGCCGGGTCGGCGACCGCCGAGACGTCCGCGACCGTCCGCTTCGTGCAGCCGGTGTCGGTCTGGAACGACGGCTTCGCCTCGTACCGCGAGCAGCCGCTCCCGGCGCCCTCGGTGGACGACGTCGACCACACCGACTCCGTCCAGCCGCGCGCGTTGCTCGCCGTCGAGAGCGAGGTCCCGCCGACGGAGGTGACGTACGGGTAGGCGGCGGGGAACTCGACGCCGTACCCCTCGTCGCCGGACGACACCGTGATCGCGACGCCGGGGTGCTGGTAGTACTGGGCGCCGACGGTCGGGTCGCCCGAGCTCTCCGATCCGCCGTAGCTGTTCGAGACGGCCGATGCGCCTTGCGCGACCGCCTGGTTGACGGCGGTGCCGAGATTCGCGTCGGTCGGGCTGGTCGCCTCGACGAGCAGGATGTGGCACAGCGGGCAGACCGCCGAGACCATCTCGATGTCGAGCATGATCTCGCCTGCCCAGCCGGTATCCGCGGCGGGCAGCGGGCTCGTCGCCCCGTTCTGGTTGATCTTGCGGAAGCAGCCGTTCGCCGTCGTGCAGGCCGGCAGGCCGAACTGGCTGCGGTACGTGGCCAGGTTGCTCTCCGCACTGGGATCGTCGTAGGCGTCGACGATCGCCACCGTCCTGCCGGCGCCGAGGCTCGTCGGGACGTTGTAGGCGCTGTCGATGCTGGACGGCCCATAGCCGCTCACCGCCGCTGCGGGGCTTTGGCCGGCCGGAATCGCCGCGAGCACGTTCGTCGTCCGATGCAGGGCGAAACAGGCCCACTCACCGGGTGGCGGATCGGCGCAGGTGCGGACGAAGGTTCCCCCGGACGTCTGCGCCGAGGCTTTCAATGCGCCTCCCCCGGCGGTTGCACAGGCGAGTACGCAGAGCGCTAGTGCGAGCAGTACGCGCCGCCCTCCGCGGCGCGAAAGCGCTTGGACAATCATCGATTCCCCCTACTGTCGAATGACCTGTCTGCGCCGCGAGGCGGGCATCCTTACACACCTTGCGGCGACTTGTGACGGCTCACTGCCGCCTAGGCTCGCGCTACTCTCGGCGCCATGGATCGGCGCGCGTTCCTGGTGCGCTCGGCAGCTGCGGGCGTGGCCGCCGCGTTACCGGCGTGGACGCGCGCGGCCGTCGCCGCCGACGGGCCGGTGCATGCGCTGGCGCGGATGCTCGACGGCGAAGTGGTTGTTCCGGGCGGTGCGCGCTACGCAACCGCGCGGCTCCTCTGGGACACGCGGTTCGACCGGTTGAGGCCGAGGGCGATCGCCTACTGCGCGAACCGTGCGGACGTGGAACGGGTCGTGCGCTGGGCGTCGAGCAATCGGACTCAGATCGTCCCGCGTTCGGGTGGGCACAGCTACGCGGGCTACTCGAGCGGAAACGGCGTCGTTGTCGCCGACGTTTCGCGGCTCAACAGCGTGCAGGTCTCCGGCGCGCATGCGACGGTGGGCGCAGGCGCGAATCTGTTCGCCGTGTACGCCGCGTTGGCCGGGCACGGGGTCACTGTCCCAGGCGGCTCGTGCGCGACGGTCGGCATCGCGGGTCTCGCGCTCGGGGGCGGCATCGGATACTCCGCGAGACGCTTCGGCACGACCTCGGACAACATCGCCGGGCTCCGGATCGTGACTGCAGCGGGTGAGCTGCTCGTCTGCGACGCCTCGCACCATCCCGATCTCCTTTGGGCCTCTCGCGGCGGCGGCGGCGGCAACTTCGGCATCGTCACCGATCTCACGTTTGCCACGCATCCGGTCTCGACCGTCTCGACCTATGCGATCGAATGGCCGTGGGAGCAGGCCGCCGCAGCGCTCACGGCATGGCAGGCGTTTGCTCCGCATGCGCCCGACAGTCTCTTCTCCGTCCTCGACCTGATCGCCACCGGCCCCTCGACCCCCGGCGCACGCACGCATGTCACCTCGGCCGGCCAGTACTTCGGGCCCGAGAGCGACCTGCCGTCGCTGCTGGAGCCGCTGACGAGCACGGGCACGCCGATCAAGGTCGCGACGCAGACCCTGAGCTATCTCGACGCTGCGGTGCACTGGGCCGGCTGCCGGGACGCGGCGCACTGCACAGAGCCGCGCTCGACGTTCGTGGCGAAGTCGGACTACGTCGCGACGCCCCTCCCGGCCGCCGGGATCGCGACGCTCGTCGCTGCCGTCACCGCCCGTCAGGGCAGCGGCCGCGGCGCGCTCTATTTCGACGCGTCGGGCGGCGCGATCAACCGCGTGCCCAAGGCCGCGACGGCGTTCGTCCATCGCGACGCGCTTTTCTCGATCCAGTACACGAGCGTCGGCGACACTGCCCCTCCGACGTGGCTTTCGAGTCTCTACGCCCAGATGCGGCCCTACGCATCCGGCTCCGCCTACCAGAACTACATCGATCCACAGCTCGGCGGCTGGGCGCACGCGTACTACGGGACGAACTTGCCCCGGCTGCAGGCGCTGAAGGGGAAGTACGACCCGCATGACGCTTTCCGATTCGCGCAGAGCATCCGTCCTGCCTGACACCCGGCACGAATCCCGGAAAACGTGCCGTCCGGCTGTACAGGTGGGGGAAGAAACTTGACGCCGCCCCGTCTAATCGTTTATTCATACTGAACGGTGAGCATCAGACAGGACCCGCGGCCGCCAGTCGGGTTGATCGGGCTCGGCAACATGGGCAGTGCGTTCGCGGAGCGTCTTCTCGATGCCGGATTCGAGCTCCTCGTGCACACCCGGACGCCGGGGCGGGCGGAGGCGCTCGTGGCCCGCGGCGCGGTCGCCGCTGATTCCGTGGCCGCTCTGGCTGCCACGGTCGACGTGATCATCACCTCGCTGCCGAACGACGCGGCGCTCGAGTCGGTCGCGACCGCGGTCGCGGAGGCTGCGAGACCCGGGACGATCCTCGTGGATACCAGCACCGTGTCGCCGCGCGGCTCGGCCGACGTCGCGGAAATCGTAGGCCGCGCGTCCCTCGCCTACCTGCGCGCGCCGGTGAGCGGCAATCCGGCTGTCGTGCGGGCCGGAAACCTCACGTTCATCGTGTCCGGCCCGACCGAGGTGCTCGAACGTGCCGAGCCGGTGCTCCGGGCGATCGGGCCGACGATCCATGCCGTCGGCGACGCCGAGCAGGCGCGCCTCGTGAAGCTCGCGATCAACCTCGTCATCGCCGGGCTGGCGGAGCTGATGGCGGAGGCGCTCGTTCTCGGCGAGTCGGGGGGCGTCTCGCGCGAGTCGCTCCTCCGGACGATGGGCGACTCGGCCGCCGGAGCGCCGTTCGTGAAGTACAAGACCGAGCCGCTTCTCCGCGACGACTACTCGGCGACCTTTACCACGGCCCTGATGGAGAAAGACCTCGACCTCGTACTCGACGCAGCCGAGGGTGCCGGCGTGCAGCTGCCCTTGGCCGGTGAGCTGAAGCAGCTCGTCCGCGCCACGGTCGAAGCAGGTTACGGCGACAGTGATTTCATGGCGCTCTTCCTTCGTCTCCGGAGCGCTCCCGACCAGGAGGTTCAGCGATGACGATGCGAAGCAGGTCCGGCTCGCCCGATGCGACGCGGGCGGTGGACTGGGAGCAGCGGATCGACTTCCCGCGGCTTCGCCAGGACCGTCTCGATCGCGCCAAGGCTGCGCTCGAAGCCTCCGACCTCGGCGCGCTGCTCCTGTTCGACCCGAACAACATTCGCTACGTCACAAGCACGCACATCGGCGAGTGGGCACGGGACAAGAACGCGCGCTACGTGCTCCTTGCGCGGGGTGACGACCCGATCCTCTGGGACTTCGGCTCAGCTGCGCGACACCATCAGCTCTTCGCGCCGTGGCTTCCTCCTGAGAACTTCCGGGCCGGTGTGGCGCCGATGCGCGGCGCAATGCCCGTCGAGACCGGGATTCCCGACCGGCTCGGCGAGCGGATCGCGCACGAGCTCCGCGAGCGCGGGCTGGCGGGCGAGCCGCTCGGCATCGACATGGCCGATCTCGTCACGATCGAGGCGCTCCAACGCGCCGGCGTGCACGTGACGGACGGCTCACGGGTCATGCTCGAGGCGCGCAAGATCAAGACGCCAGAGGAGATCGCCCTGCTCGACCAGTCGGCCGGGCTGGTCGACGCGGTCTACGAGGAGATCTACCGGATGCTTCGTCCCGGCGTCTACGAGCATCAGATCGTGGCGCGCGCCCATCAACTGCTCTTCGAGATGGGCTCCGAGCAGGTCGAGGCGATCAACGCCGTCTCGGGCGACCGCTGCAACCCGCACCCGCATGTCTTCTCCGACCGGCTCCTGCGTCCAGGAGACCAGGCGTTCTTCGACATCATCCATTCGTTCATGGGGTACCGGACGTGTTACTACCGCACGTTCAACGTCGGCGGCGTCAATCACGCGCAGCTCGACGCCTACAAGCAGTGCCGCGAGTGGCTCGATGCGGCGATCTCGCTTGTCCGGCCGGGGATGACGACCGATCGGATCGCCGCGGTGTGGCCGACGGCGAAGGAGCTCGGGTTCGCCGACGAGGAGACGTGCTTCGGGCTCCAGTTCGGTCACGGGATCGGCGTCGGGCTCTACGAGCCGCCGATGATCTCGCGGGTCCACTCGATCGACCATCCGGTCGCGCTCGAGGAGGGCATGGTCTTCGCGCTCGAGACGTACTGCGCCGCGACAGACGGACGCTCGGCGGCACGGATCGAGGAGGAGGTCGTCGTCACGGCCGACGGCTGCGAAGTGATCACCCGCTTCCCGGCCGACGAGCTCCTCGTCGCAGGGAGGACCTACGTCCGCGGCGCCGACTTCCTCGGGGAGACGGACGCCGGTCGCGACGGAACGGCCGGTCTCGTGGCGGCATCGGCCGTAGTCGGGAACGGTGCATGAGCGACGAGACGGGAACGCGGCAGCTCGCCGACGGGATGCCCTCCTACCGGCTCGTCCGGCGCGAGGACGTCGAGCTCGCCGACGGGCTGCCGGGGCATTCGAGCGGACTGAAGAACTGTCGCCTCGTCGACGGCTCGCTCGGTGCGACGCACATGGCGCTCACCCTGGTCTCGCTCGCCGACGGTCACGTCGATCAGCACCTTCATTCGTTCGAGACGGGCTTCTACGTGCTCGAAGGCCAGCCGACGCTGGTCATCGACGACCATGCGGTTCGGCTCGAACCGGGGGCATGTGGCGTGCTGCCCGTCGGCGTTCCCCACGCGTTTCGCGCCGAGGCCCCGGCACGGTGGATCGAGATGGCGGCGCCGCGGCCGCGGCTCGACGGCAGCGACACGTTCTTCCTCGGCCCGCCGCCGGACACGGAGCCGGTTCCACTCGACGTGCGCGACCCGCGCAACCGAAATCTGTTCCTGCTCAGCGATGGGCAGATGGACCTCGACGTCCTCAGGCAGGGAGCGTCAGTCGCCGCCCCGACGGTCTCGTCGAGCATGGCGACCGCCGTCCTCGCCTACAGCGGCATTGCCGTGAAGATGCTCGTCGACCAGCGCCTCGATGCGCAGCTCCACACGATGTTCATGGTCGACTACCAGCCCGGCGCCTGCGCGCACCCGCACGACCATCCCTTCGAGGAGTCGTACTACATGCTCGAAGGCGAGGTCGACGTCGTCGCGGACGGCGATCGCTTCACGCTGCGTCCGGGTGACGTCTTCTGGACGGCCGTCGGATGCGTCCATGCGTTCTACGAAGTGAAGGGGGGACGCGTGCGCTGGCTCGAGACGTCCGCGCCCGGGCCTCCGGCCCGGCACTCCTACCGGTTCGAACGCGACTGGGACTACCTCGCCGAGCGTCTCGGCCAGACTGCGGGCGCCGCATGAGCGACACCACGACGAGCGTGCTCGACGACGTCGAGCTGTACACCGGCATCTACCGGCAGATGCTCATGATCCGTGGGTTCGAGGACCTCGTGCAATCGCTCTTCCTCAAGGGCGAGGTGTACGGCACGACGCATCTGTACTCCGGCCAGGAGGCGGTCGCGACAGGAGTCGCGAGCCTGCTCGAGGAGCGCGACCGGGTGGCTGCGACCTACCGCGGCCACGGCCACGCGCTCGCGCTCGGCGTCGACCCGCAGGCGCTGCTCGACGAGATGCTCGGGCGCGAGACCGGGATCAACGGCGGCCGCGCCGGCTCGATGAACGTGAACTCGCCCGCCGACCGGCTGATCGGCTCGTTCGGGATCGTCGGCGGCAGCATCGCGGCGGCGACCGGCGCGGCGCTCGCGCTCTCGCGTCACGGCACCGGCGGTGTCGCCGTCGCGTACTTCGGCGACGGCGCGATGAACCAGGGCTACGTCTTCGAGTGCCTCAACTTCGCGCAGGTGCAGAAGCTGCCGCTCGTCCTCGTCTGCGAGAACAACGGCTACGGCGAGTACACGGCGTTCCGTGAGGTCACCGCCGGCGAGCTCCGCGCGCGCGCCGAGGTGATGGAGGTGCCGGCCGAGACGATCGACGGGATGAGCGTCTGGACGGTGCGCGAGGCGGCCGCTCGCGCGGTCGCGCACGCGCGCTCGGGTGAAGGCCCGGCGTTCATCGAGGCGCTGACCTATCGCTTCGTCGGCCACTCCCGCAGCGACCCCGGCGCCTACCGGCCCGAAGGCGAGCTCGACGAGTGGAAGGCTCGCGACCCGCTCCTCGTCCTGCGCGCGCAGCTCGAGGCGGACGGGGCCGTCCCCGCGACGCTCGACGACGTGGAACGCGACGTGGCAGACGAGCTCGAGCGCATGCGCGAGCGGGGCCTCGCCGCTCCGTTCCCATCCGGGCTCGTCGGCAGCGAGTTCAAGGACTAGTGGTGACCGCCGAGCTGACCATGCCCAAGCTGTCCGACTCCGTCGCCGACGCCGTCATCCTGCGCTGGCTGAAAGGTCCCGGCGACGGGTTCACGCGCGGCGAGGGCTTGCTCGAGGTCGAGACCGACAAGGCGACCGTCATCTACGAGGCCGAGCACGACGGGACACTCGAGTCGATCCTGGTGCAGGAGGGCGAGTCGGCGGCCGTCGGCCAGCCGATCGCGACCCTCGGCGGAAACGGCGCCGTACTTGAGGCCGCGAATGGATCCTGCACGCGCCGCACCCGGCGCATCCCAACGCGTCGCCGGTCGCACGGCGGACCGCCGTGGAGCTCGGCGTCTCGCTCCACGACGTCGTCGGCACCGGTCCCGGCGGCCGGATCACTCTCGAGGACGTGCGGCGGGCTGCGCCTGCGGGTCCCCCGCCGGCCGTGACGGCGCCCGCGGCAGCAGGAGGCGATGCGCGCGGCGATGCGCGAGTTGTCGAGCTGACGGCGACGCAGGCGACGATCGCCCGCCGCATGGTGCAGTCCGCAACGGAGATCCCGGTCTTCACCGTCTCCTACGACGCAGACGTGTCGATGCTCGTCGAGCTCCGTCGCGGTGCACGCGAGGAGTCGCCGAGCGCGCCGTCGGTCAACGACTTCGTCGTGAAAGCGGCTGCGCTCGCGCTCCGTGAGTCTACCTCGGTTCAACGCGTCGTACGTCGACGGGAGGATCGAGGAGTACTCGCGCGTCAACATCGGCGTCGCCGTGTCGACCGACGATGCGCTCCTCGTGCCGGTGGTGTCAGACGCCGACCGGAGGACGCTCGGCGAGATCGCGGCCGAGACGCGCCGTCTGGCCGAGGGCGCCCGTAGCCGTTCGCTTCGGCCGGACGACCTGCACGGCGGGACCTTCACCGTCTCGAACCTCGGCATGTTCGGCGTGCGCTCGTTCACGGCGATCGTCGACGCTCCGCAAGCGGCGATCCTCGCGGTCGGCGCCGTGCGCCGGGAGGCCTTCGAGACCTCCGGCGGCGTCGCCTTCCGCGACGTCATGACGCTCACGCTGAGCTGTGACCACCGAGTCGTCTACGGCGCCGACGGCGCCCGCTTCCTGTCCCGCGTCTGCGAGCTGCTCGGTCGGCCGCTCGTCCTCGCCCTCTGATGGCGCCGATCGCCTTCCGCAACGCGATTCGCGACGCACTCGACGAGGAGCTCGCCGCCGACGAGCGCGTGATCCTCTTCGGAGAGGACGTTGCCGTCGCCGGCGGCGTCTTCGCCGCGACGCCGGGCCTCTACGACAAGTACGGCGCAAAGCGCGTCTTCGACACGCCGATCTCGGAGCTCGCACTGTCCGGCGCCGCCTTCGGCTCAGCCGTCAACGGCCTGCGGCCTGTGATCGAGATCATGTTCGGCGACTTCCTGACGCTCGCGATGGACATGCTCGTGAACCAGGCGACCAAGTACTGGTTCCTGACCGGCGAGCAGGTGAGCGTGCCGCTCGTCATCCGCTCGGTCGTCGGCGCCGGCGGGCGGTTCGGCGCGATTCACTCGCAGATGCCGGCGTCGTGGTTCATGGGCGTCCCCGGCTTGAAGATCGTCGCGCCGTCGAACCCGGCCGACGCCAAGGCGCTGCTGAAAGCAGCGATCCGCGACGATAACCCCGTGCTCTTCTTCGAGCACAAGCGCCTCTACGGGCTCGAGGGCGAGGTGAACGGCGCGGTCGGGAAGCTCGGCGAGGCTGCCGTGGTGCGCGAAGGGACCGACGTGACGCTCGTGACCGCGATGAACAGCGTGCACGACGCGCTCGCCGCCGCGGAGCGGCTCGAGCGCGACGGCATCTCGCTCGAGGTGATCGACCTGCGCACGTTGCGTCCGCTCGACATCGACACGGTGCTCGCCTCGGTGCGCAAGACGAATCGCCTCGTGGTCGTCGAGGAAGGGCCGCTGACCGGTGGCTGGGCCGGCGAGGTGCTCGCGTGCGTGACCGAGCAGGGGCTCGGCTACCTCGACGACGCCTGGCGGATCGCGACGCCGAACACACCGATCCCGTACAGCCCGCCGCTCGAGGACGCGTTCCTACCCGGGGTTGATCGGATCGTCGCCGAGATTCAGAGGCGGCTACGGTAGAGACCGTGGCGACCACCGAACGCAGCTTCGAGTCCTCGAAGGTCGGCAGCCGGCTCCGCCAGGAGCGAGAGCGGCGCGGGATCAGCCTGCGGGAGCTCGCGCGCCGGGTCGGCGTCTCGCCGAGCCTCGTCTCGCAGATCGAGCTCGACCGCGTCAACCCGTCCGTGAGCACGCTCTACTCGCTCGCCACCGAGCTCGGGATGACGATGAGCGACGTCTTCGGCGACGGCGGCCAGCCCGGCCGTCACGTCGTGCCGGCCCGGCGCGACGCCGACGGCATCGTCGCGCGAAGCGACACGCGCCGGGTGATCAACCTGGCTTCAGGGGTGCGCTGGGAGCGGCTTACACCGCACAACGACCCCGACCTCGAGTTCCTCCACGTCGTCTATCCGATCGGCGCCGAGTCGTGCCCGGCGGACGCGCTCGTCACGCACGGTGGCCGCGAGTACGGCTACGTCGAGAGCGGAACGCTCGGAGTGCGCGTCGGCTTCGACGAGTACGAGCTCGGGCCCGGCGCCTCGATCGCGTTCGACTCGTCGTCGCCGCACCGGCTCTGGGCGATCGGCGACGAGCCGGTGCACGCGATCTGGGTCGTGCTCGGCCGCGTCGCCGACCCGCGGTCGCAGAGCCTAGGCCGCGGGCGCGACCCGGCGCGCGCTCTGGACGCGCGCGATCAGCTCCGGCAACTGGTACATGACGAGCGCGAGCAGGATCAGCACGCCGATCGTCGCGTCCGCGTACTCGGCCGGCTGCTGGAAGAGCGGCATCACGTTGTCGACCTCGGTGAGGAAGAACGCCGCCAGGATCGTGCCGACGTACGAGCCCTTGCCGCCGGCGAGACTCGCGCCGCCGAGCACGGCCGCCGCGATGCTCTCGAGCGCCTGGTTGCCGATGATCGGCGAGCCGACCTGTACCTCGGCCGCGAGGTAGAAGCCTGCGATCGACGCCATGACCGAGCACACGACGAAGGCGAGGACGACCGTGCGACCGGTCGACATCCCGAGCCGGCGCGAGGACCGCTCGTCGAGACCGACTGCGCGGAACGCGAGCCCGGTGCGCGTGCGGTAGAGCCAGGCGTCGGCGAGGAGAGCCAGGGCGATCACGGCGATGAACGCGATCGGGATGAAGCCGACAGCCCGCGTCAGAGCCGACGTCACGTCGGTGTTGATCGGTCCCTGGGGATAGCTGCGAAGGAGGAGCGACGTCCCTTCGAGGACACTCAGCGTGCCGAGCGTCGCGACGATCGACGGGAGCCGCAGCGCCCTGATCAGGAACGCGTTGAAGAGGCCGGTGGCGAGCCCGATCCCGAGGATCGCAAGCGTCCCGGTCACCAGGGAGAAGCCGGTCGTCTCCGGGGTCAGCGTGAACGACATGGTGACGACGCACATGGTCATCAGCGCCCCGACCGAGACGTCGAAGCCGCCGACGAGCAGCGCGGTCGCCTGCCCGAGCGCGACCAGCATCAGCGGCAGCGCCTCGAGGAGGAGAGCGTTCAGGTTCTCCTTGCTCAGGAAGACCGAGTGATGCGCCTGGGTGTACGCGCCCAGCGCGACGATCAGGACGATCATCAGGAGAGGCGGGATCCAGCCGCGCTTCACGCGGGCACCTCGCGAGCGCCGGCGCGTGAGCCGACGATTGCCTCGATGATCCGGCGCTCACCCAGCTCGTGCGCCGGGAATCTCCTCGACGATGCGGCCGCGGGACATCACGACGACGCGGTGGCACAGGCCGGACAGCTCGATCGGGTCGCTCGACTTGACGATCGCCGCGAGCCCTTCCTCGGCCTTGTCGCGCAGCGCCTCGTAGATGTCGAACCGGGCGCCTACGTCGACACCCTGGGTCGGCTCGTCGGCAAGGATCACCTTGACGTCGCCGCGTAGGAACGGCCTGATCAGCGCCACCTTCTGCTGGTTGCCGCCGGAGAGCGACTGGATCGGCTGCTCGGGCGAGCCCATGCGCACCCGGAGCCGCTCGACGAGCGACGACATCGCACGCCGTTCGCTCCCGCGGCGAACGACGCCGAATCGGGCGAGACGCCCGAGTACTTGAATGGTTGCGTTCGCGCGCACGCTGAGGACGGGAAAAAGCGCCTCGCCGCGCCGGTCGCCGCTCAGCAGCACGACTCCGGCACGGAGCGGGCCGAGCGGTGAGCGCGTGTCGAGCTCGTTGCCGTCGCAGGCAGCCGAGCCGGCGGCCCGCTCGACGCCCGCGAGCGCGCGGAGGAACTGCACCTGGCCGTTGCCCTCGGCTCCTGCGATCCCGAGGATCTCGCCCTTGCGGACGACGAGATCGATCGGGCCGAACCGCTCGCCGCGCAGGCCCGACACGGTCAGCAGGACGTCGTTCGCCTCGGGTGTCGACCGCCGTTCGGGGAAGGCGACCTGGAGCGGCCGGCCGATCATCAGTGCGATCAGGGCGTCTTCCGAGACCGACGCGGCGTCGAACGTCCCCTGCACGACTCCGTCCCGCAAGACGGTCACGCGGTTCGAGACCGAGAGCACCTCAGGCAGGCGGTGGCTGACGTACGCGATGCCGACGCCCGCTTTCGACTGTTCGAGGACGAGCGTATGGAGCTGGTCGACCGCGTCAGGTCCGAGCGCCGTCGTCGGCTCGTCGAGGAGAAGGACTTCGGGCTTGAGCAGGAGAGCCTTGACCACCTCGAGGAGCTGCCGCTCGGCGAGTGAGAGAGCGCCGGTCGGCGCCGCGACATCGAGGTCGAGCTTGAAGGTTGCGAGCGTCTCCTCCGCCCAGCCCTCCAGCTGGGCGTGCGGCGGACGGGCGCCTTCGGGCGCTCCGAGGTAGAGGTTCTCGGCCACCGTGAGGTCGAGGACGTGCGAGTAGTCCTGGTAGGCGATGCCGAGGCCGAGCCGCCGGGCCGTGGCGGGGGAGGCGCGACGCAGGCCGCGCCCCCCGATCTCCACGACCCCGGCGTCCGGCGCGAGGAACCCGCTTGCGATTCCGAGCAAGGTCGATTTCCCGGACCCGTTCTCCCCGACGAGGGCGTGGATCTCGCCCGCGCGGCAGTCGAAGCTCACGTCACGGAGCGCCTGAACGGCGCCGAACGTCTTCGACACCCCGCGTACGGAGAGCACCTCGGGGTTTACAGGTCCGGGATTCGACATGGCAGTAATCGACTCGAGATTCGAGTTGCTCCTAGGGGTACATCTGGTTGAGGAGGCTCAGCGGGATGAGCGAGGTTCCCGACGCCGTGTCCGGATACCCCTTCTTGCACATGCTGCGCGTTGCCTGGTTCTGGAGCTGGATCGGGAACACGATCTCGGGCGCGATCTTCGCTCCCTGCAGCTTCATCATGTCGGCCGTCAGGGCGACGCGGATCTGTGCGTTCCCTGCCGAGTAGTAGAAGATCTTCAGCTTCGGATCTTTCAGCTTGTCGGCGAGGCAGCCCATGCCGGACTCGTCGGTCCGATACGTGAACACGCCCTCGTACGGGATGTTCGCGGCCTTGTACGCGGCGTATCCGCCCTGGGACATGAAGAGGGCGTCCTCGTAGCTCAGGCCCTTCAGATCAGGGTTCTTGGCGAGGATGCCGGAGACGATCCCCTGCACCTTCGACGGATCCCAGTTCGTCGGATCGTTCGCGACGACGTGGATCGACGGGCTCAGAGCCTTCTGCTCGCACGTCTGCCAACCGGCCGAGAGCGGGTTTCCGGGGAAGCCGCCCATGAACGCGATGTTGCCCGACTTGACCTGGTTGTTCATCACGTAGGCGAACGTCCTGCCGAGCTTGCACGTGTCTTCACCGACGACCGTCGTGTAGTTCGTGCCCGGCCCGCTGACGTAGCCCCACGCGTACGTGGAGACCGGGATGCCGGCCTTGGTCGCCTGCTGGAACACCGGCAGCATCGCGTCGCCGAAGTCCGGGTAGGTGACGATCGCGCTGACGTGCTGAGCGATCATCGACTTGAAGTCGGCGATCGCCTGGTTCAAGTCCGAGTGCGCGCTGCGGTAGATGATCTTTCCGATGGACGGATACGTCAGCGCCTGGAGGATGAACTCCATCTTCGACATCTGCCGATAGGTGTTCTCGCCGAAGCCCTCGACGTAGGCGACGGTGTACTTGCCGTTCGTGCCCGTGCTGCAGCCGTTGTTCTTCCAACAGCTCAGCGCGAGCGCGTAGTTGACCGTCTTCGAGGAGCGACCGAGCGCCGCGAGCGACACGTTGCGCGGCGACCCTGCCGGCGGCAGGAGCTTGGCACTGAAGAGCGCGTGCGCGAGCGTACCGACCGGCGCCTTGTACGTCTCGCCGAATCCGCCGCCGCTTCCGACCGTTTTCGTGTTGCTCCCGACCCCCGATGGGCCGGAGGCACTGCTCGTGCCGCTGGCTGTCCCGCCCGTGATCGCGACGATGGCAACCGCAAGAGCTGCGGTCGCCATCAGCACCCACAAGATCTGGCGCTTCCCTCTCATTCTGGACTCCTTCCGTCATGCGTCCGTGGTTCTTCGCCTGCGTCTGCACGTGCTTCCGCCACCGCAGGCGGCGGGTTGAACAACCGCAGCCCATGCCCGAGGGCTGCGGCAAATCGATCCCCTGAAACGACCATTCCGGCGATGATTGCGGCGCCGAAGACGACGTACTGCATGGCCGCCGACAGCCCCAGGATCACGAGCATCTGCGTCAACAACGTCAGCGCGAATGCCGCCACCCAGGTCGACGTCGCGCTGGCGAGACCACCGGCAAGCGCGGCGCCGCCGATCACCACAGCGGCGATCGGCGAGAGCAAGAACGTGGATCCGAACGCCGGGTCGATGCTTCCCGAGACGCCGGCGAGCAAGATCGCGGCGACGGCGTAGAACGTGCCTGCCGCTGCATAGGCGAGGACGACGTTCGTCCGCACACGCAGCCCGGCGATCCAGGCGGCCCGTGGGTTCGCGCCAACCGCCTGGAAGCGCCGACCGATCGTGCTGTAGCGGATCGCGAGCGCGACGATGAGCGTGATCGCCACTCCTGTCCAGAACACGTTGCTCGCCCCGAGCGGCTTGTGCGTCGCCCACGACGAGAGCCCGCTCGGCACGAGCGGCTGTCCCGTCACGACGTCGCGCGAGTACTTGCTGCTCCAGGCGAGGACGATCTGGCCGACGGCGAGCGTCACGATCAGCGGGTTGAGCCGCAGGAGCCCGACGAGGAGCCCGTTCGTGAGGCCGACGAGCATGCCGACGGCCAGAGCGGCGACGATCGCGACCGGGAGGTTGTGGCTGGAGCCGACGCCGGCGATCAGGTTGCCGCCCGCCGCGATGACCGCGGGCGTCGAGAGGTCGATGCCCCCTTGCATGACCACGAGCATCTGGCCGAGCGCAGCGACGGCGAGCACCGTCGTCTGGGGCAAGACGTACGACCACGACGTGCTCTGTAGAGCCTCCGGCGCGATGAACGCGGAGACCACGACCAGCACGACGGTGGCAAACCACACCGGCAGGAACCGGGCGGCCCCGATGGCGTTCGCAGCAAGGGTGTTGCCGATTGCGCCCGCATTCCGTCCCAACCGGGGCGGCGATGAGGGGCTGGCCGCGACCACGAGGCATTTTGAGCAGGTACGAGTGACAGTGTCAATGCTGGCTTAACGAATTGGACGGCAAGACGGGCAAATTTGCCGCACGTCGACCTAGCCCGTTGACGACAAGGGGTGTGTCCGTTTATGGTCGCTGTACATGCGGCGGCGCGAGGACATGTTGGCTGCCGAGGGTGGCGTAGGCCTCCCGCCGCACCTATCCCTGCCGGAAACGCGAAGGAGTGAGGCATGAGCTCGCAGCGGCTTCTGATCCGCAACGGCTTCGTCGTCTCGATGGACCCGAAGGTCGGTGACGTCTATCGCGGCGAGGTCCTCGTCGAGGACGGAAAGATCGTCGACATCGGCCAGGACCTCGGCGTCTCGGACGCCGAGCAGATCGACGCGACCGGGATGATCGTGATGCCGGGCTTCGTCGACACGCACAGGCACACCTGGCAGACGCCTGTTCGCGGCGTTCTGCCCTCGTGCACGCTCGACCACTACTTCGCCGTGATGCTCGGCCAGGTCGGCGGCTTCTACCGCCCGCAAGACGTCCACATCGGCGACTACGCCGGTTCGCTAGAGGCGCTCAATGCCGGCGTGACGACACTGCTCGACTGGTCGCACATCAGCAACACGCCCGACCACTCCGACGCGGCGATCCAGGGGCTCAAGGACGCAGGCATTCGCGCCGTCTACGCGCACGGCATGCCGACCGGGGGCGAGTGGTGGTCGTACAGCGAGCTCGAGCACCCCGCGGACATCCGGCGGATCCGCGACACGTACTTCTCGTCCGACGACGGGCTGCTCACGCTCGCGCTGGCGGCGCGCCAGCCCGGCAACGTCACCCCTGATGTCGCGAAGCACGACTGGGCGCTCGCGCGCGAGCTCGGGATCCTGATCAGCGTGCACGTCGGAATGCGCCTCCACACGCTCCACTACACGCCGGTGAAGGACATGCACGACCTCGGGCTCATGGGCCCCGACGTCTGTTACATCCACATGACCGACCTCACCGACGAGGAGCTCGACTTCATCGCCGAGACCGGCGGCAAGGCGTCGATCGCCCCCTACGTCGAGATGCTGATGGGCCACGGGCCGCCTCCGATCGGGAAGATGCTCGACCGCGGTGTCCGGACGTCGCTCAGCGTCGACGTCGTCTCGAGTGTGCCGGGCGAGATGTTCACGCAGATGCGGACGGCACTCGCGTACGACCGGATCCTCGAGTTCACCGACACGCCGGACGTCGCCTTCGCACCGAAGCTGACGCACACAGATGTCCTCGAGTTCGCGACCATCGACGGCGCGCGCTCGATTGGGCTCGAAGAGAGGGTCGGCTCGCTGACGCCGGGCAAGCAGGCGGACATCGTCCTGCTGAACGTCGACATGATCAACACGGCGCCGGTGCTCGACCCGAAGGCGACGATCGTCACGTACGCCGACACGTCGAACGTCGACTCGGTGTTCGTCGCCGGTAACGCGGTCAAGCGCGGCGGGCAGCTCGTCGGCGTCGACATGAAGTCGGTGATCGGCAAGCTGGAGGAGTCTCGCAACCACATCCTTTCGCAGGGCGAGCTGCTGCCCGACTGGTGCAAGGAGCACGCGGCAACGCACTCGCATTAGGGAACGGCGAGAGGAGAATCGGAGGATGGCAAGCAGGAGCGTCGTCGTGGTCGGCGGCACACGAGGCCTTGGCCGCGAGGTCGCGCAGTTCTACGCGGACCAGGGCCGGGAGGTCGTCATCACGGGCCGCGACGAGGCCGGCGCGCAGAGCGTCGCGTCGGAGATCGGCGGCTCGACCCGGGGCCTCGGCCTCGATCTCACCGACCCGCACTCGATCGACGAGCGGCTGGCCGGTGTCGGTGAGGTCGAGTTCCTCGTGCTCGCCGCGATCGAGCGCGACAGCAACACCGTGAAGGACTACAACATCGCCGGCGCGATGCGTCTCGTGACGCTCAAGCTGGTCGGGTACACCGAGGTCATCCACGCGTTGCTACCGAAGCTCGCCGACGACTCCGCCGTCCTCCTCTACGGCGGCCTCGCTCGCGACCGGCCCTATCCCGGCTCCACCACGGTCTCCACGGTCAACGGGGCGGTCACCGGCCTCGTGCGCACGCTCGTCGTCGAGCTCGCGCCCCGTCGGGTGAATGCGCTCCATCCCGCGATCGTCGGCGACAGCCCTCAGTGGCGCGACATGCCGCCCGAACGCCACCAGGCGCTCGTCGATCGCACACCGCTCGGCCGGCTCGTGACCATGCAAGAGGTCGTCGACGCGACGCGATTCCTGCTCGAGAACCGCGCGATCAACGGCGTCAACCTTCCCGTCGACGGCGGATGGCTATGTCTGTGAACGAAGCCGCTGCGGCTCCGGCAACGGGCCGCTCGACCCTCCTGGCCGCGCTCCTGCTGGTTGTGGGGGCGGTCGTCTTCCTCTGGTACGCGCCCGATTCCTATTCCGTCTTCAAGGCGCTGCACGTGACGTTCGCGGTGATCTGGGTGGGCGGAGACGTGACGCTGACCACGCTCGGCGTCGTGTACGAGCTCAAGCGAGACAACGAGACGCTCGCCGCGCTCGGGAAGATGGGCGCCTGGATCGGCGTGAAGGTCTACACCCCCGCGCTCTTCGCGGTGCTCATCTTCGGCATCGCCACGGTCGAGAAGGGCAACCTCGGCTGGCACGTCTTCTGGATCGACTTCGGCCTGGTCGGTTGGCGATCGCGGGCTCGGTCGGGCGTCCTCTTCGTCGGGCCGGAGCTCGGCCGGATCGATCGGGCGGCTCAAAGCCTCGGGCCGAGTTCGCCGGAGGTCCAGCGGCGCGTCGCGCGTCTCTTCACCGTCTTCCGCTTCGACACGGCACTCCTCGTCCTGATCGTCGTCGTCATGGTCGGCGAAGCCGACGTTTTGAGCGACGAAGACGTTCCCGTCCTGGTTGTCGGCGGCAGCCTGGTCGGGCTGTCGCTGTCGTTGTTCCTCGCGCGCCTCGGCGTCGAGCATCTCGTCGTCGAGCGTCATCCGGGAACGGCAATCCACCCGCGGGCGGCCATGCTCCTGCAGCGGACGATCGAGACGTTCCGGAGCGCGGGCATCCAGGACGAGGTGCTGGAGGCGTCGGAGAAGGAGTTCGAGCAGAACGGGGCGATCATGTCGGTCGAGTCGCTCGGCGGGAAAGAGCTCGACTGGTACTTCCGCAACGTCAACGAGGGCGTCGAGCACCTGAGCCCGTCGCCGCGCCTCTTCGTCACGCAGATCGGGCTCGAGCCGGTGATCAAGCAGCGCGCGGCCGATCTCGGCGCGCGGCTCGAGTACTCGTCGGAGGTCGTCTCGCTCGACGCCTCGGACGATGGAGTCACTGCCGTCGTTCGCAAGCGCGAGACCGGCGAGGAGCGGACGGTGCGCGCGCAGTACGCCGTCGCGGCTGACGGTGTGCACAGTCGTGTGCGCGAGCAGCTCGGCATCGGCTGGGCCGGGCGCGGCACCTTCTCCGACAGCGTCACGATCTACTTCCGCGCCGACTGCAGCGAGCTGATCGGCGATCGCAACCTGAGCGTCATCTACGTCTTCCATCCACGGCAGCTCGGCTTCTTCCGGTTCTCCCTCGACAAGCAGTCCGGGTTCCTCGTCGTGAACTCGGCGGCCGACGAGAACGGCGTGATGTCGCCGCACGTCTGGGACGACACGAGCGAGGAGCGCTGCGTCGCCTGGGTCCGCGAGGCGCTCGGTGCGCCCGACGATCTGGCGATCGAGGTGGAGAACGTGCAGCGCTGGAACGCGCAGGCCGACGTCGCCGAGAGCTTCCGCGACGGACGCATCTTCCTGGCGGGCGACGCAACGCACGTCATGCCGCCCACCGGCGGCTACGGCGGCAACACGGGCGTCCATGACGCCTACAACCTCGCGTGGAAGCTCGCCTATGTCCTCGACGGCCGCGCCGCACCTGCGTTGCTCGACACGTACGAGCCCGAGCGGCAGCCGGTCGCGCGGCTGACGGTGGAGCAGGCGTATGCGCGTTACGTGCTCCGGCTCGACAAGAGCCTCGGGACCGACGGCCTCGCGCCGATGGTCGAGGATGCGCTGATCGACCTCGGCTACCGCTTCCGCTCCGCCGGCATCTCTGTCGAGCCGGACGACGACGACGCCGACTGGGAGGATCCGCGCACGCCGACGGGCCGTCCGGGCTTCCGCGCGCCGCACGTCGAGCTCGTCCGCGACGGCTCGCCGCTGTCGACGCTCGACCTGAGCGGCACGAGTTTCGTCCTGTTCACCGGCGTCCGACGGCGGAGCCTGGGCTCGAGGCGGCGTCGGCAGTGGCGGGCGAGCTCGGAGTGCCGGTCGACGTCTATCGCGTCGGAGCCGACCTGCAGGATCCGAGCGGCACGTTCTTCTCGAGCTACGGGATCGACTCGACCGGCGCGTCCCTGGTTCGACCGGACGGCCACGTCGTCTGGCGCGCCCGGACTGCGGTGGAGGAGCCGGCGGCGGAGACTTGGCCGACGCGCTTCGACCGCGCCCTCCGCCGGTAGCGGCGCGGGCTAGTAGAGCACCGAGCCGATCAGAGCCGATGGTGTAGCCGTACGCTGCCGGTTTGCCGGCACCGTTCGAGATGCGGTCCTTGTAGGTCACCACGAGGTGAAGCGGGCCGCCTACGGTGTTGATCCGGGCCTGGTCGCCGGAGTCCGGGTGGACGGCCTGTCCGCCAATCGATCCCGCGACGACGCTGAACGGCCCGTTCGGCATCACCACGGCGCCGAGGAGCCAGTCTCCGCAATCGCCGACTGCGACGCCCTGGCACACCTTCATCCACCGGCTGTAGTTGCCGGCGGGCAGCTTGCGACCGCCGACGTGGCCGACGCCGCTGATGAAGCAATTCCCTTCTTCCGCGACCGAGCACCAGCTCACCGAGACTGTCGTCTGGTTGAAGCCGTATGAGTGGCCGCTCACTGCAGAGCGGCCGGTGCAGCTCGCGTGCGCGGAATACCAGGTGCTGATGTTGCAGTTGTAGGGCGACGACGCGTCGGCGTTGATGTGGACGAGGAAGGGGTGATGCGACGCTCGCGTGGTCGACACGTGCGACTGCATCGCGGGCGCCGCCGCCGGCAGGGCCAGCACCGTCATCGCGGAGAGAACCAGCAGGGCCTTCTTCAGGCGGCCGTCGGACCATGCATGGAGTCTCTCTTCCGTAGGGAACCTGCGACCGCCCCGCGTTGCGCCAGCCGATCGTCGACGCTATGCGACGTCGCGGCGTGCAGCGAGGGCGGTGGCGGCGACCGCGAAGGCGATCGTCCAGGCGAGCAGGACTGCGCCGCCTGCTGCGGCGGGGAGGAGATGGTTGGTAGTGAGGCCGATCATGGCGTCCGAGGCGTGGGTGGGCGCGAAGCGTCCGACAGAGGGGACGAACGCGAAGAGGAGGTTCTCGGCGACGAAGCCCCAGGCGAGTAGGCCGATGATCGCGCCGACTTGGTTGCGGACGATCATGCCGATGCCTACTCCGATCGCGCCCCAGAGACCGACACCGGCGAGCGTCCCGACCAGCAGCAGTGTCGTCTGGCTACCGTTCAACGAGTAGTCGATGCCGCGGCTGGCGAGGCAGATGTAGCCGATCGCGAAGCCGAGCCCCTCGCCGACGATGCCGAACACGACTCCGGCGAGCAGGCCAGCGGCGAGCTTCGCATCGACGACGCGTGAGCGCCTGGGCGTGAAGAGGAAGGTCGGGCGGATCGTGCCGTGGCGGTACTCGCTGGTCACGAGCATGATTCCGGCGAGCGCGGAGAAGACGCCGGCGAGGCTGCCGACGCTCAGCAGCCCGCGCTGGTCCTCTGTGGTCATGAGGCTGGGCGCTTTCGTCAGGAGCCCGGCGAGCAGTGAGAAGAGAAGGATGAGCGCGACCATCCCGAGCACGATCCCGATGGTGGTGCGGGTCGTGCGAATCTTCAGCAACTCGGCCTGAATCTGGGCGATCACGTATGCGGCTCCGCGGTGAGCTCGAGGAAGATGTCTTCGAGCGACGATCCTTCGGCGACGAGCTCGTGGATCGGGACGCCGGCTGCGAATGCGAGATCGCCGACTTTCTCGGTGCTCACCCCGTGCACGAGCAGTTCTTGTTCGTTCGCGGTCGTTGTCTCGATCCGCTGGCGTGTCAGGGCCTCCTGCAGCTTCGATCGTTCCGGCGTGCGGACGCGAACCGATCCGCCGACACGGGCGGTCAGCTGTTCCAGCGAGCTTTCGACGACGAGCTTGCCCCGGTTGATGATCAGTACCTGATCGACGGTCTGCGCAACCTCCGCCAGCACATGGCTGGAGATCAGCACCGTCTTCTCGCCTGCTGCGAAGTCGCGCAGGAAGTCGCGCAGCCACCGCACACCCTCCGGATCGAGCCCGTTCGCAGGCTCGTCGAGGATCAATAGCTCGGGGTCGCCGAGCAATGCGGCCGCGAGCCCAAGCCGCTGCCGCATTCCGAGGGAGTACCCCTTGACGCGACGGTGAGCTGCGCCGTCGAGGTCGACCAGGCGCAGCACCTCGTCCACACGCGCGTCAGGCAGTTGTACTGCTCGGCTCAACGTCCGCAGGTGGTCGCGCCCGGAGCGGCCTGGATGGAAGTCGGTCGCCTCCAGCACCGCGCCAACCCGCAACGCCGACTCATCGAGCGCGGCGTAGGAGCGGCCGAAGATCAGCGCGCTGCCGGTGCTCGGTTTGGCGAGCCCAAGAAGCATCCGCAGGGTTGTCGTCTTGCCGGCGCCGTTCGGGCCGAGGAAGCCGGTGATCGTGCCCGGTGTGAGTGCGAACGACAGCGAGTCGACTGCGAGGACCGAGCCGAACCGTTTTGTCAGCGAATCGGCGACGACCGCGTGCGTCGCGGGCTCAGACAACGCTTCTTCGCCCTTTCCCGCCGAGGTTGTCGACCTGGCCACCGCGCCGCTCGTGCTGGGTTACCAGTAGTCCGTCGTGCGGACCCTGTTCAGGAAATGCCCGCACATCGGGTTGGCGCTGGGGGTGATCGCGACGATCTTTCCGCTCGCGTTGAAACAGTTCGACCAGGTAGCCGAAGTCGAGGGTGGCACGGGGGGCACGATCCAGACTCCGGAGAAGTTTGCCGGCACGGTCAGCCCGCCTCCGATCTCACTGTTGATCCAGTTGACCCAGCCCACCTCGTGTCCCTTGACCAGGTCTTCGATCTCCTTCGCGTAGGGATGGAGCCAGCCGGGGCCCACATCGACAGAGGCCCGCGCGCCGCCGTACCGTGGGAACTGTTTGAAGAGCCAAGGCAGGTACCAGTCGAAGTGCGTGCGGGTGTCGGCGAAGATCTCCGTCGACGCCGGTAGGCCCTTACGCAGGCTTGTCTGCGCGTCCAACGTCTCGCGCACCTTTTGGATCTGCGTCGCGATGTAGTGACCCGAGTACACCGTCGGGTGCGCGTGCATGTACTCGACCCGCAGCAGCAGCAGGCGTGCCTCGGTGTCGCGGTAGTAGTTGTAGACGGCGCGGACGGTGTACGAGTTGGGGGTGGTCCAGAGCACTGTGCGCTCCTTCTCGACCTTGTACGCGCCTGCGACCAGTCCGTGAGCGCCTGCGGAACCGCTGATCCGAGCAGCGAGCTCCTCCTGCTCCGCGCCCATCAGGTGGCTCTTGATGAACGCGAGCGCGTCCTCCGTTCTCGCCTTCTTCGTCGGATCGTCTGAGCGCATGTGAGCGACGTAGTCGAGCTCACCCATGCCCCTGTTGACGCGCGAGATGATCGTGCTCGCCTGGCTCACCAGGTTGGCGTAGCTCGCTTCTTGCAGTTCGGAGCGCAGCTGCCTGGACGCGGACTCGAGGTCGTTGAGTTGCGTCTGGATCGTCTGCAGCTTGGTCTGGATCTCGCCAAGCTGCTGCTTCATCTCGGCGAGCTGCGGATCGGGCTTGGCCGGGTCCTCCTCCGCCAAGCCGAACTGTTCAAAGACCCAGCCGAACGCCTTGTCGAGGCCGAACCCGAGGGCGGTGTTGGCGAGCTCGCTGACGATTCCCACGGCAGCACTCGCGAGCGGCCCGACCGCGGCCCGCTCGGCGACTGCAGAGGTAGCCGGACGAGCGTCTGCCTCGGGCGCGATGGTCGAAGCGGTCACCGAGGCAATCGCCAGGAGCGCAAGGGCGATCGCGAGGACGGACGCGCGCTGGCGAACGGTCATACGTCCTTCGGTTGATGCCGCCCGAATCATCGCTCCGCTGCCACTATCTCGACGAGGCGGGAGGCTGTCAACGAACGATGCCCCCGACAAGAATCGAACTTGTGCACGCGGTTTAGGAAACCGCTGCTCTATCCACTGAGCTACGGGGGCTCGCGGCGTGACTGTAGCGCCGTGTTCGACCGCCAATCGGGGCTGCTGACCGATGTTGATTGAAGTTTCGCCAAATCGGTAATAAGACGCCGGACGGGCGGATGCGAAACCTCATCTTGTTTGCTGTGGCGGTAGTGCTTGTGGCGTGTGTCGGTTTCGGCGCGGCGTATGCGCTCGCCTCGAACTCGGCCTCCTCGCCCTCAGCAACCGGCGCCGCAGCGACGATTCGCGTGCTCAAGCCGTCGTCGCCGACGCCGCGTATCGTGGGCCTGGCGCACGCGGCCGCACTTCCGGTCTCGCTCGCCGTTGTCCACACGACGACGAAGAGCGTCCCGACGACCCCCGCGCAGCCGACCTACGTCGCGCCCGCGCCGACGCCCACGATCATCGTCCAGGGAGGATCCAAGTGAGCCGTGCGTTCCTTGCAGTTCCGGCCGTGTTGCTTGCGTCGCTGGTGCTGCTCGCGCCCGCCGACTCGCGTTCGCTCGCCGGTGGTTGTGTCCACTGGGCCGCGCCCACCGGGGACGACGGCGGCGTCGGCTCGCAGGCCTCGCCCTACGCGACCGTCGACCATCTCTTTCAATCGCTCAAGCCCGGCCAGACCGGCTGCCTCGCGCCGGGCGCGGTCTTCACCCAGCACGTGGTCGTGACCGCCTCCGGGCTTCCCGGCAAGCCGATCACGGTGATGAGCACGCCGAACCAGCAGGGCGCGGTCCTCCAGGGTGGGATCGAGTTCGCCCCGGGCGCGCACGACGCGCATCTCGCCCACGTCGCCGTTCGCACGACCTCGGGCGCCGGGCTCGCCGGCCTGGTCGTCCTCCGTGGCCTGCGCAATCAGCTCCTCGACAGCAACGTCTCCGGTGCCGGCTCCGGTTCGGGGAGCGGGGCATGCGTGCTGCTCGATCACGCCAACCACGCGCGCATCGATCACGACGAGATCGATAGCTGCAGCCAGCCTGGAATCCTCGACTCGATCTCGGTGAGCGCGCAGATCACCAACAACGTGATTCGCTACAACGCGGGCGACGGCATTTCGCTGTCGCCCGACGCTCAGCTCTCGACCGTCTCGAACAACCTGATCCAGGGGAACGGTGGCGGCGTCTTCTTTGGTGGCAACGCCAAGAGCGCGTCGAACGACAACAAGGTCACGCACAACATGATCGCGTCGTCGAGCGGCTACAGCGTCCACGCGTCGTATGACGCCGGCGCACCTGTGGGCCAGCGCAACGTCGTCAGCGCCAATTGTCTCTGGAAGGGCGGGCAGGGCAACGTCTCCGGCCTGCTTCCGGGTGGCGGCGGCTTCAAGACGGTCGGCAACGTCATCGCCGCGCCGGCCGACAAGCGGTGCGTGCACAACCTGCCGGCTGTCTCCGGCTCGACGTCGTCGAAGCCGGCCGCGCCCGCCAGCTCGAAGCTCGCAAGCCCGACAGGCATCCCGCTCTCGGCGACCGCAGCGATCACCGGCAATCAGGTGAAGTTCATCGCCCTCGCTGCACACGGGATCGTTTCCGGCTCCGCCGTCGACTTCATCTGTGTGCGCGCCTGCAAGATCTCCGAGACCGTGAGGGCGATCCTCGGGGTCGCGAAGAGCCAGGCTTTCGTCGGCAAGACCGTTCCCGAAGGCGCGGTGCTCGAGGTGCGCGCGAGCAAGCCCGGTTACGTCGGCGTCTGGCGCGACTTCCTCGTCAAGCCCGACGTTGCCGCCGGGGTCGTCTTCCGCAGCCACGGCAGCGGCTGCCTGAGGGGATCGGCGAAGGTCGCGTGTCCGCCCAGCAAGTAACGCCGCTCGGGGTCGGCTCGGTCCTCGGCGACTACCGGATCGACGGCGTTCTCGGGAAGGGCGGCATGGCAACGGTCTACGAGGCGACCGAGCTTTCGCTCGACCGGCAGGTCGCGCTGAAGGTGATCTCGGCCGAGCTCGGCGAGCAGCTCGAGTTCCGTGAGCGGTTTCGCCGCGAAGCAGTGCAGCAGGCGAAGCTCGACCACGTCCACATCGTCCCCGTCTATCGCGCCGATGAGATCGACGGACGGCTGTTCATCGCCATGCGGCTGATCCGCGGCTCGAGCCTCAAGGACCTCGCGGCAAACGGCCTCGACGCAAAGCGCAGCCTGCACATCCTCGACCAGGCCGCCTCCGCGCTCGATGCTGCGCACAGCGCGGGCGTCGTCCATCGCGACGTGAAGCCGCAGAACATCCTCGTCGACGCCAACGACTCCGCCTATCTCGCCGACTTTGGCCTCGTCAAAGGGCGTGGCGATCGCAGCCTCACGAACGTCGGCCGGAACGTCGGCACGCTCGACTACCTGTCGCCGGAGCAGATCAACGACCTGCCCGCCGACGAGCGCAGCGACATCTACGCGTTTACCGCGGTGCTGTACGAGTGCCTCGCCGGCGAGGTTCCGTACAACCGAGATTCGGACGCGGCGATCCTGATGGCGCACCTTCAGGATGCCCCTCCGCCGCTCTCCGAACAGAGCCCGGGCCTGCCCTCGTCGCTCGACGCCGTGATCGAGCGCGGGATGGCGAAGGATCCTGCGGCGCGGCCGCATTCGGCGACCGAGCTGATGCAGCTGGCGCACGCTGCCTTGCTGAACGCCGCGCCGGCGGCACCACGCCGCGCGCGCGGCGAGACGATGATCGATGCGCCGACGCTGCGCACCGCTCCGAGCGCTGTTGTGCCGCCCGCCCCGGGGCTCGGCACGCGGATTGCCGCGAGCGTGCCTCGGCCGCGCATCGCGCTTCCGGTGGCCGCTGTCGTCGTCGTTCTCGGTGTTGTGCTCGGCGTCATGCTCGGTCGCTCGGGATCGAGCACTGCTGCAACCGGCACGAAGACAGTCGCCGACGGACATCTTGCGGTGACGCTGGCGACCGGGGCGGCACTGCCGTTCAGCGCCGCGATCGAGCAGACTCCCGCCGTCGCCAAGAAGCACGCGAGCATCGAGCTCGGCCACCTACAGGCCTTGAGCTACCGCGCGGGTGGCAAGCAGGTCTTCGCGATCCCGACGACTGCGGGAACGGTCGTGATCCGCTGCGCCGGCTCGGGCTGCGATCGGGTCGTCGCCACCGGAACGCTCGTCCACGCGAAGCAGTTGCCGGTCGGCCCGAACGCGTCGTTCGCCGGCCGGCTCGAAGGAGTTCTGCGTCCGCTCGGCGTCGCCCGGCGCGAGGGTCGCGCATCGCTCGCCCGCGCAACCACCCCGGCGGCGCAGCACGCTGCGGCCGCCAAGCTTGCCTCGGCGTACACGAAGGCGAACGTCGCGCTTGCACATGCGTTTTCGTCCACCGGCGAGCGCGCGCAGGTCGCGAGCCTCTCCGGTGCGTTGAAGAAGACGGCGGCCGCGTACGTCGCCCTCGCGCACGCGAATGCAGCCGGCTTCTCAGCGGCGGCACATGCGGTCGGCCGGGCGGAGACCACGGTGTCCGACGCGATCACCGCGTTCCGCTCTGCCGGTTACCGAGTGAACGAGTAGCTGTGGCGGCCGAAGTCCTCTCGTTCCCGGTGACGGTGATCGATCCGCGCGGTGGTCTTCACGACGTGACGCTCCGCGCCGATGCCGACGCGCGGACGGAGCAGGTGCTCGACGCGCTCGCGAGCTCACTCGGGCTCGCCGCAGCGACCGTCACCTGCGCGCGAACCGGGCGACAACTCGATCCCGGTGTGCCGATCGCCGCGGCGGGTCTCGTTCGCGGAGACGTGCTGACGACCGGAGCGCCGTTCGTCGCGCCGCCGTCGCTCGGTGGGCTCGAGGTCACGATCTGCGATGGCCCCGCATCGGGCCGGCGCTTCGCGCTGCCGCCCGGCCGGAGCGTTCTCGGCCGCGATCCCTCGGCCGACGTCAGCATCGACGACCCATCGCTCTCGTCGCACCACTGCGCGATCGACGTCGACGGCGAGCGCGTCACCGTCAGCGATCTCGAGTCGCGGAACGGAACGAGCATCGAGGGGCTGAGCATTCAGGAGGCCGAGCTGCGCCCGGGCGCGATTGCTCGCGCGGGCCGGACGCTCTTCACCGTCCGGCGCACGCCCGAGCCGGGCCGTTCGCTGGCCTCCTCCGCCGACGGCACGATCGCCGTCAACCGTCCACCTCGGGTCACGCCGCCGTTCGCAGCGGCGGCCGTCGAGGTCGGCGCACCGCCCGACGAGCCGCAGAAGGCCCGCCTCCCGCTCGCCGCGTCCATTCTTCCGGTGATCCTGGGCGTCGCTCTCTGGCTCTTCACCGGGAGCGTCGTGATGCTGCTCTTCACCGCGCTCAGCCCTCTGCTCGCGATCGGATCCCTGGTCGAGAACCGTCGCACCGGCAAGCACGCCTATCGCCAGCACCTCGTCGAGTACCGGTCGGGGCTCGAGCGCGCGCGCCACGAGCTCGATGCTGCACGCGCGGCCGAGACTGCTGCGCGAAGAACGGCCGCACCGACGGTCTCCGACCTGATCGAGCGCGCGTCGTTCCGCACGCCGGAGCTGTGGGAGCGGCGGTCAGGCGACGCCGACTTCCTCTTGCTTCGTCTCGGCAGCAAGAGCCAGCCGTCGCAGATCGAGATCGAGATGCCCGCCGGCGGTGCACCGGCGCTGCGCGCCGAGGCAGATCAGCTGAAGGAGTGGTACGGCGAGGCGCCCGAAGTCCCGTTCGTCGTCTCGCTGCGCGAGCTGGGCGCGCTTGGCTTGACCGGCCAACGGCCTGATGTCGAATCGCTTGCCCGTTCGCTCGTCCTGCAGGCGGCCATGCTGCACAGCCCGGCCGACCTCCAGATTGCAGCCGTGCTTCCCGAGGGCGCCGCTGAGTCGTGGGGGTGGCTCAAGTGGCTGCCTCACGCGCAGCTTGGCGTCGAGCTCGAGTCGCTCCGCGCCGCGCGGCCGGTCACAGGCCCCTGGCTCTTGCTCGTCATCGACGAGCGCGTCGCGCCAAGCCCTGCGGTCGTGCGTGACCTGCTCGCCGGCTGCGGCGATGTGTCTCTCGCCGTCCTGTGGCTCGGCAGCGACGTCGCGCAGCTGCCGGGCGATTGCCGTGGGTACGTCGAGGTGGACGGACAGCGCGCGAGCCTCGCGTACACCGACGGTCGAACCGGCCAGCGGACGGAGGACGTCACGGCCGACACACTTGCCGTCGACCTGGCACAGAGGACTGCGCTCGACCTTGCACCGCTCGTAGACGGCTCGGCAGCCGGAGCGGCCTCGCGCGTGCCGGCGACGATTGCGCTCAGCACGCTTCTCGGGACGCCGTTCGACGTGCGCTCGGTCGCTGCCGGGTGGGAGCGCGCCGAGGGGCTCGGCGCTGCGATCGGCTCACGAGGCGACGGGCTGCTCGAGATCGATCTTCGGCGCGACGGGCCACACGGCCTCGTCGCCGGGACGACCGGCTCGGGGAAGAGCGAGTTCCTGCAGACCTTCGTCGCATCGCTTGCGCTCGCGCATCCGCCGAGCCGCTTGAACTTCTTGCTGATCGACTACAAGGGCGGCTCGGCGTTCCAGGAGTGCGTCAACTTGCCGCACACCGTCGGGTTCGTCACCGACCTCGACGAGCACCTCGCTCAGCGCGCCCTCATCTCGCTGAACGCGGAGCTCAAGCGCCGCGAGGCGCTGAACCGTGAGTGGCGCGTGAAGGACCTGGCGGAGCTCGAGGCGCGCGAGCCCGATGCGGCTCCGCCTGCGCTCGTGATCGTGATCGACGAGTTCGCGACGCTCGTCGACGAGGTGCCTGCGTTCGTCGACGGTGTGGTCGATGTCGCGCAGCGCGGTCGCAGCCTCGGCGTGCATCTCGTCCTCGCGACGCAGCGGCCGAGCGGTGTGGTCAGCGCGAACATCCGCGCGAACACCAACCTGCGTGTGGCGCTGCAAGTGAACGGTCCCGCCGAGAGCGTCGACGTGATCGATGCACCGGACGCCGCAGCAATCCCGCGATCGTTCCCCGGCCGTGCCTACGTGCGCACCGGCCACGACGAGCTGACGCTCTTCCAGACTGCGTTCGTCGGTGGCGCGACGCACACGACCGCGAGCGGTCCGGCGGTCTCCGTCGAGGACTTCCTGCTCGTACCCTCGCGCGCCGCCGCGTCGGCCCATGAGCACCGCCGGGCAGGGGAGACCGAGCTCGACCAGATCGTGGACTGCGCTCGCCGGGCCGCGCTCGAGCTCGAGCTGCCCGTCGCTCCGTCGCCCTGGTTGCCGCCGCTGCCGGCGGTGCTGTCGCTCGCTGAGCTCGATCAGCCCGCGAGCACCACCGCCGTTGCGCTCGGGCTCGTCGACGAACCGGCGCTTCAGCTGCAGCGGCCCTTCACGTTCGACCTCGACCAGGAAGGCCACCTCGCGATCTACGGCGCCGGGCGCAGTGGCAAGTCGACGCTTCTCCGCACGCTGGCGGCGGCGTTTGCGGACAGGCTTCCGACGGAGGAGCTCATCCTCTACGGGCTCGACTTCGGCGGCGGCGGTCTGCGGCCGATCGCGGAGCTGCCGCAGTGCGGATCGGTCATTCCCGGCGAGGACGAAGAGCGCGTCGAGCGGATGTTCGCGGTGTTGCAGCGGGCGCTCGACGAGCGGCGCGCGGCGTTCGCCGAAGCCGGTGTGTTCACGCTCGACGATTTCCGCCGGAAGCAGCCCGAGACGCCGATGCCGCGGGTGCTCGTGTTGCTCGACGGCTACGCGGCATTCGCCGCGACGTACGACCGCGTCACTGCGACGGCGCTTCCTGCCGTCCTCCAGCGCCTGCTCTCGGAGGGACGGCCGTTCGGGCTGCACTTCGTGCTCACGGCCGATCGACGGGCTGCGATTCCGAGTGCGGTCACCGCGCCGATCTCGACGCGCATCGCGCTCCGACTGAACTCGGAGGACGAGTACGCGGCGCTCAACTTCGACCTGCGCCAGATCCGGGGAGTCGAGCTGGTTCCGGGGAGGGGCTTTTCCGACGACTCGCTCGTCGTCCAGACGGCGACCGTGTCCGCGGATCCTGCGCCGGAGGCGCAGGCCGACGCGTTGCGTGCACTTGGCGAGCGGCTCGGGGGCATGGCCAAAGCCGCGCCGATCCGCACGCTGCCCGTGAACGTCGAGCGGAGCGAGTTGCCGCTGGCAGAGGGTCGCCTGCATGCCACGGTCGGTCTCGGCGAGCACGATCTCGGTCCGCTCGCCATCGATCTCTCGCAGCGCCACTTCCTCGTCACGGGCTCGTATCGGAGCGGCCGAACGACGACCTTGCGGGCGATCGCCGAAGGGCTCCGCGCGTCCGACCCTGAGCTCGCGCTCCATCTCGTCGCGCCGCGGCGGAGCGCGCTGGCCGAGCTGCCGATCTGGACATCGGTGGCCGAGGGCACGGAGCAATGCGACACGCTGCTCAGCTCGTTCGCGGATGACACCTCAGCACGGGTGATCGTGGTGGACGACGCCGAGCAGCTCGACGACCTGACGACCGGTGCGACGCTCGAGCGGATCGTGCGCCTCGGGCGAGATTGCGACCTGCGCGTCGTCGTCGCGTGCGAGAAGCAGGCCGCGCGCGCGTTCACGCCATGGGCGCGCGAGCTGCGCAAGGAAGAGAGCGGCATCGTCCTTCAGCCGGACGTCGACGCCGACGCCGACATCTTCGGCGTTCGCTTCCCGCGTCGCGCGAGGATGGTCTTCCCGCCGGGTCGCGGGTATCTCGTCAGCCGCGGCGAGCTCGAGCTCGTCCAGGTCGGCATCTAGCTGACCCGCTTACGAGTAGAGCGGGCCGTGCCGGGTGACCGCGATGATCGTGGCGAGGATCGTGCCGACCATGAACACAAGGCCGGCGGCGGTTGCGAGCGCGGTGCCGAGGTTGTGCACCTCGTTGCCGAAAACCAGGTTGAACACGATCAGGAGACCGACGAACGCCAGCCCGAACGGCGCGTAGGCGCGGGCACGCGAATACGCCAGCTTTGTGTCCCGCCGCTCTTTCGCGGTCCAGGTTCGGTTCCAGCGTGCGACGAGGAGGGCGATGATGGCGCAGGCGCAGAGGGCGCCGCCGATCAGGCCGGCGATAACCGCGCCCGAGAGGCCGTGATCGTTGATCTCGCTGACGATGACCCAGCCGCCCATCACGAGTCCAACCGGGCAGAGGATCAAGGCCCGTCTGCGGGTCATGACGCTTCTGAGCCTCCCCGAACGCGAGCCACCCGGCCATCGAGGTGAGCTGAGCCCAGAGAGCACGGCTGCTGCTCGTCGCAACCCCGACCAGCGGATCCTCCCCGGCGAGCAGCTGCCACCAGCCCGTGTCGCCGCCGTCGATCGCTTCGAGCGCGGGCGGCGCGTCTGCGCCCCCCGGCGGCGACGCGCCAGCGCCCGCCCGCGGCGGCCGGTAGGACGCCAGCGCGAGCGCCAGCTCGTCCGGCGCTTCGGCCGGTAGCGCGAGATGTTCGCGCGCCTCCGTGGCATCGATCGGCGTTCCCGCCGCGAGGTGCTCCTCGAACAGCTGCCGGTCGACGAACACGAGCTCGGCGACGGGTTGCTGCGGACGAGGAGCGAGGCCGACGATCGCGGCGAGCCGTGTTGCGAGGACTCCTGGCGGTAGCAGCTCAGCCGTCCAGTTCGACCGTGTCATCGCGTCACCGGCTCCGATCGCCGGTACGACGCTCCTGTCGCGCTCAGCACGGCGACCTCGATGTACGTCGTCGTTGTCGTCGTGTCGCATCACGCTATTCCTCTTCGAGCACAAACGAGTCGAGGATCGCCGAGGTGATCGGCGACTGTTCGGCGAAGACGGCGTTCGTCGTCACCGCGGTGACGACGTAGTACTCATCGCCCTCGACAACCTATCGTTGGTCGGCAGTCAGCCCGAGATCTTCGTAGTCGGTACGTGAAGAGCAGCCGGCCATCCTCATCGGATCGCTCGAGCAGGACGCAGTCGGCGAGCACGTCGGCCGAGCCTTCGCGACCGTCTCGTCGAGAAGCCTGCGAATGTCGAGCTTGCGCTCGTTTGGATAGCGCAGGACGTTGACGTTCGTGGCGAACGGCTCGCCTCTCTCGGGCGGCGGTTCGGCGACGGTGAGGAGCGTGTCCTCGTAGCCTTCGAGATGCTCCAGTCTTCCGGCACGGTGAGCGAGACGCTGACGTTCTCGTTGCTCGCTGCGAGCTCAAAAGCAGCTCGCGATCGCGTGTCCGACCGAATGTCCGACCTTGCTGCCGACGAAGCCGCCGACGGCCAGCTCCGACCGACACCGCCTACGACGGTGCCCTCCGGCCCGATCGCCGTACCGATCGTGGCCCCGACAATCGGCGCCTGCCTCCGCGCCTGCGAGGCGCCAGCCGTTGTCGTGGTTGCGACCGTGACCGACTTCGTCGCGCGCACGGCGGTGCCGTCGTTCTGGTCGGCTTCCCACTCCTCGTAGACGCTTGTGGCGAACGTCAGCCACGGCACGCCGCGCCCTGTGCGACCTTCACGCCCTTGACGAGCGCGGAGTCCTCGCCGATTCCGGCAAAGACCGGCCTCTCCGGCATGCACTTGTTCGGGAGGTTGCGCCAGTGCTTCCCGACCTCGACGACGGTGCCGTACTTGTTGACGTAGGAGTATCCGCGCACCCAGGTGCCGAAGCGGACGTAGCGTGGCCTGATCAGGAGGCGTGCTGATTCCGTCGGACGCCGCAGTCCACGTATGGGTCGAGCCGTCCGGAGATAGCCCGCGAACGCCGTCGCGACAGTGCTTGCCGCTTCGCCAGGCCCGCAGACCTCGCGCCGGACCGCTCGTAGATCTGCAGCGGCGGCTCGACCTGGTGCAGGGTGCGAGGGGAAGAAGCCCGGCCCTTGCGGTGCCGCACTCGCGGCCGAGATAAGACTCGAGGTCGCGGTTCCCGCCGCCTGGTCGAGCGTTGCGCGAGCGTCTGAAAGCAACGACTCCGCCTGCGCACGGCCCGCTTCGCCGGGATCCGCCTCGACGAACGGAGTGCACGCCGACTGTGCGATCGCCTTGCGCTGCTGCCAGCCGGCGCTCGATGTCTGGGCATCCTCGTACGAGGCGATCGCGCGTCCCGCGATCTGCTGGCACGACTCGAGGGTCGTCGCGTACTGCGAGACCGCGGACGCCGCGGTCGAGAAGCTTTGCGCGGCTGTGAAGTAGCGCCCCGGCTGGTGGCCGATGGTCTGCTGGAACGCTCCGGCTGCGTCGCCTTGCCACCCACCCGCGTCGATCCCCTGCAGTCGGCGGCCGGTCGAGTCGAACTCGTCGGCGAGCCTCGTCAGGCCGCCCGAGAGACCGACCAGCTCGCCCGGATCCCCGGGAATCAGCAGCTGTGGCGTCACGCCGGGGAAGAAGTCGGTCATCGCTCGGCCCCGGCGATGCCGTCCTCTGTCTTCGCATAGAGCTGTCCCGCGCGTCCGAGGAGGCTCGCGAGGTGAAGCGCGTCCTGGTTCATGGACGAGACGCCGTAGGACCAGCGATCGAGGAACTCCTCGATCGCTGCGGTGACGTCGCCACGGCCCGCTGCACCGGCGGCCCCTCCGATCCCGCCGCCGGTGCCGGTGGAAGCGCTCCCTGGATGCGGTTCGCAGCCCCGAATAGCTCGGTTGGCTCAACCTCGATGAATGCCACAGTCGTTCCTCGGCTAGCTGCGGAACGCGCCGGCGATCTGCTGCTCGGTCTGGGCGTAGGCCTGCGAAGCCTGGCCGGTCAACCGTGCGATGCCGTTCAACGCCTCCTGCAACTTCAGCCCCGACTGGTGCCATTCGTTCCAGAGCGCGTCGAAGTTCGCCTGGGCGCCGCCCTTCCACGAATCGTGGATCGGACTGACCTGTGCCCGCAACGAGCTGAGGATCTGCTCGATGTTCTGCGCTCCCGAAGTGAGCTGGCTGCTGACTCCGGCCAGCGCCTCCGGTGTTACCTGAAATGCACTCATGTTCCGCTCCTCCCGCAGACGATGACGGCGCCCTGTCCCCTGCTTGCGCCGCTTGTTGCATATCCGATCTTCCTGAAGTCAAACGTCGAAAATGCGGGTTGCGCGCCGATAACTCGGCTTGAGTTGCCGTGAAAAAGGTTCGCGTACCCGGCTCGACATTGCCCAAGGGATGGGCGGTGCTCCTCGCTGCGGTCGTGCTGCTCGTGCCGGCGAAGGCGTCGGCCGAACCGGGGCTTCTGCTCGGCGTGACCGAGGACTCGCTGCACTGGTCGACGCACCCCAAGGTGCTGCAGGACGCGGCCATGCAGCTCGGGCTCGGCGCGGTCCGCTACACGCAGCAGTGGTCGCCCGGGCAGTCGCGCATCACCGCGAACGACGCTTCGAATCTCGCGCGGGGCATTGCGAACGCACGCGGCCTGCGCGTCGTGCTCTCCGTCTACGGTGCCGCCTCGTCCGCGCCTCAGACCGACGGGGCGCGGGGGCAGTACTGCGCATACGTTCGCTCGATCGTCCAGCGCTTCCCGCAGATCCACGACGTGGTGATCTGGAACGAGGCGAACAGCTCACATTTCTGGTCGCCGCAGTTCTCGTCGTCCGGGAAGCCGGTTTCACCGAAGCAGTACGAGGCGCTGCTCGCCGCGTGCTACGGGACGTTGCAGACCGCGCGTACCGGCATGAACGTCGTTGCGAACGTCGCTCCACGCGGCAACGACGACCCGCAGGCGAAAGGGATTGTCGGTGTCGCACCGGGGACGTTCATTCGTGATCTCGGCGTCGCTTACCGCGCGAGCGGGCGTCGCGTGAAGATCTTCGACACCTTTGCTCTCAACGTCTACGGCCTCAACTCCGCCGAACGGCCGTGGCTCGTACACCCACACGCGACCGACATCTCCGAGGGCGACTACCCGCGGCTCATCGCTGCGCTTGCGGCCGGCTTCACAGGCACCGGCCAGCCGCTGCCGGGCGCCGGCGGCGTCACCATCTGGTACCTCGAGGATGGCTTCCAGACGACGGTGCCCGTCTCGAAGAGGTTCGCGTACATCGGCGCCGAGAACGAGAAGCACACGATCCCGGCGCTCGCCGCGCGCGTTGAGACCGGCACCGCCGAGCCGCTCGACCAGGCGAGCCAATTGACGGACGCGATCGAGCTCGCCTACTGCCAGCCCGGCGTCGGAGCGTTCTTCAACTTCCTGCTCGCCGACGAATCGAACCTGGCCGCGTGGCAGTCCGGCGTGCTGTGGGCGGACTTCACGAAGAAGCCGTCGTTCGGAGCGTTGCGAGACGTCGTCTCGCACGCCAAGTCTCGGACGATCAATTGCGCCGCACTCGAGGGCGGCACGCGCGGCGGGGTGACCCCGTGAAGGCGGTCGTCGCGACGCTCGTTGCGTTTGCTCTCGTCGCAATCGGCGCCTTGAGCGCGACCGCCGCACCGCGCCCGACCCCGTCGCCGGCGCGCCTCGTCGTCACCGGCGTCGCAACCCCTGCGGCGGGTGTGACCGTCGGTGCGACCGTCGACTACACCTACTCGATCTGGAACACGGGAGGGCAGGCGGTGATCGTCACGTTCGGCGACGCGCTCCCCTCGCAGGTGCTGCCGATCGAGGCCGATCCGACCCAGGGCTCGTGCTCCACCGACCAGCAGGTCATCTGCTGGCTCGGCTCGGTCGGCGGGCGGGCAGACGGTGACGGTCACGATCGCCACGCAGGTGGCCGAGGCAGGCGTCTTCGTGAACAACGTGCGGATCATTCCGTGCAGATCCCAGCGTCCCCGCCTCGGTTGTCGGCCCGGTCACGATCTACGCCGACCGCGCCACGCCCGTGAGCTACCCAGCGGCGACGAAGAGCGCTCGCCAGAAGTCAGCCCGGAAGTAGCCGCAGCAGCCAGAACGCCACCATCCCGGCGGCGATTGCGAGGGCGAGCTGCCGGGTGCGCCAGGCGACGAGCGCGGCGAGCGCTGCGGCGACGACGCGAATCCCGCCTTCTCCCCGCGAGCCCTGGAGCGACGGCGTGATCAGCGCCGCGAACACAGCGATCGGAACGAAGTGCAGGAAGCGCAGCCAGAAGGCCGGCAGGTGCATGCGCACCGAGAGACCCGTTAGACGCGAGCCATAGGTCACTGCGACCATGCCGGCGCAGGTAAACCAGAAGCTCATGTCGGCTCCTCTCGCCGTGTCAGCACGGCGCCGAGCAGCGCGCCGGCGACTCCTGCGCCGAGCACGGTCAGTCCTCCGGGCATCTCCTTGGCGAGCCCCCACGCCAGGAGCCCGGCGAACGCCGCCACGAGCACCTCCGACGCGCCGCCGCAGGAGCGGGACGAGCAGCGCGAGGAACGCAACCGGGAACACGAAATCGACGCCGAGACGTTCTGGATCGGGAATGACGCCGCCGAGCAGCGATCCCGCGAACGTCGCCAGGTTCCACGTGATGAAGAGGCTCAGCTCTGCTCCGAGGACGAACGAGTACGAGCGCGCCTGGCGAGCGATCGATACGCCGTATGCCTCGTCCGTGAGGAAGAACGCTGCGACCAATCGTTCGCGGCGAGTCATCTCGACCTGCCGGCCGAGCGACACGCCGTACAGCACGTGCCGCACATTCAGCAGGAACGTCGTCAGCACGATCTCGAGCCCGCCGGCGCCGCTCGCGAACAGCCCGACCGCGCTCACCTGCGAGGCGCCCGCGAAGACGAAGAGCGAAAGCGCCTGCGTCTCGATGAGCGACAGTCCCGCACTGCGCGCGATCACGGCGTACGCGATCCCGAACGGCGCGACGCCGAGCCAGAGCGGCATCATCGCGCGGAAGCCATGACGGAACATGCGATCGAAACCTAGTGGGCTGGGTGTGACGCGCGGCGCCGCGCTCTACGTCGGTGCGCTGATCGGGCCGGGCGTGCTGCTCGTCCCCGCGCTCGCGGCGGAGGCGGCGGGCGCCGCGTCGATCATCGCGTGGGGGCGCTGATGGTCGTCTCGGCGCCGCTCGCGATCGTGTTCGCGGCGCTCGGGGTTCGCCACCCCGTCGCGGGCGGAGTCAGCGCTTACGTCCGCGAGGGGCTCGGCGATGCGGCCGCGGCCGTCACCGGCGGCTGGTTCGTCGTCGCCGTGTTCCTCGGCGGTCCCGCGGTTGCTCTGATCGGCGGCTACTACGTCGCCGATCTCACCGGCTCGGGAACCGCAGTGGCTGCCGCCGTCGGGCTCGCGATGTACGCGGTGGTGCTGAGCGCGAACGCGTTCGGCCTGCGGATCTCTTCCGGCTTCCAGCTCGTGCTGTCGTCGGTGCTCGTCGTGCGTGATCGCGCTCGCGGTCGCGATCGCGCTGCCGTCGCGCGGTGGCGACAACTGGACGCCCTTCGCGCCGCACGGCTGGTGGGCGATCGGGACGGCCGCGAACATCCTCGTCTGGCTCTTCGTCGGCTGGGAGGCGGTCGCTCAGCTCGCCGGCGAGTTCCGCCGGCCCGAGCACGATCTGCCGCGCGCGATGGCACTCGCCTTCGGCGTCGTCACGGTGCTCTACGCCGGGTCTCGCCGCTGCGACGATCGCCGTCACCGCGGGCACGCATTCGAAGGTGCCGCTCGCCGATCTGATCTCCGTCGGCTTCGGTCGCGCGGGGCGTGACGCGACCGCAGTGCTCGCCGTCGCGCTGACGATGGGGACGATGAACGTCTACATGGGCGGCGCCGCGAAACTGATCGCGGCGCTTGCGCAGGATCGCGCGCTTCCGAGCTGGCTCGCGGGTGACGCCTATCGCAGCGTGCCGCGGCGGCCGCTCGTCCTGCTCGCCGTCGCCGGCGTGCTGATCCTCGGCGGCCTGGTTGCCGGCTTCAGCAGCACCGACGACCTGGTTCGCGCGACCTCTGCGTGCTTCATCGCCGTCTACCTGGCGGCGCTTCTGTCGGCGACGCGCATTCTCACGGGTGGCGTTCGGGTCGCGGCGGCCGTCACGTTCGTGCTCGTCCTCGTGCTCGCAGCCTTCTCGGCGTGGTTCCTGGTCGTTCCGATCGTCGCGGCGCGCAGGTGCGCTTGCCCTGCGGCGGGCTCTCATGGCACGGTGAGGCGATGCACGAGCACCTCGTCCAGACGCGCTGGTCGGACTTCGACGCACTCGGCCACGTGACGCACTCGGCCTACCCGATCTTCTTGGACGAGGCGCGCGACGCCTGCCTGTCCGAGCGCGTCGGCAACTTCGAGCAGTGGCCCAGTGTGATCGTGCACTCCTCGATCGACTACCGGCGCGAGATCCCAAGGCCGGCGGCAGAGGTGCTCATCCGCACGACGATCGCTGCGGTCGGCCGAACAAGCGTGACGTTCGAGCAGGAGGTGCTCTCCGGCGGGGACGTAGCGGCGACGTCGCGGTCGGTGATCGTCGCGTGGGACGGCGACTCGCGCGCGGCGCGGCCGATCACTGACGACGAACGCGCAAAGCTCGCTTAAACGGCGACGCGAACTTCGCCGCCGACGAGCACGCGCTCGATCTCGATGCGGTCGGTCAGCACGACGAGGTCGGCGGGCAGGCCGACGTCGATGCGTCCGAGCTCCGGATCCCCGAGCACCTGCGCCGGCGTCGTCGTCGCCGCCGTGACGGCGTCCTCGATCGGGACGCCGAGCGCATGCAGGTTCCTGACCGCCTCGATCATCGTCAGGACGCTGCCGGCCAGCACGCCGTCAGGGCCGCGAACGGCGCCCTCGTGGACCTGCAGGTCGAGCTCGCCGAGGCTCGACGGCCCGTCGTTCCGCGGCGCTGCCGCGATCGCGTCGGTCACGAGGACGAGCCGGCCGCGCGCTGCGCGCCAGACCGTGAGGACCGTCTCGGGTGCGAGATGGATACCGTCGACGACGATCGAGACGAAGACATCGTCGCGCGCGAGCGCCGCACCGACGATGCCCGGGTCGCGGTGGAGGAACGGCCGCATCGCGTTGAAGAGATGGGTGACGCAGCGCGCGCCGCGGTCGAACGCCGCATTCGCCTGCGCCGCGATCGCGTCGGTATGGCCGAGCGAGACGACGATGCCGCGCTCGAGCAGCATGTCGATCAGCGCGTCGGCGCCGGCGAGCTCGGGCGCGAGCGTCATCAGGCGCACGGGGCCGGCGTCGAGCAGCCGCTCGAGCAGCGCCGAGGTCGGGGTCGCGCCGGTTCGACGCCTCGTGTGTCCCGAGCCGGTTCGGCGACAGGAACGGGCCTTCGAGGTGCATACCGAGGATGCGCGGCCGGCCGAGATCGTCGACCGGCACTTCGCGCATCGCCGCGAGCACCTGATCCTCGGGGCTCGTGATCAGCGTCGGCAGATACGCGGTCACGCCCGTCTCGAGCAGCGCCTCCCCTGCGCGGCGGTAGCCCGCTGCGTCTGCGTCGAGGAAGTCGACGCCGCCGAACCCGTTCACCTGCAGGTCGACGAAGCCGGGAACCGCGAAGCCGCGGCCGCCGCCGCCACGCGACGCCGAACGCGGCAATACGTCCGTCGTCGATCTCGACGTCACCTGCGACGAGAACGCCATCGACGAGAGCTGCCTCTACTCCGAGCCTGCCACGCACCGGCGCCAGTCTAGAAGTGGTTCACCCTCTGGTCAATACCAGTTTGGCGAATTCGCCGCGAAATGCGCTTGTGTCCATCGGCTTTGGTCTATACCATCGCCCCGATGGCCGCGATCAAGCTCGACCACGTCATCAAGTCCTTCGGCGCCGTCAGGGCCGTCGACGACGTCTCGCTCGAGATCGAGAACGGTGAGTTTCTGGTGCTCGTCGGCCCGTCCGGCTGCGGGAAGTCGACGCTTTTGCGGATGATCGCGGGGCTCGAGGAGGTCACCGACGGGACGATCGAGATCGGGGATCGCGACGTCACCGACCTGGCGCCGCGTAGCCGCGACATCGCGATGGTCTTCCAGACCTACGCGCTCTATCCGCACATGACCGTCCGCCAGAACCTCGGCTACGGCCTGAAGGCGCGTCGGACGCCGAAAGAGGAGATCGCCAAGCGCGTCGCCGACGTCGCCGAGCTGCTCGGCCTCGCCGACCTGCTCGAGCGGCGGCCGGCCCAGCTCTCCGGCGGCCAGCGCCAGCGCGTTGCGATGGGGCGAGCGATCGTCCGCCAGCCGCAGGCGTTCCTGCTCGACGAGCCGCTCTCGAACCTCGACGCCAAACTCCGGGTCGGCATGCGCGCCTCGCTGGCGCAGCTCCATCAGCGCCTCGGCGTCACCACCGTTTACGTCACCCATGACCAGACCGAGGCGATGACGCTCGGGACAGCGGGTCGCCGTGATGCGCGACGGGCACATCCTCCAGTGCGACCGGCCACAGCAGCTCTACGCGCGACCGAAGAACGTCTTCATCGCGGCGTTCATCGGCTCGCCGGCGATGAACCTCGTCGAGGCCTCGTACGATGGCGAGCGTGCTGCGCTTCGGTCAGTACAGCGTTCCCCTCGACTCCGGCCCTGCGCAGGAGCGCGTGATCCTCGGCGTCCGGCCCGAGGGGTTCGAGGACGCACGGTTCGCGACCGGCCTGCCGACGATCGACGTCCACGGTCGAAGTAGTCGAGGAGCTCGGGGCCGACACACATCTGTTCTTCCACGTCGACGCGCCGCCGATGACCGCCGAGGTCCTGGAATCGGCTTCAGAAGAGGGTTTGCTGCCCGCCGACCAGGCGCTCTTCACTGCGCGCGTCGACCCACGCAGCGAGGCCGCGGTGCGCCGCACCGTGACGCTCTCGGTCGACCCGGCCCGCTTCCACTACTTCGATCCCGACTCCGGCGCGCGCCTCGAAGCTGTCGCCGAGCCCGTGTTGGTTTGAGCAAACAGCGCGAGACGCGCGAGCGGGTCCTCGAGCTGATCGAGGCGCTGGAGGCGGGAGATGCGATCCCGGCCGAGCGCCAGCTCGGGATCGACCTCGGCGTCTCGCGGCTCACCGTTCGGGCGGCGCTCGACGAGCTCGTCCGCGAGGGGTATCTCATCCGCCGGCGCGGCGCCGGCACGTTCGTCGCGGAGCCGAAGGTCGCGAAAGGCATCGACATCACGTCGTTCAGCGACGACATGCGCGCGCGCGGGCTCACCCCCGCCAGCCGCACGATCGAGCTCCGCACGATCCCGGCCGGCGCTCGCCTCGGCCGGATCCTCCACGTTTCGCCGTCCGAGCCCGTCGTCGCCGTCAAGCGACTTCGCCTGGCCGACGGCGATCCGATGGCGATCGAGCTGCTGCACGTGCGCTCGTCGCTCGTCCCGAGGCTCACGGGCGAGGATCTGGAGACGAACTCCTTCTACGACCTACTGATGAGCCGTTACGACGTCTCAATCGTCGGTGGGACGCAGACAGTGGAACCAACGGTGACGAACGAGGAGGAGTCGGAGGCGCTCGGCGTCCCGCTCCATTCCCCGGCGCTCCTCTTCGAGCGGGTGACTCGCACGGCAGCTGGTGACGTCGTGGAGTACACGAGCTCGACCTACCGTGGCGACCGGTACCGGCTCGTCACGGAAATCGGTGCCGGCGGACGGTCGCTCCAGCCGGTGTCGATCACCGGACTAGACCAGTTCTGAGAATTGGTATTGACTTTTCGGTGAACGTTGTGCGAGCATCCCCCCAGATGGCAAGTGGTCAGTACCAAATGCGCGGCGCCGTGCCAGAGGGCCGCCTTGACGCTGGAGGGAAGTAGATGAAGAGACGCAGCATCGTGGCGCTCCTGCTTGCTGTGGTGACGGCAGCCGCAGTCGTCGCAACGACTTCGGGGGCGACCAACAAGACGGCCGCGAACACGCTCACTGTCTGGCTCCAGACCGACGCGCAGTCCGGGTGGCCGGGCGTCGTGGCGGCGGCGAGCCAGCAGTTCCAGTCCGACCATCCCGGCTGGACGGTCAACGTCCAGTACCAGAGCTGGGGCGACCACCTGCAGAAGCTCGACACGGTGCTCGCAGCCGGCGGCGGCAGCGGTAGCCCGGACGTGGTCGAGATGGGCAACACCGAGACGACGAAGTACATGGCCGCGGGCGCGTTCGCGAACCTGAGCTCGTACAAGGCCAACTTCGCGAACTCGGCGAACTGGCTCAGTGGCCTCGCCAAGTCCGGCTCCTTCGGCGGCAAGCTCTACGCCGTTCCGTACTACGCCGGCTCGCGCGTCGTCACCTACCGCACCGACCTCTTCAAGAAGGCCGGGATCCTGAAGCTTCCGAACTCGACGTCGGCGTACGCGGCCGACGCGCAGAAGCTGCTCGCGAAGAACGGCAAGAAGGGCTTCTCGCCGGTCTACATCGCCGGTACCGACTGGTACTTCGCGATGGGCTTCGTCTTCGACTACGGCGGGGGCATCGCAACCCAGGTCAGCGGCAAGTGGAAGGGTCTGCTCGACACGCCCAACTCGCTCGCCGGTCTCGCCGCGTACAAGGACTTCTTCACCGCCGCTTCGCGGGCGAGCAAGACGACCGATGAGACGCACCCGAATCCCTACGACGTCTACGCACAGGGCCAGGCCGCCTCGATGATCGGGCCGAGCTGGTTCAGCTGCTGCGTCGGCAAGCAGTTCACCGGTGTGACCGCGCAGTTCGTGATGCCCGGCCACGTCAAGGGCACCGCGATGCCGGGCTTCCTCGGCGGCTCCGACCTCGCCGTGCCGGTGACGAGCGGCAACACCGCGCTCGCCGCCGACTGGATCAAGGACTTCACGAGCACCGGCTCGGAGAAGGCCCTCCAGGCGAAGGGCAACATCCCGAACGCGACCAGCCTCCTCGGCAACAGCGTCAACGAGCGCGCTGCCGCCCGGAGCTGGTTCGTCCCGACGGCGAAGCACTGGGTCGACGTCGAGAACGGGAACATCCTTCGCAACATGCTCGCTCAGATCCTCACCGGCAAGCTGTCGGTGAAGCAGGCGGCTCAGTCCGCCAGCGACAACATCGCCTCGGTGCTGAACCAGTCGTAACGAGTGCCTGAGGGAACCAGCACGACTGCCGCCGGGACGCTCCCTAGAGCGTCCCGGCGGCATCGTTCTTCTTGGCGCCGCGTCATGAACGGCGCGGTGCCGTTCTTGCTGATCGCGCCGGTGGTCATCGTGATCGCCGTGGTGCTCGGCTATCCGCTCTACTGGCTGGTCAAGCTCTCGACCGAGCAGTACGGGCTCTTCGAGCTGATCCGCCACAAGGGCACGTCGGTCGGGCTTGCGAACTTCCGCTCCGTCCTGCACGACCAGGTGTTCTGGCACACGCTGCTGCGCACGGTGATCTTCACCGCGGCGAACGTGACGCTGACGATGGGGATCGGGATGCTGCTCGCGCTGCTCCTGACGCGCGTCAGCAAGGTCGTGCGCATCGTGCTCAGCTCCGGGCTCGTCCTCGTCTGGTCGATGCCCGTCGTCGTCGCCGTGCAGATCTGGTACTGGATGACGAACCCCGAGAACGGCGTCCTCAACTACGTGCTGACGGAGCTGCACCTCGGCGACTTCTACGCGCACGACTGGTACGCGACGACGTTCTCGCAGCTGGCGATGGTGACGCTGCTGATCGTCTGGGGCGCGCTGCCGTTCGTCGTGATCACGCTCTACGCCGGCCTGGCGCAGGTCCCGCACGATCTGGTCGAGGCGGCCGAGGTCGACGGCGCCTCGCCGTGGCGCGTCTTCTTCGACATCACGTGCCGATCCTGAAGCCGATCCTGCTGATCCTGACCAGCCTCTCGATCATCTGGGACTTCGGCGTCTTCACGCAGGCGTACCTGCTGATCGGGCAGGCGAAGATCACGCCGGGGAACTACCTGATGAGCATCTACCTCTTCGAAGAGGGGTACTTCAAGAGCGACTACGGACGCGGCGCGGCGATCTCGCTGCTGATGCTGCTGATCGTCGCAGTGCTCAGCGTCGTCTACGTGCGCCGCATGGTGCGGATCGGGGTCGACGAATGAGCCGGCGCCGCACGCGCCAGCTCGGCTGGGACGCCGTCGGCATCGCCGTCTTCGTCGTCATGGTCTTCCCGGTCTTCTGGATGATCACGACGGCGTTCAAGCCGAACCAGCAGATCATCAGCCTGACGCCGACCTGGCTGCCGATTCACCGCGACGCTCTCGCACTTCCGCGACGCGATGCACCTGCCGTACTTCTGGGATGACGTGAAGAACAGCCTGATCATCGTCTCGGCGACGGTCGCGATCTCGATCGTCGTCGCGTTCCTCGCTGCGATCGCGCTCGCGCGCTACCGCTTCTCCGGGCGGTTCCTCTTCGTCCTGCTCGTGATCGGGATCCAGATGCTGCCGCAGGCCGGGCTGATCATTCCGTTGTACGTCGTGCTCGCCCGCTACCACCAGGTGAACGTGCTGAGCGGCGTCGTCATCACCTACCTGACGTTCGTCCTGCCGTTCTGCGTCTGGACGCTGCGCGGCTTCCTGCTCGGCATCCCGAAGGACCTCGAGGAAGCGGCGATGGTCGACGGCTCGACGCGCGTCGGCGTCTTCCTGAAGATCCTGCTGCCGCTGATGGGGCCGGGCCTCGTCGCGACGTCGGTGTTCGCGTTCATCACGACGTGGAACGAGTACATCTTCGCGCGCGTGCTGCTGAACGACCAGGCAAAGCAGACGCTCACCGTCTGGCTCTCGTACATCACGCGGCACGAGCCGGCACACCGACTACGGCGCGCTGATGGCGGCGTCGACGCTGACCGCGATCCCGGTCGTCATCTTCTTCCTGCTGATCCAGCGGCAAGATCGCGTTCGGCCTGACCGCCGGAGCCGTGAAGATGAGCAGAGAGCTCGCGGCGCGCTGCGTCTTCCCGAGCTTCCCCGGCTCGGAGCGCGCCCGACTGGGTGCGCCGCTTCCTCGCGAGCGGTGGCGGCGGGATCGTTCTCTTCGCCTACAACGTCGACACGCCCGAGTCGCTCGCGGCGCTGACCGCGGCGCTGCGCGCCGAGCGCGACGAGGTGTTGCTCGGGCTCGACGAGGAAGGCGGCGACGTCACGCGCCTCGAGTGGCGCACCGGCAGCTCGTATCCCGGCGGCGCGGCGCTCGGCGTCCTCGACGATCCGGCGCTGACCGAGGAGGTCGTCGGCGGCGATCGCGGCCGACCTCGCCGCGGTCGGAGTGAACTGGAACTCGCGCCGGTCGCCGATGTGAACGTGCCCGGCGAACCCGGTGATCGGCGTCGCGCGTCGTTCGGCTCGGACCCCGAGCTCGTCGCCCGCCACGTCGCGGCGTGCGGTTCGCGGGCATTCAGCGGCTCGGGTCGCCGCGTGCGCGAAGCACTTCCCGGGCCACGGCTCGACCGTGCAGGACTCGCACCTCGAGCTGCCGGCGCTCGTCGGCGACGTCGACGGACGGCCTGCCGCCGTTCCGCGCGGCGATCGCCGCAGGCGTGCGTCGATCATGACCGCGCACATCAGGGTCGAACGCCGACGCGCCGCGACGCTCGACCGCGCGATCGTGCACGACCTGCTGCGCGGCGAGCTCGGCTTCGACGGCGTCGTGCTCGCCGACGCGCTCGAGATGAAGGGCGTCAGCGCGACGGCACGGCGTCGCGCGACGCCGCGGTCCTCGCGCTCGAGGCCGGCGTGCGACGCGCCTGTCGTCGGCCACGACCTCGGCGAGGACGACGGTCGAGCGGATCGTCGAGGCGGTCGCGACGCGCGTCGATCCGAGAGCGGCTCGAGGAGGCGGCCGCGCCGCGTCGACGCGCTGGCGGCGTGGGCGCGATCCGCGCGACGCCGGCTACGAGCGCGACGCAGGCGCTCGGCGCGGCGCCGCGCGCGCGCGTCGCAGGTCGACGGGCGACGTCTCGCTTCGAGCAGGCGCCGCGCGATCGTCGAGCTGCGCCCGTCGCGAACATCGCGGCCGGCGAGGCCGAGCACACGCCTCGGCGACGCGATCGTCGTGCGCGAGGGCGAGCCGATTCCGGACGCCGACGTATACGTTGTGCGCGACGCGCACCGTCATCCCTGGATGCGCAGCTGCCGACCGCCCCGGCGCCGTGATCGTCGAGACCGGCCTGCCGGTCTGGCGGCCCGAGCACGCGCGCGGGTACATCGCGACCTACGGCAGCGGCAGCGCGCTCGCTCGCCGCGGCGCGCGGAGCTGATCGCTGTGACGACGCATCTCGAGCGCGAGCTGCGCGAGCAGCCCGAGGCGCTGGCGCGGCTGCTCGACCGCCAGCACGGCTACGCCGAGCAGATCGGCGAGCTCTTCCGGCGAGCGACGTGCAGTACATCCTGATCGCCTCGCGCGGCAGCTCGTCGAACGCCGCGCGCTACGCGCAGTACCTGCTCGGCCGCGCGCACCGCGTTCCGGTCGCGTTCGCGACGCCGTCGCTGTTCACGCTGTACGGGCAGCCGCCGCGGCTCGACGGCGCGCTCGTCATCGGCATCTCGCAGTCGGGCAAGTCGCCCGACGTCGTCGAGGTCGTCGAGGAGGCGCGGCGGCAGGGCCGGCCGACCGTCGCGATCACGAACTCGCCGGCGTCGCCGCTCGGCGCTGGCCGCCGACGGCGTGCTGAAGCTCGAGGCGGGCGACGAGCACGCGGTCGCCGCGACGAAGACGTACGTCAACTCGCTCGGCGCGGTCGCGCTGATCTTCGCGGCGTCGACGCAGCGACGAGCTCGCGCTCGCCGAGCTGCGCGCGGTGCCCGACCAGCTCGCGCGCGCAGCTCGACCGCTCGTGCGAGCGACGCTCGCGCGGTCGACGCGCTCGCGGAGATCGACGGCGGCACGGTGATCGCGCGCGGGATCAACTACGCGACGTCGTTCGAGATCGCGCTGAAGGTCCGCGAGCTCTCGGGTCTCCTCTTCGAGGCGTACTCGGCCGCCGACCTCATGCACGGCCCGGTCGCCGCGATCGGGCCGGGCTGGCCGGTCGTCGCCGTCGCGCCCACGGGCCGGCGTTCGACGAGCTGCGCGACGGCGCTCGAGGCCGTCGCGGCCCGCGGCGCGCGGATCGTCGCGGTCACCGACGATCGTCGCGCTCGCTGCGTCGGCGGACATCGCGCTGCCGCTCATCCCGGGCGTGCCCGAGTGGCTGAGCCCGTTCGTCGCGGTCGTGCCCGGCCAGATGATGGCGATGCGGCTCGCCCAGCTGCGCGGCGTCGACCTCGACAACCCGCTTGGGCTGTCGAAGATCACGCTGACGCGTTAGCGTCTCGCCCGTGACGGTGGTGACGGGCGAGTGGCGCTTCGCGGCGCCGCGGGAGCGCGTCTTCGAGCTGCTGACGAGCCCCGACGTGATCGCGGCGGCGATGCCGGCTGTGAAGGGCCACGAGGTCGTCGATGCGGATCACTGGCGGGCGAAGGTGAAGCCGCCGCTGCCGCTCGCTCCGGCGATGAAGATCCGCTTCGAGGTGCTCGACCGGCGGCCGCCCGAGCACGCCGCGCTGCACGCGCACGGCGGCGGCGCAGACGTCACCTCGACGTTCGATCTCGAGGACGACGGCGACGAGACCGTGATGCGCTGGCGCACCGAGCTGCACCTCTCAGGCGTGCTCGACAAGCTCGCCGGCCCGGGCCTCGACGCGATCGCGCACCGTCAGGCGCAGCGAACGCTGGACGAGGTCACACGCCGTCTGTGATCTCGACGCGGCGCTCGGCGACGCAGAGCCGCGCCCAGTGCTCGGCGCGCTCGACGATCCGCTCTTCCATCTTCGCTCGCTCCGCGCTCGTCGGCCGGTGCGCGATCGGCGGCCACCTCGATCCGACCTGGTGCACTGACGCCTCGGCGCGCGGGTCGAACATGTGTCGCTGCTCGGAGATGATCGACACCTCGCCGACCTCGTCGAGGAGCCACCCGGCGAGCCGGTCGATCTCGGCCGGCGTCGCCTCGCGCCCGGCGTAGACGCCGAAGTTCACGCGCACCTCGATTGCGGGCGGGTCGCGCCGTTCGGCTGCGAATGCCATCGTCGGATCCATTGCTTCTACAACGTTACGTGCGCGCCGTTCGGGTGCGTCAGCCTTCACGCGGCTGCCAGCGGAAGCGGCGGATCGCGGCGACGAGCCCGACGACGCCCCAGGCGAGCACGACCGCGAGCGCGGCCGTCTCCGTCCAGAGGTGGTGGTGCGAGACCATCACGTCGCGGGTCAGCTTGGTGAAGTACGTGAGCGGCAGGACGTAGGCGATCGCCTTCAGGAACGTCGGGTAGTGCTGGGGCGAGAAGAACGTGCCGGAGATGATCGCCATCGGCAGGTAGACGAAGTTGACGACCGCCGACGAGCCTTCGGCCGAGCGGACGAAGCCGGTGAGCCCGAGGCCGAGCGCGGCGAAGCAGCACGCGCCGACGACGAGCGCGACGAGCAGCGAGAACGGGCGCGCGGGGAACGGCGACGGAGAAGAGCACGCGGCCGAGGACGATCAGCAGCGACGCTTCGATCAGGAACGTGACGAAGGTCGAGACGAGCACGGCCGCGATATAGGTCGCGGGCGGCAGCGGCGTCGAGCGGATCCGCTTCAGCACGCCGCTCTCGCGGCGGATCACCATCGTGATCGCGAGCCCGGCGAACGCCGTCGAGGCGACGCCGTAGCCGATCATCCCGGCCTCGAGGAACGCCGCGCCGCGGATCCCGGAGATGCGCGCGTTGCCGTAGATCGAGCCGAAGACGAGGAAGAAGATGATCGGCAGGAGGAACGTGAAGAACGCCGCCTCGCGATTCCGCCAGAAGAGCACCTGCTCGGTTCTGAGCTCGTGGAGGAACAGCCTCACTCGGCCGTGAGCTCCAGGTAGACGTCCTCGAGCGTCGGGCGCCGCACCTCGAGCTCGTCCAGCTCTTCGCCGCGCTCGAGCGCCTCGGCGGTCAGCTCGTGCAGGCGCTGGGTCGGCTCGCGGGTCTGCTCGACGACGTCCTCGCCGTTCCGGCGGTAGCGGATCTCCGTCTCGACGGCGCCGCCGGTCAGGTCGGCGGGCGTGCCCTCGCGGACGATCACGCCGTCGCGGAGGACGGCGACGCGGTCGGCGAGCTGCTCGGCCTCGTCGAGGTAGTGCGTCGTCAGGAGCACGGTCTTGCCGAGCTCGCGCAGGTTGCGGATCGTCTGCCAGGCGCTGCGGCGCGCGCCGGGGTCGAACCCGGTCGTCGGCTCGTCGAGGAAGAGGAGCTCGGGGTCGCCGACGAGCGCGAGCCCGAGGTCGAGCCGCCGCTTCTGGCCGCCGGAGAGCGTGCGGACGCGCGCGTCCGCCTTCTCGCCGAGCTCGACGATCTCGATCACCTCGTCCGGCGGCCGCGGCTGCGCTGTAGTAGCCGGCGAACACGCGCAGGCTCTCGCGGACGGTCAGGTTCGGGTAGAGCGAGGACGACTGCAGCATCACGCCGATGCGCTCGCGCCACTGCGTCCCGCTCTCCTGCGGATCTTCGCCGAGCACCGTCACCTCGCCGGCGTCGCGCGAGCGGTAGCCCTCGAGGATCTCGACGGTCGTCGTCTTGCCGGCGCCGTTCGGGCCGAGCAGGCCGAACACCTCGCCGCTTGCGATCGTGAAGTCGATCCCGCGGAGGGCCTCGTGCTCGCCGTAGCTCTTCCGCAGACCGGAAACCGAGACTGCTGTCACGGCGCCCTAGCGTAGTTGGGTGGCGAGCTCGCCCAGGACGGTCACCATCTCGACGTCCTCGTGGACGAGGTGCTGCAGCATCGCGCGCTCGACGCCCGCCTGCTCGTAGGCGCGGAGCGTCTCGGCTACCTCGTCGATCGTGCCCGGAGATCGGCGGGGCGTCGTTCCCGGTGAGCGCCTTGAACGCCTGCAGGCGGTCCTTCAGCTCGCCGGCGTCTCGGCCGACGACGCAGCCGGTCATCATCGAGAACCGGAGCGGCTCGCGCCCGGCTTCGCGCGCGGCGTCGTCGAGGATGCGTCTGCGCTCGCGGGCCTCGTCGACGGTCGGCCAGACCGTGTTGTACTCGTCGGCGTAGGCGACGGCGGCGCGCACGGTTCTCGGCTTCGCCGTGCCGCCGACGATGATCGGCGGCCGCGGCCGCTGCACCGGCTTCGGCTGGATCGCGTCGTCGCTCGTCCACTGGCGGATGACCTCGGCGAGCTGGCGGTCGAGCTCGTCGAGCCGCTCGCGCTGCGGCGGGAAGGCGAGGCCGTACGCCTCGTGCTCGGCCTCGAACCAGCCGGCGCCGAGGCCGAGCTCGACGCGGCCGTTCGAGATGTGGTCGACGGTCGTGACGAGCTTCGCCAGCACCGAGACGCGGCGGAACGTGACGGGCGAGACGAGCGTCCCGAGCCTGATCGTGTCGGTGACGGCCGCGAGCGCGGCGAGCGTCGCCCAGGCGTCGAGCGCGCCGGCGGGCTCGCCCCTGACGATCGAGCGGTAGTGGTCGGAGCGGAAGAGGCCGTCGAGACTCGCGTCTTCGGCGGCTCGCGCGAGCGCGACCCACTGCTCCCAGGAGAGGCCTTCCTGGCCCTCGATCATCAGCGCGATCTTCATTGCGGGGTGACGTACGCGGCGGTGAGCCCGCCGTCGACGAGGAACGTCGCGCCGGTCACGTACGACGACTCGTCGGACGCGAGGAACAGCGCGCCGTTGACGATCTCGCGCGGCTTCGCGAGGCGGCCGGTCGGCCAGTGGGTGCGGCGGCGTTCGAGCGCGGCCGGGTCGTCGCCGAAGATGCGGAGCAGCAGCGGCGTCTCGACCGGGCCGGGGCAGAGCGCGTTGACGCGGACGCCTTCGCGCGCGAACTGCACGGCGAGCTCGCGGGTCATGCTCAGCACGGCGCCCTTCGACGCGGTGTACGAGATCTGGCTCGTCGCCGCGCCGACGAGCGCGACGAAGCTCGCGACGTTGATCACGCTGCCGCCGCCCCGTTCGAGCAGGTGGGGGATGCCGTGCTTGCAGCAGAGGAAGACGCCCTTCGTGTTGACGGCCTGCACGCGATCCCACGCTTCGACGCTCGTGTCGAGCACGGAGGCGTCGTCGCCGGGCGAGATGCCGGCGTTGTTGTAGAGCACGTCGATCCCGCCGAAGCGCTCCTTCGTCGCGGCCATCATCGCGGCGACGCTCTGCTCGTCGGCGACGTCGACCTGGTGCGCGAACGCGTTGCTCGTCTGCGCGGCGGTCTCTTCCGCCGCGTCGAGGTTCACGTCGGCGACGCAGACCTTCGCGCCTTCCTCGGTGAAGAGCAGCGCGGCGTCGCGGCCCATGCCGCCGCCTGCGCCTGTGATCACGCACACCTTGCCGTCGAGACGACCCATCAGCCCTCCGTCGAGTAGAAGACGTTCTTCACTTCCGAGTAGCCGTCGAGCGCGTGCATGCCGAGCTCGCGGCCGAAGCCCGATTGCTTGAAGCCGCCGAACGGCGTCGACACGCGCACGCTGATTCGAGTTGATGCTGAGGACGCCGGTGTCGAGGGCGCGCGCGACTCTGAGCGCGCGGGCGCCGTTCTGCGTCCAGATCGAGCCGGAGAGGCCGTACGGGCTGTCGTTCGCGATGCGGATCGCGTCGGCTTCGTCGTCGAACGGGATCAGCGCGGCGACCGGGCCGAAGACTTCGTCGCGCGCGATGCGGTCGTCGTCTGTCGCTTCGACGAGCGTGCACGGGAACCAGAAGCCCTTGCCGTCGGGCGCGTCGCCCTGGAAGAGCGGGGTGCCGTCGACGAACGACGCGACTGTTTCTCTGTGCGCGCGCGAGATGAGCGGGCCCATCTCGGTCGCGTCGTCGCTCGGGTCGCCGACCTTCACGTTGCGCGTCGCGTCGATCAGCAGCTCGGCGAAGCGGTCGTAGGCGGTGCGCTCGACGAGGATGCGCGAGCGTGCGCAGCAGTCCTGGCCGGCGTTGTCGAAGACGGCGTAGGGCGCGGCGGCGGCGCGCCTTCTCCAGGTCGGCGTCGGCGAAGATCACGTTCGCGGACTTGCCGCCGAGCTCGAGGCGTGACGCGCTTGATCGTGGCGGCGGCGCCTTCCATCACGCCGCGTCCGACCTCGGTGCTGCCGGTGAAGCCGATCTTGGCGACGTCGGGGTGCTCGACGAGCCGCTGGCCGACGACGGAGCCCTTGCCGACGACGACGTTGAGGACGCCTTCGGGGATGCCGGCTTCGAGCGCGAGCTCGGCGAGCCGCATCGCGCTCAGCGGCGTCAGCTCGGCGGGCTTGAGGACGACGGTGTTGCCGCACGCGAGCGCCGGCCCGAGCTTCCAGCGAGGCGATGTTGAGCGGGAAGTTCCACGGCACGATCAGCCCGACGACGCCGAGCGGCTCGCGGAAGGTCAGGTCGATCCCGCCGGCGACGGGGATCGTCTCGCCGTGGCGCTTGTCGATCGCGCCGGCGTAGAAGTGGAAGACGTCGGCGACCATGCCGACCTCGCCGCGTGCGCCGCCGATCGGCTTGCCGACGTTGCGCGACTCGATCCGCGAGAGCTCTTCGTGGTGCTCCTCGACGAGCGTCGCGAGCCGTCGGAGCAGCCGCCCCCGATCCGCCGGGCGAACCGCGCGCCAAGCCGGGAACGCCGCCTTGGCGCGCGCCACCGCCGCGTCGGTCTCCGTCAACCCCCGCCTGCTCGAGCGTGGCGATCGACTCTTCGGTCGCCGGGTTGAGAACGCTGAGAGTCACGCCTGCGATCTAATCACGCGGCGGTGGTCTCACTTCTGGTTCGTCGTTTGGCGACGGGACTTGGCTCCGGCGGGCGTGTTCATCTTGGACGAAGCCGCGCGGTAGCAGTGTCGCGCCGCGCGCCGGGTTTCGGATCGATCAGTTCGAGGAGTCGCGAGGGCGAGTGAAAGGGCCGCGGGTGCGACACGCCCGATCGTTGCCGCGTAGCCCGCCCCAGTCGGTCTCTCGAGGGCCGCACGAGCGACGCTTCGCCGCGGGGTTGAGATCCACGTAGCGGCACGCTGCGATGACCAGGTCATCGGTCGGTCTGGAGCTCGCCGAGCAAAGAAGCGTGCCGGAAGAGGTGCCCTTCCGCGTCTGGCCGTAGATCCGGTGGACGCCAGCGGGAGTAGCCGCCGTGAAGCTCGCGCAATCCCTCCGAAAGACCGCCGTCGGTGAGCTCGGACGACGAAGTGGTGATGGTTCATCATCAGCACCCACGTCGAGCGTCTGCCAGCCGTATTTCGGCGCGGCGCGGCTGTAGAGCTGCAGGAAGAGTCTCGTGCTCGGTTGCGTCGGCGAAGAGCGCTGCCGTAGTTCCCGCGCGAGCCGACGTGGTAAAAGCCGTGCGGATCGATCGGCGGTCGTGCCGGGGCATCGTGTCGACGGTAGACACCGTCGATGCGGTCGAAGCCGTGCTGTGGACGAGTCGTCGCACTCTCGACACGTCGTTTGGCGACCAGACTGGTCTCGGCGAGCCTGTCGGAGAAGTCCGAAAGGGCTAGCGGCGCGACGCTGCGGTACTCGGTGGCTTCCGCGACCAGCGCTTCGAAGAGCGCGAGGTCTTCGCCCTCTTCGGGATGCCACAGGACGCCGACGGCGAAGCGGCGCGTCGGGTCCTCGAGGCCCTCGAGCGTGCCGTCGGGGGCATGCGCGGTTACGCGCAGGCCGTCGCCGATTCGGCCGAAGCCCTGATGGTGATGCGACTTCACGTCGTGCGGCTCGCCGAGGATCGACGCGAGCCGCGTGCCCGGCTCGACCGCGACGTCGTGCTCCGAGAAGACGCCCGGCACTTCGCGATGCGGCTCCGCGCCGACGCGATCCGGGACGTGCTGCTCCAGATCCGCCGCCGCGCGCGACGTTCAACACCTGCGAGCCGCGGCAGATCGCGAGCATCGGCACGTCGCGCTCGAGCGCCGCCCGCATCAGCGCCAGCTCGAAGTCGTCCCGCTCGCGCACGATCCCGTCCGTCTCCGGATGCGCGACCTCGTCGTACAGCTCCGGATCGAGATCCGAGCCGCCGGAGAACACCAGCCCGTCGACGACCGCGAGCGTCTCCTCCACCGGCGGCGCCCGGCGGCACGAGCAGCGGCGCGCCGCCCGCACGCGAAACCGCGCGCACATACGACGCCGGCACGAGCGCCGCCTCCAGGTCCCACGCGCCCCACGCCGCCGGCGACGAGGTACGTCGTGATGCCGACGACCGGCTTAGCCGCGCTCATACAACCGCTCGCGCTCCCAGTTCGTGACCACGCGATCGAACAGCTCCTGCTCGGTGCGCGCGTAGTTCAAGATAGTGGTCGACGACGTCGTCGCCGAACGCCGCACGCGCCATCGAGCCGGCCTCGAGCGCAGCGATCGCCTCGCGCAGCGTCGACGGGAACCGCTCGACGTCCGACTCGTACGCGTTGCCCTCGAACGCCGCCGGCAGCGCGAGCGAGTTCTCGAGCCCGTACAGCCCCGCCGCGATCATCGCCGCGAACGCGAGATACGGATTGACGTCGCCGCCGGGGATCCGCGACTCGACGCGCATCGCCGAGCCCGAGCCGACGATCCGGAACCCGCACGTGCGGTTGTCGCGCCCCCACGCGAGCGTCGTCGGCGCCCACGAGCCGGCGGCGAACCGCTTGTACGAGTTGATGTTCGGCGCGAAGAACACCGCGAGCTCGCGCGCGCACGCGATCTGCCCCGCGAGATACGACCGGAACACCGTCCGACTCGCCCGCGAACGCCGCCTCGCCGTCACGCCACAGCGACGAATGGATGTGGCACGACGAGCCGATCCACGTGTGATCCGGCTTCGCCATGAACGTGATCGAGCAGCCGTTCAGGAACGCGATCTCCTTCGCGCCGTTCTTGTAGACGACGTGGTTGTCGGCCATCGTCAGCGCGTCCGAGTAGCGGAAGTTGATCTCCTGCTGCCCCGGCCACGCCTCGCCCTTCGACGTCTCGACGCGGATGCCGGCGCCCTGCATGCCGTTGCGGATCTGACGCAGCAGCGGCTCGTCGATAGGACGTGGCAAGGATGTGGTAGTCGAGGATGTACGGCACCGACGGCGTCAGGTCGCGGTAGCCCTTGCCGTGCGCCTCCTCGTACGTCTCGCGCAGCAAATAGAACTCGAGCTCCGAGCCGACCATCACCTCGAAGCCGAGCGCCCGCGCGCGCTCGACCTGCGCGCGCAGCACCTGGCGCGGCGACGGCCGCACCGGCGAGCCGTCGCCCCACTGCACGTCGCACAGCACGAGCGCCGTCGCCTCGAGCCACGGCATCCGCCGCAGCGTCGACGAGATCCGGGACGCAGCGTCGAAGTCGCCGTACCCGCGCTCCCACGACGCGATCTCGTAGCCCGGGACGGGCTCCATCTCCATGTCGAGCGCGAGCAGGTAGTTGCAGCCCTCGGTGCCGTGGCCGTGCTCGACCTGCTCGAAGAAGAAGTCGCGGTGCAGGCGCTTGCCGAGCAGCCGTCCCTGCATGTCGGTGAACGCCATGATCACCGTGTCGATCGACGGATCGGAGCGAAGCTCCTCGAGCGTCAGCACGATATGCCCTCCTTAAGTGGAGGGAGCCGGCGCGGGCCGGCTCCCTCCGATCCGGTATCGCGAGACGATCCTACGCCGAGGCGGGTGCGACGCCGCGCGGCGCGCGTCGTACTGCGCCTCGATCTGCTCGAGCTCGGCCTCGGAGCCCTGGACGACCGGGCCCTTGAACCAGTTCTTGGCCGAAGCGAACCACCAGGCCCCGACGAGGAGCAGCACGCCGCCGACGGTGATCGGTGCGTAGTTCACGACGTTCCAGTCGAAGCCGCTGTGCCACGGGATGCCCGTCGGCACCGTCGGCATCAGGAACAGGATCACGATCAGGATCGATCCAGCAGGACCGCGATCGGATTGATCCAGCTTGTAGTGCTTGCCGAGTGTCCACGCGCCGGGCACGAACGCGTCGCCCGCGCGCCAGCGCAGATAGATCGGCACGCGCGTACGCGATGTAGAGGCCGATCACGGCGATCGGACGTGCCGACGAGGTAGCCGATCGCGCCGTTCCAGAGCGTCGGGAGCATCAGCGCCCACGACAGAACGGCGATTGCGATCACGGCGTTGACCGGCACGCGGTTGACCCGCGCTCACCTTCCGCCAGAGCTGCCCGTCCCGGCACGGCGCCGTCGCGTGAGAACGCGAACATCATCCGCGAGGCGGCGGTGACCGACGCGAGCCCGCAGAAGAACTGCGCGACGCACACGATGAGCAGCAGGAACTCCGCCCACCGCTTGCCCATCGACGTCTGCCAGATGTACGTGACGTCGAACGCGCCCGCGTTGATCGTGCCCTGGACGTCCGGGACGCGAACGTGACGGCGAGCGAGCAGGATGAACCCGAAGATCACCGACATGACGACCGACATGACACGCCGATCGCCGCGGCGCGCGAGGCTTCGTGGTCTCCTCGCTCATGTGCGCCGAGGCGTCGTAACCCGTGTAGGTGTACTGCGCCATCAGCAGGCCGATGCCGAAGACGAACCAGAAGACGGGCGTGGAGAAGTTGTGCCCGCCGAAGCCGGACGCGTTGAGCGTCTTCGTGAACACGAACGTCGCCGACTGGTGATGCGCCGGGACGAAGATCAGGACGACCGACGATCACCGCGACGCCGGCCATGTGCCACCACGCCGAGATCGAGTTGATCGCAGCCAGAAGCCGCACGCCGTTCAGGTTGAGCAGCAGGTGCGCGCGCCACGATCGCGCTGAACGTGACGAACACCGCGTGCGTGTCCGTGCCGACGCTCGGGAACCAGAGGTTCATCAGCGCCGTCCAGAAGATCGCTGCGCCGTAGTCGATCGCCGCGGTGACGGCAATCTGGCCGATCAGGTTGAACCAGCCGGAGAACCAGCCCCACGACGGGCGATCCGAGCTTGGACGACCAGTAGTAGATCGCCCCCGCCGTGGGCATCGCCGAGGCGATCTCGGCCATGCCGAGCGCGACGAGCGTCACGAAGCCGCCGACGATCAGCCAGCCCCACATGACTGCGACCGGGCCGCCGTCGTTGAACCCGATGAAGTACGACGTCAGACAGCCGGCGAGGATCGAGATGATCGTGAACGAGATGGCGAAGTTCGAGAACCCGCCCATCTCGCGGTACAGCACCTGGGCATAGCCCAGCTTGTGCAGGAGTCCGGGAGTCGTCGTCTTCGCGGTGCACTGGTGTTTCCACCTGACCTCCTAGAGGGGGTTGTGTCGGATGGATCGAGCCGATTCTGGGGCATGGGTCGGTCGGACGACAATGGGCCGATAGGTCTCTGGCGATGCGGCGATTGCGTTACGTCGTGTGCGACGTCTTCACCGACGTCCCGCTCGCCGGGCAACCAGCTCGCCGTCTTCACGGACGCGCCGCGACCTGAGCACCGAGGAGATGCAGGCGATCGCGCGCGAGATGAACCTCGCGCGAGACCGTGTTCGTCCTGCCGCCGACCGTGCCGGACGCCGACGTCCGGCATCCGCATCTTCACGCCGGCGAACGAGCTGCCGTTCGCCGGCCATCCGACGCTCGGCGCGGCGTTCGTGCTCGGCGGGCCGCTCTCGAAGATCGTCATCCGGCTCGAGACCGGCGCCGGTGTCGTCCCGGTCGAGCTCGAGCGCGACGGCCCGCGGATCGTCTTCGGCCGGATGGAGCAGCCGCTGCCCGAACTGGGAGCTCGTTGCCGAACCGGAGCCGATCTTCGCCGCGCTCGGCGTCGAGCGGCTCCGGGCTACCCGGTCGAGCGCTACGACCTCGGGCCGGGCCACGTCTACGTCGAGCTCGAGTCCCCCGAGGCAGTCGCCGCGCTCGCGCCCGACTTCGCCGCGCTCGCGCCGCGCGACGCGCGACGGGGCGAACTGCTTTGCGCGCGACGGCGCGCACTGGAAGACGCGCATGTTCGCTCCCGAACACGGCGTCGTCGAGGATCCCGGCGACCGGCTCGGCCGCGGGGCCGCTCGCGGTGCATCTCGCCCGGCACGGCCGCATCGCCTTCGGTGAGCAGATCGAGATCCATCAGGGTGCCGAGATCGGGCGTCCGTCGACGCTCTTCGCCACGGCCCACGGCAGAGGCCGACCGCCTCGACCGCGTCGAGGTCGGCGGCAGCGCCGTCACGATCGCGCGAGGCGAGCTCGCGCTGTAAGCGCGAGCCCGCCCCACGGACTCCGACTGGCTGCGAGCCTCGCGGCGCGCACCCATTGCGATCTCCTTGGCCGGCCGATATCCCACGGACGGCTCAGGGATCCGGTCAATGAACCGGTACATGGCCTTCCTTTCTGTCTGAAAAACTGCAGGCAAAAGCCCCGCTAATGCGGAAGGGGCCTTTTATTGGGTCTGAAAACGACGAAGGCGACCCTCTCGGATCGCCTTCGCAGCGCTGCTATGCGGCTAGAGAGCTAGCGCGCACGCCTCTCTGCGAAGACGGCCCGACCGGCGCCGACGAACGTCGCCTCGGTGCGGTTGGGGATGTGGGAGCAGAGCATCATCGAGAGGCGACCTTACCTGAAGCTGCAGCGCGGTGCGCAAATTCAATTTGAAATCTCGATGGCGACAATTTGGGGAAGCTCGATCGCGAGCGCCGTCCAGAAGACGCCGCCGTTGCGCGAGACGTAGAGACGGTTGCGCGCCGCCGAAGACGAGCGTGTCGGGATCGTCCGCCGCGATCGCGATCGCGAAGCCGGCGGGCAGCCCTCGGCCGGACGGCCGTCCACGTCGACCCCGCGTCGCGCGAGACGAGGAGCGGCGGCTTCGCGTCGACCACCGCGACGACCGTCGCGCCGACGCTCGCGCTCGCGACGACGCGCGGCAGGTTGAGCGCGAGCGGCGCGCCCGCCTCGACGTCCACGTCGACGGCTTCGACCTCCTCGCTCTCGAGGTCGACGGCGAACGTGCCGGCGCCGGTTGCGACGTACGCGATCATCGCGAGAGCATCGACGCGACGACCGCGGTGGCGCGCCGGGCCGCGCCGGACGGGCCGAAGCCGGCGTTCCGGCCGACGATGTAGGCGGTCGCGAACGCGTCGCCGGCGCCGGTCGGGTCGCGGTCGATCGGGCGCGCCGGGACGAACTCGCTGGTGCCGCCGAAGTAGATGGTCGAGCCGCGCGAGCCGTGCGTGACGAGCACCTCGCGCACGCCGAGGGCGCCGGGGTCGTCGCCGAGCACCTCCGCCTCCTCCTCGGCGAGCTTCAGCACCCAGAGGTGCCGGAGGATGTCGCGGTCGAAGTTGTCGTCGAGGCGAAGCGGCCCGAGCTCCGGCACGCGCACGAGTCCCTGGCCGTCGAAGGAGACGCGACACCGGCGGGCGAGCGCGGCGATCGTCTCCACGGGCCACTCGACACGCGAGAGCGGCGCGATGTGCACCCACCGCAGCCGGACGTCCGGCACGTCCTCGGGCAGCCAGATGTCGCCGAGCGCCTCGATCGACATCGTCCGCCGGTCGCCGTCGTAGGAGAACGAGAAGGTCGCGGTCGAGGTGCCCGGGACGTAGCGCACCGGCGTGCCGAGCCGGACGAGCGGCGGCAGGAGCGTCGCCTGGTCCTCGATCGCGCAGCGCGCGATGATGCGCGCCGGCACGCGGAGGCGCTGCAGCGCGCGGGCGCCGTGGAACGACCCGCCGCCGACCTTCGGCGGCGAGCCGGCGACGACGTCACGCGAGAGATTCCCGAGGAGCGCGATCACGCGACAGCACCCCCGCGAGCAGCGCGAGCGCGAACGCGGCGGCGAAGCTCGGCAGCGACGCGCCGCCCCACGGCAGCGCGTGCGGATGCGCGTGCGCGACGAGGTCGGTCCACCACGACGGGCCCTGCGGCGAGAGCCACTGATAGAGGCAGAAGCCGGCGAGCCACGCCGCGATCATCTCAACCCGCACGTCGCGGACGCGGAAGACGTCGTCGCGGTCGTAGTGGCGGCCGGCGAGCAGCCAGTCGGCGAGCAGCACCGCGAAGAGCGGCACGAAGAACGAGCCGAGCAGGTAGAGGAACGGCTGGTAGTTGCGCAGGTCGATGAGCAGCGCGCCGACGGTCGCGATCGCCGCGACCGCGCCGACGAGCAGCCGCTGCGGCACGCGCGGCAGCAGGTTCTGCAGGCTGACCGCGCCCGAGTAGACGTTCGCGAACGCCTCGTCGCTCTCGTCGACCGTCAGCGCGAGCAGCGCGAGCACGCTCGCGGCGCCGCCGGCGGCGACCGCGGTGAGGAGCCCGGGCGCGTCGCTGATCTGCCGCGACATCGCGATCACCGCGCCGAGCGCGAAGAGCGGAATCGTCGGCACGAAGTAGCCGAGCCCTGAGCCCCAGAAGCCCGCACGGCGCGTCGTCGAGAAGCGCGTGTAGTCGGCGACGAGCGGCGTCCAGCTGATGATCGACGCGAGCACGAGGTCGAACCCGGGCCAGAACGCGTGCGAGCCGGGGCGGTGCCAGAGCCCGACGGGATGCTGGCCGTGGAGCGACCACCAGGTGAGGTAGAGCAGCGACGCGATCACGATCCACACGGCGAACTTGCGGACGTACGTCCGCACGAAGCCGACCGGCCCGAGGAACGCGAGCGCCGTCGCGACGAGGCCGAAGAGGATCTTCCAGAACGCGACGCCGCCGAAGCCGAGCACCTGCTGCGAGAGCGCGCTCGCGCCGGTCGCGATGACGATCAGCTCGAACACCGACCAGCCGAGGCACTGCAGGATGTTCAGCCCGGTCGGCAGGTACGAGCCGCGGCGGCCGAGCGGCGCGCGCAGCAGCACCATCGTCGGCACGCGCGCGTCGGCGCCGATCAGCCCGCCGAGCCCGAGCAGCAGGTTGCCGACGAACGCGGCGGCGACGATCGCGCCGAACGCCTCGGGCAGCGACAGCGCGAGCCCGAACTGATCGGCCGGCAGCACGAGGAACGCGCCGGCGACGATCACGAGCAGCGAGACCGAGAGGTTCGCCCAGAGCAGGAAGCCGTCGAAGAAGCCGAGCACCCGGAGCCGCTCGGGGACGGGCTCGATCCCCCAGCTCGGTGTGTCTGTCGCGTCGCTCATGCGCTCCCTTCGCCGGCATGACCCGGATCAGGTTCGACGGGTGTGTTCTCAGCCCCGACGGGGCACCCCGGTCGGCTTCAGGCTATCGCGAGCGCGTCGCCCGGATCGACGGCGCGCGCGCCGGTGGCTCGCGAGCGCAGTGATGCAGGCGGCGCTGCCGCCGACGTACGTCGACTCGAGATCGACCTCGGTGGCGACGCACCAGGCGCGGTCGTCGGGCCACCAGATGTTCGCTGCCTGGTCGGTCCACGGCGGCTCGCTCGGGGCGAGCAACGCTTCGACCGGGCCGTGGTAGAGGTCGTATTTCCGGTGTGGAAGCTCGAACGACGTCGCATCGCCGGCGAAGGGTCGCGCGCCGAAGCCCTCCCACACGGCGAACCAGCAGCTGTCGGGAGTACTTGTCTGCGCACGAAGCGCATCCACGATCGGTGCCCGAAGCTCCTTCGGGAGGTTGCCGGGTCGGCCGGCCGGGTGGGCAAGGCGACCGTACGCCTCGAACCCGGCGGGCACGAGCGAGAGGACGGACTCCCCGAAGCCCCTGATGCCGTCGACGATCCACTTCGCGGGCGCCGAGCTCGTGGCGGGTGTCGGCCACGCCGTCACGATGGCGAGGTGGTCGGGCGTCTGTGAAGTTGTACGTCGTGTCGACGTGGATAAACGTTCCACCGAGGGGCAGCGAGCTCCACTCGCCCTGACGCGCCCGCTCCGCGATCTCGGCCGCTGCCGCGGTGTCGTAGTGCACGGCGTGACGTCCTTGACGCGACGCGAGCCGCTCGCGCAGCGTCTCCGGCGCGGCGTCCACGTGAAACTGCGTGATGCGGCACGGAGGCAGCTCATGGAACAGGGTCGACCGCGTCGTGAAGTTCCCTTCGACGACGACCGACACGCCGCGCCGGAGCAGGTCGTGCACCGACGTGGGTCATGAGCTCGAAGACCGCGGCGCCGAGGCGCTGCGACTCGGCGCGCTCGGTGATTCCGAGCTGACCACCGAGTACCTCCTTGTACGCGTCTTTCTCGACGAGCGGCAGCCCGAGCTCGTCGGCCAGCCCGCGCGCGAGTGTCGTCTTGCCGGAGCCGGGCGGCCCCGTGACGACTACGAGGAGAGGAGGCGGCGCAGGACGTACGGGAGGATGCCGCCGTGCCGCAGGTAGTCGCGCTCGCGCGGCGTGTCGAGGCGGACGCGGGCGCGGAACTCCTTGTCGTCGGCGCGCACGGTCACCTCGGTCGCGTCGCCGTTGTCGACGCCCACGACCGAGAACGACTCGCGGCCGGTCAGCCCGAGCGACTCCGGCGTCTCGCCGTCCAGGAACTGCAGCGGCAGGATGCCCATCATCAGCAGGTTCGAGCGGTGGATCCGCTCGTACGACTCGGCGATCACCGCCTTCACGCCGAGCAGGTTCGGCCCCTTCGCCGCCCAGTCGCGCGACGAGCCCGAGCCGTACTCCTTGCCGGCGAGCACGACGAGCGGCGTGCCTTCGGCGAGGTAGCGCTCGGACGCCTCGAAGATCGTCATCTCCTCGCCCGACGGCACGTGCACCGTCCACGTCCCTCCGCCTCGACGAGCTTGTTGCGCAGCCGCACGTTCGCGAACGTGCCGCGCACCATCACCTCGTGGTTGCCGCGCCGCGCGCCGTACGAGTTGAAGTCCTTGCGCTCGACGCCGTGATCGATGAGGTACTTGCCGGCCGGCGAGTCGGGCCGGATCGAGCCGGCGGGCGAGATGTGGTCGGTCGTCACCGAGTCGCCGAGCCAGACGAGGCAGCGCGCGCCGTCGATGTCCGAGACCGTGCCGGGCTCGTGCGCCATCCCCTCGAAGTACGGCGGCTGGCGCACGTACGTCGAGTCGGCCTGCCACGCGAACAGCTCGCCTTCCGGAACCGGCAGCGCGCGCCATGCGTCGTCGCCGGTGAAGACGTCGGCGTACGTCTCGGAGAAGTGCTCGGCGCGCACCGAGGTGGCGATCGTGTCGCTCGATCTCCTTCGCGCTCGGCCAGATGTCGCGCAGGTAGACGTCGCCCTCGATCGGCTCGGTCTCGAAGTCGATGTCCATGCGCCCGGCGAGCGCGTACGCGACGACGAGCGGCGGCGAGGCGAGGTAGTTCGCCTTCACCTCGGGATGGATGCGCGCCTCGAAGTTGCGGTTGCCCGAGAGCACCGAGCAGACGACGAGGTCGCCTTCGGTGATCGCCGCGGAGATCTCGTCGGCGAGCGGCCCCGAGTTGCCGATGCACGTCGTGCAGCCGTAGCCGACCGTGTTGAAGCCGAGCTCGTCGAGCGGCACGTCGAGGCCCGCCTGCTCGTAGTAGCGCGTGACGACCTTCGAGCCCGGCGCGAGCGACGACTTGACCCACGGCTTGCGCGAGATGCCCTTCGCGACGGCGTTCCGCGCGAGCAGGCCGGCGGCGACCATCACCTGCGGGTTCGAGGTGTTCGTGCACGACGTGATCGCCGCGATCACGACCGAGCCGTGGTCGAGCCCGTAGTCGGTGCCCGCGACGTCGGAGTGGTGCGGCTCGACGTGCTCGGCCGTCGCGACGCCCGCCGTGTCGGTGAGCACCTCGCCGCCCGGCTGCTGCTCGGTCGTCGGGTCGGAGGCCGGGAACGTGTCGGCGACCGCCTCGTCGCCGTTGCCGTAGTCGACGCCGAACGTGCCGAGCGTCTCGACGAACGCGGTCTTCGCGCGGGCGAGCGGCACGCGGTCCTGCGGGCGGCGCGGCCCGGCGATCGACGGCTCGACGTCGCCGAGGTCGAGCTCGACGACCTGCGAGTACGTCGCGTGGTCGGACGGGTCGTGCCACAGCATGTTCTCCTTGCAGTACGCCTCGACGAGCGCGATGCGCTCGGCCGGGCGGCCCGTCAGCCGCAGGTAGTCGAGCGTCACGTCGTCGACGGGGAAGAAGCCGCACGTCGCGCCGTACTCCGGCGACATGTTCCCGAGCGTCGCGCGGTCGGCGAGCGGGAGCGAGGCGACGCCGTCGCCGAAGTACTCGACGAACTTCCCGACGACGCCGGTCTTGCGCAGGATCTCCGTCACCGTCAGCACGAGGTCGGTCGCGGTCGCGCCTTCGGGCAGCGAGCCGCTGAGCTTGAAGCCGACGACCTGCGGCACGAGCATCGAGAGCGGCTGGCCGAGCATCGCCGCCTCGGCCTCGATGCCGCCGACGCCCCAGCCGAGCACGCCGAGCCCGTTGACCATCGTCGTGTGCGAGTCGGTGCCGACGAGCGTGTCCGGGAACGCGACGCCGTCGCGGTCCTCGACGACGCGCGCGAGGTACTCGAGGTTCACCTGGTGGCAGATGCCGGTGCCGGGCGGCACGACCTTGAAGCCGCTGAACGCCGTCTGGCCCCAGCGCAGGAAGAGGTAGCGCTCGTGGTTCCGCTCGAACTCGACCTCGACGTTCCTCTCGAACGCCAGTCGTTCGAGCGAACGCGTCGACCTGCACCGAGTGGTCGATCACGAGCTCGGCCGGGATCAGCGGGTTGATCCTCTCCGGGTCGCCGCCGAGGTCGGCCATCGCGTTGCGCATCGCGGCGAGGTCGACGACCGCCGGCACGCCGGTCAGGTCCTGCAGCAGGACGCGCGACGGCGCGAACGAGATCTCGTTCGCCGGCTCGGCCTTCGCGTCCCAGCGCGCGACCGCCTCGACGTCGGCTCGTCGCCGTTCCGGAGGACGTTCTCGAGCAGCACGCGCAGCGTGTACGGGAGCCGCGCGACGTCGTAGGAGGCCTGCAGCTCGGCCAGGCGGAAGATCTCGTACGACCGGTCGCCGACGTTGAGCTTTGACGGCGAGGCCACGCTTCGATTCAAGCAGAACCGTGTACAACTCCGGGGCGTTGACTGCGGCTCAACACATCATCGGGCTCGGTGGCGGTGGCGACACTCCCGAGCAGACGACCCGTCTCTACGACTACGTGCTCGGCGTCATCGGCAAGGACCGCCCGAAGCTCATGTACGTCCCGACGGCGATCGCCGACGACCCGGAAGGGTTCTCGCTCTTCCACGAGCGCTTTGGCCGAACGGGCGAGCTGTCGCACCTCCGCACGTTCCCCTGGCCGCCGCAGAATCTCCGCGAGCTCGTGCTCTCGCAGGACGGGATCTGCGTCAGCGGCGGCAACACCGCGAACATGCTCGCGATCTGGCGCGTGCACGGGATCGACGAGCTGTTGCGCGAGGCGTGGGAGAGCGGCGTCGTCTTCTGGGGCGCGAGCGCCGGGATGATCTGCTGGTTCGAGGCGGGCGTCACCGACTCGTTCGGGCCTGAGCTCGAAGGGATGCAGTGCCTCGGCTTCCTCTCCGGCAGCGCCTGCCCGCACTACGACGGCGAGGAGCGCCGGCGGCCGCGCTACCGCGAGCTGATCGACGCCGGCTTCCCGGCGGGGATCGCCGCCGACGACGGCGTCGGGCTGCACTACGTCGGCACGGAGCTCACGGAGATCGTCACGTGCCGTCCCGGCGCGACCGCCTACCGCGTCACGCGGGACGGCGAAGAGGCGCTTCAAGCTCGACTGCTCGACTGAGCGCCGTCGAGGTCGGCCTCGTCGTTGTAGGCCTGCACCGAGACGCGCATCGCCCAGCCGTCGGCGTCTCGACGATCGGCACCTCGATGCGGTGCTCGTCGTAGAGGCGGCGCTTGAGCGCGGGCGGGTCCGGATGCTCGACGCGGAAGCCGCGCATCTGGACGAAGTCGTCGGTCAGCGGCTCGAACGGCAGCTCGAGCGACGCGAGCAGCGCATGGCAGCGCTCGCGGACGGCCGGCCAGTCGTGCTCGGCCTGGAAGGCGATCGCCGCGGGCACGGCGAGGTACGGCGACGGGTCGCGCGTCCCCTGCCAGCGGTGGCGCTCGTGGAACGCGGCGCCGTCGAGCCAGTCCCACGAGATGACGGCCGGCTCGATCAGCTCCTGCGCCTCCGGGCCGCGCATAGAGGAACGCCGAGCCCTTCGGCGCGCAGAGCCACTTGTGGCAGTTGCCCGCGTACACGTCGGCGCCGAGCGCCTCGAGGTCGAGGTCGATCTGGCCCGGCGCGTGCGCGCCGTCGACGATGCTCAACGCACCGGCCGCGCGTGCTGCGCGGAGGAGCGGGCCGAGGTCGTTGACGCGACCCGTCGTCCACTCGACGTGCGAGCAGAAGACGACGCGCGTGCGCGGGCCGGGCTCGAGCTCCGCGAACGGCCGCTGCACGAGCGTCACGCCGGTGCTGCCGGCGCACGTACTCCCAGAGCAGGAGCAGCCCGCCGTACTCGGCGTCGCCGAGCAGCACCTCGTCGCCCGGCCCGAGCTCGAGCGAGCGGACGACCGCGTTCAGCGCCGACGTGGTGTTCGGCGCGAAGACGAGGTTCCCGGGCGCTGCGCCGACGTAGGCGGCGAGGCGCGAGCCGCGCCTCGTCGAGCAGCGCGGCGAACCGGCGCTCGAGCGCGAGGAACTCGACCGGCTGCCGTTCCAGCTCGCGCTGGAGCCGTTGGTACTCCTCGAACACCGGCCGTGGGCATGCGCCGAACGAGCCATGGTTCAAGAAGACGACGTCGGGATCGAGGAGAAATTGGCTCTGCAGCGGCTTAACCATCGATTAATCGCGCGTCACGTGCGAGCAAACTTCGTGCGGTTATAACCGCTGGCAGTGGGCCGCTCACGCTGCTCTCGGTCGCGTCGCCGAGCTGCTCGTCGTCGCCGTCCTCGGCGGGGCGGTCGCGCTGGGCGGCGCGGCGCTGCTCGGCAAGCTCGGCAGCCACACGACGGTGCAGCAGATCACGCGGCCGACGGTCACGAACATCTCGGCTCGCCAGACGCCGGTGACGGGCGGCCTGACGCCGGAGCCGATCTACGCGCAGGACGCGCCCGGCGTCGTCCAGATCACCGCGACGAGCACCACGCAGACCCAGGGCGACCCGTTCAACCTCGTGCCGCCGACGTCGCAGACGACGCAGTCGCTCGGCTCGGGCTTCGTGATCGACCGCGCCGGCCACATCGTCACGAACTACCACGTGATCGCGGGCGCGAAGAAGGTGCAGGTCTCGTTCTCGAGCCAGGACCAGCTCTCCGCGCAGGTCGTCGGCAGCGACAAGTCGACCGACATCGCCGTGCTGAAGATCGACACCCACTCGCGCGCGCTCAATCCGCTGCCGCTCGGTGAGTCGGACGACGTCAAGGTCGGCGACCCGGTCTACGCGATCGGCAACCCGTTCGGGCTGACGCGCACGCTGACCGCCGGCCTCGTCAGCGCCGTCGGCCGCCAGATCTTCGCGCCGAACGACTCGCCGGTCGAGAACGCGATCCAGACCGACGCGGCGATCAACCACGGCAACTCGGGCGGCCCGCTGATCGACGTGTTCGGGCGCGTGATCGGCGTCACCTCGCAGATCCAGACCGGCGGCGACGCGAACTCGGGCAACGTCGGCATCGGCTTCGCGATCCCGATCGACACCGTGCGCGACGTCGCCTCGCAGATCATCTCGACCGGCAAGGCGCAGCACGCGTTCCTCGGTGTGAGCGCGCTCGCGCTGACGCCGCAGGTCGCGAAGCTCTTCCACCTGCCGACGGCGAGCGGCCTGCTCGTCCAGAAGGTGACGAAGGGGAGCGGCGCCGCCAAGGCGGGGATCAAGCCCGGCAGCGACGTCGGTCGTCGTGTCGGGCGAGAGCTACGACGTCGGTGGCGACATCCTCACCAGGGTCGACGGCCAGCCCGTCACGTCGTTCGTCGAGCTCCAGTCGATCGTGCTCGAGAAGCAGCCCGGGACGAAGATGAAGATCGAGCTCTGGCACGACGGCAAAAAGAAAACGGTCACCGTCACGCTCGGCGTGAGGCAGGGCTGATGACCGCGTGACCAAGATTCGGCTCTCTCTTGAGAGCCGATGCGGAAGGCCGGCCGGAGCCCGTCTGCCTGCCCGGGCCCGGCCGGTCTTCCTTATCCCGACACGACGTCGCTACTTTGTGCGCGTGGAAAGGGGACAGATCCTCGAAGAGCACACGGTCATCGAGGAGGCCGACGAGCTCTGGCAGGACGACAGCGCGGATTACGACGGCTGGTTCTGCGTGCGCACCGACCCGTTCCCGTGCCCGGCGTCCGGCTGCACGTTCATCGCCGACTTCATGACGGCCGCGCATCTGATCCTCGTCTGGCAGGAGCTCGACGACCCGAACCTGCTGCGTCACGCCGCCCGCGCCCGCGACGTCGGTCGCAATCCGCGGGTCACCGGCTACCGCTCCGAGTTCGGCCCCAGCGCGTCGTACTACGCCTGGATCGCCGCCGGCCGGCCGGTGCACGGCGTCAAGCAGGCGTGATCGAAGCGCGCTTCGGCGAGAGCGCGCCGTTCTCGCTCGGCGTCGAGGAGGAGCTGATGATCCTCGACGCGGCGACCTTCGAGCAGGTCGCGGCGGTCGACAAGATCATCGCCGGAGTCGAGGGACGCGAGCTGCCGGGGCACGTGAAGACGGAGCTCTTCGCCTCGGTCTTCGAGACGAACACGAACGTCTGCGCGACCGCTGGCCGATGTGGCGGCCGCGCTGCCGGTGCTGCGCCACGCGGCCGCCGAGGCGGCCGCCGGCGCAAGGGCTCGCGATCGGGGCAGCGGCGACGCATCCGTTCGCCCTCCCGGAGGCGCAGCCGATCGTCAAGGAAGAGCGCTACGTGACCTTCGTCGGCTACGGCGGCATCACCGTGCGCCGCCAGGGCGTGCAAGGGCTGCACGTTCACGTCGGCATGCCGTCGGCGGAGGAGTGCTGGCGCTGCCTCGAGCTGATCGTGCCGTGGCTTCCCGTCGTGCTCGCGCTGTCGGCGAACTCGCCGTGGTTCGCGGGCGAGCTGACCGGGATGGCGTCGAACCGCGCGCCGGTGCTCGCCGAGCTGCCGCGCGCCGGCGCGCCGCCTGCGTTCGGCTCGTACGCCGAGTGGGAGGCGTGGGTCGAGCGCCTCGTGCGCCTCGGCGTCACCGAGGAGTACACGCGCATCTGGTGGGACGTGCGGCCGCATCCGAAGCTCGGGACGCTCGAGGTCCGCATCGCCGATCAGCCGACCGACGTGCGGCTGTCGGCCGCGTTCGCGGCGCTCTTGCAGGCGCTCTGCGCGACCGCGCTCGCCGGCGGCCTGCCCGAGGCGAGCGCCGAGCTGGCCGATCGCGGCCGCGGCCGACTACGCGCAGAACCGCTGGTCGGCTGCGCGCTTCGGGGCGCGCGCGGAGCTGCTGCATCCGGACGGCCGTTCCTACGTCGCGGCGTCGGAGCTCGGAGCGGAGCTGCTCGAGCGCGTGGCGTTCGAGGCCGAGCGACTCGGCGGCGCCGAGCAACTCGCCTCGCTCGATCCAAGCCGGTGCGAGTCCGACCTGCAGCTCGAGGCCGCTGACGCAGTGGCGGCCGCTGCGGATATCGCCGTCCGATCGCTAGCCTGAGCTCATGGCAGTCGTCTCGGAGACGATCCAGGTCAGCGGCATTCGCTGCGAGAAGTGCGTGATGCGGCTCGGGAAGACGCTCGAGGGCCACGACGGCCTCGAGTCCGCGAACGCGAACCTGATGGGCCAGGTGATGCTCAGCTACGACGACGAGCGCACCTCGCGCGACGCCCTGCTCGAGCAGATGGCGCGCGGCGGCTTCCGCGAACAAGCTTTAGCTAGCGGGAATCAGAACGCGCGGGAGCGCGTTGGACCCGTTGCTAGGGTGGTCGTCCGGATGAGCGATAGCGCGCCGACGACTTCCGACACTCGCAGGCTCGCGCAGGAAGCGCGGGACCGCGTTCGCTTCGAGGAGGAGGCGCTCGAATTGAGCGACCAGGTGTATCGCGTGGCTCGTCGGCTCGCCGGTTCGCGCGAGGAGGCAGAAGACCTCGTGCAGCAGACGTACGAACGCGCTTTCCGCTCCTGGCGGCAGTACACGCCCGGCACGAACTTGCGCGCCTGGCTGCTGCGCATCCTCACGAACCTGAACATCGACAACGGCCGCCGGCAGCAGCGCTCGCCGCAGACGACGCCGCTCGACGCCGGTGAGGCGGGCGACTACTTCCTCTACAACAAGCTCGAGTCGCAGGTTCCCGACGAGAACCCCGACGAGGAGCGCGTGCTCGAGCGGCTCAGCCAGGATTCGATCGTCGACGCACTCGCCGAGGTGCCGCACGACTTCCGCGACGCGATCGTGCTCGTCGACATCGGCGAGTTCTCGTACGCCGACGCGGCGCAGATCCTCGACGTCCCGATCGGGACCGTGATGTCCCGCTTGCACCGCGGGAGGCGTATCCTGAAACAGAACCTCGCCGACAGCGCAGGCGTAGGCGCGAACTAATGGATTGGTGCGAAAAATGCGAGGAGATGATGCAGCCGTTCATGGACGGTTCTCTCTCCGACACCGAAGTCGCTGAAGCGCAGCGGCACCTCGACGATTGCAGCTGGTGCGCGAAGCGCTACCGGTTCGAGGAACGGCTCCGGCATTACGTGCGCGTCGCGGTGACCGAGCCGATCTCGCCTGAGCTCAAGCAGAAGCTCGCCGCGCTCAGAACTCCTCTCGACGCCTGAGATCGACGTCGCCCGGCGGGCGCAGGTCGGAGCAGTCCACGAGCACCGGGTCGAGCGCGCGCCCGCCCTCGTCCGGGATCGGCTCCCACTTCGAACGGTCGAGCGCAACCGGGTGGCTGCGGACGCCGTCGTAGGACGCGGCGGCGATCGGCGCAGCGTGTGCGGCGAGACGGTCGACCGCGCGCGGGTCGAGGTCCGGTCCGTCGGCGAGGACGATCACGGCGCGTTCCACCTCGGGGCCGAGGGCAGCGAGACCGCAGCGAAGCGATGCGCCTGGGCCGAGCTCCCAGTCGGGGCAGCGGACGATTGCGACGCCCGGCGCCGTCAGCGCATGCGCACCTTCGACGACGACCACGTCGTCGATCGCCGACTCCGCGAGCGCCGCCAGCACGGACGGCAAGAAGTCGTGTTGCTTCACGCCGCCGTAGCGCGTCGACGCGCCGGCAGCGAGCACGACGGCGCTACTGGACGTCGACGGTCGCCTTCTCGATGACGACGTGCTTCGAAGGCGTTCCGGCGTCGTCGCCGTACGTGCCGATCTTGTCGACCACTGCGATGCCCTTGGTGACCGTCCCGATCACCGCGTAGTCCGCCGGGAGCTGCACGTTCTGCGGCGTGACGACGAAGAACTGGCTGCCGCCTGTTCCCGGAGCCTCATTTTCTGCCTTCGCCATCGCGACGGCACCGTGGCCGTACTGCGTGTCGGATGGCGGTGTGTCGACGCACGAGTAGCCGGGGCCGCCCTCGCCTGTCCCGGTCGGGTCGCCGCCCTGGACGACGAAGCCGGGGATGATCCGATGGAAGACCGTGTTGTCGAAGAAGCCGGCGTCGGTGAGGGAGACGAACGAGGCGCTGTTCGAGGGCGACGTCTTCTGATCGAGCTTGAACGAGAAGCTGCCGTAGTTCGTCTTCAGCGTGACCGTGTAGGTCTTGCTCGCGTCGAGCGCGTTCGTCGGCGGCTTCTCGGTCTTGCCACCGGTCGTCTCGTTCTTCACGACCTGACAGTCGAGCCCCGACGATTTCTTCGAGCCGCCCCCGCATGCCGCGAGGACGAGCACGAGAAGGGCTACCGACAGCCGGCGACCGAGCGCCATTGGGCATCCACGTTGGCGACATAGCGGACGACATCGGCCGACGGGGCCTGGCCCGCTGCGGCGACCGCCGTCGGGCCGGCGTTGTAGGCCGCGAGTGCGAGGTCGGCTGAGTTGAACTGGGCAAAGAGCTGTTTCAGGTAGCGCGCGCCGGCGAGCACGTTCGAGCGCGCCTGGTCGGGGTCGAGGTTCAGCGAGCGGGCGGTTGCCGGCATCAGCTGAAGCAGTCCGCGTGCGCCGGCCGCCGACCGTGCGTTCTGGTGCAGGTTCGACTCGACCTTGGCGACGGCGTAGAGAAGCGCGACCGGCAGCTGCGAGTCATTCGCGGCTGCCTCGAAGTAGCCGCGGAGGTTCGCGGGGAACGGGCAGGGCGCCATCTCCTCCGACACCGGGACGGACGGCGGCGCGCACTGCTGCTGCGGCCGCGACCTGGACCGAGGGCGCACGCGCCGCAATCGCGGCCGCCGCCGCGGCGATGCCTACCAGTCCGAGCAGGCCAAGCCGCCGGTGTATCTCCCGACCCACCACGAGATCGGGGATTCTAGTCGCTTCCGCGGGCGAGCTTCACGAGGCTGTCACAGCCTCGATATCGGCGATATGGATCAGTCGATGAGTCAGTCGCACCGTCTCGCGGGCTTTCTGCTCGTCCTCGATCCCGGGAATCGTCTCCCAGAGGTCGCGCGCAGCCTCGAGCAGCTCCCGGATCCCGTCGACGGTCTCGGCGTAGCCATTGCGCTCCGCGCAGGTGTTGATCGCAAGCCCGAGCACGCCGACGTAGTCGGGCTGGCGGCCCCAGAGCATCGGCGTCGCCATCGAGAGGTACTGGTGGATGCGGGCGAGCTGCATCGGCTGCGTGAATGTGTCCTTGCCGACCGGCGTGGTCGGCTCGGGCAGGTCGCGGCCGTCGGCGAGCGCGTTCGCGGTGCCGGCGAGCATCCCGCGCACCTGGTCGTCGGTGTACCCGGCGTACCGCGCGGTCTTGACGGCGATCAGGAGCGACGACGGCTGCTGCCCGTACGGGAAGTCGCTCGCGTAGACGACCTGCTCGGGCGGGACTTGGCGGTAGAAGTCGAGTAGGTCGACGGGGCTCCAGGTCGAGGTGTCGAAGACGACGCCCTTTGCGTCCCGCCATGGCGCTGGCAAGCGCGGCCAGGTCGGCGATGCCGGCGTGCGCGATGATCAGAGACGCCTCCGGATACTGGTCGACGAGCCCGCGCAGACCGGCCGCGATCGGCGGCAGCCCGCGGCCGCCGTGGATCAGGATCGGCACGCGGCGCTCGGCGGCGATCTCGAAGACCGGCCCGAGGCGATCGACGTTGACGTCGAACTTCTGCGCGCGCGGATGCAGCTTGATCCCGCGCGCGCCTGCGTCGAGGCAGCGGCGCGCCTCCTCGATCGGCGACTCGTTCAGGTCGAGGCGCACGAACGGGATCAGACGCCCGTTACTCCGCTCGGCGAAGGCGAGCGTGCGGTCGTTCGCAGCGCGGAACGCCGGCTCGCGGTCGGGCTCGTCCAGACAGAACACAAAGGCCCGGGAGATGCCGTAGTCGCGCCATCACCGCCTCGAGCACGTCGTAGTCGCCGACCATGCCGTCGATGTCGTTCCCGAGGTGAAGGTGGGCGTCGAAGATGTCCGCGCCTTCGGGCACGAGCCGCCGCAGCTCTTCGTGCCACTGCGCGACGAGCTCGAGCGCCCTGGTGCGTGCGTCCATCCAAGCGGACTCTAGTTAGAGTCGAGTGCATGCCAGACGTTCTGATCTATGCCGACACGTTCCGCTCGCCCGAGCTCCGCCACGAGGTGGCGCTCGGTGTCCCGGACCCGTTCCTCTACGCGGAGAAGAACGGCGTCAAGCACATCGTCATCAACTCGATGGAGGCGCAGCGCCTCGCGCCACTCGGTCTCTACGAGCTGCATGCAAACGAGGAGTTCGGCGCGGACGAGCTGATCGCCTCGGGGCTTTCCTACCCGGAGCTGCGCCGCGAGATCCAGTCGCTCGCCGTCAAAGGGCTTGGCCTCGAGAGCGCCGTCGTGCCTGAGACCTTCCCGATCTGGCTCGCTGACCGGTTGCGCGGCGAAGGAGTCGAGATCACCGTCGACCAGACGTTCTTCGACGACCGGCGCCGGGCGAAGACCGACGCCGAGCTCGCCGGGATCCGCCGGGCGCAGCGCGCCGCCGAGGCGGCGATGGACACCTGCCGCGAGCTGCTCCGCGATCGCGGCGCGAGCGGCGATCTCACCGTCGAAGAGGTCAAGTCCGCGATGTCGGTCACGTTCGCGGCGCACGGGACGAGCGCGGACGACTTCATCGTCGCGCCCGGCCCGCAGGGCGCCATGGGCCATGACATGGGGTCGGGGCCGATCCGGGCCGGAGTGCCGATCATCGTCGACATCTGGCCGCGCGACAACGAGTCGTTCCTCTTCTGCGACATGACGCGCACGTTCGTCGTCGGCGACGTGCCGGACGAGATCCGTGAGTGGCACCGACTCTGCAAAGAGGCGCTCGACGCGTCGATCGCGACGATCCGCGCCGGCGTCGACGGTCGCGCGGTCTACGACGTCGCCTGCGACGTCTTCGAGGCGGCCGGCGAGCAGACGCAGCGGACAAAGACACCGGGCCAGGCGCTGACGAGTGGCTTCTTCCACGGCCTGGGCCATGGAGTCGGTCTCGAGGTGCACGAGGAGCCGGGCATGGGGAAGGCCTCGAAGCTGCCGCTCGCTGCGGGCGACGTGGTCACGGTCGAGCCGGGCTGTTACCGCCAGGGCTATGGCGGCGTCCGGCTCGAGGACCTCGTGCTCGTCACCGCGGACGGCGCCGAGAATCTGACGAGCTACCCGTACGATCTCGCGCCATGAGCGATATCGAGACGTTCCAATCCGAGGAGCGGCGGTATCCGCCGCCTGCCGACTTCGCAGCCCAGGCGAACGCGCAGCCGTCGATCTACGACGAGGACTTCGACGCGTTCTGGGAGCGCGAGGCGACCGAGCGCGTGACGTGGTTCGAGCCGTTCACGAAGTTGTACGAATGGGAGCGCCCGTACGCGAAATGGTTCCTCGGCGGCACGCTCAACGTGTCGTACAACTGCGTCGACCGGCACGTCGAGGCCGGCCGCGGCGACAAGGTCGCGATCCACTGGGAGGGCGAGCCCGAGGACGACACGCGCACGATTACCTACGCCGAACTCCAGCGCGAGGTCGTCGCGTTCGCGAACACGCTCAAGGAGCTCGGCGTGCAGAAGGGCACCGCCGTCGGCATCTACATGGGGATGGTCCCCGAGCTGCCGATCGCGATGCTCGCGTGCACGCGACTCGGCGCGCCGCACACCGTCGTCTTCGGCGGCTTCTCGGCCGATTCGCTGTCCGATCGCGTGAACGACATGGGCTGTGAGGTCGTGATCACGCAGGACGAGGCATGGCGGCGCGGCTCGACCGGTCGCGCTGAAGAAGATCGCCGACGAGGCGATGGAGGCGACGCCCGGCGTGAAGAAGTGCCTCGTCGTGCGGCGCACCGGTGGCGAGGTCGCGATGAAGGACGGCCGCGACCACTGGTACCACGACGTTCGCGGCTCGGACGATCCGGCCTCGTGCCCGCCCGAGCACATGGACGCCGAGGATCTGCTCTTCCTCATGTACACGAGCGGCACCACGGCGAAGCCGAAGGGGATCGCGCACACGACCGGCGGCTACCTGACCGGCGCCGCGTCGACGCACTATTACGTCTTCGATCTGAAGCCCGAGACGGACGTGTACTGGTGCGCAGCCGACGTCGGCTGGATCACCGGCCACAGCTACATCGTCTACGGGCCGCTCTGCAACGGCGCCACCTCGGTGATGTACGAGGGCACGCCGGACTACCCGGACAAGGACCGCTGGTGGTCGATCATCGAGCGCTACGGCGTGACCATCCTCTACACGGCGCCGACGGCGATCCGCTCGCACATGAAGTGGGGGCCGGAGCACGCGCGAGAAGCACGATCTCTCGTCGCTGCGGCTGCTCGGGTCGGTCGGCGAGCCGATCAACCCGGAGGCGTGGATCTGGTACCGCGAGCACATCGGCGGCGACCGCTGCCCGATCGTCGACACGTGGTGGCAGACGGAGACCGGGATGATCCTGATCACGCCGCTGCCGGGCGTGACGACGACGAAGCCGGGCTCGGCGACGCGCCCGTTTCCCGGCGTGGACGCTGCGATCTACAACGAGCAGGGCGAGGAGGTCGGGCCGGGCGGCGGCGGCTATCTCGTGTTGCGCAAGCCGTGGCCGGCGATGCTGCGCGGCATCTTCGGCGACGACGCGCGCTACAAGGACACGTACTGGTCGAAGTACGGCGACGTCTACTTCGCGGGCGACGGCGCGCGGATCGACCAGGACGGCGACTTCTGGCTGCTCGGCCGGGTCGACGACGTGATGAACGTGTCGGGCCACCGCATCTCGACGATCGAGGTGGAGTCGGCGCTCGTCGACCACCAGGAGGTCGCCGAGGCAGCCGTTGCCGCCCGCGCCGACGCCACCACCGGTCAGGCGATCGTCGCGTTCGTGACGCTGAAGGGCGGCAAGGAAGGCTCGGTCGAGAAGCTCGAGGAGCTGCGCAACCACGTCGCGCAGAAGATCGGCCCGATCGCGAAGCCGGCGAACATCGTCTTCACGCCGGAGCTCCCGAAGACGCGGAGCGGCAAGATCATGCGCCGCCTCCTTCGGGACGTGGCCGAGAACCGCCCGCTCGGCGACACGACGACGCTCGCCGACCCGACCGTCGTCGCGGAGCTCCAGTCCCGCGGCCAGGAAGAGCAGTCGAAGGAGGACTGAGATGGAGTACGAGGTGAAGGACGTCCCGGAGGCGACCGTACGCGGTGATCAGGACGACGGTGCCCTTCTCCGAGGTGCCGACCGTGATGCAGGAGCTGATGGGGAAGGTGCACGACTGGGCGAAGACGGTGCCGCACGGTTTGAACGTGAACATCTCGTCGATGACGCCCGATGGGCGGCTGAACATTGCGCCGGGCGTCGAGGTCGAGCCCGGCTCGGTCGAGCCGCCCGAGGGGTTCGAGCTCGTCACGCGGCCGGCACAGCGCTCCGCGGTGCACCTGTACGTCGGCCCGTACGAGCAGCTGCCGGGCGTCTTCCAGGACTTCTACGGCCAGCTGCGCCAGGACGGCCACCAGGAAGGCGGCGAGCCGATCGAGATCTACGAGAAGCACGACCCCGTTCCGGAGACGCGGATCATCTGGCCGCTCAGCTGAAGGCGCTCGCCCTCGCGGGCGCCGTCGCGATCCTGCTCTTCGCGACGATCGGCCAGCTCTCGCATCACGACCACGTCTCGTGGAGCGGCTACGCGGAGGACGCGTTGCCGCTCCTTGCCGGCTGGCTCCTCGTCGCGTGGCGCACGCGTCGCTTCGTCCCGACGTGGCTCCTCGGCGTGACGCTCGGCGTCGTCGTGCGGCTCGTGATCCTCTCGCACTACCGCTGGAACGAGCTCGCGTTCCTCGCGGTCGCGCTCATCTTCATCGGCGCCGTGGCGCACCCGGTGCTATCTGGCGTCGCACCGTCGACCGTGACGCCTGTGGGCGCACTCGCCACACTGGTTCGACGCCCTGGTTTGGCGTCGGGCCACGGTCCGACGGACTGGTCCAGCCCGGTTCGGAGGCGCTAGAGCAGCGCTTCGAACTTCGACGCGTCGTCGAACGGGCCGATGACGGCGCAGCGGAGGCCGCTCGAGCCGATCACGTCCTGCGCGACGCGGTACACGTCCTCGACGGTGACGGCGTCGAGCCCGGCGAGGATCTCCTCCGGCTCGGCCGCCTCGCCCTTCGAGCACCTCGCGGCGCAGCCCCGAGAGGAGCAGGCCGTTCGGGCTCTCGGTCTGCAGCACGAAGCGGCCCTTCGCGAGCGCGCGCGCCTTCTCGAGCTCCTCCGTCGGCACGGGCTCCTCGCGCGAGCTTCTTGAACTCCTTGGCGATCACCTCGACCGCCTCCTCCGCGCGCTTCAGGTCGACGCCTGCCCTGCGCGTAGAGCGTGCCGGTGTCCGTGAACGAGTTGTTGAACGCGAAGACGTAGTAGGCGAGCCCGCGGCGCTCGCGCACCTCGAGGAAGAGCCGCGACGACATGCCCGTGCCGAGCACGGTGCCGAGGAGCTGCAGCGCGTAGCGATCCGGATGGCCGAGCGGGTACGTCGGGACGCCGAGCGCGACGTTCGCCTGGTCGGAGTCCTTCGTGTGCAGCCGCACGCGAGGCTCGGGCGTCCGCTCGACCGCGGCCGGAAGCGGGTCCGGCGGGCGCGGTGCCGTCGAGGTCGCCGAGCAGCTCTTCGAGCATCGGCAGCACGTTCGTCGCCGACGGCGCCGGCGACGCCGACGACCATGCGCTCCGGCGTGTACCACTCGCCGATGTAGTCGAGGAACGTGTCGCGCGTCGTGTCCTGGATCGTCTGCTTCGTGCCGAGCGTCTCCCAGCCGAGCGGGTTCGATCCGAACAGCAGCTCCTCGTAGACCGAGCCGACGTAGTCGCGCGGCGTGTCGACGTACATGTTCATCTCTTCGATGATCACGCCCTTCTCGCGCTCGAGCTCCTCGGGGTCGAACTTCGAGTTGCGGAGCATGTCGACGAGCACGTCGAACGCCTGGTCGCGCTGCGCGGCGGCGCAGCGGATGTAGTAGCCCGTGTACTCCTTCGACGTGAACGCGTTGAACTCGCCGCCGATCGAGTCGACCTCCATCGCGATGTCGCGGGCGGTCGGGCGACGTTCCGTTCCCTTGAAGAACATGTGCTCCGAGAAGTGCGCGATGCCGCGGTTCTCGGCGTGCTCGTAGCGCGAGCCGGCGGCGAGCATGACGTAGCAGGCGACCGACTGTGCGTGGTCGAGCGGCGCGGTCAGGACACGCAGGCCGTTCGAAAGGGTATGCCGCAGGAAAACACTCATGCCGCAGAGACTAGTGACAGCAGCTCGTCCGGCGGGAGGTCGGCGAGCGAGTCGAGCATCAGGTCGGCCGTGTCGGCGAGGCCGAGGTCCTTCGTCACCTCGTTCGGGATGCCGACGACGTAGATGCCCGCGGCCTTCGCCGCGCTGGCGCCGTTCGGCGAGTCCTCGAAGGCGATCGCCTCGCCGGCGTCGACGCCGAGCGCGGTCGAGCGCCTCGAGGTAGAGCGTCGGCCGCGGCTTGGCGCGCTCCGGGTCGTGGTCGGCGGTGACGATCGCGTCCCAGCCGTACGTGCGCTCGAGCCGCTCGAGGTGCATGTCGATCCACCGCCGCGATGCGCTCGAGACGATCGCGCGCTTCAAGCCCGTGTCGCTCGGCGTAGTCGAGGTACTCGGCGATCCCGGGCCGCAGCTCCTCGGCCTCGAGCAGCGACAGCTCGTGCGCGTAGCGCCGCTCGTTCCAGGTCTTGCGGTCGAGCGGCTCGCCGGTCAGCTCTTCGAGGTGCTGCCCCAGATGTCCCAGCCGTCGACCGTGCCGACCATAGCGCCCACTTCTCGGGCGGCAGCTCGTGCCCGTGCTCGCTGGTAGAGCCACTCGACCCAGCCGGCCGCGACGCCGACTCGGTGTCGAGGATCAGTCCGTCGAAATCGAAGAGGAACGCGCGGGTCGGCACCGCGGCGATGGTATAGACGTGTTCATGGCCAGCGAGATGAGACAGCGCGGTCGAGGAGCAGCCCGAGTGGCTGCGACTCGTTCCGACCGACAAGCGCCTGCCCGACGGGCGCCGTCGTCGTGCACACCGGCTGCGGTACGTCGTTCCACGCCGCGTCGACCGGCGGCTGGGCGGTGCAGGCGCTCGAGGCGGTGCTGAACCCGCCGCGCGCCGACGTCATGGTCTGCGTCTCGCACGAAGGCGAGACGGCGCTGACGATGGAGGCCGAGCGCGCGTTCGGCGGCGAGGTGTGGCTCGTCACCGGCACGGCCGAGTCGCCGCTCGCCGAGCTCGTCGACGAGGTGATCGTCTGCACGCCGATGATCGAGCGCTCGTGGTGCCACACGGCGAGCTACACGTGCGCGGTCGCTGCGATCCAGGCGCTGCACGGCAACGACATCGCCGACCTGCCCGGGCGCGTCGCGCAGGCGCTGAAGCAGGACGTCGCGCCGTTCGCCGAGCAGCGCGTCGTGATCGTCGGCGCCGGCCGCGACTGGCCGACGGCGAACGAGGCGGCGCTCAAGCTTCGCGAGGGAGCGTGGGTCGACGCGACCGCGTTCCACACCGAGACGATCCTCCACGGTCATCTCGCCGCCGTCGACGAGTCGGTGCGCGCCTACGTCCTCGAAGGCGAGGGTCGCGCGGCCGAGCGTGCGGGCGATGTCGTCACTGCGCTCGAGAAGCTCGGCTGCCCGGTCGAGCTCGTTCCCACCGAGCATCCCGTCGTCGACATCGTGCGCTTCCAGCTGCTGACACTCGCGGTCGCCGAGGCGCGCGGCATCGATCCCGACCCGATCCGCCGCACGCCCGGCTCGAAGTGGGCCGACGCGGCAGGCTCCGCGTACCCGGGCTAGAGCTCGGCGAGCGCCGCGAGCAGGCCGTCGACCTCGGCCTCGGTGTTGTAGTGCACGATCCCGACGCGCACGGCGCCGTCCGGCAGTCCGAGGCGCTCCATGATCTCGAGCGCGTAGTAGTTGCCGTGCCACGTCGCGAAGCCGCGCTCGCCGAGCCGGGTCGGCCGCGTCTTCGGGCGCGAGCGACTCGTGGGTGATCGCGAACGTCGGCACGCGTCCGTCCATCGTCGGGATGCCGTGCAGGCGCCAGCTCTCGGGCAGGCCCGCGAGGAACCGCTCGCCGAGCGCGCGCTCGTGCGTCCGTGACGAACTCCCAGCCGACCTCGTCGAGGTAGTCGACCGCCGCGACGAAGCCGGCGAGCAGCTCGTGCGCGAGCGTTCCCGTCTCGTAGCGGTGGCCGACCGGGAACGGGTCGGCGGGGCGCACCTTGTACGGCCGCCACGACTCGAGCAGCTCGAGCCGGCCGAAGGCGAGCCCGAGATGCGGGCCGTAGAACTTGTACGGCGAGCAGAGCAGCACGTCGACGCCGGCCGCCTGCACGTCGATCGGCCCGTGCGGGCCGTAGTGCACGGCGTCGACCCACGCGAGCGCGCCGGCTTCGTGCGCGAGCGCCGCGATCTCGGCGACGGGCGTGACCGTGCCGACCGAGTTCGCGGCCCACGGGAACGCGACGACGCGCGTGCGGTCGGTAAGCAGCGACGCCAGGTGCTCGAGGTCGAGCCGGCACTCGTCGTCGATCTCCGCGAAGCGGACGGTCAGGCCGCGGTCGCGCGCGAGCTCGAGCCACGGCGCCACGTTGCCGTCGTGGTCGAGCCTCGTGCAGACGATCTCGTCGCCCACCTGCCACTCGCGTGACGCTGCGCGCGAGAGCGCGAAGTTGAGCGTCGTCATGTTCGCGCCGAAGGCGACCTCCGCCGCGGTCGCGTTCAGGAACGCTGCCGCCGACGCGTGCGCCGAGTCGATGAGAGCGTCGGTGCGGTGCGAGGTCGCGAACGGCCCGCCGGCGTTTGCGTTCGACGTCGCGGAGGTAGTCCGCGATCGCGTCGATCACCGAATCGGGAACCTGCGTGCCGCCCGGCCCGTCGAAGAACGCCAGCGGCTGTTGCAGCGCGGTGAACCGCGCGCGGATCGATTCGACCGTGTTCACGCCCGTTGCCATGCGCCGAACGCTATCCGTCCGGACCGGGTCCTAGGGTGATCGGCATGAGGCTCAGGCCGCTTTCCGAAGCAGAGTGCTACGCCCGGTGCTACGGCGGGCGCGGCGACGAGCGGGTGAGTGTCGTGCACCAGCTGCCGCGGGCGACGCCGCGCGGCGAGCAGGTGCGGGAACGGTTCAAGGAGCGTCTGGACGCACGCGGGCCGGAGGCCGAGGCCGCATGACGCGCGCGTGCCGCACCTGGACGGCTCGTCGCCGGCCGACCGTGATCGCTCGGCCGCCGCCCCGCGCCGCCGCTTCCGAGCTCGTGGGTCTGCACCGCCACGTGGACGCAGCGCGTGCCACGCTGCAAGCCGCGTGGCAGACACTCCTAGCTCCGTACCCGACGTCCTCGCGCCAGGGCTCGCCTGCGTCTTCTGCGGGATCAACCCCGGTCGCGTCTCGGCGGCGGCGGCCGCGCACTTCGCGAACCCGCGCAACGACTTCTGGCGGCTGCTGCACGACGCGGGCTTCACGCCGCGGCTCTTCGACCCGCAGGAGCAGTTCGACCTGCTCGAGCTCGGCTACGGCGTCGACGAACGCGGCGTATCGCACGACGCCCGGCTCCGGCGACCTGCGCCGCGGCGACTTCGATCGCGAGTCGTTCGAGGCGCGGATCGTCGCCAGCGACCCGCGGGCCGTTCGCGTTCGTCGGCAAGGAGGCGTACCGCGGCCTCTACAACGAGCGGCCCGAGCTCGGTGCCGCAGGTGCGCACGATCCGGACGACCGCGCTCTTCGTCCTCCCGTCGACGTCGCCCGCGAACGCGGCCGTCCCGTACGAGGAGCGACTCCACTGGTTTCGCGAGCTGCGTGCCTGGATCGAGCCCGACCGAGCGGCAGGCAGTGCGCGCGCTGTGCCTCGACGCCGAGGGGCGCGTGCTGCTCGTGCGCTTCCAGCATCCGGTCAGCGGCGACGCGTGGTGGGCGACGCGTCGGCGGCGGCATCGAGCCGGGCGAGACCGACGAGCAGGCGCTGCGCCGCGAGCTCCGCGAGGAGGTCGGGCTCGAGCAGTTCGAGCTCGGCCCGCTCGTCCACACGCGTCGAGCACACGTTCCCGTGGGCGCGCCGCATCTTGCGCCAGTTCGAGCGCTATCTACCTCGTGCGCGTCGACCGGCACGAGCCGGTGCCGACGATCGACATCGCGGCCGAGGGTGTGACCGAGGTGCGCTGGTGGACGCACGCAGGAGCTCGACGCTCCGCCAGAGCGTGTGGCGCCGGACGAGCTCGTGGAGCTCGTGCGTACGTCTGGCGCCGTGACCGCCGTCCTCGTCGCCATCCATCTGCTCGCGGCCGGCATCTGGTTCGGCGGCTCGACGGCGCTCGTCTTCGTCGGCGTGCCGGCGATCCGCACGCTCGAGGGCGAGCCGCGCGGCCGCGCGATGAAGGCGCTCGGCCTGCGCTGGCGGCCGCTCGGCTACGGCGCGCTGCTGATCGCCGCGGTGACGGGCGTGCTGCTCGCGACGCGCGACTGGCAGCACACGACGCGTTCGAGGTCGTGCTCGGCGTGAAGGTCGGCGCGTTCTGCGCGCTGCTCGTCGTCTCGTACCTGCACAACTTCGTCCTCGGCCCGCGCCTGCAGGCCGAGATCCGCGAGGACCGCGAGCAGAAGACGCGCCCGACGCTCATCGTCGTCGGCTGGATCTCCTACTCGCTGACGATGCTGCTGCCGATCCTCGGCGTCGTGTTGGCGCGGCTGGTCTAAGACATGCAACCTGGTTGCTTGCGTTCCGGCGGCGAATTTCCGCCGAACGCGCGAACCAAGTTGCACCGGGCATCGAGCCCGGCTCAGCCGGGCCAGCGGTTCGTGATCGGCGTGCGCCGGTCGCGGCCGAACGCCTTCGGCCGCAGCTTCACGCCCGGGCGGCGCCTGGCGGCGCTTGTACTCGGCGCGGTCGATCATCCCGAGCGCGCGGTCGACCACCTCGGGGTCGAAGCCGTCCTGCGAGCAGCTCCTCGCGCGAGCGGTCGAGCTCGACGTACGCCTCGAGCACGCGGTCGAGCTTCGGGTACGGCGGCAGCGAGTCCTCGTCGAGCTGGTCGGCGCGCAGCTCGGCGCTCGGTGCGCGGTCGATGATCGACACGGGGATCAGCTCGCGGCCCGCGCGCTCGTTCAGCCAGCGCGACAAGCCGGAACACGTCCGTCTTGTACACGTCCTTGATCAGCGCGAAGCCGCCGGCGAGGTCGCCGTACAGCGTCGAGTAGCCGACCGACAGCTCCGACTTGTTGCCGGCCGCGATCACGAGCCAGCCGAACTTGTTCGACAGCGCCATCAGCATCGTCCCGCGGATGCGCGCCTGCAGGTTCTCCTCCGTGAGATCCGGCGTCGCGGCCGGCGAACGCGTCTGCGAGCGCCGCCGTGTACGCCTCGACGATCGGCTCGATCGCGATCTCCCGGAAGTCGATGCCGAGCGACTCGGCGAGCCGCCACGCGTCGCCGCGCGTTCCTTCCGACGAGTAGCGCGACGGCATCGTCACGCCGTGCACGCGCTCCGCCCCGAGCGCCTCGACGCAGAGCGCCGCGGTCAGCGCGGAGTCGATTCCGCCCGAGACGCTGACGACGACGTCGCCGAAGCCGTTCTTCGTCACGTAGTCGTGCAGGCCGAGCTCGAGCGCGAGCCGCATCTGCTCGAGCTCGTCGAGCCGCGGCGCGATCGCGACCCGGCTCGCCGCCGAGGTCGACGACGAGCAGCTCCTCCTCGAAGCCCGCCGCGCGCGCGAGCACCTCGCCGTCCGGCCCGACGACGACCGAGTGGCCGTCGAAGACGAGCTCGTCCTGCCCGCCGACCGCGTTGCAGAGCGCGACCGGGCAGCCGTTCTCGCGTGCGGACCGGCGCACGATGTCCTCGCGCTCGCGGTCCTTGCCGACATGGAACGGCGAGGCCGAGATGTTCGCGACGAGCTGCGCGCCTGCAGCGCCGAGCTCGGACGCCGGCGGCCCTGCGATCCAGATGTCCTCGCAGACCGTCAGGCCGACCGTCGTGCCCGCGACGTCGAGCAGCACGCGGTCGTCGCCCGAGTCGAAGTAGCGCTCCTCGTCGAAGACGCCGTAGTTCGGCAGATGGTGCTTGCGATAGACGTCGCGCACCTCGCCGTCCGCGAGCACGAAGCAGGCGTTGTAGAGCGCGCCGCCCTCGCTGAGCGGCGCGCCGACGAGCGCGGTGATGCCCGTGCGTCGCCTGCGCGATCGCGTCGACAGCGCGGCGCGCGGCGCGGACGAAACCGGGGCGCAGGAGCAGATCTTCGGGCGGGTAGCCGGTGACGACGAGCTCCGGGAAGAGGACGAGATCGGCGCTTGCTTCCCGGGCCTGCTCGAGCCAGTCGACGACGCGGGCGGCGTTCCCGTCGACGTCGCCGACGACGCTATTGATCTGGGCCAGTGCGAGTCTCATCGGTTTTCGCCTCTCGGTCGAAAACTCTACCACGGCGCTCTGCCAGGGCGGCGCCGGCGCCAGCGCAGGAAGAGCGCGACCGAGACGAAGAGCAGCGTGACGCCGATCCAGCCGAGGATCCGGCTGTGCGTGTGCGTGGCGACCGCATTGACGACCGCGGCTGCGGCGACGACCGCGATCAGCTGCCAGCGCTTGCTGTCCGCGCTCACGCGGCCTCCTCGATGCTCGCCGCCGCCCGCACGTCGCCGTCGACGACGAGCCAGAGCGCGCGGCCGTTCACCGCGAGCTCGACCGGATCGTCGAGGTCGATCGGCTTCCGATACTCGAGCGTGGCGCGAAGCCCGCCGCCGATGCGGTCCGGCCATGCCTCCTCGACCGGCGCCCAGTAGGCCGCGTTGTTGACGTGACCGAGCCGGTCGACGTCCGTCGCGCGGAGCGGCCACGGCTCGCCGTGCAGACCCGCGGGCGCGCTCCAGGCTGAACCGCGTCGGCGCGCGCCGTCCGTTCGCCGACGCGCCGTAGACGGCGACGAACCGCTCGTCCAGCCGCTTCGGCCGGAGCGACGGGATCGAGGTGGATCCAGATGCTCTCCGCCTCGATGTGCCCGCCGCGGTCGCCGGTGAGCGAGTACCGCCGCGCGGCCGAGGAGCCGGCGATGCCGCTGCACCACGTCGCGAGCTCGACCCGCAGGTCGGAGGCGAACGGCACGACCACCTCGAGCTCGGTGCGGCGCACGACCCAGGCGCTGTCGCTCTCGCCGAAGCCGGCGTCCTCCCAGTCGTCGGAGGCGACGTCCTGGAGGTAGCGCGCGACGGCGTCGAGGCGCAGGCGGCCGGCGGCGTCGGTGTCGGAGAGGCGCACGGCCGCGACGAGGTAAAGCGGCGGCTCACGGAAAGAGTCGCCGCACGCGCTCCTCGACTGCTGCGGCGACGGCGGCGTTGCCGTCTGCGTCGAGGTGGATCAGGTCGATCGGGCTGTAGGCGACGACGCCGTCGAGGTCGAGCAGCTCGAAGCCGACGAGCGCGGCGACCTCGGCGAAGGCCGCGCCGAGCGCGTGCCCGTCGAACGGCGGCGGGCAGACGACGAGGATCTCCGGCTCGTCGCCGTCGGGCCCCGCCTCGGCCGTGCGCGCAAGCTTCACCAGGCGCCCGACCGACCTGCGCGACGTCGTCCGCGTCGAGCCGGTAGGCGTCGTTCGTGCCGAGGTAGATGACGAGCAGGTCGACCGGCGCGTGCGAGTGCAGGCACGGCACGAGGTACGGCAGGCCGTTCCGGCCGTCCGAGGACGGGCTGTCGATCGTCGCCATGCGGCCGTTCAGCCCTTCGGCGATCACCTCCCAGTCGTCGCCGAGCGCGCGGCCGAGCCGCACCGGCCAGCGGGCCTCGCGGTCGAGCCGCGTGCCGGTCTCCGGGTCGTAGCCCCAGGTGTTCGAGTCGCCGAAGCAGAGGAGTGTGCGCGTCATTGCACTGCAGCTTCTATCGCGTCGAGCGCCTCGGGGTTCTCGAGAGAGGAGAGATCGCCCGGATCCGTGCCGAGCGCCGTCGCGCGAATCGCGCGGCGGACGATCTTCGCGGAGCGCGTCTTCGGCAGCGCCTCGACGAAGAACGACGCGGTCCGGCTTGAACGCCTTGCCGAGCTCGGCGGCGACATGCGCGGCCACCTCGTCAGGCGTTGCCTCGGCGCCGGGCAGGAGACACGCGAAGATCCAGGCCGTCTCGCCCTTCACCTCGTGCGGGACGCCGATCGCCGCCGCCTCGCGCACGGCGGGGTGGTCGACCGCGGCGGACTCGAGCTCGGCCGGGCCGATGCGCTTGCCGGCGATGTTCAGCGTGTCGTCGGAGCGGCCGTGCAGGAACCAGGAGCCGTCCGCGTCGGCGGTCGCCCAGTCGCCGTGCACCCAGACGCCGGGGATGCCGCGACCAGTAGGTTTCGACAAATCGCTCCGGGTCGCGCCAGAAGCCGCGCGTCATCCCGGGGAACGGCCGCCGGCAGACGAGCTCGCCGACCTCGCCGGTGCCGACGAGCGAGCGGCCGTCCTCGTCGAGGATGTCCATCGCCATGCCGAGCGTCGGGCCGCCGACCGAGCACGACTTGATCGGCTCGATCGGCGTCGGCGAGAGGAAGCACGCGCCGACCTCGGTGCCGCCGCTGCAGTTGATGATCGGGACGCGCGAGCCGCCGACCTCCTCGAAGAGCCAGCGGTACGGCTCGGGATTCCACGGCTCGCCGGTCGTGACGAAGGTGCGGAGCGACGAGAGGTCGGCGTCGGGCGCGCCGTGCGGGAGCAGCGCGCGGGCGAGCGTCGGCGAGAGCCCGAGCGACGTGACGCGCTCCTGCTCGACGATGCGCCAGAGCCGGTCGGGCACCGGCCAGTCGGGCGCGCCTTCGGCGAAGACGATCGTCGCGCCGAGCGCTCCGGCGCCGACGAGCGTCCACGGGCCCATGATCCAGCCCATGTCGGTGGCGAAGTGCATCACGTCGCCGGGGTGGAGATCGGCCTGGTACGCCGCTTCGCGGGCGATCGAGACGAGGAAGCCGCCCTGCACGTGCACCACGCCCTTCGGCGTCCCGGTCGTGCCGGATGTGTAGGTGAGCAAGTAGGGATGCTCGCTCTCGACCTCGAGCGGCGGCAGGACGCCGGGTTGGTCGTCGAGCTCGAACGGCGCGAGCAGGATCTGAACGTCAACGCCGGCCTGGTCGACGATCTCGCGCATCGGCACGGCACGGCCGCGGCGCGAGGAGAGCTCCTGCGTGACGATCACCTTTGCCTCGCTCGCCGCCAGCCGTTGTGCGACGGCCGGCGCGGCGAAGCCCGAGAAGATCGGTACCTGGACGGCGCCGATGTGCGCGATCGCGTGCGAAGCGACCGCGACCTCGGGCGACATCGGCAGGAAGATCGCGACCCGGTCGCCCGGCTCGACGCCGAGCGCGACGAGCTTCTCGGCGAGCCGCGTCACATCGCGCGAGAGCTCGGCGAAGGTCAGCGTGCGCCGCGAGCCGTCTTCGCCGAGGCCGACGCAGGCGATCGCGTCGGGCTGCGAGTCGGCCCAGCGGTGGACGCAGTTCCGCGGGATCGACACGCGGCCGCCGACGAACCACGTCGCCCACTCCGGCCCGCGCGACTCGTCGAGCACGCGCTCCCAGGCGCTCGAGAACTCGACGCCGGTGTCTTCGATGCAAAGCGGCCAGAACCAGTCGGGCTCCGCACAGGAGCGGCGCTGGAGCTCGGCCCATGAGCCGGCTCCCGCGCGGCGGAGAAGGCGCGTCGCGTTCGCATGCTCGATCGTCGCCGCGTCCGGCGACCAGACGGCCTCGGTCACGCGCGAAGCCTACTTGCGCAGCTGGTTAGCCCTTGCTAACTTAGGGCGCACTAACTTAAGGGGAGAAGAGGTGTCGCTATGCAGCGGTTCGTAACCGAGGAAAACAAGAAGTGGTGGACGCTCGCGGCCGTGTCGGTCGGGCTGTTCATGATCATGCTCGACAACACGATCGTGAATGTCGCGCTGCCGTCGATCCGCGCGTCGCTGGGCATGTCGCTCAGCCAGCTCGAGTGGATCGTGGCCGGCTACGCGCTGACGTTCGCGGCGTTCATGCTCGCCGCCGGCAAGCTCGCCGACTTCGTGGGCCGCCGCCTGATCTTCATGGTCGGGCTCGTCGTGTTCACCGGCGCGAGCCTCGTGTGCGGCCTGTCCTCGACCGGCGGCGTCCTGATCGGCGCGCGTGTCGTTCAGGGCCTCGGTGGCGCGCTGATGAACCCGGCGACGCTTTCGATCATCACCGCGACCTTCGCGCCGCGTGAGCGCGGCCGCGCGATCGGCATCTGGGCCGGTGTCTCGGCGATGGCACTCGCGATCGGCCCGCTCGTCGGCGGTCTCCTCGTCGAGCATGTGAACTGGAACTGGATCTTCTTCATCAACGTCCCCGTCGGCATCATCGGCTTCCTGACCGCGCCGATCCTGATCGCCGAGTCGCGCGACCAGTCGGTCGACCAGCGCCTCGACGTGCCGGGGCTCGTCGCCTCCGCAGTCGCACTGTTCGCGCTGACGTACGGGTTCATCGAGGCCAACCAGTACGGCTGGAGCTCTGCCCGCATCCTCGGGTCGTTCGCGATCGCTGCGATCGCGTTCACGGCGTTCATCCTGCTCGAGCTGCATCAGCGGGTGCCGATGCTCGACCTGAACCTGTTCCGGAACCGGACGTTCGCGGGCGCGAACGGGTCGATGCTGTTCGTCGGTCTCGCGATGTTCGGGACGTTCTTCTTCGTCTCGCTCTACATGCAGAACGTCCTGCACTACTCGCCGGTGCAGGCTGGCGCGAGCTTCCTGCCGATGACGATCCTGATCATCCTGATCGCCCCGCGGGCAGGTGCGCTGACCGACAAGATCGGCTCGCGCTGGCTCGTCGGCGGCGGCATGACGCTGCTCGCGGCGATGCTCTTCTACTACTCGCGGCTCGGGGCACACGAGAGCTTCTGGTCGCTCCTGCCCGGCCTGCTGCTCGGCGGCATCGGCATGGGTCTGACGATGACGCCTCTCACCGCAGCTGCGATGAGCGCCGTCGCGGTCGACAAGGCGGGCGTCGGCTCGGCCGTCCTCAACTCGGCCCGGCAGGTCGGCGGCTCGCTCGGGATCGCAGTCATGGGCGCGATCGTCGCGGCCGGCTCCGACTTCCTCGACGGGTTCCACGACGCGCTCCTGGTCGGCTCGCTGCTCCTCCTGTTCGGAGCGGTCGTCTCCGTGCTCGCCGTGCGCAAGATCGAGCATCCGCATCCGGCTCCGCAGCACGCGGCGGTCGACGTCGCGTGACGCAGGCTCCGGCGAAGCGACTGACCGCTGAGGCTCGGCGGCAGGCGGTGCTCGACACCGCCTGCCGCGTCTTCTCGCAGTCGAGCTACCGCGGCGCGACGACGGCAGAGATCGCCCGCGAGGCGGGCATCTCCGAGCCGATCCTCTACCGCCACTTCGGCTCGAAGCGCGACCTCTATCTGGCGTGCCTCGACGAGGCCTGGCGCAGCTTCCGCGCCGAGGCCGAGCAGGCGATCGCCGAGGATCGGGTCGGCTGCCTGGGCGCGATCGCGAATCTCTACATGCGTGGCGGCCGGCGCCTGCGGATGATCGACCTGTGGATCCAGGCGCTGACCGAGGCGTCGGAGGACAAGGTGATCGCCGCTGCGCTGCGCAAGCAGGTGCGCGAGGTGCGGGATTTCTTCGCGGAGGTGATCCGCGACGGCCAGGCGGGCGGCGTCCTGCACGCAGACCGCGATCCGGAGGCCGAAGCGTGGATCTTCCTCGCCGCCGGACTGCTCGCGACGATGGACAGTCGACTCGGCGGTCTGCTCGGCGACGACCTCGAGCGGGTCCGGGCGGCTCGACGCGCCTGGATGCTCCCGGACTGACCTGGCGTCCTTGGTTCGCTGCGGCACGAACCAAGGACGCTCAAGAGATGGAAAAGCCCCGGCTGCGGCACCCGGGGCTCTCCCTGGTCAGGCGGGGCGCCGGTTCGGCGGCTCCGAGATGAACGGCTCTGCGGCCCAGCCATCTATCCGGTTAGCTACCTCTGGCGCTCCCCTTGGCTGCGGCCTGGCGTCAAGCCACAAGCAAGGTGGCCTCACTGTACGGCGGTGTTTCTGATCTGTCAAGTGCACTAGTGAAGTAATTTCGGGTGATCGCAGTTGACCGGTTTTCGTAGGTTCGGTGCCCCTTTTGGGTGACCCTCCCCTTTTGGCCATTGCGGTCGGGTCAAGTATCCGGCATGCTCCTACCGATGACTTCTCGCGCCGCACGAGCAAGCACCACCGGAGCGCCGAGCGCTTCCCGCGTTCCCCGTCTCGGAGAGCGGCTGCGCCAACTGCGCGTCGCAGCGGGCCTGACGCAGACCGATCTGGCCGGCGACCGGTTCAGCAAGGAGTACATCTCCCAGATCGAGCGCGGGAAGACGAAGCCCACGCCCGACACGGTCGAGTGGCTCGCGTTGCGCCTCGGCGTCGACGCCGGCTTCCTCGCGAGCGGCGTTTCCGCCGACGAGCGTGCGAAGGCCGAGACGATCCTCGCGCGCGCCGACATGCTGCTTCAGGAGAAGCGCCATACCGAGGCGATTTCGGAGTACGTCCGGGCGCTCCCGGCCGTCCTCGGCACCGGCGCGGCCGAGCTCCGCGTCCGCGCCCTGAACGGCGAGGCGATGGCGCGCGCGCAGAGCGGCGAGGTCAAGACCGCACTCGCGCTGCTCGCCGAGGCCCGCGGCCTCGTCGAGACCGACGGCTTCTCCGACGTCGATCGCGCCGAGGTGCTCTATCGGCTCGGCTTCTGCCGCTTCAAGATGTCGAGCATCTCGACCGCGGTCAGCCTCTTCAACGAGGCGCTGACGCTCGCCGAGCGCTCGGGCCTGCCGTGCGACGCGCTCCGGATGAACATCTTCGACGCGCGGTCGATGTGTTACCGGCGCCAGCGCGACTACGCGGCCGCGCGCGAGGACGTCGAGCGCGGGCTCGAGCTCGCCGAGGCGCTCCACGACGATCGCGCCCTTGCCTCCATCTACTTCCGGGCCTCGACGCTCGCCGAGCGCGACGGGCACTGGGTGCTCGCCCGTTCGTACGCCGAGAAGGCGCGGGTCCACTCCGAAGAGGTTGCCGATCGCGTCGCGGTCGGCCGGCTGCTGAACAACCTGGGCGGCCTGGAGTTCCTGCTCGGGAACCCGGAGAAGGCCGTCGATCAGCTCAAGCAGGCGTATGCGATCGCGCTCGAGCTCGACCGCGACGAGGACGCCGCAGGCGCCGTGTCGCTCACTCGCCGACATTCATCTCCGCACCGGCGATCCTGTCGCGCGCCGAGGAGCACGCGCGGCTCGCGCTCGGGATCATCGGCGAGCGCGACGACATGCTCGACCACATCGGTGCGGCGCGCCTCGTTCTCGGTCGCGCGCTGCTCGAGCAAGATCGTCTCGACGAGGCCGAGGTTGCCTTCGGCGAGGCGGAAGATGCCTTTGCACAACTCTCGTCCGCCTCGCATCGGGCTGCGGCGTGGATCGCCCAAGGCGATCTCGCTACCAAGCGAGGCGATGAGCGGCAGGCGGCGGTGCTCTTCCGCCGGGCTGCCGAAGCGCTCCAAGACTTCCGGTTTTAGAGAAGGGAGGTGTTCTCTGTGGCAAGCAAGTTCGCCGGTTTCCTTCACCGGCATCCGGTGGTGCTGGTCGCCGCTCTCGTTGTCGTCGCACTCATGGCAGCGAAGGTCGGTTTCCGCCCCCTTACGTTCTGGGACGATCTCGGCTAGATGACGGCCGCACACGTGTCCTGTCAGCGGGGAGCCGGCAGCACGCGTGACGACCTCAGCAGCTAGTTCGCTCTAGGCGAAGTCGTTCGAGCCGACGCGCTCGATGACGACCTGAGGTATCCGGGCCTGTGGGGACAGGCGGAGGCACATGCGCACGACTTCGGCGCAGTCCTCGGGACGGATCATCTCGGTCGGCTCAATGCCGGACCACTCTGCCATCGGGGTATCGACGAACCCGGGGCAGAGTGCGACGGCGCGGACCCCGTCGGCATCGAGCTCCAGGTTCTGCGAGCGCGTGAGCGCGATCACGGCCGCCTTCGTCGCGCCGTACACCGTGAGGCCCGGCGTCGGGCCGGTGCCCGCGATCGAGGCGAGGTTGACGATCCAGCCGCGCGTCTCTTTCAAGAGTGGGATCGCCTCGCGGCTGACGAGCAGCAGCCCGCGCAGGTTCACGGCGAGCTGCAGGTCGATGTGCTTCGTCTCGAGCGCGTCGACCCGGCCGCCGATCCCGATCCCCGCCGAGTTGACGAGCACGTCCATCCCGCCGTGGCGCTCCTTGTGCTCGGCGACGACGCGTACGCAGTCCTCTTCCTTGCTCATGTCAGCGGCGACGGCGAGGGCGCCGAGCTCCGCCGCGGCCGCCTCGACCTTCTCGCGTCTGCGTGACGCGAGCGTGAGGTCGTACCCCTCGTCGTGGAGCATGCGGGCGATCGCGAGCCCGATGCCCGAGGAGCCGCCGGTGATCAGGGCGCTTGCCATGGACGCAAGAGACTAGAGGACTCGGCGCCCACCGCGCGAACTCGCGTGAAGTACGTCGTACCTCTCCCAGACTCGCGGCGGCTCCCTCGGGCCGCCGCAGTCGTAAGAATGAGGAACGAGTGAAGCTCACCGATCTCGCCACCTCCGGCGGCTGCGCGGCCAAGTACTCCGCAGCGCGGCTCGAAGAGCTGCTCAAGGGATTCGTGCCCGTCGAGGCGGAGAACCTGCTTGTCGGGCTCGACCCGGCTGACGACGCGGCGGTCTACCAGCTCGACGACGAGCGGGCACTCGTGTTCACGATCGACTTCTTTCCCCCGATCGTCGACGACCCTGACGACTTCGGCGCGATCGCTGCGACGAATGCGCTCAACGATGTGTTCGCCATGGGCGGCGCACCGCTGCTCGCCTTGTCGGTGGCGGCGCTGCCCGAAGAGCTCGAGACCGAGACGGTGCGCGCGATCTTCGACGGCGCCGACAAGCAGGTGCGCGCAGCAGGCGCGATCCTCGCGGGCGGCCACACGATCCGCGACGCGGAACCGAAATACGGCCTCGCCGTCGTTGGCCTCGTCCACCCGCGTGGGATCTGGCCGAAGTCGGGCGCGCGCCCCGGCGACGCGCTCTATCTGACGAAGCCGCTCGGAACGGCGCTCGTGCTCGGCGCTGCGAAGCGCGGGGTCGGGCGGATCGACGAGGCGGTTCGCTGGATGCGCACGCTGAATCGCGATGCGGCGGAAGTCCTACGCAAGTTCGCGCCGAATGCGGTCACCGACGTGACCGGGTTCGGCCTCGCGGGTCATGCGCACGAGATGGCGTCGCGCAGCCGGGTGCGGATCGAGCTCGAGGCGTCACGCCTCCCGGCGCTCATGGGCGCGCTCGACGCCGCCCGGGCGGGGGTGACCACCGCGGGCACGCGCAACAACCGCGAGTACGCGCCGCTCACCGTCGGGAAACGCGTGCCCGAGCAGCTCGTGGAGCTCGCGTACGACCCGCAGACGGCCGGCGGTCTGCTGATCTCGCTGCCCGCGATGAAGGCGATGGCGCTCGAGGCCGAGTTCAAGGCGGCCGGGCTCTTTCTCGCGCGCGTCGGCGAGGTTCGGCACGGCGTCGGGGTAGCGCTCTTCTAGAGCCCTAGAGGTCGCGCTTGCGGCGCAGGACCTTCTTGCGCTTCTCGACGAGCTCGCTCTCGAGCTCGTGCAGCGCGGAGATCCTGCGGCGGACGAGCTCGATCTGCAGCTCGAGGTGGGGCAGCGCCTCGTCGAGGAGTGCGCGCTGCTCGTCCGGCGAGTCGGCCTCGGCGAAGCGGCGGCGGACATCCGCGCGCGAGTCCTCGGCGACGAGCATCGCGCCGAGCTCGTCGAGCGAAAGGCCGAGCAGGTCGCGCAGGCGCTTCAGCTCTCGAACACGCTCGACGTCGGTCTCGGTGTAGACGCGGTGCTTACCGAGCTCGCGCTCGGTCCGTGGGAGAAGGCCGAGCTCTTCGTAGTACCGGATTGTCCGCGGCGTCACACCGCTGCGGTCGGCGATCTCGCCGATGCGGAGCGTCGTCACGCGGCTTCGGCCTGGTCGATCTCGGCCAACGTGACGTGCTCGTGCGCGACATGCGCCGGACGCATCATCGAGATCACGGCGCCGAGCAGCGAGATACCGGCGAGGATCCAGAGTGCGAGGTGCATGTTCGAGATGAACGGCTGAAGCTGCTCGGGTGAGAGGCCGGACGTGACCCCCGAGAAGATCTTGAAGAGCACGTCCTTCGGCACCGCGGCGGTGATGATCGCCATCAGGAACGCGATCGAGATGACGGCGCCCGTGTTCTGCACCATCACGCGCGCGCCGGCGGCGATGCCGCGGCGGTGCACCGGGACGACACCCATCATGGCGGCGGTGTTCGGGCTGTTGAACATGCCCGAGCCGATGCCGACGAGCCCGAGCCACAGGGCGCTCCAGCGGTAGGAGCTGTCGGCCTGCAGCGTCGTCATGCCGGCGAGACCGATCGCGGAGACGAGCATCCCGAGCGCAGCGAGCTCGCGCGAGCCTTTGCGATCGGCGTAGATGCCTGCGAGCGGCGAGGCGACGAGCATGCCGATGGCCATCGGTGCGAGCTCGAGCCCGGCCATGATCGGCGACTGGCCCTGGGGTCCCTGGAAGTAGAAGACGAACAGGAACATCAGCGCGAAGCGCGAGAGCCCGTTCAGGAACGCGGCGACGGAGGCCGCCGTGAAGAGGCGGTCGTCGAAGAGCGTCAGGTCGAGCATCGGTGACTTCCCGTGCTTCTCGATCAGCACGAAGATCGGCAGCAGCACGATCGCCGCCGCGAACCCGGCGTAGACGAGCGGATCGTTCCATCCGGTCAGCCCGCCCTTGGACAGCGCGAGCACGAAACCGGTGAGCCCGACCACGTAGGTCGTGACACCGAACAGGTCGAGCCCGCGTTCGTTGCTCCGCCCCGAGCGCTCCTCGAGCACGAGCAGCCCCCACAGGGCGCCGATCAGCGCGAGCGGCACGTTGAACCAGAAGACCCATTGCCAGCCGAGGTCGACGAGCGCACCCCCGAGCACCGGGCCGATGACGAGCCCGACGGCGGCGACCATCGTGTTGGTGCCCATCGCAAGGCCGAGCTCGCGCTTCGGGAAGACGTCGGTGACGAGTGCGGCCGCGTTCGCGAAGAGGAACGCGCCGCCGACGCCTTGGATGACTCTCCACAGAATGAGCTCGGTGCCCGTGTGGACGAAGCCGGCGCCGAGCGACCCGACCGCGAAGATCGCGAAGCCGAACACGAAGGCGTACTTGCGGCCGAAGAGATCCGACAGCCGGCCGGCGGTGAGCACCAGAACGGTCGACGTGATCATGTAGATGAGGATCACCCAGACGAGCTGCAGCAGCGTCGTGTGCAGGCTGCGCTCGAGGTCGGGCAGGGCGATGATCAACGTGCCCGAGTTGATCGTCGCGAGCAGCATCCCGAGACTCGTGCACGAGAGGACCCACCACTTGTAGTGGGGCGAATGTCGGCGTGTCTGAAGGAACCGCATCTTTACGTCAACGTAAGGTTAGCAGCTCCACGGCTATTGTGCGCTCCGATGGACGTCGGCGCTGAGCCGCTTTCCCGCCTGCGCAGCTTCTCGCTGTCCGCTGAGGCGATTCACCGGCTCGCGCTGGTCAACGCGGCGGTGCTCGTCCTGATCGTCGCGAGCGGTGCGACCGTGCGCCTCACCGGCTCCGGGCTCGGCTGCGAGCACTGGCCCGGTTGCCAGGTGCACAGTTTCGAGCCGCGTGCGTACCACAGCTACATCGAGTTCGGCAATCGCGTCTTCGCGTTCATCACGATCCTGATCACGCTCGCGACGTGGATCTTCGCCCGCGGTCACCGGCGCCTCGCGGCGCTCGTGTTCTTCGGGACGCTCGCCCAGGCGCCGCTCGGCGCGTTGACGGTGCACTACCACCTCAACCCGTGGTTCGTCCTCTCGCACTTCCTGCTCTCGCTGGCCGTGCTGTCGGGCGCCGTGATTCTCGCCTCGGTGACGCGCGAGCGGATGCGGACGATGCTGCCCGACTGGGTGCCGTGGGCCGGGATCGTCGTCGCTGTGTCGGCGGGCGTGCTGGTGTTCTCGGGAACGCTTGCGACCGCGTCGGGACCGCATCCAGGCAGCACGGTCGTGCGCCGGCTCTGGTCGTTCCAGCCTGCCGTCTATTGGCACGTGCGCGCGACGGCCGTGTTCGGAATCTCGTTCGCGCTGCTGCTCGTCTGGTTGATCCGCCATCACGCACCGCAGGTGCGCGGCGCATTCGTCTTGCTCGGGCTCCTTGCGTTGCAGATGACGATCGGCGAGATCCAGTACCGCACACATCTGCCGTGGTGGCTCGTGCTGATCCACGTCACGGTCGCCGCGACCGTGTGGGCGGCCGTAACGTCGTTCGCGTTCAGCCTCTGGCGCCCGCGTAGGATGAGTGGATGACGGACGAGCTTCGCATCGACTCGCACCCACGTCTCGAGCGCCCGGTGTTGATCGCCGCATTCCGCGGCTGGAACGACGGCGGTCAGGGAGCGTCGCTCGCCGGGGCGTATCTCGCGAATGCGTGGGCGGCGGTCGAGTTCGCGTCGATCGATCCCGAGAACTTCTACGACTTTCAGGCGACGCGGCCGACGGTCTCGCTCGTCGACGGCTTCACGCGTCAGGTCGACTGGCCCGAGAACACGTTCAGACATGCGCCGCTTCCCGGCGCCGGCCGCGACGCGATCATTCTGCTCGGCGTCGAGCCGAATCTCCGTTGGCGTACCTTCAGCGAGCTCGTCACCGGGCTGGCCAAGCAGTTCGGCGTCGAGCTCGTCGTCACGCTCGGCTCGCTGCTCGCCGACGTGCCGCACACGCGCCCGTCGCCGGTCACCGGCAGCGCGACCGATCCGGAGCTGATCGAGCAGCTGGGGCTCCAGGCGTCGCGCTACGAAGGCCCGACCGGAATGGTCGGCGTGCTGCACGATGCGTGCGGCCGGGCCGGCCTGAAGTCGGCGAGCCTCTGGGCGGCCGTGCCGCACTACGTGTCGCTGACGCCGTCACCGCGTGCCGCGAAGGCGCTCGTCGACCGGCTCTCGGAGCTGCTCGACGCAGACATCGACAGCGCCGAGCTCGAAGAGGCCGCCGACGCCTACGCGCAGCAGGTGAGCGAGGCCGTCGCGAGCGACGAAGAGACGGCGGCGTACGTCCACGAGCTCGAGCGGCGCGCCGACGAGCTCAGCGACGACGATGACGACGTCCCGTCTGGCGACGCGATCGCCGCGGAGCTGACGCGCTATCTCCGCGAGCGCGACAAAGAGAACGGCACCGGCGACGACGTCGCCCGCGGCTAGAGCCGCGCGAACTGCTCGTCGCTGAGCTCGAGCTGTGCTGCGCGCATGTTCTCCTCGAGGTGCGCGACCGTCGACGTGCCCGGGATCGGCAGCATCACGGGTGAGCGGCGGAGCAGCCAGGCGAGCGCGACCTCCGACCACGTCGCGTCGAGCTCGTCGGCGACCTCCGCCAGCGCCCCGCCGTTCTGGCCGAGGCGGCCGGTGTCGAGTGGGAACCACGGGATGAACCCGATGCCGTGCGCTTCACAGTGCTCGAGCAGTGGCTCGGCCGTGCGGTTGCCGAGGTTGTAGAGGTTCTGCACCGAGACGATCTCGGCGGTCTGCTGCGCCTGCTCGAGCTCGGAAACGTCCACCTCGGAGAGGCCGATGTGCCGGATCTTGCCCTCCTGCTGGAGCAGCACGAGCTCGCCGAGCGACTCTTCGAGCGGCACCTTGGGATCGATGCGATGGAGCTGGTAGAGCTCGATCCGCTCGAGGCCGAGGTGGCGGAGGCTCAGCTCGCACTGCTGACGCAGGTACTCGGGCCGCCCGACCGCGCGCCAGTCGTTCGGGCCGGCGCGCGTCAGGCCCGCCTTGGTCGCGATCACCAGGTCATCCGGGTACGGGTGCAGCGCCTCGCGGATCAGCTCCTCTGAGACGAAGGGGCCGTACGAGTCTGCGGTGTCGATGAAGTTCACGCCGAGCTCGACGGCGCGGCGAAGGACGCGGATCGCCTCGTCGTGGTCGCGCGGCTGCCCCCAGACACCGGGACCGGTCAGCTGCATCGCGCCGTAGCCGAGGCGCCGGATCGGAGTGGTGCCACCGAGGTCGAAGGTCGAGCTCATCGCTCTCCGTTCTACCCGAACGTGAAGGAGTACGCCCGCACGCCGGGCGAGAAGCGCAGCTCGAGCTGCCCTGCCTCGGTGCCCTTGCCCGAGACGACCGTGTAGAGGCGCTCGGCGTTCACCTTGATCGTGCGCGTCGGCTTGCCGTTCACGAGCGCCTGCACCGTGCCGTTACCGCCCATCACGAGGTAGACGTCCTGGCCGATGAAGTTCAGACGGAGCCGCGCGTTCTTGCCCGCGGTGATCGGCTGCGCGCCGACCTTCCATTCGCCCGAGTACGACAGCGTGTTCTCCGGAATCGTCGTCGGGAAGGCGTACTGCGCGAACTTGTTCGGCACCGGATTGCGCCCGACGTAGTTCTGGAGGCGCGCGTAGCCGAGGTAGCTCTCCGGCGTCATCTCGCCGGTCGGCGTCAGGTTCGGCTCGCTCGTAGCTGCCGGCCCCTTGGCGTCGACCAGCCTCCGGATCAGGGCCTGCGTCTTCGAGTACTCGCCTTCGCCGAAGTTCTCGTCGACGATCTGGCCTTGCTTGTCGATCAGGTACTCGGCGGGCCAGTACTGGTTCGCGTAGTTGTCCCAGGTCTTGTAGTCGTTGTCCTGCATCACCGGATAGGTGATGCCGAGGCGCTTCACTGCCGCCTGCACGTTCGAGGTGACGTGCTCGAACGCGAACTCCGGCGTGTGGACGCCGATGATGTCGAAGCCGTCTTTGTGGTAGGCGGCGTACCACGACTTCAAGTGCGGCAGCGTGCGCAGGCAGTTGATGCACGAGTACGTCCAGAAGTCGACGAGCACGACCTTGCCGCGGAGCTTCGTCAGGTTGAGCGGCTGCGAGTTGATCCACGCGCCGTCGACATGGAGCGGCGGCGCGGAGCCGTAGACCTTGAGGCCCGAGCCCGGTGACGCGACCACGACCGGCTTGCTGTGGTTGCCGCTGAGCGACGCGAGTTGCTTCTTCGCCGACGAGTTGTTCTCGATCTTCGCCTGCAGCCAGTTCGTGTAGCCGGGGGTCAGGTTCGCGAGGTGGTCGTCGACGTGGAACACGAGCCCGATCGCGATGAGCGCGATCGCCGCGCCCGAGACCATGCGCACGGTCGCCGCGTGCCTCCGAAGCTTCCCCGCCGCCTCACGTCCGCCGTAGGCGATCGCGAGCATCGGCACGGCGGCGCCGAGGCTGTAGGCGAGCGTCGCGACGAGCGTGCGGGCGCCGAAGTGCTCACGGGCCGCGTTGGCGGCGATCGCGGCGAGGAACGGCCCGGCGCACGGAACGAACACGAGCCCGAGCGACACGCCCAGGAAGAAGCCGCCGCCTGCGTTACTGGGTCGGAGCCGCGAGAACGACGCGAGGCTGCGCTCCACGGCGAGCGCCACCTGCGGGACGAGCAGCACGATCGCCATCAGGAACAGGAACGCGATCGCGAGGTTGCGCAGCGTGTCGAGCGGTAGACCGAGCTTTGTCAGCAGCCAGGTGGTGAAGAGCGTGAACACCGCGAAGCTGACGACGAGCCCCGCGACGATGCGAAACGGCTTACGCCCCGATGCGCCCCCGGCGAGCAGGATCGGCAGTACCGGCAGCACGCACGGCGAGATCGCGGTGACGACGCCTGCGAGGAATCCGATCCCGAGAAGAAGCAGCATCTGTTCCTTCTACCGACCGAGATGTGGAGCGGATGTTACGCCGCGTCTTCGGCCGGCACGTCAGGCGCCGACTCGGCGGTCGTGACCGGCTTCTTGCGGCGGCGGCGGCGCTTCTTGGGGGCATCGGTGCCCGGCGCAGATTCGTCCGCGCCTGACGCCTGTTCCTCGCCCGTTGTTGCGGCTGCCGCGCCGGGCGCGGTCGTGACCGGCTTCTTGCGGCGCCGGCGGCGGCGCGTGCGTGACGGGCCGGTCTTCGGCTGCGGCAGGTTGTCGGCGATCCAGCCGGCCACCTCGTTGATCGTGCCGAGGCGCTCACGGGCTGCGTCGAGCAGCTGCGTCGCGCGGGGCGTGTAGCCCTCGGCTGAGGCGAGCAGCGCCGCGCCGACCTCATGCGGCATCTCGAGCGCGGCGTTGACGAGCTTCGCCGCGTTCTCCTCGTGCCGGTGGCCGCGCGAGTTTGCAAGCGCGCCCAGGAGCCGCTTCGCGTCCGGGTACTCCTGCGACGCCTTGCGATCGAGCTGTTTGCGCACGGCGCGCGACAGGCGCCACGTCCAGCGCGCGAGGATCTGATCCGGTGCGTCGGGTTTCGCTTCGGCGATCGCGCGGAGCAGGATGCGCACACCTGCGGCGCGATCCTTCTCCCACGGCGGGGCCTGCGAGACGAGCGTGACCAGGTCGTCGAAATCGGCGCGCTCGACCCGCATCGACACGCGGTCGGCCAGCGCGATCAGCCTTAGGCGTCTGTTCGGGTTCTGGGCGGCGCAGGTCGAGAGGAACGTCTCCATCGCGCGCTTCGACGCGCCACGGGCGGTGAGCTTCTCGACGAACGCGGTGCGCTCGTCGAAGCGGAGCTGGCGGCCGGCGATCTCGCCCCAGAACTCCTGCTCGTCCTCGTCGAGGAACTTCGGGTCGACGCGCTGCCACTCGCGGGCGATCACCATCTTGCGGCGGAGCACGTCGGGGGTCACGGGGACGAGCCATGCGACCGGCGTCAGCTTGCGCCGTGCGCGCCGCTGTGTCCGCCGCCGCGGCGCCGGCGTGACGCGCGCGCCCTCGCGGTAGAAGTCTGCGTCGAGCAGCGAGTGCAATGAGACGACGCGTTCGTTGTGGGTGGCCGCCTTCGGCGTGAAGTCGACGACGATGCCCGCTTCCTTGCGCGGATGGATGCGCATGATGCGCCCGATCCGCTGCTGGTAGACGCGCTTCGAGGCGGTCGGAGCGAGATGCATGATCACGGTCGCGCGCGGCGAGTTCCAGCCTTCGGCCAGCAGCATCGCGTTGATCAGCACGTCGATCTCGCCGCGCTCGTAGGCGGCGAGGATCTCGGCGAGCTTCACCGGCGGCGTGCGGCCGGACACTGCTTCCGCTTTGATCCCGGCGGCGCGGAACGCCGTCGCAAGGTTGTACGCGTGGTCGACGCCTGCCGCGTAGACGACGCCCGGCGCGTCGCCGAACCGCTCGCGGTAGAGCGTCGCAGCCGCCATGTTCAACGCTTCGTGGTCGAGGGCCTGCGCGAGCGCGCGCTCCTCGAAGTCGCCGCCGACGATCGGAACCTGGTTGATCGCTGCGACCGGCGGAACGCGCAGGCAGCGAAGCGGTGCGATCAGGCCACGGCGGGCGGCGTCGGTGAGCGGCAGGTCGTCGACCGATGCGGGGAAGACGTCGGAGACCTGCTTTGCGATCAGCTCCTCGGTCGCGGTCATGCCGATGTAGATCGGCTCGAACAAACTGCGGATCGCTGCGGAGGTCTTCTCGCCGAGCGCCGTGTGCGCCTCGTCGCAGATCACGAGCTGGTACGCGTCACGGTCGATCTCGCCGACGTGGCGTGCGAACCATGCGTAGGTCTGGATCGTGATCGGCGCTTTCGACCGCGGAGCTTCGTGGCCGGTGAGGATCGCGTCCGTGAAGCGCTCGGAGTAGCCGTGCTCGGTCAGCTCGCGACGGAACTGGTCGACGAGCAGGCGGCGGTGGGTGAGGATCAGAACGCCTTCGGTGCGGGCCGCCTCGACGAAGCCTGAGGCGGCAATCGTCTTGCCCGACGCGGTCGGATGGCGGAAGCGGTAGCGGCGGATCGAGCCGGGATCCTCGGAGACCGGCAGCGGCTCGTCGACGTCGTCCTCGACCTCGGCGTCGGCGTCTGTGGGGAGCCCGAGCTCGTCCTCGAACTCGTCGTCCTCGTCCGTCAGCTCCTCGACGACGGCGTGACCGTTGCCGTTCTCGCTCTTCTGGACTGCGGCGATCAGCTCGGTGAGCATTCCGGCGAGCGCGTCCACCTGGTGGCGGCGCAGCTCGGTACCGGAGGCGAGGCGCGGCGGGCGCTCTGAGAGCACACGCTCGAGGCCGAGCATGAGCGCGTAGCGCACCTTCCACTCGGGCGAGGGGTCCGTGCGACCGGCGTCCATCTCGGCGAGCGCGTCGTCAAGGGCACGCCGACGCGCCGTGCCCGGAGCGAGCACGACGTCGGGCTCTTCGTCCGGGCGAACAAACGGTTCGCCCACAAAGGCCTCTGCGCGGAGGGCCTCGGCCATCAAGGCCGACGCTGCCCCCGACTCGGTCGGAGATTGCGTAGGTGTCTGTGACAATGCGAACGGCACGACGCCGTGCCGAAACCCCTTCAAAGGTCGCGCTAGCGGGTTAATCCGTCTCGCGTAGCGCTCCCGCACAATAGCTCATATCCAGGCTGGAGGTGAGGTCGTCGTATCACTCTTTCGGGGGACTGCGCACTACTACGCCCGGTTTCGGCCCGGGTATCCCGATGAGCTGATCAGGCTCCTCGCGGTGCGCGCCGGGCTCGACGCGACCAGTCGTGTGCTCGACCTCGGCTGTGGGACCGGGCAGGTTGCGGTGCCACTTGCCGCCTACGCGGGTGAGGTCGTCGCGGTCGATCTCGAGCAGGAGATGCTCGACGAGCTCGACGCGCCTCCGAACGTCCGCAAGGTGCTCGCTCTGGCGGAGGACGTCGATGCGAGCTGGGGCCGCTTCGACCTGGTCACGATCGCGAACGCCTTCCACTGGATGGCGCCGTGGGTCCTCGGCCGCCTGCCGACGTCGCAGGTTGCGTTGCTGAACAACGGCGACGCGTACCAGGTCGTGGCCCAACGGCTCGCCGAGGAGATGCTTGGCCCGTCACCGGCGAAGAGGCAGCCGACCGTTCGGTACGGCGATTCGCTCGTCGCGGCCGGCTTCGAGGTCGAGGACCTGAGCATCGACGTGGAACGCATGTGGTCGGTCGACGAGCTCGTCGGGCTCGCGTTCTCGACGTCCTGGGCCTCACCGGCGCGGCTCGGCGCACGCAAGGACGCGTATGAGCGCGAGCTGCGGCTCCGGCTCGAGCCGGCCCTCTTGAGCAGTCACCACGAGGCGGTCCTAGGCCGCCGCGGCGACGAGTGACTCGAGCCGGTCGCGGAGCCACGCCAGCTCGTTGCGCTCCGCCTCGAGCACGGCGCCCTCGAACTGGATGAGCACGCCGCCGTTATCGGTGAGGTGATCGGCGGCGCCGGCGAGCAGGCGGCGGTAGTGGTCGAGGCCGTCGCCGGTCGAGAAGACGGCGGCAGCCGGCTCGTCCTCGTATCCGCTCGCCCCGGGCCGGAGGTACGGCAGGTTCGCGACGATCAGGTCGAGGTTCCGCGGCAGCCCGTCGAGCAGGTCGCCGTGCACGAGGTGGACGCGCGCCCCGAGGCTCGCGGCGTTGCGCGACGCGAGGTCGAGCGCCGTCGCGCAGGTGTCGCTTGCCCAGACCTCGACTGCAGGCGCGCGCAAGGCGATCGTGATCGCGAGCGCGCCAGAGCCGGTGCCGACGTCGGCAACCCGCCCCGGCTTGTCGCCGAGCCAAGCGAGTGCAGCGTCCGCCAGCTGTTCCGAGGCGGGCCGCGGCGTGAAGACGGCCCCGGGGTCGGTGGCGAACGTCAGTCCGTGGAAGCGTGTTGTCATTGTCCTTAGTACAACGTAGATGGATGGATTGGATTCCCTTCGTCGAGGCGCGCCAATCGCGCTACGAGGAGCAGCACGGCGAATTGGACGAGCGCGGGCTCGTGCGCAAGGGGAATGTGGCCTACGCCGCCGGCCTCGGTCTGCTGATGCTCGGCGATCCTGCGGCGGCCGAGTGGCTGCGCCGCGCAGCCGCGCGCTGGCGCGAGAGCTGGCAGGGCGGCGAGTCGTGGGGACGCCCGATCGGCGCGCTGAAGGCGTCACTGCTCGCCGGCGACGAGCCGGCAGTCGAGGAGCTCGCGCACTGGACGCTCGAGCTCGGCGCGGCGACCGCCGAGTCGCCGATCGGCCGCTACGCCGGCACGCTCGCGCTGCTCGTGCTCGGCCGGGCGAACGAAGCGCGGCACGTCGCCGAGTCGCTGCGCGAACGCGACGATTTCCCGCGCGATGTCGCCGACGCGCTCGCGAACATCGCGGCGCACGACGTCGTCGACTACGCCCAGGCGCTCGACTCCGTCGTCACGTCGTTCGAGACGCGCGAGGACTACCTCGAGGACGCGCCGGTCGCCGACACGGCGCTCGTGCTCGACCTGCTCGCGCAGAGAAACGGCCTGCCGAGCGAGCTGCCCGAGTCGCCGGTTCTGCCCGCGGCTAGTCGGCTTCGCCGTGCTCGATCGCGGGGTGGAACGCGATCGTGATCGTCTGCGGCGGCGTTGTTTCGTCCTCGAGCTCGGCGAGCGTGCGGACGAGGCTCGGCGAGAGGCAGCGGATCGTCTCGGCGTCGACCCGCGCGTGCACCTGGGTCGTGCCGAAGTCGCCGGTCGTCGCGTGCGTGTCGAACCCGCGCTGCAACTCGCGGAGCTGCACAGCCTGAAGCTCGCTGGCGAGCCCTGCTTCGCGGAGCTCCGTGCCGACGCGCAGCCGGCTCGCCACGGCGCGGTACGGCTTCTCGCGGCCGGTCGACGGGGCGAGCTCGATCAGCCCCGCGCGGTGGAGCATCCGGACGTGGAAGTGGAGGTGGCCCGGGTCGACGGCGAGCCGCTCGGCGAGCTCGCGGTTCGTCAACGGCGCGTCCGATGCGCCGAGCGCCTGCAGCACCTTCAGGCGTAGCGGGTGCCCTAGCGCCTTCAGCTGCGCCGGGCTCGTGAGCTCGAGGACGTCCTCGAGCTCGTGCTTCGGCTCGGGCCTCACGTTCCTATTGTGGACGCCGCGGCCGGGTCGAGGAAGACCTCGACCGGAATCGGTGCGAGCCGGGCCAGGCTGGCCGGGGCGGCGGCATCGATCTCGCCGCCGAATGCGCGGGCGACCGCTTCGGCCTTCGACGCGCCGGTGACGAGGAAGACGATCCGCTTTGCCGCCTGGATCGTGGGCAGCGTGAACGTCACGCGCTCGACGAACGGCTCGAGGCCGGGCGGCCCGTGGGTCGCTCGCCGGTCGGTCACTTCGAGCTGCGGCGAGCCGGGGAAGAGCGATGCCATATGTGCGTCCGAGCCCAGACCGAGCAGCAGCAGATCGAGCTCCACTCCGTCGAGCGCCGCGTCCAGCTCGGCCGCGGCGTCGGCCGGGTCGGCCTCGCCGCGGATCCGGTGGACGGTCTTCGGCTTCTCTGCGAGCCGGTCGAGCAGAGTCGTTCGGGCCAGGTAGTAGTTCGAGCGCTCGTCGTTCGTGGCACGCAGCGCTCGTCGCCCCACCAGAGCTGGACACGGCTCCAGTCCGGTTCATGCGTTGCCGCGAGCTCGTAGGCCTTCCCGGGAGTCGACCCTCCGGTGAGCACGATCGAGCCTCCGGCAGACGCCTGCGCCGCGAGCAGCTCGGCGACGGCCGCCGCTGGATCGTCGGAGACGTGGAGCTCAGGCTGCGGCGACACGAGGCAAGGGTACGAGACCGCGGTGGAACCCCGCCAGCAGGTACACGCTCGCGAGCCCGCGCCACTCGCCGTAGGGGGCGAGCAGGACGTCCGTCTCCTCCGCCTCGACCCACCGGCCCCAGAGCGCCGAGGCGAGCTTGGCCAGGCCGAGATCGCGGTAGAGCCCGTAGTCGTAGCGGCCGAGCCCTTCCAGGCAGAGGACGCCGAGCGACCACGGCCCGAGTCCGCGCTCGCGGGTGAGGCGCGAGACGACGGCCTGCGTCGGCTGCCGCTTCAGCGCCTCGAGCTCGAGCGCTTCGGCAGACGCGGACGAGCGCGCCGGCCTTGCGTGCCCCGAGGTCGAAGCGCGCGTACGCCGCGGGCGCGAGCCGGCCGAGCTCCTCGGCGGTCGGCGGCGCGTGCAGCCCGCCGAGCTCCGGGGTCGTGGCGCGCATGATCGCCTGCTCGATCCGACGCGCCTTGCTGGCCTGGATCAGCTGCCCGGCTACGGCGCGCAGCAGCGACTGAGCGACGGTGCCGGTGCGCACAGGCCGCAGCCCGCGGACCCGCTTCAGGGTCTCGCCGAGCAGCGGGTCGCCGGCGAACCGGCGCAGGAACTCGGAGTGGTCGTCGTCGAGGCCGAGGACGAAGCGGACGTGGTCGATCCCGGCGTCGCTGTCTGCGGCGGCGACGATCGTCCCGTCGGGACGCTGCACCGCATGCACCCGTTCGAGCCGGCCATCGATGCGGATCGTCGCGCGGTAGGTGCCGCCGGTCACGACCCGGGTCGCGTCGCTCGCATGGCGGCCGGACTCGTGGAGGGAGTAGGGGCCTTTCGGGCGGAGCTCGGCGCGGACGGGCATCTCCCCCGAGTCTAGAAGTACGCTCCGCCGATGCTGCGTCGAGTCGCGTCGCGGGTCTCGCTGCGGAGCCGCGAGCGGAAGCTCGAGCTCTTCCTGTCGGCTCTCAAGCCCAGCGCCGACTCGACGGTCGTCGACGTCGGCGTCACGAACGCGCCCTTCGGCGCCGGCTCGACCGACAACTTCTTCGAGGCGATGTATCCCTGGCCGGAGCGGATCACCGGTGTCGGCCACACCGAGCTCGAAGCATTCGCGGCCGCGTTCCCGCAGGTGACCGCGGTCCGGGCCGACGGCCGCGCCCTTCCGTTTGAAGACGGAGCGTTCGACATCGGCTTCTCGAACGCGGTCGTCGAGCACGTGGCCGGCGGCCGCGACGGACAGCGGCAGTTCATCCACGAGCTCTGCCGCGTCGCGCAGCGCGTGTTCGTCACGACGCCGAACCGCTGGTTCCCGCTCGAGGTGCACACGCTGCGCCCCTTCGTGCACTGGCTGCCGTCCGGCCCGCGCGAGCGGCTCGTCCCCTTCGACGACGTGCTCGATCCGCTCGGCCCGAAGGACTTCGCAGCGCTCTTTCCTTACAGCGTCCGTGTACTCAATCGCGGTATGACGCTCATCGCGATCGGCCCGGAATGAGGATCGAGTGGCGGCGGCCCGTCTGGGCCGTGCACGTCCTGATCGTCGGACTCGCGCTGCACAACTTCGTGATGGCGGAGCTGTGGCGGGCCGGGCGTGCGCGGCAACGCGCTCACGGTCGGTCGCCGCGTGGAAGGACGTCCTGCTCGCTGCTGCGCTCGTCTGTGTCGTCGTCGCGCAACGCCGGCTGCCCTACGACGGCACGTGGGCCGACCGGCTCGCCGTCCTCTTCGGGGCGTTCGTCGTTCTCTACGGGCTGCTCCCGCAGTCATGGCTCGGCGGCGGCGCGACGCACAAGGGCGTGCTCTACGCCGCGCGTCACGACCTGCTGCCGGTCGGCGCGTACTTCCTCGGCCGCGGCCTCGCGCTGACCGAGCGCGAGCGCGGCCGTCTCTGTCGCACCGTGCTCGCGACGGCCGCGTTCGTCGCCGTCTTCGGGCTGATCGACGTCTACGCGGTGCCGCTCTCGTGGTGGCGTCCCGCGGCCGGTTGGTTCACGGATCAGCTCGGCCTCGACTACGGCAAGGGCGTCTCGTACCTGCCGCAGAACTTCGTCTACAACGCCGGGAACGGCGTCGTCTTCCGGCGCCTGACGTCGGTGTTCCTCTCGCCGCTCGCGACCGCGTATCTGCTCGTCGCGGCGCTGTTCTTCATCCCGTATCGGCGCCGCTGGGGAATCCCGCTGGCGCTGCTGCTTTTCGCCGCGATCCTCTGGACGCACACGCGGGCGGCGCTGATCGCGCTCGTCGCCGGGATCGTCCTGCTGGCGATCGTCCGCCGCTCGTGGCGGCTCGCGGGCGTCGCCGTGGCCGTGCTCGTCGTCTCGCTCGCGTTCGTCAAGGGCTACGACCACTTCGGGCCGCGCACGCACTTCACGAAGCAGGAGCTCGCTACCCAGATCGCGATCGCCAAGCAGAACAAGGGGGCGAGCAACGACGCGACGACACTCAACGAGTCGTCGATCCACGAGCATCTCGTCAGCCTCTGGGACGGCTCGAAGTCGGTGGTCGACCAGCCGTGGGGCTACGGGCTCGGCAACTCGGGCGTCACGGCGGCGCGCACCGGCGTGACGCGTCAAGGCGGGCGAGTCGACCTACACCGAGCTCGGCGTCGAAACCGGGATCCTCGGCGCGCTCGCGTTCGTCGCCTGGTGCCTCGTGCTGCTGCAGCAACACGCTTCGCACGCGGCGCTGGCTCGGCGCGGCGTTCTTCGCGGTGCTCGTGCTCGGCCTGCAGACCGACGTGATCGGCGTGCCGTGGATGGCGGTCGTGATGTGGGTACTGGTGGCGGCATGAGCACGACTCCACGCCGTCGGCCTCGCCGGTTCCGCGACGTCCATCCGACGCGGCGCGGCTTCGTGCTCGCGTGGTGGACGTTCACCGCGACGTTCGCGTTCCTGCGCCTGCTGACGTGGGCGATCAGGCTCCACGTCGCCGGGCTCGGGAACGTCCAGGCCGGCGGTGTGCACATCCACCACTACCTCTGGGGGCTCCTGCTGATCACGGGAGTCGCCTTCGCCGGGCTGGTCGAGCGGTCGGCCGGTTGGCGTTCCTGGATGGGCGTCGGCTTCGGCGTCGGGCTGGCGCTGATCGTCGACGAGATCGCGCTGCTGGTCGAGCTGAAGGACGTCTACTGGAGCGGCGCCGGCGAGGTCAGCGTCGGGGCCGGGATCCTGCTCGTCGGCCTGTGCGGGAGCGCGCTCGCGTTGACGCGCGCTCCGCACAAGGACGACAAGCTCTAACGCGGACGGCGGCGGTTGCGGTTGTGCGGCCGGCTCGACTTGGCCGGCTTCGGCGCGGCCATGCCGGACGCGGCGAACGCGTCGCCGTGGCCGAGCCTCGAGGCGATCTTGCTGACGTCGATGCGCTGCTCGGGCAGGACGAAGGTGACGCCGTTGCCGTCGCGGCCTGCGCGGCCGGTGCGGCCGATCCGGTGGACGTAGTCCTCCGCGAGCGCCGGCGGGTCGTAGTTGATGACGTGGGTGACGTCGTCGACGTCGAGTCCGCGTGCGGCGACGTCGGTCGCGACCAGCGTCGAGACGCGGCCCGACTCGAACTGCTGGAGCGCACGCTGCCGTGCGTTCTGTGACATCGCGCCGTGCATCGCGACCGCGCGAACGTCGTGCTGGCGCACGAGCTTGCGGGTCAGCTTGTCGGCGCCGTGCTTCGTGCGGACGAAGACCAGCGCGAGACCGCGCTCGGCGTTCAGATGCTCGACGAGACGGTCGAGCTTGTCATCGGCCGTGACGGGCACGAACGCGTGGTCGACGTTGCCGCGCTCTGCCTCGGGCGGTGCCTCCGCGCGGAAGCGCGACGGGTTCGCCGTGTAGCTGCGGACGATCTCGTCGACCGCGCCGGCGAGCGTCGCGGAGAAGAGGAGCGTCTGCCGGTTCGCGGGAACCGTCTTGAGGATGCGGTCGACCTGCGGGCGGAAGCCCATGTCGAGCATGCGGTCCGCTTCGTCGAGGACGAGAACGCGGACGTTGCCGAGCGAGATGAGGCCGCGCTCCATCAGGTCGAAGAGCCGACCCGGCGTTGCGACGAGGATGTGGGCGCCGCGGGCGCGCTTCGCTTGCGGGCCGAGCGGGGCGCCGCCGTAGACGCAGGCGACGCGCAGGTTCTTGGCGCGGGCGAGCGGCTCCAGGTCATCGACGATCTGAAGGGCGAGCTCGCGGGTCGGTGCGAGCACCAGCGAGCTCGGCATCTTCCCGCCGGGAGCGGTCCGCTCGATCAGCGGGATCCCGAAGGCGAGTGTCTTGCCGGAGCCCGTCGGGGACTCGGCGACAACGTCGAGGCCCGCCAGGGCATCCGGCAGGACGAGCGTCTGAACCGCGAACGGTTCGACGATGTTGCGCTTCGAAAGCGCATTGACCACAGGCGTGCTGACGCCCAAGGCGTGGAAAGACTGAGACAAGTTCGACTCCTTTTTACTGCAGGGGTTCGAGAAACAAGAGACTCGAATCGCCAAAAAGGAGGAACGAGAAGCTGGATCTCACGGCCGCCGGACGGCAAGCCGTGCCTTCAAGGTAGCAGGGGACGGCAGATCCAGAGCCCGCGGCCGATCAGACCCTCGGAATCGAGGTCCGTCCCGACCCCCGCGGTTCGGGCCTCGGCGTGTAGCTCGTCGCCGAAGTTTGCAACAAGTCTGTGTCAGTCCGTTTCGGACACTTGCCGCACCGCACGACGGCTCGCCACCGTGGACGTCATGCGCTTCTCCTACGTCGAGCTGGGTCTGGTCGCGGCGATCGTCGCGGCAGTGGCGTGGCTGCTCTTCCCGCGCACCGGATCATCGCCGCACCGTGGTGTCGTGCGGGCAAGCTGGGCGATGACGCCCGGCGCGCTCAACCCGGACGTCACCCAGGCGTCGATTCGCGACGACGATCTGCGAGAAGGGCTGGACGCGCACGGTCCGGCCGCCGGTCTCCTACACGAACGCGCTCAAGCGTCGTTCAGCTGCAGAAGTACGGCCTCCACGGCCCACCCGTCCGGCTACCAGGAGGACCACCTGATCAGCCTCGAGCTCGGCGGCAACCCGTCCGACCCGCGCAACCTCTGGCCGGAGCCGTACCCGCGCGCCGCTCAGGTGGACCAGATCGAAAACCAACTGAACGCCCTCATCTGCAGCGGCACGATCACGCTGGCCGAGGGTCAGCGGCGCGAGTCGGCGCTGAAACATGCGGACGGCTAGGGCAGGAGTTGCCGCCCCTTCGCTCGAAGGGATGAGGGCAACTCTGGCGACGACCGAAGGAGGTCAGCTATGCCCCGCAAGACCACCGAGGCCGCCGCGACGAAGGAGCCGGCAGCCAAGAAGACCATCACGCGCCGCAGGAAGAAGACGGATGCGATCGTGCTCAGTTGGGAGCATGTGGCGGAGCGTGCGTACTACATCCACCTCGACGAAGGTGGCGACCCGGTCGACAACTGGCTGCGCGCCGAGCAGGAGCTCATCGCCGCGTAGGCTCGCGGCGTCCGTACCTGAACGTGCGCGGGGCGGTCGAAAGACCGCCCCGCAGCTTTCTTAAGGATCTCTCAGGCGCGACTGGTTTTCTTGCGGCGGGATGTTCTATCTCCGCTACCTGAAGAACGAGCTCGTGCGGCGCCGTGCGCGCACGATCATCACGGTCGTCGGCCTCGGGCTCGGCGTCGCGCTGGTCGTCGTGATCGCGAGCCTCTCGACGGGCCTCGACCGCGCGCAGAAGAAGACGCTCGATCCGCTCGCCGGCATCGGCACCGACCTCACCGTCACCTACCAGCCCGCGACGAGCACGACCACGACCGGTGGCGGCGGGGGCTTCGGCGGCGGTGGCGGGTTCGGCGGTGGCGGCGGCTTTGGTGGAGGCGGCACCGATCGCGACCTGATCCAGGCGAACCAGTCGGTGATCACCGACCTGTCGAAGCTCGGCAAGCCCGGCACGCACTTCGTCCACGACTTCTTCCTGCCGGGTACGCAGCTGACGTTCAACCAGAGCGTCGCGCAGCAGATCGCCAAGCTGAACGGCGTCGCCAAGGTGTCCTCCGGCCTGACGCTCCTCGCCGAGCACCAGTCCGGCGTCGTGCCGAAGATCGTCGCGACGCTGAAGACGCAGGCGAAGTCCTTCTCGGTCACGCGCCGCGTGCGGCCGTCTGCCGGCGACTTCGCGAAGATCCAGGCATGCCTCGCCAAGGCCGGAGTCAACTTCGGCCAGGGCGGCGGCGGTGGGGGCGGCGGCTTCGGCGGTAACGGTGGCGGCGGCAACCTGGGCGGCGGCGGCCAGAGCAGCGGCCAGTCGAGCGCGCGCCGCGCGGCGCTCCAGAAGTGCTTCCCGGCGTCGGCGCAGCGCTTCCGCTTCACCTCGCCGAGCCAGACGCTGAAGCAGGTCCTGAACCCGCCGCAGACGAACATCTCGACGACCGCGTACACGATCGGCGGCGTCGATCCGACCGACCCGACGATGGGCACGGTCACGACCGAGCAGCTCGCGAAGGGCGCGTTCCTCTCGCCGAACAGCACGACGCAGGCGCTCGTCGCCTCGGCGTACGCGACCAAGCAGAAGCTGAAGGTCGGCTCCAAGCTCGACCTGAACGGGACGAACTACACGGTCGTCGGCATCGTCAATCCGCCGCTCGGCGGTCAGAGCGCCGACGTCTACCTGCCGCTCGCGCAGCTGCAGAAGCTCGCGAACGAGAGCAAGCTCGCGAACGTCGTCCTCGTCCGCGCGAACTCGAGCAGCGACGTCAGCAAGGTGAAGAGCGAGATCGAGCAGGCGTTCCCGCAGGCGCAGGTCGCGAGCTCGAAGGACGTCGCCGATCAGATCAGCGGCTCGCTCGTCTCCGCCTCGAACCTTTCGCACGACCTCGGCCTCGCGCTCTCCGTCATCGCGGCGGCCGCCGCGTTCCTGCTCGCCGCGCTGCTCGCCTTCTCGTCGGTCGGCAAGCGCGTCCGCGAGCTCGGCACGCTCAAGGCTCTTGGGTGGACACAGTGGAAGGTCGTCCGCCAGATCGCCGGCGAGTCCCTGGCACAGGGAATCCTCGGCGGAATCTTCGGCATCGTCCTCGGCGTGATCGTTGCGTTGGCTATCGATGCGTTCGGGCCGTCGCTCACCGCGAGCTCGACCACCGGTAGCAATCTCCTCGGCCTGGGGGCTAGCACGGCGCGCACAGCGTCGAAGTCGGTGTCGTTGACCGCACCCGTAGGGATCACCGTTCTCGCGATCGGCCTTGGCCTTGCGCTCCTCGGCGGGCTGATCGCGGGGACGGCGGGTGCACTCCGGGCCGCACGCCTGCGGCCGGCCGACGCATTGAGGCAGGTGGAATAGATGTCGCTGTACTCACTCCAGAACGTCGCGAAGGTCTTCCAGCGCGGGCCGACGATCGTGCGCGCGCTCGACGACGTCAGCATCGAGTTCGAGCCGGGCGAGTTCGTCGCGCTCGAAGGGCCGAGCGGCTCCGGCAAGACGACGCTGCTGCAGATCCTCGGCGCGCTCGATCGCCCGAGCGCGGGCACGGTCGACTTCGAAGGCACCGACCTGACGAAGCGGCCCGACCACGATCTCGCCGAGCTGCGCCTGCGCTCGTTCGGCTTCGTCTTCCAGCAGTTCAACCTGATCCCGACGCTGACCGCCGTCGAGAACGTCGAGGCGAAGCTGATGCCCGCCGGCGGCACGCGCGAGAAGGCGCTCGAGATGCTGAACGAGGTCGGGCTCGCCAAGCGCGCCGACCATCTGCCGGCGCACATGTCCGGCGGCGAGCAGCAGCGCGTCGCGATCGCCCGCGCGCTGTCGGTCGAGCCGCGCGTCGTGCTCGCCGACGAGCCGACCGGCAACCTCGACTCGGCGACCGGCAGCGAGATCATCGCGCTGCTCTCGAACCTCGCCGCGAACCACGGCTCGACCGTGATCGTCGCGACGCACGATGCGTCGCTCGCCTGCCCGCGCGCCGCGCCGCATCGCGATGCGCGACGGCAAGCTCGCCTCGGCCGTCGCCGTCTAGGCCGGAACGCGGCTACGCCGCGCGAGGTGCACAGCGACCGCGAGCTCCGCAACGATCAGCCCGATGACGACGATCCACACCAGGACCGTCTGCCACAGGGGCTCGCCGCCCGTGGTCGTACAGATGTTGTCGGTGCACGACGTGGAGCTCGAGCGCCAGCCGACGCCGAGCCCGACATAGAGGATCCCGCCGAGCCCGCCGGGGACGACGAACGTCCCGAGCAGCTTGTCCTTGACGGTCCACACGTCCGAGAGCCAGAGCAGGACGACCCCGGCGAGCCAGCCGACGCCGAAGAAGAACCCGCCAAGCCGGAGCAGCACGATCGCCGCTGTCTCCTGTCCACCCCGCCGCGTCCGCGGCACCTCCGCCGCAACCATGAGACCGATGCTACAAGGCGCGGGTGCTAGTGTCGAAGCCGTAAATGGCCAAGCCGGTCGAGCAGCTCGAATCGGTTGTAATCCGCTTCGCCGGGGACTCCGGCGACGGTATGCAACTCACCGGTGGCCGGTTCACCTCGGAGACGGCGCTGTCGGGCAACGACCTGGCGACGTTCCCCGATTACCCCGCGGAGATCCGCGCGCCGGCCGGCTCGCTGCCCGGCGTGTCGGGCTTCCAGCTCCACTTCGCCGACCACGACATCCTGACGCCGGGCGACCGGCCGGACGTGCTCGTCGCGATGAACCCGGCGGCGCTCAAGACGAACGTCCGTGATCTGGCGAAAGGCGCGACGCTGATCGTCGACACCGACGCGTTCAACGACCGCAACCTGAAGAAGGCCGGCTACGACGCGAACCCGATCGAGGACGGCTCGCTCGCCGACTACCAGGTGCACGCGGTGCCGCTCACCTCGATGACCGTCGGCGCGCTGAAGGACATCGAAGGCGTGACCGCCCGCGAGGCCGAGCGCGCGAAGAACATGTTCGCGCTCGGGCTGATGTCGTGGCTGTACGGCCGCCCGACCGACTCGACGACGCGCTACATCGAGACGAAGTTCGCGAAGCGCCCCGAGATCGCGGCCGCGAACCTGAAGGCGTTCTCGACCGGCTACGCGTTCGGCGAGACGTCGGAGGCGTTCTCGGTGCAGTACGAGGTGAAGCCGGCGAAGCTGCCGCCCGGGCGCTATCGCCAGATCACCGGCAACGCGGCGCTCTCGTGGGGGCTGATCGCGGCGTCGAAGCTCTCGGGGCTCGACCTGTTCCTCGGCGCGTACCCGATCACGCCGGCGTCGTCGATCCTCGAGGAGCTCGCGAAGCACAAGGCGTTCGGCGTGCGCACGTTCCAGGCGGAGGACGAGATCGCCGCCGTCGGTGCTGCGCTCGGCGCGTCGTTCGGCGGCGCGTTCGGCGTGACGACGTCCGCCGGCCCGGGCGTCGTGCTGAAGTCGGAGACGGTCGGGCTCGCGGTGACGCTCGAGCTGCCGCTCCTGATCATCGACGTGCAGCGCGCCGGCCCGTCGACGGGCATGCCGACGAAGCCGGAGCAGGGCGATCTGCTTGATGGTGCTGTACGGCCGCAACTCGGAGTCGCCGGTGCCGGTGCTCGCCGCGTCGACGCCGGGCGACTGCTTCTACGCCGCGATCGAGGCGGTGCGCGTCGCGGTCACGTACCGCACGCCGGTGTATTTGCTGTCGGACGCGTACCTCGCGAACGGCGCCGAGCCGTGGCTCGTCCCGGACATCGCGTCGCTCGCGCCGATCGACGTCGAGTTCGCGCAGCCGAACGGCGAGGAGTTCCTGCCGTACAAGCGCGACCCGGAGACGCTCGCGCGGCCGTGGGCGATCCCCGGCACGCCGGGCCTCGAGCATCGGATCGGCGGCATCGAGAAGCAGAACGAGACGGGCAACGTCTCGTACGACCCGGAGAACCACGATCTGATGACGCAGCTGCGCGCGGCGAAGGTCGCGGGCGTCGAGGTGCCCGACCAGGAGGTCGACCACCAGGAGGGCGCCGATCTGCTCGTGCTCTCGTGGGGCGGCACCTTCGGCCCGGTGCACGCGGGCGTGAAGCGCGTGCGCGCGAACGGCAGCAAGGTCGCGCATGCGCATCTGCGCTGGCTGAACCCGTTCCCGGCGAACCTCGGCGACATCTTGAAGAGCTACGACAAGGTGCTGATCCCGGAGATGAACAGCGGCCAGCTTTCGCAGCTCATCCGCTCGAAGTACCTGGTCGACGCGGTCGGCTACAACCGCGTCACCGGCAAGCCGTTCAAGGCCGGCGAGATCGCGGACGCGGTGGAGGCGATGCTGTGATCTGGTTCATGGCCCGCGACTCGGCGCAACCCGGTTCGGGCTCGCTCGTCGGCGATCGCGATCGTGCTCTTCGGCGGCGATGGTCTTCTACGGCTGGAACCCGCTGCCGATCCTCTTGATCTGCCTCATCGTCGTCCTCTTCGCGATCCGGAGGCGTCTGACCTAGTCATGGCCACTGACCTGAAGCTCACAGCGAAGGACTTCAAGTCGGACCAGGAGGTCCGCTGGTGCCCGGGCTGCGGCGACTACGCGATCCTCGCTGCGGTGCAGAGCTTCATGCCGGAGCTCGGCATCCCGCGCGAGAACATCGTCTTCATCTCGGGCATCGGCTGCGCGGCGCGGTTCCCGTACTACATGCAGACCTACGGGATGCACTCGATCCACGGCCGCGCCCCCGCGATCGCAACCGGGCCTCGCCGTGTCGCGCCCCGACCTGTCCGTGTGGGTCGTGTCCGGCGACGGCGACGCGCTCTCGATCGGCGGCAACCACCTGATCCACGCGCTGCGTCGCAACGTGAACGTGAAGATCCTGATGTTCAACAACCGGATCTACGGTCTCACCAAGGGCCAGTACTCGCCGACGTCGGGGCAGGGCAAGGTCACGGGCTCGACGCCGATGGGCTCGCGTCGACTATCCGTTCAACCCGCTCGCGCTCGCGCTGGGCGCCGGCGCGACGTTCGTCGCGCGCGCTCTCGACATCGACAAGCCAGGCCTGACCGACGTGCTGCGCCGCGCCGCCGCGCACGAGGGCGCCGCGTTCGTCGAGGTCTTTCAGAACTGCAACATCTACAACGACGGCGAGTTCGACTACATCCGCGAGGACAAGGACGCGCGGACGTATCTCGAGAACGGCGCCGAGTTCGCGAACACGGGCATCGTCCACGACGAGACCGACTTCGCGACGGCGTTCGCGCTCGCCCAGCTGAGCTGGGAGCAGAACGGCGCGATCCCGCTGGGCGTGTTCCGCGACGTGCAGCGCGACTCGTACGACGAGCTCGTCCAGGCGCAGCTCGCGAACGCCAAGGGCGACGGGGATCTGCAGGCGCTCGTCGGCTCGGGCGATACCTGGTCGATTTCGTAGCGCTTGTCGACGCTGTATCAGGTCTATGTTCGCTCATTCGCGAGCGGCTTGCGTGGCCTCAGTCGTCGCCTAGAGCATCTCGAACGCCTCGGCGTCGACACCCTCTGGCTCTCGCCGATCCACCCGAGCCCGAACGTCGACTGGGGCTACGACGTCGCCGACTACTACGACGTCCACCCCGACTACGGAACGCTCGCCGACTACGACGCGCTGCTCGCCGAAGCGCGCGCGCACAACATCGACGTCTGGCTCGACCTCGTCCCGAACCACACCTCCGACCAGCACGCGTGGTTCACAGAACAGCCCCGAGTACTACGTCTGGTCGAAGACGATCCCGAACGACTGGAAGTCGGTCTTCACCGGCGGGTCGGCGTGGCGGTGGCACGAGGGCCGGCAGCAGTACTACCTCCACCAGTTCGCGCCCGAGCAGCCCGACCTCGACTGGTGGAACCCCGACGTCCGCGACGAGTTCGACCGCATCCTTCGCTTCTGGTTCGACCGCGGTGTGCGCGGGCTGCGCATCGACGTCGCGCACGGGCTGATCAAGGACAAGCAACTCCGGAACGGCGAGCAGTACCTCCGCAACCGGCCCGAGGTGCACGAGATCTACGCGCACTGGCAGTCGATCGCCGCCGAGTACGACCCGAAGCCGATCCTGATGGGCGAGACGTTCGTCGAGCACCTCGACGAGCTGACGCCGTACTGGCAGCACCTCGACCTCGCGCAGAACGCGGTCGTTCATCCACGCGGACTTCACGATCGACGCGCTGCGCCCGATCGTCGAGCAGACGATGGCGGCGATCCCGGCGAACCGACAGCCGGTCTGGTTCGGCTCGAACCACGACCACTCGCGCATGGCGACCCGCTGGGCGCAGGGCGACCCGGACAAGCACCGCGCCGCGCTCTTCCTCGTCCTCACGCTCCCGGGCGTCGCGATCCTCTACCAGGGCGACGAGATCGGGCTCGAGGACGGCGTCGTCCCGCCCGACCGCATCCGCGACATCGCAACGCCGTCACGCGACCCGGCGCGCACGCCCATGCCCTGGACGCGCAGCGGCGCCGAGTGGAAAGACCCCTGGCTGCCGCTCACGAACACGACGCGCAACGTCGAGGACCAGGAGGCCGACCCGGCGAGCATCCTCCACTACACGCGCGACCTGATCACAGCGCGCAAGCAGTTCTCCGACGACACGCTACGAGACGCTCGCCGAGCCCGGCCGGCGTCTGGGCCTACCGCCGCGGCGACAAGACCTGCGCGCTCAACATGACCGCTAGGCCGCAGACCTACGACGGCACGAAGCTGGCGCCCTGGGAGGGCGCGATCCTCTAGGCGGCTGCGGTTCGTGTGTGCGTCGTGAGAACGCCGGCCGCGCGCAGGTCGGCTTCGAGCCGCCGCACGAGCACGCCGCGCACGAGTGCCGTCTCGCCCTCGACGACGATCTCGCCGTCGTCGAACTGGACGAGCCCGATCCGGCGACCGTCCAGCCACGCCGTGTACCCCGCGTCCATCATCGGCCGGAGCAGGAACCCTTCGATGTATTCGCTGTGCATGTCCGTAGAGCGCTGCCTGCGGGCCATGGCCCGGCGCATCGGCCCGACGGGCCATCTTCTCCGCATGGCCCGCTCGGGCCATTAGCCTTCCTAGCCATGGAGCAGGAGATCCGCACCCTCGACTTCGAAGGTCGCGAGCTGGCGTACGCCGACGTACGGCGAGGGGCCGCCGATCGTCGTCGGCCCGCGCTGGGTCTCGCACCTCGAAGAGGAGTGGGCCGACCCGAACCAGCGATCGTTCTATGCCGAGCTCGGGCGGTCGCACCGCGTCATCCGCTTCGACCGGATCGGCTGCGGGCTCAGCTCGCGCGAGCTCGACCCACGCCCGACCGTCGAGTCGGAGAGCCGCCAGCTCGAGGCCGTGATCGACGCCGTCGGCGGCCGCGCGACCGTCTTCGCGTTGTCGTGCTGCTGCCTCTCGGCCTCGCAGCTTGCCGTCCGCGACCCGCTCAAGATCGACCGGATCGTCTACTTCGGGGGCTATGCGTCGCGCAGCGACATCGCCGAGGCGACGCGCGAGTCGCTGATCCAGTTCGTCCGCGTGAACTGGACGCTCGCCGCCCAGATGCTTGCCGGCCTCTTCGACCCGCACGCGAGCGGCGACGAGATCGCGACGATTACCCGGACGCAGCGCCGTGCCGCGACCGCCGAGGCCGCCGCGATCTTCCTCGACCTCGACCTGAACGCCGACCTGCGCGACGTCCTGCCGCACGTCGCCGTTCCCGCGCTCGTCCTTCATCGCCGCGGCGATCGCACCGTGCCGATCGGCCGCGGACGCGAGCTCGCGTCGCTCCTTCCGAACGCGCGCTTCGTCCCGCTCGGCGGTGACGCGCACCTGCCCTGGCGCGACGATCAGCGCGAGGTCTTCCGGGCGCTCGCCGGCTTCGTCCAGGACGAGGCGCCGCCGGAGACGGACGGCTCGCCGCTCTCCTCACGCGAGACCGAGGTGCTTCGCCTCGTCTCGACCGGCATGTCGAACCGCGAGATCGCCTCGACGCTCGTCCTCAGCGAGCACACCGTGCATCGCCACGTCGCGAACATCCTCCGCAAGCTGTCGCAGTCGACGCGGGCCGGGGCCGCGACGCACGCCATGCGCGCCGGCCACATCTAGCCCCAGAAACAGCTCGAGCCGGTGAAGACCGACGGCGCCGCAGTACCGTCGTCCCCCACCGGCTCGAAGTCCGATGACTCGTCTACGACCGTACGAGCGGCCAGGTCGGAACAGCGCATGGCCGTTTCGTATGAAAGAGGTAGGTGCCGCTACGGCTCGAGCATGACGCGCTCGGGCGGCCGGTACGGCAGCTCGCTCTCGACGTACGCGCGCACCGCCTCGTCGATCCCGATGTCCTTGCCGGCCTTCTCGGAGAGGAACCAGCGGTGCTCGAGCACCTGGTGGAAGAGCTCCGCCGCCGGCAGCGCCGCCCAGAGCTGCGGCGGGACGGCGGCGACCGTCGGCTCGAACACCTCCTGGCGCCACTGCGACGCGACGACCGACTCGGGCAGCGGGCGGCCCTGCTCGCGCTCGAGCGCCTCGCGGTAGCGCGCGATGTCGTTCAGCATGCGGCGCGCCTGGTTCTCCTGCGCGTCGAGCCCGGTGAGGCGCAGCAGGCGGTGGCGGTGGTGGCCGGGCTCGACGACGTGCGGGTCGAGCCGCAGGCGGTAGCCGGTCGGCGTCGCCTCGAGCTGGATCTCCTCGACGTCGTAGCCGAGGTCGTTCAGGCGGTGCAGGCGCTCGTCGACCTTGAAGCGCTCGTCGGGGCCGAACGTCTCCTCGCGCGTCAGCTCGTTCCAGAGCGAGCGGTAGCGGCTTGACGATCTCCTCGGCGACCTCCTCGGGGTCGAGGTCCGGCGGCAGGCCGACCTCCGCGTCGACGTCGAGCAGCTCGCCGACGATGTTCGTCTGCGCGATGTCGAGGTCGTACTCGCGCTGGCCGTTCGACAGCTGGCCGTGCAGCTCGCCGGTCTCGGCGTCGACGAGGTAGGCGGTGAGCGCGCCGGCGTCGCGGCGGAAGAGCGCGTTCGAGAGCGAGCAGTCGCCCCAGAAGAAGCCGCGGATGTGCAGCCGCGTGAGCAGCTCGGCGAGCGCGTTCAGCAGATGCGTGCGCAGGTCGGGGAACGCGGTGCCGCCGAAGAGCGCGCGGTAGGGAAGCGAGTACTCGAGGTGGCGCGTGATCAGGATCGCGTCGAGGTCGTCGTCGCGTCCGGTGACGATGCCGACCGCCTCGACGACCGGCAGCGACTGGCCCTCGAGGCGCCGCAGCAGCGTCCACTCGCGGCGCGCCGGCCGCTCGGGCAGCTCCTTCAGCGCGTAGAGCGCGCCGTCGTACTCGACGAAGCGCACGACGTGGCGGCTGATGCCGCGGATCAGGTTGACGAGGCGCGGCGACTCCCACTCCTCGAGCGGCTGCTCCCACGGCAGGTCGAGGAAGCTCGGGTGGCCCGTGCGCGCGACCAGCTGGAAGTTGGCGGGCACGGCTACTCGGTCGAGATCGTGCTGTTGTCGAACGCGTGCACGCCGCCGGGGCTCGCGATCACCGTGTTGTGCTTCACCGTCGCCTGCGCGTAGAAGTACGACTCGATCGCGACGCCACCCTCGCTCGGGTTCTCGTCGCCGTTCGCCGTGGCGCCGGCAATCGTGTTGTGTTCGATCTCGCACATGGAGTGATCCATGCAGAGGATGCCGATTCCGTGGGCGCTCTCGACCTGGTTGCCGCTCGCGCTGTCCATCGACATCTCGGCCAGCGAGATCGCGCGCACCGTCGTGCCGATGACGTGGTTGTTCGTCACGTCGACCATCGACGAGTGCGTCGAGATGCCCTCGCGCGTGCCGACGATCGTGCAGCTGTCGATCATGCTCATCGGGCGGCCCATCGAGTACGAGATCAGCACGCCGGTCGTCATCTCGCTCGCCGGGTCGCTCACCGAGCAGCGATGCGATCATCACGCCGGCGTCGAGCGCGCGCACGCCGTCGAGCTTGAAGCGGAGCAGGCGCACGTGGTCGAGCATCGACGTGCTGGGCGTGCTCGATGTCGACGCCGTACTCGCCGCCGATCGACCGTCACGTTCCGCAGCGTCACGTGGTTCGCGCGGATCTGGATGCCGCCGCGGACGACGCCGCCGACGAGCGTCTGGGCGTGCCGGATCACGAGCGGCCCCTGCACCGTGCCGTGCAGGTGGACGGTGGGCGGGCGCACGGCGTAGGCGCCGCCGAGCCCGCCGACGGCGGTCACGGCGACCGCGGCGGCGAGTCAGCGCGCCGGCGCGGCCGGGCTCGCCGCCCGACTCGCCGTACTCGAGCCGGAAGCGCGGCAGCACCGCGTGCGCGACGACCTGCTGCGAGAGCCAGCCGAGGCCGAAGAGGAGGAGCGCGAAGCGCGAGGTGCGGGACCATGATCCCGAGCCAGCGCATCAGGCCGTAGACGATCGCCGAGCTCGAGCGCGCCGAGCGGCAGCGCGAGCCACGCCGGCTGGTAGGAGAGGACGCGGTCGTAGACGAGCGACGTCGAGCACGAGCCCGACCGCGAGCATCAGCGCGACGAGCTCGATCGCCCACCAGCGATGCACGCCGAGCGCGACCGCGAGCGCCGGCGCGGCCGCGACGAGGCGCGACTGGATGCGGCCGATCAGCGTGTACGACACGCGTGCCTCAGGAAGGCGCGGGCGGCGTACTTGGCGCCGGCGATCGTGTCGGCGGCGGGGAAGGCCCACTGCCCGGCGACGCCCGGCGATCGAGAGCGTGCGCCGGTCGTCGGTCAGGGCCGGGAACGGTCGAGTCCGGAGCGAGCACGATCCAGCGGCCGTGCGTCTCGAGCCCGTGTGCGTCGACCAGGTCGGCGAGAAGCAGGTCCTCGCGCCAGCCCTGCTTGAACCCCGTCGCAGAGATCACCTGCAAGTCGGCCGGTTGGGTCTGACTCGTGTCTGACACACGGAACTGTGCCCTCGGCCATGGCCGCTTGGAGCGGGACGTCCCAGCGCGGCCCCGGGCGGATAGGACGGCTGCGCGAGGTCGCGGCAGCGTCGCCGCGCGCGTCGTCGGCGGGAGGCGGTGGAAGGCGGCGAGGCCCGCGCTTCGAGAAGTACGGGCGCGGGACGTTCAGCGGGCGGCGGAGCGGCTGGCGGCGGCGGATCGAGACGACCTCGGCGCCGGCGGCGAGCGCGTTCAGCCACTCCGTCGCCGCCGCCATGCCGGCGCCGATCGATCGCGACCTTCGCCGCGTACTCGTGCGGCTCGTACGCGTGCACGGTGCCCGGGAACGCGCGCGAGCCCGGGATGGCCGGTCGCGAGCAGCACGTGCGCGAACGGCCCTTCGCCGTCGAGCGTCGAAGCCGCCGTCGACCGCGCGAACGCGGTCGACGCGCCGCTCGACGAAGCTCTGCGCCCAGCCGCTTCGCTGCGCAACGCGTCGCGCGTGCGCGACGAAGTCGTCGACGCGCGGGTGGTAGCGGTTCGTCGCCGTCTGCGACGAGCGGCCGCACGTTGCCGCGGCGCGCCGCCTCGCGCAGCGCGAGCCCGGGGAACGACGCGGCCGCGAGGTGCCCGTCCGACTCGGAGCGCATCCGCTGCTGGCGGATCGCCGCGGCGCGCGCGCGCCAGACCGCGGTCGGGTCCTCGTCGCGTGCCGAACACGGCGATCTCGCCCGGCGGCGATGCCGCCGTGGCGAAGCGTCGCGTAGCCGGCGAGCGCCGCGAGCCCGCTGCCGACGATCGCGCAGCGCATGTACTTCACCGAGCCGGCGAGCAGCCCCTGCACGAAGTAGCGCTGGAACGCGAAGAACACGGCCAGCGGCACGACGAGCGAGATGAACGACGCCGGCGCGATCACGTCGATGGACGTGCCGAACTCGCGCAGCTGGCCGAAGATCCACACGGTGATCGGTTGCGTGTTCTGCCCGAAGGTGAGCGCGACGATCAGGTCGTTCCACGTCCAGAGGAACTGGAAGATCGCGAGCGACGCGATCGCCGGCAGGCCGAGCGGCAGGATCAGCCGGAAGAAGATGCGCATCTCGGACGCGCCGTCGATGCGCGCCGACTCGAGGATGTCCTTCGGCAGCCCGATGAAGAAGTTCCGCAGCAGGAAGATCGCGAACGGCAGCCCGAACGCGGCGTGGAACAGGATGATCCCGAGCACCGTGTCGAAGAGCCCGAACGTGTCGTAGAGCCTGAACATCGGGATCAGCGCCATCTGCAGCGGCACGACGAGCAGCGCGATGATCGCCGATGAAGATCCAGTCGCGGCCCGGGAACTCGAGCCACGCGAGCGCGTACCCGGCGAGCGCGCCGATCGACGACGACGAGGATCGTGTTGCCGACCGCGATCTCGGCGGTCGTCGTCAGCGCGGTGATCAGGCCGTGGTTGTGGAACATCGCGTTGTAGTTCGACCAGGTGGCGATGCTCGGGTGCGAGAAGATCTGCCACCAGCCCTTCGAGGCGAGCGTCGACGCCGGCAGGATCGACGTGATGAAGAGGCCGAGCGTCGGGATCAGCCACAGCAGGCCGAGGATCGCGAGCGCGATGTGGACCGGCGTCTTCGCGACCGCAGCGCAGCGATCTTCGCCGACAGCTTGTCGTGCGGGTTCGGGGATGACGATCACGGTCTCGGCCGTAGCAGTGGTCATCAGACCTCCCTCCTGAAGCGGCGGATGTTCAGGAGCGAGCACGGGGATCGACGAGGATGAACAGGAACACGGCGATCGCGGAGCCGGTGCCGAAGTCGTTGACGCCGCCGAACGACGGTGCGCCACATCGCGACGCGCGATCACGTTCGCGCTCGCCTGCGACGACTCGGGCGCGAGCGAGAGCACGATGTCGAACACCTTCAGGACGTTGATGATCATCGTGACGAAGACGACGCTCAGCACCGGCGCGAGCAGCGGCACGGTGACGCGCCGGAACACCTGCCACTCGGACGCGCCGTCGGTGCGCGCCGCTTCGAGCACGTCGCGCGGCATCGCCGCGAGCCCGGCGCGCGATCACGACCATCGCGAAGCCGGCCCAGATCCAGATGTAGGCGATCAGGAGCGACGGCGTGATCAGGCTCGGGCCGAGCCAGGCGAAGCCGGCCCACGGCTTCGCGAACGTCGCCGCGCCGACGCCGGCGTTGTAGGTCCCCGGCTGGCACGTCCGTGAAGTCGAAGGTGCCGTCGGCGCTCGTCGTGGTCGTGCGTTTGCCGCCTTGCCGCTTCGAGCGCAGCTGGACGGTGACGCCCGGGAGGCCGAGCTCGCCCTTCTCGACGACGCCGGGCTTGCCGCCGCCCGGCTTGAAGTCGCGCCAGACGGTGCCGACGATCGTCGCCCGGCTTCGGCTTCGGCGCGACCGCCTGCTCGGCGCCCGCCGGCACGTCGGTCGGCGGGATCGCCGGTCAGGCCGAGCAGCGCGACGCCGCCGGGATGCAGCGGCGTCTTCAGCACGAGCGCCGCCGCTCGACGGTCGGTCACGACGTTGGCCGTCGACGGCGAGCGCGCTCGAGAGCACGCCGGGCGGCGTGAAGACGTCCTTCGACCGCCTTGCCGAGCGCGTTGACCGCGCCGACGTTCGGATCCTGCTGGTACATGATCCGCCACGTCACGCCGGTCGCGAAGGCGGAGATCGCCATCGGCAGGAAGACGACCGTCTTGAACGCGACCGACCAGCGGACGCGCTCGGTGAGCACGGCGAAGATGAGGCCGAACGCGGTGACGAACGCCGGCACGACCGCGACCCAGATCACGTTGTTCTTGATCGCCGTCGTCAGGGTCGACGTCGTGAAGAGCGTCTTGTAGTTGTCGAAGCCGACCCAGGTGCCGAGGTAGCCCTGCTGGCCGAAGAAGCTGCGGACGATCGTGTAGATCGCCGGATAGACGATCCAGACGAACAGCAGGAAGAACGCGGGCGCGAGGAAGAGCGCACCCGTCGCGTAGCGGCCGAGCCGGCCCGGCTCGGCAGTCCGGGGGCGGAGCCGCCGCGACGGGCGGCTCCGCCGACGAATCCCCCGGCACTCACGTCGTTACTTGCCCTTCTTGTACGCCGCGGTGGCCGCCGATCTCGAGCTGCTTCTGCGACGCCCGAGACGTTGCGACGGGTTCTTCAGGAACGTCTGGAAGATGCCCCATTCGCCCTGGCCCGTGGTCGAGCCGAACGACGCGGGCTGCTCGTCCGACATGTCGAACACGACCTCCTTCGCTGTGCCGACGGCGAGCTGGTTCGCCTTGTCGATCGCGCTCGGGAAGACGCTCAGGGGCACGTTCTGGTTGCCCGTCGCGAATCCGCCGTGCTTCGCCCACGCCGCCGCGGCAGGCGCGGTGGCGAGGAACTTCACGAACGCCTCGATCGCCGGGGTTGTCGCGGAACGTGACGAACAGGTCGCCCGAGATCTCGACCGCCGTCGAGTCTGCGCCGGGCGTGATCGACGGGAACGGCGCCACGTTGAAGCCGCTTCCGGCCTTCGCCTTCGTCGACGACAGTGATCACGCCGGAGACGAAGTCGCCCTCGAACACCATCGCTGCCTTCGGCGGCGACGCGAACGCGTTCGTGACCGAGTCGTTGAACCCGTACTGCAGCGCCCCGCTCGTGCCACCCGCCAGGTTCGACGAGTCGCCGAGGATCTGCCCCATCGTCTTCAGCGCCTTGGTGACGGTCGGGTCGGTCCACTTGATCTTGTGCGCGGCCAGCTGGTTGTACTTCGCGTGCCGAACGTGCGCAGGTAGATGTTCTCGAACAGGTCGGTGAGCGTCCAGCCGTCCGAGCCGCCGATCGAGTACGCCGGCGTGCCCGACGCCTTCAGCGTCTTCGCCGTCGTGAGCAGCTGCGCCCACGTCTTCGGCGGCTGTCACGCCGGCCGCCTTGAAGGCGGGCACGTTGTACCAAAGCAGCGACTTGTTGGACGCCTTGAACGGCAGCGCGTAGAGCTTGCCGTTGAACGTGCCGAGCGCCGCCACGACGCGCGCGAAGTTCTGCGACAACGCGCCCTTCGCGTAGGTGATCGGCTTCAGGTGCTTCTGCGCGACGAGCTGCTCGCACGTAGCCCGGCTGCGCGATGTCGGCCATGTCGGGCGGATGGCCGCCGGTGATCGCCGTCGAGAGCACGGTCGTGAGGTTGTTGCCGAGCGGGCTTGTAGTTGACCTTGACGTTCGGATAGACCTTGTTGAAGGCCTTGATCACCTCGCCGAAGGCGGTTGCCTCGGAGCCGGTCCAGATGCCGTCGAACGTGACGGATCCGGAGACGGCCTTGTTGACGACCGTCGTGTTGTGGGCCTGCGACGCCTGAGCTCGCCGGTGCCGCGCTCTCGCTGCCGCACCCGGCGGCAACAGCGACGAGGACGACGAGCGGGACCGTTGCGATCCACTTCTCGCTTCATCGAGTGCTCCTTTCGGGGAGTCGTAGATGCCGTTACCTGTGCCTGGGTCGAAGAAGTGCAGTGCCCGCGTGTCGACGACGGCTTCGATCTCGTCGCCGTGCTGTGACGCGCGAGCGCGGGCTGAAGCGGCCGACGATGACCGCCTCGTTCTCCTCGACGCCGATCTGTGGCGCCGCGTCGGCCGCGCCTGCGTCCTCCGCCAGCTCGCGCATCTCGTCCGTCTCGGCGTGCGCGGCCTTGATCGCGAAGTGCGCCATGATCTCCGAGCCGAGCGCCTCGCGCAGCTCGAGCCGCCCGTGCAGCCGGTCGGTCGGCGGGCGCGTCGGTCTCGAGCGCCGCGTCCTCGAGATCCTCGGGGCGGATGCCGATGATCACGCTGCTTGCCGACGTAGCCGCGCAGCGCCGGGCCGCTGCGGCGAGCGTCTCGGCGCCGAGCGAGATCGTCTGGTCGCCGATCGTCGCGTGCAGGTCGCCGTTCGAGCCTTCGATCGTCGCGTCGAGCATGTTCATCGCCGGGCTGCCGATGAAGCCGCCGACGAACAGGTTGACCGGCCGGTCGTAGAGCGTCTGCGGGTCGTCGACCTGCTGGAGCTCGCCCTTGCGCATGACGGCGACGCGGTCGCCCATCGTCATCGCCTCGACCTGGTCGTGCGTGACGTAGATCGTCGTCACGCCGAGATCGGCCTGCAGCTTCGCGATCTCGGCGCGCGTCTGCACGCGCAGCTTCGCGTCGAGGTTCGAGAGCGGCTCGTCCATCAGGAACGCCGCCGGCTCGCGCACGATCGCGCGGCCCATCGCGACGCGCTGCCGCTGGCCGCCGGAGAGCGCGCGCGGCTTGCGCTTCGAGGTACTCCTCGAGCCCGAGCAGCTTCGCGGCCTTCTGGACGCGCTCGTCGATCTCCGCCTTCGGCATCTTCCGCAGCCGCAGGCCGAACGCGATGTTCTCGTAGACCGAGAGGTGCGGGTAGAGCGCGTAGCTCTGGAAGACCATCGCGATGTCGCGGTCGCGCGACGGCACGTGGTTGACGACGCGGTCGCCGATCTGGAGCACGCCCTCGGAGATCTCCTCGAGCCCGGCGACCATGCGCAGCGCGGTCGTCTTGCCGCAGCCGGACGGGCCGACGAGAACCATGAACTCGCCGTCCTGGATCTCCAGGTTGAAGTCGTTCACGGCCCGCGTCCCGTCGGGGTAGATCTTGCTGACGTGCTCGAACGCGACTTGCGGCCATGCGAGCCTCGAGCATGTATCCGCAGACGTTAGCGAAGCTAAACGTCTAGTTACGATCACGAGCGGCGCGCGGCCGCTTGATCGCGGTCGCGCCGAGCGACCGTCATCGACGATCGCGGCGACTGCCGCCGACGCGCGAACGCGAGCTCGGTGCCGCCGCGGTCGCAGAGCCAGCCGACGATCAGCGCCCCGAGCGGCGCGAGCGCCGTTCCAGGCGTAGTAGTAGAGCCCGAGCACGCGGCCGCGGATGTGGTCCGGGCTCGCGAGCTGGATCGCGGCGTTCGAGTTCGCCGTGTAGCTCGTGAAGAAGATGCCGCAGACGAAGAGCAGGACGCGCGGCGAGCGCGATGCCGTGGACCGGCGCGATGAAGCAGCTCGCAGACGCCGAAGCCGGCCGCGCCGATCAGCATGACGCGCCAGCGCGCGTTCGCGAGCGTCGCCGCCGACAGCGCGCCGATCAGCGCGCCGGCGCCGAACGCGGCCGAGATGATCCCGAACGTCCGCGGCCCCGCGTCGAGCGTGTTCTTCGCGAGCAGCGGCAGCAGGATGTTGAAGTTGAAGCAGATCGACGCGAAGACGACCATCATCGCGAGCGTCACGAACACGGTTCGGTTGTGGCGCGCGTAGCGCAGCCCCTCGCGCGTGCCGCGCCACGAGCGTCGGGCGGCGGCGGTCGACGAGCGGGAAGAGCTCCGCCGTGCGCATCGCGAGCAGCGCGGCGAGCACCGCGAGGAAGCTGACGCGCGTTGATCGCGAAGCACCAGCCGACGCCGACGGCGGCGATCAGCGACGCCGGCGAGCGCCGGGCCGAAGATGCGCGCGGTGTTGAAGAGGCTCGAGTTGAGCGCGATCGCGTTCGGCAGCTCGTCGCGGCCGACCATCTGGAACGTGAGGTTCTGGCGCGAGGGCGCGTCGAAGACGACGGCGATGCCGGTGAGGGCGGCGATCGCGTAGACCTGCCAGAGCTGCACGTGGCCGAGCAGCGTGATCGCCGGCGAGCAGCGCCGAGAAGACCATCTGCACGCTCTGCGTGACGATCACCGTCGGCGGTTGTCGAGCCGGTCGGTGACGACGCCGGCGAAGAGCCCGAGGATCGTGAACGGGCCGAAGCGGCAGATCGAGAGCACGGCCGATCGCGAGCCCGCGCGAGTGCGGCGAGAGCTCGACGACGAGCCAGGCGAGCGCGATGTTCTGCATCCACGTCCCGGCGACCGACGTCAGCTGGCCGGCGAAGAAGAGGCGGTAGTTGTAGTGGTGCCGGAGCGACGCGAAGGTGCGGCGCGAGGTAACGCGGAGGAGGCGTCATTCGTCGAGCAGCCTCTCGAGCGCGTCGATCGCCTTCTCGATGCGCTCGCGCTCCTTCGGCTCGAGCTTGTCGAGGCGCGTCGGCGAGCCAGGCGGTGCGCCGCTTGCGCACGGAGTTCAGCACCTTGGCGCCTTCGGCCGTGAGGAAGAGCCCGACGCGGCGCCGGTCGCTCGGCGCGCGTCGCGCTCGATCAGGCCGGCCTCTTCGAGCCGGCCGAGCTGGCCCGACATGGCCGCGGCGGAGACGCGCTCGCGCTCGGCGAGCGCGGCGGCGGTGATCCCCGGCTGGTCCTTGATCGCGCCGAGCAGGGTGACCTGCCCGCCGGTGACGCCGAGCGAGTGGATCTCCCGCCGCAGCTCCCGTGCGATCCGCAGCAGAACCGGCCGGAGCCGGTTCGCAATCGTCGACCGAATCGTTAACCTCGCGAACCATTAACTAGGTTAATCGTACCAGGGACGCGCAGACTTGAGCGCGAGACGCTTAGTCCCTCGGCGCATTCGCCAGAACCCAGGTTGCCGAGGGCGAACCAAGTTCCGTCTTAGGCGTTCAGAACTGCCAGACGCCGTCGCGGACAAGCGCGACGCGCTTCCCGATTTGGGTGATGCCGTAGGCGTTCAGCGCGTCGGTGCCGATCATCACGTCGATATGGACGCCGCGAGCGGTTGACGCCGTGGCGGCTGCGGCCGATCGGCACGGTGCGCGTCTTCGCGAAACCCGAGCCGAACGCCATGTGCGCGGCGGCGTTCTCGTCGAGCAGGCCGTTGTAGTAGATGCGGCCGGTCTGGCCGATGCGCGACGACGAGTCGACGAGCGCGATCTCGCCGAGCCGGTCGGCGTCCGGGAGACGTGCGCGAGGTAGCGCGCGAACCAGTCGCGGTCGGCGGTCGCGCTTCGCGGCGAGCCGCACGAGCCGGCCGCCGCGGAACTCGCCGGAGAAGCCCTCGATCATGCGCCCGCCGATGCTGCGCGGCCGCGAGCAGCGGAACGTTCCTTCGGTCGCGGCGGCGTCGGGCGAGATGAAGCACTCCTCGGTCGGCACGTTCATCGCGATCCGGCGGCCCCAGTGGTCGGTCTCGCCGCCGCCGCGCCACAGCGAGTGCGGCGCGATGCGCAGCCGCAGGTCGGTGCCGTCGTCGAGGACGTGCAGCTCCTTCAGGTCGAGCTTCGTCAGCCGCGCCGCGCGCCGCCGCAGCGCCGCGAGGTGATCGGTCCAGCCCTTGTGGCCCGGCCGGGTCGCCGGGCCCGAGCCGGCAGAACGAGAGAATGTCCCGCGCGAGCCGGCGCTTCGCCTCGCTCTGCGTCGAGCTCGGGGAAGACGCGCGTCGCCCATTCGTCGGTCGGCCAGCGCGCAGATCGTCCCGCGGAGGCGGCCCTCGCGCCGGATGCGCGACAGCGTCCGATTGCCGTGGCTGCGGCCGAGTCGACCTCGGCCACGCGCTCGGGCGGAAGCTTGGCGGTGACCGTCGCCTCGAACTCGCCCATGACCTGGACGAGCGCGACCTGCTCGTCGCCGAGCGCCCGCGTCGCGGCGTCGCGCCACGGCGCGCGCGTGGTCAGCGCCGCGCGTGAGCCGTGCACGATCCGCGCCGCCGCGACCCGCGGCGTCGTCGTACTCGACTTCGACGACGACGGCGCCGCCGCGGTAGGCCGCCTCGGCGAGCGCGACCGCGAGCTCGCGGTGGGCGAGCGACGGGCGCACGATCACGACGTCGTCGCGGCGCAGGGCAATGCAGCCCTTCATGATCATGTCTGCGTATCGCCGGAGCTCCTCCGGCCTCATCGGCCCTCTCGTCATCCCGGCGGGACGGTAATCGCTACGGTCCGTTTGTGCCATCGAACCCGCTCGAGCAGCTGAAGGCGATCGGCGAGCAGCTGCGGGCGCAGATCGGCGAGCGAGCTGGAGCTCGACGTCGCTGCGGCCGCAGGAGCCGCCGCGGCCGCTCGAGGAGCTGCTCGCGGAGCTCGACTCGCTGCCGGGGCTCGAGTCGGTGAAGGAGCAGGTGCGCGCGCTCGTCGCGTTTCTCCGCGTGCAGGCGCGGCGCAAGGAGGCGGGGCTGCCGGAGGTGGCGACGACGCAGCATCTCGTCTTCCTCGGCAACCCGGGCACCGGCAAGACGACGGTCGCGCGGCTGCTCGCACAGATGTATCGCTCGATGGGGCTGCTGAAGCGCGGCCAGCTCGTCGAGGTCGACCGCGCCGGGCTCGTCGGCCAGTACGTCGGCCTGACCGCGGTGAAGACCGAGCGCGTGCTTCGCAGGGCGCTCGACGGCGTGCTCTTCATCGACGAGGCGTATGCGCTCGCGCGCGACGCCGAGCGGCTCGACTTCGGCGACGAGGCGATCGAGACGCTGCTCAAGCGGATGGAGGACCACCGCCACCGGCTCGTCGTGATCGTCGCCGGCTACCCGCGGCTGATGCAGCGGTTCCTCGAGTCGAACCCGGGCCTGCGCTCGCGGTTCTCGCGCGAGATCGAGTTCCCCGACTACTCGACCGACGAGCTGGTCGCGATCTTCGGGCGCTTCGCCGGCGAGGCCGAGTACGCGCTCGGCGAAGGCGCCGAGGACACGCTGCGCGTCGATCTTCGCGAACGCGGAGCGCGACGAGTCGTTCGGCAACGCGCGCTTCGCGCGCACGCTGTTCGAGCAGTCGCTGAACGCGCAGGCGCTGCGGCTCGGCGCGGGCGACGTCGAGACGCTGACTCACGGCGAGCTGAAGGAGCTGACGTCGGAGGATCTCGCCGCCGGCGCACGCGCGCTCGGCGAGGAGCCGGCGCCGCCACCGCGGCGCGGCTGGTTCAGGCCTCGGCCTTGAGGATCGCGTCGACGACCTGCGGGTCGAACTGCGTGCCCGAGCAGCGGCGCGAGCTCGGCGAGCGCCGCTCTTTCGTGCGCGCCTTGCGGTAGGGGCGGTCGGTCGTCATCGCGCTGTAGGCGTCGCAGGCGCAGACGATGCGCGCGATCAGCGGGATGTCCTCGCCCGCGAGCTTGTCGGGGTAGCCGTTGCCGTCGTAGTGCTCGTGGCACGAGCGGACGAGCCGGCCGACGTGCCCGATCAGCCCGCCGACCTGGTCGAGCATCTTCTCGCCCTCGATCGTGTGCGTCTCGATGATCGCGCGCTCGCGCGCGTCGAGCGGGCCGGGCTTGTTGATGATCTCGGCCGGGATGCGGATCTTGCCGACGTCGTGCAGCAGCGCGACGAACTCGGCGTCGCGGCGGTCGGTCGGCGAGAGCTTCAGCTCGCCGGCGACCGACATCACGAGGTCGACGACGTGGCGGCTGTGGCTGCCGGTGTACTCGTCGTCGGCTTCGACCACGTCGCCGAGCAGGAACGCCGTGCCGCGGTACGCGTCGGAGAGCTCGAGCGCGTTGGTGATGCGGTGCTTGCGCTCGGTCGCGAAGACGCGGAGCAGAAGCGACCAGCGGCAGGACGAGAACGACGAGCACGTGTGGTCCTACGGTCGCGAACGCGACCAGCGAGCCCGATCGGTGCGAGCGCAGCGTCGACGGCGTAGGCGAGCCGCGTGAAGCGCGAACGACGGCGCGCGAGATCGCTCCGGTGGCCGAGCCCGATCGCGGCCGCGCTCAGCGAAGTCGCGTCGCGAACTGCGCGGCGAGCGCCAGAGGTAGATCGGCCACGCGGTCCAGCGCAGCGGCAAGCCCGCCCGCGAGCGCGAGGACGAGCGCCGGGCCGAGCGCGTGGGACGCGAGCCCGACGTAGCGCGAGCGCGCGCGCCGGGCGACACGCAGCGGCGAGCGGCCGGTCGGGGATCGTCCGGACGAGCATCGCGGCCGCGATCGCCGCGGGCACGAGGCCGAGCGGCAGCGCGAAGAGCATCGGCACGAACACGAGCTCGGTCGGGACGGCGACAGCCGATGCCGATCTCGAACTCGACGCGCGAGACGACGGCGTAGAGCAGCGACGAAGAACGCGAGCGCCACCACGAGAACGCCGGCCCGCCGTGCAGGACGAGCGCCTCGGCGACGATCGCAAGCGCCGACGACGCGCGCCGAAGCCGGCGAGCAACGAGCCGTGTCCGCGCCTCGGCGCTGCCGCGAGCGCGACGCTTGCGCGCCTCGCGGACGATCTCGTTCGCCAGGCTCGGTTGCGAGCGTGACCGGCTGTGCCGCAGTCGACGTCACACTACGAATCATCGACCATGCGACTTCGTGAGTGATTTCCCTCGGATGGGTGATCTGAGCGGACGTTTACCCCCCTTTCCGGTGATGGCCCGCCACCCGCGATGTGGACAGAGTGCGCCCCATGCGGCGAATCACACTCCTACTCACACTCCTCGGCGCCTTCGCGCTGGCGGCAACTGCCGCTAACGCTCGCGCCGGGCTGATCACGACACTTGATCGGCGGCAACTGCGGCTCGACCTCGTACGTGTTCGCTCCGTGGTCCGATGCGTCGGACTACTACTTCGCACAGAACGGCGGCTTCGAGAACGGCTCGGCCGGCTGGGCGCTCAGCGGTCCGGCATCGGTCGTGAACGGCAACGATGCCTTCGATCTGTCCGGGGCTGGCTCGTCCTCTCTGCAACTCGGTGCCGGTGGCACCGCGTCGATCAACACCTGCTACGGCCTCCTCTATCCGGCCGTTCGCTTCACGGCGACCGGCGTCAACGGCCCGGCGACGATCCACGTGCGCGTGATCGCTCACAGCCTGCTCGGTGTGCTCACCGTGCTGGACGGCGGCACGTTCACGGTCGGCGACAGCTGGCAGCCGAGCCCGAAGCTGTCGACGCTGCTTGCAGCGCTGGCGGCTCCGCTCGGGACGAAGTCGATGACGCTGCAGATCTCGGTCGACAGCGGCACCGCCCAGATCGACGATCTGTACGTCGATCCGTTCCTGTCAGCGCATCTAGCGATACGCTCGGCGGCGTGCAGCCGCTGAACGTCTGGGACTACGAACAGCTAGCAGCCGAGCGGCTCCAACCGGGGCCGCTCGGCTATTACGCAGGCGGGGCCGGCGACGAGCTGACGCTCCGCGACAACGTCGAGGCGTACCGCCGGCTTGCAGCTGCGGCCGCGCCTCCTCGTCGACGTCGCCGCGTGCACGACGGCGACGACCGTGCTCGGCCAGGAGGTGTCGATGCCGCTGCTCGTCGCGCCGGTCGCCTTCCAGCGCGTCGCGCATCCCGACGGCGAAGTGGCGATGGCAAGAGCCGCGCTCGCCGCCGACACGATCATGTGTTACTCGACGATCGCCACCTCGACTCCGGCCGAAGTCGCGGAGACCGGGGTGAACCGCTGGTTCCAGCTCTACGTCTTCAGCGACGAGGGGATCACGCGCCACCTGATCGCGCAGGCGCGCGACCTCGGCTACCGCGCGCTCGTGCTGACGATCGACTCGCCCGTGCGCGGCATCCGGCATCGCGACGCGCGTACCGGCTTCACGATCCCGCCCGACATGACGATCGCGTCGCTCGGTCGCGGCGGGATGACGCCGGCTCAGGTGTTCGACCTGGTCTCGCCGTCGCTGACCTGGCACGACCTCGAGCGCATCGCCGGCGAGGCCGGACTGCCGCTGCTCGTCAAGGGCGTGCTCACGGCCGAGGACGCGAAGCTCGCGTGCGAGCACGGCGCCGCCGGCATCGTCGTCTCGAACCACGGCGGCCGCGCGCTCGACGGCGTCTCGGCGACGATCGACGCGCTGCCCGAGGTGGTCGCAGGCGTGGACGGCGCGTCGAGGTGCTCGTCGACGGCGGCATCCGCCGCGGCAGCGACGTCGTCAAGGCGCTCGCCTTCGGCGCGCGCGCAGTGCTCGCCGGGCGCGGCCCGCTCTGGGGCCTCACGGTCGACGGCGAGGCGGGTGCCAGGCACGTGCTCGAGCTGTTCCGCGCCGAGATCCTGAACACGCTGCAGCTGATCGGCTGCACCTCGCCGGCCGACGTGCGCCGCGAGCATGTCGGTCGCCGGCTGACCTGACTACCCTGGAGCCCGTGAAGTGGGGGCTCCTCGTCTGCGCTGCGGCTGTGGCCGCGCTCTTGGGCACGTCCGCGCGCGGGCGCGCTGACACGCCCGCGAACTGCGGGCTGCCGACGACCTCGCCGATGTGGGTCGACTACGCCGGCCACAGCGCGCCGATCATCCCGAAGCCGGGGATGGTGCTCGCGGTCACGTCCGGCACCGCCGTCCCGGCGCAGATGCGGGCGGCCGGCGCCGCGACCATCTACTTCGACCTGTCGTTGAACAAGCGCGTCGGCACGACGACCGCGCCGGCCGACCCGTCGACGATCGAGGCGAAGGCGAAGTCCGAGTTCGCGTTCGCGCAGGAGGTCACCGGCTGCCAGACGCCGCTGATCGCCGAGAACGAGCTCTTCGGCGCACAGACCGAGACGCCGTGGAGCACGAACAACGCGCAGTACCGCGCCAACGTGCTCGCGCTGATGCAAGACCTCGATGCGCTCGGCGCGACGACCGCGCTCACGATCGCGAACCCGCCGTACACCGGCGGCGACGCCGCCGAATGGTGGCGGCAGATGGCGAAGGCGTCGATCCTCGTCCGCCAGGTCTACTTCACCTCGCCCGGCCCGAAGGGGCTCTACAAGGAAGGCCCGCTGCTCGCGAGCCGCTCGATGCGCAAGGGCCTCCGCGGCCTGGTCGCGCACTTCTCGCAGATCGGCATCCCCGCGCAGCGCGTCGCGCTCGAGCTGCAGTTCCAGTCGGCGCTCGGTGACGGCGGCCGCAACGGGCTCCAGCCGAAGCAGGCGTGGTTCGAGATCGTGAAGGAGGAGGCGCTCGCTGCCAAGCAGGTCGCTGCGGAGACCAAGATCCAGGGCGTCTGGTCATGGGGCTGGCCGTCGTTCTCGACCGCCGGCGACGATCCCGACAAGCCCGCCGCCGCCTGCGTCTACCTCTGGTCGCGCGATCAGAATCTCTGCAACGGGCCGCAGCTCGCGGGAGCCGGCTTCGACACGTCGCTCACCGAAGGGCAGATCGACCTGCCCGCCACGATCCGCTGCTCGTTCGGCCCGAAGGAGGCGATGCTTAAGAGCGACGTCGCCCGCGCCGGCGCGATCACCGGCGACCTCGTCTCCGCCGCGAGCGCGCTCTTGCAGCGCACGGTGCTCCGCGCCGAGGCGCCCGTCACGACCGCGTCGGTGCTCGCTGCCGAGCGCGCGATCGTCCGCGACCAGTTCGGCGGCAGCCGCGGCAAGTACCTCGCCGCGCTTGCGGCCGGCGAAGGTGACGCTCCAGGACGCGCACGCGATCATCGCCGACCGCCTCGGCCGCGAACGCGTCGAGCAGCGCTTCAAGCCGCCGGCGCCGACCGCTGCGCAGATCGCCGCGTTCGACACGACCTACGCCGACACGCAGGTTCGGCTCGTCTCGGTCAGCCCCGAGGCTCCGTGGCTCGGCGACGCCTTCCGCGGCTTCGCCGTCGAGACGATCGCGCCGCCGCCCGTGTTCTCGCTGCCTCAGGGGAAGGCGACGAGCCTCGACACGATCGACGGACGCTTCACCGTCAAGCCGCTCGGGCCGGCGCTGCCGCTCTACGCGCTTCCGCCCGCGAACCAGACGAGCGTCGCGCGCCAGCTACTCGGCCGCTTCGCCAAGGATCAGGTGTACGCCGGTTGGCTCGCGAAGCAGGAGAAGACGCTGCTCGGCAAGGCGATCTGCTCCGGCGACCAGCTGCCCGCGCCGGGCGACGTCGGCCTCGGGGCCTTCGTGCCGTTCCTAGGCGAGTAGCGCAGGCCGCTCGGCGCGGCGGTACTCGACCGTGTAGCCGAGCGCGCGCGGGACGGCGAGCAGCCCGTCGAGGTCGCAGCTCGATCCGCGCGCCCGCCTTCTGCGTGACCTCGTCCTCGATCGGCAGGTCGAAGTCGTCCGCGCCGAAGTCGAGCGCCTTGAACGCGTCCTCGTTCACCGTCAGCACCGACGTGCGGATGTGCTTGACGTTGTCGAGGAAGATCCGCGACAGCGCGATGTGGCGCCAGTACTCGCGCGGCTGGATCTCGCGGCCGCCGAACGCCGTGCCGTACGGCTTGTACGTCCAGCAGAGGAACGAGAAGAGCCCGTCGGTCTCGTCCTGGAAGTCGCGCGTGCGCTGCAGGTGCTCGAGTCGTTCTTCAAGAGACTCGTCGAAGCCGATCACCATCGTCGCCGTCGTGCGCAGGCCCGGCTTCGACGATCGCCTTCTGCGCCTCGAAGTAGTCGGCGACCGTGTACTTGAACTTCGCGTGCCGGGCGCGGAAGTCCTCGGTGAGGATCTCGCTGCCGCCGCCGGTGATCCAGTGCACGCCTGCGTCGCGTAGTCGCGCGGCTGCGTCGGCATACGAGAGCTTCGCGCGGTCGGCGAGGTACACGAACTCGGCGATCGTCAGCGCGTAGAACTCGACGGCATCGCCGTAGCGCTCGCGCACCGAGGCGAAGAGGTCGCAGTAGAAGTCGAGCGGCAGCTTCGGGTTGAAGCCGCCGTTGAATGCGACGAGGTCGCCGCCGACCTCGACGAGGTCGTCGATCTTCTCGAAGACGTCCTCGCGCGAGAGGACGTATCCGCCTTCCTGGTTCGGCAGGACGTAGAACGCGCAGTAGTCGCACTGGGCGACGCACACGTTCGTGTAGTTGATGATCCGCATCACCATGTAGGTCGCGCGATCAGGCTCGTGGTAGCGCGCGCGCACCAACTGCGCGAGGCGCTTCAGCTCGTCGTCCGATGCGTGACGCCAGAGCGTCGCCGCCTCGTCGGTCGTGATCCGCCCGCCGTCTTCGATCTTCGCGCAGATGTCGGGCAGGCTCATGCGGCTTCGTCCAGGGTGTCCATGAACGACGAGACCGAGAAGACGGCGCGGCCGGGGCCGGGAGGGCCGTAGCCGGGCGGCGGCTCGAGGCCGTGCCGGTCGAGCGCTGCCTTGTAGGCCTCGAGCAGACGGATGTGGTACTCGAGCGGCGCGCCGTTCGGGTTGTCGCGGCCGAGCGGCGTCGTCGGCTCCGGGCACCAGTTCGTGAAGCGGGGCGTGATGCCCGCGGCTCATGAAGTGGTCGAGCCCTTCGGTCGTCGACGCGATCGCCTCGTCGACCGTCTCGAAGCCGAACGGCTTCGCCATCTCGACGCCGGCGACGAAGTTCGGGATCACGTTGCGCGCGCCGAACACGTCGGCTGCGTCGAAGATCCGCCGGTGCCACTCCTCGCGGCCGACGTAGCGCTCCTTGCCCGGGGAGATGATCTCGAACAGGCGCTTGTCCCACACCTCGTAGTTCGGGTGGTAGATCGAGATGCCGTAGTCCTTGAAGCGCTGCACGTCCGCCTTCGGCAGCGCCTGCGCGACGACCTTGCCGATCCAGCGGCCCGGGAAGCGCTCCTCGATCGCCTGGGCGTACCGGCCGTAGAAGTCGGCTTCGGCGAGCCCGTCGACCGTCGAGGTCACCGAGCCGCCGGTCAGCGTGTACGCGGTCGAGACCCGCTCGGTGTCGTACTGGTCGATGATCGCGAGCGCCTCGAGGACGTCGTCGACCGGCTTCACGCCGGTGTACGGGCGGCCTTCCTTCTTGTGCTGGCGCCAGTTGTGGTTGATGTCGCAGAAGCGGCACTCCTCGTGCGCGCCGAAGTACTGGCAGAGGCGCAGCACGGTGAGATAGATGAGGTAGCCCCACTGGATCGTCGGCGCCGTCTCCATCACCGTCTTCCCGTTGCCGAGCAGGTGGCGGTAGTACTCGGGCATCGGCGGAAGCAGCACGTCGGCGATCTCGCGGCCGTCGAGCGACATCGTCAGCTCGCCGTCGTCGTTGCGTGAGACGCGATACGGCGAGTCCGGGTTGACGCGAACCGAGACGATCGTGCGCCGCAGCTCGTACGGTCCGCCGGTCAGCGCGAGCTCCTCGGGCGGCCGGCGCCTGCGCGGCCTCGCCGAGCTCGGCCAGCGGTTTCTGGTCGAACGAGAAGATGAAGTACGACTTCGGCTTGATCTCGCCCTCGAGGTTGTCGCTGAGCGCCGAGTCGTCGAAGGCGATCCCGCTTCGCAGCAGGTCTTCCTTGAGAACTGCCTCCCGCGGCACGTGCGGGAAGCGGGCCATCAGCTCCTCGACGAGCTCCGTGCGGGATTCGGCGGTCGCGGTCACCGGCACCCACTCTAGTCGGCCGTCCTAAGCGGTCGCTGAGAGGTGCCGGAGCCGGCCTGGCGTCGCAGTTGGCCCTAGATCCGCCGGGAAAGCCGTGGCGTAATGACCCGCGTGGCAGGCTTCGTGCTCGGGCGGCTCGTCTCGACGGTCGTCATTTTCCTCGCGCTGACGCTCTTCGTCTTCATCGCGTTCTTCGCGCTGCCGCAGCGCGCCGGCCGGCACGCCAGCCGCCGCCCGCGTACCGCCTCCATGGCTCGCTCGTCGGCGCCTACACGCACTACGTCTGGCGGTTCGTCCGCCACGGCGACCTCGGCCGTTCCTACGCCAATCGCGAGCCGGTGACGACGCGCCTCCTGCGCGCGGCGCCGATCACGCTCTCGCTGGTCGTCGGCGGTCTCTTCTTGTGGCTCTTCATGTTCATCCCGCTCGGGCTGATCGCCGCGCTCCGGCCGAGGTCGTTCCTCGACCGGGCGACGTCGGTCTTCGTCTTCGCCGGTTTCTGCGCGCAGCCGCTCTGGCTCGGCCTCGTGTTCAGCTGGTTCTTCGGCCACTACCTGGGCGTGCTGCCGGCGCAGGGCTACTGCAGCCTCGCGAACCTCTCGACGGGATGCGACGGCCTGACGCACTGGGCGCACGCATCTGATCCTGCCCGTGGGTCGTGTTCGCTGTCGTGAACGGCGCGCTCTTCACGACGATGGTGCGCGCGCTCGTGATCGAGGAGCTCGAGCAGGACTACGTTCGCACCGCCGAGGCGACCGGGGCCGGCCGGCTGCAGATCCTGCGGCGGCACGTGATGCGGAACGTGACGCTGCCGCTTCTGACCATGCTCGGCCTCATCGATCGCCACCGCGCTCGCGGGCGTCGTCTTCATCGAGACCGCCTTTGACCTGCCGGGTCTCGGCGGCCTCCTCCGCCAGTCGACGCTCCAGCGCGACGTGCCGATGATCGCCGGCAGCGTCCTCTGTCCTCACGCTCGTGGTCGTCGTGCTGAACCTCGTCGTCGATCTCGCGTACGCGGTCATCGACCCGCGCGTCCGCACGCTCGCCGTCTACGGCGAGAGATCGCGCGCTCGAGCCCGGCCCGGTCGGTCGGCGGCCCGTGCGTCGGCAGGACCACCTCGACCGGCAGCGCCAGCAGCGTCTGGAGCGAAGCGAGGATCTCGGCTGCACCCAGCGGCTTGCCCTCCGCCCAGTCGTGCGGGAACTCGAGGCCCGCGCCTCGGTCGATCAGCGTGTCGCCGACGACGAGTGCGCCGCGACACTCGACCCAGAGCACGAGGTCGTTCGATTCCATGCCGGGGAACGCCTGGACCCCGATCGGTAGCTGGGCGCCCGTTCGGAAGATGCGGCCCGGCACCGGCGACGGATCGCCGCCGTCGGGCGGCGGCACGTGAACGTCCACGCCGAGCTGGTCGGCGAGATCGAGCGCGTCGCGCCGGTGCCATGGGCACGTGAGCACGATCGCCGTCTCGCGGTTCGCCGCCAGCGTGACGATCTCCGCCGGCACGGAGAGCGGGTCGAAGAGCAGCAGCCGCTCGCCGTCGTCGATCGCGTAGGACGAGACCGTCTCGCCCCACTCGGGGTGGTGCGCTTCCCAGTGCCAGATGCCGGCCCGGACTTCGCGCATGACTAGAAGGCGACGTCCTTCGTCTCGACCGTGCCGGCGGTCTTCCCGGGAGCGTTCTGGTGCGTCCAGTAGAGATTCGTGTGCGCGATCACCTGCGTCGGGCGGCGGTGCGCCCCACTGGGTCTGGTCCTCCGTCGTGTGGGCGTCACTGACGAGCTTTGCGTCATAGCCGCGCGCGAACGCGCCGTGGAGCGTCGAACGGATGCACGCGTCCGTCTGCGCGCCGACGACGATCAGGCTGCCGACGCCGAGCCCGGCGAGCGTGTCTTCGAGCGCCGTGTCTTCGAACGAGTCGCCATAGCTCTTATGGATCAGCGGCTCGCTGTCGCTCGGGTCGAGCTCGACCACGATCTGCCATTCGTCCGAGTCGCGGGCGAGCCCGCCGTCGTTGTGCTGGACCCAGACGACCGGAATCTCTTCTTGCCGAGCCTTGGCGACGAGGCTCGAGATGTTCGCGACGACCGCGTCGCGCTCGTGCGCGCCCTCGACGACGCCTGTCTGCACGTCGATGACGAGGAGTGCGGTGTTGGGGCGGTTCTCAAGAGTGGCCATTGCTCGATTCTGCCTGCGGCGTCCCTCGCGACGAAGGCTCCAGCGGCAGGCGATGACTTCGTGCATGGTCCACGGTCCTCACTCGAGACGCTCGAGCAAAAGGAGAACTGGTCATGCAGAAGCTCACGACGTGGCTGTGGTTCGACACCGAAGCCGAGGAGGCCGCGGCGTTCTATACGGGGATCTTCCCCGACTCGCGGATCACCGAGGTGACGTACTACGGCGAGGCTGGGCCGCGCCCGGCCGGAATGGTGATGACGGTGACGTTCGAGCTCTTTGGGCGGGAGTTCGTCGGGCTCAACGGCGGGCCGGAGTACAAGATCGAGGGCGCCGCGGTCTCGCTGATGGTCGAGTGCGAGTCGCAGGACGAGCTCGACGGCTACTGGGACCGTCTGACGGACGGCGGCGAGGAAGTTGCCTGCGGCTGGGCCACGGATCGCTACGGGCTTGCGTGGCAGGTCGTCCCGCGGCGCCTGCACGAGCTGCTTGCCGATCCCGATCAGGCGAAGGCGCAGCGGGTGATGGCGGCGATGCTGCAGATGAAGAAGATCGACATCGCCGCGCTCGAGCAGGCGGCGGCGGCTTAGCGCGCGGCGACGCTTCCCGCCGACGCCGGCTCGCCTGGCCCGACATGCTCTCGGTATGCAGCCGACCGACACCCGGACGAAGGCGTTGGAAGATGCGATCCGTGAGCATCTGACGTACACGCTGGCCGAGCTTCCCGGTCACGTCGACAGCAGGTGGGAGCCGTACGTCGCCCTCGCCCTCGCAGTCCGCGACCGGATGGTCGAGCGGTGGGTGCGCACGCAGGATCGGTACTACGAGCAGGACGCGAAACGCGTCTATTACCTCTCGCTCGAGTATCTGATCGGCCGAACGCTCGGCAACAGCCTTGTGAACCTCGATCTCGTGGGCGACTGCAAGCGGGCGCTCGACGAGCTCGGCTACACCCTCGAGGATCTCCGCGAGGCCGAGTGGGACGCGGGGCTCGGCAACGGCGGACTCGGTCGACTGGCAGCCTGCTTCCTCGACTCGCTGGCGACGCTCGGGTATCCCGCGTACGGCTACGGGCTGCGGTACGACTACGGGATCTTCCATCAGCGGATCGTCGACGGCGCCCAGGTCGAAGTCGCCGACAGTTGGCTGCGCTACGGGAATCCCTGGGAGATCGCGCGGCCGAACGACCGGTTCCGCGTCCAGTTCTACGGTCGCGTCGAGCAGAACGTCGACGAGCACGGTCGGGTCAGGCACGAGTGGGTGGACACGCGAGACGTGTTCGCGACGCCGTACGACACGCCGATCCCCGGCTACCGGACCGACACGGTCAACACGCTGCGGCTCTGGGGCGCTCGCGCGGTGCGCGAGTTCGATCTGGACGAGTTCAACAGCGGCGACTACATCGGGGCGATCGAATCGCGCGCTCGCTCAGAGAACATCTGTCGCGTCCTCTATCCGAACGACAACTTCTTCGACGGCCAGGCGCTGCGGCTGTCGCAGGAGGCCTTCTTCGTCTCGGCAACCCTCCAGGACATCATCCGTCGCTACAAGAAGCGCTGGGAGATGTTCGACCGCGAGCAGGGACTCGACGTGTTCGACCGCTTCGCCGACAAGACGGCGATCCAGCTGAACGACACGCACCCGGCTCTCGCGGTGCCCGAGCTGATGCGGCTCCTCATGGACGTCGAAGGGCTCGAGTGGGACGAGGCCTGGGAGATCACGACGCGCACCTTCGGCTACACAAACCACACCGTCATGCCGGAGGCGCTCGAGCGCTGGCCCGTCCAGCTCGTGGCCGAGCTGCTTCCCCGGCACCTGCAGATCGTCTACGAGATCAACGAGCGGTTCCTCGGCGCGGTGCGCGACCACTTCGGGCGCGACGACGCGCGTAGCCGGCGGATGTCGTTGATCGAGAGCGACGGCGGCGAGCGTGTCCGCATGGCTCATCTCGCAATCGTCGGGAGCCATGCCGTGAACGGCGTCGCGGAGCTCCACACCGAGATTCTCAAGAACGAGGTCTTCCATGACTTCCATGAGCTGTGGCCCGACAAGATCTCCAACAAGACGAACGGCATTACGCCACGCCGCTGGCTGCTGAAGTGCAACCCCGAGCTCTCGGCGCTCATCACCGGAGCGCTCGGCGACGGTTGGCCGAGTGACCTCTCGATGCTCGTGGGGCTCGCATCCGTCGCCGGCGACTCAGCCTTCGGGGAACAGTGGCGCGCGGCGAAGCGGGTGCACAAGGAGCGCCTCGCGGAGATCGCCCGCGCGCAGTACGAGAAGCGCGGCCTCGAGCTGATCCTCGACCCGGACTCGCTCTTCGACGTGCAGGTCAAACGCATCCACGAGTACAAGCGGCAGCTGTTGAACGTCCTGCACGTGATCACGCTCTACAACCGGATCCGGGATGGCGTGCCGCGGCCCCAAGTACCGCGGACGGTCATCTTCGGTGGCAAGGCGGCACCCGGTTATCACGCGGCGAAATCGATCATCCGCCTGATCAACAGCGTGGGCGAGGTCGTCAATGCCGATCCGGCCGTCGGCGGCGAGCTCAAGGTCGTGTTCCTGGCCGACTACCGCGTCTCGCTTGCCGAGAACATCTTCCCGGCCTCCGAGCTCTCCGAGCAGATCTCGACCGCGGGCACCGAGGCGTCAGGCACCGGGAACATGAAGTTCGCGCTCAACGGCGCCCTGACGATCGGGACGATGGACGGAGCGAACATCGAGATCCGGCGCGAGGTCGGCCCGGACAACATCTTCATCTTCGGGCTCACCGCCGACGAGGCTGCCGAGGTCGGCCCGCGACACGATCCGTGGCAGTACTACCGCGAGAACGACGAGCTCCGGCGTGCGCTCGACATGATCCGCGAAGGCGCGTTCAGCCGCGGCGACCGAGACGTCTTCGCGCCGCTCGTCGACTCGTTGCTCGACGGTGGCGACCGCTATCTCCTGCTCGCCGACTACGCGGCGTATCTCGAGCGCGCAAACGACGGTCGCTGAGACGTACCTCGACCCCGCGGCGTGGACGCACAAGTCGATCCTCAACACGGCCGGTATGGGGCACTTCTCGAGCGATCGAACGATCCGTCAGTACGCCGAGGACGTCTGGGACGTCCAGCCGGTTCGGGGCTGACGCGCCCGGGATCTACCGGGTGCGGTCACCGACCATGTACGCGACGATCAGCGCTAGAGGGAAGAAGACCAGGCTGAACAGGAAATAGAGGAAGAAGCTGTGGCCCTTCCGGGCGGCGACGCGGGCGGGCCAGAAGGCGATGGCGATCCAGATCAAAATGAAGATGATCGATCCGACCCACCAGCCAGTTGATGCAAGGAGCACGGTGGCCTCCAGTGTTTGGGTTGGCCGCTAAAACGGCGCGACCTTCGCAAGGCGAGTATCTGCCTTCGGAGCGGTCGGCGCCGGTTCGGGTGCTGACTCAGCGGTCGCGGAGGACTCGCACCGCGCCGGTGGAGGCGAGCGCCCATGCCACCAGGGCCGGTTGGAACGCCAGGCGGACGGCCCGCTTGGTATCGGTGTCGAGCCCGAAGGCGTCGACGTGTCCCGTGTACTGCGCGATGTTGCCGGGGAACACGGCAATGAAGAAGGCCGCCGCGGCGCTGCCGACAAGGCCGCGGGCGGGTTGCTTCCAGGTTGAGACGAGCGCGGCGCCCAAGGCGAGCTCGACGACCCCGGACGCCACAACTACGAAATCGGGATCGGCCGGGACCCACTTGGGGACCTGTGCCTGGAACTCCTTGCGCCGCTTGGTGAGATGGCCTGTCCCGGCCGTGAGCAGCGCGGCGCCGAGCGCCACCTGGCCGATCAGCCCCAGGGCTTTTCGCGTCGTCGGGCTCGAAGCCACCTTGGCAGGGGTATGCCCGGAAAGCCGCCGCGAAGCGCGCTAGCCCTCGAGCTTGAGGTAGCCGTTCAGCTTGAAGACGTAGCCGTAGCTGTAGTCGTTGGAGTACCCCACTTTGAACCTGCTGTGGAAGCCGACGTAGAGGCCAAGCGGTCCGCCGGGCTGGCCGATCCGGGCCTGGTTGCCGTCATCCGGCAGGACCTTCTTGCCGTCGAGATTGCCCGAGAGGACGAGGAACGGCCCGTTCGGCATTACCACCGCCCCGGCGATGTAGTTCGAGCACGAGTCGTTGGCGCAGAACTCCATGTACCGCGGGTGAACGAGCAACGCGTCCAGTGTCTTGCACCGGTAGCACCACCAGATCTTTACGTCGGTGCTCGACCGGAACGTCAGTGCGTCGGGGTTGGTGCTCCCGACGCCCTTGCATGTGACCGTGAGTGCCGACCATTCGTTCTCGCAGTTCTTGTGGTTGAAGTACGCGTCGACGTGCAGCAAGAACCGTTTCTCTTCGGTCGACCCGGCGCGGGCTGTGTGTGCGAGCGTGATCGCCGCGGCCGAGCCCACTAGACAGATGAGTAGGCCCGCAAGGGCAAGTCGTCTCAACACTGCTGCGACCCTACTCTAAGTCGACCCGACGCGCCTTCGTTGTCCGCCGAGAAAAGAAAAGACCCCGTTTCCGGGGCCTTCAAGAGCGGGAGCGACGGGACTCGAACCCGCGACCTCCGGCGTGACAGGCCCACTCCGTGATGCGACTGACCCCACCTCGCGGCAACGGAATGTGCTCATTGGCAGGGGTTCCCCGCCCGCGGAACTACGAGAGCATGACGGTGAGTTACGCACCGTTACGCACGCAATGCTGACCAAAGTGCTGACGCACCTAGCTGGTACTGGTCTCCTCGCAGTGAACGGAGGACACACACTCGTCGCGACTCACTTCAACGCGACCTCTTGGCGGGCCGTGTCCCTCGCCCGAGAGCGCTTCACGCCGGAGACATTCGTGAGTCAGGCGTCGTCGCCCTGAAGCAACGCACACCGCCCTGAAGACCCGCGTCCACTCCAAAAACCCGGCGAGCGTAAATGACGTGACCGTTCGTGTTCTCGTCTGAAACAGCCAGCGTTGCCTTCTCCTCGGGAAGCATTGCGGCACCGTACTCGCGACCGTAGTGGCTCAACTGAATAGCTGACGGACGTTCGAGACGGCCGAAGCGAGCGTAATGGTCCACTGGAAACATCGCGATCTCGACAAGCCTCCTCTTGACCCTCGGCTCGCACGCTCGCCGAGCGGCCAGCACGAAGATCACACCCGCTGCAGTCCAAGCCATGCCGACTACGGCCTCACATGCCGTTCCCTTTCCGGAGCTACCTCGGAGGAAGCCGACCTCGTAGCCAGCTGCCTGGCTGAGGAACCCGAGTACCAGCGCCCACACGCCAACCTCACCGTCGCGCCGAGCGCCACCTGATCGATCATTCCCAGAGCCTTCCGCGTCGTCGGGCTCGAACCCACCTTGGGTGGGTACGGCGGCCCAGCCGAGTTAGCATCGAAGCGCTTGTCCTACCTCGGGATCGTCGTGCCACTGGCATTGCTCGTGGGCGCTGTATTGGCGTTTGCCTACCGCGGCACCCGGGGTCTCGGCGCAGTCGTTCTTGTCGTCGTCAGCGTTGCGCTTGCCCTCGGGGCGGTCAACAGGGCATCCGACCACTGGGGGTATCTGCTGCCGTGGCACAACCCGAGTTTGCTGCACGAGTTCGGGCGCGACTACATCGACCCCGGTGCCTGCAAGACTCGCGGCGAGGCGGGCGCGATCGAGAAGGCGGGATGGGTCCGGGGCTACCTCACCCCCTCACGGCGGTTCTACGTGCCTTCGAAGCGCCCCGCGGGCCTTGTCCCGGTGGTGATCTGGATGCAAGGCGACACAAACAGGTGCTTCATCGCCTACGCGCTCTCCGGCGGCCCCTGAGAACGAACGCCGGCTCACCAGTCATCGTCGTCGTCGAGCGGAGCGACCTTTGGCCAAGGCCGCCTCATCACGCTTCGGTACGAGGTGATGCCGATAACGAGGTGACAGCTGATGCTTCCGACCACTGCGGTAAGCATCAGGAACGCGCCGCCCCGCCAGCCGAGTAGCCCGCCGTAGAAGCCGACAATGAGGCACACCATCCAAATAGGGCTGAGGCGAGCTACAGCAATCACGATGCGGCTCACCGGCATTCCGGGCGCCGGGCGATCCATCTGCAACGTGAGTCTGCAAGATCCTCGAAGCTCGATGCGATGAGGGACGCGTTCATTCGCAGGCCGCCTGGTCGCACTACCAAGCGGAGGTGACAGACTCCGGCGGGTGAGTGCCAACCTGAGGGTGTTGAGGGCGCTCGAGCGAGGTGCCAGCGTGCTCCGCGGTGTTGGTCTCGGTTCTATGGTCGACCGGATCGGCAGTCGCGTCGCTCCGAGTGTCGGCACCTTCGATATCGAGATCGATGGGTTCCGTCTTCATGGCGATCACATCGGACAGCTCTACTACGTACGCGAGCTGGTCGAGTCCGACAGGGAAGCGACGTTCATCGAGATCCTGAAGTCGTCGATCGGCGCCGGCATGACGGTCGTCGAGGCCGGCGCCCACATTGGTTACGTGACGCTGCAGGCTGCCCGTGCCGTCGGCCCCTCTGGTCGTGTGTTCGCGTTCGAGGCGAATCCTCGCGCTGTCCCCCTCATCGAGCGGAATCTCACTGTCAACGGACTGAACGAGCATGTGACGGTCGTGCCACTGGCGCTTGCTGACGTACCCGGCCAACACGCCTTCTTTCTCAGCGGCGGGGGAGACACGAGCAGCCTGCACGAGCCGGAAGGTGCATCGGAACGGATCGAGGTCACCGTGACAGCCCTCGATGACTGGCTCGACCCAACCGTGCGCGTCGCCGTCGTCAAGCTCGATATCGAAGGCGGCGAAGTGGCCGCACTCCGTGGAATGCGCGAGACTCTCACACGCGCGGGCCCGGGTCTCGTTGTCTTCGCGGAGTGCAACCCCTCCATGCTTGAACGATCCGGTGCCTCCACCAGCGAACTCATCGAGCTCCTGCAAGGCAATGAGCTGGACGTGCGCTGGATCGACGAATCCCGTGGATCGACGCGACCGCTCGACGAGGTAGACCTGTCTCACGGCTACGTCAACCTCTACTGCCGCCGCCCAGGATGAGGACATCTGCGTCGAGACAGCCGCACGACTGCCAAAAGCAGAAAGGTGCGGTTCGCAGAGAGAACGAGCAGCGGGAGCGACGGGACTCGAACCCGCGACCTCCGGCGTGACAGGCCCACCCTGTGGTGCAACTGGACGAAGCTGGCGGTTACGGAATACGCACGGAAGGAGAGTTCCTTGCGGCAAAGACCCGAAGGCGTGCCGTTGAGTTACGCGCAGTTACGCCCGCAATGCTGACCACAATGCTGACCTGCCGGTCGCCTTTGGCTCTGGCCGTGCTGCGGTCAGCGAGCGCAGAGGGAGGCTCGCCGTCGTGGCGTCGGACGGCAGGACGCTCGCGCACTTGAGACCGTGCCATCGTCCGGGCCGGATGGCCTCGACGTGCTGAGGACGATGAGGAACGTCGTGAAGGCGATGAGATTGGCGGCGCTCAGCCCAGCGCACGCCCACGCGATCTTGCGCACTCGATGACGGTTCTGGCTGGCGGTGTAGACGCCAGTCGCAACTCCGATTGCCGAGGACACGAACGTCAGGGCAGAGAGCAGAAACCCGTACCCGCTGAGGGCGTCGCCGCAGGCGCCGTAGAAGGTGCAAGATACGGGACCGGTCGAACCGTGATGTGACGCGGAGACGGCGAACGTCGCGGCAAAACCCACAACGGCGAGGATCAACGCTAACGCCGCGCCCGGACCTGAGCCAGGTCGTATAACCAGCCCTCTTCGTGATACGTGCCAGGTGTTTCCACCGCGACGAGTCTGCGGGTCAAGGCGGATGGATCAACGAGCGGGCCGACATCGCGCTGGCGTCATTCCGCACCGCTCGGGCAGCCGGCGAGGCTCTCGTCCGCTGAGAGAAGACAAAGACCCCGTTTCCGGGGCTTTAAGAGCGGGAGCGACGGGACTCGAACCCGCGACCTCCGGCGTGACAGGCCGGCGTTCTAACCAGCTGAACTACGCCCCCGGTTAGGGCGCAAGTGTAGCGCCCTGCGGCAAACGGGCTTCAGATGTTGTCGGATGAGCCGACTACCTTCCCGGCGTGACCACGGTGGACTGGATTGCGGTCGCAGTCATCGCCGTGTGTGCATTCGGCGGGCTGCGCCGTGGGTTCATCGCCACCGCGCTGTCGCTCGGCGGTGTCGTCGCCGGAGCAGTGATCGGCGCGCGCCTCGCGCCGCACGTTCTCCACAACGGCTCGCTCTCCCCGTACACGCCGGTCGCGGCGTTCGTCGGCGCGATCATCGGCGCTTCGCTCCTCAGCGGCGTCGGATCGATGATCGGCTCGTCCGCGCGCAAGGCGATGTTCGTCATCCCGCCGCTGAAGATGCTCGACTCGGTGGGCGGCGCGCTCGCCGGCGCCGCGGTCGGGGCCGTGCTCGTCTGGGTCGGTGCGGCGGTCGCGCTCCAGATCCCCGACCAGCCGAAGATTCGCCAGGACGTTCTCGACTCGAAGATCGTCCAGCGGGTCAACCGCATCGCACCGCCGCGCACGCTGCTGCGCGCGCTCGGCGCGCATCGACCCGCTGCCTTCGCTCTCCGGGCCGGCGCCGCCGGCTGCCGTGCCCGACCGGCGCGCGCTCGCGACCGCGATCGTCCGCGAGGCGAAGAAGAGCGTCGTGCGGATCACCGGCACGGCCTGCGGCTTCGGCGTCGAAGGCTCGGGCTGGGTCGCGCGGCCGCATCTCGTCGTCACTGCGGCGCACGTCGTCGCCGGCGGGTCGGGGATTCGCGCGCAGGGCCACGTCGCGACACCGCTCCTTGTCGACCGCGCGCACGACATCGCCGTTCTCCGCGTCCCGGGGCTGCGCGCGATCCCGCTGCCGACGGCGTACGCCCAGAACGGGAGCTCCGTCGCGATCCTCGGCTACCCCGAGAACGGCCCGTTCGACGCCCGGCCGGGCCGCGTCGGCGAGACCGCCTACGTGCTCGACAACGGCAACCGGCGCGAGGTCACCGCAGTCAGCGGACTGATCCGTCACGGCAACTCCGGCGGCCCCGTCGTCGACGAGCACGGCGACGTCGTCGCGACGATCTTCGCGGCCCGCGTGGGGGCCGCCGCCGGCTACGGCGTTCCGACGGCGCAGGTTCGCGCCGACCTGGCGCGGGCGCGGAAGCCGGTCTCGACCGGCAAGAGCTGCGGCTAGGAGACGACGACGCGGACGTCCGCGTCCGCGGCCCGTCGAACTCGCAGAGAAAGATCGCCTGGTGGTCGCCGAGCGCGAGCTCGCCGTCGACCAGCGGGATCGTCAGCGACGAGGCCGTCAGCGCGGCGCGGACGTGCGACCAGGGATTGGCGTCGCCCTCCGAGGTGTGCTGCCACGTCCAGTCCTCGTCGACGAGCCGCTCCAGCGCGGACTCGAGATCGCGTGCGACGAGCGACGCGCCTTCGCCGGCCGCCTGGACGACGATTCCGGCCGTCGTGTGCGGGACGAACAGGGTGACGAGCGCACCCGGTCGCTCCCGCGATCGCCGCACGGACGGCGTCGGTGACGTCGACGAGCTCCGTCCGCCTGTCGTGTCTCGACGGTCAGCTCTTTCACAGCGAAGCGAGGAACTCGAGCACGCCGAGCGGCCGCCGGAACGGCGCCACGACGTAGACGCCGGCCACGAGCTTGCGCGCCTCGGCGACGAGCTCGCGGGCGATCTCGACACCGACCTGCGCCGCGTCCGGGCCTGCGGCCCGATAGCGCTCCTGGACGTGGTCGGGCACGACGATCCCCGGGGTCTCGTTGTGCACGCGCACGGCCAGCTCGAGCGAGCGGATCGGCCAGACGCCGAGCAGAAGCGGGATCGGCGAGCCGCCGATGCGCTCGAGGAACGACTCGAGGAACGAGAGGTCGAAGAGGATCTGCGTCATCGCAAAGCGCGCCCCTGCTTCGATCTTGCGCCGGAAGCGGTCGGCTTCGAGCTCGAGGTCGTCGGCGGTCGGGTTGACGGCCACACCGGGGAAGAACGACGTGGGCGCGTCGATCGCGCGGCCGTGGAAGTCCGTCCCGGCGTTGAAGCGCGACATCAGCTCGACGAGCCCGATCCCGTCGAGGTCGTAGACCGAGCCCGGTGCCGGGATAGTCGCCTTGCTCCGGCGCGTCGCCGGTGACTGCGAGCACGTTTCGCACACCTTCCGCGTGGGCGCCGAGCAGCAGCGATTCGAGCCCTGCGAGCGTCGAGTCGCGCGGCGTGAGGTGCGGGACGACCTCGATCCCCGTCTCCCGCTGGATCGCGACCGAGGCGAGCAGGCCGCTCATGCGGGCGCGAGCGCGCGGGTTGTCGTTCACGTCGACCACGTGGGCGAGCCCGGATTCGCGGATCACGCGCGCCGACTCGACGAGCCCGGCCGCGCTGCCGCCGAGCGGCGGGTCGAGCTGCACGGAGACGACGAACTCGCCGGCCTCCAGCAGTCGCTGGAGCTCGGTCGGCTGCGCTTCGACGCCGAGCTCGGCGTGGGGGGCGTGGTGCAGCGCGCGCCGTCCGCGGCGCCGTGCGGTTCTCGTCGACGGCGGCGCGGATCGCCGCGATCTGCGCGGGCGTCGTGCCGCAGCAGCCGCCGATCAGCCGAGCGCCGAGCGCACGCGCTCGCGCCGCGAACTCGCCGAAGTACTCGGGCGTCGCATGCGGGAAGGCGAGGCGCGTGCCCGGTGAAGGTGGCAAGCCCGACGTTCGGGAGGGCCGCGAGCGCCGAGCCGTCTTCCGCCATCTCGGCGAGTGCGGCGAGCGCCGCGGCCGGGCCGCGCCCGTGGTTCGCGCCGAACGCGTCGACGCCGAGCGCGCGCAGCCGCTCGGCCGCGGCCCCGGCGGTTACCCCGCCCATCGTGACGGCGTCGCTGTCGAAGCTCATCAGCGCGACGATCGGCAGGCCGGAGACCGAGCGAACCGCCTCGATCGCGATCTCCAGCTCCTCGAGGTCGTAGAACGTCTCGAGCATCAGGACGTCGGCGCCGCGGCCCTCGAGGATCCGCGCCTGCTCGGCGAACGGGCCGGGCGCGTGCTCGCCGGCCGGCCCGATCGAGGCGCCGATGAAGACCTCGCGGCCCGTGATCTCCCGGGCCTCGCGCGCCAGCTTCACCGCTGCCGAGTTGATCCGCTCGAACTCGTCCTCGAGGTGGTGCTGCGCCAGCTTGCGCCGGTTGGCGCCGAACGAGTTGGTCTCGATCAGCTCGGCGCCGGCGTTGATGAAGCTCACGTGCGCCGAGACGACGAGGTCCGGCGCGCGCAGATTCGCCTCTTCCGGGACCCGCAGCCCCTGGACGACCGCCCCGAGCACCATGCCCATCCCGCCATCGGCCACGATCGGCGGGCCGTCGCGGAGGCGGTCGGCAAAAGTTCCAGTCACTCGAACGCCAGGGTAGTCAAGTGACTGTGTGAACCACCCATCAAGTGATAGATCAAGTGGCTTTCATACGGCAGAGTACGAACTGTCAACGGCGGGCCCGATGCGGCGGGGCCCCCGGGGGCAGAGACGGATAGAACGCTTCACAGAGGACGGCACCATGCGGCGGTGCCGTCCTCGCTCGTTCTAGGGCTCACGTGAGGCGCAGGCGGGTCACGTAGGTGACCCAGCCGGCGGAGCCGGTCGACCTGGATCGTCACGCCACCGGCGCGCGTCGCGCGCCAGCTGATCTCGGTGCCGGACGTTGCGACAGTTGTCGGCACGCCGCCGACCGCGACGTGCACGCTCTTCGGGACGAACGCGAACCGGACGCGCGCGAGCGCGCCGCGGTGAACGACCGCCGTCTTCGTCGATGCGGTGAACGGCGCGCCGCAGTGCGTGCGCCAGCACCACGAGACGACGGTGAGCGGCAGGTTGCCGGCGGGCGTCTCGATGGTCGCGCGCGGCGGTGACGGCGCCGCGAGCGCGAGCGCGACGAGGAAGCCGACCATCCGCGCAGGCTAGATCCGAGAAGGACTTTCGACCCCGATGAAAAATCCATCCCTCTTGGGCGAATCCTGATGTATTGTCCGACGGTCTGAGGGTGAGCCGGATGAAGTGAGAGGCCGGCTCCGATGTGCGTTTCGGTTGTTCCCCCGTCCAACCCACGCGTAGCCGGAGGTCGTGCTCAGGTGCTCACTGTCGACATTGCTCTTCCCGACGTCGAAGAACTGCAGAAGCTCGTTGCGTCAGGACAAGAGAAGGGATTCCTCACCTACGACGAGATCGTCAAGGGCATCGAGGAGATCGAGCTCACCAAAGAGCAAGTCGAGGACTTCACCACCTATTTGATCGACCACGGTGTGGAGCTCGTCGAGGGCGAGGAGCACAAGCGCCTCCCGCACGAGCAGCCGCTCGTCGAAGAAGAGGTCAAGGCAGCACCGAAGCTCGACCTCACCGTCGAGCCTTCGCTCGACTCGCTGCGGCTCTACCTGCGCGAGATCGGCAAGGTGCCGCTGCTCACCGCCGACCAAGAGGTCTATCTGGCGAAGCGGATCGAGCGCGGCGACATGAGCGCGAAGACGCAGATGATCGAGGCGAACCTCCGTCTCGTCGTCTCGATCGCCAAGGGCTATCTCGGTCGCGGGCTGTCGTTCCTCGACCTGATCCAGGAAGGGTCGCTCGGCCTGATCCGCGCCGTCGAGAAGTTCGACTACCGCAAGGGCTACAAGTTCTCGACGTACGCGACCTGGTGGATCCGCCAGGCGGTCACGCGGGCAATCGCCGACAAGGCGCGCACGATCCGCATCCCGGTGCACATGGTCGAGAAGCTGAACAAGGTCGTGCACATCGAGCGCCAGCTCGTGCAGCGCCTCGGTCGCGAGCCGCGGCCGGAGGAGATCGCCGAGGAGCTCGAGATGACCACCGAGGAGGTGCGCGAGATCCTCCGGATGGCGCAGCACCCCGTGTCGCTCGAGAAGCCGATCGGCGAGGAAGAGGATTCGGAGCTCGGCGACTTCGTCGAGGACGAGAACGCGGAGACGCCGGACGAGGCGGCGTCGCTGACGCTGCGCCGCTCCGACATCGAGAACGCGCTGAACGCGCTTCCCGAGCGCGAGCGTCAGGTGATCGAGCTCCGCTTCGGTCTGACCGGCGGCCAGCCGTGCACGCTCGAGGAGGTCGGCAAGGCCTTCGGCGTGACGCGCGAGCGCATCCGTCAGATCGAGAACAACACGCTCAAGAAGCTCGAGTCGCTTCCCGAAGCGCAGTCGCTGCGCGACTGCGTCTAGAGCAGGTGCCAGGCGCCCGAAGGCGCCTGGCAGCCGGAAGTGCGACAACAGCGTTAGCTCTCGGTTGCGCGCTGCCGGCACGAACAGCCGGCAGTGCGGGCACTTGAAGCCGCGGTAGCGCTCGGCGGCGCCCTCGATCAGCGTCGCCGTGAACGTCTTCTTGCAGTGGGGGCAGACGACGTCGGTCGTCTCGCCCTCGGGCGGCTCCTCGGTCACGCTAGGCGAGCTCGATCGATTCGATGCGGACTTCCTCGATCGGCCGGTCGCCGGGGCCGGTCTGGAGCTGCGAGATCGCGTCGACCACGTCCATCCCCGAGGTCACGCGGCCGAACACGGTGTGCTTTCCGTTGAGCCAGGGGCACGCGTCGGCCGTGACGATGAAGAACTGGGAGCCGTTCGTGTTCGGGCCGGCGTTCGCCATGGCGAGGACGCCGCGCTCGACCGCGTGGTCGTTCGCCTCGTCGTCGAACTGGTAGCCGGGGCCGCCCGAGCCGGTGCCGGTCGGGTCGCCGCCCTGGATCATGAAGTCCGGGATCACCCGGTGGAAGATCACGCCGTCGTAGAAGCCGTCGGAGGCGAGCTTCGTGAAGTTCTCGACCGTCTTCGGGGCGTCGTCGGCGTAGAGCTCGATCTCGATCGTGCCGTGGTTGGTGGTCATGGTGGCATTGGTCATGGCGTCAGAGTACGGAACACTGGAATCCCCCCGTGCGTTTCAGCGAACATAAGAGTTCCGATACCTGTGTAGGAGGCTTTCTTATGGCGTTGCATCTCGGAGATACCGCCCCGGACTTCCAGGCGGACACGACCGAAGGACCGATCAGCTTCCACGAGTGGCTTGGCGACTCGTGGGCGGTGCTGTTCTCCCACCCGAAGGACTTCACTCCGATCTGCACGACCGAGCTCGGCTACATGGCGTCGATCAAGCCGGAGTTCGACCGGCGCGGGGTCAAGATCATCGGCCTCTCGGTCGACCCGACCGACCGGCACGCCGAGTGGGCGAAGGACATCGAGGAGACGCAGGGCACGGCGCCCAACTACCCGATCATCGGCGACTCGGACTTCGCCGTCGCGAAGGCGTACGGGATGCTCCCGGCCGACACGTCGGGCGACGTGCTCGCCCGCACGGCTGCCGACAACCAGACGGTCCGGAACGTGTTCGTGATCGGCCCGGACAAGAAGGTGAAGCTGATCCTCGTCTACCCGATGACGACCGGCCGCAACTTCGACGAGGTCCTGCGCGTGATCGACTCGCTGCAGCTGACCGCGAAGCACAAGGTCGCGACGCCGGCCCAGTGGCAGCAGGGCGACAACGTGATCATCGCCGGCTCGGTCTCGAACGACGATGCGAAGGAGATCTTCGGCGAGTGGGAATCGCCGAAGCCCTACATCCGCATCGTCCCGCAGCCGCGCTGAAACACGTTCTCGGTTGACAGCCGGTTCGCGGCGCCCGGATGATCGCGGGCGGCCGTGAACCGCTGGCTGCTGAACACCTTCACCACCTGGGAGCTCGCGATCATCGTCGTGGGCGGCTTCGTGTTGTTCACGATCGTCGGGCTGTTCGTCGTCGAACGGATCGCGCCGGCTCTTCGCCGCGGTGAGAGCAACGACGTCGCCGGCGTCATCCTCGGGCGTGCTGGCGGCGATCTACGGGATCGTGCTCGCCCTGGTGATCGTCTCGCTCTACGACGACTTCCGGCAGACGAAGACCGACATCCGGAACGAAGCGAGCGGGCTCGCGATGGTCTACCGCGATTCGCGCAGCTTCTCGCCGCCGGTGGCCGAAGCGGTCCGGCAGCACGTCGCGGCCTACATCTTCGATGTCCAGAACCAGGAGTGGCGCGACCTCTCACACGGCAAGGAGAGCGAGCACGCCTGGAACGAGCTCAACTCGCTCTACTCGGTGCTCGAGGCGTACCAGCCGAAGACGTTCAGCCAGCAGGTCTTCTATCGGGAGGTCGTCCAGCGCGTGAACGACCTGATGACGGCGAGACGCGAGCGGTTGAACGACGCGGAGGAGAGCATTCCGAGCACGTTCGCGGTGCTCATCCTCTTCGGGGCGTTCCTGACACTCGGCTTCACCTTCATCTTCGGCGTCAAGGACGTGCGCATCCACGCGGTGATGGCGATCGCCGTGGCGATCCTGATCGGCTTCAACCTGCTCGTCGCGCTCGAGCTCGACTATCCGTTCTCCGGGCAGGTGAGTGTGTCCTCGACGCCGTATACGTCAGGAGCGCTCGCGGAGTTCGCGGGCACCAAGTAGCTCATGGACCGCTGGCTCCTCAACACGTTCTCGACCTGGGAACTCGTCGTCATCCACATCGGCGGCGCCATCCTCGTGGGCGTCGGCGGCTTCCTGCTGATGAAGAGGTTCGTCCCGAGCCTCCAGGGAACGCGGACAACCGCAGCCTGTCGAGCGCGTTCGGGCTCGCCTCCGGGCTGTTCAGCTTCGTGCTCGCCTTCACGATCGGCCAGCTCTACGGCAACTTCACTCGGGCGAACGCGGATGCTCGCCAGGAGGCGACGGTCCTGACGCAGGTGCTTCGGACGAGCAGAGGGCCTGCCGCCGGCGCGTGGCGCTGACCATCCGCAACGAGGCGCTCGTCTACGCGAAGGAAGTGCAAGACCACGAGTGGCAGGCGATGAAGCACGGCCGCGGCACCGTTCAGGCCTGGGAAGACGTCGACGCGATGTACAAGACGATGGAGCGCCATCGGACCGACGCGGGCAGCAACCCGTACTACGACCAGACGCTCGCGCAGATCAACGCTCTGGTCGTCGCTCGGCGCACCCGGCTCGACGATGCGAACCTCTCGCTGCCCACGGTCTTCCAGATCCTGTTGCTCTTCGGCGCCGCGCTCGCCCTCTCGACGACCTTCTATTTCAAGCCGTTCGGCGAGCACATCCAGGTCGTCATGATCGGCGCGGCCGCGACGCTGGTCGGGATGGCAATGCTCACGGCGCTGATGCTCGACTATCCGTACTCGGGCTCGATTGCCGTGTCGAAGGCGCCGTTCAATGCCGTCGACGCTGCTGCTGCTCTCGGGCGACTACGGCCGCCTAGTCGTGCACGCCGGGCGGCGGTGCGCACGGGCGCAGCGCCGAGCCCGGCGTTCGCTGACGACTGCACGACGCTCGTCAGCGTCGCCTCGATCGCGCGCGGCTGGAGGCCGATGATCGACGCGAACGGCCGGTCGAGCTCGGCGATCGCGCCGACCATGGCCGAGCAGCAGGAGCAGCGACGTGACGAGCGCCGCGACGAGGTGCGCCCGGTTCTCCCAGTAGCGCAGCGAGAGCAGGAAGACGACGGTCCCGATCCCGATCAGGACGACGAACCAGAGCGGCGTCGGGCAGCTGGGGCCGGCTGTCCTCGAGCATCAGCTCACGCGCCGCAGCCGCGGTCGAGGTTCGCAGTTGAAGAGCGTCGCGATCGTCAGGTTCCGCGGATCCGCCTGTGCGGCCGCGCGCGACGATCGCCCCGATCTGGCGGGTGCGCGCAAAGACGATGCTCGAGCCTTCGCCGTTCGACTTGCGGAGGATCGGCCACTCGTCCTTGATCGTCTCGCGGGCGTAACAGACGATGTCGTGTCGAAGCTCATCGCCCTGCGGCGAGCGGCAGTACGGCCGACGACTTGTACATGTTGTTGAGCGCGGTCGCCTCGCCGTTCGAGTCGTTGACCGCCGCCGTGTAGTGCTGCGACGCGAAGAGGACGAGGATCGCGAGCAGGATGCCGTAGACGATCCCGATCAGCGCGTCGACCGCGCCGAAGTCGAACGGCGGCTCGAGCGGCGTGAAGCGAAGGACGAGCCCAGCACAGGCACGATCGCGAACGCGGAAACGCCCAGCGCAACGACTACGTAGAACGGCCCCGACCCGACCGTCGAACACTAGGCGCGGAACTAGACTATACGCTCTAGCCGAACGTGGGTCAGCGACGGAGAGCGAGTGGCAGTGCCGCGCGGCGCGCTGGGCGTATTGGCTCTTCCTGCTGCCGGTCGCGGCAGTCGTCTACCCGCCCCTCTACAACCGCGAGCACCCGACGTTCATCGGGATCCCGTTCTTCGTCTGGTACCAGCTCTGCGCCGTCGTGTTCGGCGGCGTCGTCACCGCCGTCGTCTATCTGCTGCGCGGCGCGCGAGAGGTCGGTCGAAGTGATCGTCGGCGCGATCGAGACCACGCAGGCGATCGTCATCGGCATCGCGTTCGCGATGATCACCGTGATCGGTCTGTACGCGGGCCGGTGGCGGAAGGCGGACCTGCGCGACCTCGACCAGTGGGCGCTCGGCGGCCGCGCAGTTCGGCGGCGTGCTCACCTGGTTCCTGCAGGGCGGCAGCGTCTACACGACCTACTCGTTCATCGCCGTGCCGGCGCTCGTGTTCGGGGCCGGCGCGATCGGCTTCTTCGCGCTGCCGTATCTGATCATCACCTACCTGGTGGCGTTCCTGGTCGTGCCGCGGCTGTGGCAGCTCGGCGCACGATCAGCGGCTACGTGACCCCGTCCGACTTCGTCCGCGACCGTTTCCAGAGCCGCGGGCTCGCGGCCGCCGTGACGCTCACCGGGATCGTCGCGACGATGCCGTACATCGCGCTGCAGGTCTACGGCATCGAGATCTGCCTGGCCGAGATCGGCTTGCCCGTCGAGGTGTCGCTGTGGACCGCGTTCGCGCTGCTCGCGGTCATCACGTACGTCAGCGGCCTGCGCTCGGCGACGCTGATCGCCGTCGTCAAGGACGTGCTGATCTGGGTGACGGTGATCGTCAGCGTCATCTACATCCCGATCCACCTCGGCGGCTACCACCACGCGTTCTCGCAGATCCCCGAGTCGAAGATCCTGCTGCCGAAAGGGCTCGGGCCCCGACTACGTCACGCTCGCGATCGGGAGCGGGCTCGCGCTCTTCCTCTATCCGCACACGCTGACCGGCGCGCTCGCGTCGAAGAGCCGCTTCGTCGTGCAGCGGAACTGCATCTTCCTGCCGGTCTACACGGTGATGCTCGGGCTGCTCGCGATCCTCGGCTACCTCGCGATCGTCGCGGGCATCAAGCCCGACGCGCACTACGGCAACAACATCGCTGTGCCGGCGCTCCTCGACAAGGTCTTCCCGCCGTGGTTTGCCGGCTTCGGGCTCGCGTCGATCGCGATCGGCGCGCTCGTGCCGGCGGCGATGATGGCGATCGCCTCGGCGAACCTCTTCGCGCGCAACGTCTGGCGCGAGTTCCGGCCGTCGGCGAGCCCGCACGAGCAGACGAAGGTCTCGAAGCTCGCCTCGCTCGTCGTGAAGTTCGGCGCCGTCGGGTTCGTGATCGTCGCGCCGACGACCTACGTCGTGAACTTCCAGCTCGCCGCCGGCGTCTGGATCCTGCAGACGCTTCCGGCCGTGTTCGTCGGCATCGTCTGGCGGAAGCTCCCGGCGCGGGCCGCGCTCGCGGGCTGGGTCGTCGGCACCGCCTACGGCACCTACCTGCTCGTCCAGGCGCGGCTTCGACTCCTCGAGCACGTCGATCGGGTTCGGCGACCACCACACGACGGTGTTCATCGGGATCCCCGCTCTGGTCGCGAACCTGCTCGTCGTCGGCGCGGTGACGCTCGCGCTCCGCCTCCGCGGCGGGGCGCCGAGTAGCTCTTTTGCAAGCGCTTGACGTAATCTTGCAAGATGGCCGGCAAGCTTGCAGACGTCGCCAAGCAGGCGGGAGTCAGCGAGGCGACGGTCAGCCGCGTCCTGAACGGCCGGCCCGGGATCTCGGACGCGACGCGCGCCGCCGTCCTGACGGCGCTGGACGTGATCGGCTACGAGCGGCCGACCAATCTCCGCGGCCGCAAGGCGCGGATGGTCGGGCTCGTCGTGCCGGAGCTCCAGAACCCGATCTTCCCGGCGCTCGCCGAGGTGGTCGCCGGCGCGCTCGCTCAGCGCGGCTTCAACGCCGTGCTCTGCACCCGCACCGGGCAGCATGTCGGAGGCGGAGTACGTCGAGATGCTGCTCGAGCGGCAGGTGTCGGGGATGATCTTCGCCGGCGGCCAGTACGCCGAGGCCGACGCGCCGCACGAGCACTACACGCGGCTGCTCCAGCTTCGGCTGCCGGTCGTGCTCGTGAACGCGGCCGCCGACCATCTCGACTTTCCGCGCGTCTCGACCGACGACGCGGTCGCGATGGAGCAGGCCTACGCGCATCTCGCCTACCTCGGCCACGAGCGGATCGGGCTGATCCTCGGCCCGCCCGACCACGTGCCCGTCCCTGCGGAAGCTGGCTGCGTTCGAGGCGGTTTCGGGTCGCACGGGCGCGCCGCTGCCCGGCGAGTTCGTCGAGCGCACGCGGTTCTCGATCGAAGGCGGCCATGCCGCGGCCGCGAAGCTGATCACCCGCGGCGTCACCGGCATCGTGTGCGCGTCCGATCCCGCTCGCGCTCGGAGCGATCCGCGCCGCGCGCCGCGCCGGCCTGTCGGTGCCGACCGACCTGTCGGTCGTCGGCTACGACGACTCGGCGTTCATGAGCTGCACCGATCCGCCGCTCACGACCGTCCGGCAGCCGATCGAGGCGATCGGCCGGGCCGCGGTCGAGATGCTCGTCGGCCAGATCGAAGGCTCGCCCGTCTCGGCCGAAGAGCTCTTCTTCGAGCCCGAGATCGTGGCCCGGGGCAGCACCGCGACCGCCCCGGTCACGCCGTCGGGGTCTGATTCGCCTCGAGCCGCAGGTCTTGACGCTTGCGCAAGCTTTCAGAAATTGCGCAAGTTCTTGCGAATGTTCGTCACGCTCTTGCAACCATTTGTTCGCTGTGCGATAACTCGCCGCGACGTGACACAGCTCGACACGATCGGCACGATCCCGGCGCCCACCGAGCCGGATTCCCTCCCACGCGAGGAGGGCGCCGGGCGCGCCGACCGCCCCTGGTGGCGCGACGCCGTCGTCTACCAGGTCTACGTCCGGAGCTTCGCCGACGCGAACAGTGACGGGATCGGCGACCTCGCCGGCGTCCGGGCTCATCTGCCGTACCTGCGCGAGCTCGGCGTCGACGCGATCTGGTTCAGCCCCTGGTACCCGTCGCCGCTCGCCGACAACGGCTACGACGTCGCCGACTACCGCGCGATCGACCCGGCGTTCGGGACGCTCGCCGAGGCAGAGCAGCTGATCGCCGAAGCGCGCGCCCTCGGGATCCGCACGATCGTCGACGTCGTCCCGAACCACATCTCGAGCGAGCACGAGTGGTTCAAGGCGGCGCTCGCCTCGCCGCCCGGCTCGCCGGAGCGGTCGCGCTTCTGGTTCCGCTCGGGCGAGACCGAGCCGAACGCCTGGCAGTCGATCTTCGGCGGCTCGGCGTGGACGCGCACCGAAGACGGCGAGTGGTACCTCCACCTCTTCGCGCCCGAGCAGCCCGACCTCAACTGGACCCACCCCGACGTGTGGGCCGAGCACGAGGACGTGCTCCGCTTCTGGTTCGACCGCGGCGTCGCCGGCGTCCGCATCGACTCCGCTGCGCTCCTCGTCAAGGATCCCGAGCTCTCCGAGCCGGCGGCCGAGCCCGGCGCCCGGCCAGCATCCGTTCGAGGACCGCGACGAGCTGCACGAGATCTACCGGAGCTGGCGCGCGATCGCGAACGGCTACGACGAGCCGCGCGTGCTCGTCGGCGAGGTCTGGCTGCCCGACGCCGAGCGGCTCGCGATGTACCTGCGCCCGGACGAGCTGCACACCGCGTTCAACTTCGACTTCCTCGCGTGCCCGTGGGAGCCCGACCGCATGCGCGAGTCGATCGTGTCGGCGCTCGCCTCGCACGCCTCGGTCGACGCGCCGCCGACGTGGGTGCTCTCGAACCACGACGTGACCCGCCCGGTCACGCGGTACGGACGCGAGGACACGTCGTTCTCATTCCACGCGAAGCGCGAGGGGACTCCCACCGACCTCGCCCGCGGCTTCCGGCGCGCCCGCGCCGCGGCGCTGCTCGCGATGGCGCTTCCCGGCTCGATGTACGTGTACCAGGGGGAAGAGCTGGGACTGCCCGAGGTCGAGGACATCCCCGCCGAGTTGCGCCAGGACCCGATGTGGCTGCGCTCCGGCGGGGTCGACCCCGGCCGCGACGGCTGCCGCGTGCCGCTGCCCTGGGCGGGCGACACGCCGCCGTTCGGCTTCAGCGGCGTCGAAGGCGCGCGGCCGTGGCTCGACCAGCCGAAGGATTGGGCCTCTCTCACCGTTGAGGCTCAGATCGAAGACCCCGCCTCGATGCTCAGCCTGTATCGCGCCGGGCTGCGACTTCGCCGGACCGCGCCCTGGGGGCAGGACGCGACGCTCCGGTGGCTTTCCACCCCCGACACCGTGATCGCATTCGAACGCGGGCGGCAGTTCACGTGTGTCGTCAACTTCGGCCCGGACCCCTACGAACTTCCGGGCGAATCCGACGTCCTCATCTCGAGTTGCGAGCTCGAAGGAGGCTCGCTTCTGCACGACTCGACGGTCTGGCTGCGCCGGACCGCGGCCCCCACGCTTGCCCCAAACGGAGAAACGCATGCTTAGGTCAAGGAAAGGAAGGACGATGAAGTCCATTCGTATGGTCACGACCATCGTTGCCGCGGTCGGCCTCTTGGTCGTGTGCGCAACGGCGGGAGCGGTGACCGGGGCGTCGACGAAGACGGTCACGATCAGCGTCGCGTCGCTCATCCCGGGCAGCACCCCGGCCGCGGTTGCGCAGTTCAATGCGCAGGTCGCGGAGTTCGAGAAGGTGAACCCGTCGATCAAGGTCAAGGCGGTCGAGTACCAGTGGACGGCGCCGACGTTCGCCGCGAAGCTCGCGGCCGGCACGCTGCCGACCGTCTTCGAGGTGCCGTTCACCGACGCGCGGTCGCTTGGTGACAACGGCCAGCTCGCCGACCTGACGTCGCTCGTCAAGGCGCTGCCGTACTACTCGAAGTTCAACAAGGCGGTCCTCGCCGAGGCCACCGACTCGAAGGGCCAGATCATCGCCCTGCCGAAGGGCGCATACGCGCAGGCGCTGCACTACAACCGGGCGCTCTTCCAGCAGGCCGGGCTCGACCCGAACAAGCCGCCGACGACGTGGGCGCAGGTCGAGAAGGACGCGCTCGCGATCTCGCAGAAGACCGGTAAGGCCGGCTACGTCCAGATGGCGAAGGACGACAACACCGCCGGCTGGATCCTGACGACGCTCGTCTACGCCCTCGGTGGGCGCATGGAGACGGGCATCGGCACGAAGGCCAAGGCGACGCTCGACAACCCGCAGACGGTTGCGGCGCTCAACCTGCTCCACCACATGCGCTGGACGGACAACTCGATGGGCTCCAACTTCGACTACGGCTGGAGCGACATCAACCAGGCGTTCGCTGCGGGCAACGTCGGCATGTACGTCAGCGGCTCGGACGTCTACACGAACCTCGTCCAGGCGTCGAACATCAACCCGTCGATCTACGGCCTCGCGCCGATCCCGCTGGCGAAGAACAAGAACGCCGGCGTGCTCGGCGGCGGCACGCTCGTCTCGGTCAAGCCGACCGTGAGTGCCGCAGAGAAGGCAGCGGCGGTCCGGTGGATCGACTTCTTCTACGAGTCGCCGCTCGTCTCGAAGTCGCAGGCGGTGCGGAACGCGCAGACACTCGTCGCGAACAAGCAGCCGGTGGGCGTCCCTGCGCTGCCGCTGTTCAACAAGGCGCAGTACACGCTCGCGAACACGTGGATCAAGCCGTACATCAACGTGCCTCTCGCGCAGATGAAGCCGTTCCTGACGGGGATCTACAACCAGCAGGTCATCCCGGAGCCCGAGGCCTCGACCCAGAGCGTCTACCACTCGCTCGATGCGGTCGTCGAATCGGTGCTGACGAACAAGAACACGGACATCCAGTCGATGCTCCAGCAGGCCAACAGCACCGCTCAGCAGGCAATTTCGAGCGGAAGCTAGGTAGGGCAGTCGGTCGGCGGCGGCTCGTCGGAGTCGCCGCCGACTGTTATTTCGGAAGGCGGCGCGGAATGAGCACAGTCAGCGAAATGGAGGTCGAAGGCGCCGCAGTCGCCGCTCAGCGTCGTCGCGCTCGGCGCACTCCGCTGACCTGGGCGAGGGGTGTGGGTTGGGAAGGCGGCGAGGATGAGCACAGTCACGCGAGATGGAGGTCGAGAGCGCCGCGGTCGCAACGCGGCGTCGTCGCGCTCGCCGCACCCCGGTGACCTGGGCGCGCGGCGGCGGCCTCACGACGCTCATCTTCATGCTGCCGCTGCTCCTGATCTTCGGAGCGTTCTCGTGGTACCCGATCGTCCGCACGGCGATCATGTCGTTCCAGCACACGAATCTCGTGCAGGCGCCGACCTGGGTCGGCTGGGACAACTTCTCTGCGGTCATCCACGACCCGCTGTTCCCGACCGCGGTCAAGAACACGGCGTACTTCGCGCTCCTCGCGCTGATCTTCGGCTATCCGATCCCGCTGATCGCGGCGGTGCTGATGAGCGAGGTGCGGCGGATGCGCGGCTGGTACAGCGCGCTCGCCTATCTGCCGGTGGTGATCCCGCCGGTCGTCGCCGTCCTGCTCTGGAAGTTCTTCTACGACGCGAGCCCTCAGGGCGTCTTCAACACGATCCTCGGCTGGGTCGGGCTCGGGCCGTACCCGTGGCTCCAGTCGCAGACCTGGGCGATGCCGTCGCTCGTGCTCGAGTCGACGTGGGCGAACGCGGGCGCGACCGTGATCATCTATCTCGCCGCGCTGACGGGCGTGAACCCCGATCTCTACGAGGCAGCCTCGGTCGACGGCGCCGGGATCTTCAAGAAGGTCTGGCACATCACGCTGCCGCAGCTGCGCGGCGTGCTGCTCGTGACCCTGATCCTGCAGATCATCGGGACGGCGCAGGTCTTCCTCGAGCCGTATCTCTTCACCTTGGGCGGCCCGGTGAACTCGACGCTCACGGTGCTGCTGCTGATCTACAACTACGCGTTCGGCAACTCGCTCGGCGGCGACTACGGCAAGGCGACCGCGCTCAGCCTGATGCTTGCCGGGTTCCTCGCGTTGTTCTCGCTGATCTACCTGCGCGCGACGCGCTCCTGGAGCGAGCGGTGAGCGGGATCGTCTCGCAGTCCGAGTGGAAGCGGCCCCGGGTCAGGTGGGGGCTCGGCGCGGCGCACGTGTTCCTGCTCGTCTTCCTGGTCGTCATCGGTCTCGGGCCGATCATCTGGCTCGCGAAGTCGGCGATCACGCCGACGAACGACACGATCACGTATCCGATGAAGTGGTTCCCGAACGGGACCGCGTGGAGCAACCTGAGCGAGGCGTGGACGAACGTCGACGTCGCGCGCTACTTCTGGAACACCGTCGTCCTCGCGATCGGCTCGTGGTTCGTGCAGATCGTCGTCGCGACAACCGGCGGCTTCGCGCTCTCGGTGCTGCGGCCGAAGTACGCCAAGGTGATCATGGGCCTGCTGCTGACGACGCTGTTCGTGCCGGCGGTCGTGCTGCTCGTGCCGCTGTACATCGAGATCGTCCGGCCGCCGCTCGTCCATCACTCGTTCATCGACAGCTACTGGGCGATCTGGCTGCCCGCCGGTGCGAGCGCGTTCAACGTCGTGCTGATGACGCGGTTCTTCGACAACCTGCCGCGCGAGATCTTCGAGGCGGCGCGCATCGACGGCGCCGGTCCCTTCACGTTGTTCTTCCGGATCGTGCTGCCGATGTCGAAGCCGATCCTCGGGGTCGTCTCGGTCTTCGCGCTGCTCGCCTCGTGGAAGGACTTCCTCTGGCCGCTGCTCGTGCTTCCCGATCCGAACAAGCAGCCGCTCTCCGTCCGGCTACCGACGATCCAGGCGCAGACGGAGCTCGGCGTGTTCCTGGCGGCGATGGCGATCGCGTGCGTCGTCCCGATCGTCGGCTTCCTCGTCTTCCAACGCTCGTTCCTCCGCGGATCGGGCCTCAGCGGCGCAATCAAGGGGTAGAGACATGGCAGCGATTCAGTTCGACGGCGTCAGCAAGACGTACCCCGACGGCACGGTCGCCGTCGAGTCGCTCGACCTCGACATCCGCGAGGGCGAGCTGATGGTGTTCGTCGGCCCGTCGGGCTGCGGCAAGACGACGGCGCTGCGCATGGTCGCCGGGCTCGAGGAGATCAGCGGCGGCGAGGTGCGCATCGGCGGGCGCGTCGTCAACGACGTCTCGCCGAAGGACCGCGACATCGCGATGGTCTTCCAGAACTACGCGCTCTATCCGCACATGACCGTCGCGCAGAACCTCGCGTTCGGGCTCAAGCTGCGCCACATCGACCGGAGCGAGGTCGACCGGCGCGTCGCCGAGGCGGCGGCGACACTCGGGCTCGACGGCTACCTCGACCGCAAGCCGCGCGCGCTCTCCGGTGGTCAGCGCCAGCGCGTCGCCATGGGCCGCGCGATCGTGCGCGAGCCGCAGGCGTTCCTGATGGACGAGCCGCTCTCGAACCTCGACGCCAAGCTCCGCGTCCAGGTGCGCGCGGACATCTCGAAGCTGCAGCGCGAGCTCGGCGTGACGACGATCTACGTCACGCACGACCAGGTCGAGGCGATGACGATGGGCGACCGCATCGCGGTCATGTGCGACGGAACGCTGCAGCAGGTCGACACGCCGGAGCAGCGTCTACGAGCAGCCCGCCAACCGGTTCGTCGCCGGCTTCATCGGCTCGCCCGCGATGAACATGGTCGACGCGGCGCTGACGCGCCTGAACGGCGAGCTGATCGCGAGCTTCGGCGAGCACAGCCTCGCGCTCGGCGAGCGGCCCGAGCTGCGCGACTACGAAGGCGGGACGGTCGTCATCGGCATCCGCCCCGAGGACTTCGAGGACGCTGCGTTCGCCGGCGGCACGCGCGCGGGTCATTCGCTGACGGCGATCTGCACGCTGCGCGAGTCGCTCGGCTCGGAGGTGCTCGTGCACTTCACGGCCGGGCAGCGCGAACCTCGTCGCCCGCGTGCAGCCGCAGACGGCGATCCGCGAAGGCGACCTCGGCGCCGTTGAGCGTCGACACCACGCGCCTCCACTTCTTCGACCCGAAGACAGGTACCTCGATTTGAGGGTTGCACGCGCGCCTCCATTGCGCTTAAGTCGCGCTAGTCAAGTCGCGACTAGGACCGGGGGACATCAATGAAACGGGCAGGCAGGCGCCGCCTCTACTGGGCGGCATTGGTTGGTGCAGCGATCGTTGTCACGCTGCTGACGGGAAGCGTGCGCAACGGACGTGCAGCAGCTCGGCCTGCCCGCGCAGGTCTTTCGCTGCGCACCGCGTCCGGGGCGACGATCCCCGACGGCGCGGCCGAGATCGTCACGGTGCTCTCGAACGAGGGCGCGAAGGGAGCAGACCCGCTCGTCAAGCCGTCGTTCACGGTCACGGCGCCGAAGGGCTTCACCTACTCCGGCTCGATGAACCTCGACCGCGTCCCCGGCTTCGGCGGTCACGGTGAGCCGACCGGGAGCGTCGCCTGCCGCGCGAGCGCCGACGGTGTGACCTGCACCTACGGCGGCTCGCTGAAGGCCGGCGGAGCGCTCGCAGTCCTCTCGACCTTCAAGGCGCCGGCGTCGGTCAAGCCGGGCGGCCGCGCCGTCTTCCGCGCCGGGGGCGTGGGCAAGACCGCGCGCGCTTCGCTGCGGGTCGTCGCCGGCCCCGGTGCGCCGGTGCTCTACACGCAGGCGACGCCTGTCCTCGTCGCCTCCGACAAGCCCGGCCACGAGACGGTCGACGTGCTCAACACCGGCCCGGTTCCGCCACGTCGGTTCAGCTCGCGAACGTGCTGCCGTCGATCGTCGGCTCCTGGAGCGGCACTGGCGCCGGCTTGGAGCTGCAGCAACTCCTCGTCGCTCTCGTGCTCGTACGACCGTGAGATCGCCCGGGCAAGCTCGCGCCGCCGCTGCGGATCACCTTCACGCTCGACGCGAACCGGGTCGCCGCTCTGGGTCTGAAGATCGGCGGCAAGCCGTCGATCCAGGACTGGAACGTCGCCGTGACCTCGACCGGCGGCGCGCGCACCTACACGGTGCAGTCGCCGTCCGAGCTGGCGGTCGAAGCGCCGCCCGGTGCGTTCCTGACGGTCGCGCGACCGCGGCACGCGGCCTGCAGGAGCTGCTGCCGGGCGGCTCGACGGTCCTCTCGGCGAAGATCGCGAACGTCGGCAACGCCCCGACCGAGAAGGGCATCGCGCTGAGCGCCAACCTGCCGAACGCGATGAGCATCGAGAGTGTCTCCGGCGGCGGCGCCTGGGACTGCAAGGTCGTGCAGACCGGACCAACGATGCAGTCGGTCGCCTGCACGCCGACCGCGCCGCTCGTGCTGAAGCCGCGTGGCAGCGTCATCGTCAAGCTCGCGGTGAAGGTCGCGGCCGACGCCAAGCCGGGCTCGGACAACATCGGCCTCGCCGCGGTCGCCGCGAACGAGATCGCCGACGAGACGCCTCGACCAGTCTCCCTGCCGATCCTCGTGCTGGAGCCGAACGCCGGCTTCCCGGCGCTGACGCTCTACCGCGCCAACGCCAAGGGCGTGCTCGTCCCGGCGAGCGACGGTGAGCCGGCGAGCGTCGTCTCGGGCCAGCCGTTCGTCGAGCGGCTCGACGTCCGCGACGCGGGTGGTGCTCCGATCGTGGCGGGCGACCGCCGAGCTGCACCAGCAGCTCGCCGGCGGCGCGCGGATCAAGTCGATCCAGGTCAGCCCGGGGTGGCGGTGCTCGGGCACGACGAGCCTCGACTGCACGATCTCGTTCGGCGCCTCGCTGGCGCCGGCCGCCACGCTCCTCGGGCCGACGGTCACGATCACGGCCGGCTCCTCGACGAAGAAGACGGCCGACTGGCCGGCGACGGTCAAGCTCTCCGGCCCGAACGTCGCGCACGCGTACCGCCTGCCGGTGCTCGTCGACATCACGCACGGCTCCGAGAAGCTGATCCCGAACTTCACGAACGACCACGTCCCGACCGCCGGCGGCACCGGCTCGTTCGGCCTCAGCGTCAGCAACGAAGGGAACATCCCGACGAAGAACCCCGTGCGCCTCGGCATCGAGCTGCCGCGCGGCGTGCATCTCCAGAAGCTCGTCACGACCGGCTGGAGCTGCGCGAAGGGCGCGACGAGTGCGCTCTGCACCTCGGCGGCGCCGCTGAAGCCGGGCGGCCATCTGCCGCTCCTGAAGCTCGACCTCTCGTTCGCGAAGTCGACGGGCAACCACAAGCTCTTCCTCGCCGCGCACGCCTCGGACGGCAAGCGCGCCGCGCCGAAGACGGCACACGCCTCGATCGAGGTCGAGCCGCGGCACTCGCTGCGCGCGATGGTCAAGGAGCCCGACAAGGTGATCTGGGCCGACCAGCCGCTCGTGCGGGCGCACGAGAAGCTGAAGCCGACGGTCATCACGCTCGAGGGCGACGGCAGCGGCGGCAGCGGTCTCGGCGTGAGCTACCACTGGGCGCAGACCGCCGGTGCGCCTGTCAAGTGGCTCGGCCTGCGCACCGAGGCCGACGTGCGCTTCGCGGCGCCGCAGGTGACGAAGCCGTCGACGCTCGTCTTCGCGCTCACCGTCACCGACGGCAGCGCCAGCTCGACGGCGCACGTGCGCGTGAAGGTCGACCCGCTGCCGAAGGGCAGCCAGGGCTTCGCGATCCGCAACGCGCATCCGAAGAAGGAGAAGCCGAACGGGCCGATGGTCGAGCGCCGCAAGCTCCCGAAGCCGGCGGAGCGGGTCAAGGGCGTCAACAAGCCGACGACGAAGACCACCGAGACGGGCGCGCGCACACCGACACGACGACCACGCCGACGACGACCGCCGCGACGACGACCGGCGGGACGACGACCGGCGCGACGACGACCACGTCGGGCGCAGGCCTGCCCCCGATCTTCTGCGAGCTCGTCAGTGACGCGATCAACTCCGGCGGCTCGTTCAACGCGAGCGTCGGCGGCGTGTCGTTCGGTTTCGCGAGCGTCACGGTCAGCGCCAACGAGTGCACGGCCGGCACGAGGGTCAGCTTCTCCGGCGGCTCGTTCTCGACGAGCTCGCTGAAGGCCGACGGCCTCAGCGGCTCGATCTCGCCGGCGGCATCACGCTCTCCGGCGGCACGCTCACCGGGCCGGAGTCCTGGCACTCGCCGACCTTCACGCTGGGCGGCGGCGGCCTCTCGGTGCCGTTCGGCGGCGGCTCGGTCTCGCTCTCCGGCACCGTCACCGCGGACGGCTTCGCGTTCGTCCCGCTCCCGAGCGGCTGGAACGGCTCGACCTCGGTGAGCTTCGGCTCGAGCGGCGTCTCGATCGACACGAAGGCGACCGGCCCGCGGGTCGACGCGAGCACCGCCGACTCGGCGCTCCCGACGGCGGAGATCTCCGGCTCGGTCGCGAGCGACGGCACGTTCTCGCTCGCCGTCAACGTCCAGAAGATCATCCAGCTCGCGGGCAGCGCGATCAACCTCACCGGCTCGGTCAAGCGCGAGTCGGCCGGCGGCCCGATCACCTCGTCGTTCGAAGGCTCCCTCGCGAGCCCGATCACGATCGTCAAGGGCCTCACGATCGCCACGCTGAGCGTGAAGGCGGAGCCGACCGCCGAGACGCTCGGGATCACCGGCACCGGCCAGATCGACCTGTCGACGCCGACCGGCACGACCGGCGTCAACGTCAAGTTCGCCTACGACAACCCGTCCAACTGGTCGCTCGCGGCCGAAGGCACCGGCGACGCGACGTGGACGCCGCTGCCCGGCCTCACGATCGCCTCGAAGGACTTCACGGGCGCGATCACCGCGAAGGACGACAAGTACAACCTGTCGCTGCGGGTCAAGCTGTCGAACGACTGGAAGCCGAGCTCGAGCGTCACCATCTCGAACCTCGATCTCGGGCTCTCGAACCAGTGCCCGGACACCGGCGCGCCCTGCCCGAAGGACGCGTCGGTCTTCTTCGACCTGTCGGGCGACGTCTCGTTCAACCTGCCGACGATCGGCACGGTCACGACGACGCTCAAGGGCACTCTTGCCCTGCCGAGCGGCGAGTTCAGCGTCGAGGCCGGGCTGGCGCAGCCGCTCTCGATCGGCGGCGGCAGGTCGATACGCCGGAGCGCGTCTATCAGCAGCCTGCCAATCAGTTCGTGGCCGGCTTCATCGGCTCGCCGGCGATGAACATGGTCCCCGCGACACTGACGCGCCTGAACGGCGAGCTGATCGCGAGCTTCGGTGAGCACACCCTCACCCTCGGCGAGCGGCCCGAGCTGCGCAGCTACGAAAGCGGGAGGGTTGTCCTTGGCATTCGCCCCGAGGATTTCGAGGACGCGGCGTTCGCCGGCGGCATGCGTGCAGGCCATTCGCTCACGGCTGTCTGCGCGCTGCGCGAGTCGCTCGGCTCCGAGGTGCTCGTGCACTTCTCGGCGGGCAACGCGAACCTGGTCGCCCGCGTTCAGCCGCAGACGGCGATCCGCGAAGGTGACCCGGCGGCGTTGACGGTGAACACGAGCCGCATCCACTTCTTCGACCCGGACACCGGCACCTCGATCTAGCCCTTGACGATTCGCGTCCCGGTCGCCTTGAACGACGCGAAGGCGAGGCGACCGGGCTCGAGTCCCAGGCGGGCGCGCGACTCGGCGGTGATCTCGGCGCTCAGCGGCCCGAGCGTCACGCGGACGCGGTTGCCGAGCTCGGTGACGGTGCGGATCGGCGCGGAGATGACGTTCAGCGCCGAGTCGTCCGGGGCGGCGATCGCGACGGTCACGTCCCACGGGTAGACGGCGAGCGCGACGCGGCCGGACGCGTGCGTCGGCGGTCGTGATCGACCGTGCCGTCGTCGAGCGTGACGCGCGTCGAGCCGTTCGCCGACGGCTCGGCGTAGCCCTCGAGCAGGTTCGCGCCGGTGAACGAGGCGACGAACGAGTCGGACGGCTCGGCGACGAGCTCGTGCGGCGTGCCGAGCTGGCGAAGGTGGCCGTCGACGATCACGCCGACGGTGTCGGCAAGCGCGGCTGCGTCCTCGAAGTCGTGCGTGACGAGGAGCACGGGAATGTCGAGCCCCGACGAGCAGCTCGTGCAGCTCGGTGCGCACGGCCGCGCGGGTGTGCGCGTCGAGTGCCGCGAGCGGCTCGTCGAGCAGCAGCACCTGCGGGTCGCGAGCGAGCGCGCGGGCGAGCGCGACGCGCTGCTTCTCGCCGCCGGAGAGCGTCGCCGGGCTTTGCGTCTGCGAGGTGGGCGATGCGGAACCGCTCGAGGTACTCGTCGGCGGCATGCTTGCGCGCGTACTCGACGTTCTCCGCGGACGGTCAGGTGCGGGAAGAGGGCGTAGTCCTGGAAGACGAGTCCCGACGCGGCGTCGATCGGGCGGCGAGGTCGACGCGCGCAGCGGCGTCGAACCACACGTCGCCGTCGACGGCGACCCTGCCCGCTGCCGGATGCACGAGCCCGGCGACCGACGCGCAGCACGGTTGTCTTGCCGGCGCCCGACGGGCCGACGAGCGCGACCGTCCCTTCGACCGCGAGACTCAGCTCGAGCGCGAAAGACCGAAGCGGTACGTGCGAGGTTGTCGAGGGTGAGCGTTGCCATGTGAAGGCGAGCGCGCAGTCCGATCAGGAGCGCGATGCTGATGATGACGAGCGCGCCGCTCATCGCAAGTGCCGCGTCGAAGTTCTGGTCGAACTCGGCGTAGATCGCAAGCGGCAGCGTCTGCGTCACCTTCTGCAGGCTGCCCGCGAACATGATCGTCGCGCCGAACTCGCCGAGCCCGCGCGCGAACGAGAGCGCGAGGCCGGCGACGAGGCCCGCGCGCGCGAGCGGCAGGACGACCCGGAAGAACGTTCGACCCGGACCGGCGCCGAGCGTGCGCGATGCGGCCGTCAGGTTCGGGTCGGTCGCCTCGAACGAGGCGAGCGCCGCCCGGATATAGAGCGGGCTCGCGACGTAGGCGACGGCGACCGTGACCGCCGTCTGCGTGAACGGCAGCTCGATGCCGAGGAACTGCAGGCTCGAGCCGAGCAGCCCGACGCGGCCGAGCGCGGCGAGCAGCCCGATGCCCGGCGACCGCAGGCGGCAGGACGAGCGGCAGCTCGACGAGCGTGACGGCGAGCGAGTGGCCCGGGAAGCGCTGCGTCGCGAGGAGATAGGCCGTCGGTGTCCCGAACACGAGGATCAGGACCTGCGCGATCACGCTCGTCTTGATGCTGACGACGAACGCGTCCTTGACGACCGGGTTCGACAGCTGGTCGAACAGGTTGCCGGGCGTCGTGTGCGCGAAGATCGCGACGACCGGCAGCGCAGGAACGCGAGCGTGACCGCCGCCGCCAGGACGTACGCGACGGCCAGCGCTCGGCGGCGCATGGCTACTTCCCCGTCTTGACGCGCGGCAGGAAGCCGTACGAGAGCAGCTTCGCCTGGCCCGCCTTGCTCAGCACCAGGTTGACGAACGCCTGCGCGGCGGTCTTGTTCTGGCTCGCGTTGACGACGCAGATGCCGTACTGCACCTTCGGCTGCGCCCACGCCGGCACCTTGATCACCTTCACCTTGCCGGGAACCGTCTTCGCGTCGGTCGAGTAGACGAAGCCCGCGTCGGCCTCGCCGAGCGCCACCTTCGCCAGCACCTCGCGCACGTCCGTCTCCTGGCTGACGACGTTCTTCAGCACCGCGGAGCTCAGGTTCATGTTCTTCAGGACCTGCAGCGTGTAGCTGCCGACCGGCACGCCGGAGCCCGCGATGTCGAGCTTGATGCCCGGCCTTCGTCAGGTCGTAGACGCTCTTGATCCCGGCCGGGTTCGAGGTCGGCACGACGATGACGAGCGTGTTGCGCGTGAAGACGACCGGCTTCGAGCAGAGCCCCTTCGCATAGAGCTGCTGCGGCAGCGTCGTGTTCGCGGAGGCGAAGACGTCCGCGGGCGCGCCCTGCGTGATCTGCGCGGCGAGCGTGTTCGAGCCGGCGAACGAGTACTTCTCCGACGAGTCGATCGCCGGGAAGACGTCGGTGAGCGACGCGGCCGCGTAGACGGTGAGCCCGGACTTCGTGCCCGCGTGCGCGCGCGCGGCGAACCCGGCGAGGACGGCGACGGCGGCGAGCAGCGTTGCGAGTGTGCGTGTCATGGCGAGCTCCTCAGCTTTGAATCATCACGTTGGTCGACTTGACGATCGCGGTCGTCGCCATGCCGTTCTTCAAGCCCAGCTCTTCGACGGCGTCGCGGGTCACGATCGCGACGAGCCGCATCGGCTCGTTCACGACGATCTCGACCTGCGCCATCAGCCCGTCGACCTCGACGTCCGTGACGATGCCGTGGAAGCGATTGCGCGCGCTGATGTGCGTGCCACCGCCGTCGCCGCGAACGCGATCGATCTCGGCGGCGTCGACGTAGCGCCGGTTGCTGTCGTCGCGCCGCACCTCGATGCGCCCGGCTCTTGTCCCAGCGGCGAAGCGTGTCGAGGCTGATCCCGAGCGCGGATGCAGCTTCGCTTGCCGTATAGACCTGCTTCGTCATCAGCTCTCGTAGACGTCGAGCGCGGTCGTGACCTGCGTCGGCCGACAGCGACGGCCCGAACGCGGCGCCGACGACGGGCTTGCCGAGTGCCTGCGCGATCGCGCTCGTCTGCTGCGCCTCGTTCGAGGCGATCTGCGCGAGCGCCGTGCGGAAGCGTGGCGTCTGGGTCGAGCCGACGCGCGCCGTTGTAGGCGCCGAGCGCGAGGCGTCGTGAGCGTCCACGCGAGCTGCACGATCGAGCCGTCCGAGTCGAAGCTCTTGGCCGGGTAGGAGAAGTCGATGTCGTCCGCGGTCGCCGGGATCTGGCCGGCACCGGTGAAGAGCGAGGCGAGCCCGTTGTAGTGCGCGGTGTCGTCGGCCTTTGCCTGCGTGAGCAGTGCGGTCGTCGCGGCGCTCGCCTTGCCGCCTTGCGAGCGCCTGCGTGGCGAAGTCGATCTTCAGCAGCTCGGTCGCGATCACGAGCCGGAGGTTGGCGAGGTCGGCGTCGGGGATGGCCGCCGAGGCGAGGTTCGTGAGGGCGCCGGCGCCGACGAGGACCGCGCCGCCCGAGACGCCGCGCCGAAGCAGTTGGGCTCTGTTCATCTCGACAAGCATAGGCAATGCCATGGCAGATCCGCTGAGCAGGTCGTCAGTAGGATCGAGCGCATGGCGATCTGGGAATCTCGGCCGCGGAGTTCGCCGACCGACGCGCGCGCCTGCGCGAGCAGGCCGGCGGGAGCGGCTACGTGCTCTTCGGCCCGGACTACATCCGGTACTTCACCGGCTTTGCGTTCCTCTCGAACGAGCGCCCGATCGTCTTCGCCGAGAGCGCTGCCGGCGAGTCGGCGATCTTCGTCCCGGAGTTCGAGGTCGAGCGCACGAAGGCGGAGACGTCGTTCGAGCGGATCGAGTCGTATCCCGAGTATCCGGGCGTCGAGCATCCGATGCTCATCCTCGCGGGCGTACTCGCCGACCTCGGCATTCGCGACCGGATCGGCGTCGACCAGGACGGCTACCCCGGGATCCTCGGCTATCGCGGCCCGGCGCTGAGCGAGGTGACGAGCGCGTTCGTCACGCCGCTCGTCGACGAGATCGAGCGGATGATCGCCCGCAAGAGCCCGGCCGAGATCGAGCTGATCCGCGAGAGCGGCCGCTGGTGCGCCTACGCGCACCGGCGGCTTCAGGAGTACTCGCGCGCCGGCGCGACCGAGGCGGAGGCGAGCATCCGGGCCGGGCGCCGAGACGACGCTCGCGATGCTCGAGGCACTTGGCGACTTCGGCCAGCAGGGCTCGAACGACGGCGCGAAGGCCGGCTATCGCGGGCAGATCGGAACGCGCAGCTCGTGGGCGCACGCAGTCGCGCACAACATCACGTTCCAGGCGGGGGACCTCCTCGTCACGGAGACGGGCGCGCCGGTGCACGGCTACAACGCAGAGCTCGAGCGCGGGATGATCATCGGGCCGCCGAGCGACAAGGCGAAGTTCCTCTTCGAGCACACGGTCGCCGCCCAGGACGTCGCGTTCGCCGCCTTCCGGCCGGGCGCCACGTGCGCCGACGTCGACGGCGCGGTGATGCGGTACTTCGAGGAGCACGACCTGCTGCCGTACTGGCGCCAGCACACCGGCCACGCGATCGGGCTTCGCAACCACGAGGCGCCGTTCCTCGACGTCGGCGACCGCACGCCGGTCGAGCCGGGAATGGTCTTCACGATCGAGCCGGGCCTCTACGAAGAGGGGGTCGGCGGTCTCCGCCATTCGGACACGGTCGTCGTGACCGAGGACGGGATCGAGATCCTCACGGACTATCCGCGCGACCTCGAGCCTGACGCTTCCGTCCTGACGCGCTAGTCGGTCGTGCGGCGGCGATAGAGCACTGCCGCGAGCGGCGCGAAGACGGCCAGGATCGCGATCGACCAGAGGAGCGATGCGGCCACCGGGTGATGCATCGGCCACGCGTTGATCGCCGCCGACGGGTTCGGGTTCCCCCAGAGCGTGCGGGCGGCGGAGGTCACCGCGCTGACCGGGTTCCAGTCGGCGATGAAGCGGAGGACGGTCGGCATGTGCTGGGTCGGCACCATCGCGTTCGACACGAATGCGAGCGGGAAGAGGATCACGAGCCCGAGTCCCTGCGCCGACTCGGCGCTCTTCGAGACGATGCCGAGGCACGCGCACGCCCAGGACATCGCGTAGCTGAAGAAGAGGAAGATGCCGAAGCCGGCAAGCAGGTGCCAGAAGCCGGTCGTCGTCCGCCAGCCGATCGCGAAGCCGGTGACGCCGACGATCGTCGCGCACAGCGATGGCGGTGAGCAGATCGGCGAGCGAGCGGCTCGACGAGCACCGACGGTGCCAGAGCGGGAGAGCGCGGAAGCGGTCGATGATGCCGCTCGCGAGGTCGGTGCTGAGCCCGACGGCGGTGCCCATCGATGAGGTCGTCAGGTTGAGCGCCAGGAGCCCGGCGATCGCGAAGTCGACGTAGCTGCCGTTGGCAGCGAGATGCCCGCGCCGAAGACGTAGACGAAGAGCAGCGTGAACAGCACCGGCTGCACCGTCACGTCGGAGAGCTGAAGCGGCTCGCGGCGGATGTGGAGGAGGTTGCGGACGGTCAGGACCGACACGTCGCGAAGTGCGCGCCTCATGCCGCGACCGCCTCGTGCCTCGGCCGCGTGACCGGTCAGTGCGAAGAAGACGTCGTCGAGCGACGGCTGGTGAATCTGCACGTCGTCGATCGTGATGCCCGGCGTCGTCGAGCGCGCGAACGATCGTCGGTCGCGAGGCCCGGCTCGTTCTTGACCGGGGCGCGCAGGCGAAGACCGTCGTGGCTCAGCGTGACGGCGCCGCTGACGAACGGCGCCAAGGTCGTTGCCGCGTCGGCGCCGGTGCTCGTCAGCGTGACCTCGAGTCGTGCGCCGCCGGTCTGGGCCTTCAGCTCGGCGGCCGTCCCGTCGGCGATCGCGCGGCCGTGGTCGACGACCAGGATGCGGTCGGCGAGCTCGTCGGCCTCGTCGAGGTACTGGGTGGTCAGGAGCAGCGTGGCGCCGTCTGCGACGAGGTCGCGGATGACCTGCCACATGCGCACGCGGCTCGTCGGGTCGAGGCCGGTCGTCGGCTCGTCGAGGAACAGCACGGGCGGGCGCGTAACGAGGCTCGCGGCGAGGTCGGCGCGTCGCCGCATGCCGCCGGAGTACTCGCGCAGTATCGCGGTCGCCGGCGTCGGCGAGCCCGAACTGCTCGAGCAGCTCGTTGGCGCGAGCGCGGGCGTCGCGGCGACCGAGGCCACAGAGCCGCGCGATCATCACCAGGTTCTGACGGCCGGTCAGCACCTCGTCGAGCGTGGCGTCCTGGGCGGCGACGCCGATCGAGCGGCGCACCGCATCGGCCTCGCGGACGACGTCGTAGCCGGCGACCCGCGCCGAGCCGCTGTCGGGGCGGCGAGCGTGGTGAGGATGCGAACGGCGGTCGTCTTGCCGGCGCCGTTCGGGCCGAGCACGCCGAGGATCGCCCCGGCCGGCACGGTCCAGGTCGAGCCCGGCGAGGGCGACGGTGTGCCCCGTAGCGCTTGGTCAGACCGATGGCTTCGATCATCGATCTCCATTGCTTACCGGTCGGTAAGTTAGTCACTTACTAGCCGGCCGTCAAGTAAAATGTCGGCGATGAGCCGAACCACGCGGGCAGATGCGGGAGCGGATCCTCGACGTCGCCCTCGAGCTCTTCACCGAGCAGGGCTACGAAAAGACCTCGCTGCGTGAGATCGCCGACCGGCTCGGCGTCACCAAGGCGGCGCTCTACTACCACTTCCCGAGCAAGGGCGACATCTTCCTCGAGCTGCACCTGCGGCTGCACGAGCTCGGAAAGGGCTGCTCGCGAGGCGCAGAGCGTTCCCGACGAGGAGATCGTCGCCGTCTGGCCGCGGCTGATCGACCGCTTCATCGACGAGGTGCTGGCGAACCGTGAGCTCTTCCTGCTGCATCAGCGGAACCACGCGGCCCTCGAGCAGATCGCCGACACGCCGCGTCACCGGGCCGAGAACGAGGACATCGAGCAGCAATTCAGGCGATCCTCAGAGCCGGCGATCCCGCTCGCCGATCGTGTGCGCATGGCGTGCTCGATCGGTGCCGTCCTGATGGCGCTCATGGGGGCTGACGCGCTGTTCGGCGATGAGCCGCCCGAGCGCGTCGCCGAACTCGTCCGCGGCGTCGTGCACGACATGTTTCCGTAGCGCGCCAGCGGGGAAACCCGTCCTCGAAATCGACCGAGGAGGCTGAGATGCCGGGCAAGAGCGCGCACGTGAAGAACGAGAAGCAGTACGAAGCGCTGAAGGACAAGGGCATGTCGAAGGAGCGGGCGGCGAAGATCGCCAACTCGCCGGACGCGTCGAAGCACGGCGGCGAGCACTCGCATTCCGGCTCCTCGTACGGCGATACGTCGAAACAGGGTGGGACGACGGCGCAGAAGCGCGCCGCCGGCCGCAAGGGGGGCCGCGCCACGGCCGCCAAGCACAAGTGAGATTGAGTCTCACTATCTGATACTGTCGCGGCGTGCTCCGCCGCGCTCTGCTCGCCGTTTGCTTCACGGCCCTCGTCGCCGGCTGCTCTTCCGCACCCGCCTCGCGCGGCGCCGGCGTGCACGTCGTCGCGGCCGAGAACTTCTGGGGCAGCATCGCCGCTCAGCTCGGCGGCGCGAAAGCGACCGTCTACGAGCGTCATCGTCGACCCTGGTGTCGACCCGCATTCCTACGAGCCGACCGCCGCGACGCGCGTGATTTCGCCGGCGCGGACCTCGCGATCGTCAACGGCATCGGCTACGACCATTGGGCGTCGCAGCTCGTCGCCGCGAATCCGGTGTCGGGCCGGCTGGTCGTCGACGCCGGGGACGTGCTTGGCCTGATCCGACGGAGACAACCCGCATCAGTGGTACTCGCCCGCGAGCGTCAGGCGTGTCGTCGCTGCGATCACGCGCCGACTATGAAAAGCTCGATCCGAAAGACGCGGCGTACTTCGCGCGCGCGTCGCCGCCGTTTCCTGAACGTCTCGCTCGCGCGCTACGACGCGCTTCGCGCGACCATCCGAGCGCGCGTTCGCCGGGACGCCGGTCGGCTACAGCGAGAGCATCTTCGAGCCGCTCGGCCGCTCGCTCGGGCTGCGCCTCGTGACGCCGCCGAGCTTTGCCAAAGCCGTAGCCGAAGGGACCGAGGTAAGCGCCGCGCGACGAGGAGACGGTGGAAGCTCAGGCGCGCCGCCACGAGATCGCCGTCTGGATCTACAACAGCCAGAACGAGACGCCCGAGGTGCAGCGCGTCAACGCGATCTGCCGTGCCGAGGGGATCCCGATCGTGACGGTCACCGAGACGCTCGCTCCCGCGTCGGCGAGCTTCGAGCAGTGGCAGTCGGCGCAGCTCGCGCGGCTGCTCGCGGCGCTGGGGCAGGCGCGGTGATCGAGCTCGTCGACGCATCGGTCGCGCTTGGCGGGCGCACGATCTGGGCCGACGCGACCGCGCGGATCGAGAACGGTGAGTTCGTTGCCGTGCTCGGCCCGAATGGCGCCGGCAAGTCGACGCTCCTGCAGGTGCTGCTCGGATTGCTGCCGCTCCGCACCGGGAGCGCCACCGTGCGATGGCGACGTCGGCTACCTGCCGCAGCGCCACGCATTCGACGCGGCGACGCGCGTTCGCGGCGTCGACCTCGTGCGCCTCGGGCTCGACGGGTCGCGCTGGGGCATTCCCCTGCCGGGACGCCGTGACCCGCGGATCGACGAGACGATTCGGCTCGTCGGAGCCGAGGAGTTTGCCGAGCCGCCCGATCGGCGAGCTCTCCGGCGGCGAGCAGCAGCGGCTCCTGATCGCGCAGGCACTCGTCGGCGGGCCGCAGCTGCTGTTCCTCGACGAGCCGCTCGACAGCCTCGACCTGCCGAATCAGGTCGCGGTTGCGGCGCTGCTCGACCGGATCTGTCGCGAGCAGGGGATGACGATCCTGCTCGTCGCGCACGACGTGAACCCGCTGCTGCCGTATCTCGATCGCGTCGTCTACGTCGCGGGCGGCCGCGTGCTCTCGGGCAAGCCGGCCGACGTGATCACGACCGAGACGCTGACCGACCTCTACCAGGCGCCGGTCGAGGTGCTGCGAGACCTCGGACGGCCGCCTCGTCGTCGTCGGCCAGCCCGACCTGCACACGCATCACCACCGCCACTGATGCTCGGCTACCCGTTCATGCAGCACGCGTTCGAGGCGGGCGCGCTCGTCGCCGTCACCGCGTCGGTCGCCGGCTGGTTCATGGTGCTGCGACGCGAGGTCTTCGCCGGGCACACGCTCTCCGTGATGTCGTTCCCCGGAGCGGCTGCGGCGGCGCTCGCCGGACTTCCGCTCGCGGGTGGCTACTTCGTGTTCTGCGCCGCGGGCGGGCTCGCGATCGCAGCCGGCTCGCGACTGCGCGGGGTGCGCAGCGTCACGCAGGAGTCCGCGGTGATCGGCACCGTCGGTGCGGCGGCCTTCGCGCTCGGCTTTCTCTTCCTGAGCCTCTACGGCGGCGTGCTCGAGAGCCTCGACTCACTGCTTTTCGGCTCGTTCCTCGGGATCACGAGGCGACCAGGTCTGGACGCTCGCGGCGATTGCGGTGCTCGCACTCGCGTTCTTCGCAGCTGTTGGCCGTCCGCTCTTCTTCAGCTCGGTCGACGAGGCGGCGGCGGAGGCACGGGGTGTTCCGGTGCGACTGCTCCACGTCGGCTTCCTCGTCGTGCTGGGGCTCGCCGTCGGCGCGACGGCTCAGATCACTGGCGTGCTGCTCGTGTTTGCGCTGCTCGTCGCGCCGGCGGCGTCCGCGCAGCAGCTGACCGCCAGAGTCCCGCTCGCGCTCGTTCTGTCGTTCGTCTTCGCGCTGGCGATCACGTGGGTCGTCGCTCGCGCTCGCGTACGAGACGAACCACTCCGTCGGCTTCTTCGTCACGACGCTCGCCTTCGTCCTCTACCTCGCATGTTCGCGCACGAGTTCACACGCAACGCACTGATCGCGGGGACGCCGATCGCGCTCGCCTCGGGCGCGATCGGCTACTTCGTCGTCCTGCGGGCACAGGTGTTCGCCGGCGACGCGCTCAGCCACGTCGCATTCACCGGCGCGGTCGCCGCGGCCGCGGTCGGGCTCGATCTCCGCGTCGGTCTCTTCGTTGCGACCGTCGCCGTGGCGCTGCTGCTCGCCGGGCTCGGCGAGCGCGCTCGCGCCGACGACACGGCGATCGGCGTCGTCTTCGTCTGGGTGCTCGGGCTCGGAGTGCTGTGCCTCGACTTTCTGAGCGGCGGGAACGGGACGGTCGCGGCGCGCACGCTCTTCGGGTCGATCTTCGGGCTGGGCACGGGGGCCGCGTGGTTCGGCGCCGTTCGTCGGTCTCGTCGTGCTTGGCCGGCGTCGTCGTACTCGCGCGGCCGCTTCTCTTCTCGACGCTCGAGCCCGCCGTCGCCTCGGTCCGCGGCGTGCGCGTCACCGCGGTCGGCACGGCGTTCCTCGTCCTGCTCGCGCTCGATGCGGCCGAGGCAACGCAGGCGGTCGGAGCCCTGTTGCTGATCGGCCTCCTCGCCGCGCCGGCCGGCGCCGCGATCAGGCTGACGGCGCATCCGTACCGGGGCTTCGCCCTCTCGGCCGTGTTCGCCCTGGCTTCGGTCTGGATCGGGATCGCTTTTGCGTCCGCGTTCACGTCGCTGCCGCCGAGCAGCGCGATCATCGGCGTCGCCGTCGCGGTGTATCTAACGGCAGTCGTCGCAGGAGCCGTGCAGGACCACGTCGTGCAGCGACACGTCGTAGCCCGAGCGCTTCTCGACGCTGACGAGCGCCTTCTCGAGCCCTGAGTCCTCGAACGGCTCGACCTTGCCGCAGCTGTCGCAGACGAGGTGGTGGTGATGGTCGCCGTCGACGCGGACCGGCTCGTAGCGGCTCGTCCCCGAGCCGAGCTCGATCTTCTGGACGAAGCCCTCGCCTGCGAGCAGGTCGAGCACGCGGTAGATCGACGCGATCCCGACCGTGCGGTTCGATCCGCGTAGCCGGTCGAGGATCTCCTGCGCGGTGAGACAGCAGTCCTGCTCGCCGAGGAGCTCGACGACCGCCCGGCGTGCGCCTCCCTGACGCAGGCCCTTCGCGCTGAGCGCGTCCAGTGTCGTCTCGGCCCATGTTTCCGGCACGCCTAAATGGTAGCCGCTCTCATTCTTCGTCGGTCAGCCGCTCGAGCAGGCCGATCGCCCGGACGAGCGTCTCGCGCTCTTTCGCATTGAGCCGCTCGGCGATCGCGCGGGCGAGCCAGTCCTCGCGCCGCGTGCGGTCCGCCTCCAGCGCCTCGCGTCCCGTCGCGCGTCAAGGCGACGAGCTGGCGGCGCCCGTCGGTCGGGTCGGCATCGCGCCGGACGAAGTGGACCGCCTCGAGCTCCTTGACCGTCTCGGCCATCGACTGGGGCCGCATCCGCTCGCGTTCGGCGAGATCGCTCGTGCTCTGCGGGCCTTCGCGCTCGAGGCGGGCGAGAACCGTCGTCTGACGCAGAGGCAGCGCGGCCTCGGCGCGAAGCCGCCGAATCAGGCGGCCGAGCACCGTCCGCAGCTCGTGCGACGCGTCTTCGGTTGTCACAGACCGGAAGGCTACCTGTACAGGTAGCCTGTCTATTGGTTTTGGCTGAACGACCGCTACAAGTGGGTTGCGCTCTCGAACACGACGCTCGCGATGCTCCTGGCGACGATCGATGCGTCGATCATGCTGATCGCGATGCCGGACGTGTTCCGCGGCATCCATCTCAACCCGCTCGAGGCGGGCAACAGCTTCTACCTCCTCTGGATGATCCTCGGCTTCCTCGTCGTGTCGAGCGTGCTCGTCGTCAGCCTCGGCAGCCTCGGCGACATGTACGGGCGCGTGCGGATGTACAACCTCGGCTTCATCATCTACACGGTCGCGTCGCTGATCCTCGCCGTCGACTGGCTGCACGGCCCCGCCGGCGCCGACTACCTGATCGTCTTCCGGATCGTGCAGGGGATCGGCGCTGCGTTCCTGCTCGCGAACACCGGCGCGATCCTCACCGACGCGTTTCCGCCGAACCAGCGCGGGCTCGCGCTCGGCATCAGCAACGTCGTCGGCATCAGCGGCACGTTCATCGGGCTCGTGCTCGGCGGACTGCTGGCGCCGATCGAGTGGCGCCTGATCTTCCTCGTCTCGGTTCCGGCCGGAATCGTCGGAACGATCTGGTCGTACCGGAGCCTGCGTGAGATCGGCGCTCGGCGACCCGCGCCGATCGACTGGAAGGGCAACCTCACGTTTGGCTCTCGGGCTGATCCTCGTGATGGTCGGCATCACCTACGGGATCAGGCCGTACGGCTCGCAGCCCGATGGGGTGGCACTCGCCGTTCGTCCTCGGCTGCTCTCGGCGTCGGCGTCCTGCTGCTCGTCACGTTCGCGTTCGTCGAGCTGCGGGTCGAGCATCCGATGTTCGAGCTGCGGCTCTTCCGGATTCGCGCCTATTCGACGGGCGCGCTCGCGACGTTTCTCTCATCGCATCTCGCGCGGCGGGCTGATGTTCATGCTGATCATCTGGCTCCAGGGGATCTGGCTGCCGCTGCACGGCTACAGCTTCGAGTCGACGCCGCTGCACGCGGCCATCCTGATGCTGCCGCTCACCGCGGGGTTCCTGATCGCGGGGCCGATCGTCGGGCTTCCTCTCCGACCGCTACGGCGCGCGCGGCTTCGCGACCGCCGGCATGCTCGGCACAGCGCTCGGCTTCGCGCTGCTCGAGATGCTGCCGATCGACTTCTCGTACACCGGGTTCGCCGGTCTGCTCTTCCTGATGGGCCTCTCGATGGGCTGCTTCGCCTCGCCCAATCGCGCAGCCGTCATGAACAGCCTGCCGCCGCAGCACCGCGGCGCGGGCGGCGGGATGAACCAGACGTTCCAGAACTCCGCTCAGGTGCTCTCGATCGGGATCTTCTTCACGCTGATGATCATCGGGCTCTCCGGGACGCTTCCGCACACGCTCGCTGCAGGGCTCGCTGCCCACGGGGTTCCGGCCGCGACGGCCGCGCAGGTCTCGCACCTGCCGCCCGTGTCGGTGCTCTTCTCGGCATTCCTCGGCTACAACCCGGTGCAGACCCTGCTCGGGCCGAGCGTGCTCAGTCATGTCAGCCACGCGAACGCCGCGGCGCTGACCGGCCGCAGCTTCTTCCCGTCGCTGATCAAGGGGCCGTTCCAATCGGGTCTCCACGAGGCGTTCGCATTCGCGATCTTCGCCTGCCTCGTCGCCGCCGTCGCCTCGTGGACGCGCGGCGAGCGCTACATCGACGAGACGTCGCCCGAAACGCAGGAGGCCCTGCTCGACGAGGCCGGCTTCGTGGACTAGTTCCCCGCGCTCTTGACATTTCGCTACCTATTAAATTAAGGTCGCGAATTAATGCCAAAGGGGGGCACATATCGCACGGGATCAACGGGGCTGAGCCGCGACCTGAACAGGGTCGCGATCCTCCGGTTGATCGGGGCGTCCGGGCCGATCGCGCGGACGCATATCGCCGATCGGCTCGCGCTCAGTCCAGCGACCGTCACGTCGGTCACGCGCGAGCTGCTCGAGCGGGGCGTGATCCGCGTTGCGGATCGCGCCCCCTCGAAGGCAGGCCGCCCGGCACTTCTGCTCGAGCTGGTGGGCGGCGCTGCGACCGCTTTCGGCGCGAAGGTCGCGCCCGATCACGTCGTCGGCGTGCTCGTCGACCTCGACGCCGACGTGCTCGAGCGGTTCGAGTGCGACTTCAACGCCGGCGCAAAAGACGCGTTCGAGCAACTGGGCAACATCCTGCACGGCTGGGTGGGATCGCTCGACGGCAACGCCCCGCTGCTCGGCGTCGGGCTCGGCATGCCGGGCGTCGTCGACACGCAGAGGCGCACCGTCAACGCGCCGATGCTCGGCTGGAACGACCTCGAGCTCAACAAGCTGCTCGAGCGCCGGCTGCGCGTCCCGGTGCTCGCCGACAACGACGTGAACACACTCGCCGTCTCGGAGCGCCTCTACGGCCGCGGTCGGGAGGTCGACCACTTCATCACCGTCACGATCGGGCGCGGCGTCGGGCTCGGCATCGTCGCCGGTGGCGACGTCTACCACGGTTCGGTGGTGGCGCCGGCGAGTTCGGTCACACGACCGTCGCAGACGGACCGGCCTGCTGGTGCGGCAAGAAGGGCTGTCTCGAAGCGGTCGTCGCCGATCCGGCGCTCGTTGCCGAGGCGCGGCAAACGGGCGTGCTGACACGCCGCCAGGGAATCGACAAGCTCCGCGCGCTCGCCGACAGCGGCGATGCAGGCGCCTGCGCGATCTACGCACGCGCCGGCGCAACGCTCGGACGCGCGGTCGCCGGTCTCGTCAACGTTCTCGAGCCCCGGGCTCGTACTCGTCAGCGGCGAAGGCACGCAGGCCTGGCCGCATCTGGCATCCGAGTTCGAGTCGTCGTTCCGGGCCGCGATCTTCTCGCCGCTGCGCGGCGTGCCGGTCGAGGTAGATCCATGGGACGACGCAAAGTGGGCGATCGGCGCAGCTGCACTCGTGCTGCGCGCAACCTTCACCCCGCGCGACGAAGGGCAGGCGGACAACGCGATTCGGGCCTGGCTTCGCCGGAAGCCGCAGCGAACGGAGGTGGTCGCCTAGCGAGACCTGCCTCGCCGGCGCCACCCCCAGGCCGCCGGCGCTTCCTTTCCCCGTGCAGCGAGGAGGTAACAAGCACCAATGCGGTTCCGTCGTCTTACCATCTTCAGCGTTGTCGCGCTTGCCGTCTTTGTGACGGCCGCGACAGCGGGTGCGCGCATCGACGCGTCGCACAAGACCACCACGATCACGTTCTGGGACGCGTACTCGACAGGTGGCGCCGAGGTCCAGCACCTCGAGAAGGTCGTCATCCCGAACTTCGAGAAGACCCATCCCGGGATCGTCGTCAAGGACGTGACGATCCCCTACGACAGCCTGCACCAGAAGCTGATCGCGGGAGTCGCCGGCGGCACGCTGCCGGATCTCGTCCGGTCGGACATCATCTGGGTGCCGGAGCTGGCGAACCTCGGCGTGCTCGCTCCGCTCGACCAGGACGCTGCCGAACTGGAAGCAGGTCGCGTCGACGGTCTTCCCCGGGCCGCTCGCGACGAACTACTGGAAGGGCCACTTCTACGGGCTGCCGCTCGACACGAACACGCGCATCTGGGTCTACAACCCGGCCGCGCTCAAGGCGATCGGCGCGAGCGCGCCGCCCGCGACGTTCGCACAGCTGAAGTCGATGTCGACTCAGGCAAAGGCGAAGGGCTATGACCTGTACGCCGAGAGCGGCACGAGCTGCTGGAACGTCTGCCCGTGGATCTGGTCGAACGGTGGCAGCATCACCAACTCGACCTACACCAAGGCGACCGGTTATCTGAACGGCCCGAAGAGCGTGGCCGCGATCCAGATGCTGGTCGACCTCTACAAGGCCGGGCAGATGCCGGGGATCATCGTCGACTCGAACGCCGGGCTCGGCACCTACGACGGCATCGCCCAGAACAAGTACGTCTCGACACTCGACGGTCCATGGTCGTTCGCGATCTTCGCGGGGGCGTACAAGAACACGCAGCTCTCGGGGAGTCTCGTTCCGGCCGGTCCCGGCGGCAGCGTCAGCGTCGTCGGCGGCGAGGACATCGTCATGACCAAGGCGTCGAAGAACAAGCAGGCAGCCGAGGAGTTCATGCAGTACATGCTCGGCACGTCGGCTCAGACGCAGATGGCGCGCGCCGGCCAGATGCCGGTGATCAAGTCGTCGACGAAGTGGCTGACGAAGATCCACGCCTACTACGCGACGTACCTGAAGCAGATCGCGACGGCGAAGCCCCGCACGCCGACGCCGAAGTGGACGCAGATCGACACCGTCATCACGACGGACGTGGCCAAGGCCTTCACGGGCTCCGAGTCCGTGCAGCAGGCCCTGACCGAGGCTGCCACACAGATTGACAGCCTCCTCAAGTAGCACTCCGACCTCTGGTCTCCTCGGGCGCAGCGCGCAAGCGCTGCGCCCGAAGACCGGAGCCGCGAACCGGCGTCGCCGGGAGATCGGCGCCGCGTACCTCTTTCTGGCGCCGGGCTTCCTGCTCTTCGCGCTGATCATCCTGTTCCCGATCGTTCGCGCGTTCCAGATCAGCCTCTATCAGTGGTCGATCGTCCCTGGAACCGCGAGCAAGTGGCTCGGCCTGCACAACTACAACCGCGCGCTGCACGATCCGCTCTTCTGGCGCGGCCTCGAGAACGCGGGCTTCTACATGGCGGTGACGGTGCCCGCGCAGATCGTGCTCGGTCTCGCTGTCGCAGTGCTGCTCGACGCGAAGATGCCGGGCCGCGGCCTCTTCCGGGCGATCTACTACCTGCCGGTCGTCTCGAGCTGGGTCGTCGTCTCGCTCCTCTTCCGCTACCTCTTCATCACCGAGGGTGGCCTCGTGAACGGCGCCCTCCATCTGAACGTCGACTGGCTCGGCGAGCGCTGGAACGCGATGCTCGTACTGAGCCTCCTCGGCATCTGGAAGGGCATCGGTTGGTCGATGGTGATCTTCCTCGGTGCGCTCGCGGGAGTACCGCGCGAGTTGCACGAGGCGGCCGCCGTCGACGGCGCCGGCGCGTGGGCGCGCTTCCGCGCCGTCTCGCTGCCGGCGATCCGGCCCGTCATCGCCTTCGTGACGATCCTGCTCGTCATCGGCGGCTTCAACGTCTTCATCTCCGTCTACCTGATCACGCAGGGCGGGCCGCTTCAGGAGACGCAGGTGCTGCTGACCTACATGTACCAGCAGGCGTTCTCGTTCCTCGACTTCGGCTACGGGTCGGCGCTCGCGTTCATCCTCACGATGATCGTTTTCGTCCTTGCGATCGTGCAGCTGCGCCTCTTCCGCCGTCCTTCGGAGACTGCGTAATGGTCGTCGGCAATCCTCGCCGCACGCGCGCTGTGCTGTTCCTGCGGCTCGGGATCCTCTCGCTTGGCGCGGTCGTCCTGATGATCCCGTTCATCTACATGGTCTTGACGTCGTTCAAGCAGAACGCGCTCGTCCTGCAGATACCGCCGCAGTACATCCCGCATCATCCGACGATTTCGAACTACACGCAGGCGTGGAGCTCGAACGATTTCGGGCGCTACTTCCTGAACTCGGTGATCGTCGCGCTCGCGACGACCGCGCTCGCGCTTCTGCTCTCGTCGATGATGGCGTACGCGTTTGCGCGCTTCAGGTTCCCGGGTCAGCGGCTGCTCTTTGGCCTGCTGCTGATCGGCCTCATGGTGCCGACGATGATGCTGCTGATCCCGCAGTTCCTGCTTGCGAAGCAGCTGACGCTGCTGAACTCGCTGTGGGGGCTGATCGTCTTCTACACCGGCGGGAATCTCGCACTGAACACGTTCCTGCTCCGGAGCTTCTTCCAGGACATCCCGGTCGAGCTCGAAGAGGCGATGGTGGTAGACGGAGCGGGGCCATGGACGCGCTACTGGCGGCTGATCCTGCCGCTCTCGCGTCCTGCGCTCGCGATCGTCGCCATCTTCACTTTCCTGGCGAGCTGGGACGAGTTCACCTGGGCACTGACAACCATCAACGACCCGAGCAAGTACACGCTGCCAATCGCCATCGCCCTGTTCCAGGGTCAGCACTCCACGAGTTGGGGTCTCGTGTTCGCGGCATCGACGATTGCGATCGTTCCGGCGATCGCCATCTTCGTCGCGTTTCAACGGCAGTTCGTGAGCGGGCTCTCGACAGGAGCGCTGAAGGCATGACCGACATCACGACCGACGACGCGATCGCTCGCAGGAGCATCGACGTCCTTCGCCAGGGGCAAGCCGGATCCGGTGCATTCGTGGCGAGCCCGAACTTCCCGACCTATCGCTACGCGTGGCTGCGCGACGGCGCGTTCTGCGCGCATGCACTCAACGTTGTCGGCGAGAAGGATGCGAGCGCCGCGTTCCACGGCTGGGTCGGACGCAGCATCGAATCGCATCGCGAGATGATCGAGTCGGCGATCGCGCAGGTGGCGGCCGGTGAGACTCCGTCACCCGAGGAGATGCCGCCCGCCCGCTACACGCTCGACGGCTCGCTCGAGCAGCCCGAAGAGGGCGAAGAGTGGCCGAACTTCCAGGTCGACGGCTACGGCATGTGGGTCTGGGCGCTCGCCGAGCATCTGAACGGTGAGCCGATCGGCGAGTGGCGCGGCACCGTCGAGCTCGTCGGCGCGGTACATGCGCGCGAGCTGGCGCCTGAAGTCGTTCAGCTGCTGGGAGGAGTTCGACGGCGGCGAGCACGCTTCATCGCTCGGGGCGATCGTCGCCGGGCTTGATGCGGCAGCCCGGCTGCTCGATGCACCGGAGTGGCGCGCCGAGGCCGACCAGATCCGCGCGACGCTGCTCGAGCGGTTCGTCGCAAACGGGCGCTTCACGCGCGGCCCGGACGATCCGCGTCTCGACGCGAGCCTGCTCTGGCTCGGTGTCCCCTTCGGCGTCCTGCCGCTCGACGACCCGATCCTCGAGGCGACTGTCGAGGGCGTGCGGCGTGAGCTGCTTCGTCCCGGCGGCGGGGTCTACCGCTACCTCGGCGACACGTATTACGGCGGTGGCGAGTGGATCCTGCTCGCCTGCTCGCTGGGCTGGCACGACGCTCGCGTCGGCAACCTCGACGAGATCGCACCGATTCGCGAATGGGTCCACGCACAGGCGCGGCCGAACGGCGATCTGCCCGAGCAGGTCTCGGAGCACGCGCTCGATCCGGAGATGGTCGCGCCGTGGGTTGCGCGCTGGGGCCCGATCGCGACGCCGCTCCTCTGGTCGCACGCGATGCTGCTGATCATGGAGACCGAGGTGGCAGGCGCATGAGCGGTCTGCTGCCGACGAAGGCCACCTATGCACCCGGCGAGCCGATCGAGATCGAAGGTGCTGCCGGGACGGTGCGGCTCTTCCACCTGAGCGAACTGGTCGCGGAAGCGGAAGCGGTCGAGGGTCGCGTCACGTTCCCGCCGCAGGACGAGGGCGGCTACGGCGTCGAGTCGGACGGCGGAATGACCGCCGTCGACGTGCTCGCCGATCCGCTCAGCCGCGCGCGCTACGGCTTCGTGTCCGAGTACACGGTCGGCCGCGACGTCGAAGGTGTCGCCGAGAATGTACGGCGTCTGCACTTGAACGCCGTCCAGTTCTACGACTGGATGTACCGCCACGCCGACCTGCTGCCGCCGCAGGACGTCTTCACCGAGGCGATGGGCCGTGAGCTCTCGCTCGAGAGCGTCAAGCGCCTCGTCACCGCCGTGAGCGGTGCGGGGTCGCTGCCGATGGGCTACGCGGCGGTGTACGCCGCCGGCGCAGAGCAGTGGCCCGCATGGGAGAGCGAAGGCCTGTTCCGGTCGAACGGCAAGCCGTGGATGCTTGGCGACTTTCTCTGGAACGTCGATCCCGGCAGCGAACGCTGGCGCAGTCACTTCGCCGACGACCTTCGTCGCTCCGTCGACGAGGTGGGCTTCGCCGGCTTCCATCTCGATCAGTACGGCGCGCCGAAGGTCGCCCTCCTCGCCGACGGGACGTTCGTCGATCTCGCCGAACGCTTCCCGGCATTGATCGACTATCTGGCGGCCGAGCTGCCGGCCGCGCGGCTGATCTTCAACAACGTCAACGACTTCCCGACGTGGTCGACTGCGAATGCCGATCAGGCTGCGATCTACATCGAGGTATGGGAACCGCACACGCGGCTCAACGACATAGCTTGGCTCGTCGACAAGGCGCATCTCTATGCCCCGGAGCGGAGCGTGATCCTCGCCGCGTACCTGTCGGTGTTCGCAACGGCCGACCAGCGCTCGGCGCTCGAAGCGCAGCGGCTCTTGCTTGCGACCGCCTTCAGCCATGGTGCGACGGTGCTGCTGCACGGCGAGGACCATTCGGTCCTGACGGAGGCGTACTACGTGCGCCACGGAGAGCTCGAGCCGGAGACGCAGGACGCGACGCAGCGGTACTACGACTTCGCTGTTCGCTACGGCGACCTGCTGTTCGACCGGACTGCCGTCGACCTGACGCGGACGCATCTCGGCGGCGTGAACGAAGAGGTGAAGGTCGACGCCTGGGTCCCGGTCTCGCTCGAAAGCAAGCCCGGAACGCTTTGGCCGCGGGTCACTCGTATCTCCTCGGGCCTGCTGGTGAGCCTCATCAACCTCGCGGGCCAGCCCGACGATCTCTGGGATGCACCGAAGGGTGAGACCGCGCCGAGCGGCGAGGTGCGCTTGACACTCGAGCGGCGCGGGACCGAGGCGCCGCGGTTCTTCTTCGCCGATCCGGACGGTCAGGTTGCGCTCCTGGAGCTGGAGTCGTCGTCCGACGGCCGCTACGACACGGTTCTGCTGCCGCAGTTCGGGGCCTGGTCGATCGTCTGGATCCCGTCGTGATTCGTCACCGTCCCGACGGGCGTGGACATCCGTACCTGGTCGAGCCCGACCAGCGGGTGCCGGTGCGTCCGAACGGAGGGCCGGTCGAGCTTCGTGCCACCACAGCCGAAGGCGTTGCCGAGGTGACCGTCGAGTTGACGCTCGCCGATGCGACGACGATCGTCCCTGCGACGCCGCGCGGCGAGGCGGTGCCCGAGGTACTCGCCGACTGGGGCGTGACCGCGCCGCGGGTCGAAGAGGGCCATCTTTCGGACGCAGTCGCGCGGCTCGGTGCGCAGGACGGTCGTGTCTCGTGGGGTGTCGACGCACCTCCGCTCGCTCCCGACGAGCGCCTTCGCTATCGCTTCCACGCCGGCGACGAGGCGACGCCCTGGTTCGAGACGGTCGGCTCACGGTGGCAGCCCGACGGCGGCTCGCTCGTTATTGAGGGCGATGTGCCCGGGAGGCTCGTGGCCGACAGCGTCGAGTGGCTCGTCGCAGACGATCTCGCGTACAAGCTGCGCTTCGCGATTCGGATCGAGCCGGGTGAGCGCATTGTCGGCTTCGGGGAGCGCTTCGACGGGCTCGACCAACGCGGCCGCCTCGTCGACGTCGCGGTCTTTGACCAGTACAAGGGGCAAGGGGCGCGCACGTATCTGCCAATGCCCTATGCGATCGTCGTCGGGGGTGGGTTCGGCTTTCATCTCGACACCGGCAGGCGCGTGCACTTCGACGTCGGCGTCTCCGACCCGAGCTTGATCCGCGTCGAGGTCGACCTCGAGCCCGGCGAGCGCAACGCGGAGCTTGTTCTTCGGTTGTTCGCCGGCGAGCCGGCGGACGTGCTCGCACAGTTCCTCGCCGCGACCGGGCAGCCCGTCGTGCCGCCGCCGTGGATCTACCGGCTCTGGATGAGCGGGAACGAATGGAACACGCAGGCGAAGCTGCTCGAAGAGGTGCGCCGAAGCGAGCAAGAGGGCATCCCAGTCGGCGCCGTCGTGATCGAGGCGTGGTCGGACGAGGAGACGTTCGTTGCCTGGAACGGCGCCGAGTACGAGGTGCACGCCGATGGAGCACCTCATCGCCTCGCCGACTTCACGTTCCCTGCCGACGGCCCCTGGCCGGATCCGAAGGGGATGATCGACGAGCTGCACGAGCGCGATACGCGCGTGCTTCTCTGGCAGATCCCACTCATCGAGAAGACGAACGGCCAGGCCGGTGCCGACCGCGACACGATGGTCGAGCGCGGGTACTGCGTGCAGCTCGACGGCGGCGAGCCATACCGCAACCGCGGCTGGTGGTTCCCGGGCGCGCTGATGCCCGACTTCACGAACCCGGAGGCTGCGCGCTGGTGGACGGAGAAGCGGCGATACCTGCTCGAGGAGCTCGGCGTCGACGGCTTCAAGACCGACGGCGGCGAGCATGCGTGGGGCACTGACCTTCGGTACGCCGACGGAACGCACGGCGGCGAGACGAACAATCGCTACCCGGTCAGCTACGGCCGCGCCTATCACGACCTGATGCAGTCGGCAGGCGTCGACGCGGTCACGTTCAGCCGCGCCGGCTTCACCGGGTCGGCCGGCGTCCCGTGTCATTGGGCGGGTGACGAGGACTCGACCTGGGAGGCGTTTCGCGCCTCGATCTCGGCTGGGCTCAGCGCCGGCGCGTGCGGGATCTTCTTCTGGGCGTGGGACCTCGCCGGCTTCTCGGGACCCGTGCCCGGCGGCGAGCTCTACCTGCGCTCGACGGCCGCCGCGGCGCTTTCGCCGATCATGCAATACCACTCCGAGTACAACCATCACCGGCTCCCGTCGCGGGATCGAACGCCGTGGAACGTCGCAGAGCAGACAGGCGACGCGCGAGTCATGCCGCTCTTCCGCCGATTCGTGCGGCTGCGCGAGCGCCTCGTGCCGTACCTCGAAGAGCAGGGTGCGACCGGCCGTCCGCTGATGCGCGCGCTCTTCTTCGACGCACCCGGCGACGACCGCGTCTGGGAGTTTCCGCACCAGTGGCTTCTCGGCGACCACGTTCTCGTCGCCCCGGTCGTCGAGCCAGACGTCGCGACGCTGCCGGTCTACCTCCCGGCCGGCGACTGGGTCGAGGCATGGACAGGAGAGCGTTTTTCCGGCGAGACGACCGTCGACTGCGCAACGCCCCTCGACCGCATCCCTGTGTTCATCGCTGCTGCACGCGCCGAGGCGCTGCTGCCGTGCTTCACCGATCTCGACGAGGAGAGCTGATGGCGACCGTGCAGTTCGACGATGTGAGCAAGGAGTACACCTCGGGCGTCCGCGCCGTCGACGGCATGACCCTGGACGTGCGGGAAGGCGAGTTCCTGATCTTCGTGGGTCCGTCCGGCTGCGGCAAGACGACCGCGCTTCGAATGGTGGCGGGCCTCGAAGAAGTGACCTCTGGTTCGATCGAGATCGACGGGCGGGTGGTCAACGACCTGCCCCCGACTGCGCGCGACGTGGCCATGGTGTTCCAGAACTACGCCCTCTATCCGCACATGTCGGTGGCCCAGAACATCGGGTTTCCGCTGCGCCAGCAGAAGATCAAGAAGGACGACGCCAAGGCCCGCGTCGCCGACGTTGCCCGGCTCCTCGCCCTTGATGAGCTACTCGAACGGCGGCCGCGCGAGCTGTCCGGTGGCCAGCGGCAGCGGGTCGCAATCGGCCGCGCGCTCGTTCGCCGGCCGCAGGTCTTCCTGATGGACGAACCGTTGTCGAACCTCGACGCAAAGCTGCGCGTCCAGATGCGCGCGGAGCTGATCAGTCTCCACAAGCGGATCGGGATCACCACGATCTATGTGACGCACGACCAGACCGAGGCGATGACGCTCGGCGACCGGGTCGTCGTCATGAACCGCGGCGTCGTCCAGCAGGTCGAGACTCCTGAGCGTCTGTACCGGCACCCGACGAACACGTTCGTCGCCGGCTTCATCGGGAGCCCTGCGATGAACTTCTTCACCGGCTCGCTTGCCGACGGTCGCATTCGCATCGGCATGCACGACGTGGCGTTGCCCGAGACGATCCTTGGACGGCTGACGCGCCGCGAAGGGCCGGTCCTGGTCGGCCTGCGTCCTGAGGATCTGGTGCTCGGCGGGGACGACGACCTGGCGATTCCGGCCGCGGTCGAGATCAGCGAGCACCTGGGGCCGGAGGTGCTCGTGCACCTCAGGGCCGTAGGGTTGGACGTCGCAGACATCGGCGAGCAGGCAGCGAAGAAACCGCAGACGAGGAGGCGCGCGAGCTTCGCGATGCGGTTGTGGCGCGGTTTAGCCCGGATTTCTCTGGCCGGACGGGCGAGACCGTCACGATCGGCTTCCGGCGCGAGCACATCCAGCTGTTCGACCCGCTTCGGGCTCGACGCTGCTCTCCTGACACCGCGGCGTCACACTCTGTTTCCCATCTCGCTTCCTGCGGATAAGAGGATGATGCGGGCTCGGACAGGGCCGAGCCGTACCGTCATGCGAGAAGGGGGAGAAGCATGCGATTCCGCTGGAAAACTGCGGCGCTCGCGCTCGTGGCCGTTCTGGCCGTTGGCGGCGGGAGCTTCGTCGCTGCACGTGCTGCGTCAGGCTCGGCGAGCCGCTCTGCGAACGGCGCCGGGAACGGGGTCTGCGACCTTGGGAACGGGGGCGGGAACATCAAGCACGTCATCTACGTGCAGTTCGACAACACGCACTACCGCCGCGACGTCTCGAGCGTGGCATCCGACCTCGAGCAGATGCCGAACCTGCTCAACGTCCTGAAGCGAAGGGCACGCTCTTCACGAACGACCACACGATCCTGATCTCGCACACGGCAGGCGGGATCACGTCGTCGCTGACCGGTCTCTATCCGGACCGCATGGGTCAGACGGTCTCGAACTCGCTACGACTTCTTCCCAGAACGGCACGCCGAACTTCCACGGCAGCTCGTTCCAGTACTGGACGTCGCCGGTCAACGACCCGCGGCGACACGCTGCCGAACATGATCACCGACGGCCAGAAGAACACGCCTGCGCCGTGGGTCCCGTTCACGCGCGCCGGCTGTGACGTTGGTGGCGTCGGTACGGCGAACATCGAGCTCGAGAACAACTCGACCGACGTGACGAATGTCTACGGGGCGGGTTCGCCGGAGGCGTCCGAGTCGGCGACGCAAAAGCTCGACCGACTTCGTCGGCATTGCGATCCACTGTTCGAAGAGCTCCGGCGAGCATCTGCAGAACGAGCACGCACGCGAAGGCCGACGCGCTGCCGGACGAACCGGGCGGCTACACCGGCTTCCAGGCTCTGTTCGGCGCGAAGTACGTCGATCCGGCGATCGCGCCGACAACGACCAACAACTGCGTGCCGAACACCGAGAAGGCCGCCGGTGGTCTGGCGGCGCCGACGTGACTGATGCCGATGGCAATTGCGGCTTCCCGGGCTTCGACGGGATGGAGCCGTGGAACACGCTCGGTTATGTCGAACAGATGCAGGAGTCCGGCGTGCCGGTGACCTACGCATACATCTCCGACGGTCATGACACGCACACACCGAACACCGCGAACGACTCGTACACCAGCGCCGCAACCGGCCCGGGAGAAGCGACGCACAACGCGCAGCTCGCGGCGTACAACACCGCGTTCGGCGACTTCTTCTCGAACCTCGCCGCCACGGGATCAACAAGAGCAACACGCTCTTCGTCGTGACGGTGGACGAAGGCGACCACTTCGCCGGTGGCATCGGCACGCCGCAGTCGGACGGGTCGCTTGCCTACTCGCACACGACGTGTACCGATCTGGCGAACTGCCCGACCAACCAGATCGGCGAGGTCGACACCAACATCGACGGCGTGCTACCGACGGGCGAGCCCGGCTTCGATATCCACTTCGATGACGCACCGGCGTTCTACGTCGACGGCCAGCCGGGCCGGGACGATCCGTCGGTGCGAAAGCTCGAACGTGACGTCGGCGATCTGACGTCGCTCGATCCGTACGTGAGAAACAGCAGCGGCAAGGTGCAGACGGTCAAGATGACCGAGAACCTCGCCGATCCGGTCGAGCTGAAGACGCTGCACCAGGTCAACACCGACCCGAATCGCACGCCGACCTTCGTCGACTACGGCAACGACGACTTCTACTTCCAGGAGTCGAACTGCAGCGGCGTCGCCCAGTGCGCGAGCCCAGGCTTCGCGTGGAACCACGGCGACGACCAGTCGGAGATCGGCAACACGTGGGTCGGCTTCGTCGGTCCGGGCGTCGCCAACACCGGTGTCGACGCGACGACATGGACGGATCACACGAACGTCCGACCGACGATCCTGGCGCTCACCGGGCTTCAGGACGACTACACCGACGATGGGCACGTGCTCGCTGCCGGCGCTGGCTGACCGCGCGACCCGCGTGGGATGCTGATCGATCCGGCTCACACGATCGAGAGCCTCGAGCAAGAGGACGACCTCCTCAACTCGCCGTTCGGCACGTTTGGGACGGCGACACTGAAGTCCTCCACGTACGCGCTCGAGGCGTCCGACGACGCGGTTTACAACGCGGTTGAGAACCAGATCCAGACCCTGACCACCTCGCGCGACAAGCTCGCGGGCGACATCAGGCAGGAGCTGAACGACGCCGCCTTCAACAACAAACCGATCAACCCGATCACCGCGCAGCTCCAGATCGCGCAGGCGAAAGACCTGATCGCGCAGGCGGCTGCGTTGCCGAGCAACTGATGCAGCTGAGACGACGAATCGCGATCGTGGGGGCAGTGGCCGTGTGTGCTGCCGCTGCGGTTGCGTTCGTGTCCGGCCGGGGTGGCGCTTCGCACCTCGGCCGGACAGTCGTCATCTCGGATACGGCGTGCGCCCAGGGCTGGAAGCCGCCGCAGTCCGGGCGCACGGTCTTCACAATCGAGAACACGAGCAAGGTCGAGACGTTCAACGTGGAGCTCGCCGGCAGCGACCACGTCTCTGTTTACGGCCAGGTCGAACGGCTCGACCCGGGGACGAGCGACACCATGGACACCGTCCTTCCGCCGGGTCCTACACCTTCCAGTGCGAGGCGCTCGGCGGCGGGACGCTCGACTCGTACGTCGGCCTCGTCCGCGGCCCGAAGGTGGCGGGCGCGAGGCCCTTCACCCCCGTCGACCCGAATGAGATGCATCTCGCGACGCTCGCGTATCGCGCGAGCCTGCGCCCGTGGCTTCTGCGGCTCGAACGCGACACCGACGCGCTGACGGCCGCCGTCAAGGCGGGCCGTCTCGCCGATGCGCGACGGCTGTGGCTGCCCGCGCACCTCGACTATGCGCGCCTCGGCGCCGCCTACGACACGTTCGGCCCGTACAACGACCTGATCGACGGCCGGCCGCTCGGACTTCCCGGCGGTGTTCACGACCCGGGCTTCCACGGCTTCCTCCGGCTCGAGTACGGCCTCTGGCACGGACAGACGCACGCGGAGCTGACCCCGGTCGCGACCAAGCTCGGCCACGACGTGCATGGGCTCGTGCACGCACTTCCCGAAGCTTCAGATGGCGAATGGCGATGTCGCGCTGCGGACGCACGAGATCCTCGAGAACACGCTGCAGTTCGAGTTGACCGGCGAAACCGACGAGGGGAGCCATACGAACCTCGCGACCGCCTGGGCGAACGTGCAAGGGACGAAGCTCGCGCTGGCCGCGATCACCCCACTGCTCGACACGTCGAGCCACGGCGCTCGTCGTCCGGGCGACGCCGGGCTCGATCGGCTTGGTGCACGCTCGCGACTGCGGTGGTCGTAGTCGGTCGAGGCAGTCTCGACGCAGCGCGCGCGCGAACGGCTCGATGCCGAGACGAGCGGCCTCCTCGAGACGCTCGAGCTCGTCCCGGACCGGCTCGAGTTCGTCGAGCGTCTCGGGACGAACGGACAGGACCCTGATGGCTGAGCAGAGATTCTCGCGCCGCCGCTTCGTGCAACTCGGCGCCGCCGCCGGCGGGGGCGCCGTGCTCGCTGCAAGCGGGCTCGACGTCGCTCTCGGCAGCGCCGCTTCGACGCCCGCCGCATCCTTCGAAGGCGCGCATCAGGGCGCGGTCCTGCGCCGAGACCGCAACGGCGACGGCCGTCGTCTCGTTCGATGTGGTCGCCGGCTCGCGCTCCGAGCTCCGCGAGCTGATGCAGACCCTGACCGAGAGACTCCGGCTGCTCTATCGCGGCGGACTGCCGGGAAACGACGGCCCTGCCTCGCCGCCGGACGACAACGGCATCCTCGGTCCCGAGCTCCCGGCGCAGCAGGTCGCGTTCATCCTCGGGCTCGGCGGCGAGCCTGTTCGACGAACGCTTCGGGCTCGCCTCGCGGAAGCCGGCGCGGCTTGCTGAGATGACGAGCTTCCCGAACGACAACCTCGACCCGGTCCGCTGCGGCGGTGACCTCAGCCTCCAGGTGTGCGCCGCCGACGCCGACACGGTCCTCCACGCGGTCCGCGACGTGACGAAGCACACCCGCGGCGCGATGCAGCCGCGCTGGCGGATCGACGGGTTCAAGAGCCCGCCGCGTCCGGCGGGAACGCCGCGCAACCTGTTGGGGTTCAAGGACGGGATCTCGAACCCCGACACGACCGATGCCGAGCAGATGCGCCGGCTCGTCTGGGTGCAGGCCGGTGGCGCCGAGCCGGCGTGGACGGCGGGCGGCACCTACCAGGTTGTGCGCGTGATCCGGATGCTCGTCGAGTTCTGGGACCGCGTGTCGATCGGCGAGCAGGAGAACATGATCGGCCGCCGCCGCGCGACCGGCGCGACGCTCGACCAGAGCGACGAGTTTGCGGCGCCCGACTATCGCGGCCGATCCGAAGGGACAGCGGATCCCGCTCGACGCGCACATCCGGCTCGCGAACCCGCGCACGGCGACGACAGCCGATCAGCGGATCCTGCGGCGCGGCTACAACTACGACCGCGGTCTCGACACGAACGGCAATCTCGACCAGGGACTGCGTCTTCACCTGCTTCCAGCAGGACGTCGAGCGCCAGTTCGTCGCGAATCAGCGGCGGCTGATCGATGAGCCGCTCACCGACTACGTCACCCCGGTCGGCGGGGGCTACTTCTTCTGCCCGCGTGGGCTCGAGAGCGCGTCGGACTACTTCGGCCGCAGCCTGCTGGCCTGACGTGCGATGCTGAGCCCGTGAGCTGCACGCACCTTGACCAGATCGAGGTCACGGAGCTACCCGAGCCGATCGCCGGCTGCGAGGAGTGCTTGAAGATCGGCGGGCGGTGGCTGCATCTCCGCATGTGCCTGACCTGCGGGAAGATCGGCTGCTGCGACTCGTCGCCGAACCGGCACGCGAGCAAGCACGCCGCCGAGGTGTCGCATCCGCTGATCCGGTCGGCCGAGCCTGGCGAGACCTGGAACTGGTGCTTCGTCGACGAGGTCGCGTTCGAGCTCGGATGAGTGACCTGCCGGAGCTCCCGTTCGAGCCCTGGGAGCGCACGAAGGAGACACTGCACCTCTGGGCGCAGATCGTCGGCAAGATCAAGCTGGCGTCGAGCCCACCGCGAAACCACTGGTGGCATGTGCCGCTGTACGTCGACGTGCGCGGCCTGACGACGCGGCGCCTGCACGCGCCCGACGGCATCGCGTTCCAGATCGATTTCGACTTCGTCGACCACCGGCTCGTCGTTCGGACGAACGACGCCGAAGTGTCGTTCGCGCTCGAGGACGGTCTCTCGGTCGCCGCGTTCGACCGCCGCCTTCACGACGCGCTGAAGACGCTCGGCGTCGACGTTGCGATTCGCGAGTCGCCGTTCGGTGTGCCGATGACGACGCCGTTCCCCGAGGACGAAGAGCACGCGTCGTACGACGCGGACGCCGTCCTGCGGTTCTGGCGGGTCCTCGACTGGACGGACTGGGTCTTCGAGGAGTTCTCGGGCTGGTCCTGCGGCAAGACGAGCCCGGTGCACCTCTTCTGGCACTCGTTCGACCTCGCCGTCACGCGCTTCGGGGGCAAGCGGGCGCCGACGATCGCCGGTGCCGACCCGGTCACGCAGGAGGCCTACTCGCACGAGGTCGTCTCGTTCGGCTTCTGGGCGGGCGACCAGAACGTGCGCGAGCCCACCTACTACTCCTACACCGCGCCCGAGCCGGCAGGGCTTCGCGACACGTCGCTCCGACCCGCCGAGGCGCATTGGGTCGAGCAGGGCGCCGGCTCGCTTGCCGTCCTCCCGTACGAGGTCGTCCGTACAGCCGACGATCCACGGGCGACACTGCTTGCGTTTCTCCAGAGCACCTACGACGCAGGCGCCGGGCTCGCCGGTTGGGACCGCGAAGGCCTGACCTCGTCCTGGTGCCCTACCTTCTGAAACCGCCCTCCGAGTTCAGCACCTGACCGGTGATCCAGGCGGCATCGTCTGTACAGAGCCACGCGATCAGCCGTGCGGCATCCGTGGCCTCGCCCCAGCGGCCGAGAGGCATCGTCGGGTAGGGCTCCGTCTCTCCGATGCCCCAGCCCGTGTCGGTCGGGCCGGGGTTGACCGTGTTCACCGTGATGCCGCGCTCGACCAGCTCGTCCGAGAGCGATGCCGTTGCCTGGTGCAGCGCGCCCTTCGAGATCGCGTAGGCGAGCTCGCTCGGCATCGGTCCGAGGTGCTGACCGGAGGTCAGCAAGACGACACGACCCCCAGGACGGGTCGTCGTGCTGCGCTGCGAACGCCTGCACGAGCAGCACCGAGCCACGCACGTTGACGGCGAAATGCGCATCGAGTTGCGCGGCCGTGGTCTCGCCGAGACGGCCGTGCTCGCTGAGCGCGTGATTCGCGACCAGGATGTCGATGTGGCCGAAGCGCTCTCGCGCTGCGGCGATCAGGGCAGCCGGCGCCTCCGGGTCGCGAAAGTCGGCGACGAAGTTGTCCGGCTCGGGCTCCGACGAATGAGCGAAGACCTCGGCGCCGTGCTCGCGCAGGCGTTCCACGACGGCGAAGCCGATGCCGGTCCGCTTTCCGACGCCGGTGACGACCGCGACGCGGCCCTTGAGCGGCTCAGCCGAGCTGGTCGACGAGATCGCCGATTCCTTCGACGATGAGCGACGGGCGGTACGGATACGCGTCCGTCTGCTCACGCTGCGTCGAGCCGGTCAGTACGAGCACCGTGAACATGCCGGCCTCGAGGCCTGAGACGACATCGGTGTCCATGCGGTCGCCGACCATTGCCGTCGTCTCCGAGTGAGCGTCGATCGCATTCAGCGCGGAACGCATCATCAGTGGGTTGGGCTTGCCGACGAAGTACGGCTCGACACCGGTGGCGCGGCTGATCAGCGCCGCGACGGAGCCGGTCGCAGGCAGTGGGCCGTCGGGCGTCGGGCCGGTCGCATCGGGGTTCGTCGCGATGAAGCGCGCGCCGTTTCCGATCAGACGGATCGCTTGTGCGATGCGCTCGAAGCTGTAGGTCCGTGTCTCGCCGAGGACGACGTAGTCGGGGTCGCGCTCGACGAGCGTGTAGCCGACGCTGTGCAGCGCATTCGTCAACCCGGACTCACCGATCACGAACGCCGAGCCGCCGGGCCGTTGGCTCTGCAGGAAGTCGGCGGTCGCGAGTGCCGAGGTCCAGATCGAGTCCTCGGGCACGTCGAGCCCGCTCAACGGCGAGCCGAGCCGACAGGTCGCGGCGGGTATAGATCGAGTTGTTCGTCAGCACGAGGAACGGGAGCTCGCGTTCCCGCAGGCGCGCTAGGAACTCGGCTGCGCCGGGAATCGGGTGCTCTTCGCGAACGAGCACGCCGTCCATGTCCATCAGCCACGAACGGATCTCGCGCTGCTTCACCGGGTCAATGCGGTGCAGGGAGACGTCGAGTGGGGACGAGGCGGCTCAGCGAGCCCGCGATGTCGGAGACGGTGAAGGGCTTCGGCAGGAAGAGGCTGTTCGGCTGCGCGGCAGCCAGGGTCGCATTCTCGGACGAGCCGGAGATGTAGAGGACGGGCATGCCGGGGACATGTTCGCGCAGTTGGAGCGAAAGGTCTACGCCGTTCATGTGCGGCATCATCAGATCGGTGACGACGACGTCGAATGCCTCGTCGTCCTCGATCACCTCGAGCGCCTCCAAGCCGCTGCCGACCGCGACCACCGCGCCGCAACCGGCGGCGCGAAGCAGGCGGGCGAGCGTCGTGCGCACGTGGTCGTCGTCGTCGACGAGCAGGGCACGCAGCCCGCGCTGGTTGACCTCGGCCGGCTCGCGTTCGGGTTGCCCGTGGTCGGCTGGGGTCTCGTCCGTCGCGAGCGGGAGCTTGACGGTGAACACACTGCCCTCGCCTGCGTCGCTCTGGACGCTGATCTCGCCGCCGGCGGCATCGACGATGCCGTAGACCGTCGCAAGCCCGAGCCCCGTGCCCTTGCCGGCCTCTTTCGTCGTGTAGAAGGGCTCGAAGATGCGCTCGAGGACGGACGGCTCGATGCCGCTTCCAGTGTCCACGACCGAGATGAGGCCGTGGCGCCGGTTGGCATCCGTCTCGGTGCGGATCGTCAGCCGACCGCCGCCGGGCATCGCGTCACGGGCGTTTAGGGCGAGGTTGAGCAGTACCTGCTCGAGCTGGCCGACATCCGCGACGACGGGAAGAGGACCGTCGTTCAACTCCTCCTCGATCTCGATCGTCGGCCCGATCAGGCGCTCGAGCAGGCGTCGCGAGTCCGCGACCACGTCGTTCAAGTCGAACGAGCGCTTCTCGATCGGCTGGCGCCGAGCGAATACGAGCAGCTTCTGCGTCAGCTCGCTCGCACGTGTCGCCGCGTGGACGATCTCGCCGAGGTTCGCGCGCAGCGAGTCCTCGTCCGCCTCCATCAGCGCGAGGGTCGCGGAGCCGCTGATCACGGTCAGCAGGTTGTTGAAATCATGGGCCACACCGCCCGCGAGCTGGCCGAGTGCGTCGAGCTTCTGGGACTGGCGCAGGCGCTCGAGCAGCTCGCTGCGCTCCTCGTCCACACTGCGCTTGTCGGTGACGTCCATCAGCACCCCGACCATCCGAATGGGGGCGCCGTTGACGTCCGTCTCGACGTCGCCCTGCACGTGGAGCCAGCGCATCTCGCCGTTGCGCATGATCCGGAACTCGTCCGAGTACGGCCGTGCCGCCTCGTACGCTGCGTGTGACTGGCGATTCATCTCGGCCGCATCGTCGGCGTGCAGGATCCCACCCAGCAAGTCGGTCCCCTCGGTCTCGGGCGGGTAGCCCATCATCCGAAGCGCCTCGTCGGAGTAGACGGATCGGTGCTCGGTCGGATACCACGCCCACGTCCCGACCCGACCCAGTTGTTGGGCGCGCTCGAGCCCCGCTGTGGTCTCGATCAGCTCGAGCTCGACGTGCTTCTGGTCGGTGACGTCCTGGGTGACGCCGAGCATGAACGACTCGCCCATCAGCTCGGTCCGGCCCTCGAGCGAGCGGACCCAGATCACTTCACCGTCGCCGCGCAGGAGCTGGCCCTCGAGCCGGAGGCTCTTCGCGCCGCTCGCGTACTCCAACTCGGATTGGGCGGCCACGTCGTTGGCGCGGTTCGGCAGGTAGAAGCGACGGCGATACTCGGCAAGCGGAAGCTCGAACGCCTGATCGCCGACCTTGAGGAGACGGGCGAGCTCAGCCGAGACGAGGATCGTCTGCCGCCCGAGGTCGATGACGTAGGCGCCGAGGCCGGCGACCGCGTGCGCGCTCTCGAGCAGAGAGCTCTTCCGGGTCGCGTCGAGCTCTGCCAGCTTGTGCTCGGTGATGTCGGCGACCGCACCGACCATCCGGTACGGCTCGCCGTTCGCGTCGTGCTCGACGACGCCTTGCTCGCGCACCCACCGGACCTCGTTGTCCGAACGGCGCACGATGCGGTACTCGACCTCGGTCGGGTGCGTCGCGTCGAACATGTGCCAGTCGATCGAAGAGACGCGCTCGTAGTCGTCGGGATGGATCACCGAGAAGAACAGCTCGGGATCCTCGGACGCGACCTCTGCGTTCGAGAAGCCGAAGATCCGCGCAGCCTGGTCCGACCAGACGTTCCGCTTCTCGGCCGGGTACCAGATCCACGAGCCGACTCCGCCCACGGCCTGCGCGCGCTCGAGCAGTACGCCGTGCTCGGCAAGGGCGTCTTCGGCCGTGCGACGGTCGGTGACGTCCTCGAAGAAGCAGAAGAAGAGCGCGGTGCCGGCGATCGGCGCCGCGCGGACCTTGAGCCAGATGGGTGTTCCGTCCTTTCGCTCGTACTCCGCCTCGAACTCGGCGACCTGGTCGAAGGGCGCGGCATTGACGAAGGGTGCGCCGACGAGCTGTTCCGGGTCGTCGTAGCGGAGCATGCTCGCGAGCTTGCGGTTGCATTCGAGGACCGTGCCGAGGCCGTCGGTGATCGCGATCCCGACTGCGCTCGTCTCGAACAGCGTCCGCTGGCTGAGTGCGATCACAGGCCGCACGTCGTCTTCCATGGGTCTTCGATGGTATCGGCGGTTTCGCCGTCGTCCCTGACCCCGACTAGAAGATGCGATCGCGGATGTCGCCGCCGCCGGCTGCGATCTCGCCCAGCTCCCAGAGAAACGAGAGCCCCGACGGGTCGGGGCGAGAGGACGAGTACATGCGCCCAAGCCCGCTCGTACGGAATGCCATCGCCATCACAAGAAGGCGGCGGACGAGGTCGTCCGCCGCTTCTTGAAGCGTTTCGCCGTCGCCCGAGCCGAGCTCGCCGAGCGTCAGTCGGACGCGCCCACGGCCGAGTTCGGTCACCGTGAGCGTGGGTCTATAAGTCGGTAGCTGTTCCACCCCAGGTGGGTGATCGGCCGCGAAGCGGTATGACTGAGTCCGTGGCGCGGACTTCTCCACCCCCTGGACCGCTCTTTGCCGTCGGCGGCCCCGACGCCGAGCTGTATCCCGGCGACCTCACGGCGCTCGTCCGTTCGCTGGCAGACCGGGTGATCGACGCGGGCGCCCGGCGGGTTCTCGTCGTCCCGCCCGACCACACGCGTCTGCATTCGCGAGCGGGAGACATCACCGCCGCGCTGGTCGCGATCCTCGACCGCGAGATCGAGCAGGCCGACGTGATGCCGGCGCTCGGAACGCACCGGCCACTCGGGCCGGTCGAGGCGCAGCTGCATGTTCGGGGACGCGATCTCGGTCGACCGTTTGCTCGTCCACGACTGGCGGCACGACGTCAAGCGGATCGGCGAGCTGTCGGTCGAGGAGGTCGACGAGATCGTCGGTGAGCCGCTCGGGCTGTCGCTGCCTTTCTTTGCAAACAGAGTGCTGGTCGATGGGAGCTACGACCTGATCGTCTCGATCGGGCAGGTGGTTCCACACGAGGTGGCGGGGTTCGGCGGCTACACGAAGCACGTCTGCATCGGCCTGGGCGGCGGCGAGACGATTCAGCGCAGCCACTTCATCGGTGCCCTCCATGGCATCGAGCGCACGATGGGTGTCCCGGACGCTCCGGTGCGGCAGCTGCTCGACCTCGGCTTCGACCGCTTCCTGGAACCGCATTGCGCCGTGCTGTTCGTGCTCACCGTCGTCGAGTCGACACCGACCGGCCCGGTGCTGCGCGGCGCGTTCTCGGGGGTCGGCGGCACGCAGGCGACCGGCGGCGCCGCGTTCCTCAGCGCAGTCGAGCTCTCGAGCCAGGTCAACATCGACACCGTCCGAGAGCCGTTCGAGACGTGCGTCGCCTATCTCGATCCAGCCGAGTACCACTCGACCTGGCTCGGCAACAAGGCGATCTACCGGACGCGCCGCGCGATGGCCGACGGCGGCGAGCTCTACGTGCTCGCCCCGGGCGTCGATCGGTTCGGGGAGGACGACGGCATCGACCGGCTGATCCGCCGGCACGGCTATCGCGGACGCGACGCCGCGCTCGCGGCGATGGCGGACGATCCCGAGCTGGCTGCGAGTCTCGCGACCGTCGCACATCTGATCCACGGCTCGACGGAGGGCCGCTTCGACGTCATCTATTGCCCCGGCCCCGGGCTGTCGCGCGCGGACGTCGAGGGCGTCGGATTCCGCTACCTGCCCTACGAGGAGGCGCGTATGCGCTTCGCGCGTGAGCACGTATCCGCGCGCATCCCCGATCCGGGGCTCGGGCTCTGGCGCAGCGCGTGAGGGACGACCGCTACCTCGAGGCGGGGGCAGCGCAGGAGCTTGCGCTCGAGCTCTACAACGGCGTCGCGGAGCTCCCGATCGTCAGTCCGCACGGCCATATCGACATCGAGCTGCTTGCCCGCCCCGAGGCCCGGCTGCCGCCGCCCGGCCGGCTTTTCGTCACCTCGGATCACTACGTCGTCCGGCTGCTCTATGCCCACGGCGTCCCGCTCGAGGAGCTCGGCGTCGGCGCCGAGGTCGACGACCGAGATGTGTGGCGCCGGTTTGCCGAGCGGTTCGACCTGTTTGCCGGCACTCCGGTCGCGCTCTGGTTGCGCGAAACGCTCGCGACCGTGTTCGGCGTCGAGTCACGTGTCGACCCGGCGACCTACGACGCGCTCGAGGAACGTCTCGCGTCACCGGACTTCGCGCCCTGGGCGCTGCTCGACCGGTTCCGCGTCGAGACGATCTCGACGACCGACCCGGCCGGCGCGACGCTGGACGAGCATCGTGCGGTGCGCGAGCGGGCAGGCGACCGGGTGCGACCGACGTTTCGCCCAGATGCGACGGCAGCGCTCGACGCGCCCGGCTGGCGCGCCGCCCTCGATCGGCTCGAGGGGGTCAGCGGCCTCGAGATCGGCGACTACGTCGCGTTTGTCGAAGCGCTCGCCGCGCGGCGAGCTGCGTTCAAGGAGCTAGGCGCGACTGCGACCGACCATGGCGCCACCGTGGTCGACACGACGCCCCTGCCGCCCGCCGAGGCGTCGGCTGCCTTCGCGTCGGCGCTCGCCGGCACGGTGACGCCGGTGCAGGCGCGCCGGTTCGAGGCGCACATGCTCCACGTCCATGCGGGGCTGAGCGTGGACGACGGGCTCGTCATGCAGCTCCACCTCGGCAGTCTTCGCGACCACGACGGTCCACTCGCCGCGCGCTTCGGCCCCGACATCGGCGCCGACATCCCGATCGCCGCGGATTGGACGCGCGGCCTGCGCCCGCTGCTCGAGAGCTTCGGCGCCGAGCCCGGTTTTCGCGTCATCGCCTACACGCTCGACGAGACGACCTACAGCCGGGAGCTCGCGCCGCTCGCCGGGCACTATCCGGCGCTCGTCCTGGGCTCGCCCTGGTGGTTTCACGACAGCCCGAACGGGATCGTGCGGTTCCTCGACCGGGTCACCGAGACGGCCGGCATTGCGAAGCTCGCCGGCTTCGTCGACGACGCGCGGGCGCTGACTGCGATCCCGGTACGCCACGACCTCTGGCGGCGACGAACGTGTGGCTGGCTGGCGCGTCAGGTCGAGGCCGGGCTGATCGACGCGGACGACGCGCCGCGGCTTGCGCACGAGCTCGCCTACGGGCTCGTCAAGCGCGCGTACAACGTCTAGACGCCGCTGAAGGCGCCGAAGCCGCCGTCGATCGGGACGATCGTGCCCGTGACGAACGAGGCGGCGTCGCTGCACAGCCAGACGACCGCACCGGCTATCTCCTCCGGACGGCCGAAGCGGCCTGCCGGCGTGGCGGCGAGGATTCGCTGGGCACGCTCGGTCGGCGCGCCGGTCGCGTCGAAGAGCAGCGTCCGGTTCTGCTCGCCCACGAAGAAGCCGGGCGCGACCGCGTTGACGCGCACGTCCGGTGCGAGCTCGACGGCCAGCCAGCGCGTGAAGTTCTCGACCGCCGCCTTCGCCGCGCCGTAGCCGACGACACGTGTGAGCGCACGGTGTGCGGCCATCGACGAGACATTCACGATCGCGCCGCCGCTCGCGATCCGTTCGCCGAAGACGCGGCACGGCAGCACGGTGCCGAGGAGGTTCAGGTCGACGACTTCGCGCAGCGCTTCGACCGGTAGCTCGAAGAAGGTGCGCTCGCCGACAGTGGCGTCAGCGACGTTGCCGCCGGCGGCATTGACCAGGATGTCGATCTCGCCGATTTGCTCGCGCGCCGCTTCCAGGGCGGCGATGTCGAGCACGTCCGCTTCGAGGGCGACGGCCTGCGGCAACGATGCAACGAGCGCTTCGATCCGGTCGCGCTGTCGAGCCAGCACGCCGACTCTCGCACCCGCGTCTGCGAGGCCACGGGCGATAGCCGCGCCGATCGCGCCGGTGCCGCCGGTCACGACCGCGGTCTTCCCTTCGAGCATCACCTGAACGCTATTTGGCCTGCTTCTTCGCTGCGCGCTTCTCCTTGCGGCCCGCAGTAGCCTCGGCCGTCTTGACCTTCGCGTCGCGATACGCATCGCCGACGAGCGTCTTGCCGCCCGTCCAGCCGAAGACCCAGACGACGGCGATGATCGCGAACAGGACATTCCAGGCCGTGGTCACGAGCTGCTGCGCGGTCGAGTACGCGACCGCGGTGTCGTTCGGGACGTGACAGCAGGTCTTCAGCGCGAGGGCGTTCGTCGCCTGGGTCACACCCACCGCACCCGGCGTGAACGAAGCGACGTTCGCGAGCGAGCCCGAGCCGACGACCCACATGACCGAGTTGAACGTCACGGGGATCGCGAAGGCCGCGAGGAAGATCCCGATCACGGCCAGCTTGCACAAATAGCCGAGGAATGACGGCGTAAAGACACGGAGCATGTACTGGCCCGGCTTCGCGAGGATCGCGCCGCCCTGTTTCGCCTGCGCCCACAGCTTCTTGACCTGGCGCCAGAAGATGCGCCCGACGATCACGATCAGCACGATCCCGCCGAGCACGATGGCGCCGGTCAGCGCCGGATGGTTGTGCTCATTGCCGAAGCTGAGGTCGAACGAGCCCGGGACCGAGAGGAAGAGGTACAGGTAGACGAACGTCCCGGCGATCGTGAAGAAGATCTTCTGCACCAGGTACGCCGCGATCGAGCCGCCGAATGAGCAGCTCGGGATGATCGCAACGAACATCAGGAGCGTCACGAAGGTGCCGATGTTCGCGGGCAGGAAGCCGTTGCCGGCGACGCCGACCGCGTACGCGGCGAGGATCGGCTTGACCGTCACCTCGCCCGGATAGGCGGCGTTGAGGATGCCGTAGTACGAGTACCCGGTCAGGACCGTCTGCCCGGTCTGGAATGTCACCGCCGCGATCAGGTACTTCGGCGGGACGCCTTTGATCTGGTCCCACAGCTGCCTGAACCAGCCGGTCACGTCGAAGCCGAGCAGCTGGAGGACCGCGACGACGACCGCGATGCCGATCAGCCACGCCGCGACCTTGCCCAGCCGATGCAGGCGCTCGTTGTGGAGCGGTGTGACGCCGTCGGCGGTCACGTAGCCGATGCTCTCGCAGCGGCGGGTGGCGGGCGTTCCCCCTGGGTGGGTGATCCTTCGATAATGCAAGCATGAACCCAGTCGTGAACGTCTTCAAGGCGGACAATCTCGAAGGGCGGATCGACGTCGCGCGGGCGCTCGGTTCGAGCGGGATGGCGATGTACGTCTATGACCTCGAGCCAGGCGCCGGCGCGTGCCCCTACCACTATGAATTCGTGGAGGAATGGCTGCTCGTGGTCGAAGGGTCGGTCGCCGTTCGCGTGCCCGACGGGGAGCTCGCGCTCGAGCGCGGCGACCTCGCCTGCTTTCCGTCCGGCCCGGCCGGCGCGCACAAGATCATGAACCGGAGCGACACCCCGGCGCGGACACTGCTTTTCTCGAACGCGACCTCTCCCGCCGTCTCGGTCTATCCCGACAGCAACAAGGTCGGCGTCTGGCCGAGCGACGACGAGGAGTACATCTTTGTGCGTGACACCGTCGTCCCCTGGTCGCACGGCGAAGACGGCTGGGACAAGGCCGACTAGGCGAAGCTGAACACGGTCGTTGCCCGGTACTCCTCGCCCGGCTGGAGGACGATCGAGGGGAAGCCGGGGTGGTTCGGGGCGTCCGGGAACGCCTGAGCCTCGAGGGCCGCGCCGGTGGGCATCCCCGTGAAGAGCTGCAGACCGGGCTGTGTCGTCAGAACCCGGAGCGCCCGACCGGAGACCGGGTCGGTCAGTCGCGCCGCCGAGCGAAGGGTGCCGTCGGCCTCGTCGAGCGCGAAGTTGATGTCGTACGGCTCTGCGCCCGCGGGTCTCGGCGTGGTGAAGTCGAAACGCGTGCCGGCCACGTCCTCGATCGCCCCGGTCGGGATCAGCTCCGCGTCGACCGGCGTGATGCGGCTCGCGGCGATTTCCACGATGTGACCGGCGACGGGGCCGCCTCCGGCAAGGTTCCAGTAGGCGTGGCTCGTGAGATTGACGAGCGTCGTCCGGTCGGTTGACGCCTCGAAGTCGAGACGGAGATCCGCGCCGGACACCGTGTAGCGCACGCCGGCACGGACGGTGCCCGGGAACCCCTGGTCACCATCCGGGCTCGTCATCTCGAACGAGACGCCGCCATCGTCGGTCGGCCGCGCCGACCAGAGTCGCCTGTTGAAGCCGTCCGCGCCGCCGTGGAGCGTGTGGGGTGGCTCGTTCGCCGAGAACCGGTGCTCGACGCCGTCGATCGGCGCGCGCGCATGCGCGAGACGGTTCGCGACGCGGCCGACAGCAGCGCCGAAGTATCCGGTTGTCGCCAGGTACTCGTCGACGGAGCCGTAGCCCAGCGCCACCTCGACCCCTTCAACGCGCACGGACTGGATCGTCGCGCCGAGCGTGAGGATCGTCACTTCGATATCGCCGGCGAGGGTGTAGCGCTCGACCGGGCGGCCGTCGGGCAGCCGGCCGAATGGCTCTCCGCTGGATCTCATGTCAGAAGTTGAACACCGCGTTGGGCTGTGTGACGGAGGTGGTCGCGCATGGGTAGCCGTTCGTGTCGGTGATTCCCGCTGCGGGCGACCAGGTCATCGCGGTCTTGCTGTTCACCGTCAGGGGCAGACCGGTGCCGCCGTAGAGATCGCCGACTTCGACAACAACCGTGTCGTTGCGTTGAAGGAGGATCGTTCCGGCGAGCCGCACGTCGCCAAGGGCGAAGTTGCCTTGCATGGTGACCGTGCCGAGCGGCGTCGCTTGCCCGGTCGATTGGTTGAGGATCGTCAGCGCGTCGTTCGAGCCCCGGTCGGTCAGCAGGACCGTCACCCCGACACCACCGCCGGTCCAGTACGAGATGATGCTGCGCGTATCGATCGGCGTCGTGAACGCGTAGGAGATCACGTCGTCGCGATCGACCTTCTTGCCCTGGTTCCGGCCGTTGGCGGTCGAGAAGGACGATGCCGCGCACACGGTCCCGATCTTTCCGTTGTAGGTCTGCGTCGCGGACTGGCCAAGAGCGTCGGTCATCGTCAAGGTGTAGGGCTTCTCCCCTGGGCCGAGAATCAGGCTCGCGGTTTGGGTCGGTGACCGAAAGTTGTACGTCACCGACGCGACGCTGTACGAGCCCGGTGTCAGAGTCGCGATCGTGCTGCCGCCGCTGAACGACGAGACATCCGCGGTTACGGTCCGGGTGCCCGAGGGCGGGTTCCCCTGGTCATCGACCTGGGCGTAGACGTAGTACTGCCGTCCCTGAAAGATCGTGCCGACTGCGCCGCTCTGATCGACGACCACGGCGCGGCTCGCGACCGGCGGTAGGAAGTCCGCGACTGCGCTGACGGTCTGCGGCTGTCGACTTCGTCGTCGTGAAGTAGGCGTGAGCTGCTGCCGCCAGGGCAGCAGCAGCGAGCAGCCCCAGCACCACGCCGCGCCTCACGTCGCGCCGGCGATTCGCTGCTTTTCCTTCTCCACCTCTCTGCCTGCTTCACGCCAGAGCACGATCCCGATCCAGACCGCTGCGATGAGTGCCGGCAGCCCGATCACGAGGAACCGAACCCACCACGTGGAGAGCGCGATGTAGAGGTAGCCGACGTAGGGGACGTGAAACTTGACGCGCGGCTGCGTCGAGGCGTTGAGCACGATCGTCCAGGGATCGGCGGACTCGTTGTTGTCACCCTTTGTCTTGAACGCCGGCTTGCCGTTGCTCTGCTTCTCGACCGAGATGATCCGGTGGGTGACGAGCTCCGTCACGTTGTACTCGGGCGGCGGCTTGAAGGTGATGACGTCGCCGACCTTCAGCTCCGAGACCGGCACCTCGGTCTCCCACGCGACCGAGGCGTACGGGATCGCCGTCTCCATCGAGTGGCCGTCGACCACGTAGCGCTTGTAGCCGAGCAGCGACGGGACGATCGCGAGCAGCGCGAGCAGGACGGCTGTCCCGAGGAGGACGTTCACGATGCGCGACGCCCACTTGCCGCTCACGTGCGGGCGCCCCATTGCAGAACAAGCGGGATCGACTGACCCTGCAGCGCCGGATCGAGGGCGTCGGCAGGCCACGCGTAGGTGAAGTTGAGCGTCAGTGAGGCGCCGGTGGCAAGCGTCCCGAGCTCGAGCGTCGGGACGCTCGCGAGCACGCCGCTGTAGAGCGTCTGGGCGCCCGTGGGCGCGGTTTTCTTCACCGTCAGCTGGAGCGTCGAAGCGAGGCTGCTCGAGCCGAGGCCGCCGAAGCCGAGGGCGAAGCTGCCCTTGGCCTTCTTGTTGGTGAGCGTGACCGAGCCGCCACGGGTCTCTCCCGGTTTCATCGCCGTCGTGTTCACGATCGTCGCCGGCGCCAGGTCGTACACGAGGTCGCCGGCGCTGATCGACCCGGCGCTCTGCGAGCTGTCGGTGAAGACGGCAAGCGTGAACGCGACGCCAGAGGAGAGCAGGCCGACGAGCACGATTGCGATGATCGCGATGACGCGCTTGTCACGAAGCCGCCGCCGCCAGCGTCCCGGTTCGGCCAAGGCGCCGCCTCAGCTGACGACGTTCCAGACGAAGTCGACGCCGTCGAGGCGTTCTTGTACGGGTTGTCTTCGGCGGGAGTCCCGTTCGGGAACGTCGTCGTGAACTTGTACGTGTGCTTTGCGCCGGCGTCCCACTTCCCGAGCTGGATCGTTCCCATGCCGTTCAGCTTCCCGGTGTAGATCGTCTGCGGGCTGGCCGCGTTCGTCACGTCCTCGACCAGCAGGTCGAGCTTTGCCGAGAACGGTGGCGTGGCAGGGGTGTCGACGACGTTCGAGTGACTCATCGAGAAGTTGCCGGCCGAGCTGCCCACATTGGAGATCTGCGACGGTGCCGTTCACGCTGTCGCCGGGGACGAGCCCAGACGCGGTGAAGATCGCAACGCCGTCGTGACTGTTGTCGATCTGGACACTGCCGGCGGCGACCATGTTCCCGGGGCTCGCCGAAGCGGACGTGAAGGTCGCGGTCGTGAAGACGGCCACGCCGATCGCCACCAAGAGCAGGATGGCGGCGATGATCAGGCGCCGCGGGTTGCGGAGAAGGACGCTCGTCCGGGTCGGGGCCTTCTCTTCCGGTGCAGCCGGGGCTATCTGCTCGCTCATCGCCGAACCTCCTTGGACCGCGGTTGGAACGAGCGTCCGCCGCGGCTGAGTGAGCGTGAGGTCACCCGGCCTAGGTGATCTTGGCGCCTGCGCTCTCAGCCGGCGATCGTGAAGGTCTCGATCAGCGTGCGGAGCTGCATCGGCGGTCGCCGCCAGATCCTGGGCGGAAGCGGCAATCTGCTGCGTGCTCGCGCTCGTCTCTTCGGTCGAGGCGCTGACCTGCTCGGTCGACGCAGACGACTCTTCGGCGACGCTTGCGACTTCGCCGGCGGCGGTCACGATCTCGGCGATCCGATCCGTCACCTGCTCGACCTGAACGACCGATCTGCTGGAAGGCCAGGCGGGCACGGTCGACGACCTCGACGCTCTCGCGGGTGCGCTCGGCGCCGTCCTCGACGGCCGTGACCGTCGCATGCGTCTCTTCCTGGATCTCCGCGATCAGGCCGGCGATCTCGCCCGCGGCGCGCTGGGACTCCTCGGCCAGCTTCCGCACTTCGTCGGCCACGACCGCGAAGCCGCGGCCCTGCTCGCCCGCGCGTGCCGCTTCGATCGCGGCGTTCAGCGCCAGCAGGTTCGTCTGGCTGGCGATGCCGGTGATCGTCTCGACGATGCCGCCGATCTGCTCGGACTTCGTCTCGAGGCCGCGGATCGCTTCCGTCACGCGCTCGGTCGACTCCTGGACTCCCTGGATGGCGTCGGTCGCCTGCTGCGCAGCGTCGACGCCCTCGAGCGCGACGCGACGAGCTTCGCCGGCCTCCGACGCGGTCTCCTCGGCGCTACGACGTGTGTTCTCGACCATTCGCACCTGGCGTTCGGCGCCCTGCGCGATACCGCCGACCGCGGTTGCGATCTCACCGATCGCGCGGCCGGTCTCCGCGGACGTCGCTGCCATCTGCTCGGACGCGGAGGAGACGGTGCCGGAGGCGGCCTGGATGTTGCCGACCACGTCGGCGAGCGCCGTTCGCGTCGCGTTGTAGGCGTGGACCGAGGCAATCGTGCGCTCGCGGATGCCGTTCAGCGCGGTTGCGACGGCGCCGATCTCGTCACGTCCGATGTTCTCGATCGGCGGCGTGACCGGCTCGATTGCATAGGTCAGGTCGCCGGTCGACATCCGCTCGAGCCCTTCGCGGAGGTCGGTGGCGCAGTGCTCCATGAGCATCTTCGAGCGATCGAGCACAGGTGCGATGCCACGACGGATCTGCAGGACGATCGCGGTCACCATGTATGCGGCGAGCAGCAGGCAGAGCGCGGCGATCACGAGGTCGCGGTAGAGCGTCGCGTTGAGGCGATCGGCCCGCTCCTGCACGAGGCGGTTGAGGGTCACGGGGTAGGCCTTGTCGAGCGCGACGGCGGCCCGTGCGACGGCGTCGCCCGGAGCAGTCGTCGGCCGCTGCAGCGCACCGGTCATTCCGGCGGTGAGCGAGCCATCGAGCCGGCCAAGGGCGGTCGCGAGCGGGCCGACCGGCGCGCTCAGCTCCGCGGCGGCGTGCTTGTCGCGCGTCGAGGACTTGGCGGCAGCGACATCCGCGTTGAGGGCGGTGAGGGCGTCATCGAGGCGGGCCTTCGACTGCGCTACTTCGACCGCGACGGGACGATTGGCGTGTCCGCCGTGCGGCAACGCCGTCGCGAGCTGGGCCGACGAGCGAGTTGCGAGGTCGAGCACGACCGGCATGCGCAGCAGCCAGCCGTCCATCGCCGAATACGAGTCGAGATCCGGGTCGAGGATCAGGAACGAGTTGTTGAGGACCTGCGCGACCGCAGCGTTCGTCGTGGTCAGCGCGTTGTCGGCCGCGCCGATCTCGGTCGCCGCGCTCGGGGTCGCCGTGCGCGCTGCGTATGCGGTGACGGCAGCCTCGGCGTCTTTCCACTGCGAGGCGATACCCATCCCGCCGCTGTTCTTCGCGACGAGCTTGTCGAGAGACTGGACGTCTGTGTCGATCGCCGAGCGGGCCGCTGACCCGTCGGCGCCGTGCTCGCCGAGCGCTGCACGCACGTTTGCGCTGCGGAGCTCGACCGTCGATGCGACGAGGCCGAGCAGCGGCTTCGCATAGACGATGCCGGCCTGTTCGTTGGCCGCGAACGACGTCTGGGCGTTCATGCCCGAGCGGTAGCCGCTGCCGAGCAAGAGCGTCGGCACGAGCAGCACCGCGCAGACGAGCGCGATCTTCCAGGCAAGGGACAAACGGGCTGCCAGACGAATGGCAGGCGTGATTGCGATCTCGAGTGGACGACTCATGGATCGCGATATCGGTCACAATTACCTAATACTTTAGGTTCAAAAGTGGGTAATTCGTATGTCCGGCGAGCCGGAGTGGGCGTTAGCCCCCGGCCAGCTCGCCGGCGAAGAACTCGAGCGTCGTCTTGGTCTTGGTGTGCGCGTCCGGCGCGAGCGTCAGCCCGAGTGCTTCGAGGTCGGCCCGGGACTCGGCGGCGACGGTGAGTGCCTTGCGCGGCGGGCACTTCGTCGACAGCTCGACGATCCGTGACCCGTCCTGGAGCAGCCAGAGCTCGAAGACGACCCGGCGACCGTTCAGCCGCGTGACCTCCTTGAGGATGAACGTCGGGCCGAGGATGCTCAGATCCTCCAACGCGATCCCGTCCGGCGCGTGCGCCTCGTAGAACGCACGCTGTTCCTTGGAGAAGAGCTTGCGCACCGGCAACGCGCCGTGGATCGCATCGCGGATGCGGTCGTTCTCCTGAAACGACTTCATCGTGGCCGAGCAGACGTAGCCGCCGGGCATCGCGTCCACCTCGACGAGCACGTTCTTCGAGCGCCGCACGTTCGTCGGGAGCTCGTCGGGCACGACGGGCCTGAGCTTCACGACCGTGTCGCCGTCGCGCCCGCTCACGCGGCGCGCCCGCACGACGACCCCCGCCTGGTTCAGCCGAAGGTCCGGCGTGTCGAAGAAGTAGACCTGCCGGATCTGCGCTTGCAGCGGGTCGAGCTTGAGCGCCGTGATCGCCTGTCGATGCTCGTGCTGCGCGAGCGTGGCCTTCAGCTCCACGCTGTCGGCGCTGCCGATCAGCGTGATCAGGTCGCCGAGCTCCTCGCCGGACAGTTCGGTGAGCTTCGCGGGTGTCGTGGTGGACATCGGAACTCCCTTCTAGGTAAAGAGCTCTGCAAGCCTGCCGTGCCGGAGCCCGCGGTCGCTGACCGTGAACGACTCGGTCTCCAGCTTCGTGAGCACCGTGCGCACGATCAACGCGCCGGCGAGGATCACTTCTGCGCGTCCCGATTGCAGGCCGACGATCTCGCGCCGGCCGCTCGCATCCCGCGAGCGGTACAGCTCGATCTGGCGGTCGATCTCGGCGCGGTCGAGGACGGTGCCTTGGACAACCTCGGAATCGTACGTCTCGAGGCCGTGCTTCACGGCCGCGAGGTTCGTGACCGCTCCGCCCATTCCGACGAGGGCATCAGGCGCCGGCCGCCCGTCGAGGCGCTCGAGCTCGGCGCCGATTGCCTCAAACGCCCGCGCAAGCGTCTCGTCGGAGACGACGCCGTCGAGCGCGAACGCCTCGGTGAACCGCGCTGCGCCGACGTTGACGCTGAATCGCTCCTGGACCGTGTCGCCCTGCCCGAAGGTGAACTGCGAGCTTCCGCCGCCGGTGTCGAACACGACGACCGCGCCGGTCACCGTGCCGAGCCCGGCACGGGCTGCGAGATATGCGAGCCGCGCCTCCTCCTCGCCCGGGATCACCTCGACGTTGACGCCGCTTCTCGCGCGGACACCGTCGATCAGCTCGGCCGCGTTCGGCGCGATCCGGAGCCCTGCAGTCCCGACGATGGTGATCGCGAGGACGCCGCTTCGCCGCGCCTCGTCGACCATGCCGGCGATCGCGTCGACTGTGCGCGCGATTGCCTCCGGGGTCGAGCTTGCCCGCCTCGGCAAGCCCTTCCCCGAGGCGCGTCACCTCCGCGCGATCGGCGATCGTCGTCCAGCTGCCGTCGGCGTGCTTCTGCCCGATGTGGAACTTCACCGAGTTCGTGCCGACGTCGAGCACGGCATAACGGCCGGCGCCGAAGCCGACGAGCTGACGGAGCCCGCGCGGGAAGCTCGTGTTGAGCCGCGCGTCGAGCCCGAGGTCGCGCACCGTGGCGATCACGAGCGCCGGATCCGTGGTCTCGATCGCGATCGTGCGGGTTGCGCCGCGATCGGTCACGACGTCCGTGAGCTCGGTCATGCAGCCGCCGATCGTGTAGCGCTGCCGTCGCTTGTGCACCTCGACGGCGAGCAGCGACGTGTTCGGCGTGACGACCTCCGCGAGCAGCTGTTCGGACGAGTACTCGCTGCGCTCGAGCGGCGGTGCGTCGACATTGAGGGCGGTCAGCACCGAAGCGACGTCGGACGCCGCGATCGGGAAGCCCGTCTTCATCACCGGGAGCCATTGCTGCAGGCCGTCGTCGTTGACGTGCTCGAGACGCTTGACGTCCATCAGCTCGTCGCGAATCTTCACGGTGCTGTGCACGCCGCTGACGGAGAGCAGATAGAGCTCGTCGCTCTCCTGGACGCGTTCCGGCGTCAGCGCGGCGAAGCGGTCGTCAGCCGGCCCGAAATGCTCGCCGAACGTGCGCCATTCCCAGCGCGGGACGATTGGGGCTTCGGTCATCCCGAGAGCATCCCGCACGGAGCGTGATCTCGGCAAGGAAGGCACCCTGCTCACCAGGGTGAGTAGAGTTGTGTGATGGACGAAGCACGGGCACGCGAGCTACTGGCAGCCGAGCGGGAGCGCATCGAACGGGCGCTCGGCAGGCGCGGTCGGGAAGAGGACGGCGAAGAAGCCGACGAGTACGACCCGGCCAACCTCGCCTCCGATCTCTACGAGGACGAGCTCGACGAGGGCATCTCCGACGACCTCAAGCGACAGCTCGAGGGCATCGAGCGCGCCGAGGCGCGCCTGGCCGCCGGGACGTATGGCCGCTCGGTGCTGAGCGGGGAGCCGATCCCCGACGATCGCCTCGAAGCGGTGCCTGCCGCTGAGCTGACGGTCGACGAAGAACGCCGCCGCAACTAGTAACTCGCCCTAGTCCTCTCCATACTCGGCGCTGTGGGCAGAGCACTGCTCTTTGCGCTTCTCGCCGCAGTGAACCCGACGCTGCTGACCGCGACGACGGTGATGCTGCTGCTCCCGAACCCGCGCCGGCTGATGCTCGGTTACCTCTGCGGTGCGCTGACGACCGGGATGATCGTCGGCGTCTCGATCGTCGAGTGGCTGCCGAACTCGTCGGGCGTCGGCACGACGAAGCACACGGTCGCCCCGGCGATCGACTTCGCTCTCGGGTCGATCGCGCTGATCGCCGCGTACGTCCTTCACAGTGGCCGGCGGAAACGGAAGCACAGCGACGCCCCGAAGAAGACACCGCGCTGGCAACGCGCGCTCGACGGAGGCAGTGCACGGACGACGTTCGTCATCGGCTTGCTGCTCAGCTTCCCAGGCGCCGCGTACCTCACCAGCCTCACGGAGATCAACCGGCAGAACTACGGCACGGCCGGCGTCGTCCTGGCGGTGCTCCTCGCCAACCTCGTCATGCTCCTGCTGCTCGAGGTGCCGATCATCGGCTTCTTCCTCGCACCCGAAGGAACGGTTGCCACGATCGACCGCGCAAAGGCTTGGCTCGCGATCAACGGCACACGCGTCGCGACGATCGCGCTCACGGTGGTCGGCTGCCTCTTCCTGGCGCGGGCGCTGGTGACGATTCTCGTCTAGCGGTCGAGCTTCGACTCGATCTCGGTGAGGCGCTTTTCGATGCGGCGCAGCATCTCCATCGTCTCGGCCAGTTCCCTATCGTGCCGCTCCTTCTCCTCGGCCGCTGCTTCCTCTTGCTCGGCTGAGACGAAGTACGAGGTGACGGTCGCGGTCAGGAACGAGATGAATGTCACGCCGACGACGATCACGACGCTCCCGACGACGCGGCCCCAGGCGGTGTGCGGCACGACGTCGCCGTAGCCGACGGTCGCAAGAGTGACGACCGCCCACCACACGGCGATGCCGAAGGTGGGGAAGTCTCGCCGGTCGACGAGCGTGACGACGAAGCCCGAGGCGAGCGCGAGACCGCACGTCATCAGCGCGAGGTACGGGAAGACGCGGCGGTTCGCGACCGCCTGGCGCATCCGGTCGCCCCAGCTGAAGCTCTGCACCCGCCGACGCACTGGCCCTTCCCTCATGCGTCGTAGTCTCGCCTAGACGCGCGCGTCGCGCTCGCCGGTGCGCCAGCGCTGGACCGCGAGGGCACCCCAGCCGCCGATGAGCATCATCGCCACGTTGGCGCCGAGGACCGTGAGCGCGGGAAGGGCCTTTTCGGTCTCGCCGACGCCGATACCGACGCCGAGGTAGGCGATCGCGGGGATCGTCGTCACCGAGATCGCGACGCCGACGGCCGAGCTGCCTCGCGACTCGACCGAGAGCATTCCCGCGACGCCGGCGGCGAAGGCGACCAGGATCGTCGACGTGCCGACGTGTCCCTGCGCCGCTGGGATCGTCCCGAGCTTGAAGTCGGCCGGCAGGAGCGAGAACACATCGAGCGCTGCGGCGACGAGGCCGGCCACGAGGCCGGCAACCGCGAGCCCGATGGCGAGGGCGGCGACGCCTCGGAGCGCCAGCCGCGCTCGACGAAGGACGAGGCCGGTGCAAGCCGCGGTGATCGGCAGGAGATCGGGGCTGATCGCCATTGCTCCGACGATCAGCACGGGGCTCTGCTCGAGCACCGCGAACGCGGCGACGACTCCGGCCGCCACCATCAGCACGACGTAGCGCGCCGGCGTCTGCGCGCGGGCCTGTGCCTGGCCCAGCACGTCCGCCCAGACGACTCCGAGCGAATCCGACGGATCCGGAGTCGAGCCCAGACGGTCGAGATGCACAAGGGCGATCTCGCTCGATGGGACGCCGAGCTCCGCGAGGACGCGCAGAACGCGATCTGCGCGGTCGGCGGCGATGTCTGCCGTGAGCGCTGCCTCGCCGTCGTGCCATGCGTCGGTGACGGCGAGATGGCGCACGCCGGCGAGCTCGCCGATCCGGTCGGCGACCTCGCCCATCGCCGCGCGTTGGCCATGGACGCGTAGCTGCAGCATCCGTGCCGACATCGTCGTCGGCGGGCCGGACGGCCCGCCGACTTGGCACAGAGGCGTCGAGCCCCGAGAATGGGGAGGCAGCGGCCCACGTCCCGGGAGGTCAGATGGCAATAACGCCGGCAGTCGGCTCGTTTCCGAGCCCGTATGAAGTTGAGACTCCCCCGGGGTGCGAGGGGTGGGAGGAGATGTACCCCTACTACGCGCGCTTCGACGAGGAGCGGCGCGAGGTGGACGAGCAGCGCTTCTGGTTCTGGAACTCGATGCACTTTCCGCTGCCGATGCCGGCGTTCGACGCGATCTGCATCGACGCCCCGTACCAGGCGCTCGGCTCATGGCAGAACCGCGTCTTCGCCGTGCCGCCGGCGATGGGCATCGACTGGCGCTGCCTCAACGGCTACATCTACATCTCCGGCAACCCGGTGCTCGATCCGGAGAAGATCGCCGAGCGCGCCGAGCACTTCCAGAAGCGCGCGGGCTACTACTACGAGAACTGGGACGAGCTCTACGGCAAGTGGCGCGGGAAGATGGAGGCGCTGATCGCCGAGCTCGACGAGCTGGAGGTGCCGGCGCTCGGTGAATACGAGCCCGACGAGGTTGCGTTCGGCGACCAGCCGACGAGCTACGTCGCCGTGCTCGATGCCTACCGGCAGGCGTTGCGGCTCTCGGACGTCATGTGGCAGCACCACTTCGAGTTCCTGCTGCTCGGCTACGGCGCGTACATGACGTTCGCCGAGCTCTGCAAGGCGAATCTCCCGGACATTCCCGACCAGCACATCGCGCAGATGGTGGCGGGTCTCGACGTCCTGCTCTTCCGCCCGGACGCCGAGCTGCGCAGGCTCGCGCGGCTCGCGATCGACACGGGCGTCGACGGTGCGTTCGTCGAAGGGACGATCGCCGGAGGAGGTCGACGCGGCGCTCGCTCAGACCGACGCGGGTCAGGCGTGGCTTGCCGAGCTCGAGCTCGTCAAGGAGCCGTGGTTCCACATGGCGACCGGCGACGGCCTCTACCACACGTACGGCAGCTGGCTCGACGATCCGCGCATCCCGTACGCGTCGCTGATCGGCTACGTCAGGGCGCTCCATGCGGGCGAGGAGATCGAGCGGCCGACCGACCACATCGCCGAGGAACGCGATCGCCTGGCGACCGAGTACGCGGCACTGCTCGAGCGACGAGGCGCGCGCGGGCTTCGAGCAGCTGCTCGCGCTCTCGCGGACGGTGTTCCCGTACGTCGAGGAGCACAAGTTCCTCTGCGACTACTGGTTCTTGACGAGCTGGTGGAACAAGATCCGCGACTTCGGCGACGCTGCTCGCGACGCACGGGTTCTTCGAGGATCGCGAGGACATCTTCCAGCTGTCGCGGCTCGAGGTGTACTCGGCGCTCGACGAGCTGCTTCTGACCTGGGCGACCGGCGGGCAGGCGCGCGGGCCGAAGTACTGGCGCCCGATCGTCGCGCGGCGGAAGGAACTGCTCGAACGACTGGCCGACTGGACGCCGCCACCGGCGGTCGGCGCGGTGCCCGACGCGATCCTCGATCCGGCGCTGATCATGCTGTGGGGCGTGACGACGCAGCGCGTCCACGCGTGGTCGCGCGACCAGGACGGCGGCTCGGAGCTGACCGGGACGCCGGCCTCGCCGGGGATCGTCGAAGGCCTGGCGCGGGTCGTGAAGACGGTGAGCCAGATCGGCGACGTGCGCGACGGCGAGATCCTCGTCTGCAGCATCACCTCGCCGGCGTGGGCGCCGATCTTCTCGAAGATCCAGGCGGCGGTCACCGACATCGGCGGCGTCATGTCCCATGCGGCCATCGTCTGTCGGGAGTACGCCCTGCCGGCAGTGGTTGGGACGGGCCGTGCGACGTCGGCGATCAAGACGGGACAGCGGATCCGCGTCGACGGGACGGCGGGAACCGTCACGATCGTCGAGTGAGCCACACCCGGCCATTGGCCGAGCTGCGCTCCGGTGATGCCGACGTGTTCGGCGCGAAGAGCGCCGTGCTCGGTGAGCTGATCGCAGCGGGCATCCCGGTGCCGCCGGGCTTCGCGGTGTCGACGTCTGCCTACGCCGCGTTCGTCGACGAGGCAGGGCTCGCGCCGGCCTACGAGCCAGAGGCGATGCGCGCGGCCCCGATCCCGGACGCGGTGCGCGACGAGATCGAGCGTGCGCTATGCCCAGCTTGGGCCCGACGTGCCGGTCGCGGTGCGCTCGAGCGCGCTCGGTGAGGACTCGGAGGAGGCGACGTTCGCCGGCCAGCAGGAGACCTATCTCTGGGTACGTGGAGCCGATCGCGTCTGCGAGGCGGTGCGCGACTGCTGGGCCAGCCTTTACAGCGCGCCGGCGGTTGCCTACCGCGCACGCCTCGGGGCGACGGAGGCCGCCATGGGCGTGGCCGTACAGCTGATGGTCGACGCCGAGGTCTCGGGCGTCCTCTTCACCTGCAACCCGGTGAGCGGCGATCCGAGCATGGTCGCGGTCAATGCGAGCTGGGGACTCGGGTTGGCGGTGGTCGGCGGTGAGGTGACGCCCGACGACTACCTGATCAGCAAGATCACGCGCGAGGTGGTGCGCGAACAGGTGCAGAAGAAGGAAATCGAGTACCTGGCGGGCGAGAGCGGCGCGGTGAGCGTGGCGGTGCCGCCGGACCGACAGGACGTCGCATGTCTCGACGCCACTGCGCTCGAGGAGCTCGTCGACTTGGCCCGTACCGTCGAGCGGTACTTCGGCTCGCACCAGGACGTCGAGTGGTCGTTCGCGCGCGGTGGCGGTCTGCACGTCCTGCAGTCGCGGCCGGTGACGGCGATGCGAAAGGTCGAAGCGCCGGCGGCGACGTCGGCGATGGCATTGGTGATGAGCGCGTTCGGCGCGAGGCCCAAGGAGTGAGATGGCACTGAACGACGACGATGTCCGCGAGATCCTTCGGCTGATCGACGAATCGGAGCTCGACGAGCTGCGCATCGAGACGGAGGGGCTATCCCTGCACGTGCTGCGTGGCGGGGCCGTTCCCGAGCCGGAGCCCTTCGTCGAAGCGGCGTCGCCCGAGGCGGTCGCGGCCGACGGGCAGACGATCGACGCACCGACGATCGGCGTCTTCTACCGCGCGCCGGGTCCCGGCGAGCCGCCGTTCGTCGAGGTCGGGGCGCGCGTCGAGCCCGACACGATCGTTTGCATCATCGAGGTGATGAAGATGATGAACTCGGTGACCGCCGGGATCGCCGGCACGATCGCCGAGATCCACGTTGCGAACGCGGCGCCGGTCGAGTACGGCCAGCCGCTCTTCCGCGTGGAGGTCGCGTGACGCGGCGGATCGACGTCGTCGACACGACGACGCGCGACGGCAACCAGAGCCTCTGGGGCGCAACGGGCCTCACCGCGACGGACATCCTTTCGATCGCTCCGACGCTCGACCGCGTCGGCTTCCGGGCGCTCGACTTCACCTCGAGCACGCACATGGCCGTCTCCGTTCGCTTCCACCGCGAGGACCCGTGGGAGCTCCTCCGGCTGATGCGTGCGGCGATGCCGAGCACGCCGCTCAACTTCATCACCACCGGCATGCGTTTCATTGCCTGGCAGCCGTGCAGCGAAGACCTGATGCGGCTTGCGTTTCGCTGCGTCGCGCGCAACGGCATCCGCCGTTTCCAGTTCGCCGAGCCGGCGAACGATCCGGCGGCGCTCCGCCGCGTCTCACGCGTCGCCAAGGAGGAGGGCGTCGAGGAGGTCGTGGTCGGCCTCACCTACTCGATCAGCCCGGTCCACACCCACGCCTACTACGCCGAGCGGCTCGCCGCGCTCGCCGACTGCGCCGACATCGACCGCTTCTATCTCAAGGATCCCGGCGGTCTGCTGACGACCGACGCGGTGCGCGAGCTCGCGCCGCACTTCGTCGCGACGGGTCGACCCGTCGAGCTGCACAGCCACTGCACGATCGGCCTGGCGCCGCTGATGTACATGGACGGTGCTGAAGGCCGGGTTCGACGTCGTGCACACCGCCGTCGGCCCGGCCGGGAACGGGACGTCGCAGCCGACGGTCGAGGCGACGCTGCGGAACCTCGAGGCCGAGGGCTTCGAGCACAACCTCGAGCTCGAGCCGCTCGCCCGCGTACGGCGCGTACTTCGAGGAGCTCGTTGCCGAGAAGCGGCTGCCACCCGGCGAGCCGCAGGACTACGACGCCGCCTACTACCACCATCAACTCCCCGGCGGGATGGTCACGACGACCAAGCGAATGCTCGCCGAGATCCGTCGTCCCGAGCTGTTCGACGCAGTGCTCGACGAGGTCGGCCGGGTACGCGCCGAGATGGGCTATCCGGTGATCGTCACGCCCGGTGTCGCAGCTGATCGCCTACCAGTCGACACGCAACGTGATCGACGGCGAGCGCTGGTCGAACGTCTCCGACGAGACGGTCCGCTACTTCCTCGGTCAGTTCGGCGAGTTCGCCGCGCCGCCGGATCCCGAGGTGATGGACCGGGTGTTGGCGCTGCCGAAGGTGGACGCGCTCCGCGATACGCAGCCGGTCGGCCTCGAAGGCGCGCGGGCGCGCTTCGGCGACCGCATCTCGGACGAGGAGCTGCTGCTCCGGCTGACGATGCCCGAGGAGCAGGTCGATGCGATGAAGGCGTCGCCGCCGATTGCCGACCGGCCGCTTCGCACCGTTGTGTCTGCGCGCGACCCGCTCGTCCGGCTGCTCCGCGAGGTCGAGCGCCGGTCATCGATTACCTACATGCGCGTCCGCAAGGGCGACGATCTGGTGGTGTGGCGTCGTGCCTCTTGACGGAGTCGGCGGGTTCGTCTTCGACATCGACGGGACGCTGTGTCATCGCACCGGCCCGGACGAGGTACACGCGATTCCCGGCGCGCGCGAGGTGCTCGAGCGAATCGCTGCGTCCGGCCGCCCGTTCGCAGCGTTCACGAACGGCAGCCACCTCCCGCCCGAGTCGTTCGCACACCAGCTTCGGGCGGCCGGCCTGCCGGTCGAGGATGCACAGTCGCTGACGCCGCTCCGTTCGGTGCAGGCGTACTTCGACCGGCTCGGCCGCTCGCCGCGCGTCCTGCCGTTTGCCTCCGAGCCGGCACGCACGTATCTCCGCAGTGTCGGGATGGAGCTCATCGACGACGGAACGGACGTCGACGCGGTCTTCGTCGCACATGCGGACCACGTCGACTTCGACGAGCTCGAGCGTGCGGCGCGGGCGGTGATCGCCGGGGCGCGGCTGCTCACGGCGAGCTACGTGCCTGCGTACGCCGGTGCAAGCGGGCCTGATGCTCAGCCGCGGCGCAATGATCACCGCCGCGATCGCCAAGGCGAGCAGCACGCGCCCGATCGTCGTCGGCAAGCCGTCGCAGGCAGCGGTGCGTGTCATGCGTCGGCAGTTGGGCATACCCTCGGAGGAGATGGCGATGGTGGGCGACGATTTTCGGCTCGATGTTGCGCTCGGACAGCTCGGACGTTCGACGACCGTGCTCGTCCGTAGCGGCATCAGCGGGTCGCTCGATCTCGATCGCGTCCCGGAAGCCCGCCGTCCTCATGTCGTCGTCGACACCGTTGCGGATCTCCTGCCATGGCTGTGAAGGCGGTCGGAGTCATGGAGCCCGGCGGGCCCGAGGTGCTTCAGGTCGTCGAGCGCGAGGTCCGCGAGCCCGAGAACGGCGAGGTGCGTATCCGCGTGCGCGCTGCGGCCGTCAACCCGACGGACGTCGGCTTGCGGGCGCGCGGGATCGACGGCCTCGCTCCGCCGTGGACGCCCGGGATGGACGCCGCCGGCGTCGTCGAGGCGGTCGGCGACGGCGTCGAGAACGTCGGCGTCGGTGACCAGGTGATGGCGGCCGTGCTGCCGCGCCGGCCCGAGGGTGGCGCGCAGGCGGAGCTCGTGGTCGTGCCGGCCGCCTCCGTCGTGCCGATTCCCGATGGTGCGTCGCTCGAGCAGGCGGCGACACTCCCGATGAACGGCCTCACCGCGAAGCTCGGGCTCGAGCTGCTCGACCTGGCGGCCGGGTCGACGCTGCTCGTGACGGGCGGCGCGGGCCTGCTCGCGTCGTACGTCATTCCGCTCGCGAAGCGGTCCGGGCTGCGCGTGCTCGCCGACGCGAGCGACTGCGGACGCCGAGCTCGTTCGCGGTTTCGGCGCCGACGAGGTGCTGCCGCGTGGCGAGCCCTATCCCGAGGCGAGCGCCGACGGCGTCTTCGACACGGCGCTGCGCGGGCGTGACGCGTTCCCGGCGATTCGTCCAGGCGGGGGGCTCGCCTACGTGCGGACGTGGGACGGCGACGACGTGGAGGGCGGCGTCACGATCCACGCCATCAAGGTCGCGACGGTGCTCGAGCGCACGGACTGGCTGCACGAGCTGCGGGAGCTCGCCTCGCAGGGGGTGCTTGCGCTGCGGGTCGCCGAGACGTTCCCGCCCGAGCGGGCCGGCGACGCGCAACGGCTGATGGACGCCGGCGGCCTGCGCGGTCGCGCCGTGATCGTCTTCTAGACGCGCGGCCCGGCGACGGCGAAGCCTTCGACTCGCAGCCCTTCGGGTGTGTGCAGCGCACGCATGTGCGGACGCGAGTCGAGCACCGTGCCACCCGCGAAGCGCGACACGAGGATCATCGTCATGAAGGCGGCGGGGACGGAGACGAGCGCAGGTTGCGAGAGCAGTGCGCCAATCGGCCCGCTCTGCGGTCCGGCGAGCAGCTCCGTGAAGATTGCTGCGAACGCGATCATCGCGCCGACGATCATCCCGCTCGCAGCGCCGCGCGCCGTGAGCCCGCGCCACCAGATACCGAGGACGAACATCGGGCAGAACGTGCTCGCGGCGATCGCGAACGCCCAGCCGACGAGCACGCCGATCTGGATATTCGCGGCGAGAAGTGAGAGCGCCACGGGTAAGACGATCGAGCCGACGGCCGCGAGGCGGAAGCGCCGGCGCCGCACCTCGTGCGTGAGCTCGCGCCTTCGGTCGAAGGACGGCCAGACGTCGTACGAGATCGTGCCGGCGAGCGAGACGAGCAGCCCGGAGGAGGTCGACATGAACGCCGCGAACGCACCGGCCGCCGTGATCCCGGCCAGGATCTGGCCGCCGAGCCCAGGCCACGCCGCCTCGGGAAGCTTGAGGACGACGCTGTCGGTGTCGCCCGTCACGTACAGACCCGGCGTGAGGACGCGGCCGAGCAGGCCGTAGATCACGGGGAAGGTGTAGAAGAGCCCGAGAAGTCCGAGGACGTTCACCGTCGTCCGTCGCGCGGCGGTGCCGTCCGGATTCGTGTGGAAGCGGACGAGGATGTGCGGTAGTCCCATGGTTCCGAGGAACGTCGCGAGCAGCAGCGAGTAGACGAAGAGCGGCGACGAGGTGCTCGAGTCCTTGGTGACGGGCTTCGACCACACCGTGCCTGTCTCGGCTGTCCCATCCGAGGCGATGGGCACCGCCTCGCCGGCCGGGATCTCGAGCTCGCCCGCCGGGAGCGTTCGCTCGGCCCCGCGCAACGCGATGTAGCGCCGGTCGTCGATCGAGTACCGCGTCGTGCGCGGGAAGGTCACGGGCGTCGGGTCTGTCAGCGTCACCGTCAATCCGCCGGGCGGAGCGCTCGGCAGCCGGTTGCCGAAGAGGACACTCTTGCTCGGCAGCCCGACGACCGCGAGGAGGGCGATCGCCGGGACCGAGATCGCGAACACCTTCACCCAGAACTGGCACGCCTGGACGTAGGTGATCCCCCGCATGCCGCCCAGGCTCACCGTCAGCGCGACGGTGAAGCCGACCGCGACGATCCCGACCCAGTACGGCGCGCCTGTCACAGACGTGACCGTGATCCCGGCGCCTTTCAACTGCGGCACGAGGTAGAAGACGTCGATGCCGAGCACGACCGCGGCGGCGGTCAGCCGCATGCGCGGGCTCTCGAGCCGGGCCTCGGCGAAGTCGGAGATCGTGTACGCGCCGTAGCGGCGAAGCGGCGCCGCGACGAAGAGCAGCAGCGCGAGGTAGCCGGCGGTGAAGCCGATCGGCTGCCAGAGCGCCGATGCCCCGTTCAGCATCACGAGCCCGGCGATCCCGAGGAAGCTCGCGGCCGACAGGTACTCGCCCGAGACCGCAGCGGCGTTCCACCACGGAGTGACCGCACGCGAGGCGACGTAGAGATCCGACGTCGTCCGGACGAGGCGGACGCCCCAGATGCCGATCCCCGTCGTCCCCGCCACGACGGTGAGCGGGAGGAGCAGGGCGATCATGGCCGGTGGACGAGCTCGGCGAACTCTGCGTCGAGCAGGTCGGCGCGCCGGCGATACAGGAGGCCGATCATGAGGAACAGCAGGAACGACGGCGGTCCGAGCAGGACGAGCCAGGCGGGAACGCCGAAGATCGAGTCCTTGATCAACCCTGGGAGCGTGAGCAGCGCGAGCGGCAGCGCCCCGATCACGCCTGCGAACGCGATCAGGCCGGCCACCGACACGACCAGTTGAAGCCGGATGAGCTCGTGGAGGTACACGTCCTCCGTCTCCCGGTCGGAGATGCTCGGCGCACGATCGACGTCGGCCGCGGGCAGCGCGAGCTCGGATCTCAGCTCTCGAGCTCCTTCATGAGCAGCGGGACGTGCCGGCGCGACACGGGAATCGAGATGCCCTCCGGGAACACGAGCAGTGCGGTGCCGTTGAGCTGTGGTTGCAGCTCGACGGCGCGGCCGAGGCTTGCGACGTATTGCCGATGGACGCGCACGAATCCGACCGAGCGCCAGCGCGTCTCGAAGTCCGAGATATGGCCGCGAACGAGGTAGCGCCCGTCGTCGCACACGAGGCGCACGTAGTCGCCGGCGGACTCGACGTAGAGGATCGTGGAGCGCGGTACGAGCCGCGTGCTTCCACGTGCGTTCTGGGCCGGTACGAGGTCGTGTCCCGGGTGTGCGCTGCGCGTCGGTCGTGCGTGTCGCAAGAAGCTGCCCCACGTGGACGAGTGTCTCCGCGAGGCGCTGCCGCGACACCGGCTTCATCAAGTAGTCGACGGCGCGGAGCTCGAACGCGTCGACCGCAGCGTCGGCATGCGCCGTGACGAACACGACGGCGGGACGCTGTTCGAACCGGCGGAGGATGCGCGTCAGCTCGAGACCGTCGAGCTCGGGCATGCGCACGTCGACGAAGACCGCGTCGTACGTCCGCGCGCTGAGCTTGCCGAGGGCCGCAGGGCCGCTCGACGCCACGTCGACCTCGCCGACGCTCGGCAGGCCGCGCAGCAGGCGCGCAAGATCGGCGAGCGCGGGCTGCTCGTCGTCGACGGCGAGGACGCTGAGGCCCTCGCTCACGCGGCACGCACCCCCGCGCGGAACTTCGGAACGGTCATCCGCACGACCGTGCCGTGGCCGGGCGTCGACTCGATCTCGAGCCCGTAGCCGGGACCGAAGATCGTGCGGAGCCGCGATTGAACGTTCGAGAGCCCGATCCCGCCCGCGGTGCCGCGGAGAGCCGAGCGCGCGGCTTCGGCGGTCATCCCCAACCCGTTGTCGGAGACGCGGACCTCGACGTCGCTGCCGAGGTCGACCCCGGTGATGCGCAACTCGCCGACACTGTCGTGCGACTGGATGCCATGACGCACGGCGTTCTCGACGAGCGGCTGCAGCGAGAGAACCGGAACGACGGCGCTCAGCGCCTCGGGAGCGACCTCGATCCGGACATGCAGCCGGTCGCCGAAGCGGGCGCGCTCGAGTCGCAGGTACCGGTCGGCGTACGCGAGCTCTTCGCGGAGCGTGACGTACGGCGCTTCCGTCTTGAACGCGTAACGCGTGAACTCCGCGAAGTCGATCAGCAGCTCGCGCGCCTCGTCTGGATTGGTGTGGATCGTGTTGGCGACCGCCGCCAGCGCGTTGTAGACGAAGTGCGGCGAGATCTGCGCGCGCAAAGCCCGCAGCTCGGCTTTCGCAAGCTGCTCCCCTTGGCTCGTCAGCGTCGCCAGCTCGACCTGGGCGGCGACGAGTGCCGCGGCCTCCTCGACGATCCTGACGTTCGCCGGCCGGACGTCGCGCTTCTCGTGGAAGAACGCCGCGAGCGATCCGATCTGGACGTCGCGGACGACGAGCGGTGCAACCACGCTTGCCCCGAGGGGGCAGTCGCAGTCGGTGCACTCGACGACACGCACGCGTGTCCGGCGGGATGAGCCACTCTCGCCGAGCAGTCGCTTTGCGGCTTCACCGCCGCGATGGTGGTCTTGACCGATACCGGCAAAAGCGAGAATTGTCTCGTGGTCGGCGATCGCCACCGCGGAGGCCTGCGTCAGCGTGAGCAGATGGGGGATCGCCTTTGCCGCCGACTGGCGGTTGAGCCCGCGCCGAAGATGCGGCAGCGTCGCACTCGCCGCGTGGAGAGCCGTTTGCATAGCGCTGCCCTCGGGGCTGAGCACGCGCCGAGGCCGGATGAACCGAACCGCCGCGAACCCCGATGCCACCAATGTCACGCCCAACACGGAGCCGGAGACGGCGTCCATCGGCCGAGAATAACGCCTTGTAAATGGCGGAGTCGAGCGGAGGCCGTTCGGCCCCCCGATTCGACCGTTTGGCGCGCATTTACGCCGTCCGTCGCTTTGCCCTTGGTGACGAACGGCACGACTCCTAGGCTCGGCGGCGCGCCGGCGACGGAGCCGGTTGCGTGGTGCATCGACCTTCGACGTGGGAGGTACAGAGTGTCTGACGTCGCTTCCGAGCGGCCGACAGTCGTCGAATCCGTGCTGGCTGCCGATCCGGCACCCCTCGGGCTCGCGGGCTTCGCCCTGACGACGTTCCTGCTCAGCGGTCACAACGCCTCGTTCATCCCCGACCTGATCTGGGTCGGCCCCGCGCTCTTCTACGGAGGCGCGGCGCAGCTCTTGGCGGGCATGTGGGAATTCCGTAACCGGAACGTCTTCGGCGCGACGGCGTTCTCGACTTACGGCGGCTTCTGGCTCGCGCTGGGCGCCTTCGTCGTTCTCGCGAATACGACGAAGTTCGCAGCGAGCTTCCAGGGCCCCGACCTGACGAACGCGTTGGCGTGGTTCCTCTTCGCATTCGCCGTGTTCAACCTCTACATGCTGATCGGAAGCCTGCGCGTCAACGTCGCAGTCTTCTTCGTGTTCTTCACCCTCCAGCTGACCGAGATCGCGCTGGTGGTCGGGTTCTTCAGGCTGTCGCATGGCGACAGCGCGTGGTGGCTGCACTTCGGCGGTTGGCTCGGCATCCTCACGGCTGCCGTTGCCTGGTACACGTCGGCGGCCGGCGTCTGGAATGGCCAGTCGGGCCGCAAGGTGCTGCCAACCGGCAGCCCGTTGATGAAGTAGCTCAGTCCGAACTCGGAGGAGGCCGAAGATGGCAGAGTCAGAACAGCACGCGATCGAAACGATGCAGCTCGAAGAGCGGCGGTATCCGCCGCCCGAGGAGTTCGCCGCCCAGGCGAACGCGCAGCCGTCGATCTACGACGAGCCATTTGAGGCCTTCTGGGAGCGGGAGGCGCGCGAGAACCTCACGTGGTTCGAGCCGTTCTCCGAGCTCTACCAGTGGGAGCCGCCGTATGCGAAGTGGTTCCTCGGCGGGAAGCTGAACGTCTGCTTCAACTGCGTCGACCGCCATGTCGACGCAGGCCAGGGCGACAAGGTCGCCTTCCACTGGGAGGGCGAGCCGGACGGCGACACGCGCGTGATCTCGTACGCGGATCTCCAGCGGGACGTCGTCCGCTTCGCGAACGCTCTCAAGAAGATCGGCGTTCAGAGGGGGACGCCGGTTGCGATCTACATGGGGATGGTCCCCGAGCTGCCGGTTGCGATGCTCGCGTGCACGCGCCTCGGCGCGCCGCACACCGTCGTGTTCGGCGGCTTCTCGGCCGACTCCCTGTCAGGTCGTATGAACGACATGCGCTGCGAGGTCCTGATCACTCAGGACGAAGCCTGGCGGCGCGGAACCACGGTCGCGCTCAAGAAGACCGCCGACGAAGCGATGGCGGACGCGCCGGGCGTCCGCGCGTCCGTCGTCCTTCGCCGGACGGGCAACGACGTCTCCATGGAGGAGGGGCGCGACCACTGGTGGCACGAGCTCGAGGAGGGCGAGAGCGACGACGCGTCCTCGTGTCCCTGCGAGCCGATGGACAGCGAGGACCTGCTGTTCCTCATGTACACGAGCGGGACGACCGCGAAGCCGAAGGGGATCGTCCACACCACGGGCGGCTACCTCTGCGGCGCCTCGACGACGCACCGCTACATCTTCGACCTGAAGCCGGAGACCGACGTGTACTGGTGCGCCGCCGACATCGGCTGGATCACCGGCCACAGCTACATCGTCTACGGTCCGCTCTGCAACGGCGCCACGTCGGTCCTTTACGAGGGCACGCCCGACTACCCGGACAAGGACCGCTGGTGGGCGATCGCCGAGAAGTACAAGGCGACGATCCTCTACACGGCGCCGACGGCGATCCGCTCGCACATGAAGTGGGGGCCGGAGTACGCCCAGAAGCACGACCTCTCTGCCCTGCGCCTCCTCGGTTCCGTTGGCGAGCCGATCAACCCGGAGGCATGGATCTGGTACCGCGAGCACATCGGGGGCGATCGCTGTCCGATCGTCGATACCTGGTGGCAGACGGAGACCGGGATGGTGATGATCACGCCGCTTCCCGGGATCACGACGACGAAGCCCGGCTCGGCAACGCGCCCGTTCCCGGGCGTCGAAGCCGGCGTCTTCGACGAACGAGGGAACGAGGTCGGTCCCGGCGGTGGCGGGTATCTGGTGCTGAAGAAGCCCTGGCCTTCGATGCTGCGCGGCATCTTCGGCGACGATGCGCGGTACCGGGAGACGTACTGGTCGAAGTACGAGAACGTCTACTTCGCCGGTGACGGTGCCCGGATCGACCAGGACGGGGATTACTGGCTGCTCGGCCGGGTCGACGACGTGATGAACGTCGCCGGACATCGCATCTCGACGATCGAGGTCGAGTCCGCTTTGGTCGACCACCACGACGTTGCCGAGGCGGCGGTCTGCTCGCGGAAGGACGCGACGACCGGCGAGGCAATCGTGGCGTACGTGACGCTCAAGGGTGGCAAGGAAGGTTCGGTCGAGAAGATGGCCGAGCTGCGCGATCACGTGGCCAAGAAGATCGGCCCGATCGCGAAGCCGGCGAACATCGTCTTCACGCCGGAGCTTCCGAAGACGCGCAGCGGCAAGATCATGAGGCGCCTGCTGCGCGACGTGGCGGAGAATCGCCCACTCGGCGACACGACGACGCTTGCCGACCCGACCGTCGTCGGCGAGATCCAGCAGCGCGCCGAGAGCTCCGCGGCCGACGAGGCATAGATCCGAAAGGGAGCGGGGCGGCGCGGCGGCCGTCCCGCTCCGGCTCGGTGGCTAGCTGACGGTGAAGTGCTGGAACATGATCGACTCGTGCGGGGCGCAGTACGCCTTGTACTTGCCGGCCACGAGCTTCAGCGTCTCGGTCTTGGTGCCGACGAACGGGACGGACGTGAACGTCCAGGACTTCCCGTTCGGTCCGTCCAGCTCGTAGTTGTGGATCTTCGAGTCGTCGTGGATGACGACGGTGTAGGTGCCTGCCTTGAGCGTCTTCGCGATCTTGCCGTCGAAGCTGAGGCTGATCTTGTAGGCATTGTTCTTGCCTACGACACCCACGAGCTCCGGGTGCGACGCGGCGCGCGCATGCGTGGCGAAGGCGAGCATCGCCGCGGTCGCCGCGCAGGCGGCGACGATGGCGCTAAGGCGAATCATCGGACTCCTTCCGTTGGTCGGGCGATGTGTGGGGTACGGCCGCCCGGCCGGGACGGATTCCTTAGCTTCGCGCGGCGGCGATCTCCTCCGGTGTCCGCTTGTCCCAGCCGTGGAACGACGAGTAGTCGCCCTTCTCCCATGCCTCACGCAGCCCAGGCGCGCTCAGGTCCCAGTCGGGCCGGCATTCGCGCGTTGCTTCGCGCAGGTCGGTCCAGAGGTCGGCGATCGAGGGCCGGCCCCAGTACCAGTAGCCGTTGTAGATCGAGTGAACGACGAGCCCGGGCTTGAGCACGATCGTGTGCGGGATCATCGGGTCGTTGTCGGGATCGGTGTACTCCTGGATGTCGAGATCCTTCTGCACCGTGCGCTCCGGGTCGGAGAGGAATGGCCACTGCGCACCGACCGACGCGCGGAATTCCTGCGAGGCGTGATGTTCGTCGGTCGAGATGGTGGCGACCTGGGTGTAGGAGACGGCGATCTGCGGATAGATCGCCGCCAGTCCGAGGTGCTGCTGGTGCTCCTTCGGGCAGTAATGGCCGCGCGCGAGAGTCAGGATCATCGGGTCGTCTCCCTGGATCTCGCTGAGTTTGCGCACGGTCTTCGTGTGGTCGGGCAACGCGTAGTCGGGGAACGTTGCTCCTTGAGTGATGTCGGGACGCATGGCTCGTCTCCTCTCTGCGAAAGTGCGATCCGAAACAACCTAAAGGAGCGGGCATGGCCGACTTGAAGCTGGAGGTCCTCGTCCTCCCTGTCTCGGACGTCGATCGCGCGAAGGAGTTCTACGGTCGCCTCGGCTGGCGGCTCGACGCAGACGTCGCACTTGACGGCGGATTCAAGCTCGTCCAGTACACCCCGCCTGGCTCTGCCTGCTCCGTCCATTTCGGGACCGACCTGACGAGTGCCGCGCCCGGCTCGGCGCGAGGCATGCACCTCGTCGCGTCCGATGTGGAGGCCGCCCGCGAGGCGCTCGCCGCGGGCGGCGCGGAGGTCAGCGAGATCTTCCACGAGGGGACTGTCGGTGACCGTTTTCATCCGGAGGCGCGGCTCGCGGGCCGAGGCGCGAGCTACGGGTCGTTCGTTGCCTTCAGCGACCCGGACGGCAATGAATGGCTTGTTCAGGAGGTGACGACGCGCCTACCGGGCCGCGTCGAGACCGAGACGGCTTACGCGTCCGTGCCCGACCTGGCCGAGGCGCTTCGCCGCGCGGCCGCGGCCCACGGCGAGCACGAGCAGCGCACCGGCGAAGCCGATGCCAACTGGCCCGACTGGTACGCCGAGTACATGGTCAAGGAGCAGTCGGGCGAGGAGCTCCCGAGATGAGCGACTACGACGTCATCGTCCTCGGCGGCGGGTCGCCGGGCGAGCACTGCGCGGGAGCGCTTGCCAGTGGCGGCGCGCGAGTCGCGCTCGTCGAACGTGACCTCGTCGGAGGTGAGTGCTCCTACTACGCGTGCATCCCGTCGAAGACCCTCCTCCGTCCGGGCGAGGCGGCCCATGCTGCGAACGACGCTGCGGCGCCGGCGACGGTGGACGTCGAAGCGGCGCTCGCCTGGCGCGACTTCATGGTCTCGAACTACTCCGACGCCGGCCAGGAGAAGTGGCTTGCCGACAATGGCATCGCCCTGATCCGTGGCCAGGGGAGGCTCGCCGGGACGGGTGTGGTCGAGGTCGACGGAAAGCAGTACACCGCCGACCACGTCGTGCTTGCGAATGGCGCCGACCCGTTCGTGCCGCCCGTGCCCGGGTTGCGGGAGCTCGACGGCGTCTGGTCGAACCGCGAGGTGACGGGCATGAAGGAGGTTCCGCGCCGCCTGCTCGTGATCGGCGGCGGCCCGGTCGGCGTCGAGATGGCGCAGGCCGTTCGGCGTTTCGGCGGCGAGGTGGTGATCGTCGAGGGCGGCCCACGCGTGCTGGCGCGCGAGGCGGCGCCGCTCGGCGATGCGCTCGGTGAGGTGCTCCAAGGCGAGGGCGTCGAGCTGCACCTGAGCGCACAGGCCGCTGCTGCCCGGCGCGAGGGCGACGACTACGTCCTCGAGCTCGCGGACGGAAGTGAGGTACGTGGCGACCGCCTTCTGGTCGCGACCGGCCGCCGGCCGCGTGTCCAGGACATCGGCCTCGAGACCGTCGGCGTCGAGGCGAACCCCCATGGCGTCGCGGTCGACGACCGCCTGCAAGTGGCGGAGCGGCTCTGGGCGCTCGGCGACGTCACCGGCATCTGGCAGCTGACACACGTCGGCAAGTACCAGGGTGAGGTCGTCGCGGCGAACATCCTCGGCGGCTCGCGGACGGCGAACTACGACGCGGTGCCGCGCGTCGTGTTCACGGATCCGGCAGCGGCGGCGGTCGGCGCAACGGAGGCGACGTTCAGTGGTCGAGCTCCGATCAACGGGATCGCGAAGACCGAGACGTACTCGCGCGCCTACGCGGAGATGAACGGATTCCTGACGCTGCTCAGCGACGGCAGGCGGTTGGTCGGCGCCTATGCGTTCGGCCCCGAAGCCGGCGAGTGGTTGCAGCAGGCGACGCTCGCGATCCGCGCGCAGGTCCCGCTCGACGTGCTGCAGGACACGATCCAGCCGTTCCCGACGTTCTCGGAGATCTATGTCGAGGCGCTGAGGGAGCTCCAGCAGGCCGTGAAGGCATGATCTGCCCATGACGACGACAGCGTTTCCCGTTGCCCGCGACGACTCGCGCGCCCTCTTCGGCCAGACGATGGGGCTCGTTGCCGTTACCGCCGGCTGCTTCGCCCTCGGCGCGTACGTCGGCCGTGACCTGACCGGCTGGTGGGCGTTCGTCTGGTACATCGCCGCGTTCATCGTCCTGATGGGCATGAACACGGTCGCGCAGCGCTCGGAGCAGCTTGCGATCGGAATGCTCTTCGGGTTTGGAGCGCTGTTCGGGCTCGCGCTTGCTCCGACGATCGCCTACTACGTCAGTGCGGATCCACAGGCGGTGTGGCAGGCGGGCGGTGCGACCGCGCTCTTCATGGCGGGCTTCGGTGCGGCCGGCTATGCGACGCGGCGCGACCTCTCCGGGATGGCGCGCGTCCTCCTCTGGGCGCTCGTCGCGCTGATCATCTTCGGGATCGTCCTGATCTTCGTGCGGATCCCGCAAGGTGCGTTGATCTATTCGATCCTCGGCCTCGTGATCTTCGCGGGTCTGACGATGTACGACTTCCAGCGGCTCCGCCGGACGAAGGACATCCGCACCGCGCCGCTCCTGGCCGCGTCGATCTTCCTCGACGGGCTGAACGTGTTCCTCCTGCTGCTCTCGATCTTCGGCCGCCGTAGCTAGTGGTTCAGCGAGTCGTTCCGATCTTGAACGTCTCGGACGTGCGCGCGAGCATCGCGTGGTTCGAGCAGCTCGACTGGGTGGCCACGTTCGTCTGGGACGAGAGCCACGGTGCCGGCGAGCCGGACTTCGCCGGCGTCACGACGGGCCACACGGAGATCTTCCTCTGCCGCGATGGGCAGGGCTCGCCGGGAACCTGGATGTCGTGGTTCGTCGAGAGACCCGACGAGGTCGATGCGCTCTACGCGCGTGCCCTCGAGCTCGGCCTCGACGTGAGCATGGAGCCGACGGACGAGCGCTGGGGCGTGCGCGAGTTCCACCTCGTCCATCCGGACGGGCACACGTTCCGGGTCGGCGCGCCGCTTCGCGGCTAGGTGACAGCGAGCGGGGTGTGCTCGACGAGAGCGAATGACCCCTCGACCACCGGCCCGATCGCGACGAGGTAGATCACCGTGCCGATGCCGACCTCCCCGCCGAGCGCGTAGCCGAGGATGAGCGGGATCGCCTCGAGGAAGAAGCGAACGATCCGAATGCGCACATGGAAGCGGCGCGCGCTGATCAGCATCAGCGAATCGCGCGGGCCGGCGCCGAAGTTCGCGCCGACGTAGAGCGCCGTGGCGATGCCCATCAGCCCGATCCCGACGAACACCAGCACGAGGCGCACGCCGAGCGGGTCGTGCGCGAGGTCGGTGACGAACCCGAGCCGGAGCAGCTGGTCGACGAAGACACCGACGAGGACGGCATTCGCCACCGTGCCGACGCCGATACGAGCACCGAGGAGCCACGCGAGCACGAGGACGACGACGCCGACGCAGATGTTCGCCTCGCCGAACGACAGGCTCGTGTGCTTGGAGATGCCCTGATTGAGCACGTCCCATGACGAGAGCCCGAGGTGTGCCTCGTAGAGGCACACGATCCCGGCCGCGAACACGAGCAGGCCGCCCAGCAGGATCTGCTCCGCGGACGGGCGTGCTCCCGCGGAGCACCGGTGCGTGGTGGCGCTTCAGGTGGCGACGCTGATCTGGACGTCGACGCCGGCCTTCTTGAGCAGCGTCGAGAACGGGCAGGAGGCGTCGGCGCGCGCGAGCGCGTCGTCGAGGTTCGCGTCCGGCGCGTCGGCCCGCACGGTCAGCGTGCGAGGCGACGATCTGGTGGCCTTCGCCTTCGACCTCGTCCATCACGATCGTGCACGTCACGTCGAGCCGGGCCGGCGGCGTGCCGTCGCCGGTCAGCTCGCCGGCGAGGCTCATCGCGAGGCAGCCGGCGTGGGCGGCCGCGAGGAGCTCCTCCGGGCTCGTCTTGCCCTCGGCCTGGCCGATGCGCGTCGGCAGCGAATAGGGGAGCTCGCGCGAAGGCGCCCGGTGTGGGCGGTGATGTGCCCGACGCCGCGGGCGATGTTCCCTTCCCAGGCGACGTCGGCGCTGCGCTCGATTCTCGGCATTTCTAGTCCTCTCCTGTCGGGACGGCCGCGAGTGTGCCGTCGGGGTAGTAGGCGGCCGCCGGCGAGCCGGCCGGCCGGAAGACGCCGAGCAGGCGCAGCTCCGACGTGCCCGTGTTGGCGAGGCAGTGCACGAGCCTCCGCGGGAGGTGGACGCACGAGCCGGCGCGCAGAGGCGCCTGCTCGCCGTCGATCTCGAGATAGCCCTCGCCCTCGAGCACGTAGATCACCTCGTCGTACTCGTGGTAGTGGTCGGGCGCGCGCCCGGGCGGGATCAGCCCGATGAACTGCGTGACCGAGGCGCAGCCGCAGTCGGGGGTCGCGCCGAGCAGGAAGCTGCGGCCCGGCGGTCGCCGTTCCCTCTTCGACGGCGCCGAGATCGAGCACCGCGTGGCCCGTCGACGGGTCGCGGGTCGTGGACGAGCACCGAGAGCGCCCGGGCGTCGCCGCTCGCGGACCACGGGGTGCCGCGCAGCGACGTAGAGCGCGCTGCCGGCGCGGACGGTGTGCGTCTTCGCCGCCAACTACGACGCGGCTTTCACCGTCCAATACGTACAGCACTTCGTCAGCGTCCGAACCGGGGCGCTCGGCGGCGAGCGTCACGAGCCGCTGGGTGAACTCCGGAACCTCGAACAGGCGTCCGTCAGCCGCATCGGAGGCGTGCATCGCAAACCGCATGGAGACGACTCTAACGCCTCTCGAAGAGATTTGATCATTGACATAGCTCGCGTTCGCGATGAGACTCGCGCAAAGCGCAGCCCCCCCAGGAAACGTAGGTTGCCCCTCAGGGCAAGGAGGAACAGCATGAAGAAGGCGATCGGTCTCGCCCTCGCGATCCTCGTCACGGTCGCCGTGGCCGCGAGTGCGCAAGGCGCCCCCAAGAAGGCTCGTCCGTGCGACGGCCGGCTACAGCTGCAGCAAGACGATCACGCTGCCGTTCGTGACCCCGATCACCGGCGGCGCCGGCTTCCTCGGCGCCGAGCAGCTGAGCTGGGCCAAGTACGCGGTCAAGACGCTTGCTCCGCGGCCTCGGTCTGAAGGTCAAGCTCGTCGGCGGTGACACGCCGGTCGAGCAGGGCCCGGCCCCGGCGCAGACGCTGGCTCAGAAGTACATCGGCGATCCGAGCGTGCTCGCGGTGCTCGGCCCGTCGACGTCAGGCGCCGTCGCGGCGTCGACGAAGTCTACTACGCGGCGAAGATCGCGCACCTCTCGCCGTCGGCGACCCGCACCGACCTCACGAAGACGGTCAGCGGGACGCTCGAAGGCACGCCGGCGTTCTTCCGCGACGTCCCTGGTGACTACATCCAGGGCCCCTCGGACGCGAACTTCATGATCAAGAGCCTGCACGTGAAGAAGGTCGTGATCATGGACTTCCAGGAGCCGTACTCCCTGGGTCTCGCCTCGTCGGTCGACTCCGTGCTGAAGGCAGCGGGCGTCACGACGATCCGCCTCTCGGCCCCGAACACGACGACCGACTACTCGGCGTACGTGACGAAGGTCCCGAGCGACGCGGACATCGTCTTCTTCCCGACGCAGAAGCCGGGCGACGCGCAGACGTTCGCCCAGCAGCTGATCGAGCAGGGCAAGAAGGCGAATGTGTTCGGCGGTGACGGCTCGAACGATGCGACGCAGTTCAAGCAGCCGGGCTCGTACGTGTCGAACTTCGCACCGGACATCACCGGGCATCCCGGCCGACGCGAGCCTGATCGCCGGCTGGAAGAAGGACAACCCCGGCAAGGCCGTGGGCTCCTTCGGCCCGCCGAGCTACGGCGCGGCGCAGATCCTGCATGAACTGCCATCGCGCATGACGTGCAAGGCCAACCACGGCACGGCAACGCGTGCCGCGGTCTTCCACAACGTCAAGAAGGTGCAGATCAAGAACTGGATCCTCGGTGGAACGTTCCGCTGGTCGACGAAGTCGAACGACCCGCTGAACGCGAAGTTCTACATCTTCCAGATCCAGTCGAACGGCGCGTACAAGCTCGTCGGCTAGGACGGATCACCTGACGTGAAATCGACGGGGCGGTCCTGGATCAGGACCGCCCCGTCGCTCTAAACACACACAGACCACATGGACACATTCACCCAGCTCACCGTCGACGGCCTCACGCTCGGCAGCGTCTACGCGCTGATCGCGCTCGGCTACACCCTCGTCTACGGCGTGCTGAAGCTCCTCAACTTCGCGCACGGCGACGTGTTCATGGTCGGCACGTTCGTCGGCTACGGCGTGCTGCAGGCCCTCGGCGGCCCGATGAACCCGTCGCTCCCGATCTGGATCGTGATCGCGATCGTCACGATCGCCGCGATGGCGGTGTGCGCGGGGCTCGGCGTCGCGATCGAGCGCTTCGCCTATCGGCCGCTGCGCGACGCGCCGCGCATCGCGCCGCTGATCAGCGCGCTCGGAGTCTCGTTCTTCCTCGCGAACTCGATGCAGCTGCTGTTCGGCGCGACGCCGCGCAACTACGACCTCTTCGAGTACCACGACCGGCTACCTCTACCTGCACGGTCTGCACATCGGCAGCGTGACCGTGCCGCTGCTGCGGATCATCACGATCTCCGCCGCGTTCGTGCTGATGGTCGCCCTCTGGTTCCTCGTCAACCGGACGCGCACCGGCAAGGCGATTCGCGCCACCTCGTTCGACCGCGAAGCGGCAGCGATGATGGGCATCGACATCGACAAGGTGATCGTCTTCACGTTCATCCTCGGCGGCGCGCTGGCCGGCGCCGCGGGCGTCGCTGTTCTCGCTGCGCGTCCCGACGAACGTCTCGATCGGCTTCGTCACCGGCCTCAAGGGCTTCGTCGCCGCCGTGATCGGCGGGATCGGCTCGATCCCGGGCGCGATGGCCGGCGGCCTGATCCTCGGTCTGCTCGAGTCGTACGTCCAGGGCTACGTCTCGACGCAGTGGTCCGACCTCTACGTCTTCTGCATCCTGATCGCGTTCATGATCTTCCGGCCGCAGGGCCTCCTCGGCCGCGCGGACATCCGGAAGGTCTAAGGGATGAGCGACTCGACGCCACGCGGGTACCACCAGACCGAGGCGGAAGGGCCGGCGATCGGGCAGGACGAGTGGGTCGCGCGGCACGCCGAGCGGCGCCTGCCCGGACGGCTCGGCGTGGTCGAGGACCGGCTGCGGCGCGTGCCGTGGTGGGTGTGGCTGGCGCTCTTCGTCGGCGTGTTCTGCCTCTTCCCGGTCGTGGAGACGAGCGGCTACGTCCGCCGCGTCGCCTTCGACACGGTGCTGCTCATGCTCCTCGCGCTCGGCCTCAACGTCGTCGTCGGCTGGGGCGGGCTCCTCGACCTCGGGTTCGTCGCCTTCTACGGGATCGGCGCCTACACGTACGCGCTGCTCGACTCGCCGCACTACGGCCTGCACTGGCCGACGTACGTGACCGTCCCGATCGTCGTGATCGTCGGCGCGATCGTCGGGCTCCTGCTCGGCCTCCCGTCGCGACGGTTGACCGGCGACTACCTGGCGATCGTGACGCTCTTCTTCCTGCAGCTCTTCCAGACGGTCACGACGAACTGGCAGCACGTCACCGGCGGCCCGTTCGGGATCCTCAACGTCGATCCGTTCGGCCTCTTCGGCCACCAGCTGGTCGTGCAGCACGGAGGCGTGTTCGCCGTCGGCTACCTCTACGTCGCGCTCGGCTTCTTCGCGGTCGTGTTCGTCGCGCTGCGCATGCTCAACCACTCGCGCACCGGGCGCGCGTGGCGGTCGCTGCGCGAGGACCCGCTCGCCGCCGAGGCGATGGGCATGCCGGTGAACTGGCTGAAGCTGATGGCGTTCTCGTTCGGCGCCGCGGTCGCCGCTCTCACCGGCTCGCTCTTCGCCGCGCTGAACGCGAACGTGTTCCCGCTGACCTTCTACTTCGTGCTGCTGATCACCGTCTACACCGCGGTGATCCTCGGCGGCTCCGGGAACCAGTGGGGCGTCGTCCTCGGCGCGCTGATCGTCTGGCCGCTGCTCGAGGTGCTGCGCGACGCCGACAAGTCGCGGGTGATCTTCTACCTCTTGCTCGTCGGCGGCTTTGCGATGGCCTGGCGCCGCTCGCGCACCGCGGCTGGATCGCGCTGGCGACGCTCGTCTTCGGCTTCGCCGTGCACGCGATCTGCCGCGCGATCAACTCCAGCTGGGTCGCCGGCGAGCACGCACCCGGCTTCGCAGGCTTCGTCAACCACTGGGTCGTCGCGCCCGACCAGCTGGCGCGCTGGATCGCGCCGGCCTCGTACGTCGGCGTGATCGCGATCGGGCTCGCCTGCACGGTTCTCTCCGGCTGGAAGCGCTACGTCGTCCTCGTGCCGACGATCTACCTCGCGGCGTTCGTCTGGGAGAACGTGATGCTCGCGAAGCCCGAGCCGGCGCGCTACATCGTGCTCGGCCTGATCCTGATCGTGCTGATGGTCCTGCGCCCGAACGGGCTGCTCGGCGAGCGGCGCGTGGAGATCGTATGAGCCTGCTCGAGCTGACAAGGCGTGTCGCTGTCGTTCGGCGGCCTGAAGGTGGTCGACGGGCTCGACCTGCACGTCGACGAGGGCGAGATCGTCTCGGTGATCGGCCCGAACGGCGCCGGCAAGACGACGCTCTTCAACCTGATCACCGGCATCTACGACCCGGCCGAGGGCGACATCGTCTTCGACGGGCGGAGCATCAAGGGCCTGCAGCCGCACCAGATCTGCCAGCGCGGGATCTCGCGCACGTTCCAGACGCTGCGCCTGTTCCTGAACATGTCGGTGAAGGAGAACGTGATGGCCGCCGCCTACGGCCATACGAAGGCGGGGCCGCTGCGCTCGATGCATCCGCACGCCCGGCATGCGCCGCGAAGAGCGCGAGATCGAGGAGCTCGCCAAGAAGCGGCTCTCGTTCTTCGGCGACCGGCTGATGGGCTACCGCTGGAACCAGCCCGCGTACTCGCTGTCGTACGCGAACCGGCGGCGTCTCGAGATCGCGCGCGCCACCGCGACGAATCCGCGGCTGCTGCTGCTCGACGAGCCGGCGGCCGGGATGAACCCGACGGAGACGCACGAGATCACCGAGCTGATCGCGAAGCTGCGCGACGAAGGCGGCTACACGATCCTCGTGATCGAGCACGACATGCACGTGGTCGAGGGCATCTCCGACCGCGTCGTCGCGCTCGACCACGGCATCAAGATCGCCGAGGGCTCGTTCGACGACCGTCGCGACCGACGAGAAGGTCGTCGAGGCGTACCTCGGCCTCCAGACCCACACGCGCAAATGAGCAGCCTGCTTCAGATCGAGAACGTCGACACCTACTACGGGCAGATCCACATCCTGCAGGGCCTGTCGATCCACGTCGACGCGGGCGAGCTCGTCTGCCTGCTCGGCGGCAACGCGTCGGGCAAGTCGACGACGCTGAAGACGATCCTCGGCATCGTCAAGCCGCGGACCGGCGCGGTGCTGATCGACGGCGAGGACGTGACGAAGCGGCCGACGAGCTATCGCATCGGCCGCGGCATCGCGATCGTCCCGGAGAACCGCCGGCTGTTCGCCCCGATGACGGTGCTCGAGAACCTCGAGATGGGCGCGTACCTGCGCGGCGGCGGATCGAAGGAGGACTTCGACCGCGTCTACGACCTGTTCCCGCTGCTGTACGAGCGGCGCGCGCAGCTCGCCGGGACGCTCTCCGGTGGCGAGCAGCAGATGGTCGCGATGGGCCGCGCGCTGATGTCGCGGCCGAAGCTGCTGCTGATGGACGAGCCGTCGATGGGCCTCGCGCCGATCCTCGTCGAGCGCAACTTCGAGATCATCAAGCAGGTGCACGAGTCGGGCGTCGCGATGCTGATCGTCGAGCAGAACGCGAACGTCTCGCTCTCGATCGCCGACCGCGGCTACGTGCTCTCGACCGGTCGGCTCGTGCTCGAAGGCAAGGCCGAGGACCTGCGCGAGAACGCCGAGCTGCGCAAGGCCTACCTTGGACGCTGACGTCCGCGCGCAGTTCCCGATCTTCGAGCGCCTGACGTACGTCAACTCGTGCTCGCAGGGCGCGTTGTCGCACCGGGTGCGCGCCGCGTACGAGGACTACCTCGACGGCTGGGACGACCGCGGCGCGCCCTGGGACTACTGGGTCGAGCGCGGCGAGTCGGCGCGGGCGGCGTTCGCGCGGCTCGTGAACGCACAGCCGGACGACGTCGCCGTCACGACGTCGGTCTCGGCGGGCGTCAGCGCGCTCGCGTCGGCGATCGACTTCCGCGAGCGGCCGAAGGTCGTGATCAGCGACTACGAGTTCCCGACGATCGGTCAGATCTGGCACGCGCAGCAGCTGCGCGGCGCCGAGGTGCACGTCGTCCCGCCCGAGCGCGTCCACGAGGCGATCGACGAGCGGACGGCGGTCGTCTCGATCACGGCGGTCTGTTACCGGAACGGCGCGCGGCTGCCCGGTCGAGGAGATCGCGGCGCTGGCGCGCGAGAAGGGCGCGATCTCGGTGCTCGACGCCTACCAGGCGGCCGGCTCGTACCCGCTCGACGTGACCGAGCTCGGCGTCGACGTGCTCGCGGCCGGCGTCCTCAAGTACCTGCTCGCGTCGGCCGGGCTCGCGTTTCTCTGGGTCAGCCCGGAGCTCGACCTGACGCCGACCCAGACCGGCTGGTTCGCCGACCGCGACATCTTCGAGATGGATCACCGCGACTACTCGCCGTCACCGTCGGCGCGGCGCTTCCAGTCCGGGACGCCGCCGGTGCCGGCGATCTACGGAGGGATCGCGGGCATCGAGCTGATGCTCGACATCGGCGTCGCCGAGACGCGGGCGCACGTGAACGCGCTCAACGAGCGCCTGATCGCGGGCGTCGACGAGCTCGGCGCCAACGTCGTCACGCCGCGCGAAGCCGAACGTCGCGGCGCGCTGGTCTGTGTGCGCTCGACCGATGCTCCTGCTCTGGTCGCCGCGCTCGGCGCCGACGGCATCGTCCTCTCGGAGCGCGACAACAACCTGCGCGTCTCTGCGCACGCCTACAACAACGAGGACGACATCGACGCGGTGCTCGCCGGTCTGGCGCGTCACCGCGAGCTCCTCGCGTGAGCACGTCCCATGATGCGGTCGTCGTCGGCTCGGGCATCAACGGCCTGGCCGCCGGCGCGCTGCTCGCGCAGGCGGGGTGGGACGTCTGCGTGCTCGAGCGCAACGACTGGTTCGGCGGCGCGATCCGAAGCGCCGAGATCACCGCGCCCGGGCTATCTCCACGACGTCTTCAGCGCCTGGCATCCCCTGTGGGTCGGCGGCGCCGCCCACGCGCAACTCGGCGACGAGCTTGCCCGGCACGGCCTCGAGTACCTGAACACCGAGTTCCCGACCGCGTCGCTCCGGCCGGACGGCGAGAGCGCGTTCTTGCTGCGCACCGCCGACGCCAACGCGGCGGAGCTCGGCGAGGAGTGGCCGGGGATGCTCGCGTCGTTCTTCCCGAACGCCGATCTCGCCTTCGGCATCCTCGGCACCGAGCTGTGGTCGCGGCAGGGCGCCGGCCTCGCGCTTGAAGGCGGTGCGGCGCCTCGGCCGCGACGGTGCGCGTGCGTTCGCCGGCGACCTGCTGGTCAGCGCGCGCGACTGGCTCGAGACGACGTTCGCGTCGGAGAAGGCGCACGCCGTGCTGGCGCCGTGGGTGCTGCACACGGGCCTCGGCCCCGACGCGGCCGGCTCGGGCTACATGGCGCAGGTGATCGCGGTCGCCGTCCAGGAGGGCGGCATGCCGATCCCGCGCGGCGGCGGCGCGAAGCTCGCTGACGCGCTGGTCGCGTACATCCGTCGGCCGGCGGGACGTGCGAGACCGGCCGCCACGTCGAGCGCGTGTTCACCGGCGGCGTGCGGGTCGCCGGCGGCGAGACGATCAGCGCGCGGCGCGCGGTCATCTGCAACGTCACGCCGACTCAGCTGTACGGCGATCTGCTCGGCGGGACACCGCCGCCGTTCCGCTACGGGCGGTCGGAGATGCAGATCCATTTCGCCCTGTCCGAGCCGCCGCGGTGGGAGGGCGACGAGCGCCTGGGCCAGACCGCGATCGTGCACCTGACGCCCGGGCTCGACGGCGTGTCGCGCGCGGTGAACGAGGCCGAGCGCGGCCTGCTCCCGGCGGAGGCGACGGTCGTCGTCGGTCAGCCGTTGACGATGGATCCGTCGCGGGCGCCGGACGGTGCCGGCCTGCTCTGGGTCCAGCTGCAGGAGCTGCCGTGGCACGTGAAGGGCGACGCGGCCGGCGAGCTCGACGTGGGCGACGGGACGTGGACGGAGTCGCTGCGCGAGCGCTACGCCGATCGCATCCAGGCGCGCATCGCGCAGCACATTCCGAACCTCGAGTCGTCGATCGTCGGGCGGACGTGCCTGTCGCCGGCCGACCTGCAGGCGGCGAACGTGAATCTCGTCCACGGCGACCCGTACGGCGGCTCGCTGACGCTCGACCAGAGCTTCCTCTGGCGGCAGCCGCATCGCACGCCGGTCGACGGCGTCTGGCACGTCGGTGCCTCGACCCATCCTGGCCCGGGCCTCGGCGGCGGCTCGGGCGCGCTCGTCGCGCAGCAGCTGCTCGCGAAACGCCGTTTCCGGCGCTAGCTACTCGCGCTCGAAGATGCTGCGGCCGCCGAGCTCGTGCTCGAACATCCGGTCGGCCAGCTCGAGGTGGTCGTGCAAGCGCGGCAGCGGCCGCGACAGGGTCGTGGGCGACACAGGCGGCGAGCAGCGCGTCGTCGAGCTCGCGGTGATCCTGCTGCAGCTGGGCGTCGCTGATCAGCAGTGCGGGCCGGTGCCGCTCGGAGCGGTTCCAGCCCGGCTGGATCAGCGCCACGAGCCACGGTGACTGCGACGCCTCGTAGAGCACGAAGTGGAACGCGGTGTGGGCGCGCAGCGTCTCGCGGACGTCGCCGGCGACGCGCGCTTCGTCGAAGCGCGCGAGCTGGTGGCGCGCCGCGGCCTCGTCCTCGGGGGTGAACCGCTCGGCGGCGCGGCGTAGCGCCAGCGACTCGATCGCCAGCCGCACCTCGAACAGGTCACGGAGGTCGTCGATGTCGAACTCGAGCACGCGCGCGCCCTGGTGGGGCACGTGCTTGGCGAGCCCGAGCGACTCGAGCTGGCGGACGGCCTCGCGAATCGGCGAGATGCTCATGCCCAGTTGCTTTGCCAATTCGTCGAGCCGGAGCGGCGCTCCGGGCGGCAATTCGCCGAGGATGATCGACTCGCGGAGCTGGTCCAGCGCGTATTCGGCCATCGTCCGGTGGCGCATCTCGGGCTGCGGCATCAGGGGGACCGTCCCAGACGCTTGATCAGATGTCAAACGCCGTGAGAGGATCGAGGCATGCAGCCGCGGCTCTCGGTCTCGCAGATCACGACGCTCCCCTCGACGTTCGCGGAGGACGTGCGCGCGTACGCCGCCGCAGGCCTCGACGGGATCGGCATCTGGGAGCTCAAGCTGCCGCCCGGCGGCGACGCCGAGGCGCTCGAGCTGCTGGCGCGAGAGCGGCCTCGCCCGGGCGTCGGCCGTTCCGGAGGTGCCGTCGATCCTGCCGCTACCGCTCCTCGAGGGGCCCGCGGATCCGGCCGAGCGCATCGACGCGTACTGCCGCTCGCTCGAGCGGCTCGCGCCGTTCGCGCCGAGCGCCGTCGTCCTGCTGACCGGCCCCGGCGATCGCGATGTCGCAGTCGACGGACTGCGGACGGTTGCGGCCGAGGCGGAGCGGCTCGGGTTGACGATCGCGCTCGAGCCGTATCAGCGCATCGACGGCGAGCCGTGGTCGCTCGTCTTCTCGATCCCGGAGGCGATCGAGCTGATCCACGACGCAGGCGATCCGCCCGCGGTCGGCATCCAGTTCGACGTCTGGCACCTCTGGAACACCGAGACGCTCTACGACGACATCGCGAACGAGGTCGGCCGCTTCGCCGGCGTGCACGTCTGCGACCGGCGCGAGCCGGTGCGCGGCCCGTTCGACCGCGCGCTGCCGGGCGACGGCTGCGCCGACGTTCCCGCGATCCTGCGCGCGCTCGACGCCGCAGGGTGGGACGGCCTGTACGACATCGAGATCTTCTCCGACGACGGCACGTTCGGCAGCGCGTACGACGACTCGTACTGGGCGATGCCGGCGGAGGAGACGCTCGCGCGTGCGCAGAGCGCGTTCGAGCGGTGCTGGTCAACGACCCCCCAGGAAGTGGAGGACGCGAGATGAGGAAGTTGAGGTCCCGGATGGGGCTCGCACTGGTTGTCGCCGCGGCGGCGCTGGTTGCACTCGCAGCGACCGCCGCCGCTCGGACGACGGTTTCGTCGGCGGGCGCTCCGATCGTGATCGGCTGGGCCTACGACAGCAAGGGCGCGATGGCGCCGTTCGACAACCCGGCACTCGCGGCGGCGCAGCTGCGTGTGAAGACCGTGAACGCCCACGGCGGCGTGCTCGGCCGGCCGCTCGTGATCAAGACCTGCGACACGCAGGGCAACAAGCCGGCGATCGCCAAGGCGTGTGCGCTGAAGCTGATCGGGCAGGGCGCGAACGTCATCTTCACGACCTGCGACGTCGACCTCGCCGCTCCGGTGGTGCAGGAGTCGATCAATCGTGGGCTGCTGACGGTGGCGCCGTGCATCGGCACCGACCAGATGGGCCCGAAGCGCTTCGGCCCGAAGGGTCGGCTGGCGTTCAGCTTCGGCAACGTCGCCCAGGACGAAGGCTCGGCCATGGCGCAGTACGCGTGGGCCAAGGGCTGGCGGAGCGCCGCACTCGCGACGGACGGCGTGATCGTCTACTTCAAGGACGTCGTCGCCGCGTTCAAGGTGCGCTGGCAGCAGCTCGGCGGCAAGGTCGTCGACCAGGAGACGTACCACTCGCTCGGCGGCAACGACGTGAACAACACGGTCAGCCGCCTGAACAACGTGAAGGCTGACGTGGTCGTCACCTCGACGGCGGGCGCGTTCGGCGCACTGTCGACGCTGATCTCCGGCATGCGAAGCGCCGGCAACAACACGCCGGTGCATCAACTCGTGGGCCGGGGACGGCACCTACTGGCTCCCGAAGAGCCCGCCGGTGACGAACTACTGGTTCGTCACGTTCGCCTCGGTGTTCGGCGATGACCCGAACCCCGCCGTGAACGCGCTGGCGAAGCAGGTGCACGCGGGCACGGGCGGCTTCATCACCGGCCCGGCCGCGATCGACGGCGTCGTCACGGCCATTCGCCGCGCCCACGGCTCGACGAACGGCGCGACGCTCGCCGGGATCATGGAGCAGTTCAAGGGCGTCCCGACGCTCTCGGGCAAGGTCAGCTTCTCGAAGACGCTGCACACGGTCTTCGGGCGGCAGTACCGCGTGATCCGTATCCAGGACAACAAGGCCAAGCTCGTCGGGACGGTCGTCGCCAAGGTCGTTCCGAAGATCTGAGTGGCGGTCGCAGCTCAGCCCGAAACGGAGAGGAGGCTCGGAGACACCCTCCGAGCCTCCTCTGTGTCACGCGCATTCGAGGGCGTGCAGGCGCTACGCGGCGTCACGCTGACGCTCGCCCGCGGCGAGGTCGTCGGGCTGATCGGCCCGAACGGCGCCGGCAAGTCGACGCTCGTCAACGTCCTCAGCGGCTTCGATCGTCCCGACAGCGGGACGGTCGAGCTGGACGGCCGTGACGTGACGCGCTGGTCGCCGAGCCGGCGCGGCCGGCACGGCCTGTCGCGCACGTTCCAGCACAGCCATGCGTTCCGCGGCCTGTCGGTGCGCGAGAACGTCGAGGTCTCGGCGCTCGGTGTCGGTGCCGGCCCGCGCGAGGCAGAGCGCCGCGCGACCGCGTTGCTCGAGCGCCTCGGTCTCGCCTCCTACGCCGAAGCGCCCGCGGCGTCGCTCGCGCAGGGCGACGAGCGGCGGCTCGGGGTGGCTCGCTCGCTCGCGACCGAGCCGTCGTTCGTGCTCCTCGACGAGCCGGCGGCCGGTCTGCCCGAGGCGGAGGTTCCGGATTTCGCAGCTGCTCGTCCGCTCGATCGCCGAAGAGCACGGCGCGGGCGTGCTGTTGATCGACCACAACATGGCGCTGATCATGGAGACGTGCGACCGGATCGAGGTGCTCGACCAGGGCACGGTGCTGGCGGAGGGCACGCCGGACGAGATCCGCGTCAACGTCGACGTGGCTGCCGCCTACCTCGGCGAGACCCCGGTGCCGGAGGAGGAGTGACGCTCGCCGTCGACACACTCGACGTTCGCTACGGCGGCGTTCACGCCGTGCGCGACGTCTCGTTCGCGGTCGCGCCGGGCGAGATCGTCGGGCTGATCGGCCCAAACGGCGCGGGCAAGTCGTCGACGTTGCACGCGATCATGGGGCTCACTGCGGCCACCGGCAGCGTGCGTCTCGGCGATGCAGAGCTGCTCGGGCGCGCGCCGGAGGACGTCGCGCGCAGCGGCATCGCACTCGTCCCCGAGGGGCGGCGGATCTTTGGCGAGCTCTCCGTCGTCGAGAACCTGCGACTCGGCCTCGCCGGGCGCCGCGCCCGTGGCGCGTCACGCGAGCTCTTCGAGCAGGTCTACGCGCAGTTCCCCGTGTTGCGCGACTTTCGCCTGCGGCAGGCCGGACTGCTCTCCGGCGGCCAGCAGCAGCAACTCGCGATCGCGCGCGCGCTCGTCTCCGAGCCCGATGTGCTGCTCCTCGACGAGCCCTCGCTCGGCCTCGCGCCGAGCATGGTCGACGTCGTCTTCGAGTCGCTCGAAGGCGATCCGTGACCGCGGCCTCGCGGTTCTGCTCGTCGAGCAGCGCGCCCAGCGCACCGTTGCGATCGCCGATCGGAGCCACGTGCTCGGCGGCGGCGAGCTGAAGCTGACTCTCGGCCCGGAGGACGCGGGCGACACCGACAAGCTCGTGGCTGCCTACCTCGCATGACGGTCACCTGGCAGAACCTCGCCGACGGGCTTGCGCTCGGCTCGATCTTCGCGCTGATGGCCGTCGGCATCGGCCTCGTCTTCGGCGTGCTGCGGCTCGTCAACTTCGCGTACGGCCAACTCGTCATGGCCGGCGCGTTTGCCCTGGCGCTCGCGTCGCAGTGGAACTGGCCGTTGTGGGCGGGCATCGCGCTGTGTGTCGCCGTCGTGCTCGTGCTCTCCCTCCTGATGGACGTGCTCGTCTTCCGCCCGTTGCGCGGGCAGTCGCCGGCCGTGATGCTCGTCGCCACGTTCGCCGTCGCGATCCTGCTCGAGAACGTGGCGCTGATGAAGTTCGGCGCGCTCGGCAAGATCGCGAGCTCCGTCGCGACGTTGAATCAGCCCTGGACGCTTGGCGGCGTCGAGATCCGCAAGATCTCGATCGTCGCCGTGATCGTGGCCGCCGTCGCGCTCGCGCTGCTCACGTTGCTGCTCAACCGCACGGAGATCGGCTTGCACATGCGAGCCGCGTCGATGGATTCCTCGACCGCACGGATGCTCGGTGTGCGCGCGAACCGCGTGATCACGGTGGCGGTGCTGATCTCAGGCGTGCTGGCCGCGATCGTCGCCGTCATGCTCACGGTGCAGACGCCACTCGTCACGCCCGACTTCGCGCTCAACGACACGATCATCGTGCTCGCAGGCGTCGTCGTCGGCGGGCTGAACCGACCGATTCCGGCGACGCTCGGCGGGTTCCTGATCGGCTTCGCGACCGGCGTGCTGGGCGGGGCGCTGCCGACGAATCAGAGCCAGTACCTGCCGACGTTCATCTTCACCGCGGTGATCCTCGTCCTGCTTGTGCGCCCGCGCGGGCTCTTCGATTTCTCGAAGACGGTCGAACGTGTCTAGGCGCCTCCTCGGTCTGCAGGAGCTCGTCGGCCCGGCGGGTCTCGTCGCCATCGCAGCGCTCCTCGGAACGCTCGTCTCGATCTCGACCCAGGCGTACTTCACCGACACGCTCGTGAAGGTCGGGATCGTCGTCGCGCTGTGGGTGTTCATCGGCAACTCGGGCGTGCTGTCGTTCGGGCACATCAGCTTCGTCGCACTCGGCGCGTGGACGGCGGGCGTGCTCAGCGTTCCGAACGGCGAGAAGCCCGCGATCATGCCGAACCTCGCCCACTTCCTCTTGCACCGACACGTCGGCAACCTGACGTCGCTTCTGCTCGCGGCCGTGGTTGGGGGCGTTGCGGCGCTCCTAGTGGGCATCCCGCTGATGCGCCTCTCCGGGCTTGCGGCCGGCATCGCGACGTTCGCCGTACTCGAGATCACGCACAACCTGCTCCAGTACGAGGAGAAGATCGGGCCTGGGCTGAACACGTTCTCGTCGGTGCCCGAGACGACCGGGCTGCGCCAGGCCGCGCTTGGCGCGCTGGTCTGCGTGGCGATTGCCTTTGTCTACGGACGATCGCGCTTCGGACGTCTGCTCCGTGCGACGCGCGAGGATGCTGCTGCCGCGCGCGCGGTCGGCGCTTCGGTGTACGGCCAGCGGCTGATCGCGTTCACCGTCTCGGGCCTGCTCGCCGGGCTCGCCGGCGGGCTCTATGTCCACCTGCTGCCCGTGCAGATCGACTCGGTGTACCTCGACCTGACGTTCATCACGCTGGCGATGCTCGTCGTCGGCGGCACCGGCAGCCTGTTCGGCGCTGTCGTCGGCGCGCTCGCCGTGAGCGCGGTCGACTCGTGGCTGTCGGTCGCGGAGAACGGCACGTCGCTCTTCGGTTGGCACATCGATCTACCCTCGGGGACAGCCGACATCGTCGTCGGCGTTGCGATGGCCGCGGTATTGATCCTGCGGCCGTCCGGCATCACCGGCGGACGTGAGCTGCGGCTGTGGAAGCACGCATGAACGCAATCGAGGGAGAGGGGAGCGAATGACAGAACCGCCGAACCTGCTGAAACCGATCCTGCCCGGCCCGGGCGCGACCGACTACGAGCGCTACCTGCGCACCGACGAGCTGCTCGCTCTGCAGAAGACGGCCGACGAGTGGGTGCATCGCGACGAGTTGGTCTTCCAGACCGTGCACCAGACGTCGGAGCTCTGGCTGAAGCTCGCCTGGAACGAGGTCGAGGAGTCGACGCGACTGATCGAGGGCGGCGAGTACGGCGCCGCGATCCGCTTGCTGCGCCGGGCGTGCGGCTGCTTCACGTACGTCACGGGCGCACTCGACATGCTCGAGCACTTCAACCCGTGGGAGTTCACGGAGGTGCGACGTCTGTCGCTCGGACACGGCAGCGGCTTCGACTCGCCCGGCTTCCGGGAGCTTCGCCGCGCCGCGAAGCCGCTCGGCGTTGCGTTCCACGCTGCGCGCGAGCGCGCTGGGCTGACGCTTGTCGAGGTCTATACGCGCGGCCGCGAGCACGAGGACCTCTACCAGCTCGCCGAGCTGCTGACCGAGCTCGACGAGCGTGTGATCAGCTGGCGCGTCCGCCATTTCAAGATGGTTCAGCGGGTGATCGGCGCAGGCGTCATCGGGACGCAGGGAACGCCGGTCGAGGTCATGGGCCGCCTGATCCACCAGTCGTTCTACCCCGAGCTCTGGGATGTCCGGAACACCCTCACCGACATGAACCCGCTCCCATGACTGTCTCTCTCGGTTGCGGCAACTTCGGCGGGGTCGGCTCGGCGCCCGAGTTCTTCGGTCAGGGGATCGCGCACGACGAAGCCCTCGCGATCATGGATCGTGCGTGGGACGCGGGGATCGCCTGGTTCGACACCGCCGACGCGTACGGGGGCGGCACGAGCGAGCGCTGGATCGGCGAGTGGCTGCGTGAACGCGGCCACCGGCCCGAGCTGACGACGAAGGTCTTCCACTCGACCACCGGTACGCCCGGCGACACAGGGCTCGCTCCCGATCGGATCCGCCGGCAGCTCGAAGGCAGCCTCGAGAGGCTCGGGGTCGAGCGCGTCGATCTCTACCTGGCGCACGAGCCCGACGGCTCCGTGCCGCTCGTCGACACGGTCGCGACGTTCGAGGCGTTGCGCGACGAAGGATTGATCGGAGCGTGGGGCCTCTCCAACTACGACGCCGACGGCGTCCGCGAAGCGGTCGCGCACGGCACGCCGGCGCTCCTGCAGAACTCCTTCTCGCTGCTCGATCGCGGCGACGAGCGCGAGGTGTTGCCGCTCTGCGCGGAGCACGGGATTCGCTACGTGCCGTTCGGGCCGCTCGCCGGCGGCTGGCTCACAGGCAAGTACCGGCGTGGCGAGGCGTTCCCGGAGGGCTCGCGCATGACGCTGCGGCCCGGCCCGTACGAGCGCTACGTCGACGAGGCGATCTTCGACAGCCTCGACCGGCTCGCTGCCGAGGCTGCCGAGCGTGGCGTCGACATGGCGACACTTGCCTTCGCGTGGGTGCTTGCCCGCTGTGACGGTGCCGTGTGCGGGCCGAATCGAGCAGCCCACCTCGACCCGATCCTCGCCGCGCGCGAGCTCGAGCTCACCCCTGACGATGTCCAACGGATCGGAGATTTCTTTGCCTGACGTACGCATCCTCGACGAGCGCGAAGTAACCCAGGTGCTGCCGATGGACGAGTGCATCGCCGCAATGGAAGAGGTGCTCGGCTCGCTCGCGCGCGGCGAGCTCTACAACCCGCTGCGCCAGGCGCTGCGGCCGCCGGACGCGAGCAACCTGATGGGGCTGATGACCGCGTATCGCGCGGACGCCTCGTATGCGCTGAAGGCGGTCGTGGTTGCGCCCGAGAACTCGGCGCGTGGCCTCGACCCGCATCAAGGGACGGTGACGTTGTTCGACGGCGTGACCGGTGTACCGCGCGCAATCCTGAACGCGAGCGCGATCACAGCGATTCGCACGGCCGCGGTATCTGCGCTCGCCTCGCGCACCTTGATGCGGCAGGATGCGCGCGTGCTGGCCATCCTCGGAACCGGTCACCAGGCCGGCCCGCACCTCGCTGCGCATCGCGCCGTGCGCGACTGGGACAGCATCGTCATGTGGAGTCGCACGCCAGGGAAGGCTGCGCAGTTCGACGGCGTCGAGGAGGCAGCGTCGGTCGAGGAGGCGGTACGCGGTGCCGACGTCGTCGTCACCGTCACGTCGGCGCGCGAGCCGATCGTCGAGCTGCGGGTGGCTGAAGGAGGGCACGCACGTCACGGCGGCCGGCTCGAGCATCCCGACGACGCGTGAGCTCGACTCGGCGACGATGGCCGCCGCCTCGCTCTTCGTCGACCGTCGTGAGTCGACGGTCAACGAAGCAGGCGACTATCTCTTCCCGATGCGCGAAGGGCTGTTCGGGCCCGAGCACATCAAGGCCGAGCTCGGCGAGGTGCTGATCGGCGCCGCGCCCGGCCGCACGTCCGACGGCGAGTTGACCGTGTTCAAATCGCTCGGTCTGGCCGTCGAGGATCTCGCGGCTGCCGAGCATGCGCTGCGCCGCGCCGAGGCAGAGAACGTCGGAACGGTCGTCTCGCTGTGATCTCGATCGACGAGATCCGCCGCGCCCGCGAGGTGATCGACGGCGTCGCTGTGCGCACGCCGCTCGTTCGCCTCGATCTCGACGCCGACGCCGAGATCTGGCTGAAGCTCGAGCTGCTGCAGCCGGTGCGCTCGTTCAAGATCCGCGGCGCCGGCAACGCTGTGCTGCAGGCGACCGACGAGGAGCTCGCGAAGGGTGTCTTCACGGCGAGCGCCGGAAACATGGCGCAGGGCCTGTGCGTCGCGGCGCGGCTGCGCGGGGTGCCGGCGACGATCGTCGTTCCCGACCACGCGCCGCAGGCGAAGCTCGACGCGATCGCGCGCTACGGCGGCAGCGTCATCAAGGTCTCCTATGACGAGTGGTGGAACACGATGATCACCGGCCGTCACGAGGGGATCGACGGCCTGTTCGTCCACCCGGTCGACAACGAGCGTGTGATGGCGGGCAACGGGACGATCGGGCTCGAGCTGCTCGAGCAGTCGAGCGACTTCGATGCCGTCGTCGTGCCATGGGGCGGCGGCGGGCTCTTCACAGGCATCGCCTCCGCCGTGAAGTCGGAGCGCCCCGGCGTCCAGATGTGGGTCGCCGAGCCGGAGACCGGCGCGCCGGTGACCGCAAGCCGCGCGGCGGGCGAGCCGGTCGAGGTCGACTTCACGCCGTCGTTCGTCGACGGCTCGGGGGCTCGCGCGTTGATCCCACACGTCTGGGACATCGGAGGCCCGCTCGTCGACGGCTCGCTCGCGCTCGACCTGGCCAAGGTGGCGGATGCGTTGCGTCTGGTCGTCGAGCGCACGCGTGTTGTGCCGGAGGGTGCTGGCGCGCTGTCGGTTGCCGCGGCGCTGTCGGGTCAGGTGCCGGGGAAGAAGATCGTCTGTGTCATCTCCGGCGGGAACATCGACACCTCTGTCCTCGCACGCATCCTGACGGGAGAGACGCCGTGAACATCGAAGCAGTCCGTGAGCGGTTCACGTCGCTCCAGCAAGGGTTTGCCTACTTCGACGCGCCTGGCGGCACCCAGGTGCCGGACGAAGTGGGGGAAGCCGTCGCGAACGCGATGCGCGAGGCGTCGTCGAACTACGGCTTCCCGTACGCGTCGAGCCGCGCCGCCACCGAGATCATGGCGCGTGCGCGCGTCGACGCCGGCCGGTTCCTCGGTGCGTCGCCGGATGCGATCTCGTTCGGCATGAACATGACGACGCTCAACTTCGCAATCTCGCGCGCCGCCGGTCGCGACTTTCGCGAAGGTGACGAGATCCTGACGACCGAGCTCGACCATGACGGCGGCGTCGCCCCGTGGGTCGAGCTCGCCGAGGATCGCGGGCTCGTCATGCGGATCGCGAAGGCGACCGACCAGCTGACAATCGACTACGACGACCTCGAGCGGCTCCTCTCGGAGCGCACGCGAGTCGTTGCCTTCGCGCTTGCATCGAACGCGACCGGCTCCGTCGCGGACGCGAAGCGGATCTGCGCGCTCGCACGCGAGGCCGGTGCGGTCTCGTGGATCGACGCGGTGCACTACGCGGCCCACGAGCCGATCGACGTTGCCGAGCTCGGCTGTGATGTTCTGCTGTGCTCGCCGTACAAGTTCTGCGGCCCGCATCTCGGGATCGCCTACGTGCGGGAAGAGCTCGCCGAGTCGTGGCGCTCGTACAAGGCGCGGCCGTCGGCGGCGACCCCGACCGGGCGGAAGTTCGAGACGGGGACGCTGCCGTACGAGCTGCTCGCCGGCTTCAGTGCGACGATCGCGTACCTCGACACGATCGGCGGCATCCCGGCGGTGCGCGAGTACGAGCGCGAGCTCGGGGAGCACATGCTCGAGAACCTGCCGGAGAACGTCGAGCTGTACGGGTTGCCGACGATGGCAGGCCGCGTGCCGACATTTCTCTTCAACGTCGACGGCGTACCGGCGGAGGCTGCCGCCGAGCGTCTTGCCGAACAGGGCTTCGGTGTCTGGGCGGCGGACAACTGGTACTGCGTCGCGCTTGCCCCACGCCTGCCCGAGCAGTCGCTTCGTGCCGGGATCGCGCACTACAACACGCGCGACGAAGTCGACCTACTGCTGACAGCGCTGGCTGCGCTCCGCGCGTGACGACGGTCGCCCGGACGATCGCGCAGGTGCTGGTTGCCGGCGGTGTCGACACCGTCTTCGGCGTGATCGGCTCGGGCAACTTCCTGCTCGCGAACGAGCTCCGGGGCGCCGGCGCGACGTTCTACGCCGCCCGTCACGAGTGCGGCGCGATGATGATGGCCGACGGCTACGGGCGCGCGTCCGACCGGATCGCCGTGTGCACGACCCACCAGGGTCCAGGCTTCGCAAATGCCCTGACCGGCCTCGTCGAAGCAGCCAAAGCCCGGACGCCCGCGCTCCTGCTGACGGCGGACACACCGGCGTCGACGATCTGGTCGAACTTCAAGATCGACCAAGCTGCGATCGCACGCGAGTGCGGCGCGATCGCCGAGCGCGTGCACAGCCCCGCGAGTGCCGCGGACGATGCGGCGCGCGCGTTGCACCGCGCGCGGGCCGAGCGGCTGCCCGTCGTCCTCAACGTGCCGATCGACCTGCCCGACGCCGAAGCAGGCCCCGGCGCGTTCATCGGCGCTTCGCCGGTCGGACGGCCGCAGCCTTCGCCCGAGGACATCGCGGCGGTCGTCGCTCTCTTCGACGCGGCTTCCTATCCGGTGCTCGTCGCCGGGCGGGGAGCCGTGTGCTCCCCGGGAGCGCGTTCGGCGATCGAGGAGCTCGGCGCGCGCTCCGGCGCGCTTCTCGCGACCTCGGCGATGGGCAACGGGCTCTTCGCCGGCCTCCCGTACAGCCTTGGGATCACGGGCGGCTTTGCCTCGCCGCTCGCGGTCGAGTTGATCGCGAACGCGGACCTCGTCGTCTCGTTCGGAGCCGGCCTCAACCACTGGACGGCGCGGCACGGCGGCATCTTCCCAGGCGGCGCGCGGATCGTGCAGGTCGACATCGACCCGCTCGCGCCGGGCCGTCTGCACCGCTGCGACTACGGCGTCGTTGCGGACGCGGCAACCGCAGCACGGGCCTTCGCCGGGGCGCTCAGCGACCGGCGTGAGAACGCCCGAACCGCTGCGACGGCCGAGCTGATCGCGAGCCGGCGCTGGCGCGACGAGCCGTTCGACGAGGTCAGCACGGATGGCCATGTCGATCCGCGCTCGTTGACGATCGCGCTCGACGACCTGCTCCCCGTCGAGCGGACGGTCGCGACCGACTCGGGCCACTTCCTCGGCTTCCCCGCGGAGTACCTCGCCGTCCCCGACGAGCGCGGCTTCGTCTTCCCGAACGCCTTCCAGTCCGTAGGCCTCGGGCTCGGAGCGGCGATCGGCGCCGCGGTCGCTCGTCCTGACCGGCTCTGTGTCGCCGCACTCGGTGACGGCGGCACGATGATGGCGCTCGCCGAGCTCGAGACCGCGGTGCGCCTGCAGCTCCCGATGGCGATCGTGGTCTACAACGACTCCGCCTACGGCGCCGAAGTGCATCACTTCGGGCCGCAGGGCCACGCCGTCGACCTGACGCAGTTCCCCGATGCGGACTTCGCCGCGATCGCTCGTGCGGTCGGCGCCGAGGCGTTCACCGTCAGGAGCCTCGCCGATCTCGCCCCGCTCGAAGACTGGATCGCACGACGCGCCGCCGGTAACGTCGGCCCGATCGTGCTGGACGCCAAGGTGACCCCGACCGTCGTCGCCGACTGGCTCGCGGACGCCTTCCACGCACACTGAGACAAGGAGACCTCGCATGGCCGAAGCACTCGCAGCCCTGATCGACGCACTCGCCGGCGGAAGCGTCGAGGTCGTCGACCTCACGCAGCCGCTCAGCGAATCGACCCCGGTGATCCAGCTGCCGCCGCCGTTTGCGAACACGCCGGGGCTGAAGGTGCACCAGATCTCGGAGTACGACGAGCCCGGCCCGTTCTGGTCGTGGCGCTGGCTCGAGATCGGCGAGCACGTCGGCACGCATTTCGACGCGCCGATCCACTGGATCAGCGGCCGCGACAGCAACGACCTGGCGAGCGTTCCCGCGGAGCATCTGATCGGCCCGGCCGTGGTGATCGACAAGGTGGCCGAGTCGGAGGCGAACCCCGACTACCTGCTTACCGTCGAGGACATCCGCGCCTTCGAGGCCGAGCATGGCCCACTGCCCAAGAATTGCTGGCTGTTCCTGCGCACCGGCTGGGACGCGCGCGCGCACGATCAGGACGCGTTCCTCAATGCGTCATCCGGTCAGCCGCAGACGCCCGGCCCGGACGCCGAGTGCGCGAAGTTCCTCGGCGAAGAGCCCTCGATCATCGGCTTCGGCTGTGAGACCGTCGGGATCGACGCGGGTTCCGCCGGCGGCTTCGATCCGCCGTTCCCGGTGCACTACTACCTGCTCGGTGCGGGCAAGTACGGCGTCACGCAGCTCGCCAACCTGGACAAGCTGCCGCCGACCGGAGCGGTCGTCGTCGTCTCGCCGATGAAGCTCGTCGGCGGCACCGGCAGCCCGGTGCGCGTGCTGGCGCTCGTCCCGCGCTAGGGAACTACGAACGGGTGTCCGACACCTTCAGGGTGTCAGGCACCCGTCCGGTGGTCAGACCAGCAACCGCTACAGGGCGAAGCCGGCTTCGAGTAGCTCGCGCGAGTACACCTGGAAGGCGATCAGCGTCTCGGTCGCCTCGATGCCCTCGACGGTGGCGAATCGCTTCGCGACGACCTCCGCGAGCTCTTCGTTCGTCTTCACTCGGATCGTCGCGACGAGGTCGACGCGACCGGCGACCGAGAACACCTCGGAGACGCCTTCGATCGCTGCGAGCTCCTGCCCGACCTTCTCGATGTCCTTGCGCCCGGTGTTGATCAGAACGATGGCGTTGACCATGCCGTGATTCTACGCCGGGATCACGGCAGTCAGCTCGATCTCGACCAGCGCGCCCGGTTCGAGCAGCCCGACCTGGTAGAGGCTCATCGCGGGGTAGGCCGAGCCCATCAGCTCCCGATAGACCTCGCCGATCTCGGCACGTGCCGCGCGGTACGCGTCCAGGTCGGTGACGAGCCAGGTCATGCGTGTGGCGTGCTCGGGCAGGCCCGCCCGCCTCGGCGAGAACGGCGAGACAGTTCGAGAGCGCCTGCCGCGTCTGGGCGACGAGGCCGCCTTCGACGAGCGTCTCGGTCTCGTCCCAGCCGATCTGTCCTGCGACGAACACCTGGAGGCCGGTTGCCGCGACGCCGTTCGAGTAGCCCTGCGGGACGCGGCCAGCTGCGGGGTTGAGCTGACGGCTCATGCGTTTGCCCGCTCGCGCAGCACGAACCGCTGCAGCTTCCCGTTCTCGGTGCGCGGGAGCGCGTCGACGAACTCGACCGCACGCGGGTACTTGTACGGCGCGATCGTCGCCTTGACGAAGTCCTGCAGCTCGCGCGCGAGCGTGTCGCTCGCTTCGATGTCCGGGCCGAGCACGACGAACGCCTTGATGATCGTGCCGCGGTCGGCGTCGGTCGCGCCGACGACACCGCACTCGAGCACGGCTTCGTGCGCGATCAGCGCCGCTTCGACCTCGGGGCCGGCGACGTTGTAGCCGCTCGTCACGATCATGTCGTCGGTCCGCGCCTGGTAGTGGAAGTAGCCGTCGTCGTCGACCAGGTAGGCGTCACCGGTGAGGTTCCAGCCGTCGCGCACGTACTCGCGCTGGCGCGGGTCGTCGAGGTAGCGGCAGCCGGTCGGCCCGCGCACGGCGAGCCGGCCGACGACGTTCGCGCCGACGTCGCGCATCTCGTCGTCGACGACGCGCGCCTCGTATCCGGGAACCGGGCGTCCCGTCGCGCCGGGCCGGATGTCGTCGTCGGCCGCACTGATGAAGACGTGCAGCATCTCGGTCGCGCCGATGCCGTCGATGATTCGGATGCCGGTCGCCTCGTGCCACGCCTCCCAGGTCGGGCGCGGCAGCGTCTCTCCGGCCGAGATGCAGCGGCGCAGCGACGGTGCCCGCCCCTGCATGCCGAGGGACAGCATCGCGCGATACGCGGTCGGCGCCGTGAAGCACACGGTTGCGCCGTACCGCTCGATCGCGTCGAGCAGCAGGTCCGGCGCGCCTCGCTCGAGCAGCACCATCGAGGCGCCGACGCGCATCGGGAACGTCGACCAGGCCGCCGAGGCCGAACGTGAACGCGATCGGCGGCGAGCCGATGACGACGTCGTCGCTCTGCGGCTTCACGATCTCCTGAGAGAACGTGTCGCAGATCGCGAGCACGTCGCGGTGGAAGTGCATCGTGCCCTTCGGGCGACCGCTCGTGCCGCTCGTGAACGCGATCAGCACGACGTCGTCGGCCGCAGTGTCGTACGCCTCGAATGCGGTCGGCTTGGCGGCGGCGAGGCCCTTGAGCTCAGAGAACGTGACGAGCCGCTCGCAGACGCCTTCGGCCTCCTCGAGCAGCTTGTCGTCGCAGAGCGCCAGCCGAATCGCCGCGCGCTCGGCCGTGTCGGCGAGCTCCTTCCGGCGGAGCAGCGGCATCGTCGCCACGACGACGCCGCCGGCCTTGGCGACGGCGAACCAGCAGGCCACGAGCATCGGGTTGTTGGGCGCCCGCAGCAACACGCGGTTGCCGCTGACGAGGCCGAGGTCATCGACGAGCACGTGGCAGATCTGGTTCACGAGCGACTGGAGATCGCGATACGTGAGCGTCTCGTCTTCGAAGACGATCGCCGGACGGTCTCCGCGCCCGGCTGTGACGTTGTCGTCGAGCAGCGCGACGGCGCAGTTGAGCCGCGCCGGATAGCCCAGCGTCTCGATCGTGAGTTCGGGCCACTCTTCCCGCGGGGGCAACCCGTCGGCCGCAAACGTGTCCTCCAGCGTCATCGTGCGATTGCCTCCTTCGCTGCCGCCAGCGTCTGCCTGGCGATGATCACCTGCTGCACTTCGCTCGCTCCTTCGTAGATGCGCAGCGCCCGAACCTCGCGGTACAGCCGCTCGACTGGATGGCCCGACGGTCACGCCGAGGCCGCCGTGCAGCTGCACGGCCGCGTCGACGACCCGCTGTGCCGCCTCGGTCGCGTAGAGCTTGGCCATCGCCGCCTCGCGCGTGATCCGCTCGGCGCCGGTGTCCTTCGCCCACGCGGCGCGATAGACGAGGAGCGCCGCGGCGTCGACGTCGAGCGCCATGTCCGCGAGCTTTCCCTGCACGAGCTGGAGCTCGGCGAGCGGTGCGCCGAAGAGCTCGCGGTTGGCGGCGCGTCCGAGCGCCTCGTCGAGCGCCCGGCGGGCAAAGCCGAGCGCCGCGGCGCCGACGGTGGGGCGGAACACGTCGAGCGTCGCCATCGCCACCTTGAAGCCGCGCGCCGAGCTCGCCGACGAGCGCGTCGGCCGGGACGCGGCAGTTCGTCGAACTCGAGCGTCGCGAGCGGGTGGGGCGCGATGATCTGTGGGCGATCGGCGATCGAGAGGCCCGGCGTGTCGGCGTCGACGAGGAACGCGGACAGGCCGCGCGCGCCCGGCGCCTCGCCGGTGCGGGCGACGACGACGTAGGCGTCGGCGATGCCGCCGTTCGAGATCCAGCTCTTGCGTCCCGTCGAGGACGTAGCCGTCGCCGTCCTTGCGCGCGGTCGTCGCGAGCGCCGCGACGTCGCTCCCCGCCTCGGGCTCCGAGAGCGCGAAGGCGGCGATCGCCTCGCCCGCGACGACGCGCGGGATCAGCGCTTCGCGTTGCGCCTCGGTTCCGAAGAGCGACACGGCGGCCGAGCCAAGCCCCTGCATCGCGAACGAGAAGTCCGGGAGGCCGCCCTGGTAGGCGAGCGTCTCGCGCGCGAGGCAGAGCGAGCGCACGTCCAGCTCGGCGCACAGGCGAAGGAGCCCGGCGTCGGCGAGCCGGCGGACGAGCGCGCGGCAGGTCGCGTCGGGTCGCTCTCGTCGTGGGCGAGCTCGCCGAGCCCGGCGGCGAACTCGTCGAGCTCGTCCTTGAGGGCGCGGTGGCGATCGTCGAAGAACGGCCAGGTCGAGGAAGCTGCGGTCGGCCACGTCAGTCGCCCTCGAAGACCGGGTTCTCACGCGCCACGAACGCGCGGTAGGCGCGCCCGAAGTCCTCGGTCTGCATGCAGATCGCCTGGGCCTGCGCCTCGGCCGTCGATCGCCTCGTCGAGGCCCATCGCCCACTCCTCGCCGAGCATGCGCTTCGTCATCGCGTGCGCGAAGGTCGGGCCGTGGGCGAGGTCGCGAGGCGATCGCGTGCGCCTCGCCCTGCAGCTGCTCGGCGCGGCACGAGCCGGCTGTAGAACCCCCAGCGCTCGCCTCGTCGGCGCTCATCGTGCGCCCGGTCAGGAGCAGCTCGGCGGCGCGGCCCTGGCCGATGATTCGCGGCAGGATCGCGCAGGCGCCCATGTCGCAGCCGGCCAGGCCGACGCGCGTGAAGAGGAATGCAGTGCGTGCCTCGGGCGTCGCGAGCCGGATGTCGGACGCCATCGCGAGGATCGCGCCGGCGCCTGCGCAGACCCCGTCGACCGCGGCGACGATCGGCTGCGGGGCAGTTGAGCATCGCCTTGACCAGGTCGCCCGTCATCGTCGTGAACTCGAGCAGCTCCGGCAACGGGCGGCCGACGAGCGGGCCGATGATCTCGTGCACGTCGCCGCCCGAGCAGAAGTTTCCTTCCGCGCCGGTGAGGACGATCGCGCGGATGTCGGGGTCGTCGCGCGACCCCGTTGAACCAGTCGCGCAGCTCGGCGTAGAGCTCGAAGGTCAGGGGGTTCTTCTTCGCCGGGCGGTCGAGCGTGACCGTCGCCACGCGATCGGAGACATCGAGCAGGAAGCCGTCGCTCACGCGTTCACTCCTTCCGGTTGAACTTCGGCACGGGACCGGATGGCGAGCCGCGCGTCGTGCAGCAGCTGCGACAGCTCCTCGCACGAGCCGGCGTCGATGTCGCCGAGCAGCTCGGCCACCCAGTCGGCGTGCGCGTCGGCCATGCGGCTGAAGACCTTCCGTCCGTACGGCGGTCAATGACACGGTGAAGCTGCGCCGGTCCGTCTCGGAGACCGAGCGGCGCACGTGACCCTCTTTGACGAGCGCGTCGACGAGCACGGTCGTGTTGCCGTTCGAGACCATCAGCCGCCGAGACAGCTCGCTCATCGAGAGGCCGTCGGGTGCGCGGTCGAGCGCGGCGAGCGCGTCGAAGCGCGGGAGGGTGGTGTCGAACTCGGCGCGGAGGCGCCGCCGAAGCGCGCGTTCCATCTCGTTGGTCGCTGCGAGCATCCGCAGCCAGAGGCGCACGGGCTCGCGCGTCATACGACCTCCGCGCCTGCGACCGTGATCGTGCGCCCGGTGACCGCCGCCTGGGCGGGCTCGCAGAGCCACGCAACTGCCGAGGCGACCTCGTCCGGGCGCACGAAGCGACCCAGCGGGTTGTCGCGCAGCAGTGCAGCGCGCGCGGTCGTCGGCATCGCGGCCGGTTGTCGAGACGATGCCGTCGACCGAGCGTTCGAGCAGGGGCGTCTCGGTGTAGCCGGGGCAGACGGCGTTGACCGTCACGCCCGTCCGCGCGAGCTCGAGCGCGAGCGAACGCGTGAGGCCGACGACGGCGTGCTTCGCGGCGCAGTAGGCCGAGACGTAGGCGTAGCCGCGCTCGCCGGCGGTCGAGGCGACATTGACGACGCGGCCGTCGCCGCGCTCGGCCATCGCGACGGCGAACGAGCGCGGAGAGCAGGAACGCGCTCGTCGCGTTGACGTCGAGCATCCGCTGCCAGAGCGCGAGATCCGTCCGCGCGAGCGGAGCCGCCTCGGCCGCGCCGGCGTTGTTGACGAGCAGGTCGATGCGCCCGGCGTCTCGCCGGCGAGCCGCTCGACCGCCGCTTCGTCGGTGACGTCGCAGATCGCGGTCTCGCCGCCGCCGATCGACCTGCGCCGTCGCCTCGAGCCGCTCTCGGTCGCGCCCGACGAGCGTCAGCTCGCGCGCCCGCGGCCTTGAGCGCCGCCGCCACGGCGGCGCCGATGCCCGAGCCGGCGCCGGTGACGAGCGCGCGCTTGCCGTCGAGGCTGCCCATCAGACCCGGATCGCCGCCTCGGCCGCACGGCGCGCGAGCCGGCGCAGCTGCTCGCCGCCGGAGAGGTACGGATTCGGCCAGCGAGCGGCGTCGTAGCCGAGCTCGGCCGCCGCGCGCAGCGTCCAGTTGGGATCGGAGAGATGCGGCCGCGCCAGGCAGCAGAGGTCGGCGCGGCCGGCCATCACGATCGAGTTGACGTGGTCGGGCTCGGTGATGTTGCCGACGGCCAGCGTCGCGATGCCCGCTTCGTTCCGAACCTGGTCGGAGAACGGCGTCTGGAACATCCGGCCGTAGACCGGGCGCGCACGCTCGGACGTCTGGCCGGCGGAGATGTCGATCGCGTCGGCGCCCGCCGCTGTGAACGCTGCCGCGATCCGCACCGCGTCGTCGCCGGTGACGCCCTCCTCGCGGACCCAGTCGGTCGCCGAGATGCGAACCGAGATCGGCCGCTCCTCCGGGAACACCGCGCGCACCGCGTGGAAGATCTCGAGCGGGTAGCGCACGCCGGTTCTCGAGCGAGCCGCCGTACTCGTCGGTCCGCGCGTTCGTGAGCGGCGTGATGAAGCTCGAGAGCAGGTAGCCGTGCGCGAAGTGCAGCTCGATCATGTCGAACCCGGCCCAGGCGCCCCGCTCGGCCGCGGCGCGGTACGCGTCGGTGACCGCGTCCATGTCGCGCGCGCGTCATCGCGCGCGGCACGGTGTGTTCGCGGACGATCCAGGGCACGGCCGAGGCGGCAATCAGTCGGCCAGCCGCCTTCGTCGAGCGGCTCGTTCGCGCCTTCCCACTCGAGCTTCGTCGCGCCTTTCGGCCCGGCATGCCCGAGCTGCAGCGCGAACTTCGCGGGCGTGCGCGCGTGCACGTAGTCGACGATCCGCTTCCAGGCCGCCGCCTGCTCGTCGTTCCAGATGCCGGCGCAGCCGGGCGTGATCCGCCCGTCGCGGCGTCACGTCGGTCATCTCGGTCACGACGAGCCCCGCGCCGCCCATGCGCGCGCGCGCCGTAGTGCACGAGGTGGAAGTCGTCGGGGACGCCGTCGACCGCGCTGTACATCGACATCGGCGAGACGACGACGCGGTTTCGGAAGCTCGCAGGCCGCGCAGCCGGAACGGCGTGAACATCGGCGGCGCGGCCCGGGCCTCGGCGTCGCCGGTCGCGCGACGCGCGAACCAGGTCGTCTCGAGCCCGCTCGAGGTAGTCGCGGATCGCGCAGCCGGAGGTTCTCGTGGCTGACGCGCTGGCTGCGGGTCAGCAGCGCGTAGGCGAACTGCTCGGGCGTCGAGGTCTGCGGTAGCGCTCGAGGTGCTCGAACCACTCCATCGAGTTGCGGGCCGCCGACTGCAGCCGCATCACCTCGAGCCGGCGCGCGCTCCTCGTAGCCGTCGAGCGCGTCGCCGAGCGGCTCGCTCGCGCAGCCGGTCGGCGAGCTCGATCGCGTCCTCCATCGCGAGCTTCGTGCCCGAGCCGATCGAGAAGTGCGCGGTGTGGGCGGCGTCGCCCATCAGCACGACGTTGTCGCGATACCAGCGCTCGCAGGCGATCCGCGGGAAGCTGCAGCCAGATCGCCGAGCCGCGCAGGTGCGCCGCGTTCGAGCGCAGCCGCGCGCCCCTGCAGGAACTCGGCGAAGAGCTCCTCGCAGCGCGCGATCGACTCGTCGGCGCTCGATCTCGTCGAAGCCGAGCCCGTCCCAGGTGTCGCGGGCTGCACTCGACGATCACCGTCGAGGTCTCGGTGTCGAACTGGTACGCGTGGATCCAGATCGGGCCGTGCTCGGTCTCCTCGAAGATGAACTCGAACGCGTCGAGCTTGCGGTCGCGAGCCGAGCCAGACGAAGCGGTTCGTGCCGAGGTCGACCTCCGGCCGGTAGTGGTCTTCGTGCAGCGTCGCGGATGCGCGAGTTCGCGCCGTCGCTCGCGATCACCAGGTCGTAGCTCGGCAGACTGCGTCCAGCGTCGGCGACCTCCGCCTCGAAGCGCAGCTCGACGCCGAGCTCGGCGGCGCGCTCCTGGAGGATGTTGAGCAGGCGCTTGCGCCCGATCCCGCAGAAGCCGTGGCCGCTCGAGCGGATCGTCCGGCCGCGGCGCACGACCTCGATGTCGTCCCAGTAGGCGAAGTCGGCGTGGATCGCCTCGGCCGTGACCGGGTCGTTCGCCTGCAGCGTCTCGAGCACGGCGTCGCTCAGGACGACGCCCCAGCCGAACGTGTCGCCGGGCCGGTTGCGCTCGAGCACGACGACCTCGTGCTCGGGGCTTCGCAGCTTCGTCGAGATCGCGAAGTAGAGCCCGGCAGGGCCTCCGCCGACGCAGGCGATCCTCACGGAAGTTATTTGATACTTGAAATAGATTGGCGCGTCAAGATACGCTCGCCGGACGTGCAGTTCGCGCGCCACGTCTCCTGGAACGACTGCGACCCGTCCGGTCGCATCCGGTACAACGCCGCCTTCGACTGGTTCGTCGACGCGGAGGTCGCCTTCCTGCGCTCGCTCGGCATGTCCTCCGCGTTCGACCGGATGCCGCGCGTCGCTGCGAGCGCGACGTACCGGCTGCCGCTCCGGTTCGAGGACGAGATCGTCGTCGAGGTGAACGTTGCGAAGGTCGGGCGCTCGGCGGTCACGTACGCGTTTCAGCGCCACGCACGACAGGCGAGGAAGCCGTGGTCGGCGAGGTGACGTGCGTCTACATCGTCGACGACAAGAGCGCGGCGCTGCCGGACGAGCTGCGGGCCGCGCTCGAGCGGGAGTAGGCGGAGTGGCGGCACGGGACGAGCAGGCGACGCTCCAAGCGCTCCTCGACAACCTCGGCCGGGACGTCCTCCAGGTGATGGTTGCGCCACGGGGGCTCGATGTCCCGGTGGGCGAGCCGGTGATCTACGACGTCGAGGAGCGGTCGTCGATCTCGCGCGACGCGGTGGTCATCGCGGTCGGCGTCCGGCCCGGCACCGCCGGCGGGCGAGCGTCTGCTCGAAGCCGCGGCCCAGGCGGACGCGGCAGCCGTCGTCTTCAAGTCGTCCGCGGATCTCTCCGAGCTCCTTCGCGGGACGCACGACGTCGCGGTGCTCGCCGTCCCCGAGGAGATGACGTGGACGCAGCTGCACGGGCTTCTCGACCTGAGTCGCTTCGCGGCGATGGGGAACAACGCCGGCATCGCAGGTGTGCCGCTCGGCGATCTCTTCGCGCTCGCGAACGCGGTGGCAGGCTCGGTCGGCGGCGCCGTCACGATCGAGGATCCGGCGCGGCGCGTGCTCGCGTATTCGACGCTCGGCCAGCCGATCGACGAGGCGCGGCGCGGCTCGATCCTCGGGCGCCAGGTCCCGGACTCGCCCGGTATGCGCACCCTCTACCGGCGGGTGCTTGCGACGCAAGGCGTGATGACCGCCGATCGCGCCGAGCTGACGCGACTGCTCGTGAACGCACTCGTCGAGGTGGAAGACCTGAAGCCGCGCTCGGCCGTCGCCGTGCGCGCGGGCGGCCAGGCGATCGGGACGATCTGGGTGGTGCACGACGAGGATCGGCTCGACGAGGAGTCGGAGCGGTCGCTGACCGAGGCCGCGCGCATCGCCGTGCCGCATGTGATCCAGGCACGGGCGACGCGCGATGTCGAGCGGCGTCTGCGCGCGGAGCTCGTGTTGGCTCTCCTGGAGGGGCAAGGCTCGGTCGAGGAGGCAGCGGCTCGCCTCGGGTTCGCGTCCGGCGCGCCGCTTGCCCTCGTGGCATTCGAAAGCGCGAAGGGCGACGGGCTCGACGAGGTCCAGCGCGAGCGCTTGGTCGATCTCGTGGTCGTCCACTGCGGCTCGGTGACGCGCCGCACGTGCGCGGTTGCGCTCGGCGACATCGTCTACGCGGTCCTGCAAGGCGATCGCACGCTCGATCGTCGGACGCTCGTGCAGCTCGCCGAGCAGGTGCAGGCGCGCTCCGAAGCGCGGCTCGGGACGGAGCTGACGGCTGCGGTCGCACCGACGGTCGAGTCGCTGCACGATGTCGTGCAGGCCCGGCGCGATGTCGAGCGCGTGCTCGGCGTCCTGCGCGCCGGCGGGGCGGGAGCCGTCGCATCGATCGAGGACGTACGGAGCAAGGTGGTGCTCCAAGAGCTGAAGGAGCTGAGCGGCGAGCATCCCAGCCTGATGCGCGGCAAGCTCGAGCAGGTCCTCAAGCACGACGCCGAGCACAACGCGTCGTACGTCGAGACGCTCCGTGGCTACCTCGACTGCTTCGGCGACGTTCCGCGAGCGGCGGAGCGCATCGCCGTCCATCCGAACACGTTCCGCTATCGGATGCGGCGTCTGCTCGAGCTGTTCGACATCGATCTGACCGACCCGGACGAGCGGCTCGTGATCGAGCTCCAGCTGCGGCTGCTCGAAACCGACTAGGTGGGCCGCAGCAGCTCGACCTGCGTCGTGACGCGGTCGAGGATCTCTGGGATGGGGGTCACGCCCAGACCTGGCCCGGTCGGGACGTCGAGCTGTCCGTCGCGAAGCACGAACGGCTCGCAGATGTCTTCCGCGTAGAACCGATCCGAGGCGGACGTATCGCCCGGCAGCGTGAAGTTCGGAAGCGCGGCGAGCGCGACGTTCGCGGCCCGGCCGAGCGCGGTCTCGAGCATGCCGCCGCACCACACCGGGACGCCGTTCGCGGCGCAGACGTCGTGCACGCGGCGTGCCTCGAGGTAGCCGCCGACTCGTCCCGCCTTGATGTTCACGATGCGGCACGCCCCGAGTGCGATTGCATCCTCTGCGCCGAGCGCCGAGGTGATCGACTCGTCCAGGCAGATCGGCGTTCGAACCGTCTCGGCGAGGCGAGCGTGGCCGCGGACGTCCTCTTCCGGCAGCGGCTGCTCGATCAGCAGCAGCTCGAACTCGTCGAGCTCCGCGAGGTGGCGTGCGTCGGCGAGTGTGTAGGCGGCGTTCGCGTCGACCTGGAACAGGATGTCGCCGAACCGCTCGCGGACCGCGCGCACCGGCTCGAGGTCGTGTCCGTGCTCGATCTTTAGCTTGATGCGGCGATACCCATCCTGCAAGAAGCCCTCGACGGTGCGCAGCAGATCATCGGTCCGTTCGTGGATCCCGACCGAGACACCACAGTCGACCGCCTTGCGAACGGCGCCAAGGTGCTCGCCGAACGAGGTGCCGCTCAGGCGGAGCTCGGCGTCGAGGACGGCCATCTCGATCGCGCCTTTCGCCATCGGATGCCCACGCACGCCGGCAAGCAGGCGCGCGACGTCGTCGGCCGTGACGTCCGGCTCGGCAAGAAGCCGCGGTAGGAGGTGGCTGCGCATCACGTCCTGCGCGCCGTCCGTGTACTCGTACGAGTAGAACGGGATGCTGAACGCGACACACTCGCCCCAACCTTCCACTCCGTCGCCAAAAACGTGGACCAGCAGGATGTCGCGGTCGAGCACGGTGCCGAGTGACGTGCGGAACGGTGCGCGCAATGGCAGCCGGATGCGCCGGAGCTCGACGCTCTCGAGCCTCATCGGCGGAGCACCAGCCAGCCGTCGCGAGAGATCGACTCCGCCCGGAAGCCGTCGGCAAGCGCATGTCCCACTGTGGTCGCGGACGGCGCTGCGCCAGTCGGCAGCGTCGGACGGCGCTTCGTCGCGGAGGCGAACGATGTCCGGCGGAAGCCAGGCGCGGAGGACGTCTCCTTCTGGCTCGGCGGACTCGGGGCTGCCGTTCGGGCGTCGGCCCGCAGGACCACCGTGCCCACGCCGTCGTCGGGATCCGCGGGAACGCCCGACGGCGGCGCGTTCGGCGCGCACCGAGGTGAGGTCCCACTGGAGGACGACCCGATCGCTCTCGCCGGCGTTCATCCCGTCGTCGAGCACGCCGTAGAAGTTCTCGTGGTAGGCGACCATCGTGGCGCCGAGCTTTGCGAGGTTGAACACCGCATTGCTGCGGACGAGCGGGTCGGCGGTCCAGAGGACCGTGTCGAGGCCGCGCTCGAGCGCCCAGGCGCGCTGGAACAGCTTGAGCGCATATCCGAGCGAACGGCCGCGGAACGCCCCGTCGACGCCAGTGATGTGCGAGTGCAGGTGCAGCTCGCCGTCGTGGAGACCCACGAAGCCGAACGAGACGCCGACGAGGCGCCCGTTGTCGAACGCACCGGCGACAAAGTTCCCGGCGTGCGTCAGGGCACGCAGCAGGCTCGTCGGCGCCTTCGGGTCGTCGTCGTCCCAGATGCGCGAGATGAGCCGCGACGCGTCCTCGAGCTCGACGAGCGACGTCGAGCTCGCGGACCTCCGTTCCGGCGCGTGCCGCGGCTGCAGCGGTGTCGAGCTCCGTGGCCACCGTCCGATGGTTCCACCCAACGGGCCGCTCGGCATGGGTGTGAGCGACAACCTCTGCGGGAGAAGTTTGGATCGTGCGCCCAACGCCGCGGAGTGGCGACGACGAGAATCGGTGGCGCGATGACCGGGCTTCTCGAAGGGCTGCGCGCACGCACACCGGAGCTGACGGCTGCTCTTCGGCGCCTCGTCGAGGTCGAGTCGCCGACAGCGGATCTGGCCGCCTGCCTCGCGTGTGCGGACGCCGTAGACGACCTGGCCGAGGAGCTGCTCGGTGCCCGGGCGGAGCGGCTTCGGTCCGGCGAGCGGACGCATCTGCGCTGGCAGTTCGGATCTCGGCCGCGCGTCTTGCTCGTCGGTCACCTCGACACCGTGTGGCCGCTCGGCACGCTCGCACGCTGGCCGTTCAGCGAGCGCGAGGGGCGCGCGACAGGCCCGGGGATCTTCGACATGAAGGCCGGTGTGGTTCAGCTGCTTTACGCGGTGGCCGCGCTCGCCGAGCGCGACGGCATCGTCGTCCTCCTCACGACCGACGAAGAGATCGGCTCGCCGACCTCGCGACCGCTGCTCGAGCGCGAGGCGGCCGGCGATCGAAGCGGCCCTCGTGCTCGAGCCGAGTGCTGCAGGTGCGCTGAAGACCGAGCGTAAAGGCATCTCGCTCTATCGGATCGACGTGCGTGGGCGGGCCGCCCACGCAGGTCTCGACCCCGAAAAGGGCGCCAACGCGGCACTCGAGCTAGCGCTGCAGCTGCCCGCGATTGCCGAGCTCGCGCGGCCCGGCCTGGGGACGACGGTGACGCCGACGCTCCTCGCCGCCGGCACGGCGGTCAACACCGTTCCGGCCGAGGCCTCGGCCCACATCGACGTGCGCGCCCGCACGGCTGCGGAGGCGGAGCGTGTCGCCGCGGGCTTCGCAGCACTCGAACCCCTGCTGGCGGGGACATCGCTGCTCGTTGAGCGCACGGCGCACGTGCCGCCGCTCGAGCATGCCGCCTCGGCAGAGCTCTTCGCGCGTGCCGCGGTTCTTGCCGGTGAGCTCGGCCTGGCGCCGATCGCGGAGACCTCGGTCGGTGGTGCCTCGGACGGGAACCTGCTGGCATCGCTCGGTGTGCCGGTGCTCGACGGCCTCGGGGCCGTCGGCGATCTGGCGCACGCCGATGGCGAATACGTGGAGATCGCGGCAATGGCGGAGCGTGCCGCACTCGTGGCGCGCCTCGTTCAGGATCTGCTCGCATGAGCCCTCCTTCGTCGCGTGCGCTCAGCGCCCGCCTCCGGCTTTGGGCTGTACGACGAAGCGCGACCTCGCGTGGAACGAGAGGCTTGCCGGTATGAGCCGCCGCCTGCGCATCGATGACCTCGCGACGATCGCCGTCCCCGAGCAGCCGGCGCTCGCGCCCGGCGGCGACCGCGTCGTCTATGTCCTCCGAGAGTCCGACCGCGAGGACGATCGCGTCGTCCGCTCGCTCTGGTCGGTCGAGCCCGGAGGCGAGCCGCGTCGGCTGACCCAAGGTCCTGCCGACCTCGCCCCCTTCTGGTCGCCCGACGGGCAGACGGTTGCCTTCCTGCGCGCGACCGACGGCCCGGCGCAACTGTGGCTACTCCCTGCAGGCGGAGGCGAGGCCGAGCAGCTGACGACGCTGCCGCTCGGTGCCGGGTCGGCGGTCTGGAGCCCAGACGGGACGCGGATCGCCTTCAGCGGCCCGACCGACCGAGGGGCAGGAGCCGACGGTCCGATCGTCACCGAGCGGGTCGACTATCAGGCTGACGGCAGCGGCTACCTACGCGAGATTCGCAAGCACGTGCACGTCGTGGACGTCGCGACGAAGGAGTGCAGCCAGGTGACGCGCGGCGACTGGCATGTCGGCGATCCGGCCTGGTCGCCCGACGGTGCCACGCTTGCCTTCGCCGCGGCGGTAGCTCCGGACGCAGACCTGCGGCTGCGCGCGCCCGTCTTCACGCTCGACCTCGGCAACCCGGCCGCCGAGCCGGAGCTCGCCGCGCTCGCCGACGGCATTGCCGGCTCGATTCTCTGGAGCGGCGACGGGTCGTGGCTCCTCGTCGTCGGCTGGCTCGGCGACCCGACCGGTCACGCGCGCCTGCTGCGCGTACCGCTCGACGGCGGCAAGTCGATCGACCTTGCCACCGCGCTGGATCGCAACGTCATGACCGGTGGGCCTGGGTATCCCGGCGGATTGCCACGATTCGCCGCCGACGGCGGCGTCATCTTTTGCGCGCGCGATCGCGGCGTCACGAACCTCTATTCAGTCGAGCCGAGTGGCGGCGACTCCCGTCTGCTCGCTGCCGGTGTCGACGGTCTGTCCGTCGTCGGGTCGACCGCGGCAACGGTGATCGGGACCGCGACGTCGTTCGGAGAGGTCGCACTCGTCGACGTCACCTCGGGCACCGCCAACGTACGAAGCGACTACGGCGCCGCCCTGGAGGACGTCGAGCTCTTCCCGGCCGTCGAGCGCGAGTTCACGATCTCGGACGGCACCGTGGTGCACGGCTGGGTCGTCCGCGACCCCGACGCCGCCGCGCCTGGCCCGCTGCTGCTCGACATCCACGGCGGGCCTCACAACTCGTGGAACGGGCTCGCCGACGCCTGGCACCTCTATCACCAGGAGCTTGCTGCGCGCGGCTGGACGATCCTGCTGCTCAACCCGCGCGGCAGTGACGGCTACGGCTCGGATTTCTACGGCGCCGCGATCGGCGGCTGGGGCGAGGCGGACGCGCGCGACTTCCTGGAGCCGATCGACGCGCTCGTCACGGAAGGCATTGCCGATCCTGCGCGCCTCGCGCTCACCGGCTACAGCTACGGCGGCTACATGACCTGCTACCTGACGAGCCGCGACGATCGCTTCGCTGCGGCCGTTGCAGGCGGCGTCGTCAGCGACCTCGTGAGCATGGCCGGCACGTCCGACTCCGGCCATCACCTCGCCGTGCACGAGCTCGGCGGCAGCTTCTGGGACGACCGCGAGCGCTACGACCGGCAGTCGCCGCTCGCGCGCGTCGATGCCGTGCGCACGCCGACCCTCGTCTACCACGGCGCCGCGGACGTCCGCTGCCCGGTGGGTCAGGCGCAGCAGTGGCACGCGGCGCTGCGCGAGCGAGGCGTCCCGTCGCGGCTCGTGCTGTATCCCGACGCATCGCACGTGTTCGTGATCGACGGCAAGCCGTCGCAGCGGGCCGACTTCAACAGGCGTGTCGTCGACTGGGTCGAGCAGTACGCCGGCGACGGCTACGCCGCGATTGACGCGTCACACTGGCAGCGCCGCCTGGACGAGCTTGCCAAACGCCATCACGTGCCGGGTGCAGCTCTCGGCATCTTGCGCGTCCGGCCGGCAGGCGAGGACGATCTCGTCGAGCTCGCGACCGGCGTGCTCAACGTCGAGACCGGGGTGGAGGCAACTCCCGACTCGGTCTTCCAGATCGGCTCGATGACGAAGGTCTGGACAGCGACGCTCGCCATGCAGCTCGTGGACGAAGGGCTCCTCGACCTCGACGCGCCGATCCTCGACGTGCTGCCGGAGCTCGAGCTTTCCGATCCGGAGGCGAAGGCCGGCGTGACGATGCGGCATCTCCTGACGCACACGAGCGGCATCGACGGCGACGTCTTCACCGACACGGGCCGCGGCGACGACTGCCTCGAGAAGTACGTCGCTCAGCTGGGCGAGGCGGCGCAGAACCATCCGCTCGGCGCAACGTGGTCGTACTGCAACTCGGGCTACTCGCTCGCCGGACGCGTGATCGAGAAGCTGACCGGTGGGACCTGGGATGCCGCGATCCAGCAGCGGCTCGTCGCTCCGCTCGGGCTGACGCACAGCGGGACGCTTCCTGAAGAGGCGCTTCTGCACCGTGCGGCCGTGGGGCATGTCGGCGAGCCGCCGGCACGCGCGCCGTCGGCGTGGGGGCTGCCGCGGTCGGTCGGGCCCGCCGGCCTGATCAGCCAGACGGTGCGCGACGTGCTCGGCTTCGTGCGCATGCACCTGAACGGCGGCGTCGCCGAAGACGGGACGCGCGTGCTGACCGAGAAGAGCGCCGCTGCGATGACCGAGTTCCAGGCAGAGGTGCCGGACAAGTACATCCTCGGCGACTCGTGGGGGATCGGCTGGATCCGCTTCGACTGGCACGGCCGCCGGCTGATCGGCCACGACGGCAATACGCTCGGCCAGGCCGCGTTCCTGCGTGTGCTGCCCGATGCGAACCTCGCCGTCACGCTGCTGACGAATGGCGGCAACACGCGCGACCTCTACGAAGATCTCTACCGCGAGATCTTCGCCGAGCTCGCGGGCGCCGACATGCAGCGGCCGCTCATTCCGCCGGCGGAGGCTCCCGCTGTCGATATCACCCCGTACCTCGGACGCTACGAGCGGGCAGGCGTGACCGTCGACGTGCTGGAGCGCGACGGCGAGGCGATCCTGCGCACCGAGATCACGGGCCCGCTGGCCGCGATGGTCCCGGAGACGGTCCAGGAGTACCCGATGACGCCGGTCGCGGAGGCGCTCTACGCCGTGCGCGAGCCGGGCTCGCAGACCTGGGCGCCGATCACGTTCTACGACGTCCCGAACGCCGGGGCGTACATGCACTTCGGCGCCCGAGCCGCGCCGAAGGCCTCGTAGTTCCGGACGAACCGCACCTCGCGGTCTTGTCGAGACCGACGATGTGTCGGTCGGGAGACGGGGCAAGACTTCCTTCACCCGGTTCAGGAGTCGACAGGAGGGTCTACATGCGCAAGCGTCTCGTTTTGGTGATCGTGGGTGCGGCTCTCCTGCTGTCCTTTGCGGCCACCGCGATCGGCTCGGCGGCGGGACCGTCGGGCTCGGCAACCGTCGCGATCCCGGCCGATCCGGGCAACCTCGACCCGCAGATGACCGTCGTCGGGGCGACGCGGTACCTCGACACCTACGCCTACGACACACTCGTGAACCTCGTCGGGCCCGGCAAGCTCGTGTCGGGCATCGCGCAGTCGTGGAAGGTCGTGTCGCCGAAGAAGGTCACGTTCACCCTGCGCCCGGGCATCACCTGCTCCGACGGCACGAAGATGACCGCGTCGGTGGTGAAGCAGAACCTCGACTTCGTCGGGAACCCGGCCAACAAGTCTCCGCTGCTCGGGCTGTTCATGCCGGTCGGCGCGACGGTGACGGCAATCAACGCCACGCGCAGCGTCGTGGTCACGACGACGACGCCCAATCCGTTCATGATCCAGGGCATTGCCCAGGTGCAGCTCATCTGCGCGAAGGGGCTAGCGAACCGCAGCCTGCTCGACCACGGGACCGACGGCACGGGCCCGTACAAACTGACCGGCTCGGTGCCCGGCGATCACTACACGTTCGCTGTGCGGAGCGGGTACACCTGGGGGCCGAGCGGTGCGACCACCGCTGTGAGTGGGCAGCCCGCCAAGGTAACGATCAAGGTCGTCACAAACGAGACCACTGCGGCGAACCTCCTCCTGACCGGGGGGCTCAACCTCGCGTCGATCGGCGGCCCGGATCGCACGCGGCTCAGCAAGGCGAAGCAGCTGACCAGCGTCGTCGCGCCGGCACAGCCGAACGAGCTTCTCTTCAACGAGAACGCGGGGCATCCGGCGGCCAACCCGGCGGTCCGCAAGGCGCTCGTGCAGGCGCTGAACCTCAACCAGATCGGCCAGGTCGTGACGAGCGGCTTCGGTCTCAAGATGACGCAGCTCTCACTTCAGAACTTCACGCCGTGCTCGGGCGACTCGGTCACCGGCAACGTTCCGGCCTACAACACGTCGGCGGCCAAGTCCGCGCTTGCGGGGGTCAGCGTGAAGCTGCTCTATGCGACCGACGAAGGCCCGTCCTACGCCCCGGCCGCCGAGCTCGCCCAGCAGCAGCTGGCCGCGGCAGGTGCGAAGGTGACGCTCGAGCCGCAGAGCGTCGCGAACCTGCAGGCGACGATCTTCGGCACGGGCGACTGGGACGTCGTGATCATCGGCATCGGTGTCGCCAACCCGGCCCAGTTCACGGCCTTCGTCTCCGGGCCGACCCCGCCGAACGGCACGAACTTCGCGGGCATCAACAATGCGACGTACAAGCTCAACGTCACGCGTGCCAACAGGCGCGTCGGCGCAGACGGATGCAAATACTGGCTCGCCGGTGAAGAGGCGCTCTTCAAGGCAGGGGATATCGCGCCGCTCCAGGTCACGACGGAAGCCACCTACGGCCGGAACATGACGTTCAACCTCGGCGTACAGGGCCCGGTCCCGACCAGCCTGCGCTTGACGAAGTGAGTTGACGGTCGCTTCAGCCTCGCGCGGAGGGCTACGGATCAGGTGGGCCGGCCATACCCGGTCGGCCTACCTGCTCCGGCGCCTCGCACGGCTCGCCGTCTCGCTCGCGCTGCTCCTGACCGCGACGTTCTTCATGATCCACCTCGTGCCCGGCGATCCGGTCCGGGCGGCGCTCGGGACGACCGCGCCGCAGAGCCTCGTCGATGCGCGGAAAGCGGCGCTCGGCCTCGACAAGCCGTTGGTCACGCAGTACGCGGACTATGTTCGCAACGTCCTGCACGGCGACTTCGGGACGTCGCTGACGAGCGGTGAGAGCGTCACGCAGGTGATCAAGGAGCGCCTCCCTGAGACGCTCAAGCTCGGCGGCATCGCGTTCCTGATCGTGCTCCTCGTCGCGGTGCCGCTCGGCCTTCTGATGGCCGCGCTCACGCGCGACGGCCGGAGGCGCGGGATGGAGCTCGGGTTCACGTCCACGACCGGTGCGATCGCGGCAATCCCGTCGTTTCTGATCGCCGTCGCGCTCGTCTACCTGTTCGCAGTGCGGGTCCACATCTTCCCCGTCGCAGGGCAGGCCGGCTTCTCCTCGTACATCCTCCCGGTCGCTGCGCTTGCGTTGGCGCCGATCGCGTCGCTCTCGCGCATCGTGCGCGTCGAGGGGCTCCGGGTGCTGGACCAGGACTACATTCGCACCGCCCGCGGAAAGCGGCTGCCGGCGCGGATCGTGTACGTCCGCCATGCCCTGCCCAACACGCTCACGCCGACTCTGACGATCGCCGGCCTGCTCCTCGGTGGCCTGGTGGCCGCGACCATCCTCGTCGAGAACATCTTCGCCTGGCCGGGCCTTGGGACGACGCTCGTCGTGGCGGTCGAGCAGAAGGACTACTCGACGGTGCAGGCGATTGCGGTGGTGTACGGCGCCGTCGTGCTGATCGCAAACTTCGCGGTGGACATCGCGCTCGGCGTCATCGATCCCCGCTCGACCATCCTGGACGCATGAGACAGGCGCTGCGGACGCCCGTGGGCATCGCCGCGACGATCGGGCTCATCGTCTTGATCCTGCTTGCGATCTTCGCTCCGATGATCTGGTCGGACGAGGCGTCGAAGATCGACATCCTCCACGCGTCCGAGGGCTCGAGCTCGGCGCACTGGCTCGGCACCGACGCGCTCGGGCGCGACATCTTCTATCGCGTCCTCGTCGCCACGCGTCTCTCGGTCTTTCTCGCCGTGCTCGCGGCGGGCCTCGGCGCTTTGCTCGGCACCCCGATCGGCGCAATCCCTGCGCTGTTCGGCGGTCGGATCGGCCGTCTCGTGACCGGCTTCATCAACCTGGCAATCGCACTGCCTGCATTGCTCGTCGCGATCTTCGTCGCCGCGGTCGTCGGCATCGGGGCACGCGGGGCAGTCATCGGCATCGCAGTGGCCGTTGCCCCGTACTACGCGCGGCTCAGCCAGACGCTGTCGTCGTCGGTCGCGGGCTCGGACTACATCGCGGCGGCGCGCATGCTCGGCGTCCGCCGTGACCAGCTGCTCCGGCGGCACGTTCTGCCGAACATTGCGGAGCCGCTCCTGATCACCGGCTCGATCTCGGTGGGAGACGCGCTCCTCTCGCTCGCGGGTCTCAGCTTCATCGGCTTGGGCGTTCAGCCGCCGCAGTACGACTGGGGCCGCATGCTGAACGAAGGGCTGAGCCGGATCTACGAGACCCCGGTCGTCGCGCTCGGACCTGCGGTCGCCATCACGCTCGCGGCTCTCACGTTCGCGCTGTTCGGCGAGGTGCTCGCCAAGGCAGCGGGCGGCGCCGGGGCGCGGCGCTGGGCCCGCGGTGAGATCCCCGCACCGCTGCCGGCGGCGGCACTGTGCTCGGACGGCGAGGTGGTCGCGGTCGACGACCTGTCCGTGTCGTTCCCGGGCGGCGCGGCTCCGGTGCGCGGAATCAGCCTGCGCGTCGCGCCGGGTGAGATCGTCGGCATCGTCGGCGAGTCCGGCTCAGGCAAGACGCTCACGGCGATGGCGCTCGCCGACCTGCTGCCGGCGTCTGCGCATCTGACCGCGTCGCGCCTCTGCCTCTTCGGCTCCGATCCGCGCGCCCTGAGCGACTCGCAGCGGCGTCGGCTGCTCGGCCGGTCGCTCGCCGTCGTCTATCAGGACCCGATGTCCGCACTCAATCCGGCGCTCCGTGTCGGCCGCCAGGTCGGCGAGGTCGCCGAGGTGCACCAGGAGCTCTCGAAGAGCGAGGCGCGCAAACGAGCCGTTCAGGGGCTCCGCGCGGTCCGCATCGGGAACGCCGACGCGCGCGCGCGGCAGTACCCGCACGAATTCTCAGGCGGGATGCGCCAGCGCGCCGTGATCGCGATGGGACTGATGGCGGACCCCAAGCTGATCATCGCCGACGAGCCGACGACGGCCCTTGACGTGACCGTGCAGCAGCAGATCCTCCATCTCCTGCGTGATGTCAGCGTTGCGCGTGCCTCGGCGGCGATCCTCATCTCGCACGACGTTGCCGTCGTCTCGCAGCTGTGCAGTCGCGTGATCGTGATGTACGCGGGCCGCATCATGGAGGAGCTCGATGTCGAGACGCTCGTCGCGGGGCCTGCGCATCCCTACACGGCGGCGCTCGTTGCGTCGGTTCCGACGATGGAGACCGATCGCGCGCGGCCGCTCGCGAGCATCCCCGGCCGCGCGCCGACGCCGTACGACGACTCGCCCGGCTGCCCGTTCGCCCCGCGCTGCCCGCGCGCGTCCGCGCGCTGCCAGGCGGAGATGCCGCCGCTTGCGCCGCACTCGCCGACGCATCGCAGCGCGTGCTGGCATCCGCTCGTCCTCGAGGAGGTGGCGGTCTGACCGCGCTCGCCGCGTCGTCGATCACGGTGCGTTTCGGTCGCGGCCGCCGGACGCTCACCGCGGTCGATCGCATCGACCTCGAGGTGGCGGAGGCGGCGACGCTCGGGATCGTCGGCGAGTCCGGATCGGGGAAGTCGACACTGGCCCGCGCGCTCGTCGGGCTGATTCCGGTCACGGAAGGCGAGGTGTTCCTCGACGGCGAGCGTTTGCGGAGAACGCGCGACGGACGCATCGTCGATTCCGCGCGCCGTATCCAGATGATCTTCCAGGACCCGTTTGCATCGCTGAACCCGCGGATGACGGTCGGCGACGCGATCGGCGAAGCAGTGTCGGTGGGCGGCGGAACGAGGCGTGGGGGCCGCGCCGCGGAGGTGAGCCGCTACCTCGAGCTCGTGCACCTCGATCCCCAGACGGCGCAGCGCGTGCCGAGTCGGCTCTCGGGCGGCCAGCGCCAGCGCGTTGCGATCGCGCGCGCCCTGGCTGCACGTCCGCAGGTGTTGATCGCCGACGAGATCACCTCGTCGCTCGACGTGTCGGTGCAGAGCGCCGTGCTCAATCTGATGCGTGAGCTGCGCGACGACCTCGGCATCTCGATGATCTTCGTGTCCCACAACCTCGCAACCGTGCGCTACGTGAGTGACGCAATCGCCGTCACGTATCTCGGCCGAGTCGTCGAGTCCGCGCCGTCCGAGGAGCTCGTCGCCAACCCGCAGCATCCGTACACGCGCGCGCTCCTCTACGCGGTGCCGGCGCTCGGCGGCTCGATCCCGGCCGACCTGGAGCTCGGCGACCCGCCTGACCCGCACGACCCACCCGCCGGCTGCCACTTCCACCCGCGCTGCCCCGTCGGTCCGCGCGCCCGGCCTGAGCGCACGGTGTGCTTCGAGCAGGACCCGCGCGAAGGCGCCGAGCGGCGCGTTCGCCATGCGTTCTGTCATTTCGCTCCGGCGGCCGGCGAGGCTGCCGCGGATCCACGACCAGAGGAGAGAGTCCATGTCGCTCGCGACCGCTAGCACGTCCCTGCAGCAGCTTCTCGACGAGGCCCGCGTGGAGCGCGGCGTCCCGGGCGCCTCGCTCGCGGTCGTGCGCGACGGCGAGATCGACGCTGCCGCGTCGGGTGTGCTGAACCTCGATACCGGCGTCGAAGCGACGGTGGACTCCCTGTTCCAGATCGGCTCGATCACGAAGGTCTGGACGACGACGGTCGTGATGGCGCTGATCGAGGAAGGGCTCATCGAGCTCGATGCACCGCTCCGTACCTATGTCCCCGAGTTCGCGGTCGCCGACGCGAGCGTCGCCGACCGTGTGACGATTCGTCACCTGCTCTCGCACTCGAGCGGCGTCGATGGCGACAACTTCTCGGACACGGGACGCGGAGACGACGCGCTCGAGAAGTACGTCGCGACCTGCGCGTCGCTTCGGCAAGTGCATCCGGTCGGGGCGACGATGTCGTACTGCAACACGGGGTTCACTCTGCTTGGGCGCGTGATCGAAGTGGTGACGGGCACGGTGTGGGACACGGTGATGCGGGAGCGGCTGTTCGAGCCGCTGAAGCTGACCCACACGGCGACGCTGCCGGAGGACGTCCTTCGTTTCCGGGCGGCCATGGGGCATATCCAGCCAGGAGACGAGCTCGTGACCGCCCCGATGTGGGCGCTGCCGCGGACGGCCGGCCCGGCCGGCGCGATCTGCTCGACGGCGGCCGAGGTTGTGCGCTTCGCGCAGCTGCATCTGGCCGGTGGGACGCTCGACGGCGTGCAGATTCTGCGGCCGTCGTCCGTCGAGGCGATGCAGAAGCCGCAGGTCGAGGTGCCGAGCGGGGGTGTCGGGCCGTCGGCGTCGCACTGGGGACTCGGCTGGGAGCTCTCCGAATGGGACGGGACGCGCGTCATCGGCCACGATGGCGGAACGATCGGCCAGGTGTCGTTCCTGCGCGTCGTTCCGGAGGCCGGAGTCGCGATTGCGCTCCTGACGAACGGCGGCAATCCGATGGCGCTCTTCCGCGACGTGTTCGCCCCGCTCCTCGCCGAGCTTGCCGGCGTGAAGCTGCCGGCCGAGGTGGCGCCTCCGGGAACGCCGCTCGTGGTGGATCCCGCGGCCTACATCGGCGTGTACGAGCGGGAAGGCGCGTCGATTCGGGTCGAGCCGCGCGGCGACAGGATCGTCGGAGTGATGACGATGACCGGCCTTGGCTCACAGATGGCTCCCGACCCGTTCGACCTGCCGTTCGATCGCGTGTCGGCTGACGACGACCTGTTCGTCACGCAGCACCCGGCCGCCCCGGGGATGTGGATTCCCGTGCGGTTCGCAACGGTCGGCGACGGGAGCCGCGTCTTGCACATGGGAGGACGCGCGACGCCGCGTGTCGGCGACTAGAGCGCGGCTAGGCGCGGCACGAGCTCGGCGATCTTGCTCTCGACGAGCTGTGCCGGCTCGTCGGTGATCAGCCCGACCTGGACGTGCTCGACGCCCAGCTTTGCGTACGGCGCCATTGTCTCGACGAACTCGTCGACGTCGGTCTCCGGCGAGACGCGCCCGATCGTCGTGTTCCTGATCTGCGACCGGTCGCGACCGACGTCCTCGCAGTGGCGGGCGAGCACGTCCAGCTTGTGCTGAAGCTCGTCGGGCGACGTCGGGAAGAGGTTGTTCATATCGGCGTACTGCGCGACCAGGCGCAGGAGCTTCCGCTCGCCGCCGCCGCCGATCAGGATCGGCGGCCGCCGGATCGCCGGCGGCACGTCCATCGTCTCGGCCAGGCGATAGTGCTTGCCCTCGTACGGCCCGTTGTCGTCGCTCCACATCTGCCTGCAGATCTGCAGCGTCTCCTCGAGCCGTTCAAGACGTTCCGCGATCGGCGGGAACTCCACGCCGAGCCCGACGTGCTCACGCTCGTACCAGGCGGCGCCGATGCCGAGCATCGCCCGGCCGCCGGAGAGGACGTCGAGTGTCGTGACGATCTTCGCGAGCAGCCCGGGGTGGCGATACGTGACGCCGGTGACGAGCAGCCCGAGCGTCATCGTCTCGGTGCGACCTGCGACGTAGCCAAGGGTCGTGTAGCCCTCGAGCATCGGGTCCTCGGCGCGCGTGAACGCCTCCATCTGGAAGTAGTGGTCCATGCACGTGAACATCGTGCAGCCGGCCGTCTCGGCGGCTTCGGCCGTGTCGCGCACGTGCGCGCGGAACGCTCCCGGGCCGCCCGAGAGGTTGAAGTTCATGAAGTGGATGCCCAGGTCCATGCCGTCAGCCTAGTCCTGCGGTCATTCGTCGCGCGGGTCCGTCTCGCGGGCGACCTGCGCCGCAGCGCCCTCGTTCTTGCGCACGACGTTCCACGCCGGAGTCTCTTCGACGACCTGTTCGGCATCCAGGCGCTCGTGGCCGGGAAGGACCAGAAAGTGAGTGGGCTCCGAGCGAACGCGTTCGTAGTCGTCGATCAAGACGGCCAACCCCTCAGAGCAGCGCAGGTCGGCACACTCGCAGACGATGTGGATCTTGCGGTCGCTCATCTCGGCCAGCCCTCGATTCAGCGATTCGATCTGCTCGTTCACCTCGCGGAACAGGGCTTCGTTGACGCCGACGCGGCGCGCACGTTCATCCATCTGCGTCACTCTCCCGATCGTTCGAATCGCTGCTCGGCCACGTCGCCGGCGATTCCAGTCTTGTCCACAAGCGTGTATCCGTCGCGTTCGTCGACGATGACGGCAGCGCCTCTCTCCACGGAGATTTCTTCGTGGCCGCGAGCGGCGAAGAAGCGGCGTGGATACCGGCGAACGTCCTCGTACGACTCGAGGTCGAGAGGCACGATTGCCGTGCAGTCGCGGTCAGGGCACTCACAGATGAACGGAACTGTCCCGCTCTGCAACCCGATGTCCTTTGCTGCCGCCTCGATGTTCTCGTTCGCCGTGCGGAACGTCGATTGGTTCTCCGCGATCCGCGTCAGGGTCAGGTCGTCGACATTCACCAGCTCCTGTTGCCCAGCCGCGGGGTTTCTACGCTCACGTCCTAGGTGGCTGGTCGATGCGGACGAGGTTGCCCGACGGGTCGCGCACGGCGAAGTCGCGCGTGCCCCAGAACTGCTCGGTCGGCTCCTGCACGATCTCGGCGCCCGAATCGCGCACCTTCTCGAAGGTTCCGTCGAGGTCGTCGGTGTGGAAGTGGACGCCGTTCATCGCACCTTTGGCGAGCAGGGCCGCGACAGCGCTGCCGTCATCGGGGCCGCCGTTCACGAAGTTCGTGAGAACGATCGCGACGCCGGGTTGAGCCGGGGAGCCGACAGTGATCCAGCGGAAGTCGCCGTTGGCGACGTCGTTGCGTACCTCGAGGCCGAGCTTGTCGCGGTAGAAGCCCAGCGCCTCGTCGGGGTCTTGCACCTGAACGAAGCAGGTGGAGAGTGTGAGATCCATGCCCTGGAGCTTAGGAAGCGAGCGCCCGGTGTGCTTCTTCGATCCTGCTCCGCTTGCGGCTCGGGCGCGTGACGTCCTTTGCGACACAGCCCGGGACGCCCACGAGCCCCCCGTGGTCGCGGGCGCGATACGCCGTCGGCGTCTCGCCGACGAGCTCGGTGAAGCGAGCGCTGAACGACCCGAGCGACGTGCAGCCGACTTCGAGGCAGACCTCGGTGACCGACAGGTCGCCCCGCCGCAACAGCAACTTCGCCCGCTCGATGCGTCGCGTCATCAGATAGGCATAGGGCGTCTCGCCGTACGCGGCGCGGAACTGCCGGGAGAAGTGGGCAGTCGACATCAGCGCTGCGCGTGCAAGCACGCCGACGTCGAGCGGGCGGCCGTACTCGCGATCCATCAGGTCGCGCGCGCGCCGCAGATGCGCAAGGTTGGCGAGTTCCTCGGCGGTCATTGTTCCGGCCAGCGGCGAAAGGCGACAACGCTGTTGTGTCCGCCGAAGCCGAAGGAGTTCGAGACTGCTGCGTCGACCTGCTCGACCCGCGGCACGTTGGGTGTGTAGTCGAGATCGCACTCCGGGTCGGCGACGGTCTGGTTGATCGTTGGGGGGAGCACGCCGTGGTGCAGCGCGAGGATCGTGAAGACCGCTTCAACCGCACCCGCGGCGCCGAGCGTGTGCCCGGTCGCGCCCTTCGTCGAGGAGACGTGCGTGCCCTCCCCGAGCGCGTCGCCGAAGACGAGCTTCAGAACGCGCGTCTCCGCAGCGTCCCCGGCAGGCGTCGACGTTCCGTGCGCGTTGACGTAGCCGATGTCCTGCGGCTGGAGCGCGGCATCCGTGAGCGCCATCTGCACCGCCCGCGCAGCGTTCGTGCCGACGGGATCGGGGTCGGAGACGTGGTTGGCGTCCGACGAGACGCCATAGCCGCCGATCTCGGCATAGATGCGTGCGTTGCGCGCCAGCGCGTGCTCGAGCTCCTCGAGCACGAGGACGGCGGCGGCCTCGGCCATCACGAATCCGTCGCGCTCGCCGTCGAACGGGCGCGACGCGGCGGCGGGGTCGTCGTCCCGGGTCGACAGCGCACGCATTGCGGCGAACCCTGCGACAGCAGTCGCCGTGATCGGCGCCTCGGTGCCGCCGCACACCATCACGTCGGCGCGTCCGAGGCGGATCGCGTCGACCCCATCTCCGATTGCCATGTTGGATGCCGCGCAGGCCGTGCTCTGCGTGAGCAGCGGTCCGCGCGTCCCGAGCTCGATCGACACCCAGCCGGCAGCAAGGTTCGGGAGCGTTTGCACGATCGCGAATGGGCTCACCCGGTCGGCGCCGCGATCTGCGAGCTGCAACACCGTCCGCTCGAATGACGCGACGCCACCGAGCGCCGTCCCGATCGCTGTCCCCGCAGCCTCGCCCACGGAGCGGATGTCCAGTCCTGAGTCGCTCTCGGCCTGCCGGGCGGCGGCGAGGAGCAGGTGCGTGCACCGATCCATCCGGCGTGCCGCCTTCGTGTCGACGAACTCGGTCGGATCGAGACCTTTCACCTCGCACGCGAAGGTGACGGGGAACTCGGTGGCGTCGAACTGCGTGATCGGGCCGGCGCCCGACGCGCCCGCGAGCAGTGCCGGCCACGTCTCCGCAACCGAGTTGCCGAGCGGGCTCACCATGCCCAGCCCGGTTACCACCACACGACGCCGCGGCGAGCTCACGCTGCCCAGCCTACGCGCCGGTCGGTCGCGTCCGCCAGGCTTCGAACGCTACGACGAGCGCGATCGCTGCGACCACGCTGCCGAACGTCTCGAACGTCGTGTCGAGCCCGAGGTGCGTGACGACCACACCGGCGAGCACGGCCGGGATCGACAGCGACGCGTAGGCGACCACGTAGAACGCGGACATCACGGCCGCACGATGCTCGACCGGGATCGCGCCGGCGAGCGAGCGAAGGCCCCCGAGGAAGGCAATCCCGAAGCCGAGGCCGGCGATCGCCGAGCCGGCCAGGTAGATCGCGCTCGAATCGAGCGCCGCCGAGGCGACGATCAGAAGCGTGCCGCCCGCGAGCGCGACCGACCCGGCGCTTGCGCCGATCCACGGCGCGGTACGACCGAAGGCGAGCTGGGAGAGCGCAGCCGATCCGGCGAGGACGACGATCCCGATTCCTGCGACGACGATGTTCGTCGTGGCGAAGAGTTGTGCGCCGAGCTCGGGCCCGAGGGAGAAGAAGAGGCCGCCGATCGACCAGGAAGCGAGCACTGCGAGCGACGCGACCAGGAATGGGTGACGGACGGCGGCGGGGATGCTCGGGCGCTCGAGCGTCAGCTTGAGCCGGCGGCGCTTCGTCACCGGCTCCGGCATGAAGATCGCGCCGACGAAGGCAATCGCGAACAAGACGAGGAGCAGGACGTACGGCAGCGTCGCCGGTGCGTGGCCGAGCTGCACGAGAGCCGAGGAGAGAAGGAACCCGAGGGCGAGCCCGGCGGCACTTGCGACTCCGTTCGCCAGGCTGACGGCAGCTGAATCGCGCCGCGCGTGCAGGTCGAGGAGTGCCGCGCTGGCGGTGCTGATCGCCGCTCCCGTTGCGAGCCCCTGGATGCCGCGGCCGACGAAAAGCCACGCCGGAGAATCGGCGAAGATGAAGATCACGCTCGACAGCGCGAGCGCGCCGAGCGCCACGAGCAGCACGGGTCGCCGGCCGACGTCGTCGGAGACGCGACCCGCGACGAGCAGCGTCGCAAGAACGCCGAACGCGTACGTGGCGTAGATCAGCGTGAGCGTCTCCGGCCCGAAATGCCAGCGCGACGCGTACAGGTGATACAGCGGCGACGGCGTCACGGAGGCGAAGAGCCCGAGTCCGATCACGCCTGCCGCCAGTGCGTAGGCGGCCGGCTGCGAGAGCGTTCGACGTGCGACTCCCTCGCGTGAGACTCCTAGCCGTTCAGCAATCGATGCGGTGCTCATCGTGCGACCCCCAATTCAGTCAGTTCCATGACGGAACTCACCGTAGCAGAGTGAGTTGTCTCATGCAACTGACTGTGCTAATGTGCTCCTGTGCTGAAGCGCGACTACGAGGGTCAGAACTGCTCGATCGCCGGCGCGCTCGAGATCGTGGGCGAGCGCTGGACGTTGCTGATCATCCGCGACGCATTCCGCGGTCGGCATCGCTTCGACGAGTTCCAGGAGAGCCTCGGGATCTCGCGCAACGTCCTGACAGAGCGCCTCGGCCGCCTGGTCGAGGAGGGAATTCTCGAGCGCGTGCTCTACCAGGAGCATCCCGAGCGCTTCGAGTACCGGCTGACGGAAAAGGGTCGCGACCTGTATCTCTCGCTGACCGCGCTGCGGCAATGGGGCGACAAGTACGTGAGCCGGAAGCCGCCCACGCTCTTGCGGTCGAAGGCGGATGGGCGGCCGGTCGTCGCCGCGTTCATCCCGGCGGATCAGGCGCACCTCGGATTCGACGAGGTCGAGTCGTTTCCGGGGCCTGGGCGGCGCGCGGGATAGCGCCGGCCACGGCTCGGTTCCACGGCTTTTTCGCATAGACCGTGCTACGGTTCGGGCGACCTGAGCGAGTACCGGGTGCGCGTTTTGCGCTTCCTCTGCCCGTTCTTTCGTGGTAGAGGAGGTGTTTTTTATGGCAACCGGAACCGTCAAGTGGTTCAACGACGCGAAGGGGTATGGATTCATCACCCCGGCTGACGGTGGCAAGGACGTCTTCGTCCACCATTCGTCGATCGTCGGCGATGGCTTCAAGTCACTCGCCGAAGGCGCGCAGGTGCAGTTCGACGCAGTCGACGGGGCGAAAGGCCCCGAAGCGAAGAGCGTCGTCGCCGTCTAGTCCGCTCCACGGTCCCGCGAGAGCTCGCGCTCTCGCGGGCCAAGCGGTGAAGGGAGCGTTGATGGAAGGCACGATGATCTGGTTCAACCCGGACAAGCAGCACGGCTTCATCCGGACGGACGACGGAGAGCGGCTGCGAGTCGACGAGACGGGCTTTGCCTCGGGCGAGTCGATCGGGGATCGCTGTCGCGGAACACGGGTGAGCTTCGAGCGGATCGATGAGACGCCGGACGATCCACGCGCCGTCGGTGTCACGCTCGTACCCCTGTCGGTCGGGCGCCGCGCACGTATGCGGGGGCGCCGTTAATGGGGCGCCGTAGCCCCGAGTCGGCGATCAAGCGGGCCCGCGAGCAGGCGCTCCGCGAGAAGCGGGAGCAGAAACAGGCAAAGAAAGACGCGCGCGCGGCTGAACGCCTGGCGGGCGATGAGCCGGCGATCGTCCCCGACGTAGGTGTGGCCGGCGACGAGTGAGGCCCTTCTCCGGAGGCGGGCTCCCCCACGGAGAGCCGGAGCTCGCGTACGAGCAGACGCTCGAAGCGCTCCTCAGCCTCGTAGGTCGTCCCGTCCTCGTCCTGTTCTCGGGGGCGGACGGGTCACCGTTCATCGTCGGGATCATCTCCGGCCGGCTTGAGCGGGGAGAGCTCGACGAACGGCTGCAAGAGGTGTTGCTGCGCGGCGACGGCATCGAGGTCGAGACGCTGTTCTTCCACGTCGGCTCGCGGCAGAGCGGGTTCGTGCTCAGGCCGGACGAGTTCAAGCGCGGTTTCTGGCAAGGCGACGGGCACCTCGTCCTTCACCTTGGCGCGTGCGCGGTGAGCGTGCTTGCGCGCGGCGAGCTCGGACGGGCGCTCGAGCGATGACGAGAGCTCAACACGACCTTCGCTCGGCGGCGCTCGACGCCTACCTGGCGGACCGCGAGGCAGACGGCTACCAGGTCGAGACGCGAACGACGGTGCAAGCGGTCATCGTTCACCGCGGCCGCTGGGCCAGTGTTCGGCGGCTGACGCACACCGGCGGCGCCGAACATCGCCTGGTCGTTTCCGTCGACGAGCATGGCGTGGTTTCGTCGATCGTCGCCGAACCGGTCAGGTGGTGAGCGCGTGAACCTCTCGGTCGGTGACGTTGTGGTCTACGGCGCGCACGGAGCCGGCACCGTCGAGGCGCGCGAGACCCGCAGCGTCGACGGTGAGGAGCAGATCGTCGTCAAGGTCGCGCTCTCGGCCGGTCTCTCCGTGCAGTTGCCGTTGGCGCTCGCAGAGGAACAGCTTCGGCCCGTCGTCGACGAGGCCGGCATGGCGAGGGTCAAGAAGGTGCTGCGTACCGCGCGGCCGATCAGCAGCGATACATGGCTCAAGCGACGCCGGGACGCCGAGGGAAAGCTGCGCGATGCGGTCGGCCTCGCCGAGATCATCGGCGACGGCAATGTGCGTGACGCGACACCTGCGAAGGGCTCCGGTTCGCGGCTCTCTCCCGGCGAACGCGAGCTCGTGCGCCGGGCCCGTGACCTGCTGACGAAGGAGATCGCGCTCGCCCGCGACGTTCCGGTCGGCGATGCCGCGGCCTGGATCGACGGGCAGCTCAGCAGCTCGACCGCTTGACGCGGCGCGAGGACGGGGTTACTCTCTTTATCTAGTCATCTAGGGAAAGAGAGCAATGATCGACTTTCACCTCGAGACGCGATCCGGTGTCCCAACGTATCTCCAGCTCGTGCAGCAAGTGCGGCAGGCGATACGGCTCGGCATTTTGCGCCCCGGCGATCAGCTGCCCACGGTGAAAGAGGTCGTCGAGCACCTCACGATCAACCCGAACACCGTGCTGCGCGCGTACCGCGAGCTCGACGTCGAAGGCCTCGTCGAGGGGCGCCGGGGTGTCGGCACCTTCATCTCGAGCGCGGAGCCGCCGGTTCCTCCGAGTGACGTCAAGGCGCTTCGCTCCTCGCTGCTTCGCTGGATCGACCGTGCGCACGTCGCGGGGCTCGACGACGAGAACATCGCCGCCCTCTTTGCGGACACGCTTCGTCCGCCGACCATCTCGCGCGTGGCATGAGCGACGCGTGGGCAGTCGAGACGACGGCGCTTGGCAAGCGGTACGCGTCGACCTGGGCGTTGCACGACTGCACCCTCGAGATCCCTGCCGGCTCGGTGACCGCGCTCGTCGGCCCGAACGGCGCCGGGAAGACGACGTTGTTGCAGCTTGCAGTCGGGCTGATCGAGCCGACAGCCGGTGCGATTGCCGTCTTCGGGCATGACCCACGCACCGAGCCACTCGCCGTATTGCCGCACGTCGGGTTCGTGGCGCAGGATCACCCGTTGCCTCGCCGGTTCACGATCGGCGAGACGCTGCGACTCGGCCGCGAGCTGAACGCGAGCTGGGACGACGCAGTCGCCGAACGGCGCATCGACGATCTCGGTCTGTCGCGTCGGCAGCGCGTCGGAACGCTCTCGGGTGGCCAACAGGCGCAAGTCGCCCTCACGCTTGCGCTCGCGAAGCGACCGCAGGTGCTGCTCCTCGACGAGCCGGTCGCCTCACTCGATCCGCTCGCGCGGCGGGAGTTCCTCACCGGCGTGTTGCAAGCGGTCGCCGAGACCGGAATGACGGTTGTGCTCTCGTCGCACATCGTCGCCGACCTCGAGCGGATCTGCGACCGGCTGATCATTCTCACCAAGGGACGCACGCAGCTCGTTGGTTCGATCGAGGAGATCCTTGGCGGCCACCGCCTGCTCACCGGCCCGCGCACCGACGCCGCAGCCGTGGCGCGCGTCCACCAGGTAATCCGCGAGAGCCACACCGAGCGGCAGACGTCACTCGTCGTGCGCGCGAGCAGCCACGTCTACGACGCCGGCTGGGAGGTGCACGAGCTCGACCTGGAGGAGATCGTGCTCGCGTATCTCGGGATGACGGGTGCGACCCCTCGTGCCGAAGCCCCCGCAGCGGTGGCGCGATGATCTGGGTCGGCTGGCGTCAGCAGCGGGTTGAGACCCTGATCGCCGTCGCGCTGATCGCTCGTGCTCGCTGCAGTGGCGATCCCGGCGGGGCTCCACATGGCGTCGGTGTTTACACACGACGGCCTCGCCGCCTGCGCCGGTGCGAATCGAGCTGACTGTGGCGGCCCGGTGAGCTCCTTCCTCCTGCGCTTCAACGGCCTGAATCTCCTCTTCGAGTGGTCGACACTCCTGCCGGCGGTGGCGGCACTTCTGTTCGCGGCGCCGTTCGTCGCCGATCTCGATAGCGGGACCTTCCGCCTCTATTGGACTCAGAGCATCACGCGGCGGCGCTGGATCGTCACCAAACTCGCGCTCGGCGTGGGCGCCTCGGTTGCGGTCGCCGGCTTCCTGATCGTCGTCGCCATGTGGTCGCGATCGCCGCTCGATCACCTGACCGGCCGCTTGAGTGCGAACACCTACGACGCGGAGGGAATCGTTCCGCTAGCCGATGCGCTCTTCGTCTTCGGCGTGGCGGTCGCACTCGGCGCACTGTGGCGCCGAACGGTGCCGGCCCTGCTTGTCGCGTTCGTCGCCTACGTCGTCGGCCGCGCCTTCATGGACAGCTGGCTCCGCCAGCGGCTGCTCTCGCCGGTCACGACGACGTGGCGGAACGGGATCGGTCCGAACCTGAACCATGCCCTGGTGATCAATCAGTTCGTCAGCGACAAGAGCGGTCACAGAATCGCCGGCTCCCTTGGGCCCTGTATTCGGGGAAGCTCGGGCGGAGCGTTCTCACATACGAGCGTGTGCGAGGCGCAGCGAGTTGGGCCTCACCCGTACATGACCGCCGTGTACCAGCCGGGTGGTCGTTTCTGGGAGCTGCAGGGCATCGAGTTCGCGATCGTCGCCGGCATCGGCGTGCTGCTCATCCTCGCGGCGGCGTGGTGGACGGATCGGCGGGTCGCCTAGCCGATCACGTCCCGGTACACGGCGATGTAGTCGTCGACCATGCGTGACGCGGAGAAGCGCTCCTCCGCGACCCGTCGGCAGAGTGCGCGGTCGAGTGTCGGCACGCGGTCGACCAGGTTCACCGCATCGTCGACGTCGGCTGCGAGAAAGCCGGTTGTGCCATGGTCGATGATCTCGGGCATCGAGCCGAGCTCGAACGCGATCGTCGGCGTGCCGCACATCATCGCCTCGACGACCGAGAGGCCGAACGGCTCGGCGAAGGCGATCGGGTGGAGTAGCGCCAGCGAGGAGCCGAGAAGTGCTGCACGCTCGGGCGGCCCAACCGCGCCGAGGTAGGTGACTCGGTCGCCGTCGATCTGCGGCTCGACGCATTCGCGGAAGTACGCATCGTCCTGGACGATCCCGCAGATACGAGCCGGCGCCCGGCCCGTGCGGCGATCTCGATCGCGGCGGCTGTTCCCTTGTCCGGGTGGATGCGACCGAAGAAGACGAGATCGTCACCGCCCGTCGGATCGAACGGCAGCTCTGCAGCGTCGACGCCGTGGTAGACGTTCGCCGCGTACTCGAGCCCGGGAGCGCGGTCGGCCAACGAGATCGAGACGAGCGCAGAACGCGCGTGGCGGTACGCGGGCAGGATCGCCGCTCCGGAGAAGCCATGCACGGTCGTGACGAGCGGCGCGTGCGCATGCTCTTCGAACGCGAGCGGCAACCAGTCGAGGTGGTTGTGCACGATGTCGAACTCGCCGGAGCGCGCGAGCGCGTGCGAGACGTGCAGCGCCTCCCAGATCCGTCCGTCCGCCTCCGGGTCCTCGGCGTAGCCGTGCGCGATGACGCCGTCGAGGCCCCTGGCGTGAGCGAGTCGAGCGTCGCGAAGAGCGTTACGTCGATGCCGCGCTCGTGGAGGCCGGCAGCGATCAGGCCGGCGACGCGCTCCCACGGGCCGTAGTCGCGCGGTGGCGTGCGCCACGCGATCGGCCCGAGTACCGCAACCTTCATCCGGAGGTGTCGGCTGCCAACACGGTTGCGAGCGTCTCGTCGAAGGATGCGATTGCAAGGCAGACGCTCGTGTCTGCGGCCCCGTAGTACAGGCGCAGCTCGTCGCGTTCCCGATCGTGGATCACCCCACACGGGAAGATCGCGTTCGGCACGTCGCCCTGGCGCTCGTACGAGGTCGCGGGCGCGAGCACCCATTCGTCCGTTCGCCGGAGCACGCGTGTCGGCTCCTCGAGATCGAGTAGTGCGAGCCCGAGGCGGTAGATCGCGCCGCCGACCGTCTCCTTGACGCCGTGGTAGATCAGCAGCCAGCCGTGATCGGTCTTCAGGAGCGGCGGTCCGATGCCGATTCGCAGTGCGTCCCACCAGGCTCCGGTGCGCGGCTCCATCACGACCTCTGGCGTGCTCCAACTGCGCAGGTCCGACGAGCGCGAGAGCGAGATCCCGGGGTTCAGATTCCCGAAGTTCGATGTCGGACGGTGAAAGAGGATCCACTGTCCGCCGATTCGCTCGGGAAGCAGTGCCGCGTTCTTGTCTTCGGGCGCGACGACGATGCCGAGACGCTCGACCGTGCGGAAGTCGGTCGACGTTGCGAGATAGACGGCGGGTCCCGCCGGCCCGTACGCGGTGCACGAGATGACGTGCGTGTCGAGCTCGTCGACCCAGACCGCCCGCGCGTCTTCGAAGCCCCAGCACTCACCGTCGTTCCCGTCCTCCGGGAAGAGGAGCGGCTCGGGGTCGATCCGCCAGTCGCCGACGCCGTCCTTGGAGCGGGCGACGGTGAGGTGCGAGATTCCCGTGCGCGCCTCGACGCGGACAAGAAGGATCGTCTCGCCGTCGAGCTGCACTGCGGCCGGGTTGAAGACGACGTTCACGCTCGTGGGCCAGTCGGCCGCGGTGAGGAGCGGGTTCGCGGGATGTCGTCGGAAGAGCTCGGCGCTCGTCACGCCGCGGCCTTCGCGACCGGGACGCGCGCGACACGCGGCAGCCCGGCCGCGTCGATCGCGAGATGCGCGCGGTGGAACGCGAGCGTCGACTCGGCGCCTTCGTTCGCGTTCACGGCCTCGCTGCCGAGACCGTCGCAACAGCCGCCGGTCGCGAAGTCATAGAGCGGGCGCCTTAGGTGGTTCCGTCCGAGGAACCAGTCGAACGCGCATTTCGCGCGTGTCCCGTGGACGATGTCGCCGCTGATCGCGAACGCGGAGAGCTCCGCTTCCACGAGTGCGGACGCATCGAGCGGTTGCTCGTCACCGATCCCGGGGCTGGGCTCGTCGCGGTGGCGGCCGGCGTGGCCCGGTAGCCGGAGCAGGCCGTCGTCCAGGCCGCACTCGTCGCCGAACCAGGCGAGGGAGGAGAGGCCCACCTCGATCGCATCCGGTCTGCCGAGCGCGGCGCCTCCGACGATCAACGCCTGCGGCAGTCGCGCGTTGTCGTACGCGAGCGCGTCCTCGAACCAGCGCCAGCTGTCGTCGGCGTGCTTGGCGTAGGCGTCCTCGAGTTGCGTGACGCAGCGCCAGAGGAGCACGCGCGCGTCGTCGCTCAGCCGGTCGGTGTCGAGGCGCGCGAGGCCCAGCGTCACGTAGGCGGCGGTGCGAAGCGGCAACTCACCGTCGAGCGAGCGAACCTGGGCGTCGAGCAGCCGCCGCGTCGGCTCGACGAGCGGCGGTGCCCACGCGGTCGCGAGCACTTCGCCAAGTGCCCAGATCGAGCGGCCGACGTGGTCGCCGACATGCGGGCCGTCGAGCCACCGTCGGTCGTAGCTCATGAAGTTCCGCATGCCCGCTCCGTCCGGATCGGTGGCGTCGCTGAGGAACGCGAGCGAGCGGTAGAGAATTGCGGCCCACGGCCGGTCGCCGGTCCGACGTTCGAGCTCGAGCGCGACTACGGCGAGCCGGGCGACGTCGTCGACGCAGTACCCGGTCATCCGGTTCGGGATCGCGCCGTGCGCGTGCTGGATGATGCCGCAGTCGTCGACGAGCGACAGCAGGTGATCCGTTCGAGCATCCGGCAGCTCGAGTCCGTCGGGAGCGAAGGTGGGGCGCCGGGGAGCAACCGCGACGGCTTCGCGCAACGCGGCTGCGGTCGATTCGCCGATCGCCGGCCAGGCGAACGTCTCGCCGATACGTCGCGCTTCACGACGCGCCTGCGTGAGCTTCTCCGGCGCATCGATGTAGTCGCACACTGCGGCACTGAGCGCTTCCGTGTCGCCGAACTCCACGAGTGTCCCGGCGCCGGAGGAGAGCATGTCTTGCGCGTACCAGTACGGCGTCGAGATCGCGGCACAGCCTGCTGCGAGAGCGAAGGTGAGTGAGCCTGAAGAGCTCTGCTCACGGCTCGCGTAGGGCGTGACGAAGACGTCCGTCGCGGCGAGCAGGTCGGCGAGCTCGTCGACCGACAGGAACCGGTCGTCGAACACGACGTGCGCGCCGAGGTCGAGCTCGAGCACGCGCCGCTCGAGCATCAGCCGGTACTCCTCGCCCTGGCGCCGCGCGACCTGGGGATGCGTTCGGCCCGCGATCACGTACAGCACTTCGGGGTGTTGGTCGATGATCGCGGGAAGCGCGTCGAGCATTACTTCGAGGCCTTTGCCCGGGGAGATGAGACCGAAGGTCGAAAGGACGAAACGCGACTCCATCTCCTCGAAGCCGCCGACGGTTGTCGTGAGATAGCGCGGCGCGCGGCCGCGGTCGAGCTCGAGTCGGGCGGCCGCGAGCTGCGGCGGCGCCCCGTGCAGGACGACCCGCACCTTGTGGGGATCGCAGACGTCAAGGCCTTCCAGAATGCGGCGGGCCGTCTCGGTCATGACGATCACTCGCTCCGCTTCGTCGCACAGGGATTGCAGAATGGCGAGCTGGCCCGGCGACGGCGAGGCGAGCACCGTGTGCAGCGTCACGACGAGCGGCTGCGAGAGCTCTCGAACGAACGACAGCACGTACTCGCCGTCGCGCCCGCCGAAGATCCCGTACTCGTGCTGAAGCAGCACGACGTCGACGTCCGTGCGAGCGAGGCCACGTGCGGCGCGCACGTAGTCGCCGCGCGCGCCCTGGGAGATCGTCTGCAGGATCTCCGGCCGTTGCGGCGCCGACGGCTGGTCGACGATCACGAGCGCCGACACGTCGTCGACGTCGTCGACCGTGAGCAGCGCTTGACGTACGTCGTGCGAGAAGGTTCCGATCCCGCACGCGCGCGGTGGATACGTCGAGAAAATCGCGGTCCGCAAGGGCTACCAGGCCCTCAGGGCGACCGAAGCTACTTGCCGCGAGCCTGTTTCTTCGCCGGCTTCGCTTTTTGCTTCGCGAGCGGGCTCCCCGCGGTCGCCGATGCGGCAGCCTCCGCCCGGAGTCGCTGCTTGCGCGTTGCCATCTTTAGCCCTGCCCCATCAGGCGCTTCCACCACGGAGCCTTGGTCGCGGGAGGTGTTGCGGCCGGACTCGCGGGGGCACTCTGGACGGGCTCGTTCGGGGGTGCCGGTTCGGTTGTGTCGAGATTCGAGGTCTCGGCAGCGCTCTCGGGCGTGCTCATCGCTCACCACTCGATCTGCGGCGATCCGCCGCGTGGGACGGGACGCAAGATGAAGGAGCTCGACTCGCCCGAGGGCGAAGCGCTCACGTCGTGCCGTCGCTCACAAACTAGCACGCGACCGCCGCTGCTACGGTCGCCGGGACGCCGTCTCAGCCTATGAATCTCGAGCTCACCGACAAGGTCGCCGTCGTCACCGGCGCAGACAAGGGCATCGGCCTCGCGGTCACCCGCGCGCTCGTCGCCGAGGGCGCGTTGGTCGTCGCGGGTCGCGCAGCACCGGGAATCTCGACGGGCTCGACCGCGTCACCCCGGTCGCGCTCGACCTGGCGAAGGCCGACGGGCCGGCGCAGCTCGTTCAGCGCGCGATCGACGAGCACGGGCGGCGTCGACGTGCTCGTCAACAACGTCGGCGCGCGTTCGCGTCCGCCTCGACGGTTTTCTTGGAACGAGCGACGAGGAGTTCGAGTGGGCGATGCAGATGAACTTCTTCATCGCCCTCCGCGCCACCCGAGCCGCGCTGACGCCGATGGTGAAGCAAGGGGCGGGCGCGATCGTCAACATCGCCTCGGTCAACGCCTTCTTTCAGCCCGATGCGGCGGCACATCGACTACGGAGCCGCGAAGGCCGCGCTCGTCAACCTCACGAAATCGCTCTCGCAGGAGTTCGGGCCGCGAGGCATCCGCATCAACGCCGTCTCGCCCGGCCCGGTGAGACCGACCTCTGGCTCGGGAAGCACGGCGTCGCCGAAACGGTCGCGCAAGGCCATGGGCGTCGACGCCGACGACCGCGCGCAAGAACGTCGTCGCCAGGCATCGGCGGCTTCGCCACCGGCCGCTTCACGACGCCGGAAGAGGTCGCCACGCTGGTCGTGCTTCCTCGCCTCGGAGCGCAGCGGCCAACGTCACCGGCGCGAACTACGTCATCGACGGCGGTCTGATCAAGACGACGTGAGCGTGGGCATGATGTGCCCCGACCCTCAACGCCCCCGTGTGTGGGCAGTCAGGAGCACCAGATGAAAGGGCAGCCAAAGGCGCAGAAGTCGGCGAAGAAGCCTGCGCAGAAGACATTGAAGGAACGCCGGAGCGAGAAGCGCGCGGCGGCGAAGCAGAGCCGGCCGCTCTAGGTCGCGAAGCTCAGCCGGCGGCGGCGCGGCGCTCGCGCCGGCGGGCCATCTTCACGAGCAGGTTGTCGGCGATGCCGGGCCGGCTCCAGGGGCAGCGGGCGATGCAGATCGCGCAGCCCTTGGTCTCGGCGAAGTACGGGATGCAGCGGTCGAAGTCGACGAACCACTTCTCGTCGCCGCGAACGAGTTGCTTGTCCTCGGCAATCGCATCCGGCGGACAGGCGTCCGTGCAGATCTTGCAGTTGTGACAGAAGTCGTCCGCTCCGAACACGTCTGGCGCGTCCGCGAGGAGCGGGAGGTCGGTCGAGACAGCGGCGAGGCGGAACGACGCGCCGTGCGTTCGGTTGATGATCGACCCGTGCTTGCCGAGCTCGCCTAGGCCGGCGGCAATCGCCGCGGGGATCATCAGGAGCGCGTCGGCGCGCGGCCCGGGGAACGACTCCGCGGGCCAGCCCTGTTCGCGGATGAAGTTACGCAGCGTGTTCGCGGAGCGCGCCGCGCGCGTGTACTGCCGGCCGACCTCGAGACCGGCGTTGAGCCGCCCCGGAACTGCGGGCGCCTGTGAGATCTCGTCGTAGTCGTGGGCGAAGCCGAGGACGATCAGCCATTTCTCCGCGATCTCGAACCCCTCGTATACCCACAGGGGATCGAGCTGCGCGATCCCGACCAGATCGGCCTCGTTCGCGAGCGCGAATGACTTGATCGCATCCGTCCATTCCGACGCGCTCCGCTCGACACGCGCCGCTGCTACCGGGATCGGATCCGGCCCGCGCGGGCGCAAGGCGAGCGTCTCCGGGTCGCGGCTGAACGCCTCGGCCATTTCGGGCGGGTCGTAGAAGCCGCGGACGACGTAGGCCTGCAGGTCACCGTGCGTCTGGAGCGACGCCTCGTGCCAGAAGAACGGCGACGGCGGGCGCCGGTCGCTCTCACCAAGCCCGTTGACCGTGTTCCCGGAGATCGCCGGGAAGTGCGACAGGATCTCGGCCGGTGGCTCCCAGCGCGGGGTCGTACGGCTCATGACGCCGTCTTATACACCGGGCGGCCGCCAACCTCTCGACAGGGTCGTCTGGCCGACTTCGATCAGATAGCCGTCGGGATCGCGTATGTAGCAGCGCAGTTCCGTCGGATGCTCGACCGGCGGCGTGAGGAACTCGGCGCCTCGCTCGCTCCACTCGGCGTACACCGAGTGGATGTCCGCGACGCGGATGTTGAGGAAGCTGTTCACCCGATCCGGGTCGGGTGGGGTCTCGAGCGTCACCGTCGGCTTGTCCTCGGTCGGCCCGCCGCCGACGTTGATGATGATCCAGCTGTTCGCGAGCGCGACGTAGGTCACTCCGTCATCGCCCTCGCCCGAGATGACCGTTCGCCCGCCGAGTACGTCGGTGTAGAAGCGGCGGGAACGCTCGACATCGTCCGAGACGATGAAGTGGGCGACGACGAGGTCCTGGTCGATGGTGCTCATGTCGACCTCCCTCGTGGAATTGGTTCCCCATTCTGTCCGTCTGCTCGTTCGCTTTGGGCGACGTGTCGAATTCGAGCTGTGCCATTCGATGTCTAGGTGAACATCGAAACTGGAGGACGAGATGAGAAAACTTGTCGCGATCGAGAACATCAGCCTCGACGGCATCGCAGATTCGCAGGAGGGCCTTGGTCTTCGAGTGGACGGCTCGCGCCTATGACGAGGCAGTCGACCGCTACAGCAACGAGCACGTGCGAGCGGACGTCGACATGGCGCTCTACGGACGCGCCACCTACTTGGGCATGCAGGAGTTCTGGTCGAGCATGCTCGGGAACCCGAACGCGTCACCCAACGTACAGGCGCACGCCGAGTGGGTCAACAACGTCGAGAAGGTCGTCTTCTCGACAACACTGGACGCCGCCGACTGGGCGAACTCGCGGCTCATCCGCGGCAACATCGAGGCCGAGGTCAATGTTCTCAAGGAAGGCTTGGCGGCACGATGGCGGTCTACGCCAGCCCGAAGCTCGTGCAGTCATTCGTCGGCCTGGGGTTGATCGATGAGTTCCGCATCCTCATTCATCCCATGACTCTCGGTGGTGGTACACCTCTGTTCCATGCCGGGGCGAGGCTCGACCTGACGATGCTCGAATCGAAGACCTTCGAGAGCGGCGCCGTCTACGTGCGCTACGCGGTCGTCTGATGCGGTATTTGCTGCTCGTTCAGACAGACCCCGACGACGTCGCGCTCGAGCCGGATGACGAGCTGTTCGCGGCGATGGGTGAGCTGCTCGAGGCAATGACGAAGGCGGGGGTGCTGCTCGACACCGGAGGGCTGCGTCCGATCGCCGAAGCGACCCGCCTCCAGCTCGCCGACGGCGAGCAGACGATCGTCGATGGCCCGTTCACCGAGTCCAAGGAGATCGTCGGCGGTTACTGCCTCGTTCAGGTCAGGTCAAAGGAAGAAGCAGTGGAGTGGGCCTCTCGCTTCCTTGCCATTCACGGGACGGGCTGGCGTATGGGAATGGAGATTCGTCAGTTGGATGAGCCGGGCTGACCGAGACAGCCGTGAGGCGGTCGAGTCGGCTTGGCGGATCGAGTGGCCCAGGCTCGTCGCCGGGCTGACGCGGATTGTCGGAGACATTGATGCGGCCGAAGAGCTCGCGCAGGATGCCCTGGTTGCGGCGCTCGAGCAATGGCCGCGAGACGGCGTGCCGCCCAGCCCGGGCGGATGGCTGATGCTCACCGCGAAGCATCGGGCAATCGATCGATTTCGACGGGACGCGACGTTCAGAGAACAAGCTCGCGATGCTGGGAAGTGAGCTCGCGATCGAGGACGCCGACCAGCCGTTACCGGCGAGCCTGGATCCGGATCTCGAGATCGAGGACGACCTGCTGCGCATGGTGTTCACGGCCTGTCATCCGGTTCTCGCTCCGTCCGCGCGTGCAGCGCTGACCCTCCGCATGGTTGGCGGCCTCACGACCGAGGAGATCGCCCGGGCGTATGTCGTTCCGGTGTCCACAGTGGCGCAGCGAATCGTGCGGGCCAAGCGCACGCTTGCCGCGGCAAGCGTTCCTTACACGGTGCCTCACGGTCCCGAGCTGCCGAATCGATTGGACTCGGTCCTCGAGGTGATCTACCTGATCTTCAACGAGGGGTACGAGGCGACCACGGGTGAGGACTGGGTGCGAGTGGAGTTCGTCGAGGAAGGCGTGCGCCTGGCGCGCATTCTCGCGGCGTTGCTGCCGGAGGAGCCAGAGGCGCACGGCCTCGCTGCTCTGCTCGAGCTCCAAGCTTCGCGCGTGCGTGCCCGCGGGGAGACCGGGCAGCCTCTCGTGTTGCTCCCGGATCAGGACCGCAGCCGGTGGGACCGCCTGCTTATCCGCCGCGGGCTCGCTGCGCTCGGACGAGCTCACCGTCTCAACCTCGAGCGGCGGCGCCCGCCCGGCCGGTATGCGCTGCAGGCCGCGATCGCCGCAGTGCATGCGATCGCACCGACCTCTGCCGAGACCGACTGGCGTCGCGTCGCGGGTCTCTATGCGGTGATCGCCGAGCGCTATCCCTCGCCGATCGTCGAGTTGAACCGAGCGGTTGCGGTCAGCATGGTCGACGGGCCTGCGCCGGGACTCGAAGTGCTCGACAAGATCGTCGAGGACGGCGCGCTGCGCGACTACCACCTCCTGCACGCCGTGCGCGGTGACTTCCTTGCCCGCCTTGACCGCAACGAGGAGGCGGCCGCCGCCTTCGGCAGGGCCGCCGAGCTCACGGCCAACGTCGCGGAGCAACGGTTTCTTCGAGACCGCGCCGCTGCCGCCACCGTTCGTTCTTCGCCGCGCATACGCTGACCGCCATGACCAGGTCACTCGCGGTACACGGAGCTCTCGTCGCGCTGCTACTCACGCTGACGGCGGGCAGCGCGATCGCGCAGCCGAGCGTCTCCGTCTACTTCCTCCGCGGCGAACAGCTGGCGCGCGCGAGCCACCCTGGATCGACGCCGGCCGACGCCGTCAGGCAGGTGCTGGCCGGGCCGACCCGAGCGGAGGTGAAGATCGGGTTCCGCGGCTATGTCCCGGCCGGAACGCGACTGCTCCACCTGAAGCTCGACGACGGTCTCGCCACGGTCGACCTGAGTAGCGCCTTCGTCTCCGGCGCGAATGCCGGGAACCGGCTCGCGCGTCTCTCGCAGCTCGTCCGCACGCTGACCGGTCTCGACGGCACGACCCGCGTGCAGCTCCTGGTCGAAGGCAAGACCGTCGAGGGTGTCTTTCCGGGTGTCCCGACGGAAACGCCGATCACCTACCGGTTTCTTGCGACTCCCGACGTGCCGGTGCCACAGCCGCCGCCTGAGCGGCTTGGGCCGCCGAACGCTCAGGTGAAGGCCGCGCAAACGAGACTGATCGCGCTCGGCTATCTCGTTGCGGGCGACAACGACGGCCGGTCCGGCCCGGCGACGCAGGCGGCGACTCTTGCGTTCCAGAAGTGGGAGGGACTCGACCGTACGAGCGCCCTCGACGCAGCGACGAAGTCGCGTCTCGTTACTGCGCTACGTCCGACGCCGTTGACCCATGCCGGGCCGGGTAGGCGCGCCGAGATCCTGCTCGACCGCCAGGTCGCGCTGCTGATCGACAACGACTCGGTGGTCCGGACGATTGCCGTCTCGACGGGCAAACCGTCGACGCCGACACCCCCGGGCAACTACCGCGTCTACGCGAAGATCCCTCGCTGGTGGTCCGTTCCCTTCCGCGAGTGGCTGCCGTTGGCGCTGCCGTTCAACGGCGGAATCGCGTTCCACGAGTTCCCCGACGTTCCGGCGTACGCCGCCTCCCACGGATGCGTTCGTCAGGTGGCGGCGGTCGCCGGGTTCACCTACGGCTTCGCGAGCGTCGGGATGCCCGTGAAGGTCATTTCGACGTCGCGCTAGGCCAGGGCGAGGACATCCGCGAAGCGCTGTTCGGCCAGAGAACCGAACAAGGCATGGCGCGAGAGCTTCGCCTTCGTTGTCGCCGGGCTCGTCAGCCCGCAGAGGAAGCGCGCCCGCTGGCGGGGCGTTCCGAGCGCGGTCGGATGTTCGGCCGCCAGCTCGTCGAGGGCGGCTCGGTCGAGTTCGAGCTCCGTCGTCGTTGTCGGCCCTGCAAGCCTTTGGGCGGCTCCGGTCAGGCAATACGAACAGTGGCCGCACGGCTCGGCGCGGGTCTCGCCGAAGTAGCCGACGAGCGACTGCACCTGGCAGCCGTCGTGCTCGACGAGTGCGACGACTCGCTCGATCCGCTCCGCTTCTGACTGCTCGCGACGAGCGAAACGCTCGACGAGGCGGTCGCGCAACTCGTCGAGCGACGGCGGCTCCCCGAGCAGCGTGAAGCGCTGACGAACGTCGGCGACCTTCAGCTCGACAAGACCCTGTTGCTCGAGGTAGCCGAGCGCTTTGACCACGCGCTCGCGGTCCTCGCCGGGTACAGCATCAGGATCGACGCTCGTCCAGGCGCGCCCTGCTTTGCCACTCGCCAGCACGCGTCGCAGGAAGTCGGCGCGGTCTGCGTCGAACGTCGCACAGACGTCGTCCCACTCGCCGCTTGCCGGGCGCACGCTGTAGCCCGCGTAGAACGGCGTGCCTTGCTCGAGGAAGCCGTCGAGCTCGAGGTAGGTCAGGATCGTTTTCAGGACGAGCGGCCGTACGTCGTGGCGTGACGAGAGCTCGTATTCCGACACCGCGAACTGCTCGCCCTGCGAGTGCGCGAACACGTCGTCGAGTAGTCCTGCGATTGCCTCCGTGGTCGGCGTGTCGCCGAACGCGAAGTTCTCGAGTGTCGGCACGTCGTCGCGGCAGGCAAGGAGCTCGCAGATCGACGGCTGGCCGTCGCGTCCGGCGCGACCGATCTCCTGCGAGTACGACTCGAGTCCCTTCGGCAGGTTGAAGTGGTAGACGTAGCGCACGTCGGCTTTGTCGATTCCCATGCCGAACGCGATCGTCGCGACGACGATGTTCGCGTCCGAATGCGTCCACCACTCCTGGACCTCGACGCGGTCGTCGGCGTTCAGGCCCGCGTGGTAGGAACGCGCAGGGAGGCCGGCCGCCGCGAGAAGAGCAGCGATGCGCTCCGCCGTACGCTGCAACGTCACGTAGACGATCGTCGAGCCGGGCGCGCGCTCGCGCAGGCGGTCGATCAGCGCCTGCTCGCGCTCGCGTGCGTCGACCGGCGTTGTGAGCAGCGTCAGATTCGGCCGGTAGAAGCCGGTGACGACGGAGTCGCGCTCCTCGATCCCGAAACCCGCACGGATATCGGCGACGACCGCGGGAGTCGCCGTCGCCGTCAGCGCGAGCACGCGCTCGGCGCCGAGCTCGTGTGCGCGCGCCGCGAGCTTCAGATAGTCGGGCCGGAAGTTGTGGCCCCACTCGGAGATGCAGTGCGCTTCGTCGACCGCGAACAGTGCGATCTTCACCTGGCCGAGCTGCGCGAGGAAGCGCTCGTTGTTGAAGCGCTCCGGCGCGACATACAGCAGCTTGAGACTCCCGTCCCGCAGGCGATCCGAGACGGCGCGCACCTCAGTCGCGTCAAGGCTCGAGTCGAGCCGCGCCGCGTCGATGCCCTGGCGCTCGAGCAAGTCGATCTGATCCTTCATCAGCGCGATCAGCGGCGACACGACCACCGTCACGCCTTCGAGCATCAGCGCGGGCAGCTGGTAGCAGAGGCTCTTCCCCGCTCCGGTCGGGAAGACGGCGAGCGCGGAGCGACCGGCGAGCAACGACTCGACGACCTGACGCTGGCCCGGGCGGAACGCTGCGTAGCCGAATCGGGAGGTGAGGATGTCGGCGGCGGTGGTCACGGTCCGACGGTAGCGGCGAGCCGGCGCGACGCGGCATAGGCTCCTTGGGTGACCCCGATCGATTTGATCGAGTTTCCGGCCGATGACGTCGCGCGGGCGCGGCAGTTCTGGGAAGGGCTGCTCGGGCTCGCTCTCGACGAGCGAAGCGCCTCGGAGGGCCAGGGCCTCCAGAGTCACGGCGACGGCCCGTCCTTCGGGCTTCACGAGCGCGGGCCAGGACCGGGCGATCGGTTCTCGCTGCCCTACTTTCGGGTGGACGACCTGGCTTCCGCTCTCGAGCGCGTCGTCGAGCTTGGCGGGGACGTCGTGCACCCGGGCGAGCGTTGGGCGATCTGTCGGGATTCCGAGGGCAGCCCGTTCGGCCTCTCGGGGTAGAGCCGCTCAGGAATCGGTCGTGCCGGTCGATTCTCCCGAGGAGATACGACACGCTCGTATGTCACGCCAAGGACGGCGTAGACGCGTGGCGGTTAGAGCTATCAGGGCGTCCAAGGAGGGCACGTTCCGATGGAAAGCACCGGCTTCGGCCGCGATGACCAGTTGCGCACGCGTCGGTTCCTGCCGGGGCGAACGGCCGTAGTCGCGCTCGCAGCGTTCGTGCTTGCAGGCGCCGCCGGCGCACCGGTGGGCGGAGCGAATGCGCGGGGCGAAACACCGACAGCGTCGAACCCGACCCTGTTCGACGACTTCGACTACCCGAGCACCCAGCTCGCCGCCCACGGTTGGTACGTCCGCTCGAGGCTGGGCGGGCCGGGAGCGCCGGGTGCCAGCTGGAGCCCGGCTGGGGTCTCGATCGTCTCCGACCCGGCGCAACGAGCGAATCGCGTGCTTCGCCTCGAAGCCACGACCGACGGCACTGTCGCAGGTACGTCGCAAGCCGAGGTCGGACGGAGCGCGCGCAGCGTCCGCGAAGGCACCTACGCCGCCCGCGTCCGGTTCGGCGACGCGCCGCTCGAGGGGCAGCGCGGCGACAAGGCCGTGGAGACCTTCTTCACCATCGGGCCGCCTCTCTCTCGCCCACTCGACCCGGCCTACAGCGAGCTCGACTTCGAGTACCTCCCGAACGGCGGCTGGGGCGCGACCGGTCCGACCATGTTCATGACGAGCTGGGACACCTACCAAGAGACCCCTTCCGTCGAGAAGCTCACCCACACGCTGCGCGCCGGCAGCCTGAGTGGCTGGCACACGCTCGTGATCCAGGTCGGCGGGGGCGTCGTCCGCTACTTCATCGACGGACAGCAGCAGGCCCAACACGGCGGGCCGTACTACCCGAACGCCTTCATGTCGGTCGTCTTCAACCTCTGGTTCCAGCAAGGAGGACTGCTCCCCGCCGGCACGCCGAGGCGGTACCGGGAAGACGTCGACTGGGTGTTCGAGCAGCGTGACGCCGTTCTCTCGCCCAGCCAGGTGCTGGCGCGGGTGGCGCAGCTCCGGGCTCGCTGACGCCCGAGATCATCCGCCCTGGGTGAGGTGGGTGTCCCCGGCGGCCGCCGAGACTGACGGTCCGTATGACACAGGTGGCGGCAAACAGGCTCCCACTTCGTCGGAAGGTCGCGCGGTTGAGCCTGCTCGCCGCGGCTCTCGGTGTCGTGGCGATCGCCCTGATGGCGGTGACGGTTTGGGTCGCAGCTCGAGCAGAGACGAAGCTCGACGTCGGCTGGCTCCCGATCGGCGTCGGCAGCGGCATCCCCTCCGTGGGGTTGTTCTTCGCCGCAGTCGTTGGCGCGGCGGCGGCCTTCGTGTCACTCGCCGCGCTGCAGGTGGCGGCTGCGATGCGCGTGCTGGCGCGAGACCGGCGGATTCCGCCCCCGTTGTCTCGGCGCATGCGCAAGGTGCGCCGCGTTGTCTTGACGCCGCTTGGCCCGGGGGCACTGCGGCTGGTCGCGGAACCCAAGATCCCGGCCGGCCAGTTGCCGGACCCGGCTGCGACGCTGCCGCCGCTGCGACTGACGGTTCTCGTTCCTGCCCACAACGAGGAGCTGACGATCGCGCAGGCGTTGGCGTCGCTGTGGGGGCAGACGAGGCCACCGGAGAAGGTCATCGTGGTGGCCGACAATTGCACCGACCGCACGGCCGAGGTTGCGATCGAGCATGGCGCAGAGGTTTTCGCGACCGTCGGCAACACGGAGAAGAAAGCCGGGGCGCTCAACCAGGCTTTCGCCGAGCTCTTCCGGAACATGGACGCGCACGACGTGGCGATGGTGATGGACGCCGACTCGACCGTCGTGCCCGAATTCCTCGAAACCGCAATGGGCCGACTCGAAGCCGATCCCGAGCTGATCGCCGTCGGCGGTGTCTTCTACGGTGAAGAAGGTTCGGGGCTGGTCGGGCAGTTGCAGCGCAACGAGTACACCCGATACCAGCGCGACATCTCTCGACGCCAGGGCAAGGTGTTCGTCCTGACCGGCACGGCTTCGCTCTTTCGCACATACGCGTTGAAGGTCGTGGCCGACTCGCGCGGCGAGTTTCTACCCGGCGATCCCGGCACGGTCTACGACACGCTTGCGCTCACCGAGGACAACGAGATGACGCTGTCGTTGAAGACGCTCGGAGCGAAGATGGTCTCGCCGATGCAGTGCCACGTGATCACCGAGGTGATGCCGGACTTGCACGCTCTGTGGCGGCAACGGATGCGCTGGGAACGAGGCGCTCTCGAGAACATCGGTGCGTACGGCCTCACCCGCACGACGCTTCGCTACTGGTTCCAACAGACCGCGATCGGCTACGGGACGCTCGCGCTCAATGCGTACCTCCTGCTGCTGCTGATCACGCTGGTCGCGGCGGACGGCCTCCGCTTCGATTGGTTCTGGATCGGCATCGGCTCGATCTTCCTCGTCGAGCGCGTGGTCACCGTCTGGCCGGCAGGGTGGAGAGCGCGACTGCTCGCGCTGCCGGTGGTCATCGAGCTCGCCTATGACCTGGTCCTCCAGGCGATCTACGTCAAGTCGCTGATCGATATCGCGACCGGCCGCAAAGCAGGCTGGAACTACGTGCCCCGCGAAAGCCTGCCGGCCGGAGCGCTCAGCCAGTGACGCCTCTCTCCGGCATCTTGCTTCCGGCGAGCTCTCTGCAGTCGGGCTGGTTTCAGGCCCTGGCCGCGTTCGTGGCGTTCAACACGCTTCTGTACGCAGGCCTATCCCTCTGGAAACTGATCCCGCGCCGCCGCAGTTAGCTCCAAGGAAGCCCTCTAACGGACTCGAACCGTTGACCCCCTCCTTACCATGGAGGTGCTCTACCAACTGAGCTAAGAGGGCGAGACGCCGCATCCTAGCGCGGCACGGCTCGGCTGGCCTTCCTCGATCAACGCGGCGGCAGCGGTTGCGGTCGTCAGCAGCCGGTTGACGTCCGCGTGCGGCAGGCCAGGCGTACCGTCGGCCTGTGCCGGCGTGAGCAGCGCGGGGGACGGGTCCCAGCCACCGTCGGCTCGCTGGAGCGCGAGCAGCCTGGCGCGGTGTGCGTCCGGCTGCTCATCGAGCCGGTCCGCGATCTCCAGCCGCAGGGCCGCTTCGAAGCCGGTCGCCGGTGCGCAGAGAGCGTTCAGCCAGGCGTGCGCATCCGAGGCGACCTCGACCGGCAGGCCGCCGGTGGCGGCGAGCAGCTCGAGCGAGCGCGCTGTCGCATAGGCGGGCGTCGTCCACCAGAACGACTGCCACACGCCGCCCGGCATGCGCGCTGCCAGCACCGCCGGGCGCGCTCGCCGCGGGTCGGCGAGGGCGAGGCCAACCGTCGCCGTCACGTCGGCATGCGCCCACGACCACGAGCCGAACTGGTCGCCCGCGAACGTGTGCGCGCCGCAGTCGCCGTCGAGGAAGCGCTCGAGCAGCGCCGCCGGACCGCCCACGAAGCGGAGCGCGAACGACGTGGTGTCGGCGTCCGACGCAGTGGCGGCGTTGTACCCCCAGCCGTCGGGACGGCGGAGTGCGGCCACCGCGAGGCGCGCGCGCTCGACCGCCGGCGCTGCTGCGGCGCACCGGCTGAGGACAAGCCCGACGTAGCTCGTCGTCCACGCGTCGCTCGCGCCCGGCGGCAGCACATAGTCGCGCCAGAGACCGTCGGCATCCTGGCGGTCGACGAGAAACGCGACCGCGGCGTCGAGCTCAGCCGCGGGCAAGGCCGTCGGGCTGTGCATACACCGTCAGCTCCGCCGCGTCGCCGCGCAGGCCGGCTCCGAGGTACTGGATCGTCGAGCCGCCGAAGCTCTCGTCGAGATCGTCCAGAAATGCGCGCAGTGGCTTCGCGTCGAGCCCGTAGGCCGTGGCAAGACCGTCTGCCTGGCGCGGTGCGTCGGCGACCCCGAGCCGGCAGGCGTCGACCTTCGTCCGCCCGATCGCCGGGTGCAACCCGCCGTCGACGAGCGCGAAATCGAACGCGGCGGTGACGCGCTGTGTGCCGAACGGTCCGAGCAGCCGGCAGAACGGGCCGAGCAGCGAGGCCGGGAGCGCAGTCGCGAGGGTCAGAGTGGACGCATCGGCGTGCTCGACGCCGACATACAGACGCAGGCCCCGCAGCGCGCCGTCTGCCAGCACCGCCGCGAGACCGACGGGGACTGCCGTTTGCTCCACGCGTGCAAGCAGGCGGACGAACGAGCGCTCTGCCGCGGGTCCGCCGAACTGCCCGAGTACGTCGGCCACGCGCTGCCAGCGCAGCAGCACGTCTGCGCCGCGGAGGTCGAGATAGAGCCGCAACTCGAATCGCGGGCCGCAGGCGAGCCCGAGCGCGGCCCCGCCGCGCAGCAACCGTGCGTCCGGTGCGCGCCGCGGCATCGCCGCCCGCACGAGCGCGTTGACGTCGTCGGCCGCGCCTCGCCATTCGAGCTCGCCGAGCAGCTCGTCCAGTACCGTGAGCGCGAAGTCGACCTGCGCCGGGACGTCGCGATCGAGTGCGCCTGGCTCGGCCAGCATGCGAAAGCCGCCCGTGCTCGTCGCCGAGTAGACGAGTGGTGTCCCGTCGAGCGCGACGAACGGGCGACGCCGCGCCTCGCCGGCAGGGCGTTCGGTCGCGACCGCGACGAGGCGATCGTGGACGACGGCCTGCTCCGGGGCGAGACCGGACGGGACGCGCCGCGCCAGGAACCGGCGCGGCGCGTCCTCGACCTCAGACGGCCTGGAGCCCGATCGTGGCCGCGGCGCCGTCGCTGCCATGGCTACCGCCCTGGGCATCTGCAGGACTGGTGCCGGAGGCCCCGCTCTGGCCGCCCGGGCCGCCGCCGGCACCGCCGGTGCCGCCGTTGCCGTGCACGCCACCGGGACCACCGTGGCCCCCGGAGCCGCCGGCCAGTCCGTCGGCCGGATCCGCGACCCAGGTCGGCTGCGGCTGGGTGCCGGTGTAGATCAGCGTCAGCTTGCCGCCGTTGCCGCCGTGCCCGGCATCGCCGCCACGGCCGCCGTGGCCGCCGTCGCCACCCGGTCCGCCGTGGCCGCCGGTACCGCCGGGCTTGTCGTCCTCGCAGCCCTTGCCGTCGCCGCGCCGGCCGCCGTCACCGCCGTCGCCGCCGTCGCCGCCACTTGCGCCCCGGCCACCGCGTCCGCCGTTGCCGCCCCGGCCACCCCGGAAGTTGAGCGTGATCTGCGACGTGTACGTGTGTGCGTCGACGGTCGCGATCGCGGCATCGGTGCCGTTCGTACCGTCCGTTCCCGGAGTGCCCGAGGTGGCCGACACCCCCGGCGCCCCGGGAAATCCGTCGGTGCCGGGACGCGCCGGCGTGTCGCCCCATGTGCTGCAGTCGGCGTCGCTGCCGTCCTGCCCGTTCGGCGCCTTCGCCGGCTTTGGGCCTGCCTGGAGCGGGCTGGCGTCCGTGCCGTCGGTGCCGTCCTGGCCGTCCTGGCCTGGGCCTTCGAACATCGCCATCTTCAGCCTCCTCTAGACGCGCTTGATCTGGAACGCGTGCAGCTTCGTGTTGTGTCCGAGGATGATCCGGCCGCTGCCCTGGACGATGACGTTGTTGAAGTACATGGCCGCGTAGCCCGTGAAATCGACGGCGTCGCCGTCGCAGACCACGAGATCCGGCGCCACGAAGACGGGAATCCGTGCCGATGCCCGCAGCATCGCGGCCACCGCCTGGCTGTATCCGGGCTGGGCGAGCGTCTTCTCGTCGGTCGGCCCGTGCAGCAGGTTCTCCGCGACCTGGAAGAAGCTCGTTCGCTGCTCGAGTTGGAGCTTTGAGACTGTGATCTTCTCCGGGAGCGACGCCACCATCTTCGGGGTCACTGCATGGAGTAGACGGGTCGGGGCGCCGGCCGGCTGCACCCTGCGGGCGAACGCGCGGGTCGGAACGCCGACCAGCTCTTTCAGCTCCTCGAGGCTGCCCGGCGTCACCTGGATCGTGTGCGAGACGATGTCGATCAGCTTCGGCTTGGTGACGGTCGGATGGACGGTCGCGATCCCTTTCAGCCCGCAGATGATCAGCGGATCGAGGGCGTTCACCTGCGCTTGCGTCGTCTTGAGCATCGGGAGCTTCTGCTCCAGATAGTCGGGTGGCGGCTGGAGCAAATGCGACGTGAACTTGTCGGGAATCTTCGCTCTGGGCACGTGTCGATCGCCTCCTTCATGGCAGCGACATGCTGCTTGCAACGGTGTCCCAAGCTATTCCGTTCTCTTTACGATGTCAAATAGATCACTAAAGCCACTTCGTCACATCTGACGACGTACGGTTGACGCATTCGCGAGGCTGGGGTTGACCCTCGACTCCGAGAGACGTATCGTCGAATGGGGCAAACGAAAGGGGACTTCGATCTCTCCCTCTTCTCGGTTGCTGCGGCAAGACGTCAGGAAATATCCGCTGCTTGCCGGGGGCAGGCAGTGATAACAGTCGTCGTTGCGGTCGGCGTCCGTCTCTTCAGAGAGGGCCTCTCAGATGTCCTCGGGCGTGAGCCTGCCGTGACCGTGGTCGCCGCAGCTGCCGACGTTGCCGCAATGGACGACGACGTCCGTACGAGCGAGCCCGACGTGCTGTTGGTGGACGTCGCGCTGCCCGGCGCGCGGTCCGCCGTGCTGCGGTTGATCGCGGCGCTCCCGGCGTTGAAGGTGGTCGCGCTCGGCGAGTTTCAGGAGTCGGACGAGGTGATCGCGTACGCCGAGGCAGGCGTGGCGGGCTTCGTTACGCGGGATCAGGCGCTCGACGAGCTCGTCGCGACGCTCGAGAGCGTCGTTCGCGGACACCTTCATTGCCCGCCGCACATCGCTGCCGCGCTGCTGCAGCGCGTCGCGAGCGTCGCCGCGAGAAGATCGCCGATGCACGACGGCCGGCGCGGCCGCTTGACCGTCCGCGAGCTCGAGATCGTCGCGCTGCTCGAGAGCGGGCTCTCCAACAAGCAGATCGCCGGGCAGCTCAGCATCGAAGTGCCGACGGTCAAAAACCACGTGCACAACATCCTCGAGAAGCTCCAAGTCAGCTCGCGCGCGGATGCCGCGTCGTGGGCGCGCGGCGCCTAGCTCCGCTGCGAGCCCGCGTCATGCGCGGCCGCCACTAGGACCTTCAGAGCCTTGAGGATCTAGATCCTCAAGGCATGACCAATCGGCGGTCCAGATCCGGCGTAGATCCTGATCTGAATATGTCGGTAGATCTTGCGATGAATCGTCACATAGATCCTGTGATGAATCGTCGTCTAGATCCTATTTGGATCCCGCGATCTATTTCTCTTTGACGTCGCTCCCGGGAGGATGGACGACTCCGGGAGACAGTGGTTGCCGCCGACGAGGATCCTGCTGATCGACATGCCGCGAATGCTTCGAGAGATCATCCGAGACGTTGCCGCCCAGGACCCGACGATCACGATCGTCGGGGAGGTCGACGGCACGCCGGATCTGGTCACGTCGGTCGCGCCGTTCGATGCGGACGTCGTGGTCGCAAGCGTGGCTGTCTCCGATCCCTCGTCGATCGTGCTCCTGCTCGACGCCCATCCGCGAACCCGCGTCCTGACGATCGGCGACGACGGCGGTCAGAGCGTGCTCTACCGCCTGAGCCCGGAGGCGATCTTCCTCGGCGACGTCTCACCGGCACGCCTACTCGAGGCGATGCAGCGGTGAGCACGGTCGTCGACGACTTCACCGCCCCGTGGACACCCGACGCGTCGGGGCTCTGGACGGTCGCGTCGACGTCGACGGCCGCGCGCTACGGCGTCGACGGGCTCGGCATGGAGATCCACGCCGCCGCCGGCATCGCGGCGGCGCCGGCTCCGTCGGCCGAGCGCCACTTCGCACCTGCACTCGACCTGCGGCCACACGACGAGCTGCGGTTCTGGGTGCGCAGCAGCCGGCCCGGCGACGGCAGCGCCGCGCAGCCGGTTTACCTGCTGGTCGAGGCGACCACCGATCCTCCTGTCGGCCCGCCGTGGCAGCGACTCGTTCCGATCTCGAAGGCGGACACCTGGCAGCTCGTGGTGCTCTGGCTCGGCGACATGCCCGCAGCGCTGCGTCAGGCGGTCGGCTTCCTGCGGCTTGCCAGCCTGGACGGCCGCTTCGCGTTCAGCGCTGCGATCGACGACCTGATCGCGACGACGCCCGAGGCGGTGGCAGGCGCAGATGCGGCGCTGGTCGACCGGCTCGACGAGGTGTGGTCGGTCGAGGTGGCCGGTGTCTCGACGCCGGTCCCGGCGGTGCTCGACCTCCCCGAGGCTCCGAGCGTGCCGGACGCCCCCTACATCCTGATCACCCCGTGGTCGATCTTCTCGCTCGGCTTCGCCGGCGGCGAGCTCGACGTGGCCGACAACCCGACGCCGGCCGGTGGGTTCGTCCGCTCAGCGCCTGCACAGGTCGAGCTGATCTACCGCATCGACGTCTGGGCCGAGACCCGACAGCACAAGGCGTTCCTGCTCGACCGGATCGTCGCCGATCTGCTCGGCCCGCTGATCGTCGACGACGTCGCGTACCGGCTCGATCAATATCGCCCGAGCGAGCAGGAGCGCGCCGAGCTCGTCCCGCCGGGTCGCACGCCGCTCTTCTTTCGACTCGTCCTGCCGGTCGAGACCGGGGCGCGGAGCTTCCGTGGCCTGGCTGTCCCGCTCGTCGTCGTCGGCGATATCGACGACCGCAGCGACGCAGAGGCCGTGGGGCTGTGACCGCTGCGCCGTCGCCACACCTCCGGAAAGAGAGGCCTGAATGAGCACCATCGGCATCAACGTCATCGAGACCGACGGCTCGGCGGCGCCCGCGATCGCCGCGGCCGCGACATCCGTCGCCGCGGTCGTGCTTCGTAGCGGACGCGGGCCGACCGACGGCGCGGTGCTCGTCTCGAACTTCCGCCAGTTCCAGCAGCGTTTCGGCAGCTACGACTCGCGCTATACGGGCGCCTACGCCGTCCAGGGCCTGTTCGGCAACGGCGGCCAGCAGGCGTGGATCTCCCGCGTCGTCGGCGCCGGCGCCGCGACTGCCCGGGTGACGTTGGTCGATCGCAGCGGGAACGCGACCCTGCTCGTCGGCGCCGGCCACCGCGGCGTCGAGGAGGTCGGGACGTGGGGCAACGGGGTCTTCGTCGGCGTGCGCGACAACCCCGAGTTCTCGACCCCGCTCGCAGTCACCCGGGTCGGCAACACCCCGGCTCGGCTGCAAGGCAACGCGTTCGCCGGCGCGACCGTCGACCTCACCGTCGCTGCCGCCAACCCCGCCCGGAAGCTGCGGATCAACGTCGACTCCGGCCCCAACTTCGACATCACGTTCGACCCGACCTCGGTGCCCGTGCTCGCGGCGGCGACGCCGGACGACGTCGCCAAGGCGATCAACAGCGTCGCCGGCTCGCGGGTCGTCGCGTCTGCCAGCGCAGGGGGGCTCCTGATCGTCTCGCGCCAGAAGGGCGCCGTGTCTCGGATCCTCGCGGCGACCGGGTTCGACGATCCCACGCTCGCGCTGCTCGGACTGAACGTGGCCGCCGCGACGGGAGCGGCCGGCCCCGCCGGGACGTACGACGAGGTCCAGGTCGACGGCTTCGGCAGCCTGCAGGTGGGCAACTGGGTCCGCCTCGACGACGGCATCAGCTCCGACTGGGTGCAGATCACGCAGCTCGAACAGCGCGCCGTCATGGGCGGGGGGATCGAGCTCCACCTCCACTTCACGGCGCCGGCGGCGGCGAGTCAGAACCAGTACCGGATCGAGGACGGCGCCCGGCTGTCGACCACCGAGTTCGACCTCGTCGTGCTCCAGCAGGGCGCCACGGATCCAGCGCCGGTGCCGATGGAGACCTGGGAGAAGGTGAGCATGGACCCGACCGACGGCCGGTACGCACCGGGCATCGTCAACGATGCGTTTTCGGGCTCCGCCTACGTCGTCGTCGGCGACCAGAACCCGGGCGCGTTCACCGGGCGCGACGCGCCGGCGCTCGGGAGCGCCTTCCGGCTCGGCTTGGCGACGCCGGACACGGCGAGCCTCGTCCGGCAGGCGGGCAACGACGGCGGCGACCCGACCACGACCCAGTACACGAACGCCTTTGGCTTTTACGACACGACGGCCGTGCAGCTGCTGCTCGTCCCCGAGGACATGCAGGCGGCGATGCTTGGTGCGGTCACACGGGCGGCGCTCGACTACTGCGCCAATCGCGGCGACTGCATGTACATCGGCCAGACGCCGGTCGGGCGCGACGAGGACGGCGCCAAGACCTTCGGGCAGGTCTACCGCGGCGCCAAGGTCTACGGCGCTCTCTACTGGCCGTGGATCACCGTCCAGGATCCCGTCGGCGTCGGGCCGAATCCGGTGCGCGCGATCCCACCGACCGGCCACGTCGCCGGCGTCTACGCGCGCATCGACCAGACGCGCGGTATCTGGAAGGCACCCGCCGGCGACGAGGCGCTCGTCCGGGGTGCGCTGGACGTCGAGCTGACGGTGACCGACGTCGACCACACCGATCTGGTCAAGAACGGGTCCGTGAACGGGATCCGGCCGATCGCCGGCGTCGGGATCGTGCTGGACGCCTCGCGGACGCTCTCGACCGACTCGCGCTGGCTGTACGTCAACGTGCGGCTGCTCTTCAACTTCGTCAAGTCGTCGCTGCGCGACGGCCTGCGCTGGGTGAAGCAAGAGCCGAACCGCGAGGCCCTCTGGGGGATGGTCAAGTTCGGGAGCGTCAACCCGTTCCTGCTCCGGCTCTACCAGGCCGGCGCGTTCGGCCCGGGGACGCCGACCGACGTCTTCACCGTGATCTGCGGCCCGGAGAACAACCCGCCCGACCAGATCGAGCTGGGAAATCTGACGATCGAGGTCTACTTCTACCCGTCGCGTCCCGCCGAGACGATCCTGATCATCGTCGGCCAGCAAGACAGCGGCGCGACGGCCGCCGAGGGCTAGGAAAGGAGCACGCAGATGGCGACGGATCCCTATCGCGCGAACGAGTTCGTGCTCGAGATCGGGACGGCGGCGAGCCCGACGGTCTCGAAGATCACCGGCTTGAACCTGGGTGAGACCGACACGGTCGACGTGCCCGAGGGCGGGACGAACATCGTCCACAAGGTCTCGTCGGGGGTGGTCAAGTTCCACCCGCTCACCGTCGAGCGCTACGTCGACGGCAGCGCCGACGACACGCTGTTCAAGGAGTTCTTCGAGTCGATGTTCAAGTACGGCCACGGCGGCCAGGGCTCGACCGTGCGCCGCGACGGCTCGGTCGTGAAGAAGCACTTCGGCACCGAGGTGTTCCGGATCGCCTTCTACGGCGCCTGGGTCAAGTCGTCGTCGTTCGGTGACCTCGAGGCCGGATCGACGTCGCTGCTCAAGCAGACCGTCGTGATGGAGCACGACGGCCTCGAGCTGATCCTGTCGTCGTGATCCGCCAAGGAGGGACGAGATGAGCGAGCTGGAGATCGCACCCAACTGGCAGTCGACCGTGTCGCTGCCCGTCGGCCTGACCGACGAGGAGACCGGCATCGAGCTGCGCGAGGTGACGCTGCGGAAGATGACCGGCAACGAGGAGGCGGCGATCGCCGACCCGAAGCTGCGGCGGAACGGGGGCAAGCTCGTGACCGCGCTGCTCGCCGGCTGTGCCCGGGTCGACGGCAAGCCGATCGGCGCCGACACCGTGCGTCGGCTCGCCTCGGCCGACCGCAACTTCCTGCTGCTCGAGCTGAGACGGCTGACGTTCGGCGACCTGATGCAGGCGCAGTACTCCTGTCCGCGCTGCGGCGGGGTGACGCGCGTGCTCGAGGACCTGGCAGAGCTCCCGGTGCGCACCGTCGCCGACGGCGCGTCGGACGGCGAGATCGAGGTGCGCGTGCTCGACGGCTATCGCGACGGCGACGGGACTGCCTACTGCGACTTCACGTTCCGCCTGCCGAACGGCGAGGACGAGGAGGCGGCGAACGCCCTGCGCGACGACAACCTGGCCCGGCAGCGGGACGCGCTGATCACGCGCTGCCTGCTGAGCGTCGACGGGCTCGAGCCTCGGCGGATGCGTGCCCTCGGCGTGAAGCTGCTCGCCGACCTCTCGATGGGCGATCGACGCCTGATCGGCCGTCGTTTCGACGAAGCCGTGCCGGGGCCCGACCTCTCGCGCGAGGTCGTCTGCGACCGCTGCGGCGAGGACTACAAGCAGACCCTCGACATGAGCAACTTCTTCGACCTCGAATGAGCTCGGCCGAGGACAACCTGCGGCGTGAGGTGTTCGCGCTCGGCTACCACCTCAAGTGGCCGCCGAGCGAGATCCTCGCGCTGCCCGTCACCGAACGCCGCGCGTACCTGCGGCTGCTGGTCGAGCAGCTCGAGTTCGAACGAGCGTCGACCGAGGAGCAGGTGCACGCGTGAGCGAGGAGCTGGACGAGCTCCGCCGGCTAGGCGACAGCTTCGCCGCGACGATCAACGAGCAGGGCCGTCAGGTCGAGACCGGTTTGCGGTCGGTGTCGGCCGGGCTCGACCGCGCTGCCGACCGGATCGCCGCCGCGATGGGGAGCGGCGGCGGGATGGTCAACGCGCCGGTCGCCGCGGCGGCAACCACTGCGGCCGCAGCGCCGACGGGTGGGCCGGCGATCGCGCCCGGCGGGATCGTGCTGGTGCGCGTCGTCAACGACCGCGTGCCCGTCTTCGTCCTCAACCCACCGCCGGGCCCGAGCGTCGCCAGCCAGGTCGCCACCGGCGCCGGTGGGTTCCTCGGCGGCCTGCTGGGCGGGATCTTCAGCGGCTTCGCGGCGCCGATCATCGGGCTCGCCGACATCATCGCCTTGATGGCAGGGCTGCCCGGGATCCTCGACCGGGTGATGAACATCCTGCGGGAGGTGCGGGCGATCGCCCGCGAGCTCGTCGCCGGGATCCGCGGCCTGGTGATCCTGCTCTTCAGCGAGCTGACCGCTGCGGGGATCTTTCCCGTGTCGCGGCTGATCGCCTCGCTGCTCTTCCTGATCGACCGTGGCATCACGCTCGTGCTGATGCACATCCAGCCGATCATCGTCTGGGTCGAGCGGGTGATCGAGACGGTGACGACCTGGCTCGGCGCCTACATCTCGCGCCTGGCGGCGTTCATCAGCGGCCTGGTCAACTCGCTCGCGACGTTCCTCGCCGCCTATGTCGCGTACATGATCGACACGATCGTCAGGCCCGCGGTCGACGCGATCGTGCGGGACGCGATCCGCTCGGCGGTCTCGGCGTTCGCCGGGATGCTCTTCGGCGTGCTCGGGGCGGCGGGGGAGATCCTGGTCGCTGCCGGCAGCTACATCGGCCAGCTGATCTACCGGTCGATCATCCAGGCGCTCAACTACCTGCCCGGCGTCTCGATCACCGTCCCCGGGGCGCCCGCGTCACCGAACTGGGGCGCGCTCGCACGCAGCGCGATGAGCGGCGGCCAGGTGCTCGGCCGCGACCTCGCGGAGGCCCTGCTCGGACCCGCTCCCGTCCGGCCACCGCCCGGCTCCGGCCGTGCGGGCGGCGCGCCCGGCGTGCCGCCGGTCTTCCACGGCCCGGGCTTCCGCGCCCCGGAGCTCCACCTGCCGGACATGCCCCAGCCGTCGCCGCAACTCGAGCGCCTGCTCGAGCAAGGGCCGGCAGCCGTCGGGCCGCAGCCCGAGCAGGGCGCGCATCCGCTGACCGTCAACGGCGGCGTCAGCGTCGCGATTCGCAGCGAGACGGTGTCGATGGAGAACGCCGAAGAGACCGCGCGCGTGATCGCGCAGCACGTGATGGACGAGCTCGCTCGTCTCAACCAGGCCGAGCGCTTCGGCCGCGGACTGCCGACGGCGTCGGTCGCGTAGGAGGCCGGGATGGGGCACCCGCAGCTCGAGCAGCCGAAGCGCGGCTACATCGCCAACATCTGGACGATCCCGCCGCTGATCTATCCGTTTCAGTACAACCCGACGCAGATCACGGACTCGAAGAAGCTCGACTGGGGGCCGAAGTACGACGACCAGAATCCGGCCGGGCCGGGCGGGCTCGCCGGGCTCGCGGGGATCTCGCTCGGGTCGGCGACCGAGAAGCTCGGCCGCACCTTCTCGGCCACCGAGATCAAGCGCTTCCAGAAGGAGGAGGCGCGCAGCGTCAACTTCAAGTTCACGATCGACGGGCGCGAGCAGCGCGACGGCGAGCCGGCGCGGCGGAGGAACGACGACGGCGACATCCTCGGCGACCTGGCGGTGATCCGCTCGTTCGTCTATCCCCAGCTCGCCAACTGGCTCGACATGGCGAGCGCGCTGCAGCAGCCCGCGGGCCAGCAGGCAGCTGCCTGGACCGCGCTCTGGTTCAACCGGCCGCCGACGATGACGCTGATCTTCGGCGACATGAGCGTCGAGGGGTTCGTCTCGGATCTGAAGATCACCGAGACGCTGTTCAACTCGAGCCTCAACCCGACACGCGCGGACGTCGAGGTGACGATCCTCGAGAAGATCGACTCGATCAGCTTCATTCTCGACGCGGTCAAGCGGATCGGGCGCACCTTCTACTACACGGATTACGAGGACATCCTCGACGTCATCTTCTGATGCCCGTCAGCCCGTTCAGCCGCTACCGCGACCTCGACGTGATCGTCGTCGACCACGCGACGCGCGGTGTCACGCAGTCCCTGCCCGTGCGCCGCTCGCCGATGACTCCGCAGGTCTCGACCAGGCGCCATCTGCTCGCCGGCTACGAGACGATCGACCTGCTCGCCCGCTCCTACCTCGGCCGCGAGTCGCTCTTCTGGCAGTTCCTGGACGCCAACGACGGACGGCTCCCCGACTCGTTCGTCACCGGCGAGCTCATCGACGTGCCCTCGAGCCAGGCGGCAACGCTGGTGCGGAGATCCGGATGACCGAGACCACGCTCTTCGCCTCGGTGAAGGTCGAAGGTCAGGAGCTCGTCGACTACGTCGTGCGGCTCCAGCTCGAAGAGGCCGACACGCGAGCCGACGTCGTGCGGATCGTCTTCGCCGACGGCAACCTCGTGATGTGCGACGCGCTGCACGAGGGCCAGACGGTCGAGATCGACATGGGCACGACCGACGAGCACGCGCTCGTCTTCCGCGGCATCGCGACGTCCGTCAACGCGACCTTCCCGCGCGTCGGGGCTCCCTTCGTCGAGCTGGTTGCCCAGGACAGCCTGATCATGCTCGCGCTGACGCCGAAGACGAAGCGCTGGGGCTCGACCACCGTCAGCTCGATCGCGCGGACGGTGGCGCTCGCGAACTCGCTCGTCGCGGGAACGATCGCCCCGGGCGACGACGCGGCGTTTCCCGAAGAGCGTCCCGCGCAGCAGGTGGCCGAGACAGACCTCGCCTTCCTGCAGCGGCTCGCCCGCGCGTACGACTCGAAGCTCTACGTCGACCACTCGGCGACGGTCGACTCGCTGAACCTGGTCTCGAACCAGAGCCTGCTGAATGCGACGCCGCTGCAGCAGACGCTGATCTTCAACTCGACGCTCGTCGACTTCCGGGTGGGATTCGACGCGTGGGCGGCCGATCCCGAGGAGCATCTCGTCACGAGCGACCCGGACAGTGGCGATCGGGTGACCGTCGACGAGACGCTCTTCCAGCCCGCCGACATCACGTGGGTGCCCGACCCGACCCGGATCGCGCAGATGGGTGCCGGCGCAGCGCGTGTGACGGCGCTCGTGGGCGCCTCTGCCGGCGTCAAGACGCAGCTGCGGAGCTTCCAGCGGATCCCGCCGCGCGTCGCCGGTGCGTCGGCGCGCCCGGCCGCCGAGCACGGCCGCGTCCACGGCGACAAGGTCCGGCACCGCGGGCACACCGGCCGCGGCCGCGCGAGCGGCTCGATCTGGCTCCGCCCGCGCGCGCTCGTCCAGGTGCTCGGCTACGGCGGCCGCTGGTCGGGCACCTGGTACCTGACGCGTGTCCGGCACGAGCTCGATCTCGTCCTCCGTACCTACACCTGCGGCTTCACATGCACCCGCTGATCGAGCACCCGCACCTGCTCTCGGCGCCGCCGCGCTTCGGCGGGCTGTATCGCGGCTCGGTCGTCGACAACGACGACACGACCCACCGCGGCCGGATCAAGGTGACCGTTCCCACCGTGTTCGAACAGGTCACGCCGGATGCCGCGGTCTGGGCGGTCCCGTGCTTCCCGTACGGCCACGTCTACCTGCCGGAGGTCGGCGACAAGGTCTGGGTCGCGTTCGAGGACGGCGACCCGGCGACGCCGGTCTGGCTCGGCATGTGGTTCGCGAGCGGCGGGATGCCGACCCACGCCGCCGTCTCGCCGCCGGTCAAGCGGCTGATCCACTCGAAGAGCGGGCACGAGGTGCTGCTCGACGACTCGGCGGGTCAGGAGCAGGTGGTCGTCACCGACAAGGGCGGCTCCAAGGTGACGCTCAATGCGCAGGGCGTCTCGATCCAGACGCCCGGGACGCCGAGCGGGCACAGCATCGTCCTCGACAGCACGCCGGCCGGGAACCAGATCGTCGTCACCGACAAGACCGGCTCGACGATCACGCTGGCTCCGACCGCGGTGACGATCCAGGCGGCGCCGACCCTGGGCGGCGGCTCGATCTCCTTTGCGGTCGGCGGGCTCACGATCGCGGCCCCGACGCAGCCGATCGTGATCCGGGGCGCCTCCGTGGACGTGCAGGTCGGCTGATGGCGAGCGGCTCCCTGCCACTGCGCGGCATCGCGTTCCCGTTCCGGATCGACGCCCGCTCCGGCGGCGTCGCGGCGACCGAGGGGTCACCCAAGCTGACCGAGAACCTGGAGCGGCTGATGCTCGGCCGGATCGGCGAGCGCCTGATGCTGCGCGACTACGGCGGCGGCGCATCGTCTCTCGTGCAGGAGAACATCAACGACGGCCTGATCGCGGTCGCGCGCAACCAGATCGCCGCGGCGATCCTTCGCTACGAGCCGCGCGTTCTGCCGCAGGACGTGTCGGTGATCGCGCGCGACGCAGAGCTCTTCGTGCGCGTCCAGTACATCCAGGCGGAGACTCCCGGCGTCCAGACCGCGGCGATCCAGGTCGGGTGAGCGGATGACGACGCCGATCAGCGACTACACGAACCGCGACTACGACTCGCTCGTCGCGTCGTTGCTCGACGTCGCGACGCTGAAGCTGCCGGAGTGGACGGACCAGTCGGAGAACGATCTCGGCCGGCTGCTGGTCGAGCTCTTCGCCTACGTCGGTGACGTGGTCACGTACTACCTCGACCGAATCGCCAACGAGGCCTTCCTCGCCACGGCCGTTGAACGCCGGAGCGTCATCGACCTCCTGTCGCTGATCGGCTATCAGCTCGACACGCCGGCTCCGGCGGCGGTCGATCTTGCGCTGACCCCGAAGGATCCGACACTGGCCGTCCACGTCGACGTCGGCGCCCAGTTCACCACCCAGGCTGCGGCGGGCAAGGCGGCGGTGCAGTTCTTCTACCTGCCCGAGAACGGCGCCCCGCTCGACGTGATGCCGGTCGTCGACCCGGGCACCGGTCTCGTCGAGCCGATCACGGTCACGGCGATCAACGCCTCGCCGGTTTCGAGCCCGCTCGGCCAGTCGAACGGCTTCGAGAACCAGGGCTTCACGCTGCCCCAGTCCCCGGTGATCCTCGCGCGCGACCCGTCGGTCTGGGACGGCTTCGTCGTCGAGGTGCAGAGCGGCGCAGTCTGGGAGCAGTGGCAGCGTCAGACGACGCTGCTCTACAGCCTCTCCGACGATCCGCACTACTTCGTGCGCGTGGACGAGAACGACGTCGCCGAGGCGATCTTCGGCGACGGCCAGTACGGACGGATCCCGCCCCTCAATGCGCCGGTGCGCGCGAGCTACCTGGTCGGCGGTGGCTCGGCCGGGAACGTGGCGCCTGCCACGGTGACCGTGGTGTCGTCGGGGGTCAGCGTGCAGGCGACCGTCACCAATCCGGTCGGGGCGTCGGGCGGTGCCGACCGCGAGTCGATCGACCACGCGCGGCTGAACGCCCCGGGCGTCTACCGCAGCCAGCAGCGGGCAGTCACCGCTGACGACTACGAGCGGCTGGCCGAGGCATTCCCGGGCGTCGCGCGCGCCGTTGCCGTTGCGCCCGGCTGGGACCACTCGGTGCCGGCAGGTGCGACGACGGCCGACCAGGCCGGCCCGGGCCTCGTCTCGTGGAACTACGTCGACCTGATCGTCGTCGCGACCGGCGGGCTCGACCTCAATGACCAGCTGCGCGCGAGCCTGATGCAGTACTTCGAGACGCGGCGGCTCGTGACCACGGTCGTGAGCATCCGCGAGCCCGTGTTCGTCAGCGTCGACCTGTCGGTCGAGATCGGCGTCGAGCCGACGTTCTACGCGGGCGACGTGCAGCAACGCGCGACCGAGGCGCTGCAGGACCTGTTCGCGATCGACAACGCCGACTTCGGCAAGCCGTTCTACCTCTCGAAAGTCTTCGAGGCAGTCGACGGCATCGACGGCGTCGCCTACAGCAACGTCACCACGTTCTCGGGGCGCCGCTCGTACCCGCTGAACGAGATCGTCGACCCGGCTGCGGCGACGACGGGGCGGATCACGCTTCGGCCGCGCGAGTTCCCCCGCTCCGGGACGATCGTCGTCACCACGACGGGCGGTGTGACGTGAGCCTGCCGATCCTGCGCGAGCCGATCCGGCTCGACCCACGGCTCGTCGATGAGCTGGGCGGCCTCCACCTGCGCGAGATCGTCGACGCCGTCGACCTCGACGCGTTTCTCTTCCGGGTCGAGACGAATCCGCAGGGGCCGGCGATCGACCTGGTGTGGGAGCTGCCCGACCCAACCGCCGACGTGGACGCCGCAGGGCTGTACGTGCTGCGCCGCGTGCGCCGCTTCCCCGGTCGGAGCCGCCGCGGCGTCGTGCAGGTCACGGCCACGGCCGCCGACCTCGCCGAAGGCGATGTCGTCTACGACACGACGACGGTCGCCTGGGACATCGAGGAGACGAGGGAGCAGGTGTTCCCGGACAAGCGGGTGTCGACGACGCGGCAGTTCCTCTATCGCGGCTCACCCCGCGACCGGGTGCTCGTGCGCACGATCCGGCGAGAGTCGCCGCCCCAGGGCGGGCCGGCGACCCGCACGATCGTTCACTTCGTCGACCGCCTCGCGCTCGAGATCGGGACGATCTACTACTACACGGCGTTCGCCGGCGCGCCGCTGCAGTTCAGCAGCCGCACCCAGTCGTCGGCGATCGCGACCGGACCCGGCGGACCGCAGCTCTTCCGCCTGCTGCCGAAGCTCGATCAGCAGCGCGACGTCGAGACGCCGCAGCCGTTCACGGTCGCGAACGACGACCAGGGACGCGGCCAGCTCGAGCGCCTGCTGCGAACCGTCCAGGTGCACGGCGACATGCTGATGGGCTTTGCCGACGGGCTCCGTGACCTACACGACCCGCGCAAGGTCGATTCGCGCCTGCTCGAGGCGATGGCCGATTTCATCGGCTGGCACCTGAAGGCGTACCTGACCGAGGAAGGCCAGCGGAACGAGATCGTCTTCGCCAACGAGGTCTACCGCACGCTCGGCACCGAGCCGAACATCGCCGCGATGGTCAACCGGCTCACCGGCTGGACGGCCGAGGTGAAGGAGTTCGTCCGCAACATCGTCGTCAGCTGGGACAGCACGCGCGTCGAGCGGCTCGACGGTGGCCTGACCGCGTATCTCGACGGCAGCGCGTCCGCCGACGGGACGCCGCCCGTCCTGCACGCGAAGCTTGTGCCGGCTGGGTCGATCGACACGACCGACCCGAACGCGCTGTTCGAGTTGCGCAACCGGACCTTCGACGACGCCACGGCATACACGTACGACTGCGGTGTTCCCGACCCCGCCGGCGGCTACGTCCGCGACGATTCCATTTGGTACAACCGCGAGACGATCGGCGTCTTCGCCACGCCCGACGTCGACACCGAGTCGTTGGTGATCCAGGAGACGTGGGACCGGGTACGGACGATCCTCGGCGAGTTCCTGCCGATCCAGGTTCGCCCAGTGCTGTTTGTCAGCCCGGGCCTGGTCATCGAGGATCCGTACGTCGCCACGCTCGAGGTGCACGACGACGACGTCACGACTGGGACGCTGCTGGACGCCGAGGGGTACGACACGGCGCTCGACGGCGAGACGGACAAGATCCCGCAATGGCGCTGGCTGATCGCGAATCAGCTCGCCTCGCGCTCGTCCAATGTCGCGGTCCTGCCGGTCGACGTGTCGCACCGCACCGTCCACACAGGCGTGGAGCCCGGCCCATGAGCGACAGGAGGACAGTCATGGAGGAGCAGGTGCCGACGACGGCGTCTGGCGAGCATCGCGACGTTCTGCGCGACGCCGACGGCCGGATCGTCTGGGTGCGCGAGTGGGAGCACAACGTGATCGTCACCTCGCTGCGCTCGCTGCTCGCCGCGCTTGTCAAAGGCGACTCCCAGGGACACGCAATCGGCTGGTGGGCCGTCGGCTCGGGCGCGACGGCGTGGGACTCGCCGCCGGGCGCGCCCGCGGACGCGGTCCGCCAGGGCTACACCCGGCTGGTGACCGAGGTCGGCCGCAAGGCGGTTCCGGCGGGAGCGATGGCCTTCCTCGGTGGCTCCTTCACGAACCAGCTCGAGGTCATCTCGAGCTTCACCACGGCAGACGTTCCGGTCGGGCCGCTGCGCGAGTTCGGGCTCTACGGCGGCGGTACCGCCGCCGCCAACTCGGGCGTCCTGATCAACCACCGCGTCCATCCGCGCATCGACATGCAGCCGGGGTTCACCCTCGAGCGGACACTCAACCTCACGTTCTGAGGAGCGACTATGGGCAATTTCTCGCGGAACACCTTCGACCAGACCAAGAACTACGTCGCCGTCCGGCTCGAGCAGGGCGTGCCCCTGGTCGACGCGGACTGGAACGAGCTCGAAGACGTCACTCGCACGGAGATCTACGAGGCCCTGCGTTCGGCGGCGGCGAACGTTGCCTCGCGCGGCGGTCTCGACGTTTCCGTTGCGGGCGCGAACGATCTCTTCATCAGTGCCGGCCGGGCCGTGATCGACGGCCATCCGATGCGGCTCTGGAACGCGCTGCAGTACTCGACCCAGCGCTACGCCAACGCCGCGACCGCGGCGGCCGACGGCGTCGCCCAGGCCGCGCCGCTCACCCAGCCCGCGGGTGCGCGCACCGACTGCGTCTACCTCGACACGTTCGAACGTGAGGTGACCAGTGCCGAGGACGCGAACCTGATCAACGGCGCGATCGGCCTGGAGACGTCGACCCGGCTGAAACGCGAGGTCGTGCTGCGCGTCGCGCAAGGCGCCAGCGCGCCGCCCGCGCCTGCCGCGGGGCACGCGCAGCTGACGGTCGCGCTGATCAGCCGTACCGCCGCTCCGCTCGCGGCAAGCCAGATCGCCGACGCCAAGCCGTACGCGTTGCCGCTGGGCGTGCGCGAGCAGGCGTTTGCACCGCTCCTCACGACCGCGACGACGGCGGGCAGCACGCCGGGCGGGTTCCAGTCGGAGACGGGGCTGATGCCGTACAAGGTGTTCGCCCGCAAGCCGGCGGCGCAGCCGACCGCATTTGGGACGATGCAACTGCCGGTGCCCGATGGGGCGCGGCTCGTCCAGGTGCGGCTGCGCGGCTTCGGCGCGGGACTGGTCAGCTGGGAGCTGACGCGCTGCCGCCACGATGGCGGAGCTCCGACGTTCGTCGTCAACGACAGCGCGATCTCCGGCGCCTTCGATCGTCTGTGGCCCATCACCACCGAGCCGGCGGTCGACAACTCGATCAACTACTACCTGCTGACGGTGACCGCGTCGGGTGGGGCCATCCCGACCGACATCTACGGCGGGTCGATCCGCTTCGTCCCCTGAGAGGAGCCACGATGCACGAACGGAGCAGCCGAGCCGTCGCCGTCGCCGAGCGCGAGGTCAAGGTCGCCAAGAACCAGAACGTGCTCGTCGTGCGTGCGAAGTCCCACACGTGGGTTGCGCTGGTCGCCGACGGCCATGAGGTCGTGCGCGACCTGGGCGCCGGCGAGGAGACGACCTTCGGGGTCGAGCGCGGCACCTACGCCGTCCAGACCGACGGCAAGCTCGTCTCGGTGCAGGCACGCGCCGTCGAGCTGCCGTCGTTCGGTAGCGGCGAGCTCGCCGTGTTGCAGCTGACCTCCGACGCGAAGGATCAGCACCCGGTCGACGGCGTGCCGGAGATCGTCGCCGACGGGAAGAGCTTCTCGACGATCACTGTCGCGAAGCTGGGCGCGGACGGCCGGCCACTCACGCGGCGCGCCGACAACGACCAGGTGTTCTTGCGCACGACCGGCGGGTCGCTCGTCGACGCCGCCGGCAAGGCGGTCAGGTCGGTGAAGCTGTCGGCTGGGAAGGCGACGTTCCGCATTGTCTCCGAGCCTGCCGGACGGCTGGTCACGATCGAGGCGATCGGCCAGCCGCCGCTCGCCGGGGCATCGCTGCGGCTGGAGTTCGTCTAGTGCCGTCGAAGCCGGTCGCGACCTCCGGCGACGTGCACGCGACGGCCGGCCCGAAGCACGGGACCGTGATGGGGACGTGGACGCCCGGCCCGATCGTCGAGGTCCCATACCCGTTCCTGACCGTCGGCGGCGTCGCCGTCCTGCACCAGGCGAGCTGCCTCTTCGCGTTCGCAGGCAGCGACAGCTCGACCGCGCAATCGACCGTGACGCTGACGGCGGCGTCGACCGTCCTGCAGAAGAGCACAGCCTCGGTACTCCGGAACGGGGACACGAACGCGGATGCCGACGGCAACACCCTCACGGCGACCGCGACCGGGACGCTCCTCAGCAGCTGAGGCTCGAGCCCGGGAGACCCTTAGGCGGCGACGGTCTCGATCTCGCGCGGCGAGACGACCGTGCCCTCGGGGCCGACCAGCGCGACGCTGACCGGCGCGCCGTCGGAGATGCGGCGCGCGAGCCGCGGCGGGCTGGGCGAGAGGTAGTGGTCGCCCCACTCCATCAGCGCGAGAAGCGGTACGCGCAGGTCGCGGCCCATTGCCGTCAGCCGGTATTCGAACCGCTCGGGTCGCTCCTGGTAGCGGACGCGCTGCAGGATCCCGTGGTCGACGAGCTTCTGGAGCCGGTCGGAGAGCACGTTCCGGGCGATGCCGAGGTTCTCCTGGAACTCCTCGAAGCGGCGCCGGCCGAGGAACGCGTCGCGGACGATCAGCAGCGTCCAGCGCTCGCCGACGAGCTCGAGCGCCCGTGCGACCGAGCAGTTCTGGCCCTGATAGTCGCTCTTCAGCACGGCTTCAGCTTATCAAGTTGCGTCAAGAAACTCAATGAGGTAGATTCAGTTGCATGACGAAACGCGCCTCGCTCGTTCTGGCGATTACCTCGGTCGCCGTCTTCATGAGCTTCCTCGACGCGACGATCGTCAACATCGCGTTCCCGTCGATCCGTGCGTCGTTCCCGGAGGCGGGGCTCGGCGAGCTCTCGTGGGTGATCAACGCCTACAACATCGTGTTTGCAGCGCTGCTCATCCCAGCGGGTCGGCTCGGGGATCGCGTCGGCCGGAAGCGCGTCTTCGTGGGCGGGGTCGTCGTCTTCCTGGCCGGCTCGGTCGCGTGTGGGCTCGCGCCGTCGGTCGAATTTCTCTCTGCTGCGCGCGTCGTGCAGGCAGTGGGCGCCGCGGCGCTCGTGCCGACGTCGCTCGGACTGCTCTTGCCGGAGTTCCCGCTCGAGCGACGCGCCACCGCGACCGCGCTGTGGGGTGCGACCGGCGGCATCGCCGCCGCGACCGGGCCCGCGCTCGGCGGTGTCCTCGTCCACTGGGCCGACTGGCGCGCGGTCTTCTTCGTCAACCTCTTCATCGGCCTGCCGGCGCTGATCCCCGCCCGGCGCGTGCTGCGTGAGCGTCGCGAGGAGCATCCGTCGCCCTCGCCGAGCCCCCTCGGCATTGCGCTCCTGATCGGCGGGATCGCCATGCTTTCGCTGGCGATCGTCCAGGGCGGCGCGTGGGGCTGGAGCAGCCCACGCATCGTCGCTGCATTTATCGGCTCCGCGGTTCTGACCGCTGCCTTCGTCGCCCAGTCGGCGCGTTCGGCGCGGCCGGTCGTGGAGCTTGCGCTGTTCCGCGTTCGCTCCTTCTCCGTCGCGACGCTCGGCGCATTTGTCTTCTCGCTCGCGTTCTATGCGCTCCTTCTCTCGAACGCGCTCTTTATGACCGGCGTCTGGCACTGGTCATCGATTCAGGCCGGCTTTGCCCTCACGCCGGGACCGCTGATGGCCACCGCCTTCTCGCCGGTGGCCGGCCGCCTCTCCGACCGGTTCGGCCAGCGGGTCGCCGCCGTGCCCGGCGGGCTCGTCTTCGCGCTCGGCTGTGTCCTCTTCGCGACGCGCATCACCGCCGAGCCGCATTACGTCGCCGACTTCTTGCCCGCAACGCTCCTCACCGGCGCCGGCGTCGGGTTGACGTTCGGCGCGTTTGCGTCCGCCGCCGTCGCGGAGTTGCCGCGCAGCCGCTTCTCGACCGGCTCCGCGATCTTCGCCACGCTCCGCCAGATCGGCGCCGTGGTCGGGATCGCCGTCCTCGTAGCGCTTCTCGCCGCCGGTGGAGCGACGCTTGCCACCTTCCACCATGTGTGGGGCCTGATGGCGTTGGCCGGGCTGGGCAGCGCGCTCGCCGGTCTCGCGCTCGGCCGCGTGCGCGCCCGGCACGTCGAAGAGGTCGGCCGGGTCGCGCTCGCGGACTGACGCTCGCTAAGGTCGGTGCGATGCCTCCCCGTCGCTCGATCAACGTCGTCAACGTCCACGCCGGCGGCGAGGTGGGGAACGTCGTCGTCGGAGGGATCGCGCCTCCGCCCGGCGACACCGTCTTCGAACAGATGCTCGCGCTTCGCGCAGACGATGGACTCCGCCACTTCCTGCTGCGCGAGCCGCGTGGATCGGTGGCGACACACGCGAACCTGATCGTCCCGTCGAACCGCCAGGACTGCGCCTTCGGCTTCGTGATCATGGAGCCGACCGAGTATCCGCTGATGTCGGGCTCGAACACGATCTGCGTCGCGACCGTGCTGCTCGAGACCGGCATGATCGAGATGGCCGAGCCGGAGACGGTGTTTCGGTTGGAGGCGCCCGGCGGCGTCGTCGAGGTGCGCGCGCACTGCAAGGACGGCCGGGTAGAAGCAGTGGCCTTCACCAACGTCCCCGCCTTCGCGGCGAAGCTCGACGCACCGCTCGAGATCGAGGGCATAGGTGAGATCACGATCGACGTCGCGTTCGGAGGCATGTGGTACGCGATCGCCGACGCGGACGAGCTCGGCTTCGAGCTCGAGCCGCACGAGGCGCGCGAGCTGTGCGAGGTCGGCGAGGCGATCCGCGTCGCCGCGCGCGATCAGGTCGACGGCAACGTCTCGATCGTCCAGATCGCCGGCCCGTGGCAAGGCGTGAACGCCGTGTCGAAGAATGCGGTCGTGATCGCCCCCGGGCGCCTCGACCGCTCGGCGACGGGCACGGGGCTGTGCGCGCGCATGGCCGTCCTGCACGCGCGCGGTCTGATGGGCGTCGGCGACGTGATGACGCACGCCTCGCCGATCGGCTCGACGTTCGACGGCCACATCGTTTCCGAGACCGAAGAGGGGATCATCCCGGCGATCCGCGGGAGCGGCTTCATCACCGGCCGCACAGAGCTCTACGTCGATGACCGCGATCCGTTCCCTCAGGGCTACCTGCTGTCCGACACCTGGCCTGGTGACGACGTCCAGCGCTGACGGGGTCGCCGCCGTCCTCGCGCCCGTGTTTCGCGACGGCGACGGCCGTCTGCGCCTCGTCCTGATCGTCCGCACCGATCGCGGCCACCACGGCGGCCAGCTCGCGTTTCCGGGAGGACGCGTCGACGCGGATGACGAGAGCCATCTCGCCGCAGCGTTGCGCGAGGCGCACGAGGAGATCGGCCTCGACCCGCAGCTCGTGCGCGTCGTCGCCGACCTATCGCCCGTTCGCAGCGGGCCGACGAACTTCGAGGTCTTCCCGTTCCTCGGGCGCATCCCGGCCGACGTCGTGTTCCAGCCGAGCCCGCACGAGGTTGCCGAGGTATTGACGCCGAGCGTCGAGGAGCTGTGGGACCCGTCGATCCGCCGCGAGCTGCTCTTCACGTCGGCGCGTTGGCCCGAAGGGTTGCTGGTCGACGGGATTCCGGTGGACGGACGCGTGCTCTGGGGGATGACGCTCCGACTGCTCGACGATCTTGTGCCGCGCCTGCTCGCGGGCGAGTGGGCGATCTAGGCGATCAGGTTCAGCGGCCGCGTCGTCTGGGCGATCGTCACCGAGCGCGCGCCGCGCTTGACCCGAACGTTCCAGGGCGCGCCGAGCCGCAGCCAGATGTGGTGCCCCGTCAAGCGAAGCGTTTCGCCTTGGGCGAGTGTGCGCTGGGCGATCACCAGTCCCGTCGGCCCGCCGCGGCGGGCGAGCACCCAGCAGGGGCCGTTGACCGCGTGGACGAGCAGCCCCGTGGTCGGATGCAGTGTCTTCCGCGCCGCCTGAACGTGGGCGACGTGAGGCGTGGCAGCCGACGCCGCGGCAGCCGCCGTGGGCGCGGGTGGCGAGGGCAGCGGCGTGTGGTTCCCCTCGCCCCAGGCCGACCAGACGAGGATGACGACGACGGCAATCAGGCCGGCCGCGGGAGCAAGCGCGAAGGGGAGCAGGCGTGGACGGCGGCGAGGTGGGGGAGCCGGTTCGTCGAGCTCCTCGAGGTCCGGGTTCTGCGCGTCGAACTCGACGACGAACCGGTCAGCGTCGAGGTCGAGCGCGGACGCGTACGTGCGCAGGAACGCGCGGGCATACGTCCGGCCCGGCAGATCGTCCCAGTCGTCCTGCTCGAGCGCGACCAGGTAGCGCGAGCGCATGCACGTCAGCAGCTCCGCTTCGCGGAGCGCGAGGCCCCTTGCCTCGCGCGCCGCAGCGAGACTCGCCCCGATCTCGAACACGCACCGTCTTTACCCCGGTGCGGAAATTGCAACCACGCGCGCGAGAGCCTGGTCGACGGTCGAGCCGTAGGTCGGCTCGCCGAGAAGCATCGTCGCCAGCTCGTTCGCCTCGCGGATCACCCGCTCGCGCTGCGTTGCGAGGTGCCCCGAGCCGACGAAGAGCTCGGCGTGGGCGTGCGAGGCCCAGTCGACGAGCTCGCGGAGCCCGGTCGGCGGGGCGGGCAGGTCGGGGAGGCTGCCGGCAATCTCACGTGCGGCTGCTTCTAGCCGGGGCAGCTCGTCGGGGAGTGCAGCAGCGCGTTGCTCGAGCCCGTCCGCGTCTTCCTTCGCACGGTCGAGCGCTGCGGTCGCGACCGTGACGTGGTCGCGGCCCCGCTCGACCGCGTGCTGTGCTCGCTCGAGCGACTCCGCGTCCTGTGCCCGTTCGAGCTCGCGCTCGGCCTCGACGAGCTCGGTGCGACGACGGGCGAGCTCGTCGCGTGTCGTCGTCACGACGCGCATGCCGTCGCGCCTCCTCGGCGGGGTACGCGGCGAAGAATGCGTCGATCGACTCGGCGCACTGACGCAGCTCCCCGACACGCGCGTCGAGGTCGCGGAGGAGCCGATCGCGTGCCGCGAGCTCGGCGTCCTGATCGGCGAGCTGCCGAAGGTCGGCCAGCGCACGCTCGTCCATGGCAACAGTCTAGGTCGCGCGGCGAACTGCCTCCGACAGCGTGAACGCGCCGCCGTGGCCGTGCTGGCCGCCGTCGACGGCGATCTCGGTGCCGGTGAGGAACGTCGACTCGTCAGAGATCAGATAGACGACGAGCGGTGCGACGTCCTCTGCCTGACCGACCCGTCCGAGCGGTGTCTGATCGATGTTCGCGGCGCGGAACGACTCGGGCGCCGACGCGGTCATCGGCGTCTCGATGTAGCCCGGGAAGATCGTGTTGACGCGAATGCCGCGTGGCCCGAGCTCGGCGCTCGCCGCGCGTGAGAGGCCGCGGACGCCCCACTTGCTTGCCGTGTAGGCGACACCGTGGTACCCGGTCAGCCCGGCGAGCGAGCTGACGTTCACGATCGAGCCACCGTTCGGCATCAACGCCGCCGCCGTCTGGATGCCGAGAAGAGTGCCCGTCAGGTTGATGCCGATGACGCGCTCCCAGTCGGCGAGCTGCACCTCGTCGACGCGAGCGCGCCAGGGGATGCCGGCGTTGTTCACGAGCCCGTCGATGCGGCCGACGTCGTCGGCGAGTGCCTGCCAGTCCTCGGGCCGGGAGACGTCGAGCCGCCGGACGCCGTCGCTCTCGACCACGTCGGTCGCGATCACTTCGGCGCCTTCCGCCGCGAGCGCGGCCACCTCGGCTGCACCCTGGCCGCCGGCGGCGCCGGTGACGACCACGACTTTTCCTGAGACCCGCCCCACAGGACGATTGAATCAGTCGTCTTGACTTTCCAGGTAGGAAAGTCTACGCTGACTTTCCAATCGGGAAAGTAAGGAGGTACGAGGATGGGTCAACCAACAGAAGCCGAAGCGCGGATCGCCCTCCAGGGGGTCGAGCGGGCGCAGCTCCGGGTGATCGACCGGATCGGGATGCCGTGGTGGTACTGGTGGGGTCTCGCGCTCGCTTGGGTCGGGCTCGGCGTTCTCTCCGACCTCGACGTGGCGTGGTGGATCGTGACCGTGGCGACGGTTGCAGTCGGTGCGGTGCACGCGTCGGTCTCGCAGCGCCTCCTGGCGGGACGCCAGCGGAGCGGTGATGTCCGGGTGCGGGCCTCGGTCGCCGGCCGTCGCGCCTCCGCGCTCGTCGTGTGCTTCCTGCTCGGCCTCGTTGCTGCGACGGTCGGCCTCGCGCTTGCGCTCGACGCCGACGGGGCTGGCCATCCGGCGACCTGGGCGAGCGTGATCGTCGCGATCGTCATCGTCCTCGGCGGGCCGCGCCTCATGGTTGCGATCCGCGACGACGCCGCGCGGCGGGCGGCGCGATGAGCCCGAAGCCCGCCTTCGACGAGCTGATCCATCCGGCGACCAGGCTGTCGATCGTCGCGCTGCTCGCCGCCGCCGATTGGGCCGACTTCGCCTTCGTTCGCGACGAGCTCGCACTATCGGACTCGGCGCTCTCCAAGCAGCTCGCGACGCTCGAAGAAGCTGGCTACGTCGCGATCGAGCGGCCGCTCAGCGATCGGCGCCGACGCGTCCGCGCGAGGCTGACGCCACTTGGGCGCGAGCGATTTGCGAACCATGTCGCCGCGCTCCAGGCGCTGATCGCGCCGGCTCAGTAGGTCCGGGCGAAGCACGGCGTCGAGCCAACCGTACGTCCTGCGGCGCGGCGAGCGCCTCGTTCAGCAGCGTCGCCCGCTCGAGCCCCAGCCGGCGCGCGACGTTCAGGAGGAACTTCTGCTCGAGCTCTTCGTCCGACAGCGGCTTCAAGAGGGTGCCGCGATTCTCGAACACCTCGACGCGTTCGCGACTTCCGCTGGTCGTCGTCACCTCGACGATGGCGGGCAGGGAATGCGGGAAGGCGCGGTCACACGCCTCGGAGGCGACGAACCGGGTGCGCTCCGCAAGCGCGAGCAGCTCGGGATCCTGGGTCGCCTCGTCGCTGAAGTCGTCGATGTAGACGCCCGAGCCCTCCGCCGCGGGCGAAGGCTGCTGCGAAGACGAACGGGCCGCTGAAGCGGGCGTGATAGCCGGAGCGCGGGCCGGACCTTGTCCTCCCAGGGCTCGGAAAGCGTGCGCAGGACCGCGGTTGGCATCCCGATCTCCGCCGATTGAACGTCCGCCGCGACCATTCCGCCGGCGCGCAGCTCGAGGACGGCGTCGACGATCGCATGCGAGAAGTGGTTTGCGGGGTACGGCTTGAAGCCGACTTCGAGCGCTGCCCAGCGCGTTCCCAGCTCGTCGGTCACCGCGCCGACGTTCGCTTCGTCGCCGCAGAACGCGGTGAAGAAGCCGAACCGGCCTTCGAGCGACGTCGGGGGGCCGGTGATGCCGAGCCGGACTAGCTCCGCAGCGGTCATGCCGGCATGCGCCGCCCAGCCACAGTGGATGCGCTTCACCGAGCCGCCCGTCCGGTTCGCCTCGAGGATGCCCGAGCCCATGCTGGCGGCAACGCCGATCACGTCGGCGATCTGCTCCCGGTCGAAGCCCCAGAGGGCGCCGATGCCGACGGCGGCGCCGACGGCCCCACAGATTGCCGTCGCGTGCTGGCCGCGCTCGAAGAAGATCGAGTTGCCAAGCTCGTCGTCGAAGCCGCCCATGCCGAGCCGGATGCAGATCTCGTTGCCGACCGTGATCGCGTGGAAGAGGCGGAGCGGTGAGACGTCCAGCCCCTCGGCGGCCGCCAGTGCGGCCGGGACGACGGAGGCGCTCGGATGGAGGACCGACGGAAGGTGGGTGTCGTCGAAGTCGAGCGAATGGGCAAGGGTTCCGTTACAGAACGCCGACGCTGACCGGCTCGCGAGCTTGCCCTTGCCCCAGAGCGTCGCGTCCGCATTGCCGCCCCAGACGTCGGCGAGCCCGTAGGCCGCGCCGGCTATCTCCTCATTCGCGCCCGCGAGCGCGACCCCGAGCAGATCTCGCATCCTGCGAAGCGCGTCATGCGCGACCTCTTCCGGGAGGGCGTCCTCGCGCGTCTCGACGACGAAGTCGGCGAGACGCTGAGAGACCGTGGTGGTCGTCGTGCTCACGCGCTCACCAGCGCGAGCGGCCTGAGCGGGGATCCGGTCGCCCCAACGAGGCGGAGCGGAGCGGCGACGAAACCGAAGACCCGGACGGACGAATCGGCGAGCTCTTCGAGGTTCAGCATCTCGATGATCGGGATCCCGTGCTCGACGAGCAGCAGACGGTGAACGGGCAGCAGACGGTGCCCTTCGCGGGCGGGGATGTGCTCGTACGCGGTCGTATCCGACCGGTGACCGAAAGCCACGCTCGACGAGCCAGCGACCCGCCTCCTCGCTCGGGCCGGGCACGCCCGACTCGTGACCGAGGAACGAGACGGGATCGCCGAACCGCCGGGCCCAACCGGTCCTGACGAGCGCCGCATCGCCGGCGGCCGATCGTCACGCCGGCGAGCTGCTCGGCCGCAGCGAGCTCGTCCGCGCCGATCGCGTGTGCCGGGGGGAGGACATCAAGGCCGTGGACGGCGGGAACGTCGAGCAGGATGCCGCGCCGGACGATCGGTGCGAGCTCGTCGACGCCGTGCGTCGAGAACAGGCCGCCGCGTTGCGCCTCGGCGCGCCGAGACACCGCCGTGCAGAAGGCCGTGGCTCGACGTGCGCGAGCGCATCGATATGCGTACCGACGTGACCCCCGGTCACGATCAGCTCGTTGGCGCTCGAGGTGCCGTCCTCGCGCTCGTTGTCGCCGTGGCGGCGGAGGAGGGAGATCGTGAAGGCCGGATGGTTGGCGGAGTGCGGCATACCTCGCGTGAACGGCTGCGCGAGGTCATAGGCGCGGACTCCGGCCGCGAAAAGCTCGGCGAGATCGCTCATCGGTCGTTCGGGTGGAGGGCTTGGTGGCGCGGAGGACGGCTAGGTCGACGAACGTCCCGTCGGGGAGCACGAAGGCGGCTTCGCCCGAGGCCAGCCGAGCATGGATAGTCGTCGGAAAGCGCCGGAGGTGCGGCGGCGGGGAGCTGTAGGCGGCGTGGACGACGGCGATCTGGCGCGGATGGACGATGGAGCGCCCGACGAACCCGAGCGACCTGCCGGCGAGCGTTGAGCGAAGGAGCGCGTGTGTCGTGAAGGTTTGTGAACACGCTCTGCACGGTGCAGCGAGACGGCCGCGCGTGACACGAAGACGAGCAGTGCGCGCGCGTAGTAGAGAAGCAGTTCGTCGTTCGATCCGAGGTCGGCGATCAGATCGGTCTCGCCCAGACTCAAGGCGTCGATCGTCGGCGAGGCTGCTGCGATCTGGCTGCGCTCGACTCCGCGCGCCGTCTCGAGCACACATTGCAGCTTCAATGGACGGTCTGGCGTCTCGGCGCGAATTGCCGAGACCGCTGCCTCAACCTGGTCGGCGCTCTCGCACTTTGCGAGCCGGAGGCGCAGCTCGCCGGTGCCTTTGGCGAGTGCTTTGAGATCTCGGTCACCTGCGTCGGAGCCGACTTCGTTGACGCGGATCCACAGGCGTTCCGTCTCGTCGGCTGCCACTGCTGCGGCGGCGTACTCGCGGGCGTACTCCTTCCGGTCGGCGGTGCGACCGCGTCCTCCAGGTCCACGATGACCACGTCGCTGCGGGCGAGGTGAGCGCCTTGGCTATCACCTGCGGCCGGTCCCCGGGCACGTAGAGCCAGGTCAGGAAGGGCGCGTTACATCTAGGCGACTCCCCGTTCGCGACGAACCCGGCGATCTCGTCGGCGTCCGGAAGGCCGAGCGCGCCGTAGACCTCGTCGGTTGTCCGCGCCGATCGCCGGGCCCGCCCAGCGGATCGCCCGGGGTCTCCGGAGAGCCGGAACATGCACGTTCTGCATCCGCAGCGGGCCGAGTTCGTCGTCGTCCACGGTCGCGACCGTGCCCAGCGCGCGCGTACTGCGGGTCGGCGCATCACGTCCTGCGACGTCGTAGACCGGCGCGACCGCCGCCTCGCGCCTCGCTCGAACGCGGCGAGCACCTCGTCGCGCGTCGCGCCCGGCGATCCAGGCGGCCGACCGCCTCGTCGAGCTCGTCGGCGTGCTCGGCCCGGCCGCGCCCGGTGGCGAACCACGGCTCGTCGATCAGGTCGGGGCGGCCGACCAGCTGCATCACCCGCTCGGCGATCGACTGCGAGCTGAAGTCGAGACGGCGACCCAGTGCCCGTCGGCGGTCTGGTAGATGTTGCGCGGCGCGTTGTTGACCGAGCGGTTGCCGGTCCGCGGCTGGACGATAGCCGAGTTGGTCGTACGCGGTGATCTGCGGGCCGAGCATCGTCAGGATCGGCTCGATGATCGCCAGGTCGATGACCTGGCCCGCGGCCGGTGACGTCGCGGTCGCGCAGCGCGGTCATCACCGCGAACGCCGTGGCCAGCGCGGCGATCGCCGTCGGCGAGCCCGAACGGCGGCAGGGTCGGCGGCCCGTCCGGCTCGCCGGTGACGCGCCGCGAAGCCGCTCATCGCCTCGGCCAGCGTCCCGAACCCGGCCGGCGGCGAGTACGGGCCGAACTGGCCGAAGGCCGTCACCCGGGCGATCACCAGCCGCGGGTTGGCCGCGAGCAGCGCGTCCGGGCCGAGGCCCCAGCGCTCCAGCGTGCCGGGCCGGAAGTTCTCGATGAGCACGTCGGCGGTCGCGGCGAGCCGTCAGGAACAGCTCCTGCGCCCCGCGGCATCGGACAGGTCGAAGGTGACGGACCGCTTGTTCCGCCCGAGCATCTTCCACCACAGGCCGACGCCGTCCTTGGCCGGGCCGTGCCCGCGCGCCGGGTCGGGCCGCGCGGGTGCTCGACCTTGATCACGTCGGCGCCGAAGTCGCCGAGGAGGGTGGCCGCGAGCGGCCGGCGAACAGCGTCGCGGCCTCGACCACGCGGATCCCGGCGAGCGCGCCGTCGCTCATGCAGCGGCAGGCGGGATGTCGGGGGTTGCGAGACCGGCGGAGACCGCCGCCGCAGCGTCGCGGACGAGCGGCTTGTAGATCGCGACCGCCTGCGCGTCGAAGCGATCGATCGGTCCGCAGACGCTGATCGCACCCACGACGAGCCCGCCCATTGCATAGACCGGTGCCGCGACACTGCCCGCTCCGACCTGTCGCTCGCCGCGCGAAACGGCGACGCCGGCCTCGGCGATCTCCGTGAGCTCGGCCTCGAGCGCCGTGCGGTCGATCACGGTCGTGTCGGTGAGCGAGTCGAGCGGCCGGTTGAGGACGAGGTTGCGCAGATCGACCGGGACGACTGAGAGGATCGCCTTTCCGGTCGAGCCTGCGTGAAGTGGATACGCGCGTCCGAGCTCCACGGACATCTTCACCTCGTGCTGGCTCACGAACTGGTCGAGGTAGACCCGGCTCGTCCCGATGAGGGCCGAGATGGTGGTCGTCTCGCCCGTCTCCTCCTGCAGGTCGCTGAGGATCGGGAGCGCCGCTGCGCGCAGATCGAGATCCTGCAGCGCGCGCGCTCAGGCGCTCCGAGCACCGCCGCGGCCGGCCCGACGCCGTAGGTGCCGTCAGGCCGAGGGACGACGAGCCCCCGGGTCGCGAGCGAGCGCAGGACGCGGTGCGTGACCGCCTTGCTGATCCCGAGGGAGCGGGCGAGCTCGGACACACCGACGTCGCGGCCGCTCGTGGCGACGGCCAGAAGGATGTCGGCGACTCGGGTCGCGGAGAGCGTTCCCTCGGGAGGGACGTTCTGAGAGGCAACAATTAGCGTTTCGCTCAACGGAACGATCTCCTCTGTAACATCATTGCAAGATCCGCTTGACAAGCATACAACATGTTCGCCAGTATGAATATGGCTCATGCAGTCGACCGAGAGTGTTTCTCTGAGCGAAACGGAGGGCCGAATATTGTTCGACACCGTGATCCGAGGCGGGGACCCTTGTTCTTCCTGGCAGCGGTCCCACGCGCGCCGATCTCGGCATCCAGGACGGGCGCATCGCGGCGATCGGTGACCTGGAGTCGGCCGACGGCGCCGAGGAGATCGACGCGAGCGGGCTGCACGTCCTGCCGGGAGCCGTGGACGCTCACTGCCACCTCGGCATCTATCGCGACCTCTCGATGGACACCGCGTCGCGAGACGGTCTCGTCGCTCGTCGGCGGTGTCACCACCGGTGCTCAGCTACTTCCGCACCGGGAGCCACTACCTGAACAAGACGGGGTCGTACGCGGAGATCTTCCCCGAGGTGCTCGAGACGGTCGGCCCGGTCGGCTCACACCGACTTCGGATTCCATCTCGCGCCGATGGACGGCGCACAGGTCTCGCGAGATCCGCAGTCTCGTGGACACGTTCGGGGTCCACTCGTTCAAGTACTACATGTTCTACAAGGGCCTCGATCTCTGCCGGGTCGGGTGACGCTCAGAGCGAGCGCATGTCCGACGTCTACGACCTCGGTCATCTCTTCGAGATCATGGAGCAGGTGGCGGCGTCTGGCGAGGACGGCGCCGACCGGATCTCACTCTCGATCCACGCCGAGCAGCCCGAGCTGATCCGCGTGTTCATGAAGCGCGTGCAGGACGAGGGTGCGCTTGCGGGGCTCGCCGCGTACAGCGCCGGCCGTCCGCCGCTCACCGAGCGGCTCGCGGTTGCCGAGGCGGGAGTCCTCGCCGGAGCGACCCGCTGTCCGATCAACCTCCTCCACCTCTCGAGCAGCGAGGCGCTCGCGGCCGCGACCGAGCTGAGGGCCTTCGACCCCGAGCTCGACGTTCGCGCCGAGACGACCCTCCACCACCTGGCGCTGAGCTACGAGTCGTATACCGACCAGCGCGGCAAGGTGAATCCGCCGATCCGGGCCGAGTCGGATCGCGAGGCGCTATGGCGTGGTGTCCTCGCCGGCGAGATCGACTGGATCTGCTCCGACCACGCGTGCTGCGGCGAGGAGCACAAGCACGGAGATCTCTGGGCAGCGCTCCCGGGCTTCGGTGGCTCGGCGCTCATCTACCCGTACCTCCTCACCGAAGGGTTGGACCGGGGGCTCACGCTCGAGCGGGTGGTGGAGCTCGTCTCCACCAATCCGGCGAAGGCGTACGGGCTCCATCCCCGTAAGGGGGCGATCCAGGTCGGGGCGGATGCCGATCTGGCACTCGTCGACCTCGATGGGGTCGAGACCGTGACCCCGTCACGGCTCCTCTCCGCCCAGACGTATACGCCGTTCGAAGGCCTCCAGCTCCGCGGGTGGCCGAGCATGACCCTGCTGCGCGGAAGCGTCGTCTATGCAGACGGCGCTGCCGTGGGGGAACCAGCCGGTCGGTATGTCCGCGACGGTGCGGCGACGAGGTCGCCCGCGTGATTCGTCAATCGCAACTGAACGTTTCACGTCGTACCACGTGTAGGCGTCGAAAGGAGTTTCAAAATGCGTAGGAACCACGTGTTGGGGGCCGTACTCGCGATCGCGCTGTTGGCGGTCGGTGTCCCCGCGGTGAGCCCGGCCCACACGAATGCCGCCCCGACGATTCGCGTCGGTGTCGGCTCGGTGACGCCTAACCTCGACTTCTGGGTGAACAACCCGGTCCCGCCCCGTTCGTACTTCGCGTTCGGCTTGTTCTCGCCGGTCACGAAGATCATCAAGGCGAATGGCCAGGCGGTTACTGCGCCGGACGTCGCCCAGAGTTGGAAGCAGGTAACCCCGACTCTCTGGAAGTTCACGATCAAGAAGGGTCTGAAGTTCCCGAACGGCGAGCCTGAGGACGCGCGGGCAGTGGCGTTCGCGATCGGCTACGTCGTCAATCCGAAGCACGGCGAGGCGATCGGCTCGACGCTCGGCACGATCGTCAGCGCGCACGCGAGCAACGCGACGACGCTGACGATCAAGACGAAGGATCCGAACGCGCTCGTGCCCCGCCTGCTCTCGGCACTCGTCGTCGTGCCGCCGAAAGCGTTCCTCGCGCAGGGGCCGGCCGCGTTCTGGGCCAACCCGGTCGGCACCGGGCCGTGGAAGCTCGCCGGCTTCTCGCCGAACCAGACGGTGACGCTTGTCCCGAACCCGTACTCGATCGAGGGGAAGCCGAAAGCCGCCAAGCTGACCTACCAGGCGATCCCCGATGCCGCGAGCCGCGCAGCCGCGCTGCAGGCCCACGACGTCGACATCATCAACACGGTCGGAACCGATCAGGTTCCTCAGCTGAAGAGCGCCGGGAACGCGATCGTCGCGACGACCAGTCCCGGCATGTACCTGATCGATCTGTACTCGAAGACCGGCCCGCTCGCGGACGTGCGCGTGCGGCAGGCGATCAACTACGCGATCGACTGGAAGACAATCGTCAGCCAGATCATGGGTGGCTACGGCGAAGTCGCGTCGGGCCAGCTGCCGGGCAGTGAGATCTCTGGCTTCTGTCCGTCGGTCAAGGCCTACGGCTACGACCTGGCGAAGGCGAAGAGCCTCCTCGCAGCCGCCGGGGTGAAGTCCGGCATCACGTTGCGCTTCCAGACGTCGAACGGCTATCTCGTCAACGATACGTTGGTCGCGCAGGCGGTTGCCGACATGCTCGGCAAGGCGGGGCTGAACGTGAAGGTCGACGTGCTCGACCTCGGGCGGTACTTCTCCGCCTACGCGACCTCCTCGCAGCGCGAGGATCTGTTCGAGTACCGGCTCGCCGCGTCGCCCCAGATGGACGGGCTGATCCAGTACGCGCACTTCACGTCCTACACGACGATTCACACGACCGGCTACGCGAGCGCCGCCTTCGACGCCGCGTACGCCAAGGCTCTGGCGATCCCGCTCGAGTCGAAGACCAGGACCGCCGCGATGTGCAAGATGGCGGCGATCCTGAAGACCGACGCTCCGGACGCCTTTGGCTTCGAGCCGCCCGACATCTGGGCGACCTCGAGCTCGATCAAGGGCTTCTCCCTCGACGTCACGGACAACCCCGTCTTCTTGTCCACGACGTAGTGGGTCGATGACGAGCTGGCTTAGCCGGCGGATTGCGGGGGTGGTCTTCGTCCTTTGGGCGGTGACCACCCTCGTCTTCTTCCTCACTCGCGTCACCGGTGATCCTGCAGCGGTCGTTGCGGGCCCCAGTGCGACGCATGCGGAGCTCGTCGCAATCCGCCATCAGCTCGGCCTGGACCAGCCGATCCTCACTCAGTACTGGGACTTCCTGACCGGCGCCCTCCACTTCGACTTCGGCACCTCGTTCCAGACGAATCAGAACGCGATGACCGCCGTCACCGACCGGCTCGGCGCCTCTGCCATCCTCGCCGGCACGGCAGCGCTGCTTTCGCTCCTCATCGCCGTCCCGTCCGGCATTACCGGCGCCGTCCGGCGGGGTACGCCCCTGGCCGGGCTCGTCGGGATCGGTGCGCTGATCGGGCAATCGGTCCCGAGCTTCGTGCTCGGCATCCTCCTGATCCTCGTCTTCGCCGTGTGGCTCGAATGGTTGCCTGCGATCGGCTTCTCGGGCGTCGAGAGCCTGATCCTGCCCGCGTTCACGCTGGCCGCATTCCTCGCCGCGCGCCAGACGCGGCTGATCACGACCTACATGACCGAGGAGCTCTCGTCGCACTACGTGCGCACGGCGCGGTCACACGGCTACAGCGAGCGGCGTATCCGCTACCGCCACGGACTGCGGAACGCCCTGATTCCGATCGTGGCCGTGTTCGGGCTCGACGTGGCGGAGTTCTTCGCCGGCGCGATCGTGACCGAGACGGTCTTCGCGTGGCCGGGCGTCGGCAGGCTGATCGTCGAGTCGGTGACGACGCGCGACTACCCGGTGCTCGAGGCTGCGGTCTTCGTCATCGCGCTCGTGGTCGTCGGGGTCAACTTGATCGTCGACGTCAGCTATCAGCTGATCGACCCACGGGTTCGGGGTGCCGCCTAATGGCGACGATCTCAATTCCGCCGGTCCTCACCGAAGGGCGGTTCGCGCGTTTCGGTCGGCACGACGTGCTCGGCATCGGCTCGATCGTCGTTGTCCTTGTGTTCCTCCTCGCTTCGATCACGGCGCCGCTGTGGGTTGCCCACGCCCCCAACTCAGAAGGACCTCCTCTCGCGGCTCCAGCCACCGGCCTGGAAAGAGGGCGGAAGTGCGACGCATCTCCTCGGGACCGACGAACTCGGTCGTGACGTGCTCTCGCGGGTCGTGTACGGCGCGCGGATCTCCTTTGAGATCGGGTTCGCAGCGGCGACGGTCGCGGCCTTGATCGGAACAGTCGGCGGGATCGCCGCTGGCTACCTCGGCGGTTTCATTGGCGGTGTCGTCCGCCGCTTGATCGATATCCAGACGGCGTTTCCGTTTCTGATCATCGCGCTGACGATCGTCGCCGTGTTCGGAGCATCGGTGCCGACGCTGATCATCACCCTCGCGTTCTGGACCTGGGTTCCGTTCGCGCGCCTCGCGCAGGCGCGCGCCCTGGTCATTCGCGAGATGCCTTACGTGTCCGCAGCTCGTGGCATCGGCGCCGGGCGAACGTGGATCATCGCTCGCCACGTTCTCCCGAACGTGATTGCGCCGCTCGCCGTGCTCTGGTCGTTCGTCGTCGCGCAGGCGATCGTCGCCGAGAGCGCACTCAGTTTCCTTGGTGTCGGTCTGCCGCCGCCGACGCCGTCGTGGGGCTCGATGCTCTCCGACGGACGCGTCTATCTCTCGACCGCATGGTGGATCGCCGTGATGCCGGGGCTCGCGCTCCTCATCCTCATCGCCGCCATCAACCTCGCCGGGGTATGGCTCTCGGGCCGCCTCGATCCGCGCACCCTGCAGGCGGTGTCGCGTGGCTGAGCCGTCGCTTCTTACGGTCGGAGGGCTGTCAGTGAGCTTCGTGCGGCAGGGCCGCGCTACACGCGTCGTCGACGATGCAACCTGGTCGGTGCGCGAACAGGAGACAGTGGTGATCCTCGGCGAGTCTGGCTCCGGCAAGTCGGTGTCGGCGCTCGCCGTCGCCGGGCTGCTCACTCCGAACGCGCGTGTCGCCGGCTCCGTCCGGTTCGCGGGCGACGAGTTGATCGGCGCTTCCGCGCGACATTGGCGCTCGTTTCGCGGCAGGAGCCTCGGGATGGTCTTCCAGGATCCGCTCGCTGCGCTGAACCCGACGCGCGCCGTGGGCGACCAGGTCGCTGAGCTCTTCCGCGTACACCGGAACGAAGGACGAAAGGCCGCCACAGCCTCTGCGATCGACGTGCTCGAGCGCGTGCAGCTGCCCGACGCAGCAGCCGTCGCGCGCCGGTACCCGCATCAGCTTTCGGGCGGCATGCGGCAGCGCGTCGTGATCGCGATGGCGATCGCGCTCGACCCGCCGCTGATGCTCGCCGACGAGCCGACTACCGCGCTCGACGTCTCTGTCCAGGCGTCGATCCTGCGCACCATCCGCGAGTTGCAGCGCGAGCGGGGAACGGCGCTCGTCCTGATCACTCACGACATCGGCGTTGCCGCGGCGATGGCCGACACGGTCGTCGTCATGTACGCCGGCCGCGTGGTCGAGTCGGGCCCGGCGTCACAGGTGCTGCGCCGGCCCTCGCATCCGTACACGCGCGCGCTGCTCGAAGCGACACCGCGTCTCTCGGTTGCGCGCGGCGAGCTCCGTCCGATCCCCGGCGCGCCGCCCGACTTCCACTCCTTGCCGACCGGCTGCCGCTTCCATCCCAGGTGCTCACGCGCCCAGCAGGTATGCACGACGGACGAACCGCCGCTGCGCCAGGTCGCTGCCGTCGAGTCGCGCTGCCACTTCGCCGAGGAGGTCCACTCTGACCCCGTCACTGGGCATGAGCTCGACGCTACGGCGGCGCAGCTATGAGCGTTTTGGCGCTCGAGGCGGTCGGGCTCGAGAAGCAGTTCGCCACGCGTGGACGGCTCGGCCGCAGTGGGACCCCGCCGCCTCCGGCGGTCGATGGTGTCGGCATCGGCGTGCCGCGTGGCACGACGTTCGCGCTCGTCGGTGAGTCCGGCTCGGGCAAGACGACCACGCTCCTCATGCTCGCCCTGCTTCTGCCGCCGACGGCCGGCGAGATCCGGTACGGCGGCGAGCCCGTGCTCGGCTTGACGGGGACGGAGCTCAAACGCCATCGCAGAAACGTGCAGGTCGTGTTTCAGGATCCCTACGCGTCGCTAGATCCGCACATGACCGTCGAGCGTCTGGTCGCCGAGCCGCTCGACGTCCATCGCGAAGGCTCGCGCGACGACCGTCGCGCCCGCGTTCGCGATCTGCTCGAGCTGGTCGGGTTGACGGCGACGACGCTCGGCAAGCACGTCTACGAGCTGTCCGGCGGGCAGGCGCAGCGGGTGGCGATCGCCCGGGCGCTTGTGCTCGATCCAGCCGTCCTGCTCCTCGACGAGCCGACCTCTGCTCTCGATGTCTCCGTCCAGGCGCAGGTCGTCACGTTGCTCGGCGATCTCCAGCGCGATCTTGGCCTCACATACGTCTTCGTGACGCACAACCTCGGGATCGTTGCCGCGATCGCGGACACGGTCGCCGTCATGGAGCGCGGACGGATCGTCGAGCGCGGCGACGCGCGCCAGGTCCTGACGCAGCCGGCCACGCCTTACACCCAGGAACTCCTCGCATCGGTGCTCAGCCCAGACGGGCCCCGGCTCGAGGCATCTCCGACCACGACGAACGAAAGGAACAGCCCATGAACTGGCACGCCATGCAACTAGGCGGGGTCGGGAGGACGGTGATCCGATCGTGTCTCAACGTCCAACCCGGCGAAGAGGTCGCGATCGTCGCCGACCACGACTCCGACTTCGGCATCGTCGAGGCGCTCGTCGCCGCGACGATCAACGCCGAGGCTTCGCCGACCCTCCTCGTGATGTCGAAGCGCGAACGCGCCGGGGCTCCGGCGACGAAGATCGTCGCCGAGGCGCTCGCCGGGGCGGATGTGATCGTTGCGCCGACGTCGACCGCGCTCGGCTTCACGCCGGAGTTCGGCATTGCACTCAAGGAGCACGGTGCGCGAGCGATCCTGATGACCGGCGCCACGCGTGAGCAGATGCTCGGCGGAGCGGCGCTGGCCGACTACGACGAGGTCTACTCCGTGACGCGTCGACTTGCCGACGTGATGGGTGCAGGCGAGACGATCCGCGTCACCTCGGAGGCAGGCTCGGATCTGACTGCTTCTCTTGTCGGCGTCAAGGTCGGTTGCGGCGCTGCACGGGCACACGAGCCCGGGCAGGTCTCGGCCTTCCCGAGCGGTGAGGCGTGGATGGCGCCGGCCACCGGATCGGCAGAAGGTGTACTCGTCGCCGACGGCTGCGGACACATGCTTGGTCGCCTCGACGAGCCGATTCGCGTCACGTTTGCGGGCGGTCGCGCGGTATCGATCGACGGCGGCCACCAGGCTGAGCAGCTCAAGAAGCTGATCGACGTCGAGAACGGCGACAACATCGGCGAGCTGAGCGTCGGGACGAACGCCTCTGCGCGGTCGAACGGTGACATCACCGAGGACAAGAAGCAGCTCGGCACCGTCCACTTCGCACTCGGCAACTCGGTGGTCGGCGGCACGGTCAAGAGCCCGGTGCACATCGACCTGCTCGTCGAGTACCCCAGGGTCGAGGTCGACGGAACCGTCGTCGTCGAGAATCGGAAGGTGCTCGTATGAGCGAGACGCTCGCAGCAGACATGCATGCGCACTACTGGCCGCGCGGCCTGATCAACGCGGCGAAGACCGGAGAGACCTGGTACGGCTGGAAGGCCTATCGCGAGGTCGAAGGCCGGATCGTGGTTGCGCAAGGAACGCGCATCGCACCGTTCACGCCGCCGGCCGCCGACCTCGGCGAGGCGGGTGCGCGGATCGGCAAGCGCATCGCGGAGCAGGGTGTTGCCTTCGAGGCGCCGATGCCCGTCGGGTTCCTCTGGAACTACGCCCTCCAGGGCCAGCAGGCGCGTTCGTACTCGCGTGAGCTGAACGAGGAACTCGCCGAGCTCCAGGCCGCGCGGCCTGGGCACTATCGGGCGCTTGGCAGCCTGCCGCTCCAGGACACCGACGCCGCGATCGCAGAGGTGGAATACGCGGTCAAAGAGCTCGGCATCCGGAGCTTTGCGGTCGCCACCGGCGTCAACGGCAAGAACCTCGACGATCCGAGCGTGCTGCCGACGCTCGAGGCAGTCGCCGAAGCGGGGGCCACGCTCAGCGTCCATCCGATCTACATGGACAAGATCGGCGAGAACCGGATGCCGCGGTACGGCCTCGCACGGTCGTTCGGAGCGCTGTTCGAATCGTGCATCGCGGTTGCCTCGATCGTCTTCTGCGGCATCCTCGACCGCTATCCGGACTTCCGGATCAGCTTCAGCCACGGCGGCGGGGTGTTCAACTTCGCGGTGGGGCGGCTCGATCTGCGGTACGTGTCCGGCGGGATTCACGCGCCGATGGCGATGCCGCCGATCGACTATCTGAAGCTCTTCTACTACGACTGTCTCGTCCACGACGAGGACGTTCTCAAGCTGCTCGCCGCACGCGCAGGCACCGACCGGATCATGATCGGCACCGACTACCCGTTCGACGGAGACATCCCGGGCGGAGCCGCGAACTGGATCCGCACCGCCGACTGGCTGACCGACGACCAGAAGACCGACATCCTCTGGCGGAACGCCGCGCGCTTCCTCGCGCTTGGCGACGACTTCACCCCGAGCGCAACGGTTGAGGAGGCCTCATGAGCCGCTGGCAGGACGTTCCAGGCCCGCCGCGTGACTACCACGGGTACGGCAAGCGCATTCCGAAGGTGGAGTGGCCGAACGGCGCCAAGATCGCCGTGAGCCTGATCGTGAACTGGGAGGAGGGCTCGGAGCCGTCCTTCTCGGCCGGCGACGGGCGCAACGTCGACGCCGGCGAGGTGACGCCGCTCGGGCCGGAGTTCCGCGACCTCGGAGCCGAGTCGGTCTGGGAGTACGGCAGCCGTTCCGGCGTCTGGCGCCTGCAGCGGATGTTCGAGGAGTACGACATCCCCGTGACCTTCTTCGCCTGTGCGGTGGCGTTCGAGGAGAACCCCGAAGTCGCCGACTGGGTGCGCGAGGCCGGACACGAGCCGGCGGGTCACGGCTACCGCTGGGAGCGCATGTGGCAGCTCTCGGACGAGGAGGAGCGGCACAGCGTCGAGGCGTCGGTCGAGTCGATCCAGCGGACGGTCGGCGAACGGCCGTACGGCTGGTACTCGCGGTACAGCGCCTCGGTCCGTACGCGGGAGCTGCTCGTCGAGAACGGCTTCGTCTACGACTGCGACTCGTACGCTGACGACCTGCCGTACTTCACGCCGGTCAAGGACAAACAGCATCTCGTCCTGCCGTACTCGCTGGTCTACAACGACGGCCGGTTCCTGACCCCGCAGGGGGTAACCGACCCGAGCGCGTTCCTCGACCACTGCGTTCGGGGGTTCGACTACATGTGGCGCGAGGGCGAGACGTACCCGCGGATGATGTCGATCGGCCTTCATCCGCGGATCATCGGCAACGCCGGCCGTGCGTCGGCACTGCGCGAGTTCATCGAGCACGCGCTCGACAAGGGTGACGTGTGGTTCGCTCGCCGAATCGACATCGCCAACTACTGGCTCGAGAATCACGAGCGGTTCGAGGGCTGAGCAGGTGGCCGGGCCCGACGTAGATGTCGTGATCGCGGGTGCGGGAGCAGCAGGCCTCGTTGCCGCGCTCGCGATCGGCAACGACGCGGACGTCCTGCTCGTCGAGGCGAGCGAGACGTTCCGCGTCGGGTCCAACACCGCCATGAGCACCGCGATGATCCCGGCAGCGGGGACGCGGTGGCAGGAGGCCTCAGGGGTCGACGACTCGCCCCCACGCTTCCTCGCCGACATCGAGGCGAAGACCGGCGGGCAGGTGTACCGCCCGCTCGCCCAGGCGTTGACGCAGATCTCCGCAGAGCTCGTCGAATGGCTCGGCGGCGACTGGGGGATGCCGATCGAGCTCGTCGAAGACTTTCTCTATCCGGGTTTCTCGGTTCATCGCTGCCATACGCTGCATGACCGGTCGGGCCGCTCGCTCCACCGCGAGCTGCTCGACCGCGTCCGGACGCTCGAGAACGTCACACTGGCTGTTCCGATGAGCCTCGTCGACGTTGCCGTCGACGACGGAGCGGTTACCGGCGCGGTCGTTGTCGTGGACGGCGAGGCGAGCGAGACCGTGACGGCGGGCTCGGTGATCCTGGCCACGAACGGGTTCGGCGCGAACGCCGACCTCGTCCGTGAGCTGATTCCCGAGATCGCCGACGGGCTCTACTTCGGCGGCGAGCGGAGCGTCGGCGACGCGCTGCGGATCGGTGAAGGTCTCGGCGCCGACGTCGGTTGGCTCGACGCGTATCAAGGGCACGGATCGGTCGCCGTGCCCCACGGCGTCCTTGTCACATGGGCGGTTGTGATGCACGGCGGCGTCGTAGTCGACGTCGCCGGCCGTAGGTTCGACGACGAGACGTGCGGTTACTCGGAATACGGCGCCCGCGTGCTCGCTCAGCCGCAGAGCAGCGCCTGGATGATCTTCGACCAGAGGATCGCCGCGCTGTGTGAGCCGTTTGCGGACTACCAGGATCTGGTCGAAGCTCGCGCGATCCGCTGGGCAGAGACCGCCGAGGAGCTCGCAGAGCTGACCGGCTGCGGGCCCGCGCTCGTCGAGACGATCTCGACCACACAGGCGTGCGCGGCAGGGCTGCCGGACAGCTTCGGCCGAACGGATTGGGAGGCTCCGCTCGCTCCGCCGTTCGCGGCCGTCTCGATTACCGGTGCGCTGTTTCACACGCAGGGCGGGCTGCTCGTCGACGGGCACGCACGCGTGCTTCGCGGCGACGCTCCGATCCCGGGGCTGTTCGCGGCGGGTGGCGCCGCAGTCGGGATCTCGGGGCACGGGGCCGGCGGCTATCTGGCTGGAAACGGACTGCTCGCCGCATGCGGGCTCGGATACCTCGCAGGAAAGGAGACGACGCGGAGATGACTAGACGCGCATTGCTCGTCATCGACATTCAGAACCGCTACACGCAACCGGGGGCGCCGTTCGAGATCCCCGGCATCGAGATCCTCATTGCCGGCATCAACGAGCTTGCGGGCGTCGCCCGGTCGGCCGGCGACCCCGTCGTGTGGATCTCGCGCCTGGTACGGCCACGCGTTGGGCCTGGGCGCCGCACGACCAGTCGCTACGGCCAGGCCGCGTCGGCGACCTTCGTCGGGTTCAACGCGGAGCTCGACGATCGTTTGCAGATCGAGGACGAGGACATCCTGCTTACGAAGCCGCGCCAGAGTTCGTTCTTCGACAGCGACCTGGACTCGAGCATGCGGAACCTCGACGTGACGGAGCTCGTGATGGTCGGTGTGACGACAAATGTCTGCGTGCTCGGCACGGCGCAGGATGCGGCAGCGCGCGACTATGACGTCGTCGTCGTCGACGATCTCTGCGCGGCGATGCCGATCCGCGCGACGGAGAAGACGCAGCCCATGAGCGCCGAGGACGTCCATCGGGCATCGCTCGCATTCGTCAGTCACTCAATCGGAGATGTCGTCGATGCCGGAGCGGCTCGGCTTCGGTTCGGCTCCGGCTAGGGCATACGGAGCACAGGCTTCACGACGTCACCTGAGTGCGACGCCTCGAATGCCTCGTTCACCTGGTCGAGCGGGAACTCGGTGACCAGCCGGTCGTAGGGGAAACGCCCTTGCCGGTTGAGCTCGATCAGCGCGCCGATCAGCGTCTCGCTGCGACCTTCGCCGCCCAGGATCCCAAGGACGCGCTTGCCCCACAGCGTCGTCAGGTGGTCGAGCGTGAACGTTGCCTCGGCCGGGGCGCCGCCGACCAGCGCCACCGTGCCGCGCATCCCGACCGAGTCCGCCGCCAGGCGCAGCACATCGACGTTGCCCGTGCAGTCGAGGCTGAAGTCCGCCGGCCCGCCGCAGATCTCGTGCACCGCTTCGACCGGGCTCGTTCGGCCGGCGTTGACGGTGTCAGTCGCGCCGAGCTCGCGTGCAAGCCGGAGGCGAGCCTCGTGCACGTCGATCGCGACGATTTGCGTGGCGCCGGTGCAGCCCGCCGCCATGATTGCGGCGAGGCCGACGGCGCCCGCGCCGTAGACGACGACGGACGAGCCGGTCGGTGGCCGCAGCGCGTTCAGGATCGCGCCCGCGCCCGTGCCGATCCCGCAGGCGAGCGGGCCGAGCAACTCGACGGGAGCGTCGTCGGGGACGACGACGAGCGCGTTCGCGTTCGCGATTGCGTAGCTCGCGAAGGACGACTGCCCGAAGAAGTGGCTATGGAGTGGCGACCCGTCGGTGCGACGAAGCGCAGTCGAGCCGTCCTCGCGCCCGCCGCGCGTGACGAGCGGGCCGAGCTGGAGGCAGTAGCGCGGCTGCCCGTCGAGACAGTTGCGGCAGACGCCGCACCACGGCCAGCCGATCACGACCTTCTGCCCTTCGCGCACAGTCGTGACGCCGTCGCCGATCGCCTCGACGATCCCGGCACCCTCGTGGCCGAGCACGCCGGGCGCCGGGAACGGCAGGTCGCCGTGAACGGCGAGCGCATCGGTGTGACACACACCGGCAGCGACGATGCGAACGAGCACCTCGCCGGCGCGCGGCTCGCCGATCTCTACCTCCTCGACGTGCAGCGGAGCGTCGAGCTCTTCGAAGACCGCTGCAGTCGCCTTCATCGGCCGAACCTACCAGGGGTTGACGTTGCCGTAACCTCTTGCGTGTGAGCGAGCTGACGGACGAGTTGCGGTCATTCCTCGCCGAGCGGCGCTACGCGGTGCTCGCGACCCATGACGAGGACGGCGGCATCCACCTCACGCCGATCTGGTTCCTGTTCGCAGACGACTGCTTCTTGTTCGGTTCGTCGTCGGGAAGCCGGAAGGTGCAGAACATCGAGCGGAACTCGTCGGCGTCGGTCGTCGTCGACTCGCGCGGGCCAGGACGCGAGCGCTGGGTCTCGGCGTCAGGCACGGTCGAGATCCTGCACGGCGACGAGGCGCAGTCGATCAACGCCCGGCTCAGGGACCGGTATCTCGCTCCAAAGGCGTTCGACACGCCCATCGAAGCCGCGCTCATCGAGTCGGACGACGTCACGTTGCGGTTGACACCGGCGACGTGGCGGTCCTGGGCGGCAGATCTCGGCGAGTCGCCGGAGCAGTGGTTCCTCGCCGCTGAGGTCTAGCTCGAAGCCCGCGCCAGCGCGGCGTAGGCCTCGTCAGGCGTGATGTCCTCGATCTCGACGATTTTGTTCTGCGAGGTTGCGCCCCCGACGATTCGCATCTGCCCGACAGCGACCCCGAGGACATCGGCCAGCAGTCGCATCAGCTCGGCATTCGCCTTTCCATTCTCGGGTGTGGCGGCGACGCGCACCTTCCAGCCTTCGCCGTACTCTCCAACGATCGCGGATCGCCGCGCGTTCGGTGAGACGCGCAGCGCGATCCGGGCGCCCGTCACAGCTGAACCGATCAGCCGCCGGTGTTGACGTAGTTGCCGCGCTCGACGTCGATCACGCCGTGCGACGTCGAGGGGCAGTTGAGCGTACACCGGTAGGTGTACTTGCCGAAGTCGTCGAACGCGACAGCGAAATCGTCGAACTGGCCCGGCGCGATCGCGTTCGTCGCGTGCGTGCCGATGATGAAGTTGTGCTTCACGGTGCCGACGTTACGGACCCGAAAGCCGATCACCTGAACGCCGCTCGAGCTGTGCTTGCTCAGGATGAGCGTCTTGTCGCCGAGCTTCACGTTGATCGTCGCGAACGTCCCGGGAATGCCGGTTGTGGTGGGACGGAGCGCGAGTGCGGTTCCCGCCAGGGAGGCGGTTACGAGGAGCGCCACAGCAGCAGCGAGCAGAACCCGACGACGGCGAAACATACGACCCCCCGGTTGATTTTGACCCTCCGCGAGTGTACGTCGCGACCCTTGACTCCGGTTTTGGCCCTCGCGGGCGACGGCTTCCCTGAAGCCGTCGCCACCTCGAACAGAAGACGATCCTCTATGGGGGCGGGAGGATTCGAACCTCCGTAGGCTGAGCCGACGGGTTTACAGCCCGTTCCCTTTGGCCGCTCGGGCACACCCCCTGGAGTGCGCGCGGATTGTAGCCTCCTGGAGATGTCGCGCTATGACGTTCTCGTGGTCGGCGGCGGGCCGGCCGGCTCGACCACCGCACTTCGCCTCGCCGAGGGGGGCGCAAGCGTGCTGCTCGTCGACAAGGCGACCTTCCCGCGCGACAAGCCGTGCGGCGGCGGGCTGACCGCGCGCGCCGTCAAGCAGTGCCCCGTCGATCCTTCGCCGGTCGTCGAGGAGGAGGTCGACCTCGTCGAGCTTCGCTTCCGGTACAAGCGACTGCAGTCGTGCGCCACGCGGCGTCGCCGGTGATTCGCATGACGCAGCGCCGCCGGCTCGATGCGTTCCTGCTCGACCAGGCGCGCGAGCGTGGCGTCGAGGTGCGCGAAGGAACGACGATCGATGTGACCGACGCGCCGGCCGACGTACATCGTCGGCGCCGACGGCGCGAACGGGACGACCGCGAAGGCGCTCGGGCTCGGCGGCGGGATCGTCCACGGCGTCGCGTACGAAGGGAACGTCCCGTACGGCGTCGTCGACCGCGAGCGCTACGCGCGCCGCGCGGTCGTCGAGCTCGCCGACATTCCCGGTGGCTACGGCTGGGTGTTCGCGAAAGGCGACCACGTGAACGTCGGCGTCGGTGCGTGGCAGGAGGAAGGGCCGCGCATCCGCGAGCACCTCGCCGACGTCTGCCGCGCGCACGGGCTCGAGATGTCGCAGCTCGAGTCGCTCCGCGGCCATCGCCTGCCGCTCCGCCGGCCGGGCACGATCGTCGCGAACGAGCGCGCGCTGCTCGTCGGCGATGCAGCCGGGCTGATCGATCCCGTATCCGGCGACGGCATGTACGAGTGCTTCGTCTCGTCGAAGCTCGCGGCCGAGGCGATCCTCGCCGGTCAGCTCGACACCTACGCGCCGAGGCTCGACGGCGCCGATCGGCGGCCTCCATCGCGCATCGTGGACGCTGAAGCGCGCACTCGACCGCTGGCCGCGTGCCTCGTGGCGGCTCGCGCGCACGGAGCTTCTCTGGCGGAGCGTCGAGCGGCTGCTGACCGGCGAGCTGGCCGCGCCCGATGAACAGCACGGCCTCGCCCGGTTGCCGCTGCGCGCACTCGACGTGCTCGGCCGCGCTTAGCCCGCGAGCGCGCGGAGGCGCTCGACGGCGCGCTGAAGCCCCGCGTCGTCGAAGACGTACGGCGTCGCGTTCGGAACGTCATGCGAGCGGGCTGTCGAACTGATCGGAGCCGGCCGCCGCATTGACGGCGTAGCGCACCGGGATCTCGTGGCAGACGCAGAGGATCGTCGCCTCGCCCCGCTGCCCCAGCCGCTCGAAAGCGTCGGCGTAACGCAGGGCCGCCTCGTCCCGGCTTTCGCCGCCGGGAAAGCGGTCCGCTCGAGCGTGCGGTCGCTTTCCACGCGCGGTACTCCGCGAGCGTTCCGCCTTCGAGCTCGCCGATGCGGAGGTCGTTCAGCTCCGGGTCGACGGTCGTCGCCGTGGCGGCTGCGTTTGCGCCGAGGGCCAGCTCGGCTGTTTGTTGTGCACGGAGGAACTCCGAGGTCACGCAGAGGTCGATCGCGATCGCCGCGATCTGGGCGCCGAGCGCGAGCGCCTGCTCGCGACCCTCCGGTGCAAGGCCGCGGTCGCGGGCCGGGTCCCCGTTCACGATGCCGTCGACATTGAAGAGCGACCGGCCGTGCCGGGAAAGGATCAGCGTCCGCACTCGGTCACGACGCGACCATATAGCGATACTGAATGACCGTGCCAGTGACGGTCGACGAGGTCCGCGCGTTCGCCGTGACGCTGCCTCGGAGCAGCGAGGCGTTCGTCCGTGGGCGCATCAAGTTCCGTGTCGGGCGGATCGTCTACCTCGCGTTCTCGAAGGAGGGCGACGTGATGGGCTGCGGCTTCCCGAAGGCGTGGCGCGCCGCGCTCGTCGAGGCCGAGCCGGACAAGTACTCGCTGCCGAGCGAGCACGACATGCGGTACCACTGGGTGCACGTCCGACTCGGCATGATCGATGCCGACGAGATGCGCGACCTCGTCGAGAACGCATGGGCGCTTTGCGTGCCGAAGAGCGTCAGCGAGGCGTATGCCGCGGCGCAAGGCTACGACAAGGAGGGGTGAGCGATGGGAGATGTCGTCGTCACGGAGTTCGTGTCGCTCGACGGCGTGATGGAGGACCGGGTGGCGCCGAAGGCGGCCCGAACGGCGGCTGGACGTTCAAGTTCGATCGAGGCGCGGAGGGCGACGCCTTCAAGATGGGCGAGCTCGAGGCTGCCGATGCGCAGCTGCTCGGCCGCATCACCTACGAGGGCTTCGCGAAGGCGTGGCCGGCGATGAGCGGGGACCCGTTCAGCGACAAGTTCAACTCGATGCCGAAGTTCGTCGTCTCGAAGACGCTCACGAGCGCGGATTGGACGAACTCGACGATCCTGAACGGCGATCTTCGCGACGACGTGCTGCAGCTGAAGGACCAGTTCGCGGGCGACATCCTGATCGCCGGCAGCTGCACGCTCGTGCAGTCGCTGATCGCGCTCGACCTCGTCGACCGGCTGAACCTGATGGTCTTCCCGATCCTGCTCGGATCCGGCAAGCGCCTCTTCGCCGACGCCGCCCAGCCGAAGACGTTCACGTTGACGTCGACGCGTCAGACCGCCGACGTGGTCGTGCTCACGTACGCGCGGAAGGATGGATGAAGGGAACGAGCGGATTCCAGCCGGCGCGGAGCACCTCGACGAGCGACGGCGGCGTGATCAGCTCGACCGACCCCGCGCTCCGCATGGGCGTGTCGTAGCCGCCGGCCGTCCAGCGGCGTAGCGCCCCCTCGAGCACGAGGTACGGCTCGCCGTCGTGCAGCACGAACGCGCCATCCGGCAGCTCGCTCGCGGCGACCGGCCGGCGTGGCCCGTCGCGCTCGGCCGCGAGCTGCTCGTCGATCGCGTCGGCGCCGCCGAGCCCGAGCACGTCGCGAACTCGCACGTAGTCGGCGCGGCGGCACTCTGCGCACGCGCGATGGCCCGCGGCCATCGCCGTTGCGTCGTCAAGGAAGTAGAGCCCGGTGTACCGCCCCGGCTGTGGCTCCGCCGGTCGCCGCCGTCCGCGGAACTCGAGCCGGCAGGCGATCCAGCGCTGCGTCGCCTGCCGCCGGACGATGTGGCCGCTCCGCGTTATGAAGGCAGCCGCGGTTCCCGAAGACGAGCCCACGCTCCTGGACTGCCACGATCGCGCCGAGCGGGGTCACGCGGTTCTGCAACGGCATGGCAGGAAGGCTACGAGGCCGCCGCGAACCTCGAACGCAGGTACGGACGTTGCAGGTATGTGGCCGGTACGTCCGGTCAGCAGAGGAAGGATTCCAAGCACGGCGCGGGTCGAAGGCACATTGACGGGTGCGGTCGGGCTGAGGTGCCAACTGACCCACCGACCACGCGTACAGGCTTGACGGCCGCCGGCGACGAAGCCGGCGGCCGTGTTTTACGCACGTCTTACCTTTGGACCACCACGGCGTCACCGAAAGCGGGAAAAGTCTCTCCATGAGAAGGTTTGTCGCGGTCATCGCCGCCCTCTTCCTCTTGGCATCCGTAGCCGGGGCCGCCGCCGGTCTGCGCGGCACGCCGCCGAACTTCCCGACGCTTCCGGGCAACTGGGCGCATGTCGAGATCAACGAGAAGATCGCGAAGAAGCCGCACACGGTCATCCTCGACCGCGGCCGGATCGTCTCCGCGACTCCCACGGTGCTGACGCTCCGCGAGCTCGGCGCGAACGTCGCGATCCCGCTTTCCCCGACCACGATCATCACGTTCAAGGGCATCACCATCTCCTCGGGCGACCTCCACAAGGGCCTGTACGCAGAGGCGATGACGATCGACGGTGGAGCTGCCGTCCGCGTCCGGGAGACGCTCCGCCCATAATCCAGGTCACGATGGCGGGGACGATTCTCCTCGTCGAGGACGAGCCTTCCGTTGGGGAGCTCGTTCGCGGCTATCTGCAGCGCGACGGCTATCGCGTGCTCTGGGTGCGGTCCGGGGAGGAGGCGCTCACCGAGCTCGATCGCCATCCGGTCAAGCTCGTGATCCTCGATGTCGGCCTGCCCGGCATGGACGGCTTCGATGTCTGCCGCGCGATGCGCGCGCGCTCCGACGTGCCGCTCCTCATGCTCACCGCCCGCGACGAGGAGCCGGACCGCATCGTCGGGCTCGAGGTCGGCGCCGACGACTACCTGACGAAGCCGTTCTCGCCGCGCGAGCTCGTCGCCCGCATGAAGGCGATCCTGCGGCGCGCGGAGCCGCAAGACCGGCGCGAGCATCTGACGCTCGGCGACGTCGAGGTCGACCGCCAGTCGCACGAAGTCACAGTGGCCGGTGCTTCCGTCGAGCTCACCGCCAAGGAGTTCGATCTGCTCGCCTTCTTCATCGCGAACGTCGGCGTCGTCGTGTCACGCGACCTGCTGCTCGACCGCGTGTGGGGCCAGGAGTATCCGGGCGGGACACGCACGGTCGACGTGCACGTCGCCCAGCTCCGCCGCAAGCTGGGCCGGCCGGATCTGATCCGCACGTTGCGCGGTACCGGCTACAAGGCGGTCCCGCAATAAGGAGCAGCCTGCGCGTGCGGCTGTTCGCGGCGACGCTGGCCGCGCTCGCGCTCACGCTCGCGCTCGCACTCGGGATCGGCGCCGTGCTCACGCGGCAGCAGGTCGACAAGACACAGGCCGCCGCGCTCGCCGCGCGTGCCGACGACCTCGCGACTCAGCGCAAGGCGCACGTCAACTACACGACGCAGAACGCGCTCACGAAGAGCGTGCGCACGATCGTTCAGGCGCGGGGCTACTTCGTCGGGCTCGTCCCGAACGTGAACAAGTCGTCGAACGGCGAGACCGACTACGGCGGGAAGCGCGAGCTCTACTCGTATCGCACGCTCCCCGACCGCGGGCTCCTGATGCTTCGCCCGGCGTCGTCGCGGGCTGCCGCGTGGCGACCGTTCCTCTGGGATCTCGTGCTCGCCGCGGCCATCGGTGTCGCCTTCGCGGCGTTCGTGTCGTTCTTCCTCGCCCGGTCGATCGTCGGCCCGATCCGACGGGTCGTCACGCGATTCGCGCTTATGCGGCAGACGAGCGATACGAGTCGCTTCCGGTCGAGGGGACGCGCGAGCTCACGGCGCTCGCCGAGGCGTTCAATCAGATGGCAGACCGGCTCGCGCGCTCGCGTCAGACCGAGCGCGACTTCCTGCTCTCCGTCTCGCACGAGTTGAAGACGCCGCTCACCGCGATCCGCGGCTACGCGGAGGGTCTCTCCGAGGGCGCGTTCGGCGCCGACGAAGCGGCACGGATCATCCTCGTCGAGTCCCATCGGCTCGAGCGCCTCGTGCTCGACCTGCTCGACCTGGCGCGGATGGACCGAAGCGAGTTCTCGGTGCGGTCCGAGCCGGTGAATCTGCTCGAGATCGCGCGCGAGTCAGCGCTGCGGCACGAGGCGCCGGCGCGCGAGCTCGAAGTCGAGCTGGAGGCGGCAGGCAGCGAGTCGTGGGTCGAGGCGGACCACGACCGTCTGCTGCAGGTCGCGTCGAATCTGGTCGAGAACGCCCTTCGCGAGACGCCGGCCGGCGGCCGCGTGACGGTCACCGCTTCGGCGGGGCGACTCGTCGTCGCCGACACCGGTCCCGGCATCCCGGCGGCTGACGTGCCGCACGCGTTCGAGCGCTTCTACCTCTACGACAAGATCGGCCGCGGCCGTCCGGTCGGCAGCGGTCTCGGGCTCGCGATCGTCAAGCAGCTCGTGACGGCGATGCAGGGCGAGGTGCGCGTCGAGAGCGGCGCCGGAGGGACCACGCTTCAGCGTCGTGCTACGGCCGCAGGTGCGAGGTGTCGACCACCTCGAAGTCGGCGCCCGTCAGCGACCCGAGCGCGTGTAGCTCGACGTTCGACCAGTGCGGGCTCGGGGCGCCCGACACGTACCAGGGCGAGCCGTTGTCGGCCAGGATCAGGCCGTAGGTCTTCATCGCCTGCGCGACGATGCGGGCCTGCGGAGGCAGCTTCGAGATGTCGACGCTCGCCTTCAGCCGCACGCGCAGCCCCATGGGCGGCAGCGACGGATCGCTCGAGTCGCTCGCGTAATGGCGCGCGGGGTAGATGTAGGCCTTCGTCGTCTCGCTCGGCGGTGAAGCGGAGCGCGTGCCGGATCACGCCGGTCGAGGCATCGCCGTCCCAGCGGGCGAGACCCGGCAGGATCGGCAGCCCGGCGGCGTCGGCGGAGGTCCAGCCGGCGGGGCGGAGCTTGTTGGAGCGGAGATCGAAGATCGCGCCCGAGCCTGCATGCCACCCGTTCGCCGTGTGCTGCAGGGCGTAGAGCTCGTAGTCGCGGCACGAGTCCTCGTCGACGACGATCGCGTGCCGGTCGCCCTCATTGGCATGCGCGGGCGCGCCCTCGATCGGCACGTTCGCGGGAATCGGATACGGCCCTTTGTCGCTCTCGTCGGCGTAGTCGAACGTCACCTTCGACTTCGGCGTCGTCTTGCCATGCACGACGACGTACGGGATGCCGATGCGCGAGCCGTCATAGAGGCCGTTGCCGAAGTCCGCGTGCACGCCGGCGTCGAGGCCGATCGAGCGAATGAGCGTCGCCGAGTTCGTGGCGACGGGCAGCGTGTTCACGGGCTTGTTCCAGACGCTCGTCGAGGGAAAGACCGGGCACCCGGCGAGCTTCGGCGAGGCCGCGGTGGATGCGGTCATCGTCAGGGCCACGCGCGGCGAGCGCGAGGAGCTTCACGCCGCCGGCTCCGGCAGCTCACGCAGCTTCGGGAGCGGCGACGGAAGGAGCCACAGGACGCCTGCGAGGGCGCCGGCGGTCGCGATCCAGAGCGTCGGGCGGACGCCGATCGTCGAGCCGAGCACCGCCGCGCTCATCGTTCCCAGCGGACGTACGCCGTAGTTGACGAGCATGAACGCACCCGAGACACGTGCCCGCATCGTCGGTGGAACTAACGAGGCACTGATCGCGGCGCCGCTGATGTCGAGGATCATCACGCCGAGCCCTGCGCCGAACTCCGAGGCGAAGAGCGCGAGCAGCACGAGCCACATCGGGCCGCGCGCCGCCGGGATGAGGAGGAGCGGCGCCGGGAAGAGGAAGCATCCGAGCACGAACGTGGGACCGATCCCGATCCGGCGTGTGATCCGCCCCGTGATGAACGAGCCGATCAGGCCGCCGATCGCGCCTGCGCCGAGCACCAGCCCGAGCACGGCTGGGCTCACGTCCAGCGATTTCGTCGCGTAGAGGACGAAGAGCGCGAAGAAGACGAAGTTGAAGTAGTTGATCGTCGCCGTCGCGGCCAGATCGGCACGCATGATCTCCGACCGGAGGAGCCAGCGCGCGCCCGAGAGGACGCTGCGCTTCTCGTCGTCGACAGGTGGCTCTTCGACCCGCATCCGACCGAGGAACAGGGCCGAACCGACGAAGGAGAACGCGTCGACCAGGAGCGCGTACGGGCCGCGCAGCAACTGCACGAGGATGCCGCCTGCGCTCGGGCCGGCCATGTACGAGAACGCGCGCGTCCCGTTCAGGAGCGAGCTGCCGGTGACGTACTCCTCGCGGTCGAGGATGAAGCTGAACAGGGCACCGCTCGCGACGTTGAAGACGACGCCGAGCGTGCCGGTGAGGAAGCCGACGACGTAGAGCTGCGCGAAAGTGAGGTGGCCGAACGCGTAGGCCAGCGGGATCGAGACGGTCAGCACCGCCCGGCCGGCGTCCGCCCAGAGCATCGCCTTCCGGCGCCGTCCGAGTGCGTCGACGAGCGCGCCGGCATGCATCGAGAAGAGCAGGTTCGGGAGGAGCGCGGCGGTCGTGAGCAGGCCCATCTGCGCAGCGTCCGCGTGCAGCGCGAGCACGGCCGTCAGCGGGAGCGCGATCAGTGTGATCTGGTCGCCGAAGAGCGAGATTGCCTGTCCGGCGAAGAGCAGGCGGAACGCGCGGTTCTCGCGGAGCAGAGCCGGGAGCACCGCGGGAGGCTAGTCGACCGGAACGGTCGCGCCGTCCAGCAACGCGCGAACCTTGCGTTGCAGATCGACGGCGCTGAACGGCTTCTGCAGGAACGCGATCCCGGGCTCGAGGACGCCGTGGTGGCCAACCTGCGAGTCGGTGTAGCCGGAGATGTAGAGCACGTGCGTGCCCGGGCGCAACGACGTGATCGCCTTTGCCACCTCGGGGCCACTCATGCCGGGCATGACGACGTCGGTCACGAGCACGTGCACGTCTCCGGGATGCCGCCGGACGAGCTCGAGCGCCGACGGTCCGTCGCCTGCCTGCAACACGGAGTAGCCCGCCGCCTCGAGGATCTGCGCGACGAGCTGGCGGACGACGCCTTCGTCCTCGACGAGCAGGATCGACTCGACGCCCCGGCCCGGCGCCTCGAGTTGCGGCGCGGCGTCCCAGTCGTCCACCGGGTCGGCAACGGCGGGCAGGAGGATCCGGAACGACGAGCCGAGTCCGGGTGCCGACTCGACCTCGATCGTGCCGCCGCTCTGCTCGACGACCCCGTAGACGGTCGCGAGGCCGAGCCCGGTACCGCCTTCCTTCGTCGTGAAGAACGGGTCGAAGAGGTGTTGGCGCTCGGCCTCGGTCATGCCGATGCCGGTGTCGGTGAGCCGGAGCTCGACGAACGACTCGGTGTCGGTGAGGAGGTTCTGCGACTCGATCGTGACGGAGCCGCCGTGCGGCATCGCGTCGCGCGCGTTCACGGCGAGGTTCACGATCACCTGCTCGATCTGCGTCGGGTCGGCGCGCACCGATGCGAGCTCCGGTTCGAGCATCGTCACCAGCTCGATGTCCTCGCCGATCAGGCGCCGGAGCATCATGTCCATGTCGCTGAACGACCGCATTCAGGTCGAGCACGCGCGGCTGCAGCACCTGGCGCCGGCTGAAGGCGAGGAGCTGCCCGGTGAGCGCGGCGGCCCGCTGGCCCGCCTTCTTGATCTCCTCGGCGTGACGCCGGAGGCGCTCGTCCTGCTCGCCGGAGATGAGGAACTCGGCGTAGCCGCTGATCGCGGTCAGGAGGTTGTTGAAGTCGTGTGCGATGCCGCCCGCGAGCCGGCCGACCGCCTCCATCTTCTGCGCCTGGCTGAGCTGTGATTCGAGTTCCTTCTGCCGCGTCAGGTCGCGGATGACCGCGATGTGGCGACCCGGGCGGACGTTCGCGGTCGCGACGTACTCGATGCGGCGGCGCCGCCCGTCGGGTAGGTGCAGCCACGCTTCGGACTCCATGCGGCCCGCCTCGATGAAGCGGGGCCACGCCTCCTCGACGGGGTCGTCTGCAAGGAAGTCGTCGATCCGCTGGCTGAGCGCGTCGTCGTAGTCGAGTCCGAGCAGCTCGGCTGCAGCCTGGTTCACGTCGACGAGCCGACGATCGTCGTCGAGGACGATCATCGGGACGACCGAGCGCTTGAAGGTCGACTCGAAGAGCAGGTCGGCTTCCTTCTCCTTCGTCACGTCGATCAGGTGGGAGACGATGTTCGCGACGTTGCCGTCTCTGTCGCGCACGGTGGCGAGCGAGATGTGGCCCCACATGACCGAGCCGTCCTTGCGGATGTAGCGCTTGACCCGGCTGTACGTGTCGATCTCGCCGCTGGCTGATATGGCGTATCGGCTCGATGTCGATCGCCCACTCGTCCGGGTGCGTGATGCCGGGCGCGCGGAGCTGGAGCAGCTCCTCCGTCGTGTAGCCGAGCATCTCGCCGAGGTGCTCGTTGACCTGGACGAAACCCCCCGTGGCGGCGGCGAACGCCATGCCGACGGACGTGCCCTCGAACGCCCCGCGGAACCGCGCCTCGCTCTCCTGGAGCGCACGCTGCGCGTGGACGCGGTCGGTGACGTTCTCGAACGTGACGGCGAGTCGGTTGCCGTGCAGCGGGAAGACCCTGCAGCTCAGGATGCTGTGCGGGATCCGGTCGTCGCCGTACTCGATCTCGCCGCGGTCGGACGGAACGCCGTCGGTGAGCGACCTTGAGCAGCCCGGCCTTCGTCTCCGGCGAGAGCGCCGGGAGCAGCTCTTCGATCGTCAGACCGATCGTCTCGTCCGGGACGAGCCCAAGCGCGGTCTGGCTCGCAGCGTTGGCGTACTCGAGTCGCATCTCGTCGCCCTTGACGCCCCACACCCAGAGCGCGGTCTGCATGTACTGGACGACCTGGCCCTGGGCGCGCAGCTGCTCGACGAGCTGGCGCCGTGTCTCGAGCTCGGCGGCGTTGCGCATGACGGTGCTCACGAACTCCGCCATCAGACGAGTGGTCTCGATCGCGAGCTCGTCGAAGGCGTCGGGTCGCGCGCGACATCACCGAGAGGACGCCTTCGATGCGGCCCTCGCGGTAGAGCGGCGCGCAGATCAGCGAGCGCGCGCCGAGGCGGATGCAGGCGTCTGCGTCGACGCGGCTGTCGACTGGTCGTGTCCGGTGAGTAGACCGGCTCGCCGGCGCGGGCGGCAACGCCGGCGAGGCTCGACGAGCGCTCCATGCGGAGGCCGACCCGGCATTCGCGGCTGTGCCCGAGCAGTGGTGGAAGACCGAGTCGTGCCCGTCGAACCACTGCACCGTTGCGCCGTCGGCGCCGGCGAGGCGTTGGGCGCGCTGGACGATCGCGTTCGTGACGGCTTCCTGCTCGAGCTCGAGCGCGGAGATTTCCTGCTGGGTCTCGACGATCGCATGCAGACGGCCCGAGGCTCGTGCGCAGCCGCTCCTCGTTCTCCTTGCGTTGTGTCAGGTCGCGCTCGCTCTCGGCGAGACGCTCGACGAGCTCGGCGTTGCGGATCGCGATCGAGGCGCCGGCGGCAAGCGTGCGGATCTCTTCGACGCCGTCCGCGTCGAACGCCCCGTGGTCGGCGCTACGGACACCAAGCACACCGCGCACCTCTCCGTCCCACTCGAGCGGGACGAGCGCGATCGTGCCGGCGCCGTCGGTCAGGCTGCGGTCGAGCTGGGTCTCCTCGCGCACGAGAACGAGATCGCGGTTGCGCAGGACCTCGCCGGCGAGCGTCTCGTTGATCCGATACGTCTGCCCGAGGAGCGGCAGGTCCTCGCCGACGCACACGCGGAACGTCGCGGACTCGCCGTCGGTCGAGGAGAGCGACGCACCGTCGGCGTGCGGCAGGGCCATCAGCCGCTCGACGATGTCCTGCATGACCGCGTCGACTTCGCCGCTCAGGGCCGCGACCTCGAGCTCGGGGCGCACGGGCGGCATCACGCGATCAGTCCGAGCCGGAGCGCTGTTGCGACGGCCTGCGTCCGCGTCGTCGCTCCGAGACGTGTGCAGGCCTTGCGCAGGTGCGTTCGCACGGTTTCCGCGCTGATCCCCAGCCTGCGCGCGATCTCCTCTTGCGGCAGCCCTCGGCAAGCAGTCGCAGGACCTGGAGCTCGCGTTCGGTGAGTGTCTCTTCGGGCTCGGTTCGGACGACCGCCGGGTCGAGATACGCGTCGCCGGCGAGCACCGCTTCGAGCGCGCGGACGAGGTCGGCGAGCGGCGCCTCCTTGAGGACGAGAGCCGACGCGCCCGACCGCGAGCACGTCTCTCGCGAGTTGCTCGTCGCCGTCGGCCGTGTAGACGCAGATCCGCATCTCGGGCGCGGCCGCGTGGAGCGCCTCGAGCAGCTCGAGCCCGGAGAGGCGCGGCATGCGGTAGTCGACGAGGGCGAGGTCGGGCTGCTCGGACTCGGCGAGCGCGAGCGCTCGGCGCCCGTCCGAGGCAGGGCCGACGATCTCGAAGCCGTTGTCGGCGAGATAGTTCGAGACGGCAGACGTCAGCGCGGGGTGGTCGTCGGCGACGAGGCAGCGGGGATCGTTCACGACCGAAGCTCCGTGTGCTGCGGGCTGCCGGCGACGAGTGTCTGGACGCGTTCCGCCAGCTCTTCGAGGTACGGGCCTGACTTGACGATCGTGTGCGAGGCGCCGTGGTGAATCGCGCCGAGGAGTGTCTCGTCGACGTTCGGCTCTGCGAGCAGGACGATCGACAGGTTCGGCGTCGTCGGCGCGCAAGGTCTCGACGACCTCGACGCCGGCCCCGTCCGGGAGCTGGTGGTCGACGATTGCGAGCGCCCAGTCGAAGCGCGCCGCGAGCTCCGCCGCGCTCGTCACCGAGCGCGCCCGCACGATGACCGCCCCGTCGAGTGCCGTCTCGAGCGTGTCCGAGAGGAGCTTCGCGTGGTCGTCCTCGTCCTCGACGAGCAGGACGGCGAGGCCCGCCGCGCTGACCTCGTCGGCCCGGCGTTCAAGGAGGTGGAGGCCGTCGGCGGAGAGCACGAGCTCGCCGGACTCGATCAGGCGCAAGACGATCTCGACGATCTGCGGGTCCCACTGGCGGCCGGCGCAGGCGCGCAGCTCCGCGAGCGACCCCGTCGGGGCCGAGCGGCGTGCGGTAGAGCTGGCGCGACGACATGACCTCGACCGAGTCGGCGACCGAGACGATGCGCGCGCCGAGCGGGATCGCCTCGCCGGCCAGGCGGTCCGGGTAGCCGGCGCCGTCCCAGCGCTCGTGATGGTGGCGGACGACCGGGCGGGCAGCCGCGAGCAGGTCGAGCGGCTCGAGCAGCTTGTCGCCGATCTCCGGATGCGTCTCGACGATCGTCGCGCTCCTCCGCGTCGAGCGCGGCGGGCTTGAGCAGCACGCGGTCGGGGATGCCGATCTTGCCGACGTCGTGGAGGATCGCTCCGAGGCGGACCGCCTCGATCTCGTCCGGCGAGAGCTCGAGCTCCTCGGCGATCCGGACGGCGAGCGCGGCGAGCCGTTCGCAGTGGCCGTGGAGATACGAGTCGCGGGCCTCGATCGCGTTCGCGAGCGCGCTCGCGAGCGTCGGCGCGAGCAGGCGCTCGCGGAGCTCGTCGCGGCTGCGCGACGCACGCTCGAGCGCATCGGCGACCGCGTTCTGCAGGTCGGCGTGCGCGAACGGCTTCGTCACGAGCCCGGCTGCGCCGCGGGTGAGCGCCTGGCTGAGCGTGTCGTAGGTGCCGGCGCCGGTCACGAGCACGACCGGCAGCGAGGCGCGCTGGCTGCGCACCGCCTCGAGCAATTCGAGCCCGGAGAGCCCGGGCATGATCACGTCGCTGACGATCAGGTCGAAGCCCTCGTCGAGGAGCGACGAGCGCCGCCTCGGCGCTCGAGGCCGCCGTGACGTCGTAGCCGGCCGTCTCGAGGATCTCGACGACGAGCCCGCGGACGATGTCCTCGTCGTCGATCACGAGGATGCGGCTCACGCTCGTCTCCACGATCGGCAGGCGCAGCGTGAAGATGGCGCCGCGACCCGGCTCGGAGATGGCGGTCAGGCTGCCGCCGTGCATCTCGGCGATGCCGAGGCTGACCGGGAGGCCGAGGCCCGTGCCGCCCGTGTCGCGCTTGGTCGTGAAGAACGGGTCGAAGATGCGGTCGAGAACCTCGCGGCTCGATGCCCGGCCCGTTGTCGGAGACGGTTGCGATGACGCTGTTGCCGGCGCGGCGCATGTCGACATGGATCGTGCCCCCGTTCGGCATCGCCTGCCGGGCGTTGGCCGTCAGGTTCAGGAAGACCTGCTTGAGCTGGTTGGCGCTCGCATTCACGAGAGCGCCCGACGTCGTCGTAGGTGTCGACGAGCTCGACGTCCTTGTGCGCGTTCGTTCGGCGAATCAGGTCCACGGTCGCACGGATCACATCTTCGAGGGGCACGACATGACGTTCATCGGCGTTTTCGCGCGCGAAGTCGAGCAGTGCGCGCACGATCTCCTTGATCTCGAGCCCGGTCTCCTGGATCAGCTCGAGCCGCTCGCGCTCCCTCGTGCCCGGGATCGAGTCCTTGAGCAGGAACTCGGTCAGCGCGAGGATCGCGAAGAGCGGGTTGTTGATCTCATGCGCGACCCCGGCCGCGAGCTGGCCGATCGCCGCGAGCTTCCCGCTCTGGACGAGCTGCTGATCGAGGAGGCGCTTCTCCGAGAGGTCGGTGACGATCCCGAGCAGGAGCTCGATCTCGCCGTCGTCGCCGCGGATGCCGTGGACGGTGGCCTCGACCGGAACGATGAAGCCGTCCTTGCGCCGGAAGTTGCGATGCACGACGGTTCCCGGGCTCAGGTCCGTCTCGGCGCTTCCGTCGTCGTCCCACCAGGGGAACGGCGGCTTCGCTCCCTCGATCTCGTGGCGGTCGTAGCCGATGAGGTCGAGGAGCGCCTGGTTCGCCGACAGAACCGAGAAGTCCTTGGCCGAGCGAACCGTGAGCGGGATCGGCAGAGAGTTGAAGAGCGCGTAGAGGGTCTGCTGATTCAAGACCTCGCGTGCGTGCTCGTCGGTCACGTCGCGGAAGACTGCGACGGAGCCGCCGGCGACATGCGAGAACGTCCCGTCGAGCACGAGCTCGCGTTCGTCGGCGGAGGTGGCGCGTACCCGGAACCGACCGGGCTGCGCGGGCCAGTCGAGAGGCGCGCCATCGAGCGTTCGGAAGTTGAAGACGTCGCGACGGATTCGCGCCGTCGGGCTCGAGTCCGAGAATCGCGCGCGCAGCGCCGTTGGCCGTTGCGCGGACGCCGTCAGAGAAGATGACGCCGTCTGCGACGTCGTCGAGCACGGAGTCGAACTGTCGCTGGGCGCGCTCGCGCAGGGAGCGTTCCGCGATCGAGGTGAGCCGGGCGAGGCGCTGCAGGAGCTCGACCGCGTCGTCGCTCTCCTCCACCGACAACGGCCGGTAGTAGCCGGCGTGGAACATCGCCGGATAGCTCGCGGTCGGGAGCGGCACTGCGACGACTGTCGCGACTGCGGGAAGGAGCTCGGAGCCGCGGCCGGTCGGCGCCCCGACGAACGTCGCCCTGGCGCGCAGCCGATCGCGGATCGCCTCATCGGACTCGATCGTCGTCCCGAGATGCTCGCGCGAATCGCCGGCGGCCGCCACGACCGTGCCGACGGCAAGTGCCTCGTCCCACTCCGTGACGCCCATCCGATCGCAGGCGAGGAGGGCCAGTCCGACGTCGGCGAGCACCTGAAAGGCCTCACGCAGGGTCGGGGCGTCGTTCACCGCGATTGCGGCGTCGATGAGCTGATCCGCGTCGGCGGAGGGTCGATGAACAGTCACTGGTTGCCGCAAGTCGCTACAAACTCCCCTTGTGAACTATTGGCACTGGACCGCGAAACCGGTATCCCTACAGCTGTGACGCGGCTGTACCCCTATTTGGGGATTATCCGTGGCTGACCCAGCTGCTGTCACCTGTGTGGTCGCAGACGACCATCCTGCCGTGCTCGACGCGGTCGCGGAGTTCTTGACGCAAGGCGGCGTCGAGGTCGTCGGACGGGCCCGGGACGGCGAAGAGGCGCTCGAGCGGATCGAGCATGCGAAGCCGCGCGTGGCGCTCGTCGACGTGCGGATGCCGAAGCTCGGCGGGATCGAGTTGGCCCGGCGCGCCAAGCGTTCGACGCCCCAGACAGCGGTTCTGCTCTACACGGGCTACGGAGACCGGGCGCTCCTGACGGAGGCGCTCGACGCGGGCGTCGCCGGGTTCGTCCTCAAGGAAGCGCCGATGGACGACCTGCTGCGCGCGGTGAAGGACGTCGCGGCCGGGACGACCTACGTCGACCCGGTGCTCGCCGGGACGCTCGCCGCGTCGTCGGTCGGCTCACAGCTCCCGCAGTTGACCCAGCGCGAGCGCGACGTCTGCGGCTGCTCGCCGACGGGCTGTCGAACGAGGAGATCGGGAAGCGGCTCTTCATCTCGGCCGAGACGGTCCGCACACATGTCCGGAAGGCGATGGACAAGCTCGACGCCGACACGCGCACGCAGGCCGTAGCCCGCGCGCTGCGCGACCGCCTGATCGCCTAGAGCTTCTCGACCTGGCTTGAACACCCACCGGCGCCTCCCTCGGAAAAGGCGCCGGCGGGTGAGTCAAGGAGGAAATGCACCTGCCGCAGCACTCTCTGAATCGGGCGCTGCGGGGGAGCGGCGCATGCCCGCTCGGCGTGGCCGGGGGTCACCGGTTCGGGGGAGGTGCGTGCTGCTCGGCGGCGGCGCAGTTGGTCTGCGGGTCGCCCTCACAGCAGCCGAGCTTGAACGCGCAGCGGGGACACTGCCAGGTTGCGTGTCGCCATTCCATCGGCGTCGGGCAGCGCCAGCACATCTCGGTCTCGGTCACGCTCGCAGCGTAGGCGCTGCGACGGACGTTCAGCCGACGCCGATGTGCTTCTGCTGGAGCTTTGCGATGCGCTCGGCGTCGACGGACTGCGCACCGTCGACGACGACGGTTGCGAGCACGCGCCCCGCGCGCCAGGCGAAGAGGTACCGGTTCGCGACGCCCAGCACCTGATAGAGCCGCGAGTCGGCTCCGAGTGGGCTCGCCGGGAGCTCGCGGAAGCGCGTCGCGTCATTGCCGTCCCGCTCGATGAAGGCGAGGGCCTTGGTCGCACCTGCCGGGGTCGCGAAGATGCTCGCGTCGGAGGTCACGTGCACATCGCCGCCCTGGTCGCTCCCTGCGAAGGACGCCTCGTAGCCGCGCTGCCAACCGAGCTGCGCCAGGCGCTCGCCCTTCGGCGCGGCCGACTGCGCCTTCGCGGCCGCGACATAGCCGTGGAGGGAGGACTTCCAGTTGAATCCCACCGGCAGCTCGGCAAGCCGCACGACGCGCAGGCGCGGGTCGGGCGAGTAGGCGGCGAGAGCGCACGGCACGACGGTCGCGAACAGCGCGAGCACGACGAACGTCTTGGCAATGGGAATGTGTCTGGTCAAAAAGGGAAAGTGTCTGGACAACGTTTTTAGTAGCGGCGGGTGGGCTCGAACCACCGACCTTCGGGTTATGAGTCCGACGCTCTAACCAACTGAGCTACGCCGCCTCGGCGGCTGCATAGTAGCCGCGGGCCGCCGAAAGTACTGCGCCAGCCTCGTCCGGGAAGCTCGCCGTGACGAAGCGAAGCGCGTCCTGGGCGACCGGTACCCGGCGGGCGCGGAGCGGGCGGTCGACGACGTAGTAGACGTCGCGCGCGCGAACGCTGCCGAGCACCTCGCCGAGCGCCCGCTGGACCGCCCAGCTGAAGCGCGGCAGGTCGTGCGCCGGGAGGACGTGGGTGTGGGCGTTGCAGATCGCCGGCAGCAGCTCGCGCTGCAGCTCGGCGTCGAAGACGTCGAGGCGATAGCCGCAGAGGACGGAGAACGTCCGCCGGTCGAGCGCCTCCTCGGTGCAGCCGCTCGACGAGCAGTGCGTTCTCGCCCTCGCCTCGCTGGCACAGAGAGGTCGACGACTTCGCCGAAGAGCCGGATCCGGCCCGGGCCGTTCCGGCGGGCAAGGTCGAGCAGGCCGTCGATGACCCGCTCGAAGGCGACCGGCGAGACGATGCCGTTCACGACGATCGACTCGACCGCCTGGTGCGGCGTCCAGGAACACGAGGTGCGAGCTGTCGAACCCGCGCTCGGCGAGCGTGTGCGAGATGGCGGTCGCATGGCTCGGGGTCGCGACGACGACGCCCGGCGCGCGGTCGGCGATCCCGACTGCGAGGAAGGTCGTGGCGGTATCCACGAGATCTTCGTCTCGAGCGTAGATCTCGACGCCGTGCGTAGCCGCAGTTTCGCCCGCCGCGAGGAACTCTCCCCACGGATCAGCCAACAGATCTTGACTATACGGCCGATCCCGCCGGATTCCTGCGGGTCCCGCTACACTTCTGCGGCCCGAGGGCGGTGCGTCAGCGTGCCCGGGGCACGACCATCCTTCCCGTAAGAGAGAGACATGGCCAAGTCCGGAGTCAGAGTTGCGATCACGCTCGCCTGCACCGAGTGCAAGCGACGGAACTACCAGACGATGAAGTCGAAGCGAAACACGCCCGACCGCGTCGAGTTCAGCAAGTACTGCCGCTGGTGCGGCACCCATACGCCGCACCGGGAGACCCGCTAGACCCATGGCCGACGCGCGCTCAGAGCCTCACCCCGCGGTCCGGACGAACCCTTCGGGGCCTCCGGCGCGGACCGAAGAGCGCCGCCGCGGCAACTTCATCGCCGATTCCTGGGCGGAGCTCAAGAAGGTCGAGTGGCCGAGCCAGAACCAGGTCGTGCAGGGCACGGTCGTCGTGCTCATCGCCTGTCTCGTCGTCGGCACGTTCCTGTACCTGAACGACGAGATCTGGAAGCACGTCGTTCCCAAGCTCCTCGGAGAGTAAGGACACAGATGTTTCGCTGGTACGTCGTCAACACCTATTCCGGCCATGAGAACAAGGTCAAGGCCAACCTCGAGCACCGCATCGAGTCGATGGGGCAGCGGCAGCGCTTCCGGCGCGTCGTCGTCCCGACCGAGCAGGTGATCGAGACGAAGGACGGCCAGAAGGTGCAGGCCGAGAAGCGGGTACTGCCCGGCTACGTGCTCGTGAACATGGACCTGAACGACGACGCCTGGACGGTCGTGAAGAACACGCCGGGCGTCACCGGGTTCGTCGGCGCCGGCTCCAAGCCCGTGCCGCTGTCGCAGCCCGAGGTCGACCGCATCCTCAAGACCGGCCAGACGGCCGGCGGCGAGCGCGCGCGCACCACGATCGAGTACTCGCTCGGCGAGTCGGTCAAGGTGACGAGCGGCCCGCTCTCCGACTTCGACGGCGAGATCGTCGACGTCAATCCCGATCAGCAGAAGCTCAAGGTGCTCGTGGACATCTTCGAGCGTCAGGTTCCGGTCGAGCTCGGCTTCGACCAGGTCAAGAAGCTCGACTAGGAAGGCACGCCATGGCGAAGAAGGTTCTCACCATCATCAAGCTCCAGATCCCCGGCGGGCAGGCCAACCCGGCGCCGCCGGTCGGCCCTGCGCTCGGTCAGCACGGGGTCAACATCATGGAGTTCTGCAAGGCGTTCAACGCGCAGACCGCGCAGGAGAACGGCCGCATCACCCCGGTCGAGATCACGGTCTACGAGGACCGGAGCTTCGACTTCATCACGAAGACGCCGCCGGCAGCCGTCCTGATCAAGGAGGCGCTGCGGCTCGAGAAGGGCTCGGCCGAGCCGAACCGGACGAAGGTCGGGAAGCTCTCCCGCGCCCAGCTCCAGTCGATCGCCGAGACGAAGATGCAGGATCTGAACGCGCGCGACGTCGAGCAGGCAATGCTCGTCATCGCCGGCACCGCCCGGAGCATGGGCGTGGAGGTGGAGCGCTAATGGCAGTTCGTGGAAAGCGGTACGACGAGTCGCGGAACGCGATCGACCGCGAGAACCTCTACACGCCGGTCGAGGCGATCCGGCTGCTGAAGAGCAACCCGGCGACGAAGTTCGACGAGACGGTCGAGGTGCACATGAACCTCGGTCTGAACGTCCGCCACGCCGACGAGCAGCTTCGCGGCACCCTGATGCTCCCGAACGGCACCGGCCGGACGCAGCGCGTCGCGGTCTTCGCCGAGGGCGACAAGGCGCGCGAGGCCGAGGAGGCAGGCGCAGACGTCGTCGGCTCTGCCGACCTCGCGAAGCGGATCGAAGAGGGCTTCACCGATTTCGACGTCGCGATCGCGACGCCCGACCAGATGGGGAACGTCGGCCGCCTCGGCCGCGTCCTCGGCCCCCGCGGCCTGATGCCGAACCCGAAGACGGGCACCGTCACGTTCGACGTGGCGAAGGCAGTCAAGGACGCGAAGGCCGGCAAGCTCGAGTACCGCACCGACCGCGGCGCGAACGTGCACATCCCGATCGGCAAGCGGAGCTTCGACGAGCGGGCGCTCGTCGAGAACTACGCGGCCCTGATCGAGGAGATCGTGCGCGCGAAGCCGTCGGCCGCCAAGGGCCGGTACATCAAGAAGATCACGCTCACGTCCACGATGGGCCCGGGGATCCACGTCGATCCGACGCGGACTCGCGACATCACGGAAGAGCTTGATGGTGCGACGCAGGAGGCCGTGCAAGCTACGGCCTAGGACAGAGCCCGTCGCCACAGACAGCTGGCAGCCCCTCTGCAGTTTGAAAAGCAGAGAGCAGAAGCCCAGCCGAGGCGGCCTCCTAGGGAAAGCTTTTTCTCGTTCCCTCGAGCCCGCCACTGTGCGGGCTCGTTTGTTGAACGAGGAGGTGAAATGCAAAAAGAGGACAAGGAACGCGTCGTCTCGGCCCTGACCGAACAGCTCAAGGCGTCGGAGACGATGATCGTCGCGGACTACCGCGGCCTGACCATGCCCCAGATCGACGCCCTGCGAGGCAAGCTGATCGAAAGCGGGGCGAAGTTCACGGTCGTGAAGAACACCCTCACCCGTCGCGCGGCGAAGGACGCCGGGGCGGATGCGCTTTTGGCGCTGCTCGAGGGCCCGTCGGCGATCGCGTTCGTGGAAGCGGACGGCGACCCCGTCGCCGTGGCAAAGGCGTTGGCCGATTCGGCTCGCGACACGAAGATCCTCGAGATTCGCGGCGGTGTCATGCAGGGCCGCGTCATCTCGGGCTCGGATGTCGAGGAGCTCGCGAAGCTGCCGCCGCTCGACGTGCTCCGCGGTCAGGTGGTCGGTGCGATTCTCGCGCCGCTCAACGCGATTGCGGGTCTCGTGAACGCTCCGCTCCAGAACCTCTACGGGCTGATCGATGCACGCATCGAGCAGCTCGAAGCGCAGGGCCAGAGCGCCCCGGCGGCCGAACCAGTGGCAGACACCGAAACCGTGTCTGACCCACCCGAGACGCCCGCCGAAGAAGAACCCACTGCAGAAGCAGATTCCCAGGAGGAGAACGAGTAATGGCAGCTGTTGACACCGTCTTCGAGCAGCTCGGGAGCATGACCGTCCTCGAGCTGGTCGAGCTGAAGAACAAGATCGAGGAGGAGTGGGGCATCACCGCCGCCGCTCCGGTCGCTGTTGCGGCAGCCGGTGCTCCGGCCGCCGGCGGCGCCGAGGTCGAAGAGAAGACCGCGTTCGACGTCATCCTGACCGGCGCAGGCGCCCAGAAGATCCAGGTGATCAAGGTCGTTCGCGCGGTCACCGGTCTCGGCCTCAAGGAGGCCAAGGACCTGGTCGACGGCGCCCCCCAGCCCGTCAAGGAAGGCGTGAACCAGGAAGAGGCCGACTCGGTCAAGGCCCAGCTCGAAGAGGCTGGCGCTTCGGTCGAGGTCAAGTAGCGCGAGCTACGAGACTCGGGAACTTAGGACGCCCTAGGGCGTCCTAAGTTCCCTGGGTTGCCCCAAACCCCCAAAAGGGGGTCCAGGGCTTGCTTTCTGCTACATTTGTTGTTCGGCCAGCCGGTCCCTCGCCGCATGCTTTGCGGCTTGAGGGACACCCGAAAGCAGCACCGGGGGTTGGCCCGACGCCCGGGAAGTATCACATTTGCACGCCTTTTTTCCAGCACCGCCCCATCTCTCATAGCCAGTAAGGGAGGCTGTTTTTCTTGGCCAAGACGGTCACAGCGCCTCGCGCGCGCCACTCCTTTTCCCGCCTCAAGCACGTTCTTGACCTCCCCAACCTGATCGACATCCAGCGCGAGTCCTTCGATTGGTTCCTCAGCGAAGGTCTCCGGGAGACGATCGACGACATCAGTCCGATCGAGGACTACACAGGCTCCCTCGCCGTCGAGTTCGGCGAGTACCGCTTCGGTGAGCCCCAGTTCTCCATCCAGGAATGCCGTGAGAAGGACC
>CAWFVQ010000002.1:0-845197 GCA_963819335.1 uncultured Thermoleophilia bacterium
CTTCGTGGCTTCGATCGTTCCAACACGAATCGGCGCGCGAGAGAGGTCGACCGAACCAGCTCGGAGCGCTGCGATTACGCCGCGTGGTGCAGGATCGTTCCGGTCGATGTCGCGCGCGCCGAAGTGCGGCGCGATTTCTCAGTGAGTGGAACGAGACGCGTGCGGCCGTAGGCGACGAACAGTGCGAGACATCCGACGGCGAACGGCATCGCCGCCATGGTGATTGGCGCTGTCGCAACGGTCACGCCGATTGCGCCGCTCATGATGATGATCAGGCCGCCCGCAGTGAGCGGCGTCAGTTCGCTTCTGAGGTGCAAAACGCCGGGAAGGATCATTCCGAGCCCCCACCCAGCAATTCGAGAACACTAATCGTGTGAATGAATCCGGCGGTCATCGACAGCGGCATCTGCTTGGAGAGAACCGCGAACGGAACGACCAGCTTCATTCCGCCGGCAAAAAAAAACAGCGCTCCAAGAATGACCTGAACGGTCCAGAGCGTCACGTTGATTTTTTTCGATGTGCTTTTCGACATGGCCGTATCTCCGATGAGTGATCGAGTCTCGTTCGCATTCCCGTCACTCAGACGTCGATTGGCGTCAGAACTAATCGACATCGTTTCGACGATTTTTTTTGCGGAATCTCCCAAGTTGTGTTTTCGGTGTTTGTTCGGTATGCTCCGGAAGGGTCGTGGGAGGCGCCGTGGACGAGATGTCGATCGAACAAAAGATCGAGCTGCTCATGTCGCTGGCCGGCGACATCGAGAGGCGAACCCGACGCGCCGACTCAGTTCCGCCGCGATTTCGAAATGCGACGATGTCGGCGCCCTTCGTCCGCTGAATTTCGAACGGTGACCGCGGGCCGGGGACGCAGCACGACGCTGATGCGCATCCTCATGACGAACGCGTGCAGCTTCAACTGCCACTATTGTCCCATGCGCCGCGATCGGAACATGCCACGCGCGCTGCTCAAGCCGGCCGAGTCGTGAAGATCTTCCTGGAAGGCCGGCGTCGTGAATGGTGTGAAGGACTGTTCATCACGACCGCGATTCCCGGCCGCCCGGGAAAGTGATGGACGACCTGATCAGAGGTACTCGAGCTCTTGACGAAACACGCATAAGTTCGCGGCTACATCCACGTCAAAGTCCTGCCCGGCGCCGAGGCCGCGCAGGTCGAGCGCGTCACGGAGCTAGCGAGGCGTGTGTCGATCGATCTCGAGGCGCCGTGCGGCGATACACTGAGGGCGATCGCGCCCGAAAAAAGCTTCGACACAGGATTCACGACGCTGACCCAAGCGCGAACGCTCGTCGTCCGCGAACAAGCGTACGAAGCCGACGGGCGGCGACGGGATCCGCTCCGTCCGGGCGGCGCCGCGGGAATGACGACGCAGTTCGTCGTCGGCGCCACGCACGGGCACGGATCGCAAAATCGTGCAGCGTGTTTCCGAGCTCTACGGCGGCGGTGTGCATCACGTGCACTTCAGCGCTTTTCGGCCTATTCGCGACACGCCGCTCGAGTCGGGCCGGCCGTTCCCGCGTTCCGCGAGCATCGGCTGTATCAGGCCGACTACCTGTTGCGCTATTACGGTTTCAAACGAGCGACGTCATCTACAGGCGGACGGCAACCTGCCGCTCGATCGAGATCCAAAAGTCGCGTGGGCGATCGCCAACACAGCGCTCTTTCCCGTCGACGTGATGCGTGCGAGCTACGAGATGCTGCTGCGTGTGCCCGGCATCGGGGTGCTCACAGCGAAGCGCATCATCCAGGAGCGTCGCACCACGCAGATTCGCAGTCTCGCCGATCTGCGAAAACTCGGCGTCCAAGCGCTGGGAGCCGGATTTCTCTTGTTGCACGGCCGCGCCCTTCAAGCGCACCGATTGTCGGAGCAGCTCTCATTCTGCAGGCGCCGGTGACAATGTCGGCGCGGGGCATCAGATCTACAGCGTCAGCCCCGGCACGTTTCGATAGCTCCGCTCGAACGATCGATCAACTCGGGGCAGGGATCTTGGCGCGCCGGCGATTGCGGCGGGATGCGCGGACGTGCGGCGGCCGCTTCAGCGATCTGTGACTGCAGCGCGCGTTCGAGGCCGGCGATGTCGAGCGGCTCCATCATGTCGCGCAGCTCTTGTTCGTCAGCGACACGATGTCCGAGTCGCGTATAAAGCCCGGCGACGAGCTGCAGCATCTTCGTGGTTTTCCTCTTCGATCCGAAGACTGACCTGTAGCGCGAGCTCTTCACGAAGTTCGGCGATAGCTGACTCGCGCTTCTGCGCCATGAGCACGAAGATCGACAGAAAGATCGCTTCGAGTGAGACGATCATCGTGAGGAGGCCGAACGGATAGGGATCGAACTCGCGGAGGCCGAACCATCCGAGGTTCCACGGAATCCAGATCGCGAACCACACGACGTGCGGCGACGAGATACGGTGTCGATGCGGCGGCGTCGTTCAGCTCGGTCGGCAATTGCCTCGACGATTGTACGTTCCGCGTTGTGCTGAGCTTTGAGCGCACCGAATGCACGGTTCGCCGGAAGTCGACGCCGACGTCGATCCGGATGCTCGTCGTGATGCGGCAACGGCGGGACGGACGGCACCGGCGACGATAGTGATTCAGGCTCCATCGCTGGTGAGGACAAGCGATTCTCATGCCCTCTACAGTCTGCCGGCCGACTTTTGTGTGCTCACCGCGCATTCATGCCGGAAACGAACGAGGCGACATCGCATGATGTCGCCTCGTGTTGCGCAGCTTCGGTGACGCTCACCAACCGATTTTCTTCTGGACGTCAACGTTGTTGCCGATGACGCCGCCCAGGATTCCGCCGACCGCGGCGCCGATGATGCCACCGCGGAACCTTGTTGCGGCTCGTCGTTGCGCCCAGTACTGCACCGGCCGCGGCGCCGATCGCGGCGTCACGCTGGGTGTGCTTCTCGACATGCACCGGCGGCGGCGCCGGCGGGTAGTAGGTGCCCGTTCCTGCTCCGCTGCTCGAACCTGACGACCGCGAGGCACTGCTCGAGCGGCGCGCACTCGAGGTACGGCGGGCGGGAGCCGCGGCGGCCGGTTGACGCGCGACGCTCGTCAGCGCTTGCGGCTGAGCCGAAAGCCCTGCCTCCGTCGGCGAGATTATTCGCCTGTGCGTTGAGAGGCTGAGCCTGCGAGGCGAGCGCAAGGTCGTTCTTGAGCGCGTCGTCTGGACTTGGGGGCGCCGTTGCCACCGTCAGGCCGCTAACGAGCGCGACCAAAGGCAACAAGGCCATCAGACGAAGAAAGTGCGCATGGGGGTGTCTCCTGCCGTGGGTGGTCTATGTGGGTATTCGCAGAGGAGGAAGGCACGCGCCGTACCGTTTTTTAACCCAGTTTGGGGGCGTCTTAATCCGCCGGTTCGTCTACTATAAGGGACACCCGTTGTCCTCGCAGTGGGATGGCGCGGTCGAAGGGAACTTGATTGCGTGGTGATCTCTATCACGATCATTTTGCCTTCATCGAAAGGAGGAGGTTGAGATGCGTCGTACACTTTTCGCTTCGCCAACTCGCGGTTGCCGCGGTTCTGCTGGCGATCACTTCAACGGCCTCGTGCGCAGCAGCCGGCGACTGGAACGCCAGCGCCTGGGTCGGCGGCGTTCGCGCCAAATGTCGGGCAGATGGCGCCGGACTTCACGCTCCCTGGCGCGTCGCGCTATGGGTTGCTGAGGGATCCGGTGAAGCTTTTGGATTATCGCGGGCAGACGGTGGTGCTCGCCTTCTTTCCGAAGGCCAGGACCAAAGGCTGAACGATTCAAATGGAGGCGTACCGTGATCAGTACGCCACGCTGTTCAACAACGGGAAGAAAGTCGTCGTGATCGGCATCAGTGTCGATCCAGATACGGCGCTTCACTAACTGGGCTCGTGAGTCCTGGTTTCCCGGTTCTTATTCGCCAGCGACATGGACCAGGCAGTCGCAAAGGCTCTATGGGTCGGCGGAATGCAAAGTACGACACACGTAACGTGTTCATCATCGGTCCCGACGGCAAAATCGCTTCGCGCATGATGAAGTTCAACGTGCTCGCGGGGGATGCCTACACGGAGCTCGCCAAGGACGTGGCGGCGACGCTGAAGCCCGAGGGGAGGAGGCGAAGCGCATTAGCGAGCAACTGGTACTCCCGGGCGTCGCGCCGTCGCGCGCCAATAGAGAACTGGTATTAGAGCTTTACAATGAAGGGGTCGCCGCGGCCGCACTCCGGGTCGCGGCGACCTCCCGCGCCGTCGACGCGCTGAACAATCGCGCGCGACTCGGCGCATCTGGATCTACGCGGTCGGCAAAGCGTCGCACGACGATGGCTAGGCGGCCGCAGCGAACTCGCTTCTCCGAACGCTGCACTCGATCGTCGGCGGGGTCGTCGTGTCGCCGGAAGGCGGCACAGCGCCCTACCCCACCCTCGTCTCGCTGCGCGGCGATCATCCGACCCGGCCGCGACTCCTTCACCGCCGCTGCGAAGATCGCCGAGGTCGCGGCAGGCCGCCGCGGCACCGACGTGGCCATCGTGCTGCTGTCCGGCGGCGCTACGAGCTTGATCGGCGCCCCGCTGCGCGACATGAGCGAAGCGGATCTCGTCGCGCTCTACGAATTGCTCCTAGGCTCAGGCCTCGACGTCGCCGAGGTGAACGCGGTGCGCAAACGCTTCTCGCGCTGGGGCGCGGGACGATTGGCGCTCGCACTCGCGCCCGCGGCGACGCACTGCCTCGCTATCTCTGATGTCCCCGGCGACGACCTCGGCGTCATCGGCTCCGGACCGTGCTCGCCGGACACGAACACCGTGCGCGACGTCGCCGCGATTTTGCAGCGCGCGAATTTGATGACGCGGATCCCGCAGCGGCATCGCGACTATCTCACGGCTGTCTCGAAGGGAACGATTCCAAACACGCCGAGCAAAAACCACCCAGCGTTCGCGCACGTGTCGTCGCAGGTGATCGGCAACAACAGGCTCGCGATGGAAGCCATCGGATCGAAGGCGGCGGAGCGCTCGCTTGCAGTTGAGCAAACGGAGGCCCGGCTGACTGGCGAAGCTGCGCGCTGCGGCGAGTCCATCGCACGGCATCTGCTCGAGGCACGGTCGCGCGGCGAGTCGAACAAGTGCTTCGTCTGGGGCGGCGAGACGACGGTCACGCTGAGCGGAAGTGCGAGCCACGCCGGCGGAGGGCGATGCCAAGAGCTCGCGCTGGCCGCGTCGCGTGTGCTGAATCAGGCGGGTGATTCGGCAATCGGGATCACGCTCCTCGCTGCCGGCACCGATGGGCGCGACGGTGCGACCGACGCTGCGGGTGCGGTAGTCGACGTGTCGACGTGGGGGTTGATCGCGGCGAGTGGGCGCGATCCGTCGACGCGCTCGCATCGCACGAGTCGTTCGGCGCGCTCAAGGCGGCCGAGGCGTTGATTCCGCGCAAAGACACGGGAACGAACGTCAACGACGTCGTCATCGGACTGATTCAGACAGCTTAGCTGCGGGACGCAGGCGGGTGGGTGCGCTCGCCGAATTGCAGCCTCGTGCATTAGTGTGCAGCACTGATTGCATCGACGAATGAACCTGCCTTCGCACCTCCGGCTCGCCGGGCCGTTTCAATCCAATGCTGGATTTCGCCAAACGCTCGCGCGTGCGCGCGACCAGGCGGCCAATCGCTTTTCGTCGCGTGCGGCCGTCGCATCTTCTTGCGGGACTGCTCGCACGACCTGACGCTCGCGTCACTGCCGTGTTCGAGGACCTTGGAATCGCGATGCCCGCGCTCGTTTCGCAGATCGCGTCGGAAATTGGACGATCAGTTCCGCCACACGACGATGGCCCCGACCTCGCTTTACATCGCGAGCCACCGATCTACCTTGTCGTGCCGGCGATCTGAACTCGTTGTTCGGCTCCAAGCGCATGCGTTCCGAACGCTGCAGCTGCCGGGTTTGGGGCATCAGAATGCTGGAATCACAATTTCCTAACGCCGTTTTCACCTATCACGAACAGGTGACCGAGATGATCTGCCGCATCTGGCACGGCTGGACGACTCACGCGAACGCCGACACTTATGAACGCCTACTCCGTGAGGAAGTGTTCGTCGGAATTCACGGGCGGCACATCGCCGGATTTCACGGCATCGAATTGCTGCGACGGGCGCTCGTTGATGAGGTAGAGTTTTCGACGATGATGGGTTCGACTCGCTCGACGCCGTGCGGACGTTTGCAGGCGAAGATTATGAAGTGGCTGTCGTACCTCCGTCCGCACGTGCTGTGCTGTCCCACTTCGACCCGCGATCTGCGCACTTCGAGGTGCGAATTCCACGCGGTTCGGGAATTGAGTGAGGCGAAGTGAGCGCGGGTCTCCGGACCGAACCGCAGCGACCAATCTCAGAAGGCTACTCGCGTCACGTGTGCCCGCATCTTTCCACTCAGCACCGTGATGACCTTGCGCACGTTCCACACCTCGCGCAGTCGCACGAGAATCAAATTCAGATTGATCAGCAGCCCGATCGGGCTTCGGATCAGCATCGCGAGCAACGCGATCTCATGATCGATTTGCGCGATCCAGCGTCGCGCTCGGCGCCGGACAGCGCCGCTAGTCTCTGCGCTGCGGCCCAGGCGCAAGCGCGTGCACGGTCGATGCTGAAATTGGCAATCACGCGACCCGCGGACGGATCGATGTGATCGAGTCGATTGATCCACGGCGAGAGTGAGCACACCTCGCGCTCGACGTCAGTCTCGAGATTGGCGAGAACCGTGTTGATCATGTTGAAGTCGTTCTGCAAGCCCGCTTAGGGCCACCCGTACCACCACACGCCCATCGGATCCATGGCCGACCTGGACGCGGCGACGCTGGCGGACGCGCGGGCGTTCTTCCGCACGAACTACGCGCCGAACAACGCGGTCCTGGCCGTGGTGGGCGACATCGACCCGGAGCAGACGCTGGCCTGGGTGCAGAAGTACTTCGGCTCCATCCCGGCCCACGACGGCAAGGTGCCGGCCCGCGACGGCACGCTGCCCGACATCATCGGCACCGAGGTGCGGGTGGAGATCCGCGAGGAGGTCCCGGCGCCGGCCCTGATGGAGGGGTACCGGATGCCGGCCGACGGGACGCGCGCGGCCGATGCCGCCGACGTCGCGCTCACCGTCCTCGGCAGCGGCATGGCGTCGCGGCTGCACAACCGGCTGGTGCGCCGCGACCGCACGGCGGTCTCGGCCGGCTTCGGGCTGATGCGGCTGGCGGGCGCCCCGTCGCTGGGCTGGCTGGAGGTGAAGACCTCGGGCGGCGCGCAGCTGGCCGACATCGAGGCGGCCGTGGACGAGGAACTGGCCCGGCTCGGCACGGACGGCCCGACCGCCGAGGAAATGGAGCGGGCCCAGGCCCTGCTGGAACGGGAGTGGCTGGAGCGGCTGGGCACGGTGTCCAGCCGGGCCGACGAGCTGTGCCGGTACGCGGTGCTGTTCGGCGACCCGCAGCTCGCGTTCACGGCGGTCGGCCGGATCCTCAGCGTCACCGCCGCCGAGGTCCAGGCGGTCGCCGCGGCGCGGCTGCGCCCCGACAACCGGGTGGTGCTGGAGTACGAGCCGCTGGCCGCCGGCGCGGCCCGACGGCGCGGGCGGCAGCGACGGCGCGGAGCAGGAAGGGGCCGGGCGGTGACGACGTCGACGTGACCATGGACTTCTACCCGCAGCCGGCGGCGGGCGCGGCCCGGCCGTGGGCGTTCCCCGCACCGGAGCGGGCCACGCTGGCCAGCGGGCTGACCGTGCTGCGCTGCCACCGTCCCGGCCAGCAGGTGGTGGCGGTGGAGGTGTGCCTGAGCACGCCGCTCGACGCCGAGCCCGAGGGCCTGGACGGCATCGCCGCGATCATGGCGGACGCGCTGTCGGAGGGCACCAGCGAGCACACCGCCGAGGAGTTCGCCGCCGAGCTGGAGCGGTGCGGCGCGACACTCGACTCGCACGCTGACTACCTGGGCGGGCGCCTGTCGCTGGAGGTGCCCGTCTCGCGGCTGCCCCGGGCGGTCGGGCTGCTGGCCGAGGCACTGCGCGGCCGCCTTCGCCGACAGCGAGGTCGAGCGGCTGGTCCGCAACCGGCTGGACCGGATCCCGCTGGAGAACGCCAGCCCCGCCCGGCGCGCGGCCAAGCAGCTGTCGCACGAGCTGTTCCCGGCGAGTCCGCGCGGATGTCCCGGCCCCGCCAGGGCACCGAGGAGACCGTCCGCCGGATCGACGCGGCGGGCGTGCGTGCCTTCTACCAGGCGCACGTGCGGCCCGCGACCGCGACCGCGGTCGTGGTGGGCGACCTGGCCGGCCTCGACCTGGACGCCGTGCTGGCCGACACGCTCGGCGCCTGGACCGGCGACAGCGCCGGCCCGCTGCCCGCGATCCAGACCCCCGCCGACGACACCGGCCGGGTCGTCATCGTGGACCGCCCCGGCTCGGTCCAGACCCAGCTGCTGATCGGCCGGACCGGCCCCGACCGGCACGACGCCGTCTGGCCGGCCCTGGTCATCGGCACGTACTGCCTGGGCGGGACGCTCACCTCCCGGCTGGACCGGGTGCTGCGCGAGGAGAAGGGCTACACCTACGGCGTCCGCGCCTCGCAGCAGGTGCTGCAGTCGCCCGACCCGGCCCGCGCGCCCGGCTCGTCGCTGCTGGCCATCAGCGGCTCGGTGGATACCGAGTCGACCGGCCCGGCGCTGGGCGACCTGTGGACGGTGCTGCGCACGCTGGCCGCCGGCGGCCTGACCGGCGCCGAGCGGGACGTGGCCGTGCAGAACCTGGTCGGCGTCGCGCCGCTGCGGTTCGAGACGGCGGCGTCGGTCGCGGGCACCATGGCCGATCAGGTGCAGCAGCACCTGGCCGACGACTACCAGGGGCAGCTCTACGCCCGCCTGGCCCAGACCGGCACCGACGCGGCGACCGCCGCGGTGGTGGCCGCGTTCCCGGAGAATCGCCTGGTCACGATCCTGGTCGGCGACGCCGGGCAGATCCAGGCCCCGGTCGAGGCGCTCGGCATCGGCCCCGTCACGGTCGTCCCCGGCTGACCCCGGCGCTGGCCCGATGATCGCGCAGGATCCGGTGTAGCGGGCGACACCAGATCCTGCGCGATCATGAAACCTGCCCAGCGAACGCGCCTAGCTCGCCAGCAGCTCGTCGAGGCCGGCGGCCCAGCGCTCGTCGTGAGGCGACCTCCCCGGCCAGCGGCGGCCCGAGCCCGGCGCCGGGCTGGAACCCGCAGTCGTCCAGCGCCTGGTTGACCGCCGCGAGCCCGTCCGGCCCGGCGGCCTGGTAGACCACCGTCGGGACGCCCGGCTCGTTGAGGATCTCCAGCACGACCCGACCGCCGACCGGCACCAGCACAAAGGCCAGCACCGCCGGCCGGTCGCCAGTCACGGTGAGGGCGCTCACGTCATCGCCCTCCGGCACGAGGCCTCCCCGGCCCGGTGTCCGGCCGCGCCGCCATCGGCCGCGCCTGCCCGCCGCCCGCCCCGCCGCCCAGCCCCCGCAGCGCCCCCAGCGCCCCGAGCGCCCAGTAGCTCTCCGCCATCCCGTAGCCCCCGGCACCGAACCCGCAACCCCGCCGCGGCCACCTCGCCGCGAGCACGCCTCGGCAGCCCGCCCCCACGAGCCCCGCCCACGGCAGCCCGGCTGCGCCCGCCCGGCCCCGCCCAGCCCGACCCCCGCCACCAGCCCCGCCCAGCCCGCCCCCATCACCGCCGGGTTCCCGTGGTCGGCCCCGCTCGCCGCCGGCGGCCGGGGCGCCCACGGCGTCACGCCCGCCGCCGCCCGGTGCGCGGTCATCACCTGCCGGAACCCGAGTGCCACCGGCCCCCGCTCCCGCAGCCCGGCCAGCGCCGCCCGGCGCTCCGGGCGGACGGCCAGGTCGGCCAGCGTCCCGGCCAGGCCCGGCTGGATCTGGTCCAGCACCCCGGCCGGCACCGCGACGCCGTCGCGCAGCAGCCCGGCCGCCTCGCCCACGCGCCACCGGGTCCAGCGCGGGCACCAGCGCGTGCAGGAACGCCGCCGTCCGGGTCCGGGCCGCCGCTCAGCCGGCCGCCCAGCAGCTCCGCGAACTCGCCGGTCCGCCGCCCGAGCCGGGACACATACAGCGGCGGCCGCCCGGCCCGCTCGACGGTGACCACGTACTCCTCGACGTGCACCGCGCTGACGAACGAGAAGGCGACCCGCTCGCCGGCCGCGTCGCCGATGACCAGCAGCGCGTCGTCATGGACGCGCAGCTCGACCGCGTCAGCGCCCCGGTACCCGCTGAAGACCTCGGCCGGCCCGACCGGCCGCAGAGCGGCAGCGATCGCGTCCGCCCGCCCGTCGCGCAGCTCGGCGAGCAGCTGCGTCGTCATCGCGCCCATCCGGGCCAGCTCGAGCCGCGCTCCGCCGCTGAGGGCGAGCTGGACGGTATAGGCCGCGTTCTGGGTCAAGGAAGTGATCTGGGCGAACGGGATCCGCAGCTGGTCGCCGCCCGCCGGCGCGACGACCAGCGCGCCGCCGGTGACCTGGACGTCAGCGGGGCCGCTGAGCGTGTCGCGGCCGGGCGCGTCCAGCCGGAACTGGGCCGCGGTCACGTCAGCCGCCCGCCGGGGTCCCGCATTCGCCGCAGAACCGGCCCGCCCCGAGGGCGGTGCCGCAGTTGGTGCAGAACTTCACGGCGGCGGCCGGGGCGGCGGCCAGCGCCGTCCCCGCAGCTGGCGCAGAACTTGCCGCCGCCGCGTCTCGGCGTGGCAGTTCGGGCAGATGGCCGTGCCCTGGTCGCGGTAGTTGATGTCGCGCGTCCAGTCCTGGGCCTGGATCTTCTGGTTCAGCTGCTGCACCTGGGCCGCGGCCTGCATCCCGGCGATCTCCTGGTCGAGCTTGGGCGCGCAGCCGACGCACATGCCCCGCTCGCGGTTCCAGCAGACCTGGCCGCACACCCACTGCCCGCACCGGTGGCACTGGTCGAAGTGCGGCTTCATCTCCTCGACGGCCTTGGCCAGCGCCCGGTCGCGGGTCGACCCGCGGGTGCCGTCGCGCATCCACTCGGCGTCCCAGCCGATCTCGCTGGCCTTCTCGCCGACGGTGCCGCCGATCAGGTCGCCGCCCAGCCGCAGCATGCGGCCGCCGAAGCCGGTGACGGAGTGCTGGAAGGACGAGGTGTAGCCATTCCCGCAACGTTTGCAGAAGAACTCGAACTGATACCCCTCACGGGTCCCCCGGTCCTGGTAATTGTCCGTAAAGAAGATCATTTCGGGCATATGCGGCGCTCTTTCTCCCCGTCAGACCCGGCCGAGTGCACAAGGTCGCGCGCCCATATCATCGCCGGACGCCCGGGCGAATCCAGGAAAAATCGCCAACTTGCGAAACCAAAAATCTCCAACCTGGCGAAACGTGGCCGCCGGGGCCGGTGCCCGCCGCGGAGCTCGCTGCCGCGCCGGGCCGGGCCTGCCGTCGCCCTCGTCTACTGGTCGTAGTGCGGCGGCCGTTCCTGGCGGAGGCGCTCGTCATCGTCGGGCTCGGGCCGCTCGCCCCAGCCCGCGTCGGTCTCGTCGCTGCTGCGCTCGGGCAGCACGGGACGCGGGTCGGGGGCGGGCGGCTTCGGCGGCCCCGGCTCCCTCGGCTGCTGCGGCTGCTGCGGCTCTTCCGGCACGACAGCCATCATCTCCCGGGGCCGGCGGCTGGCGCTGCGCGCCATCCAGGCGGCCGCGCCAAGTTAGGGACCCGGCCGGGAAATCTGGGTAACCGCCGCCCATGCCGGCGGCCCCGGCGGCGCCCTACGGTCAGCAGGACACACTCCGCGACCGAGGGGGCAGCATGCCGCTCTACCTGGACGTTCATACCATCAACGGCGGCGTCGCCGCCGACGACGTGGCCCAGGCCCACATCGCCGACCTGCGGACCGAGGGCAAGTACGACGTGCGCTACCTGCGCTACTGGGTCGACGAGCAGCAGGGCAAGGTGTTCTGCCTGGTCGAGGCCCCGTCCGCGGAAGCGGCCGCGACCGTGCACCGGGAGGCCCACGGGCTGGTGGCCGACGAGGTCTACCAGGTCCAGGAGGGCTCCTGAGCGAGCGGTGGCGGCCCGGTAGCTAGAGCGACGTGGTGCGCCACGCCCAGCCGTGCGGCTCGGCGTGCGCCGGGCGGACGAGCGCCGCCTCGGAGGTGTCCGACAGCTCGGTGATCACCCGGATGAGCTGAACATGGAAGTCATCAGGGGTCTGGGCGCCGTCCGGCCCGGTGTCCGTGACCGTCACGAGCGTCACGACGGCCTGGTCGCCGCCCGACAGGCGGACCGTGACGTTCCCGTTGTAGTCGCGGCCCACGCCGACGATCGCGGCGGCGCGGACGACGTCGCTGCCGTCGGCCTTGGCGACCCAGACATCTGGTGCGGCCATGCTCGCGACCTCCCGTTCCGGTGCGATTTCCGTGCTGCGGGCGGCTGTGCCGCCGGGCTACGCGCAGCGCGCGTAGCCCGGCGCACCAAGTTCAGTGTTCAGGTTCAGTATTCAGCCAGCCGCGTCCGCGGATGGCCGGACCGGCTAGATCGGCTGAACCTGCTCGGCCTGCGGGCCTTGGGCCCCGGCCAGCGGTGAACTCGACCCGCTGGTTCTCCTGGAGGCTGCGGTAGCCCTCCGCCTGGATAGCGGAGTGGTGCACGAAGACGTCGGCGGTGCCGTCGTCAGGCTCGATAAATCCGAAGCCCTTGTCTGCGTTGAACCACTTCACGGTGCCCTGAGCCATCTAATTCTCCTGCTGACGATCTTCGGAAAACACGTCCGTGGATCCCGGGCTGCTGCGACCGCCCAACTGGTAAATGACTGGCCAGAGCCAGTGCCAGGGCGCCGCTGTCAGAATTCGCAGGCGCTCTGTCACGTGCACGAACTTCGACTACAACCACCTCCATTAAACACTGCCGGAGGCCATGCCGGGGTCGTGGGGTACAGTAAGTCGCAGCACGAGATGATCGTGCCGTGCGGCCAGCCGGGCCGCGCTGGTCGTAATTTCGCGCATTTCCGCAAGGCGGGACTGGTTTCCACGGATTTGGTGGCTGCCACTCACTACGGCCACCAAAATCCGAAAGAGGAATCTTGACCGTCCTGTCTGTCGATCAGTCCGGCGCGCCGACCCGCGGGTCCCGCCGCGCCCGCGTCGGTGCCGCGCATCGGCGCCTCCTTTGCCCGCCTGGGCGTGCCCGACGCCGCTCGTCGCCGCACTGGCCGAGGCCGGCATCACCGACCCGTTCCCGATCCAGGCGGCCACGCTGCCGGACTCGCTCGACGGCCGGGACATCCTGGGCCGGGGCCAGACCGGCTCCGGCAAGACCCTGGCCTTCTGCATCCCGCTCGTCGCCGCTGCTGGCCGACGGCTACAGCATGGCCTGCCGGCCCCGCGGGCTGGTCCTGGTCCCGACGCGCGAGCTGGCCAGCCAGGTCGAGGCGGTTCTGTCGCCGCTGGCCGCGGCCGCGGGCCTGAGCACCGTGACCATCTACGGCGGAACGCCGCAGAGCCGCCAGGTCGCCGCGCTGCGGAACCGCGCGGACATCGTCGTCGCCTGCCCCGGCCGGCTGGCCGACCTGATGGAGCAGGGCCACTGCCACCTCGGCGACGTCGAGGTGAGCGTGCTGGACGAGGCCGACCACATGGCCGACCTCGGGTTCCTGCCCGTCGTCCGGCGGCTGCTGGCCGCGACCCCGGCCGACGGGCAGCGGATGCTCTTCTCGGCCACGCTCGACAACGACGTCGACGTGCTGGTCCGGCGGTTCCTGTCCAAGCCCGCCGTGCACTCGGTCGACCCGGCCGACGCGCCGGCCCCGGTGGTGCACCACGTGCTCACCGTCGCCCAGGCCGACCGCCTCGGCGTCGTGGCCGCGCTGGCCGGCGGTCACGGGCGGTCGCTGATCTTCACCCGGACCCGGCGCGCCGCCAGCCAGCTGGCCCGCCAGCTCAGCGCGGCCCGCGTCCCCGCCGCCGAGCTGCACGGCGACCTGGGCCAGAGCGTGCGGGAGCGCAACCTCGCCTCGTTCGCCGCGGGCACGGTCCGCGTGCTGGTCGCGACCGACATCGCCGCCCGGGGGATCCACGTCGACGGGATCGACCTGGTCATCCACGCCGACCCGCCCAGCGAGGACAAGGCCTACGTGCACCGCTCCGGCCGGACCGCGCGGGCCGGCGCCAGCGGGATCGTCGTCACCATCCAGACCCCCGCGCAGTCCCGTGACGTCAGCGCCATGATGCGCCGGGCCGGCGTGGTGCCGCTGCGCGCCCAGGCTCACCCCGGCAGCCCGCTGCTGGCCACGATCGCCGGGCCGCGCGCCCGGCCCGTCAGCCCGGCGCCCCGGGTGACGGTACCGGTCGTCGAGGCCGCTCCCCGCCAGGCCACCGGCCGCGGCGCGGTCGCCTTGTCGGCCGGCTACCGCGGCCGCCGGCGCTGACGCCGGCGCCTTTCGTCAGCATCCGAACTCCTCGGCCAGGAAGGCCCCGTCCCGGAGGTGCGGCCGCCCGGCGAGCTCGGCGCGGTCGGCGTCGCCGGCCGCCAGCCAGTCGCACCGGCAGTCCTGCCACGCCCGGGCGGCGAGCGCCGACCAGCCTTCCGCGGTGAGCGACGGGGCCAGCCCGCGCGGGGCCTGCCCGGCGCGAAGCGCGGCGTCCGCGGCGCGCAGGGCCCGCCGCATGCGGTGCAGCCGCGCGCTCGGCACGGGCCGGCCGGGATCGTCCACCACCTCGACCCAGGCCTCGCCGAGCTCGGTGACCGGGAACGGGACGCAGATCTCGGCCCGCACCCGGCGGCCGGCGCCCACGGCCGCGAACGCGGCCGCGCCCAGGACCCGGCGCAGGGCCGGGTCGACCACGCGGGCCCAGCAGCGGCTGATCAGGTCATCGGGGCCGGGCGCGCACACCGCCTCCACGACGACCTGATCCGAGCCGGCCCGGCCGTGGACGACGAGGTCGGCGCCGGGCGACAGGCCGGGGACGAGCACCCGGCCGGGGACGAGGCGCGGATCGAGCGACCACTGCAGGCCGGGAAGGCCGACCCGGTGCCCTGCGGGGCACCGGCGTTCCCGCTCGGCCGGACGCGCCAGCTCGCTGGCCCGGTCCGCCCGCCACTGCTCGGCCGACCCGGCGGGCGCCCGCCGCAGAACCTCGCGCAGCCGCCGGGCCGCCCCGGCCTCCTCGGCCTCCGCGAGCTCGGCCACGGCCCGGGCGGGACGGGACAGCCCGTCCGGGACCGGCCCGGCGCCAGCAGCCGGGCGAGCCCGGCCACCGCGCCGCGCGCCTCCGCCCGGGCCCGCGCGCGCAGGCCGCCCCGCGCGGCCGTCATGGCCGCCTCGGCCGCCCACAGCGGGGATGCGGGCGAGACCGGGCTGGTCAGCCGGGCCTCGTCCAGCCGGGCCAGGCGCGACCAGGCGGACATCAGGCCCGGGTCAGGCGCCATCGCGGTGACCGGGTCGCGCCCGCGCACCGCGGCCCGGATGACGTCCGGGGCCGCCGGGCCGAGGAGGGCCGCCAGCTCGCCGGGGAGCTCCAGCGGGCCGCCCGGCTCGCCGAGGTCGATGGTCGCCTGGGCCAGGTAGCCGTCAGCACGATCGAAGACCAGCTCAAGGCCAGCCGCAGGCCGCAGCGCGGCCCCGCCGGCCGCCCCGCTGGGCAAGGCCCTCGACCACGACCAGGCCACAGTCCTGGTCATAGACGGCGCGGTAAGGGAACGGCGGCCGGGCACTCACGGCCCGGGGAAGATCTCGCGCTTAGCCCGGTTCAGCAGTTCCCGCTCCGGGCCGCTCGGGGCGGGCGCTGACGCGCCGGGGGTCGCGACGGTCGTGATGGTCATGTCTGCCTCCTGGCCCTGCGATCACCACCCGTGATCACCAGCCGTCATGAGTCAGCCCGCCCCGGAACCTGACAGCCCCGGCCCTCACTGCGTCAGGTCCCCGCGGCTGATGACCCCCTTGAGCAGTGTCCAGGTGTCCTGGCGAGCCCGGCTGAGGCGCTGGTACCGGTTGTGCTCTGAGCAGCCGGGCGCGTCAAACCAGCCGGGCAGGGCCGCCTGGAGAGCATCGTTGCAGTCGGCCGAGCTCACGCTCCCGGCCACGAGCGAGCGCAGGATCGACTCCGCCACCGCGACTATCGCGGACTGGTAGCAGTCCGGACGCGGCGAGCGCCCGGGCACCTGAGCCGCAAGCCGCTCGCCCTCGCGGCCGAATCGGGCCAGCCACGCCTCGGCGAGGACGGCCGTGACCGCCTTCTTGTCCACCTCGTGGTCGGTCGGATCGGCCCACAGAACGGCTTGCCACCGATATCCTGCCGCGGTCTCGGGGTTCTCGACCGGGCGCGGGCCCAGTTGCCGGCGCTGGTGCTCGATCTCGCGGACCAGCGTCTTGAAGAAGAAGGCCCTCAGGTTCTCGATCCGCCCGGGCTCCCGCACCCGGTCGAGCGAGTAGAAGACCTCCTGGAGCGCATCCTCAGCGAGCTCGGGGCAGCCGGCCCGGAACTGGGCGAACCGCCGGATGGCCGGGTCCTTCCAGAGACCGAGGAGCTCGTCACGGTAACCCGATGCGGCCCGGTCAGGCAGCTGGTCGTTCCACACCCGAACACCCCCTGTCGGGGTCTAGCACACTCTCCTAAACTCTACTGATCACTAGTTGACTCTACTAGAATCAACTGAGACACTGTAGAATTATGTAGGACTGCATGAATCATGCTAGACATGGGGTATTGAAGGCGTCAATACGGTAACGACGACAGAAGTTAGCTGAGGATGGCAGAAGACAGTGGCGACAGCTGATGAGATGCTCTATCGTGCGTCACAGATTCCTTAGTGATCGCCTCCTGGCGGGTCGGGGCGCGCTCATCACCGCTGCGCCCATAACCGCTGCGCTCGGGCCGGACAGGAGGTGACCGCCGCCATGCAGCCGGCCCCTCCCGCTCTGCTCGAGCTGGCCCAGCGGCTCCGGCAGCTCCGCGAGCAGCGCTGGCCGGAGCTGCGCCTGACTCAGGGCAAGCTGGCCGATGCCCTCGGCGGCGAGGAACACCTGGCGGCGGCGACAGTCTCCTCGTGGGAGAGCCCGACCACGCCCAAGCTCCCGCCGCAGCATCGGCTGCTGGCCTATGCGCGGTTCTTCGCCACGCGCCGGTCGGTGGACCAGGAGCCGGCCGGGCTGCTCGAGCTCGAGGACTTCAGCCCGGAAGAGCTGGCCGCGTACAAGGCGCTGGAGACCGAGCTGGTCGGCCTGCGGAATGCGGCCAGACGGCCCACCCTCAGCGAGGAAGTGGCGGTCCGGAGGTCCTGGCATTTCGCGGACACGGGTCCGGCCACGCTGATCTGCGCGCAAATTCCGCCAGAGCAGACCGGGCCGATGGCCAGGGTCACTGACCCCAATTACACGGAGCTTCTGTCATTCGCCGACCTGGATTCCCTAATGGAGCTGCACGGCCATATCAGGGCCGAGAATCCAGGCATGGAAGTCTTCTATAAATCGGTGGCCAAGGTTGCCCCGGATGAGCTTTCAGGTCACGTGATCCTGATCGGCGGCATCATCTGGAACGACATGACCAAGCGCCTCTCCGAGATGGCCAACCTGCCCGTCAGGCAGCTCTCCGACCCTGCGGTTGATTCGGGTGAGATCTTCGCGGCCGAGATCGACGGGAAGGAACGCAAGTTCTTTCCGAAGTGGCAAGATGCTGACAAGTCGCATCTCACCCAGGATGTCGGGCTGCTGGCCCGGGTCCCGAACCCCCTCAACAGCAGCCGCACGCTGACGGTCTGCAACGGGATACATAGCAGAGGCGTCTATGGTGCAGTGCGAAGCCTGACCGACGCGCGTTTGCGGGATTCCAACGAACGGTATATCTCAGCTAACTTCGGCAGTGCCGGGCCTTTCCTCATTCTCATGTCCGTAAACGTGATAGAAGGAATAACCATGACGCCGGACTTCAATAGCCCTGACGGCATCATCCATCAGTGGCCACTCGGAAGTGCCCGGTGATCCCGGCGGACCTGGCCAGCGCTCCGGTTGAGGGGCAGTAGCTCCAATGCGCAACCGCGCAGCGGATGTGCGGCAGCATGAGACGCACAGAGACCTGGTCGGGCGGCTCGCCCGGCCCTCCGCGGCCGACTCGGCGGGCCGCCTCGACGCGATCATCGTCCCCGCCTCGCGCGAGGCCGTCCACCTCGATCATGCGGTCAGCCTGGCCCGGGCCGCGGGCTGCTTCCTGGTCGTCCTGTGCAGCCACGACGCACGGCCGAGCGCGGTGGAAGAGTTCCTCGCCCGCCGGTCTTTCCGCAAGGCCATTGTCGTCGACCTGCCCGCCGGGTACGGGCATCCGCTCCTGAAGTTCGCGACTTCGGACCCCCGCAACCTGCCGGCGGCCTGCGGCGAGTACGTGACGGATCTGAGCAATAAGCGCAACATCGGCTTGCTCATGGCTCGCATGGTGGGCTGGGAGCGCATCTTCTACCTAGACGATGACATAAGGGATATAAGTTATTCCGATCTGTCGGTCACGATATCCATGCTGGAGAACTTCAATTCAGCGGGCATGCGGGTGGTCGAGTTCCCGGACAACTCGATCGTCTGCCACGCCCACCGCGAGACCGGGGAATACCAGGACGTCTTCGTCACCGGGTCCGCGCTCGCCGTTCACGGCACGAAGGCCACCGGCTTCTTCCCGAACGTCTACAACGAGGACTGGCTGTTCTTTTACGGGGATGCCGCGCTCGGGAAGCTGGGCGCCTCCGGCCTCCCGGCGACGCAATTGGTCTACGACCCATTCAGGGAACCAGCGCGGGCGGCCTGGCAGGAATTCGGCGACGTCCTGGCCGAAGGCCTCTACGGACTCCTCCATCAGGGCATGGGGGCCGAGCATGCGACGGCCGAGTACTGGGCCACGTTCCTGCGCGAACGCGAGAACTTCCTGCTGGCCATCCTGGACCGGGCCGGCCGCGCCCAGCCGGCGATGCAGGGCAGCATCCGGACGGCGGTGCAAGAGGCACTGACCTGCTCAGCGGAAATTAAGGCTCAGGACTACGAGTGCTATGTCGGCCTCTGGCAGGACGACCTCCGGGACTGGAAGCAGCGGATCGCCGGCCTGCCGGCCGGGCTGACCCCGGAGAAGGCGCTGAGGGAACTCGACCTCGCCTCGTCGGCCGACGGCGGCGGCACGCCCGGTGGTCCCGTCTGGACCGGCACGTCCAGCCGCGACCTGCCCCGGCCCGTGGCGGCGCAGGCCGACGACACGGTGCCCTTCCTGGCCATCGATTTCGGGCCCTACATCCCGGACGCTGGCCGACAGGTCCCGCTGAGCGGCGACTCCCTGCGGTCGTTCCGGGCCCAGATGCGCCGGACGTTGCGCTCGGCCCGCGCCACGGCCGTCCCGCTCGTTCGGCCCACGAGCCGCTAGCAGGCGGTTTGAGCTCAGGTCCGCTGGTAAGGAGAGGGCCCGGGGGGACGTGACCATGACCCGCAACCGGGCGTACTTCGCACTCATGGGCGGCTGCCTGGTGGCCGTGATCCTCGCCTGGACCGTCGTGCGGCTGTACTCCGTGACGGCCGCCATCGTGATCTCGGTCGCCGTGGGCCTGGTCCCGCCGGTCGCCGCCATCGTCGCCAACGCCGGCGACGAGTCCAGCCGCCGGCAGTAACCCCATCCCGGCGGTTTTGCCGGGTCAGCGTCGGCGGCGTGCATTAGCGTGATGAGTCATGACGACGGATGCGACCGAGCCGCCGCTGGCCCCTGACGAGCTGACGAGCAACCGCCCGGAGCGCGAGGTTCTCGAGGCCTTCCTCGACATGTACCGCGAGATCATCCGGCGCAAGGTCACGGGACTGCCCGAGGACCAGCTGCGTCAGCGGCTGGTGCCGTCCCGGACCACGCTGGCCGGGCTGATCCAGCACCTGACGGCCGTGGAGCAGGAGTGGTTCCAGCTGGTCCTGGCCCAGCGGCCCGCCGAGGAGGTCGCCGGGCGGCAGGCCGATGACGGCTGGGCCCTCCGCCGCGGGAAGACCGCCGACCGGATGATCGCCGAGTACGACCGGGCGTGCGCGGCATCGCGCGAGGTCGCCGCGGGGTTCGGGCTCGATGACGCGGCGCCCCACCCGCGGCTCGGCCACGTGTCGCTGCGCTGGGTGTACGTGCACCTGATCGAGGAGACCGCGCGGCACGCCGGCCACGCCGACATCCTGCGCGAGCAGACCGACGGGGCCACCGGCTTCGACGGCTGACCCGCGCGCCGGCGTCAGACGGGGGCCACGCCGATCAGGCCGTTGCGGGTGACGCGGGCGGCGAGGGCCTGCTCGTCGGCGTCCGGCAGGCCGGCCGGGCGGCGCGGCAGCACCATATAGCGCGACTCGGCGCTGGCGTCCCAGACGCTGACCTGCACGCCGGGGTCGAGGTCGAAGCCGAACTCGTGCAGCACCGCCCGCGGGTCGCGCACCACCCGCGACCGGTAGGCCTCGCTCTTGTACCAGGTCGGTGACGGGCCGAGCAGCGCCAGCGGGTAGCACGAGCACAGCGTGCACACGATGACGTTGTGGCGGTCCTCGGTGTTCTCCACCACCTTCAGCCGCTGCTCCTGCAGGCCGCCGCCCATGGACAGGCCGAGCTCGGGCAGGGCGGCGTTGGCGTCGGCCAGCAGCCGCGCGCGGAACGCCTCGTCCAGCCAGGCCCGCGCCACCACCCGGGCGCCGTTGGCCGGCGAGGCCCGGGTCAGGAACGCCGACAGCCGCCGGTCGAGTTCGTCGGGGTCGACCAGGCCGCGCTGCTCCAGCACGTCCTCCAGCCGCCGGACGCGGGCCGCGAGGGTCGCCGCCGGGCCGTCGTGGTCGCCGCTCACGGCTGCACCGCCTCCGGCTCAGCCGGGTGGCCGCCGCGATCCCCGGCCGCCGCGGCCGCCTCCAGGTAGCTCTCCCACAGGGCGACCGTCACGGTGTGGTCGCCCGCGCCGAACAGGTCCTGCGCCGCGAACCGCACCGCGTAGACCGGCTCGGGCTCGGCGGGCAGGCACCGGGACCGGAGGTCCGGCAGCGGGTGCCGGCCCTCGGGCTCGACGATCGTGCCGACCGCCCCGCGCACGTAGCGCGGGACCCGGGTGTGGTGGGCCGGGTCGGTGCGGCTCGCCCGCACCCGGTCGCCCGGCCCGAAGCGCTCACTCACCGGCCAGCTCCGCCTCGGTCACGATGCCCTTGGCGACCAGCAGCGTGGTGATGGCGTGGAACCATTTCTCGTAGTACGAGGAGGCGGCGGAAAGCCCACCATGCCGCCCACGTCGTTCATCCGCGCCATGGGCTCAGCCTGTCACGTCCCGTCCGGCCCGGCCAGAAGGCAGCGGGCCGGCACTGGCCGGCAAGATCCATTGACCGGCCGCATCCACCCGAATATCGTCGCCTTAGTGTCATCTTTTAGGCACGCAGGCAACGGTGTCTCATCGGGAAGGCAGGCGCCCCTGTGGTGAGCCCGCTGGACGGACTGCTGGTCGTGGACGCCACCTCCGGGGTGGCCGGCCAGTTCGCCGGCCGACTGCTCGCCCGGTATGGCGCGCGGGTCGTCCTGGTCGAGCCGCCGGGCGGGACACCGACGCGGCGGATGCCGCCGCTGCGGGAGCGGGCCGGCGACGGCACGCTGTCGTTCCTGTTCTGGAACCTGAACGAGGGCAAGCAGTCGGCCGTGGCCGACCTGACCCGGGCCGCGGACCGCGCGGCCTTCGACGACCTGTGCCGGCGCGCGGACGTGATCCTGCATGACCGCGCCGCGCCGCTGCCGCCGGCCTGCCGCCGTCGGTTGTCACGTGCGAGGTCAGCGACTTCCCGGCGGCCGGGCCGTACGCCGCCTGGCAGGGCACCGAGATGATCCACCAGGCGCTGGCCGGGGTCATGTTCATCACCGGCCGGCCCGGCCGGGAGCCGCTCTACGGCGTCGGCCACCGCGCCTACTACGCGACCGGGGTCACCGCCTGCGTGACGGTCCTGGCCGCGCTGGTGGAGCGGCAGCGCTCGGGCGCCGGCCAGCGGGCCGCGGTGACCGTCTTCGAGTCCACGGCCGCGATGGCGCAGAACCAGGCCACCCAGTACGCCTACAACGGGACGTGGCAGAGCCGTGTCGCGGTGCCCGGGTTCCTGGCCCTGCTGCGCTGCGCGGACAGCTGGGTGGTCCTGTTCGGCCTGCGCAACTGGCCCGCGATCTGCCAGACCTTCGGGCTCCCGGAACTGGCCGCGGACCCGCGCTTCGCCGGCCAGGCCGCGCGCCGCGAGAACTGGGCGGCGGCGATCGACCTGCTCCAGGGCCGGGCGTCGGGCCTGCGGGCCGCCGAGGTGGTCGAGCAGGGCCAGCGGATCAAGGTCAACATCGAGGAAGTGTCGTCGCTCGACGGCCTGGCCGACTCCGCGCAGTGGCAGGCCCGCGGCATGACCGTGCCCGCCGCCGCGCCGGACGGGACGCCCGGCCGGGCGCTCGGCCCGGTGTTCCGGATCGCGGGCGGCAGCGACCTGGCCGGCGCCCCGGCCCCCGCGCTGGGCACCGCCGCCCTCGCCACCGCCGGGCCACCGGCCGGACGCCAGATCGGCGGCCGCATCGCGCGGCCGCGCCGGACCCGGCCGGCGGCGGCCCGGCCGGCGGCAGCCCGGGCGGCAGCAGCCCGGGTCTCAGCGGCCCGTCCGTTGGTGACGCGGGCGGGCCGCTGGCCGGGCTGCGGGTGCTGGACTTCACCACCGCGTGGGCCGGGCCGTTCACGACCCGGAGCCTGGCCTTCCTCGGCGCGCAGGTGATCAAGATCGAGCCGCCCGCCAAGCTGGACTCGTGGCGGGGTGCCGTGCGCGGCGGCGTCCCCGAGCGCTTCCCGGACCTGGACCCCGGCGAGCGCCCGTACAACCGGAGCACCCTGTTCAACACCCAGTCCCACGACAAGCTGTCGCTGGCGCTGGACGTGACCCGGCCCGGCGGCCGGGACGTCGTGCTGGCGCTGGCCCGCGACGCCGACCTGGTGGTGGCCAACTTCTCCTCCGGCGTGCTGGACCGGCTCGGCGTCGGCTACGCGGACCTGGCCGCGGTCAACCCGCGGATCAGCGTGATCGAGATGCCGGCCTTCGGCGCCGGCGGCCCGGCCGCCAAGCACGTCGGCATGGGACTGACCATGGAGGCCGCCACCGGCATGACCGGGCTGATGGGCTACGGCGACGGCCGCCCGGCCGTGACCGGCGGCACCTACCTGGACCCGATCGGCGGGCTGCACGGCGCGGCGGCGGCGCTGATCGCGATCTACCAGCGGAACGCCGCGGGGCGGGGCAGCAAGATCGAGGTCGCGCAGACGGAAGCCGCCGCGCACTGGATCGGCGAGTTCTTCCTGGAACGGCTGAATGCCGGGCCGCAGCGCGCTCCCCATGGCAACCGGGTTCGGTACGCGGCCCCGCACGACGCCTACCCATGCGCGGGCGAGGACGAGTGGGTGGCGGTCGCCGTCCGCGACGACGGCGAGTGGAAGCGCCTGGCCGCCGTCATCGGCCGCGACGACCTGGCCAGCCGACGCCGGCCTACGCCAGCGCCGCCGGCGCGGGCGCGAGCACCAGGACGAGCTGCGGCCGGCCATCAACGGCTGGACCAGCACGCGGCCCAAGGCGGAGGCGGCGGCGCTGCTGCAGGCGGCCGGCGTCCCGGCCGCCCCGGTCAGCAACGGGCGGGACATCGCCGGCGATCCCGGCCTGCACGCCGCGGGCTTCCTGGTGCCGCTCGAGCATCCCGAGGCGGGGCGGCACGAGTACCCGGGACTGGCCTTCGGCCTGGGCCGCACCCCGGGCGCGCTGCGGTCAGCCGCGCCCTGCTTCGGTCAGCACAATCGTTTCGTGCTGAGCGAGTTGCTGGGGCTCGATGACGCCGCCATCGCGGAGCTGTACGCGGCCGGAGCGGTCGCCGACCAACCAGAGTCAGGCGCGGAGGTCTCATGACGGACTACCAGCAGGTCGCCTACGAGCGGACCGGCGTGATCGGCCGGGTCCAGCTGGCGCGGCCGGAGTACCACAACGCGCAGAGCGCGCAACTGCTCGAGGAGCTCGACCATGCCCTCGCGGCGGCCGACGCCGATCCGGCCGTCCGGGTCATCGTCGTGTCCGGGCCTGGGCCGGTCGTTTTCCTCGGGCCACGACCTCGGCTCACCGCAGCGGCAGGCGGAACTGGCCGCCCGGCGCACGGACATCACCGAGATCGAGGACCGGTTCGATTACTCCCAGACCCACTTCGTGGAGATGTCGCTGCGCTGGCGGGCGCTGTCCAAGCCGACGATCGCGCAGGTCCACGGCTGGTGCATCTTCGGCGGCTGGATGATCGCGGCGGCCATGGACCTCATCGTGGCCAGCGACGATGCCCGGTTCATGACCAGCCTGCTGCAGTACTTCACGCTGCCCTACGACGTCGGCGTCCGCCAGGCCAAGGAACTGCTGTTCGACCCCAGGGAGATCTCGGCCGAGCGGGCGCAGGCCCTGGGCTTCGTCAACCGGGTCGTCCCGCGCGACGAGCTCGAGGCCGAGGTGACCGCCCTGGCCGAGCGCATCGCGCAGAACTCGGCGTTCTGGCTGCGCCAGGCCAAGGCGTCGATCAACCTGGCCCAGGACGCGGCCGGGTTCACCGCGACGGTGCAGGGCGCGCACGCGATGCGGATGCTGGCCCAGTTCGACGAGCGCGCGGCGGCCCGCGCGGCGGAGCCCGACGGCGCCCCGGCGGCGCCGGTCAAGCGCCGGCCCATGGTGGAGCGCATGCTGCGCGACAGCCGCTGACCATGGCCGCCGACCCGCCCGGCTACGCGGCCGCGTGGTCGGCCTTCATCGCCCGGCTCGAGGCCGACCGGGCCGGGCCGGACGCCACGGCCGCCCGCATCCGGGAGCTGCCGTCCTACCGGGGGGTGGACGAGCGCGAGCTCATGCCCGGCATCCGGCACAGCTTCTCCCTGGCCCTGGGCGCCATGCGGCGAGCGCCGGGCGCCGGGGCCGGGCGAGGACGTCAGCCGGTTCGAGAAGGCAGGCGAGCGCCGGGCGCGCCAGCGCGTCACGCTCGCGGACATGATCCAGGCCTGGACCATCGGCCTGGACGTCGCCCGGGCCAACGCCTTCCGCCGGGTTCCCGGCGGCCCGCACCGCGAGGCCATCCTGCTGGAGGCCGTCGAGCTGATGACGGCCTGGAACACGCTCGGGATGAGCGCGGCGGCCGGGGCGCACCGGCGGGTGGAGTTCCAGATCGACCGGCAGGAGCAGCACGACGCCGCGAACGTCGTGCGCGGCGTCCTGCTGGGGCGGCTCGGCGAGCGGGCCATCGGGGACCTGGAGCGGTTCGGCATCGACCCGGCCCGCGACCACTATGCGGTCCGGGTCCGGCCCGGCGAGTCGTTCGACCTCGCGCAGATCGAGGGGTGGCTGGGCACCCGGCAGTCGGCCGCACGGCGGAACGGGCTGGTGGCGCTGCTCGACGGGGACGTGGCCGGGTTGGTCGCGGACCGGCCGGCCGATCCCGGGCCGGCGGTGTGCGCGGGGGCGGCGGGACCGGTGCCGCTGGCCGAGATCGCGGACGCCTTCCGGCTGGCCAGCCGGGCGCTGGAGGCCGCCGCCGCGACCGGGCGCAGCGGGCTGACCGAGTTCGGCGCGCTGGGCCTGCTCCCCGCCGTGCTGGCCGACGCCGACGTCGGGTCGAGCATCCGGGCGCGCTACATCCGGCCGCTGGAGCAGGACGGCCGCGCGGGCGGGAAGGTGCTCGAGACGGTCCGGCTGTACCTGGAGCACGACAGCCAGGTGCCGGAGACCGCGGCGGCGCTCGGCGTGCACCCCAATACGGTGCGGTACCGGGTGGGCCGGTTCGAGCAGGCCACGGGCTGCTCGCTGCGGCACACCGAGTCACTGGCCGGCGCCTGGCTGGCCCTGCGCCGCTACCAGCCAGGTCCGGCCGCGGCTGCCCCGTGACCTGGGCGGGACCGGGCAGGCGCCAATGTTTGGCACCATAGGGGTATGGCTGCGACCGGACAGCACGGCGATGCTGACCTGATACTGGGATCGGCGCCGCCGCCGACCCGGCTGCGAGCGGTCAGCCCCGTGCCCGGCGCGCGGGATCCCAAGCTGGCCGAGCGGGTGGCGGCCTCGATCGAGGCGGACGTGCTGCGGGCGGGCTGGCCGGTCGGGCTGGTCCTCGGATCCGAGGAGCAGCTGGCCGTCCGGTACGGCGTGGGCCGGGCCGTGATCCGGGAGGCGATCCGGCTCGCCGAGCACCGCCAGGTGGCCCGGATGCGGCGCGGGCGGGGCGGCGGGCTGGTCGTCGTGGCCCCGGACGCGTCCGCGGTCACCGAGTCCCTGTCGATCTACCTGGAGTACGCCCAGGTCGGCGTCGATGACCTGCTGGAGGCGCGGACCGTGCTCGAGGTGTTCGCGGCGGCGGCGGCCGCCGGATCCCTCGACGAGGCGCACCGGCGCGCGCTCCGGGATGCCGGGGAAACCCCGCGCATCCACCAGCTGGTCGCCGAGGCCACCGGGAACGCCGCCCTGTCCCTGTTCATCCAGGCCATCGTGTCGCTCACCGGCCAGATGACGGGCGGCGCGCCGGACCCCGCGGCCGGGCCGGCCGCCGACGGCGCGGCGCTGCTCAGCGAGCTGGCCGCCCAGCCGGCCCACCGGGCCATCGTCGAGGCCGTCGCGGCGGGAGACGCGCCGGCCGCGCGGGACCGGATGCGCGAGCACATGACGGCGCTGCACGCGGCGCTGGCCGAGGCCGGCCGGGGCGCCCGGCTGGGGCCGGGCGACCCGGATTCCGGCACCCGGCCCGCCGCCGCGGACGGCCCGCGGCCCTACCGGCCCGCCAACGCCGTGGCCGCCCGGATCCGGAGCGAGATCGTCCGGCGCGGCTGGCCGGTCGGCGAGAGCCTGGGCTTCGAGGGTGACCTGCTGCGGAAGTACGGCGTCGGGCGGGCGCAGTTCCGCGAGGCCATCCGCATCCTGGAGGACCACTCCGTCGTCCGGATGCAGCGCGGCGCCGCCGGCGGGATGGTCGTCGCGATGCCGGACGGCCGGGCCGTGGTGCGCACCGCGTCGCTCTACCTGACCTACCGGGGCATGAACGCGGGGCACATCCGCGACCTGCGCGAGGAGCTGGAGGCCGCCACCATGCGGATGGCGATCGACCGCCTCGACGCGGCCGGCGAGGGCCGCCTCACGGCCATGCATCGAGCTGGAGCGGACCTGGCCCGACGAGGACTTCCCGGCCATCTCCCACGACCTGCACGCGGTGATCGCCGAGCTCGGCGGGAACCAGACGCTGGCCCTGCTGCAGTCGATCGTGATGCAGCTCACCGCCGAGCGGCTGTACCCCTCGGACCGGGGCCGGGCCACCGAGTACGCCACCGCCATCCGGCACGCGCACCGCGCGATCGTCGCCGCGATGATCGCCCGTGACCCCGCGCTGGCGCTGCGCCGGATGCGCAAGCACCTGTCCGCGCTGGCCGCGGCCCGGCCCGGCCGACGGCCGGGCTGAGCGGTCCCGGGGTCTGATCATGCGGGTCTTCCTGGAAACTGACCGCCTGGTGCTGCGCCAGTTCACCGCGGCGGATGCGGAGAGCCTGGTCGAGCTCAACAGCGATGCCGAGGTCATGCGGTTCATCACCGGCGGGCGGGCGACGCCGCGGGACGAGGTCGTGACGAGGGTCCTGCCGGGCTTCCTGAGCTACTACGAGCGCTTCGCGGGCTACGGGTTCTGGGCCGTCATCGAGAAGTCCAGCGGGGATTTCCTGGGCTGGTTCCACTTCCGCCCGCCGGCCGGCGGCCGCGGACGGGGAGGTCGAGCTCGGCTACCGGCTGCGCCGGTCGGCCTGGGGCCAGGGTTATGCGGCCGAGGGGTCGCGCGCGCTGATCCGCACGGGCTTCACCGAGCTGGGGGTGCAGCGCGTGGTGGCCGAGACCCTGGCCGAGCACGCCGCGTCCCGGCGCGTGATGGAGAAGGCGGGGCTGACCCTGGCCCGGAGCTCAGCCGGCCCTGGCCGGACCCGGTGACGGGCGACGAGCACGAGGCCGTCCAGTACGCGCTGACCAGGGCGGACTGGGAGCGGCAGGAAGCGGCCGGGCCGGCTGGCCCGGGGTGAGGCGGCGCGCGCGCAGGCCCGGTCAGTCGGCCAGGAAGCGGAGCGCGGCCATGATGGCCTCCAGGCGGCCGGTCGTGGCGAAGTGGTCGATCCGCGGCAGCATGACCAGCTCGCTGTCCGGCACGCTGGCGGCGAGCCGGTCAGCGGGTCCCAGATGATCGCGCTCACCGATGATCAGCAGCGTCGGGACGGCGATCCGGCCCAGCACCTCGGGCGTCAGCTCCCCGGCCGGGGCGGCGAGGAAGGCCTCCAGCGCGCTCGGGTCGTTGCCCGCGGTCGCCGCCATCCGGCGGAACAGCCGGCCGCGGATATCCGCCTCGTCCAGCGGCCCGGTCATGCTCATCGCGGCCCGGTCCGCCACTCCGGTCGGCGCCGGCCAGCGAGCCGTCGCCGAGGCCGGCCAGGACCAGGCGCCGCACCGGCACCTGGCCGCCCGCGGCGGCCAGGGCGCAGACCCGCGCCCCGGCCGAGAACCCGACCAGGTCGACCTCCGGAAACGAGCCGGCCAGCTCGGCCAGCTGGCCGACGGCGGCCAGGCCGCCGCCGGCGCTGGTGTTGCCCCCATGGCCCGGCAGGTCCATGAGCACGACCCGGTGACCGCGGCTCTCCAGCGCATCCCGCCAGCCCGGCCGGACCCAGTTGTGGTCCGAGCTGGAGGCAAAGCCGTGGACCAGGATGACGGGCGGCAGCGTCGGCGAAGGCACCGGATCGGACATGCCGGGCATGTTACAGCGCTCGTCAGCGGCCCTCGATGTCCGGCCGCGCCTCCGCCGCGGGCGGCCCCGGCTTGCGGCGGCGGAGCAGGACGCCAGGCTGACCTTCGCGGTGACCACGCGGCCCGGCCGAACGGAGCGCCCATGACTGAGCTGGCGGCGAGCTTCGCGCTGGCCGACCCGGTCCCGATCCCGCGCCTCGGGTTCGGGGCGATGCAGCTGCCCGGCCGCCGGGACGGGCCGGGCGCCGACCGCGCGACGGCGGTGGCCGTCGCGCGCCGGGCCGTCGAGCTCGGCGCGCGCCACATCGACACCGCCGCCTTCTACTTCGCCGGGGACCGCCGGGCCAACGACATCCTGCGCGAGGCCCTGCGCCCCTATCCGCCGGGCGTCACCATCGCCACCAAGGTCGGCCCGCTGCGCCGGCCCGACGGGACGATGTACGGCCAGGCCACGCCCGGCCAGCTGCGCCCGGCGGTCGAGCAGAACCTGCGCGACCTCGGCGTCGACGTCCTGGACCTGGTCTACCTGCGCGTGGGCCGCCTCGCGGCCGGCGGCGGCGAGCCGCTCGGCGATCGCTTCGCCGCGCTGGCCGCGTTGCGCGACGAGGGCCTGATCCGGCACCTGGGCGTCAGCAACGTCACGCCGGGCCAGCTCGCCGAGGCCCGTGCCATCGCGCCGGTCGCCGCCGTGCAGAACCGCTTCGGCGTCCTCGACCAGGCGGATGCCGCGCTGGTCGACCAGTGCGACGCCGCGGGCATCGCGTTCATGCCGTTCTTCGCCCTCGGCGGCAGCCACGCCCCGGTGGCGGGCGAGGGCCTCGAGCAGATCGCCCGCCGGCACGGGGCCACCGTGTTCCAGGTGGCGATCGCCTGGGGGCTGGCCCGCTCGCCGGCCATCGTGCAGATCCCCGGCACCAGCTCGCTCGCGCATCTCGAGGAGAACATGGCCGCCGCGGACCTCGCGCTGGACGACGCCGACCTGGCTAGGCTGAGCCCACTGCGCCCTTGCCCTTGATCATGGGAAGATTACTCACCTCATAATGTGAGAGCTCTTCCCACGATCATCGAAATCGGCGGCCCGGTCAGTCGCAGCGGGCCGTCATGCCGCCGTCGACGACGATCTCGGTCCCGGTGACGAACCGGGCCTCGTCGGAGGCCAGGTACAAGGCGGCGTAGGCCGTGTCCCGCCCGTCCCCCATGAAGCCGATCGGGATGCGGGCCTGGCGCTGGGCCAGCAGGGCTGCCACGTCGCCGCCGGCCCGCTCCGGCCAGCCGGGCTTCCACCATCGGGGTGTGCAGCTGGCCGGGCACCACGGCCGAGGCGGTGTTGACGATGGCGCCGCCGCCCTGGTCGATCATCAGCCGGATGACGTGCTTGCACCCCGAGGAAGGCGGCGGCGGTCCCGCCCCCGGACCGGACCGTGTCCACCGTCACGGCCAGGGCGTCCGGGTCGCGGTCGACCAGCTGCAGGCGGGCGCCCTCGCGGGCGAACAGGATCGCCTCGGCGCGGCCGTTGCCCCAGCCGGGGCCGACGCTGCGGGCTCCTGGTGGGAGTCCAATTCGTAGGGGGCGTCGTTGAGGACCGCGATGCGCGGGATGACGAGCTCGCGGAGATCGGCCGGCACGGTCGCCTGGCCGCGGATCGCGCCCATCAGCTGGTTCCACCCGTCCGCCACCGGCGACGACATCGCGGCGCGCATCCGCGGGCACCAGTGCGCCACCACGTTGCGCCATCATGGCTTGCATTGGCGCCATAGTGGTGCCATGATGGTGCCATGGAACTCGGACCTTATGTCAGCAGCCTGCGCCAGGAGCTAGCGGTGGCGGCCGAGGCGGGCGGCGAGGACGCCCGCGCGCTGGCCGAGCGGCTTACCGGGCCGCTGGAGTCGGCCGCCCGGCTGGCCCTGCTGGAGGCGCTGTCCGCGGCCGCCGACGAGATCACCCGCGATCTCGCGCCCGGCTCGGTGCACCTCCGGCTCACCGGCCGCGAGCCCAGCTTCGTCGTGACGCCGCCGCTCGCCGAGCTGAGCATGACCATGGAGCCGGAACCGGAGCAGGCCGCGGCCGGCCTGCCGCCGGCCCCGCCCGACGGCGACGACGCCGCCATGACGCGGATCAACTTCCGGCTGGGCGAGACCCTGAAGAGCCGGATCGAGGACGCGGCCGAGCAGGCCGGGCTCTCGGTCAATAGCTGGCTCGTCCGGGCCGCCGCCGCCGCACTGCAGCCCGGCGCGGCCGGCGCCCCCGGCGCGCAGCCCGAGCGCCGGGCGGCCCGCGGCGCCCAGCGCCTCACCGGCTGGGTGCGCTAGCCGCCGCCTGGCCCCTCACACTCTGACCGTCCCGGCCGCCGGGACATCCTGACCACCAACGGAGGTACCGTCATGCCCGAATTCGACACCCCGGAACCGATCACCGTCGAGATAGATCTCGTTATCGGCGACGTCCGCCTCACGGCGGGCGAGCGCGCCATCACGGTCATCGACGTCCGGCCGAGCGACCCCGCCGAGAGCCTGGACGTCCGGGCGGCCGAGCGGACCCGGGTGGAGCGCACCGCCGACGGGCTCCTGGTCCGCGGCCCGCGGCCGCGGCCTGGGCCTGATCGGCCCGGGCCGCCGAACCGGTTCGGTCGACGTGACCATCGAGCTTCCGGCCGGCTCGCACGTCCGGGGCGATGCCGCGGCGGCCGCGTTCCGCGCCACGGGACCGCTCGGGGAGTGCCGGATCAAGACGTCGGCCGGCAGCATCCGCCTCGATCAGGCCGGGACCGTCGACCTGCGCAGCAGCGCCGGCGGGATCGAGGTGGAGCGGATCGCCGGCCCGGCCGAGGTCAGCACGAGCTCCGGGCGGATCCGCCTGGGCGAGATCGACGGGCCTGCGGTGGTCAAGAACTCCAACGGCGAGACCTGGATCGGCCAGGTGACCGGGGACCTGCGGGTCAGCGGGGCCAACGGCCAGGTCTCGGTCGGCCACGCGGGAGCCGACCTCGACGTCAGCACCGGCAACGGCGACCTCCGGGTCGGCGAGGTGACCCGGGGCACCGCCGCGCTCAAGACCGGCTTCGGCGAGATCGAGATCGGCCTCAGCGCGGGCACCGCCGCCCGGCTCGACGTGTACACGCACTTCGGCCGCGTGCACAACCAGCTCTCCGCCGCCGAGGGCCCGCAGAGCTCCGACCAGGTGGTCGAGCTGCGCGCCCGGACCAGCTACGGCGACATCGTCATCCGCCGGTCCTGAACGGACCAGGAAGGAAACCACCATGACCCCCACCCTCGCCATCTCCGCCACCGGGCTGCGCAAGTCCTTCGGGGACAAGCTCGTGCTGGACGGCATCGACCTCGCCGTCGCCGAGGGCACGATCTTCGCGCTGCTCGGCCCCAACGGGGCCGGGAAGACCACCGCCGTCCGGATCCTGTCCACCCTGATCCGCGCCGACGCCGGCCAGGTGAGCGTGGCCGGGCACGACCTGGCCGCCGACCCGGACGCCGTCCGGGCCGCCATCGGCGTCACCGGCCAGTTCTCCGCCGTCGACGACCTCCTCACCGGCGAGGAGAACCTGCGCCTCATGGCCGACCTGCGCCACCTGGGCCGGGCCGCCGGCCGGCGCCGCGCGGCCGAGCTGCTGGACCAGTTCGACCTGGCCGACGCGGCGGCCAAGACGGCGGCCACCTACTCGGGCGGCATGCGGCGGCGCCTCGACCTGGCCATGACCCTAGTCGGGAACCCGCGGCTGATCTTCCTCGACGAGCCGACCACCGGGCTGGACCCGCGCAGCCGGCGCACCATGTGGGGGATCATCCGCGACCTCGCGGCCCGCGGCGTGACGATCTTCCTGACCACGCAGCTGCTGGACGAGGCGGACCAGCTGGCCGGGCGGATCGCGGTCCTGGACCAGGGCGTGATCGCCGCCGAGGGCACGGCTGACGAGCTCAAGCGGCGCATCCCCGGCGGCCATATCCAGCTCGAGTTCGCGGACCTGGATGACCTGCGCAAGGCCCTCCCCGTCCTCGGCGCGACCGCCAGCGACGACACGTCGCTCACCGTGCAGGTGCCCGGCGACGGCAGCGTCAGCTCGCTGCGCGACCTGCTCGGCCGGCTCGACGCCGGGTCGGTCCGGGCCGACCGGCTCTCGATTCACACCCCCGACCTCGACGACGTCTTCTTCGCCCTTACCGGGCACCCCAGCGCGCAGGAAGGCCAGCAGCCATGACCACCCTCACCTACACCGCCGCCGACTCGGCGACCATGCTGCGGCGCCAGCTCCGGCATCTGCTCCGCTACCCGACGCTCACCCTCATGGTCGCCGCGATGCCGGTGGTCTTCCTGCTCATCTTCGTCTACGTGTTCGGCGGCACGCTCGGGTCCGGCCTCGGCCACGGGGTCCTCAGCGGCCGCGCCGCCTACATCGCGTACGTCACGCCCGGCATCCTGATCTTCACGGTGGCCTCGGCCGCCCAGGGCACGGCCATCTCGGTGGCCACGGACATGACCAGCGGCATCATCGCCCGCTTCCGCACCATGGCCATCGCCCGCGCGTCGGTGCTCACCGGCCACGTCCTCGGCAGCCTGATCCAGGCCGTGCTGAGCCTCGCCCTGCTCCTCGGCATGGCGGTGGCGATCGGGTTCCGGCCGACCGCCGGGCCGCTGGCCTGGCTGGCCGCGGGGGGGCTGCTGACGGCGACGGCCTTCGCCTTCACCTGGCTGTCGGTCGCCCTCGGCCTGGCCGCCAAGACCGTCGAGGGCGCCAGCAACACCCCGCTGTTCCTGCTCATCCTCCCCTTCTTCGGGAGCGGCTTCGTGCCCACCGGGTCGATGCCCGCCGGGCTGCGCTGGTTCGCCGAGTACCAGCCCTTCACCCCGATCACCGAGGCGCTGCGCGGGCTGCTGACCGGCGGCCCGGTCGCCAGCCACGCCGCCGCGGCGGGCGCCTGGTGCGCCGGAATCGCCCTGGTGTCCTACCTTTGGGCCCGGCGGCGCTACGACCGGGCCCCCAGCTCGGCGGGTGAGCGTTAGGTTGGCGAACCGTCCGGTGTCTACCTGGTAAAGGCCATCCGGCCCCGGTGAGGCAGACCCGAAAGGACCCACTATGAGCGTTCACCTCGAGGCGACGATCCCGGCCGAGCCGTCCCGGGTGTACGAACTGCTGGCCGATGCCGCCGCGCTGTCCGCCCTGTCGGGGAAGGGCGGCGCGGCGGCCCGGTCGGCGGGCGCCGAGTTCACGGCGTTCGACGGCTACGTCACCGGGCGGCAGGTCGAGCTCGTGCCCGGCGAGCGGATCGTGCAGGCGTGGCGCTTCCCCGTCTGGGCGCCGGGGGTCTACTCGATCGTCCGGTTTACCCTGGCGGCCGGAGACGGGGGAACGATGCTGGCCATCGACCAGGACGGCGAGCCCGCCGACTGGCACGACCACGTCAACGCCAACTGGCCCACCTTCTACCTGGACCCCCTCATCAAGCACTTCTCGGCGCGATGAGCGCCGGCGACGCGCGGCTGGAACGCGCCCGCCTCGGTGACGCAGAGTCGTTCGCGGACCTGGTCGAGCCGCTCCGCCGTGAGCTGCACGTGCACTGCTACCGGATGCTCGGATCTGTTGAGGACGCCGACGATGCGGTCCAGGAGACGCTGCTGGCGGCGTGGCGCGCCCTGCCGGCGTTCCAGGCGCGGGCGTCGGTCCGCACGTGGCTGTATCGCATCGCGACGAATACGTGCCTCAACCTGATCCGCGGCGCGAGCCGCAGGCCGCAGCCGGCCGAGCCGCTGCCGTCGAGCGCGCCGCCGCCGACCGGCGCCGAGAAGGTCACCTGGCTGCAGCCCTATCCGGACGAGCTGCTCGACAGCGTGCCCGACGATGCGCCCGGCCCGGAGGCCCGGGTCGAGCAGAACGAGGCAATCTCCCTGGCGTTCGTGGCGGCACTGCAGCTGCTGTCGCCGCGGGCGCGCGCTGTGCTCATCCTGCGGGACGTGCTCGGCTTCAGCACCCGTGAGGTGGCCGGCGTGATTGAGGCCACGGACGATGCCGTCGCGATGGCGCTGAGCCGGGCCCGCGCCGTGGTCCGGACCCGGGCGCAATCGCCGCCCGGCCCGCCGGGGCGGGCCGGGCGGCCGGGGGAAGCGGCCGTGGTGCGCCGCCTGGTCGAGGCGTTCACCGCGCAGGACGTGGGCCGCGTGGTCAGCCTGCTCACCGCGGACGTCAAGATCACAATGCCGCCGCTGCCCGCCGTCTGGCAGGGCCGGGACCGCGCCGCCGAGTTCCTGTCCGGCGTGGTGTTCCGGCTCGTCCCGGAGGCCCGGTTCATCGAGACCCGGGCGAACCGGCAGCCCGCCCTGGCCGTCTATACCCGCGATGAGGCGAACGGGCTCTGGCGCGCCAACGGGCTTCTCGTGGTGACTGTGGCGGGCGACCAGGTCTCCGGCCTCACCCGCTTCGAGTCGCATACGCTGCGGGTCTTCGGCCTGCCGCGCGCCTGGCCCGAACGCGACGACCGCGACTGAGGCCGGGACCTGGCCGGCCTAGGCCTTGTCCTGCATGGACGTGCGCGCCGGGTTGGCCTGCTGGGCGGCCTTCGGGTCGCGCTCGCCGGCCTTGGCCCGGACGCCGGCCTCGACCCGGTCCCCGATGCTCTTGTCCACGTTGCGCCAGTACTGGAAAGCCCGCTGCAGGACCGGCTCGGACACCCCGTTGAGCAGGTGGCCGACGACGTTGTCGACGAGCCGGTCCCGCGCGGCATCGTCCATCACCTCGCGGACCAGCGTGCCGGGCTGGCCCCATGACAAGACGCAGCAGATGCAGGCACGCGCAAACGCGATCGACGAGCTGACGGCGTCCGGCGCACTCGACGACATCACGGGCAGCGGCGGTGACGACATCGATCGCCAGCTGCAGCAGATCTCGCAGGGCAGCCAGGTCGACGACGAGCTCGCGAAGATGAAGGCCGAGCTCGGGCAGGGCGACGCTCCGAAGCAGATCGCGGACGAGCCGCAGACAGAGGACAAGCCCGCGTGATCGTTCGTCTCCTTGGGGAAGGGCAGTTTCGGGTCGAGGACGAGTTCGTCGGTCAGCTGAACGAACTGGACGACGAGATCGAGCGCGCGGTTGCGGCCGGCGACGAGCGCGCTCTGTGGAACGGCCTGCAGGCGCTCGCCGAAGCTGTTCGGGCGACCGGTCAGCGGCTCTCGGACGACGAGCTCGTCCCCTCGGATGCGGTGATCCCGCCCGAGGATCTCTCGCTCGACGAGGCGCGTGAGCTGCTCGCGGCCGAAGGCTTCATTCCGGATCCGGTGGCGACGTGATCCGCGAGATCGTGCTCGCAGAACGCCCTGTCGGGACGCCAAAGGAGACGGACTTCGCGTTTCGCGAGGTGGCGAATCTCGAGCCCGGCGACGGCGATGTGCTGATCCGCAACGTGTTTGTCTCCGTCGATCCGTACATGCGCGGCCGCATGACCGGCATTCGCACGTACGTCGATCCGTTTGCGGTCGGCGACCCGATCGACGGCGGCGCCGTCGGACGGGTCGTCACGTCCCGCCACGACGACTTTGCCGAGGGCGACTGGGTCAGCTCGATGCTCGGCTGGCGCGAGCAGGGAGTCGCGGCCGGAGCCGGGCTGCGGAAGCTCGACCCCGCGCTCGCCCCGCCCTCTGCGGCACTCGGTGTCCTCGGGATGACCGGACTCACAGCGTGGGTGGGCCTCGTCGACATCGGCGAGGTGAAGGAGGGCCAGACGCTCTACGTTTCGGGCGCGGCGGGTGCCGTCGGGAGCGTGGCCGTGCAGATCGCGAAGGCGAAGGGCCTGCGCGTGATCGGGAGCGCCGGCTCGCCCGAGAAGGTCGAGTGGCTCCGTTCGCTCGGCGTGGAGGCGTTCGACTACCGCACGACTCCGCTCAAGGATGCGCTCGCGGATGGGATCGACGTGTATTTCGACAACGTCGGAGGCGATCACCTCGAGTCCGCGCTCTTCGCGCTGCGGCCGTTCGGCCGTGTCATCGCGTGCGGGGCGATCGCCCACTACAACGACCACGAGCCGTCGCCCGGCCCGCGGAACCTCGCCTTCATCGTCTCGAAGCGGCTCCGCGTCCAGGGCTTCATCGTCATCGATCACCTGGACCGGTTCCCGGCGTTCCTTGCCGAGGTCGGGCCGTGGCTCCGCGACGGCACGGTCGTCGGCCGCGAGACGATCGTCGACGGGCTCGACAAGGTGCCCTCGGCGTTCGCCGGGCTCTTCCGCGGCGAGAACATCGGGAAGATGCTCGTGCGCGTCGGCGACGACAACTAGCCGCCGGCGGGCTGGAACGCGATCTGGGTCGAGCCGAGGAGCAGGCCGCCCGTGATCGTGAAGTCGCACCGGTCAGACGTGTGCGACGCCGGGACGTACGCGGTTCCGTTCCAGAACATGAGGCCGCCGATGTGGGCGTTGAGGATCGTCTGCCCGTCGAGCGAGACGGTCACGGTGTCGGTCGCTTTGGGGATCAGCGTGAGCAGAAGTCGTCCGCCCCGGCAGTCGAATGCGGTGACGTTGGCGTTGCCCATGATGTCGCCGTTCGGTTTGACATCGTGGGTGATCGTCGACAGACGAGCCGGAGCATCGACACGCCAGAGCGTGAGGCCGTAGTCCTCGGTGCCGCGATCCTGATGGGCGACCTGGGTTCCGGCGAACGCGTCGCGGTCGTTTGCGACGACATATCGGGCGTCGGTCCCGAGCTTGCCGTTGTTCGGAATCTGGATTTGCGTTGACCTCGACATCGGCCCGGGCACGATGTTCGGCGCGAGTGAGACGACCTGTGTGATTCGCGGGTTCCAGAACCGCTGCTGCCAGACGACGTTCCAGGACTGGCTGTCGCCGTTGTAGACGTAGGCGACCGGATCGGAGGTTGCCTTCTCGATCCAATCGCGCGGAGTCCCGACTTGCGTCCGCTGGCTGAACCGTACGTTCTGGGCCGCGGTGTTCGATGCTGCGACCGACGAGATCGCGAGCATTGCGAAGACGACCGCGGCGAGGCCGATCGACGCGCCTCGCGGCAGGAAGCGGAAGAGCAACAGAGCCACTGCTGCCCCGACGGCGATGAGCGATGCAGGCGTTGCAAAGGTGTGACGGAGGAACAGGGCGATGCCCAGCGTGTCGGGCACTGCGACGCGCTCGACCAGGCTGTTCCAGGGTGCACCGATGACGATCGCGGCGGTCGCGATCACAGCGCCCGATGCGATGAACTTCGGCCGCGGGCAGCCACGATCGAGCCAGAGCGCGAAGACGACGAAGAGGATCGGCGGGAGTGCGGCGAGATCGCGGCCGAGAAGGTGCGGTGCGAACCGAGCCGCGAAGAGCCCGACCTGGACGGAGACGAGCACGGTCGCGCAGAGCGCCACGGCGATCAGGGCCCGCGCCTTCGGATCGCGCTCCCGTCCGCCGGCGGCAAGCCCAACGAGGACGAGTAGCGCAGCGAACGGCGCCACTGCCACCTCGAGGACGATGTAGGCGAGGTGGTCGTAGACGAGGCGAAGGGATTGGCCGGCCGGATAGCCGCCGCTCAGCGTTCCCGCGTAAGCGCCGAAGACCGCCGGCGAGATGACCACCGCCAGCGCGACGAGCCCGATCAGCGCCCAGACAGGCCAGAAGGCGCGCAAGCGGCGTGGGTCACGCGCGAAAGCCGCATCGACGAGAGCGGCTGCTGCGAAAATCGCGACCAGCACCACCGCCTGCACGCGCGTGAGCATCGCGGCGGTGATCACCACGAACGCGACGGCCTGATGGCGCAGTCGGCCGCTGTCGATGGCGTGCGCGATGGCGAGCAGCGCAAACGCCGTGAGCGGGTAATACAGGACCTCGGTCATCACGAGCCCGGAGTAGATGAGGAGCGGCGACGAGACGGCCAGCGTTCCGGCGAGGAGCGCATAGCCGTTCGACATGACGCGACGGCCGTACCAAAAGAGCGGCACGGCGGTCAGGGACATGACGAGCGCCTGCAGGAGCTTCAAGGTGTCGTAGCCGCGACTCACGCTGCCGACCGCGAGCGGGATGCCGGCCACGATCGGGTAGAGGACGCTGTAGCCCGCGCCCTGGCCGTGCAGCACCGGCAGCGTGAAATGGCGCCAGAAGCCGAGCGCACGCTCGGCATAGATCGCCTCGTCGGGCATGATCCACAGCCCGTTGAGCCGCCGGCCGGCGAGCCAATGCACGAGCGTCGATACGCCGACCAGCGTCGGCAGCGCGAGGACTACACCGGCGCGTCGAAGAGAGCGAGCCAGCGCGTCAGATCCTGTTCGATCGGGAGCTCAGGCTCCAGCTTGGATTTGAGCTCGAGCTCTGTCGCGTTGTCCCGCGTGTCCTTGCCGTTCGGAACGAACGGCCAGAACGCCCCCCGCTTGAAGCCATAGATGAAGTAGACCGGATTTGAGCCCCCCTCGAACTTGAACATCGCGGCAAGCAGCTGCTCGCCGAAGCCCTGCGCGGTCATCTCGGACGCGAGCGTATGCGCCGCGCCGACGAGATCCTCCAGATCGGGATCGTGGACGACGATCCAGTCGTAGCCGTACTCGTCGGTCTTGCGCTCGATCGTCGAACCGCACTGCTGCGCGACCGCGTCGACGAGCTTGTCGATGTCGTCGAACGCGCTCCGGAACTCGCCGGACGACTGCGGCTTGAACGAGATCGCAGCAACGCCGGCCGTCTTCAGGCCGAGCTCGGTGTCGAGCGTGACCGCCGCGGTCGTGAGCGCGAAGAGGCGGTCTTCCTTCGGGCCGGGGAGCTTCTTGCGCCCCGACAGAACGTCTCTGAGCCCCAAGGGCCTACGCGACCGGGCGGCCCATCTCGCGCGCGATCTCGGCGAGCGCGGCGAGCCGCTTCTCGAGCGGCGGGTGATCCATGAAGAGCTCGGACGGTCGCGCTCTTGACGCGGGCCGGGATGATGAAGAACGCGCTCATCCCCTCGACCTGGCGGAGATCCTGGTTCGGGATCAGCGTCATCTGGGACGAGATCTTCTGCAGGGCGCTCATCAGGTACTCGGGCGCGCCGGTGATCAGCGCCGAGCCGCGGTCGGCGGCGTACTCGCGATAGCGCGAGATCATGCGGATCAGGATGAAGCTGATCCCGTAGGTGAGCATCGCGACGACGGTCACGACGAGCCAGACCGGCACGCCGTTGTTGTTGTTATTGCGGTTGTTGCCGCCGAAACCCGCCGAACATTCCGGCGTAGAAGCCGAAGCGGGTCAGCATCGCCGCGAGCATCGCGAAGAAGCTCGCCATCGTCATCACGAGGACGTCGCGGTTCGCGACGTGGGAAAGCTCGTGGGCGAGGACGCCCTCGACCTCCTTCGGCTCGAGGCGGTTCCAGAGCCCGGTCGTGACGACCACGGCGGCGTGCTTCGGCGAACGGCCGGTCGCGAAGGCGTTCGGGACTGGCGTGTCCATGATCGCGACCTTCGGCTTCGGCAGGTCGGCCATCGCGCACAGGCGCTCGACCATGTCGTGGAGCTGCGGCTGCTCCTCGCGCGTGACGATCTTCGCGCCGGAGGCGGCGAGCGCGATGCGATCCGAGCTGTAGTACTGGAAGAACGCCAGGCCGACCACGATCAGGATCATCGGGACGAGCGCGACGTTGAGGACCGTGAACAGCACGACGGCGAAGATGACGTAGAGCAGCCCGAGGAGCCCCGAGGTGGCGAGCATCCGCAGGGTCAGCCCCGCGTCACGACCATACGAGCGTCTTTTCATGGCGCGAATTGTAGGGATGGAGGGCGGACAGGCGTTCCCTGCTTAATGCGGACTGAACAGCCTCGGCGCTGTATAGACTCGCGCTCGTGCGTCGCCTTGCCCCGCTCATCCTGATCGCCGTCGTCGCGGCCGGGTGCTCGTCCTCGAAGCCCGGTGAGAAGGTCGTGCTGCCGCTGCCGACTACCGTCGTCGGCACGGTTCCGCAGGAGCAGACGGTCACGGTGCCGGCGCAGTACAAGGACGGCGACCCGGTCGCCGGCAAGGCGGTCTTCCTTTCCGCCGGCTGCAGCGGCTGCCACACGCTGAAGGACGCAGGCTCGACCGGCACGGTCGGCCCGAACCTCGACGACGCGAAGCCGCCGCTATCGCTCGCCGTCCTGCGCGTGACGCACGGCGCCGGTGCGATGCCGAACTTCAGCGGCCAGCTCTCGACGAAGCAGATCGCGGACGTGACGGCGTACGTCGTCAAGGCGTCCGGCGGCAACCCGAACGGCTAGTTCTGCTTCGGCTTCCCGACGACTTCCCACGCGACGTTCGCGTCGTCGCCACGGACTTCGACCGCACCCTCGTCTGGACGGACGGCCTGCACGAGCGCACGATCGCCGCGCTTCGGCAGGCGCACGACGCCGGTCTGCTCGTCGTCGTCGTGACTGGGCGCATGGTCAAGTCTGTGCGCCAGGCGCTCGCCCCGGTCGGGGTCGAGGCGCCGGTCATCTGTTACCAGGGCGCGGTCGTCGTCGACGCCGAAGGACGCTGGCTGCGGCACGAGCCGCTGCCGCTCGAGCTTGCGCGCGAGACGATCGCCGCGCTCGCCGAGGAGGGGTACTCGCCGAACGTTTACGTCGACGACGAGCTGTACGTCGCGGAGGACACGCCCGAGGCACGTGCGTACGGGAACCTGAATCACATCGAGTTCCACGTCGTCGGCGACCTGCTCGAATGGCTTGATGCCCCGCCGACGAAGCTCGTGTGCGTCGGCGATCCCGCCGCGCTCGACGAGCTCGAGCCGCGGATGAAGGCGCGCTTCGGCGAGCGCGAGTTCATCGCGAAGTCGCTGCCGCACTTCCTCGAGTTCGCCCAGGCCGGCGTGACGAAGGGCGCCGGGATGGATTTCCTGGCCGGGCACCTCGGGTTCAGCAAGGAGCAGACGATCGCCTTCGGCGACGGCGAGAACGATCTCGAGCTCGTCGATTGGCCTCCATACGGCATCGCAGTCGAGAACGCGACGCCCCGGCGTGAAGGCGCTCGCGAGCTGGATCTGCCCCTCCGCCGAGGACGAAGGCGTCGCACAGGTGATCGAGGCGCTTCTACACTCGAAGGAATGATCGATCTCAAAGCAGCCCGGAACGACCCCGAGGCCTTCCGCGCCGCGCTCGCTCGCAAGGGCGCTGCGGAGATCTTCGACGAGCTGCTCGAGGTCGACGCCGGCAAGCGCAAGCTGCAGACGAAGGTCGAGGAGCTGCGCGCGCAAGACGAAGGTGAAGGGCAAGCCGACGCCCGAGCAGCTCGCCGAGCTGCAGGCAGCGAAGGCCGAGCTCGGGCCGCTCGAGGCGGAGTACGCCGACGCGGAGGCGCGGCTCAAGGATCTGCAGGACCGCGTCCCGAACCCGCCGGCCGACGACACGCCCGACGGCTTCACCGAAGAGGATGCGGTCGTCGTCAAGCTGATCGGCGATCCGCCGACGTTCGACTTCGAGCCGCGCGACCATCTCGAGCTCTCGGAGGCGCACGGCTGGTTCGACGTGGAGCGCGGGGGCAAGGTCTCGGGCTCGCGGTTCGTCTACCGCGTCGGCGACGTCGCGCTGCTCGAGCTCGCGCTGTTCCGCTGGGCGCTCGACCGGATCGTGGCGAAGGGTCACGTTCCGATGCTGCCGCCCGTCCTCGTTCGCGAGCAGCGCGATGTACGGCACCGGCTTCTTCCCGTCCGACAAGGGCGACTTCTACGCAGTGCCCGAGGACGAGCTGTACCTCGTCGGGACATCCGAGGTGCCGGCCGCCGCCTTCCACTCCGACGAGATCCTCGAGGAGCTGCCGCTGCGCTACGTCGCGTACTCGACGTGCTTCCGCCGCGAGGCGGGCGCCGCCGGCAAGGACACGCGCGGCATCTTCCGCGTGCATCAGTTCGAGAAGGTCGAGATGTTCGTCTACTGCGCGCCCGAGAACTCGCGCGACGAGCACGAGCGGCTGCTCACGATCGAGGAGGAGCTCGTCCAGGAGCTCGAGCTGCCGTACCGCGTGCTGAACATCGCTGCCGGCGATCTCGGCTCGTCGGCCGCGAAGAAGTACGACATCGAGGCCTGGTTCCCCGGGCAGTCGCGCTATCGCGAGATCACGTCGACCTCGAACACGACCGACTACCAGGCGCGCCGTCTGAACATTCGCTCGCGCGGCGAGGGCGGTCCGCAGTTCGTCCATACGCTGAACGGGACGGCAGTGACCGCGCGCGCGATGATCTCGATCCTCGAGAACTTCCAGAACGAGGACGGCTCGATCTCGGTGCCGTCTGCGCTCGTCGACTTCGGCGCACCGCGCGTTGCTCGGCGGCGAGCGCGTGCGAAACTAAGCCGCGCGCGGCGGGGTGCCGGAGCGGTCGAACGGGGCGGTCTTGAAAACCGCTGACGGGGTGACTCGTCCGTGGGTTCAAATCCCACCCCCGCCGCCTCACCATGCTTTGTTTTTGTCAGCCCACGATCTCCAGGAGCGGCCATGTCAACGCGAAATCGGTTTGCGCTCGTCGGATTGCTTGCTCTCCTCGTCATCGGCCTCCAGGCCGGATCGGCGGGAGCAGGCGAGTCGTCGACGTGGCATCCGTTCCACATCCACGTCAACGCCTACGGCGGCTCGGGCAGTTGCAACGCCGACTGGCACCACGCGTCGGGCAAGTGCACCGGGTTGATGGAGGAGGGGACATTCCTCAACCACCGTTACCCGACTACCACGCATGCGGTGAAGGTCACGTTCTACTGGGAGGGCGCGAACCTGGATGTAGACATCTACGACCCGACCTGGTACCCGCTCCAGTACATGCGCGGCGCGAAACCGGCGAATTGGTTCACGTACACCATCAAGACCGCCAATCTCGGTCCACAGACAACGGAGATGGTGCGGTACGAGTCGGGTAGCACGGCGGCGGCCGGCGAACCAGACGGTCCGCTTTATGTGAACCTCTCCAGTCACTCCAGCCTGGGTCACAAGGGGTACTCGCTCGACCTGCGCGGATACCTGCGCCGGAAGCCAGGCTGACCCGCCGCCTTCTTCTCGCCACTACCCTGAGACGATGGCAAAGGGACTGTCGCGCAGGGCGTTTCTCGAGCGGTCAGGGCTCGCAGCGCTCGGCGCCGCCGGCGTCTACTCCCTCCTCGATGGACTAGGCGCAGCGCCTGCACGCGCGGCGATCGCCAGGGCGGCGCTACCGCCCGAGCAGCACCTGATGCAGGGACTGCGCGTCATCAGCGACAACGACGTCCTCGTCAACGTGCAGCCGGTGTACCACCAGGTTGTCACAGCGACGCTCAAGGTTGACCGCAGCAAGAAGGCGCTGCAGGAAGCCCGGCACGAGCTCGAGGTCGCGCTGCAAGCGATCGAGCAGCAATACGCGCCCACGCCGAGCGGTCTCGGCGTGATCGTGGCGTGGGGGACGCCGTACTTCCGCAAGTACGTGCCGGCCGTCGGCAGGCGCAAGTACCCGGACTACCTCCCGGTCGATCGCAATGCAGGCGTCCCGGCGCTGCAGGACAGCCCGCGCTTCCCGAGCGATCCGTCGAACCTCGTGCTCGAGCAGAACGACGTCTGCGTCGTCTTCGCGAGCGACTCGCTCGAGCACGTCACGCAGCAGTCCCAGAACCTCTTCGCCTCGCTCGAGCACGTGTTCGCGCTCACGAGTATCCGCAAGGGCTTCGTCGGCGGCGGTTTGGGCGGGAAGCGCAGCATCCCGAAGGAGATGGCGATGAAGGCGCGCATCGCCGGCGCCGCGCAGATCCCGGAGAGCGCGCAGTTGTTCCTCGGCTTCACGTCGACGCAGCGAAGCGCGCTCGGCCCCGACCGGATCGCCAACTTCGAGACCCTGCCCGGGTTTACCGACCAGTGGCCGAACGGCTACTTCCGGAACGGGACGATGATGCACCTCTCGCACCTCTACGAAGACATCGACGCCTGGTACGGCACCAACGCGTATCCGGCGCGCGTCTGGCTGACAACGGACGTCGGGCGGGACGGGAACCTGCTCGACGAATCGGTGTTGACACTGTCCGAAGGGCCGAGCGACGTGCAGAGCGAACAGCTCGTGGAGCAGTTCGCGACCGACCCGATCAATGGGCTCGTCGGCCACAGCGCGTCGATGCAGCCGGTCAACCGGTTGCAGGCAGCCCTGCGCGACAACTACGGGATCGAGCGCGGCAAGGGGACGGCGATCCTCCAGAGGGCCGACTTCAACACGCTCGACGCACCGTTCTTCTGGACGTCGCGCCCCGCGGTCGACCACCGCCACAGTAATCCGGCCGCCGGCGTGCACTTCGTCTCGTTCGCGCCGTCGAGCGATTTCTTCCGGCGGATGCGGCTCGCGATGGACGGCCGCTACGCCGACGGCGTAACCCTGCCGATCCCCCCGCGTTCCCCAGGATGGGCCTGAACGGCGTCACGCATCCGACGCATCGCCAGAACTACCTCGTGCCGCCGCGTCGGCACCGCTCATTCCCGCTCGCCGAGCTTCTTTAGCCCTCGCGCGATGTAACGTCGGAGGGGAGTCCGCCGTGAGCGCTGCCTTCCTCATCACCTCGTTCATCATCGTGGCGACCCCCGGCGTCGGTGCGCTGTTCACGGTCTCGGCAGCCCTCGCGCGCGGCGCGCGAGCGGGCGTCGTTGCCGCGTTCGGCTGCACGCTCGGGATCGTCCCGCATCTCGCTGCGGCGATCACCGGCACCGCTGCACTCCTCCGCGCGAGCGGACTCGCGTTCGAGGCGGTGAAGGTCGCCGGTGTTGCCTACCTCCTCTATCTGGCCTGGGCGTCGTGGCGCGACAAGAGCGAGTTGGTCATCGATCCGGCTCAGGCTCCGAAGCCTGCTCTGCGGGTCGTCGGAAGCGCGATCGTGGCCAATCTGCTGAACCCGAAGCTCACGATCTTCTTCTTCGCGTTCCTGCCGCAGTTTGTTCCTGCAAATGGAGAGCATCAGGTCGTCTCGATGCTTGCGCTCAGTGGCGTCTTCATGCTGATGACGCTCGTCGTCTTCGTGCTCTACGGTCTCTTCGCAGCCTCGATCAGGCATCACGTCGTTGGCCGGGCGACGGTCATCATTCGCATCCGTCGGGTATTTGCCGCGTCCTTCGTCGGGCTGGGAGCGAAGCTCGCGCTCACCACTCGTTCCTAGCGCGTGACGGCGGAAGAGGCACAGCGCTTCGCCGACGCGTGGCTTGCCGCCTGGAACGCGCACGACGTCGAGTCCGTGCTCGCTCTTTTCAGCGACGAAGTCGTGTTCACCTCACCCGTCGCAGCCCGGCTCATCGAGGGATCGGGCGGTGCGATTCGGGGGAAGGCCGCCCTCCGCGACTACTGGCGCCGGGGCATCGAGCACTACCCCGACCTGCACTTCGAGCTCGTCGGCGTCTACGCCGGAGTCGAAACGATCGTCCTCAACTACCGCAATCAGGCCGGCGCGCTCGTGAACGAGGTTCTCAGGTTCGACGGCGCCCGCGTTAGCGAGGGCCACGGCACGTACCTCTCCGCCTCGGGGACGTGAGTCTCTAGGCTCGCTGCCGGATGATCGAGCCGACGACCGCCTTGGAGACCGCCGAACCGGCGGCGATCCGGAGCCCCGGCCGCCTCGTCCTCGACCGTCTGCGGAAGGACCGCGTGGCGCTGGCGTCGGTGATCGTGATCGTCGCGATGATCCTGCTCGCTCTGTGCGCACCGCTCATCGCCGACGCAGTCGGTCACGGCCCGAACGAGCAAGATCTGATCAACGGTCTGTCGCCGGACGGGCTGCCGCGCCCGCCGAGCTGGCACTACCTCTTTGGCACTGACGACCTCGGACGCGACGTGCTCGTGCGGGTCGCGTACGGCGCGCGAATCTCGCTGCTCGTCGGCATTGTCGCCACCGGGTTCGCGATCGTCGCCGGTGTCGCGCTCGGGCTCGTCGCCGGGTTCTACGGCGGGCGTCGTCGACACGCTGCTCGGCCGGCTGATGGACGTCGTTCTCTCGCTGCCGTATCTGATCCTCGCGATCGCGCTCGTCGCACTCGCGGGACACAGCCTCTGGATCTCGATCGGCGTGATCGCGTTCTTCTCGTGGGCGAGCGTCGCGCGCATCGTCCGCGGTCAGACCCTGTCGTTGAAAGAGGGCGAGTTCGTCGAGGCGGCTAGGTCGGTGGGCGCCAGTGGCCGGCGGATCATGTTCGGCGAGATCCTTCCGAACCTCGTCGGGCCGGTGCTCGTGTACGCGACGCTGCTCGTGCCCGCGGCGATCGTCTTCGAGGCGACGCTGTCGTTCCTCGGGCTCGGTGTCGTCCCGCCGACGGCGACCTGGGGAAACATGCTCTCCGAGTCGCTCCAGTTCTACGAGGTCGCCTGGTGGTTCGTCGTCTTCCCGGGCGCCGCCTTGCTCCTGACGACGCTCGCCTTCAACCTGCTCGGAGACGCGGTGCGAGACGCACTCGCCGGCGAGGAGAACTGATGCGCCTCGCGCTCTGGCTTCTCCGCAGGATCGCTCTGGGGCTCGTCGTGCTCTGGTTGGTCGCCTCGGTCGTGTTCATCGCCTACTTCGCGGCGCCACACGACGTCGCCCGTCTCGTCGCCGGGCGCCAGGCGAGCCCCGAGACGGTGGCCGCCGTTCGCCACGACCTCGGCCTCGACCGCCCGCTGCGCGACCAGTACGTGAGCTTCCTCGGTCGCCTCGTGCACGGCAACCTCGGCTACTCGTACACGAACTCGGAGCCGGTGACCTCGCTGATCCATCAGGCGCTCGCACCGACGCTGTCGCTCGTCCTCGGCGGCGCCGCATTGTGGCTCCTGCTCGGCGTGTCTGCCGGCATGTTCGCCGCCGTCCGGCGCGGCACGTTCGCCGACCGGACGACCACCGCGGTCGCGCTGTTCTTCTACTCGATGCCGACCTTCCTGCTCGGCGAGCTGTTGCTGCTCTTCCTCTTCTACGACCTGCACCGCGCCGGCATCGGGCTGTTCCCGGCCGCCGGGTACGTCCCGCTCACCGAAGACCCACTCGGGTGGCTCCAGCACATGCTGCTCCCGTGGATCACGATCGCGCTCGTCAGCGCCGCCACCTACGCGCGGCTGACTCGGGCTGTGCTGCTCGATGTGCTCGGCGCCGACTACATCCGGACGGCGAGAGCGAAAGGACTGTCGGAGCGCCGCGTGACGAGGAAGCACGCTCTGCGAGCGGCGTTCGCGCCGGTCGTCACCCAGTTCGGGCTCGACCTCGGCACGCTGCTCGGCGGCGCGGTCGTCACCGAGACGATCTTCGGCCTGCCCGGGCTCGGCCAGCTGATCGTGGTGTCGATCGACCACGACGACCTCCCGACGACGATCGGGCTCGCGCTGCTCGCGTCGGCATTCGTCGTGGCCGCGAACATCGCCGTTGACTTCTTCTACGCAGTCCTCGACCCGCGCGTCAGCATCGAATGACACACCGGCCCGGGCGCGAGGCCCGGGCCGGTGCGTTTCGGCTCAGTGAGAGAGCCAGACGGCCGTCACGTCGCCGACGCGTGAGAACGGGTTGATATGCCAGTTCTGAACGCGTGACGCGTGGTAGGTCGCATGCTCGTGCACTTCGACCGGGACGATTGCGGCGTCGTGCATCGCCTGCCGGTCGGCGGCTGCCCACGCCGCATTCGCCGTCGAGCTGCTCGAGGCGGCCAGCGCCTTGTTGATCAGCTTCGTCTCGGTGGGGCTGTTGTAGTTGCCGTAGTCGCTCGAGCCCGGACCGTACGTCGACCCGTCGAGGAGCGGCTGGATCGTCGTGCGGCCGTTGTTCCCGAACCAGTCGGGGCCCCAGTCGACGACTGCGAGATCCCACACGCCGCTCGTGGCCTGCGACGGCGTGACCAGGATCTTCCCGTAGAGATCGCTCTGCGGAACCTGCTTCAGGACGAGCTTGATCCCGGCCTTCGCGAGGCTCGACTGGATCACCTGCGCGATCTGGGGATCCGGGTCGGAATCGTCGTAGAGGAGGTTCAACGTGACGCCGCTGGCGAAGCCCGCCTTGGCGAGCAGCGCCTTCGCCTTGGCGGGGTTGCCGCGGGAATTCGCAGTCTTGTAGAGGTCGGACGGCTTGTAGCCCGCGCTGCCCGGTGTGATCACCTGGCCGAGCGGCTTATTGATCAACGGCCCGCCGTTCACCTGCACGATGCCCGCCTTGTCGATCGCGTACTCGATCGCCTGGCGCACGGGAAGCTTGGCGATGGCGTGACCCTCGTTCGGGCTCTGGAAGTTGAGGACCACGTACGGGTCGAGCGACCCGGACTGATAGATGGCGAGGTTTGTGTCCTGCTTCGCGTGCAGCGAGGGCAGCGACTGCGGCGGGACGTTCGTGTCCCACTCCATGTCGGCGGTGCCGGCCTGAAGCTGTTGCTGGACCGACTGCGAGCTCTGCCCTTCGGAGACGTCGACCTCATCGACGTACGCCTTTCGGACACTGTCGGTGGAGGCCTTCCAGGCCGGGTTGCGCGTCAGGACGATCTTCGTGTTCGGCTTATACGTCGAGATGCGGTATGGCCCATCCGCGAAGGTGTGCGCGCGGTAGGCGGCCGAGTCTGGGACGTAATTCAGGGCTTCGGCCGGAGCCGGTGAGGAGAACGGCAGCGAGATGATGTTGTTGAAGTCGCTCGCCGGCTTTGTCAGGTGGAATACGACGGTCAGCGGGTTCTTCGCCTGCACGCCCGCGAGATGGTGGCCGGCGAGGAACGCCTGGATCGCCGGAACGGTCGGCTTCACCTTGAGGAACGCGTTGCACCACGCGGTCATGCCGACGATTGTCGACTCGTAGTAGCCCGGTGCGCCGGTCGGCGAAGCCGGGTTGCAGAGCAGTTCGATCCCGCGCACTTCGTCGGCTGCGGTGACCTGGCGGGCGGGAGTCGTGTCCCACTGAACGCCGGGCTTGAGGTGGTAGGTGTAGGTGCGGTCGCCGTTCGTGACGCCGCCATTCGCGACGGTGGGAACGGTCGTTGCGATGTCGGGCACGAGGTTCGTCGGCATCGTCGTCGTGCCGGTGGCCGGATACGTCACGAGCTGCCGCGTGAAGGCACGCTCGATCGTGTAGGTCACGCCCGAGTAGATGCTCGAGGTGTCCAGATGGTCGACGTCTCCCTGCCCGACGAGCTTGAGCGTCCCGCCGCGCTTCGGCGTCGCGCTCGAGCTGTGGCCGGCCGCGAACGCTGCGCCACTGACGGCGAGCGCGGCGGCGGCGATGGCTGCCGCCCCGAGGGCGCCACGTCTGCGGCGCCGGATCCTTTCGTGCATGCACACTCCTTGTTGTGTCGGTGTCTGACTCAGACGTTAGTTATCCCCTTATGGCTGCCAGAAGTTTCTCTGATGAAGATTGGCAGGCATGGCGCCGGGCCCGCCTGGCTGCGGTGAATGCGGACGACGGCCCGGCCGCGCTCGTCGAGACCGTCTGGCTGGACGAGATCGACGTCTGGCGGCGGGTCGATGGGACGATCGCGCGGCCGGTTCTTCGCGAGGGGCGGGCAGGGATGCGGATCTTCGACCGCGCGCGAGGCCGCGCGGTGGCGGCCATCGACGCCTTCCCGCCGTCTCCCGAGTGGGTTGTCGAGGGCAGTTTTGAGCCTCTCCTGGACGGTGCCGTCGTTGCCTACGGCTACGCGCTCGAATCGGCGGCACGCGACACGGTGGTCGCGGGCGTTCTCCGCTTCGAGCTCGGTGGACGGCAGTACGAGACGATGCCGCTTGGCGACGAACAGTCGCTGCTGCTCGTCTTCGCCGACCTGACGACCGGCAGCGAGACGAAGGCGCCGGGTCGGTTCCTCGAGATCGACCGGCCGCCCGGCGGCGCTGGAAAGGTGCGCCTCGACTTCAACCGGGCGTACCTGCCGCCGTGCGCCTTCTCGGACGAGTTCAACTGCCCGCTGCCGCCCCGGGAGCATCGCCTCGCGGTCCCGGTGACGCGCCGGCGAGACGTTCGTCAGGACCGTGTAACCACGTCGTCCCAGCCCGCGGTTGTAGGGTCGCAACTGAGTCTGCGGCGACCGCAAGCGATGAGGTAGGAGGTCGTTATGAGCACCACCGTCCAGACCACCCTCGACATTCGTCCGTTCCAGCTCGAGGTTCCCGAGGAGAAGGTGGCCGACTTGCGTCGCCGCCTCGAGGCGACGCGCTGGCCGTCGAAGGAGCTCGTCTCGGACAGGTCGCAGGGTGTGCAGCTCGAGGCGCTGCAGGCACTCATCGGCTACTGGGCGACCGACTACGACTGGCGCAAGCTCGAGGCGAAGCTCAACGCGCTGCCGCAGTTCCGACCGAGATCGACGGTGCGAACATCCACTTCATCCACGTCAGGTCGGAGCATGAGGACGCGCTGCCGCTGATCATGACGCACGGCTGGCCCGGCTCCGTCGTCGAGCTGCTCGACGCGATCGGGCCGCTTACGGATCCAACCGCGCACGGCGGGAGCGCCGAGGATGCCTTTCACCTCGTGCTTCCCTCGGTGCCCGGCTACGGGCTCTCCGGTGAGCCGAGCGAGCTCGGCTGGGAGCTGACCCGAACCGCGCGCGCGTGGGCGGAGCTGATGCACGGCCTCGGCTACACGCGGTACGTCGCGCAGGGCGGGGACGTTGGCGCCGGGGTCACCGATGCGATGAGCCGCCTGGCGCCCGAGGGCCTGGTCGGCGTCCACACGAACCTGCTCGTGCCCGGCGCTGAACGGCCCGATGCCGACGGACAGCGACGAGGAACGCGCTGCCGCCGAGCAGATCGCCACCTTCGGGCATACCGGCAACGGCTACTTCGTCGAGATGGCCACGCGCCCGCAGACGATCGGCTACGCGCTGCTCGACTCGCCCACTGCGCTTGCCGCCTGGATGATCGATCACGACACGGATGCGTACACCAAGATCGCGAAAGCCTTTGTCGACGGAAAGCCCTCCGGCAATCTCACGCGCGATCACATCCTCGACAACATCTCCCTGTACTGGCTGACCGGCACCGGCGCGTCTGCCGCCCGGTCGTACTGGGAGGCCTACGGCGCGGACGCTCCGTCCGCCGGCCAGAAGCCGCTGCCGGCGACGGACATGCCGTTCGCGTTCACGACGTTCCCGGGAGAGATCTGGAAGACGCCGCGCAGCTGGGTCGACGCGAGCTACCCGAACGTCATCTACTTCAACGCGGTCGGCAAGGGCGGCCACTTCGCCTGCTGGGAAGAGCCGGAGCTCTTCTCGTCCGAGCTCCGCGCGGCGTTCAGGTCGGTTCGCTAGCGACTATCGGAACGATCGCCCAGGTCGCGCCGCCATCGTGTCGAACGCCAAAGCGCGGTGGTGGCGCTGCCACGGGCGAGCGCCGAGCCGGTGCTCGCGTCTGTGAAGCCGACGAACGAAACATCGCTCGGGACTCGCTGCGACCGACGACCACGTCGCGCCCGCGTCGGTCGTGCGGAGGAGCTTGTCGGCGCCTTGCGCAATCACCGCCGTCGTGTCGGAGGCGGGCGCGATCAGCGCTGAGTTCTCGAGCTCCGGCGTCTTCAGCGAAGCGAACGAGTCGCCTGCGTCCGTCGATCGCCACGCGCCGGAGAGCATGCCGGTCGGGCAGATGGCCCAGAGCGACGACTCGATGAACTCGGCTCGAGATCGCCGCCGAGGTCGCTGGAACACGGCCCGGTAGTCGTCGAGAAGGTCGCGCCGGCGTCCGTCGAGCGGGCGATTTCGTCGTGCGACTTGCCCTTTGGTGCGAGGAGCCACAGCGTCGAGCCATGCGCGGCGAGGTCGGCTTCCGGCGCGCTCGGGGCGAACGGGGGCGCAGACGACGTCCAGGTGTCCGACGAGACGGGCGACCGCTCGTAGCGCTCCTTGCCGCAGTCGCCGTTCGCCGTGCACCGCACGGTGACCGCAGTGGCGTAGTCGCCGGTCGTCGCGAACGCGATCACCGCACCGAGCGGGACGCTGTGCCAGGTCGCGCCACCGTCGTGGGTTGCGTAGAACGTCCCCGCCACGCGTGGCAGATACGCGAAGCCGTCGTTCGAGTTGGCGAAGCGAAGCACGGGAATGGTCTCGCCCGGTGGCGGAAGCGGCGGCGCCGGGATCGCCCGGAAGGAAGCGCCGCCGTTCGACGTCCGCGCGATCGACGTGGCGCCGAGGAGCCAGAACTCGTGGGAGCTGATCGCCGTGAAGGAGAGCGGCTGAAAGCCGGCCGGGACCGGCTTCGTCGGCACCGTCGGAGAGGTGGTGGTCGCGGGGGTCGTCACGGTGGTTGTGGGGGTGCTCGCCGTGGTCGGTGGGTTCGCCGACTTCGAGCCGCAGCCCGCGGCGACAAGGACAACGAAGAGGGGTGCTAGCACCACCCCGAGACGCCTGGCGCCGCCAATGTCGTGCAATCGCGCTGCGACGAGCCTTGGTCGAGTCAGCACCACGACCGAAGGAGAATGCCATGAACCTCGCAGCACGTGCCGGCCGTTGGAGTGCCGCACACTGGAAAACAGCCACCGTCGGGTGGCTCCTGATCGTCGTGGCGGCTGTCGCGGCGGGGAGCATGCTCGGCTCGGTCACGCAGTCGTCCGCCGAACAGGCGAACGGGAACTCGGCCAAGGCAGAGCGGATGCTCGCTGCCGCCAAGTTCGACACACCGGCGAGCGAGTCGGTGATCGTCCGCTCGGAGACCGCCGCTGTCGGCACGCCGGCCTTCGCTCGCGTCGTTCGCGACGTGCGGTCGAAGCTCGTCGCGATGCCGCAGGTACGCAATCTTCACGTGGGCGGTATCTCGAAGAGCCGGCACGCCGAGCTGCTCCAGTTCGACGTCAGCGGCAAAGCGGACACGGCGAGCGACCGGATCCAGCCGGTCCTCGAGCGGGTCACGACGCTCGCTGCCGCGCACCCCGGCTACACGATCGCCGAGGTCGGTGACGCGAGCATCGAGAAGGCGATGAACGACCTCGTCTCGAGCGACCTCTCGCGAGCGGAGAAGCTCTCCGTGCCGCTGACGTTCCTGATCCTGCTGATCGCCTTCGGTGCGTTCGTCGCCGCAGGCCTGCCGGTGCTACTCGCGTTCTCGGCAGTGCTGGCGGCGATCGGGCTCAGCCAGGTATCGAGCCATCTCGTCCACTCCGTCGACACCACCGCCACCGTGATCGTCCTGATGGGCATGGCGGTCGGCGTCGACTACTCGCTCTTCTACTTGAAGCGCGAGCGCGAAGAACGTTCTCACGGCGCCGATCCCGAGACCGCGCTGCAGCGCGCTGCAGCGACCTCGGGGCGGGCTGTGCTCGTCTCCGGCCTGACCGTCATGACGGCGGCAGCCGGGATGATGTTCTCCGGCTCGAAGATCTTCACCTCGCTCGGCCTCGGGACGATGATCGTCGTGCTCGTTGCGATGGTCGGCTCGATCACCGTGCTCCCGGCGCTGCTCGGCAAGCTCGGCGACCGTGTCGAGCTCGGCTTTGTCGCGACGCTGGCGTCGCTCGTGCCGGGCAAGTCGCGGCTCAAGCTGCGGCTGCGCAACCGCCGCACGTGTCCTCCATCGGCTGACCCGGTCCCGCACCGAGTCGCGCCTCTGGGGCATGGTGCTCCGGCCGGCGCTTCGCTACCCGCGCATCACCGTGCTCGGCTCGGTCGCAGTGCTGATCGCGATTGCCGTTCCGGCGTTCACGATGCACACGCGGAATGCGGGGATCGGCGAGGTCGAGTCATCGCAGCCGATCGCGAAGGCGTACGACACCGTGGAGCGGAGCTTCGGCGCGGCGACTGCACCGGCCATCGTCGTCGTGCACGCGAAGGACGTCGACGCACCGAGTGTTCGCGCCGGCATCGCTGCCCTCGATCGCGCAGTCGCGGCCAGCTCGGTCATGCACGGCGCCGGTCGACGAAGCTCGGTCAACCACGACCACACCGTCGCGAGCCTGAACGTCCCGCTTGCCGGGAACGGCGACGACCAGCAGTCGATCCACGCACTCGACGTGCTGCGGACACAGGTCATCCCGGCCACGCTCGGAACCGTGCCCGGGGTCGACGTCGCGGTGACCGGTGAGACAGCCGGCAACGTCGACTTCACGACGACGGTCTCGCGCCATATGCCGCTCGTGCTCGGGTTCGTGCTCGCGCTGACGTTCGTGCTGATGCTTCTCGCGTTCCGTTCGCCGGTGATCGCGCTCACGGCCATCGTCCTGAACACGCTCTCGGTCGGCGCAGCGTACGGCGCGATCACCTGGGTGTTCCAGGACGGCCATCTCGAGAAGCAGCTGCAGTTCCAGTCCGACCACGCGATCATCCCGTGGGTGCCGCTGTTTCTCTTCTCGGTGCTGTTCGGGCTCTCGATGGACTACCACGTGTTCATCGTCAGCCGGATCCGCGAGCTGGTCGACCGCGGGTACTCGACGTCCGAAGCGGTCGAACGGGGCGTCCGCTCGACGGCGGCGACGGTGACGAGTGCGGCGATGGTGATGGTCGGGGTGTTCTCGATCTTCGCGACGCTCCATCTGCTGTCGATGAAGGAGATGGGCTTCGGGCTCGCCTTCTCGGTGCTGCTCGACGCGACGATCATCCGCGGCCTGCTGCTGCCTGCGACGATGAAGCTCCTCGGCGAGCGGAACTGGGCGACGCCGCGCGCGTTTGCGTGGCTGCCGCGGCTCGATCTCGCAACGGAGCGGTCGTGATCGAGAATGTCGTCATGAACCGTGTGCCTCGCTTCCTCCACGCTGCCGCCTGGGCCGCGGTGCTCGGCAACGTGCTGCTCGTCGTCGTCTGGACGACGACCGGCGCGGAAGGGCGGTTCTGGCCGGCGTGGGTGATGCTGGTCACGCGCGTTCCTGATCGGCGTCGGCTGGTGGATCGAGAAGGTTCGGACAGACCGGCGAGTGCGCGTCCTCTTCCGAGGGCGCGCACTCGCGCTCGACGCCGGGCTCTCGGCGATCTTCTGCGCCTTCCAGATCGGTGTCTGGGCGATCGCGGGCGGCGGGTACTTCTGGCCGGCATGGGTGATCCTCGTATTCGGTGTGCTCGTCGCGGTGCACGCGGCCGTCATCAGATCGAACGAGGACGAGAAGCTGGCGAGCGCGTCGAGGAGCTTCGCGTCAGCCGGGCCGGTGCGGTCGACGCCGCCGAGGCGCAGCTGCGGCGGATCGAGCGCGACCTGCACGACGGCGCTCAGGCGCGGATCGTCGCCCTCGGCATGAACATCGGTCTGGCCGAGCAGCAGCTCGAGGAGCGATCCTGACCGGGCCGCGGAGCATCTTGCGGATGCGCGGGCGGCGGCGAGCGAAGCTTTGAAGGAACTGCGCGATCTCGCGCGCGGCATCCATCCGCCGATCCTTGCCGACCGCGGGCTCGGCCCGGCGATCGACGCTCTGGCGATCCACGCTGCGATTCCGGTCGTCGGTCGACGTCGAGCTCGAGGAGCGGCCGCCGGCGGCGGTCGAGACGGCGGCGTACTTCGTCGCGGCCGAGGCGCTCGCGAACGCTCTGAAGCATTCCGAGGCGGCGCGGATCGACGTGGACGTCCACCGGCGCGACGAGGCGATCGTCGTGCGGGTGCTCGACGATGGGCATGGGGGAGCGTCGGAGGAGAACGGCGGCTTGCACGGTCTGCGTCAGCGGGTCGAAGCGCTCGACGGGTCGCTGCGGATCGCGAGCCCGGAGGGCGGGCCGACGGTGGTCGAGGCGGTGTTGCCGTGCGCGCAGTGATCGCCGAGGATCTCGCGCTTCTGCGTGACGGCTTGACGCGGCTCCTGCGCGACAACGGCATCGAGGTTGTCGCGGCGGTCGAGGACGGCGACGCCCTCGTCCACGCCGTCCTGCGTGAGGAGCCCGACATCGCGATCGTCGACATACGCCTGCCGCCGACGTTTCGCGACGAAGGGCTGCGTGCTGCGATCGAGCTGCGCGAGCGTCGGCCGGAAACAGCGGTGCTGATCGTCTCGCAGTACGTCGAGCAGGCGTACGCCCGGGAGCTGCTCGCCGACGGGCGGGGCGGGATCGGCTACCTGCTGAAGGATCGCGTGATGGACGTCGCCGCGTTCGTGGACGCGGTACGTCGCGTCGCGGCGGGCGGCACGGCTCTCGACCCGGAGGTCGTCGCGCGTTTCGTCTCCGGCGGGGAGCGTCTCGAGCGCCTGACGCCGCGCGAGCGCGAGGTGCTCGCGCTGATGGCCGAAGGCAGGTCGAACGCGAGCATCGCGGACGCGTTGGTCCTCACCGTCGGCGCCGTGGAGAAGCACGTCGCGAGCATCCTCCAGAAGCTCCGTCTGCCACCGTCCGACGACACCCACCGCCGGGTCTTGGCGGTGCTCGCGTACCTCGAGGAGACCGGGTGAGCCTCTGAGACTGTCTCAGAGACGTCTCTGAGCCCGGCGTGCCCGAGGATCCTTCTCTTCCACGTACCGACGCAGTTCGCGGCGCGCGCGTGACTCTCGGCTGCCGAAGAGTCCGAGGAGATCGTCTTCGTCGACCAGGACGTCGCTTGGCTGCGCGCCGATCGCAGGGCCGTAGAAGCTCCACGGCCAGTCCTCGGGCTTCTCGCACATCTGTGCGCGCGTCGGGTTGAGCGCGATGTAGCGGATCGTCTCGTACAGGTGTCCTTCCGAATCGATCAGCTCGTCGTGGAACCGCGTCTGCCAGACGACGCCGCGCCGTTTGTGCCGGCGGTTGTAGCGGCGGGCATACATGCTCTGCAGACGCTGGAAACCGCTGCTCAGCGTAGGTTTCCTGATCCTGACGAGCAGGTGGTAGTGCGTGGTCATGAGCGCGTACGCGAGCACCGACCAATCGCTGCGGACGCACTCGTCGATCACGAGATCGACGAACGTCAGCCGGTCGACTTCGTCGCGATAGAGCGGGAGCGGCTGGGCCGCATTGGCGTTCACGTGGTAGAGCGCTCCGGGAACTTCGATCCTGGGTTTATGCGGCATGCAGCGAGAGTGGTGTGGCCGCCCATTGCGCGCCAGTGTCCGTTTCACTCTTGGCGCAGACTTGGCTCACTTTGTGGGTGGGCCGCCTCTGACACTTCTCTGAGGCGCCTCAGAGAACCGCGAACCGGATCGAGGGGTCGTGCGAACCACTCCGAATCCGTCATCGGAGGTAACGACATGAGAGATCGCACACCCGTACAGACGCTGGCGTTGATCGTCGGCGTCACGTTCATCCTCGTGGGGCTGCTGGGCTTCGTCCCGGGCGTCACGACGCACTACCACGACCTCAGCTTTGCGGGGCACGACTCCGGCGCGAAGCTGCTCGGTGTCTTCCAGGTCTCCGTCCTGCACAACCTGGTGCACATCGCCTTCGGTGTCGTCGGGATCGTGCTCGCCAAGGCGCCCGACTCGTCACGGCTCTACCTGATCGGCGGCGGGATCGTCTATCTCGCGCTGTGGCTCCTCGGCGTCGTGAACGGCGCCAACTGGATTCCCGCGAACACCGCCGACAACTGGCTGCACTTCGGCCTCGGCGTCGGGATGATCGGCCTCGGCTACTTCGCTACCCGGGGACGGCAGGAGCCGGTGCTGAGCTCTTCTTGAGCGCGGCGAGCACCTCGGCCACGATCTCGAGCGCGATCTCGGCGGGCGTCTCGCCGCCGAGATCGAGCCCGACCGGGCCGTGCACGGACGCGGCGAGCGCGCCGAGCTTCTCGGCGCGCGCCGCCTGCGCCCGGCGGGAGCCGAGTGCGCCGACGTAGAAGGCGCCGCCCTCGACGGCGACGCGCAGCGCAGGGACGTCGAGCCGCTCCTCGTGGACGAGCGACACGAGCGCGGTCTCGGCGTCGATCTCGATCTCTTCGGGCCAAACAACGAGCAACTCATCGGCGCTCGGGACACGCTCGCGTGTCGCCAGGCCCGGTCGTGGATCGACGACGACGGTTCGCCAGCCCAGTGGACGGGCGAGCCCGCAGAGCGCCTCTGCGATGTCTCCAGCGCCGACTGCGACGAGGCGCGGCGGCGGGCCGACCGACTCGGCGAACACGTCGCCCCGAAGCTCCGTTCGCGTTCGGTCGTCCTCCGTCCAGCGCTTCCCCGCGTCGTCGCCCGCCACGACGACGTAGCTCGTGCCTCGCGCGATCGGCGGAACGCCCTGGAACGGCTCGAGGAACACGTCGATCTCGCCCCCGCAGGGCAACCCGATCGACCACGCCTCGTCGTCGGCGACGCCGTACGTGACGACCAGTGGCCGCTCACCGTCGAGGATCGCGAGACAACGCTCGGCGACGTCGGCCTCGACACAGCCGCCCGACACCGATCCAAAGAGCCGTCCGGAGCGCGTGACGGCGAGCTTCGACGCGAGCGGCCGCGGCGCACTGCGACGGGTCGCGACGACGGTCGCGAGTGCGACGTCCTCACCCGCGGCCTGCCACTCCTGTGCCTTCGCGAGCACGTCGTCCATCTAGGCTCAGGGTAGATGGAGGACGTCCTGATTCGCGTCGACGCCGGCGAGCTCGGCGACCCGCTGCCGGTGCTTGCCTACCTGGCCGGCCAGGCCGTCGAGATCGACGACGAGGATCTGAACGGCGCACGGCGCCGCGCGCTGCTCCTCGTTGCGGCCGGAGGCGATCCGCATCGCGAGCTGGACATCGACGATCGCGCGGTGAAGGCGATCGCAACCGACCTGTACACCGACGAGCGGCGCGACCAGCTTTCGCGTGCGATCGACATCCTCGCGTTGAACGTTCGCGATCTCCCTGCGGCGCGCGAGGCGACGCTGTTTCTCGCCGCCGACGTCGATCTCGCCTGGCGGCTCTTCGCCCTGGCACTCCTCGCGGAGGAACTCGCCGAATGACTCCAGCGGTGGACGCGGCGAAGCGCGCCGGCATCGAGTTTCAGCTGCACGAGTACGAGGGCGTCGAGGTCGGCGTCGGCGACTACGGGTTGGCGGTCGCCGCGGCTCTCGGCCGGCCGCCGGAACAGCTGTTCAAGACGCTGGTCGCGAAGGTCGACGGCGTGCTCGCGGTCTTCGTCGTTCCCGCGGGCAGCCAGCTCGACCTGCGTGCGGCGGGCAAGCGCGCCGAGCTCGCAGGCAAGGCCGAGGCGGAGCGCGCAACGGGGTACGTCGTAGGCGGGATCAGTCCGCTCGGGCAGCGGCGGGCGCTGCCGACAACCGTCGACGCATCGGTGTTCGAGTGGGAGACGATCCTCGTCAGTGCGGGACGGCGGGGGCTCCAGATCGAGCTCGCGCCGGCAGATCTGGTGCGGTTGACCGGCGCAAGCGTCGGCGAGATCACGCGCAGCTGACGTCCCTCTGTCGGGGGAGGCGACTCCGGCAGACCCCGGGAACACTGGCCGCGGGGTCTGATGGTTCGTATTTCGCTTCTTCTCTCGCTGCTCGTCGCGGCGTTGCTCGCATCGTCCGCGAACGCGTCGCAGCTGATCGACCGGAACGCCACCGGCGTCTCACTGTCGATCGACAAGAAAGGCGAGGCGCTGATCACCTATCGCGACGGCGGCACTGTGAGGCACGTACTCGCCTGGGGTGCCGTCAACGCGATCGCGCCGACTCAGTCGCGGGCGCAAGTCGCGTTCGAGCTCGACTACGCCGGCGGTTGGGGCAAGTACCACCGCGACTACTGGCGGACGTTCCGCGGCAGCTGCGGCCCGTACGACGGCCCGGCGCTCGCCTGGAAGGTCGTGGCGTGCAAGGCGGCTGACGGCTCCTACTGGGCACTCCAGGCGTGGCAGCGGATGCTGCCGGACTACGGCGTCGCGCCGACCGGTTCGCAGAGCGCCTGGGAGCTTCGGCTCTCCCACTGGACGGGTGCGTTGCCGGTGCTCTCGATCTCGACCGACTGGGCCTGGCACCAGTGGAACCACCTCTTCGGAACGTTCAGCTACGACGGCAACCCGGTGTTCGGGTTCAAGTCGACCTCGGGCGGCAATCCGCTCGACACGTTCGGGCGGAACGTCTACGTCGACACGTTCGACTCGGCCTACGGGTCGGGCTGGCACCGGGAGAACAGCTTCCTGACGCACACCGCGACGGGCGTGTTCTGTTACAGCGTCAACCCGCACGGCTCGCATCCGGCCGGCACCGGGACGGAGTACCGCGCGACCGTCGAAGGGCCGGGCGTGGCACCGGATGTGATGTGGCAGGGCGCCGCGCCAGGCGCCTACGACAAGGCCGCCGACGCCGTCGCGAACGACGCGATCGCCGCGCTGCATGACGCGCAGTGCAAAGCCAACTAGCCGCCTGTCGCTAGGCTCGGCGCCGTGACCGAGCTCGGAGTAGAGCAACGCTCGCTGTTTCGCCGCTGGCCGGCGGGTGTCTCGGTGGTCGTCGCCGAGCTCGACGGGCGCCGCCATGGGCTCACCGTCTCGTCGCTTGTCTCGCTGTCGCTCGATCCGCCGCTCGTCGGCATCTCGATCTCGCAGCAGGCGTCGCTCCACGAGCTGCTGCGCGGCGCCGGCTCCTGGGCGGCGTCGTTCCTTGCAGGCGACCAGGCGCACCTCGCGCAGCATTTCGCGCGCAGCGTGCCGCCGCTCGTTCTCTGGAACGGGATCGACGTGCGCGACTGACGACCCGCGCCTGCTCGTCGGCGCGTCCGGCTGGCTCAAGGCGCGCACCGTCGACGAGTTCCGCACCGGCGACCACACGTTCTTCGTCGGTCACGTCGAAGAGGTGGAAGAGGGAACGGCACCTAATTCGCTGTCGTACGTGCACCAGGGATACGTCGCGCTGTGATCGCCGCGGTCGTCTTCGATCTCGACGGGGTCATCGTCGACTCCGAGCAGGTCTGGGACGAGGTGCGCGAGGCGTACGTGCGTCGAGGCCGGCGGCAGGTACAGCGAGCGCGCGACGCGCGACATGATGGGCATGAGCTCGCCCGAATGGTCGAGCTACATGGACGAAGAGCTCGGCGTGCCCGGTACGCCGGAGGAGATCAACGCTGCGATCGTCGAGCGCATGCTCGCCCGCTACGGCGAGGCGCCGCCGCTCATCCCCGGTGCGGTCGAGGCGGTGCGTCGCATCGCAGCGCGCTGGCCGGTTGCGATCGCGTCGTCGTCGAATCCGGAGCTGATCGAGGTCGTCGTCCAGGCGAGCGGCCTCGGCGACGTCTTTCAGATCGCGGTCTCCTCGGAGGAGGTCGGACGCGGCAAGCCGGCGCCCGACGTCTATCTCGAGGCGGCCCGGCGGCTCGGCGTCGAGCCGACGAGCTGCGGGGCGGTCGAGGACTCGCACAACGGCATTCGCTCGGCGAAGGCCGCCGGCATGCGCGTCGTCGCCGTCCCCAACCCGCACTTTCCGCCCGACGACGAGGCGATGGGCGCCGCCGACGTCGTGCTCGGCTCGATCGCCGAGCTACAGGTCGAGACTTTCGCCGTCTAGCGGCACGATCGCGCCGGTATAGGCGTCGCGATGCTCGAGGCAGTGGTTGATCGCCTCGAGGTGGACGACGACGACGGGCAGCACGTCGAGCGCCTGCAGCTCGCGGACCTCGATCGCGGTCATCGTGATCGGGTCGCCGTCGTGGAAGCGCGCGCCGCCACCGTTGACGATCACGACGCGCGGTTCGTGCTCCTCGATCGCGTTGTACACCTCGTCGCAGAGGATCGTGTCGCCGGCGACGTAGACGCCGTCGACGACCCAGCCCGAGACGGGCCCCATCGCCTCGCCGATCGCGCCCTTCCCGTGCTGGCCGCGCGTCATCGCGAATGCCGGATGCTCGGTCGATACGTTGGTGAAGCCGCGGTGGCGCAGCGCGTCGGCGCTCTCCGGCTGGGTCAGGATCGGCAGGTCCTTCGGAAGCAGCTCCGCCGCCGTCTCGTCGAAGTGGTCGCCGTGCAGGTGGGTGACGACGCAGAGGTCGACGCCCGCGACGACGTCCTCCGCGGGAAACGGCAGTTCGACCAGCGGGTTCCGCCGCGGGTTCGGCGTGTCTTCGATCGGCGGTGACGTCTCGGCGGCGCGCAGCATCGGGTCGACGAGCACGAGCCCGACGCTCGTCTCCATCAGCAACGTGGCGTGGCGGACGAGCCGGACGTTCACGACGCACGTCCGAGCAGGACGCAGCCGTTGTGGCCGCCGAGCCCCATCGCGTTCGAGATCGCGACGTCGACCTGCGCCGCGCGCGCCTCGTTCGGCACGTAGTCGAGGTCGCAGTCCGGATCGGGCTCGCGGTAGTTGATCGTCGGCGGCAGCACGCCGTCGCGGATCGCGAGCGCCGAGAAGATCGCCTCGATCGCCCCGGCCGCGCCGAACGTGTGGCCCGTCATCGACTTGGTCGACGAGACGGCGAGCTTGTAGGCGTGGTCGCCGAAGACAGCCTTGATCGCCTTCGTCTCGGCGGTGTCGCCGAGCGGCGTCGACGTGCCGTGCGCGTTGATGTAGCCGACGCGCGTCGGGTCGACGCCGGCGCGTTCGAGCGCACCGCGCATCATCGAGGCGACCCCCGTCGCCTCCGGCTCGGGCTGCGCCATGTGATGCGCGTCGTTCGATGCGCCGTAGCCGAGCACTTCGGCGTAGATATCGGCGCCGCGGCGCTCGGCTTGCTCCCAGTCCTCGAGGAGCAGCGCGCCGGCGCCTTCGGCCATCACGAAGCCGGCGCGCGTCGCGTCGAACGGGCGCGACGCGTGCGGGGGATGCTCGTCCTCCGCCGCGAGCCCGCGCATCGCCGTGAAGCCGGCGAGGATCAGCGGAATGAGGCACGCCTCGGTGCCGCCGGCGAGCACCGCGTCGGCCGCGCCGCGCTTGATCATCTCGGCCGCCTCGCCGACCGCGTGCGAGCCGGTCGCGCAGGCCGAGACGACCGCGTAGTTCGGGCCGGTGATGCCGAGCGAGATCGCGAGCTGGCCGGAGGTCGAGTCGACGAGCACGTTCGGCAGGAAGTTCGGCGAAACGCGATCGGGCCCGCGGTCGCGCAGCGTCTCGGCCTGCTCGACGATGCCGGCGACGCCGCCGATCGCCGAGCCGAAGATGATCCCGACGCGCGAGGGGTCGTAGCCGCTCAAGCCGGAGTCCGTCAGCGCCTCGCGGCCGGCGGCGACGCCGAGCAGGACGTTCCGCTCGAGCTTGCGCGCCTCCTTCGCCGAGACGACCTGCGTCGGATCGAAGCCCTTCACCTCGCCGGCGATGCGCACCGGCAGGCCGTCGGTGTCGAAGGTCGTGATCCAGCCGATGCCGCTTTCGCCGGCGCGCGCCGCGGCCCAGGAGCTCGGCACGTCGAGGCCGAGCGGTGTGACCGCTCCGACGCCGGTGATCGCGACCCGTTTCACGGACCAACCCTAGCCGTCTACGGTTACGTGGATGCCTGCGCCGATCGTTCCGTTCCCGCCGATGGAGGCCGAGCTCGTGCGCGAGCTGCCCGAGGCGGACGGCTGGCAGTACGAGCCGAAGTGGGACGGCTTTCGCGGCGTGCTCGAGAACGCGGGCGACGAGCTGGCGCTGTGGTCGCGGAACGAGCGGCCGCTGTTGCGCTACTTCCCGGAGCTGCGGCCGCTCGGCGAGCTGCTGCCGCCGCAGTCGGCGCTCGACGGCGAGATCGTGATCGTGCGCGACGGCGCGGTCGATTTCGACGCGATGCAGATGCGGCTCCATCCGGCCGAGTCGCGCATCAAGCGCCTGTCCGGCGAGATCCCGGCGGAGTACGTCGTCTTCGACGTGCTCGTCTGGGACGGCGAGCCGGTGTGGGAGCTGCCGCTCGCGGAGCGGCGCGCGCGCGTCGAGGCGCTGTCAGGGCTTTCGGATCTCGCCGGCGACGCGTGAGCTGGCGGCTGCGCGCGGCTGGCTCGAGCGGTTCGAGACGCTCGGGCTCGACGGCGTCGTCGCGAAGCGGCTCGAGTCGCCGTACCTCCCCGGCTCGCGCGACGGGATGGTCAAGGTGAAGGAGCACAAGGCGGCCGACTGCGTCGTCGTCGGCATCCGCTGGAAGGGCGACCGGTCGGCGGTGGCGACGCTGCTGCTCGGGCTCTATCGCGAGGACGGCGGGCTCGACTACGTCGGCACGGCGGCGGTTGCTGCGAAGACGCGCGACGAGGTCGCGAAGCGCGTCCTGCCGCTCGTCGACGAGTCGTCCGACCGGAGCTTCTCGGAGCCGAACCGCTGGGGGAGCGGCGAGCTCGAGCAGGCGGCCCTTCGTCCCGAGCTCGTCGTCGAGGTGCGCTACGACAAGGTGCAGGGCTCGCGCTTCCGGCACGGCACGAAGCTCCTGCGCTGGCGCGAGGACAAGGATCCGCGCGACTGCACGTGGCGTGAGCTGCGCCCGCAGCGCGACGAGACGGGCGCGGGCGTGGCTGAGCTCTTCGCGTCCTAGAGCCCGAGCTTCGCAAACCGCGAGCCGAGAGACGGCGGGTTGCGCCACATGCCGCGCATCGGGTCGCCGACCGCGGCGATGCGCGCCGGCATCGTCTCGAGCGTGAACACCTCGGGCTCGACACGCCGCGACCTCGTCCCAGAGCAGCGGCGCCGAGACGCGCGCGTCCGGCGTGGGGCGGACCGAGTACGCCGAGGCGATCGTCCGGTCGCGCGCGTTCTGGCCGTAGTCGACGAACACGCCGACGCGATCGGCGACGCGCCACGTCGTCGTCGCGATCGCCTGGTCGTCGATACGGCGCTCGACCTCGACCGCAAGCGCCTTCGCGAAGCGGCGAACCTCGGGAAACGGCAGCTCGGGCTTGATCGGCGCGAGGATGTGGAGGCCCGTCGCGCCCGACGTCTTCGGGTACGAGCGCAGCCCGAGCTCGTCCATCACCTCGCGCACGACGAGCGCGATCTCGCGCACGAACGGCCACTGGCCGTCGCTCGTCGGGTCGAGGTCGATCAGCAGATAGTCGGGCTGCTCGATCTCCGGGACGCGCGACGCCCACGTGTGCAGCTCGATGCATCCGAGGTTCGCGACCCACGCGAGCGCCTCGACGTTGTCGACGATCGCGAAGACCGTCGAGTGGCCGCTCGGGAACTGCACGAAGACCTCGTCGACGAAGTCGGGATGCTTCGACGGCACGCGCTTCTGGTGGAAGAACTCGCCCTCGACGCCGTTCGTGAAGCGCTTCATGTGGAACGGCCGGCGGCGGAGATGGGGGAGAGCCTGCTCGGCCACGCCGACGTAGTAGGCGACGAGATCGCCCTTCGTCAGTCCCCGCTCCGGGAAGAACAGCTTGTCGGCGTTCGAGACCTCGATGGGTCGGAGTATCGTGGAGGGATGCTCGAAGGGCACCCGCTCGCCAACAACGTGACGCTCGAACCGCTCGACGACTACGTCGTCGCTCCAGCCGCTCGACGAGTCTGAGCTGCCGAGCGGCCTGATCGTCCCGGCGAACGAGGCGCTGAACGTGCGCAGCGGCATCGTCGCCTCGATCGGCCCGGACGTGACGCTGCTCGAGCCGGGCGACAAGGTGCTCTTCCCGCGCGACGCCGGCTACGAGGTTCGCCTCGCCCGTTCGTCGCACCGCGTGCGCGTCTTGAAGCGCGAAGACGTGATCGCCCGCATCCACGATTAGTCGGCCGGCTAGGTACCATGCGCCCGCTCGGAGGGGTGGCAGAGCGGTCGAATGCGGCGGTCTCGAAAACCGTTATCCGTCGCAAGGCGGATCGAGGGTTCAAATCCCTCCCCCTCCGTTTCGAAAACTGAACGAAGTGCCTTCACGGAGGGGTGTCCGAGCGGTCTAAGGAGCGCGACTGGAAATCGCGTATGTGCTGAAAGGTGCATCGAGGGTTCAAATCCCTCTCCCTCCGCCTTCGGCGAGGGCCCGCCTCGGCGGGCTTTCGCGTTCCAGAGCCTCGGGTACGATGCGCGCGCCCGGAGAAGTGGCCGAGTGGCTGAAGGCGGCGCCCTGCTAAGGCGTTAGGTGGGGAAATCCCTGCCTCGAGGGTTCGAATCCCTCCTTCTCCGCTTCACCCTCTCCTCGACCTTCGTCACGAGAAGATCACCCTTCTGGTTGATGCGCGACCGAGGGCGTGGTGAGCGAGGATCCGCTTGCCGGCTCCCCCTGACATTGTCGGCGACTGACGTGACTGCGGCGATCCCGCCCCTCCCCCGGGCGGGTTTCGCTCGTTAAGGGGACGTTTTTCGCGCGCTAGGAGTGCGTCGACACGTAGACGTACGCGGCGACGTTCTGGATCTGCGTCGGCCGAGAGCTGGCCCCCGAAGGGCGGCATCGCGCCGCCGCCGTTGTCACCTGGTGCTTGACGACGTCCTCGGCCGGCTTCAGCTGGTCGAGGTTCGGCCCGACGGTTCCCGTCGCGCCCGCGGCCTTCAGCGTGTGGCAGCCCGAGCAGCCGGCGCTCGCGAAGACCGCCTTGCCGGCCGCCGGATCGCCGGCACGCTGCTCGCGGTCGTGGACGTCGAAGGCGTGGAGTCGTCGTCGACGTCGCGGGCGTCGTAGCGGTGCGTCGTCGTCGTCGAGCCCTCGCCGCTCGCCTCCGGCGCCTCGCGCCCGAAGATGATCACCGCGGCGAGCATCGCGACGAAGAAGCAGCGACGCGACACGTGACGAACAAGCCGATGTGCTTCCCGGGAAGTTCGGGTTGCGCCGCGGCAGGACGAACGACGAGATCAGCGCGAAGATGATGAACGCGCGCGCCGACGACCGCGAGCCCGATCTTGTGGCCCGTGGACAGGCCGGCGACGACGAGTGCGATCGTCGAAAGCATCGGTGCCGGAACCTATCGAAACGGGTCGGACGACGCGGTGATCGAGCTGTACGCCGCTTCGCCCGCGCCCGGCTCTTCGACGCCTGTCTCAGGCGGGCCGACCGGCTCGGGAGCGGTGGGGCGGAGGTACAGCAGCTCGTACAGCGCAGCGGCGATCACGGCGCCCGCAAACGGGCCGACGTACCAGACCCACCAGTGCGCCCAGTGGTCGCCGACGAGCTGCGGCCCGAAGGCGCGCGCCGGGTTCATGGCGCCGCCCGTGATGCCGTACGCCATGAGCACGTCGAACGCGATCGTGAAGCCGATGGCGAGGCCGGCGATCTGCTTGAACGCGCCGCGCGGATCGACCGCGGTCGCGAACACGACCCACGCCAGGAAGAAGGTGAGGACCGCTTCGACGACGATGCCGTCGCCCGAGCCGATGCCTGTGCCGAGCGCGGGACACCAAGGTGTCGCCGCGTTCTGCGCGCCTGCCGGCAGGACCCACTTGAGCAGCAGCGCCGCGAGCGCTGCGCCGCCGAACTGGAAGAACCAGTAACAGACAGCCAGCTCGGCGGCGATCCGCCGGGTGGCGAGGAAGCCGAGCGTGACCGCCGGGTTGATGTGTCCGCCGGAGATGAACGCCGGCGGCGGAGACCATCACGGCGATGACGAGGCCGTTCGCGAAAGCGAGATCGATCGGAGCGGTGGCATAAGCAGCGCCGCCTGCGGCGACGAAGATGAGGGCGAAGGTGCCGATGCCTTCGGCAATGCCCCGACGGAGATAGTCGCGTTCCAGCATGCGAGCGAACGCTACGGACCCCGTCGGACGGACCGACCTGATCAGATCATGAAAGCGCCGTTGTTCTGGTCGATCGCCTGGCCGGTGACGCCGATCGCGTCATCCGAGAGCAGCCACGCGACCGTGCCGGCGATCTCGTCCGGCTGGCTCATGCGGCGCAGCGGCACCTCTCGCTGGGCGATCTCCCAGGCCTCGTCGGCGGTCAGTCCCGGCCAGTCCGACAGGCCCTCCCAGGCCATCTCGGTGTCGACCCAGCCGGGGCAGATCGCGTTCACCTGGATCCGTCGCGGCGCGAGCTCGGCGGCGAGCGAACGGACAAGCCCGAGCAGGCCCGCCTTCGACGCGCAGTACGCCGTGTACCCCGCGACGCCGATGCGCGCGAGGATCGACGAGGTGACGACGATGCGGCCGCCGTCCGGGCAGGCGCTGCTCGGCGGCCCGCGACGCACCAGTACGTGCCGTAGAGGTTCGTCTGCACGATGTCGTCGAAGCGGTCGCCGTCGCCGTGCGCGTTCGGCGCCGCCGATGCCTGCGTTCGCGACGAGCGCGTCGATCGGCTCGTCGAACGCCGCGAGCACGGCGGCGCGGTCGCGGATGTCGAGCGACCGCGTCGCGCGCCCGGGACGACGTCGCAGCAGGCGCGACTCGTCGCGCGCGAAGAGCGTGAGCTGTGCGCCGTCGGCCGCGAGGCGCTCAGCGATTGAGCGGCCGATTCCGGTACCGGCGCCCGTGACGACGACGCGCTTTCCTTCTAGGCGCACGCGCCGACACTACAGCTCCGCGACCGCGCCGAAGCTCACGACGATGTGGCGCGTGTTGCGCCGCGCATCGCGGCCGCGGTACTCGTCGAGCAGCTGCTCGAACCGCTCGCCGAGCTCTTCGAGCTCGCTCGCTGTGAGCTCGAGCGTGGCCGACGACGTCTGAGCGGCGCGGCGCCAGCGCGGAGTGAGCTCGTGCTCGCGCCGAAGCCCGTCGCGGACGCGCTGCTGCTGGCGCGCCACGAGCTCGTCGCGGAGCACCGTCGCCTCGAACCCGTCCGACGGGAACTCGATCCGCGTCGCGACTGCGCGCCATGGGCGCTCGCGGCCCGCGGCCGCCGTCGACCTCCTCGACGAAGCCCCACCGGGCGAGCGCCCGCAGGTGGTAGCTGCACGAGGACGGGCTGTCGCCGACGAACTCAGAGCACTCGGTCGCGGTCGCGTGCTCGACCGAGTGGAGATGGTCGAGGAGCGCGAGCCGCGTCGGGTGCGCGAGCGCCCGCATCGCGCGCGGATCGGTGAGGGTGAGCGAGTTGTCGAAAGAGATGTTTCGAAACTACTCTTTCGAGAGCCACGCGTCAAGCACGGACTGCTCCTTCTCGCGCGCGAGGCCGGCGGGCGGCTCGCTCGGAGCCTCGCCGCTCTCGACCCAGGCCAGCGTGTCGCGCACCGTCTCGGCGAGCGGTCGCGTCACGAGCCCGGCGGCGAATGCCGGCGTCGGGTCGACGGAGAGCATCCCTGCGTACTCGGGGCTCGCGAGCCAGAGCGGCAGCTCCATCCACTCGCCGACCTCGTGCTCGAGCAGGAACGCCGGATCGACCCAGACGATCTCCGAGTCGCCGCCTGCGACCGCGCGACACGTCTCGAGCAGCGAATCGCGCCGGATCGGCCGGTCGACCGCGTTGTAGGTGCCGGCGAGCCCGCTCTCGGCCGCGCGCACGATCCACGCGGCGAGGTCGCGGGCGTCGATGACCTGCGCGTCCGCCTCGGGCGGCGCCGGCGCGAGCACGCGGCCGCCGGCTGCGAAGCGCTCGACCCAGTACGTGAAGCGCCCGGTCGGGTCCCACGGGCCGACGATCAGGCCCGGCCGCGGGATGAACGCGTCCGGGAACCGCGCGCGTACCTCGTCCTCGCAGTCGGCCTTCAGCTCGCCGTAGGCCTCGCGCCATTCCTCGGTCGGCTCCTTCAGCTCGGCGACCGGCGACTCCTCGGTCGGAGGCGTCGAGACGTCGGCGTAGACCGAGATGCTCGAGACGAACGTGTAGTGGCCGACCTCGCCGAGCGCGTCCATCGTCTCGGCGACGATGCGCGGCACGTAGCCGCTCGTGTCGACGACCGCGTCGAATGACCGGCCGCGCACGGCGTCGAGGTTCCCGTCGCGGTCGCCGAGGAGCTTCTCGACGTCGGGGAAGAGCTCGGGGCGCGTCTGGCCGCGGTTGAAGAGCGTGACCTCGTGCCCGCGCGCGAGCGCCGCGTCGACGGTGTGGCGGCCCAGGAACTGCGTGCCGCCGAGGATGAGAATCTGCATAGGCTCAGCCTATGGCCGCGACTATTCGCCACGCCGAGCCCGCCGACTACGGAGCCGTGATCCACCGCATCGACGAGTGGTGGGGCGGGCGCGAGATGGCGGCGATGCTGCCGAAGCTCTTCTTCGTCCACTTCCGCGACACGTCGTTCGTCGCCGAGCGCGACGGGCGCCTCGTCGGCTTCCTCTGCGGCTTCCGCTCGCAGACCTTCGAGGACGAGGCGTACGTCCACTTCGTCGGCGTCGATCCCGGCGAGCGCGGGACCGGGCTCGGCCGGACGCTCTACGAGCGCTTCTTCGCAGCGGTCGCGCCGCGGACGATCGTGCGGGCCGTCACCTCGCCGGTCAACGAGCGCTCGGTTGCCTTCCACACGGCGATCGGGTTCGAGGTCGATCGCATCGACGAGGACTACGACGGCGCCGGCGAGGCCCGCGTGCTGCTCGTCAAGAGGCTCGTGTGATCGACGAGGTCGGCGATCCGGGCGGCACGCCCGTCGTGTACTTCCACGGCGGCGGCGACTCGCGGCTGACGCGCCATCCGGACGACTCGATCGCGGCCGAGCTCGGCATCCGCCTACTGGCGTTCGACCGGAGTGGCAAGGCGCGGCGGTTCCCGACGCTGCGGGCTTGGGCGGAGGCGACGCTCGCGACGATCGAGGTCGAGCGCTTCGCGACGCTCGGCTGGTCGGCCGGCGGGCCGCACGCGCTCGCGCTCGCAGCGGTCGCGCCCGAACGCGTCACGCGCGTCGCGGTCGTCGGCTCGATGCCGCCGCCGGACGCGCTCGACTCAGGTCTCGCCCGACGTCCGGCAGGCGGTCCGCCTGGCGCGCTACGCGCCGCGGGTCGCGGCGCGCGGGCTCGAGCGGTGGGGGAGGCAGCCGACGCCGCCGACCGGCAGCCCCGAGACCGACGAGGCGTACGCGCGCGGCCGCGCCGACTCGTTCCGCGAGGGCGGTCTGTGGCTCGCGTACGAGCTCGCGTACCTCGGCCGTCCGTGGGGGTTCGAGCGTCGGCGTCGATCGAGCAGCCGGTGACGCTCTGGTGGGGCGACCGCGACACGACCTGCCTGCCGTCGATCGGCGAGCTCTACGCGGAGCGGCTGCCGAACGCCGAGCTGCGGCTCGTCGACGGGACGCACCAGCTCCTGTTCGCCCGCTGGCGCGAGATCCTCGCTAGCGCGGCGGCCTGAGCGCCGCGAACTCGTCGGTCACCTCGAGCCGGCGCGACGCGAACCGGAACAACGCGGCGGGGCGGCCGCCGCGTCCGCCCGGGCGCGCGCTGGCCCTCGACGCGCTCGATCGCGCCGCGGCGGAGCAGGACGCGCTGCAGGTTGGTCGCCGACACGTCGTAGCCGAGCGCCGCGACGTAGACCTCGCGCAGCTCCGAGACCGTGAACACCTCGGGCGCGAGCGCGAAGCCGAGGTTCGTGTAGGAGAGCTTCGCGCGCAGCCGCGCCTGCGCGGCGGCGACCAGCTCCGAGTCGAGCTCCGCGGCCGGGCGCCAGTCGCCGGCGAGCTCGACGCCCGCGCGCACGAGCCCGAGGTAGACGGTGGCGAGCGTGCCGTCGGCGAGGAGCCGCGTCTCGAGCTGCTCGACGTGCGCGAGCGCCTCGACGTCGACCGCGCGCGCGAGCGCCGCCTCGAGCGACTCGTCGCGCCGCAGGGTCACCTGCGCGGAGAGCGCCTCGAGGCTGTCCCTCGCGCACCCTCATCGCGACGCTCACCACCGAGTGCTGAGTAGAATCGGCCATAGGTTTTCGTCCCACAGTCTAAAACCTCGGAGGATCCGTGAAGAGAACGATCGCGCTCGCGCTGCTCGCGACGGCCCTGGTGGTCGTTGCCGCCGGCTGCGGCTCGTCCAAGAAGGCCAACACTGCGACGACCACGACGACGGCCAGCGCCGCGACGTTCCGGGTCGGGCTGAGCACCGACACCGGCGGCCTCAACGACCGCGGCTTCAACCATCTGGCCTACGTCGGCCTGCAGAAAGCGGAGGCCGAGCTCGGCGTCCAGGGCCGGGTCGTCCAGGCGAGCTCGCCGGCCGACTACATCCCGAACATGAGCTCGCTCGCGAAGCAGGGCTACAACCTCGTGATCGGCGTCGGCTTCACGGAGATCGACGCGCTCAAGGCGGTCGCGAAGCAGTATCCGAAGACGCATTTCGCGATCGTCGACGTCTCGAACGCCGACGAAGGCGGTCTGCCGAACGTCGAGGGGCTCCTCTTCAAGGAGCAGGAGGCGGGCTATCTCGCGGGCTACGCGGCCGGGCTTGCCGCCAAGGATCGCGGCGGCAAGGCGGTCTCGTCGGTGGGCGGCGAGAAGCAGCCGCCGGTCGACCGCTACATCGCCGGCTTCCAGGCAGGCGCGAAGGCGGCCGACCCGGGGATCAAGACGATCAACGGCTACTCGCAGGACTTCGAGGCGCAGCAGAAGTGCAAGCTCGTCGCGCTGAACCAGATCGCGCAGGGCTCGGTCGTCGTCTTCCAGGTCGCGGGTGGCTGCGGTCTCGGCGCGCTCGACGCCGCACGTGAGAAGGGCGTCTGGGGCATCGGCGTCGACGCCGACCAGGGCTACCTCGGCCCGTACGTCCTCACCTCGGCGCTGAAGCGCGTCGACACGGCCGTCTACGACTCGATCCAGGACGCGAAGAACGGCAAGTTCAAGGGCGGGCAGGACGCGGTCTACGGCCTGAACGTGGACGGTGTCGGCATCGGCAAGTTCTCGTCGAAGGCGCCGAGCGGCATCGAGGCGAAGGTCGAGCAGGTGAAGACCGAGATCGCGACCGGCAAGATCAAGAACATCCCGACGACGGTGCACTGATGGCCGAGCTGACCGAGTCTCAGCTCGAGCTGATCCGGAGCACGAACGGCTTCGCTGCGGTCGCGACCCTGAACGAGCAGGGCGCGCCGCAGACGAGCATCGTGTGGGTCGACACCGACGGCGAGCACGTCATCTTCAACACGACGAACGCGCGTGCGAAAGGCAAGCACCTCCAGCGCGACCCGCGCGTCAGCGTGACCGTGTTCGACCGGAACGATCCGTACCGCTACTTCGAGGTCGAAGGCGTCGCCGAGCTTCAGCTCGACGGCGCCGACGACCACATCCACGAGCTCTCGCGGAAGTACTGGGGCGAGGACTTCCATACGCCGCAGAACCGCGTGATCGTGAAAGTGAAGCCGGAGCGCATCTTCAGCTACCAGGTATAGGCTCGCGGGCATGGCGATGACCGATCTCCGCGCGGCGGCGCGCGACCACCTCTGGCTGCACTTCACGCGGATGCACGGCTACGAGCCGCCGGTGATCGTCCGCGGCGACGGGCTGCTACCTCTGGGACGACGACGGCAAGAAGTACCTCGACGCGCTCGCCGGGCTCTTCTCGCGTGAACATCGGCTACGCTACGGCGAGGAGATCGGCCAGGCCGCGCTCGAGCAGATGCGCGAGCTGCCCTTCTACACCAACTGGTCGTACGCGCATCCGCGCGCGATCGAGCTCGCGCAGGAGCTGGCGTCGCTGACGCCGCCCGGGATCAACCGCGCGTTCTTCGTCTCGGGCGGCTCGGAAGCGGTCGAGTCGGCGTGGAAGCTCGCGCGGCAGTACCACTCGGCGCGCGGCGAGCGCCGCTGGAAGGCGATCGCGCGCCGCACCGCCTACCACGGGACGACGATGGGCGCGCTCTCGATCAACGGCATTCCGGCGCTGCGCGCGCCGTTCGAGCCGCTCGTGCCCGACGTCGTGCACGTGCGCAACACGAATCGCTACCACCGTCCGCTCGAGGAGACCGAGGCGGAGTTCACGGCGTTCCTGCTCGAGGACTCGGAGTCGGCGATCGAGCAGGCGGGGCCGGAGCACGGTCGCGATGGTGATCTTCGAGCCGGTGCAGAACGCGGGCGGCTCGTTCACGCCGCCGCCCGGCTACTTCGAGGGCGTGCGCGAGATCTGCGACCGCTACGGGATCCTGCTCTGCGCCGACGAGGTGATCACCGGCTTCGGCCGCATCGGCGAGTGGTTCGGGAGCATCAAGTACGACATCAAGCCCGACCTGATCACGTGCGCGAAGGGGCTCTCGTCGAGCGTACGCCGCGATCGGCGCAGTGCTCGTCGCCGACAAGGTGTTCGAGGCGTTCGGCAGACGAGAAGTCGATGTACACGCACGGCATCACGTTCGGCGGCCATCCCGTCGGCTGCGCGATCGCGCTGAAGAACATCGAGATCATGAAGCGCGAGAAGATCGTCGAGCACGTCGCGCGAGACGCAGGACGAGCTTCCGCGCGAAGCTCGCGACGCTGCTCGACCTCGCCGATCGTCGGCGACCTGCGCGGCACCGGGTTCCTCTACGCGATCGAGCTCGTGAAGGACAAGGAGACGCGCGAGACGTTCACGCGACGAGGAGTCGCGAGTCGCTGCTCCGCGGGTTCCTCTCCCGGCGCTCTTCGAGCGCGGCCTGATCTGCCGCGCCGACGACCGCGGCGATCCCGGTCGTGCAGATCTCGCCGCCGCTCATCGCGGGCGAGCAGGAGTTCGGTCGAGATCGTCGGAATACTCGGCGAAGTGCTCGACCGAAGCGTGGAAACGCGTCAACTAATCCTCTAGGAGGCCGCCGATGGCGGTTGCCGAGCAGACGACGACCTTCGCGCTCGACGAGAAGGGCGAAGCTCATCAAGTCGCTGCGTCGCTTCGACATGGTGTTCTTCAGCGTCTGCGCGTTCGTCGGGCTCGACACGCTCGGCACGGTCGCGTCGAACGGCGCCGCAGGGCTTCCTCTGGCTGATCATCCTCGCGGTCGTCTTCGTCGCGCCGTACATGCTGCTGATGGCCGAGGTCGGTTCGGCGTTCACGCAGGAGGGCGGCCCGTACGAGTGGACGAAGCTCGCGTTCGGCCGTCTGCACGGCGGCATCGCCTCGATCCTCTACTGGGTCACGAACCCGCTCTGGGTCGGCGGCTCGCTGGCGTTCATCGCGCACGACTCGTGGAGCGCGAACGTCTTCAAGATCGGCACGGGCTCGGCCGGCGACTACGTCTTCAAGCTCAGCTTCATCTGGATCTCGATCGGCGTCGCGATCATCTCGCTGCGCTACGGCAAGTGGATCCCGAACGCGGGCGCGATCCTGCGCGGCGTCGTGCTCGGCTTCTTCTCGATGACCGTGATCATCTACGGCATGAAGCACGGCGTCGCGGGCTTCCAGTTCGGGCAGATCAGCCCGACGCGCGCGGTGTTCTTCGGGCTCGTGCCGATCCTGCTCTTCAACTACGTCGGCTTCGAGCTGCAGAACGGCGCGGCCGAGGAGATGGAGAACCCGCAGAAGGACGTGCCGCTCTCGGTCCTGCGCAGCGGCATCACCGGCGTCCTGATGTACGTCATCCCGATCTTCTGCATCCTGCTCGTGCTGCCCGCGAGCAAGGTGACGTCGATCGGCGGCTTCATCGACGCGGTCACGCTCACGTTCCACGGCGTGTACGGCGGTGCGGCGCACGCGCTGCTGATCGTGATGACGCTCTGCTTCATCGGCGCGCTCGTCACCTCGGGCGCGGTCTGGATGATCGGCTCCGACCGCATCCAGGCGGTCGCCTCGTACGACGGCGCGTTCTTCCAGTTCTTCGGCGTGTTCAACCGCAAGCTCGGCACGCCGGTGCGCGTCAACGTCCTGTCGGGCATCGCGGCGAGCGTCTTCTGCGTCGCCGGCGATCTACCTGCTGCGCAACCAGAGCACGGCGAACGCGTTCACGGTCGTGCTCGACATCGCGATCTCGACGACGCTGATCTCGTACCTCTGGATCTTCCCGGCCGTGCTGAAGCTCCGCTACTCGTATCCGACGGTGCATCGGCCGTACGTGCACCCGTGGGGGATGCCCGGGCTGTGGGTCTCGACGATCCTCGTCACCGGCTGGATCGCGCTCGGCTCGTTCGGGTCGCGGTCTTCCCCGACATGCTCGAGAAGATCTTCGGCGTCGGCTACGGGTTCAAGGGCAGCTGGGGCGTCGGGCAGGGCGAGTTCGAGGCGCTGACGCTCGGGACGCTCGGCGATCATCGTCGTCGTCGGCTTGATCGGCTACTGGGTCTCGGGCAGCGGCGTGCGCAAGCAGGTCGCGACGGAGCCGATCGGCGCGGAGGCGCCGCACCTGCTGCTGCGTAACTACGTTTCGAGGCATCGGAGCAGGTCACTCGGAGTAACGCTCGTCGTCGCGGTCGCGGCCGCATGTGGGGGCATGGACGCCTGGATCCGCGCGCCGCTCGCGCAGACGACCGCGGTCGCGACGATCGTCTTCGGCGAGCACGTCGTGCTCGTCGCTGCTGACGCTGCCGTTCGTCGTCGGCGCGCTGCGTCGCTGTTTCGCGCTCGGCTGGCGGTACATCGCTCGCCGGCGTCGTGATCGGCGCGGGCTCGTCGGCGGTCGCGACGATGCTCTTCACCCAGGCGTTCGTCGAGGCGACGACTACGTCACACCCGGTCGTGCTGCAGAAGGTGCAGCCGCTCGTCGCCGTTGTCGGCGCGAGCGTCATCCTCGGCGAGCGGATGCGGCCGCGCTTCGTGGCTGTTTCTCGTGCCGGCGCTCGTCGGGGCGTGGCTGATCGGCGTCCCGCATCCGTTCCACCCGACGGTGCACGGACTGCGGCCGACGCTCTACGCGCTCGGCGCCGCGGTGTTGTGGGCGCTCGGCACGGTGCTCGGGCCGCTACCTCGCGCGCGACATGCGCTTCGAGCACGTCGCGACGCTGCGCTTCGTGTTCGGGCTCGCCGGCGAGCGCGGTCGCGCTGCTCGTCCTGAGCGCGCCCGCCTTCGCGTCGTGGCACGACAGCGGCTACATCGCGCTGCTCGCGTTCGTCACCGGCTTCCTCGCGCTCGGCCTCTACTACTACGGGCTGCAGACGACGCCCGCGGTTGCGGCGACGATCGCCGAGCTTGCGTTCCCGGTGAGCGCGATCCTCGTCGGCTACTTCAAGTTCGGGCAGACGCTGACCGGCTGGCAGTGGGTCGGCGTTGCGTCACGACGGCCGTCGTCGCGCTGCTGCCGGCGCGGCGCGCGTGACGCGTTCGAGGACGTGTCCCGGTGCGCCGCGCCGCCTAGCCGGCAGTGGTCACGATCTGCGACGTCGGGCCGCGCGACGGCCTCCAGAACGAGCCGGACGTGCTCGCGCCCGTCGTGCGCGCCGAGCTGGTGTCGCGGCTCGCTGCGGCCGGCGTGCCGCGGATCGAGGCGGTGTCGTTCGTGCGCGACGATCGCGTCCCGCAGATGGCGGGCGCGGAGGAGGTCGTTGCGGCCGCCGATGCGCGGCGACGCGGAGCTGTCCGGGCTCGTGCTCAACGAGCGCGGCTAGGAGCGGTTCGCGCGCGACGTCGCTCGATCGCGTCAACTGCACGCTCGCCGCGACGGAGACGTTCAACCAGCGGAACGGCAACGCGACGCTCGACGAGGCGGTCGAGCGCGTCGCGCGATCCTCGCCGCTGCGCACGAAGCCGGTGACGGTCACGGTTTCGTGCGCGTGGGGCTGCCCGTTCGAGGGCGAGGTCGACCCGGGCGCGGTCGAGGCGTTGTGCGAGCAGCTCGACGGCGCCGACGAGCTCGTCCTCGCCGACACGATCGGCGTCGCGACGCCGAAGCGCGTGCGGCGATCTGGTCGAGCGCGTTTCGATCCTGGGGCCGCGGGTCGGCGCGCATCTCCACAACACGCGCAACACGGGGTACGCCTGCGCGTGGGCGGCGCTCGACGGAGGGCGCGACGGTGCTCGACGCGTCCGTCGGCGGGCTCGGCGGCTGTCCCGTTCTCGCCGAATGCGACCGGGAACGTCGCGACCGAGGATCTGGTCTGGCAGCTCGAGCGGGACGGCGTCGAGACCGGGGTGGACGTCGACGCGCTGTGCGATGTCTCGCGTTGGCTCGAAGGGGTCCTCGGGCGGCGGCTCGCGGGTCAGGTGTATCGCGCGAGCCGCTGGCCCGACTGACCCACGAGCCGGTCGAAGAACTCACGCTTGCGCTCGAAATCGTCTTTGTGCTCGACGTACTCGGCGAGGAGCGCATCGTCGTCACGGAGCAGATACCAGGCGAGCCGATGCTGGGCATCCCAGCTCGAGCCGCGGGTCGTGAGGACGAGGTCGACCTGCGGCGGCCCGGGTGCTCGGAAGGCAATCCAGTCGTCCTTCCAGTGTTCCTCGTAGAGAGGTGGGTAGAGCGCGCGCAGGGCGGCGCCGCCCTCTGCAACGTCGTCGACCAGCACCACGAGGTCGATGTCGCGCGCGTCGAGGCCGGGGATGGACGCGCTGCCCGTGAGGTGCACCTCGGCGCGGGGAAGCACACTCGTGACCGCCTCCGTGTGCTGTTGGACGATCGCCTCGATCTCGCGCGACTCCACGGGGCGACCTTACGTGCGCGGGATGAGGAAGCTCGCTCGAACTCGCAGACGACCTCGTCGCGCTGATTCAGCCCGCGCGTTCGCACCTCGACGATGCCGTGGCCCGGCCGCGACTCCGAGACGCGCGCCGACAGCACCTCCGTCTCCGAGCGGATCGTGTCGCCGACGAACACCGGCTTCGGGCAGGCGGATCTCCTTCCAGCCGAGATTGACGCCGCCCGCCTCGGTCGTGTCGCGCACCGAGAGCCCGAGGACGAGCGCGAGCGTGAACGTCGAGTTGACGAGCGGCTTGCCCCATTCGCTCGCCCGCGCCGCCTCCTCGTTGAAGTGCAGCTCGTTCGTGTTCATCGCGAGCATCGTGAAGAGCAGGTTGTCGGTCTCCGTCACCGTGCGCGCGATCGCCGAGCGATAGACGTCTCCGACAGCGAAGTCCTCGTAGCGCCTCACGCGCCTACGCTAACGCGATGAACCGCCTCGCCCAAGAGACCTCGCCGTATCTGCTCCAGCACGCCGGGAACCCGGTCGACTGGTACCCGTGGGGCGAGAGGCGCTCGCCCGCGCGCGCGACGAGGACCGCCCGATCCTGCTCTCGATCGGCTACGCCGCCTGCCACTGGTGCCACGTGATGGAGCGCGAGTCGTTCGAGGACGCGCTGACCGCGCGCGTGATGAACGACAACTTCGTCTGCATCAAGGTCGACCGCGAGGAACGGCCCGACCTCGACTCGATCTACATGGACGCGGTCGTCGCGCTCACCGGCAGCGGCGGCTGGCCGATGACCGTCTTCCTGACGCCGGACGGCGAGCCGTTCTTCGGCGGCACGTACTTCCCGCCCGAGCCGCGCCACGGAATGCCCGCGTTCAAGCAGGTGCTGCTCGCGGTCGCCGAGGCGTGGCAGACGCCAGCGACGACGAGCTGCGCACCGTCGAGCGCGAACCTCGTCGAGCACATCCGCTCGGGCTCGCAGATCGAGCCCTCGCCGGACGAGCTGCGACGCCGGCCTGCTCGACCATGCGCAGGAGAACCTGCGCGCGGTCTTCGAGCCGCGGTGGGGCGGCTTCGGCCGCGCGCCCGAAGTTCCCGCCCGCGCCGGTGCTCGAGTTCCTGCTGCGACGCGGCGAGGAGGAGATGACGCGCGCGACGCTCGACGGGATGGCGGCCGGCGGGATGTACGACCTCGTCGGCGGCGGCTTCCACCGCTACTCCGTCGACATGCAGTGGCTCGTGCCGCACTTCGAGAAGATGCTCTACGACAACGCGCTGCTCGCTTCCGTCTACCTCCACGCGGCGAAGCGGTTCGACGACGAGCGCTACCGCGCGATCGCCGACGCACGCTCGACTACGCGCTGCGCGAGCTCGCGCTCGACGAGCGGCGGCTTCGCCTCGGCGCAGGACGCCGACACGGACGGCGTCGAAGGGCTGACGTTCACCTGGGCGCCGGGCGAAGGCGCGCCGGAGGAGCTGTTCGAGGAGTTCGAGGACGGCCGCTTCGTGCTGCGCGGCGAGCTCGACGACGAGACGCGCGCGCGGCTGCTCGCGATCCGCGCCGAGCGGCCGCAGCCGTTGCGCGACGACAAGGCGATCGCATCGTGGAACGGGCTGATGCTCGCCGCGCTCGCGCAGGGCGGGCGCGTCGAGGCGGCCGAGCGACTGGCCGAGTTCCTGCTCGGGCCGCTCTCGACGGCCGACGGCCGCCTCCACCGCACGTGGCGCGACGGGGTCGCGAAGGGCACCGGCTACCTCGAGGACTACGCCGACGTCGCCTACGGTCTGCTCGAGCTGCACGTCGCGAGCGGCGAGCCGCGCTGGCTGCGCGAGGCGCACCGGCTCGCGCACGCTCGCGGTCGAGCTCTTCGCCGACGACGAGCGCGGCGGCTTCTTCCAGACGCCGGTCGACGGCGAGCGGCTCGTCGCGCGCAAGAAGGAGGTCGACGACCACCCGACGCCGAGCGGCAACGCGATGCTCGCCTACGTCCTGCTGCGCCTGGCGCGGATCTGGGGCGACGACGAGCCTCGAGGAGCGCGCGCGTCGCGGTGCTCCGGCTCGTCCGCGACCCGATCGCACGCGCGCCGACCTCGTTCGGCTGGATGCTCGTCGCGCTCGACCAGCACCTCGCGCCGCACCGCGAGCTCGCGATCGTCGGCGATCCCGACGCGCGCGGTCGCGCGCGAGCACGTTGCCGGCGCCGCGCCGACCGACGTGATCGCCTTCGGCCCGGCCGACGACATCCCATTGCTCGCCGGGCGGACCGAAGTCGACGGCAAGACCGCCGTCTATGTGTGTGAGCGCTTCGCCTGTCGCGCGCCGGTTACGTGACGACGGTTTCCTGCGTACTCGACCTCACGCTGCTCGGCCGTCGTCGGCGCATCGAGCGCCTCGTGGTCGACCGGAGCGGGCTCGACGACGCGGCGCGTCATCGGCTCGAGCGCGGCGGCGAGGGTCGCGCCGATCGCAAACGCGATCACGCCGTCCACGCCCCGATGTCGAGCACGGCGTCGCGGATGGCGATGTCCCTCGACCAGATCAGCACGTGCGCGTGGCCGAAGCCGTTGTGCGGCTGCTTCGCGAGCAGCACCCAGCCGCCGACGATCGAGCACCGGCAGGAAGACTGCGAGGAGCATGACCGGCGGGTTGCCGCCACCGCCGCGCAGCTGCGTGAGCCCGAACACGAGCCCGCCGCCGCGATGATCCCGAGCGCGGCCCAGTAGCCGCCGTTCGTCGTGCGGTCGAGGTGCGCCCCGGCCACCCAGAGCAGAAGCCCTGCAATCGCTGCCCCGGCCAACATCGCCGGCGCTCTCATGACGCCGTTCATGGAATTGCCTCCTTTCCAGGAGAACGGAGAAGTGCGCGCCAGCGGGTGCGCCTACTAGAGTTTCGGCCGATGGCGCTCCTCTCCGTCCGGCACGTGACGCGCCGCTTCGGCGGCATCGTGGCGATCGACGACGTCTCGCTCGAGGTCGAGCAGGGCCAGATCGTCGGCCTGATCGGCCCGAACGGCGCCGGCAAGACGACGCTCTTCAACGTGATCACGCGGCTCTACCGGCCGGATTCCGGCGAGCTCGACTTCGACGGCAGGACGCTGCTGCGCACGCCGACCCATCGGATCGTCCGTCGCGGGATCGCGCGCACGTTCCAGAACGTCGAGCTCTTCCAGACGATGACGGTGCTCGACAACGTCCTCGTCGGTGGGCATTCGCGCACGCGGCCGTTTCGCAGTAGCTCGATCGAGAAGCGCGCGGGCGAGGTGCTCGACTACGTCGGGCTCGCGAACGTCGCGAACCGCCCGGTCGCCGGCCTGCCGTTCGGGACGCTGAAGCGGGTCGAGCTGGCACGTGCGCTCGTCGCCGAGCCGCGGCTGCTGCTGCTCGACGAGCCGGCCGGCGGACTGAACCACGAAGAGGTCTCCGAGCTCGGCGCGTTCATCACGCAGCTGCGCGACGACTTCAGCCTGACGGTGCTGCTCGTCGAGCACCACATGGGGCTCGTCATGGGAATCGCGGAACGCATCCACGTCCTCGACTTCGGGCGCAAGATCGCCGAGGGCGCGCCGGAAGAGGTGCAGCGCGATCCCGCTGTGATCGCCGCCTATCTCGGAGCCGAGCCCGCCGCCGCGTGACCCGCGCGCTCGACTGGGACGGCTGCTGGAACGTCCGAGACCTCGGTGGCATTCGCCTCGAAAGGGGAGGTGAGACACGGTCTGGCGTTGTCGTTCGCGCCGACAACATCCGGCGTTTGAGCGACGACGGTTGGGTGTCCCTTGCTGGGCACCGCGTAACTCGGATCGTCGACCTTCGCTGGCCGGAAGAGATCGCGCGCGACCCGGCACGTGAGATCGCGCCAGAGGTGGTGCACGTCTCGCTGCTCGGTGAGTTCGACCCAAACTTCGTCGACGACGTCGAGGAGTACCTGGTCGCCGACGACGTAGCCGGCTACTGGGCGTCGTCCTACATCTCGATCCTCGAAGAGTTCCGGTCGAACTTCGGTGTGGCGATTGCGGCGATCGCCGATGCCAATGGCGGGGCGGTCGTGTTCCACTGCGCCGGAGGGAGAGACCGAACGGGGCTCGTCGCAGCGCTCGTCCTCCGCGTGGCCGGAGCCTCGATCGACGAGATCGCGCTGGACTACGCGCTGAGCTCAGAGCGACTAGCCCGCAACCCGCGGCCCTGGGAGGACGAGGCCCTCGATCCCCACGAGCGCCGAATCCGGTGGTTCAAGGCGCAGACCCCGCCCGAGGCGATGGCGCGGGCGCTCGAGCACGTCGATCGCGCGTACGGTGACGTCGCGGGCTATCTCCGCGAGGCCGGTCTCTCCGAGGCGCAGCTCGACCGGCTGCGTGATCGCCTTGCCGCTCCTTGAGCTGACCGACGTCGCCGGGGTCACAGCCAGCGTCGAGCACGGCGAGGTCGTCTCGGTCGTTGGCGGAACGACGCTGTTGCGGACGATCGCCGGCTTCGAGAAGACGCGCGGCGCGATCGTCTTCGACGGCGACCGCCTCTATCGCCGTACGCCCGAAGGGATGGCGCGGCGCGGCCTCCTCTACCTCGCCGCGCGCGGCGGCATCTTCACCTCGCTGACCGTGCTCGAGAATCTCCGGCTCGGCGCCTGGACGCATCGCGGGCTCTCGCCGCGCGACCTCGCGCGTGCCTTCGAGGTGTTCCCGGCGCTGTACGACGTGCGCGCCGCAACCGCCGGTTCGCTGACCGCCACCGAACAGCGCCTGCTCGCGCTGGCACGGGCGACGACCGCGAAGCCACGACTCTTGCTCGCAGATGAGCCGACGCTTGGACTGCCGCCCGCGGGCGTCCACGAGGTTTTCGAGCTGCTCCACGCGCTCAATGAGCGCGGCGCCGCGATCCTCTTCGTCGACCAGCACGAGCGGGTCGCGCGCGACCGCGCGGGACGCACGCTCGGTTAGACGCGATACTGAGCTATGACGTCGGCAGAGATCGCGGCAGGCCTGTCGCCCGACCCCGAGGACGAGCTCGTCCAGGTCGAGCTCGACGAGGCGCACGGGAAACGCCGTCAAGGGTGGGGACGCATCATCGGGATCGGCGTCTCGGTCGTCGTCATCGCCGGCGTCTTCTTCTTCGTGCTGCCCAAGATCGCCGACTACGGCGAGGTCTGGGATGTCGTGCAGACGCTCTCGTGGCAGTGGCTCGTCGCGCTCGTGATCGCAACGCTGCTCAACCTTGCAACCTACGGGCCGCCGCTCATGGCTGCGCTGCCGGGGCTCTCGTACCTGCAAGCCTCGCGGGTCACGCTCGCCTCGACCGCGCTCTCGTCGGTCGCCCCCGGCGGCGCCGCGGTCGGGATGGCGACCTCGTTCGCGATGTTGCGCGCCTGGGGCTTCAGCGGACGGCCGGTGGGGCTCGCCGTGGTCGTGCAAAGCGTCTGGAATCAGTTCGTGATCCTGGGCTTCCCGATCATCGCGGTGGCGGGGCTGGCCGCGGAGGGCGGACGGAACAAGACGCTCGAGCTCGTGGCCATCATCGGTCTCGTGGTCTTCGTCGTGGCGGTCGTGGCGTTCGCCGTCGGCCTCTCGAGTGCACGCCTCGCAAAGCGCGTGGGCAACTGGGCCTCCGTCTGGGCGAGTCGCGCGAAGAGCCTCCTGCACAAGGCGCCCGTGAAGTGGAACGGCACGTCGCTCGTCCGGTTCCGCGGGGAGACGATCGTGCTGATCCGCCGCCGCTGGTTCTTCCTCACGACCGCGACGATCGCCGGGCATCTGACCGTCTTCTTCGTCCTCATCGTGTCGCTGCGCGCAGTCGGCGCCGAGCGCGCCGAGGTGACGATCGTCGAGGCATTTGCGGCGTGGGCGCTCGCACGGATCCTTGGCTCGATCCCGATCACGCCGGGTGGCATCGGCTTCGTCGAGCTCGGACTGACCGGGGCGCTCGTCGCATTCGGTGCCTCCGATGCCGAGGCCGTCACCGTGACGCTGATCTACCGCTTCCTGACGATCGTCCCCACGCTCGCGGTCGGCCTTCTTGCCGCGGCGACGTGGAAGGTCGGGAAACGTCCCGCCGTGCCAGAACCAGCCTGAAGTCGGCTAGATGGCGAGCTTCGTCGAGCACGTCGTTGCGGGGCTCGCGGCGGGCGGCATCTATGCCCTGCTCGCGTTGGGGCTCGTGCTCGTCCGCCGCTCGACCGGGCTCGTCAACGTCGCCCAGGCCGAGCTGGCGACGCTCTCGGCGTTCGTCTGCTTCGCCCTGACCGAACGCGGGTGGGCGTTCTGGCCGGCGTTCGGTGCAACGTTGCTGCTCTCGTTCGCCGGCGGGGTCGCGCTGTATCTCGGACTCGTTCGCCCGCTCGCGGGAGGCGTCGTGCTCGCCGCCGCGCTGCTCCTCTCCGTCGACGGGCTCGACTCCTGGATCTGGGGCGACGCGCCTCGTCGGCTGAACGGCCCGTTCTCGGCAGCGCCTGTCCACTTCGCAGGCGTCACGGTGCCGAAGGTCGAGCTCGGAGTTCTCGTCGTCACGCTCGCTGCCGCGACCGTCGCGCACGGTCTCTACTGGCACACGCGCGCTCGGGCTCGGCGTGCGCGCGGCCGAGGCCAGCGAGACCGAGGCGCGAAGCGGCCGGCGTCTCGACGCGGACGATGCACGCGGTGTCGTGGGGGCTCGCGGCGACGCTCGGCGCGGTCGCGGGCACGATGGCCACGCAGCTTCAGCCGCTCGACCCGGGCATGCTGCGCCTCGCGCTGCTCTATGCGCTTGCGGCCGCCATGCTCGGCGCGTTCACCTCACCCGCGGCGGCGATGCTCGGCGGGCTTGCGATCGGCGCGGGTCTCGAGCTGCTCGGTATCTATGCGCATCTCGGCGCCGATCTCCGGCCGGCCGTCGGCCTCGCCGTCGTCTACGCCTTCGCGCTCCGGAGGCGGCCATGAGGGTCAAGCTCGCGGCGGTCGGCGTCGTCACGGTCGCGCTGTGTGTCGCGCCGTTCGTGCTGTCGGATCACCACACGCATCAGCTCGCGCTGGTGGGCGCGTACTTCGTGGCGATTCTCGGGCTCGATCTGCTCGGACAGAGCGGCCAGGTCTCGTTGGGGCAGGGCGCGTTCATGGCGATCGGCGGGACAACTGCCGCGATCCTCTGCGGCCGCCATGGCTACGGCGCTCCCTGGGCGCTTCTGCTCGGAGCCGCGGCTGCTGCGGTCGCCGGGCTGCTCGCCTCGTTCGCCGGTCGGCGCGGGCTGCCGGTCGTGACGCTCGCGCTGGCGCTCGCAGTGCCCTCGATCCTCGGCAGGGTCGGGACGGTCAAGTTCGGGCCGGTCGAGCACGGCTACCTCCTGACGTGGCTCGTCGCGGGCGTGCTGTTCGTCGTCGCGTGGCTCCTCGTCGAGTCGCGCTTCGCGCTGCTCTTCCATGCCGTGCGCGACAACGAGCTCGCCGCAGCTGCAGCCGGTGTGAACCGTGCGGGCTACCGGGCTGCCGCCTCCGCCCTCGCCGCGGCATATGCCGGAGCCGGTGGCGCGGTCGTCACGCTCGCCGCCGGTCATGCCGATTCGGGCACGTTCCCGTTCGAGCTCTCGCTCCTGCTGCTCGCAGCGGCGGTGGCAGGGGCCTTCGGCTCGATCTGGGGGGCGCTCGCGGGTGCGGTCGCAGTCGAGCTCCTCGTGGGCCATCACCCGGAGCTCGTGCTCGGAATCGCGCTCATCGCCGACGCTCGTGGTCAAGCGGACGGTAAGGCGGACGTAAAGCGCGGGAGGAGCCCGCGGGCTCGGGCCGAATCCGGACCGCCTCCGTGACCCGTCTCGCCGTCATCCTCAGCGTGGCGGCACTAGCCGCGCCGGCGGGAGCGCAGGCAGGTGTCAACCCGCAGATCGCCGGGCTCCAGGTGGCCCTGCGCGCGCACGGCCTCTACCTCGCGCAGATCGACGGCATCGCCGGGCCGAAGACGGCCGCTGCGATCCACGTCTTCCAGCGCCAGCACGGCCTCCCCGTCGGGCTCGCGAGCACGCGCACGCGGCTCGCGCTCGGCCCGCTCGGGCGGCCGCTCTTCGGGTCGCGCACGCTGCGCCGCGGCGACTTCGGGTTCGACGTCGCCGTGCTGCAGTTCCTGATGACGCGCGCCGGCGCCTACACGGGCGCGCTCGACGGCTACCTCGGGCGCCGAGACGGCGGCCGCGCTCCGCCGCTTCCAGCGCGCTCTGCACGTGCGCGCCGACGCCGTCGTCGGCCCGCGGACACTCGCCGCGATCGTCCGCCGCGACGGCGTGCCGGTGCGACCGACCACCGCGACGCGAGCCGCCGATCGCGGCGACCTTCCACGTCGTGCGGGTCGGCGACACGCTGACCGCGATCGCTGCGAGCGACGGCACGACGATCGCGGCGATCGCGGCGCTGAACCATCTGAACGCGGCGAAGCCGATCATCATCGGCCAGCGCCTCCGGCTGCCGCCGAAGTCGGTCGCGCTCGCGCCGGCCCGCGCCGACGTCGTCAGCGATCTCGACGCCTGGTCGACGAAGCTCGGCGTCGACCCTCACCTCGTCCGCGCGCTCGCGTGGATGGAGTCGGGCTTCCAGACGGGGCTCGTCTCGACAGCCGGGTGCGCGGGGCGTCCTGCAGACGCTGCCGACGACGCGCGCGTACGTCGAGACGGTGCTCGCCGGGCATCCGATCGCGAAGACGGTGAATGGCGACGTCGAGGTCGGCGTGCTCTACCTCAAGCACCTGCTCGACGTGTTCGACGGGAACCAGAACCTGGCGCTCGCGGGGTGGTACCAGGGCGAGCGCGCGGTGCGCGCAGCACGGCGTCTACGTCGTCTCGAAGCCGTTCGTCGCCGACGTGCTCTCGCTTGTCGGGAAGGTCTAGCTAGCCCGTTTCGAGCGAGAGCAGGTCGTCGATCGTCTCGCGGCGGCGGATCAGGCGTGCCTTGCCGTCGGCGACGAGCACCGCCGGTCGGTCGCGGGACGGCGTTGTAGGTCGACGACATCGCGAGCGTGTAGGCGCCGGTCGACCGGGAACCGCGAGCAGGTCGCCGCGGCGTGGCTCCGGCAGCTCGACGCGGTCGATCAGCACGTCGCCCGACTCGCAGTGCTTCCCGGCGACGGCATAGGCGGCGGTCGCCTGCTCTTCGGCGCGCGTCGCGAGGAACGCGGTGTAGCGCGCGCCGTACATCGCGGGCCGCGGGTTGTCGGACATGCCGCCGTCGACGGTCACATAGGTGGTCGTAGCGCTCGCGTGCTTGATCCCGCCGACCGAGTAGAGCGTCACGCCGGCACGCGCGACGAGCGAGCGGCCGGGCTCGAACACGAGCTGCGCTTCCGGCAGGTCGTGCAGCTCCCAGCTGCGCGCGAGCTCGGCGAGGAGGCCGTCGAGGAACTCGTTGATCGTGAACGAAGGCTCGTCGAGCACATGGCGCACGCCGAGACCGCCGCCGAGGTCGACGATGCGCGGCGTCCAGTCGAGCTCGGCGCGGAGCCGAGCGGCGAACTGCGCGATCCAGTCGACGGTCATCAGCGACGCGCCGAAGTGCACGAGCTGTGAGCCGAGATGGACGTGCAGGCCCTCGCACTCGGGCGCGCGCCGGACCAGCTCGACCGCGTCCTCGGGCGGCAGTCCGAACTTCGAGCCGAGGTGCCCGGTCTTGATCGCCTCGTGCGTGTCGGCGTCGATTCCGGGCGTCACGCGCACGAGGAAGCGCGTCGCGCCGAACGCGCGTGCCCGCTCGAGCTCCTCGAACGAGTCGAGCACGATCAGCGCGCCCGCCTCGGCCGACGCGGCGCAGCAGCTCGTCCTCCTTGTTGTTGCCGTGGATCACGAGCTGCTCGCCCGGGATGCCGGCGCGCTCGGCAAACGTCAGCTCGCCGGCCGTCGAGACGTCGGCGCCGATCCCCTCCTCGGCGAGCAGGCGCAGGACGGCGAGCGACGGAAACGCCTTCGAGCCGTAGACGACGAGCGCTCCTGGGGCGGCCTCGCGATACGCACGCGCCTGCGCCCGGATCGTCGCCTCGTCGTAGACGACGAGCGGCGTGCCGAACTCCGCCGCGAGCGCCGACGCGCGGACGCCGCCGATGACGAGCTCGCCGTCGTCGACGCGTGCGGTGTCGGGCAGGAGGTCGGACAGCTCATGCATGTCAGGCATTGTGACGTGCGCCGATGCTCCGACTGCTTGCCGAGCTCGCGATTCGTCATCCGCGCGCGATCCTCGGCGCCGCGCTCGTGGTCACCCTCGTCGCCGCGGGCTTCGGCGCAACGACGCCGAAGCACCTCAGCTCGAGCGACAACGACTTCCAGGACAAGAGCTCGCAGAGCTACCGCGTCGAGCAGCTCCTGACCCGCGAGACGAACGTCGTTCCCGGGCCGTCGGTCGTGACGGTCGTCGCGCCGGGCGAGGCGCAGCGCGCGGCCAGGCTGATGCGCCGCGACCCGGCGGTCGTCCACGGTCACCGCGCGGCGGTCGCCCGACGGCGCGATCTCCGTGGTCAGCGGCTTCCTGCGCCGTGGTGCCGCTCCTGGCGCTGCCGCGCGGCGACTCGAGCGGACGCTTCCGGGCCTCGTCGGCGGCGCGGCGGTCTCCGGAGAGCAGGTGCGCGTGCAGTCCGAGCGCGACCTCGTTCCGCGCGGAGCTGATCGCGCTCCCGCTGCTTCTGCTCTTCGGAATCTGGGTCTTCCGCAGCGCCGTCGCGGCGCTGCTGCCCGTTGCCGCCGGCGTCCTCTCGATCGCGACGACGCTCGCCTTGCTTCGGTTCGCGAACGGCGTCGCGCCGATCTCCGTCTTCGCGCTGAATCTGGTCACCGGCGCAGGCCTCGGCCTTGCGATCGACTACAGCCTGTTGCTCGTCTCGCGGTACCGCGAGGAGCTCGAGCGCAGCGGCCCCGGCGCGACGGCGGTTCACGCGACGATCGCGACCGCCGGGCGCACGATCGCGTTCAGCGCCCTCACCGTCGCGGTCGCCTTCGCCTCGCTGCTCGTGTTCCCGCTCGCGTTCCTGCGCTCGATGGCGATCGGCGGGCTGATCGTCGCGCCGCTCGCCGGGCTCGTCGCGCTCACGGTCGTGCCGGCGCTGTTCGTCCTGCTCGGCCGACGGATCAACGCGCTCGCCATCCGGCTCCGTGCGCGTCGACCAGGGCGGCGGCTGGTACCGCTTCGCCCACTGGGTGATGCGCTGGCCGCTGCCGGTCGCGATCGCGTCGTCGGCGCTCCTGATCCTGCTCGGGCTGCCGTTCCTCGGCGTGCGTTTCACCGCGCGTCTCGGCGTCGGTGCTGCCGTCGAGTGCGAGCGCGCGACAGGCGGACGACGCGATCCGCGCGCACTTCGGCGCGGGCTCGACCGAGCCGATGGCGGTGCTCGTGCAGGCGCCTGCCGACCGCGCTCGCGTTGCCTCGCTCCCGGACGTGGCGAGCGTCGGAGCTCGCTCCAGCGTCTCGGCGGCGGGCTCTGGACGTTCACGCTCGTCCCGCGCGCGGACGGGATGAGCGGCACGACGAAGACGCTCGTCCGCCGCCTGCGCGCGCTTCCCGGGTGTACAGGTGGACGGCCTGACCGCCTGGTACCTCGACACCTCGGCGAGCCTGAAACGCCACCTGCCCTACGCGCTCGGGCTCCTCGTCGCGGCGATTCTCGTGCTGCTCTTCTTCGTGACGCGGTCGTTCGTCCTGCCGGTGAAGGCGGTGATCATGAACGTGCTCAGCCTCTCGGCGGCGTTCGGGATCCTCGTCTGGATCTTCCAGGACGGCCGGCTGCGAGGGCGTCCTCCGCTACCGGAGCGAGGGAGCGCTCGAGCTGACCCAGCCGGTGCTGCTGTTTGCGATCGCGTTCGGGCTCGCGACCGACTACGGCGTCTTCCTGCTCTCGCGCATCCGCGAGGGCGCACGACGACGGACTCGAAAACCGCGAGGCGGTCGCGCTCGGCCTCGAGCGCACCGGCCGCGTGATCACCGCGGCGGCCGTGCTCTTCTGCGTCGCGGTCGGGTCGTTCGCCACGTCGTCGATCGTGCTCGTCAAGGTGATGGGGCTCGGCATCGCGCTGGCGGTCGCGATCGACGCCTCGCTCGTCCGCGCGCTCCTCGTGCCGAGCCTGATGGCGCTGCTCGGAGACTGGAATTGGTGGGCGCCGCGCCGGTTTCGGCGCTAGACTTTTCCGCGTAATGGCGCAGTTGCTCCTTACGTAGGGCAGGGAACCTCGCGGCGCACGCCGCGCCGGCTTCCCACGGCCTCTCTCGCGAGAGGTTTTTTTGTCTCTAGGGACGGTGGACATGGACGGATACGACGCACACGCAATCGAGGCCAAGTGGCAGCAGGTGTGGGAGGACGAGCAGTCCTTCCACGTCGACGACCCCGCGCCCGGGGACGAGCGCCCGCGCTTCTACCAGCTCGAGATGCTCCCGTACCCGTCCGGGCAGCTGCACATGGGGCACGTCCTCAACTACACGATGGGCGACGTCATCACGCATTTCCGGCGCCGCAGCGGCTACGAGGTGCTGCGCCCGATGGGCTTCGACTCGTTCGGGCTGCCCGCCGAGAACGCGGCGATCCGCGAGGGCGGCAACCCGCTCGAGATCACCGAGCGCAACATCGCCGCGATCACGCGTCAGATGCGGCGCATGGGCTGGGCGATCGACTGGCAGCGCGAGGTGTCGGCGCACGAGCCGACCTACTACCGCTGGACGCAGTGGCTGTTCCTGAAGTTCCTGAAGGAAGGCCTGATCTATCGCAAGGAGGCGCCGGTCAACTGGTGCCCGCACGACCAGACCGTGCTCGCGAACGAGCACGTCGTCGACGGGAAGTGCTGGCGCTGCGGCTCCGTCGTCGAGGCGCGGAACATGGCGCAGTGGTTCTTCAAGATCACGGCGTACGCCGACCAGCTGCTCGACGACCTGCCAGACGATCGACTGGCCCGAGCGCACGAAGAAGATCCAGACGAACTGGATCGGCCGCTCGGAGGGCGCCGAGATCCTCTTCCGCGTCGACGAGCTCGACCTCGACATCCCCGTCTTCACGACGCGGCCCGACACGCTGTTCGGCGCGACGTTCTTCGTCATCGCGCCCGAGTCGCCGCTCGTCGACCAGCTCGTCGAGGGAACCGAGCTCGCCGACGAGGTGCGGGCGTATGCGCGCGTCGCCGCCGCGCGCCCGACCGAGGAGCGCGAGCAGCGCGAGAAGACCGGTGTCTTCACCGGCCGCCACGCGACGAACCCGGTCAACGGCGAGCAGATTCCGATCTGGGTCGCCGACTACGTGCTGATGGAGTACGGCACCGGCGCGATCATGGCCGTGCCGGCACACGACGAGCGCGACGCCGAGTTCGCGACGACGTACGAGCTGCCGATCGTGCCGGTGATCTCCGACGACGGCACGCTGCTCAACTCGGCGCAGTTCGACGGCCAGCCGGTCGAGGAGGCGAAGCGCGCGATCGTCGCGTGGCTCGGCGAGCAGGGCAAGGGCACGAGCGCGGTCAACTTCCGGCTGCGCGACTGGAGCTTCTCGCGCCAGCGCTACTGGGGCGCGCCGATCCCGGTCATCCACTGCGACGCGTGCGGGATCGTTCCGGTGCCGGAAGACGAGCTGCCCGTGCTGCTGCCCGAGGTCGAGGACTACCGCCCGAAGGGCAAGCCGCCGCTCGCGACCAACGAGGAGTGGATGAACGTCGCGTGCCCGTCGTGCGGCGGCCCGGCGCAGCGCGAGGCCGAGACGATGGACACGTTCGTCGACTCGTCCTGGTACTTCCTGCGCTACTGCGACCCGAAGAACGACCAGGCGCCGTTCTCGGAGGCGCTCGTCGATACGTGGATGCCGATCGACCAGTACATCGGCGGCATCGACCACGCGAAGGGGCACCTGCTCTACTCGCGCTTCTTCGTCAAGGCGATGAACGACTTCGGGATGCTCGGCTTCCGCGAGCCGTTCCAGCGGCTGTTCCACCAGGGCTGGGTGCTGCTCGACGGCCAGAAGATGTCGAAGTCGCAGTCCGGCGTCTCTCCGGACGAGCTCGTCGACCAGTTCGGCGCCGACCCGATCCGCATCTACATCCTCTTCCAGGGACCGGCCGACCAGGACATCGACTGGACGCCGGACGGCATCGAGGCGACCGTGCGCTTCATCCGGCGGCTGTGGCGGCTGGTGCACGACGCGGCCGAACAGCCTGAGTCGCCTGCCGACGTCGACACGCCGCTCGCGCGGAAAGCGCACGAGACGATCGCGCGCTTCTCCGACGACATCGAGCGGCGCTTCGTCTTCAACACGCCGATCTCGGCGGTGATGGAGCTGCTGAACGAGCTGTCGAAGGCTCCCGACCGATCCTGCAGCGCGCTTCGCTGCCGAGACGGCGGTGTCGCTGCTGCAGCCGTACACCCCGCACGTGTGCGAGGAGCTGTGGGGCGTGCTCGGCCACTCGCGGCTGTGGGAGACGCCGTGGCCGGTCGCCGACGAGTCGAAGCTTCAGCGCGACACGGTCGAGCTCGTCCTGCAGGTGAACGGCAAGGTGCGCGACCGCGTCACGGTTCCGGCCGGGTTGGCGGAGGACGAGCTGATCGCGCACGCGCGTGCGTCCGACAAGGTGCGCGCGCACGTCGACGGAGCGGAGGAGCGGCGCGTGATCGTCGTTCCGGACAAGCTCGTCAACATCGTCGTCTGACGGCGTGACGCCCGAACCGCGGTCACGCGCGACAGCGCAGGGCGGACACGCTCGCGTCGTCTGCGTGCGGAGGTCGACTGTTGGGTGGCGAGCGCGGACGAGCTCGGGAACGCGTATCTCGTCCCGCTCTCCTACTTCTGGGACGGCACGGCGGCTCGTGCTCGCGACGGCGCGCTCGTCGCCGACCGCGAGGAACCTGCTGCGCGCCGGTGTCGCACGCCTCGGCGTCGGCCCGACGCGCGACGTCGTGCTCGTCGACGGCCGCGTCGACCGAAGGCGTTGACGATGCGACGGCCGATGCTCACACAGAGCACACCGGGATTCGATGCGCGTACGGAGATCGGATGAGCACGTCTACCTCCGCGTGACGCCGACCGAGATCCGCGCGTGGCGCGAGGCGAACGAGCTCGTCTGGGCAGGCTGTTGATGCGCGACGGGGTGTGGCTCGACGCTCAGTCGCCCGATGAGAAGTTCGCTGAATCGGCACACACGCGTGTCCCACGCGTGACGGTTTCACCGGCAGCCTCGGAACGTGGACCTCGTTCGCGCTCCCGGTCTCGACCCGCCGGCTCCTGGCGTTCGCGCTGATCGTCGTGCTGGGCGCGATCGTGGTCCTGCGCCACCTCGGCGGCGGTGGCGGTGCGGCGCCACCGCTCGAGGTGGCGCCCGTGCGGGTGCCGTCGGCGTCCGCGCGCGCGCCGGCAGCCGCGCTCCTCGTCGTCGACGTCGAAGGCGCCGTCCGGCGGCCGGGGCTTGTTCGGCTGCCGAAGGGCGCGCGGGTCGCCGACGCGGTGGCGCACGCCGGTGGGCTGACGCGGGCAGGCCCAGCGTGCGGGTGTCGATCTCGCGGCGCCCGTCTCCGACGGGCAGCAGGTGCTCGTGCCCGGTGCGGGCGCCGGCGCTGCTGCGGGCGCGAGCGGGCAGGGAGCGCCGCGACGAGCGGCCCGATCTCGCTCAGCTCGGCGACGGCCGAGCAGCTCGACACGCTGCCGGGCATCGGCCCGGTCACGGCACAGAAGATCGTCACGTTCCGCGAGCAGCACGGGCCGTTCCAGTCGGTCGACGGGCTCGACGCGATCCCGGGCATCGGCCCGGCCCGCATCGCCGAGCTGCAGGGGCTCGTCATCGCCGTGAGCCGCGTCCTGCCTGCGCACGTTCTCGCCGCTGGCCTGCGTCGTCGGGCTGGCGGCGGCGAACGCCGTGCGCGTGCTCTCCGGCGACGGCGGCGTTGTGCTCGTGGCGCTGCTCGCGGCTGTGCGTCCTTGCCTCGCCGCTCGAGGGGCGGCTCTGGCTCGCTCGCGGCGCTCGCGCTCGCCGGCGGCGTGGCTCTGGGGGAGCACGCGACTCGACGCGCTCGACCGGAGCGTTCTCGCCGCGCGCATCGGCACCGCCGGCGACGGTGTCGCCGTGACGACGGCCGAGGCGCGGACCGGGACGTTCGCCCAGCGGCAGTTCGCGCGCCTGCGCTACGTTCGACGGCGCGCGTCGTCGACGAGCGCGTCGAGCTCGAGCTGCCGCTCGGCCGCGCGCCGCCACAGGGCGCCGTCGTCCGCCTGCTCGCGGTCGTGAACGCGCCCGCCGGCCCGCGGAACGGTTTCGACGAGCGCACCTGGCTGCGCCGGCAGGGCATCCACGTCGTCCTGCACGTCGACCGGTGGAGTGTCGTCGGCCACCGCGGCGGGCTCGGCGGGGTCGCCGACCGGCTGCGGGTCTGGCTGCGGCACGCCTCGTCGCCCGGTCTCGCGGGAGAACGACGCGCGGTCCTCGAGGGCGTGCTGCTCGGCGACGAGAACGGGCTCTCGGACGGGCTGAAGCAGGCGTTCCGGAAGGCGGGCACCTACCACCTGCTCGCGGTGAGCGGAGAGAACGTCGTGCTGCTCGCGGCGGGCGTGCTTGGGCTCGCGCGGCTCGCGGGCATCGGCGGAAGCGTGGGGCCACGTCGGCGCGCTCGGCGGCGATCTTCGCCTACGTGCTCGCGGTCGGTCCGCAGCCGTCGGTGATCCGGGCCGGCGTCGCCGGTGCGGCAGTCTCGATCGCGTGGCTCTTCGGCCGGCTCAAGGACTCCTGGCATGTGCTGCTGCTCGCCGCGATCGTGCTGCTCGCGTGGAACCCGTACACGGTCTTCGACGCCGGCTTCCAGCTCTCGTTCGCCGCGGTGATCGCGATCTTCGTGCTCGGCCGGCCGCTGACGCAGCGTGCTCGAGGGCTACCCGATGCCCGATTGGCTCGCGCGCCGGTGCTGGCGATCTCGCGGTCTGCACGCTCGTGACGACGCCGTTGCTCTGGCTGCAGTTCGGGCAGGTGCCGATCTACGGGATCGCCGCGAACGCGCTCGTCGAGCCGGTCGTTCCGCTGCTGCTCGGGCTCGCGTTCGCCGCTGCGGCGATCGATCCGGTTTCGCCTGCCGCCGCGCACGTGCTCGCCGGGGCGAACGGCTGGGTCGCGGCCTACATCGCCGCCTGCGCGCGGCTGGTCGGCGGCCTGCCAGGCGCACAAGTCTCGGGCCGAGCTGCCGCAGTCGCCGGGATCGTGGCCGTCGCCCTGGGTGCACTTGCGCTCAGGCGGTGGTATAGACGAGAGCCGACGAGCTGATGTCACGCCTGCCGATCGTCCTCAACCCGCTCGAGCCAGTCACGGAGCTCGGTGACCTCGTGATTGCGCTGATCAGCGTCGAGCTTTGGCCGCGCGAAACGGTGGTGCGGCTGGCGGGCCTCGTCGACGACGCGCACGCCGAAGACGAGGGGTACGGCCGGCGTCTCGACGAGTGGGCGCGGAACGGGCGAACGGGGCCGTTGCCGGTCGCGCCGGGCGACGAGTTGAGCCGTCTCGAGGTGTCGCTCGGCGACGACGTCGGCTCGGAGTTTCGCCTGCGGGCGTCGAGCTACGGCGGAAGTGGCAGACCGTTTCGACGGGACTGGTTCTTCGAAGGCGGCGTTGCCGAAGCGGCATCGACGCTGGAGCTAACCGTGACCGGCGACCGGGCCTCGACGGTCAGTCTGCGAATCGCCAGATCGTGATGTCGGTGACCGGCCGGTAGCCGATCTGCTGATAGATCGAGTTCGAGGTCGGGTTCGCGAGATCCGTGTAGAGGAAGCAGAAGCGCCGGCCGCTGGCGAGGATGCGCTGGGTTGCGGCGGCGGTGATCGCGCTCGCGTAGCCGCGCCCGCGGAGCTCGGGCGGCGTGTAGACCGGGCCGACGCGCATCCCGTTCGGCGACGGCGAGGCATAGCCCGGCGAGCGATACCGGGCCGCGTCGTCCCAGAGCAGCAGGACCGCTGCCGGGTCGTCGCCCGGCGTCGCGAGGAAGTCTTCGGCGTCGCCTTCGGGCGCACTCCGGCATCGCCTCGGCGAAGAACGCGTCGATCCAGGCGAGCGACGACCGCGCGGTCGCGCTCCTCGTACGAGGCGGGCGACGCCCGGAGACGGGGCGAGGCGGGATCACCTCGGTTGCTTGGTAGATCCGCTCCTCGAGCATGACCGACGGCGGAGCAGCCGCGGAGCTCCGCCCACCGCTCGACGAACCGCTGCGCGACGCCGACCGGCCCGGTGACACCCGGCAGCTCGTGACCGTCCGCGGCGAGCCGCTCGGCGACGGCACGTCCGCCGCCGACTCGTCGGTAAAGAGCGAGAGCACGAGCGTGGAACGGCGGCGTCTGCGTGGCGACCCCGGTGACCTCGTCGCCCGCGAAGGCTGCGTAGAGCAACAGGGTCGGCCGAGCCGAAGACATGCGGGTCGCGCTCCAGCCGCTCGCGCAAGCCGAGCTGGAACGTGTGCGACCGCCTCGTTGCTGCTCGAGGTACGGCGACGACCGCCTCGTAGAACGCCCGGACATCGTCGAAGCGCTCGATCCGGGTCATGCGCCTATGCTTGGCTGCGATGGCGGACGACCTGAAGCCGGCGTACCTGATCGCGGGAAGCGACCGGCCGAAGGTCGACCGGGCGGTCTGCGCGGCTGCGCGCCCGCTTCGACCCCGACGCGGTCGAGCTGCACGACGCGGCCGAGACGACCGGCGACGACGCGGTCGCCGCCTGCAACGCGCTCGGCCTCTTCGGCGGCGGGCACGCGGCTCGTGCTGGTCGACAACGTCGAGGGCTGGAAGGCGCCCGGACGCGAAGGCGGTCGCCGACTACCTGAAGGCGCCCGCGCCCGGGACGACGCTCGCGCTCGTCGGCGGCGAGCTGAAGAAGGACGCGCCGATCGCGAAGGCGGTCAGCCGGCGTCGGCGACGTGCTGATCTGGGACGTCCAGACGAAGGCGATCCACCGCTGGATCGCCGAGCAGTTCACGCTGCACGGCGCCAAGGCCGAGCCCGAGGCGTGCCGCCGCCTGTCCGAGCTCGTCGGCGACGACCTCGTACGAGCTCGCGGGCGAGGTCGACAAGCTCGCGACCTGGGCGAACGGCGACGAGGTGACCGAGGCGGACGTCGATCTGCTCGTCGCGCCGCGCGCCGAGTCGCCGCCGTGGGACCTGACCGATGCGTGGGGCGCAGCGCGACGTCGCCGGCGTGCTGCGCGCCGCCGAGCGGATGCTCGACCGCACCGGCGATCCGTCTCCCGCACGATCCCGCGGCTCGTCGGCAGCCTGACGAACCACGTCCGGCGCGCGCGTGCCGCGCAGCGCCTCGAGGCCAGAGGCCTCTCGCGGCTGACGCGGCGGCCGAGCTTGGCATCAAGCCGTACCCGGCGCAGAAGCTCTACGCGCAGGTGCGCAACTTCAGCGCGCCGGAGCTCGACGCGGCACGTGATCCGGCTCGCGCGAGCTCGACCACGCGCTCAAGGGCGGCTCGCGGCTCGCGAACGAGCTCGAGCTCGAGCGGGCGCTCGTCGAGATAACCGCGCCGCGCGGGCTAGGCGGCGGAGCGGCGCCGGCAGCGAGCTTCGCTGCCTGCGACTTCTTGCGCGCGCCGGTGTTCTTGTGCAGGGCGCCGCGGGCGACCGCGCGGTCGATCAGCTTGACGAGGTTGCGGTGCTCCTCGTCGATCGGCGGCGCTGTCGCCGCGCCTCGGCCGCGGTGGCCAGGCGCTTCGTCAGCGTCTTGATCGTCGAGCGGTAGCGCAGGTTCTCGAGCCGCTGCTCGGAGGCGGTGCGGACGCGCTTCTTCTGTTGCTTGATGTTCGGCATCTCGTAGAAATGCCCGCTCGGGCGGGCGCGCGCAGGGTACCAGAGTAACGTGGAGCGGTCGGTGACCGAGGTCGAGGAACCCTTCCCGCTGGCGGCCGAGCCGGCCAGGCGCCGGCGCCTCGCCGTCTCGACCGCTGATCTTCGGGCTCGCGACGGCGCTCTCCCGCGTCCTCGGGCTCGTCCGCGAGATGGTCGCGGCGTACCTACTTCGGCGTCGCCGGGAAGATCAACGCCTTCACGGTCGCGTTCCAGATCCCGAACCTGGTGCGCGCGCTCGTCGCCGACGCCGCGCTCTCGTCGGCGTTCGTGCCCGGTCTTCAGCGAGCTGCTCGAGAAAGGGCGAGCGCAAGCGCGCCTGGCGGGTCGCCTCGACGCTCTTCTGGCTGATGCTGCTCGGGCTCGACGGCGCTGACGGCGCTCTTCATCCTGGTCGCGCCGTCGCTGATCGGCCCGTTCGGCACACGGTCGATCCCGAACCTCGCCGTCGGCCTCGCACGGATGCTCTTCCCGATCGTCGCCCTGCTCGGCGTCTCCGGGATCATCGTCGGGATCCTGAACAGCTACGACCACTTCACCGTGCCGGCGCTGTCGCCGGTGTTCTGGAACATCGCGATCATCGCCGGGCTCGTGCTCGGCGTGCCGCACGCGTCCGTCGACCGACGACGAAGCTCTACGTCTACGCCGTCTCGATCCTGATCGCGACGGTCATCCAGGTGTTCCTGCCGGTTCCGTGGCTGCGCGGCCTCGACGGGCGCCTGCAGCTCGTCATCGACTGGCGCGACCCGGCCGTCCGCCGCGTCTTCAAGCTGATGATCCCGGTGACGCTCGGCCTCGGGCTGATCAACGTCAACGCGGTGATCGACACGTACTTCGCGTCCCGCTTCATCGACCCGAACCTCTCGCCGAGCGCGATCCAGAAGGCGTTCCTCGATCTACATGCTCCCGCAGGGGATGTTCTCGGTCGCGGTCGCGACCGTGCTCTTCCCGTCGCTCTCGCGCTTCGCCGCGCGCGGCGACATGGTGGGCTTCCGCGAACACGGTCTCGCTCGGGCTCCGGCAGATCGCGTTCCTGCTCGTCCCGCGGCCGTCGTCAGCGCGGTGCTCGCCGAGCCGATCGTCCGCATCCTCTTCCAGCACGGCAAGTTCCACGCCGCGCAGACGCCGGTCGTCGCCGGCGCGCTCGCCGCGTTCAGCGCCGGGCTCGTCTTCAACGGCGCGATGCTGATGCTGAACCGCGCGTTCTTCAGCCTGCAGTCGAACTGGATCCCGACGCATGGTCGCGCTCGGGAACCTCGGCCTGAACGCGGTGCTCGACTTCGCCTTCTACCGCTTCGGCACCTGGGGGATCCCGCTCTCGACGGCGCGTGTGCAACATCGCCTGCGACGGTCGCGCTCGTCTGTGCTGCTCCACCGGCGCCTCGGCGGGCTCGACGACGGCGCGATCGCGTCGCCGTGTGGCGGATCGTCGCTCGCCTCGGCGCTTCGTCGCGGCGGTCTCGTACGCTCGTCTGGAAGCCGCTCGACGCCGCGCTCGGGCGGTCGTTCGCGGCGCAGGTCGTGTCGCTCGGCGCGGCGCTGCTCGCGGCCGGTCTCGCCTACTGGGCGGCCTGTCGCGTGCTTCAGGTGCGCGAGTTGCAGGCGCTACTCTCCTTGCGGAGCCGCGCCAGCCGCGGCTGAGCGCATATGGACCAGAACAACATCCGCAACTTCTCGATCATCGCGCACATCGACCACGGCAAGTCGACGCTCGCCGATCGCATCCTCCAGCTCACGGAGACGGTCTCGGCGCGCGACATGCGCGACCAGCTGCTCGACTCGATGGACCTCGAGCGCGAGCGCGGGATCACGATCAAGGCGCAGGCCGTCCGCGTGCACTGGAAGGGCCACGAGCTGAACCTGATCGACACGCCGGGCCACGTCGACTTCACCTACGAGGTCTCGCGCTCGCTGCAGGCCTGCGAAGGCGCGCTGCTCGTCGTCGACGCCGCGCAGGGCATCGAGGCGCAGACGCTCGCGAACGCCTACCTGGCGATCGAGAACAACCTCGAGATCGTCCCGCTCGTGAACAAGATCGACCTGCCGTCGGCCGATCCCGACGGCGCGTCCGCCGAGGTCGCCGACCTGATCGGCGAGGACGCCGACCGCGTGCTGCGCATCTCGGCGAAGACCGGGCTAGGGCGTCGAGGCGGTGCTCGACGCGATCGTCGAGCGGATCCCCGCGCCGGTCGGCGACCCCGAGGCGCCGCCGCGCGCGCTCATCTTCGACTCGTCGTACGACCAGTACCGCGGCGTCGTCGCGTTCGTGCGCGTCGTCGACGGCGCGTTCCGCACGCGCGATCAGCTGCGCGCGATGGCGCTCGGCACGCGGTTCGAGGCGCAGGAGATCGGCTTCATGTCGCCGACGATGCGGCCGGTGCAAGAGCTCAGCGCCGGCGAGGTCGGCTACGTGATCACCGGGCTCAAGGACGTCTCCGAGCTGCGCGTCGGCGACACGCTCACCGCCGAGAAGCGCCCGGCGGCCGAGCCGCTGCCCGGCTACAAGGACGTCAAGCCGATGGTCTTCGCCGGGCTCTTCCCGACGGACTCCGACGAGTACCCGGAGCTGCGCGACGCGCTCGAGAAGCTGAAGCTGAACGACGCTGCGCTCTTCTACGAGCCCGAGACGTCGCAGGCGCTCGGCTTCGGGTTCCGCTGCGGCTTCCTCGGCCTGCTGCACATGGAGATCGTGCGCGAGCGGCTCGAGCGCGAGTTCGACCTCGACCTGCTCGTGACCGCGCCGAACGTCGCCTATCGCGTGCGCCCGATGAACGGCGAGTGGATCGAGGTGCACACGCCGTCCGACCTGCCCGACGCGTTCGAAGAGGTCGAGGAGCCGTACATCAAGGCGTCGATCATCGTCCCGAAGGAGTTCGTCGGCACGGTGATGGAGCTCAACAACGACCGGCGCGGCACGGTTCGACCACCTCGAGTACCTCTCGGAGCAGCGCGTCCACCTGACCTACGAGCTGCCGCTCGGCGAGATCGTCCTCGACTACTACGACCAGCTGAAGTCGCGCACGCGCGGCTACGCGAGCTTCGACTACGACATCTCCGGCTTCCGGCCGGGCAACCTCGCGCGCGTCGACATCCTCGTCGGCGGCGAGCCCGTCGACGCGCTCTCGCTGATCATCCACCGCGACTTCGCGTACGAGCGCGGGCAGGATGCTCGTCGAGAAGCTGCGCGAGGAGATCCCGCGGCAGATGTTCGACGTCGCGATCCAGGCGGCGATCGGCGCGCGCGATCATCGCGCGCGAGACGGTCAAGGCGCGGCGCAAGGACGTGCTCGCCAAGTGCTACGGCGGCGACATCTCGCGCAAGCGGAAGCTGCTCGAGAAGCAGAAGGCCGGCAAGAAGCGGATGAAGCAGGTCGGCGGCGTCGAGGTGCCGCAGGAGGCGTTCCTCGCGGTGCTCAACCTGAACGAGTCGGCGAAGCGATGAGCCTCGAGATGCGCACCGAATGCGAACGCTGCGGCGCCGGGCTGGCGGCGGACGGCGACGCGCGCATCTGCTCGCACGAGTGCACCTTCTGTGTCGCGTGCGCCGAAGAGATGGGCGCCTGCCCGAACTGCGGCGGCGAGCTCGTCCCGCGCGCCGCGCCGCGTCGTCGTGACCGGCGCGCGGCATCTCTACCTCCATCTGCCGTTCTGCTCGTCGCGCTGCGGCTACTGCGACTTCGTCACGGTCGTCGGCCACGACGGCGAGCACGATCGCTACGTCGAGGCGCTGCTCGGCGAGCTCGAGCTCGAGCGCCGCGCTGCTCGCTCCCGAGCTCGAATCGGTCTACCTCGGAGGCGGCACGCCGAGCCTGACCGCGCCCGCCGCGCTCGAGCGGCTGCTCGCCGCGCTGCCCGCCGCCGGCGAGGTGACCGTCGAGGCGAACCCCGAGACGGTCACGCCGGAGCTCGCCGGCGCTTCTCGCACGAAACGGTGTCACGCGCGTGTCGATTGGCGCACAAAGCTTCCACACGCACCTTCTGGACGTGCTCGATCGCCACGCACGGCCCGACGACGTCCGGCTCGCCGTGCATCGTCTTCGTGATGCCGGAATTGACAACATCTCGATCGATCTCATCTACGGGATCCCGGGCCAGAAGCCCGCCGATCTCGAACGCGACCTCGCCGAGGCGCTGGCGCTCGAGCCCGAGCACCTCTCCGCGTACGAGCTGGAAGCGAAGCCCGGAACCCGCTTCACACATACGCACGGAGCAGAGCTCGCGCGCCAGGCGGACGCGATGGAGGACTACTTCGAGCGAGTCGTCGAGACGCTGACGGCGGCGGGCTACCGCTGGTACGAGACGGCGAACTTCTGCCGTCTCCCGGAGCGCGCGGGCGGGCGCGACCTGCGCGCACGGCACAACCTCGGCTACTGGCTCGGACGGGACTACCTCGGCCTCGGCGTGGGCGCGGTCAGCACAATCGAGAACCGGCGCTGGCGGAATGCGCCGTCGCTGCCGCGCTACCTGGCGGCGCTCGAGCGGGGAGAGCGGCCGCAGCGCGAGGTCGAGGAGCTCTCGCGCCGAGGTCCGCTCGACCGAGCGCGTGCTGCTCGGGCTGCGGCTCGACGAGCCGCTGGCGCTCGACGGCCTCGAGGGCGCACTCGACCGAGCGAGCTCGAACGCCTGGCCGCCGGCGGGCTCGCCGTCCGCGGCGCGGGGACGCTCACGCTCACGCGGCGCGGCCGATTCCTGGGCGGCGGCGTGACCGCACGGCTGCTGGCCTGAGCTGCCGCCTACCATGGGAGACATGCAGATCCTGCTCTCGGAGCGGCAACGCGAGATTCTTCGGCTCGTCGTCGAGGAATACGTCGCGACCAGCCAGCCGGTCGGCTCGAAGACGATCGTCGAGGGCTCGGGCCTCGGCGTCTCGCCCTCGACCGTCCGCAACGAGCTCGCCGAGCTCGAGCGGCTCGGCCTCCTGACGCATCCGCACACCTCGGCGGGACGCGTGCCGACCGAGTCCGGCTACCGCGTGTACGTCGACGAGCTGCTGCGCCGGCCGGAGGCGCGGGTCGAGGCGTTCCCGCTCGGGCTGCCTGCCGTGCGCGCCGAGGTCGAGGAGGCGCTGCAGACGACGACCGAGATGCTCTCGCAGGTGACGCGGCTGCTGGCGGTCGTCTCCGCGCCGCCGCTCGAGGCCGCGATCGTGCGCCGGCTCGAGGTGCTGCTGCTGCAGCCCGACCTCGTGCTCGTCGTCGTGATCGCCTCGACCGGGAGCGTCACCGACCTGCGCTTCGCGTTCCCGGAGCCGGTCGACTCCGGCCTCGTCACCTGGGCCGGCGACTATCTCGGCGAGCGGGTCGTCGGCCAGCGGATCGGCTCGCGCGCCGTCAAGCTCGCCTTCGAGGATCCCGGCCTCGGGCCGCGCGAGCGCGGCTTCCTGCAGACGATTCGCAGCGCGTTCGAGCAGGCGGCGGACGAGAACCGCCAGCTCTTCGTCGGCGGCACGGCCGGGCTGCTCGACGACATGCGCTCCGAGGAGATCGGCGCCTACCGCAGCCTGATGGAGGCGCTCGAGAAGCGCGCCGCGCTCCTCGACGTGCTCGCGCAGCGGCTCGACCCGCGCCGGTCGTTCGCGCGCGTCGGCGAGGAGCTGGAGCAGCCGAGCCTCCGCGATCTGGCGCTCGTCGGCGCGACCTACGGCGTCCAGCACCGCACGCTCGGCGCCGTGAGCCTGCTCGGGCCGCTGCGCATGGACTACGAGAAGGCGCTCCGCTCGGTGCGCTCCGCCGCGTACGAGCTGTCGCGGTTCGTCGAAGACGTCTACGCGGACGAACTGATGAGCACCGAGCGCGACTACTACGAGCTGCTCGAGGTCCCGCGCGACGCCGACGAGCAGGCGATCAAGAAGTCGTTCCGGCGGCTCGCGCGGCAGCTGCATCCGGACGTCTCGGACGAACCCGACGCGGAGGTTCGCTTCCGCGAGGTCACCGAGGCGTACGAGGTGCTGTCGAACTCCGAGACGCGCGCGCTCTACGACCGCTACGGGCACAACGGGCTTCGCTCCGGCGGCTTCCAGCCGACCGACTTCGACATCGGCGGGCTCAGCGATCTGTTCAGCGCGTTCTTCGGCGACGACATCTTCGGCGCGACCGGGCGTGGCGGCGGTGGCGGAGGCAGGCGTGGAGCGGACGTCGGCGCGGAGATCGAGATCGACCTCGTCGACGCGGCAAAGGGAACCGAGGCGATCGTCCCGTTCGAGCTCGCGGTCACCTGCGCGACGTGCGGCGGCGACGGCGTCGAGCCGGGCACCCAGCCCACGCGCTGCCCGCGCTGCGACGGCAGCGGCCAGCTGCAGCAGGTCTCGCGCAGCCTCTTCGGCGAGTTCGTCCGCACGCAGGCGTGCCCCGACTGCGGCGGCCGCGGCCAGATCGTCGAGCACCGCTGCGCCGAATGCGCCGGGAGCGGCCGCACGGTCGAGCGGCGCGAGCTGCGCGTCGAAGTGCCGGCGGGCATCCACGACGGCCAGCGCATCCGCATGACCGGCGAGGGCCACGCCGGCGCGCTCGGCGGACGGGCCGGCGACGTCTACGTGCTCGTGCACGTCAAGCCCGACGATCGCTTCGTGCGCGAGGGCAACGACATCTTCTCGCAGGTCGACCTGACGATCGTGCAGGCGGCGCTCGGCGCGACGATGACGGTCGAGACGCTCGACGGGCCGGTCGAGCTCGACCTGCCCGCGGGCATCGCAGCCGGGCGAGGTGCGCGTGTTGCGCGGCAAGGGCATGCCGGTGCTGCAGGGCTTCGGTCACGGCGACCAGCGCGTGCTCGTCAACGTCTCCGTCCCGCGCCGGCTCAGCGACGAGCAGCGGCGCCTGCTCGAGGAGTTCGACGCGGCGAGCGACGAGCACACGTATCGCCACGACGAGGGCTTCTTCGACAAGCTGAAGAGCGCGTTCCGCTGACCGGTCTGCGCCGCGTCTCGATCGAGGTCGGACCCGAGCGTCTCGAGGAGGCGCGCGCGACCATGCTCGAGCTCTTCCCGGAAGGGTTCGAGGAGGTCGACCGCTCCGCAGGGCATCGAGCTCGCGGCGTACACGGACGCGCCGGCGAGGAGCGGATGTGGGCGTTCTTCGGCGGCGGGCGCGCCGCCGACGTCGAGGGCGGCTGGGAGGACAGGTGGCGTGCGTTCCACCGCCCGACGACCGTCGGCCGGCTCTGGGTCGGCCCGCCGTGGGAGGAGCAGCCGACGGCCGGGCTCGCGGTCGTCATCGATCCGGGCCGCGCGTTCGGCACCGGTGCGCACCAGACGACGCAGCTCTGCCTGCAGGCGCTCCAGGACCTCGAGCCCGGACCGCTGCTCGACGTCGGCTGCGGCTCGGGCGTCCTCTCGATCGCTGCCGCGCTGCTCGGGTACGCGCCCGTCGTCGGCGTCGACATCGAGGAGCCGTCGGTCGAGGCGACGCGCGAGAACGCCGCCGCGAACGGCGTCGTCGTCGACGCGCGGCTCGTCGGTGTCGACGATCCGCTGCCGAGCTCGCCGCTCGTCGTCGCGAACATCTCGCTCGAGTCCGTGCGTGCGCTGCCGGCTCGGGTCGACGCGCAGACGATCGTCACGTCGGGCTACTTCGCGTCGGAGACGCCCGAGCTCGACGGCTTTGCGCACGAACGCGCGGACCACCCTCGACGGGTGGGCTTGCGACGTGTTCCGCCGTCTCTGAGCACATACGATCCCGCGCATGGCGACGTTCAACGTCGACTTTCTCGGCTGCAAGGTCTCGCACGTCGACGCGCACGAGGTGCGCGAAGCGCTGCTGCGCGACGGCCACGCGGAGCGAGCCGACGGGACGCGGACGTCGCGGTGATCAGCACCTGCTGCGTCACGAACGAGGCGGTCGCGAAGAGCCGGAAGGCCGCGGCGCGCGCCGCTCGGACGCACGCGCGCGTCTACCTCACCGGCTGCGGCGCGAACCTCCAGGGGAACGCGTTCGCCGGGCTGCCCGAGAACGTGACCGTCGTCGCGAAGCGCAGCGAGGAGACGGCCGCGTTCGTCGCCGGCGACGTCGGCGCGATCGGCTGCGTCCAGGCCGACGCGCGCGTCGACCGCGTGCGCGCGTTCGTGAAGATCCAGGACGGCTGCTCGTTCTCGTGCAACTTCTGCGTCATCCCGCTCGTGCGCGGCGCGTCGCGCAGCCGAAGCGCGGAGGCCGTGCTCGGCGAGATCGCGGCCGCGTCGCGCAGGGCCACCGCGAGGTCGTGCTGACCGGCATCAACCTCGGCTGCTTCCGCGACCGCGGCGCCGGCTTCGACCTGCCGCGGCTCGTGCGCGAGGCGGGGGAGACGCCCGGGCTCGAGCGGCTGCGGCTCAGCTCGATCGAGATCAACCACGTGAACGACGCGCTCGTCGCCGCGCTGCGCGAGACGCCGACGGTCACGCGTCACCTGCACGTGCCGCTCCAGTCCGGCGACGACGGCGTGCTGCGCGCGATGCGCCGCCGCTACACGGTCGACACCTACCTGCGCCGGCTCGCGCCGCTCGCCGACGAGTTCAACCTGACGAGCGACGTGATCGTCGGCTTCCCGGCCGAGGACGAGGCCGCGTTCGAGCAGACGCTCCGCACCGTCGAGCGCGCCGGCCTGACGAAGGTGCACGTCTTCCCGTATTCGCCGCGGCCCGGCACGGTGACGGCCGACGACGATCCGGTGCCGCCGCTCGTGAAGAAGGAGCGCGGCGCCCGTCTGCGCGCGCTCGTCGCACGAGCTCTGCGTCGCGCGCTGGCGGCGCAAGACCGAGGACGTCGTGCTCGTCGACCGGCCCGGTCGCGGCTACGGCGACGACTACACGCCGTGGCTCGTCGACGCGCCGGTCGGCGAGCTCGTCCGGGTGCAGGCGGAGCGCGTCACCGAGGAGGGGATCCTTGCCCGAGCCGCGTGACGACTGCCTCTTCTGCACGCTCGTCCGCGACGGGGAGCACGTCAACACGGGCGACGGCTTCGTCGCGATCAACGACATCAATCCGCAGGCGCCGGTGCACGTGCTCGTGCTGCCGGAGCGTCACGTCGACACCTTCCGCGACATCTCCGAGTTCCCGCCGGACGAGGCAAAGCGGATGCTCGAGTTCGTCGCGGAGACCGCGGCGAAGGCGGGCTTGACCGACTATCGCGTGGTCGTCAACGTCGGGCCGGGCGGCGGCCAGACGGTCTTCCACCTGCATTGGCACATCCTTGGCGGCCGCGAGATGGGACACGACGTTGTGACGCTGATCACCGAAATCGAGGAAGAGGTCAAGGAGGCGATGCTCGCGCGCGACAACGAGCGCCGCGACGCGCTGCGCCTGATTCTCTCCAGCCTGCGGTCGGCCGAGAAGGATCTGCTGCGCCCGCTCTCCGAGGACGAGGAGCTGCAGGTGCTCCAGCGCGAGCGCAAGAAGCGCATCGAGGCGGTCGAGGCGTTCCGGGAAGCGGGCCGCGAGGAGCAGGCCGCGAAGGAAGAGGACGAGCTCGACGTGCTCGAGGAGTTCATGCCCGAGCCGCTCTCCGAGGAGGAGCTCGAGCCGATCGTCGACGACGCGATCGCCGAGAACAAGGCGACGAGCATGCGCGACATGGGCCGCGTGATGGCGGACGTGATGCCGCAGATCGCGGGCCGCGCCGACGGCTCGGCCGTCAGCCAGCTCGTGCGCGAGAAGCTCGCGTAACCGGCGCTAGTGCTCGGCCGCAGCCGGGCCTGACGCGACGAAGTCCTGCGGGCGCACGAGCACGCGCGCGAGCACCGCGCCGACCGCCGCGAGCGCCGGCGCCGACGAGCAGGATGTCGTGCAGGCCGTGGACGAACGGCCGCGTCGGCTGTGCGCTGCGAGCCGACCTTCGACTGCGAAGATCGCGCCGAGCGCGGCGATGCCGGTGGCGATCCCGACCTGGCGGAACGTGTTGTTGATCCCCGACGCCATGCCGGCGCGCTCGACGCGCACCGTCGAGACCGCGGTCGTCGCGAGCGGCGCGTTCACGAAGCCGATGCCGATGCCGCCGATGAGGAAGCCGGGGAGCAGCACCGTCCAGTGCGAGGTCGGCGGTGACGCGGCTCATCGACCACATCGCGATCGCGTTCAGCGCGAGGCCGAACGCGAGCAGCGCGCGGATCGGCACGCGTGCCGGTCAGCCGGCCGGCGAGCGGCGCGGCGAAGAACGAGACGACCGAGAGCGGCAGGAAGCGCACGCCGGTCTGCAGCGGCGAGAGGCCGAGGATGTTCTGCAGGTAGAGCGTCAGGTAGAGGAACATCGCGAACATCGACGACGAGATCGCGAACGCCGTCGTCTGCGCGCCGACGAACGCCGGCCGCCGGAACAGCGGGAGGTCGATCATCGTCGTGCCGTCGCGGGCCTGCGACAGCGATGAACAGCGGCGAGCAGGACGACGGCGGCGACGAGCAGCGACGAGGATGAACGTGCTCGTCCAGCCGTGGTCGTTGCCCTCGATCAGCGCGAGGATCAGGCGAAGCAGCCCGCCCGTGAGCGTGACGAGCCCGATCGGGTCGAGCCGGCTGTGCTCCGGGTCGCTCGACTCGTGCAGCTGCGCGCGCCGCGAGCACGACCGCGCCGATGCCGATCGGGATGTTCACGAAGAAGATCCAGCGCCACGAGAGCCACGAGGTGAGCATCCCGCCGGCGAGCGGCCCGATCGCGACCGCCGCGCCGATCGTCGCGCCCCAGATGCCGAACGCGGTGCCGCGCTCGCGGCCGTGGAACTCCTGCGAGAGGAGCGCGAGCGCGGTCGCGAACATCATCGCGCCGCCGATGCCCTGGATCCCGCGCGCGATGATCAGGAAGAGCGGGTCGTTCGCGGCGCCGCACGCGGCCGAGGCGAGCGTGAAGAGGACGATCGCCGAGCAGGAAGAGCCGCTTCCGCCCGAAGAGGTCGGCGAGCGCGCCGGCGCGTCAGCACGCAGGTCGCGAGCGCGAGCGCATAGGCGTCGACGACCCACTGCAGATCGGAGAACGAGGCGTCGAGCGCCCGCTCGATCGCCGGCAGCGCGACGTTCACGATCGTGATGTCGAGCAGCAGCATGAAGGTCGCGATGCAGACCGCGACCAGCGTCCACCACTTCCGCTCCATGCCAAGGCAACCTACACTGGAGCCGTGCAGGAAACCCTGGATGTCTCGAACGCCGTCGCGGCCGAGCTGGCCGGGATCTCGGACGGCGTCCTCGACGCGCTGCAAGGAGCGGCTGCACTGCACGGTCCGCCTGCGCGGGAACCAGCTGACGCTCGAGGGCGACGAGCAGCAGGTCGCCGAGGCGCGGGCGGTGATCGACGAGCTCGTCGAGCTGGTCGAGGGCGGCCACCAGATCGGCGCGCACACCGTCGACGCCGTGCTCGGCACGCTCGAGGCCGGGCAGGACGTGCGCGAGGTCTTCGACGCGGTCGTCTGGCGCCACCGCGGCAAGAAGATCGCGCCGAAGACGGTGACGCAGAAGGCAGTACGTCGACTCGATCCGCCGCTCGACCGTCACCTTCGGCATCGGCCCGGCCGGCACCGGCAAGACGTACCTCGCGATGGCGCTCGCCGTCGCGGCGCTGCACGAGCGCGAGGTGCGCGGATCATCCTCACGCGTCCCGCCGTCGAGGCCGGCGAGCGGCTCGGCTTCCTGCCGGGCGACCTGATGGCGAAGGTCGACCCGTACCTGCGCCCGCTGTTCGACGCGCTCTACGACATGCTCGACCCCGACAAGGCGAACAACCTGATGGAGCGCGGGACGATCGAGGTCGCGCCGCTGGCCTTCATGCGCGGGCGCACGCTGAACGACAGCTTCATCATCCTCGACGAGGCGCAGAACACCTCGCCCGAGCAGATGCAGATGTTCCTCACGCGGCTCGGCTTCGGCTCGAAGGTCGTCGTCACCGGCGACATCACGCAGATCGACCTGCCGCGCGAGCAGCGCTCGGGCCTCGTGCACGTCCGCGACGTGCTCCAGGACATCGACGGCATCGAGTTCGTCGAGTTCAGCAACAAGGACGTCGTGCGCCACAAGCTCGTGCAGCGCATCGTCGAGGCGTACAAGGAGCACACGGACGAGCGCAACCGATGATCTCGGTCGAGGTCGACAATCGAAGCGGGGCGGAGGTCGACGAGGCGGGCGCGCGTCGAGCTCGCCGGTCGCGTGCTGCGCGCCGAGGGGATCGACGACGGCGAGCTCGGGATCGCGTTCGTCGGCGCGGAGGAGATGCGCGACGCTGAAGCGCGAGCATCTCGGGATCGACGAGCCGACCGACGTCCTCTCGTTCCCGATCGACGGCCGCGACGAGCTGCCGGAAGGCGTGCCGCGCGCGCTCGGCGACGTCGTGCTCTGCCCGGAGGTCGTCGGCGACGAGTGGCGCTGGCCGCTCACGCACGGGCTGCTGCACCTGCTCGGCTACGACCACGGCGACGAGATGACCGCCCGCGAGCAGGAGCTCCTGCAGGCATGAGCATGCGCAAGCAGCCCGGCGCTGATCGACTCGTTCAACTACGCGTTCGAGGGGATCATCCACGTGCTCCGGACGCAGCGGAACCTGCGGATCCACTTCGCGGTCGCGTTCGTCGTGCTCGTCGCCGCGCTGATCGTCAACGTGACGAAGCTCGAGCTGATCGCGCTGCTGATCTCGATCACGTTCGTGCTGATCGCCGAGATGCTGAACACGGCGGTCGAGGCGGCGATCGACATCGCGACGACGTCGTTCGACCCGATGGCGAAGCTCGCGAAGGACATCGCCGCCGGCGCGGTGCTGATCGCCGCGGTCAACGCGCTCGCCGTCGGCTACCTCGTCTTCTCGGACAAGGTCGCGAACGCGTCGTCGCACCTGCTCGACCGGCTGCGCCAGGCGCCGGCCGAGCTGACGCTCGTCGCGCTGGTGCTGACGATCATCCTCGTGATCGCCACGAAGGCGTACACCGGCCGTGGCACGCCGCTGCGCGGCGGCCTGCCGTCGGGCCACGCGGCGCTCGCGTTCGCCGGCTGGATCGCGGCCACCTACGCCGCCGGCGACGACCACCGCTTCCTGATCTCGTCGATCGCGCTGATCATGGCGTTCCTCGTCGCGCAGACGCGCGTCGAGTCGGGCGTCCACTCGGCGCTCGAGGTGACCTACGGCGCGCTCGTCGGCGCGCTCGCCACCCTCGTCGTCTTCCAGGTGTTCCCATGAGCGAAGAGCTCGTCGCCAAGGCCGAAGAGGCCGCGGCGCAATGCGTACGCGCCGTACTCGAAGTACGCCGTCGGCGCCGTCGTGCGCACGACGGACGGCCGCGAGTTCTCGGGCGTCAACGTCGAGAACGCCGCGTACCCGCTCGGTCAGTGCGCCGAGAAGACGGCGATCGGCGCCGCCGCGACGGCCGGCTACAGGCCCGGCGATATCGCGGCGATCGGCGATCAACGCGTCGCCGTGCGGCGGCTGCCGGCAGTGGCTCCACGAATGGCGGATCCCCGAGGTGACGTTCCGACGGGACGACGGGACGATCGCGACCTACTCGGCGGCCGAGCTGCTGCCGGACGGCTGGGCCTTCCCCGAATGAAGTCGGGGTTCGTCGCCGTCGCCGGGCGGCCGAACGTCGGGAAGTCGACGCTCGTGAACGCGCTCACCGGCGCGAAGGTCGCGATCGTCTCCGACAAGCCGCACACGACGCGCCACCGGATCCGCGGCGTCTACACGGAGGGCGAGGCGCAGCTCGTGCTCGTCGACCTGCCGGGCTGGCAGAGGCCGATCGACACGCTCACCGAGCGGATGCAGGAGCGCGTGGACGAGACGATGGCGAGCGACATCGACGTGGTGATGCTGGTCGTCAACGCGCGCGAGCGCATCGGCGCCGGCGACCGCTACGTCGCGCGGCGCGTGTTCCCGCTCGGCGTGCCGGTGATCATCGTCCTGAACAAGGTCGATCGCCTGAAGCTCGGGCACATCGCGACGCAGATGAAGACGGCGGCGACGCTCGGTGACGTTCCACGCGCTGCATCCCGTGAGCGCGATGACCGGCGACGGGATCGGCGAGCTGCGCGGCGACCTGATCTCGCTGCTGCCGGAGGGGCCGTTCTACTACCCGCCCGAGACGGACACCGACATGCCGCTCGAGGCGCGCATCGCCGAGCTCGTCCGCGAGCAGGCGCTGCGCCTCACGCAGGAGGAGGTGCCGCACGCGATCACCGCCGAGGTGGTCGAGATCGACGAGAAGCGCGTGCACGTCCGCCTCTACACCGAGACCGAGAGCCAGAAGCAGATCCTGATCGGCAAGGGCGGCACGATGGTGCGCGAGATCGGCCGCGGCGCGCGGCCGCTCGTCGAGAAGCTGATCGGCCACTCGGTCTTCCTGCAGCTGCAGGTGAAGGCGTCTCCGAAGTGGCGCCGCAACGAGACGATGCTCGAGCGGCTCGGTCTCTAGCTAGCGCACGACCGCGACCAGCTCGCCGAGTTTGGTGCGATCGGCGGGCTCGGGCCACAGGCGCGCGAGGATCGTCGTCGCGGCCTCTTCGGCTGTCGCCGCCGCTTCGTCGGCGACCCGGCGACCCGCATCCGTGAGCGTGACGAGCGCGAGCCGCGCGTCGCGCGGGTTCGACTCGCGTCCAACGAGTCCGATGCGCTCGAGCGGGGCACCTGCCGGGCGATGCCCGAGGCGGTGACGCCGAGTCGTTCGGCCAGGTCGGAGCGCCGGAGCCTGCCGTCCGCGGAGTCGCGGAGCTCGAGCAGGAGTGCGAGGTCGGAGAGGCTGACGCCGTGGTGGTGGCCCAGCGGGGTATCGACGTGGCGGAGCACGAGTGTCCGCGCCAGGGCGAGATCGAGCACGGTGGCGAGCGGTGAGATATCAGTCATATATCGGTAATATATCATCAACCGCTCAACGAGTCCGCAACGACCTGGACTGCGCTTACACTGCGCACCGTGGCGCAGGCGCCTGTCCTCCCTCGCGGCTTCGAGTTGCCGCTCAAGCAGCGGCTGCCGCGCATCGGCTCGATCGACCAGGTGGCCGTCGAGCAGCGCGCCGCCGAGCTCGCGAAGCGCTCGATCAAGAAGGACGCGAAGGTCTGGGCGCTCGAGCTCGCGATTCGCTGCTGCGACCTGACGACGCTCGAGGGGCAGGACACGCCCGGCAAGGTGGCGGCGCTCTGCTCGAAGGCGGTGCGGCCCGATCCGAGCGATCCGAACGTCCCGTCGGTCGCCGCGGTGTGCGTCTACCCGAACCTGATTCCGCCGGCGAAGGAGCGCCTTGCCGGGACGCGGCGTGAAGGTCGCGAGCGTCGCGACCGCGTTTCCGTGCGGCCAGAGCCCGCTCGACGTGAAGCTCCGCGACGTCGAGGACGCGGTCGCGCTCGGCGCCGACGAGATCGACATGGTGATCGACCGCGGCGCGTTCCTCTCCGGCCGCTACGCGAAGGTCTTCGACGAGATCGTGCAGGTGAAGGAGGCGTGCGGTGACGCGCACCTCAAGGTGATCCTCGAGGTGAGCGAGCTCGGCACGTACGACAACGTCCGCCGCGCGTCGCTGCTCGCGATGGCGGCCGGCGGCGACTTCATCAAGACGTCCACCGGGCAAGCTCCCCGGCGCAGCGACGCTGCCGGTGCAGCTCGTGATGCTCGAGGCGATCCGCGACGTCTACGAGGAGACGGGCCGCAAGGTCGGGATGAAGCCCGCGGGCGGCATCCGCACCTCGAAGAACGCGATCCAGTACCTCGTGCAGGTGCACGAGACGCTCGGCCCCGACTGGCTGACGCCCGACCTGTACCGCCTCGGCGCTTCGAGCCTCGTCAACGACATCCTCATGCAGCTCCGCAAGGAGAAGACCGGCGCGTACCAATCGAAGGACTACTTCACGAATGACTGACGTCGTCAAGAAGGGCGACCGCAGCCCGGTCCCCGCCGGCTGGACGTACGCGCCGGCGCCCGAGTCGACCGACATCGTGCGCCTGCAGGAGCGCTACGGCCTCTACGTCGGCGGCGAGTGGCTCGAGACGAAGGAGCACTTCACGACGATCTCGCCGCGCGACGAGGCGCCGCTCGCCGAGGTCGCGCAGGCGAGCGCGAAGGACGTGCAGAACGCCGTCGCGGTCGCCCGCAGACGCGTCGACCGCCTGGGCGAAGCTGCCGGGCTCGGAGCGCGCGAAGTACCTGTTCCGGATCGCGCGCATCCTCGCCGAGCGCAGCCGCGAGTTCGCGGTGCTCGAGAGCCTGAACGGCGGCAAGCCGATCAAGGAGTCGCGCGACGTCGACCTGCCGCTCGCCGCCGCGCACTTCTTCTACTACGCGGGCTGGGCCGACAAGCTCGAGTACGCGTTCCCGAACCGCCCCTCCGAAGCCGCTCGGCGTCGCGGGGCAGATCATCCCGTGGAACTTCCCGCTGCTGATGCTCGCCTGGAAGATCGCGCCCGCGCTCGCGGCCGGCAACACGGTCGTGCTGAAGCCCGCCGAGACGACGCCGCTCACTGCGCTGCTCTTCTGCGACGTGGTGCGCCAGGCGGAGCTGCCGCCGGGCGTCGTCAACATCATCACCGGCGACGGCTCGACCGGCGCGGCGCTCGTCGAGGCGGACGTCGACAAGATCGCGTTCACCGGCTCGACCGACGTCGGGAAGGCGATCCAGCGCCGGCTCGCCGGCACCGGCAAGAAGCTGACGCTCGAGCTCGGCGGCAAGGCCGCGAACATCGTCTTCGACGACTGCGCGCTCGACCAGGCGGTCGAGGGGATCGTCAACGGCATCTACTTCAACCAGGGCCACGTGTGCTGCGCCGGCTCGCGCCTCTTCGTGCAGGAGTCGATCTACGAGCCCGTCGTCGAGAAGCTGAAGAAGCGCATGGCGACCTTGCGCGTCGGCGACCCGCTCGACAAGAACACCGACGTCGGCGCGATCAACTCGAAGATGCAGCTCGAGCAGGATCCAGGAGCTCGTCGCGGCGGGCGAGGCTGAGGGCGCCGAGATCTACCAGCCGCCGTGCCAGCTGCCGGAGAAGGGCTACTGGTTCGCGCCGACCGTCTTCACGAACGTCGCGCAGAGCTACCGGATCGCGCAGGAGGAGATCTTCGGCCCGGTGCTGAGCGTGCTCACGTTCCGCACGCCCGAGGAGGCGGTCGAGAAGGCGAACAACACGCCGTACGGTCTCAGCGCCGGCGTCTGGACGGAGAAGGGCTCGCGCATCCTCTGGATGGCGGAGCGCCTGCGCGCCGGCGTCGTCTGGGCGAACACCTTCAACCGCTTCGACCCGACGAGCCCGTTCGGCGGCTACAAGGAGTCCGGCTTCGGCCGCGAGGGCGGCCTCCACGGCATGGAGCCGTACCTCGACTTCTCCTGATGGCGCGGCTTCCCGTCAAGAAGACGTACAAGCTGTTCATCGGCGGCGCGTTCCCGCGCAGCGAGTCGGGGCGCACCTACGAGGCGCAGGGCCAGAACGTCGCGCGCGCCTCGCGCAAGGACGCGCGCGACGCGGTGGTCGCCGCGCGCGGCGCGCAGCCGAAGTGGGCCGGCGCGACCGCCTACAACCGCGGCCAGGTGCTCTACCGCATCGCCGAGATGATGGAGGCGCGCGTCAAGGAGTTCGCCGAGCTCTGCTCGGGGAAGGACGAGGTGCACCGCGCGATCGACCGCTGGGTCTGGTACGCCGGCTTCGCCGACAAGCTCGCGCAGGTGCTCGGCTCGTCGAACCCGGTCGCCGGGCCGTACTTCAACTTCACGATCCCCGAGCCGACCGGCGTCGTCGCGATCGTCGCGCCTGACGAGCCGCCGCTGCTCGGTCTCGTCTCGCGCATCGCGCCCGCGCTCACCGGCGGGAACGCGGTCGTCGCGGTCGCGTCGGAGACGCAGCCGCTGGCCGCGATCGAGCTCGCCGAGGCGATCGCGACGAGCGACGTGCCCGGCGGCGTCGTCAACCTGCTCACCGGCCATCGCGCGGAGCTCGCACCCTGGCTCGCGAGCCACATGGACGTGAACGCGATCGACGTCACCGGCGCCGACGGCCTGGCCGCCGACCTCGAGGTCGCCGCAGCCGATAACGTCAAGCGGGTCGTGCACGGCAAACCCGACTCGCAGTCGCTCTACGAGATCTCGGCGTTCCTCGAGCTGAAGACCGTCTGGCACCCGATCGGCACATGACGGCTTTCTCGCACGTCGACGACATGGAGGTGCTGCAGATCTGGGACGGCCTGGTCGGCCGCGCTGCGATCGGCGACGAGGCGAGCCTCGTCGTGATCGAGATCGAGCCGGACATGAGCGTCCCCGAGCATCAGCACCCGAACGAGCAGACCGGGTTCCTGATCCGCGGCTCGATGACCTTCACGGTCGGCGACGAGACGAAGGAGCTGAAGCCCGGCGCGATGTGGGTGATCCCCGGCAACGTCCCGCACAGCGTCGTCTCGGGGCCGGAGGGCGCGTTGCTGGTCGAGCTGTTCGCTCCGCCGCGCGACGACTGGGGCGGTCTCGAACGGCTGCCCGCCCGCCCAGTTACGCTTGAGTGAGTCGGTGGCAAGCTCGCGACGCCTCAGCCAGCGCATCTCCGAGGGAGATGGCATTTCGATCATCGTTTGCGTCGCCGACGCTGATGCGGCTGTGCGCGCCGAAGAGCAGGGCGCCGAGGCGGTCGCGGTGCTCTCGGCGATCGACGGCATTCGAGACGCCACCTCGCTGCCGCTGCTCTGGATCGGTGCCGTCGGGCCCGGGGACGCCGACGCCGTCTGCGTCCGCCCGAACGACGACCCGTCGCACCCGCATCTCGAGATCGTGGTCGACGTGCGCAACGACGAGGAGCTCGAGCTGGCGCTCGAGCGGCTCGACCCCGAGATCTTCCTGCTGAGCGCCCACGACATCGACGAGGACGTCGATCCGCTGGACGCCGTCCTCGAGCTGCTTCCCGACGTGCCCGCCGGCAAGCTGGCGATCGCCCAGGTCGAGGTCTCGACGCGCGAAGAGGTGCTCGCCCTGGAGCGGGCGGGCGTTGACGCTGTTTTGGTCGTTCATGGGAACGTAAACGCGCTCGTCGGCGACCAGCCGCCCGACGTTTAGCGAGCTACCATGCCCCCTCGGTGAGAGGGCTGCTCACGATTTCTGCGGTTCTTGGCGCCTGCGCACTCCTGGCGTCGGGCTGCTCCGGCGACGCGAAGAAGGCTGAAGCTGCGGCGCCGCCGAAGGTGGCTGCGAAGCCAATCTGCGCGCATCCCGCGGGCTGGCAGAAGCTGGCGAACCGGATCAAGGCGCCCGTCTACTGCCCCGGCTGGCTCCCGGATCCGCTGACCGACCAGATCGGCGGCGCCTGGAACAACATCAACTCGGTCTCGCCCGACCGGAGCTACCTCGAGAGCTTCGTCTGGCAGGACACCGATGCCGGTGGCGGCGGGGGCGAGCTGCACGTGAACCTGCGCGCCTATCCGGGTGTCACGAAGATCCCGACCTGCCGCACCGGCGGCGTCGACAGCCAGAACGTGCCGTGCTACGCGGATCCAGCGGAACGGTGACTGCGAACGGCATCACGACGACGATGTACACGGTCAACCAGGACGCGGACACGTGGCACTACCTGCTGCTCTGGCGCCGCGACGGGACGCTGTACACGCTCTCCGAGCATCTGGCGCCGCCGCTGGACGGGCCGAGGCTGCGTCAGTACCTGAAGCACGAGTTGGCTCAGCTCGTCCTGATCAAACCGACCGCGGCGGCCTGATGAAGCTGACCAGGAAGCAGGCCCTCGCCGGCGCAGCAGCCGGTGCGATCGGCGCGAGCGGGATCTACGAGCTCGTCGACAAGCTCGCGGGCGCGACGCCGCCGCGGGCCGACGCGACGACCTTCCCGCCGGAGCAGCACCTGCTCGACGGGATCCGCGTCGTGAACTCCGACGGGATCGCGGTGCTCGTGCCGCCGCTCCACCACGAGGTGATCACGGCGCGCGTTCTGGCGGGCCGGAGCGACGCGAAGCGCGCGCAAGGCGAGCTCGAGCAGCTGCTCGCCGGCCTGAACAAGGACTACCAGCCGACGCCTGCCGGGCTCGGCGTGACCGTGGCGTGGGGGCTGCCGTACTTTCGGCGGCTCGTGCCCGACGCGACCGCGCGGCTGATGCCCCACGACCGCCGCGCGCAGAAGCCGGTCCTGTTCGCCGCGGAGCGCTTCCCGAGCGACCCGCACGACACGAAGCTCGAGGCGAACGACGTTGCGATCCTTCTGCAGTCCGACGTCCGCGAGCACATCCTGGACGCCGAGAAGCGCCTCCACGACTCGAAGATCTTTCAGTTCACGACGATCCGCCGTGGCTTCGCGGGCGGCGGCTTCGACGGGAAGACGTCGCTGCCGAAGCAGATGGCGGTCGCCGCTCAGATCCCAGGCTCCGACCTGATCCCCGAGACGGCCGAGCTGTTCCTCGGCTTCACCTCGACGCAGAAGGCGAGCATGGGGCCGGGCGCGATCGCGAACTTCGAGACGCTCGGTTACGTCGACTTCCGCGGCAGCGACTACTTCCGTCACGGCACGCACATGCACCTCTCGCACCTGCGTGAGGACGTCGAGGCGTGGTACCTCAACTTCGACTTCGACGAGCGCGTCACGACGGCGTTCAAGCCCGGGCTCGACGTGAAGCAGGGGACGCAGACCGTGCCCGAGGGGCCGCGCAACGTCTCGAGCGCGGCCGACGTGCGCCGCGGCTACCGCGCCGCCGGCCGCATCGGCCACAGCGCGTCGATCCAGCCGACGTCACGCCTGCAGCGCACGCTACATCGCGCCCGACGGGACGGTCTATGCGAAGGGCACGGCGATCCCGATCCGCGCCGACTTCAACACGCTCGACAACCCGTTCGCGTGGGCCGAGCACGGCTCCGAGTACAGCCGGACGCCGAGCGCCGGCCTGCACTTCGTCGTCTTCAACCCGACCGGCGACGACTTCCGCCGCAACCGGATGGCGATGGACGGCCACCTGCCGGACGGAACGATCCCGTTGGCGCCGCGCGCCCGCCAGCAGGGCTTCAACTCGATCCTCTCGACGACCAGCCGCCAGAACTACCTCGTGCCGCCGCGGCGGCACCGCTCGTTCCCGCTCGTCGGCGTCTAGCCGAAGAACGCGCGCGCGACGTCGTACCAGTCGGCCGGCACGGTCTTCAGTTCCGCCGTCGCTTCGTCGAGCGAACAGGCGATGACGTCGTCACCGCGGAGTGCGGCCATCTGGCCGAACTCCCCGGCATCGACGAGATCGGCCGCCTTGAGCCCGAAACGGGTGGCAAGGATCCTGTCGCGGGCGGTGGGGGATCCGCCGCGCTGGATATGGCCGAGCACGGTGACGCGCGTCTCGTAGCCGGTACGCGCCTCGATCTCTTCCCCGAGCCGTTCGCCGACGCCGCGCTTGGCGAGCAGCTTGTGGCCGAACTGGTCGACCTCTCCCTTGTCGTCGGCGCCGGGCAGCTCGCAGCCCTCGCGAAATCACGACGATCGAGAAGTTCTTGCCCTTCGCATGGCGGCTCTGGATCTCGTTGACGACATCCTCGTAGACCACCGGCTGCTCGGGGATGAGGATCACGTCGGCGCCGCCGGCGATGCCGCTGTGCACGGCGATCCAGCCGGCGTGGCGACCCATCACCTCGACGACCATGACGCGGTTGTGCGACTCGGCCGTCGTGTGGAGACGGTCGATCGCCTCGGTGCAGATGTGCACTGCCGTGTCGAAGCCGAAGGTGTAGTCGGTGCCCGAGAGGTCGTTGTCGATCGTCTTCGGCACGCCGACGACCGGCGCCTGGAAGTCGCTGTAGATCCGGGACGCGACGCCGAGCGTGTCTTCGCCGCCGATCGCGACGAGCGCGTCGATGTGCTCGAACGCCGCCTTCACCGCTTCGACGCCGCCCTCGACCTTGTACGGGTTGGTGCGCGTGGTGCCGACGATCGTGCCGCCCCGCGGCAGGATCCCGGAGATCTCCGAGCGGCCGAGCGGCTGGAAGGTCTGCTCGATCATGCCGCGCCAGCCCGTCGCGCACGCCGATCACCTCGTGGCCGTTCGACCACGAGCGCCGCGCGACCGCGCGGATCACCGCATTGAGGCCGGGGCAGTCGCCGCCACCGGTGAGGACGCCGATACGCATCGGCTCTGAATATACGGACCCTGGCGAAGGGGCCTTACGCCAACCGTTCGAGCAGCGCCAACAGCTCGTCGCGCTTGTAGCCCTGCGCACGTGCGAACTGGACGAGCTCGCGTGCCTTGGCGACGACGGCGCCGGTCTCGGGCGTCCCGGCGACGGTCACGCCACGGCCTCGGCGGAACTCGAGCAGCTCCTCGTCGCGGAGCGTGCGCAGTGCGCGGAGCACGGTGTTCGTGTTCACGCCCAGCACTGCTGCGAGGTCGCGCGCGGGCGGAAGCCGTTCTCCCGCCTTGGCTTCGCCGTCTGCGATGGCGCGGCGGATCTCGGCGGCGACCTGCGTATGCAGGTCGGCCGGGTCGCTCCGGTCGAGGCTTCTCTTCAGCATGGTGCTAGCCATCCTAGCTTCATGGCCGTCGGGCGGTGTTGCTGCATTTGTGGCTGCGGTCGGTTGACTACGCGAATCGGGCGCCGAGCTCGCCCGCGGCGCGGTCGACCGCTTCCGCCTCCGAGCCCTCGGCGTCGCAGTAGTCACGCCACTCCCAGAGCTCGAGGTACTCGTCGCTTCCGAGCAGTCCCTGCTCCATCGCCGCCTGGTCGATGCGCTGCTGGAACCATTCCGGCAGCTGTTGCTTCACGTCGCCGCAGCGGACGACGGAGGGAATGTCCTGCCAGTAGAGGACCTGGACGCGCATCATCGACGGACGAACTGATACCCGAAACGGCCCTTCACGCACAGGTTCCCGAGCGTGACGTCGTGGTCGTCGGGCGAGGTGACGTTGACGATCTCGCCTTCCTGAACATGCAGCTCGAGGTTGCAGCCGACGCCGCAGTACGGGCAGACGGTCGTGACGACGTCCTGCGCCTCCTCGTCCCACGCGCCCTCCTGGCGGAGGTCGTACTCGCGCTTCGACATCAGCGCGCCGGTCGGGCACACGGCGATGCAGTTCCCGCAATAGACGCATGCCGACTCGGGTAGCTCGACGTCGAGCTCCGTCGAGATGTGCGCGTCGAAGCCACGACCCGCGACGGCGATCGCGAACGTGTTCTGGTGGTCGACGCCGCAGGCTTCCACGCAGCGGTAACAGAGGATGCATTTCGAGTAATCGCGGACGTAGAGGTCGTTGTCGATCTTCACCTCGTGCTCGACCCGCGCCGCATCCGGGCCGAAGCGATCAGGCTTCGCGTCGTACTCCTCGATGTAGGCGAGCGCCTCGGGGGCGGTCGACAGGTCGACCGACGAGCCGAGCAGCTCGAGCACCAGCCGCCGCGACGTGCGGACACGCTCCGAGTCCGTGTGCACGACCATGCCGGTCTCCGACCTTGCGGGAGCACGAGGGGACGAGCGTTCGCGCGCCCTCGACCTCGACGACGCAGACGCGGCACACGTTCACCGGCGTCAGTGTGTCGCCGTAACAGAGCGTCGGCGTCTCGATCCCGAGCTGCCTGCAGGCGTCCAGGATCGTCGCGCCCTCGAAGACGCGCACGCTCTCCCCGTCCACGGTCAGCTCGACCATCGTCTTCGGGGCGAGGAGCAGCGTCATTGGGCGAAGACTCCCAGATTGGCGATCGCCGAGGTGACCGCGCTCGCGGCCGTCTGGCCGAGCCCGCAGATCGATGCGTCGCGCATCACCTGCGCGAGCTCATTGAGCGTCGCGAGCTCATCCTCGTGCGGCCGGCCGGCGGCGAGGCGGTGGAGCGCCTCCTCCTGCCGGACCGTGCCGACGCGGCACGGCACGCACTGCCCGCACGACTCGTCGCGGAAGAACTCGGCGATGCGCAGGAGCGCGGGTACGAGCTCCGCGTCGTCGTCGTAGACGATGACGACACCCGAGCCGAGCGTCGCGCCCGCCGCGCGTGTGTCCTCGTGCGTCAGCTTCAGGTCGAGCTGCTCCGGCCCGACGAAGACGCCCGCGGCGCCGCCGAGCAGCACTGCCTTCGGCGGCTTTGAGCCGGCGAGCTCGAGCAGCTCGCGCAGCGTCGCACCGAACGGCAGCTCGTACAGCCCGGGACGCTCGACACAGCCGGTGACGCAGAAGAGCCGCGTCCCGGTCGAGTCCTTCGTGCCCGGTTTTCGCGTACTCGGCGCCGCCGAGCCGCAGCACCTCGAGCACGTTGAACAGGGTCTCGACGTTGTTCTCGGCGGTCGGCTTGCCGAAGAGACCCACCTCGACCGGGAACGGCGGCTTGTTGCGCGGCTCGCCGCGCTTGCCCTCGATCGACTGGAAGAGCGCCGTCTCCTCGCCGCAGACATACGCGCCGGCGCCGATTCGCAGCTCGATCTCGAAACCGTCCAGGTAGGGCGCGGACGCGTCGATCGCGTGCTGGATGCGCTCGTGCGCGAGCGTGTACTCGGCGCGGATGTAGACATACGCCTTCGTCGAGCCGGTCGCGAAGCCGGCGATCGCCATCGCCTCGACGAGGCCGAACGGGTCGCTCTCCATCAGCACGCGGTCCTTGAACGTCCCCGGCTCCGACTCGTCTCCGTTGCAGACGACGTAGTGCGGCTGCGCCGCCTGCCCGAGCACAGCCTTCCACTTGGTGCCCGTGGGGAACGCGGCGCCGCCGCGGCCGACGAGCTTCGATTCGCTCACCTCGGCGATCACCGCTTCCGCCCCGAGCTCTCGCGCACGCGTGAGTTGCGCGAAACCACCGGAGCCGACATAGGCGTCGAGCGAGGTCGGGTCGACGCCCTCCGCGACGCGGCGCAGCAGCCGCAAGCCCTCTCGCTGGGGGAGCGGAGGAGACACGGGAGGCAGCTGCTCTTCGAACGGCTCCTCGCCGGCAACCGTGCGGTACTTCGCAGGTGCGCGCTCGCAGAGACCGAGGCACGGGCTCGGCTGCTCGCCCGGCCCGACGGTCGCGCCCTTGAGCGCGCAGACCAGGTCGGTGCAGACGTGCGTGACGTCGGCGGGACGCTCGTCCAGCGCGATCAGCGCGTAGAACGTCGCGACGCCATACGCCTCCGCGGGCGGAACCTGGAGACGTCGCGTCGCGTAGCCGAGCGCGCCCTCGCTGACCCAGCCGACGCGGCGCTGGGCGGCGCGAAGCGCCGGCAGAAGCTCGTGGCGGCGAACCTCCGCGCGTGACATGCGGTCGTTCGCGGCCGGTGGCGGCCCGAGCACCGCGTCGATCGCGTCCCGCTCGGCGTCGGACGGCTCGGCGGTGAGAAGTCGAAGGTCGGGCACTACGACCGCCTCCACGCGGATCGCGGTCGCCTTGAACTCGGCGGTGCCCGACCGCGGGTCGGTCGCGTCGATCGTCAGCACGTTCGTGTCGACGAGCTCCGGGAAGTGCAGGTTCATGAACGCGAGGCCGGGGCGCAGCGTCGTGTCGAACGCGACCGGCGCCTCGACGGCGCCGCGGCGCGACGTGACGAGGGCGCGCCCGCCGTCGACGAGCCCGTAGCGCGCGCCGTCCTCGGGCGAGACCCGGAGCGCCTCGCCGTTCACGTGCAGCGGCGAGTCGTACCCGCCGGTCTGGACGCCGGTGTTGAACGACTCGAGCCGGCGGCCGGTCGTGAGGCGCAGCGGGAAGTCCGCGTTGAGCAGGTCGACCGGCGGCGAGTGCTTCACCGCCATGAACGGCGCGCGTTCCTCGACGACGTCGTCCCACAGCCGTCCGTGCAGGAACTGGTCGCCCGGGATGCTCCTCGTCCCAGCACGGCCACTGGATGCCGCCGAGCTCCTCGAGCCGCGCGTAGGTCATGCCCGTGTGCATCGGGGAGAGGCTTCGCACCTCGTTCCAGATGTCCTCGGCCACAGGGCTGCCGAGATCGTGCCCCAGGCGCTTCGCGAGCTCGTAGACGATCTCGATGTCGTCGCGCGCTTCGCCCGGCGGATCGAGCGCCTTGCGCACGCGCTGCACGCGTCGTTCGCTCGATGTGACGGTTCCTTCCGATTCGGCCCAGCCGGCCGAGCCGGGGAACACGACGTCGGCCAGCTCGGCCGTGCGCGTCAGGAAGAGGTCCTGCACGACCAGAAGGTCGAGGCTCTTGAGGAGGGCGATCGCGCGTTGCTTGTCGGCCTCCGACTGCGCCGGGATTCTCGCCGACGATGTAGAGCGCCCGCAGGTCGCCGTGGTCGATCGCCTCGAACATCTCGGTCAAGTGCATGCCGCGCTTCGGAGGGATCGTCGTGTTCCACGCGCGCGTCGAACTTCCCGCGGAGCTCGTCGTCCTCGATCTCCTGGAACCCCGGCAGCTTGTTCGGGATCGCGCCCATGTCGCCGCCGCCCTGCACGTTGTTCTGGCCGCGCAGCGGCTGCAGCCCGGCGCCGTGGCGGCCGACGCCGCCGACGAGCAGCGACAGGTTGATCAGGGCGAAGACGTTGTCGACGGCGTTGTGGTGCTCGGTGATGCCGAGCGTCCAGCACATCTGCGGGTTCTTGGCCGCGCCGAACGCGTGCGCCAGCTCGCGAATCGCCTCGGCGGGGACGCCGGTGACGCGCTCGCCCTCCTCGAGCGTCCACGGCTCGACCGACTCGCGGAACTCGTCGAAGTTCTCGGTCGCCCGCGCGACGAACTCCTCGTTCACGTAACCGGCGTGGATGATCTCCCGCGCGACGGCATTCGCGAGCGGAATGTCGGTGCCGACGTCGAGCCCGAGCCACAGGTCGGCCCACTGCGCGGAGGCGGTGCGGCGCGGGTCGACGACCATCAGCTTCGCGCCGCGATGCACCGCCTTCAGCAGGTGATGGAAGAAGATCGGATGCGCCTCACGAGCGTTCGAGCCCCAGAGCACGATCAGGTCCGCGACCTCGCGCAACTCCTGGTAGGAGCTGGTTCCACCGCCTGCACCAAACACCGTCGCCAGACCGACGACGCTAGGAGCGTGTCAGGTGCGGTTGCAGCTATCGACGTTGTTGGAATGCAGTGCGACCCGGCTGAACTTCTGCGTGGCGAAGTTCAACTCGTTCGTGGTCTTGGAGCAGCTGAAGATCCCGGTAAGTGCGCCCTCGTCGAGCGTCTTCCGGAAGCCGGACGCAGCGCGATCGAGCGCTTCGTCCCAGGTTGCGGCCCTCAGCTCCCCGCGATCACGAACGAGCGGCTGGGTCAGCCGCGTCAGTCTCGGAGGCATGCCCGGAGCGTAACTCGGGACGCGGCGGTCCGTGGAGCCAGGCGGCTGCTGGAGGCGGGCGGCGGCGCAGCAGGACGATGATCACGACGAGCAGCCCCAGAACGAGGGCGATGCCGCCGGCCACGATCAGGGCAATTGCCCAGGTCGGGACACTCGGGTTTCGGCACCGTGCCGAAGACTACCCGGGCGCGGTCTCGACGACCTTCTGCCGGTTTCGTCGCGGGCATCTGTGCACGCTGCGCGACACGCGGTACACGCCGCGGTGCTAACGGCTCTATCGGTGCGACTTGAAGTAGCCGAGCGCTGACGCTGGCAGCTGAGGTAGCGGAGCCGGTCGGGATGCCCGGGCACGAAGACCGCTCAGCGTATGCCGTGATCGCCCGGCAGGATCGGTGTCGCGAGACAACCGGATAGGCGAACCGGTTGACGCCGTGCGACACAGACGGCGGTCCCGACAGCCTTGACACGAACGTCTGCCCTCGTTTCGCCTCGTCGCACGATGATGCGACGGGGTACCGCCCGACGTTTGTCGGACTTCACGTCGAGGATGATCGAGCTTGACGGGTGAGCGTCGACACGAGCGGCCCGGTGGTGATCGCGACGCCGATGCTGATCTCGGTGGATCACGACGGCGTGAGCTCCGACGCCGTTCTTCGTGCCGAGACTCGTCGCAGCAGGCTTCGACGCTCGAGCGAACCACGATCGTATGCCTGCGAGGTACTGCTGCCGCGGGGCGTGCTTGCCGGGACGGCGACGCTGAATTCACCGATTCGTTCGGCTGCTTGTGGGCCGCAATCGTGACCTGGCTCGGGAGGCCGTGCAGCCAGCACGCCTCCTCGACGGCACGCGCCCGTAACGCGCCGACGTAGCGCAGTAGCCGGAGTTCGTGTGCAGTCGCCCCGACTGCGCTTCGCCGATCTCGAGTGTCTGCCGCTTGCGGACTGGTATTGCTCAGCGACGAGCGCATCGCTGAGCCGTCCCGCCCGGGTCGAGCGTGAACGGAGAAGTACGACCGCGCTGGCCGAGCTTCGCGTCATCGTTGCAGGCGTGGCGCCGAAGCTGAACGAGTCGCGGCCGTCGGCACCGTAAGCGACTGCCGCGATCGAGCAAGCGCGATCGAGTGAGCGTCAGGAGAGTGAGGAGGAAGTTACGGGCCACTGCTGAGGGTGAGCGTCCAGGTTGATGAGTACGTGCCGGCATAGGATGTTGCCGCGACGGTCAGGGTGAATGTCAGGCGTAACGGTCTGGTCGCAAACCCCGGTGTTCGCAGTCGCGTTGAAAAGCTTCGCCGATGTCGGGCGCGGTCGTGCCGGCAGGCAGCACGAACGGGTAGGCGATGTTGTTCGTGGCGCGACGTGCAGGTTGACCGATCCATCGCAGGCAACCGTGGGAGTTGTCTTGCACCGCAAGTGGCCGTCGTCGGGAGCCGGTGCGCCGAGATCGCCTGCGGTCGCGAACGTGGTCGACGTTCCGGAGATGCTCCAGCCCGGACGTCGTCGTGCCGGCGCCGACGTCGAGCGGCGAGGCTGCGACGCGATCGTCTGCGCCGTTCCGTTGAGCGCGGCGCTGAAGGAGATGTTGCCGGGGGTCGTCGCGAAGCCGAGCGAACGCGTGACGCCGAAGGTCGCGGTGACGCTGCGCGGACGAGGTGCCGTTGCGCGCGAGCTGCTGCCCGGTGAAGACCTGGCTGGTCGAGGTGCCGGCCGAGTCGGTCTCGGTCAGCGTCGCCGTGTAGTTGCAACCGACGGCGTAGGTGTGCGATGACGGTCGGTGAGGACGTGGTCTGTCGTCGCCCCGTCGCCGAACGTCCAGACGTAGCTCGTGATCGTGCCGTAGGCGACTGTCGACGCCGAAGCGTCGAACGACGTCGAGGCCCCGGCTGCGCCAGGCGTGACGGTGAGCGACGGCCTGCGGCGCCTGGTCGGGGGCGAAGGCGATGCCGGCCGGGCCGCTGCCGACGGCGATCGTCGCCGTGACCGTGTTGTCGGAGAGGCGGAGCTGCGATGACGTTCGCCGGAGCCGCCGTTCGAGACGTAGGCGATCGAACCGTCCGGCGCGATCGCGACTGCCCTGCGGCGTCGTGCCGACCGTGATCGCCGAGCCGGCTGAGCCGCTCGAGACGGTGATGGGGGTGACGGTTGCCGCGCCGGAGTTGGCGACGTACAGCTTCGAGCCGTCGGGGGTCACGGCGATCGCAGCCCGGTGTGCTGCCGACCGAGATCGTGCTGCCGAGCGAACCGCCGGGCAGCGTCACGGGCAGCACCTTCGCGTTCCCCGAGCAGGTGACGTACGACGGTGGCGCCGGACGGGAGAACTGCAATCCCCTGCGGCGTCGTGCAGCCGCTCAGCGAGATCGCGCTGCCGGCGGTATTCGTCGAGACGGTGATCGGAGTGAGGTTGCCGCGAGCCGCTTGCGACCGCGTAGACCGTGGCGCCGTCCGGGGAGACGGCGATGCCGGCAGGGGTGGTCGCCGACGGAGATCGCGCTGCCCACCGGCAAGGCCGGGCAGCGTGACGGGGACGACCTTCGCGTTCCCGGAGCAGGCGACATAGGCCGTGGCGCCGCTCGGCACGATCGCGATCGCCTTCGGCGACGTGCAGCCGCTCAGCGCGACGGGCGTCCCGGCTGTGCCGGTCGCCAGGTCGTGATCGCGGTGATCGTGTTCGCGCTGCTGTCGACCACGTACGCCTTGGTGCCGTCGGCGCCGAAGGCGATCTGCACTGGGGCGCCGTGCCGAGCGTGGTCGTGCCGCCGGTCATCGGTCGAGCCGGCATGGAGCGACATCGCGTTGCCGGCGGTCGTGTTCACGACGAGGGCGGCGAAGGGGTTGCCGTTCGTGAGCGTGACGCTCGGTGAGCTGCCGGTGTCGACCGGCGTCGTCGACGTTCTTGGTGGCGAGCTGCGAGCTGTACGAGCCAGGACGTTGCGGTGTTCGTCGAGGCCGCCGAACTGGAGCGTCACGCTGTAGCCGGCATTGAAGTAACGTCGCAGCCGAACGAGTAGGTGAGCGTGTTCGACGCGAGCGCGATCGTCCCGTTGGTCGGGAATCGGTGTTGAGCGTCGAGCTGACCGACGAGACGGTCGGCGTGCCGGCGGTTCCGGGCGGCACGGACATGGTGATCGTGTTCGAGCGTGGCGCCGCTCCCGTCGTGAACGTGTAGGTATAGGTGCTGGCTGAGCCGACGATGTAGGCACGACGGCGTCCACGTGGGTGAGCCGAGCGAACCGCCGGTGAACGAGACGGCAGCCGAGACGCCTGAGTCGATGGGGCTGGTGCCGTGGAAGGTGGAGATCTGCGACGTGTAGCTCCCGGTGGTGCGTCGTGTTGGTCAACCCGTTGAAGTCGATCTCGATCGCGGTGCTCGCGTTCGCCTGGGTCGACGTGAACGTGTACATGAGCGTGTTCGAGGTCAACGTCACGGTCCCGCTCGCCGGGACGCCGGTCGTGCTCGGTTGAGGGTCGGAGTGCCGCTCGTCCCGGGTGGTACGGTCATCGTCACCGAGTCGATCAGCGAGCTGCTGGCAGCCGTGAATGTGTACGCGTAGGTCGTGCCGGTCGCGCCGGTGGCGAAGCTCGAGGGCGTCCAGATCGGCGCCGGCGAGCGTACCGCCGGTGATCGAGATCGCGCCGCTCGACGCCGCTGTCGACGGGGCCGGACGACCCTTTCGACGAGATGTTCGACGTGTAGCTGCCGGGCGTTGGCGTGTTGGTCAGCCCGCCGATCGTGATCGTGACTGCCGTGCTCGGATTGACGAACGTCGAGAACGAGTAGGTGAGCGTGTTCGACGCGAGTGTCGACGGTGCCGTTCGTCGGGACGAGATTCTCAGGTCGATGTGACCGAGGTGACGCTCGGCGTGCCGGTCGTGCCCGCGGGCACGCTCATCGAGAAGCCCGTCAGGTTGGCGCCGCTGCCGGTGGTGAAGCTGTAGCTATAGGTCACGCCGGTGGCGCTCGAGGCGGCATTCGAGACCGTCCAGATTGCGTTCGTCAGGGCTCGAACCGGAAATCGAGACGCCGCCCGAGGTGCCGGAGTCGACAGCGCTGCCGTGCTCGCGGTTGCGACCTGTGAGGTGTAGCTCCCGGTGGTGGTCGTGTTCGTCAGGCCCGTTGATGCGCACGGTCACCGCTGTGCCGCTCGGGACCGACGTCGAGGCGAACGTGAACGTCGAGCGATGCTCGAGGCGAGCGAAACGGAGCCGGTCGCGGGGAGCCCGAGACATGCGTCCCGAGGGTCAGGGCGTGCCGGCCGTGCCCGGCGGGACGCTCATCGAGACCGAGGTCAGCGTTGCCGAGCTGGCCGTTGTGAACGTGTAGGTATAGGTCAACCCCGGTCGCGCCGCTTGCCGCTGTTCGAGACGGCCCAGCCGACGCTCGACAGGGCGCCACCCGCAGATCGGCGAGCCGCGCCGGTGACGCCGGTGTCGACGGGCGTGATGCCGTTCTTGGTCGCGAGCTGGGAGGTGTAGGCGCCGGACGGAGGTCGTGTTCGTGAGGCCGCCGATCGGCGATGCTCGACGGCTGTCGCGGCGTTGACGAACTGCGACGCAGAACGTGTACGTCGAGCGTGTTCGACGCCAGCGTCGACGGTGCCGCCGCTCGGCACGACCCGAGACGCTCGAGACGGTCGGCGTCCCGGCGGTGCCCGGGCGGAACCGCTCATGGTTACGTACGTCAGCGTCGCGCCGCTGCCCGATGGTGAACGTGTATGTGTAGCTGACGTGAGCGTGCGCCCGAGGTCGACGAGGAGACCGTCCAGATCGGGGTTGCGAGCGGCCCGCCCGCGATCGAGACCGCCGAGGTGAGGCCGGTGTCGATCGGCGAAGCTTGCCGCAAAGGTGGCCAGCTGGCGCAGGTGTAGCTGCCGCTTGTCGAGGTGTTGGTCAGCCCGGTGATGCGGATCGACACGGCGGTGTTCGAGGCGATCGGCCGTCGACGAGAAGGTGTAAGTGAGCGTGTTCGCGGCGAGCGCGACACTGCCGCTCGAGGGGACACCGCTCGACCGTCCCGACGGCGGGTGTGCCGGCGGTGCCCGGCGGCACGGTCATGGTGACCGACGAGAGCGACGCGCTCGTGCGCGGTTGTGAAGGAGTACGTGTAGGCGACGGCCGGTTGCGCCATTACTCGGTGTTCGAGACCGACCAGAGCGGGCTGGCCAAGCTGCCGCCGGTGATCGAGATGGCGGCGGTGACACCACTGTCGACGGCGCTTGCGCCGCTCGTCGTGATCTGAGACGAGTAGCTGCCGGTCGATGCTCGTGTTCTTCAGCCCGTCGATCTCGATCGAGATGCTGTAGTTCGGATTGATGAAGGTCGACGCGAACGAGTAGGTGAGCGTGGTGCCGGACAGCGACACGGAGCCATTCGTCGGGGAGTGCGCTGCCGGTCGAGCTGATCGGCCCGACGGTCGGTGTGCCGGTTGTTCCAGAGGGGACGGACATCGAGATCGCGCTCAGGTTCGCGCCGGTCGCGGTGGTGAACGTGTAGGTATACGCGACTCCCGTGGCGCTCGCGCTCGAGGACGACACAGTCCAGAGCGGGTCTGCAAGCGCAGCCGCTGGTGATCGTGATGGATGGCGTCGCTGCGGCATCGACGACGGTCGAGGAGGAGAGCGTCGCAACCTGCGCTATGTAAGTGCCAGGCGGTACTCGTGTTGGTCAAACCGGTGATCTGAGATCGAGACGGCTGTGCCGGCTGCAACGGACGTCGAGGAGAACGAGTAGGTGAGCGTGTTCGAGGCGAGCGACACACTCCCACCGGAAGGCACGCCGCTGACGGTGCCGACGGCAGGAGAGCCGCCGGTGCCGGACGGGACGGTCATCGTCACCGAGCGAGAGGCTCGCGGTCGTCGCGGTGGAGAACGTGTAGGTATACGCGGCCCCGTCGCGCCACTCGATGATTTCGAGAAGCGTCCAGCCGAGGCTCGAGAGCGTGCCGCCGCTGATCGCGAACGAGCCGGTCGTGCCGCTGTCGACCGTGGGATAGCTCTCCCACTGCGGGCCGATCGTCGTGATGGTCGACGAGTAGCTCCCGAGAGTCGAGGTGTTCGTCAGCGCAGCCGACAGCGATCGAGACGTTCGTCCCGGCGTTGAGGACGTAGGCGAGGGAAACGTGTAGGTGAGCGTCGAGCCGGAGCGGCTGATCGTGCCGCCGCCGGGTACGCCGACTGACCGCGCCGAGTGTCGGCGTCCCCGTCGTTCCGGACGGGAGCGTCATGGTCACCGCTGTCAGGTTCTCGCCGGTCGCCGGTGGTGAAGCCGAAGGTGTAGGTGACGTTGCTCGCGCCGGCGACGACCGTTCGAGAGGCCGATCGACATGCCTGAGCGAGCCGGCGGCGAAGCCCTCGGCTGGCGCCGAAGAGCGCGACGCCAGGACGATCGCGTGCGAAGGCGACACCGCCGCCGATCCGGATGCGGCGCGAGAGGGCGCGCGCTATGGGCCAGCGACGGCGCCGCACGTAGAGGAGGAGCGCGAGCACGAGCAGGCAGCCGACTGCGGTGACGACGGCGGCGACCGCGAGCACCCACCAGGGGATCCCGGAGCCGTGCGTGTGCGATAGGCCGAGTGGACGACCGTGCACCAGGGCCGCGCAACGGTGGCGCCGAGCTCGACCGTGCCGTGGACGATGCTGACCGATCCGCCGCCCGACACCTCGGCGACGATTGCGAGTAGCTACCTGGCGGCAAGCGTCCGGCCAAGGAAGGCGGTAGTGGATCGCATCGCCGGGAAGGATCGTGTCGAGGCGCTCGCTCGATCGTCTGCTCGTAGCCACCAGGGCCGGTGAGAGTGACGACGACGCAGGAGCGTTGCCGAGGCGGAGGCCGACGTTGCGCAGGCCGAGACGCACGGCCGCGGTCTGCGTCCCAGGGACGGGTGCCGAGCCCGATCGAGCTGAGTGTCGGGTTGGAAGGAGGCGGGGCCTGGAACCTGCACGAGGACGCCGACCACTTCACGGAAGACCTTCGCGACGGAGACGTTCCCGTGCGAGCGCCGCGCTACCGCTGGTTCGATCGCGATCCCCGGCGAGATGGTCGCCCGAGGCGGCGAGCCCGGCACGCGGATCGTGAACGGGACAGTGAGCGAACGGCCGGGGAGGAGCGTGACACGTAGTTCGCGATGAGCCGCAGCCAGCGTCCTGCTCCGCCCGGTGCGGGTCGCGTAGACCGAGCCGAGTTGGGGCTCGTCAGGCCGGCGACGGGGTAAAGGTCGAGGTGAAGCGGCGTACGGCTCGCGCTCGTGTAAGACGATCGCGCTGTCAGTGAGCGCGATCCGGAGCCGACGCTCGCCGTGACATACGACGCGTTGCCGTGCGCAGGACGTGGCCCAGAAGCGCCGCCGCAGCCTGCGCGGGAGGAGTCGCCGCGAGAACAGCTACGAGCGCCGCCGCGAAGTGCGACGGCGCTCGTGATGATGCCGTTACGGTATCGGTCGTCACGGCGCAGCCGGCAGCCGATCTCTCCGCATCGTCGGGCCCAGACGCGATGTGAGGACGACGCGAGATGTAGCTAGGCATATGCTAGGCTTCGTCGCCGGGCACGGTCGAGCCACCAGTTGACGTCGTTGTCACCGTGATCTGCCCATGCCGGAAGCTGGCAGTGGCTGGTTGAACACCGTGACGCCGTACTGGCCGACACTGGCTAGGCCGAGAACGCTGACGTGCGCAGTCGACGCGGTGCAAGGTGCCGACGGCGATGCAGCCCGCCGCCGGAGCAGGCGTTATCCGTGTGCGCCGAGCTCTGCCGATTCGTCGAAATTCAGCGACGTTGTTGAGCGCATTACCGCAGTGCACAGTCGCACCCGTGTTGCCTGGCGTGCAGAAGGCGATGTCGGATGTCGCGGAGATCGACCAGCCCATCCGACGCGCCGGTCAGGTCGCGACCTCGAACGAGCCGTGGGCCGAGTGCGTTCAGGACTGCGTCTACCCAGAGCTGTCCGAACAGAGCTCCGTGCGGGACGGAGACCAGTGATCGAGGCGTGCCGGCGCGACAGGGTGGCGCTACCGGTGATGCCGGTAGCGGCCGCCATAGCCATGACGACAATTGCGAGCACCGCCGCGCTGGCGAATGCCACAAAGCGCCAGGCGGAACCAGGCGCGTTTGAGTGCGTTCACGTGTTGGATCCTCGTCTGTAGGGGACTGAGTGCCGCAGCTATCCGGGGGAAGACGAACGCTGTACCTCACAGTGTCTCGACCGATTTGGGGGATTGCGTCTCCCTCGTTCGAGGGTGACGGGTATGAGAACGGTATGAGTGGACGTCAGCCGGCGAGCCAGGCGGTGGTGCGCCGGCGGCGGACGTCGTCGTCGGTCATCGCCCATTCGTGTGTGCGCGCGTACAGCTCCTGCGCGCGGAGGTCGGGCCGCCCTGCGACGATCGGCTCGAGCAGCGACGGAGTCCTCGCGGGCCGGCTCGAGCACGTCGGGTGCGAGCGAGCCGTAGAGATGGAGCAGGTGCGAGCGCGTTCGCGGCTCGAGCTCGAACGGCCAGCGCGACGTGCGCGAGGCCGACCGCGCCCGGAAGCGGCCGGGGGCGCCGGTCCAGGTTGCGCACGCCCAGCGTGCTCCAGCGCGTCGAGCGCGATGCGCCGGTACGTCGTGAGCTTGCCGCCGGCGACGCTGACCATTCCGGTCGGGCCTTTCGTGAAGACCGTCTCGCGGCGCGCGTTCACCGTCTTGCCCGGGCCGCCGGGCAGCACGCGCAGGCCGCAGAAGGAGGCGCGAACGTCGGTGGAGACGCCGTGCAGCGCGACGGCGGCCTCGTCGAGGATCGTCCGCACGTCGTCGTCGGTGACCGTCGCGTCTTCCGGCTCGCCTTCGTGCAGCGTGTCGGTGGTGCCGAGCAGCAGCATCCCCTCCCACGGGATCGCGAAGCTGACGCGCGCCTTGCTCTGCGGGATCGTCACGGCCGCGCCCCAGCCCTCGGCGCCGTCGACGACGAGGTGCACGCCCTTGCTCAGGCGGATCGACGGCGTCGCTGCCGGGTCCTCGAGCAGCCGCAGCCGGTCGAGCCACGGGCCGGTCGCGTTGACGATCGACCGCGCCTCGATCCGGACGTCCGCGCCGTCGACGCGGACGTCGGCGCCGTCTTCGCGCATGGCGGTCACCTCGGCGTAGTTGACGACGACGGCGCCGCGTCCGGAGGCGGCGCGGAGGTTCTCGATGGTCAGCCGGCCGTCGTTCGTCCGCGGCGTCGGCGTAGAGCGCCGACGAATGGAGGTGCTCCGTGCGCAGTTGCGGCACGAGCTTCAGCGCCCGCGTCCTCGCTGACGCGGCCGTTCAGGCGCGCGCGGGCGAGCGCCGAGTAGAGGAGGACGCCGGTGCGGACGACGGTCGGGCTGTGCGGGCCGTTCTCGTACAGCGGGAAGAGGAACGGCAGGCGCTCGACGAGGTGCGGGGCGACGACGCCCATCAGCAGCCGGCGTTCCTGGTGCGCTTCGCGCACGAGGCCGATGTCGCCCATCTGGAGGTAGCGCAGGCCGCCGTGGACGAGCTTCGAGGACGCCGAAGAGGTTGCCCGAGGCGAAGTCGCCCTTGTCGACGAGCGCGACCGAGAGGCCGTTCGCCGTCGCCGCCTCGGCGATGCCCGCGCCGACGATGCCGCCGCCGACGATCAGCAGGTCGAAGCGGCGCGCGCGCGAGCTGCTCGATCGCGTCTACGCGATCCACAGCGGGTTCGTCCAGGCCTTCGTCCCGTTCGCGGCCTTGACCTCGACGCGGCCGTAGCGGCCGCCGTCCCACGGGCCGCTGCGAGCGACGACGCGCGTGATCAGGCCGTCGTCGTTCGTCGCGAGGACGCGGGCGTTGTTCGGATAGCCGAGCCGGCCGGCGTTCGCGCGCGCGCCGCGCCAGCGGCCCGCAGTAGAGCGTCACCGCGGCGGCCGGGCTGCAGTCGACGACGACCTCGTGCTCGTCGACTTCGACCGCGCGGATCTCCGGCCCGGTCGAGCCGTAGAACGCGCCGGCTGCGGAGCGCGTCGAGCACCGCCGCCTGCGACTTCTCGGCTGCGCGCACCCAGGTCCAGGCGAAGCCGCTGTCGTAGCCGGGGTGGTGCGAGTCGTCGGTCGCGAGCGCCCTACAGCGCCGTCCGTGCTCGAGCGCCTCGTCCCAGTGGATCGACGAGTCGCCGCGGCCGAGCTCGAGCTCGCAGCCGGAGTTCCACACCTCGAGCCCGAGCAGGCCCTCGCAGTCCCACCACTGCTCGGTGCGCAGGCCGCTCCAGTAGGTGTGCGCGATGAACGGCAGGCCGCCGTTCGCCGCGATCCAGTCGACGACGTCGGGCAGCGGCGCGAACTGCCCTCCGGCAGCGACGGGATCGGCCTCGAGGCCGAGGGCGAGCACGTGCGCGTCGTTCGCCTGGTCGGGCGCCTCGCGCGTTCAGCTCGGTCGAGGGGATGACGAGCAGCCGCTTGGTCGACGGCTCGACCGTCCGCGCCCAGTGATCGGTCGATCGCGAGGACGTCGTAGCCGGCCCATTCGTAGTGGCGGACGAGGAACTCGGGCGCGAGCTCGCCGTCGGAGTTCGTCGTGTGCGCATGGAGGGCGCAGCGAAGCCAGTTGCCCGGAGCGTCGAAAGGGTCCATGGCGACTTGACCCTAAACTCGGAAGCGAAATCGTGACCATCGTGTGACGATCTGGTGAACCAAGGACCCAGCGGCCTATTGCTATGGCACACGCTTTCTGATCGCCTGTCGATGCACCACGACTTCGGGAGGGAACGACATGGAGGATTACGAGGCCCAAGAGATCGAGTTCTGGGCGAAGCTCGAAGAGGAAGGGATGAGCCGGTCGTCGATGCTGCGCCGCAGCGCGGCGGCCGCGTTCGGCCTCACGGTCCTCGGGCAGCGCGAGCACGGCGCTCGGCTGCCGAACGAGAGGCTCGCGGCTGCGCCGACGCGCATGACGCAAGGAGCAAGTTCCAGGCGCTCGTCGCGGCCGCGAAGAAGGAAGGGCACCTCAACACGATCGCGCTGCCGCCCGACTGGGCGAACTACAAGGAAGCACTCGCCGCCTTCCCGCAAGAAGTACGGGATCGGGATCACGAACGACAACCCCGACGGCAGCTCCGCGCAGGAGAACCAGGCGATCGTCTCGCTCAAGGGCGACACGCGCGCGCCTGACGCCGTCGACGTCGGCGAGTCGTTCGCGATCTCGGGCGCGAACGCGGGCCTCTACGCGCCGTACTTCAACGTCGAACTACAACACGATCCCGCGTGCGCTCAAGAACACGCACGGCCTCTGGATGGGCGACTACTGGGGCGCCGTCTCGATCGGCTACAACAAGTCGCTCGTCTCGAACCCGCCGAAGACGTTCAAGGACCTGATGAAGCCCGAGTACAAGGGCAAGGTCGCGATCAACGGCAGCCCGCTCTCGTCGAACTCGGCGATCGCCGTCGTGCTCGCCTCGGCGCTCGCGAACGGCGGCTCGCTGAGCGACGTCGCCGCCGGGATCGACTACTGGGCGGCGATGAAGAAGAGCGGGAACTACATCCCGGTTCGGGACGACGCCCGCAGACCGTCGCGTCGGGCCAGACGCCGATCTCGCTCGACTGGGACTACAACAACTTCGCGTACATGACCGAGTTCCCGGCAGCGAGCTGGGGCTTCACCGTCCCGTCCGACGGTGTCTACGGCGGGTACTACGCGCAGGCGATCAACGCGACGGCGCCGCACCCGAACGCCGCGCGTCTCTGGGAGGAGTTCCTCTACTCCGACCAGGGCCAGATCATCTGGCTCAAGGGCGGCGCCCACCCGGCGCGGTTCGCCGACCTCGTCAAGCGGAACGTGATCCCGAAGTCGGTGCTCGCGTAGCTGCCGTCGGCCGCGATCTACAACAAGGTGAAGTTCGCGAGCCTCGGCCAGCAGTCGGCTGCGAAGAACCTGATCGCGCAGCAGTGGCCGACGAAGGTCGGGTCGTAGCGCCATAGCGAGCGAAGCTGTATCTCAGGCACTCCGGCCGGACGTCGCGTCCGGCCGGAGGCGCCTGCCTCTCGGCGTGGCTCGCCGATGCTGCCCGTTCTTCGCGTACATCGATCGCGTTCCTGTTCGTGCCGGCCGGCGTCGGTGATGATCGGCGCGTTCCAGGACAACGGCCGGCAACGCGACGTTCTCGAACATCCGGACTGCTGTTCCACCACCCGTACATCGACGCGTACTGGGACGAGCATCGAGCTGAGCCTCGTCACGGCGGGTCTCGGGGCGCTGCTCGGCGTGATGATCGCGTACGCCGCGATTCGCGACGGCACGCCGCGCTTCGTCCGGGCGACGCTCACGACGTTCGCCGGCGTCGCCGCGAACTTCGGCGGCATCCCGCTGGCGTTCGCCTTCATCGCGACGCTCGGTCCGCTCGGCGTCGTCACGAACTGGTTCCGGAGCGCCGGCTACGACCTGTACGCGGCACGGCTTCGCAGCTCTATCTCGATGCGCGGGATCGAGCTCGTCTACCTGTATTTCCAGCTGCCGCTGATGATCCTCGTGATCGCCCCGGCGCTGGACGGCCTCAAGCGCGAGTGGCGCGAGGCGGCTTCGAACCTCGGCGCGCACGGGCTGGCAGTACTGGCGCTACGTCGGCATCCCGGTGCTGATGCCGTCGTTCCTCGGCGCCTTCATCCTGCTCTTCGGCAACGCCTTCGCCGCCTACGCGACCGCCTACAGCCTGAACAACGGCAGTCAACCTCGTCCCGATCCTGATCGGCGACTACTACACCGGGAACGTGCTCAACAACCCGCACCTCGCCCAGGCGCTCGCGTTCGGGATGTTCGTCGTGCTCGCCGTGATGATGCTCCTCTACATCCCCTTGCAGCGGCGCTCGGCCAGGTGGTCGAAGTGAAGAGGCCGCGGATGGCGCCGAGCGCCTCGTTCTGGCTCGCTGCTGGCGGCGGTCTATTTCATCATCCCGCTCTACGCGACCTTCGTCTTCAGCCTGAAGAAGAACGAGGCCGGGGCGCCCTGCTGCACGCTCGCCAACTACAGCTGGGTGATCCACAACGGCGACTTCTGGCACACGATCAAGATCTCGTTCCTGCTCGCGATCGAGACGATCGTGATCAGCCTGCTGCTCTTCGTCCCGACGATCTACTGGGTGCACCTGAGGCTGCCGAGGCTGCGGCCGGTGATCGCGTTCCTCGCGCTGATCCCGTTCGTCGTGCCGCCGATCGTGATGGTCGTCGGCCTGCTCCGCGCCTTCAGCGGACGCCGCACTGGTACTACGGGACGCCGTGGGGGTTCCTCGCGACCGCGTACGTCATCCTCGCGTTCCCGTACATGTTCTTCTCGCTCGACGCGGGCTTCCGCTCGATCGACGTGCACACGCTGACCGAGGCGTCGCAGAGCCTCGGCGCGAGCTGGCCGACGACGCTCGTGAAGGTGATCCTGCCGAACATCCGGTCGGCGGCCCTCGCGGCTCGTTCCTGACGCTCGCGATCGTGATGGGCGAGTTCACGATCGCGAACCTCGCCGCGTTCCACACGTTCCCGATCTTCCTGCAGTACGTGAACGAGTCGCAGGGCTTCCCGGCCGGCGCGCTGACGTTGCTCTCGTTCATGATCACCTGGGCGGCGATGGCGCTCGCTGCTTCTCGTCGGCCGTAAACGAGGCGCCCGCGGCGCCGTCGATCGCGGGAGGCGCTAAATGGCCTATCTCGAGCTGCAGGACCTGCATCGCACGTTCGGCTCGTCAAGTCGCGCTGAACGGCATCAACATCTCGCTCGAGCAGGGCGAGTTCCTGTCGCTGCTCGGGCCGTCGGGCTGCGGCAAGACGACCGCGCTTCGGCTCGTCGCCGGCTTCGACCGTCCCGACTCGGGCCGAATCGTCGTCGACGGCAAGCGACGTCACGCGGCGTCTCGCCGAGCAAGCGCGACATGGGGATGGTCTTCCAGGCGTACTCGCTCTTCCCGAACATGACGGCGCGCCAGAACGTCGAGTTCGGATTGAAGATCCGCGGCCGCGACAAGTGCCGACCGGTCGAAGCGCGTCGGCGACCTGATCGAGCTCGTCGGCCTCGACGCATGCGGCAGACCGCTACCCGCTTCCAGCTCTCGGGCGGCATGCAGCAGCGCGTCGCGCTGGCGCGCGCGCTCGCGATCGAGCCGCGCGTGCTGCTGCTCGACGAGCCGCTCTCGGCGCTCGACGCGAAGGTGCGCGTGCAGCTGCGCGAGGAGATTCGCCGCATCCAGCTCGAGCTCGGGATCACGACGCTGTACGTGACGCACGACCAGGAGGAGGCGCTTGCGATCTCCGACCACGTTGCGGTCATGTACGGCGGCGTCATCGAGCAGATGGGGACGCCGTCCGAGATGTACACGGCGCCGTCGACGCCGTTCGTGGCCGAGTTCATCGGCACGATGAACCGGCTCGAGGCGACGGTCGTCGACGGCGCGACCGGCGAGGTCGAGCACGCGGCGCCCGCGCTCCGGGTCGAGGCAGCTCGCGGCCGCGCGGTGGGCGAGCGCGTGCTCGTGCTGATCCGTCCGGAGTCGCTCGAGCTGGCGGCGGCCGGCAACGGCGCGGCGACGAACGGCAACACGCTCGCGGGCGAGGTGATCACGCACACGTTCCTCGGGCCGGTGACGCGCGTGAAGCGTCGCCGGGCGGGCTGATCGCCGACATGTCGACCGCGCGTGCCGTCGGCGCTGCCGGTCGGCTCGAGCGTGGTCGCGACCGTGCCGAGCGGACGGCGTTCAGGTGCTCAGCCTGCCGGCGAACGCCCCAACGCTCGCAGGGCACGATCCGGACGATCAGTGAAGACGCCTGAGACGCCGAGGTCGCGCAGCTCGCGGATGCGCGCCTCGTCGTTCACGGTGTAGACGGTCGTCTCGAGCCCGTAGCTCCGCGCGCGCTCGAGCCCACGTTCCGTCACGCGGTCGTCGCGGAAGCCGGCCGCCCACGCCGAAGCGGCGGCGCGGATGCTCACGCCGAAGCCGACGTGCTGCACCGTTCTGATCGCGGGTCGGAGCTGGCGCGCCTCCTCGAGCGCGCGCCGCTGGAAGCAGACGAGCACCGAGTCGTCGTCGAGCAGCCGCAGCACCCGCTCGACGATGTCCCCGCGCGGTCGCTTCAGCTCGACCATCAGCAGGATGCGGCCCCGGCAGAGATCGACCACCTCTGCGAGTGTCGGATGACTCGCTCCGCGCTTCGGCCGGTCGTGCGTCACGGTCAGGTCGGGCCAGACGTCGAGCTCGATCGCGTCGGCGCCGACCTCGATCGCCCGCTCGAAGGCGGGCAGCGTGTTCTCGGGCAGCTCGTGCGAGGCGCCCCGGTGGGCGATCACGAGCACAGGAGTCTTTCGACCACGCCGAGCGTCGATCCGCTCGATCAGCTCGTCGGCACCGGCCATGCGCTCGATCCCGATCGTCCGCGTCAGCCCGACGACATAGGCGCCGGCGTTGCGAGCCGACGCGACGCCGATGTCTGTGTCCTCGAAGGCGAGCAGGTCCTCCGGTGCGACGCCGAGCAGCTCGGCCGCCCGCAGATACGGCTCAGGGCTCGGCTTCCCGGCGGCCACATCGTCCTGGGCGACACCGCGCTGAAGACGTCGGCCAGGCCGCTGGCCGCGAGCACCGGGCCGATCTCGGCATGCAACGCCGCCGAGACGAGCGCGACAGGTACGCGCTCCGCCGCGAAGCGGACGGCCGCGCGCGTCTCCTCGTCAACGGTCGAGCCGTCGGTGACGAGCTCGTTGTAGCGAGCGACCCGCGCGGCGATCAGCGCCTGGTCGCCGCCGAAGATGTGCTCGTCCGTGTGGCCTGCGAGCCGGGCGTAGTAGTCGGCCTCGGTGAGGCCCGGGGATCAGCTCCCGATAGACCCGCGCGAGCACGGCCTCGTCGTCCGAGAGCGTTCCGTTGAAGTCGAAGGCGACAGCGCTGTAGCGGCATCCGGTTGCGAGCGTAGCGTCGGCGCATGCCGGCAGCAGCCCTTGCCTTCGCGCTCGCCGCGGCGGTGTTCCACGCTGTCTGGAACCTGCTGCTCGCAGGCGCGCGCGACGTCGAGGCGGCGACGGCGGTCGCGATCATCAGCGCCGAGGTCGTCTTTGCCCCGTTTGCCATCCTGACCTGGCACGCCGATCACGGGCTCTGGCCGTTCATCGTCGTCAGCGGCACCCTCGAGCTTGTCTACTTCGCGCTGCTCGCGACCGCCTACCGGCTGGCGCCGCTGTCCGTCGTCTATCCGATCGCCCGCGGGGGCGCGCCGGTCGTCGTCCTGATCGTCTCGGTCGCCGCGCTCGGGTACGAGACGAGCACGCATCAGGTGATCGGGGTGCTCCTGATCGTCGCCGGTGTGATCCTGGTGCGCGGCTTTGGCCATGCAAACGCTGCCGGTCTCGGCTTCGGCGTCGCGATCGCGTGCGCGATCGCGTCGTACACGCTCGTCGACAAGCACGGCATCGAGCACGCGAACCCCTTCACGTATCTCGAGCTGACGATGCTGATCCCAATGGTCGGGCTACGTCGGCGCCGTGCTGGTGGTGAAGGGCGGCGGATCGGTGCGCGCTGCCGCTCGTCCCCGCGCGTTCGTCGCGGGGGTGACGTCGTTCGTCGCCTATGCGTGCGCGCTTGCGGCGCTCGAGCGCGCGTCGGCAGCGTCCGTCGCGGCGGTGCGCGAAACGAGCGTCGTCATCGCGGCGGCGTTGTCAGCGTTCGTTCTCAAGGAGCACGTCACGCCCTGGCGCTTTCTCGGTGCCTGCGTCGTCGTTGCGGGGATCGTTCTCCTAGCCATCGGATGACGCCGGTGGCGGGCTGTGCCCGCCACCGGCATCTCCATGGCTAGCTCACGTCCCGGGTGTGGGCGCTTCGACCTTCGTCGGCTTCGTCGAGCCCGACAGCCAGGACTTGACGAGCGCCTGGTGCGAGTTGACGAACGCCTGCGCGGCAGCGGTGTTGCTCATGTGCTTGACCGCCAGGTCGTAGGAGACCGAGTTCTGATCGTCGGACGTCCAGTTGAAGCGGCGGATGAAGTTCGCCACTTCCGGTGCCTGGGTCGGCAGCGACGACGCCATCACCTTGTAGAGGTGGTACGGGGGGTACGCGCAGTTGATGTCTGCCGGCTTCAACTTTGCGCACGCCGGAGTGAACGGCGGCAACGCGACCTGCGAGAACTTGTAGATCGCGTTCTGGTACTGCGGCGTGTACCAGTAGAAGAGCACCGGCTTCTTCGCTTTGTAGTCCTGCTCGATCTCGGTCAGCTGCGCGGCCTCGGTGCCTGCGAAGACAACCTTCAGGTTCATTCCGAGGTTCTTCACGAGCGCCGCGTCGTTCGTGACGTAGCTCGGCGACCCGTCGAGGAACTGCCCTTGCGGCGACGACTGCGGCGTGACGAAGAGCTTCCAGTCCTTCTTCACGCCCTGCCACGACTTCAGCTCGGGATGGGCTTGCAGCAGATACGTCGGCACGTACCAGCCGATGTTGCCGCCCGGGCCTTCGAGGCCCGCGTCGACGACCTTCTTGTTGCCCTTGACGTACTGGGCGTAGAGCGGGGAGTGGCCCCAGACCTCCATCACCGCCGAGACCTTGCCCTGGGCCATTGCCGGCCACGCGGGGATCTCGTCGATCGTCAGGAGGTTGACGTTGTACCCGAGGTTCTTCTCGATCACGTACTGGGCCACGACGTTGTTCGCGACCGAGCCCTTCCCACGAGTTGTTGGCGAGGACGATCGTCGGTTTGCCGCGCGCTCCGCGAGGTCGCGGCACTCGCCACGCTGATCGCGACTGCGACGCCGACGAGCACGGTCGCCGTGAGCACGACGGCGAGCCGCGCAGGCTTCCTCTGGATCCACCTACGTTCGTTCGATTGTCACGTTCTCCTCCGATGCGTCGCGGCACTGTTCGATTATGGCTCAGTCGATCGAGGACGATGCCCATCAGGACCATCGCGAGCCCGGCGGCGGCTCCGAGGCCTACCTCCGAGCGTGAGAAGCCGGTGACCACGTCGAGACCGAGCCCTCCGGCTCCGACGAGACCCGCAACGACCACCTCGGCCATGACGAGCAGGATCGTCTGATTGACGGCCAGCATCAAGTAGGGGCGCGCGATCGGCAGCTCGACCTTGAGCAGCAGCTGCCAGCGCGTCGAGCCGAACGCCTGGCCCGCTTCGATCACCTCGTGCTGCACCGCCTGCAGGCCGAGCGTGGTCGCGCGCACCGCGGCGGGCAGCGCGTAGACCACCGATGCGCAGACGCCTGCGACGTTCCCGACGCCGAACAGAGCGACGACGGGAATGAGGTAGACGAAGGCGGGCAGCGTTTGCAGCGTGTCGAGGATCGGACGCAGGATCTGCTCGACGCTGCGCCAGCGATAGGCGGCGATGCCGAGCGGGATGCCGACGACCAGGTCGAGCACCAACGCGACGATGCACGAGGCTGAGCGTCTCCATCGCGTCGTTCCAGGCGACGAAGTCGTACGAGGTCGTGCCCTGGAACGTGTAGCCGCGGGCGCCTGCAGCAGGCCGAGCAGGACGACGCACGCGGCGAGCAGGACGCCCGGCCGCCAGCCTCCGCGCGCCCAGCCGACCGTCCCGACGATCGCGCAGACGAGCCACCAGGGGATGTCGGTGAGATAGCGCTGCAGTGGGTTCAGGACATCGAGGGTCAGGAAGCTCGAGATCGGCTGGGCGATCCCGGTGAGCTCGTTCGTCGTCCAGTTGATTGCGCTCGTCGCCTGGTCGACCACCGAGAAGCCCCAGGTCGCAGGCCAGTCGCCGAGCCCGAGCGCGTAGCGGGAGACGAGCACGACGCCGAGGAGCCCGGCCCAGAGACCGGCCAGCTCGTTCCGCGTCAGGGTTCGGCGTGATCCTTGCCGGCGCGAAGCGCGTTGGCCGAGCGCCGCCGAGGTCCGGTCGAGCCACATCGCCATGAAGACGATCAGCATCCCGGCGACGAAGCCTTCGCCGCTCTGCTGCGTCTGCAACGCAGTTCGAGCACCGGGTCGCCGAGCCCGCCGGCGCCGATCAGCGAGGCGATCACGACGATCGAGAGCGCCATCATGATCACCTGGTTGAGGCCGAGCATGATCGCCTGCGCGGCGAGCGGAAGCTGCACGTTGCGCAGGATCTGGCCGCGCGTCGAGCCGAATGACTCGGCCGCCTCGATCACGTCGCGGCGCACCGAGCGGATGCCCAGCTCGGTGAAGCGGACGAGCGGCGGCACCGCGTAGATGAACGTCGCGACGATTCCCGCCGGGTTGCCGATCGAGAAGAGGACGACGATCGGCACGAGGTAGGCGAATGCGGGAAGGATCTGCATCAGGTCGAGGACGGGCCGCAGCGTCTTGTGCACGGAGGGCCAGACCGCAGACGCGATGCCGAGCGGGATGCCGACGATCGTCGAGAGGACGATCGAGACGGCCATCAGCGCGAGGGTCGTCATCGCGCTCGGCCACATCTGTGAGATGCCGTTCGGGCCGCCGTTCGGGATCTGCAGGAGCCCGAACGACGAGACGACGAGCGCAGAGAAGAGCGCGGTGCGCCAGGTGCCGACGAGCCAGGCGATCGCGGTCGCGACCAGAGGACGCCGACCCAGGTCAGCCAGTGCAGGAAGTTGACGACGTCGTTCGTCGCGTCGTTCAGGAGGTTCCCGAAGCCGCCGACGATCGTGTGCAGGAAGAAGTTCGTGGTGTCGTTGTTCGTGACCCAGTTGTCGAGCTCGTCGAACCAGCTGGGGGACGCCGAGGTACCAGCCCGCCGGAAAGCCGCTGTGGACGCCTTCGGCGATCGCGGCCGCGATGCAGAGCGGGACGGCGACCGCGAGCGGCGGGCAGCCCACCGGCGCGCAAGGCGCCCGAAACGATGCGTCTGGGCCGCGAGCGCCGCGCCGCAGGAGAACACCGGCGTGGCAGTCGAGGTCGACATGCTTTAGGGCTGGGTTGACTCGAGACGCGGCGCTTCGGGCACGGACGACTCCTCGCGGCCTGCGAGCACATGGATCACCATGCGGCGGTCGAGGATCCCGACCAGCTCGCCCGTCCCGTCGACGACGCCGATCGGCCCTTTCGCGCCGAAGACGACCGGGAGCAGCTCGCCCAGGCGCTGATCGTGGCGGACGACCTCCTCGGGGCGTCTCGCCGTGCTGCGGTTGAGTCGCGAATGCGGCCGTCAGCACCTTGCCGCGCGGCACGTCGCGGACGAACTCGCGCGACGTAGTCGTCGGCCGGGTGCGCCGACGATCTCCGCCGGGGTCCCGACCTGCACGAAGCGCCCGTCCTTCATGATCGCGATCCGGTCGCCGAGCTTCAGCGCCTCGTCGAGGTCGTGGGTGACGAAGATCACCGTCTTGCTGCAGCCGCTCCTGCAGTCGCAGCACCTCGTCCTGCATCTCGCGCCGGATGAGCGGGTCAAGGGCCGAGAAGGCCTCGTCGAAGATCAGCACCTCCGGGTCGACCGCGAGCGCGCGCGCGAGCCCGACGCGCTGCTGCATGCCGCCGCTCAGCTGATCGGGATACGACGGCCCGCACCGCTGCGAGGCCGACCACGTCGAGCAGTTCCGCTGCGCGCTCGTACCGCTTCGTCTTGTCGACGCCCTGTACCTCGAGCCGTACGCCACGTTGTCGATCACCGTGCGGTGTGGGAAGAGCCCGAAGTGCTGAAAGACCATCGAGACCTTCGTGCGCCGGAGGTCGCGCAGCTCCTTCGGTTGGGCGCCGAGGACGTCCTGGCCGCAGATGTAACCGCGCCGGAGGTCGGCTCGATCAGACGCGTCAGCAGCGGACGAGCGTCGACTTGCCGCTCCCCGAGAGGCCCATGATCACGAAGACCTCGCCGTGCCCGACGTCGAACGAGACGTCGCGGGAGGCCAACGTGCAGCCCGTCTTCGCCATCAACTCGGCGCGACCAGCTCGACGTCGCCGCTCTCGATCGCCTTCGCGGCGTTCGGCCCGAAGACCTTCCAGAGGTCTCGGCACGACACCTGCACCTCGCGTGGCTCAGAAGAGGCCGACGGTCTCACCCCGTTCGTCGATGTCCACATTCATAGCTGCCGGGCTCTTGCCGTAGCCGGGCATGGTCTGCATGTCTCCGCACAGTGCGACGATCCAGCCGGCGCCGGTGTAGGGACGGAGATCGCGGACGTCGACGGTGAAGCCGGTCGGCGCGTTCGCGAGCTTCGGGTCTGCGGAGAGCGAGAGGTGTGTCTTCGCCATGCAGATCGGAAGACCGTCGAGGCCGAGCCGCGTCAGTTCCTTCGACCTTCGCCCGCGCCGCGGGCTGGAGGGTGATGCCGTCGGCGCCGTAGACGCGTTTCGCGATCGCCTCGATCTTCGCCTCGATCGGCGCGTCGAGCGGGTAGGCGAAGTCGAAGGTGTTCGGCTCGTCTGCCGCTGCGGCAGCCGCTTCGGCCAGCGCTGCGCCGCCCGCCCCGCCTCGCATGAAGCCGTCGTTCACCTCGGAGGCGTACGCGCCGTTCTCGAGCGCGATGCGCTTCACGAGCTCGACCTCTTCGTCGGTGTCGCCCGGGAACTTGTTCACGGCGACGACGGCGTTGAGGCCGAACCCGCGCACGTTCTGGAGATGACGAATGAGGTTGCCGGCACCGGTCTCGATCGCTTCCAGGCCGCCGTCCGGCTCGCCCGCGTGGTGCTTCAGCGCCTTCACCGTCGCGACCAGCACGACCGCGTCCGGGCGGATGTCACCCAGCCGGCAGACGATGTCGAAGAACTTCTCCATCCCCATGTCCGAGCCGAAGCCGCTCTCGGTGACGACGTAGTCGGCGAGCTTCAGCGCGACGCGGTCGGCGACGAGTGAGTTGTTGCCATGCGCGATGTTCGCGAACGGGCCGCAGTGGACGAAGGCGGGCTGGCCTTCGAGTGTCTGGACCAGGTTCGGCTTGAGCGCTTCTTTGAGCAGCACCGCCATCGAGCCCGCCGCCTGCAGTTGCTCAGCAGTGACCGGTTCGCCGCCGCGCGTCTGCGCCACGGTGATCGCTCCGAGGCGCGCACGAAGATCCTGCAGGTCGGCGGCAACGGCGACGATCGCCATCACCTCGGATGCGGCGGTGATGTCGAACCCCGTCTCGCGCGGATAGCCGTTCGCCTTGCCGCCGAGGCCGACGACGATCTGGCGGAGCGAGCGGTCGTTGATGTCCATGCACCGGCGCCAGCTGATCGTGAGCGGATCGATGTCGAGGTCGTTGCCGTGCAGCAGGTGCGCCTCGAGCATCGCCGCGAGCAGGTTGTTCGCCGCGCCAATCGCGTGGATGTCGCCGGTGAAGTGAAGGTTCATGTCCTCCATCGGGACGACCTGGGTGTAGCCGCCCCCGGCGGCGCCGCCCTTGATGCCGAACACCGGGCCGAGCGACGCCTCGCGCAGACAGAGCGCGACCTTCTTGCCGATGTGCCCCAGCCCCTGCGTCAGCGAGACCGACGTCGTCGTCTTGCCCTCGCCGGCCTTCGTCGGGGTGATCGCGGTGACGTTGATCAGCTTGCCGTCGGGTCGATCGGCAAGCCGATCGAGGACGGAGAGCGAGACCTTGCCCTTGTACCGGCCGTACGGGTCGAGCTCGTCCGGCTCGAGGCCGGCCGCCGCGGCGATCTCGGTGATCGGCTGGAGCTTCGCCTCCTGCGCGATCCGGAGAGACGACGGGATCGTCGTGGCCACGCTCATCCTTTCGGTCGACTGATAGTCGCCCAGGATACGACTAATATATCTCTGTGACTAGGGCTGCGAACGCCCTCGCGTCCGGCTCGGCAGGCACCGCGTCGCTCGCCGACCAGGCGTACCTCGAGCTTCGCGAGTTGATCGTGACGCTCGAGCTCGCCCCGGGGGCACTGGTGAAGGAGCCGGAGCTCGTGGCACGGCTCGGGATCGGCCGCACACCTGTGCGCGAGGCACTCCGGCGGCTCTCTCAGGAAAAGCTGATCGAGGTCTATCCGCGCCGCGGGATGGTGGTCACGACCGTCGACGTCCGCGACCTGGTCCGTCTCTGCGAGGTCCGGGCCGTGCTCGAACCGGAGGCGGCTCGTTTGGCCGCGGAACGCGCAACCCAGGCCGATTTGGACACGATCGCCGAGCTGCTGACCGAGCTCGCCGCCCGCCGGCGGCGGGACGCTCGCGGGCTGATCGACCTCGACCGGCGGATCCACGTCGCGGTCTATCGCGCGAGTCACAACCACTTTCTCGAGGAGACGCTCGAGGAGTACTACACCCACGCCCTCCGCATCTGGATGCTCGGGCTCGAGCGGACGGGCCTACAGGCCGCCGTCCACGAGCACGCGGAGCTGCTCGGTGCGATCCTGCGTGGCAACGCCGGGCGCGCCGAGGAGCTGATGCGCCTGCACGTCGAACGCTTCGAAGACGAGATGCGTGCCGTGCTCCTGGAAGCGTGATATATCAGTCGTATGCCTGAGATATCCCAGCTCCCAGACCGCGCCAAGGCGGTGATCGTCGGCGCCGGAATCGTCGGCAACAGCCTGGCCTACCACCTCGCCGCGCTCGGCTGGCGCGACCTTGTGCTGATCGACAAGGGGCCGCTGCCGAACCCCGGCGGTTCGACCGGTCACGCCTCGAACTTCATCTTCCCGGTCGACCACTCGAAGGAGATGACGCAGCTGACGCTCGAGTCGGTGCGCCAGTACACGGAGTGGGGCGTGTTCACGCAGAGCGGCGGCATCGAGGTCGCCCGCACCGAGGAGCGCATGCAGGAGCTGCAGCGCCGGATGTCCTCGGCGAAGGCGTGGGGGATCGAAGGGTGCGAGCTGATCACGCCGGCGCAGGTGAAGGAGCTCGTCCCGTACGTGGAGGAGTCGGTGATCCTCGGCGGCTTCTACACGCCGGGCGTCGGCATCGTCGATTCGCTGCGCTTCGGGACGCTCGCGCGCGAGAAGGCGCAGGAGCTGGGCGCGCTCTCGGTCTTCGCGAACACCGAGGTGGTCGGCGTCGACGTCGAGAACGGGCGCGTCACCGGCATCCGCACCTCGCGCGGCGATGTCGCGACCGACCTCATCGTCGTCTGCTGCGGCGTGTGGAGCCCGCGCATCGCACGCATGGCCGGTGCCTCGATTCCGCTCACGCCTGCCGTGCACCAGATGATCGACGTCGGCCCCGTGCCGCATTTCAAGGACACGAAGGGCGTGATCGAGTTCCCGATCGTCCGCGACATGGACACGAACATGTACGAGCGCCAGGACGGGAGCGGCCTCGAGATCGGCTCGTATGCCCATCGGCCGATCCTCCACGACCCGGACGAGATCCCGTCCAACGACGAGGCGGCGCTCTCACCGACCGAGCTGCCCTTCACGCAGGACGACTTCGCGCAGCAGATGGAGGATGCGCTCGAGCTGATCCCCGAGGTGCTGAACGACGAGTCGGTCGGGATCAAGTACGCGATCAACGGCCTGCTCTCGCTGACGCCCGACGGCCTGCCGCTTCTCGGCGAGACGCCCGAGGTGCAAGGGCCTCTGGTCGGCCGCCGCGGTCTGGGTGAAGGAAGGCCCGGGAGTCGGCAAGTCGATGGCGGAGTGGCTGGTCAACGGCGAGCCCGAGATCGACCTCCAGTCGTCCGACATCGCGCGGTTCTACGACTGCCAGCGCTCCCGCACGCACGTCCAAGCCCGCGCCGCCGAAGGCTTCAACAAGACGTACGGGATCGTCCACCCGGCCGAGCAGTGGGACTCGAACCGCCGCGTGCGCCTCTCGCCCTACTACGACCGCGAGCGCGAGCTCGGCGCCGTCTTCTACGAGGCGGCGGCGTGGGAGCGGCCGCAGTGGTACGAGTCGAACGCGAAGCTGCTGGACGAGTTCGGCGATCGGATCACGCGCCGCGAGGCCGAGTGGGAGTCGCGCTGGTGGTCGCCGATCATCAACGCCGAGCACCTCGCGATGCGCGAACGCGCTGCCATGTTCGACCTGACGGCGTTCTGCATCTTCGATGTGACCGGCCCCGGTGCGCTCGACACCGTGCAACGGGTCTCGATGCGGCAGATGGACGTCGCGCACGGCAAGGTCGTCTACACGCCGGTGCTTTCGCAGAGCGGCACGTTCAAGAGCGACCTGACCGTGATGCGGCTCGGCGACGAGCAGTTCCGCGTCGTCACCGGTGGAGCGCACGGGATGGCCGACCTCAAGTGGTACGCCGACCACGGCCGTCGATGCCCAGGTCACCGACCTGACCTCGGCGTGGACGACGCTCGGCGTGTGGGGTCCGCGCGCCCGCGACATCCTCGCGTCGCTCACCTCCGACGACGTCTCGCCCGAGGCGTTCCCGTTCGGCACGTGCCGGACGATCGAGCTCGACTCGCTGCGCGTTCTCGCCTCGCGCATCTCGTACGTCGGCGAGCTCGGCTGGGAGCTATACGTGCCGATCGAGCAGGGCGCGAAGCTCTGGGATCTCGTCTCCGAGGCGGGCGAGCCGCACGGGCTCGTTCCGGCCGGCATCGGCGTCTACGGCACGACCGGCCGGCTCGAGAAGTGTTACCGCGCCTTCGGCTGCAGAGCTCGACGCGGACTTCACCGTCATCGAGGCCGGCATGACGACCGCGAAGGTGAAGAGCCCCGACTTCGTCGGCAAGGAGGCGCATCTCCGGCACCGCGAGAGCGAGCCCGCCGCTGTCCTCTGCACGCTCGCCGTCGAGGATCACACCTCGAAGAGCGGGCAGAAGCGGTACATGCTCGGCCGCGAGCCGATCCTCGCGAAGAACGGCACGCCGCTCGAGGACGCGCACGGCCGCCGCTCGTACGTGACGAGCGCGGGCGCCGGGCCGTCGATCGGCAAGCACCTGCTGCTCGCCTATCTGCCGCCGGAGAACGCGAACGTCGGCGAGGAGCTGCTCGTCGAGTACCTCGGCGAGCAGTACCCGGTCTCCGTCCTGACGAACGACGCGACGCCGGTGTTCGACGCCGAGAACGCGAGGATCCGCAGTTGAGGATCCTGGTCGCCGTCAAGCGCGTCCCGATCACCGGTGGGCGGATGGTGCTGACCGACGACGCGCAGGCGATCCAGACGCGCCATCTCGGGTTCACGATCTCGCCGCACGAGGAGTGCGGTGTCGAGGAGGCGGTTCGCATCGTCGAAGCGCAAGGCGGCGAAGTGGTCGTGCTGACGCTCGGTCCTGCCGAGGCGGAGGAGCAGCTGCGCGACTGCATGGCGATCGGCGCCGACCGTGGCATCCACCTCGTGAGCGACGAGGAGTGGGACGCGCAGGCGACAGCTCACGCGATCGTCGAGGCGATCCGCGCTGAAGAGCCGTTCGACCTGATCGTCTTCGGCAACGAGTCCGCCGACGCAGGGAACTACCAGGTCGGGATCCGCGTCGCGTACGCGCTCGGGCTCCCGGTCGTCACCGGGCCTGAAGGCGCTCGCCGTCGAGGGCGGTCGCGCGCGCTGCGAGCAGGAGGTGCCGGGCGGACGCGACGTCTACGACGTGTCGCTGCCCGCGGTCGTGACCGTGAAGGAAGGTCTGAATCTCCCGCGCTATCCGTCCGTGCCGGCGAAGCTGCGCGCGAAGGGGAAGCCGCTCGCGACGCACGCCGTCGAGCGCCCGGCGCCGAAGCTCGAGAAGCTGCGCTTGGTCGTGCCGGAAGGCGCCGGCAAGCAGGCCGAGGTTCTCGGCGAAGGCGCCGCCGCGGCGCCGCGCGTCGTCGAAGTGATGCGCGAGCTGGGCGTCGCATGACGGTTCTGTTCTTCCAGCCCGACGGCGACCTGTCGCTCCAGGCGGTGACACTCGCGCAGTCTCTCGGCGGCGAGCTGCGCGTGATCGAGCTCGCCGGCCCGTACGCGCCGAGCGCGTGGGCGAAGGCACTGATCGACGCTGCCGGCGAAGGACACATCGTCGGCCCGGGCTCCGACCGCGGCAACGAGGTGCTGGCGCACGTCGCCGCGCAGCTCGACCTCCCGCTGGCCGCGAACGTGACCGAGGTGCGCGGCGACGAGGTGACGCGCATCCGCTGGGGCGGCACGCTGCTCGAGGACGCGCGCATCCATTCGGAGCGCAAGCTCCTCACGGCCGCGCCTTTCGCGTTCGTGCCGACCGAGCCCGAGTCGGTGGAGGTGCTGACGCCGGAGCTCGGCGACGCGGTGCGCGTGGTCGAGCACGTCTCGCCGGACACCGGCGGCAAGGTGACGCTCGCCGACGCAAAGGTGGTCGTCTCGGGCGGTCGCGGCGTCGGCTCGGCGGAAGGCTTCGCGATCCTCGAGGAGCTCGCCGAGCTGCTCGACGCCGCCGTCGGCTGCTCGCGCGTCGTCACGAGCGCCGGCTGGCGCCCGCACACCGATCAGGTCGGGCAGACCGGCACCAAGGTTTCGCCCGACCTCTACATCGCCTGCGGAATCAGCGGTGCGACGCAGCACATCGCCGGCTGCAAGGGCGCGAAGAAGCTGCTCGCGATCAACGCCGACCCGGAGGCGACGATCTTCGCGCACGCCGACTACGCGGTGATCGGCGACCTGCACGAGATCGTGCCGGCGATCACCGCCGAGCTCAGGAAGGCTCGCTCGACATAGGCGCCGTCGCGCTTGCGGCACTGCTCGTCGTCGCCGGCGTGCTCTTCGGCCGGCGCGCGTTGTTCCTCACGCGCCTGGTTCGCGCCGCACGCCCGCTCGACCGCACCGACGACCTGCCGGGCCGGGTGCGCAACGAGGCGACGATCGTGCTCGGCCAGCGCAAGCTGTTCCAGCGGCTCGTGCCCGGGCTGATGCACGCGCTCGTCTTCTGGGGCTTCCTCGCGCTCTTCCCGACCATCCTGATGGCGGGCATCGGCGCGGTCGACAAGCAACGCGACACTGCCGTGGCTCGGCCATCAGGGCTGGTACTTCGCGCTCGTCGACGTCTTCATCCTCGCCGTCCTGGCCGGGCTCGCGACCGCGTTCTGGATCAGGAAGGTGATGCGGCCGGCACGGTTCGACGGCTCGCACCTCGGCGAGGCGGACGCGATCCTCGGCGATGATCGCGCTCGTCGTGCTGACGCTGCTCGGCTGGCACGCGGCGCAGATCGCCGCCGGTCTGAACGAGTGGCCGGCGAGCGCGTCGTTCCTCTCGAACTGGGTCTCCGGAGCGATTCGCCACCCGAGCACCGCCGAACGCGTCTTCGTCTGGGCGCACCTCTGCGTCGTGCTCGGCTTCCTCGTCTACCTGCCGTACTCGAAGCACCTGCACATCGCGACCGCCGCGATCAACGTCTTCTTCTCGCGGACGCGCAGCCGCGGGCGGCTCGAGCCGCTGCGCTTCGACCTGCCGGAGGCCGAGCTGCGCTTCGGCGTCGGCACGATCGGCGACCTGACGTGGAAGGAGATGGTCGACGCGTTCTCGTGCACAGAGTGCGGGCGCTGCCAGGACGTCTGCCCGGCGTATGCGACCGGCAAGCTGCTGTCGCCGAAGCTGCTGATCATGGGCGTGCGCGACCAGCTCTTCGCCGAAGGCCCCAACCTGCTCGCAGGCGGCGAGCTCACAGCCGATCGCCGGCAACGGCGTGCCCGGAGGAGATGATCTGGGACTGCGTCACGTGCGGCGCTTGCGTGCACGAGTGCCCGGTGTCGATCGAGCACGTCGATCACATCGTCGACCTGCGCCGCGATCTCGTGATGGTGCAGTCGAGCTTCCCGAAGGAGGCGGAGTCGATGCTGCGCGACGTCGAGCGCGTCGGCAATCCGTGGGGCAAGCCGCAGGGCGATCGCGCGTCGTGGGCGGAGTCGCTCGGCGTGCGCGTCGTCGAGGAGGGCGAGCCGGCGCCGGAGATCCTCTACTGGGTCGGCTGCGCCGCCGCCTACGACGAGCGTGCCCGCGTCGCCGCCGAGTCGACGGTCAAGCTGCTGAAGAAGGCCGGCGTCGACTTCGCGATCCTCGGCGCGCGCGAGTCGTGCACCGGCGATCCCGCGCGCCGCATGGGCAACGAGTACGTCTTCCAGGCGTACGCGGAGCAGAACGTCGCGACGCTGAACGACGCCGGCGTGACGAAGATCGTCGCGAGCTGCCCGCACTGCCTCAACTCGCTCGGCAACGAGTACCCCGACTTCGGCGGGCGCTACGAGGTGATGCACCACACGGAGCTTCTGGCCGAGCTCGTGCGAGACGGGAAGCTCGAGCCGGCGCGCTCCGACACCGAGATCACCTACCACGACTCGTGCTACCTGGCCCGTCACAACGACGTCGCCGCCGAGCCGCGCGAGCTCGTCGCCGCCGTCGGCAAGCCGGTCGAGATGGAGAAGCACGGCAAGCGCACCTTCTGCTGCGGCGCCGGCGGCGCGCACATGTGGATGGAGGAGCGTGGCGGCGCGATCAACGAGGAGCGCGTGCGCCAGGCGGTCGAGACCGGGGCGGAGACGCTCGCGGTCGCCTGCCCGTTCTGCACCGTGATGCTCGACGACGGCGTCCGCGCGAGCGGCGCCGAGCTGCGGGTGGTCGACGTGGCGACGCTGCTGGCGGAGTCCATCGAATAGCTAGCGTGGAGGGGTGAGGGACGGGATCGACCGGCGCTCGATGGTGGGGCTCTCGAGTGGCCACTTCGCCGTCGACTTCGCCTCCGGCAGCGTCCCGGCGCTGATCCCGTTCCTGACGACGCGCTTCGACCTGAACTACGCGTTCGCCGGGCTGCTGCTGCTCGCTGCGACCGCGTCGTCGTCGCTCGTCCAGCCGCTCTTCGGGCTCTGGTCCGACCGCAAGGGTGCGCTCTGGCTGATTCCCGGCGGCACGCTGCTCGCTGCCATCGGAGTCGGCGGTGCAGCCGTCGCGCCCGAGTACGTGCTCGTGCTCGTGATGGTCTCGGTGGGCGGTCTCGGTATTGCGGCGTTCCATCCGGAGGGCGCGAAGTACGCGGCGTTCGCCAGCGGCCGCAAGCGCGCGAGCGGCATGTCGTACTTCAACATCGGCGGCAACACGGGGTACGCGCTCGGCGCGTTCGTGACCGGCGAGCTCGTCGTCTCGTTCGGGCTCTGGGCGACGCTGCTCGCGATGATCCCGGTCGCGCTCGCCGCCGTCGGCCTGCAGTGGATGTCACGCGAGTTCGCGGTGCTTGCCGACGGGCAGCTGCTGAAGAAGGAGGGTGCCGGTGAGGACGACCGGCGCGCGATGGCGCTCCTCGGCTACGTGATCGCGCTCCGGAGCATCGCGTGGTTCACGCTGCTCGCCTTCCTGCCGCTCTGGGTCGTCTCGCTCGGCCACTCGAAGGCGTACGGCAATCGGCTGCTCTTCGTGATGCTGCTCGCAGGCGCGGTGGGGACGCTCATCCTCGGGCCGGTCGCCGACCGCATCGGTCTTCGGCGCACGCTGTTGATCACGCAGGCGCTGATCCCGCCGTTGATGCTGGCGTTCATCTACATCGGCGGGTTCGTCGGCGCTCTCGCGCTCGTGCCGCTCGGCATGTGCGTCGTCGGGACGTACGGCGTCACGATGGTGCTCTCGCAGAGCTATCTGCCGCAGCACATCGGCATGGCGTCCGGTCTCTCGATCGGGCTCGCGATGGGGATCGGCGGCGTCGCGGCCGTCGTGCTCGGCGCCGTCGCGGATGCGGTCGACCTGAAGGTGGCGCTGACGATCGCCGCGCTCATCCCGGTGCTCGGACTGGTCGCCTGCGTGCGGCTGCCGCGGCCGCGCTCGGCCGTTCGGCGGACGCTCGCGCCTGCGCCGGTCGACTAGCCGAACGAGGCACGCCGGCTGAGGTCGCGCGCAGGATCACCAGCGTGCTCGCCGATCGGCTCGAAGCCGAGCTCAGCGTTTGATCTGGCGCATCGCCGCATGACTCCGCTCGGCATTCGAGGTCGTGCCGCGCCGTGCACGCCGGCCGCGGCGCTGCTCGCCGTGGCTGCGCGATTCTCGGCTGCGATGGTGAGCCCGAGGCCTCCGTGAGAGCCGTGCGTGTTCCGTGAAGCTGTAGTGATTCGGGATCGTCGGCGGCTCGTCGATCGTTCGGCCGCAAGCCGTGTCCGCTCGAGTGACGCGGAGCACCCGAAGCGCAGCGCCCGTGACCTCGGTCGTTCGACTCGTGGGCTAACTCATCGAAGGGGAGCTCCGGTCGGACTCGTCTTAGGGCCGCGTCGAGCGATCGGCTTCGCACATGCGCCGAACACGTCCTCAGCGCCACGAGCGCCGAGGGCGGGCCGACAGTGACGGCGACCGCCAGCATCGGCCATGTAGCTGTCGAGCTCGGCGATCAGCGTCGAGTTTGACGACGTCGCCTGTCCGAAGCCGTCGGCGCGACGGCTCGCCCATGCACCGCCTCGTCGTTGACGCTGATGCAGGAGTTCGTCGCCTCGGCGCGAGTCGGTAGATCAACTGCGGTCGCCCGAGCGCCGCGCGGTGGGCAGCCGACCACGCACGGTCAGCGCCGACCTCGTCGAGGTCACGCGTCGTCGCCACGCCGCGCGCGAGCACGCGGCCTTCCTCGACCGCTACGAGATCGAGCGAGCGACCGACAGAGTTGCGTCCGCCAGGCAGAGAGTCCACTCCGATGTCGGCGTCGTGCCGGCTCAGCAGGTCACCACCTCGGCGGCGTCGTAGCTCTGCGAGGCTCGAAGCTCGGTCACCCCCGAAAGTGGGTCGAATCTTGACAAGCGTGGAACACGTGTTCCACAATATGGGCGAGATGCCGACAGAGACCGGCACCCAGGCGATCGACCGCGCCGCCGAACTGCTCGTGCGCGTGGTCGAGTCGCCGCGCGCGCTCGGCGTCGGCGAGCTCGCCGAGCTCGCGGCGCTGCCGAAGAGCACGACCTCGCGGCTCGTCGGCGCCCTCGAGCGGCGCGGCCTCGTGCAGCGCGCCGGCGACCGCCGCGTCGCGCCGGGGCCGGTGCTGCTCCGCTTCGCGCACCGCGACACCGGCGCGGGTCTCGTCGAGCTCGCCGCGCCCGCGCTGCGCGCGCTCGCCGACCTCTCCGGCGAGACGATCAACCTCGGCGTTCCGACGCCGCTCGGCGTCGAGCACCTCGCGCAGGAGGACTCGCGCCACTTCGTCGGCGGCACGAACTGGGTCGGCCGCAGCGTGCCGTTCGAGACGACCGCGAACGGCAAGGTGCTGCGCGCCTTCTCGGCCGAGCGCCGCCGGACGGCGGCGTGCGATCCGCGCGCAGGGCTACGCGATCGCCGTCGACGAGCTCGAGGACGGGCTCGTCCGCGCTCGCCGCGCCGGTGCTCGGCGCGGACGGCGTCGCCGATCGCCGCGCTTTCGATTTCCGGCCCATCGATCCGACTCACCCGCGACCGCATCGCCGAGCTCGCGCCCGCGCTGCTGCGAGCAGGCGTCGGCTCGTTTCCGAGCGACTCGGTACCACGACCAACGAGGAGCGGCATGACCCACGAAGAGATCCTGCAGGCGCTCTACGACAACACGCTCGTCGGCAACGCACCCGAGGTCCGCGACCTCGTGAACGCAGGGGCTCGGCGACTGCCTCGGACCCGAGACGATGCTGTACGACGCGCTCATCCCGTCGCTCGAGGAGGTCGGCGCGCGGTTCGAGCGCGGCGACTACTTCGTCCCCGAGATGCTGATCGCGGCGCGTGCGATGCAGGGCGCGCTCGACATCCTGCGGCCGCTGCTCGCGGAGACGGGCGCGAAGCCGATCGGCACGTACGTCATGGGCACCGTCAAGGGCGACGTGCACGACATCGGCAAGAACCTCGTCAACATCATGCTCGAGGGCGCCGGCTTCACCGTCTACGACCTCGGCGTCAACGTCGCGCCCGAGAAGTTCGTCGAGCAGATCAACGAGCACCAGCCCGACATCGTCGGCTTCTCGGCGTTCCTGACGACGACGATGCCGATGTTCAAGGCGAACATCAACGCGCTGCAGAAGGCCGGGCATCCGCGACGACGTGATCGTCATGGTCGGCGGTGCGCCGGTGACGCAGGAGTACGCCGACGCCGTCGGCGCCGACGCCTACGCGGCCGACGCGTCGACTGCGGTTCGGATCGCGAAGGATCTGATCGCAGAAGCGGCGCGCGGCGGTTCCCGCCTGATGGAGACCGTCCTCGGCTCCGAGACGAAGACGGTCGTCATCGGCCCCGGCCGCCCGTTCTGCGTGATCGGCGAGCGCATCAACCCGACCGGCCGCAAGAAGCTGCAGGCCGAGCTTCAGCAGGGCGACCTCTCGCGGCTCGAGATCGATGTCGCCCAGCAGGTCGAGCTGCGCCGACATGCTCGACGTCAACGTCGGCGATCCGCTTGCGGACGAGGTCGCGCTCATGCGCGAGGCGGTGACGCTCGTGCAGTCGCTCACCGACCTGCCGCTCGTGCATCGACTCGTCGATGATCGAGGCGCTCGAGGCGGGGCTCTCGGCCTACAAGGGAAAGGCGCTCGTCAACTCGGTCACCGGCGAGGACGAGCGGCTCGAGGCGATCCTGCCGATCGTCGCCAAGCACGGCGCCGCGGTGATCGCGCTCGCGAACGACGACGAGATCCCGATGGAGCCCGAGCGCCGGCTCGAGGTGGCGAAGAAGATCGTCTCGGCCGCGGGCGACCACGGCATCCCGCCCGAGGACGTGTCATCGATCCGCTGGCGATGCCGGTCGGCGCCGAGCCGCGCGCGGTGACGCTCTTCATCGAGACGCTCCAGCTGCTGCGCGAGGAGCTCGGCGTCAACACGACCTGCGGTGCGTCGAACACGTCGTTCGGGCTGCCCGGGCGCGAGACGCTCGGCGGCTCGTTCCTCGCGATCGCCGCGAGCCACGGCCTGACGAGCGCGATCATGGATGCGCGCTCGGTCGAGGTCGTCGAGGCGGTGCGCGCGAGCGACTTCCTGCTCGGCAAGGACGAGTGGGGCGCGAACTGGATCGCGGCCTACCGCCGGAAGCAGGCGGCTGCCGCGGCATGACGCGCCGCTGGAGCCGGTGCTCGAGGAAACCGCACCCGGACCGCGTCCGGCTCGTCTTCCAGCAGGCCGACGGCGCGACCAAGGAGGCGCGCGTCCCGGCCGGAACGACGCTCTTCGACTGCGCGAGCTGGAACGGCGTCGCGATCGACTCGACCTGCGGCGGCCACGGCACGTGCAAGAAGTGCAAGGTGCGGGTCACCTCGGGCGCGCAGGAGATCTCGAGCGTCGACCCGCGCGCGTTCTCGCCCGACGAGCTGCGCGCCGGCTGGCGGCTCGCGTGCCGCGCGCAGGCGGCGGAGGACCTCGTCGTCGAGGTGCCGCCGCTCGAGACGCGACCGAAGGCGGCGCTCGTCGGCGTCGGCCGCCACGTGATCCTGCGCCCGGCCGTCCAGAAGCGCTACCTGGAGCTCACCGAGCCGACGCTCGAGGACCAGACGTCCGACCTCGAGCGCGTGCTCGCCGCGATGGACGACGTCGAGCTGCGCGTCCCGCTCGAGCTGATGCGCGCGCTGGGCGAAGACGCTGCGCGACGCGGACTGGAAGGTGACCGCGGTGCTCGTCGACGACCTGCTGCTCGACGTCGAGCCGGGCGACACGACCTCGCGGCGCTTCGCGGTCGCGTTCGACCTCGGCACGACGACCGTCGTCGCGACGCTGCTCGACCTCGAGACCGGCCAGCCGGCTGCCGTCCGCTCGATGCTCAACCTGCAGCAGCCGTTCGGCGCCGACGTGATCTCGCGCATCAGCGCGACGATGATGGACCCGGAGGCGCTCGGCCGGCTCCGCGAGCTCGCCCACGAGACGATGGCGCAGCTCGTCGACGAGATCTGCGCCGAGGCGCAGACTGATATCCACGAGATATATGAGGTCGTCGTCACCGGCAACGTGACGATGATCCAGCTCGCGCTCGGCATCGATCCGGAGCCGCTCTCGATGGCGCCGTTCACGATCGCCGCACGCCGTCTGCCGGCGGCGCGCGCAAGTCGACTTCGGCCTCGCGGTGCACGAGCGGGCGCCGGCCGTGCATGTTCCCGGCGCTCGGCGCCTACGTCGGCCCGGACATCGTCGCGGGCATCCTCGCGACGGGCCTGACGCTCGACAAGCGCATCGCGGCTCTTCATCGACGTCGGCACGAACTCCGAGATCGTCCTCGGCTCGTCGGCGAGAGCGCTCGCGACGGCCGCGCCGGCCGGGCCGGCGTTCGAGGCGGCGCAGATCCGCTGCGGCATGCGCGCGGCGGACGGTGCGATCGAAGGCGTGCGGATCGTCGACGGCGAGGTGCAGCTGACGGTGATCGGCGACGTCGCGCCGGTCGGCATGTGCGGCTCGGGGCTCGTCGACGCGGTCGCCGAGCTCGTCGGCGCCGGGATCCTCGACCACTCCGGGCGCTTCGTCCTCGGCTCCTCGGAGCGGCTCGGGAAGATCGGCGAGGAGAACGTCTTCTACCTCTCCGACGACGTCTTCCTCTCGCAGCGCGACGTGCGCGAGCTCCAGTTCGCGAAGGCGTCGATCGCGACCGGCTGGGCGATCCTCTGCCAGGAGCTCGGCGTCGATCCGGCAGAGGTGTCGCAGGTGCTGCTCGGCGGCTCGTTCGGCTCGTACCTCTCTGCGGCGAGCGCCGTGAAGATCGGGCTCGTGCCCGCGCCTGCCGCTGACGCGCATCGTCGCCGCCGGAAACGTCGCCGGCGAAGGCGCGAAGATCGCGGCGCTCTCGGTCACGGAGCGCGCCGCGGCGAACGCGGTCCTCGACGAGGTGGCCTACGTCGAGCTCTCCGGGCGCGCAGACTTCAACGACTTGTTCATCGACCAGCTCAAGTTCCCGGGATGAAGAAGACCGTCGTCGCGTGCGGGGCGCTTGCGCTGCACATCGACCGGATCGCGAAGCGGCGCGGGTGGGACCTCGACATCGGCCGCTGCCGCCGGAGCTGCACAACCGTCCCGAGCGGATTCGCGCCGCGGTCGACGCGGCCGGCGAGGCGGACGTCGATCGCGTATGCCGACTGCGGCACGCGCGGCGCGCTCGACGACCTGCCGCGGCTCCCGGGAGCCGACTGCTACCAGCTCTTCGGCGGGTTCGACGCGCACGAGCCGGCGACGTACTACCTCACCGACTTCCTCGTCCGCTCGTTCGACCGGGTCGTCTGGCGCGGACTCGGGCTCGACCGTCATCCCGAGCTGCGCGACGACTACTTCAGGAACTACGAACGCGTCGTCTGGCTCGCGCAGGACCGCACCGACGAGCTGGAAGAGAAGGCCGAGCGCATCGCCGTAGCGCTCGACCTTCCCCTGACCATTCGTTCCACCGGCGAAACCGGATTGGAACGCGCCCTCGAAGCCCTACTCCAGGAGGCCTGAGTGCTCGTAAACGAGATGCCGCGCTACGAGATCCTCGACGAGTCGTCGATGCAGGAGCTCGAGCGCGGCTGGCGGCGGATCGTCAGCGAGCTCGGGATCGACTTCGGAACCTCGGAGCCTCATCCGGAAAGCATCGCCTTGCTCGAGGCCGCAGGGCAGAAGGTCGAGGGTCAGCTCGTCAAGTTCGACCCGGACTGGATCCTCGAGCAGGTGGCGAAAGCGCCGCGCGAGTTCGACCTTCAGGCGCGCAACCCCGCGCACACGATCCACGTCGGCGGCAACCACATGGCCTTCGGCGCCGTGTACGGCTGCCCGTTCGTGCGCGAGGGGATGGAGCGCCGCGAGGCGACCTACGCCGACTTCGAGAACCTCGTCCGGCTCTCGCAGGCATTCCCGCAGCTCGACACGCCGGGCGGGACGATCTGCGAGCCGAACGACACGCCGCTCGACTCGCGTCACCTCGACATGGTCTACGCGCTCATGACGCTCTCCGACAAGCCGTTCATGGGCTCGGTCACGTCCGGGCCGAACGCCGAGGACACGATCGCGATGGCGGAGATGGTGTTCGGGCGCGAGTCGCCTGGAAGAGACACCGGCGACCATCTCGCTGATCAACGTCAACTCGCCGCTCCGCTACGACGAGCGGATGCTCGACGCGCTCCACGCGTACGCAAAGGCGAACCAGGCGCTCGTGATCACGCCGTTCCTGCTCATGGGCGCGATGTCGCCGGTCTCGATCCCGGCGACGCTCGCGCAGCAGGTCGGCGAGGCGCTCGCCGGGATCGCGCTCGTGCAGACGATCCGTCCCGGCTGCCCCGTCGTCTTCGGGAGCTTCCTCTCGAACACCGACATGCAGTCGGGCTCACCGTCGTTCGGCACGCCCGAGTCGGGGATCGGCCTGCTCTGCACGGGACAGATCGCGCGGCACTACGGCCTGCCGTTCCGCGGCGGCGGCGGGCTGACGTCGTCGCAGACCGTCGACGCGCAGGCCGCCTACGAGGCGATGATGACGCTGTGGCCGACGTTCCTCGCCGGCACGAACTTCGTCATGCACTCCGCGGGCTGGCTCGAGTCGGGACTCGTCTCCTGTTACGAGAAGTTCGTCGTCGACGTCGAGCTGCTGCGCATGCTCCACGAGGTGTTCGAGCCGCTGAAGATCAACGAGGAGACGCTCGCGTACGGCGCGCACCAGGAGGTCGGCCAGGGCGGTCACTTCCTCGGCGCCGCGCACACGCTCGAGCGCTTCCGCGAGTGCTTCTACCGCCCGCTGCTCTCGTCGACCGAGAACTACGAGCGCTGGTCGCGCAACGGCGGCAAGGACGCCGCGGCGCGTGCGTCGGACATCTGGCGGAAGACGCTCGACGAGTACGAGGAGCCCGCGCTCGAGGCGAGCCTGAAGGACGAGCTGAAGGCGTACGTCGACCGGAGGCGGACCGAGCTTGGCGACTAGGGCGCAGATGTTCATCGCCGGCGACTGGGTGGGCGCCGCGAACGGCGCGACGTTCACCGCCGACTCGCCCGTCACGGGCGAGGCGATCGCCGAGATCCCGCAGGGCGACCGCAGGGACGCCGCAGCGCGCGATCTCGGCCGCGAACGACGCGGCCGAGACCTGGTCGCGCACGACGCCGTTCGAGCGAGCGGCCTTCATGCACCGCATCGCCGACGAGGTCGAGCGGCGGCGCGAGGCGCTCGCGCACACGCTCACGCTCGACCAGGGCAAGCCGCTGCACGAGTCGCGCGACGAGGTCGAGGAGCTCGTCGCCTACTGGCGGAACGCGGCCGAGGACGGCAAGCGGCTGGAAGGGCGCCTCGCGAACTCCTTCACGCCCGGCAAGCGCGTCCTGCTCGTGCGCCGGCCGCGCGGCGTGATCGGCGTGATCACGCCCTGGAACTGGCCGTACACGATGCCGGCGGAGCTGATCGCGCCTGCGCTCGCGTCGGGGAACACCGTCGTCTGGACGCCGGCGACGACGACCTCGGTCGCCGCGATCGCGCTCGCCGAGTGCATCGTCGAGGCCGACCTGCCGCGCGGCGTCTTCAATCTCGTCACCGGGCCCGGCTCGACGGTCGGCGACGAGATCGCGCGCAACCCGGGGACGCACGGCGTCGGCTTCATCGGCTCGACCGAGACCGGCCGCAAGGTCGCCGAGGCGGCCGCGGGGAAGGCGGCCGTGCTCGAGCTCGGCGGGAACGGCCCGGTCGTCGTCATGGACGACGCCGACCTCGATCTCGCCGCCGCCGCGACCGTCACGGCCTGCTTCCTCTGCGCCGGTCAGAGCTGCACCGCCGGCGAGCGGCTGCTCGTGCACCGTGCGGTGAAGGACGAGTTCGTCGAGAAGGTCGCGCGGCTCGTCGCGGAGCAGGTCGTGCTGGGCGATCCGTTCGCCGAAGGCACGACGATGGGGCCGCTCAACAACGCCGGCGTCGCGCAGAAGATGGACGAGCACGTCGCAGGATGCGCTGACGCGCGGCGCCAAGCTGGTGCACGGCGGCTCGCGCGCCGAAGGGTTCCCGACCGATCTCTACTGGCAGCCGACGGTGCTCGACGACGTCGACGTCGGACGCGCTCGTCGCGCAGGAGGAGACGTTCGGCCCGGTCGCGCCGGTCGTCGCGATCGACTCGCTCGACGATGCGATCCGGCTCGCGAACTCGTCTCCCTACGGGCTGCTCTCGGCGATCTTCACGCGCGACCTCGCGAACGGCCTCCGCTACGCCGACGAGGTGAAGACAGGCTGGGTGAACGTCAACGACTCCTCGAACTACTGGGAGGCGCACCTGCCTTTCGGCGGCCGGTCGGGGACGGCGAGCGGCATCGGCCGCGTCGGCGGCAGCGGGCCGATGGAGGCGTTCACCGAGCTTCAGACCGTCGTCCTCTCGTGACGCTACGACTACGTGATCGTCGGCGGCGGGTCAGCGGGCTCCGCGCTCGCGGCGCGGTTGACCGAGGACGCATCGACGCGCGTGCTCGTCCTCGAGGCGGGCCGCATGGACTCGTGGTGGGACCTCTACATCCACATGCCTGCGGCGCTCTCGTTCCCGATCGGGAATCGCTTCTACGACTGGAAGTACGAGTCGGAGCCCGAGCCGAACATGAACGGCCGCCGCGTCTACCACGCGCGCGGCAAGGTGCTCGGCGGCTCGAGCTCGATCAACGGGATGATCTTCCAGCGCGGCAACCCGCTCGACTACGACCGCTGGGCGAACGAGGGCGGCCTCGCCGACTGGGACTACGCGCACTGCCTGCCGTACTTCAAGAGGATGGAGTCGTGCCTTGCCGGCGCCGACGAGTGGCGCGGCGGAGACGGGCCGCTGATCCTCGAGCGCGGCCCTGCCGACGGCCCGCTCTTCGAGGCGTTCTTCTCGGCCGTCCAGGAGGCGGGCTATCCGCTGACCGACGACGTGAACGGCTTCCGCCAGGAAGGCTTCGCGCGCTTCGACCGCAACATCTCCGGCGGCCGCCGCTGGTCGGCGGCGCGCGCCTATCTGCACCCGGCGATGAAGCGCCCGAATCTCGAGGTCCGGACGCGCGCGTTCGTCGAGCGGATCGTCTTCGAGGGGACGCGCGCAGTCGGGGTCCAGGTCGGCGGCGAGACGATTCGTGCCGGCGAGGTGATCCTGTGCGGCGGCGCGATCAACTCGCCGCAGCTCCTGCAGGTGTCCGGGGTCGGCGACGCCCGGCACTTGGATATCAGCGATATCCCACTGATATATGACCTCCCCGCGGTCGGCGAGAACCTGCAGGACCACCTCGAGGTCTACGTCCAGTACGCCTCGACGCAGCCGGTCACGCTTGCGCCGGCGTACCGCTGGCGCGCGCGGCCGCTGATCGGCGCGCGCTGGCTCTTCTTCAAGTCAGGTCCGGGCGCGTCCAACCACTTCGAAGCGGGCGGCTTCATCCGCTCGAACGACGAGGTCGCCTATCCGAACGTCATGTTCCATTTCCTGCCGCTCGCCGTCCGCTACGACGGCACGGCGCCGCAGGGGCACGGCTACCAGCTTCACGTCGGCCCGATGTACTCGGACGCCCGCGGCTCCGTGCGGGCCGTCTCGGCCGACCCGCGCGTGAAGCCCGAGCTTCGCTTCAACTACCTCTCGACCGAGCAGGATCGCCGCGAGTGGGTGGAGTGCGTTCGCGCCGCGCGGACGATCCTCAACGAGCCGGCGTTCGAACCGTTCAACGGGGGCGAGCTGTCGCCGGGGTCGAGCGTCGAGACCGACGCCGAGATCCTCGACTGGGTCGCGCGCGACGCGGAGACCGCGCTGCATCCCTCGTGCACGTGTGCGATGGGCGCCGTCGTCGACCCGGCGACGATGGGCGTCTACGGGCTCGACGGGCTCCGCGTCGTCGACGCGAGCGTGTTCCCGTTCGTGCCCAACGGCAACATCTACGCGCCGACGATGATGGTCGCCGAGAAGGCCGCCGATCTGATTCGCGGCAATACGCCGCTTCCCCCGGAGCCGACGCCGTTCTATCGCCATGACGCTGAGCGGCCAGTCGGTCTCTGAGCTCCTGGCGGCGCTCGGCGCCCGCACGCCGGCGCCGGCGAGCGGGGTCGCGACCGCCGTGGCGGCTGCGCTCGCCGCGGCGCTCGTCGAGTTGGCGGCGCGCTTCGCAGGGACGACGAGGCGGTCGAGCGCGCTGTCGCGCTTCGTGAGCGGCTGCTCGAGCTCGGCGACGAGGACGCGGTCGCCTACAGCGCGTTCATGGCGGAGCGCTCGGACGCGACCCGGGCGCGGATCGTCGCCGTGCCCGAGGAGATCGCCGCAGCCGCGGACGAGGCGGCCGAGCTCGCAGACCAGATCGGCGCTCAGCTCAAGAGCTCGGTCGCCGGCGACGCCGAGGTGGCCGCTGAGCTCGCGAGGGCCGCGGCACGGGCGGCGCGGCGGCTCGCCGCGCTGAACGCCTAGGCGTACGCGGCGACCGCGCGTCGCTGCCGCTTCCAGCCAGCGACCCGCGGTATTCTCGTCTAAGCGGGGGCGTCGGCCTGCGGCTTCCGGCCTGCTGAGAACATGTCGGCCTCCGCTAGGTGGCGCCCCTGCTTTTTGTTTCGCGTCGCGCAGAACGGGAAGCAGAGGCCCTCTCAGCAGGTCGGAACCGTCGCCGTTAGGCGGCGACAGACTAGGAGGTCCACATGAAGCTCAGAGCGAGCCTCGTCCTCGCCGTGCTCGCGCTCGGCGTCGCTGCAGTTGCCAGCGCTGCTCTTGCCACGCCCACGAAGTCCGCGGCGAACGCCGCCCATAGCGTGGTGATCCCTGCGAACGGGACGACCACCACGAATCTCCCCGTCACGGGAACGTTCACGATCACCAAGTTCACCGCCGTCAAAGGAGTCATGAGTGCCGTCGGCACCTTCACTGGCTCTGTGAACGGTGCGGCGCAGGTCACGTCCGCCGCGACCGCACCCGTGACCGCGATCAACGGGAACCAGACGAAGGCCGGGACGCGGATGCCGGCGGCCGCTGCCGCGAGCTGCTCGATCCTGAGCCTGACGTTGGGACCGTTGCATCTGAACCTGCTCGGCCTTGTCGTCGATCTGAATCAGGTCAACCTGAACATCACCGCCCAGTCGGGGCCGGGGAACCTTCTCGGCAACCTCCTGTGCTCGGTGGCTGGACTGCTCGACGACAACCCGACCGGAGCTCTGCTCCAGGGGCTGTTGCTGGCCATCTCGAATGTGCTGAACGGCCTGCTCGCAGGTCTGTAGCCGACGAGTCGTACGCGGACGGCTCGCTCGCAACGACGAGCGAGCCGTCCGCGCCCGCATGGTGGAGATGCCGAAGGTGGGACTCGAACCCACACGCCCCGAAGGACAACGGATTTTGAGTCCGTCGCGTCTACCGATTCCGCCACTTCGGCTGGTCGGGGGATCGTAGTCATCGTCACGACATAGACATTTCCGACAGACGCAGTAGAGTCGCCAGATCGTGGCGGCGAACGCGACAGCTCCTGCATTGGCGGGCAGGATTAAACGGCCCAGCGTGACCAGCATGATCGGTCTCGCGTTCGTCGCGCTGATCGTCGTCTGGCTCGTCATCAACTTCGTCAAGGCGCCCGGCGACTTCCTCGAGATCACGACGATCGGCGTGACGAACGGCTGCGTCTACGCGCTGGTCGCCCTCGGCTACACGCTCGTCTACGGCATCCTCGAGCTGATCAACTTCGCCCACGGCGACGTGTTCATGCTCGGCGGGATGTTCACGATCACCTACGCCGTCGACATCTTCGGGCTGCACGGCGGCCAGGGCTGGGTGATCATCCCGATCGTCATCGTCACGCTCGTCATGGTGATGGCGACGTGCGGTCTTCTGAACGCCACGATCGAGTTCGTCGCGTACCGGCCGTTGCGATCTGCGCCTCGACTTGCGCCGCTGATCACCGCGATCGGCGTCAGCTTCATCATCCAGGACGTCGGCCTGATCTTCTGGGGGCCCGGAGTACGTGGTCGCGCCCGAGGTGCTGCCGAAGGGCGACGTCTTCTCGATCGGCGCCTTCGACTACACATGGGATCGCCTGATCGTTCTGGCGATCACCGTGCCCGTGCTGCTCGGCCTGACGTATCTGATCCGCAGCACGCGGCAGGGGAAGGCGATGCGCGCGACCGCTCAGGACAAGGACGCGGCGGCGATCATGGGCATCGACGTCAACCGGACGATCTCGTTCACCTTCCTGATCGCCGGCGCGCTCGCGGGCGCCGCAGGTCTCGTCTACGCCCTGTACTTCACGAGCGTCCGGTACGACCAGGGCTTCCAGCTCGGCCTGATCGCGTTCACCGCGGCCGTGCTCGGCGGCATCGGCAACCTGCCGGGCGCCGTTCTCGGCGCGCTGCTGATCGGCCTGCTCCAGGGCTGGAACGAAGGACTGACCTGGCACGCGCCCGGCTCCGACTGGACCGAGTCGATCGTGTTCACGATCCTCATCCTGATCCTCGTCTTCCGGCCCGAGGGCATCCTCGGCGAACAGACGCCTGAGGGCGGATGAGCGAGTTTCTCCGGAACCTGACCCGCCCCGTGAAAACGTGGTGGCGCGCCCTCAAGCCGGGGCAGCGTCAGGTCGGTTCGCTCGGTTCGCTCGTCCTGCTCGGCGCGCTCCTCTTCTTCGTCGACCACTCGCTCGGCTACGCCGTCCTGACGATCGCGGCGATCCAGTGGCTGATGAAGCTGCCGCTCTATCCGCGGATCGGAATCGAGATCGCGCTCGTCGTGATCTTCCTGGTGAGCAACGCGCCGGCGTTCGGCGTCATCCTCGCCGGCGTCTTCAGCGTCCTCTGGATTCGCGAGCTGGTGCCGCAGCGGTACAAGGGCTGGGTACTGACGATCGCGGCGGTCGGCGCCGCGGCGATGTACCCGTTCTACGTCGACAAGCTGTTCACGATCCCGGTGCTCGGCGCGTGGCCGGACGTCGCGACGGGCGTCTACATGCTCGTCTTCATCATGATGGCCGTCGGCCTGAACATCGTCGTCGGCTACGCGGGGCTGCTCGACCTCGGCTACGTCGCGTTCTACGCGACCGGCGCCTACACGGCAGCGTGGTTCGCGAGCGCCCAGTTCGCCGGGCAGAAGTGCCCGAAGCCCGGATTCGGGATCTCGAACTGCCCGGTCGCCGCTGTCCCCGTGCACAACTTCGACCTCGGCGCGGTCGGCATCCCGATCGGCACCGGCGGCATCCACGTCACCGTCTGGCTGCTGCTGCCGCTCGCGGGCATCGTCGCAGCGTTCTTCGGGATCGTCATCGGCCTCCCGACGCTGCGTCTGCGCGGCGACTACCTCGCGATCGTGACGCTCGGCTTCGGCGAGATCCTGCCGCAGATCGCGCGCAACGGCGACAGCCTCTTCGGTTACAACGTCACGAACGGCCCGAACGGCATCACGCCGCTCGATCCGCCGGGCTTCGGCAACGGGCTCTCGGACGTGACCGGCGGCTTCCTGCCGGCGAACTTCCTCACCTGCTGCAAGGCGAAAGACCTCGGCCACGTCGTCCAGTCGACGGACGTCTACTACTGGATCGCGATCCTGCTGCTCCTCTTCACGGTCTTCTGCTCGTACCGGCTCCAGTTCTCACGTCTCGGCCGCGCGTGGATCGCGATCCGCGAGGACGAGACCGCGGCTGCCGCCATGGGCATCCCGCTGATGCGCACGAAGACCTGGGCGTACGCGAGCGGCGCCTTCTTCGGCGGCGTCGCAGGCGCGTACTACGCGATCTTCAAGAGCGCGACGTTCCCAGGCGACTTCTTCTTCAACATCTCCGTGTTCATCCTCTGCATGGTGATCCTCGGCGGCATGGGGAACATCTGGGGCGTGATCGTCGGCGCCGGGTTCCTCGCGTACCTCAACCAGGCGGGGCTCGCGAACACCGGCTCGTGGATCAACTCGAACATCCACTCTTCGGCTGGCGTCCGAACATCGACGTGCCGCTCTACGAGTTCGGGATCTACGGCGTGATCATCGTGATCGTCATGCTCTTCCGGCCTGAAGGGCTGATCCCGTCGTCGAGACGCGCGGCGGAGCTCCACGAAGGCGTGCACGACGAGCCGCTGTACGACATCCAGCACCACAACGCGGGCCAGGAGGAGATCGGGTGAGCAGCGAAGGCGCGACCGACGATCTGCTCGTCGCGACCGACGTCCGCAAGGAGTTCGGCGGCCTCGTCGCTGTGAACAACGTCAGCTTCACCGTTCCCGCGCGGCAAGGTGATCTCGCTGATCGGGCCGAACGGCGCCGGCAAGACGACGTTCTTCAACATGCTCACCGGCGTCTACAAGCCGACGGGCGGCCTGATCACGTTCCTCGGCGAGGACGTCACCGGCAAGCCGCCGCACGCGATCACGCAGCGCGGCATCGGTCGCACGTTCCAGAACATCCGCCTCTTCCAGAACATGACTGCGCTCGAGAACGTCATGGTCGGCATGCACACGCGGATGAAGGCGAATCTCTTCAACTCGATCCTGCGCACGCCCAGCGTGAAGCGCGAGGAGCTGGCGTCGCGCGAGCGCGCGCTCGAGCTGCTCCAGTTCACCGGGCTGCGCCGCAAGGCCGGCGAGCTCGCGAAGAACCTGCCGTACGGCGACCAGCGCCGGCTCGAAGTCGCACGCGCGCTCGCGACCGAGCCGCAGCTGCTGCTGCTCGACGAGCCGACCGCCGGCATGAACCCGCAGGAGTCGGCCGAGTTCACCGCGTTCGTCAGCAAGCTGCGCGACGAGCAGAACCTGACCGTGCTGATGATCGAGCACGACATGCGCGTCGTCATGGGCGTCTCCGACCGCGTCTCGGTGCTCGACTACGGCGAGAAGATCGCCGAGGGTGCGCCGCGCGAGGTGCAGAAGAACGAGCGCGTGATCGAGGCCTATCTCGGCAAGGCCGCCGTCGAGGACATGAAGCGGCAGGGGCTCTCATGAGCGCGAACGGGACCGCGACGCCGATCCTCCAGATCGACGACATCCACACGTACTACGGCTCGATCCACGCGCTCAAGGGCATCTCGCTCACCGTGAACGAAGGCGAGATCGTCACGCTGCTCGGCGCGAACGGCGCGGGCAAGTCGACGACGCTGCGCTCGATCAACGGCCTCAACCGTCCGCGCGAGGGCTCGATCGCCTTCCAGGGCCGCGACATCACCAGCACGCCCGCGCACGAGATCGTCAAGCGCGGCATCGCGCAGTCACCGGAGGGACGGCGCCTGTTCCCGCGGATGACCGTCACCGAGAACCTCGAGATGGGCGCGTTCCAGCGGAGCGACAAATCCGAGATCAAGTCCGACATGGACCACGTGTTCGAGCTCTTCCCGCGCCTGCAGGAGCGTCGCAACCAGAAGGCCGGGACGATGTCCGGCGGCGAGCAGCAGATGTGCGCGATCGGCCGCGCGCTGATGGCGCGCCCGAAGCTGCTGCTGCTCGACGAGCCGTCGCTCGGGCTCGCGCCGATCTTCGTCGAGCGGATCTTCGACATCATCCGCCAGATCAACGAGGAGGGCACGTCGATCCTGCTCGTCGAGCAGAACGCGCTGATGGCGCTCGACGCGGCCGATCGCGGCTACGTCCTCGAGACCGGGAACATCGTGCTCGCCGACGACGCCGCTGCGCTGAAGACGAACGAGCAGGTCCGCAAGACCTACCTCGGCGAGACCTAGGCCGTAATCACCTCGAGCATCCAGTCGACGCGGTTCACCGCGCGATGGTGCCGAAGGACGTGTTCGCGGCCTGCACTACCGATTCGCTCGGCGTCGTCGAGACGCTGGAGGTAGGCGAGCACGAGGTCGAGGAAGGCGTTCTGGCTCGCCGAGTCGGTCAGATCGTCTCCGTTAAAGAACACGGTGTGTTCGCGGTCGATCAGCGGGTGCGCAACGGGTGTAAGCAACGTTGGCTGGATGACGAGCGGTCCGTTTGCGAGTGCCTCCCAGGTGCGCGAGTCGCCTTCCGCCAAGTCAGGCCCGGAGGTGACCACGATCTTGCTGCGTCTGAGCGCCCTCAGGTACTTGTCGTCGAAGCCGGTCCGTAGCGAGTCGGTCAGCGCGCCGATCTGGACATTCAACCCGGGGACCGGGATCAGCTTGAGCAGCGTCAGGATGAGCGAGCGCCGAAGGAAGTTCGGCCGCAGGAAGCATGCGAGGTCGAGATCCCGCTCGAGGTCGTCCTCGATGACGAACTCGTCCATGACCGCATACGGGAGCGGGTGGTACGGAGGCGGCCGACGCGGCAGTTCAAGGGCGTGTTGTGGCGCGCCTGTCGCCGTTTCCGGCGACCGTCCGAAGCTCGCGGGGTACGGCCAGCTGCGCTTGAAGTAGGCGATCGGGTCGACGGGGTAGATCGTCATCGGCTCGTCCGAGTAGTCGACGTAAACAAGCTTGTCGCGCGGGAACGTCAACGCCGGGTTCCAGGCTTGGTGCTCGTAGAACACGAAATCCGCCTCGGCCTCGGAATCGATGAGCTTGACGGCCGGGTGCGCCTTCAAACCCTGCTCGACCAGCCGGTACGAGCGCCCCGGCGTCTCCGCGGGCACGTAGTAAATCGCGACGTCCCGTCCGTTGTAGGTGAGCTCCGGATCGTGAGCCATACGCCTGATGATCGCAGCACCTAACCCGACATGCTGATGGGGAAGTACGGCGGCGCGACCAGGTAGCCGATCCGCTTGGCGCCGCGGCCACGCGCCATCTCGAGCGCCGCGCCGAGTCCGTGCACCGGGACGAAGCCGAGCTGGCGCGCGCTGTCCCAGTCGCGACAGCCGGCGATCAGCACGGCTCCGAGGCGATGTGTCGTTGCGTCGCACGCGCTCCACTCGACGAACGGCTGCAGCGGGTGGCAGGTGCGGCCGGCGCGGTAGTCGGCGATCGCCACTTCGTCCTGAACGGCTTCCGCCTCGGCCCCGCGCATCGCGTCGCTGTCGCGCGCGGTGCGGGGGTCGGCGAAGAGTGCGCGGTAGGGCGTCTGCGTCGGCCGTGGGAAGCGCCGCTGCAGCGGATGGAGCAGGATCGCCGTGCCGCCTTCGGCAATCGGCGGCGCGGTGCGCCACAGCCGCAGCGCGATCCCGAGCCCGAGGTACGCGGCGGTGACCGGGTTCGGCAGCTCGCGCGGCATCCACGGCGTCGTCGGCGGGATGCCGACGACGACCGCGTCGAGCGGCTCGTCGAGCTCGACGAAGCGGAAGAGCGTCGAGCGAACGAGCGCTTCCGCATGCGCGACGGACGGCGTGCCGCCATAGACCGCGGCGGCGGTGAGCTCGCGCGGCAGCCCGTCGAGGATCCGCCGACGCACCGCGCTCGGGGCGAACTGGAACGCGTGACGCACGCGCATCCGCAGCAGCCGATCGACGGCCTGCTCGTCGTGCGGGTAGCCGGTGAAAAGACCGGAGAGGCGTGGCGGGTTGAGAACGAGCGACACGCCGGTCACGGGAACGCGTTCGAGCAACAGTCGCTCGAGCTCGAGCGCCATTCGCCAGCCCTGCGAACCGGTCGTCTCGAGCAGCGAGACGCCGCCGGCCGCCCGAAGAGACTCACGGCCGGTCGCGGAGAGCAGCGCAGCGGGGCCGCCGTGGAGGACTGTCTCGGCGGCTGTGACGCTGACGACGACGTCGGTCTCGACGAGCGCGCGGTTGACGCGCAGGGTCACGTTGCCCGACCGTCCGAGCTCGACGAGGTCGCTGGCCTCCGCGTCGTGCACGACGACGCGTCCGCGGAACCGCCTCCGGAACTCGGGCGGTACGAGCAGGCCGATCTCGCGAGGTGACGCGCGCCGGTGGAGCCCACCGGCGACGACGATCGTCACTTTCGAGACGCCGAGCCGGTCGAGCTCGTCGGCCGTCGCGGCGATCGCCAGGTGACGCGGGCCGCTGCTCGCGCCCGGGATCGGCAGCGACGGCTGCTCGATCACGAGCGTCGCCGTCCCGCCGCGCGTCACGAGGCGCTCGAGCGGCTCGCCGGCGATCGGGAAGGCCAGCGCCTCGCGCACGGCTGCGCCGACGTCGGCCAGTGTCTTGCGCGGCTCGGGCGGCCAGAGGACGACGTCGTCCTCGCCGGCCTCGGCAACGACGAGGCGCGAGTCGGCGAGGAGCGGGATCCGCGTCACGTCGCTCGCCGAGCGGCTGCGGCGGTGATGCCGAGCGCGATGAAGATGCCGCCGGTGACGTAGCGGCGAACGCGTGCGCCCGTGCCGCTGCGGCGGATGCGGCCGGCGAGCAGGTCGGCGAGGAGCGCGTACGAGAGGTCGGACACAACCGCGATCGCGACGAACACGACGCCGAGCACCGCGACCTGCGGCGCAACCGGATGGCTCGTATCGACGAACTGCGGCAGGAACGCGAGGAAGAACAGCGCGGTCTTCGGGTTGAGGACGTTGACGACGACGCCTTGTGCGTACAGCTTGCGATGCGAGGCGGGCGGCATGTCGGCATCGAGCACGTCGTCGTCCTTGCTGAGGATGCGGCGGATCCCGACGGCGATCAGATAGACGGCGCCGACGAGCTTGACGACGGTGAACGCGGCGGCCGACGACGCGATCAGCGCCGAGAGCCCTGCCGTCGCCGCGGCGACGTGCACGAGACCGCCGGTCGCGACGCCGAGCGCGGAGACGATGCCGGCGCGGCGGCCCTTGTCGACGCTCTGCGTGACGATGTACGTCACGGCCGGTCCAGGCACGACGGCCAGCGCGATTCCCGCGAGGGCAAACAGCAGGATTGCGTTCGCCGAGGGCATCTCTACGGAACCGCCCGGTAGAGCCGGAGGTACTGCGGGCGGAAGCCGCGCCTCGGCCAGAAACGCGACGAGAGCAGGTTGACGCTGCGCCAGTCGACGGTGATCGACCGGTAGCCATGCTCGTGCGCCCGGCGGAGGGCAAAGGCGCTCAGCGCGAGCCCGGCGCCGGAGCCGCGCACCTCCGGCCGCGTGACCGCGAACGCGAGGTCGATGTTGTGCGCGGGAACGCGCAGGTCGCCGTCCGGCCGCTGGTAGAGGAGCAGAAAGCCGACCGGCTCTCCGTCGCGCTCGGCCAGGAACGGCAGGTCGGCATCCCCCCACAGGGTCTTGGCTTCATCCCGCGACTCGTCACGCGAAGGCGGGACGAGCTCCGAGAAGCTCGGTGTCGCGACCTGGTGCTCGTAGAGCATGAGATCGAAGTCGACGATCGTCTCGATGTCGTCAGGAGTCGCCGGGCGGATCGTCCCGCCGAAGTCGACGGGCTCGACCGCTTCGGGCTCGCGCACGGCCCAGACCGCCTGGCACCCGAACGCGAGCCGGAACCAGGCGTCGATCAGCGCCGGATCGGTTGCCGGGACGGTGACCATGAATCGGCAGACGCCGAGCTCGGCGGCCTGGAGCGCGAACAGGTCACGCAGCGCCTCCGGCTCGCGCGCGGCGTGCCCGGCGAAGAGCCAGCGGCCCATCTCGGCCTTCTCGTCGAGCGCGCCGCCGAGGTAGGCGACCGCCTCGCCGCCGCGGGTCGCGACGTGCCCGTCGCTCGGGCAGCTGCGCGGCGAAGTCGTCGATCTCGGGGAGCAGCGGCTCGGCGGCGCGCTGAGCGCGGAAGCGCTCCGCGAGCAGCGTTGCGGCCTCGTCGCGAAGCTCGGAAAGTGGATGAATCTCGAGGCCCGCCATGGGGTCAGGACGATACCGTGGCGGTGTGCCGAAGACGCTCACCGGAGACGAGCTCGAGCTCGACGACGCGCCCGCGCGCGAGAGCGATCTGTTCGTCGTCGACGGCAACAATCTCGCCTACCGCGCGTACTTCGCGCTCCCCGAAGAGCTCGCGACGACGGACGGCCAGCCGACGGGTGCACTGCTCGGCTTCACGAACATGCTCTTCAAGCTGCTCGCCGACTACCGCCCGAAGGGTGTCGCCGTCGCGTGGGACTCACGGCCGGTGCATCGCGCTGCGGTCGCCGAGGCGGCGGACGTCGTCTACAAGGAGGGCCGCCGGCCGATGCCGGATCTGCTCCGCGAGCAGTTCCCGCACTTCCGTCCGATCGTCGAGGCGTTCGGCTACCGGAACCTCGAGTTCGAGGGCTGGGAGGCCGACGACGTCATCGCGACGCTCGCGACGCGTGCCGACACGGCGGGAATCAAGACGTGCGTCGTCTCGACCGACCGCGATGCGTTCCAGCTCTGCAGCGAGAACATCTGTTTGATGATGACTCCGCGCGGGGTCGCCGACGTGAACGTCTACACGCCCGAGCGGGTGGAGGCCCGGTACGGCGTCACGCCCGAGCAGGTGCCGGACTTCATCGGGTTGAAGGGCGACACCTCCGACAACATCCCGGGTGTTCCCGGCATCGGCGACAAGACAGCCGGCCAGCTGATCGCCCAGTACGGCTCGCTCGAATCGGTCATCGAGCATGCCGACGAGCTCTCGCCCGCGCGCCGCAAGAACATCACCGAGCACGCCGGTCTCGCGCGCACGTCGAAGGAGCTCGCGACGATGCGGCGCGACCTCGACATCGACTGCGACCCGGCGCAGCTCGTGCTCGAGCCGCCCGACCGCGCGCAGCTCAAGGAGATCTTCCGCCGCTTCGAGTTCCGCGCGCTCCTCAATCGCGTCGACGAGCTCGACGCCGCGGTCCCGTCCGCGCCGATGCAGGTCACCGGGATCGAGGTCGGCTGGCGCGAGGGCGAGCTCGACTTCCGCGGCGTCGTCGGCTACGCGGCGCTCGAGGATCGCGCCGCCGTCGCGAACGGCGATGACGTCGTCATCGCACCGATTCCGTTGCTCGTCGAGGGCGATCTCGTCGTGCACGACGCGAAGGCGTTGCGCGTGCGCCCGAAGGAGGACACGCTGCTCGCCGCGTATCTGATCGATCCGGGCCGCGCCTCCTACGAGCTCGACGATCTCGCCGCCGAGTACGGCGTCGAGCTCCTGCCGACGCCGGCGGCCGACGAGGAGACGACCGCGCTCGTCCGCCGCGCCGAGACGCCGCGCCGGCTGATCGGGCCGCTGCTCGAACGTCTCGACGAGCGCGGCGTCACCGACCTGTACCGCAACGTCGAGCTGCCCGCTCTCACCGGTGCTTGCGGCGATGGAAGACACCGGCGTAAAGATCGACACGTACCGCATGGGCGAGATCACCGCGCGGCTCGCCGACCGCGTCGAGGAGCTCGAGTCGCAGGCGTACGAGGAGGCGGGCGAGGAGTTCATGCTCGGCTCGACGCAGCAGGTCGGCCGCATCCTCTTCGAGAAGCTCGAGCTGACCGCCGGCCGCAAGGGCAAGACCGGTTACTCGACCGACGCGAAGGTGCTGCGCTCGATTCGCAACGACCACCCGATCGTCCCGCTGCTCGAGGAGTGGCGCGAGCTCTCGAAGCTTCTCAACACGTACCTCGGCCCGCTGCCGTCGCTGATCGACGAGAGCACCGGGCGTCTGCACACGACGTTCAACCAGACGGTCGCGGCAACCGGGCGCCTCTCGACCTCCGATCCGAACCTGCAGTCGATTCCGATCCGCACCGACCTCGGGCGCGAGATCCGCTCGGCGTTCATCGCAGAGGAGGGGCACCGGCTGCTCTCCGCCGACTACTCGCAGATCGAGCTGCGCATCCTCGCGCACGTGTCGGGCGAGCCGAAGCTCCGCGAGGCGTTCGAGCGCGGTGAGGACATTCACCGGGCAACCGCCGCGGAGGTGCTCGGCGTCGAGCCGGGGAAGCTCACCTCCGGGCAGCGCTCGATCGCGAAGATGATCAACTTCGGGATCGTCTACGGGATCTCCGCGTACGGGCTCTCCGAGAATCTCGAGATCCCGCGCGACGAGGCGCAGCGGTACATCGACGCGTACCTCGCGCGCTTCCCGCACGTGCAGGACTTCATCGGCCGCACGATCGAGCAGGCCGGTCAGGACGGCTACGTCACGTCGCTGCTCGGCCGCCGCCGCCCGGTGCCGGAGATCCGCGCGTCGAATCGCCAGACGCGCGGGTTCGGCGAGCGCATCGCGGTCAACTTCGTCATGCAGGGCTCGAACGCGGACATCATCAAGGTCGCGATGATCCGCATCGCCCGCCGCCTGCAGGAGGAGGGGAGAGGCGCGAAGCTCGTGCTCCAGGTGCACGACGAACTGCTCCTCGAAGTGCCCGGACGTCGAGGTCTCGAAGGTGAAGGAGCTCGTGCGCGACGAGATGTGCGGCGCCTACGACCTCGACCCGCCGCTCGCCGTGGACGTCGGCGCCGGCGACAACTGGGCCGAAGCCAAGAGCTGAACCAGGTTTGAGCGGGTCGAACCGGTTGACGGCCGGTGACGACGCGCCCTCCGGACTGTCGGTCGCGGCAAATCGGCTCTACGATCGCGGCGGCTTCGTCGTCAGGGGGACGCGGAGCCGGACAAGGGGGAGAACCAATGAATCGTCACGTCAGGCGCCTGGTCGCCGGCGTTGCCGCGCTCGCGGGAACAGCCGTGTTGGCCGGGCCAGCGCTCGCGTCCGGAAACGTGGTCGTCAGCCAGGTCTACGGCGGCGGCGGCAACTCCGGCGCCACGCTCAAGAACGACTACATCGAGCTCTACAACCGCAGCTCGGCCAGTGTCGACCTCAGCAGCTGGTCGGTGCAGTACGCGTCGTCGGCCGGATCCAGCTGGTCGCGCACCAACCTTTCGGGATCGATCGCGCCGGGCGCGACGTATCTCATCCAGGAGTCCGCCGGAACCGGCGGCACGGTCGATCTGCCGTCGCCGAACGCGACCGGCACGATCGCCATGTCGGCGACTGCCGGCAAGGTTGCGCTCGTCTCGACGCAGACCGCGATCGCGTCCGAGTTGTCCAACGGACGCGTCGATCGTCGACTTCGTCGGTTACGGCTCGGCCAACTGCTCCGAGGGCAACAGTCCTGCGCCGGCGCCGACCAACACCACCGCCGACCTCCGCAAGAACGGCGGCCAGCAGGACACCGATTCGAACGGAAACGACTTCACGACGGGCGCACCGACCTACGCCTCGGGCGGTGGTGGCGGTGGCACCCCGCCGACCGCGTTGAAGATCGACCAGATCCAGAGCAACACCCAGTTCTCGCCGGCCGTCGGCCAGCAGGTCTCGACGACGGGGATCGTGACTGCGTTGCGGACCTTCGGTGGCACGCAGGGCTTCTTCATCCAGGACCCGAGCCCGGATGCCGACCCCAGCACGTCGGAGGGAATCTTCGTCTACACCGGCAGCACGACCCCGACCGTCTCGACCGGGGACTCCGTGCGCGTCGTTGCGAAGGTGAGCGAGTTCATCGCCGCAAGCGCGCCCGATGACCTGCCGGAGACCGAGCTCACCTCGCCGACGACCACGGTCCTCAGCTCGGGGAACCCGCTCCCGGCTGCGATCATCATCGGAGCCGGTGGCCTGACGCCGCCGGGCGCATCGGTGCCTGACGGGATCACGTTCGACGAGTCCCTCGAAGGGATGCTCGTCGAGCTCGACGATTTGCAGGCGGTCTCGGCGACGAACTCGTTCGGCGAGACGTGGGTCGTCCCGAACTACGGCGCCGGCGCCTCGCCGCTCTCGCCGCGGGGTGGGGTCGTCCTCACGCAGAACGACCAGAACCCGGAGAAGTTCCTCGTCGACGACGACGTGTTCGGCGTTCGGCGGGGCAGCGATGCCGAACGTCGATGTCGGTGCCCGCTCGGCCGGGGCGCATGTCGGCGTCATGGACTACCAGTTCGACAACTACGCGATCCATCTGCTGCAGCAGCCGACGTTCGACGCCGAGCCCGATCGCGCGTGAGGTCACCGACGTCACGTCGGGGCCGGACAAGCTGACGGTCGCGACGTTCAACGTCGAGAACCTCTCGCCGGCGGACGACCCGTCGAAGTTCAGCGGTCTCGCGAACGTCCTCGTTCACAACCTCGGCGAGCCCGACATCGTCGCGCTCGAGGAGGTGCAGGACAACGACGGCCCGACTGACGACGGTGTCGTCGACTCGAGCCAGACGCTCACCGAGCTCGCGAACGCGGTGCTCGCGGCCGGTGGCCCGCAGTACGCCTATACGTGGATCAACCCGGTGAACGACCAGGACGGCGGCCAGCCGGGCGGCAACATCCGCGTCGCGTTCTTCTACCGCACCGATGTCCCGGGACTGTCGCTCGCACCCGGCGCGCAAGGAGGCTCGACGGACGGCGAAGCCGTCGTCGGAACCGGCCAGGACACCTCGCTGCTCTATAACCCGGGCCGCATCGATCCGGGCTCATCGGCCTGGTCTGCGAGCCGCAAGCCGCTCGCCGGCGAATTCGTCTTCAACGGGCACAAGGTGTTCATCGTGGCGAACCACTTCGTCTCGAAGCTCGGCGACGACCCGATGTGGGGGCAGCATCAGCCGCCCGTCAACTCGTCTGAGGCGCAGCGCCACCAGCAGGCCAACGAGGTCGCGTCGTTCACGCAGAGCCTGCTCTCGGCCGACCCCGACGCGAACGTGCTCGTCGTCGGCGATCTGAACGACTTCCAGTTCTCCGACACGATCTCGATCCTCGAAGGCGCGGGGCTCCACGACCTCGTCAAGGACCTGCCGGTCGAACGAGCAGTACACCTACGTGTTCGACGGCAACTCGCAGGCGATCGACCACATCCTCGTCGGCGGCGCGCTCTCCGGCGTGGATCGGGACTACGACGTCGTGCACGTCAACTCGGAGTTCTTCGATCAGGTCTCGGATCACGATCCGCAGGTCGCGTCGTTCGAGCTCGCGCAGCCGACGGTGTCGCCGGGCGGCCCGTACACGGTCGACGAGGGCTCGTCGGTCGCGCTCCACGCAACCGGCAACGGCACGATCCACTGGGATCTCGACAACGACGGGATCTACGAGACGACCGGGCCGGACGCAACGTTCGACGCGACCGCGCTCGACGGGCCGGCGACGAAGACCGTCGGTGTCGAGTCGGTCTCGCCCGACGGCACGACCGCGACCGCCACCACGACGGTGACGATCCGGAACGTCGCCGCCGACGGCGACCTTCTCGGCGCCGTCGACGGCGACGATCGGCGTGCCGTTCACGATCTCGCTGCACGATCCGGCCGATCCGTCGCAGGCCGACACGCGGCGGGCTTCACCTACGCGTTCGATTGCGGCGCGGGCTTCGGCGCCTACGCGAGCAACGCCTCCGCGTCCTGCACTGAGACCGCTCCGGGCACGCAGACCGTGCGTGGACGGATCAAGGACACGGACGGAGGCGTCTCGACGTACTCCGCAACGGTCGACGTCGGAGTGAACGTGCAGGCGATCTGCTCGCTCACGGTCACGGACGTCGAATCGTCGGCCAAGTACAAGGCGCTCGCCGCCGGTTGCCCGGAAGGTGATCGACGCGCTTGCGCAGGCGGCGTGCGCCAAGCTCGGCACGTTGCCGACGCCCGAAGCCGTCGCTGAAGGCGGCCGAGGTTGCCGCCTACAGCGCGGCCGTCAAGGCGCTCGTCCCGCTCGGTTGGCTCACCGCCGCGCAGGCGGCCGAGCTCGTCGCGGACGCGAAGGCGCTCTAGGGATCGCGGGGAAGGGGTCTGGCTCCGCCCGGAGCCAGACCCCGACCCGTGAGCGTGCGGAGGCTCTCCGCAGCCCAGATCAGCCCGCCGGGAACGGAGAGGGCGACCGTCAGCAGGAAATAGAGGAAGCCGCACGAGAACGCCTGGTCGCCTTGGACGCCGAGTTGGCCGAGGTAGCTCACGAAGAACGCCTCGCGGAGGGCAAAGCCGTTGAGCGTGAACGGCGCGAGCATGACGAGGAAGAACAGCGGCCCCATCACGAAGTACGGGAGCGGCGACTCGTGGATCCCGACGGCCTCGCCGCACAGCCAGATCGAGAGCACGCGGAACGCCGTGACGACGAGCGTGAGACCGAGCATCCCGCCGAGCAGGCTCGGGTGGTCGCGGTAGGCGTGCAGGCCGAGATACAGGCGACGCGCGAGACCGGCGATGCGTAGCCGCTCGAGCGGCCGCTCGAACCGGCGTAGGTGCCGGCGCGCACGGCGGGAGAAGAGCACGACGCCGAGCACGAACGTGCCGAGCGCGATCGCAAGCTCGAGCCAGATGTACCAGCCGGTGTCGATCCGGCCGATCGCGAGCGACGAAGCCGACGACGCCGAGCAACAGCGTCGCGACGCCGCCGAGCCCGCGCTCGAGCAGCACCGAGCCCGCGACGTCGCCGCCTGCGCCGGGATGCCGGCGGGTCGTCTCGAGGATGCGCATGGCGTCACCGCCGAGGGACGTCGGCAGCACCTGGCCCGCCGTGTACGAGACGAAGTACGCGCGGAGGAGCCAGCCGACGTTGTCGTGGATCCCGCGGACGGCGAGCAGCTTCTGCCAGCGCCAGGACAGCGGGATCAGCGCGAGGACCAGGATCGCGAGCGCCGCTGCGACGTCCCAGAGGTTCGCGCTCGAAAGGACGTCGGCCGTCGTGTGGAGGTCGATCCGCGCGACGATGTACCAGACGCACAGACCGCTGACGACGAGCGCCGCGCCGGCCCGCGTCGCTCTCCGGTGGCGAAGCATCGCGCCCACGGTATCGGCTCCGCGAAGACGCTTCCCGGACGCGAAACCGACGCCTTCGTCGGACAGTAGGAACAACGTGGCTATACTTCCCGGCCGCTTGGCTTCCAACGACCTCATGCAGCAGGAGCCCGGCGTCTGGGTCGAAGGCCCAGACGGCGAGCTGATCCCCGACTACGAGTCGACGTTCCCCGAGATCAACGAGGGGCAGGTCGTCCACGGCACCGTGGTCCGGGTCGACAAGGACGAAGTTCTCGTCGACATCGGCTACAAGTCGGAAGGGGTCATCCCGGTCTCCGAGCTCTCGATTCGCCGCTCGGTCAACCCGGCCGACGAGGTCAATCTCGGCGACGAGATCGACGCGCTGGTGCTCACGAAGGAAGACGCCGAAGGGCGCCTGATCCTCTCGAAGAAGCGCGCGCGGTTCGAGCTCGCCTGGAAGAACATCGAGGGCGCCGCCGAGTCCGGCGAACCGGTGAACGGCCGCGTGATCGAGGTCGTCAAGGGCGGTCTCATCCTCGACCTGGGCGTGCGCGGCTTCCTGCCGGCGTCGCTCGTCGACATTCGCCGCGTGCAGGACCTGGACGAGTTCCTCGGCCAGGAGCTCCGCGCGAAGGTCATCGAGCTCAACCGCTCGCGGAACAACGTCGTGCTCTCACGCCGCGCCGTGCTCGAAGAGGAGCGCAAGGAACAGCGGCAGCAGATCCTGGACAAGCTTCAGCCCGGCGCCGTGGTCGAGGGCCAGATCTCCAACATCGTCGACTTCGGCGCGTTCGTCGATCTCGACGGCATGGACGGCCTGATCCACATCTCCGAGCTCTCGTGGTCGCACGTCAACCACCCGTCCGAGGTGCTCGAGATCGGGCAGACGGTCGAGGTGAAGGTGCTCGACATCGACCGCGACCGCCAGCGGATCTCGCTCGGCCTCAAGCAGACGCAGAGCGACCCGTGGCAGCAGGTCATCGAGAACTACCACGAGAACGACGTCGTCGAGGGTCGCGTCACGAAGGTCGTCACGTTCGGCGCCTTCGTCGAGATCCTCCCGGGTGTCGAAGGGCTCGTGCACATCTCCGAGCTCGCGCAGCACCACGTCGAGAATCCGCGCGAGGTCGTCGCGCAGGGCCAGCCGGTCAACGTCAAGATCATCGAGGTCGACGGCGAGCGCCGCCGCCTCTCGCTCTCGCTGAAGCGCGTCGAGGACACCGATCCGGTGCAGCCGCGCGCAGACGGCGCAGAGTCGGTGCACACGCGCCCGGCGATCGATCTCTCCGAAGAGGTCTTCGCCGAGTCCGAGGCGACCGTCGAGGAGCCGGCTCTCATCGAAGCCGACGTCGAAGTCGTCGAGGACGAGCCGGCCGCCGAGGCCGAGGCTTGCGAGCTGTCGTCGAGGACGAGCCGGCCGCCGAGGCAGAGCCCGTCGCCGAGGCAGAGGCCGAGGTCGTCGAGCCTGAGGCCGAGGTCGTCGAGGCCGAGGCCGAGGCCGTCGAGGCCGAAGCCGAAGCTGTCGGACGAGCCGGCCGACGAGAAGAGACCGCTCCTCCCTCCGAAGAGGAGTGAGCCGTCCGCTAGCCGTCGCGATTACCGGCGGCATCGGGGCGGGGAAGAGCGAAGCGTTGCGGGCGTTCGCGCGGCACGGCGCGGCGACTGTCTCGAGCGACGAGATCGTCCATCACCTGCTGCTTCGCGCCCGAGGTGCGCGACGCCGTCGTGCAGCGCATGGGGCTCGGCGTCCTCTCGCCGGAAACGGGCGAGATCGACCGCGGCGCCCTCGCGACCGTCGTCTTCAACGACCGGGACGCGCTGACCTGGCTCGAGGAGCTGCTGCATCCACTCGTCGCCGCGGAGTACCTCCAGTGGCGCGACCAGCTGGCGGAGCTCCCGGACGCGCCGCAGGTCTGCGTCACCGAGGTGCCGCTCCTCTACGAGTCCGGCGCCGAGGAGCGCTTCGACAAGGTCGTCGTCGTCACGGCGCCGACGAAGCTCCGGCGTGCGCGCTCGACCGTTGCGACCGAGGACCGCGAGTCCCGTCTGCTCGACGACCGCGAGAAGGTCGCCCGCGCCGACTACTCGTTCAAGAACGTCGGCTCGCTCGACGAGCTGGACGCGTTCGTCGCGTCCGTCATGGCTGATCTGATCTCGCCATGAGGAAGCTCCTCACGCTCGTCGTGCTCGTGGCGGTGGCGGGAGGGGCGGCGGCGTACGTCTGGCAGACGAGCCCGCCGTGGTTCGAGCGTATCCGCTATCCGCTCCGCTACTCGGAGTACGTGCGCGTCCACGCGCGACGAGCACGGCCTCGATCCGGCGCTCGTCGCGGCCGTGATCTATCAGGAGTCGAAGTTCCGCTCGCACGCGAAGTCGTCGTCGGGCGCGATCGGGCTGATGCAGGTGACGCCGGCGACGGCGGACGGGATCGCGATCCGCACCCACGGCAACGCCTTCCGGACGAGCGATCTCTACAACCCGGAGATCAACATCCGCTACGGCGCGTGGTATCTCAGCGATCTCTTTGCGAAATATCACAGCGAACGGCTCGTGCTGGCGGCCTACAACGCGGGTCAGGGGAACGTCGACCGCTGGCTCGCGAACGACGAGCCGATCCAGTTCCCGGAGACGGCCGCGTACGTGAAGCGTGTCGAGCACCTGCAGACGATCTATCGCCATGCCTGGGCGAAGCAGCTCGGCTACGACGGGTAGCGCCAGCGGACGAGGCCGTTGTCCTCGCCGATCCTCGTGAAGCCCGCCCGCTCGAGCGCCCGGATCGAGCCGATGTTGTCGGTCTCGCAGGCGGCCGCCACGGCGCGGACGCCGGGCTGTTCCAACGCCCACGTGGTCAGGCCGCGCGCCGCCTCGGTCGCGTAGCCGCGCCGGCGCCGGTCGGGCAGCACGCTGTAGCCGATCTCGACGGTGCCGCTCTCGTCGGGCGGCCCATGGAAGCCGACGTCGCCGACCACCGTCTCGGTCTCACGCTCGACCATCACCCAGATGCCGAACGGCGGTTGATGGCGCGAGACCACGTCCTTCAGATCCGGCAGTGGCCATTCGTCCGGCACAACCGCCCCGAGCACGCGGCCCGCCGTCTTTCGATCGTCGAACAGCGCACGCGCCGCCGCGAGTGGGAGCGGGCGCAATTCGAGTTGTTCGGTGGTCACCACGCTGCATGTTCTACAGAATGGGTGCGTGAGGATCAGCGCCAAGGCCGACTATGCGATCCGGGCGGCTGTCGAGCTGGCCGCAGCCGGTGGCGACGGGCCGGTGAAGGGCGACCGGATCGCCGCTGCACAGGCGATCCCGCCGAACTTCCTCGAGAACATCCTGGCCGATCTCCGCAACAACGGGCTGATTCAGTCGCGCCGCGGAGCTGACGGCGGCTACTGGCTCGCTCGGCCTGCGGACGAGATCAGCCTGGCCGAGGTGATCCGCGCGGTCGAAGGGCCACTCGCGAACGTCCGTGGCGTGCGGCCCGAGGCCGTCGAGTTCCCGGGCAGCGCCGAGCCGCTGCGGGATGTCTGGATCGCAGTGCGCGCGAGCCTGCGCAGCGTGCTCGAGCAGACGACGCTCGCGGACGTCGCACGCGGCGAGCTGCCGGAAAACGTCCGGGCGCTCGCCGCCGACCCGGACGCCTGGTCGCCGCGCTAGTCCTCCGGCAGCGGCAGCCGCACGAAGAACGCGTCCTTTGCGCCGGCAGCGAACTCTTTGGCCTCGGGGTAAACGACGATGTCGGGCGAGGCGTGGGCGGCGACCATCAGATAGCGCATTGGGGCGCCGCTGTGGTTCATCACGGTGTGTGCTCCGCCGGGACCTGGCGCGAAGTGGACGACGGAGCCCTCTATCAACTCGCGTTCGCCGTCGGGAGTTCGGAGCGTGGCAGTGCCGCGGAGGACGATCAGGTACTCCTCCGTGCCGTAGTGGAAATGGAAATCGACGCCCGGATGGCCGGGTTGCAATTCCCAGACCGCACCCCCGAGCGGTTGCCCCTCGGCGCGGACGAGCCGTTGCCCGCCAAGACCGTCGCCAAGGTCGGGCAGCTCGGCGAAGACGTTGTCGCCGTAGTCGGACACTCGCGACGATCCTAGCCGCGCTAGGCGGTTGCGCGACGCGCTGCGTCGCGACGGCGCATCTTCGCGAGATGCTCCTCGATCATCCGCGTCCGCTCGTCGAACGCGCGCTGATCCTCAGTCGTGATCTTGTTCTTCTTCTTCGCCATCTGTGATCTCTCTCCTGATTGCTCGCACGTCGGATCGAATGTCCGCCAGGATCGTCAGAGCGAGGGTGACGTCCTCAGCGTCCACGACGACATGCTGCCTCAGAGATATCGGTGACGCAATACGACGTTCGGGCCGTGGCCGATCGACCTCAGTTCGGCGCAGCCGAACTGAGGTCGTGCGTGTCGAAGCGCCGTTCGCGTCTCGGTCGCACGTAGACGATCTGCCCTGGCTCGAGCTCGAGCGTCTCCGCGTGGTCGCGCGTGAGCTGGGCGGCGAACGCGACGCCGTCGCCGTCGACGAGCTCGCAGCGGACGTCGAAGCCGAGGTGCACGACACGTTCGACCTGCGCCTCGCGCGTTGTCCCGTTCGGCTCGAGCACGACCTCGAGGTCGTGCGGCCGCACCCAGCCGTCGCCGAACTTGCTTGCGCTCCCGACGAAGCTCATCACGAACTCGTTCGCCGGCTCGTCGTACAGCTCACGCGGTCCCGCGACCTGCTCGATGCGACCCTTGTTCATCACCACGACCTGGTCGGCGACGTCCATCGCCTCCTCCTGGTCGTGCGTGACGAACACCGTCGTCGTGTGCGTCTCGTCGTGCAGCCGCCGGAGCCACACGCGGAGCTCCTCGCGGACGCGCGCGTCGAGGGCGCCGAACGGCTCGTCGAGCAGCAGCACCTTCGGCTCGGGCGCCAGGGCGCGGGCGAGTGCCATGCGCTGGCGCTGTCCGCCCGAGAGCTGGGCCGGATAGCGGTCCCCGAAGCCGACGAGCTGCACGAGCTCGAGCAATTCGTCGACGCGGGCACGGATCTCGGCGCGCGGGCGCTTCTGGATCTTCATCCCGAAGGCGATGTTGTTGCGCACGGTCATGTGCTTGAACGCCGCGTAGTGCTGGAACACGAATCCCACGCCGCGCTGCTGCGGCGGCGATGCGGTTGCGTTCTCGCCCTCGAGCAGGATCTCGCCCGCGTCGGGCTCCTCGAGGCCGGCGATGATCCGAAGGAGCGTCGACTTGCCAGAGCCGCTCGGCCCGAGCAGCGCCGTCAGCGCGCCGCTCTCCACGTCGAGCGACACGTCGTCGAGGGCCTGGAAGTCACCAAAGCGCTTCGAGACGTTGCGGACCTGAATCGACACTACGCGACTCCTTCTTTCGGCTTCAGCAAGGTCATGACTATCAGCACGGCGATCGCGATGAGGCCGAGCAGCAGCGCGACGCCGTAGGCGCCTGCCTGGTCGAGGTTCTCGTAGTAGTCCTGGACGCGCAGGGTCGCCGTCTCGGTCTTCCCTTCGATGTTCCCGGAGACCATCGCAACGGCGCCGTACTCACCGAGGCAGCGCGCGGTGGTGACGACGACGCCGTAGATCACGGCCCAGCGGATCGAGGGGAGCGTGATGCGCCAGAACGTCTGCCAACTCGACGCCCCGAGGGTGTAGGCCGCCTGCTCCTGCTCGTCGCCGACCTCGCGCAACATCGGGACGACCTCGCGGGCGACGTACGGCACGGAGACGAAGATCGTCGCCAGCACCATCGCCGGCAGCGCGAACAGAATCTGCACGTTGTGCGAGGTGAACCACGGCCCGAACCAGCCCGTGCGGCCGTAGAGCAGGAACAGCGAGAACCCGACGACGACCGGCGAGAGCGCGAGCGGCAGGTCGACGAACGCGTTCACGAGCCCCTTGCCGGGGAACGGGCGCCGGACGATCGCGTGGGCGCAGACGATGCCGAAGACCGTGTTGATCGGCACCGCGATCGCGCAGAGGATCAGCGTGATCTTGAACGCGTGAAGTGTCTGCGGATCGCTGATCGCCGACCACGCATCCGCGAGCCCTTCCTGCCAGATGCGCCAGAAGAGCATCGAGAGCGGCGCGAGCAGAATCACCGCCAGGTAGCCGAGCGCCGTGAACCGCACCACGTACTTACGCACGCTCGTGCCTCGTGGCCAGGCGGCGTAGGCCGCCGATCGCGAGCAGGACGAGGAACGACAGCGAAAGGAGGACGACGGCGACCGCGGCCGCCACCGTCGTGTTGCCGTTCTGGCCCATGGTTGAAGACGTACACCGACGCAACCTCGGTCTTGAACGGAAGGTTCCCCGACAGGATCACGATCGAGCCGATCTCGCCGATCGCCCGCGCGAACGCCATCGCGACGCCGGAGAGGATCCCCGGCAGGATGCTCGGCAGCACGATTCGCCGGAACACAGTGAACTCGCCGGCGCCGAGCGAGCGGGCAGCGGCTTCCATCTCCGTGTCGAGCTCGAGCAGCACCGGTTGCACCGTGCGCACGACGAACGGCAGCGTCACGAAGCAGAGCACGAGGACGATCGCGGTCCGCGTGTAGGCGAGGCTGATCCCGATCGGCGAGTGGGGGCCGTAGAGCGCGAGCACGAGCAGGCCCGCGACGATTGTCGGCAGCGCGAACGGCAGGTCGATCACGGCGTTCACCGTCGTCTTGCCGGGGAAGTTGTCGCGGACGAGCGTCCAGGCGAGCAGCGTTCCGAAGACCGCATTGACGAGCGCGACGACCGCAGACACCGCAAGCGTGAGCTTCAGGGCCGCAACCGCCTCAGGCGCGGTGATCGCCTCCCAGAATCCGTGCGCGCCGTCCGCGCGCGGAGGCCCAGACGAGCGCCGAAATCGGCAGCGCGACGATGACCGTGAGGAAGGTCAGGACAAAGCCGAGGGAGAGAGCCGTTTCGACTCTCTCCCTCGATTGCCAACGGGCGTGCGCCCGGACGACCGGCACTGCAGTGCTAGCCAGTGGGTCCTCCGACGTTCTGTTCGATCTTCGTCATGAGCGCTCCGGAATCGAACCACTTCTTGTCGGCGGCACGCCAGCCACCGATGTACTTGTCGGTGATCTTGAAGATGCCCGGGCGCGCCGGGAACTCCTTCTTCGCTGCCGCGGAGTCCGCGACCTGCGCGTTCACCGGGCGGAAGCCGTACTGGACGAACAGGTCCTGCGCGGTCGGGCTACGAAGGAACTGGAGGAACTTGTTCGTCGCGTCCGGGTTCTTGCTCGACTTGACGAGCGCCACCGGCAGCTGAATCAGCATCGTCTGCCGCGGGATCACGTACTGGATCTTCTTCCCCTGCAGCTGGGCGTTGATCGCCTCGCTCTCGTAGGTGATCAGCACGTCGCCCTTGCCGGAGAGGAAGGTATTCGTCGCGTTCGAGCCCGACGTGTCCTGCGACACGACGTTCTTGAAGAGCGACTGGACATAGGCGATCGCCTGTGCGTCGGTCTTGCCGAGGCGGCGCTCGGCGCCGTAGGCGGCGAGGATGTTCCACTTCGCCGAGCCGGAGCTGAACGGGTTCGGTGTCACGACCTGGACGCCGGGCTTGATCAGGTCGGCCCAGCCCTTGATGTGCTTCGGGTTGCCGTTGCGCACCGCGAAGACGACGACGGTGTTCGGCAGCGATGCCGTTGTAGCCCTGCTTGTCCCAGTTCTGGTTGACGAGCCCGGCGTCGACGAGCAGGTTCACGTCGTCCCCGGCCGAGAGGAAGACGAAGTCTGCGGGCTGTCCCGCGGCGACGGCCTTGGCCTGGGTGGTGGAGGGGCCGTACGACTGGGTGAAGCTGACGCCCCGAGCCTTGCGGGCGTCTGCTGGTAGGCGGAGATGATCTTCGCCATCACGGGCTTCGGCGTCGAGTACGCGAGGAAGGTGAGGTTCGTCCCCTTTGTTGCTGCGACCGCGGCGCCGGCGATCACGAGGGCGGCCGCAGCGGCCGCGACGAGTGCGAAGCTTCTTCGTGTTTGTTCATAGGCATGGTGGGCAAAGGTACATAAGGAACACTCATTCGTCAAATAAGGGCAGGCGTCGATAGGGTGGACGGCGTGGCAGCCGTGCTGGCAGCGCATGCCCTCCAGAAGCGCTATGGAGGGGTGACGGCGCTCGCGGGTGTCGAGCTCGAGGTCGGCCCCGGCCAGCTCGTCGGGCTGCTCGGCCCGAACGGCGCCGGCAAGTCGACGCTGGTCAAGATCGCGTGCGGCCTCGTCCGGCCGATCCGCCGGGCACGTCGAGGTGGTGGGCGCGCCGGCGGGCTCGCCTGCGGCGCGGCGCTCGCTCGGCTATCTCGCCGAGCTGTTCCGTTTCCCGGGCTGGATGAGCGCCGACGAGGTGCTCATGCTGCACCAGCGGCTCGCCTCCTCGCGCGGCGGCGCCGCGCGAGCGCGCCGAGCTGCTCGAGCTCGTCGGGCTCCCTGACGCACGCCGGACGCGGGTCGCCGCGATGTCGAAGGGCATGCAGCAGCGGCTCGGTATCGCGCAGGCGCTGGTCGGCGCGCCGCCGCTCCTGCTCCTCGACGAGCCGACGAGCGCGCTCGACCCGGCGGGGAGACGTGTCGTCCGCGGTCTCCTCGAGGAGCTGCGCCGTCGCGGCACCTCGGTGCTTCTGAACTCGCATCTCCTCTCGGAGGTCGAGCTCGTCTGCGACCACGTCGTGATCGTCGACCACGGTCGCGTAGTCGCCGCCGGGACACCGGACGAGCTGCGGCGCCAGGGCGGGGTGGAGATCGAGACGGCGAACGGCGACGCAGCAGTTCCGCGACGCGACGCCGCGAGGACGTGCCCGCGGCTCGTGCGCGAGCTCGTCGCGGCCGGCGAGGACGTCTTCGACGTGCGCGTCGTCACCTCGACGCTCGAGGACGTCTATCTGGAGGTCGTCGAGTGACGACGATCGTCCTCTACGGCCTCCGCGAGAGCCTGCGGCGGAAGATGTTCGCGGTCGTCCTCGTGCTGACGGCTGTGTTCCTCGCGCTCTACGGCTGGGGTGCGCACGCGGCGTTCAAGGACACGCGCAGCTTCGTCGGGCCGGGCGAGAACGTGCTCGATGCCGAATGACGCTCGCCGGCTCGACGGTCTTCGGGCTCGCGATGTTCGCGATCCTCTTCCTCGGCGCCGTGCTCTCGGTCTTCCTGACGCTGAACGTCGTCCGCGGCGACGCCGAGGCCGGGCTGCTCCAGCCCCTCGTCGTGCGGCCGATCGGCCGCGCGCAGCTGCTCGTTCGCACGCTTCCTCGGGGCGGCGGGCGTTGCGGCCGCTCTACGTCCTGACCGTCTACGCGATCGCGCTCGGGATCATCGACTGGGCCGGTTGGACGCCCGATCGCGTCGTCTCGCCCGGGCTCGAGCTCGTTGCCGCCGTCGTGATCGTCGTCCGCCCTCGCGGTCACCGGCTCGGTCTTCTTCGCGCCGATCGCGAACGGCATCGCCGTGTTGATGATCTTCGGCGCGGGGCTGATGGCCGGGACTGCTCGGGGAGATCGGCACGCGCGATCAACTCGCAGCAAGCTCCAGCACATCGCGCGGATCGCCTGGTGGGTCTTCCCGTTCGACGCGCTCTACGAGGATGCGCTGCATCGGCTGACAGCGGACTCGTCAGCGGCTCGCAGCAGTTCGTCCTGAAGCTCGGGCCGTTCGGCGGGTCGCACCACGCGGGCGCGCCCGCTGCTGCTCTGGTCGGCGGTGTATCTGGTGCTCGTCGGCGCGATCGCTCTCATCGCGTTCTCGCGCCGCGATCTCTAGAGTCGGCCGATGGGCGCGTCAGCCGGGCCGGAGGGCCCTGGCGGAGGCGCTGCGGCATGTGGGCGTGAGGGAGTCTCCGCCCGGCTCGAACGAGTCGATGTTCGGCCGCTGGTTCGGCGTGGACGGCGTCCCCTGGTGCGCGATCTTCGCGTCGTACTGCTTCGACGTGGGCGCGGGCGTCGTGCTCTGCCGGGGCTGGCACGGAGCCGGCGTCGGCCCGCGCGGCGTCGCGTACGTACCGACGCTCGCGGCGTGGCTCAAGGCGACGAACCGTGTCGTCGAGGAGCCGCAGCCTGGCGACCTCGCGCGTCTTCGACTGGGACGGCGGCGTGCCCGACCACGTCGGCATCGTGATCCGGCCGGCGAGCGGGCAGCGTCCACACGGTCGAGGGCAACACGGCGGTCGGCAACGACTCGGACGGCGGCGAGGTGATGCGCCGCACGCGGCCGTTGCACTACGTCGTCTCTTCGGCCGCGTATGAACATCAGACTCGCTGAGCTCGAGGACGTGCCGGCGCTTTCCGCGTTGGCGAAGCGCACGTGGTCGGACGCGTTTGGCGACGGAGTGTCCCGTGAAGACGAGGCAGCCGAACTGGAGGCAGGTCGCTCGGAGACCTATTTCGCCAACGCCCTCGACGACAAGACGATCCTCGTCGCCGAGGCGAATGGCGTGCTGCTGGGATACGTGCAGTTCGGCGATGTGGGCATCGGCGAGATCGAGGCTCAGCGCGGCGACCGAGGGCTTCATCGGCTTTACGTCGAGACGACCATGCAGGGACGCGGAGTGGGTCGGATGCTGACGGAGGCTGCGCTAGGCCATCCTCACCTCGCGGACGCGAGCCGCATTTTCCTCCAGGTATGGGAGAAGAACGAACGGGCGGTCAGGCTCTACGAGAGCTTCGGCTTTCACCGGGTCGGCACGACGACGTTCACGGTAGGCGGCGAGGTGATGGAAGACCTCGTGCTGGTGCTCGAGCGCCGTTCGGCCTAGTTCGCGCGTTCCGGCGCTGCGCAACCCGAGCCGGGCCCAAAGGGCGAAGATGCCGAGCATGCAGGCCGTGATCAGGAACGCGGGCCAGACATCCGTCGGCGTTCCCTGGATGAAGCCGCGGCCCGACTCGACGATGAACGTGACCGGGTTGAGCCGCGCGACCGAGTGGATCCAGCCCTGCAGAAGCGCGAGGGGGACGTAGACCGGCGCGAGGAACAGGATGATGAAGACCGGTGTCTGCATCAGCGGCCCGGCCTGCACCGAGCGGAAGCGCATCGCGATCCCTGCCGGCCCAGAGGAGGCCGATCTGGTTGAAGAGCAGCGCGAGCGCGTACATCCCGAAGAGATCGAGCCCGCTGCCGCCGACCTGCATGCCGGCAGATCAGCGCGGCGACCGTGACCTCGATCGCGATCAGCACCCAGCGGAACCCCGCTGCGAGGGCGTAGCCGAGGATGATCCCGCTGCGGTTCGGCGCCGACGACGAGCAACCGGCGCGCGAAGCCGCGCTCGAAGTCGCGCGCGATGCCGAAGCCCGCGAAGACGCCGCCGAACGCCGCCGACTGGAGGAGCACGAAGACGAAGACGAAGGCCGTGTAGCCGCCGTGGAACGTGAAGCCCGGGACGTGGCGCAGCCGGGAGAGGCCGCCCGCATACGCGAGCAGGTTCATCAGCGGGAAGAGCATCGGCGGCAGGAACAGCGACCGGTTCTTCAGCAGCACGGTGATCTGCCGGTACGCGAGCGCGAAGGCGACGTTCGAACGAGCGCCTCACGTGCGCGTCATCCTCACCTTGAGCTGCCGGCTCGCGAGGATCGTCGAGCCGCCGAGCAGCGCGAACGTGAACGCGAAGCCGAGCAGCAGTGCCTGGATGTCCCAGCCGACGATCACCAGCGAGCGCAGGCTCTCGATCATGTAGCTGACCGGGTTGGCCGTCGCGATGTCGCGGAACCACGTCGACCTCGATCAGGTTGCGCGGCAGGTTGATGCTCGAGATGAACGTGACGAAGAAGAGCAGCGGGAACTGCGACTGCACGCCTTCGCCCGAGCCCGTCTTGAGCGCGATCCAGAGCCCGAGCGTGCCCCAGGCTCGCGGCGATCAGGATCGGCGATCACGAGCAGGAGGAGCGGCGCCGGGGACGCCGGAGTCGATGTGCACACCGGCGATCAGCGCCGCGCCGAGGTAGACGACCGCCTGCAGCGCGCCGAGCCCGACCGCGCCGCCGATCTCGCCGATCAGCAGCGCCGATCCGCGCACCGGCGTGAGCGCGAGGCGGTTCAGGAAGCCGGTGTCGATGTCGCGCGCGAGGTCGGTTCCCGCAATCGCCGACGCGAAGAGCGCGCCCTGGATGAACGCGAACGGCATGAAGAACGCGAGGAACGAATGCGTCGGGAAGCCCGGGAGATGCGTCGCGGCGCGCAGGCCGTTCGAGTTGATCGCCATCAGGAGCAGCGGGAACGTGAGCGGCGGGATCCAGACGCCGGGCTGCCGAAACGTCCGCACCACCGATCGGCGCGCGATCAGCCAAATCTGATGAATCATTCTTCGACGGAGCCTTCGAGCGTGCGCCCCGTCTTCGCGAGGAAGACGTCGTCGAGGCTCGGCTCGTGCAGGTTGATCTGTGCCGCGCGCACGTTCTCGACGTCGAGCGCGCGGACGATGTCCGAGAGCACACCGTGCGTCGGCACCTGCACCGCGAAGCCTCCCGGGCGGGCTGCGGTCTCGTCGCCGAAGCGGCGCAGCACGTCGCGCAGCTTCGGGCAGGTCGTCATGCGACTCCGGGACGATCTCGACCGTCGGCTTGCCGATCTCCGACTTGAGCTGTGCGGGCGTTCCTTCGGCCACGATCCGGCCGTGGTCGATGATCCCGACTCGATCGGCGAGCACGTCCGCCTCTTCGAGGTACTGCGTGGTCAGGAAGACGGTGACGCCCTCCTCGCGCGCGAGCCGGCCGACCTCCTCCCAGAGCGCGGTGCGGCTCTGCGGGTCGAGGCCGGTCGTCGGCTCGTCGAGGAACAGGATCGACGGGTCGTGGATCAGCGCGAGCGCGAGGTCGAGGCGGCGTTTCATGCCGCCCGAGTAGGTGCGCACCTTGCGGTCGCCGGCGTGCGTGAGACCGACGCGCTCGAGCAGCGCCTCGATCAGCTCCTGGCGCGCCTGTCCGCCGATCCCGTGCAGCGACGACTGGAGCCGCAGATGCTCGCGTCCGGTCAGGAACGGGTCGAGGGCCGCCTCCTGGAGCGCGGCGCCGATCGAGGCGCGCACCTGCGGCCCCTGCTTGGCCACGTCGAAGCCGGCCACGGTCGCCCGGCCGGCGGTCGGCGGCAGGAGCGTCGTCAGCATGTGGACGGTGGTCGACTTACCGGCGCCGTTCGGGACCGAGAAAGCCGTAGATCTCGCCCGGGGCGACCGTCAGGTCGATCCCGGAGACCGCCTCCACGTCCTTGAACCGTCTGATGAGCCCCTCGGCCTCGATTCCCTGGCTTCCGTGGCCCATATCGGAGACACTACCCATGAGGCGCTACACTTGAGGGCGCAACTATGACGTCTGTAACGACCCAACCACCGCTCCAACTCGACGGCTGGATTTCGTTCCTCCGCGCACACGCCGCGATCACCCGCGAGCTATCGGCGCAGTTGCAGCGCGAGCACGGTTTGACGCTGAACGACTACGAGGTGCTCCTGCACCTGTCGCACGCCGAGGGCGAGCGGCTGCGGCGCGTCGACCTCGCCGAGCGCGTTCTCCTCACCGCCTCCGGGATCACGCGGCTGCTCGAAGGGCTCGAGCAGGCCGGCTACGTCTGCAAGGAGACGTGCGCCTCCGACGCACGCGTCTCGTACGCCAAGCTCACCGAGCGAGGGCCACGCGAAGTTGAAGGTGGCGGCGACGACGCACCTTCGCGGCATCGACGAGCTGTTCGTCTCGCGCTACTCGGAGTCCGAGCTCGCGACGCTCGCCGAGCTGCTCGCGCGATTGCCGTTGACGGGCTCCGACTGCACGTCGGCTGCGTCCGAGCCCTGCAACTGATGCGCTAGGTCGCGGAACGGCCCCGGCGAGGAGATCAACTCGTCGAAGCGGCCGCGCTGCATGATCCGCCCGTGCTCGACGACGAGGATCTCGTCGGCTCGCCGAACTGTCGCAAGGCGGTGGGCGATGATGATCGACGTGCGGCCGTGAAGGAGCCGGTCGAGCGCCTGCTCGATCAGGATCTCGGTCGGACGGTCGATGTTCGACGTCGCCTCGTCGAGGATCAGGATGCGCGGATCCGCGAGCAGCGCGCGGGCGATCGAGATCAGCTGGCGTTCGCCCGCCGAGAGCCCGGCGCCGCCCTCGCGCACTTCGTGGAGCAGGCCTCGTTCGAAACGCCGCGCGATCCGGTCGACGCCGACAGCGTGCGCCACGTCGGTGACGTCGTCATCGGTCGCGTCGGGCTGCGCGAACCGGATGTTGTCCGCGATCGTCCCGGCGAAGAGGAACGGGTCCTGGAGGACGACGCCGAGCTGCCGCCGGTATGCGCGCAGCTGCACCGAGCGCAGGTCGTGGCCGTCGACACGCACGGCGCCGTCGTCGGGGTCGTAGAACCGGCCGACGAGCTTCGCGGTCGTCGACTTGCCGCCGCCCGACTCGCCGACCAGTGCCAGGCACCCGCCCGGCGGCACGTGGATGTCGATCGCGTGCAGGACCGGCTCGCGGCCGTAGGCGAACGTGACGTGGTCGATGCGAAGATCGCCCTCGATGCGCGGCAGCCGCGCCGCGTTCGGCACGTCGCGGATCTCCGGCTCGGTGTCGAGCACCGAGCTGATCTTCTCCATCGCCGCCCCCGCCGACTGCACCTGGCCGTAGAGGTCCGACAGCTCCTGGAGCGGCTGGAAGACGAGGTTCAGCAGGAAGACGCCCGAGACGAGCGTGCCGATCGTCAGTGAGCCGTGCGACAACATCGTGCCGCCGACCCAGAGGATCGACACCATCGCGATCGCGCCGAGGAACTCGATGCCCGGGAAGAACAGCGAGTTCAGCCACTGCGCGTGGGTGTTCGTCCCGCGGTTCGCCCAGTTCGACTTGTCGAACTCGTCGAGGAACGCGCGCTCACGGTTGAACGCCTGGATGACGGCCATGCCGGAGACCGACTCCGCGATCTGCGCGGTCATCCCGGAGATCGTCTCGCGCACGCGCAGGAACGCCGAGTGCGACCGCACCTGGAACCAACGCGTGAGGATGAGTGTCGGCGGCAGGATCACCATCGCGACGAGCCCGAGCCGCCAGTCGAGGATGAAGAGGCCGACGATCGCCGCGAGCAGCGTCAGCGTGTTGACGACGAGGGTCGTCAGTCCCTGAGAGAGGACGTCCGAGAGCGCGTCGACGTCGGAGGTGATCCGCGCGATGATCCAGCCCGCCTTCTGCTGGCTGAAGTAGCGCAGTGAGAGCTGCGTCAGGTGCGCGAAGAGGTCCTCGCGCAGTCCGAGCACGACGTCCTGGCCGATGCGTGCGAGCCCGCGGACCAGGGTCGTCTGCATGACCCAGGCGGCCGCATTGATCAGCAGGTAGACGATGACGTCGCGCGCGAGGCGGCGTTCGTCGCCCAGCTTCATCGCGTTGTCGATCGCGTCCTGCACGACGAAGAGCGCCGCCACCGGCGCGGCCGCCGAGCCGACGCCGACGACGCCGAGCGCGGCGACGCGCAGCCACCGGCCGCGCAGATAGCGGCTGAGCCGGGTCAGCCCGGTTCTGTGCTTATGCGGCAGCGCCGATCTCCTCTCCGAAGAGCGACCAGAAGACGCCGCCCTTGGCGAGCAGTTCGGGCGGGGTGCCCGACTCGACGATCACGCCGTCGTCCAGGACGACCGCGCGGTCCGCGACCTCGACCGTCGAGAGCCGCTGGGTCGCGATCAGCACCGTGCGGCCGGCGAGCGCGGGGCGGAGGTTCTCGACGAGATGTCGTTCGGTCTGCGTGTCGACGGCCGACATCGGGTCGTCGAGCACGATCACGCGCGCCTCGGCGACGAGCGCGCGCGCGAGCGCGACCCGCTGCCGCTGGCCGCCCGACAGGTTCACACCGCGCTCGCCGATCAGCGTGTCGTAGCCGTCCGGCAGCTCGGCGGCGAAGTGCGCGACGCCTGCCGCCTCGCAGGCGGCGACGACCTCGTCCCACGGGGCGTCGGGCCGTGCGGCGGTCAGGTTCTCGCGCAGCGGGATCGAGAAGAGGATGGGGCGCTGCGTGACGATGGCGACGGCTGTGCGCAACTCGCTCAGCTCGAGATCGCGGACGTCGACGCCGCCGACCAGCACGCGACCGTCGGTCGGGTCGTAGAAGCGCGGCAGGAGGTTCAGCAGCGACGTCTTGCCGGCGCCGGTCGGGCCGCACACGGCGATCACCTCACCGGGTGCGACGTCGAGGGCAACGCCGGAGAGCACCTCGGAGCCGGTGCCGTAGCCGAAGCGCACGTCCTGGAACGTGACGCCGAGTCCGCCGGTCGGGAAGCGTCGTCGGATGCGTCGGCTCGGGAATCGTCTCGATCCCCTCGAGCCACGCGAAGCTGCGCGAGGCGGACGCAGTTGCTCGCTGTGCGAGCGAGAGGATCCACCCGAGCGCCTCGAGCGGCCAGACCATCTGCAGGAGCAGCTGGTAGAAGAGATAGAACTCGCCGTAGGTCAGCGCGCCGTTGATCACGTCGCGTCCGCCGAACAGGACGACGGCGGCGATCGAGATCGTCGGCAGGAAGAGCAGGCCCGGCAGGAACGCCGCTTCGACACGCGCCTGGCGCAACACGCCGTCGCGGACCGCTCGCGCCTTGTCGCCGAAACGCGCCTGCACGTCGTCCTCGCGGCCGAATGCCTGCACCATCTCGATTCCGACGACGGCCTCGTCGGCAGCTTCGGTGACGTCCGCCTTCAGCTGCTGGACCTGCCGCGAGATCGGCATCACCTTGCGCGCGAACGTGAACGCGAGCACGAACACGGCCGGCATCGCGATCAGCGCGATTGCAGCGAGCTTCACATTGACCGTGAAGAGGACGATCGCGATCCCGGCGATCATCATCAGGGACTGGATCCCCTGGGTCATTCCCCAGCCGATGAAGTAGCGGATCGGGTAGAGGTCGTTCGTCGCGCGCGAGACGACCTGCCCCGTCGCGTGACGGTCGTAGAACGCGCGCGGGTAGCGCAGATAGGCCTGGTAGAGCAGCTCGCGCATCCGCCACTCGACGCGGATGCCTGTCCGCGCGGTCGCGTACCGACGCGTGAAGTTGAACGCGAAGCGGAGCGGTCGCAAGCACGACGACGACGACGAGGTACGGCCAGAGCGGATTGGGGTGGTCGTTCGTCGGGTCGATCGAGTCGTCGATCGCGTGCTGGATGACGATCGGGATCGCGATCGTGAGCGCCGAGTAGACAAAGGCGCAGACGAGCCCGATGATCACGAGGCCCTTCTGCTCACGCCACAGCCGACCGAGCCCCTTCGCGGTAGGCCAAAGCCCAAGATCGGGAGGATCGACCGAAAGAGACCGCCTGCTCACCTTCGCAGGCTAGCGAGGGCGCGCGAGCGCGCTGCTAGACAACCGCGAAGCGCGCGACGAGCTGGTTCAGCGTCTCGGCCGAGGCGGCGAGCTGCTGCGCGGTGCCGGCGATTTCCTGCGTCGAGGAGGTCGTCTCCTCGGTCGAGGCTGAGACCTGCTGGCTCGCGCTGGACGAGCCCTGGGCGAGCAGCGCGACCTCGTTGGTCGACTCGACGAGCTCGGCGACGCGCTGGTCGATGTCCGGCGACGAGCTCGCCGATCTCGCGGAACGCCATGCGGGTGGACTCGACGACGGCGGCGGACGCCTCTGCCTGAGCGGCTCCGCGCTCGACGGTCTCGACCGTGCGCTCCGTGTCGGCCTGGATCGCTTCGATCAGCTCGCCGATCGAGGAGGCAGCCCGCTGCGACTCCTCGGCGAGCTTCCGGACCTCTTCGGCGACGACGGCAAAGCCGCGGCCCTGCTCACCGGCACGCGCGGCTTCGATCGCCGCGTTCAGCGCGAGCAGGTTGGTCTGGCCGGCGATCGAGGTGATCGTGTCGACGATGCCGCTGATCTCGCCGGAGCGCGCGGCCAGCGTGCGGATCGCCTGCGAGACCTCGTCCGTCTGGTTGCGCAGGTCGAGGACGGCGGCGCTCGCCTCGTCGGCTGCGGCGATGCCGGCCCGCGTCGCCGCGCTCGCGGCGTCGGCGGCCTCGCCGGTGCGCTGCGTGGTCTCCTGTGCGCGCGTCACCATCAGCACCTGCCGCTCGGCGCCCTCGGCGACCGAGTTCGCTGCGCGTGCGATCTCTTCGACGGCACGTCCCGCCTCCTCGGAGCTCGAGGCGATCTGCTGTGACGACGAGCCGACGGTCGCGGCGGCGGCTCCGACCTCGGAGATCATCTGGCGAAGGTTCGTGACCATCGTCAGGAAGGCGTTGCCGAGCGCGTCGCGCTCCGACTTCGGCTCGATCTCGACGGTCAGGTCGCCGCCGGCGATCTGCTCCGCCGCCGCGGCGGTGCCGCGGAGGTAGTCGATCATCCGGCCGAAGGCGACGGCGGTCTGGCCGAGCTCGTCCGTGCGATGTCGCCTTCACGTGCTGGTCGAGGTCGCCTTCGCTGATGCCCTCGGCCGCGGCGAGCATCTGCTTGATGCCGCCGACGAGCGAGCGGCCGAGCAGCGTCGCGAGCGCGATTGCGACGAGGCACGCGGCGATGCCGAGCGCGATGATCAGCAAGCGTGACAGACGACTTCGCCGAGTCGAACTTCGCGTTCTGCTCCTTCTGGAGCAGGTTGACCTTCTGCCTGATACTTGGTGAGCGCCTCGACGAGCGTGTCGGAGGCGTCGTTCTCGCTGCCGACGACGATCGCGTCGGCGGCCTTGAGATCGCCGGCCTTGACGGTCGCTCCAGAGCTTGGCGTCGCCTGCGAGCCACGCGCCGTAGGCGGCGCGGATCCCGTTGTACTCCGTGCGCTCGTTCGTGTCGGTGACCTTGCGCGAGCCGCGCGAGGTCGCCGTCGAGCGTCGCCTTGTCGCCGAGGAAGTCGGAGTGCGTCGTCGGAGTCGACGACGTACTGCGTCTGCGAGAAGTGTGCGTCCGACGCGGCCGAGCGGGCGGCGTCGGCAGCGAGGACGCGGGGCGTCGCCTGCAGGCTGACGACGTGGTGCGCCGAGGCGAGCCGGTTCATGCCGTAGATCGAGACGGCGATGACGACTCCAGCAGGACGACGACCGCGCCGAAGCTCAGATAGAGCTTCCGGCTGACCGTCAAGGGACCCCTTGTTGCTGACCCCCGCATGCGTACACGGGACAATCGGCCCTGGCCGAGCCGGTTGAGGCTTAAAAGCGTCGCAAGGTGGATGTAAAGCCGATTCCGGGCCTGGAGCACCTTCCGTACGCGGAAGTGTGGTTCCACGCAGATCGACGACTACGCAGTTCGCGGGAGGCGGCGACGGTGGCGCGCTCGCTCGGCAAGTCGGGTCTCGAGGTGTGGACGACGACGCGGACGCCCGAGGTGGTCGAGTTCCTGCGCCGCGGGGCTACGACGAGGTGCGGCGCTACGTCATGTCGGAGCTCGACGTCGCCGCGGCGCCGGAGCCGGAGCCGCCCGCGTTCGAGGTGACGTCTCGTTTGCGGAGCGGCCCGAGGCTCGAGCGACGCGCTCTTCGAGCTGGCGCTCGAGGCGTACCGCGATCAGCCGGGACGAGCGGAGACGCGGATCGACGAGGCGTGGTTCGACTGGGGGCTGCGCTCACAACCGCCCGAGTCGATCTTGGTCGCAGTCGAGGACGCGACGCCCGCTCGGGTACATCTCGCCGGCGTTCCTCGCCGTCGCCCGCCGCGCCCGTGGGCGCGGCGTCGCCGGCGCGCTCAAGCGTGCGCAGCTCGCGTGGGCGAAGCGCACGGGCGTCGAGAAGCTGCGCGTCGCGAACGAGGTGCGCCTCGCCGGGCATGCTCGGCGCTGAACCGGAGCCTCGGCTTCGTGCCGCTCTACGACGAGATCGTCCTCCGCGGGCCGATCCCTACCCCATGTTGACGGGATAGACCTTCGTCGGCTCGATCGTGACGGCGACGCGCGTGTCGCCGGGCTTGTCGTAGGCGGCGAGGTCGGCGTCGTACTTCGCGCCGACCTTCTGAGCGAGCTCCGCTCCGCCGGCGTCGTCGAGCCGGGCGTTGCCGCGCACCTCGAGGTAGCGGTAGGGGTTCTCGAGGTCGAGGATCAGGAGGCTGCACGCCGGGCGCTTGCGGAGGTTCGCGGTCTTCGCGCGTGCGTTCGAGAGCGAGATCTTGATCTCGCCGTCTTCGTGGATGAACCAGACCACGGTCAGTTGCGGCAAGCCGTCGTCGCCGATCGTGGCGAGCGTGGCGACCTGCCCGTCGAGCAGGTCGCTGTGAGATGCGGGGAAGTCGGTCATGTCCTGGATTAAAACGGTTGCGGCGCGGTCCAGGCGTCGATCGCGGCGGGCGCGCAGCCCTTCTGGCGAGCAGATCGCGCGGCCGTTGCGCGTGCGTCCTCGTCGCCGGTGACATCGGCGAACATCGCCCAGGCGTCCGGCGCGGATCAGGAGGAAGTCGGTCTCCTCGGCGAGCGCGAGCGCCTGCGCGGGCGAGCGCCTCGGCGGCGCGACCATGTCGCTGCGGGTGAGCAGCCGGGCGACGACGCCGCGCCAGACGACCTGCGAGACGATGTCGTCCGGCGCGGCGACGCCGGCGGTGACGAGCGCGAGCCGGTGCGCCTCCTCGAACTCGCCGACCGAGAGGAGTGCCTGCGCCTCGTAGGCGGCGACCGTCGAGTAGTAGCCCTTCTCGCCGAGCTCCTCGAGCGCCGTGGCGCCCTCGCGCAGCGTCCGTAGAGCCGCGCGCGCGTCGCCGGCGAGCAGCTCGATCATGCCCTCGTCGATCGCCGAGGCTGCGGCGCCGACGAGCTGTCCGACGTCGCGGCGGATCGCACGCGACTCCCTCACCGCTCGCCGCGCCTCGTCGAACGAGCCCGCCATCGCGGCCAGGACGCCGAGCGACTGGAGGGCCGCCGCCTCGACCGTCGGACGGCCGACCGCGTCGGCGAGGACGCGTTCGCACCGTACGACCGCCTCGGTGATCGGCAGCGGGCCGTACCAGGCGGCGCCGCAGAGCAGGAAGAGGATCCAGCTCTCGGCGCGGGTCTGGCCGGTACGGCGCGTGACCTCGAGCGCCGCGTCGAGATGTTCGGCGAGCGGAGTCGCGTGACCGCGCGCGACGTCGAGGTACGCCTCGGCGAGCAGTGCCTCGGTGAGGCCGATGTCGTCGTCGGACTCGAGCTGCGCGCTCGCGCCGCGGCGATCTCGACACGCCGCGGCCGCGAGGTTCGCGCCGGTTTCGACGCGGAGCTTGACGTCGACCAGTCCGAGGCGCGCGCGTGGGCCGTCGACGCCGGTGAATGCGCGTTCGGCCGCGGCGAAGTCGCCCGACGTCGAGATGGGCGCGGCCGAGGTCGACGGCGATGCTCTCGTCGTCCGGAGCGAGCGCCAGCGCACGCTCGAGAAGCGATGCGGCCGCGGCGGCGTCGCCGCGGGCGAGCAGCAGCCGGCCGAGCTCGGTGACGCGGCTCCGCACCGTCTACGTCAGCTCGCCGCCCGGCTCACCGAGGCGTGCTCCGCGACCGCAGCGCCTGGTCGAGGTGGTAGACGACGAGCGCCTCGCGCTCGAGCGGCGGGATGCGCTCGTTGCCGGTCGAGCCAGTCCGCGTGCCTCGTGTGCAGCTCCGCACGGCGTCCGAGCGGCAGCGCGGCGTAGGCGGCATCGCGCAGCAGCACGTGCCGGAACTCGAGGTCCTCGCCCTCGGCGCGGGAGGTGCGCAGGAGGCCGTCGTCGATCGCGTGCGCGACCGCCTCGTCGACCGGCTCGTCGCTGAGGTCGCGCAGGGCGGCGAGCGAAAGCGAGCGGCCGATCACCGAGGCGGCGCCGATCACGTCGCGGTGAGCGCTCGGGCAGGCGCGCAAGACGGGCCGCGAGCAGCGAGTCGAGCGTCGGCGGTGGGGTGGTGCCGCTCTCGCGGAGCGACAGGGCGTCAGCTCCTCGAGAAAGAGCGGGTTTCCGTCGGAGGCAAGGACGAGCTCGGCAGAGCGTCTCAGGCCCGATCGCCGCGCCGTCGAGCAGAGCGGCGACGAGCTCCTCGGCACGCCGTCGTCGTCGAGCGGCGCCAACTCGAGCGTGGTCCCCGGCGCTTCGTCGCGCGACGTCGTGACGACGAGCAGCGGTGCGTAGGCCGGGCGGTCGAGCTGGCGAACAAGATCGACGATCGCCGGCGCACGCCCAGTGCAGGTCGTCGATCACTGCGATTACGGGCGTCTGGCGCGCGAGCGCGACGAGCACCCGACGGACGGCCCACATCGCGTCGTCTTCGGGCGGCTCGTCGCTCAGGCCGAGGAGGCGAATCAGCTGCTCGGCGGCGGCCTCGCGCCGGTCGTCGTCGCTCAGCAGCGCGCCGATGCGCGTGGAGGCCAGGCTTGCGCTCGAGGTCATCGGGCAGCTCGGCCGCGCCGCGCACGAGGTCGATTGCCGGAAGCAGCGTGACGCCGTCGCCGTAGGAGAGGCAGCGGACGAGGATGACACGCGTCTCCGGGTCGACGTCGGCGAGGAGCTCGGCGACGAGTCGCGACTTGCCGATCCCGGGCGGTCCGACGATCGAGATCACGTGGCTCCGCCCTTCGCGCACGGTCGCGTCGAAGACGTCGCGCAGTGCCTGCTGCTCGCGTTTGCGACCTGCGAGCGGTGTGTCGACGCTGAGTTGCCGCGCGCGGGCGCGGGCGTGGGTGAGCGAGTCGACAGACGGGCGTTCGTCCGCTTCGGCGGCAAGATCGAGCGCCGCGGCTGCGGCGGGCGGTCTCGCCGTCGAACGCCTCGCCGCTTGCGACCCCGACTCTGCGCGGCCACGTCGGCGACGGCCGCGAGCGCGCTGCTGAGCTCGTCGGCCGCGCGCAGCGCGCGCGTCGGCGTCGTCGTCCTGCGGGACCGGGACGCCGAAGAGGCCGACGATCATCGAGCCGCTCGCCGGCTGGACCGACGCGCGGTGACGTTCGAGGACGAGGCGCGCCGACTCGCGCGCCGCGGCGATCGCGCGTCCGTAGACCTCTGCGTCGCCGGACGGGGCCGTGCAGCGAGATGGCGACCGCGGTGACCGGAACGCGCAGCGAGATGCTCGCGGTCACGGTTGCGAGTGGGCGGGGCGAGCGACGGGTCCTGGAGGAGCACGCGCCGCTCGAGGTCGCGGAGCGCGGGGCTCGGGTCGAGGCCGAGGCGGTCGCGGAGCCGCTTGCGATACGCACGGTAGGCGGCGAGCGCGTCGCCCGGACGGCCGCAGCGGTAGAGGGCGACGACGAGCTGCGCTGGCCGGGCGCTCGCGCAGCGGCTCGGTTGCGACGAGCTCCTCGAGCTGCGGTACGAGCTCGACGTGGCGGCCGAGCCGCAGCTCGACGTCGACCAGCTCTTCGCGCGCGACGAGCCTCGACTCTTCGAGTCGACGCGCCTCCGCGGATCAGTCCCGGCTCGTCGATGCAGGTCGGCGAGCGCAGGGCCACGCCATTGACCGAGCGCGGCGGTGAGGCGTTCGCTGCGCGACGTCGTCCGTCTTCGTCCTCGGGTCGCAGCGAGGAGTTGCTCGAAACGCGTGGCGTCGACCGCGGCCGGATCGATCTCGAGCACATAGCCCGGGGCCTGTGTCGCGATCGTGTCGGGGCCGAGCAGCCGTCTCAGACGGGAGACGTGGCCCTGAAGCGCGGTCGCCGCGGTCGGTGGGGGCGACTCGCCCCAGACGGCCTCGATCAGTCGCTCGGCCGAGACGACCTGGCCTGGCGCGAGGGCCAGCATGGCGAGCGTCGCGCGCTGTTTCACCCCGCCGAGACGGATCGGCGAGCCGTCGACGACCGCCGCGACCGGCCCCAGGAGCCTGATCTCGAGCTCGGGCACCGCAGCACGGTAACGCGTTAGCGGATCGTTAGCGGGCCCTGCGAGGCTCTGGTTTCTAGGCGGTGAATGACGGCGCGCTGTGCGGCGGCGCGTTGGACTGACGGCTGAACCGGTAGGGCGCCGCCGACCAGCTTGGTCGGCGGCGACCCTACTCCCGCGGACGCGTCGCAAGCGCCGCCTGCGGCAGCGGACGCCGCGCCGGCCGCATTCTGAGTCTACGGCTAGGGGTGGTGGATCCACACGGCGACGCCGCCGTGGTGGGAGCACGTGCCGGAGGCGTGCTGCGAGAAGCTGTAGGTGGCGTCGCGGCACTTCGCCGTGGCGCCTGCCGGGGCGGTCGCTGCGGCCGTCGGGCGCTTGACGCAGGTGCCCGAGACGTTCTTGTAGAAGCCGGCCTTGCACGCGGCGTGGCTCGTATGCGCGGCGACCGGTGACGCCGTCGCGCCGGCTGCGAGTGCGAGCGTGGCGACGAGAATGCCAAGGGCCTGCCGCATCGTGTGATCCTTCTCCTTTTCGGATGAGCTGTCGAGAGAGGGGTCAGACCTCGACGCGAGGTCTGACCCCTCCCGACGGTGCTAGGCGACCAGCTTGAACTGGCCGACGAGCGTCTGGAGGTCCTGCGCCGTGACGGCGAGCTCCTCGGCAGCGCTCGTGATGCGGCCGGCGGCGGTCGAGGTCTCGTCCGTCGACGCAGACACTTCCTGCGTCGCCGACGATGACTGCTCGGCAACCGCGGCGACCTCGTTCGTCGCCTCGACGATCTGGGCGATCCGCTCCGACATCTCGTCGACGGAAGCGCCGATCTGCTCGAAGGCGACACGTGCCTCTTCGACCGTGCTGGCCGAGTCGGCGGTCGTGCGGGCGCCGTCCTCGACGGCCTTCACGGTCCGGTCGGTCTCGGTCTGGATCTCCTCGATCAGGGTGGAGATCGACGCGGCGGCCTGCTGCGACTCCTCGGCCAGCTTCCGCACCTCGTCGGCGACGACCGCGAAGCCGCGGCCCTGCTCGCCGGCGCGGGCGGCCTCGATCGCGGCGTTGAGCGCGAGGAGGTTGGTCTGGCCGGCGATGCCGGTGATCGTCTCGACGATGCCGCCGATCTGCTCCGACTTCGAGGCGAGACCGCGGATCGCGTCGGTGACGCCTGTGGTCGACTCCTGGAGCGCGTCCATCGCGAGGCTCGCCTTGGCGGCTGCGCGGACACCTTCTTCGGCTGCACCCTTCGTCTGCTCGACGGCGGCGCCGGTCTCGCTCGTCGACCGCTTGGTCTGCTCGACCATGCGCACCTGGCGCTCGGCGCCGGCGGCGACGTCTCCGATCGCGCGAGCGATCTCGCCGACCGTGCGTCCCGTCTCGAGCGAGGAGCTCGCCATCTCCTGCGACGACGCACCGATCGAGCCGGCAGCCTCGCGCGAGCCGGTTGATCATCTGCGCGGAGGTTGCCGGTCATCTCGCTGAACGCGTTCGCGAGCACGTCGTGCTCGCCCTGCGACTCAACCTCGACGGTGAGGTCGCCTCCTGCGATCTCCCGCGCGGCGGCGGCGATGCGCTCGAAGTAGTCGACCATCTGGTCGAACGACCTGCTGGTGTCGCCGATCTCGTCGTTCGTCCCGTCCACGTAGCGCTGGCTGAGATCGCCGGTGGCGATCCGGCGTGCCGCCGCGGACAGCTTGCCGAGCCGGCCCGAGATCGAGCGCGTGAGAAGAAGGCCGGCGGTCGCCGTGACCACGGCGGCTGCGATCAGCAGCGCGATGATCACCCACGCCGCCTGGGAGTAGGTCGACTGGGCGTTGGCGACGGTCTGCCCCGCGTCCTTGCTCGTTGCGTCGCGCCACGCGTCCGTCTGAGCGGGGATCTGTGCGAGCAGCGCAAGCGGCTTGACCGCTTCTTTCGTGACTTCGGCCTGCGGTGCCTTCGTCGCGAGCAGCTTGTTGACCACCTGCAGTTCGGTCAGGTACTGCGTCCACGAGGTGTGCACCTTGTTGTAAAAGGCGCGGCCGGTCGCGTCGTTCTTCAGCTTCAGATAGGTGGCGAACGCGTCCGTCACGTCCTTCTGCGCTGCGTTGAGCTGCGCGGAGACGGGCTTCAGCGCCTGGGCCTGGGCGGGAGACGCATACGGCGTCTGGGCCAGCACAAGCTGGTAGCTGCTGATGCCGCGGGCGTAATTGGCGACGCCGGCCTGGAGCTCACCGATGATCTGCGTCGTCGGGAGCGCCGTGTTGGCGATCGTCTTCGTCCGGGCGTTCAGGCTGGACATCTCGTTGAGCGCGAAGATGCCGAGCACGACCATGAGCGCCAGCGCGACGAAGACGCTCGCGAAGAGCTTGGTTCTGATGGAGCTGTTCACGGATTCCCTTCCTTGGGCTGTTTGCGAGTCGTCGGACCAGGCAAACGCCGGCCACACCCAGGTCATCGGCGGGAACCGCCACCAGTTTGTCGTTCGCGGGGTACCCGGTTCGGGTGGTTCTCGCAAGTGCTAGTGTCAATGGCAACAACCGATCTGTCGTCTAGGAGGCGCATGGAAGAACTGACTCCGCCGGACAAGATCAGGACCAGCGTGGGCCGAGTGAAGGGCGCACGACTGGCAGGGAACACGCGGGAACGCTAAGACGATTCGCGTCATCGTTTTCGCAGCCCAGGGCTGAAGGACAGTAGGCGGAGGCCGGAGGTCGGCGCGCCGCTCCATCCGGATTGAGAGCGCGAGCATGACCTGGCCCGGCGTTAGGCGCGGACAGCGACAACGACCACCGGCCTCCGCCGCACACCTCGTGAGGTGGATCAGCGGTTCAAGGGTGCACTCGCGTGGTGTGCGGGTTGTTTCGCCGCCGCTGGCCGCCGTCCCGTCAGTCAGGCCCGTTGCTTTGGAGCGCCTCCTTCCCCTGCCACTCGGCATCTGCGATGAACGGTGTGTCCGGCCCCGCCTCCGAGCATGCAGGCGAAGCAGCCTCGATCCAGAGAGACGTTGTCGAGCTCCTCGCCTCGGTCGCGGACGTGGTCGCGCACTGACCCGGGACGGTCGCTACCCACACGGCGCGGTCGGCGTCGACGCAGATCCCTGCGGGGCATGCTCCAACTCTGCCCGGTCTGTCCGGCGAACGACGCACCGCCATCGCCCCGTCGAAGGCAACGAGCGTCTTCGCGTGCGAGTCGGCAACGATGAGCGTGCGGTCGCGATCGACGAGCGCCATGCCGTTTGGGAACCGAGCCCGTCGGCGACACTTTCCTACGCGGCCGTCGGGCGTGATCCGAACGACGGATCCAGTGCCTCCATTCACGTGCGCGTTGCCGGCGCCGTCGACGACGAGCTCGGTTAGCCGGCCCTGCCCCGAGGCCGCTAGGTCGGCAACAGGAGCAAGGGTGCCGTCGGCTGCCAATGCGAGCGGAAGCCGGCGCGGTCCATCGACCCCAACAGACGTCCGTCGGGCAGCCAGTCATGCTGAACGGGAGGGTGTCCGAAGCTAGCTGCGCAATCACCTCGCGCTCCCCGTTCGGCGTCACCGACAGCACCTCGCCGGCTCCCCAGTTGCACACCCAGATCCGACCCCCGCGCCAGCGGGTGGACTCCGGGATGCCAAGACCCTCGACCAGAATGGTGACTTCGCTCAGTTCCTATCCCCTCGCCCAACCACGCGACGAGCCCGGCCTCGACGCGACGTCAGCTAGGGGGCTCCCGTCGTTAGGCGCGCTTTCACGCGACCCGCCTCGAGAAATGGAGCGTATCGGGATCGAACCGATGACCTCCGCCTTGCAAAGGCGGCGCTCTCCCAGCTGAGCTAACGCCCCGAGCGCCCGAAGTGTAGCCCCGTCGCCGGGGCCACTTCGGGCGTGGGCGGCGCGGCTGGCTTAGGCCGCGCGGGAGAGCCGCTCTTCTTGGCGGGCTCTCTGGATGATCTCGTCCCGGTTGCCGAAGCGCAGCAACGCCTTGGCGTTGCGCTGCTCATCCCAGAGCAGCGCGATCTCGTCCTCCAGGCGCTGATGCTCGGCGGCAAGCGAGGCGTCGTGCTCCTGCGCAAGTTGACGCATCACGCGCAACCGGCGCTCTGAGAGCTCGTCGATCTCCTGCCTGATCTCACTGAGCGTTCGCATATCCCCTCTAACGACGTCGTCTCATCCCGTATTCCTACGAATATCCAAGCTCGTCGAGGCGGTCTTCGTCGATGCCGAAGTAGTGGGCCAACTCGTGGAGGACGGTCACTCGGATCTCCTCTTCGAGCCTCGCCGGATCGGGAAAAGCCGAAACCAGCGGCCGGCGGAAGATCGTGATCTTGTCCGGCAGATAGGGGTTGGACTCCCAGAGGCCGAAGAGGTCGGGGTCGTCGGGGGCCTCCTCCTCGACGACCACCGCCGACGTTCTCGAGGGCGGCCGCGAGCTTGCGGCGGTAGTGAGTCGAGCGCCCGTCGAACGGCGTCGTCGAACGCGGTCACTGCTCGCCGAGTGCGTCGCGAAGACGCGCGAGCCCGGCGAACATGCGGCTCTTCACCGTCCCGAGCGGGACGCCGAGACGCTCGGCGATCTCCGACTGCGAGAGACCGCCGTAGTAGGCGAGCTCGATCGCCTGGCGCTCGCCGTCCGTCAACACCGTGAGCGCCGCCTGGACGCGGCGCCGCTCGTCGCGGACGATCGCCTCCTCGTCGGTCTCGTCGCCAGAGGCGACCGGCGCGTCGTCGAGCGGCTCGCCACGCCGCCGGTCCTCGCGCCGGACGAGGTCGACCGCCCGGCGATGGACGATCGTCAGCAGCCAGGTCGACGCCTTGCCGCGCGCTGGGATCGAACGACGCTGCAGTCCGCCAGGCGGTGAGGAAGGCGTCCTGGACGGCATCCTGAGCGAGCGCCTGATCGCGCAGCACCCGCAGCGCGAGCCCGTACGCGACGCGCCCGAAGCGGTCGTAGAGATCCGCCAGCGCCCCTTCGTCGCCCCGCGCGATCGCGAGGACCAGCTCGTCTTCCGTCACAGTCCTTCGCGAATGCGTGCGCCGACGGACGCCATCTCGAGCGTTGCGCCCGTGACGTCCTTCAGCAGCTCGTCAGCGGTCGGCGCCTGGCCGAGCGACCAGAGCTCGCGCAGCAGATCGCCCGCCTCGCGGCGCGCGAACCACTCGTTCCCGAACTCGCCGCGCAGGAATTCGCGCAGCTGCGCCTCGAACGCCCACGAGCGCAGATAGCCGATCACGTAGAAGCTGCCGTCGATGTCGTCGAGGTAGCTCTCGCGGTTCACCGGCAGCTTGAGCGCGTCGGAGAGCAGCTCGAAGTAGCGCGACTGCATCGTCGTCGGATCGTCCGCCTGGAAGAACTCGATCTCGTAGAGGAGCTTCGCGCAGTAGCGGCGCACGAAGTAGAGGAGCGAGACCGCGCCGTCGTGCGACGAGCTCGTCGACACGCGGCACGTCGAGGCGGCGGTTCAGCCACGCGGGCTCGGTGACGAGGTGCTGCATGCAGCATCGCCCAGCCCTCGGTGACCGCCATGTCGCCGAGCCGCTTGCGCCTCCATCGAGAGGTCGGCGCTCGTGTGCGCGTAGTGCTCGGTGTGGCCGGCCTCGTGGAAGAGCGCCTCCCAGTCGTCCTTGCCGCCGATCGGCTGGATCACGAGCATCACCTTGCCCGGCACCTCGATCGGCGCGCAGAACGCGCGCGGCGTCTTCGACGGGCGCGACTCCAGGTCGAGGTGCACGTTCTGCTGCGCGTGCAGGTCGATCCCGAGGTCGGACAGCGTCGCCTCGAGCGCCGGAAGCATCTGGTCCGACGGATACAGCTGGTCGAGCTCCGGCGCGCGGAAGAGACGGCCGACGTCCCACGGGCGCGCTTCGTCGAGCGACGATGCCGAGCCGCGCGCGGAAGAGCTTGTCGCCCTCGCGCTCCCACAGCTTCTCCGTCTCGTCGAGCAGCGTCGCGGCATTCGTCGGCGAGCGAGTCGAGCCGGAAGCCGAAGCCCTTGTACAGCTCGTAGTAGTTCGGCGCGCCGAGCTGCGCGCACCGCGTCGCGGTCGATGCGCGCACGCGTCGAGGTAGAGCGGGTTCATGTGCTCGTCGAGCAGGCGGAGCGCGCGTCTTCGTCGAGCCGGCGCCGCGTGTCGCGGTCGGGCTCGTTCGCCATCGCGACGCGCAGCATCCGGTACGGGATCGTCTTTCCGTCGACCGTCGCCTCGAGCTCCGCTTCGACCTGCGCCATCCGCGCCTGGTGCTCGCGCGTGAGGTTCCCGAGGAAGCCTTCGCACGCGAACCGCCACAGCTCGGTCGGCGCCGCCTTCAGCCGCTGCGCCGTCTCGAGCGTCGTCAGGTCGGCGTACTCCTCGTAGATCTGCTCGACGTCGAGCGTCTCCTTGAGCCCCGCGAAGTGGTCGTAGTACTCCTGGTCGAGGTCGCGGATGAACGATCGGCTCCGCGCTCGCGGAAGGCGTCGATCGTGCGGGTGTCGAGCGGTTGGTCTGACATCGGCCGCCTAGGATACGGCCCGGTGCGGGAGCTGAAGGTCACAACCGAGCGGCACACGCAGCTGCTCGACATCACGGCGCAGGTGCGCGAGGCCCTCGCCGGCGCCACGGGGCGGCCGTGCTCGTCTACGTCCCGCACACCACCGCCGGCCTGACGATCAACGAGCACGCCGATCCGCTGGTCGCCCGCGACTTCGAGATGGCGCTCGAGAAGATCGTTCCCGAAGGCTGGGGCTGGCAGCACCTGGAGGAGGGCGAGGAGAACGCGCCGTCGCATCCGCGCGCCTCGCTGATGGGGCCGCAGGTCGTGATTCCGCTCGCGCGACGGCGAGCTCGCGCTCGGCACGTGGCAGGGCGTCTTCCTCTGCGAGTTCGACGGGCCGCGCACGCGCACGGTTTACGTCACCTGCTCCAGTAGCGCGCATACTGGCACGCGATGCGTCGCGTCGTCGCTGGGGCCGTTGCCGCACTCTTCCTGGTCGCCGTCTCCGGCGCGGCCGGCAAGCCGATCCTCGGCGTGACCGGCAACGTCGCGCGCTTCCAGGGCAGACGGCCAGACCTCGACTCGTCGACCAGGCGTTCCTCGGCTGGGGGCAGGGGCAGACGTGGGGCGCGCCGTTCAACGTGCTGCTGAAGTCGCTCGGCGCCGATCCCGATGCTCCACCTCGGCACGAACGGCCAAGGCACGAAGAAGGCGGCGATCACGACCGGCGCAGATCGCGAGCGGGAGCGGCGACGGGTACCTCGGCGCGCTCAACCAGGCGCTCTCGCAGTGGGGCGGCCCGGCCTACATCCGGCCGATGGGCGAGATGAACGTCCCCGGCGTCAGCTGGTGCTGCGACACGGCCTCGTACCGGAAGGCGTTCGCGCGGATCTACGTGATCGTCCACGGCGTGAACGTCACCGGGAGGCTCAAGGCGCTCGGCCATGCCGCCGTACAGCGGGCCGGCGCTCGAGTCGAACCCGTTCCCGCGCGTGCGCGTCCTCTGGAGCCCGCTCTCGAACAACGTCGACTACCAGCCGTACTGGCCCGGCAACGCGTACGTCGACGTCGGCGGCGCCGACATCTACAAGGAGGCGAACGGGTGCGCCGCCGTGGGCGAAGTTCGGCGAGATCTACAGGTTCGTCCGCGCGCATCGCAAGCCGTTCGCGGCGCCGGAGTGGGGGCTCTACGGCATCGACGATCCGCAGTTCGTCCAGGACATGTGCACGTTCCTGAAGACGCACACGGTCGAGAGCGAGGAGTTCTACGCGAGCCAGCCGGGCTCGATCTTCGATCTCGCGAACAAGCCGAAGAGCCGTGCGATGTACCGGAGCTGCATCACGCCGCTCGCGGCGCCGCTCGCCGTCGTGGGCGGTCGGCGGCGCGGGCTCCGCGAAGGTCGAGCTCGCTGTCGCTCGGCCCGGATGCCGCCGGCCCGGACGTCACGTTCCCGGTCACCGCCAAGCTGACGCGTGCCGATCGCGCACTGGGAGATCGACCTTCGGCGACGGCGCGTGCACCTCGGGAGCAGGTCAGCCGCCGGCGAGCGTCTCGCACTCCTACGCGCCCGGTGCCTCCTACGAAGCTGTCGCTCGTCGTGTTCGCCTCGCCGCCGTTCACGCCGCAGCGCGATCGTGAACGTTCGCGTCGGCGGAGGTCGGTGGGAGCGATCCGCCGGCTGTCCTGCTCGACCCGACTGCTGCATCGGGCGCGGCGCCGCTCAAGGTGTCGTTCCATCTCCGGTCCGACTTGCCGAAGCCGGTCGACGAGCTGGACGCTCCTCTACGGCGACGGGCTCTCGAACACGAAGAGCGGGCCGTTGCCGCACTTCGCCGGGCACACGTATTCGAAGCCGGGAACGTACGAGGTCGCTGCTCGTTGCGAACCTCGGCGGCTCGTCGCGTGTCATCGAGACAACGACGATCAAGGCGAGCTAGCTAGCCTCCGGGCGTGGCCGCCCCCGTCCAGCGCGATCAAGAGCTCGAGCTCACGATCGATTCGCTCGCCTTCGGCGGGAACGGCGTCGCGCGGCTCGACGGCTTCGTCGTCTTCGTGCGCGCGCGGGCTGCCGGGCGACACGGTGCGCGCGCGCGTGACGAAGGTGCAGCGGCGCCACGCCGAGGCGATCGCGACCGAGATCGCTCGTCGCCCGGCCCGCAGCGCGTCGACGCGCCGTGCGTCCACTACCCGGCCTGCGGCGGCTGCCGCTTCCAGGATCTCGACTACGCCGCGCAGCTCGCTGCGAAGGAGCAGTGGGTTGCCGACTCGTTCCAGCGCCTCGCCGGCCTCGTCGACGCGCCGCTCGAGCCGATCATCGGCGCGACCTCGAAGTTCCACTACCGGAACAAGATGGAGTACTCGTTCACGGCGACCGACGACGGCCCGGCGCTCGGGTTCCACCGCGCGGGCCGCTGGGACGAGGTGCTCCAGATCGACGAGTGCTGGCTGACGACCGATCTCGGCAACGCGATCCGCAATCGCATGACCGAGTGGGCGCGCGAGGAGCGGCTCTCCGCGTACGACCAGGAGACGCACGAGGGCTACCTCCGCCACCTCGTCGTCCGCGAGGGACGCAATACCGGGCAGGCGCTCGTGCAGCTCGTGACGTCGCGCGGCGACCGGTTCGACCGCGAGCGGCTGATCGAGGTGCTGACGGCGTTCCCGGAGGTGCGCTCGATCCACTGGTCGGAGAACCGCGGCGTCGCCGAGGTGACGAACCTGCCGACCGAGCTCATCTGGGGCGAGGACGCGATCGAGGAGGAGATCTCGGGTCTTCGCTTCCGCGTCCGGCCGAATGCGTTCATGCAGACGAACACCGAGATGGCCGAGCGGCTGTACGGGATCGCGCGCGAGTTCGCGCAGCTATCGGGCAACGAGACGGTCTACGACCTCTACTGCGGGATCGGCACGATCGGGCTGTCGCTCGCGAAGGATGCGATGACGGTCTGGGGGATCGAGATCTCCGAGGAGTCGGTCGCGTGCGCGATCGAGAACCAGGAGCTGAACGGGATCGGCAACGTCGCGTTCTTCGCCGGCAACGTCGGCGAGGCGCTCCAGGAGCTGCATCAGCGCTCCGGCGAGCCGCAGGTGGTCGTCGTCGACCCGCCGCGCGCCGGGCTCGCCGGCAAGGCGCTGAAGCGGCTCGGCGAGATCGGCGCGCCGCGCATCGTCTACGTCAGCTGCAACCCGACGACGCTCGCCGGCGACCTGAAGCGCCTCTCGGACGACTACGGCTATTCGATGCTGCGCGCCCAGCCGGTCGACATGTTCCCGCACACGCCGCACGTCGAGTGCGTGGCGCTGCTCGAGAAGTCCTAGCCCGATCGGCTGGCGCGCGCGCCGGCGCCGACGCAGAGCGCGGCCAGGCAGAAGCCGACCAGGATCGAGATGTCCCAGGGGTCGGACGCGAGGTGCAGTCCTGTTGCCAGGCCGGTCCAGACGACGAGGAAGAGCACCGAGTAGTAGCTGCGTGTCATCCCCGGTGAGCGTAGCCCTCTAGTCCGAGAGTGCGCGCCAGCCGGCCAGCGCCGCGATCGCGAGCGTCACGCCGGCAAGGGCGAATCCCTCGCGCGGCCCGGCGAGCTCGGCGACGGCGCCGACCATCAGCCCGGTGACCGGGTTGAGCCCGGGCAGCGCCATCGTCCAGAGCCCCATCACACGTCCGCGCATGTTCGGCGCGGGGCGCAGCTGGACGAGGGTGTTCGCGAGCGCGATGAACCAGATCGAGAAGAAGCCCGCGAGTGCGAGCAGCACGTACGCGAGCGGCGTCCACGGGGCGTAGGCCGTCGCGACGACGACGATCCCGGTGATCAGGCAGAGCAGCCTGACCTGGCGCCCGCGCGGCGCGCCGTGCGATCGCGCGGCGGCGAGGCCGCCCGGGATCGCGCCGAGGCCGAAGGACGCGAAGAGGAGCCCGTAGCCGATGCTGCCGAGCCCGAATGCCCGCGTCGCGAGCACAGGCAGGGCGACGCCGAGGTTGAACAGCATTCCGCTGGCGGCCGCCATCCCGAGGCACGCGAGGATCGCCGGCGAGTGGCGCACGAACCGGAAGCCTTCGCGCAGCGCCGAGAGCGTGTTCGGACGCGGCGCGCGCTCGGGCCGCGCCCGCGGGCGCAGCCAGAGCAGGACGAGCAGCGGCACGACGAACGTCGCCGCGTTCACGTAGAAGCATGCGGCGACCCCGAAGAGCGCGATCACGACGCCGCCGACAGCCGGCCCGAGCACGCGCGACGCGTTGATGATCACCTCGAACAGGCCGACCGCGCTCTGCACGCGCTCGCGCCCGACGAGCTCGATCACGTAGAGCTGCCGCGCCGGCTGGTCGATCGCGAACACGAAGCCGCCGGCAGCCGCCAGGGCGAAGATCATCCAGATCTGCACGGCGCCCGTCGTCGTCAGGAGACCGAGCGTGAACGCGAGCGCGCAGCCGGCGATCTGCGTGGCCATCAGCGTCCGCCGGTGGTCGACGTGGTCGAGCAGCACGCCGGCCCAGGCGCCGGTGAGCAACACCGGCGCGAACATCGCGACCGAGACGAGGCCGAGGTCGACGCTGCTGCCGGAGAGCTGCAGGACGAGCCACGCCATCCCGACGCCCTGCGCCATGTTCCCCGACCCCGAGACGATCTGGGCCAGGAACCACCAGCGAAACGCCGGGACCCGCAGCGAGGCGAACGCGCTCGAGCGCGCTACGCCGGCTGAGGCTGTCTCAGTCGACGCCAGATCAGATCCACATTCGGAACGAGAAAGCCGATCGCGATCGCCGGGCAGCGCCGGCAGGCCGCTCAGGTCGAACCAGACGGTCAGCGCGATCGTCGCGCCGAGCCCGGCGACGAGGCAGACCCACGTCCAGTAGACGCGCAGCTCGAAGCGGGCGGACGCGGCCAGGAAGAGCGCGAAGAAGAGCAGGTCGGGCATGCCGAGGTTCGCCGCGTTGTTCTCGCCCGGCACGGGGAACGCGAACGAGAGCACCGAGAAGACGTGCTCATGGTGCGTCACGATCTCCTTGGTCGGCCCGCGCCAGACCGAGTACGCGTCGACCCACGGGATGATGCAGGCGACGAGGACGACCCACGAGAGCGCCTCGAAGAGCCCGAGGAACCACCAGCCGAGAAGCGTCATCGCGGCGAGCCGCGAGAAGTTCGCGAGCACGTCGAAATGCACGACGGTCAGAACGATCGAGAGCGGCGACGAACCCGAGCCCGACGACGAGCAGGCGCGGCGAGGTACGGAGCGGCAGCGCGATCAGGACGAGCGCAAAGACCAGCGGCATCAGGACGAGCGCGATCCACGCGACGTCGCCCCAGAGGCTCAGGTTGAACCAGTGCTGATGTGTCCAGTAGTAGACGAGCAGCGCTGCGAACAGCGCGCCGCCTAGTAGGGCGGAAGCTCTGCCCACCAGGGCCCTACTGCCTTGAACGCGTTCCAGAACGCGGTCTTCGCAGGCGCTTCGTCGAGCGAGAGGTCGATGTCGGGCACGACGAGCACCTCGATCGACGGGGAGAACCGCTGCAGCTCGCCGAGCGTCGCCGCGGCGGGTGTCGAGAGTGGGAAGTCGACCCCGTTCAGGAACTCGAGCGCGTCGTCGCCCATCACGACGACCAGCTTCGGCTCGACGATCCGCAGCTCGCGTCTCAGCCATTCGGCGGCGAGCGTGAGATCGCAGCCCGCGAACTTCACGCAGTTCGTGCCGTAGACCTCCATCGGGTCGACGTGCAGCCGCTGCAGCGACTTGATCAGCGCCTGGCCGGCGCGGCCGTGGAAGGCGACGCCTTCCTGCAGCTCCTGCGCCTGCGGCCCGTACTTGAGCAGGAACATGCTCGCGAGCGGATGCCCGGTCGGAAGCGCGGTCGGAGCACCGTCGGCGGCTTGCCCGATCTCATGCGAGAGGCGATTGATCTCAGTGATCGCCTTGCGGAGATAGCGCTCGTAGATCTCGTCTGTTGTCACGGTGGCGGCCACGCGGCATGGGTCCTTTCGGGACCCGGGGACCTTCTCCTAGCGGACCTTTTCCTTGACCTGGGCGACCCACTTCAGGGATTGGAGGTACGCGAGGGACTTCGGTCGACGGAGGACTTCGGCCGTCCGCAGCGAGAGCAGGAACTCCTCCGCGTCGTTGAACGAGCGCATCCGGAGGGCCCCGGTGCCGACCCCTTGCAGGACGTGGGCGTCCGATCCGGCGCCCATCGTCAGGTTGTACTTTCGGGCGAAGCGCAGCGCCTCGTCGTTGAAGCCTTCGAAGAGCAGGCGCGCGTTGTAGACCTCGAGCACGTCGATATCGGCGAGGTGCCGGTGGAGCGTGCGCGGGTCGGGGATCGCGTGCAGCCGGTCGAACGGATGGGGCACGTAGACGATCCCGTCCTGCTCGCGGATCGCGGCGACCGTGTCGGCGAACGAGAGGCCGCGCGGGATCTCGCGCTGCAGGAAGAGCCCGATCACCTCGCCCTGGTTTTCGGTCTTGACCTCTTCGCCAGGGATGACGATCAGCTCGCGCTCGCGCGCAAGGTCGACCACCTCGAGGGCGCCGCCGAACACGTTGTGATCGGTCACGGCGATCGCGCCGAGCCCTTCCGCTTCGGCGTGGTCGACCAGCTCGGCTGCGTCGATCGAGCAGTCGTGCGACCAGGACGTGTGCATGTGGAGGTCGGCGACGATCCACGGCCGGTCGGAGAGCGGCTCCGCGTGGCGCCGCTTGCGGCGCCTCGAGCCGAGACTCTCGTACAGCGACGCGAGCTCGCCGCCGACGATGTCGAAGGTCTGCCGCTCCGCCTCGGCGCGCCCGGCCGCAGCCTCGCTCTCCCGGAGCGCAGTGTCCTCGGCCAGGCGTGCGACGGCCGCGGCGGCAAGCTCCGGCTGGCTCTCGACGCCGTTCGGGCGCGCGATCGCGCAGCCGGCGGCCGCAGCTTCGAGCGTGACGCGGCGCAGGCCGTCGATCCCCGGCACGAAGATCGCGGCTTCGTTCAGCAGCTGGGCGCGCGTGGGGGAGTCGCGGGCGGTGCGCATGCGGACGCGCCCGGCGAGCTCGCGCGGAATCGCCGGCCGCGCGATCAACGGCCGCGTCCGAAGCAGGATGAGCTCCCAGTCGGGAAGCTCGCGGAGCGCCAGCATCACGGTCGCGGGCGACGACCCGCTCCTGGGGCCGGAGCTCGACGACGATCGTGTTGCGCTTGGTCGCCGGCGCGAAGAGCGTCGTGTCGACGCCGGGCGAGAGGACGCGGTAGTCGCCGGGGAACCGCTCCTCCGCCGCGTCGCGCACCTCGTCCGAGAGGGCGATGAGGGCATCGATGCGCTCCGAGCAGCTTCTCGCGGGCCGAGCGGGCCGGGGGATAGCCGAGCCGGTTCGGCGAGACGAACGTCGCGACGCGCGAGCGCGTCGGTGTCGCGCAGCGCAAGGTAGGAGAGGGAGGGCAGACTCGGCTCGAAGCCGTGGACGACGTCGAAGCCGCCCTGGCCGAGCGCCTGCCGGAGGTTCGCCTGGACGCCCACCGGGACGCCGAGCTGGGAGCGGCGGGAGACCGGGATCGCCGCGCCGACCGCGATCACGTCCGGGTGCTCGCCCCGCGTCAGCGCCCGCCGGCCGGCGAGCAGGTCGCTCGCGCGCGTCGACGGTGCGACGACGGTGACCTCATGGCCCGAGCCGTCGGAGCGAGCCCGCCACCCCGGCGACGTGGTCGTTCACGTCATGGGGCTGCGACCACGCGAACGGCGTGACCAGGCAGATACGCATGACCCAATGAACCAGGTTCCGCCGCGTTGCGGCGGAACCTGGCTCCTGAGTCCTAGACCTCTGCGGGAGCGGGAGCGGTCACCGAGCGGCGGTTGCGCTCGATGAACTCCTCGACGAGCTCGGCCGCGTCGTCATCCTGGATCTGCCGCGGCGGCGACTTCATCAGGTACGAGCTCGGCCCTTCGAGCGAGCCGGAGATGCCGTTGTTCAGCGCGAGCTTCGCGAGGCGGACGGCGTCGATCACGATGCCGGCCGAGTTCGGCGAGTCCCACACCTCGAGCTTGAGCTCGACGTTCAGCGGCACGTCGCCGAAGCTCGAGCCCTCGAGGCGGATGTACGCCCACTTGCGGTCGGTGAGCCACGGCACGTAGTCGGACGGGCCGACGTGCACGTTCTTCGCGCCGAGGTCGTAGTCGAGCATCGACGTGACGGCGTTGGTCTTCGAGATCTTCTTCGACTCGAGGCGCTCGCGCTCGAGCATGTTGAGGAAGTCCGAGTTGCCGCCGACGTTCAGCTGCATCGTCTTGTCGAGATGCACGCCACGCTCGCGGAAGAGCGACGTCAGAACGCGGTGGGTGATCGTGGCGCCGACCTGCGACTTGATGTCGTCGCCGATGATCGGCACGCCGGCATCCTGGAAGCGCTTGTTCCAGTAGTCCTCGCGCGCGATGAACACCGGCATGCAGTTCACCATCGCGCAGCCCGCGGCCATGATGTGCTCCGCGTACCAGCGCGTCGCGTCCTCGGAGCCGACCGGCAGGTAGTTGACGACGACGTCGACCTCGCGGTCACGCAGGATCCCGGCGACATCGTCGGTCGGGCCGTCGGCCTTCTCGACGACCTCGCGACAGGTACTTGCCGATCCCGTCGAGGGTCATGCCGCGAGAGACCTTGATGCCGGTCGTCGGCACCTCGGCGAACTTGATCGTGTCGTTCGGGTGCGCCCAGATCGCCTCGGAGAGGTCGACACCGACCTTGCCCTTGACGACGTCGAACGCGGCGACGACTTCCACGTCGTTGATGTGGTAGCCGCCGAGGTCGACGTGCATCAGGCCCGGGACGAAGTCCGCGGGATTCGCATCCTTGTAGTAGGTCAGGCCCTGCATGAACGAGTTCGCGCAGTTGCCGACCCCGATGATCGCGACGCGCACCTTGTCCTGCTGACGGACGCGACCGTTCCCGTTCGATTCACTCATTTCGTTGCCTCCATCAGTTGCTTGCGGACGTGCAGCACGCGCTGGACAACCGTGATCCACGCCGTGCAGGCGAGGAGCGCGATCGCCCAGGGGAGCACGCCCCATGGCGCGAGGACGAGACCTGCGGTAATGACGACGACGCGCTCCGCGCGCGACCCGATCCCGACGTCTCCGCGGAGGCCGATCGACTCGGCCTTTGCCCGCGTGTACGAGACGAGGATCGAGCCCGCGACCGCCGCGACCGTGATCGCGACGAAGACGGAGCGATGGTGCTCGGCGAGCACCCAGGCGATCGCGGTGAGCATGAATGCCTCGCCGACGCGATCGGTGGTCGAGTCAAGGAACGCGCCGAACGGCGTTGTCTTGCCGCCGGCTCGGGCGAGCGCACCGTCGAGGATGTCCAGGAGCGAGCCCAGGACAAAGACGGCGGCGGCGAGCCAATAGAAGAGGATCTCGCTGCGTCCTTCGAAGAGCACGAGCACGGATGCGATCCCGCACAGAGTCACGCCGCTCGTCGTCAAGGCGTTCGGGGTGATTCGGGTGCGGGTGAGGCCGGTGACCGACCGGGACGCGAGGCCCCTGGCTCCGGTCGTGTAGCCCTGCTTGATCGCAGCAGCTCTGCTCACTCGGCTGACCGTACCAGGGCGATTCTCGGACACCCGAATCCGGTCGACAGGCGGTTGGTTAGGCCCGACGAACGGTCATCGTGCGCATGAAGCGCCGGTGGTAGACGATCGCCATTGCGACGAGCGCGACCAGGAAGCCGGCCATGCAGTCGAGCCAGAAGTGGTTGCCCGTCGCCATCACGCAGAAGACGACCCAGGCGGGCCAGATCGCCCAGAACGCCTTCGCCCACCAGTTCCGGCAGACGCTGACGAGGATGACGCCGACGATCAGCGCGTCCGCGCAGTGGAGGCTCGGCATCGCGGCGTACGGGTTGGCCGCCAGCGAGACGAGCCCGTCGCGGTGCTGGTTCACGAACCCGACGCCAAGCAGGCGCGGCGGCGCCGTCGGCACGAGCACGTAGCCGATCAGCCCGATCACGTTGGCGAGCAGGATCGAGTTGCGGAAGCCGACGAACGCGTCGTGGCGGCGCAGGTAGACCCAGAGCACGGCCAGTCCGACGACGGTGAACTCGGAGTTCCAGTACGTCCACGAGACGGCCGTCTCGAGCAGATGGCGCTGGTCGACGAAGTGCTGGAACGTCAGCTCGTAGACGCGGTGCGCAACGCTCGTCTCGAAGTCGAGCACGTGGTAGCCGTTCTGGAAGGCCCGGGCGGGGTTCCGGTCGGCCAGTCCGCGGGCAAGCTGATAGAGAACGGCAAAGCCGAACCAGATCAGAAGCTGGCGGCCAAGATCTCCCCAGCCGCGCGGCAGATAGCGCCGCCCAACGGCGACCATGGTGGTCATTGGGTTATTTTAGACGTCGCGGCGGGGGTTGGGGCTAGCCGCCGATATAGCTCATCTCGACCCTCTCCAGGCCGTTCGTCTCCTCGGAACGCCGTTCCGAATAGCGGTCGGTCCGGTTGCCCCAGAGCATGAAGAGCTTGGCTTCGAGCTCGTCGTCCGAGGCCCCGCTCCGGATCAGGGCCCGCAGGTCGTGGCCGCGGACGGCGAAAAGGCACGTAAACAGCTTTCCCTCGGCGGAGAGCCGGGCACGGGTGCAGTCCCCGCAGAACGGCTGGGTCACCGATGCGATCACGCCGACTTCGCCGGAGCCCGTCCGGTAGCGCCAGCGCCGTGCCACCTCGCCGCGATAGGCGGGCACGACCGGCTCCAGACCCGAACTCCGCATCGAGCGCCGCGACGATCTCGGCGGCGGGGACGACGTCGTCGAGCCGCCAGCCGTTCGTATGGCCGACGTCCATGTACTCGATGAAGCGGAGCGTGTCGCCTCGCGCTCGGAAGAACGCAGCCATCGGGACGATCTGATCCTCGTTGACGCCCCGCTTGATCACGGCGTTCACCTTGACCGGCAGCCCTGCCTCGCGCGCCGCGTCGATGCCGTCGAGCACGCGCTCGACCGCGAAGTCCACGTCGTTCAGCGCCCGGAACTGGGTGTCGTCGAGCGAGTCGAGGCTGACGGTGATTCGGCGGAGGCCCGCGTCGGCGAGCGCCTTTGCCTTCTGCCGCAGCAGCGAGCCGTTCGTTGTCAGGGTCAGATCGACGTCGAGCTCGGAGAGGAAGAAGATCAGCCGTTCGAGGTCGCGCCGGACGAGCGGCTCGCCGCCGGTGATCCGGATCTTCCGGACTCCGGCCTCGACGAAGACGCGCGCCAGCCGCGCGATCTCCTCGAACGTGAGCAGCTCGCGCCGGTCGAGGAAGCGGTGGTCGCGCCCGTAGACCTCCTTCGGCATGCAGTAGACGCAGCGGAAGTTGCAGCGGTCGGTGACCGAGATCCGCAGGTCTCGCAGCGGGCGACCGAGCGTGTCGCGCGGCTCCATGCGTGAACCGTAGCGCCGAACTACGATCCCGAGTTTCATGCGCTCCCTCGCGGCTCTCATCGCCGTCACCGCCGTCTGGGGCGTCACCTTCGTCCAGGTCAAGGACGCCGTCGAGCTGTATCCGCTCTTCGCGTTCCTCGCCATCCGGTTCGCGATCGCGAGCTGCACGCTCGCGGTTCCCGGCGCACGCCGCCTTCGCTCGCTCGGCCGGCGCGGTGTGCGGGCGGGGATCGGCGCGGGAGCGATGATCGCCGCGGGCTACGCGCTGCAGACGGCCGGCCTCGAGCGGAGCTCTGTCTCGTCGACCGGCTTCATCACCGGCACGTCCGTCGTGTTGACGCCGCTCTTCGCGCTCGCGCTTTTCCGCATGCGCGTCGCGCGCCCGGTCTGGATCGGTGTTGCTCTTGCGACTGTCGGGCTCGCGATGCTCGCCGGGATCCACGGCGGGTCGTTCGGCGGGAATGCGCTCGTGCTCGCCGGCGCGGCGATGTACGCGCTCCAGATCGTGGTGATGGAGCGCTACGCGCCGCGCTACGACGCGATCGCGTTCACGCTCGTCGAGATGCTCGCCGCGTTCGCCGGGCTGTTCGCGATCGCCGTCGCGCGCGGGGAGCTCACGATGCCGCACGGTTGGACGGTCTGGGGCGCGTTGCTCGTGACCGGCGTCTTTGCGAGCGCGCTGGCGTTCCTCGTCCAGACGTGGGCGCAGCGGCGCGCGTCGGCGACGCAGACCGCGCTCGTCTTCTCGCTCGAGCCGGTCTGGGCGGCGTTCTTCGGATTGACGCTCGCGGGCGACCGGCTCGGCGCGCTCGGCTGGTCGGGCTGCGCGGTGATCATGGCCGGGATCGTCGTCGCCGAGCCGTCGTCGGCCGACGTGCTCTTCCGGCTCGTGCGGCGACCGCGTATGACGGCGGTTCTGCTTGCGGTCGCCTCGGCCGCGCTGTTCGGCGGGATGACGGTTGCAGTGCGGCTCGGGCTCGGCAGCGCCTGCCGGACGCGGGCGGCGCTGCCCTCGCGACCGTGGTCGTTGCGTTCGCCGTCGTCTTCGCCGCGGCGTTCGTGCGCCACGACCCGCACGGCATCTGGCCGTTCCTGCTCGCCGGTCTGCTCGCGCCCGGCGTCTCGCAGATCTTCTTCACGCTTGGCCGTCCGCGAGGTCGGCGCCTCGCGGACGTCGGTCGCGATCGGCGCGGCGCCGCTCGTCGCGATCGTGATCGCGCTCGTCTTCCTCGGCGAGCCGCTGCGCCTGCCCCTCGTCTTCGGAGCGGTGGCCGTCGTCGGCGGCGGCGTCCTGCTCGCTGCCGAGCGTGACCGGCCGGGCCACCTGCGGGCGCGCGGGATTGCTCTACGCGGCCGGCGCGGCGATGCTTCTTCGCGACACGCGACAACGTCGTTCGCTCGCTGCACGGGCACGCAAGCCCCGAGACTGCCGCGGCGGCGACGCTCCTCTCCGGCGCGATCGTCGCGGCCCTGTGGACGCGCCGGCCGCCGCACTCGCGTCGAGCTGCGCCGCTTCGCGCCGGCCGGCGTCCTCTTCGGCCTGTCGTACATCTGCCTGTTCGAGGCGTACTGGCGGAGCCGCGTCACGATCGTCTCGCCGCTCGTCGCGACCGAATCGCTCTTCGGCGTGCTGCTCGCGGCGCTCCTCGTCCGCCACACCGAGGGGATGGGGCGGAGGATCGCGCTCGGCGCGTTGCTCGTCGTCGTGGGCGGCGCCGTGATCGGCGCGTACTCCGGCTAGCGAAGGCTGCGCGTGAAGATGAGGTTCACGAGCACGATCCCGGCCCAGCCGATCGCGAGCGCGGCCAGGCCACTCTGAGTCAGCGCGAGCGCCGTCACCGGGATCCCCGCCAATACCGAGACGACCGTCAGCGCGAACCGCATGCCGAGCGGCACGACCGGGTCGACGGTCTTCGTCTTCGGGAGGGGCTCGGCGAGGCGCTTGTCGAGTCGTTCCAGGAAACCGTTGATCAGGTCGTCCTCGTGGCCTGGCCCGAGCTCCTGCCGGGCGGCGAGGGTCGCCTCGAGCTCGCCGCGTGGGTCGTGGCTCATCTGCGGAAGCTATCGAGCGCGAGGACGAATGCAAGCAGCACTGCGACGGCGACGATGCCGAGCGCCTGGCCGAAGACGCCCGCGAAGATGAAGAGCGGGATGAAGATCCCGAGCTCCCCCTCGCGACTCCGGCGGCGGCGTCGAGGTTGCGGCAGCTTCGCGAGCCGCTCGTCGATCCGGCGGTCGATCTCCTTGTCGATGCGGTCCATGAAGCCGGCCACGAGCTCGGCCTCATGGCCCGGCCCGAGCTCCTTCAGGGCCTCGATCCGCGCCGCCAGCTCGGTCGCCGTGTCCGGATCCATCGGCGGGACTATCGCAGAGAACCAGGGGAATTTCACATCTGCTATTGTTCGGCTTAGATTTTCTCACCGAAGGAGACATAACGCATGGCAAAGACGATCGGCATCGACCTGGGCACGACGAACTCGTGCATGGCAGTCCTCGAGGGCGGCGAGCCGACGGTCATCGCGAACGCGGAGGGCGGGCGCACGACGCCGTCGGTCGTCGGGTTCACGAAGGACGGTCAGCGGCTCGTCGGCGCCCCGGCGCGGCGGCAGCAGGTCACCAACCCGGAGAACACCGTGTTCTCGGTCAAGCGGTTCATGGGCCGCAAGTACGACGAGGTCAGCGAAGAGATGACCATCGTCCCGTACACGGTCAAGCGTGGCCCGAACGACGACGTGCGCATCGACGCCGGCGGCCGTGAGTATCCGCCGGAGGAGATCAGCGCGATGATCCTCCAGAAGCTGAAGGCCGACGCCGAGGCGTATCTCGGCGAGTCGATCGCCGACGCGGTGATCACCGTCCCGGCCTACTTCAACAACGCGCAGCGCGAGGCGACCAAGGACGCCGGCCGCATTGCCGGCCTCAACGTGGTCCGCATCATCAACGAGCCGACCGCGGCAGCGCTCGCGTACGGGCTCGACAAGGAAGGCGCCGACCAGACGATCCTCGTCTTCGATCTCGGCGGCGGCACGTTCGACGTGTCGGTGCTCGAGCTCGGCGACGGCGTGTTCGAGGTCAAGTCGACGAACGGCGACAACCACCTCGGTGGCGACAACTTCGACAAGGCAGTCGTCGACTGGATGATCGCGGAGTTCAAGCGCGACCAGGGCATCGACCTCGGCGTCGATCCGATGGCGCTCCAGCGTCTCTACGAGGCGGCGGAGAAGGCGAAGATCGAGCTGAGCTCGACGATGACGACGCAGATCAACCTGCCGTTCATCACGGCCACGCAGGATGGGCCGAAGCACCTCGACCTGCAGCTCACCCGGGCGAAGCTCGAGGAGCTCGCGTCCGCTCTGCTCGAGCGGACGGTCAAGCCGACCCGGCAGGCGCTCGCGGACGCAGGCCTCCAGGCCTCGGCGATCGACCACGTCGTCCTCGTCGGCGGCATGACCCGCATGCCTGCGGTGCAGGCGAAGGTCAAGGAGGTCATCGGCAAGGATCCGCACAAGGGCGTCAACCCGGACGAGGTCGTCGCAGTCGGCGCCGCGATCCAGGGCGGCGTGCTGAAGGGCGAGGTCAAGGACGTGCTCCTGCTCGACGTCACCCCGCTGTCGCTCGGCATCGAGACCAAGGGCGGCGTGATGACGCGCCTGATCGAGCGCAACACCACGATCCCGACGCGCAAGTCGGAGGTCTTCTCGACCGCCGAGGACAATCAGCCGTCGGTGCTCGTGCACGTGCTCCAGGGCGAGTCGGAGATGGCGACCTACAACAAGACGCTCGGCAAGTTCGAGCTCGTCGGCATCCCGCCGGCGATGCGCGGCACGCCGATGATCGAGGTGTCGTTCGACATCGACGCGAACGGGATCATCAACGTCTCGGCCAAGGACAACGCGAGCGGCAACGAGCAGCAGATCCGGATCGAAGGCGGCTCGGGCCTGAAGCAGGACGAGATCGAGCGCATGATCCGCGACGCCGAGGTTCACGCCGAGGACGCGCACAAGCTGCGCGAGCTCGTCGACACGCGCAACCAGGCGGAGTCGCTCGCCTACCAGGTCGAGAAGTCGCTGAACGAGAACCGCGACAAGATCGACTCCGCGCTCGCCGGCACGGTCGAGGGGCGCGTCATGGAGCTCCGCGGCGTGCTCGAGTCGGGCGACGTCAACGAGCTGAAGGCGAAGACCGACGCGCTGCAGCAGGCGTGGACGGAGGCGGCGCAGGCGCTCTACGCATCGGCATCGGCCGAGCAGGCCGCGCCGAACGGCTCGACCGGCGATTCCGACCACGAGGTGGTCGAGGACGCGGAGTACGAGGTCGTCGATGAGTGACGTCGATCTCCCCGAGGAGGCGGAGGTCGAGACCGGGGCCGTTGAGGCCCCGGTCGTCGACGAGCTCGCCGTCGCACAGAAGCAGCGCGACGAGTACCTCGACGCGCTGCAGCGGCTGAAGGCCGAGTTCGACAACTTCCGCAAGCGGGAGGCGCGCGAGCAGGCGGCGCTCGTCGCGCGGGCTTCGCGAGCGGCTTGTCGCCCAGCTCGTGCCGGTGCTCGACGATCTCGAGCGGGCGCTCGAGGCGGCGGCGCAGCACGAGGAGGCGAAGCTCGAGGAGGGCGTCGCGCTCGTGCATCGCGCACTCGCCGACGCGCTCGCCCGTGAAGGGCTCGCCGAGATCCCGACCGAGGGCCAGTTCGACCCGCACACGCAGGAGGCACTCCTCTCGCAGCCGTCCGAGGCCGATGAAGGAACCGTGATCCAGGTGCTCCAGAAGGGCTACACGCTCGGCGGACCACGTCGCTGCGCCCGGCGCGGGTCATCATCAGTGCGGGGTTGAGTGCCTAGCTCGCTCTACGAGACGCTCGGCGTCCCGAAGACGGCGAGCCAGGACGAGATCAAGAAGGCGTACCGCAAGCTCGTGCGCGAAGTGCACCCGGACCGGAACCCGGGGAGGAAGCGCGCTTCAACGAGGTGCAGGAGGCCTACGACGTCCTCTCCGACCCCGAGAAGCGGGAGAAGTACGACCGCTACGGGGCGGCCGCGAACGGCCGGCCCGGCGCCGGCCCGGCGGGCGGGACGACGTTCGACTTCGGCTCCGACTTCGATCTCGGCGACATCTTCGGCGGGCTCTTCGGTCGCGAGCGGCAGTCAGAAGCAGCAGTCGCGCGGGCAGCGCGGCAACGACGTCGAGGTCGAGGTGCGGGTCTCGTTCGAGGACGCGCTCAAGGGCGTGCAGACGACGGTGGCCGTGCAGCTCGAGCTCGCCTGTCACACGTGCCACGGCACGGGGGCGAAGCCGGGCACGGCGCCGAAGATGTGTCCCGAATGCAACGGCTCGGGCGTCGTCGCGACGTCGCAGGGGCTCTTCGCGCTGCAGCAGCCGTGCCCGCGCTGCCGCGGCATGGGCTCGATCGTCGAGACGCCGTGCCCGACGTGCAAGGGCGCAGGGCGCGAGCGCCGCACGAAGCGGTACACGGTGAAGATCCCCGCCGGCGTCAAGGACGGCACGCGCATCAAGCTGAAGGGCAAGGGCGAGGCCGGGTACGGCGGCGCGCCCGCCGGCGACCTCTACGTCGTCACGCGCGTCGCAGCCGTCGAAGATCTACGAGCGCCGCGGCGACGACCTCGTCGATCACCGTTCCGGTGTCGTTCACGACCGCGTCGCTCGGCGGGTCGGTCGACGTGCAGACGCCCGACGGGACCGTCTCGCTGAAGATCCCGTCCGGCACCGAGGACGGGAAGCTGCTGCGGCTGAAGGGCCGCGGCGCGCCGCGGCTCAAGGGCTCCGGCAAGGGCGACCTGCTTGCGCGCGTGCGCATCCAGGTGCCGAAGCGCGTGTCGAAGAAGCAGCGCGAGCTGCTCGAGCAGCTGGACAAGACGAAGTGACCGAGGGGCGCTACATGATCGGCGTCGCCGCCGAGCTCGTCGGCATGCACCCGCAGACGCTCCGCATGTACGAGCAGAAGGGGCTCGTGAATCCGCAGCGCACCGCCGGGAACACGCGGCTCTACTCGGACGCCGACCTCGAGCGGCTGCGGCTGATCCAGCGGCTGACGAGCGAGCTCGGCCTGAACCTCGCCGGCGTCGAGCGCGTGCTCTACATGGAGGACGAGCTGCACCGCATGCAGCGCCGCCTCGAGCGCATGGAGCGCGAGATGGCGAAGGCGCTCGACGAGGTGCACAGGCTCTACCGCCGCGACCTCGTCCTCTACCGGCCACCGCAAACCCCAGCCAGAAGGACCTAGATGGATTTCTCGAAGCTGACAGTCAAGAGCCAGGAAGCGATCGCGGCTGCGCAGGACATCGCGCGCCGGAGCGGCAACCCCGAGCTCACCCCCGACCACCTGCTGCGTCGCGCTGCTCGACCAGGATCTCTTCGCCGACTGGCAGGGGCTCCGGCCCGACGCCGAGGCGCGCGTCGCCGCGCTGCCGTCCGTGCAGGGCGGCTCGCAGCAGCCGAACGCGTCCGCGTCGTTCTCGCGCCTGCTCGACAAGGCCGACGCCGCGCGGAAGGCGTTCGGCGACGACTTCGTCTCGACCGAGACGCTCTTCCTCGCGCTCGAGCCGGTGCCGCGCGAGGAGATCGTCGAGTGGATCACCAAGATCCGCGGCGGCCGCACCGTCACCTCGCAGGATCCCGAAGGCACCTACCAGGCGCTCGCGAAGTTCGGCCGCGACCTGACCGAGGCCGCCGAGGAGGGCTCGCTCGACCCGGTGATCGGCCGCGACGAGGAGATCCGCCGCGTCATCCAGATCCTCAGCCGCCGCACGAAGAACAACCCGGTGCTGATCGGCGAGCCCGGCGTGGGGAAGACCGCGATCGCCGAAGGGCTCGCGCAGCGCATCGTCGCGGGCGACGTGCCCGAAGGGCCTGAAGGACCGCAAGGTCTGGTCGCTCGACATCGGCTCGCTGCTCGCCGGCGCGAAGTACCGCGGCGAGTTCGAGGAGCGCCTGAAGGCGGTGCTCGCCGAGATCAAGCAGAGCGACGGCCGCGTCATCCTCTTCATCGACGAGCTGCACACGATCGTCGGCGCGGGCGCCGCCGAAGGCGCCGTCGACGCCGCGAACCTGCTCAAGCCGATGCTCGCGCGCGGCGAGCTCCGCTGCGTCGGCGCGACGACGCTCGACGAGTACCGCAAGCACATCGAGAAGGACGCCGCGCTCGAGCGCCGCTTCGCGCCGGTGTTCGTCGGCGAGCCGTCGGTGCCCGACACGATCGCGATCCTGCGCGGCCTCAAGGAGCGCTACGAGGCGCACCACGGCGTGCGCATCCGCGACGCCGCGCTCGTCGCGGCCGCCGTGCTCAGCCACCGCTACATCGCCGACCGCTTCCTGCCCGACAAGGCGATCGACCTGGTCGACGAGTCAGCGTCGCGCCTGCGCATGGAGATCGACTCGAGCCCGCTCGAGCTCGACGAGGCGAACCGCCGCGTCATGCAGCTCGAGATCGAGCTCGCCGCGATGCAGGGCGAGGGCGACGACGTCCGCGAGCCGATCGAGCGCGAGCTCGCCGAGGCGAAGGAGGAGCGCAACGGGCTCGCCGCGCGCTGGGCGAAGGAGAAGGAGCAGCTCGAGCGCGTCAAGAACATCACGCGCCGCATCGACGAGCTGCGCAGCGAGGCCGAGCGCGCCGAGCGCGACGGCAACCTTCAGCGCGTCGCCGAGATCCGCTACGGCGAGATCCCCGACCTCGAGAAGGCGCTCGAGGAGCGCGGCTCAACGTCGCCGAGCCGATGGTGAAGGAAGAGGTCGACGAGGACGACATCGCGTCCGTCGTCGCCCGCTGGACGGGCATCCCGGCCGACGCGGCTGCTCGAGGGCGAGACCGAGAAGCTGATCCACATGGAGGAGCGCCTCCATCAGCGCGTCGTCGGCCAGGACGAGGCGGTCACCGCGGTCGCGAACGCGCTTCGCCGCGCGCGCACCGGCCTGCAGGATCCGAACCGGCCGATCGGCTCGTTCGTCTTCCTCGGCCCGACCGGCGTCGGCAAGACCGAGCTCGCGCGCGCGCTCGCCGAGTTCATGTTCGACGACGACCACGCGATGGTGCGGCTCGACATGTCGGAGTACCAGGAGCGCCACACCGTCTCGCGCCTCGTCGGCGCGCCGCCCGGTTACGTCGGCTACGACGAGGGCGGGCAGCTGACCGAGGCGGTGCGCCGCCGCCCGTACTGCGTCGTCCTGCTCGACGAGATCGAGAAGGCGCACGCCGAGGTGTTCGACGTGCTCCTGCAGGTGCTCGACGACGGCCGCCTCACCGACGGCCAGGGCCGCACGGTCGACTTCCGCAACGCGGTGCTGATCATGACGTCGAACATCCGCAGCGCCGACGCGATGCGCGACCACTTCCGGCCGGAGTTCCTGAACCGGATCGACGAGATCGTCGAGTTCAAGGCGCTCACGCGCGACCAGCTCGGCTCGATCGTCGAGCTGCAGCTGCAGCGGCTCCGCGACCGGCTCGCCGAGCGCGGGCTGTCGCTCGAGCTCACGGACGCGGCGATCGAGGCGATCGGCGACGCGGGGTGGGACCCGAGCCTACGGCGCCCGTCCGCTCAAGCGGGCGATCCAGCGCCTGCTCGAGAACCCGCTCGCGCTGCGGCTCCTCGAGGGCGACTTCGGCGAAGGCGACACGATCCGCGTCGACGCGCAGCGAGGGCGAGCTCGTGTTCGAGCGCGCGTCAGCCGCCGTGGTCGCTGCGTCAGCGCTAAGCGGGCAGCGGAACGTCGTCGAAGAAGTCGGCGCCGGCCTGTTCGGGCGGCGCGCCGTAGACGAAGAGGACGAGCTCCGCGTCGGACTCGTTGCGCACCTGCAGCGGCGTACCCGGGTCGACGGCGATCACACCGCCGGGGCCGACGTCGACGCGCTCGACGGGGTCGCCGAGGAGCATCGTGAGCGTCCCGGAGACGACGACGAAGACCTCTTCCTGCGCCTTGTCGGCATGCCGGCGGCCGGCTGCGCCCGGCGCGTAGCGCCAGAGGCGCGCCCGCGACTGCTTCAGCTCGAGCGCGTCGGTGAGATCGGCGGCGAACCGGCTCGTCGTCGCTCGTTCGGCGACGGGCGCTCCTCGAACTCGAGCGTCGTCTCGGATCGGCGTAGTGGAATCCCATACGCCGATCCTATGCGGCGGATACCGTGCGCCGCGTGCTTCTCGTCGTCGCGGCCACCGAGTTCGAAGCCGACCTCGTCGAGCCGGGGCGCGCGCGCGTCGTCGTCTGCGGGATCGGCCCGGTCGAGGCGGCGCTCGCGACCGCGACGGCGCTCGCCGACGAGCCTGCCGACCGCGGTGCTGCAGATCGGGATCGCCGGCGCGCAGACGCTTCCGACCGGCGCGCTCGCGCTCGGCTCCGAGGCGGTGTACTGCGACATGCCGACCGAACGGCAGCGCTTGCTCGAAGTCGAGCGGATCGAACCGGACGCGGCCTCCTCGCCGCCGCGCAGCGCGCGCTGCCTGACGCGCACGTGCGTGCCGATCGGCACGACCGCGCGGGTCGGCGGCGGCGCGGCTGCGAGGTCGAGGCGATGGAGGGCTTCGGCGTCCTGCGCGCCGCGGCGCTGGCCGGAGTGCCCGCGCTCGAGGTGCGGTCGATCTCGAACGCGGTCGCCGAGACGCGATCGGGCCGACTGGCGCTTCGACGACGCGCTCGCCGCACTTCGCGGCGGCGCTGCCGCCGCTCGTTCGAGGAGCTCGAACGTGCCTGAGCTGCCCCCGCCGCTGCCGCCCGCCGAGCGCACCGTCGGGCAGCTCGTCGCCGAGACGATTCGCGCGTACGGCGACAACTTCTGGCGCGCGCTCCTGCTCGGCCTGCCGATCGCGGCGTCGACGCAGTTCTCGCTCGGCTACGACGCGAACGTCCAGACGCTCGTCCTGCTCGCGTTCTCGCCGCTGATCGCGCTCGCCTATCTCGGCGCGATCCGGCTCGTCCACGGCGAGCGCCCCGGCGCTGACGGCGTACGTCGCTGGCGCTGCTCGTGTTCCTGCCCGTGCCGTTCCTCGAGCGGCTCGATCGTGCTGCCGGCGGTCGCGTGGCTCGCGCTCTTCGGGCTCGCGCCGGTCGCGGCGACCGTCGAGCGGCTCGGCTTCCGCGAGTCGCTGATCCGTGGCCGCAAGCTCGGCACCGCCGACTACGTCCACGCGCTCGGCTCGCTCGCCGCGCTCGTCGATCGTCGTCTGCGATCGGCGAGCTGACGCTGATCGCGCTGCTCCGCTCGCAGGGAGACACCGGCCAGCGGATCGCGCACGCGCTCGCCGACCTCGTGCTCTCGCCGCTGCTCTACCTCGGCGGCGCGTTGCTCTATGTCGATCAGGCGGCGAGAGTAGGGTCCCGCCGGTCCACTCGAAGAAGGAGCCGCGATGCCGATCTTCATCCTCCTGTCGACGCTGAGCCAACAGGGCATTCAGACCCTCAAGTCGAATCCTGAGCGCCTCCGCGCAGGTGAACCAGGACGTCGAGGAGCTCGGGTGCAAGGTGCTGCACCAGTGGGCGACGCTCGGCGAGTTCGACTTCGTCAACGTCGTCGAGGCGCCGGACATCGCGACGGTCGCGAAGGTGTCGGTCGCGCTCGGCGCGCGCGGCTCGACGAAGATCCAGACGCTGCCCGCGCTCGAGATCGAGGACTTCCTGCGCACGCTCGAGTAGCGCCGGCTTAGCTCGCGGCGATCTCGCCGGCGAGCCGCGCGTTGCCGACGATCAGCTCACGGTTCGCCGCGAGCGTGCGGCCGCCGCTCTCGCGGTGGAGATAGGAGAGGACGAACGGCGTCACCGCCTGGCCGTGCACGCCCTGGGCGTCGGCCGCGGCGAGCGCCGCTTCGATCAGCGGCTCGACGTCGTCGAGGCTGTCGTCCGGCGGCCGGCCGACGAGCAGGCCGCCGCCGCCGAGCTGCCAGTGCGCGCGGCCGATCGCCGCCGCCTCGGCCGCCGACTCGACCCGCGCCGACACCGGCGGCCCGCCGTGCGCCGCGTAGAAGAGCGGCAGGTCGTCGGTGCGGTAGCCGAGCACCGGCACGCCGTGCGTCTCGAGCAGCTCCGACGTCGCCGGCACGTCGAGCAGCGACTTCACGCCCGACGAGACGACGAGCACCGGCGTGGAGGCGAGCGCCTGCAGATCGGCCGACACGTCCGGCGGTGTCGGCCAGCCGCGGTGGACGCCGCCGAGGCCGCCGGTCGCCATGAAGTGGATCCCGGTCGCGCGGCACACGGCGAGCGTTCCGCCGACCGTCGTCGCGCCGACCGCCTTCTGCGCGACCGCGGCCGCGAGGTCGCGCGGGCCGAGCTTGCGCGCGCTCGCGTCGAAGCGCGTCAGCTCGTCCTCGGTCAGGCCGACGACGATCTCGCCGTCGAGGACGCCGATCGTCGCCGGCACGCCGCCGCCGTCGCGCACCGCCTGCTCCGAGCGCAGACCGACCTCGACGCCTTCGCCGGGCGGGAAGCCGTGCGCGACGAGCGTCGTCTCGAGCGCGACGACGTTCTCCGACTCGCGCACCTCGTCGCTGACGCGGATCACGGCATCGCTCCCGAGCTGCGCGCAGCAGCGTGCAGCCGTCGCGAGGCCGAGCTCCGGGCCGCCGACGAGGAAGCCCGCGGCGAGCGCGTCGCCGGCGCCGGTCGCGTCGACGACCTCGACGTCGAGCGCGGGATAGTCGCGGCCGTCGACGGTCAAGCCGAGCGCGCCGCGCTTCACGACCCAGCGCGTGTCGAGCGACGCCGATCGCGTCGTGCTCGCGCTCGGTCGCGAAGACGAGGTCGGGCTCGAGCGCGCGCAGCGCGCGCGCGGAAGGCGTCGTCGACGAGCGTCCACGTGGACACGTCGACCGAGATCTGCGCTCCGGCGGCGCGGGCGTGTGCGGCGGCCGCGTCGGCGGCGGCGGCGATCGGTTCGCGCAGGAGCGCATAGCCGGAGATGTGGAGCACGTCGCAATCGAACCACGCCGGCTCGAGGTCCTGCGGCGACAGCTCGGGCGAGACGCCGCGGTCGGAGGCCATCGTGCGGTCGCCGGCCGCGGCGAGCGAGACGACGACGCCGGTCCGGCCGTCGGCGGCCCCGCAGACCTCGACGCCCTGCTCCCGCAGCGCCTGGGCGAGCAGCTCGCCGGTCGCGTCGTCGCCGCGCCGCCCGACGAGCCGCGCCTGCGGCGCCGAGCTCCGCCGCCCACGCCGCGACGTTTGCCGCCTGGCCGCCCGGCCTCGTCTCGGTGCGCGCCATCTGGTCGTCGCCGGTGACGAGCGGCCCGTCGAGCCGCACGATCACGTCGAGCAGGAGGTCGCCGAGGGTCGTGAGCCGCACCGTTACCATCGTCGCATGGACGGCTCCGATCGCCGCACGAAGCTCCGCTCTTTCGCGATCGGCGGGGTGCTCGGCGCGGCCGGGCGCCATCGCGACCGTCCGCCGCTCGTCGCGCGCGCAAGCGCGCCGCGGTCGACGGGCTTGCCGCGTTCGAGGACGCTCCGTGCTACTTGGAGCTCGTCGGCGGCGAGACGACGACCGGTCCGTCGAACCCGACGTAGCGGTCGACCATGAAGTGCGCGGCGGCGGTCATGTGCTGCACGTTCGGCAGGCCGTCCTTCAGCTGCACGCGGAACCACGCGGGGATCGTGCGGTCGAGGAACGTGAGCACGCCCGGCGACGACCTCGTAGACGTTCGTCGGACTGCGCCAGTACGGCGCGGTGACGTCGAGCGGGGTCTGCGGCGACTCGACCCAGCGCGACGTCGGCGTGTCCTTGTCCCAGCGCTTCGCGCCGATCACGATCGCCCGCGCGCCCTTCGCGATCACGTACGTCAGCGTGTGCGGAGCGACGACCTGGAAGCGCGTCGTCTCGCTCGTCGTCGGTGACGACGCGAGGTGCTCGTCGAACACGATCGTCTTCGAGCTGCGGTACTTCGCAGTCACGCGGGTCGAGCAGCGCTGCTGCATCGGGCGCCGTCGACGGGACGTCGAAGACGAGCTGCCTGTCCGTCGACCGAGACGCGGAGCGGGCCGGTTGCCGGGGTTGAGGCGCGGTAGCACCCGGCGCCGCACGTGACCGTCGCGGCGCCGTCGATGCGACGTCGCGGCCGTTGACGCCGGTGCCGTCAGGGCCGAGCAGCGTCACCTGCGAGCTCGGCGGGCTCGCGCGCGACCGCGACGGCGAGCGAGCCGAGCTCGCGCGCGTCGACGACCGCGCCTTCGGGCGGGAGCGCCGCGGGCTGCGGAGACGGTGGGAGCTGCCGAGGCGGCGCGCGAGACGTCCTTCGCCGGGCCGCAGCTCGGTGAGGATCGCCACCGCGACGACGATCCCGAGCGATCGCGACGAGCTCGAGGCGCGCGGAGCGGCGCAGGCGCGCGAACGCGTCGAGCATCCGGCTCCGGTTCAGCCAGCCGACGCCGAGCAGCGGCACGAAGATCGCCGTCTTCACGATCAGCGCTCGGCCGTAGGAGGTCGTCCAGATCTGGGACACGGCCGACAGCTCGGTCAGCGCGCGGGCAAGGCCGGTCGCGGCGATCACGATCACGGCCGACAGCGCGACCGTCGAGAAGCGGTGCGCGGCGGCCCGTCGTTCGCCGTCGTCCGTCGGTCGCGCGCGGCACGACGTACACGAGCGCCGCGAGCCCGCCGAACCACGCGCCGGCGGCGACGAGATGACCGAGGTCGGCGAGCACCGAGAGAACGCGCGGCTGGCCCGGGTCGAGCGCATGCCCGGAGAGGGTCGGTGCGGCCATCAGCGCGAGCGTGCAGGCGCCCGCGAACGGCAGGAGCTGCGGCAGCGACGGCGCGAGGGCTGCTGCGGCGCCGCCGACGAGCGCGACCGTCACAGCGACCTTCATGACGAGGTCGAAGCGGGTTCCCGGCGGTGCGCCGTGCAGGATGCTGCTGCCGCCGAGGAACACGAAGAGCAGCGAGAAGAAGAGCAGGTGGGCGAGCGGCCGCCGCATCCGGTCGCCGAGCAGGCGGCGCATGACGAGCCCGAAGATCGCCGCGCCGCCGCCGACCAGCAGGCCGAGGTAGTACAGCGTCCGGAGCAGGATGTCGCTCCAGGTCAGCGGCACCGACGCGCCGAGCACCGAGGTCGGGCTCGCGCTCCCGGCGCCGACCGCGAACGCGAGCACGCCCTTCTCGGGGTGGCCGTCGTCGGAGACGATGCTCCAGCGGACGCTGTACGCGCCGTTCGGCAGATTCGGTCGTAGCGGCAGGACGAGCGTCCGCCCGTGGGCGACGGCCGGGCCGGCCAGGACGGACCCGCCGGTCGCGTTCGAGACGGCCGCGTTGCCGCCGCCGAGCGTCGACGCCGTCGTCGAACCGGACGGTCACCTGGCGCGGCGCCGTGTCGAGGACTGCGCCGTTCTCCGGTGCGGTCGAAAGGAGCGTCGCGTGCGCGAACGCGCTCGCCGGGCGCCGCGAGCGCGACCGCCACCAGGAATGCGAGCGGCGAGCCTCACGCGACGAGGCTAGCGCCAGCCTCGCTGCTAGCCTGCCCTTTCTCGTGCCGATCTACGAGTACAAGTGCCCGAACGGCCACCTCTTCGAGGTGTTCCACGGCATGACCGAACCCGGCCCGACCGAGTGCGAGGTGTGCAAGGCCTCGCCGCTGCAGGTCGTCCTGCATCCGGTGGCGGTGCACTACAAGGGCTCGGGCTTCTACAGCACCGACTACGGCCGGAAGTCGAAGTCACCGTCGAAGGACAGGCGGCGGCTCTTCGTCGTCCGAGTCGTCGTCTTCTTCGTCCTCGTCCGACAGCTCGAGCTCGAGCGGCGGCGAGACGAAGAAGACCGCCGAAGCCTAGACCTCGCTACTGAAGGACGCGTCCGACGACGCAGCCCGGGCCGAACGGGTCGGTCGGAGGCTGCGGCGCCGACTTGCCGAGGAACTCCGCGATCGTCGTCGGGTTGTCCTCGCTCGGGTTGCCCGTCCCGCCCGCGCCGAAGTCGCCGCCGAGCCGGCAGTGCACGGCATTGCCCGCGCCGGCGCGGAACTTCACCCAGCCGAGCTGGACGAGCTGCGCCGTCGAGAGGTCGGTGGTGAGCGGCTTCACGAGCGAGCCGCCGTCGAACGGCAGCTTCACGAACGTCCCGGCCGAGGCGAGCTTCGCCGTCACCGCGTCGATCACCGCCTGCTGGCGCGCGCCGCGGGTGATGTCGGTCTCCGAGGGGTCGAGCAGGTTCTCGCGGATCCGCGAGTACACGAGCGCGCGGGCGCCGTTCATGTGCTGGTTGCCCTTCGCGAACCGGTAGCCGTGCCACGTCTGGCACTTCGCCGCCGAGTACGGGCAGTCGAAGCCGTTCGACTGGATCGGCTTCGGCACGTTGATGTCGATCCCGCCGAGCTTGTCGATCAGGTCCTTGAACTGGTTGAAGTCGACCACGATCACGTGGTCGATGGGCAGTCCCGTGAACTGGTTGATCGTCTTGATCGCGAGCTGCGCGCCGCCGTCCTGGTAGGCGGCATTGACCTTCTCGGTGCCGTTGCCGGGGATCGGCACCTCGAGGTCGCGCGGGATCGAGAGGTAGTAGAGGCGGTGGTGCGACGGGTCGGTGCGCAGGAGCATGATCGAGTCGGAGTGCATGTCGCCGGTGCGGCCGGCCGCCTGCGAGTTGTCGATCCCGAGCAGGAGCACCGTCGTCGGGTGCGAGAGCAGCAGGCCGCTCTGGTGGGTCAGCGCCGCCTTCGCGTCCGGGTCGAGGCGCTTGTTCGCGTCGGAGACGCCGCCCGAGACGGAGAGCCAGCCGGCGACTCCCCAGACGACCACGAGGACGAGCGAGCCCGAGGACGCCGACCGCGATCCAGCGGCCCCAATGGCGCTTGCGAGGCGTCGCGCCGCCAGGCCCGCGGTACTCGGGAGTCGAGCCGGAGCCACTGCGGACGCGGCTCGACCGTCCGGGCGTCGGGACCTTGCCCTTCGTGCGTCCGCCGCGGTAGACGCGGTAGGGCTTTTCGTCCGACGCCATTCGGCGGGGTAGGTTACCGCGCGGATATGAACGCCCAGCGTGTGATCGGCGTCGACCTCGGCGGGACCAAGATCCTGGCCGGAATCGTCGGCCAGGACGGCATCGTCCACGAGACGGTCGAGCGGCCCACGGTGACGACCTCGCAGGCGGCGCTCCTCGACGAGCTGGCCGACGTCGTCCGCGAGCTCCCGCTCGACGGGATCGACGCGGTCGGCTTCGGCATCCCCTCGCGGATCGACTTCTCGACCGGGCTCGCGCTCGGCGCGGTCAACATCCCGATCCAGGACGTCTACTTCGCCAAGGAGATGGAGAGGCGCCTCCATCTCCCGATCGAGATGGAGAACGACGCGAGCTGCGCTGCCTTCGCCGAGTTCAAGCTCGGCGCCGGTCGCGGGACGACCGATCTGATGGCGCTGACGCTCGGCACCGGGGTCGGCGGCGGCATCGTCTCGGGCGGGAAGCTCTTCCGCGCGTACACGGAGCTCGGGCACATCGTGATCGTCGAGGACGGCAAGCCGTGCCAGGGCGCCTGCTCCGGGCGTGGGCATGTCGAGACGTATTGCTCCGGGACCGCGGCGGACGAGCTCGCGCGCCAGGTGATCGGGCCGAACGCGAGCGCGCGCGATCTCGTCGAGCAGGGACATCCGGCGCTCGAGCAGATCGGCCATCACCTCGGCGTCGCGATCGGCTCGCTCGTGAACGTCTTCGGGTCGACGCGGGTCGTGATCGGCGGCGGCTTCGGTATCGCCGCGTTCGACTACCTCGTCACGGCGGCGCGGCAGGCCGTTCTGCGCGAGGCGCTGGCGCCGTCCGGGCAGACGCTCGAGATCGAGCGCGCCGAGCTCGGCACCGACGCCGGCCTGATCGGCGCCGGGCTGATCGCGTTCGAAGGGCTCTAGCGCCGTGCCGCTCGCGGTCTGCGCGACCCCGATCGGCAATCTCGAGGACGTCACCCTGCGCGTGCTCGAGGAGCTCCGGGCGGCGGACATCGTCCTGGCCGAGGACACGCGCCACACACGGGGGCTGCTCGAGCGGCATGGGATCCGCGCAAAGCTCGTCTCCTACCACGAGCACAACGAGGCGGCGCGCGTCGAGGAGCTGGTCCCGCGCCTCGTTGCCGGCGAGCGCATGGCACTCGTCAGCGACGCGGGGATGCCGCTCGTCTCCGATCCGGGTGCGCGGCTCGTCCGGGCGGCGCTCGACTGCGGGCGTTCCCGTGACGGTGCTGCCGGGTGCATCGGCGGTCGAGACCGCGCTCGTCGCGAGCGGTCTCGGTGGCGGCCCGTACGCATTCGTCGGCTTCCTGCCACGGAAGGCCGGCGAGCTCGACGCGCTCTGGCGCGAGACGGCGGCGTGGGGCTGTGTGATCGTCGCCTTCGAGTCGGCCCAGCGGGTCGCAGCGTCGCTGCGCGCGCTCGCAGCCGTCGACGCGTCACGCGAGGTCGCGGTCTGCCGCGAGCTGACGAAGCGGTTCGAGGAGGTCGCTCGGGGGACGGCGCTCGAGCTCGCCGAGCGGTTCGCCGTGCCGCCGAAGGGAGAGATCGTCCTCGTCGTCGGGCCAGGCTCCCTCGCGGTCGACGTCGAGGCGGCGCTGGCCGCCGTCGAAGAGCTTGTCGGCGCCGGGACGCCCCGCCGTGTCGCGGCGGAGGTGGTTGCGCGCCTGACCGGCACGTCGCGCAACAGCCTCTACCGGGGCACTCTGTGACAACTCTGTAATCTCATTTGACAACAGCCGATCGCTCCCCTACCGTGGTCTGACCGTTCTCTTCTCAGACAACAGGGGTGATGCCGATGCGTCGTTCGCTGCTCATCGCGGTGCTTGCCGCGCTCCTCGTGACGCCGATGGCGCAGGCCTGGAGCTGGCCGGCGGACGGTGCTGTCCTCCAGCAGTTCGACTTCGATCGCGCGCACCCATATAGCGGCGGCCAACACCGCGGGATCGATCTCGCGGGCGACGTCGGTGCAGCCGTTCCGGCTCCCGCGGCCGGCACAGTCACCTTCTCCGGATCCGTGCCGGGCTCGGGCAGATCCGTCACGATCGCGACGGCCGACGGGTACGCGGTGACCCTGACGCACCTCGGCGCGATCGCGGTCGCGAAGATGCGACGGTCGCCGAGGGCGACACTGTCGGCTCGGTCGGCCCGAGCGACGGCGCGTTCTCGCAGCCGTATGTGCATCTCGGCATCCGGATCGTCTCCGATCCGAACGGCTATCTCGATCCGCTGTCGTTCCTGCCCCCGCGGCCATCGACGTCGCCGGCTCCTGCGCCGGTGGCCGATTCCGCTCCGTCGGCGTCGGTCGCCCAGCCCGCACCTCCGGCCCCTGCCGTTCCGGCGCCTGCCGTCCCTGCCGACCCGGTGTCGGCAGCAACGGTCGTCGCTCCCGAGCCGGCGCCTGCGCCGACGGGCTCTGGCACAGCTGTTGCGGCGGCGGCTCAGACGTCGCCGGCCGTCCCGCCGGTCGACGCCGCTGCTCCCGCAGGCGGTCTGACGATCGCGGCGGCGGCGCGCGCAACGACGAGACCGGTGCGCCAGGCCGGCCACAGGATGCGGGCACCCCACAGCAAAGCGTCCGTGGTGGCGCTCGCGCGCTCCCGTCCGGCGGCCGAGCCCGTCGCACCGCCCAGGCACATGGCGCTGCCGCACCGGTCCGGCCCCGGCCCGCAGGCGACTCGTTGCGCCTCGCCGCGAACAGGTTCGTCCGCGGGACGCAGGTCGCCTGCGGGCACACGTCGTGGAGTCGGCGGCCCGACGAGCTGCGCACGCTGATCCGACAAGGCCAGAGGACGGTCTGCCTGCGCCGGCGATCGCGGCCTTGGCCGGTTTCCTGCTCATCACGCTCGCGGCCGGCGTCGCGCGAAGGGTCAGGCGCAGGGCCGTCCCTACAATGGCCGTCCATGCGCTTCTACGTGACGACACCGATCTACTACGTGAACGACAGGCCGCACATTGGCCACGCGTACACGACTGTCGCGGCGGACATCCTGGCGCGGCATCACCGCCAACGTGGGGAGGAGACGTTCTTTCTCACGGGGGTGGACGAGCACGCGACCAAGGTCTGGCGCGCCGCCGAGGAGCGCGGCGTCACGGTGCAGGAGTTCGTGGACGAGATCGCGGTCGCGTGGCGTGATCTGCCGCTCCGCCTCAACGCGCAGACCGACTTTTTCATCCGGACGTCGGATGACGGCCACAAGACCTTCGTTCGCGAGTTCCTGCAGAAGATCTACGACGCGGGCGACGTCTACGAGGACGTCTACGCCGGTCATTACTGCGTCGGCTGCGAGGAGTTCAAGAGCGAGGATGAGCTGGTCGACGGCCGGTGCCCGATCCACGGCACCGTGGCCGAGTGGATCGAGGAGAAGAACTACTTCTTCCGTCTCTCCAAGTACCAGGACAAGCTGCTCGAGCTCTATGCGCAGGAAGGGTTCGTGTTGCCCGAGTTCCGGCGCAACGAGGTGCGGAGCTTCGTCGAGGGTGGGCTGCGCGACTTCTCGATCAGTCGCGCCGGGCAGCCGTGGGGCATCCCGCTCCCGTGGGACGAGACGCAGGTCGCCTACGTGTGGGCCGACGCGCTCGTCAACTACCTGAGCGCGCTCACCTACGCCAGGCCCGGCGAGAACCTGATCGACGAGTTCTGGCCGGAGGTGCGCCATCTCCTCGGCAAGGACATCATCCGGTTCCACTGCGTCTACTGGCCGGCGATGCTGCTGTCCGCTGGGTACTCGGTGCCGAAGCAGCTCTTCGCGCACGGTTGGCTGCTCCTCGACGACCTGAAGATCTCGAAGTCGCTCGGCAATGCCGTCGACCCGCTCGAGCTGATCGGCACCTATGGCGCGGACGCCGTGCGCTACTGGTGCACGCGCGCCGTGTCGTTCGGCCAGGACGGCAATGCGACGCTGGCCGGCATCGCCGAGCGCTATGAGCGCGAGCTCGGCAACGATCTCGGAAACCTTCTCTCGCGGACGACCGCGATGATCGCCAAGTACCGCGGCGGCTCGCTGCCACGCGGCGTCCAGACGTCGGAGACGATCGCGCAGGCGATCGCCGCCGTGGGTGACGAGGTGCCTAGACAGATCGACGCGTTCGACATCACCGGTGCGATCGACTCGGTCTGGGCGCTCGTTCGCGAGCTGAACCGATACGTCACCGAAAAGGCGCCCTGGACGCTCGCCAAGGATCCAGCGAACGACGCTGCGCTCGATCAGGTGCTCCACGACCTGGCTGATGGACTGCGCGCGGTCGCGGTCGCGGTCTCGGCGTATCTCCCGGAGGCGGCGCCGAAGATCCTCGCCGCCCTCGGTCAGCCGGTGGACACCGACTGGGTACGCGTCGCACCCGACCGGCTCGACGCCGTCGACGGAATCGCGGCGGCCGCGCCGCTCTTCCCGCGGATCGACGTCGCGGGCGCCGACGCGGCGTGATCGACACGCATACGCACCTCGGCGACGACGCGCCGGAGGTGCTGGCCCGTGCCCGCGCGGCCGGGGTGACGCGGTTCGTCGACGTCGCGACGACGATCGAGCACGCCCGAGTGACGCTTGCGCGTGCCGAGGGTGAGGACGGCGTCTACGCGTGCCTCGGTGTGCACCCGCACGAGGCGGCCGCACCCGGGAACCTCGACGAGCTGCGCGAGTTGCTCGACCACCCGAAGGTCGTGGCGGTAGGGGAGACCGGTCTCGACTACTTCCGCGACTACGCGCCGCACGACGCACAACAGCGCCTCTTCGACGCGCAGCTCGCGCTCGCCCGCGAGGTCGGCAAGCCTGTCGTCATCCATACGCGCGCGGCCGATGACGACACGCGGGCGCGCCTCGTCGAGTACGACGGCGCCGTGGTCCTGCACTGCTTCTCTTCGCCTCCGCTCCTCGACGCGGCGCTCGAGCGCGGGTGGTACATCTCGTTCGCGGGCAACGTCACCTACAAGAACGCCTACGACCTGCGCGATGCGGCACGGCGCGTTCCGCTCGACCGCCTGCTCGCCGAGACCGACAGCCCGTACCTCGCGCCGCAGCCGGTGCGCGGCAAGCGCAACGAATCCGCGTATGTCGTGCACACCTACGACGTTCTCTCAGAGCTCTTCGGACGTGACGTGCGCGAGCAGATCGACGAGAACGCAACCCGCCTCTTTGCCCTATGAGCGTCAGCCCGCGCAAGGACCTCGGCCAGCACTTCCTCGTCGACGACAACATCCTGCGTGTCATCGAGCGGCTAGCCGAGCTCGCGCCCGACGACGTCGTCCTCGAGATCGGGCCGGGGCTCGGCGTCCTCACGCGTTTCCTCGCCGAGCGCGTCGCGCACGTGCACGCCGCGGAGGTCGACCATCGTCTCGAGGAGCACCTCGTCGGGCATCGAGCGCACGACGGTTCACTGGGGTGACGCGCTGCGGCTCGACGTCGCTGCGCTCGAGCCGCCGCCGCACAAGCTCGTCGCGAACCTGCCGTACAACGTGGCGACCCCGATCGTCGCCGAGAGCCTCGCGCTTGGGCAGCTCGACCTCTGGTGCGTGATGGTGCAACGCGAGGTCGCCGACCGATTCTTCGCCGTGCCCTCGACGAAGGCCTACGGCGCCGTCTCGGTCGTCGTCCAGCTCGCGACCGAGCGCACGGGTTTCCATCCGGTCTCGCGCGAGGTCTTCCGGCCCCGCCCGAATGTCGACTCGGCCCTCGTGGCGTTCCGGCGCATCGCGCCCGGTGTGACTCCCCGCGTGAAGCGGGTCGTCGAAGGAGCGTTCGGCCACCGCCGTAAGACGCTCGCGAACTCGCTCGCGCTCGCCGGTGTCTCCTCGCGCGAGCACGCCGTCGAGGCGCTCGCTGCGATCGGGCGCGAGCCGAATGTCCGCGCCGAGGCGCTCGCACCGCCCGAGTTCGTACAGCTGACGGAGGCGCTCGCATGATCGGCCCGGCGCCGGCGAAGCTCAACTTCGCGCTCGTCGTCGGGCCGGTGCGCGACGACGGCAAGCACGAGCTCGCGACCGTCTACCAGCGCATCGACCTGGGCGATCGCATCACCGTCGAGCCCGCCGAGGACACAACCGTGGAAGGGTTCCCCGACACGATCGTCGGGCGCGCGCTCGGGCTTCTCGGCGCTCCGCACGGCTGGCGCGTCCGCATCGAGAAGAACACCCCGGTCGCCGCCGGCCTCGGTGGCGGCAGTTCCGACGCCGCGACGGCGCTTCGGCTCGCAAACGGGCAGCTCGAGAATCCGCGCACGCCGGAGGAGCTGCACGCGCTCGCTGCAGATGTCGGCGCAGACGTTCCGTTCTTCCTCTACGACGGGCCGCAGCTCGGAACGGGCGACGGCACGACGGTCGAGCCGCTCGACCTGCCACAGGACTTCGCCGTCCTGCTCGTCGTGCCGAACGGTGCCGTGAAGCCCTCGACGCGGTCTGTCTACGAGTCGTTCGACGCCCGCCGAGGATCGGACGGTTACGCCGAACGGGTTGCCGCGTTGCGCGCGGCACTTGCGGAAGTACGACGCCCGCGCGACCTCGCGGCGCTGCCGCCGAACGACCTCGCGCGCTCTCCGGTCGCCGATCAGATCGCCGCCGCAGGCGCGTTTCGTGCCGACGTCACGGGTGCCGGCCCAGCCGTCTACGGCCTCTTCCATTCGCTCGCCGACGCGGAGCGCGCGCGCCGGTCGCTTCGTGGGCTCGGAGCGTCTTGGGTGACGGTTCCTGCGTGGTACGGTTGATCGACTTTGGGCGTGCAGGCGATCGAACACGGATCGACGAAGGGCGGCAGGTGGCTGCGCGAGCGGCGGATTCGCATCACGCTCGCGATCGCCGCAATCGAAGGGCTGCTCTATCTCTTCGGCGCGCTGCACTGGTGGGCGGCGGTCATCCTGGCGCTCATCGCGCTCAGCTTCTGGTGGTTCGTCACGCGCCGCAGCCGCTCCCACACGCTGCGTCAGGTCGGCTGGATCTTCGCGAGCTCGCAACTGCTCGTCTTGTGTGTCCCGCTCGCGATCGGGATCCTGAAAGCAGTTGCAATCGCAGTGATCATCATCTTCGCGATCGTCGCCCTCATCTTCCTCTTCACCGAACGCTCGTAGACTGGCGTCGCCTCGGTGGGGCGTAGCCAAGCGGTAAGGCAGCGGGTTTTGGTCCCGCGATCCCAGGTTCGAATCCTGGCGCCCCAGTCGTAGAAACGACGCGCGATCGCCCTGGTCGGCATCGGGCGTCGTTTCGCGTACAGTCCCCGCCTCGTGTCGATGCGGCGGTTAGTGGTTCTCTTCGCGATGGTCGCCGCCGTTCTCTTGCCGACCGGCGCCGCCGCGGCGCACTCGAGCAACGCCAGGTGGTACCACATTCAGCTGCGCCTGGACGCGTACGGGCCTTTTGGGTACTGCACGCAGCTCGATGGCACCGGATCGGTCACCTGGCGCGACCACTCGGGCGCGTGCTGGGGAGATCGTGGGGCCGAGCTGGGGAAGTTCGAGGGCCACTCGTTCCTCAATCCGAGGAGCAGATGTGTGTGGAGCTGGAACGGGCAGCGTCTTACGGTGAGCGGCAGCGACATTAACGGACGGGAGTGGAAGCTCGAAGGCCTGAGGTCCGAGAACTTCGGGGCGTTCTACGTCGAGGACGCGATGCTCGGCAACGCCCGGTACAGCTCGGGAGATGATCTGGATACTTTCGCGCCCGGAACACCTGGCGGCCCGCTTCTCGGTTCTCTCGTGGACAGATCGGGGCCGAGCAAGGCCGGGTACTCGATCACCTTTCAGGGTTACGTTCGCCGCAAGTAGCGAGCGCGCCAGAACCGTCCCAGTAGTCTCTCCCCCTGCAGATGACTCAGCTCGCAGCGGTACTCATGGCCGGTGGCCTCGGCACGCGGATGAAGTCCGCGGTGCCCAAGCACTTCCACGACCTGCTCGGCCGGCCGATGGTCGAGTGGATCATCGAAGCGGGCCGTCAGGCGGGCGCTGACCCGATCGTCGTCGTTGCCTCGCCGTCGACGCATGAGCGGTTCGAGGAGAGCGGCGTCACGATCGCCGTCCAGGAAACGCCGCTCGGGACGGGTGACGCCGTGCGCTCGGCGAAAGCTGCCCTGGCGACGCATGACGGCGACGTCCTGATCCTCTCCGGCGACACGCCGCTGCTCACCGCCGAGCTCCTGCGCGATCTCGTCGACACGCACCGGCGGGAAGGCGCTGCCGCGACGATCCTGAGCGGCGAGCCGCCCGACCCGCGCCTCTACGGCCGGCTCGTCCGCGACGCCGACGGGAACGTCGCTCAAGATCGTCGAGGGCACCGACGCCAACGAGGACGAGCAGAAGATCCGTGAGATCAACAGCTCGATCTATGTCTTCCGGTCCGACGTGCTGTGGCCGGCGCTCGAGCGGCTCGAACCGAAGAACGTCCAGGGCGAGCTGTACCTCACCGACGCGATCGAGATCGTCGTGCGCGAAGGGGGCAAGGTCGCAGCGCATATCGCCGCCGACTGGCACGAGACCGACGGCGTGAACACCCGCGTCGAGCTCGCACAGGCAGCCGCCGTTCTGCGCGACCGCATCAACGAGGCGCACATGCTCGCGGGCGTCACGATCGTCGACCCGCAGACGACCTGGATCGAGCCGACGGTCGAGATCGAGGCCGACGTGACGATCCGGCCCTTCTGTGAGCTGCGTGGGGCGACCCATGTGGCGACCGGCGCCGAGATCGGCGCAAATACCGTTGCAATCGACACGAGAATCGGGCGTAATGCGACCGTGGGGCCCTTCTGTTACCTTCGCCCCGGAACGGTCCTTGGCGAGTCCTCGAAGGCAGGCACCTACGTGGAGATCAAGAACTCACGCATCGGCGACCGGACCAAGGTGCCTCACCTCTCCTACATCGGCGACGCCGAGATCGGAGACGACACGAACGTCGGCGCCGGTGCGATCACCGCCAACTTCCCGCACCGTGTCGGGCAGCCCAAGGGCCGCACGACGATCGGGAGCAACGTCAGGACCGGCATCCACAATGGCTTCGTCGCGCCCATCGAGGTGGGGGACGGAGCTTGGATCGCCGCCGGTTCGGTGATAACGGAGAATGTCCCCGCAGACGCACTTGCTGTCGCTCGCCCGCGCCAGGAGAACAAGGAGGGATATGCAGCACGGCAGCGCGACGTCTGAGCTCGTTTTGCCCGGTCTCGAAGGGCCGGAGCTCGTGACGCAGCCCACCGGGCACTTCCTCGAGCGCGGCCCGCAGAAGCGGCTGATGGTCTTCTCAGGCCGTTCGCACATCGACCTGGCCGAGCGCATCGCCGAACAGCTCGGCGTGGAGCTCGGCGAGATCGAGCTCAACACCTTCCCGAACGGCGAGACCTACGTGCGCTTCGACGAGTCGATCCGCGGCGCCGACGTCTTCCTCGTACAGACCGGGAGCGAGCCGACCGACCGCAACGTCATGGAGCTGCTCTTCATGATCCAGGCGGCAAAGCTCGCCTCGGCGAAGCGCATCACGGCCGTCATGCCGCTCTTCCCGTACGCGCGCCAGGACCGCAAGGCGAAGCCGCGCGAGCCGATCTCGGCGCGCCTCGTCGCCGACATGCTCCAGCTCGCGGGTGCCGACCGCGTGCTGACGATGGATCTCCACGCCGGGCAGATCCAGGGCTTCTTCACGATCCCGGTCGACCACATGACGGCGCTCCCGTTGTTCGCGCGTCACTTCCGCGACCTCGGCCTCGCCGGAGAGGGGGTCGTCTCGGTCTCGCCGGACGCCGGTCGCGCGAAGATGGCTGTCCGCTTCGCGGAGATGCTCGAAGCGGACTTCGCACTGATCCACAAGACGCGCCACTCGTCCGAGGTCGTCGAGGTGACCGAGGTGACGGGCCGCGTACGCGGCAAGCGCGCGATCATCGGCGACGACGTGATCATGACCGGCGGCACGCTGCTTGCGAACGTCAAGGCGCTGCAGGAGCACGGGGTGGAGGACGTCTGGGTCTTCGCGACCCATGGCCTCTTCTGCGGCGATGCGCTCGAGCGCTTCGAGGAGTCCGATATCCGCGGGATCGTCGTCACGGACACCGTCCCGATCGACCCACTCGCGAAGCCTGACCGGATGACCATCCTCCCGGTTGGCCCGCTGCTCGCCGAGACGATCATGAACGTCTTCTCCGACGATTCCGTCTCGGCGATCTTCGGCGGCGAGAACCAGCTCTTCTAGCGCAGTCACGCGCTACACTGCGCGGCCGTGGCAGGAGAGCGCGTCAAGCTGATGGTCCAGAACCGGTCGATTCTCGGCTCCGCCGAGTCGCGCCGTCTGCGCCGCCAGGGTCTGATCCCCGGCGTCCTTTACGGACGCGAGGAGCCCGTCGCGATCTCGATCCCCGAGCGCGCTCTGCGCACGGCGCTGACCGGCGCCGGCGGCACGAACGCCGTGCTCGACGTCGAGATCGAAGGCGGCAAGTCGCACGCGTCGGTGCTCAAGGAGTACCAACTCGACAGCGTTCGCGGCACGATCACGCACGTCGATCTCCAGGAAGTGCGGCTCGACCAGCCGATCCACGCCACCGTGTCGCTCCATCTCGTCGGCGAGGCCGCGGGCACGAAGGAAGGCGGCGTGCTCACGCAGGTCGTCAACGAGCTGAACGTCGAGGCGCTGCCGCTCGAAGTTCCCGCTCTGGTCGAATTCGACGTCTCGGAGCTGCACATCGGCGATTCCGCCCACCTCTCGCAGGTGGTGCTGCCCGAGGGCGTCACGCTCCTCGACGACGCCGACGCGGTGCTGGCCTCCGTCACGCAGCCGTCGCGCGAAGAGGAGCCCGAGGCCGAAGCGGCCGAGGGTGAAGAGGGCGCTGCCGAGGCCGAAGGCGAAGAGCCTGCGGCCGAGGGCGAGTCCGCCGAGGGCGAAGAGCCCTCCTCCGAAGAGGAGTAACGAGCCTTGCGCCTGTGGCCCCGTCGCCACGGCACCTCCTACGACCTGCTCGTCGCGGGTCTTGGGAACCCTGGACGCGAGTACGCGCGCAACCGCCACAACGTCGGCTTCATGGTGGTCGACGAGCTCGCGCGGCGGCACGACGGCGCCTGGAAGGCGAAGTTCAACGGCGAGCTGGCGGAGATCCGCATCGACGGCCACAAGGTCGCGCTGCTGAAGCCGCTGACAGTACATGAACGAGTCGGGCCGCTCGGTGAAGGCCGCGATGCAGTTCTTCAAGCTCGAGCCGGACACCGTGCTCGTCGTGAGCGACGAGGGCGATCTGCCGGTCGGGAAGCTGCAGGCTCGGCTCGGGGGCGGTCTGGCCGGCCACAACGGGCTTCGCTCCGTCGCCCAGCATCTCGGCACGAACGAGTTCCTGCGCCTGCGGGTCGGGGTGGGGCGGCCCGAGCGGGGCGATCCGCGGCCGCTCGCCGACTACGTCCTCGCCGATTTCGAGCCGCACGAGGACGTCGGCGGCATCGTCTCGCGGGCCGCGGACGCGGTCGAATCGCTCGACGCAGACGGCCTCGAGCCGACGCAGCGCCGCTTCAACTAGGTCGCTCATTCGTGCCGATCGGCACCTGAGGCCCAGATTCCGACCGTGCGCGGGAAACCCGGGCGAGCAGGCGATTTGGCCTGCAAGACCCCGGTTTTCGGACCCCCAGGGGCCTAGCCCTTTGGAGCCAGTGCAGATCCCTCGAATGGGGGTGCCCACCGATCTGGCACCGTGCTCAACTGCGCAAAGCCAACGACAGCGAGGTGCGCGTTCCCCCCGATTCGCGTGCGCCGCTCCTGCCGAAGGGAGACCCCGAAGTGACTAATCGCATTCGCTATGCGCTGCTCTTTCTCGTCCTATTTTGCTGTGTGTCCGCTCGCGCAGGCGGAGCATCCGGCGCCACCAAGCACCTGAAGCTCGGTGCCACCAAGCACGCCAAGCACCTGACGAAGCACGCTCACAAGCACGTCAGCAAGCACGTCAGCCGGGCCACCGCGATCGCCCGCGAACAGCTCAAGCTCGTGAAATACGCCCGGCACTACCTCGGCGTCCGGTACGTCTACGGCGGCACCTCGCCGCGGTATGGCTTCGACTGCTCCGGGTTCACGCGCTTCGTGTACTCGCACTTCGGCATCTCGCTGCCGCACTACTCGGGCGCGCAGTACGACCGCGGCCACCGCGTCTCGCGCGGGAACCTCCGCCCCGGCGACCTGCTCTTCTTCGACGGGCTCGGCCACGTCGGTATCTACATCGGCAAGCGGGCGGTTCATCCACGCTCCGCACACGGGCACGACCGTCACGATCAGCCCGCTCGCCGGCTGGTACAGCGCCACCTTCGACGGCGCCCGGAGGCTCATCTAGCCTCAGTTGGGATGCCGCTGCTGCTGGTCGATCTCGACGACACCCTGATCGACCGGCGCGGCAGCTTCCGCAACTGGGCGCATGACTTCTGCGAGCGGTACGGCCTGGGCGACCAGGTCGCCTGGCTCGTGGAGCTCGACCGGTTCGGCTACACGCCGCGGGACGAGCTCCTGACCCAGGTGCGCGACCGCTTCTCGCTCGACAGATCCGTCTCAGAGCTCGTCGCGGCGTACCGTCGCGACTACCCGACCTACGCGCTCCCGCCGAGCGCCGAGGCGATCGCGCTCCTCCGCCGGCTCCGCGAGGTCGGCTGGCGGATCGGCGTCGTGACGAACGGGCATCCGACCCAGAGCCGGAAGCTCGAGGCCGCGGGAATCGCCGAGCTCGTCGACACCTGCTGCGTCTCCGAGACCGAAGGCATCCGCAAGCCCGATCCAGCCATCTTCGAGCTGGCGGCCGAGCGCTGCGGCGAGCCCCTCGCCGGCGCGTGGATGGCAGGCGACAATCCGGACGCGGACATCCGTGGTGCCCACGAGCTCGGGCTGCGCACGATCTGGTTCCGCCACGGGCGCGCCTGGGAGGCGACGGACTTCGAGCCGACGCTCACGGTCGACACGCTCGAAGAGGCGCTGGCGCACCTGACGCACGTACCATGACCTCCCGGCCGAACCGCGTGTTCGGCCAATCGTCATGGACCGGCCCGTACTCCACACCCTCGTCGACCGCCTCCGCGCGGAAGAGCGTCTGCAGCAGTTCGCCGCAGCGCTTCCGACGCGCGCGCGCGTCTCCGAGCCGGTGCTGCCGCTCCTCCTTGCGGCGCTGCACGAGGAGCTCGACCGCGGGCTGATCGTCGTGCTGCCGGAGGACGCCGACGCGCGCGACGCCGCCGAGGCGGCCGGGTGGTTCGTCGGCGACGACCTCGTCGCGCTCTTTCCGTCGCGGGGCGTCGGGTGGGGCTCCGGGCTCGAGCCGCCGCCGCACCTCGTCGGCGAGCGCGCCCGCGCCCTCGAGGTGCTCGCACGCGGCGGTCTCGTCTGCGCGTCCGCGACGGCGGTCGCCGAAGGGCTCCCTCCGGCGGGCGATCGCCCGGCCTCGCTCGTGGTCGCGCGCGGGGACGAGCCGGGGATCGACGCGCTCGCGGAGCAGCTCTCGTCGGCGGGCTACGAGCGCGTCGAGCGGGTCGAGGAGCGCGGCCAGTTCGCCGTGCGCGGCGGCCTCGTCGACGTGTTCCCGACGACGGGCCGCGAGCCGCTTCGCATCGAGCTCTTCGGCGACGAGATCGAGCAGATCCGCGCCTTCTCGCCGTTCACCCAGCGCGCGCTTCGCCAGGTCGAGCAGGCGACGATCCATCCGGCCGCCGAGCGGCGCCGCGAGCTCGTCGAGATCGAGCTCGGCCCCGAGGAGGACGAGGAGCTGACCCCGGACTGAGCGCGCCGGACGATCTGGTGCCGGCGTTCGACCGCGTTCCCGATCTCGTCTGGTCGCCGGACGAGGTGACGGGCGTCTGGGAGGAGCAGGGGCTGACGCCGGTCGACCTGGACGGCGCAACCGTGCTGACGCAGCTGCCGCAGGGACAGCCGTTCAGCTTCGACGCGCAGCGCCCGGCGCTCGCAGCGCGAGGGCTGTCCGAGGCGGAGAACGAGCTGAACGGGCTGCTGCGCCAGGAGCTCGACGTCATCGTCGCGTTCCCGCATCGCGGCGAGGCGCTCCGCCAGCAGCAGCTTCTGCGCCGCGTCGCCGGCGACGCTTGCTCGAGCCGGGCGAGGCGCCCGAGAGGCTCGCGTTCGCGATCTCGCCTGCACGGCGCGGCTTCGTCTGGCGCGAGCTCGGGGTCGCGCTGCTTCCCGACACGCAGGTCTTCCGCAAGCGGCCGCCGCGCGCCGACCGCCGCGCCGGGTCGCGCGCTGCAGAGCTTCTCGGATCTACGCACGGGCGACTACGTCGTCCACGAGGACCACGGCATCGCGCAGCTGCTCGGCTTCGAGACGCGCGAGGTCGCCGGCGTCACGCGCGACTATCTCCTGCTCGCCTACCGCGGCGACGACCGCGTCTACGTCCCGCACGAGCAGATCGGCAAGGTCAGCCGCTACATCGGCGCCGACTCGAAGGCGCCGACGCTGTCGAAGCTCGGCGGCAAGGCGTGGGACAACCTCAAGACGCGCGCACGCGAGCACCTGCGCGAGATGGCCGGCGAGCTGCTGCAGCTCTACGCGCAGCGGCAGACGCAGCCGGGCTGTCGCGTTCAACGTCGACCACGAATGGGTCGAGCAGCTCGAGAACGAGTTCCCGTATCGCGAGACCGAGGACCAGCGCACCGCGATCGAGGCCGTCATGGAGGACCTCGAGGCGCCGCATCCGATGGACCGGCTCGTCTGCGGCGACGTCGGCTTCGGCAAGACCGAGGTCGCGTTGCGTGCCGCGTTCGCCGTCGCGGTGAACACCAAGCAGGTGCTGATGCTCGTGCCGACGACCGTGCTCGCGCAGCAGCACTGGAACACGTTCCGCGACCGCTATCGCGACTTCCCGGTGCGCGTCGAGATGGTCTCGCGCTTCCGCAAGCCGGCCGAGGTGAAGAAGGTGCTGGCCGAGTTCGCCGAGGGAAAGGTCGACGTGCTGATCGGGACGCACCGCGTGCTCTCGCGCGACGTCATCCCGAAGGAGCTCGGGCTCGTCGTCGTCGACGAGGAGCAGCGGTTCGGCGTCGCGCAGAAGGAGCTGCTGCGCCAGCTGCGGCTCGAGGTGGACGTCCTCTCGATGTCGGCGACGCCGATCCCGCGCACGCTGCACATGTCGCTGGCCGGGCTGCGCGACATCTCCGTGATCGAGACGCCGCCGGAAGGACGCCGCCCGATCCGCACGTTCGTCGGCGAGTTCGACGAGGAGCTCATGAAGACCGCGCTCGAGCGCGAGATCGCGCGCGAGGGCCAGGCGTTCTATCTCCACAACCGCGTCGACACGATCGAGGACGCGGCCGAGAAGCTGCGCCAGCTCTGTCCCGGCCTGCGCTTCCTCGTCGCGCACGGCCAGATGGGCGAGCGCGAGCTCGAGGACAAGATGATGGCGTTCCTCGCCGGCGACGCCGACGTCCTCGTCTCGACGACGATCATCGAGTCCGGTCTCGACATCCCGCAGGCGAACACGCTGATCGTCGAGCGCGCCGACCAGCTCGGGCTGAGCCAGCTCTACCAGATCCGCGGGCGCGTCGGCCGCAGCGATCGGCTCGCGCACGCGTACCTCTTCTATCCCGACGCGCACGAGCTGACCCCCGAGGCGCGCGCGCGGCTGGCGACGCTTGCCGACCACACCGAGCTCGGCGCCGGCTTCGCGATCGCGATGCGCGATCTCGAGATCCGCGGCGCCGGCGACCTGCTCGGGGCCGAGCAGTCGGGGCACGTCGCCGCGCTCGGCTTCGAGCTGTACGTCGAGATGCTCCACGAGGCGGTCGCCGAGCTTTCAGGGCGCAGACGGCTCGCGGCGAAGCCGATCCGGATCGATGCGCGCATCGACGCGTTCATCCCGGCGGGGTACATCGCCGCCGAGGCGCTGAAGATCGACCTGCATCGCCGCATCGCGCTGACCGAGACCGAGCGACGAGCTGCACGAGCTGCGGGTCGCCACCGAGGATCGGTACGGGCCGCTGCCGGAGCCGGTCGAGAACCTGTTCGCGATCCAGGAGGCGAAGCTGAAGCTGGCGGTGCTCGGCGCCGACTACCTCGTCTTCCGCGGCGGTCGACGCGACGGTCGGGCCGGTCGTCCTCGGGTCCGGCGAGCTGCGCGAGTTGCGCAGCCAGGTCGAGACCGCGGTCTACTCGACAGGAAACCGCGAAGTGACGTTAAGAGGCAGACGAATTCACGGGGGCCCTCGAATTGGTCGATGCTATGCTGGCCGCGCGCCAGGCGGCCTAGCCGGCGCTTTCTTATGCGGACTCTGAAGTACTCCTTGCCAATGCTCTTTGCCGTGGCGCTCCTTGCGGGGTGCGGCGGCGGCAGGCAGCGCAGCCAAGCTCGACTCGAGCGACGTCGCCGTCGTCGGCTCGGTCCACGTCACGCAGGCCCAGTTCCAGATGACGCTCGACGCCGCGAAGCAGAGCTACAAGACGGCGGGCAAGGCGTTCCCGAAGGCAGGCACGACCGACTACCAGACGCTCAAGGGCCAGATCGTCGAGCTGCTCGTGCGTCGACGCGGAGCGCGAGGCGAAGGCGACGTCGATGGGCATCGTCGTCACGCCGCAGCAGGTCGAGACCCGGCTCGCCCAGATCAAGAAGCAGTACTTCAGCGGCAGCGAGGCGAAGTACAAGGCGCAGCTGAAGAAGGTGAACCTCACCGACGCGCAGGTGCGCGAGGACATGCGCCAGCAGCTGATCGCCGAGGCGCGTCTACGCAGCAGCTCACCAAGGGCATCGACGGTTCCGCAGAAGGACATCGACGCGTACTACAAGGCGCACGCTCGAAGTACTCGCAGCCCGCAGTCGCGCGACGTGCGCTACATCCTCGTTGGCAAGTAGAAGGCGATCGCGCAGAGCGTCTACGAGCAGCTGAAGAACGGCAACGCGAAGACGTGGTGCACGCTCGCGAAGAAGTACGCGAAGGACGCGAGCGGCCAGAGCTGCGGCAAGGCGACGTTCACAAAGGGTGAGACCGTGCCGATTTTCGACAAGCCGCGTTCTCCTCGCCGACGAACAAGGTTGTACGCGCCGGTCTACGACCCGTCGCAGTACAAGGCGTGGTTCGTGATCGGGCCGGTCAGCGCCGTCAAGAAGGCTGCGACGACGCCTGAGAAGCAGGTCAGCGCGACGATCAAGCAGACGCTGCTGACACGCAGAAGCAGCAGCGGCCGCGACCGACTGGGCGACGAAGGCGAAGAAGCAGTACTGCAAGGGCTCGCAGATCAAGTACTCAGTCGGCTGGACGCCGCGCCCGGATCCGTGCACGAGCCTCAGCTCGACGACGACCACCGCCACGACGACCAGGCTAGTGTCGCTCGCGGAAGCGCTCGTCGAGCTCCAGGAGCTGACCGAGCGGCTGCGGCGCGAATGCCCGTGGGATCGCGAGCAGACGACGAAGCACGATCGTCCCGCACACGGTCGAAGAGGCGTACGAGGTCGCGGACGCCGCGCTCGCGGGCGACGACGCGAAGCTGCTCGACGAGATCGGCGATCTGCTCTTCCAGTCGTACTTCCTCGCGCTGCTCCTGCAGGAGCGCGGCACCGGCGATCTCGAGACGGCGGCGCGCGGCGTCCACGCGAAGCTCGTCTCGCGCCATCCGCACGTGTTCGGCGACGCCGAAGCGCGCACCGCCGGAGCGCGTCCGCGAGCGCTGGGAGGAGCTGAAGCGCGAGAACGAGGGGCGCGAGGGGATCTTCCACGACGTCCCCGAGGCGCTGCCGGCGCTGCTCTACGCGCGCAAAGTGCAACAACGGGCGCGAAGCGTCGGCTTCGAGTACCCCGATCTCGCCGGCGCGCTCGCCGACCTCGACGACGAGCTGCGCGAGCTCCGCGAGGAGCTGCCGCAGGCGGACCCGCCGTCCGAGAGCGAGCCGGATCGCCGCGTCGCGTCCGAGCTGGGCGACGTGCTGTTCGCGCTGGTGAACGTCGCGCGGCGATTTGAACGTCGATCCGGAGCTCGAGCTGCGCGCCGCGGCCAAGCGCTTCCGCGCGCGCGTGGAAACTGCTGCGACGCTCGCGGCCGCGAACGGCAAGGATTGGACCGCAGCTTCCGCTCGACGAGCAGGACGCGTACTTCGATCAGGCAAAGGAGCAAGTCGAGTGAGAGATCGACCACGTGCGGGGCCGGCAGGTCCTGGATTCGCGAGGCAACCCGACGGTCGAGGTCGAGGTGCGCTCGACTCCGGCGCGCTCGGGCGCGCGATCGTCCCGTCGGGCGCCTCGACCGGCGTGCACGAGGCGGTTGAGCTTCGCGACGGCGGCGACGAGTGGGGCGGCAAGGGCGTCACGAAAGCGGTCGCGAACGTCAACGGCGAGCTCGCCGGCGCGGTGCGCGGCCGCGACGCCTCCGACCAGGCAGGCCTCGACCGCGCGATGGTCGATCTCGACGGCACGCCGAACAAGGGCCGCCTCGGAGCGAACGCGATCCTCGGCGTCTCGCTCGCGTCTGCGAAGGCTGCGGCGGCCGAGGCGGGGCAGCCGCTCTACCGCTATCTCGGCGGCGAAGATGCGCGCGACGCTGCCCGTGCCGATGATGAACGTGATCAACGGCGGCGCGCACGCGACCAACTCGATCGACCTGCAGGAGTTCATGGTCGTCCCGGTCGGGCGCCGACCGTTCGCCGAAGGCCTGCGGATCGGCACCGAGGTCTACCACTCGTTGAAGAAGGTGCTGACCGAGCGCGGCCTCTCGACCGGCGTCGGCGACGAGGGCGGCTTCGCGCCCGACCTCGAGTCGAGCGAGCCGCGATCGACGTGATTCTCGAGGCGGCCGAGCGCGCAGGGCATCGCGACACGTGTCGCGATCGCGCTCGATCCGGCGGCAAGCGAGGTCTTCCGCGACGGCGCGTACCGGTTCGAAGGGCGCGTCAAGTCGAGCGCGGAGATGCCGGAGTTCTGGGCCGAGATCGTCGCCCGCTACCCGGTCGTCTCGATCGAGGACGGCGCTGCCGAGGACGACTGGGACTGCGTGGAAGGCGCTGACCGACAGGCTCGGCGACACGGTGCAGCTCGTCGGCGACGACCTCTTCGTCACGAACCCGGCGCGCCTGCAGGAGGGCATCGACCGTGGCGTCGGCAACTCGATCCTCGTCAAGGTGAACCAGATCGGGACGCTGACCGAGACGATCGAGGCCGTGCGGCTCGCGCAGCGCGACGGCTACACGGTGGTCATGTCGCATCGCTCCGGCGAGACGGAGGATGCGACGATCGCCGACCTCGCTGTCGCGCTCGGCACGGGCCAGATCAAGACGGGCGCGCCGTGCTCGCTCCGACCGCGTCGCGAAGTTCAACCAGCTGCTCCGGATCGAGGAAGAGCTGGGATCCGCGGCGACGTATCCGGGATGGTCGGCCTTCCCGCGGGCAGCGAGCTAGGCTGCGGACGATGTCTGTTGAACGCCGCCGCACGAAGATCGTCGCGACGATCGGGCCTGTCTCGTCGACGCACGACATGGTCCGCGAGCTCGTCGACGCGGGTGTCGACGCGATCCGTCTGAACTTCTCGCACGGCACGCACCACGATCACGGCGCCCGCGCTCGGGTCGTTCGCGAGGTGCAGGCGGAGACGGGCAAGCCGCTCGCGCTGATCGCCGACCTGCAAGGCCCGAAGCTCCGCGTCGGCGATCTCGACGAGCCGCGCATCCTCTCAAGGACGAGGAGATCGTCATCGTCGGCGAGCTGACCGCGTCGAACGGCGATCTGCCGGTCCTGCCCGCGGTGATCAGCGAGGTGCTCCGCGCCCGGCCACGACGTCCTGATCGACGACGGGCACGTCCGGCTGACCGTCCAGGACGTCCAGCAGGGTCGCGCGCGCTGCCGCGTGATCGTCGGTGGCGAGGTGAAGTCGCACAAGGGCGTGAACCTGCCCGGCGTCCCGCTGCCGATTCCGTCGCTCACGAAGAAGGACATCGACGATCTCGAGTTCGCGCTCGGGCTCGGCGTGGATTTCGTGGCGCTGTCGTTCGTGCGCGCGGCCGCCGACGTCCGCGACCTGCAGGCGATCATCCGCCAGCACGGCTCGCCGGCGCGCGTGATCGCGAAGATCGAGAAGGCGGAGGCGATCGAGGCGCTCGACGAGATCCTCCACGAGACCGACGCGGTGATGGTCGCTCGCGGCGACCTCGGCGTCGAGATCGGCGCCGCGCCGGTGCCGCTCCTCCAGAAGCGCATCATCCTTCACTGCCTCGAGGCCGGGAAGCCGGTGATCACGGCGACCCAGATGCTCGAGTCGATGATCGAGCACGCCGAGCCGACGCGCGCCGAGGCGAGCGACGTCGCGAACGCCGTCCTCGACGGAACCTCCGCGATCATGCTGTCGGCCGAGACGGCGACCGGGAACTACCCGATCGAGGCGGTCGCAGACGATGGACACGATCGCCCGCGCAGTCGAGCCGTCGATGGGGTATCGCCACCAGATGCCCGAGCCCGGCGAGGAGACGACGGTCGGTCGTGCGATGTCGAATGCCGCCTGCGACCTCGCAGAGACGCTCGGCGCGAGCGCGATCATCGTCCCGACGTTCACGGGCCGGACCGCCTCGGCGGTCGCCCGCCTGCGTCCGCGCCGCCAGATCATCGGCCTGTCCCATCACCAGACCGCCGTGCAGCAGATGGCGCTCGAGTGGGGAGTGACGCCCGTGCTGATGCCGCAGACCGCCGACGTCGAAGATCTCTGGACACGCTCGCTCGAGTCCGCGCTCAAGTCCGGCGCGATCGAGTCCGGCGACCGCGTGGTCACGACCGCAGGCACCGCCGTGAACCTGCCCGGCTCGACGAACGTCATCAAAGTCGACATCGCGTAACGCACGAACTTAGTTCGCCCTAGGGCGAACTAAGTTCGAGGGTTTCGCCGACAGCCGCCGAAGCTTCCCCCGGTGATCCGCCTGCGCCCGACCCGCCTGCTCGCGATCGGAGCGGCGCTCCTCGTCGGCTTCCTCTACTGGAAGCCGCTCCATTCCTACGTGTCGACGAAGCACCAGCTGCGGACGCGTCAGGAGCAGGTGCAGGCGCTGCAGACCGAGAAGACTGCGCTGGAGAAGAAGATCGCCGCTCGCCGGGACGAAGCAGGAGCTCGTCCGCCAGGCGCGGCTCCTCGGGCTCGTCAAGCCGGGCGAGCAGCTCTTCATCGTTCGCAACATCAACGCCTGGCGCAAGCACAATCACTGAGTGCATGACGTAGAGATCGTCGAGCGTCAGCTCGGCCGCCGGCCGCGTGCCTTTCGCCGTGTCGCGGTCCGTTGCCCCTTCGGGAAGCCGGCGGTGACCGAGCAGGCGCCGTTCGACGAGGACGGACGGCCGTTCCCGACGCAGTTCTACGTCACGTGCCCGCACCTCGTCGCGGCGATCTCGCGACTCGAGGCGGCCGGCGGGGTCGAGCGCTGGTCGGAGGCGGCACGCGATCGATCCAGAGCTCGCAGCGAGCCTTACAGCTGCGCAGGCGCGAGCAGCGGCAGCTGCGGCCCGAGATCGACGCTGGGATCGGCGGCTCGACGCGCACGGGGAGCCTGAAATGCCTCCACGCGCATGCGGCGTTCGCGCTTGCGAATCCGGGCTACGAGCTCGGCGACCGCATCGTGGCCGAGCTCCCGGCGCTGTGGCCGGACTCCTGCTGTACTGCGTGACCATGGATGTCGAGCTCGCACGCCAGCATTGGCTGGACGGAAACCGCCGCATCGAAGCGACGCGTCCGAACCGCGGTCGCTATGTCGAGCTCGTCGGCGAAGTCGACCTGGTGATGGCACAACTCCGGAAGCGCGTGGGACAGAACTTCACGCTCGCCGAGCTGGCCTCCGCCTACGACGGCGCCGACGACTGGGTGCGCGAGCTGCTCGACGACTCGGCGCCGGAAGGGCCGGTGCCGAGCGAGCCCGGGACAGTCGCGGACGCTGCCTTCCATGCCTACGCGCGCGGCGCGGTGGACTACCGGCCATGATGCGCCGGCTCGCGCTCGTGTTGGCGTTCGTGATCGTCTTCGCGATCGGGATTGCGCTCGGCGAGTCGCTCGACGACACCTCCACGCCGGCCGAGACACAGACGCTCGTCCGCACTCTGAACCCGCTGCCGCTGGCTCCGGCGGCGCGCTCGACGGTCACGGTTACCGTGCAAAACCCATAGATCTGGCGTTTCGAAAACGGCAGCTTTGGTTACTTTTCGGAGTGTGACGCACCCCGGGAGACGAGCACCTGCGACCGATCCCGACTGGCTCACACTCGGGCAGGCCGCGAAATTCCTCGGCGTAGCCCAGTCGACCATTCGTAAGTGGTCTGACCAGGGTCGAGTGCCGGCGTTCTACACGCCCGGCGGCCATCGACGCTATCGGCGTCGTGACCTCGAGACGTTCCTCGAACGGTCCGGGCCCGGCGGCAGCACGACCGGCCCGCTCGTCCTCGTCGTCGACGACGACGCCCGCATCCGCGAGTACGTGCGCGTGAACCTCGAGATGGAGGGCTACGTCGTTCGCGAGGCGGGGAGCGCCGACGAGGCGCTCGCGGCGATCGACGACCAGGCGCCCGAGCTCGTGCTCCTCGACGTGATCATGCCCGGTGTCGACGGCTGGCAGATGCTCCAGCGCATGCAGGAACGCCACGGCTCGATCCCCGTGATCATGTTCAGCGGCCAGGTCGACGAGCAGGCAGCGGCCGACGCGTCGGAGCGCGGCGCCCGAGGCTTCATCGGCAAGCCCTTCGATCCGCAGCAGCTGATCGAGCGCGCAAAACAGCTCGTCCCGGCGTAAAAAGACGTACAACCCGGTTGGAAACCGGGTTACAGCTCTTCGGTCGCCCGGAGAATCGAGCCGAGGATCACGCAGAGCGCGGCGACCAAGGCGATCCAGATGCCGATGCCGCGGCTGTTCGCCGGGCAACACTGCGTCCGGGATCGAGATGATCCGGATGATCACGAAGACCGCGCCGAGCACTCCGAGCGCGAGCATGACGAGGCTCTCCGGCACGCTCGGCGGCAGCTCGAACCCCGACTCGTGCAGCGCGACGAGCGCGAGGATCAGCAGGCCGACGAAGAAGACGAGCTTCCCGAGGATGCCGCTGTTCCAGCCGGTGACCGCGAGCTTCACGCCGGTTCCGGAGCCGGCGTACCAGCCCATGAAGGACGAGAGCATGAGCACCAGGCCGGCGACCCAGGTGATGCGGAAGCCGGCGGCCCACAGACCGCCCGACACGGGCCGCGAATAGCTCGGCTGGGGCGTCGGACCAGAAGCTGGCAGCTCGAGCTCGAAGAAGTCGGGCGTTTCCACGAGGCTAAGTATGGGGAAGAAACCGGTCGGAGGTAGATCTGACCGGTTGAGGAGAGGGGTCTCGATGCTGGACGAAGCCTGGACGCTCGAGGTGCAGGAGTCGAATTACGTCGTCGTTCGTGCCGCCGGAACGCTCGCGAACGGCACGTTCCGCTGCTCTGCGTGCGGCTACGGCGTGACGATCAACGCCGCGCTTCCCCGCTGCCCGATGTGCAGCGGCGAGACGTGGGAGGCGGACGGCTCGGCCTAGATCCCGAAGAGGGTCGAGAGCTCGTGCCACGCCGCGAGAATCGCGAACGCCGTCACGAACACGAGGACGAACAGCGTCACGAAGAAGCGGATGTTCGAGCGCCGCGCTGCGCTCTGGCGCTCGGTGCGGTGCCGTCGGCGTGCGCGCTCACGGCGGTAGTTGTGCTCGATCGCGTTCGGATCGAGTGACGGCGGATCGTCGTCGATGACGTTCGTGGGCGATCTACGAGCAGGCTCTGGCACTGCCGGATTGTAGGCACACTCTTCTTTCACGATGGTCGTCGAAGCCCAACGGCTGCCCATCGAAGCGCTTGCCGGTGCGGCCGAGAAAGTGGCCGCGGCAGGCGATCTTCGAACCGCGCTCGATGCGATCGTCGCCGGAGCGGCGGAGGCGACACGGGCCGATCTCGTCGTGCTGCGCGTGCTCGACGACGCCGGCGATCTGATCGCACGTGCGGTGGCGCCCGAGACGTCGCCTCTCGCAGCCCAGGTCGCAGGCTCGCGCGCCGGCTGTGACCGGCTCGCGGCGGGTGAGCCGTCCGCGTCGGTCATGGCGCTGCAGGCCGGCGACATCGTGGTCGAGCCGGCGCTCGCCGGCGGCCGGATCGTTGGCTCGGTCGAGCTGGTGCGTGAAGAGCCCTTCGGTCTCGAGGAGCGGGCCTTTGCGGCGCTCGCCGCCGCCCAGGTCGGTCTCGCCATGCGGACGCTTGCGCCCGGTTCACATGCAGCGGTGAACTTCAGGCGGGCGATGTGGCTCGAGCTGGCGGGGGAGGCGCTCGCCGCCGGGGTCGACCCGGTGCGCGCCGCGCTCCAGACAGTTCGGATTGCGGTCGAGTCGACGGGCGCCCGAGGCGGAGTGTTGTGGCGGATCGGCACCGAGCGGCGCGCCCGAGCGCCTCGCGTCCGCTGGGGACGTCGAGGCTGTCCTGGCGGCGGGCGGCCGCGCTTGTGCGCGCGGATGTGACAGCGTGGCAGCCGTTCGCCGTCGATCGCGCAGCGAAGCTGTCGCCGGCGTTCGCGCAGGTGGCGACACTGCCGCTCGGTCACCCGGTCTTCGCGGTCCTCCAGCTCTTCTACGGCGACGAGGGAGCACCCGGCGACGACGAGTTGCCCGCGCTCGCAGCCTTTGCCGCTCGTGCCGCTCATGCACTGCGCTCGGGCGCGCGCGCCGTCGACGTCGAGACCGAGCTCGGGCGCACGCGCGCGCTGCTCGAGGTCGTCGGCGAGGCGATCTCGCGGCTCTCCCTCGCGCACACGCTCGAGACGGCGGTCGAGCGGAGCGCCGAGCTCCTCCAGATCGATCAGGTCGGCGTGTACCTGCGCGAGGACGGCCGGCTCTTCGCGGCCGCCGGTCGTGGTGTGGCCGGCGAGCTCGACGAGGTCGCGGCACGGCTCGCGGACGCGCTGCAGGGGCCGCTGCGGGCACGTGCGTCGGTCTACGCCCACGTCGCCGGCGTCGAAGCGGCACTCGGCCCCGTCCGCACGGCGCTGCGCGCCGCCGATCAGCGTTCGGTCGTCGCCGTGCCGCTCCAGGTGCGCGAGGAGGCGATCGGGCTCCTCGTGGCCTACCCGGGCGACCGGCGAGCCGGGCGAGAACGACCTCGCCCTCCTGACGGCGCTCGGCGCGCCGCTCGCAGTCGCGGTCCAGAACGCGCGCCTCCACGAGCGCGCGACCGAGCTCGGCGGAGCGCTCTACGACGTGCTCGACTCGGAGCGGAAGGCGGCGAAGCAGGTCAACGCGCTCTACGAGATCTCACGCTCGTTCGCGCAGACGCTCTCGCTCGACGCGACGCTCGACGCCGTCACCGAGACGGTCGTCACCGAGCTCGGGGTCGACGCGGCCGTCGTTCGCGTTCCCGATGAGCGCGGCGACCAGTTCGTCGCGCGGTCGGTGCACGTCGCCGAAGCGCGCCTCACCGAGGCGGCGCGCACGATTCTCGAGCGGCCGCAGCCACGCCCGCCGCGCTCGCGCCGGGTCACCGTTCTCGATCCGGCGACGGCCGACCGTCTCGGCGGGGCACACGCGCTCCTCCGCCCGTTCCTCGAGAAGGGCTCGACGGCGGCGCTGTTCCGATCGCCACCGCCACCGAGCTGCTCGCCGAGCTGACGATCATCTCGCTCGACCCCGCCGAGCCGATCACCGACGAGACGCTCGCGACTGCACAGCACGATCGCGCAGCAGGCGGCGCTCGCAGTCGACAACGCCCGGCTCTACCAACAGCAGAAGCAGTTCGCCGAGACGATGCAGCAGTCGCTGCTGCCGCGCGAACGGCCTGCGTTGCCGGGGCTCGACGTCGGGCGCGTGTACGAGTCCGCCGCCCAGGTCGATGTCGGCGGTGATGTCTACGACTTCCTCGAGCTGGCCGACGGCCGGCTCGCGGTCGTGCTCGGCGACGTGACCGGGCACGGCATCGACGCGACCGCCGACATGGCGATGGCGAAGTTCGTCTTCCGCTCGCTGGCGCGCGAGCATCCCGAGCCGTCCGAGTTCCTCGCGCACGCGAACGAGGTCGTCGTGGGCGAGATCGCGGTCGGCAAGTTCATCACGATGGTGTACGTGACCGTCGATCCCTCCGGCGTCGTGTTGTGCGCGTGCGCTGGGCACCCCGAGCCGCGCCTCGTGTATCCCGATGGACACGTCGAGGCGCTCTCGTGCGGTGGGCTGGCGCTCGGTATCGACGCACCGCAGCAGTACGAACAGGTGCGCGCGGAGCTGCCGCCTGCGGCGGCGGTCGTGCTGTACACCGATGGCGTGATCGAGTCGCGTCAGGGGCGGGAGCTGTTCGGCGACGCACGGCTCGATCAGGTGCTCTCGGCGCACGCCGACCGGCCGGCACAGGAGATCGCAGACGCCGTCCTGGCCGCCTGCCGCGGCTTCGCGGGTGGCGACCTCCCCGACGACTGCGCGATCGTCGTCATCCAGCGCACCGCGTGAAGATCGAGCGCACCGACGGGCGGCCGCTCGCGATCGGCCACCGTGGAGCGAAGGCGGTCGCGCCGGAGAACTCGCTGGCCGCGCTCGAGGCGGCGGTCGCGGCCGGTGTCGACCTCGTCGAGTTCGACATCTCGCCCGGCCTCGTCGTCGCCCATGACCTGGGCCACGCCGGCCCCTCGCTCGACGAGGCGCTCGAGCTGCTCGGCCCGACCGGCGTCGGCCTCCACCTCGACGTGAAGCGGCCGGGGTATGAGCAGGCAGTCCTGGAGGCCGTCGACCGGCACCGGTTGCGGGACCGCGTGCTCGTCTCGACCGCGTATCCGTCGGTCTCGCGCCGTGTTGCCTCGCTCGCGCCCGATCTGCCGATCGCGATCGGCTATCCCCGAGACCGCGCCGACGTCGCGCGTTTCACCTGGCCGGACGCGGTTGTCCGGCCGGGACGAGCCGCCTTGCGAGCTGTGATGCCCCTGAGGATCCCGCTGCTCCTGCGCCAGGCGCGCGCGAACGTTCTCGCGCTGCACTGGCGGCTCTGCTCGCGGGCGGCGATCGAAGCCTCTCACCGGGCCGGTGCCCCAGTGTTCGCCTGGACGGTCAACGATCCGGCGGCGATGGCGGCCCTAGCGGCCGCAGGGGTCGATGGAATCGTCTCCGACGATCCGAAAACCTTGCTCGCTACACTGCGCCGGCCGTGAATCGCCTCCACGCTGTCGTTCTCTTCGTGGCGGGCTTCGCGGTCGCCGGTGTCTTCTCGGGGGCCGTGATTGCCGACGTCACCACCGCCACGTCGACTACGACGGGCGTCTCGACGACCGTCGAGACGACGACGACTACCGCGGCAACCACGACGACCGCCCCGAGCCGTGGCGGAATCCTCCCGACCGGTGTCCGCATCGCCGGGATCCGCGTCGCCGGCCTGCCGGTGGCCGAAGCGGTCGCCGAGGTCCAGGACGCCTTCAGCAAGCAGCTCCCGGTGATCGTCGACCGGACGACGCTGCTGCTCGATCCGACGACCGTTGCCAACGCCTACGCCGCGACCGCGGTGGCGAGGGCTCGCATCTCGGACCCCGGCTCGAACGTGAAGCTCGCCGTCGCGGTGAACGGCCCCGCGCTTCGTCAGTGGGTCGCAGCGGTTCAGAAGCGCTTCGCGCGCCCGGCGGCCGATGCGACGCTCACCTTCAAGAACGCGAAGCCGGTGATCAAGCCGGCCATCCCGGGTCGCGTGATCGCTGCGAAGTGATCCGGCAGCGCCTGATCGCCGCGCTCTCGTCGAACTCACGGCTGCCGCTGCGCTTCAAGACGCGCGCGATCCAGCCGACCGTGCCGACAGGGACCTACTCCTCGGTGATCGTCGTCAACCGCGGCCTCAACCGGCTGTTCCTCTTCGACGAGACGAAGCTCGTCCGCACCTTCAAGGTGGCGACGGGCCAGGCGATCTATCCCACGCCGGCGGGCACGTTCCACATCGTGGTCATGGAGAGGAATCCGTGGTGGTACCCGCCGACCTACGACTCGTGGGCCAAAGGCCTGAAGCCTGTCCCGCCAGGGCCTGACAATCCGCTCGGCACGCGCTGGATGGGTCTCAGCGTCCCCGGAGTCGGCATCCACGGCACCGATGAGCCGACGTCGATCGGGTACAGCGAGTCGCACGGCTGTGTCCGGATGCAGGTTCCCGACGCGGAGTGGCTCTTCGAGCACGTCCAGGTCGGGACGACCGTCTACATCGTCTGATGCGCGTCGTCCGCGCCGCCGCCGTTGTCGTGGTGGTCGGGCTGCTCGGCCTGCTCGTCTGGGACGTCGCGCACGGCAGCGGCGGCGGTGTCGCGGCCAAGGTCAATCGTGGCGACACTGTCAGTGCGCCGAACGTGAAGCTGCCCTGGCTCGGAAAGCCGGGCGACTTCAACCTTGCCGCCTACCGTGGCAAGGTCGTCGTGTTGAACTTCTGGGCGTCGTGGTGCGTGGACTGCAAGCTGGAGGCGAAGACGCTGCACGACGAAGCTGCGAAGTGGAAGGGCAAGGACGTCGTGTTCATCGGTGTCGACACGAAGGACTTCGACTTCGCCGCCTCCAAGTACATGAAGCACTACAAGGTCGACTATCCGGTCGTGCGCGACGTCAACGGGAGTGTGGGGACGACGTTCGGTGTCACGGGCTACCCGGAGACCTTCATCGTCGACCGTGAGGGGAAGGTCGTGCCGCCGCACGTGAACGGCCCGATCGTCGCCGCGGCGCAGTTCTCGCCTGCCGACTTGACCAAGCGGATCGAGAAGCTGCTCTCGTGAGGCCGACCGTCGTCCTCCGGATCGCGGCTGTCGCGGGCGTCGTCGCCCTCGCCGCGGTACTCGGCTGGCGGGTGACGCATCAGCAGAAGTCGGTTCTGAAGGCGGTGTCCAGCGGGCGGATCGTGAAGGCGCCGAACTTCGACCTGCCGCTCCTCGCTGCGAAAGGGAAGCTGTCGCTCGCGTCGCTCCGCGGCAAGGCGGTCGTCTTGAATTTCTGGCAGTCGAGCTGCCAGCCGTGCAAGCAGGAGATGCCTCGCCTCGAGGCCGGTGCGAAGCGCTGGCAGGCGAAGGACGTCGTGGTGGTCGGCGTCGACATGCTCGACGCGCGCTTCGCGGGCGAGTCGTTCCGCAAGCGCTACGGCGCGACGTATCCGATGGTGCTCGATGCGCTCGGTGACACGCAGGTGCCGTTCGGGGTGATCGGAACGCCGACGACGTTCTTCATCGATGCGCGCGGCCGCATCGTCAAGCAGGTGCAGGGGCCGGTGTCGACGACCGTCCTGAACACCGGCATCGAGCACGCGCTCGCCACGTGAGGATCGTCGCGCTCCTCCTCGCGGCGCTCGTGCTCGCCGCGCCTGCTGCCGCCGGTTCGAAGCCGAGCGCGGCGGAGATCGAGACCGAGCTCGTCTGCCCGGTCTGCCACGAGACGCTCGACGAGTCGACGGCTCCGATTGCGCTGCAGATGAAGGCGACGATCCGGATGCGGATCGCAGAAGGCTGGACGAAGAAGCAGATCATCGACGAGATGGTCGCGAACTTCGGGCCCGGCGTTCTCTCCGAGCCGGCACGCCATGGCTTCGACCTGGTCGCCTGGGTTTTGCCGATCGGCGGCGCGCTCATCGGGATTGCTGCGCTCGGCGCCGGCGCGTTGTACTGGTCACGCCGCGGGCCGGGCGACACAGGCGGCGCCGCCGCTCGATGCCGCGATGGACAGCCGCATCGACGAGGAACTCGCGCAGTTCGATGGCTGAGAAGATCCCCGTCGCGTTCCTCGCGGGACTGTTCTCGGTGATCACGCCGTGCGTGCTGCCGCTCGTTCCCGGGTACCTCTCGGCCGTGTCGTCGGTCGACGTCGACCGGCTCGGCGAGCGCGGGGTTGCGCGGCGGATCGTGCTCGCAAGCATCCCGTTCGTGCTCGGCTTCACCGCCGTCTTCGTCGTGCTCGGTGCGGCAGCGGCGGCGGTCGGGAGCACCGTCAACGCGCGCACGCAACTCGAGATCGCGGGCTTCGTTCTCGTCGTGATCGGTCTCGCGTTCATGGGCGTGCTGCCGTGGCCGGAGCGCGCTGTCGCGCCTGGGCTCGTCAACCGCGCCCGGGGGACGGGATCGCGAGCACTGCTCGGCGGAGCGTTCGCCGTGTGCGCGGCACCCTGTATCGGCACCGTTCTCGCCTCGATCCTCGTCCTCGCATCGTCGAGCGGGACGCTTGCGCGAGGCGTCCTACTGCTCGTCGCGTACTCGCTCGGCCTCGCGGCGGCGTTCGTGGCGGCGGGCATCGCGTTCGCACACGCGATGCGGGCGTTCCGTTGGGTCCGCGACCACTACACGATCATTCGTGTCGTCTCAGGCGCGACGCTCGTCGTTCTCGGGCTCCTGCTGTTCTTCGACCGCGACTGGTGGTTGCGCGTCGGGCTCGATCAGGTGTTCACGCGGATCGGCCTCGGCTCGCTGTAGCGCGTCGAGAAGTGCTGCAACGTCGAGCCCACGGTGCGCAGGCGCGTATGCGCTCAGCCGAGCGAGCGCCTTGACGCGCTGACGTTCCGCTGGCAATTGGCTTCCCGCGATCGCGCTGGTAGGCGGATACGACGACATGGACGAGGCCCTGGAAGAAGTCGCGCTCGCTCGCGTCGCAGGCGCGCCACGCCTCCTCGAACGCCTCGTGCGCGGCGAAGAACTCTCCGTTGCGTGCGAGCTCGAGGCCGTGGCGGTATCCCGACTCGACGATGCTAGATTCGCGCTCAGGCATGGCGACCATCCTGGTGTGCGGGGTCGACCTGTTCGTCCGCGGGAAACTCGAGGCGTTCCTGAGCGAGCATCGCTTGACGACGACAGACGAGGGCGATCCACCCGATCTGGTGATCGCGGACATTGCGCGCGTCGATGCCGCCGAGGTCGTCAGCCGCTTTCCGGGCGTCCCGATTCTCGGCTACACGAATCACACGGACACCTCTGGCCTCCGCCGCGCGCACGTCGCCGGCTTCGACCAGGTCGTCGCGAAATCGGCGTTGTTCGATCGAGGTAGGGAACTGGTCGACGGTCTGATCGCATCGGTAGAGTAGGGCGCCGTGACCTACGTCATCGCCGAGCCGTGCATCGACATCAAGGACCGCTCCTGCGTCGATGTCTGCCCCGTGGACTGCATCCACGAAGCGGGGCGCATCCTCGTGATCGATCCCGAGGAATGCATCGACTGCGGCGCCTGCGAGCCCGAGTGCCCGGTCGAGGCGATCTTTCCGGAGGACGCGCTTCCCGAGAAGTGGGAGCCGTTCGTGCGGATCAACGCCGTCTACGGCGACGGTATTGCGACGGTCGACCCACTGGTCGACCAGTACGCGACCGAGCACAACGTTCAAAACCAGCCGCTCGAGTAATCTCAGCGCGAACCGTCCGCGCCGCGCGGACGAATGCGGCTTGGAAGGAGTATGGACGACGATCTCCACACGCTCTCTGCGCCGTATGCGCTTGACGCACTGAGCCACGAGGACCGCACGCGCTTCGAGTCGCATCTCGCGACCTGCGATCGCTGCCGCGATGACCTCGCCGGTCTCGAGGAGGCTTCCGCGTCGCTTGCCTTCGCCGTCGAGGGGCCCCCGCCGCCACCTGAGTTGCGCGCCCGGATCCTCGACGCCGCGCGGCAGGAGCCGACCAATGTCATTCCGCTCCGGCCGCGACGTTCGCTGCTCGTACCGATTGCCGCGGCTGTCGCGGTCGCAGCGTCTGCGGCGGCGGTTGGACTTGGGATCTGGGCATCGTCGCTGCATCACTCGCTGTCGCGTGAGCAGGTCGCAGTGCGTGTACTCGGCAACCCGGCGTCGCGACATATCCCAGTGGGCGACAAGAAGGGTGAGCTCGTCGTCGATCCGTCCGGAACGGCGGTGCTCGCGCTCGGTCTGCCTGCGCTGCCGAGCGGCAAGACGTACGAAGCGTGGGTTGCCGGCCGCGTCGTGCAACGCGCGGGTGAGTTCAACGGCGGCACGACGACGTTGCCGGTGCGCGTGAAACCAGGTTCGCGTGTGATGGTGACAATTGAAGACGCAGGAGGAGTTGCGACGCCGACGTCGCAACCATTGTTCGTCGTGCATGCGTGACACGTTTTCCTTTTCAGCAACGTGCGGGAAGACGTGTGCTGTCCGCATTGCACGTTAGAAAGCAACGTGGTAGGGAATCGTGCACGCGCAATCCAACTCAGGAGGTCACTACATGACCGAAGAGGATTGGAGCGGGACCGGCGAGGCGTCAATGACGCCCAGCGCCGACCCGTTGAGCGAACCGGCCGCTACGGCTGCCGACGACACGTGGGGGGCTTCTGACTTGGAGCGCAGCATCGCCGTACCGGCGGTCACGCGTTCGACGTCGCGTTCCTCGCGCTCCAGTTCACGCTCGGGGTCAACCCGCAGCTCGAGCACTCGCAAGAAGTCGACCGCCAAGAAGGCAGCCCCTAAGAAGGCGACCGCCAAGAAGGCGACGGCGAAGAAGGCAAGTGCGAAGAAGTCAGCTGCGAAGAAGACGACGGCGGCCCGCAAGACGACCGCCCGCAAGACGACCGCTCGGAAGACGACGGCCCGCAAGACGGCTGCTCGTAAGACGACGGCTCGCAAGACGACGGCTCGCAAGACGACCGCTCGCAAGACGACCGCGCGGAAGACGACCGCCGCGCGGAAGTCAACTGCAAAGAAGTCGACGGCTCGCAAGTCGACTGCGAAGCGTGCGCCTGCGAAGAAGTCGACTGCGAAGAAGTCGACGGCCAAGCGCGCCACGGCCAAGAAGTCGACGGCCAAGCGTTCGACCGCCAAGCGCACTCCGGCGAAGCGGGCAACGGCCAAGAAGTCGACGGCCAAGCGTTCGACCGCGAAGCGTTCGACCGCGAAGCGTGCGCCCGTAAAGCGTGCGCCCGCGAAGCGTGCGACCGCCAAGAAGTCGACCGCCAAGCGCTCGACGGCGAAGCGTTCGACCGCCAAGCGCTCGACGCGTCGTCCCTCCAGGTAGTCCCGTCATCCCGCCGGGCCTGCCGTGAGGTAGGCCCGGCGGTGACGCGTCGCCACGCATGTGCACCTCGCTAACGTGTCGGCGTGGAACCGAAGACCCTCGATCACATCGCGTTCTGGGTCGCCGACCGCGAGCCGATCGCCGCGTTCTGCGAACGCCATCTCGGGATGCACGCGATCGCGACCGAGTCGAACTTCACCCTGCTCGGTTCGAACGCGCGTCGCGGCAAGCTGACCCTGTTCGATGCGGAAGGCCCGCGTGATCGCGGTGCGCTCGAGCATGTCGGTCTGCGGGTCTCCGATCTCGCGACTGCGCGCGCCGCCCTCCCTAGCGGCACGCCGGAGGTGTTCGACATCGGCGAGGGGATCTTCGTCACGCTTGTCGAGGCAGCGACCGACGTCGAGTACGACCTCGACCACGTGGCTCTCCGCTCGACCTCCCCTGACGATGCGGCGGCGCAGTACCTGCGCTACGGCTTCGTCCCTGCGGGCTCGCGCCGCGTCGAGGTGGGTGGGGCCTACGTCGAGGTACACGAGGGCGATGTCGAGCCGACCGAGCGTCCGCTGCTGAACCACATTGCGGTGCTCGTCGATTCGGCGGAGGAGGTGATCACGGACGCGAGCGAGCTCGCGATCGAAGTCGAGTCGGTGGTCGACGCCGCCAACACCTACGCCGCGTTCCTGTGGGGCCCGGACCGCGTTCGTATCGAGTACGTCGAGCACAAGTCCACGTTCAGCCTGCGTTGAGCGCAGTCTCGGTCGCCGGCGCAGGCATGGCCGGTCTTGTCGCCGCAGCGCGTCTACGCGAGCTCGGCTGCGAGGTCACGCTGCGCGAGAAAGGATCGCGCGTCGGCGGCTCGATGCTGCTGTCGTCGTGCGTGGTCTGGCGTCACCGCGAGTTCGACGAGTTTCGCGCCGAGTGCCCCGGAGGTGACGAGCGTTTACAGCGGCTCGTCTGGGAGCGCCTCGACGAGGCGATCGCCTGGCTCGTGGCGCGCGGTGCGCCCGTCGTGTGGGAAGAGACGGGGAACCCGCACACGACCGGTAAGCGGTTCGAACCAGCCGGGCTCGCGGCGATGCTGGCCGCCGACGTCGAGCTGACCGTCGACGGCCGGGTGGCCGGGCCGCTGATCCTCTGTACCGGCGGCTTCGCCGCTTCGAGCGAGCTGGTCGATCGCTACATCGAGCCTGCGGCACCGCTGCGGCTGCGCGCGAACCGCTGGTCTGAAGGCGATGGGCTTCGGTTCGCGGTCGAGCGCGGCGCGGCGCTCTCGTCGGGCCTCGGCGAGTTCTACGGACGCAACATGCCCGCTGCCCCGTGGGACGAGAGCCAGCTCGTCTCGCTGTCGCAGCTCTACGGGCGGTTCGCCCGCACCTTCGACGAGAGCGGGGAGGAGTTCTTCCTGGCCGGCGACGTCTCGTGGTCGGAGACGAACGTCGTCCAGGCGACCGCACGGCGTCCGGGCGCGGCCGCGTACTACCTGCTCGACGAGGCGGCGCTCTCCGAGCGCGTCCGCGACCGCACGGTCGCGGAGATGGTCGAGAGCGCACCGCCCGAGGCACGCGTGGCGCTCGCCGACCTGCCGTTCGAAGCTCCGGCCGGAACCGTTGCGGCGGTTCACGTCGTCGCCTCGATCACGCACACGGTCGGCGGGATCCGCGTCGACGAGCGCGCCCGCGTCCTTCGCGAGGACGGCTCGCCCGTCGAGGGGCTGTGGGCGGCGGGCGTCGACGCGGGTGGGGTCGCGACGGGCGGCTACGCGAGCGGGCTCGCCCAGGCGCTCGTCCTCGGGCTCGCGGCCGCCGAGGACGTAGCCGCTTGCATGTAGTTGGCGCGACGGTCTAGGACGTACAACTCGGTTCTGCGAACCGAGTTACGACTTCGCGACCGAGAACGCGCAGGTGCGCGTGTCGTTCGGGAGCGGCGACGCGCCGATCTTGCTGATCACGAGCGTCCGGCCGTCGTCTTCGAACTCGTGCCCGAGCTGCGGCGGATCGCCGTCCATCTCGCGCAGCTCGTAGCCCGCGGGCGACCAGACGAAGAGGAGATGAGCTCACGGCGGGGACCTTAGCGCCGCGTCGCGTAGGGCGGCAGCACCACGACGATGCGCGTGCCGGGGTCCTGCGTGTCGACGTCGATCGTCCCGTGGAGCTGCTTGACGCGCTCCTCGATCGCCTCGAACGACCGCCGGCGGCGCTCGGGCTCGGCGTCGTCCGAGACGCTGGTCTCGAGCCCGCCGTCGGCCGTGGTGCGCATCGTCACCGCGATGCGCGACAGCGGCCCGCGGCGGCTCGCCTGGTCGAGCAGCTCGCGGATGATCGTGTAGATCGCGACCTGGGCCGTCTCGCCGATCGTCTCGGCCGCCTCGACGTCGAGGTCGATGCGGATCCGGTTCGACGTCCCGACCTGCTCCGCGAGCGCGTTGATCGCCGGGCCGAAGCCCTGGTCGCGCAGCACGACCGGCTCGAGGGCGAACGAGAGGTCGCGGAGCTCGCGGATCGTCGCGCGCTGGCGCTCGAGCGCGCTCGCCGAGCACGTCGCGCGCGTCGTCGAGCTTCTCCGTCTCGATCGAGTGGAGCGCTGCGTCGAGCATGAGCGCGATGCCGGCGAGGTTCTGCACCGGGCCGTCGTGCAGGAACAGCGCGATGCGCCGGCGCTCGTCCTGCTCGGCGGCGATGAGGCGGTCCAGGGCATCGTCGTTCACGACGACTCGAGACTCCTTAGTCGATGATCGCTTCGCGGAGCGCGATCGCCACTGCGTGCGTTCGCGTGTCGGCTTCGAGCTTCGTGAGGATGTGCCGCACGTGACTCTTGACCGTCTCCTGGGAGATGAACAGGCGCGCGGCGACGTCGGCGTTCGACATGCCGTCGGCGAGCAGCTGGAGGATCTCCCGCTCGCGCGCGGTGAGCATGTCGGTCTGGTCTTTGCCGGCGAGGAATGCCGGCATCAGCGCAGGATCGACGTAGCCCTCTCCCTGAGCGACCTTCTCGATGGCGCGGACGAGCGTCTGGTGCGGCGCCTCCTTGAGGATGTAGCCCTTGGCGCCGCTCTCGAGGCCGCGACCGAGGAGCGACCGCTCCGAGTACGCGGTGAAGATCAGCACCTTCGACTCGGGCACCCGCTCGGTCAGGAGCTTCGTCGCCTCGAGGCCGTCCATCCCCGGCATGCGCACGTCCATGATCACGACGTCCGGCTTCCGGCGCTCGGCGAGCTCCACCGCGGACGCCCCGTCGGAAGCCTCGCCGACGACGCGGATATGCGGAGCGCGCGAGAGCGAGAGGCGCAGTCCCTCCCTGACGACCTCGTGGTCGTCGACGATCAGGGTCGTGATCTCGTCTGCCATCGGCCCCCGATACTACGCGGAAAGCAGTGAAAGTTGTTCATCACGTGGCTTTGGACGCAACTTGACCGCCCGGCGGTCGGCGATTCCGGGGCGCGACAGCGAGCCGCCGGACTTCGTCCTTGGCGGGCGCCATATCCCGCTGGGGGAGGTAGCCGCTCCTGGCGTAGAGCCGTTCGTAGTCGGGTAGGAGCTCGGGCCAGTCCCGCTCCAGGCAGGCCAGGAAGTGCTCGCGCGTGCCCGGCTGCAGGTGCAGCAGATTTGCCCAGATTCCGCAGGCGCCGGCCTCGCGCGCGGCCGCGACGACCCGCGCGAGCGAGCTCGGGTGGTCGGAGAGGCCGGGGAGGAGGGGCGCCATCCCGACCGAGGCGCGCACGCCGGCGTCGACGAGCGTCCGCAGGGCGCGGAGCCGCTGGCGGGGCGGGGCGGTGCCCGGCTCGGTCGTGCGCCACACGTCGTCGTCGATCGTCGGGATGGAGAACGTGACGCTCACGTCGGCGCGTGTCGACGCCTCGGCGAGCACGTCGACGTCGCGCACGATCAGCGGGCCGCGCGTGATGATCGCGAACGGGTTCGCCGCGCGCGCGAGCGTCTCGAGACACGCGCGCGTCAGTCGGTAGCGGCCTTCGGCCGGTTGGTACGGGTCGGTCGCAGCGCCGATCACGACGCCGTCGCCGTGCCACGACGGCCGCGCGAGCTCGGCCTGGAGCACCTCGGCGACGTTGACCTTCACGCGGATCGAGCTGCCGTAGCGATCGTCGGACGGGCGGTCGGCGCGGCGCTCGAACGCGCGGACGTAACAGAACGTGCAACGGTGCACGCAGCCCATGTACGGATTGAGCGACCACTCGAACGGCATGCCCTTCACGCGGTTGAGCGCGACCTTGCACGGCTCCTCGCGGTATTCGACCCGCATCGTGCAATGATAGAACATATGTTCGATCCGTCCAGGCCCGAGCTATACTGAGCCGACGATTCGCGTGGACGACGATCAGCCGCCCAGTACGCGCGTATGAATCTCCTCTTCGAGTTGCTGGCCCTCGTCGGCCTGATCCTGATCAACGCGTTCTTCGTGGCGGCCGAATACGGGCTCGTCACGTCGCGGCGGACGCGGATCATGGAGCTCGAGCACGAGGGCAACAAGCGCGCCCGGGCCGTGCTGCGGATCACCGCCGACCCGCCGCGATTCATCTCCGCCATGCAGCTCGGCGTGACGATCACGAGCCTGGCGATCGGTGCGCTCGGCGAGCAGGTGCTCGCTCACCGGCTCGACACCGTGATGGCGTCGTTCCTCGCCGTGATCCTCGCGCTGCTGATCGTCACGTACTTCGAGGTCGTGATCGGCGAGCTCGTCCCGAAGGGGATCGCGCTCAGCCACCCCGAGCGGACCGCGCTCATCCTCTCGACGCCGGTGCGCTGGTTCTTCGCGGTCTTCCGGCCGCTGATCTGGGTGCTCCAGGAGTCGACGGCGATCATCCTTCACCGCCTCGGCCTCGAGCAGCGCGGCGCCGAGCACGAGGCGCATTCGGAAGCCGAGCTCCGCATGCTCCTCTCGAGCTCGGCGGAGCAGGGCGAGATCGAGCACGACGAGCAGGAGATGCTCTACAAGGTCTTCGACTTCGCCGACAAGGAAGTCTCGGACGTGATGGTGCCGCGGCCCGAGGTGGTCGCGATCTCGGTCGAGCTGCCGGCCGAGGAGGCGCTGAAGGCGGTGCTCGAGTCGCCGTACACGCGCTACCCGGTCTACCGCGAGTCGCTCGACGACATCGTCGGCGTGCTGCACATCCGCGACCTGATCGAGGCGATGCACAACGACGGGCTCGCGTCGGTCGCGCTCGGCACGCTCCTTCGCGCCGCGTACATGGTTCCGGAGACGAAGGATCTCGGCGCGCTGCTCACCGAGTTTCGGCGCACGAACCAGCACATGGCGATCGTGATCGACGAGTACGGCTCGATGGAGGGGATCGTCACGCTCGAGGATCTGCTCGAGGAGATCGTCGGCGAGATCGAGGACGAGTTCGACCTGCCGGACGAGACGGTCGAGCGGATCGACGACGACACGATCCGCATCGACGGCACGTTCCCGATCGACGACTTCAACCAGCAGTTCAAATGCGACCTGCCGGACGACGACTTCCACACGGTCGCCGGCTTCGTCTTCGGCCTGCTCGGACGCACCGCGGAGCCGGGCGACGAGGTCGCGCACGACGGTCTCGCGTTCCGTGTCGAGGCGGTCGAGGGGCAGCGGATCGACCGGATCACGGTGACGTTCAAGCCGTGGGAGCGCCAGCCGCGCGCGACGGCGACGAAGGCGACGAGACGCGCTAGCCTGGAGCGCGATGGAGCCGCTCGACGGAGCTGCGCGGCGTCGTCGACGCGACGACGCCGGATCCGGCGCTCGCCGCCTACCTCGACAAGGTGCGAACGCGCGCCTGGACGATCACCGACGACGAGGTGCAGGCGTTGAAGGACGCCGGGATCGCCGAGGACACGCTGTTTGAGCAGACCGTCGCCGTCGCGATCTCGGAAGGGCTGCGCCGGCTCGACGCCGCCGAGCGGGTCATCGGATGAACGTGCGGCTCGAGTGCATCGACCACGGGCACGCGCCCGAGCAGGCGGCGATGCTCGCCGAGATCCGCGCGCGGATGGACGGGCGCGAGCCGCTCGGCGTCGTCAAGACGCTCCTCTACCGGCCGGAGCTCTTCGGCGGCCCGTTCTCGGACGAGCTCGACGTCGTCATGCGCGGGCCGTCCGACTGGAGCGCCGGGCGAGCGCGAGCTCTTCGCCGGGTTCGCGTCGACGCCTGAACCAATGTTTCTTCTGAGCAGGCTCCCACGGCGCGGTCGCGTCGTACGCGCTCGGTGAGGACGTCTGGCACGCGGTCGAGGCGGACTACCGCACCGCGCCGATCAGCGACGGAGCTGAGGGCGACGCTCGCGTTCATCGAGAAGCAGACGCGCGCAGCCCGAGGAGCTGACGCCCGGCCGACGCCGAGGCGGTCTACGCGGCCGGCGTCTCGAAGCAGGCGCTCCTCGACGCCGCGAAGGTCTCGGCGCTCTTCAACATGATCGTGCGCCTCGCCGACGCGTTCGGCTGGGAGGTGCCCGAGTGGGACCGGCTGCTCCAGCGCGCGCCCGCGATGCTCGAGGGCGGCTACCGCATGGGCGCGATCAAGTCGCGCTGAGCCAGAACTGGCGCATCAGCGGCGGCGGTGTCATGAAGCGCTCGGCGAGGAACACCGGCAGGGTCTGGCCGGTCACACGCTGGACCAGGACGCCCTGAAGGCCGTTGGCGAGCGAGGTCGTCCGGGCTGCGCCAGGAGCGGCACACGGGCGAGGCGGGCCACCCCGCCGCTTGTAACAGTCTGTTACAAGCCCTTCGTCCTGCGCTCGGGTGAGCTCGTGCCTGGCAGCTCACTGCGAGCTCCTTCAAGCGTGGGGTAGAGGGCGCGGAAGCGCGTGTAGAGCGCGTCGTAGTCCCAGACCGGCTCGACCCGGTCGCGGGCGCGCACGCAGCGTGTCACCGCCTCGTGCGCGTCGGCGAAGACACCCTCGCGAACGCCGGCGAGCAGCGCCGCGCCGAACGCCGAGCCCTCCTCCGACTCCATCCGCTCGAGCGGCAGCCCGAGCACCGACGCGACGATCTGCAGCCACAGCTCGCTGCGCGCGCCGCCGCCCGAGACTCGTCCCACTTCAGGCGTCGCTCCGAGCTCCTTGAGGAGCTCGAGCGAGTCGCGCAGACCGAACGCGACGCCCTCGAGCATCGCCCGCCAGAGCGCACCGCGGTCGTGGCGGAGCGACAGCCCGACGAAGGCGCCGCGCGCGTCCGGGTCCGGGTGCGGGGTGCGCTCGCCGGCGAGATACGGCGCGAACTGGAGCCCCTCGACGCCGGGCTCCCAGCGCGCGGCCTCCTGCTCGAGCGTGCCGAGGTCGGTCGCGAGCGCGTCGCGGAGCCACGCCGCCGAGCCGGCGGCGCTCAGCATCACGCCCATCGCGTGCCAGGTGTCCGGCACCGCGTGGCAGAAGACGTGCACGCGCGCCTGCGGCGTCCGGCGCGTAGGCGGGGAGGGCGGCGAAGACGACGCCCGAGGTGCCGAGGACGACCGAGACCGGGCCGGGCGAGTCGATGCCGACGCCGAGCGCGGCGGCCGCCTGGTCGCCTGCGCCCGCCGATCGCGGTCGACTCGTACGCCGGCGGCAGCCATTCGAGCGGGATCTCGAGCGCCGCGCAGACCTCCTCCGACCAGCGGCGGTGCGCGACGTCGAACAGCAGCGTCCCGGACGCGTCGGCGACGTCGATCGCGCGCTCGCCGGTCAGGCGGAAGCGCACGTAGTCCTTCGGCAGCAGCACGTGGCGGATCCGCGCGTAGACGTCCGGCTCGTGGCGCCGCAGCCACAGGAGCTTCGGCGCGGTGAAGCCGGTGAGCGCGCGGTTGCCGGTCAGCTCGATCAGCCGGTCGAGCCCGACGCGCTCCTCGATCTCGGCGCACTCGGCTGCCGTCCGCTGGTCGTTCCAGAGGATCGCCGGGCGCAGGACGCGTGTCGGACGTCGTCGAGCACGACGAGGCCGTGCATCTGCCCGGAGAAGCCGACCGGGCCTTCGGGCAGCCGCGCGAGCACCGCCTGCGAGGCGCGCCACCAGTCCTCCGGCTCCTGCTCCGACCAGCCGGGCTGCGGCGTCGAGAGCGGGTAGCGACTCCTCGGCGACGGCGAGGATCTCGCCGTCGCCGGAGATGGCGATGCCTTTGACGCCGGACGTGCCGACGTCGAGGCCGATCAGCGCGTCAGGCACCGAGGGCGGCGTACACGAGCTCGTACGCGCGGACCGCGTCCTTGTCCTGCTGCGCCTTGCGCAGCTCGGCGCCGTCGACCTTCGCCGCGATCCCGTCGATGAAGCGCCACTGCAGCACCGACCGCTTGACCGCGCCGACGGCGTCCTCGGTGTACGGGTAGAGGTCGAAGCCGAGCCGCTCGCCGTTCGCGCCGTAGTTCGCGCGGCGAAGCTCGATCGCGAGCTCGAGCGTCTCCATGAACGCCGTCGCCCCGACCATGTTGTCGTCGTCGAAGGTGCCCCAGCCGGAGTTGGCGTGCTGGTGGCCGAGCAGCCCTTCGGCGGCGAGGAGCGCCGCGTACTCGGCGAGGTTCTCGCCGTTCATGATCAGGTGCTGCCAGTCCATGTTGACCGACACGTTCGTGATCCCCTGGATCTGGAGCTTGTGGATCACGTGCAGCGTCATGCCGATGTTGCGCATGAAGATCTTCATCGCCGGCTCGGAGTTCTTGTGCTCGAGGAACAGCGTCGTGCCGGTCTTCGCGCACTCGGTGGCGATCTGCCCGATCCCGTCGACGAGCCGCGCCCACGACTCCGCGTACGGCGTCTGGAACGGGTAGTTGTAGCCCTCGACTCCCGGCCAGACGATCATCTGCGCCCCGACCTCGCCGGCGAGCTGGGCCGCCTCCTTCGCCTCGGCGAGCGCCGCGTTCCGGACGCGAATCGTCGGGCGAGGTGAGCCCGCCCTTGCCGTAGAGCGGGTTCAGATGCGTCCCCGTGGCGATCGCGTAGATCCCGTGGCCGTCGAGCGCCTCGCGCACCGCGTCGAGGTTGTCGTGCGAGAGCTCCTGCGGGTAGTGGAACTCGTAATCGTCCATCAGGTCGCCCAGTCCTTCGACCGCCGTCCTCACTTTGTCGGCGGTCGAGACGCCCGCGAGCTCCGGCTTGTACCCGCCCGGATTGAACCGCGTCGCCATGCCGCCGAACGCCCAAATGCCAAGACTTGTTTTCATGCCACGAGCCTAACTCACTGCAATTCATGAAGTCTCAACTTGACGGGAGGCTCAGAATTCGAGAACTTGAGGAGTTACTGGCCCCCCGTCAGCGAACAAGGAGATGATCTTGAAGAAGTTTTTCCGTAGGTCGACGGCGCTTGCCTGTGCGGCAATCGCAGTCGCCGGCCTCGCGGTGTTCGCGGTCTCGAGTGCGACTGCGAGCACCAAGCACAAGACGGCGAGCGTGCAGGTCTGCGTCCTGCTGCCGGACACGAAGTCGTCCGTCCGCTGGGTGCAGTTCGACGCTCCCGACAATGAAGGCGGCCTTCGCGAAGGCCGGCGTCACCGCTTCGATCAACAACGCCCTGAACGACCCGCTCAAGCAGAAGGCGCAGGCCCAGGCCTGTATCGCAGCGGGCGCGACGGTGGTCATCGAGACGGCGCTGGACAACGGCTCCGCCGCATCGATCGAGAAGCTCTTCACCTCGAAGGGCGGCAAGGCGATCGACTACGACCGCCAGGTCACGCGGCGGTACCGCGTCGGTGTACGTCACCTTCGACGGTAAGGCCGTCGGTGTTGCTCAGGCCAAGGGCGTCCTCGCAGGCATGAAGGCGAACGGCACCGGCAGCGGCACCGTCGCCGAGCTGTGGGGCGGCCAGACCGACCAGAACGCGTTCTGGTTCAAGAGCGGCAACGACGCCGTCTTCAACCCGCTCTTCAAGAGCGGCAAGATCAAGAAGGGCCCGCAGCAGTTCGTCCCCGACTGGGATGCGAACAACGCGGCGACCATCTTCGATCAGATGCTCGTCAAGACCAGCAACAACATCCAGGGCGTCCTCGCGGCGAACGACAACATCGCCGGCGCCGTGATCGCTGACCTGAAGGCGAAGCACCTCAAGCCGCTTCCGCTCTCCGGTCAGGACGCAAGCGTTGCAGGCGTCCAGAACATCATCTCCGGCTGGCAGTCCGGCACGGTCTACAAGTACGTGCCTGACGAGGCGAACGCTGCTGCTGCAGCTGCGGTCGCGCTCATCAAGGGCCAGAAGCCGAAGACGAACACGTATCGCAAGAACGGCGGCAAGAACGAGCCGACCCTTGCGCTGCCGGTTGTCTGGATCACGAAGAGCAACTACAAGCGTCTCTTCGCGGACAAGTTCCTGAAGAAGAGCGATGTGTGCGTCGGTACGTTCAAGCAGTACTGCAAGTAAGTAGGATCGCTCGACAAACTCGGTGGAGGCGCCCCAGGTGGGCGCCTCCACCGCGCTATAACCCGAAACTGCGATGAGCGACCTCAACCCTCTTCTCGAACTCCGCGGCATCACCAAGACGTTCGGCTCGGTCGAAGCGCTGACCGACGTCGACTTCTCGGTCAAGGCCGGCGAAGTGATGGCGCTCGTCGGCGACAACGGCGCCGGCAAGTCGACCCTCGTCAAGTGCATCGCCGGCACCCACACGCCGGACGGCGGCCAGATCTTCTTCGAGGGGCACGAGGTTCACATCAACGGGCCGAAGGACTCGGCGCGGCTCGGGATCGAGGTCGTGTACCAGGATCTCGCGCTCTGCGACAACCTCGACGTCGTCCAGAACATGTTCCTCGGGCGCGAGATCAACCGGCTCCAGATCCTCGAACGAGGCCGCGATGGAGCAGCGGACGATGGAGACGCTGAAGACGCTCGCCGTCACGACCATCCGGTCGGTGCGGCAGCCGGTCGCGACGCTCTCCGGCGGCCAGCGCCAGTCCGTCGCGGTCGCGAAGGCCGTGCAGTGGAACTCGAAGCTCGTGATCCTCGACGAGCCGACCGCCGCTCTCGGCGTGGCGCAGACCGAGCAGGTGCTCGCGCTCGTGCGCCGGCTGGGCGAGCAGGGCCTGGCCGTCGTCCTCATCTCGCACAACCTCCACGACATCTTCGAGACGGCCGACCGGATCACCGTCCTTCGCCTGGGTCGCGACATCGGCGTCTACGACCGCCGCGCGACGACCACGGAGGAGATCGTCTCGGCGATCACCTCCGGCGTCGCGCCCAAGGTCGCAGCAGTTGAAGCCCCGCCGACCTCAGGAGCGCCCGCCGAATGAGCACTGCAGACGTCGTCGGGCCCGGACGCGCCGCGCCGCCCCCCGAGGAGGAGCAGCTTCCCGGCGGCTTCGCCGGCATGCTACCAGAAGGCCTGGCTGAACCTCCGGACGGGCAACCTCGGGCCGATCCCGATCATCGTCGGCCAGATCATCGTCGATCGTGCTCTTCGAGGCGACGGCGACGAACTTCTTCACGGCCGTCAACTTCGTCAACCTGATCGGCCAGACCGCAGGCACGTGCATGCTCGCCTACGGCGTCGTCTTCGTGCTGCTGCTCGGCGAGATCGACCTGTCGATCGGCTACCTGGCCGGCATCGGTGCGCTGATCGTCGCGTGAGCTGCAGCTGCCGGGCAGCTCGGTTCTCGCGACTGTCATCCCGGGGCATCCTCGCGATGATCATCGCGATCGTCGTCGTCTGCGCTGATCGGCGCGTTCCAGGGCTCGATCGTCGCCTACGTCGGCGTGCCGTCGTTCGTCGTCACGCTCGGTGGCTTCCTGATCTGGCAGGGCGTGATCCTGAACAAGCTCGAACAGCGCGGCACGATCATCATCCAGGACCGCTGGATCAACTACACCGACAGCTACATCTTCTCGCCGATCGGCGGGTGGATCATCGCGATCGCTGATCATCTCGCGCTCTATCCGCTGAGCGTCCTCTACAGGTCCGTGGTCGCCCGCGGGCACGACGATCGCAAAGCGGAACTACTGGCTCGTCGGCATCAACTCGGTCGGGATCGGGATCGCCGCGTTCGGCACGGTCGCGATCTGCAACCACGCGAAGATCATCAGCGACCCACGAGGGCCTGCCGCTCTCGGGCGTGATCATGGTCTTCTTCTTCATCGTGCTGACCTTCCTCGCGAAGTGGACGACGTTCGGCCGCCACGTCTACGCCGTCGGCGGCAACGCCGAGGCCGCGCGCCGCGCCGGCATCAACGTCCCGCGGATCCGCGTGCTCGTCTTCGTGATCTCGGGCGCGACCGCTGCAATCGGCGGCATCATCTTCGCCGCCCAGGTGAACTCGGTCGCGCTGACGTTCCCGCCGGGCAACCTGCTGCTGAACGCGATCGCGTCGGCCGTCATCGGCGGCGTCAGCCTGTTCGGCGGCCGCGGCGAAGTGCGCGGCGCGCTCCTCGGCGCGATCCTGATCGGGACGCTGCAGAACGGCCTGAACACGCTGAACGTGTCGAACGGCTGGATCTACATCGTCACCGGCCTCGTGCTCCTCGGCGCCGTCACGCTCGACACGTTCGCCGTTCGCCTGCAGGCCCGCTCCGGCCGCTAGCCAGCCGGCATCGGCGCTTACGGACGTCTCGCGGCCAGCGTCCTCGACCGCGCACCTGGTGGCCGACTTCGACGCGAGTTCAGCGTCCTCGCGGCGATACTCGCGGACGACTCGGTTCCAGGCGAGCATCTGCTCGAGCTCCGGAGAGCCATCGGTCCAGCGCTGCAGGCTCACGGGCCTGCAGCCGTGCCGTCAGCTCGGCTTCGTCAGCGACGTGCACGAGGAAGACTCCGCTGTAGAGCTCCGCTGAACTCGTGGGCGTTCTACGAGCCGCCTGTCAGGAACACGACGTCAGATTCCGCATCTGCGATCAGCTGTTCGAGCCGATCTCGGTCCCAGAGCCAGGCATGACCGGCAAGCCAGTCGGTGCTGAACGGCGGCTCGGGCTCGACCTTCTCGCCGGACGCTCGGTTGACCGCAGCAGGCAAGCCCCGAGGCGAAGTCCGTCTCGATGAACGCGTGCCCGCGCCGAGCGAGCTCCCGGCCAAGGGTCGACTTTCCGCTTCCGGACGGCCCGGTGATGTGGAAGACGCGAGCTATGATCCGGCTCAGCGCTTCGCGAGCGCGAGCTTGCCGACCTTCGCGCCGAGCATTCGGCCGGCGGCTTCGTCCGCCGGGGTCTGGATGCCCTGCGAGACGCCGGCGTGCGCCGCGCTGCGCGACGTCCGCGGCGAACGCGTGGCCGGTGAGCTTCGCGAGCACCGTCGACGCCGCAGAGGCGAACGCGCTCCCCTCCGCGACCCAGCCGGGCGAGGCCGGCGTCGCCGCCGGCGGCGTCCACGCGGCGCCCGAGACCCAGCGGCCGCTCGACAGCACCTGAGTCGTCGACCCGGTGCGTCTGATCAGCCCGTCGACGAGCGGCAGCTGGTTGTTGAACGCGAGGTAGCGGATCATCGAGATCGGTCGCGGCGCCTGGTAGGTGCCGCTTCGCGTTCCAGACCGACACGGCAGCGTCGTTGAGCGCGCCGTTCAGCGTCGTATAGAGCCGCAGGTCGCCGGCGAGAGTTGCCTGGCGCGACCTGCAGCGCGCGTGTCTCCCACGCGACCGGTGAGGAGTCGACTGCGCGGCGCCGTCTTGCCCGACGTCGCGCGGATGACCGCCACCGCCGCGTCCTTGTACGCGGCGCTCGACGGGTCGCCGAACGGCGGCGCGCCGGCCTTCACGCGCCCGGCGAACGTGCGCACGCCGCCCCACTGCGAGGCGACGAAGCTCTGGACGACCGCGGGCACCGAACCGCCGCCCGGCGTCGGCTTCACGCCGAGCGCGAGCGGCTGCCAGAAGGTCGGGTCGTGCACCGTCGAGCCCGGCTGCGAGACGACGAGCGGCGCGTTCTGCGGCGTGTACGTCGGATCGGCGTAGTGGATCGGCTCGTTCGAGCCGTCGTGCTTGCCCGCCGCGATCGCCTCCGAGGCGATGCGGTTGCCGGCGCCGCCCGTGTAGCTGGGGTCGAGGCAGAGGCTGCGCAGTCGCTTCGTGAGCAGGTCGAACGAGCTCGCGAGGTTCGAGTCGTACGAGGCGCGCCAGACGAGCAGGCGGTAGGCGGCGTAGCTCACCTCAGCGGTGCTGTGCGTCGCGCGGTACGCGTCCGCCATCACCTGCGAGACGTCGTACAGGTCGCGCGCCTGGACGGGCTCCGACGCGTTGCCGTCGCCAAGCACCGAGATCGCGGCGCGCAACCAGTACGTCGCGATCGAGCCGGCGTGCGGCTTCGGCGTGCAGGTCGCCGTGATCGAGGCCGTTGACTTCGCGGCCGGCGCAGGCGACGGTCACGACGCGGTCGGCGGCGACGTCCGTTCAGCGTGCTCGTCCCGCCGTTCCACGGATAGCGCACCGTCAGCCGGTCGACCTTGGTCGCGCTACCGAGCCCGAAATGGACGCGCGGATCCTCGGACGAGAGGTAGCTGCTTCCCGCCTGGACGGTGCGCGAGATCGTCTTGACCGCCCGGGAGCGTCACCGTTACAACGGCGCCCGGCGCGAAGCGCGCGAGCGTTCACGTCGAGCCAGTGTCCGCTCGGCCCGGTCGCGCGGAGGAGCACCAGCTTGCCGCCGATCGTGTTGATCGCGATCTCCATCCGGCCGTCGTTGTCGGCGTCCGCCGCCGCGAGGCCGCGCCCGTTCAGCGCGAGCCCGCCGGGGCCGAGGATCTTGTCGGCGTCGCCGTATTCGAGCCCCTTGCCGGTCGGCGCGAGGACGCGCACCTGCTCCGCGTCGGTCTTCAGGTTCGTGACGGGGATCGCGCCCGCCGTGAGCACGAGATCCGGCGTGCCGGAGTTCGCAACGTCGACCCAGGACGCGCCCCAGCCGGCGAAGCTCGTCTCCGAGCGCCGGATCGAAGCTCGGCCGCGCGTTCGTGAACCTGCCCGCGAGCTGGCGATAGGCCGCGGACGGCTCGTTCCGCGAGTTCGTGACGAACAGGCTCGTGCCGCCGTTCGGCTGGATTCCGGTCGCGATGCCCATGCCCGCGAACGGATCGGCGACGCGTTGGCTCGTCGCGACCTGCTCGAAGCGGAAGCCGAGGCCGGCCGGGTCGGCCGCCGCACCGCCCGGCCACGGCACGTTCTCGTAGAGCTCGTTCGGGTCCTCGTCGTTCGCGACGTAGAGGTCGGGCCGGCCGTCATGGTTGTAGTCGAGGAACGTCGGCGCCGAGCCCGTGGCTGAAGTCGCTCGACTCGAGCCCTGCCGGTACGCCGACCTCGCGGAACTGTCCGTCGCCCTCGTTCAGGTAGAGCAGATCGCGGACACCGACGAGGTTCGTCGGGAAGCCGGCGAGCGAGTTCGGCACGGGATCGTTCGGGTCGGAGTAGCCGGCGACGAAGATGTCGGGCCGCCCGTCGCCGTTCACGTCGGCGACCGCGGCGCCCGTGTACCAGCCGTGCGCGGGCAGCGCGCGCGCGGTGAACGTCCCGTCCCCGTTGTTCAAGAGCAGTTCGACGCCGGTCGTCGTCGTCACGACCAGGTCGGGATGTCCGTCGCCGTTCAGGTCGGCGGCGACGCAGCCGTCGCCCTGCACGGGCAGGCCGGCATGCGCCTCGTCGGTGACGTTGCGGAACGTCCCGTGCACGTTCTCGAAGAGCTCGGTCGTCGGCAGGCCGCCGTGCGCCTCCCACTGGTCGGCGTCCGCGCTCGAGTACGAGTTGACGACGAACAGGTCCTGCCAGCCGTCGCCGTTGTAGTCGAGCCAGCAGACGCCGCCGCCCATCATCGCCGTGTAGTCGTTCGAGATCCCGTAGCGGAACGAGCCCTGCTGGAAGCTCAGCCCGACGGCGGGAGCGATGTTCGTGAGCCGCTCGGCCCGCGAGCTCGCTCGTCGTCCGCGGCGCGACGGTCGGCTGCTCCTTCGGGAGCGACACGAGCGTCCAGGCGCCCGTCGCCTGCAGCTTCAGGTCGTACGTCGTCCCGCCGTACTGCGCGACCGCGGTCGGCGGCGACTGGTCGCTCCCGGGCACGAGGTGCACTTGCAGCGTGTCGGCCGTGCTCGCGGGCCGGACGGAGACGAGCGTCTGCGCGATCTGCTGCGCCGTCGGCAGATCGAGCTGCGTCTGCACGCCGGGTGACGGCAGGATCTGGATCGGCGGCAGCTTTCCCGGGCGCGAGCGGCTGGGCGGCGAGCGAGGTGGCGGTGCTGCTCGCGAGGAGCGCGACAGCCGTGTAGATCGCGAGCCCGGCGACGCCGGCGGCGGCGAGCCGGTAGCGCGTCACCCGCACCGGGAACGTGTTCAAGGCCGCGAGCGCCACGCAGACGATCGCGAGCGTCGAGAGCAGCGCGACCTTGGCCGCGTACTCGGTCGTCGTCGGCGCGATCAGCACGGTCGCCAGCGCGCCGAGCGCGATCCCGTAGCCGAGCCGCTCGCGCGGCCCGCGCGGCGCCGTCTTCGGGTCGGTGATCATGAAGAACAGGAAGACGAGCACCTCCGGCGAGGTGACGAGCACCCACCAGAACGAGAAGCCGGTGATCGGCCCGAGATGCCAGCGCGCCGTCATCACGTGGCCGGCGAGCGCGAGCCCGCCGATCCCGATCGCGAAGGCGGCCCAGAACGAGAGCGCGACGCGCAGCAGCTTGAGGCGCGAGAGGATCGCGAAGCCGCCGCTGACGATGATGATCAGGGCGAGCGCCATCCACCACGACATCGGCCCCCACCAGAACGCGAGCGGCTCGGCGCGCGTGCGGCCCAGCACGAGGAAGCAGACGACGAGGCCGATGTTCGACGGGTTGAAGATGTGCTCGCCGCGCCACTTGATCAGGTACTTCGAGAGCAGCGCGAACGCCGAGGTGCCGACGAAGATCCACCAGCCGTTGAAGCTCCACCAGTCGCCGTGCTCGGTGCCGGGAACGCGAAGCACGAACGCGACGCCGTTCCCGGTCAGGAGCGCGCTGGCCGGCCACATGATCACGCGCTGCTGCCGGAACGTGATCGCGAACTCGAGCACGCCGCACGTGACGAGGCAGAGCAGGATCTGCGTGATCGAGAGCTGGAAGTGGAACGCGACCTGCCCGAGCACCTGGAGCGAGGTGATCGTGGCCGCGAGGTGGAGCCTCGGATCTCTGAGCTTCGGGAGGACGACGGGGTACGTCGTCCCACGGATCGCGACCGCCGCCATCGGCCACCAAGGTAGCGGTGTACGAGGGCTCTTCCTACGGCGCGAAGAGCGCTGCGAGGCGGGCGAACGACTCCGTCCAGCCGCGCTCGTTATCGGCCAGCGGCACCCCCGGCGGGACGCCTTCGTGGAGGCCGATCACGAGGGTTCCGCCATCCTCGGTATCCGCGAGCTCGATCGTCGCGCGCATCTCGCCCTGGAGCTCCGGGTCGTCGGTCTCGAACTCGTCCACCTCGACGACGCGCTCGTCCGGAACGATCTCGAGGAACCGCCCGCGATACGTGTCGGTATGCGCTGAGCTCTTGCCTTCCGGCCCCGGCGCGTCGTAGGTCAGCGAGATGCGAATCGCGCCGCCTTCGCGGGGCTCGAGCGCGTGGATCTCGCACGTCATCCCGGCCGGGAACCGCCAGCGCGCCGGCTCGAGGATCGCCGCGAAGACCACTTCGCGCGGGGCGCGGCGATGCGGCGAGTGACACGCGTCGTTCTCATCCCATTAGGATCGTCGCATGCGCCTCGAACGTGCCCAAGCGATCGTCGCCGACGTGGTGGCGAATGCGTCCGGTCCGGTGTCCGTGTTCGTCGCCGACACGCACGGCGAGCTCGTGGCCGCGGCGACGATGGACGGCGCCGCGCCCGACACGCGCCTGAACGCGCAGCGCAAGGCGTACACGGCGGCCCGCAGCGACGCGAGGACGACGCGCGAGCTCGCCGACAAGGTGCGCGACAACCCGGTCGAGCGGGCGAGCTTCGATCCGTTCTTCACGTTCTTCCTCGGCGGCGTCGCGGTGTTCGAAGGCGAGGTGCGGGTCGGCGCGGTCGGTGTCAGCGGGCTGCCGGGCGAGGTCGACGAGCAGCTCGTCCTCGCAGCGATCGAGCGCACCGCGTGAGCTTCGACGAGCTCAAGCAGCGGCAGAGCACGATGTGGGGCGCTGCGCCGTTCGAGAAGGTGGCGGACGAGATCGCGGACGTCCACGACGATCTCGTCGCCAAGCTCGCCCCGCAGCCGGGCGAGCGGTTCCTCGACGTCGCCTGTGGTACCGGCGGCGTCGCCGAGCGCGCAGCCGTGACCGGCGCCGAGGTGACGGGCACGGACTTCGCCGCGGAGCTCGTCGAGACCGCGCGCGATCGGGCCGCGGAGCGCGACCTGGCGATCCACTACGACGTCGGCGACGCCGAGGCTCTCCCGTACGAGGATGCGTCGTTCGACGTCGTCGCCTCGTGCTTCGGCGTGATGTTCGCGCCGAACCAGGAGCGCGCGGCTGCCGAGCTCGCGCGCGTCTGCAAGCCGGGCGGGCGTCTCGGTCTCGCCTGCTGGTCACCTGAGGGAAGGATCGCCGAGTTCTTCAAGCTGATGGCGTCGTTCCAGCCGCCGCCTCCGCCCGGCGTCCCGAGCCCGACGAACTGGGGCACCGAGAGCGGTGTACGCGACGCTGCTCGGCGGCGCGTTCGACCTCGGCTCGTCCCGAGCTCGTCGGATCAGACCGGCAAGTCCGGCGAGGAGATCTGGCAGCTTTTCTCGACCTCGTTCGGGCCGACGAAGGTGCTGCTCGAGAACCTCAGCCCGGAACGTGGGAGAGGAGCTGCACCAGGCACTCGTCGCCTTCTGGGAGCGGGACCGCGACGGCGACGAGATCCGCCAGCCGCGCGCGTACCTCGTGACGCTCGGTACGCCCGTCAGCTAGCGCACGATCCGCGGGTCGGTGAAGACGTCGCGTCTCGTCGCGGCTGCGCGTCGAGAACTCCGACACGACCGCGCCTGCCGCGCCCGCCTGGAACCAGTGCAGCGTGTCCGGCATGATCGTGAACTGGTCGCCGGGGCGCAGCACGATCTTGCCGTGTCCCTCGACGTACAGCTCGACGAGCCCGGTGCGGCAGCGGAACGTCTCCTCCTTGCCGGGCTCGCCGTCGACCGGCGGGTGGCGGTGCTCGGGGCACAGCTGGTGCGGGAAGAGCACGAGCTCCTTCGCGCAGACGCGCTCGGTGTTGACGTAGACGACGAGCTGCAGGCCGGTCTTCTCGAGCTCGCCGAGCCCGAAGTCGGCGAGCTCGATGTTCGCCTGCTCCTCGGGTGTCAGGACGATGCCCGCGTCGGCGAGCATCGCCGCGGCGCGCTCGCGTGCCTCCGCGTCTGTCACAGGGCGACCGGCGCGCTCGTCGTCCCCGACGCGTGCAGCGCCTGGAGCGCCCGCGCCTGCGCGACCGCGTCCTCGCGGCCGAGCAGGAGCGGCGCGCGTCCGCGGATCGCGTCGCTCAGGTTCTCCAGCTCGAGCTTGTACGAGTCCTCGCGCTCGAGCTCGATGCGCTCGACGCCGTCTTCGCGGCGCATCTCGATCACCGGCTTGTTGCAGTGCCACGGGTCGTCGAGGAACAGCGAGCCTTCGGTGCCGATCGCCTCGAGCTCGTCGCGGTTCACCATCGCGGTCCCGCAGTCGAACGTCGCGATCACGTCGTTCGGGAACCGCATCGTCCCGGTGAAGACCCAGTCGGTGCCGGTCGGGCCGTACCACGCCTCGCCCCAGACGCTGCTCCGGCTCGCCGGCGAGCAGGCGCGAGCCCGAGACGTTGTAACAACCGACGTCCATCAGCGCGCCGCCCTCGAGCTCAGTGCGCAAGCGGATGTTCTCGACGTCGAACAGGGCGTAGCTGAAGGCCGAGCGGACGAGGCGGAGCTCGCCGATCGCGCCGTTGTCGAGCAGCTCCTTCAGCTTCTTCGTCTGCGGGTTGTGGCGGTACATGAACGCCTCGCTGAGCAGCCGGCCGGCCTGTTCGGCGGCCTCGAACGCCGCCTCGACCTCCGCCGGGTTCCGCGACAGCGGCTTCTCGCAGAGCACGTGCTTGCCGGCCTGGACCGCCTTGATCGACCACTCGCAGTGCATCGTGTTCGGCAGCGAGATGTAGACCGCTTCGATCTCGGGGTCGGCGAGCAGCGCCTCGTACGAGCCGAAGGCGCGCGGGATGTCCCACTCGCGCGCGTACTCGTCGGCGCGCTCCTGCGTGCGGCTCGCGACTCCGACGAGGTCGACCTTGTCCGACTCCTGCGCTCCCGGGATGACCTTCCGGTTGATGTCGGCGGTCGAGACGATTCCCCATTTGACTGCGTCGTTTGGCATGTGACTACTATCGCGGAATGGCAGAGATCGGCGTCGGCATGCTCGGCTACGCGTTCATGGGCAAGGCCCACTCGAACGCGTTCAACAAGATCCCGTACATCATGTGGCCGCCGCCGCTCGTGCCGAAGCTCGTCGGGATCGCCGGCCGCAACGTCGAGGCGGTCGAAGAGGCCGCCGAGCGCTACGGCTACGAGTACGCGACCGACGACTGGCGGAAGCTCGTCGACGGACGAGAGCATCGGGCTCTTCGACAACGGCGGCCCGAACTCGCTGCACGCCGAGCCGACGATCGCCGCCGCGCAGGCGGGCAAGCACGTCGTCTGCGAGAAGCCGCTCGGGCGCGACGCGGACGAGAGCTACGACATCTGGCAGGCGGTCGCCGCGACCGGCGTCAAGCACCTCTGCGCGTTCAACTACCGCTTCGTCCCGGCCGTGCGCCTCGCGCGCGAGATGATCGACGCGGGCGAGCTGGGGGAGGTGCGCCACTTCCGCGCGCGCTACCTGCAGGACTGGGGCGACGACCCGTCGCTCGACACGTGGCGCTTCGATCGTCGACGCTGCCGGCTCCGGCGCGCTCGGCGATCTGATGACGCACGTCGTCGACCTCGCGCGCTTCCTGAACGGCGAGCCGGCGTCCGTCCAGGGCTTCGCGCACACGTTCCTGCCGGGACGCAAGGTCGACGACGCCGCGGAGGCCGCGGTCACGTTCGAGAACGGCTCGATCGGCACGCTCGAGGCGACGCGCTTCGCGCACGGCCGGCGGAACGCGTTCCAGTGGGAGATCAACGGCACGAAGGGCTCGCTCGCGTTCGACATGGAGCGGCTGAACGAGCTGCAGGTGTTCCGCGCCGACGGCGATCGCGCGCGCGGCTTCAAGACGGTGCTCGTCTCGGAGGGCGACCATCCGTTCTGGGCGAACTGGTGGCCGCCGGGGCACATCATCGGCTGGGGCGACACGTTCGTCCACGAGCTGCACCACATGCTCGACGCGATCGCGAACGACACCGACGTCGCCCCGTACGGCGCGACGTTCGAGGACGGCTACCGCGCCTCCGAGATCTGCGACGCGATCGTCCGCTCGGGCGCGAGCGGCCAGCGCGAAGCGATCGCCTACCGCGACTAGTAACAGACTGTTACAAGCTTCCCGGCTCGGGCGTCCAGGATCCAAGCCGCGCCCCGCGAGGCTTGTAACAGTCTGTTACTAGCTCTGCGAGGCGCGCTCGGGTTGGTTCAATGACCAGACGAGCCACGACGAGAACGGAGGAGCGATGACCGCACGCGCAACGTGGAACGGTGAAGTGCTCGCCGAGAGCGAGGAGACGATCATCGTCGAGGGGAACCACTACTTCCCGCCGGCTTCGGTCAAGCGCGATCTGCTTCCAGCGACTCCGACACGCACTCGCACTGTCCGTGGAAGGGCGACGCGAGCTACTACTCGGTCGTCGGCCGGCGGCGAGACGAACGACGACGCTGCCTGGTACTACCCGGCGCCGTTCGACGCCGCCGAACCGATCAGGGACTACGTCGCCTTCTGGAAGGGCGTCGAGGTCTCGGCCGAGCCCGGAGACGGAACGCCCGGCCCCGAACCGCCGCCCCGCTAGCGTCCAGCACGAGCGTGGCCTTGCCGCCCGTGAAGGCGAAGGCCTCCTCGAAGCGATCGAGCGGGACGCGCAGCCCGACCAGCTGCTCGAGCGCGCCAGGCCAACGCTCGCGTGCGCGGTCGAGCGCCTCGACACCGGCCAGCCAGTCCTGCATCTGCGCGTTCACGCTGCCGAAGAGCACGCGGTTCTCGAGGACCGTGTCGACGCCGATGACCGAGCCGGGGATCTCCACCTTCTCATCGCGGCCGTCGATGCCGAGCAGGCAGGCGACGCCGCTGCGTCCGAGCAGCCCGAGGGCGTTCGCCATCAGCTGCGCGTCGCCGGCGGCCTCGAACACGAGGTCGAACGGCGCCAGCTCCGCGAGGTCGTCTTCGCCCTTCGTCTGCACGTAGTGCGCGCCGACTGCTCGGCGATCTCGTTCGACGGCTCGAGCGACGCGACCCAGACGTCGTAGCCACGGAGCCGCAACAGGATCGTCGTCAGAAGCCCGACGGCGCCGCCGCCGACGACGAGCGCGCGCGTCGGCAGCCACGGCTGCGCGGTTGCCGATCGTCAGCGCGTGGCGGATCCCGCGCGCGCAGATCGACGTCGGCTCGGCGAGCACGCCGAGGCGGCCGAGCGAACGGGGGATGGCGATCAGTTGCGTCGGATCCTCGACGACGAGCTCGCGTGCGAATCCGTCGAGCCGCGTGATCCCGCGCTCGCTGTAGTCGCCGGTGAGGCACGAGTCGGGCGCGCCTTCGTCGCAGGCGAGGCAGTGGTGGCACGAGCGGCGAACGGTTGCGCTGACGAGGTCGCCCTTCGTGAACCCGCGCCCGTCCTGCTCGACGACGCCGAGCATCTCGTGGCCGAGGACGAGCTGTCTTGTCGTCGTCACGGCGCGACGCCGAACTCGGCTTCGGAGATCTCGCGGTCGGTTCCGCAGACGCCGACCTCGAGCACGCGGATGAGCACGCCGTCGTCGATCGGCTCGTCGACGTCGTCGACGCGCGTCGAGTGCGCGACGCCGGGATCGACGACGAGCGCCTTCACGCGGCGGTCATGCCGCCGTCGAGCATGAGGATCGTGCCGGTGGCGAACTCGGCCGTCGCGAGGTAGAGCACCGCGTCGGCGATCTCCTCCGGGGTGCCGAGACGGCCCATCGGCTGCCGCGCGCGCAACGCGTCGAGCGACTCGCCGGCGTTCTCGACGAGCCGCTTCACCCAGGGCGAGTCGACCGTGCCGGGGCAGACGGCGTTGACGCGAATCCCGTCGCCGACGTGGTCGACGGCGAGCGCGCGGGTCAGCGCCACGACCGCCCCTTTGGCGGCGCAGTACGCCGCGCGGTTCTTCAAGCCGACCACTGCTCCGATCGAGCCCGATGTTGACGATCGACCCGCCGCCGCGCTCGCGCATGCCGGGAATCGCGTGCTTGCAGCAGAGGAACGTGCCGCGGGCGTTCACGGCGAAGACGTTCTCCCACACCTCGAGCGGGGTGTCCGGCGCGTTTGTCGTCGAGCCGATGCCCGCGACGTTGGCGAGCACGTCGACGCCCTTCCATCGCCGCTGCGACCTGCGCTTCGTCCCGCACGTCGAGCCGGAGCGCGGTCGCGCCGAGCTCTTCGGCGACACCGTCGGGCTCGAGGTCCGCGACCGTGACGTCGAAGCCGTGCCCGGCGAACCGGCGCGCGACCGCTGCGCCGATTCCCGAACCTCCACCTGTCACGAGTGCTCTCTTCATGCGATTGTCTGGACATGAGCGTAGACGTGCTCGTCGACGTACGTGCCGAGCTCGGCGAAGGGCCGCGCTGGGATGCGGCGACGCGGCAGCCTGCTCTGGGTCGATATCGAGGGGCGCGCGCTCCACCGCTGGGACGGCACGGACGTCGAGACGCAGGTCTTCGACGAGCGCATCGGCTGCGCGGCGCCGACCGACGACGGCGACGTGATCGTCGGGCTCGGCAAGCCGCGTCGCCCGCGCGGGGAGCGGCGAGACGCTCGCGCGCTTCCCGCACGGGCCGACGTGCGCGCGAACGACGGCGCGTGCGACCCCGACGGGCGCTTCTGGGTCGGGACGATGCGCGCTCGACGAAGGCGCTCGGCGGGGCGCGCTCTACCGCCTCGACGACGGAGAGCTCGTGCCCAAGCTCGAGGGGCTCACGATCTCGAACGGCCTCGGCTGGTCGCGCGACCGGAGCTCGCATGTGGTACATCGACACGCCGTCGCAGCAGGTCGATCGAGTTCGCCTACGACGGCGAGCTGGGCGAGCGGCCGGACGTTCGCCACGATCGACCGGGCCGACGGCTTACCGGACGGGCTCGCCGTCGACGACGAGGACTGCGTGTGGGTCGCGCTCTGGGGCGGCTCGTCGGTGCGCCGGTACACGCCGGACGGCGATCTCGACCGCGTCATCGCGTTGCCCGCCGAGAACGTCACGTCGTGCTGCTTCGGCGGCAGCACGCTCTACATCACGACGGCCGCGCCCGACGGGCGCCTCTTCGTCACGGACGCCGGTGTGACCGGCCCGCCCGCTCAGCCGTTTCGGAGCACGGCGCCTTCGGACGCCGAGCCGACGAGCGCGCGGTAGCGGCCGAACACGCCGCTCGTGAACAGCGGCTCGGGCGCCTGCCAGTCGACGAGACGCGCGGCCAGCTCGTGCTCGCTCGACCTCGACGGTGAGCGACTTCGCGTCGACGTCGATCGACGACGATGTCGCCGTCGCGGACGAGCGCGAGCGGCCCGCCGTGCGCGGCTTCCGGCGCGACGTGGCCGACCATCAGCCCGCGTGTCGCGCCCGAGAAGCGCCCGTCGGTGACGAGCGCCACCGACTCGCCGAGACCCGCGCCGACGACCGACGAGGTCACGCTCAGCATCTCGCGCATTCCCGGGCCGCCGGCCGGCCCTTCGTAGCGGACGATCAGCACATCGCCCGGCTGCGCGAGGCCTGCGCGCACCGCTTCGACACACGCCTCTTCGCCGTCGAAGACGCGGGCGGGGCCGCGATGCACGCGCCGTGTCGCGCCCGAGACCTTCACGACGCTTCCCGCCGGCGCCAGGTTCCCGAACAGCGTGTAGAGCGACCCGTCCGGCTTGAACGGCGCCGCCGCGGGCCAGAGCACCTCGCCGTCGGGATCCGGCGCGTCGGCCGTCTCGGCTGCGAGCGTCGAGCCCGACACCGTCGGCGCGGCGCCGTCGACAAGCCCGGCCGCCACGAGCTCGCGCAGCAGCGCGCGTGTGCCGCCGACCTCGTGCAGGTCTTCGCCGACGTACTTGCCGGAAGGCGCGAGGCTCGCGATGACCGGCGTCTGCGCGCCGATCTCGCCGAGCTCGCGCAGGTCGAGCTCGACGCCCGCCTCGCGCGCGATCGCGAGCAGATGGAGAAAGCCGTTCGTCGAGCCGCCGGTCGCCGCGATGCCCGTCATCGCGTTGAGCAGCGCCTGTTCGAGTCGAGGAACGTCCGAGCCGGCGGGAGCGGGCCGCACGCGAGCGCGCCGGCGCGGGCGGCTGCTGCCGCCTTTGCATCGTCTTCGTCGGCGGGTATGAGCCCGTCGCCGAGGATCGAGATGCCGAGGCAGTCGAGCGCCACCGCCATCGTGTTCGCGGTGAAGTGGCCCGGCGCACGTGCCCGGTCCGGGGCACGCAATACGTTCGAGTGCGTCGAGCTCGTCACGCGAGATGAGTCCGCGCTCCTCGGCGCCGACGGCCTCCCACATGCTCTGGATCGTCGCGCGGCCCGGGCCTGCACGCATCGGGCCGCTGTAGAGCACGACCCCCGGCTTGTCGAGCCGCGCGAGCGCCATCAGCGCGGCCGGCACCGTCTTGTCGCAGCCGACGAGGCAGACGAGCGCGTCGAAGTCGTGCGCGTACGTCATCAGCTCGATCGAGTCCGCGATCACCTCGCGCGAGACGAGCGAGGCGCGCATGCCGGGCGTGCCCTGCGACTGGTTGTCGCTGACTGCGATCGTGTTGAACGGCAGCGGCACGCCGCCGGCGGCGGTCACGGCGTCGCAGACGTGGCGCGACAGCTCGAGCTGGTTGAGATTGCACGGCATCGTCCCCGTCCACGTCGAGGCGACACCGACGATCGGGCCGTCGAGCCGGGTCGGGTCGATGCCCATCGCCCGGAAGTGCGAACGAGCCGGTGCGCGCGAGGCGCCATCACGCAGCTCGGTCCGTGCCCGCCTTCTCAGATCTTCGCTCACGCGGCGAGCTTACGCCTCGAGATGCCGGATGCTCGGCGTCGCCAGGCACATCACCGCGGTCGCGAGCGAGCCTGCGGCCGCAATCCAGAGCGCCTCCGACGTGCCGATCGCACCCGCCAGAAGCCCGGCGAGCACCAGGCCGAGCGGCTGGAACGCGAGCGAGCCGAACCAGTCGTACGCGCTCACGCGGGAGAGCGACGCCGCTGGGATGTGCCGCTGCAGCGACGTCTCCCAGAGCGAGTTGAAGATCATGTTCGCGCCACCGGCGAAGAACGAGGCGACGGCCACGCTCCACGCGGGAGCCCCGAGCGCAAGCAGCGCCATCGCGGGCGCGATGAACACGAGGAGCAGCGAGCCGAAGTAGAGCGGCCGGCGCGGGTGGACGCGCAGCGCGACGACTCCGCCGGCCAGCGCGCCGAGGGTCATGCCGATGAGGATCAGCGTCCACGCGAGCGCGCCGCCCAGCGATTCCTTGGCGACGACTGCACCGAGAACGGAGAAAAACGACGTGAACATGTTCCCGAGCGAGGCGGCGAGCACGATCACCCACACCCACGTGCGCGCGATGAACTCGCGCCAGCCGTCGCGTAGGTCATGCAGGAACGACTGCGGCTCGAGCTTCGCCTGGGCGGGGAGGCGCAGCAGCGCAAGGAACACCGCGCTGACGCCGAAGCTCAACGCATCGACGACCAGCGCCCAGCCTGGCCCGGCGGCGGTGACGAGCAGACCGCCGAGCCCGAGCCCGACGAGTCCGGCCACCGACATCGAGATGCCGCGCAGCGCGTTCGCCTCCTGCAGGAGCTCTTCGCTCACCGTCATCGGAGTCAGCCCGGTCGAAGCCGGGTTGAAGAACGCTGTCGCCGCGCCGGAGACGGCCTGGAGGACGGCGATCTCCCAGATCTGCGCCGAGTGGGTGAGGATCAGTGCAGCCGTCCCCGCCTGGCAACCCATGCGCGTGACGTCGGCGACGAGCATCACCGTGCGGCGCGAGAGCCGGTCGGCGAACACCCCGCCGACGAGCAGGAAGCAGACCAGTGGCAGCGAGCGCGCGGCGAAGACGATGCCAAGCGCGGTCGGCGATCCGAGCGAAAGCACCGCGAAGGCGATCGCGATCGAGCTGAAGGAGTCGCCCAGCAGCGAGACCAGCTGTCCGGTGAAGAACAGCCGGAACTCGCGCTCGGCGAGGGCGCCGAGCCGCTGCACCTACCGTTTCTTGCCGGGGTTCAGCAGGTTCTTCGGGTCGAACACCTGCTTCATGCGCAGGTGCAGGTCGTAGCCGGCGGGGCCGAGCTGGCGTTCGAGCTGGCCGCGCTTCAGCCAGCCGATGCCGTGCTCGCCGCTGACCGTGCCGCCGAGGCGGAGCGCAAGGTCGAAGAGCTCGTGACACGCGGCGTCGGCGCGCGCCGTCTCGTCCTCGTCGTCGGGCGTGAAGAGGAACGTCGAATGGATGTTGCCGTCGCCCGCGTGCCCGAAGGAGAGGGCGGCGACGTCGTGCCGCCGACCGATCGCGAGCGTCTCGTCGGCGACGTCGCGGAGCTTGTCGAGCGGGACGGCGATGTCCTCGCTGTAGGCGCCGCCGCGCTGCGCGATGATCGCGAACGCCGCTCCGGCACGCCAGCGCCAGAGGTCGGCGACCTCGCTCGGCTGCGTCGGGCGCGTGAACGGCGATCGCGTCCTCGGCGAGTGCCTCGCGCAGCTCGGCTGCGACGCGTCGCGCTTCGTCGACGGCGCCGTCGGCCTCGGTCATGACCATGAACCCTGCGCCTTCGGGCAGCCCGAACGGATAGGCGTCGCCCGAGTAGGAGAGCATCACGCCGTCGACGTACTCGACCGCGGCGGGCACGACGCCCGACGCGAAGACGCGCTCGATCGCGCTGATGCCTGCGTCGGCGTCGCGGTAGAAGCCGACCACCGGCAGCTCGAGCTCCGGGGCGGGGGTGAGGCGAAGCCAGGCCGCGGTGATCAGGCCGAGCGTCCCTTCCGAGCCGACGAGCAGGCTCTTCAGGTCGTAGCCCGCGACGTCCTTGCGCAGCGGGCCGCCGATCGTGACGATCTCGCCCGGGCGGGACGACCACCTCGAGCCCGGTCACCCAGTGGCCGGTGACGCCGTACTTGAACGCGTGCGGGCCGCCGGCGTTGCAGGCGATGTTGCCGCCGATCTGGCTGATCTCTGCGGCGCCCGGGATCGGGCGGGAAGCGGAGGCCGTTCTCGCGGGCGAGGCGGTGGATGTCGCCCGTCGTGACGCCCGCCTCGACGTGAATTCGCCAGAGCAGCGGATCGAACTGGCGGATCTTGTTCAGCCGCTCGAAGCCGAGCACGACGCCGCCGCCGACCGGGATCGCTCCGCCGGCGAGGCCCGTGCCGCCGCCGCGCGCGGTCAGCGGCACGTCGTTCTCGTAACACCAGCGCATCACCGCGGCGACCTCTTCGACCGAGGACGGCAGCACGACGGCGTCGGCCTTGCCCTCGACGCCGCGGCCCATCAGATCCGCGAGGTACCGGCCCTGCGGCTCGACGATCGACTCGGGCGAGATGACGGACGCCAGCTCCACGCGGCGAGCGTACCGTGTCCAGCTGCGGCTTCACGGTCTCGTAACCGAAAACCACGGGCCGAGATGGCAGCGTATGGACGCTGACATCCCAGAGAAACGGAAGGACGTCCGATGAAGATCGCACTCGCCGCAGTTGCGCTCGCCGCAGCTCTGGTCGTACCTTCGGCGCTCGCCGGCGGCACGACCCTGAACGGCACGGTCGGCCCCGGCTTCACGATCACCCTCACGCAGAACGGCAAGAAGGTGACGACGCTGAAGGCCGGCACCTACACGTTCAAGATCGCCGACAAGGCGTCGCACGCCACGACTTCCACCTCACCGGCCCCGGCGTCAACAAGACGACCACGGTGCCCGGTACCGGCAACTCGACGTGGAAGATCACGCTGAAGAAGGGGACCTACAAGTACGTCTGCGACCCCCATGCATCGTTCATGCACGGGTCGTTCAAGGTCACCTAGGCATCTCCGTGAGCTCGAGCTCGACGGCCTCGTCGCGCGTGACGTTCCACGCGCGCAGGCTGTCGAGCGCGAGCCCGTAGATCAGGAACGGCTTGCCCGACCAGAGACCGGCGTTCTCGCGGTCGGTGCGCGACGGCCGCGGCTCCGTCTCGGGGTGCGAGTGGAAGACGGCGAGCTCGTAGCCGTCGTCTTCGAGGAACCAGACCTCCGGATCGACGTCGAGCTCGTACCGGTACGGCGAGGCGAGCGCGTTACGGCCGCGCACGTAGCGCTCGGCGACGCCGTCCTTGAAGACGATCACGCCGCAGCACTCGTTCGGCGCCTCCTCGACGGCGTGCGCGCTGCAGCTCGTCGCGGATCGCGGCCGGGACTACCACCAGAGCACCGCCTCGTCGATCTCCTCGCCCTGCCAGAACGGAGCCGAGAGGTACTTCCAGCCGCCGTCCGCGAGCAGGCAGACGACGACCGAGCCCTCCGGTAGCTCGTCGGCGATGCGGCGCGCGACGTGCACGACCGCGCCCGACGAGACGCCGGCGAAGATGCCCTCGCGTTCGAGCAGCACGCGCACCGCGGCGGCGGCCTCGTCGTTCGAGACGAGCAGCTTGCGGTCGAGCTCGTCGACGTGCAGCACGGGTGGGACGTAGCCGTCCTCGAGCGAGCGCAGCCCCATGACCGGATCGCCCGGCAGCGGCTCGGCCGCGACGATCTGCACGCCGGGGAACTCCTCGCGGAGCCGCCGGCCGGTTCCCATCAGCGTCCCGCCGGTGCCGAGCCCGGCGACGAACGCGTCGACGCGGTCGAGGTCGCGCGCGATCTCCGCGCCGGTGCCGTCGTAGTGCGCGCCGGGATTCGCCTCGTTCTCGTACTGGAAGAGCATCACGTAGCGATCGTCGCCGGCGGCGATCTCCTGCGCCATGCGCACGGCGCCGTTCGAGCCGAGCTCGCCCGGCGAGTCGATGATCGTCGCGCCGTACAGCTCGAGCAGCGTGCGCCGCTCGGGGGTCGCGTTCGACGGCAGGACGCACGTCAGCTTCAGGCCCTTCAGCTTCGCGACGAGCGCGAGCGAGATGCCGGTGTTGCCGCTCGTCGGCTCGAGCAGCTCCTGGCCGGGCTCGAGGTCGGCGCAGCTCGACCATCTTCAGCGCGATGCGGTCCTTGACCGAGCCGGTCGGGTTCTGGCCCTCGAGCTTGGCGTAGATCGTGCGGCCGGGCGGCGAGAGCCGCGGCAGCTCGACCAGCGGCGTGTTGCCGATCAGGTCGAGCAGCGAGCTAGCGACAGCCACCGGCCATCGCCGGCAGGAGGATCACGGTGGAGCCTTCGCGCACCGGCGTGTCGAGCCCGTCGCGCGTGCGGACGTCCTCGCCGTCGACGTAGACGTTCACGAACGACTGGATCTCGCCCTCGCCGTAGACGCGAGAGCCGAGCGCGGGCATTCGCCCGGTCAGGTCCTCGAGCAGCTCGCGAACGGTCGCGCCGGTCGCCTCGACCTCGCGCGCGCCGCCGGCTTCGGCGCGCAGAACGGGCGGAACGCGAACGACGCTCATACGGCGTAGGCTCGACGGAGCCGCGTCATCGTTGGCAGAACTCGACGTAGTCGATGTACTCGGTGATGGTCGGGTGCTCGCCGCAGACGGGGCAGTCCGGGTTCTGCGCGGATGCGCACCTCGGTGAACTCGGTCTCGAGCGCGTCGAAGAGCAGCAGGCGGCCGACGAGCGGCTCGCCGATGCCGGCGGCCAGCTTGATCGCCTCGTTCGTCTGCAGCGAGCCGACGATGCCCGGCAGCACGCCGAGCACGCCGCCTTCGGCGCACGACGGCGCGAGCTCGGGCGGCGGCGGCTCCGGGAAGAGGCAGCGGTAGCACGGCCCGTCGTGCGGCTTGAAGACGGTGACCTGCCCCTCGAAGCGGTAGATCGAGCCGTGGACGACCGGGATCCCGCGCCAGACCGAGGCGTCATTCACCAGATAACGAGTGGGGAAGTTGTCGGCGCCGTCGACGATCAGGTCCCAGCCGTCGTCGAGGATCCGGTCGATGTTCTCGGAGGTGAGGCGCTCGCGGTAGGTGACGACGTTCGACGTCCGGGTTGAGCCCGTTGATCGCGCGCTTGGCCGAGTCGACCTTCGGCGTGCCGAGCGTGTCGAGCGAGTGCGCGATCTGGCGCTGCAGGTTCGTCTCGTCGACGATGTCGGCGTCGATGATCCCGAGCGTCCCGACGCCGGCCGCGGCCAGGTAGAGCGACGCGGGCGAGCCGAGGCCGCCGGCGCCGATCAGGAGGATGCGCGAGTCGAGCAGCTTCAGCTGCCCTTCCTCGCCGATCTCCGGGATCAGCAGGTGACGCGAGTAGCGGGTGCGCTTCTCCGGCGAGAGGAACCGCGGCAGGACGATCTCGTAGCCGTTGCGCTTCCAGTCGGTGAAGCCGCCGGCGAGCGAGTGGACGTTCGTGTAGCCGAGCTCGGCGAGCGACTTGGCCGCGAACGCCGAGCGGCCGCCCGAGGCGCAATAGAGGACGACCGGCGCCGAGCGGTCGGCGACGACGTTCTCGATGCGGCTCTCGAGGAATCCGCGCGGGACGTGCACCGCGCCGGGAAGATGGCCCTCCTGCCACTCGTCCGCTTCGCGGACGTCGAGCCAGGCGGCGCCGTCGAGCGCCTGGGCGTCGGCGGCGTCGACCTCGGAGATCTCGGCCTTGGTCTGGGCGAGCAGGTCGCGATAGCTGGTCATTACGGGTTGAAACGCTACCTGGTGCCCTGCTCATTCCCGCTACCTTCGCGGACGAATGTCCCCTGCAAATCGCATGCGGCTGCTCGTCGGGCTGATCGCCGTCGTGGCCGCTGCGACGGTCGCCAGCGTCGTCTACGCGACGCGGCAGGACCCGGCCCAGCCGAAGGCGGTCTGCAAGACGCGCGAAGGCCTACATCGTCCCGGGCGTTCCCTCGACGCCACGTCGCCGCAGGTGCAGGCGGCGTTCGCGAAGGGCGCCAAGGCGGCCGCGCTCGCGCTCGAGCCGCTCGCCCAGGTGAGCCCGAAGGACGCGGTCGTCGCGTTCAACGACGGGCTCGCGCTCTACTGCGCCGGCTACCCGAACGAGGCGGCAACCGCGCTCGAGCAGGCGAAGAAGGTCGGCGCGAACAGCTACTACCGCGTCCAGGCGGACCTGCTGCTTCACCCGCAGTACTTCCAGGGCGGCGGCTACCCGCCGTTCGAGTACTACGGCCACGATCCGCTGCTCATCCAGGGCCAGGTCGCCCAGCGCGGCTACCACCAGGTCACGGCCGAGAAGCTGTGGGCGCGCGCCGCGAAGCTTCACCCGGACGACGTCGACGCGCAGGTCGCCGCGGCGGTCGGCCGCTTCGACATGGACGATCTGAACGCGTCGTTCTCCCGGCTCGGCCCGCTCGCGAAGCGGTTCCCGAAGAGCCAGACCGTGCGGTTCCACCTCGGTCTGATGCTCGTCTGGATCGGCCAGCGCACGCAGGCGATCGCGGAGCTCAAGCAGGCGGAGGCGCTCGGCCGGGACACTCAGCTCGGAAAGCAGGCGGCAAAGCTCCTCGCAGGGATCGAGAAAGGTGGGTCCAGTGGCACCACAAGATGAGCCGACCGGCCTATGCGTCCGTCCGGTGTCGGTGCGATGGTTCCGCATCTGTCGAGGAGGGGCCAGTTGAGCGCGGAAGAGTTCGAGGCAAGTCGAGGAGCCGGAGGAGGAAGCCGAGGCGGCTCGCCGAGGTGGAGGACGAGGACGTGACTCCGCTGGACGCCCAGGCGGACGCGGAAGCCGACTTCTACGCGGCGCAAGAAGAGCCGGAGGAAGTCGGCGCTACGACACGGAGTTCTCCGCCGACTCGCTGCAGCTCTTCCTGAAGGACGTCGGCAAGGTCAATCTGCTCACCGCGGCGCAGGAGGTCGAGCTCGCGAAGCGCATCGAGCGCGGCGACCATCGCGCGAAGCAGGAGATGGTCGAGGCGAACCTCCGCCTCGTCGTCTCGATCGCGAAGCGCTACCGCAACCAGGGCCTGCCGTTCCTCGACCTGATCCAGGAGGGGACGATCGGGCTCGTGCGCGCCGCCGAGAAGTTCGACTGGCGCAAGGGCTACAAGTTCTCGACGTACGCGACGTGGTGGATCCGCCAGGCGGTCGCCCGCGCGCTCGCGGACAAGGCGCGGACGATCCGCATGCCGGTCCACGTCGTCGAGAAGCTCAACAAGATCATGCGCACCGAGCGCAAGCTGCGCGCCGAGCAGGGACGCGAGCCGACGAACGAGGAGATCGCGAAGGACCTCGACATGACGATCGAGGAGGTCGAGTCGATCCGCCGCACGTCGCAGACCCCGATCTCGCTCGAGAAGCCGGTCGGCGACGAGGAGGAGTCGGAGTTCGGCCAGTTCATCGAGGACGAGCACACGCCGCTTCCCGACGAGGCCGCCGACACCGCGTTCCGCGCGGAGGCGCTCGCCAAGTGCCTCGGCGCGCTCTCGTATCGCGAGCGTCGCGTGCTGGAGCTTCGCTACGGCCTGAACGGCGAGCAGCCGCGCACGCTCGACGAGGTCGGCCGTGCGTTCCAGGTGACGCGCGAGCGGATCCGGCAGATCGAGAACCAGGGCCTGAAGAAGCTGCGGGCGCTGGCGGACTCGCAGAAGCTCCGCGACGTCGCGTAGCTCGTAGTCCCCAGCCGGTAGCCTCCAGCCCGCATGGACTGGTTCGACGAGCTCGCGGAGTTCCTCCGCATCCCCTCGATCAGCGCCGACTCGGCGCACGCCGCGGACGTGGTGCTCGCGGGCGAATGGGTGCGCGACTTCATCCGCGCCTCTCCGGCGGCGAGGCCGAGGTCGTCGACTGGCACGGCCAGCCGCTCGCGATCGGCGAGATCCGCGCATCGGCCGGCGCCGACGAGGCGCCGACCGTGCTCTGCTACGGCCACTTCGACGTGCAGCCGCCCGACCCGCTCGAGCTGTGGGACTCGCCGCCGTTCGAGCCGGAGGTGCGCGACGGCTACCTCTACGGCCGCGGCACGGTCGACGACAAGGGCCTGCTCTACATGCTGCTTGCCGCGGCGCGCGAGCTTGCGCTCGCGGGCGAGCTGCCGGTCAACGTCCGCTTTGCCTGTGACGGCGAGGAGGAGACCGGCGGCCACTCGATCGTCGAGTTCCTCGAGCAGGACGAGCGCGGCGCGAACGCGGCGATCATCTTCGACAGCGGGATGATCCGCCGCGACGTTCCCGCGTTCAACATCGCGACGCGCGGCCTCGTCTACTTCCACGTCAAGCTCCGCACGGGCGAACGCGATCTCCACTCGGGCATGTACGGCGGCGCGGCGCTCAACGCGGTGCACGCGCTGATCCAGACGCTCGACGCGCTCGTCGCGCACGACGGGAACCTCGTGGACGAGCTGCGCGCCGGCCGCGCCGAGCCGACCGCCGAAGAGCTCGCCGGCTGGGCCGAGCTTCCTGCCGGCGCCGACGAGCTCGGCGACCAGGGCGCGCGGCCGAAGGACGCGCGCGCCGCCGAGGACTTCTACCTCCGCACGTTCGCCGAGCCGGCGCTCGACGTGAACGGGATCGCCGGCGGCTCGGCGTTCCTGCAGAAGACGGTGCTGCCGGTCGAGGCCGACGCGAACCTCTCGATCCGGCTCGCGCCGGGTCAGAACGCCGACGAGATCGCGCCCGTCGTCGAACGTCTGCTGCGCGCCGCCGCGCCGGCCGGGGCCGAGCTCGAGATCGAGGTGCTGTCGTCGGCGCCGCCCGGGCTCGTGCCGCCGGACTCGCCGGCGATCCAGCTGGGGCTCGACGCGTTCGAGAAGGCGCTCGGCCGCCGGCCGGCGCTGATCCGCACCGGCGGCACGCTGCCGATCGTGCCGGCGCTCGCCGACAAGGGAATCGCGACGGTGATCACCGGCTTCGGGCTGCCGGACTCGCAGATCCACTCGCCGAACGAGCGGCTCGTCGCCGACTACGTCCCGCTCGGGATCAGCGCCGCGCGCGAGCTGTACCTCGCGTTCGCTGCGCTTTGATCGACCTCCACAGCCACGTCCTGCCCGGCCTCGACGACGGGGCGGCCGATCTCGACGAGGCGCTCTCGATCTGCGAGGAGGCCGCCGCCGACGGGATCACGCTGCTCGCGGCGACGCCGCACGTCCGCGACGACCACCCGACGACGGCCGACCAGATGGAGGCGGCGCTCGCCGAGGTTCGCGCCGTCGCCGGCGATCTGATCGAGCTTCGTGCCGGCGGCGAGATCGACCTCGCCGAGCTCGACCGGCCGGTCGAGGAGCTTCGCCGGTTCGGGCTCGGCGGCAATCCGCAGGTGCTGCTCGTCGAGACGCCGTTCTACGGCTGGCCGCTCGATCTCGGCCGACCGCCTCTTCCGGCTGCGCGTCGACGGGTTCGCAACGGTGCTGGCGCATCCGGAGCGCAACTCCGAGGTGCAGCGTCGACCCGAGCTGCTCGAGCCGCTCGTCGCGTCCGGCGTGCTCGTGCAGCTGACCGCGTCGTCGGTGGACGGACGGTTCGGCGGCCGCTCACACGACTCGGCGTTCGAGCTCCTCGAGCGCGGGCTTGCGCACCTGATCGCGAGCGACGTGCACGGCGAGCTGCGCGCCGGCGGACTGAGCGCCGCGGCCGAGGCGGTCGGCGACGAGGCGCTCGCCCGGTGGCTGACGCTCGACGTCCCGCGTTCGATCGTCGACGGGACGGAAACGCCGCCGCGACCCTCGAGCGGGTCGCGGCGGCGCGGACTCTTCCGGCGTTAGCTGTTGTCGGACGCGTTCGCCGGCTCGTGGTCGCCGATGTGCACGGCGGCGGTCGCCTCGACCTGCGCGAGCGTCGACGCCTTGGCGGCGCGGACGCGGACGGTGATGCGATCTCCGGCCTTCAGCTGGGAGGCGTCGATCACGGTCGGCACCTTGCCCTGCCAGAGCAGGAAGATCGTGTCGTCGCCGTAGGTGAAGGTCTGTGCTGACTGCTGGCCGATCATCGTGCGCAGCCCGCGGGCGTTGCCGCCGCTGACGTTCAGCGCGATGTGGCCGCCTGCCTGCGGCGCCGGCGACGGTGCCGGCGTAGAGGTAGAGCGGGAGCGTCGACGGGTTGCCCTTGGTCGCGCGGTCGCCGACGAGCGCCGCGTCATTGCCCTCGATGTCGGCCAGCGACGAGCCGGCCTTGGCGCGGACGTTGACGTTGATCCAGTCGCCCTGCTTGAGGTCGGCGACCGTGCCGACCTTCGGCACGCCGCTCGACCAGATCGAGGAACTCGGTCGAGCTGCCGACCGTGAACGTCTGGTTCTGGCTCTGGCCGAGCAGCGCCCGCAAGCGCGGCGTGGTTGCCGCCTTCGACCTGGATCTGCACCGAGGTCGAGCTCGCGTTGAGCGAGCTCGCCGCGGAACTGGAAGAGCTTGCCCTTGCTGCCTGCCGTTGCAGTCGCTGCGACCGCCACGCATGCGAGTGCCGTGACGGCGAGAGCGGTGAGTAGACGGTGCTTCATCGTTGAACGCCTCCTGGAAGTGGCCTGGGTGACGTTCGGAAGATGTCCACCGCTGCGCCAGCCCGCCGTTTCGGGGGCGTAAGGCGTCTGCAAAACGTTTTCTCAGGCGAACGGGCGCGGGGCGGCGGCGATCTTCGGGATCGCGACGCGGGCGATCGTCGAGAACGGCTGCGGCCGGCACGCCTGGCAGATGTTCGCGTCGCAGGCGACCGACAGGAAGATGAACGCCTCCTCGATCGTGAAGCCCCATTGCTCGACGAGGAACCGTGCCGCCTCTTCCGAGGCGCGGTCGAGCGCCTCCATGAAGTCGGCGCCGGCGGTGCCGTGCACGACCCAGCGATCGGCCAGCTCGGTCACCGGCCAGGTGCCCTGCTTGCCCTTCAGCAGGCCGACGCGGATCGTCACCTCGCCGGCGATCTCGACCCCGGTGAAGCAGATCTCGCCGTCGCCCATCGACGCGTGCATGTCGCCGATCGCGAGCATCCCGCCGGGCTGGCGCACCGGGAGGTAGATCGGTCGCGCCGGGGCCGTGCAGGTGGTTGTCGAGGTTGCCGCCGTGCTCGCCCGCGAAGCCGTTCGTGAACGTCTCGCCGCCGGTGGCGCACCCGATCACGCCGACCATCGGGCGGAGCGGGAACGAGATGCGGTCGTTCATGTGGATCGTGTCGCCGTCGACGCGGAAGACCTGCGTGAGCGGCGCCTCGACGAGCTCGTGCAGTTGGCCCATGCCGGGGATGAGCGTCGCGAAGCCGCGAGCGTCCGGCTTGACCTCGAGCAGCTCGACGACGAGCGAGTCGCCGGGCTCCGCGCCGCGAACGGCGATCGGCCCGGTGGCGCTGTTGACGCGCTCCAGGTCGATCTCGGTGACCAGGTCGGCTTCGGTTCGGATCTGGCCCGGTGAAGCAGTCGTTCGTCTCGAGCGTGACCGTCTCGCCCGGTTCGATCTCGAGCACGGGCGAGAGATCTGGGCCGAAGGCCCAGATCACCTCGTCCCGTCCGATGCGGTGCGCCGCCACGGCGCCATCGTCTCAGAGACTCCTCAGAGGCGGCCCACCCACAAACGCGCGCCCGCGGACATGTCCGCGGGCTTCGCGGCACCGCTCCCGGGGGTGGTGAGCTCAGAGGCGCCTCTGAGCGGGCTCAGAGCACGCCGTCGCGTATCAGCGGCAGTGAATGTCGGGCAGGTCGATCCGCACCGACGCCGAGAGCGGGCCGCCGTTCTCGCTCACCGCGTAGTAGACGCTCGTCGAGAAGAGTCGCGTCGTGTCGAAGAAGTAGCCCGCGAGCGGCAGGCGGAAGGCGATCGGGGTGAACGGGCCCGTTCGGCGACGTGGCGCGATAGACCTCGACGTTGCCCTGTGCCGCCGGCATCGCTCCAGGCGATGACGGTCGTCACCGAGATGCCGGGCAGGCAGAGCCAGATGCCGGCCGTCGGCGCGTGCGGGCCGAACGATGCCGCGGTTGAGATCGTGAGCGGTCCGGCACTCGCTCCGGTCGTGAACTGCGCATGCGCGACGAACGCCGCGCCCAGCCAGAACGCCGCCGTCAGGAAGACGAGAGCGGCGAGGCGGCTAAGCCGTAGCGTCGCGCATCGCGTTCGCGGCGTGACCAGATCCGGAGGAGCCCGACGAGGATGAGCATGAACGGCGCGAGCAGGACCGTCGCCAGATGCGGGTACGGCTCGCGGAGCCAGAGGATCGCGCGGCCGACATACGGCACGACGCCGATCTCGCGCCACGCCGTTCGACCACGGAGGACCGCAGTCCATGGATCGGCCGCGGTGTTCGCGTCGCCGCGGGTCTGGACGGTTGTCCAGCCGCCGCGGTGGCGGACCGAGATGACCCGGTGGCTTTCGATGTGGTGGTCGCCGACCGGGATCGCATACGTGATCACCTGGCCGACGCGAACGCTCGCGAGCGGCTCCGGGCGCAGCACGAGCAGATCGCCGGGCCCGAACGTCGGGCGCATGCTCCCCGAGAGAACCGTGGTCGTCTCGTAGAGCCCGAAGTGCGGCGCGATCCCGATGGCGAGGAACGCGACGCCCGCCGCTGCGACGACTCCGCGGAGCGCCCACTTGGGGGCGCTCCGCAGGATGCTCGTCTGATTTCCGCGGGCCATCGCGGTTACTTGCTCGTGCCCGCCCGCTGGGTGCCGGTGAAGACGAAGCCGACCGTCGAGGTGAGTCCCTCGAACGAGTCGTCGGCCGTCTGCGGCAGGGCCAGGGTGACTCGCAGATGGTCGGTGTTCCCCGCCGTGAGCGACGACAGGTTGCCGAGACCGAGGTTCGAGCCGATCACAGGCCGCGAGGCGAGCACCGTGCTCGCCGTGCCGGGGCACGTGTAGGTGTAGGGCAGGCCCGACTCCGTCCACGCGCTCGAACACGAGTCGATGGTCATCTGGAGGCCGTTCGCGACATCCGTGTCGAGCTTCGAGCTCGGCGTGGCGGTCGTCGTCAGTGAAACCGTGCCGAGCGCGGCGTTCCCCGAGTTCGTCAGATCGACGGCGCGTTGAACGGTGTCGCCCGGCAGGATGCCGCTTGCGCCGACGTTGAGCCGGTTGGCCGCGGTTCCCGTCGAACCGAGCTGGATCGAGGCCGTCCCAGCGGCGAGGACCTGTGCCTCGGCCGGAGTCGAGCTCGTGAACGTGGCGTACGTGCCGAGCCCGGCGATCCCTGCTGCCGAGCCGATGAGTGCAAGTGAGAGGAAGATCTTCGACGCGAAGGCGGTCCCGCCATGGACCACAGCCGACCCGCCGACATTCGTCCGCAACTTCATGGCGCTTGTTCTCCCCGTGTGCCCTGACCTCGTCCCGCGCGGTGACTCGAGGTCTGTCCCGACTCTTCGGTGGACGAGCGCCGCGCTCTCGTGCCACGCGAAAAGAACGCCGGACCGGCGCGGTCGGTTACGCGCCCAATGTAAAGCCGTTCACGCGCCGTCCCAGGGCGGCGCGCCGTGCACCCACCGACCCGCGACCATCGTCGCGACGACCTGCGCGTCGAGGTCGTCCCACGGGTCACGATCGAGCACGACGAGATCAGCGTCGTGGCCCGGAATGAGCGTGCCGCGTCGCCTCTCGTCGCCGCTCAACCACATCGGCGCGATGCACGTCGCGTGGAACGCTTCGCCGACGGTCAGCGTCTGCTCCGGGTGCCACGCCGGACGATCGTCGATCGATCGCCGCACGCCGGCTCTGATCCCGGCGAGCGGCTCGAGCTCTTCGATCGGCGCATCGCTGCCGTTCGCGACGACGGCGCCCGACTCGATCAACGACTTGTAGGCGTAGGCGCCGTCGGTCTGGCCTGCCCAGAAGCGGTCGGCGAGGTCGCGGTCGGACGGGGCATGTGAGAACTGGACCGAGCACGCAATCCCGAGCTCGGCAAAACGCGGGATGTCCTCGGCTGCGAGGAGCTGGCAGTGCTCGATGCGGTGGCGGAGCCCGAGCGGCTCCCAAATCTCGCGGGTCTGCGCGAAGGCATCGAGGGCTTCACGGTTCGCTCGGTCGCCGATCGCGTGAACGGCGACCGGGAAGCCGGCCGCCGCTCCGCGCCGGACGATCTCGGCGAGCTCGGCGCCGCTCGTGATCTGGACGCCGCTGCCGTCGAGCTGCAACGCCGTCTGGGAGCCGAGCGTGCCGTCCATGAACACCTTCAGGTAACCGAGCCGGAGCATCCCGCTGCCGAGGCCGGAACGCAGACCGACCGCCTGGGCCGAGTCGAGCAGGTCGGCCGGGATCGACTGCCAGACACGGAGCGAGAGGTGGCCGCGCTCCTCGAGCTTGCGCCAGAGGCGGAGCGCTCCGAGCCAGCCGTCCTTGTCGTGCACCGAGGTGACGCCGCGCGTGTTCGCGAGCTTCACGCCGGTGCGCATCGCGGCGAGGTACGCGTCGTCGGAGACGACCATGTGGCGCTGCCTTGAACCGCCAGGCGGCTTCTTCGCGGAGCACGCCCGTCGGCTCGCCGTTCGCGTCGCGCTCGACGACGCCTCCGGCCACCTCGAGGTCGCCGCCGGCGAGCGCCAGCGCCGCGGAGTTCAGCCAGAGCGAGTGGTAGTCGCGCGCGATAAAGGCGGCCGGAGTGTCGCCCGTGAGCGGATCGAGGTCCTGCCGCGTCGGCTCTCGCATCGGCTGCCAGTCGCCGCTCCGCCAGCCGTAGCCGCGCAGCCAGCCCATCGGGCCGGGCGCGGCGCCCTCGATCCGGGCGAGCGTCTCGTCGAGCGAGGTGCAGCCGTCGAGGGCGAGCTCGTGCTGGGCGAGCGCCCAGGTCGGGAAGTGGACGTGCGAGTCGACGAATCCCGGAACAACGACCCGGCCGCCGAGGTCGACGACCTCGGGCGAGGCGAGCGCCGTCTCGTGCACACCGACCCCGCCGGCGATCTTGTCGCCGGCGATCGCGAGCGCTCGTTGCGTCGGCACCTGGGGGTCGAGTGTGCGGATCAATCCGTTCGCGAGGATCACTGTGTGCAGAATCTATGTGGTGTTCGATCACGTCACGATCCGAGTCTCCGACTTGGCCGCGAGTCGCCGCTTCTACGGCGAGGCGCTAGGGCTGCCGACGAGCGACGGCGAGTTCGTCGAATGGGACGCGTTCAGCTTGCTCGAGGACGGCGGCAAGGTGACGCGCAACCTGCATCTCGGCTTCGGCGTCGAGGATCACGACGCGGTCGATGCCTGGTGGCTGCGCATGACCGGCGCGGGGTACGAGCCCGACGGCGAGCCGGGGCCGCGCCCGCAGTACAACGACACGTATTACGGAGCCTTCGTGCTCGATCCGGACGGCAACTCGGTCGAGGCGATGCATCACGAGCGCAGCCGGATCGGGCTCGACCACCTCTGGCTGCGGACGACAGATATCGCCGCCGAGCGCGCGTTCTACGACACGGTCGCACCGATCGTCGGTTGGCATCTGCAGCACGGCGAGCCCGACAACGTGCGATTCGGCGACGGCGACGGGTCGTTCACGTTCGTGACGGGTGACGCAGCCGACGCAGAACGTGCACGTGGCCTTCGGCGTCGCGACCTTCGCGACCGTCCAGCGCTTCCACGGCGTCGCGACGACAGCCGGGTACGTCGACAACGGCGAGCCGGGCGAGCGTCCGGAGTACCACCCCGGCTACCACGGCTCGTTCGTCCTCGACCCCGACGGCCACAACGTCGAGGCCGTCTACCACCATCGCCGCTTTTGACCAATCCGGCGGACCTCGGCGTCCTCGAAGCGTCGGCTGCGCTGGCTGCAGGACAGCTTTCGGCGCGCGAGCTGGCCGAGGCGTGTCTCGCACGGATCGCGGAGCGCGACGGCACTCACAGCCACGCGGGCGATCCCGCGTCGGTCAACGCGTGGGTCCGCGTCTATGAGGAGGATGCGCTCGCGGCGGCCGATCGCGCCGACGTACGGCTTGCCGACGGCGATGCGCCGGCTCTGTGCGGCATCCCGATCGGGCTGAAGGATCTCTACGCGGTCGCGGGCAAGCCGCTGACCGCCTCGAGCAGCCTGCTGAGCGAGACACCCGATCGCGACTGCGACGTGTGGGCGCGACTGTCCGCCGACGGGATGGTGCTGCTCGGCCATCTGCACACGCATGAGTTCGCAGCGGGCGGGACGACTGACCAGACGGGCAACCCACGCGACCTCACAAGGTCGCCTGGAGGTTCGAGCGGCGGCTCGGGGGCCGCCCTCGCGAGCGGCACGACGCCCGGCCGCGACCGGCACCGACACCGCCGGCTCGCTGCGCATCCCGTCGGCGATGTGCGGCACGTCGACGATCAAGCCGACGCGCGGCTTCGTCTCGATCCGGGGCATCGTCCCGCTGGCGCCGACGTTCGACCACGCCGGCCCGATGACGCGCGCGCTCGCCGACTGCGAGCCGTTGCTCGCATCGATGGCCGGTGTCGTGCCGCCGTCGGAGCGCCGACCGCTACGGCGTGTCGTCGTCTCGCCGCGGATCGCCGAGCTCGACGCCGATGTCGCCGAGAACTTCGACCGGATCCTTTCGACGCTTCCGCTCGTCGATGTGCCGCCGCCCGACGTCGATCTGGAGATCGGCGCCGCCGCAGGTCGCCTGATCTGCACGGAGATGCTGGCGTGGCACCGCCGCTTCAACGATCGCCGCGAGCTGTACCGGCCGTCGATCCGCGGCTTCCTGGACTTCGGTGAGGAGACGGCCCTCAGCGGCGTCGACTACGTCGCCACTCAGGAGCGACGTGCGGACGACACGGCGCGTTGGCGCGATTGGTTCGCCGAGCACGAGATCGATGCGGTCGTCGAGCCGACCGTGCCGCTCGTCGCGCGTGAGCGGGGGCACGGCTACGACACGGCGTTCACCGACTACGAGGAGATCTCGCTGACGCAGTACTGGGACTGGGTCGGGTTTCCCGCCGTTGCGTTTCCGTCGGGCGTCGGCAGCCGAAGCGGCCTCCCGACGAGCATCTCGCTGATCGGCGCGCCCGGCGCCGATTGGGATCTGCTCGCGGCGGGAGCGTCGCTCCAGACACATTAGAACCTCCTCCTCGTAGTTCGTTTGGAAACAACCGTCAAGTGGAATGCAACGGCGGACCGCGAGGTAGTGCGGTTCACGGTGAAGAAGCATGTCAGCGCCTGAACGCACGAGCCGCGGGCCGGGGTGGCTGATCGCCATCGGTCTCGTCATCGCGATCCTGGGAACCGTCGCGCTCGGGATCGCCGACACTCCGCTGTGGCCGAACGCGATCGCCTTCAGCGGCGTACTGGGTCTGGCGCTCGTGCTTGCCGGTGTCGCGGCGCGGCGCCGCGGGGGCCGCGCCTGGGTCTGGGGAGTCGGCGCGGTCGGGATCTGGCTGGTCTACGAGGTGATCTTCTTCCTCGTCGACCTCACCCAGAGTCAGTAGGGGCGCGCCACTACACTGCGCGCCATGAGCGCCTTCGATCCGCTCACCGGGGAGCAGCGCGAGATCCGTGAGCTCGTCCGGACGATCGCGCGTGAGCGGGTCGCGCCGCGCGCGGCGGAGATCGACAAGTCGGCGGAGTTCCCGTGGGACATCGTCGAGGTGTTCCGTGAGAACGACCTCTTCGGCGTGCTCTACGACGAGGAGTACGGCGGGATCGGTGAGAGCTCGCTGCTGACGCTCGTCACGATCGAGGAGCTGTCGAAGGTCTGTGCGACGAGCGGGCTGATCGTCGCGGTGCAGGAGCTCGGCTCGCTCGGGATCAAGCTCGCTGGGAGCGCTGGAGCAGAAGGAGCGGTTTCTGCCGAAGCTTGCGTCGGGTGAGTGGCTCGCTGCGTACGCACTGACCGAGCCCGGCTCCGGATCCGACAGCGCCGCGATGCTCAGTACGGCGCGTCGCGACGGGCGACGAGTACGTCCTGAACGGCGGCAAGCGCTTCATCACGAACGCCGGTGTCGCCTCGGTGTATGTGGTCTTCGCGAAGACGGATCCTGAGGGTGGGCACGGCGGGATCAGCGCCTTCGTCGTCGAGGCCGACGCGCCCGGGTTCGAGGTCGGCCGGATCGAGCCGAAGATGGGGATCAAGGGCTCGACGACCGGCGAGGTGTTCTTCAACGACTGCCGGGTGCCGGCAGAGAACCTGCTCGGTGAGGAAGGTGAGGGGTTCAAGCTCGCGATGCGGATCCTCGACCGCTCGCGTCCCGGGATCGGTGCGCAAGGGCTTGGGTTGGCGCAGGGCGCGACGGACTACGCGGTCGAATACGCGCGCTCGCGCGAGACGATGGGCCGGCCGATCGCGCAGCACCAGCTGATCGCCGGGATGCTCGCCGACATGGAGACGAAGTGCGAAGCGGCGCGCAACCTCCTCTACAAAGTCGGCCGGATGATCGACGAGGGCGACACGGGTCCCGAGCTGACGAAGCTTTCCGCGATGGCCAAGCTCTACTGCACCGACGTCGCGATGGAAGTCACCACCGACGCGGTCCAGGTGCTCGGCGGCTACGGCTACATCCAGGAGTACCCGGTGGAGCGCATGATGCGCGACGCAAAGATCACGCAGATCTACGAGGGGACGAACCAGATCCAGCGCCTGGTGATCGCGCGCGAGATGCTGAAGGAGAACCGCACGTTTCTGCTCGCGGGGGCGGGCTAGCGGATGGCGCGCGCATCGGATCAGCAGCGCGACCGGGCAGTCGCCGCGCTGGCGCGCGCGTATGCGGACGGCCGGCTCTCACTGCGCGAGCTCGAAGTACGCTCGGAACGGGCGCTCACCTCTCAGTCGACCTGGGAGCTGGGGCTGCAGCTTCGCGGCCTGCTCGTCGACGAGACACGTCGGACGGTGCGCCGGGGCGCGCGTGTTGCCGGCGCGATCTTCATCTGGGGCGTGCTGAGCGTGTTCCTGCTCGCAGGATTCGTCGGTGCGTTGATCGACTCGCACGCCGCGCTCTGGACGATCGTCTTCCCGGCGCTCTGGGTCGTCGCAACGGTGTTCACGGTGCGCGACATCCGGCGCACGTGACGCGGCCCGGGCAGACCTTCGGCCGCGTAGCCGATGCGTACGCGCGGACGCGACCCAGCTATCAGCTCGAGGCGATCGATCGGGCGGTCGCAGAGCTCGGTCTCGGCCCGTCTGCGACGGTTCTCGACCTCGGAGCGGGCACCGGCAACCTGACGCGGTCGCTTCGCGAACGCTTCGCGCTCGGTGATCGCCGTCGAACCGGATGCAGAGATGCGCGCGCAGTTCGAAGGCGATGTCCTTGACGGCTCCGCCGAGGCGATCCCGCTGGGTGACCACACGGTCGACGCGGTGTTCTCCGGCGAGGCCTTCCACTGGTTCGACACCGGCCCGGCGCTCGCGGAGATCGCTCGCGTCGTGCGGCCCGGGGGTGGGCTCGCTGCTTTCAGCCGGAGCTGGGGCGAGCTCGAACAGCCCGGGCTCGTGCCGGCGGAGCTCCGAGCGGACGATCGACGAGGTCTGGGCGCGGTTCCATCCGCCGAATCGCATCGTTCGCGACTGGCGGGCGGAGGCGGGGTTCGCCGGGGAGGCGCAGTTTGTCGAGACGGTTTCGATCTCCGGCCGCGACCTCGTCGACCTGCACCTGACGGCCAGCACGCTCGCGACGATTCCCGACGACGAACGCGCGGCAATCGCCGAGCGGGCGTATCCGCTGATGGAAGAGGAGTACGAGATGCGGGTTGTCACGACGCTCTACTGGAGACGATTTGGCTAGTCCGCAGGGGCTTGCATTCGACGCCCTCGCCGAGGACTACGACCTCGGCCGGACCGGCTGGCCGACGGCGATGGTCGACGGGATCCACGGCGAATCGGTCCTCGACCTCGCCGCCGGGACCGGCAAGCTGACCTCGTTGCTCGTACGTCGCTTCCCGGAGGTGGTCGCAGTCGAGCCGCTCGCGGGCATGCGCGCGGTGCTCGAGCAGAACGCGCCCCAGGCGACGATCCTCGCGGGCAGCGCGGAGCGGATTCCGCTCGACGCCTGCTCGGTCGACGCCGTCTTCGTCGCCGAGGCCTTTCACTGGTTCGACAGCAAGCTCGCCGTGAGCGAGGTCGCCCGTGTGCTCCGGCCCGGTGGGACGCTTCTCGTCTGCTTCATGGAGTGGGTCGGCGACTTCGAGCCGCTGCCGCCGCGCGCGCTCTACGAGACGCTCGGCGAAGTGTGGGCACGGCTGCCGTTGCCCGGTGGCGCCAAGGTGCAGAGCGGCGCCTGGAAGGAAGGGTTCGAGTCGGCGCCGTTCTCGCCGCTCGTCGAGTCGACGTACCCATACACCTGGGCGACACACCGCGAGGGGATCGCGTCGTACTACGTCTCGGTGAGTTCCATGGGAGCGCTTCCAGCCGACGAGCGCGTTGCGTTACGCGGCCGGCTCCTCGAGCTGATCCCGGACGGCGAGTACACGCTTGCGACACGCGCACGGGCGTTCCGGACGGTGCGCAGGTGATCGAGCCGGCGCAAGAGCTTCGACAACGCCGCGGAGGAGTACGAGGCCACGCGTCCGTCCTATCCGGAGGAGCTGCTCGACCTTCTGCCGGTTCCGCGTGAAGCGACCGTGCTCGATCTGGCGGCGGGCACCGGCAAGCTCACCCGCGTGCTCGTGCGTCGATACGCGCACGTGATCGCCGTCGAGCCGCTCGAGCGCATGCGTGCAGTGCTCGAACGCGTCGTCCCGGATGCCGAGGCGTTCGCCGGCAGCGCCGAGGCGATCCCGCTTCCCGATGCATCGGTCGACGCCGTGTTCGCGGCGCAGGCGTTCCATTGGTTCGCAACCGACGCTGCGGTCGCCGAGATCGCGCGCGTCCTGCGCCCGGGCGGGATCTTCGCCGACGTCTGGAACGAGACGCAGGAGCCGACGCCGCTTCCCGCCGACTACCGCGCGCGACTCGACGAGATCTTCGCGCGGACCGCGTGCCGGCGCCGAGCAGGACCAGCGCATCGCGGTGGTCGCCGGCGGCCCCTTCGGCGAGCTGCACACCGACAGCGTCCTGCACGAGCAAGTGCAGGACCGCGCATCGGCGCTCGACTTCATGCGCTCGATCAGCTACGTCGCGAAGCTTCCCGATGACGAGCGCGAGGCCTTGATGGCCGAGCTCGGCTCCCTGCTGCCGGAGGCGGACTACCGCTTCACCATCCGCGCCAACGCGCGCTGGGCGGTGCGCACGTGACCGTCGAGGAGATCGTCGCCGACGCGCACGCCGCGCTCCGCGACGGTGCCTGGCCGGTCGCACGAGCTCGACGGCGAGGTCACCCCCGACGAGGCAGCGAACCCTCTACCTGGGCGCGGCGGGCATGGTCTGGGCGCTGCGTTATCTGGGCGCTCCGGTCGACGTCGAGCTCGGTCACGACGACCTGGCCGAGCCGGGCCTGCTCGTCGGCGGAGCGGGTGTGCTTGCCGTCACGCGCGCCGACGACGCGCGGCTCCAGGAGCTCGTCGACGCCAACGAGCGCAACCCGACCTGGGAGCTCCTCTGGGGCTCGACCGGGTCGATCCTCGCCGCGAAGGCGACCGGCCTCGAGTGGCGGCGCTCTGCGGAGATCCTGCTCGCCGAGTGGGACGCTGCAGACGACGGTCTCTGGACGCAGACGATCGTCGGCAAGGCCGGCGAAGTACCTCGGCCCGGCGCACGGCTTCGCCGGCAACGTGCATGCGCTGCGCGGGTTTCTCTCCGACGACGAGCTGCGCGCGCGGATCGAGCCCGTGCTGCGCGCGCACGCGGTCTGGGACGGTGACGCCGTCAACTGGCCGCCGTTTCCCGGCCATGAGCCGAACCGCGTCCAGTGGTGCCACGGTGCGCCAGGGATCGTCTCGACGCTCGGGCGACCTGCTGCCCGGAGGACCTGCTGCTCGCCGCGGCGGAGCAGACCTGGCTTGCACGGGCCGCTCGAGAAAGGCCCGGGCCTCTGCCACGGCACCGCCGGCAATGGCTACGCGCTCCTCCGGACGTACGAGCTGACCGGGGATTCGCGTCTGGTCGACCGGGCTCGCTCGTTCGCGGACGCGGCGCTCGAGCAGGTGCAGCGCCGCTACTCGCTCTTCACGGGCGACATCGGCGCGGCGCTCTTCGCACGCTGCCTGCGACACCGAGGATGCGCGATTCCCGATCATGGACGTCCTGTGAGCGCACACGAGGTGAAGCTCAGCTCGGCCGACCGCGTCCTCTTCCCGGACGACGGCGTCACGAAGGGCGATCTCTTCCGGTACTACGGCGACGGTCGCCGACTGGATCATCCCGCACCTGCGCGACCGGCCGTTCACGATGAAGCGCTGGCGCGAAGGGCTGCCCGGCGGCGCGTTCTTCCAGAAGCAGGCGCCGAAGGGGATCCCCGACTGGATCCCGACGCAGCAGTTCCGAACCTGGCCGCGCGGCGGCAAGGGCGAGTCGCGGCTGGTCGACTTCCCGCTCGTCGACTCGCGCGAGGCGCTGCTCTGGATGGTGCAGATGCACTGCATCGACATGAACGCGTGGTACTCGCGCGTCGACAAGCCGGAGCGTCCGGACTGGGTGCTGTTCGACCTCGATCCGCCGGAGGAGCCGGACGCCTTCGCGCTGTGCGTTCGCGTCGCCCACTACGTCCACGCGGCGCTCGACGGGCTCGGGCTCGAGTCGTGGGTGAAGACGAGCGGCGCCGACGGGATCCACGTGATCGTGCCGATCGTGCGCCGCTCGGGCTACGACGAGACGTACGAGTTCGCCGAGCTGCTCTCGCGGCGACTCGAGGCGGAGCATCCGGGCGAGGTCACGACCGAGTGGCTGAAGAAGAAGCGGTCGGGCGTGCTCGTCGACCACCGCCAGAACGGGCACGGCAAGACGATCGCGTCGGTCTACTCGGTGCGGCCCAAGCCGGGTGCGCCGGTGTCGACGCCGCTCGAATGGTCGGAGCTCACCGAGGAGATTCGCCCGCGCGACTTCTCGATGGAGGTCGCGCTTGCCCGGGTCAAGGAACGCGGCGATCTCTTCGAGCCGGTGCTCCACGCGAAGCAGGCGCTCGGGCCGGCCCTGAAAGAGCTGCGCGGATGATCGTCGCGTTCGACTGGGTCGCGGCCTCGGCGATCATCACCGCCGCGGCGACCCTGGTGCTGGCCTTCGCGACGTTCGCATCGGTTCGCTCGGCGAACCGCGCGGCGCGTGTCGCCGAACGCTCGCTGCTCGCCGGGCTGCGGCCGCTGCTCGTGCCGTCGCGGCCGGACGACCCGGAGACGAAGGTCGGCTTCCAGGACGACAAGTGGTTCCACATCCAGGGCGGCGCCGCGGGCGTGGAGGTCGCAGACGACGCGATCTACCTGGCGATCCCGATGAGAAATGTCGGCGGCGGGATCGCGGTCTTGCACGGCTGGCGCTTCGCGACCGAGTTGGTCCGGGGCCGCGACCCGCACGCGCCGCTCGAGGAGTTCCACGAGCTGACGCGCGACCTCTACATCGCACGGGGCGAGCTCGGGTTCTGGCAGGGGGTGTTCCGCGACCCGAGCGATCCGCTCTTCACGGCCGCGCGCGAGGCGATCGAGGAGCCGCGGCGGCTGATCATCGACGTGCTCTACGGCGACCACGAGCTCGGCCAGCGCTCGATCACGCGCTTCTCGGTGTCCCCGCATGGGGGCCAATGGGCAGCCGCTGTCGGGCGCCACTGGAACGTCGACCGGCCCGATCCGCGCTAGGCACTCAACTCGCGCCGGACGATCTCGAGGTTCGCGTCCCAGATCTCGGCCGGCGTCGGCGGCAGCACGCCGTCCCAGATCTCGGCGAACGAGCTCGCGAGCTGTGGGTAGCCCGTCGGGGCGAGCGAGGAACCACAGGTGGAAGTGCTCGCTCCCTTCACCCCAGCGGCCGATGTGCACCCTGGCGATACCGCCGATCGCGAACACCGCGCGCTCGACGCGCAGCATGAGCGGGCCGAGCTCGGCCGCGAGCTCGTCGTCGAGCTCGGTGGAAGTCGAGGTGGCGTCGTGTCTCGAGCAGGACGATGCACGGGAGTCCGCCCGGCTCCGACACGGGGCGGACCGACCAGTTGCCGTCGTGCCAGATCGCACCTTCGGTGCCCTGTTCGCAGCGCCGGCAGCCGACGCCGCCCTCGCCGTGTCGCGGCGGCTCGGTCTCGATCGGCGGTCGGAGCTCCTTCGGTGCGATCGCGCCAGTGAACGGCCACGAGTCCCAGTCGTCGACCGGCGGCACCTGCAGATCGTCGTGCGCACGCTGCCAGAGCTCCGTCGGGCGCCTCCGGCATCAGGGGTACACCCGGTCCGGCTCCTGCGTGTGGCCCTCCGGCCAGTCGAAGAGCTCGGTGATCACGTGGAGATCCTCGTCGGTCGTCATGTACGAGAAGGTGACGCCGTTGTAGATCCCGCCCTGGATCGCGCGGCGGCCCTTCGCCTCCATCGCTCCCTTGCGTCTCGGCGTACGGCTTGCCGCCGACGGCGACGTGGTGCAGTCCTTCGCCCTTCGTCGCGAGGAACTCTGCGAACACGCCCGTCTCCTCGAGCGGCTGCACGAGCTCCCACTGCACGCTCCCGACCATCGTCACGGCGATCCGGAACCGGTAGGCGCCCGGCTCCATCTTGGTCATGGTGTCGGGGTTGAACTCGTAGACCTCCCACGGGCCGATGCCGTACTCCTCGACGTACGTCTTCATCGTGGCGTCGATGTCACGCACGACGATCGAGATCTGCATGGTCTCCGTGAACACGGGCTCGCGCACTTTCGTCTCCTCATGTTTGCGCTCTGACGGTGGAAGGTGATTCGATCATGTTCATGGGGACGATGCGCGCAGCCGTCACGCGTTCGCGTGGCGTGCTCGAGGTCGTCGCGGTGCCCGAGCCCGGCGAGCTCGGGCCGGGGGAGGTGCTCGTTCGGCCGGAGGCGGTCGGCCTCTGCGGCTCGGACTTCCACTACTTCACGCGGCGACATCGGCACGATCGACGACCCGTCGACGCTCTACCCGCGCATCCAGGGTCACGAGGCGGCCGGGCACGATCCTCGCCGTCGGCGCCGACTGCGCGCCCGAGCTCGATCGCGGGCACGCGCGTCGCGCTCTGGCCGGTGCACGGCTGCGGCCACTGCTACCCGTGCCGCATCGGCCGCCCGAACGCGTGCGTCGAGATCTCGCTGATCGGCGTGCATCGCGACGGTGCGCTCCAGGATCAGCTCGTGCTTCCCGCCGAGCAGGTGTTCCCGGTGGGCGACCAGGACGCCGCGCTCGCCGCGCTGATCGAGCCGGTGTCGATCGCGGTGCGCGCGGTCGTTCGCGGCCGCGTCGTCGAGGGCGAGCGCGTCGTCGTGCTCGGCGCCGGGCCGATCGGTCAGGCGCTCGCGCTCGCCGCGACCGACCGCGGCGCGGATGTGCTGCTCGTCGACACGGTCGCCGAGTCGGCTGGCCTACGGCGAGGGAATGGGCGCCGACGTGCTCGACGTGTCGAAGGACGACCTCGTCGGAGCGACGCGCGCGAGTGGGCGGGAGGCGACGGTCCCGAGATCGTGTTCGAGGCGACCGGCGTCGCCGAGCTGACGCAGTCGTGCATTCGGCTCGTCGCGCAAGCTGGTCGCGTCGTCGTGGTCAGCCTCTCGAGCGCGGACGCGCCGATCAGGATCGGCGACCTGCCGCTCAAGGAGGTCGACGTTCTCGGCTCGAGCTGCTGTCGCGCCGACGAGTTCGCGGCCGCCGTCGACCTCGTCTCGCGCCGGCGCGACGCGGCAATACGGCTCGTCACTCATGAGTTCCCATTCGAGGAGGCACCCAAGGCGATGGACTACGCGATGACGCATCCGCGGCGAAGTGATGAAGGCGGTCGTGAGGGTCGACGTATGAGCGACCCGGCTGCGACGCTCGGACAGCTGTTCGACGTGCGCGGGAACGCGGGTCGTCGTCACCGGCGCCGCTGTCGGGCTTGGGTTCGCGATGGCGGAGGTGCTCGCCGAGTGCGGCGCGCGCGTCACGCTCGCCGACATCGACGAGGCGCGCCTCGAGGCGTCCGTGGCGACGCTCGAAGAACGCGGCTGCACCGTCCGCGGAGTCCTACTGCGACGTGCGCGACGAGGACCAGGTGCAGGCGCTCTTCCACCGGGTGGCCGTCGAGGACGGCGGGGTCGACGTCGGCGATCGCGAACGCCGGCCTTGCCTCGGTGCCCGGGTTCCGCGCCGAGGGCGGGCAGACGCTCGACACGGTCAAGCACGAGGACTGGGACAAGGTGCTCGACGTCAACCTGACCGGCGTCATGCACACGATGCGCTCCGCCGCGGGCGCGATGAAGAAGCAGGAGACGGGCGGCCGGATCATCGTGATCGGCTCGAACGCCGGCCTGCGTCCCGAGCCGATGGTCTGTTACGGCTACGCCGCGAGCAAGGCCGCGGTGATCCACATGGTGCGCCAGGCCGCACTCGAGCTCGCGGCGTACAACATCCTCGTGAACGCGATCTGCCCCGGCCCGTTCTACGGGACGCTGATCGGCGGCGGCGTCACCGAGCATCCGACCGAGGAGCTGAAGGCGGCGTGGCAGACGCTGATCCCGCTCGGCCGGATGGCGCATCCGGACGAGCTCAAGGGGCTCGTCGTGCTGCTCGCCTCGCCTGCCTCGAGCTTCATCACGGGCGCCGCGCACGTGATCGACGGCGGCTCGCTGGTGATGGCGTAAGTAACAGTCTGTTACAAGCCGTCGCGCGCCGCACAGCCCGGCGGCCGAAGCTTGTAACAGACTGTTACTTGTTCCCGGGCACCTGTCCGAACATGTAGAACACGTGCTGTGCAGGCCGAGGCACCAGTCAAGGCTGGCTCGTATTCGCAGTCGCTGGAGCGGGGGCTGGCGATTCTCTCGTCGTTCCGCTCCGGGCGCCCGCTGCTCGGCGTCTCCGATCTCGCGCGCGAGGTGGGGCTGAGCCGCTCGACCACGCACCGCTACATCGCGACGCTCGCCGCGCTCGGCTACCTCCAGCAGGATCAGCCGACGCGCAAGTACCGGCTCGGCCCGCGCGTGCTCGACCTCGGCTTCTCGGCGATCAACTCGATGGACCTGCGCGAAGTTGCAGCGCCGCATCTGCAGCAGCTCTCGGACGAGACCGGTCACACCGTCAACATGGCCGTGCTCGACGGCACGGACATCATCTACATCGAGCGCTGCCGCACGTCACGCGTCGGCCAGCGCGACATCGACCTGAACCTGCACATCGGGTCGCGGCTGCCTGCGTACTGCACCTCGATGGGCAAGGTGCTGCTCGCGAACCTCCAGCGCCAAGCAGCTCAACGACGTGCTGCGCGCGGACGAAGTTCGCGCAGCGCGGCCCGAACACGCTCACCGCGGAGGCGGCCTTGCTCGAAGAGCTCGACGCACGTCCGTCAGACCGGGCGTCGCCGTGAACAACGAGGAGCTCGCCTACGGGCTCCGCTCGATCGCCGCGCCGGTGCACTCGCAGAACGGCGAGGTCGCGGCGGCGATCAATCTCGCCGTGCACCGCACGATGGTCTCGTTCGACGAAATGGTCGCGAGACTCGGCCCGCCGCTCGAACGAACGGCGGCCGAGATCTCGGACCGAATCGGGTACGCCCGCCCGCGTTCCTAGAACGGGAACGGGTGGCCGGAGCCGCCCTGCACGGTGATCCACCGAAGCTCGGTGAACTCGTCGATCACCGCCTGGCCGCCGAAGCGGCCGAAGCCGGAGTCCTTGACGCCGCCGAACGGCATCTGCGGCTCGTCGCCGACCGACTGGTCGTTGACGTGCACGATCCCCGACTCGATCTGCTGCGCGAGCGCGAAGCCGCGATCGGTGTCGGCGGTGAGGATCCCGGCCGAGAGGCCGTACGACGTGGCGTTCGCGCGCTTGACTGCGTCCTCTGCGGAGTCGACGACCTCGACCGCGACAACCGGGCCGAACGTCTCGAACTTCGCGAAGTCGGAGTCCTCCGGCACGTCGGTGATGACCGTCGCCTGGTAGCACGGCCCTGACGCCTCGCCGCCCGCAAGCACCTTCGCGCCCTTGGCGACCGCGTCGTTCACGCGCTCGGACACCATCGAGATCGCCTGCTCGTTGATGAGCGGGCCGATGATCGTGTCGTGCTCCTTCGGGTCGCCGGCCTTCAGCGTCTTCGCCTTCTCGGCGAGCCGCGTCGTGAACTCGTCGGCGATGCCCTTCTCGACGATAGATCCGCCGCGTCGACATGCAGATCTGGCCCTGGTGCAGGAACGCGCCGAACGCAGAGGCGTTGACCGCGTAGTCGAGGTCGGCGTCGTCGAGCACGATCATCGGGTTGGAGCCACCGAGCTCGAGCACGACGCGCTTCAGCTGCCGTCCGGCGGCCTCGGCGATGCGACGACCGACTTCGGTCGAGCCGGTGAAGTTGATGCGGCGCACGGCCGGGTTCTCGATCAGCTCGTCGCCGACCGGAGCCGCTTCGCCGGGGGCGTGCGTGACGATGTTCAGGACGCCGTCGGGCAGGCCGGCCTCGGCGAAGATCTCGCCCCAGATGAGCCCGCCGACGACCGGCGACAGCTCGGACGGCTTGAGCACGACGGTGTTCCCGAGCGCGAGCGGGGCCGCGATCGAGCGTGCCGACAGGATCAGCGCCGCGTTCCACGGTGCGATTGCCGCGACGACGCCGACCGGCCGCTTGACGCCCATCGCGAGCGTGCCGGGATGGTCCGACGGGATGATCTGCCCGATCGGCGAGTAGGCAAGCGCCGCCGCCTGCCGGAAGAGCCCGGGCACGAAGCCCATCTGGAACATGCCGAAGCCGAAGCTCGCGCCGGTCTCGGTCGCGAGCAGGCCGACCACCTCGTGCAGCCGGCTCTCGAGCACGTCGGCCGCTTTCAGGAAGATCCGCTGGCGCTCGGCCGGCACGGTCTGCGACCAGGCCGGGAACGCCGCCTGCGGCGGCCTCGATCGCGCGCTTCGCATCGGCGCGCGTGCCGCGTGGGGCAAGGGCGACGACGTCGCCCGTGAACGGGTCGCGGTCCTCGAACGTGCCGCCTTCGGCGGCAGTCCACTGGCCGCCGATGAACTGCTGGTATTCCTTGATCTCGGACTTGACGCTGGTCACGGAAACTCTCTCCTTTCGCCGTGGCGATGTATAACCCACGCCACGCGAAGATGTCGACTCTCCGGTCACCCGTCTTGAATACTCGAACATGATCGACCTGGATCGCATCAAGGCGATCGACATCCACGTGCACACGGAGCGCTCGCGCTCCGGGCACGACCCGATGCCGCCGGTGCTCCGCGAGGCGGCCGCGCGCTACTTCCGGACCGGCTTCACCGGCGACGCGCTGCCGACCGTCGACGACGTCGCCGCGTACTACCGCGAGCGCGACATCGCCGCCGTCGTCTTCACGGTCGACTGGGAGCTCGAGAGCGGGATCCCGCCGATCCCGAACGAGGAGATCGCCGAGGCGGCCCGCGAGCACTCCGACGTGCTGATCCCGTTCGCGAGCGTCGACCCCGCCCGGCCGGACGCGGTCGAGCGCGCCAAGCGACTGGTCGCCGAGCACGACGTGCGCGGGTTCAAGTTCCATCCGAACCTGCAGCAGTTCTTCCCGAACGACCGCGCCTGTTACCCGCTCTACGAGGCGATTGCCGAGGCCGGCGTGCCGGCGCTCTTCCACAGCGGCCACTAGCGGCATCGGCACCGGCGTGCCGGGTGGGGGCGGGCTGAGGCTCAAGTACTCGAACCCGCTCTGCCTCGACGACGTCGCCGCCGACTTCCCGGAGCTCCAGATCGTGCTCGCGCACCCGTCGTTCCCGTGGCAGGACGAGGCGATCTCGGTCTGCCTGCACAAGGACAACGTGTGGATCGACCTCTCCGGCTGGTCGCCGAAGTACTTCCCGCCGGTGCTCGTCCAGTACGCGAACACCCAGCTGCGGCACAAGGTGCTCTTCGGCTCCGACTTCCCGCTGCTGACGCCCGACCGGTGGCTCGCCGACTTCGCGGAGGCGCCCTTCAAGGACGAGGTCCGGCCGCTGGTCGAAAAGGAGAACGCGGTCAGCGCTTGCTCGAGCTCTAGCGTTCGACTATTCGGAACGGCGTTCTTGACAGCCGAACCGAAAATCGCCTACGTTCGCTGCGCGTGCCGATCGTTGCGCTGAGCGAAGCGGTATCCACCTTGGTGCGGGACGGTGACACCGTCGCGCTCGAGGGCTTCACGCACCTCATTCCGAACGCCGCCGGGCACGAGCTGATCCGGCAGGAGCTGCCGGATCTGACGCTCGTCCGCATGACGCCCGACGTCATCTACGACCAGATGATCGGGATGGGCTGCGCGCGCAAGCTCGTCTTCTCGTGGGGCGGCAACCCGGGCGTCGGCTCGCTGCACCGCCTCCGCGACGCGGTCGAGCACGGCTGGCCCGGCGCCGCTCGAGATCGAGGAGCACTCGCACGCCGGGATGGCGGCCGCCTACGCCGCCGGCGCGGCGAACATCCCCTTCGGCGTCGTGCGCGGCTACCTCGGCACCGATCTGCCGGCGCACACGCGCGTCGAGACGATCGCCTGCCCGTTCACCGGCGAGGAGCTCGCGGCCGTGCCGGCGCAGCGTCCCGACGTCGGGATCGTCCACGCCCAGCAGGCCGACCGTGAGGGCAACGTCCAGCTCTGGGGCATTACCGGCGTGCAGAAGGAGACGGTGCTCGCCTCCGCGCGCTCGATCGTCACCGTCGAGGAGATCGTCGACAAGCTCGTCCTTCAGCCCGGCGGCGTGATCATCCCCGCCTGGGTGATCGACGCCGTCGCGTGCGTGCCCGGCGGCGCGCGGCCGTCGTACGCGCACGGCTACTACGAGCGCGACAACGACTTCTACGTCGCGTGGGATCTGATCAGCCGCGACCGCGACACGTTCCTGGCCTGGATGCGCGAGCACGTGCTCGAGGCGGTGGCGGCATGACCGCCTACAGCGCGGACGAGATGATGGCCGTCGCCGCCTCGCGGCGGCTGACGAGCGAGCTCCGTGTGCTTCGTCGGCATCGGCCTTCCGAGCCTCGCCGCGAACCTCGCGCGCCGGACGCATGCGCCGGGCTGCGTGCTCGTCTACGAGAGCGGCACGATCGGCGCGAAGCCGACGAAGCTGCCGCTCTCGATCGGCGACGGCGAGCTCGCCGAGACCGCGGACTCCGTCGTCTCGGTGCCGGAGATGTTTCAGTACTGGCTGCAGGGCGGCCGCATCGGCGTCGGCTTCCTCGGCGCCGCGCAGATCGACCCGCACGGGAACCTCAACAGCACCGTGATCGGCGACTACGCGACGCCGAAGGTGCGGCTGCCGGGCGGCGGCGGCGCGCCCGGAGATCGCGACGTCGGTCGGCGACGTGTTCGTGATGCTGCGCCAGACGCCGCGCGCGTTCGTCGAGCGGCTCGACTTCAAGACGACGCGCGGCGACCGCGTGCGCGTCGTCATCACCGACCTCGGGATCCTCGAGCCGCGGAACGGCGAGCTGACGCTGACGCACATCCATCCGGGAACAGAGATCGACGACGTGCACGCGGCAACGGGCTGGGAGCTCGCCGTCGACGACGACATCACGTGACCGAGCCGCCGACCGAGCAGGAGCTCGTGGCGCTCCGGTCGCTCGAGACGAGAGGAGGCGAATGACAGCTCTAGGCGCTGATCCGCAGATCGTCCTGCCGGACGACCCGAGCTTCGGCCCCGAGGTTCAGGTCGACTACCCGGGCTACCGCTCGACGCGCCTCCGCGCGCCGAAGAGCCCGCTCGTCACGCTGCCCGAGGAGTTCCACGCGCTCGCCGGGCCGGTGTTCGGCGAGGGCGCGCTCGGCCGATCTCGACAGCGACCTGACACAGCAGTACGCCGGCGAGCCGCTCGGCGAGCGCATCGTCGTCAGCGGCCGCGTGCTCGACGAGGACGGACGTCCGCTGCGCAACACGCTCGTCGAGGTCTGGCAGGCGAACGCCTGCCGGCCGCTATCACCACCAGGTCGACCAGCATCCGGCGCCGCTCGACCCGAACTTCGCGGGCGCCGGCCGGTGCCTCACCGACGACGACGGCAACTACCGCTTCATCACGATCAAGCCGGGCGCGTATCCGTGGGGGAACCACGAGAACGCCTGGCGGCCCGCGCACATCCACTTCTCGGTGTTCGGCCGCGCGTTCACGCAGCGGCTCGTCACGCAGATGTACTTCCCCGGCGACCCGCTGTTCGCGTTCGACCCGATCTTCCACTCGGTGCGCGACCCGAAGTCGCGCGAGCTGATGATCTCGAGCTTCGACCTCGAGAACACGGTGCCCGACTGGGCACTCGCCTACCGCTGGGACATCGTGCTCGGCCGCGGCGGCTCGGGGACGACGCCGATCGAGGAGGACCATTGAGCCTCGGCAAGACACCGTCGCAGACCGTCGGGCCGTACTACGAGATCGGGCTCTGCCGGCAGCGAAGACAGCCACGCTGGTCGAGCCCGGCTCCGAGGGCGCGCTCGAGCTGCACGGGCAGCTGCTCGACGGCGACGGCGCGCCGGTGCACGACGGGATGATCGAGGTCTGGGACGCGGTCGGCGGCCGCTGGGGCAGGAGCGGCACCGACGCCGACGGTCGGCTTCGCGTTCGTCGTCGCGAAGCCGGACGCGGCAACGGCGACGAAGCGCCGCGGCTCGACGTATACGTCTTCGCGCGCGGCCTGCTCCGCCATCAGCTGACGCGCATCTACTTCCCCGACGAGCCGGCGAACGACGCGCGACCCCGTGCTCTCCGCGCTGCCGGAGGACGAGCGCGCGACGCTCGTCGCCGCGGCGGACGGCGACGCCCTCCGGTTCGACATGCATCTTCAAGGCCCCGACGAGACCGTCTTCTTCGCACATTGACGACCGAGCTGACCACCGCAGCGAGCTGGAGCACGCGTTGCACGCCGAAGCGTGAGCGCACCGTGCGCGACGCGACGTTCGACGTCCTGCGCAAGCGCGGGCTGACGCGCATCTTCGCGAACCCGGGCTCGACCGAGATCCCGTTCCTGACCGGGCTGCCCGACGACTTCGAGTTCGTGCTCGCGCTGCACGAGGGCTCGGTGCTCGGGCTCGCGAGCGGCTACGCGATCGGCCGCAACCAGCCGGCGCTCGCGCTGCTGCACACGACCGCCGGGCTCGGCAACGCCGTCGGCGCGATCGCGACCGCGCGCGTCAACCGCGCGCCCGTCGTGATCCTCGTCGGCCAGCAGGACCGCCGTCACCTCGCCTACGAGCCGTTCCTCGCGGGCCGGCTCGGCGGGCTCGCCGGCGAGTATCCGGTGACGCGTCGAGCAGCCGCTGCGTCCGCAGGACGTTCCGGCCGCGATCGAGCGTGCAACGCACGCCGCCGTGACCTACCACGGGCCGGCGCTCGTGATCGTGCCGATGGACGACTGGCAGGCGCCCGCCGACGAGACGCGCGAGCCGGCCGCCGCGGTCGGGCGCGTGCTGCGTGCGCAGGCAGCCGCGCCGCGAGACGGTCGCCGCGTTCGTGTCGTTCCTCGCAGACGCCGTCTCGCCGGCGATCGTCGTGTCGGCCGGCGCGGACGACCCCGACACGTGGCGCGCGCTCGCCGATCTCGCCGAGCGCCTCGTCGCGCCCGTGTACCAGGCGTCGTTCGAGGGCCGCGCCGGCTTCCCGCAGGATCACCCGCTCTTCGCCGGCTTCCTGCCCGCCGACCGCGCGCGACTCCGTAAGACGCTTGCGCCGTTCGACTCGGTGCTCGTCGTCGGCGGCCCGGCGTTCCGGCAGCAGCTCTATGCGCCCGGCCGGTTCACCGATCCCGGACACGCGGATCGCGCTGATCACGGAGTTCGCCGAGGAGGCGCATCGCAGCCCGGCCGAGCTCACCGCGATCAGCGCGACCGGCGCCGCTGTGTCGTGCGATCGCCGATGCGGTGCCCGCGCGGACGAATGCGCCGCCGGCTCCGCACGCCAAGCCGTCGCCGCCCGCGCCGCCGGCGCCGGGTGCGCCGCTCCAGACCGCGCACATCCTCGCGGCTCTTTCGAAGAGACTGCCGAGCTACTCGACCGTGCTCGAGGAAGCGCCGGTCGACCGGCCCGACCTGCACGCGTTCCTGCCGGCGCGCGAGCCGCTCGGCTATCTGAGCGCGGCTCAGGGCGGGCTCGGGTTCGCGCTGCCCGCTGCGATGGGCCTGCGCATGGCGCATGCCGGATCGCCCGATCGTCGCGATCGTCGGCGACGGCTCGGCGATCTACCAGATCATGTCCGTGTGGAGCGCCGCGCACTATCGCGTGGGCGCGCTCTTCATCGTCCTTTCGAACGGGGGCTACGCGATCATGGACCGCCTCGCCGAGCAACACGGCGGGGCCGGTCCGTGGCCGTCGTTCAACGAGATCGAGCTCGCGTCGGTCGCACGGGGTTTCGGCTGCCCGGCGCGCCGCATCACGACGCATGACGAGCTCGAGTCGGTGCTCGACGAGGTCGTTCCGACCCTCGCCGAGCGCGAGGAGCCGCTGCTCCTCGACGTCGTCGTGGCACCGACAGGGGCGTTCGCCCCATGACGTACTACCTGCACCCCCATGGGTGCACAGCTGACCCCCGGTGGACCTCTCTACGGCAGCAGAAGAAAGGAAGGGTGGGATGACGGTTCGGAGATTGATAGTGGCGATCGTTCTGCCAGTCGCATTGATTGCGGCTGCGATGTTCGCCACCAGCGCTTCGAGCTCAACCTCGAAGAGCGCTGGTGTCGGCGCGGGCAAGGCCGGGGCCGCAGGAGTGCTGCGGACTCGGTAACGGCAAGAAGGCGGCGGGAACCCCGATCAAGCTGGGCGGCATCGACATGCTGATCCCGGGTGTCGACTTCACGACCGTCGGCAAAGTCGCTGCGGCGTACTTCAAGTGCGTCAACGACAACGGTGGCATCAACGGCCACCCGATCAGCTACACGCTCTACAACGAGCAGTTGAACCCCGCGCAGGAGGCGGCGCTCGCCCGCAAGCTGGTCACCGAGCGACAAGGTCGTCGGCATCGTCGGCAACACGAGCTTCGCCGAGTGCGGCACCAACTGGAAGTACTACAAGAGCAACGGCTACGTGGTCATCGGCGCCGGCGTGCAGGCGGAGTGCTACAGCACCCCGTCGTTCGCCGAGGTCAACTCGGGCCCGCGCTACTCGAACGTCGGTGCGGCGCAGGCACTCATCGCTGCGGGCGCAAAGAAGATCGCGATCGCCTCGCCTGACACGATCTCGGCATACGCCGACGGTGGCGTGGCGCTCGTTGGCGCGGCACACAACGTGCCCGGTCAAGATCTTCCCGACCCATCTGCCGGTGACGGACGCAACGTCGCAGCTGCTGCAGATGTCCCAGTTCGCCGGCGACGGCGGCGGCATCCTGATCGACTTCACCCCGGACACCGCGCCGGCCTTCATGAAGGCCGCCGAGGCGCAGGGGCTCGTCAACAAGGTGCTGTGGGGCTCGTCGACCCCGATCGCGAACACGTTCATGTCGGGCCAGTTCTCGCCGACGTTCGACGGTCACCTCTGGATCGACAACGAGTTCTCGAACGTCGACCCGAAGGTCGGCCCGGACTCGGCACTGATGTTCGCGATCCTGAAGAAGTACGCCCCGAACATCGCTCCGCAGGCGTTCGCACAGATGGGCTTCCTCGACGGGAAGTTCGCCGTGTCGGCGCTGCTGAGCGTCAAGGGCGCGATCACCAAGACGTCGTACAACATCGCGGTGAAGGGGCTGAAGAACCAGAAGACCGACATGCTCTGCCAGCCGTTCTACGTCGGGAACCTGGCGTACCACATCCCCAACAACGCCAACATCATCGTCGACTACAAGAACAAGAACGTCGTCGTGCGCAACGGCTGCACGAAGTTCCAGGCAGTCGACCCCGCCATCACCCAGACGCGGATCTGGGAGAAGAAGTACCACCTCAACGGGGGCTAATCGAATGACGAAGATCAGGGTGTCCGGAGGCTCCGTATGACCGAACTGCTCGCGTTCAGCGTGTTCGGTGTCGATTGGCTGTTCCTCAAGCCGTTCATCGTCATCGGCTTGGCGTTCGGCGGCGTCTACGCGCTGTCGGGCGTCGGGCTGGTCGTGCTCTATCGCGCGACCGGCGTGTTGAACCTCGCGTTCGGCGCCATCGGTGCCGCCGGCGCCCTGATCGCCTACTACATCGTGAACCACACGAGCTGGCCCAATTGGCTCGCGTACACGGTCTGCGTCCTCTTCGGCGGGGTCTGCAACCTCGTCTACGGCATGGTTTTCGGCCCCGCGTTCGCACGGCGCGATGCGCTCGTGAAGATGATGGGGACGCTTGGGCTCGCGCTGATCCTGCTCGGGCTCATGGCCTGGCGTGCCCCGGCAGGAGGCGCGTTCGCGCGCTTCCTGCCGCTCGGCACGACCAACGTGCACTACGTCATCTTCGGGACGACGGTCAGCCTGACGCAGATCATCGCGATCTGTCCTGGCGTTCGTGATCACCGCGGGCGTCGGGTTGTTCCTTCGCGTCACGAAGCTGGGAACCGCGATGCGCGCGCTTGCGAACGACCGTGAGGCGTCGGCGATGCTCGGCGTGCCGGTGCGACAGGTCGAGGCGGTCGCGTGGTTCGGCTCGGGACTCGCCTGCGGCGCGGCCGGCCTGATTCTTCCCGACCTCCTCACCTCACTCGACTACTCGGCGCTGACCTTCCTCGTCATCTCCTCGCTCGCTGCCGCCCTGATCGGCCGGCTGCGCTCGCTCTGGGTGACGCTCTTCGGCGGCCTGGCCGTCGGCCTCGCGCAGTCCGTCCTGACTCCCGTACTCGCAGTTTCTCGGAGTACCGGTCGGCGGCGCCGTTCGTGCTCGCAATCGTCGCGCTGCTGTACCTCTCGCGCCGGCGTGTCGTCAGCATGTCGAGGACGGCAAATTGAGCGCGCTCACGTCGTACTTCGACCGCGAGGCGATCATCCGCGCGGCAGTGGCAGTCGTCGTGTTCTTGCTTGCGGTCATCGTCGTTCCCGAGATCGCCGGAGCTGACTGGATCACGACATCGACGAGCGTCGCCATCTACTCGGTGGTCGCGCTCGGCTTCGGGATTCTCTACGGACGCGTCGGGATGATCTCGCTCGGCCAGGTCGCGCTGCTGACGATCGGCTGCTGGATCGGCGCGCGGCTCTCGTACGCGACGTCGCTGCCGTTCCCGGTTCTGCTGCTCCTGACGGGCGCGCTGACGTGCGTGATCGGCGTGCTCGTCGGGCTGCCTGCGCTGCGGCTCTCCGGCCTCTATCTCGCGCTGATCACGCTGATGTTCGCGGGCGCGACGACCATCTTCCTCTCGGTGACCGACTTCCCGAACGGCGGCGGCGGCTGGAGCGGCGTCTCCGTCGGCGGGCACGCTGACGACGAGCACGCCGCCGGTGCGTCGGCCGAACTGGGGGACCGCCGACGTCGCGTTCTATCGCTACACGGTGATCGTGGCAGCCATCCTGTTCCTGCTCGCGCTCGTCCACGTCGCGGCCAAGCCCGGGCGCGCCTGGGCGACGATTCGCGAGAGCGAGCCGGCTGCGATCGCCGCCGGCGTCAACATCACGCTCTACAAGCTCTGGGCGTTCGCGCTCGCCTCGTTCGTCACGGGCGTCGCGGGCTGCCTGCTCGCCGCGCAGGTCGGCGTGCCGCGCGCGATCACGTTCCAGACGCAGGACTCGCTGACGCTCGCCGCGACAGCGCTGATCGGCGGGATCTTCAGCCTCTGGGGCGCGGTGATCGCCGGCCTGTTCAACCAGCTGCTGCCGTTCCTCTTCCAGGCGCAGTGGGGCCTGAACCCGAACTTCCTGCTGATCCTCTTCGGCGCCGGTCTGCTCCAGGTGCTGCTGACGGCGCCGGGCGGCCTCGTCAATCAGTTCCCGAAGGACATGGCGAACCTCGGCCGCCTCATCTACCGCGGGCGTGCGGAAGCTCGTGCCGGCGAAGGAGCGGTGGCGCATGATCGAGGTGCAAGGGCTGACCGTGCGCTTTGCCGGCGTCACGCCGATCGACGACATGAGCGTCACCTTCGCCGAGGGCACGTGCGGCCTGATCGGCCCGAACGGCGCGGGCAAGACGACGTTCTTCAACGTGCTCTCCGGCTTCGTGAAGCCGGCGTCCGGAACGATCACGGCGTTCGGCGAGAACCTCCTGAAGATGGCCGACTACCGGCGCGCGCGCTGGGGGCTTCGGCGCACGTTCCAGACCGAGATGGCGATCGAGCAGCTCTCGATCTTCGACAACGTCGCGATGATCCACGAGCACTCGGGCGCGAAGCGAGCGACGCGGCGCGCCGACGTGCTCGGGGCGATCGAGTTCGTCGGGCTGACGGCGTCGCCGCAGGCGCGCGTCGGCGGCCTCGGGGCGCGCGAGCGGCGGCTGGTCGAAGTCGCGCGGGCGGTCGTCGGCAAGCCGCGCGTCGTGCTCCTCGACGAGCCGGCCGCCGGGCCTGCCGGACGAGGAGACGGGCCATCTGTCGGCAGGTGATCCAGCGCATTCCCGACCGAGATCGGCGCGCTCGTGATCCTCGTCGACCACGACATGAGCCTCGTCTCCGCCTGCTGCCAGACGACCGCGGTCGTCGACTTCGGGCGGCTCGTGGCCTCCGGGCCGACCGCCGAGGTGCTCCGCGACGAGCACGTCATGCGCGCGTACCTCGGGACGGAGGACGTCCGGAATGACGCGACGTCGCTGAAGATCGACTCGCTGTCGGTCGCCCGTGGCGGCCACGAGGTGCTGCACGACGATCTCGCTCGAGATCGAGCAGGGCGCCGTGACGACGCTGCTCGGCGCGAACGGCGCCGGCAAGTCGACGATGGTGCTGACCGTCGGCGGCGTCCTGCGCAGCACGGCCGGGACGATCTCGGTGGGCGGCGAGAGCTGACCAAGCTGCGGCCGGAGCAGATCCGGAAGGCCGGCGTCGCGGTCGTGCCCGAGGGCCGCCGGCTGCTGCCCGAGCTGACGGTCGAGGACAACATGCGCGTCGCCACCTACGCGCTCGGCGCGCGAGGACGCGAAGCAGGGCGTCGCGCGCGCGCTCGAGCTCTTCCCGCACCTGGAGACGCGCTGGAAGGCGACCGCGCGCACGCTCTCGGGCGGCGAGCAGCAGATGGTCGTGCTCGCGCAGGCGCTCGTGTCGCGGCCGCAGTTCATGCTCGTCGACGAGCTGTCGCTCGGGCTCGCGCCGGTCGTCGTGAAGCGGCTGATCCCCGCGCTCGAGGCGGCGGCTGCCGACGGCGTCGGCGTGCTCCTGATCGAGCAGTTCGTGCACGTCGCGCTCGCGCGTCGCCGAACCGCGCGTACGTGATCGAGAACGGGCGCATCGCCTACGACGGCACCGCGGCCGATCTGAAGGAGCATCCCGAGAAGCTCCATTCCGCCTACCTGCTGCGCGAGCACGAGGCCGCGCCGGAGATCACCGCGAGTGCCGACTGACGCAGCTCAGCTCGACGCCTCTGCGACCGCCTCGTCCCCGGCTCGGCGGCGGTCGGCCCGTCGGTCTACGTCGAGGCGCTGCATCGCCGGGATGCCGCCGGAGCTGCAGGGGTTCGCGCGGCGCGTCGATCGACGAGCTCGCCGCCGCCGACGACCTCGAGGCGCTCGCGCCGACGCCCGGCTTCCAGTTCATCCGCGCGCTCGCGATCGAGGCGTACTACAGCGACTTCGTCGCGCCGGGCCGGGACGCGCCCGGGCGCATGGGCGCGAGATCGACTTCAACTCGCCGCTCGCGACGCGGCTCGCGCAAGGACTTCTCGTTCCTGGGGATCGCGTGAACGAGCGTCTTCGACGTCGTCGTGGTCGGCTCGGGTGCCGGCGGCGGCGTCGTCGCCGGCGAGCTCGCGCAGCGCGGCCGCAACGTGCTGCTGCTCGAAGCGGGCGGCCACTACACGGCGGCCGACTTCACGCGCTTCGAGGCGAAGGCGAACCACACGTTCTGGTCGCCGGTCCGCTTCGCCGACACCGGCGGCCCGCCGGTCGCGCTGCTCAGCGCGAGCTGCGTCGGCGGCACGACGGTCGATCAACACGAAGGTCGCGCTGCGCGCGCACGAGCAGGACGTCGCGAAGTGGCACGAGGCGACCGGCCTCACGAACGAGCCGGCGAGCCGTTCGGCGCCGCCGACCTCGCGCCGTACTACGACCGGGTCGAGCAGCGCCTCGGCGTGCGCGAGCGGAACGACTGGACGAAGAGCGTCTACACGGTGAAGCGCGGCTTCGACGCGCTCGGCGCCGACGCTCGAGTCGGTGCATGCGTACACGGACGTGAACTGCATGCGCTGCGGCTCGTGCCTGCAGGGCTGCCCGACGAACGCCGGCAAGTCGACGCAGAACACCTACATCCACGAGACGTGGGTGCCGCGGTCTGCTCGACCTGCGCGCGAACGCGCACGTCGAGCGCGTGCTGATCGACGGCGGCGAGGCGACCGGCGTCGAGTACGTCGACGCCGCACGGCGCGCGGCACACGGTGCGACGCGGGCGCGGTCGTCGTCGCCGGCGGCGCGCTCAACACGCCGCAGCTCCTGCAGCGCTCCGGCCTGAGCTCGCCGGCGGTCGGCCGCTACCTCGGCCTGCATCCGGTGCGGCTCGTCTACGGCCTCTTCGACGAGCCGCAGGACTGCCACATGGCCTACCCGATCACGACGCACTGCATGGACCACCAGCTCGACGAGGACGGCGGCTACGTGATCGAGGCGACGACGATCCAGGACCCGATCGCCTTCGCGACGACGCTCTGCGACGAGAACGGCCCGCTGTGGGGCCAGCCGCTCGTCGACGCGGTGAAGCAGTACCGCAACTACGTCGGCGTGCTCGCGATGGTGAGCGACGAGAACAACGCGACCGTCGACGACGGCGACGCGCTTCGCCGTCGACGTTCAACGCAGCGTGAAGAGAAGCGGCATCGCCGACTCGCTGCAGTTCAGCCGCCGACGTGCTGCGCGCCGCCGGCGCCACGCGGGTCCTCTGGAGCGGCCTCGCCTCGACGCACTGGCAGGGCTCGGCGCGCATGGGCGACGACCCGGACGACGTCGGTCGTCGACCGAAACGGCGAGAGCCACGAGGTGAAGCGGCTGTTCGTCGGCGACGGCTCGCTGGTCCCGCGCACGCTCTCGGTCAACCCGTCGCTGACGATCATGACGCTCGCGACGCGCCTCGCCGACCATCTCGACGCCGACCAGAAGGGATACCTCGCGCATGAGAGCCGCCGTCCTCCGCGAGTACCACCAGCCGCTCCAGCTGGTCGAGCGTCCGGCGCCCGAGCCGCTCGGGCCGCGCGGACGTCGTCGTCCGCATCGCCGGCGCGGGCGTCTGCGCGACCGACCTGCACGCGACGGAGGGCTGGCTGGAGGCGATCGGCTTCGAGCGTGCCGCGCGTGCTCGGCCACGAGAACGCGGGCTACGTGCACGAGGTCGGGAACGGCGTCACGTCGCGTCGTCTCCGGCGACCCGGTGCTGCTCTATCCGCCGTACAGCTGCGGGCTCTGCGTCGCGTGCCGGCGCGGGCTCGACATGCACTGCGCGCGCCACCAGTTCACGGGCATCACGCGCGACGGCGGCTTCGCCGACTTCGTGCTCGTCGACGAGCGCTCGCTCGTCCCGCTGCCCGAGGGCGTCGACCCGATCGCCGTCGCGCCGCACGCCGACGCCGGCCTCACCGCCTACCACGCGGTGAAGCGGCTGCTGCCGCGGCTCGAGCCGGGCACGACGACGGCGCTGATCGGCGTCGGCGGCGTCGGCCACATCGCGCTGCAGCTCGTGCGCGAGCTGAGCGGCTCGGCGATCGTCGCGGTCGACACCGACGAGCGGCGTCGCGCTCTCGCGCAGGAGCTCGGCGCCGACAGCGATCGGCGTCGTCGGCGCGACGAGGTGCGCGCAGGCGACGAACGGGGCCGGCGTGGACGTCGTGCTCGACTTCGTCGGCAACGACGCCATCGCACGCGGCGTCGCTCGCGATGCTCGCGCGGCGCGGCGTCTACTCGGTCGTCGGCTTCGGCGGCACGGTCACCGCGCCGTCGGTCGCGCTCGTCGATGGCGAGACGACGCGTCGCGGGCAACCTCGTCGGCAGCTGGATCGACCTCTGGGAGATCCTGCAGCTCCACGAGCGCGGGGCGATCACGCTGAAGACGCAGACGCATCCGCTCGAAGCCGTGAACGACGTGCTGGAGATGCTGCGCGAAGGCGACATCACCGGCCGCGCGGTGCTCGTCCCGTGAGCGCGGCGACGGGCGACGTCCTCTGGCGGCCGACGGCCGACGCGCTCGAGCACTCGCAGCTCGCGCGGTACCTGGACTGGCTGCGCGCCGAGCGCGGGCTCGACTTCGCGAACTACGAGGAGCTCTTCGACTGGTCGATCTCCGACCTCGAAGGCTTCTGGGGCTCGATCTGGGACTTCTTCGAGATTCGCGCGCAGGTGCCGTACGAGCGCGTGCTCGGCTCGCGCGAGATGCCGGGCGCCGACTGGTTCCCCGGCGCGCGCCTGAACTTCGCCGAGCACATGCTCGGCGCGGACGGAGGACCTCGACACGGTCGCGCTGCTCGCGCGCTCGCAGAGCCGCGACCCGTTCGACGTCACGTTCCGGCGAGCTGCGCGACCAGGTGGCGCGGGCGCGCGCCGGTCTCCAGCGGCTCGGCGTCGGCCCGGGCGACCGCGTCGTCGGGTACGTGCCGAACATCCCCGAGGCGCTCGTCGGCTTCCTCGCGAGCGCGAGCCTCGGCGCGATCTGGGCGACGTGCCCGCCGGAGTTCGGCGTGCGCAGCGTCGTCGACCGGCTCGGCCAGCTCTCGCCCGAAGGTGCTGCTCGCCGCGACCGGCTACCGCTTCGGCGACAAGCAGGTCGACCGGCGCGCCGAGGTGGCGGCGATCCGCGAGCGCCTGCCGTCGCTCGAGGCCGTCGTCCACGTGCCGTACATCGGCGGCCCCGACGACGAGCTGCCCGACGCGGTCGCGTGGGACGAGCTCCTCGCCGAGGACGGCGCCGCTCGAGTTCGCGCCGCTGCCGTTCAAGCATCCGCTCTACGTGCTCTTCTCGTCGGGCACGACCGGCCTGCCGAAGGCGATCGTCCACTGCCACGGCGGCATCCTGCTCGAGCACCTGAAGAACCACGCGCTCGGCTGGGACATCCGTCCCGGGCATCGGCTGCTCTGGTTCACGACGACCGCGTGGATGATGTGGAACGCGCGTCGTCTCGACGGCTGCTCCTGCGCGCGTCGGTCGTGATGCTCGACGGCAACCCGAGCTATCCGGATCTGACGGCGCAGTTCCGGCTCGTCGAGGAGACGCGGCGCGACGATCTTCGGTGTCAGCTCCGGCGTTCGCGCTCGCCTGCCGCAAGCAGGGGCTCGAGCCGGGGAAGGACTTCGACCTCTCGTCGCTGCGCTCGGTCGGTCGTCGCCGGCTCGCCGCTTCCGGTCGAGGGCTTCGAGTGGATCTACGAGCAGGTCTCGCCCGACGTGCTGCTCTGAACGTCGGCAGCGGCGGCACCGACGTCTGCACCGGGATGGTGCAGGGGAATCCGCTCGTGCCCGGTCTACGCAGGCGAGATCGCGGCGCGGTGTCTCGGCGTCGACACGGCGGCGTTCGATCCCGAGCGGCAACCCGGTCGTCGGCGAGCTCGGCGAGCTCGTGATCCGCCAGCCGATGCCGTCGATGCCGGTCGCGTTCTGGGGCGACGACGACGGCGCGCGCTACCGGGCCGCGTACTTCGACCAGTACCCGGGCATCTGGCGGCACGGCGACTGGATCGAGTTCACCGAGCGCGGCAGCTCCGTGATCACGGGCCGTTCCGACGCGACGCTGAACCGCGGCGGCGTCCGGCTCGGGACGAGCGAGTTCTACGACGTGCTCGAGGATGTCGACGAGGTGCTCGACAGCCTCGTCGTCCATCTCGAAGCCGACGACGAGCTGCTGCTCTTCGTGCAGCTGCGGCCGGGCGCCGAGCTCGACGACGCGCTGCGCTCGCGCGTCGCCACGGCGCTGCGCACCTCGCTGTCGCCGCGTCACGCACCGGACTCGATCGTCGCGCTGCCGTCGATCCCGCGCACGCTGACCGGGAAGAAGCTCGAGCTGCCGGTGAAGCGGATCCTCGCCGGTGCCGCCGTCGCGGACGTGGTCAGCACGGACGCGCTCGTCGATCCGGCGGCGATCGAGCCGGTCGTCGCGTACGCCGCGTCGCGGAAGAGCTGATGGTTCACCACGTGCTCGTCCTGACGGACGACCTCGAGGCGTCACGCGCGTTCTACGTCGACGCGCTCGGGTTCGTCGTCGCCGACAGGCCGCCGCTCGAGTTCTCCGGGATCTGGCTGCGCCTCGAGGAGGACGCGGACGCGTCGATCCACCTCGCCGATCGCGGCGGAGTACCTCGCGCACATCGCGACGCTCGGCCTGGGGCCGGTCGCGGGCGCGCTCGACCACGTGGCAGTTGGGCGTGAAGGCTACGACGCGCTCGCCGCGCGGCTCGAAGCGGCCGGCGTCGAGGCGGTCGCCCAACGAGGTGCCCGGGTCTCTTCCGCCAGCTCTTCGTCGTCGATCCGAACGGCGTGCGGCTCGAGCTGAACGTTCCGGTGTAGACCGGCGCTCGGTAGCTACTCTCGATCGATGAACGGCAAGCGCCTGATCCTCGCCGCGATTCTCGGCGCGACCTTCATGTTGCTGGTCGACGTCACGATCGTGCAGGTCGCGCTCCCGGATATCCAGCGCGATCTCGACGCGAGCTTCACGAGCCTCCAGTGGGTGATCGACGCCTACGCGCTCGTCCTCGCCGCGCTGATCTTGAACAGCGGCGCACTTGCCGACCGCTACGGCCGTAAGCGGGTGTTCGTCGGCGGCGTCACCGTGTTCACGCTGGCGTCGTTCCTGTGCGGTCTGGCGACGAGCGCAACATTCCTCGCGCTCGCCCGCGCGCTGCAGGGAGTCGGCGGCGCAGCGATGTTCGCCACCTCGCTCGCGCTGATCGCGCAGGAGTTCAGCGGACGGGATCGCGGCACCGCGATTGCGCTGTGGGCGGCGACGGTGGGCGGTGGCTGTGGCGATCGGGCCGCTGGTCGGCGGCGCGCTGACGAAGGCGCTCGGCTGGCAGTGGATCTTCTACGTCAACGTGCCGATCGGCGTCGCGGTGATCGCGCTGTCGGCGACGAAGATCACGAACATCCGCGATCCCGAAGCGCATCACGCGGACGTCGCCGGGCTGGTGACGTTCGCCGGTGCTCTCTCGCTCTTCGTCTTCGCGCTGCTTCGTGGGAACGCCGAGGGGTGGGGGAGCGCGCTGATCGTCGGCTCGTTCATCGGCGCCGCTGTTCTCGCCGTCGCGTTCGCGCTCGTCGAGCGGCGCCAGAAGCGGCCGATGTTCGACCTCTCGCTCTTCCGCCTGCGTGCGTTCGTCGGCGTGTCGCTCGCCACCGTTCGCGATCGGCGTCGGGATGTTCGGTCTGTTCCCGTACATCACGATCTACCTGCAGACCATCCTCGGCTACTCCCCGTTCGAGGGCGGTCTGCGGATGCTGCCGATCATGTCGCTCATCTTCATCATGCCGCTCGTGACTCGCCGTGCTGTGAGCCGTCGTCCAGCCGGCAAGGTTCTGGGCGTCGGCCTCGTCCTCGGCGGCGTCGGGCTCCTCCTGATGGAAGTCGTCTCGTCGACCTCCCACTGGACGGTGCTCCTGCCCGGCATGATCGTGATCGGGCTCGGGGTCGGGCTCGCGAACCCGGCGATCGCCCACATCGCGCTCGCGCTCGTCGCGCCGGCGCGGAGCGGCATGGCTTCCGGGATCAGCAACACCTGCCGGATCGGTGGGCTTGCCTGCGGCGTCGCCGGGCTCGGCGCAGTGCTCCAGAGCGGCATCCAGTCGAAGCTCGAAGCGATTGCTCCCGGATCGGGACGGGCGACCGCCGAGGCCGTCGCCGCCGCGGGCGTCCGCGCGCCGGGCGTCTCTCCCGCCGACGCGACCGTCGCGTTCGTGAGCGGCCTGCACCTGATCTTCGTGGTCGGCGCGGCGCTGCTCTTCGTAGGCGCAATCGCCGCGTTCGCGCTCATCCGTTCGCTGAACGTCCAGCCGGCGCCGGCTCCGGCCGAGCCGTCGCTCGCGGACTGACCGGGGCCTGCGACCGCAGGCCCCGGTCGAGCCGTCCTACACCCGTACGTCGAACGTCGAGCCCGGCGTCTGCTGAGCGCTTGGGACGCTCTGGGTAAGCAGTGCGGACGACGCCGTCGTCGAGGTCGACGGTGCCGAGGCGTTCGCCGGCGTCGCCGGGGCTGCCGCGGACGGCATCGGCCCGGCGGCGGCGGCAAGTGCAGCCGCTTCCGCTTTGCCTTCAGAGCGACCTGCTGCGCCAGCAAGGCCGCAGGGCTCGTCGAGGGGCTCGGTCCTCCCTGGACCGGGGGTGTCCCACTCATGTCACGGTGTCCTTTCCGTTAAGCAGGCCGCGACGATCGCGGCTGCGCTCAGGTGATCGGCGCCGTTTTTGCGGGGAGAACGCGCCGCTGAGACCGCGGTCAGGTTTGCTTCAGAGGACCGTCAGGTTTACTCGCCGGCGACATCGCGCCGCAGGAACACGAGATAGCCGGCGAAGAGCGGCACGCCGATGTAGAGCGCGCAGACCCAGAGCGCGCGCACGACCGGCGTCCAGTCGGCCGGCGAGCGCAAGAAGCCGTGCCAGGCATCGAATTGCGTGCCGAGCAGATACGGCCGGATCGGCTCCGTGCCGGGCAGCACACCGAGGAGCTGCATGAGGAGCGCCCACATCAGCGTCCCGACGACGGCGGCCGCGCTGTTTCGGGTGACCGTCGAGAGCATCAGTCCGAACGCCGCAATGGCCGGCCATCGGCCAGACGTAGATAGCGATCGTCGCGCCGAGAAGCCCGAGCCCGTGCCACGTGCTCACGGTGGTGCCCGACAGCGACGTCAGCGGATGCAGACCCCATTCGATGCTCGCTGCGATCAGCCCGACGAGCGCCATCGCGACGACCGCGAGCGAGCGTGTAGGTCAAGGTTGCGAATACCTTCGCCGCGAAGATCTCACCGCGGTCGCGCGAACGCGTGAGGATCGTCTTCAGGGTTCCGTTCTGGCTCTCTGACGGCGACGATGTCCCCGGCGACAAGCGCGGTGATGAGCGGGAACGCCCAGATCGACATGAAGAAGAGAACGACGAACGGGGTCGCGAGCCCTGTCTCGCGGATGTAGCGGCCGAGAGGGATGTCGTTCGGGCCGCCCGGCTTGAAGACGAGCACGAGCACGAAGATCAGCGGCACGGCCATCGCCGCGCCGAGGCCGAGGTAGGTCCGCTTCTGCGCGAGCAGCTTGAGGATCTCCCACTGATACGCGGCAATCATGCGCCCGCCACGTCCTCGGTCATGTCGAGGAAGAGCTCTTCGAGCGTCGCGGTGTGAGGGACGAGCGCGGAGATCCCGACATCGGCGCGCCCGAGAGCGACCGACGCACGCTCGACCGTCTCTTGCTCTGCCTGGAAGCGCAGCTCGCCGTCGACCCGCTGCGGCGCAGGGACGCCGTACGCGCGCAGCACTTCCTGCGGCTCGATCGAGATCGGTTGTGCGAAGGCGGTAGCTGCCTCCGGCGCTGCGCAGCAGGTCGACGAGCAACCCCTCGTAGATGATGCTCGCCGCCGCGGATGATCGCGACGCGATTACACAGCTCTTCGACCTCGGCGAGGATGTGGCTCGAGAGCAGGATGGTGATGCCCTCGCCGGCAAGCTGCTTGACGAGCGCGCGCATGTCGCGCATGCCGGCCGGATCAAGACCTGTCGCCGGCTCGTCGAGCAGCAAGAGCTGGGGCTTGCGGAGCAGCGATGCGGCGATCCCGAGGCGCTGCCGCATGCCGTGCGAATACCCGCCGACGCGGTCGCGTGCACGGTCGCGAAGCTCGACCACGTCGAGCACCTCGTCGATGCGGCTGCGCGCGTCGATTGCCGTCGAGATCGGCGAGCAGCTCGAGATTGCGGCGGCCCGAGAGATAGGGATAGAAGCGCGGCCCTCGACGAATCCGGCGACGCCCTCGAGTGCACGAGCGCCTTCCTGGAACGGGTCGCGCCCGAAGAGCTCGACGCTCCCTTCGGTGGGCCGGATCAGCCCGAGGAGCATTCGCAGCGAGGTCGTCTTCCCTGCGCCGTTCGGGCCGAGGTACCCGAAGACGTCACCGCGTTCGACCGTCAGGTCGACGCCGGCAACGGCGGTGAGCTCTCCGTACCGCTTGACGAGCCCTCGTGCCGCGACGGGCGGCGCGTCGCTCACGGAAGGGAGCGCGCGGCGGCCTCTGCGGCGGCGGACGACTCCGAGCCTGCGAGGACGAACGTCACCCCGCCATGGTTCCAGGTCAACACCGTGCCGAGCTCGGTCGCGAGCTCGTTCGCGGTGACGCCGTTGAGCGAGACGGCCGGCAGCTGGCTCAGCGGGCTCGAGCCGCCGCTCGTGTCCTGCGCCCGCTCGACGAGCACGGTGGAACCGAGGCCCTCACCGTAGATCGCAATCACGGTCTTGCCGTTCACGAGCCGGATGTCCTGCAGGTCCTGGCCGGCGAGCGAGCTCGGCGCGACGACGGCGAACGGCGCGGCCGCCTCGACCGCCGAGAGCCCGGTGACCGGCGGCGTCGTCCCCTGACCGGACTGATCCTGCGTGAGATCGACGACCTTGGTCGCCGGCCGGCGGCGAGACCTGGACATCGGAGTCGGGCACCGAGCCGAACGAGATGTTCGTCGACTGCGAGTGCGAGCGCCGGGGAGGTTGCACCCTTGGCGTAGACGGCGATCTTCAGCGGTACGCCGCGCAACGCATCCCAGGCGAGCTCGGCGGAGCCGAGCAGGCCGCCGTTCGTGCTCGGGGAGACAGAGACCGTGTAGGCCTGTTCGCCGGCGACGTTCGAGGGCTGGGCGCCGGAGATCGACCAGTACTTCGCGGCGTCGTTCAGGAACGACGTGATCTGGTCGAGCGTCGGAGGCGTGTGGTCTGAGGTCGAGCCGCTGCTCGCATCCTTCGGCAGGTCAGCGACGTACGCGGTATTCGAGGAAGCGTCGTAGACGGTCACTTTCGTGTCGTCCCAGACGATCTGGACGTCGCCGGCGTCGGACTGCAGCTCGAGGCGCCCGCCGTTCGGGTTGACCCACAGCCGGCCGGTCGCGCCCGAGAGGAGCGCCGAGCCGGTCTGCCCGGTGAGCGCCCCGGACGGAAAGAGGTTGTTCGTGAAGGTGATCCGCGCGGTGATCCCGGTCGGCGTGCTCGCGCCGAGAGCGTCGTGGATCGCGTTGGGGAGCGGCCTCGGGCGGCGGTGTCGGTCCGCTGTCGCGGACGGCGCCGATAGCCGCCACGGCCGCGACCAACGCGATCAGAACGATGCTGGCGACGGTGACAAGCCGGGCGGTAGAGGCTGTACGCAGATGCTTCACGGTCGTCCTCCTCGAGTCGCTCTCAGCCACCGTAGCGCTCGTCGGCCGGTCGCCGCCTGACCGTTTCCTGACCTATTCGCGGAATCGGCTCGCCCAGCGATCCTGGTAGGCGCGGGCGCGATCGAGCTTCGCGCCGCGGTAGTAGCGGCGGCCCCACCACGAGTCGGGCGCCGCATACGCGAACGCCGTGTACCACCAGAGCGGGAAGATGAGCAGCAGCCCCGCGAGGATCACCGTCCAGCGGCCCTTCAGCCCCGTGACGATCCCGGCCGGGATCAGCGTGAGCAGGACGATCGCGCCGATGAGCTCCGTGGTGCTCACCGGCGCGATCGTATCGCCGTTTCTAGAAGGGGAAGGGCTGCGCCTTGTCGCGCGCCGTCACCCACTGCCACTCCGTCCAGAGATCGAGGTTGGCGACCCCGCCGAAGTGACTGCCGTTCGACGAGGCACCGAACCCACCGAAGGGGGCGGGCGCCTCTTCGTTCACCGTCTGGTCGTTGATGTGCACCATCCCGGCGCGGAGCCGGTCGGCAACCGCGGACGCGCGCTGCGGCGAGCCCGACTGCACCGCAGCCGACAGGCCGTACTCGGTGTCGTTCGCGAGCGCGACCGCTTCGTCGTCGGTGCGGAACGAGACGATCGGCGCGACCGGGCCGAAGATCTCCTCGGCGTAGGCGGGCATCGAGGTCGTGACGCCGCCGAGGACGGTCGCCTGGAAGAACGGCCCGTCGTTCGTGCCGCCGGTGAGCACCGTTGCGCCCTGCGCGACGCTCTCGTCGATGATCCGCCGGACGCGTGCGACCTGCTTCTCGTTGATGATCGGCCCGAGGGCGACGTCTTCCGTCGCCGGGTTGCCGACCGGGAGCCGCGCTGCGCGCTCGACGAGCGCCGCGGTGTAGTCCTCGACGATCGACTCGTGCACGATGTGCCGGCTGACTGCGAGGCAGATCTGGCCCTGGTGCAGGAACGCGCCCCAGGCGCCGGCCGAGGACGCGGCCTCGACGTCGGCGTCCTCGAGGACGACGAGCGGGCTGTTGCCGCCGAGCTCGAGGATCGTGCGCTTGAGCATCCGCCCGGCGGTCTCGCCGACCTTCCGGCCGACCGCGGTCGAGCCGGTGAACGAGATCATGCGAACGCGCGGGTCGCTGACGAGCGCCTCCCCGACTTCGGCTCCGCCCGGGAGGACGTGGAGCAGGCCCTCGGGCAGTCCGGCCTCTTCGAAGATGCGGGCGATCATGACGCCACCGCTGACCGGAGTGTTCGCGTCGGCCTTCAGCACGACGGCGTTGCCGAGCACGAGCGCCGGCGCGACCGAGCGCATCGCGAGGACGAGCGGGAAGTTCCACGGCGTGATCACGCCGACGACGCCGACCGGCACGCGACGCGCCATGCTCGTGCGTCCCGGGGTGAGCGACGGGAGCATCTGCCCGAGCGGATGCGAGATGAGCGACGCAGCCATATCGAGCTGCAGCACGGATGCGTGCGTCTCGACGGCCGCCTTGCCGCCGATCGAGCCCGACTCGCGGATGATCCAGCCGACGAGCTCGTCGTTGTGACGCTCGAGGACCTCCGTCGCACGCTTGATGACGGCGACCCGGTCGGTGATCGGAATGGCGGCCCATTCGGCCTGCGCCTTCACGGCTGACGTGACCGCGCGCTCCATCGAAGCCGCGTCACCGCCGCCGGCCGTGCCCAGCAGATCGCCGGTCGCCGGCTCGTACGTCTCGATCTGGACGGGGGCGTCAACCCAGCCGTCGCTGTAGATCTTGCCCGACCAGTCGCTCTCGTTGAGAAGAGTCGCGGCGGGCGCCTCGGTGACGGTCATCCAACTGCTCCTTTCAGGGTGGGTGCGGCGGACCGCGAGCGGATCAGGTCAGAAGCCTTCTCGGCGATCATCACGGTTGGTGCGTGGGTGTTCGCGCGCGTGATCGTCGGCATGACCGACGCGTCGACGACGCGGAGTCCTTCGAAGCCGTAGACGCGAAGCTCCGGGTCGACGACCGCGCCGATCGAGCACGTCGAGGTCGGGTGGTAGACGGTCTGGGAGACGCGGCGCACCCAGTCCATGATGTCCGCCTCCGAGTCGGATGCGGGCACGCTGAACGGCTCACGCTCGATCGCCTTGAGCGCGGGCTGAGCTGCGATCTCGAGCGCGATGCGGACGCCGGCGACCATGCTCGCGCGATCCTCCTCGGTGGTGAGGAAGTTGCTCTGCACGAGTGGCTTCGAGTTGGCCATCGGGGTGCGCAGCAGCACCTGTCCGCGCGAGCTCGGCTTGACGACGACGGGGCCAAAGCAGTAACCCTGGTCGTGCGGCGCCACGAGGCCCTCGTCGTAGAGCAGAGCGCCCGAGAAGTGGAACTCGACGTCGGGCGCGGCGAGCTCCGGCCGCGTGCGGAAGAAGCCGCCCGCCTCCGGATAGTTGGAGGTGAGCGGGCCGCGACCCTCCTGCTCGAGGAGCGCGAAGTTCTCCGGCGTGAAGATCCCGAAGAGCCCCTCGGCGTCGGTCAGGATGTTCAGGTTCGCCATCAGATGGTCCTGGAGGTTCTGGCCGACCGGCAGGTCCTCCCGCACGGCGATCCCGAGCGCGGTCAGGTGGTCGGCCGGGCCGATCCCCGACTGCATGAGCAGGACCGGCGACTGGTAGGCGCCCGCCGAGAGGATCACCTCGCGGTCGGCATGCAGCGTCTCGCGGACGCCGTCGCGGACGATGTCGACGCCGATGGCGCGGTTTCCGTCGAAGACGAGCCGCTCGACGAAGACACCTGTCAGCACCTCGAGATTCGGGCGGTCGGACGCGGGATGGAGGTAGGCGTCGGCGGTGCTCCAGCGGAAGCCGCCGCGCTGGGTCAGCTGGAAGCGGCCGACGCCTTCCTGCTTTTCGCCGTTCAGATCAGGGTTTGCCTCGTAACCGGCCTCGACGGCAGCCGCGAGCAGCGCGTCGATCACCGGGTTCATCGACCGGCTGTTCGAGACCGAGAGCGGGCCGCCGACGCCGTGGTAGGCGTCCTCGCCGCGCTCGTTGTCCTCGGCGCGCTTGAAGTAGGGGAGGACCTCGTCGTAGCTCCAGCCCTCGGCGCCGTCAGCGGCCCAGTCGTCGTAGTCGAGCCGGTTCCCGCGGAGGTAGATCATCGCGTTCATCGAGCCCGACCCGCCGATCATCTTCCCGCGCGGGTAGTAGAGCCGACGGCCGTCGAGACCGGGCTCCGGCTCGCCGAGCAGGTCCCAGTCGAGACCCGACTTGAACATGATCGGGAACATCGCCGGGATGTGGATCTCCGGCGCCGTGTCGGGTGGTCCCGCTTCGAGCAGCGTGACGCGAACTTCGGGATCCTCGCTCAGCCGTGCAGCGAGCACGCAGCCTGCCGAGCCTGCGCCCACGATCAGGTAATCAGCCGCCATCTGTTCCGCCCCGCCTTGTCATCGAGGTCGACGTTGTCAGCGACAGCCTAAACCGTCCCTTCGCCAAGTACCAAACCTTTTTGTTGACAACATCGGTAGCGATCTGTTTAGGTCGCCCTGGCAAACAGTTCTTCCGGCGAGTACGGCGTCGCGGTGCGTTTGGGTTTGCCCCGTCGACGACCCAAACGCGGAGAGGAGCACTTCATGAATCGCCACGCTCAGAGCGTGTTGATCGTCGTCGTTGCTGTCCTGGCCCTCGTCGTCGCGGTCACGGCCTCCGGCCGCCCGGCAGTCACGAGCGCGCAGACCGCTACGTCGGTGACGAACTACCTGTCGTACGTGCACGGCAAGGCCGGGAAGGCCAAAGGGAAGCTTTCGCCGGTGTATGTCGGCTGGGTCAACCAGCAGGGTGGCCAGGTCGTGATCGGCGCTGAGGCGACGAACGGCGCCCAGTTCGCGGTCAACTACATCAACAACGAGCTCGGCGGCATCGGTGGCCACCCGCTCGTGCTCGTCAAGTGCTTCATCCAGTCCGCCGAGGAAGAAGGCACGACCTGCGGGCAGAAGTTCGTGAACAACAAGTCGATGAAGGTAATCGACGAGGGCGCGGTCGCCACCGGGATCCAGTCGCTCTACGCGACGGTTCACGGCACGAAGCCCGTCATCGTCGGCGTCGCCACGACCCCGGTCGACGGCGTCCAGAAGAACGCCGCGATCTTCTTCGGTGACACGACGAAGATCCTCGGGCCGTTCGGCACCTACGCGCGGGACGTCCTGCACGCCAAGACGGCCGCACTCGTGTATCCGAACGAGGCCGGGATCACCGCCGGCGCCACCTCGATCGCGAACGGCCTCAAGGCCGCGGGCGTCAAGGTGACGAGCGTCGGCTACACCCCGGGGCAGAGCGACATCACCGGCCCGCTGACTGCCGCCGGCGCAACGAGCGCCGACATGGTCATCCCGTACGCGGCCGCCGGCGACTGCGCAAACCAGGCGAAGGGGCTCACGCAGCTCGGGATCACGAACGCCAAGAAGATCGTCTCCGCACCGCTGTGCCTGAACGGCGCGGTTCTCGCGGCGCTTGGTGACTTCCCGAAGTGGACCTACGCGATCGCCTCGTCGCTCTACGGCGACGCGACCGACAAGGGAATGCCGGCGTACATGGCCGTGACGAAGAAGTACAACATGACCGCCCACGCGGTCGATCCGTGGTTCATCGTCTCGTTCTCGGAGATGCTGACCACAGCCCGCTTCCTGAACCAGGTCGGCCCGACCAAGCTGACGTCGGCCGCGATCCTGAAGACAGGCGAAGGCGTTCACCGGACCGCTCGCACTCGGCGCACCGTCGCTCAAGTGCGGTCAGTTCTCGGACGACCCGGCGGTGTGCAACGACAAGGCGCAGTTCTTCACGTACCAGGGCAATCACGTATTCACCAGGTCGTCAGGGTGGCTGCAGCCGCCGTCCTGATCCGGGAGGTGAACCCTTAGGCGAGTAGACGGGGCCGGCTTGACCGGCCCCGTCTCCCGTCATCGGGGACACCGATGGACCAGATCCTTCTCTTCCTGCTGCTCGGCCTCGGAACGGGCGCTCTCATCGCCGGGCTCGCGCTCGGCGTCGTCCTGACCTATCGCGGTGCCGGGATCATCAATCTCGCGACCGGGGCGGTCGCGATGGTCGCCGGCTTCGCGTTCTGGGCTCTCAAGACCGGCGAGCTCGGCTTCACGCTGTCCACGCCGCCCGCGCTCGTCCTCTCGCTGATTTTCACGCTCGCGATCGGTGCGGCGATCGAGCTGCTCGTGTTCCGGCCGCTGCGCAATGCGTCGCCGCTAGCGAAGCTCGTGTCGTCGCTCGGCGTCCTTCTCACCTTGCAGGCGATCATGCTGCTCGCGTTCGGCACGACGCAGCATCCGGAGCCGTCGATCATTCCGACGAGCGTCGTCCGCATGCTCGGCTCGGCGGTGCCGTCCAACAAGTTCTGGCTGTCCGGGACGGTCGTCGTGATGGCGATCATCCTCTGGGCGCTGTACCGGTGGACACGCTTCGGCCTCGCGACGCGGGCCGCCTCGGAGAACGAGGTAGCGGCGCGGCTCGCCGGTCTCTCGACCGTCGAGCTCTCGCTCGTCAACACGCTGCTCGCGGCCGGCGTCGCGTGGGTGATCGGGATCATCGCCGCGCCCGTGGCGTCGCTCGACACGCTGACGCTTGCCGCTGCTCGTCGTGCCGGCGCTCGCGGCGGCGCTCTTCGCGGGGATGACGTCGTTCTCGATCGCCTGCATCGCCGGCCTCGCGATCGGGATGATCGACTCGCTGATCGACTACGCCTCGACGAAGTCGTGGTTCCCGACCAGCGAGGGCCTGCCGATGCCCGGTGTGAAGGAGCTGCTCGCGTTCCTGATCATCGTGACGGCGATGTTCCTCCGTGGCGCGTCGCTGCCGACGCGCGGCGAGATCGTCGAACAGCGGTTGCCGGACGTGCCGATGGCGAGCCGGCTGCTGCTGACCGCGATCCCGACGACGATCCTCTGCGCGATTGCGCTGGTCGTCCTCCCGTACGACTTCCGGCAGGCGATGATCAACTCGATGATCGGCGTCGTGATGGCGCTGTCGCTCGTCGTCATCACCGGCTTCGTCGGCCAGATCTCGGTGGCGCAGCTCGCGCTCGCCGGTGTTGCCGGCTTCACCGTCTCGCACCTCGCGGTCGACGCGAACATCGGCTTTCCGCTCGCCCCGCTACTGGGTGCCGGCGCCGCCGTCGTGCTCGGTCTGCTGACGGCGATCTCGGCGCTCCGTGTTCGCGGCGTGGCGCTCGCGGTGGTGACACTCGCCGCGGTCGTCGCAATCGTCAACTTCGGCTTCGACAACCCGACGTGGGGCGGAGGCAATACCGGCTCGCCGGTGCCTGAGCCGTCGCTTCTTGGCCTCGACCTCGGCACGCGCAACGGCTTCCTCGGCCTCGACGGCAGCCTGCCGAGCCCGGTGTTCGGCTGGGTCGTGCTCGCGCTGACCGTTCTGCTCTGCCTGCTCGTCGCCTCGCTTCGTCGCGGCACGCTCGGCCGCCGGATGCTCGCCGGTGCGCTCGAACGAGCGCGCGGCCGCGGCTGCGGCCGTCGACGTGCGGAACGTGAAGCTGATCGCCTTCGGGATCAGCGCGTTCATCGCGGGCGTCGCCGGGACGCTCTATGCCTACAACTTCGGTTCTGTCAGCGCCGATCGCTTCGACGTACCGACGGCGCTCTCGCTGATCGCGTTCGCCTACGCGGGTGGGATCACGCTCGTCTCGGGTGCGGTGTTCGCCGGGCTGATCGCGGCGGAGGGGATCGTCCCGCATGCGCTCGACAGGTGGTTCGGGCTGAACGGCAACTGGTTCCTGCTCTTCGGCGGCGTCATCTTGATCTTCACGCTGATCCAGAACCCCGAGGGCGTGGCGGGGTCGTTCCAGCGCACGCTGCGTGAGCGACGCGCGAAGCGGAGCGCGGAACAGTGAGCGCGGTCCTCGCCGCCGAAGGACTGAGCGTCCGCTTCGGCGGCGTTCACGCGGTCGAGGGCGTCGATCTCGAGGTGCGCGAAGGGCAGCTCGTCGGCCTGATCGGCCCGAACGGCGCCGGCAAGACGACGTTCATCGACGCGATCACAGGATTCGTCCCGTACACCGGACGCGTCGCGATCGACGGCCACGAGCTGACAGGCGAGCCGCCGCACGCCCGCGCGCGCCGCGGCATCGCCCGGACGTGGCAGAGCACCGAGCTGTTCGACGATCTGACGGTGCGCGAGAACCTCCTCGTCGCAGCTCACCGCCCGTCGCTCCGGGGCCTCGCGGCCGAGCTCTTCGGCCGGTCGGAGCCGAGCGCCGCCGTCGACCGTGCGCTCGAACTGCTCGAGCTATCGCCCTACGAAGACGCAAAGCCGGCCGAGCTGACACAGGGACGCCGCAAGCTGGTCGGCGTCGCCCGCGCGATCGCGATGGAGCCTCGGCTGCTCTGCCTGGACGAGCCCGCGGCCGGCCTCGACGCGCTCGAGAGCGAGGAGCTCGGCCGGCGGCTTCGCGCGCTCGCCGACGGCGGGACATCGACGCTCCTGATCGATCACGACATGGGGCTCGTGCTCGCGATCTGCGACTACATCGTCGTGTTCGAGTTCGGCCAGGTGATCGGGCACGGAACGCCCGACGAGGTCCGTCGCGACCCGAGAGTCATCGGCGCGTATCTCGGCACCGCCGGAGTCGCGACGTGACCGTCCTCGCGATCGAGAGCCTGACCGCCGGCTACGAGGGCGCCGCGGTCGTCCGCAATGTCGACCTCCGCGTCGACGAGGGCGAGGTTGTCGCCCTGCTCGGCGCGAACGGCGCCGGGAAGACGACGACGCTGCGCGCCGTCTCGGGCCTCGTTCATGCGATGGGCGGGACGATCCGCTTCGCGGGGACGGATCTCGACGCGTGTGTCGCCGAGCGCCCGCGCGCGCCTCGGCATCGCGCACGTGCCCGAGTCACGCGGCTTGTTCTTCGGCTTGACCGTCGCCGAGCACTTCCGGCTCGGCTACCGCGGCGAGCAGCTCGACGTCGCCGCCGCCTACGGCTACTTCCCGGCGCTCGAGCCGTTGCGCGACCGCCGCTGCGGCCTCCTCTCGGGTGGCGAGCAGCAGATGCTCGCTGTCGCGCGTGCGCTCGCCCGCAAGCCGTCGCTCCTGCTGCTCGACGAGCTCAGCCTCGGCCTCGCGCCGATGATCGTCGAGAGCCTGCTGCCGGTCGTGCGGAGCTACGCGAAGGACAGCGGCTGCGGCGTGGTGCTCGTCGAGCAGCACATCCAGCTCGCGCTCACGATCTCGGATCGCGGCTACGTGCTCTCGCACGGCGAGGTCGTGCTCGAGGACAAGGCCGAGCGCCTCCTCGAAGATCGCGACCTGCTCGTCGCGAGCTATTTCGGCGAACAGGCGGTTGGGAGCAAGATTGTTGACGATGCAAGTGTCTCCGGCGAGAATGAATCGTGAGCGACTACGACAATCTCCGTGACGCGATCGTGCGCGGCGACATCGCGCCCAACTCGCGCCTCGTCGAAGCCGATCTCACCTCGACGTTCCAGATGTCGCGCGGCGCCGTTCGGAACGCGCTGATCCGGCTCGAGGAGGAGGGGCTGGTCGTTCGCGAGCGTCACCGCGGCGCGCGCGTCCGCCACGTCTCGGATGCCGAGGCGGTCGAGATCCTGCAGGCGCGCGCCGCGCTCGAAGGGCTGGCAGCGCGCCAGGCGGCCGAGCGGATCGACGAAGACGGGGCCGAGCGGCTCCTCGAATGCCTCGCGCGACATCGCGCGCTGCTCGAGGCAGGTGACCTGCTCGGCGCATCCGACGCGAACGCCGAGCTGCACGCCATGATCATCGAGCTCTCCGGTCACGGCACCGCCAAGCGGCTGATCCGGACGCTGAGCTCCCAGACCGTTCGCTACCAGTTCCGCACGATCCTGATTCCCGGCCGCTCCGCAGCTTCGGCGGACGAGCACGCGGCGATCGTCGAAGCGGTCGTCGCCGGCAAGCCCGACGAGGCCGAGCAGGCGATGCGCCAACACCTCTTCAACGTCGCCGAGGCGCTGCGCACGCGCAGCAGCGCGAATACGGCAACTCCCATCTCCGCAGGAGGCATGCGATGAGCACGACGGAGACGAAAGCCACGCTGTCCATCCAGCATCCGCACGCGTTCTTCATCGGCGGCGAGTGGGTCGAGCCGAGCACGGGCGACCTGCTCTCGGTCATCTCGCCGGCGACGGAGGAGGTCGTGATGACCTTCGCCGAAGCTCACGAGCGCGATGTCGACCGCGCGGTCGCGGCGGCGCGCGACGCGTTCGACAACGGGCCGTGGCCGCGGCTCTCGCCGGCCGAGCGCGCGGCGGCGCATGCGCAAGGTCGCAGCGGCGCTCGCGGCGCGGCATTCCGAGCTCGCCGAGGCGTGGACGGTGCAGGTCGGCGCGCCGATCTCGTTCACGAACTACGCCTCCGGCCAGGGCGCGGGGCTGTTCGAGTACTACGCCGACCTGATCGAGGACTACGCGTTCGTCGACGAGCGGCGCAGCCACAGCGGCGGGCTCGTGCGCGTCGTCAAGGAGCCGGTCGGCGTCTGTCGCGGCGATCACGCCGTGGAACGCGCCGCTCGTCCTGCTCTGTTACAAGGTCGCCGCGGCGCTCGCCGCCGGTTGCACCGTTGTTGCAAAGCCGTCGCCGGAGACGCCGATCGACGCCTATCTCCTGGCGGAGTGCATCGAGGAGGCGGGTCTCCCGGCCGGCGTCTTCAACGTCGTTCCGGCAGGTCGCGAGGTCGGCGACTATCTCGTCCGGCATCCGGGGATCGACAAGATCTCGTTCACCGGCAGCACCCTTGCGGGGCGGAACATCGCCGCCGCGGCGGCCGATCGGCTGACGCGCGTCTCGCTCGAGCTCGGCGGCAAGTCGGCCGCGATCGTGCTCGACGACGCCGACGTCGGCGACGTGCTCGGCAGCCTCGTTCCCTTCTCGATGCCGATCACCGGCCAGGTCTGTTTCGCCCTGACCCGCGTGCTCGTTCCGTCGAGTCGCAAGCAGGAGCTGCTCGACGCGTACGTCGGAGCCGTGCAGACGGTCAACGTCGGCGATCCGCTCGACGCGGCGACGCAGATGGGGCCGCTGACGATGGCGCGGCAGCTCGAGCGCGTGCAGGGCTACATCGCCAAGGGCAAGGACGAAGGTGCGACGCTCGTCACCGGCGGCGGTCGGCCCGAAGGGCTCGACAAGGGCTACTTCGTCGAGCCGACGGTCTTCGCCGACGTCGACGCCCGGCATGACGATCGCGCAGGAGGAGATCTTCGGGCCGGTCGTCTCGTTCATCGAGTACGACGGCATCGACGACGCGGTCGCAAAGGCGAACAGCACGATCTACGGCCTGCACGGCGCCGTGTACACGAAGGATCCCGAGCACGGCTACGAGGTCGCGCGGCGCGTCCGCTCCGGCAGCGTCACCGTGAACGGGATGATCGTCGACTACACGATGCCGTTCGGCGGGTTCAAACAGTCGGGACTCGGTCGCGAAGGTGGCATCGAGGGCCTCGATCCTTACTTCGAGACAAAGACGGTGTATTTCGGATGAGCAACCTCGAAGCAGCTTCTTCAAACCGTCGGCAACCCCGTCGACATGCTCCGCAACTCGCAGGCCGGGCCGAACGTGTACCCGGGAGTGCCTGCGGAGTACACGAACTGGCGCGACGAGCAGCTCGCCTGGCAGCAGAGCTGCGTGCTCTTCAACCAGAGCTTCCACATGGCCGATCTCGCCGTCCGCGGCCCCGATGCGCTGACGCTGCTCTCGAATCTCGGCGTCAACAGCTTCAAGGGCTTCGTCACCGACAAGGCCAAGCAGTTCGTGCCGTGTCACGCCTGACGGCTACGTGATCGGCGACGTGATCCTCTTCGCGCTCGACGACCAGAGCTACAACCTCGTCGGCCGAGCGCCGGTCCTCAACTGGATCACCTACCACGCCGAGGTCGGCAAGTACGACGTCGCAGGTCGAGCTCGACCAGCGGAGCGCGCTTCGATCCGACGGCCGTCGCCGTTCGTATCGCTTCCAGGTGCAGGGGCCGAACGCGATGCAGGTGATCGAGAAGGTGCTCGGCGGCTCGCCGCCCGAGCTCAAGTTCTTCAACATGACGCACCTGACGATCGCCGGCAAGTCGGTGCGCGCGCTGCGTCACGGCATGGTCGGCCAGCCCGGTTGGGAGCTCTTCGGGCCGTGGGACGACTACGAGCCGGTGCACGAGGCGCTGCGTCGAAGCCGGCGCGGAGTTCGGGATGCGCCTGGTCGGCGGCCGCGCGTACTCGTCGAACACGCTCGAGTCGGGCTGGATCCCGTCACCGCTCCCGGCGGTGTACTCGGGCGACAGCCTGAAGGCGTACCGCGAGTGGCTCCCTGCCAAGGGCTACGAGGGCGCGGCGTCGATCGGCGGCAGCTTCGTCTCCGACCAGATCGAGGACTACTACTTCACCCCCTGGGATCTCGGCTACGGGCATCTCGTCAAGTTCGACCACGACTTCATCGGGCGCGAGGCGCTCGAGGCGAAGGTCGACGGCGATCACCGGCAGAAGGTGACGCTCGCGCTCGACGACGACGACGTCACACGCACGATCGGGACGATGTTCGGCAGCGAAGGACGCGCGAAGTTCATGGACTGGCCGTCCGCGGTGTACTCGATGCACCCGTTCGACAACGTGACCGTCGACGGTGAGACGGTCGGCGTCTCGACCTGGATCGGCTACAGCGCGAACGAAGGCAAGATGCTCACGCTCGCCGTGCTCGACAGCGAGTTCGCGGAGCCTGGGACGGAAGTGACGTTCCACTGGGGCGAGCCGGACGGCGGCACCACGAAGCCGACCGTCGAGCGGCACGAGCAGGTCGAGCTTCGCGCGACCGTCTGCCCGGTTCCGTACACCGCGACGGTGCGCAGCTCGTACGCGCCGGGCGGTTGGAGGCATGCGAATGCCTGACGAGCTGATCGCGAACTACTGGACGATCTCCGGGCCGGTCGAAGTGCACTTCGGCCGCGAATGGAGCCTCTTCGACCTGCAGACGCGGTGCGAGCACGCGGCCCGGGTCGGCTTCAGCGGGATCGGGATCTGGCACGCCGACCTCGAGCACATGCTGAGCGAGGGGAAGTCGTTCGCCGACCTGCGGGCGATCCTCGACGAGTACGGCATGCGCGACCTCGAGCTCGAGTTCCTCGGCGACTGGTTCCTCGACCCGGGCGACGAGCGGCGGGTCGCCGCCGACAAGACGCGGGCGATGATCTTCGAGGCGGCCGCGGCGCTGCCGGTGCACCACATCAAGGCCGGCAACCTCGCCGGGAACGGAGATCGACCTGCCGCGCGTCGTCGAAGGGTTCGGCGAGCTGTGCGCCGACGCGGCGAACCACACCGACGCGACGATCACCTACGAGTTCATGCCGTACGACTACGTCGTGAACACGCTCGACAACGCTCTGGCGGTCGCTCGAAGGAGCCAATGCGCCGAACGGCGGGCTGGCATTCGACACGTGGCACCTCGGGAAGCTCGGCGTCGAGCCCGAGGAGCTCCGGCGGATCCCGCCGCAGTTCATCTCCTGGGTCGAGCTCTGCGACGGCCCGTTCGGGATCGCCGAGGAGTGGCTCGACGAGGTGATCAACCGCCGCAAGCTTCCCGGCGAGGGCGAGTTCCCGCTCCGCGACTACATTCGCGTGTTCCGCGAGCTCGGCTATGCCGGGCCGTGGGGTGTAGAAGTGCTCTCGGAGGATCTGCGGAACCTCCCGATCGAAGAGATCTTCGACCGTGCCTACACGACGACAATGGCTCAACTCGATCCCGAAAGGAGCCCGAGTGTCTGAGACGCTCGACAAGGAGAAGCTGACCTGGATCCTCACGCAGATGCTGCGGATCCGGGAGTTCGAGGAGCGCGTCAAGGGAACCTTCGAGGAGCACCCCGGCGTGATCCGCGGCCACACGCATCTCGCCGACGGCGCGGAGGCGTCGATCGTCGGCTCGCTCGCCGCGATCGGCGACAACGACCAGCTGCTGACGACGTATCGCTGCCACGGCTACCCGATCGCGCGCGGCACCGACACGAAGGCGATGATGGCCGAGATCTACGGTCGTGAGGACGGGATCTGCGGCGGCTACGGCGGCTCGATGCACCTCCTCGATCCGGACCGTGGCTTCCTCGGCACCTCGGGCATCGTCGGCGCAGGGCATCCCGCACGCGACCGGCGCCGCCTACGCGCGCGCAGATTCGTGGCGAGGGCCAGGTCGTGCTCTCGTTCTTCGGTGACGGCGCCTCGAAGCAGGGCGCGTTCCACGAGTCGCTCAACATCGCGTCGCTGTGGAAGCTCCCGATCGTCTTCGTGATGGAGAACAACAACTACAACGTCGTCACGCGCAGCGAGCAGGAGGACGCGAACGCGGCGGCCGGCGAGCCGCTCGCGGTCAAGGCGAAGGCGTTCTCGATGCCGGGCGTTACCGTCGACGGTGCCGATCCGCTCGCCGTCTACGAGGCGGTGAAGGCGGCAGTCGACCGTGCCCGCGCGGGCGAGGGGCCGACGCTCGTCGAGTCGCTCGTCTACCGCCTGAGCGCTCACGGCAACATCATCGCCCCGCCCGGCGTGCCGCTCCATTTCCCCGAGCACGAGGCTGTGACCGTGTTCGGTAACAAGGAGGAGTACGAGGCCGCGCTGCGCGGCGACCCGGTTCCGCGCTTCCGCGCGAAGCTCGTAACCGACGGCGTGCTGACCGCCGATGAGGCGGACGCGATCGCTGCGGCGGCGAAGCAGGAGATGCAGGACGCGGTCGACTTCGGGCTCGCGAGCCCCTTCCCGGCGGCCGAGGATGCCGTCAAGTACGTCTACGCCTAAGGAGGGCGGCGCTATGGCAACGCACGAGCTTCCGTACATCGCCGCAATCGGAGAGGCGATCCGCGAGGAGATGGAGCGCGATCCGTCTGTCCTCTACTTCGGGCAGAACATCGCGACCCACGAGGACGACCCGTTCCTGAAGCAGTTCGGCAGCGATCGCGTGCGCGTCACGCCGATCTCCGAGACGGCCGAGATCGGCATGGCGACCGGCGTCGCGCTCGCCGGCTACCGCCCGGTGGTCGAGCTCTACATGGCCGAGTTCATGCTCGTCGCGATGGACCAGGTCGTGAACGAGGCGAACCGGTTCCACTACATGAGCAAGGGCAAGGTGAAGGTGCCGCTCGTCCTCAAGGCGGGCTACGGCTTCACCGCCGGTTGGGCAGGCCAGCACACCGGGACGATCTACGGCATGTTCATGGGCGTCCCGGGGCTGAAGGTCGCCGTGCCGTCGACCGCTGCCGACGCGAAGGGCCTGATGACGACCGCGATCCGCGACGACAACCCGGTCGCGTACTTCCACCACTACCTGCTGACGCTCGAGCACGGCGACGTGCCCGACGGCGAGTACGCGGTGCCGTTCGGAGAAGCGGCCGTGCGCCGCGAGGGCGGCGACGTCACGATCGTCGCGATCGGCTGGATGGTCGACCGTGCGCTCGCGGCCGCCGAGCAGCTCGCCGGCAGAAGGGATCGAAGCGGAGGTGATCGATCCGCGCACGCTCGCGCCGCTCGACACCGACACGATCCTGCGCTCGGTCGCGAAGACAGGCCGGCTCGTCGTCGCCGACCAGTCGACGCGACACGGCTCCGCAGCTGCGGTGATCGCGGCCGAGGTCGCATCGGAGGCGTTCGGATCGCTGAAGGGGCCGGTCAAGCTCGTCACCGCGCTCGACGCGACGGTTCCGTACAGCCAGCCGATGGAGGACTACCTCATGCCGGACGAGGCGAAGATCGTCGCCGCCGTGCACGAGCTGGCAGCGGCGGTGCCGGCGTAGCGGGGGAGCAAGAACTCCTCCGCACGATGTGGCGGATCCGCGTGTTCGAGGAGCGCGTGGGTGCATTGACGCGCGCGGACGAGGTGCACGGGCTCGTGCACCTCAGCGTCGGGCAGGAGGGCGTGGCGGCGGGTGTCTGCGGTGCGCTGCGCGACGACGACGTCGTCTACTCGAACCATCGTGCGCACGGCCATGCGATCGCGAAGGGAGCGCCGCTCGACCGAATGATGGCGGAGCTGATGGGCCGCGACGGCGGGCTCTGCCGCGGGCTCGGCGGCTCGATGCATCTCGTCGACAAGGAGCACGGCTTCCTCGGCGCGACCGGCGTCGTCGGCGGCAACGTTCCCTTGGCGCTCGGCAGCGCCCTCGCGGCGCGGCTCGCCGGCAAGGACACGGTCGCGGTCGTCTTCTTCGGCGACGGTGCGGTGCAGTCCGGGATCTTCGTCGAGTCGGTGAACCTCGCGACGCTGTGGGGTCTGCCGGTGATCCTCGTCTGCGACAACAACGGGTTCGCCGAGTTCACGCCGCGCTCGGCGCACACGAACGTCGAGCGGGTCAGCGACGTCGTCGCGCCGTACGGCATCGAGCGCGAGACGGTCGACGGGAACGACGTGCTCGCCGTGCGCGAGGCGTTCACGCGGTATCTCGCCGCGGCACGCGGCGGCAGAAGGGCCGTTCCTGCTCGAGTGTCTGACGCACCGGCTGCGCGGCCACTACGAGGGCGACCCGGCGCACTATCGCCAGGCGCTCGCAGCCGAGGAGTGGCAGGAGCTCGATCCGATCCTGCGACTGCAGCGCGCGCTCGGGGTCGACGGCGCGGAGTCGAGGCAGGCTGCGCGGGCTGAGGTCGAGGTGGCCGTAGACGACAGCACGCGCGAGCGCGTTCCCCGCTTCGTCGCTCGTGCACGAGCTGGTGTACGCGTGAGCGCGACCTACCTCGAGGCGATCACGTCGACGCTCGCCCGTGAGATGCGCGCTCGACGAGCGCGTCTTCGTGCTCGGCGAAGACGTTGCCGAAGGAGGGCCGTGGGGCGCGACCGCCGGGTTGGCGGAGGAGTTCGGCCCGGAGCGTGTTCGCAATACGCCGATCAGCGAGGCGGCGATTGCCGGTGTCGCGATCGGTGCTGCGCAGTCGGGGCTGAAGCCGGTCGTCGAGATCATGTTCATCGACTTCCTGACGCTCGCGCTCGACCAGCTCGTGAACCAGGCGGCCAAGGCGCACTTCATGTCCGGTGGACAGCTCACCGTGCCGATGGTCGTCCGGACTCAGGGTGGGGCGGGACAGCGCGGCGCAGCGCAACACTCGCAGAGCCTCGAGTCGTGGCTCGCGCACGTTCCCGGCTTGAAGGTTGCGATGCCGTCGACCGCCGCCGACATGGCAGGCCTGCTGATCAGCGCGATCGCCGATCCGAATCCGGTCGTGCTGATCGAGAACAAGACCTTGTACTTCCGCCGCGACGAGCTGCCCGAGAATCCCGAACCGGTGCCGCTCGGTGAGGCGCGGATCGTGCGCCCCGGCCGGGATGTGACGGTCGTCGCGCTCTCGCGGCTCGTTCACGAGGCGGTCGAGGCGGCCGAAGAGCTCGCTGCCGACGGCATCGAGGTCGAGGTGATCGACCCGCGCACGCTCGTGCCGCTCGACCTCGACACGATCCTCGAGTCGGTTGCGCGCACGCATCGGCTGATCGTCGTGCACGAGGCGGTGCGGTCCGGCGGCTTCGGTGCAGAGATCGCGGCGCGTGTCTACGAGGCGGCATTCGACCAGCTCGACGCGCCGATCGAGCGAATGGGTGCCGCGTTCGCGCCGATCCCGTTCAGCCCTCCGCTCGAGGATGAGTACCTGCGCAACAAGGACGACATCGCGTACGTCGTGAGGTCGATGCTGTGACGCGCATCGCTGTGCTCGGGCTCGGGGAGGCCGGTGGACGGATCGCGCGCGACCTCGAAGTGGCGGGCGCCGAGGTCAGCGGCTTCGATCCCGCCGTCGCAGACGGCGCACCCGATGCGCAGGCCGCTGTCGACGGCTGCGACCTCGTGCTGAGCCTGAACTCGGCAGCGGTCGCGCACGCGGTCGCGAAGGACGCGCTGCCCGCGCTCCGCGAGGACGCCATCTACGCCGATCTGAATACGTCTGCGCCCGCGCTGAAGCGCGGCCTCGCCGAGCTCGTCGGCACGCGGCTCGTCGACGTTGCACTGCTCGGGCCGGTCCCGATGCGCGGTCTCGCGACGCCGTCGCTCGCTTCCGGGCCACACGCCAACGAGTTCGCAGCGATCATCGGCCCGCTCGGGATGCCGGTCGAAGTCGTCTCCGATGTTGCCGGCGACGCGGCGCAGCGGAAGCTCCTACGCTCGGTCTTCATGAAGGGAGTTGCCGCCGCCGCCCTTGAGAGCCTCGCCGCTGCCGAGCGTGCCGGTGAGCGCGACTGGTTGTACGACGAGATCGCGGCGGTGATCGGCCCATCGCTTCTCGACCGCTTCGTCGAGGGCTCGCGCACGCATGCGGTGCGGCGCGTCGAGGAGATGGAGGCAGCCGCCGACCTGTTACGCGAGCTCGGAGTCGAGCCGCATGTCGCTGCCGCGAGCGGCGCCGTTCTACGTGACCTGACAAAGGGGGAGGCATGACGCCGACCGATCGCGCGCGCGAGCTGGTGCGTGGCGGGTACGACCTGCACATCCACATCTCGCCCGACCTGCCGAAGCGCAGCGTCGACGACGTGACACTTGCCCATCGCTTCGCCGAGCTCGGCCTCGCCGGGTTCGCGCTCAAGTCGCACTACACCTCGACTGCCGAGCGCGCCCAGGTCGTCTCGAAGGTCGTGCCCGAGGTGCGGGTGCTCGGGGCGCTGACGCTGAACCAGGGGATCGGCGGCCTCAATGCGCTCGCGGTGGAGATCGCCGCGCGCGAGGGTGCGCGCATCGTCTGGATGCCGACGTTCGACTCGAAGGCCGAGACGGCTGGACGCTCGGAGCCGAAACCGGGGGACAACGTGCCGCAGTGGGCGAAGTTCCAGCACGAGCTGCGCGAGCTCGGGCTCGGCACCGATGCGGTGCACGTGACGGACGCCGACGGCGCCGTGCTGCCCGAGACGCGCGACGTGCTGCGCACGATCGCGCGCCACGACCTGGTGCTCGCCACCGCGTCACCTGTCGCGCGACGATGCCGTTGCGGTCGTCGATGCGGCGTTCGAGGAGGGCGTGAAGACGGTTGTGATCACGCATCCCGAATTCACCTCGCAGCAGTTCTCGATCGAAGATCAGGTCGCGTTCGTCGAGAAGGGCTGCGTGGTCGAACGGTGCCTGAGCACGCCGTGGAGCAACAAGACGACGTTCGAGCACGTCTTCGACGGCATGCGCGCGGTCGGGCTCAAGAACAACTTCTTCTCGAGCGATTTCGGCAATCCCGACTACCCGCCCGTCGAGGACGGTCTTGCCATCTGGGCGGACAAGCTGCTCGAGGCGGGCTTCAAGGAGGACGACGTGCAGATGATGATCGTCGAAGGCTCGAAAAGGGTGGCAGGGTGAGGCTGCTGGTCGTCGGCGCGCACTCCGCCGACTTCGTCTGGCGCGCCGGCGGCGCGATTGCCGTCACGACGGCGAACGGCGGCGCCGCGCGCGTGGTCGCGCTCTCGTACGGCGAGCGCGGCGAGTCGGGTGAGCTCTGGAAGGAGCCGGGTCAGACCGAGGAACGCGTCAAGGAGATCCGTCACGGTGAGGCCGAGCGGGCCGCAGGGCATCTCGGCGCCGAGTTCGTCGGGCCTCGACCTCGGCGACTACCCGCTCGACGTCGATCGCGAGGGCCTCGACCGCATCGTCGAGCAGATTCGCGACTTCAAGCCGGACGTGGTCGTGACGCACACCGACAAGGATCCGTTCAATCCCGATCACGCAGTCGCGTACTTCGCGGTCGAGCGCGCACGCGGCCTCGCTGCGGGCGCCGGAGTGGCGAGCGCGTTCGAGACGATTACGCCGCCCGCGCTCTACACGTTCGAGCCGCACCAGCCGGAGTTGTGCAACTTCATGCCGACGACGTTCATCGACATCACTCCCGTGATCGAGCAGAAGCAAGCGGCGATGGCCGAGATGAAGGCGCAGTCGTACCTGCAGACCTACTACGGCCAGCGCGCCGAGCAGCGCGGCAACCACGCACGCCGCTCGTCCGGGAACAACGCGGTGAAGTTCGCCGAAGCGTTCCAGCGGCACACGCCGGAGACACGGAGCGAGCTGTGAACGAGCTGGCCGAGCTGGGCAGCGCGACGGTGCACGAGGCGGGCGCGCGGTGCCCGGTCGTCGATCTCGATCTGGTGCAGGTGATCCCCGGCTCGCGCGCGGCCGGCCCGGCGCGGACGGTGCGCTGCGGTCAGGGCGACAACCTGATGGTGCACGCGGCGATCGCCGAGGCCGAGCCGGGGGAGGTGCTCGTCCTGACGATGCCCGAGCCGGCGCCCGTCGCGCTGATCGGCGAGTTGCTCGCGACGCAGGCGAAGGGACGCGGCATCGCGGCGCTTCTCGTCGACGCGTCGGTGCGCGACGTCGAGGAGCTGCGCGAGCTCGGCCTGCCGGTCTGGGCGCGCTGGGTCCGCGTGACCGGTGCCGAGAAGAAGGTGCCGGGCACGATCGGCGAGCCGGTGGTGGTCGGCGGCGCGACGATCCGCCAGGGCGACGTCGTCGTGCTCGACACCGACGGAGCAACCGTCGTGCCGCACGAGCGTGTCGCACGAGGTGCTCGAGGCGGCGCGCGCGCGGCTCGAGCGCGAGCGCGTCAAGCGCGAGAAGCTTGCAGGCCGGCGCGCTCTCGTACGACCTCGACAACCTGCGGGCGCTCGTCGAGGAATGAACGACCTCACGCGTATCGGCCACGCCGAGCTGCTCACGCCGAAGCCGGACGAGAGCCTCGCGTTCTTCGTCGACATCCTCGGCATGGAGATCGAGGCGCGTGAGGGCCAGTCGGTCTACCTGCGCGGCTGGGGCGACTACCTCCGCTACAGCCTGAAGCTGACGGAGGCGCCGCAGGCCGGGATGGGGCACATGGCGCTGCGCGCTCGAGCCCGGAGGCGCTCGACCGGACCGTCGCGACGGTCGAGGCGACCGGGCACGGCATCGAGTGGATCGACGGCGACGTCGGCCACGGGCCTGCGTACCGCTTCCACGATCCGGACGGCCATGTCTTCGAGCTGTACTACGAGGCCGAGCGGTACGTCGCGCCCGACCATCTCAAGCCCGCGTGGCGCAACCAGCCGCAGAAGGTCACGGGCCGCGGCGCCTGCGTGAAGCGGCTCGATCACGTGAATCTGCTCGCAGCGGACGTCCGCGCGAATCGCGAGTTCTGCGTCGACGCGCTCGGCTATCGCCTGCACGAGCGGATCGAGCTCGACGACGGCAACGAGACCGGGGCCTGGATGAGCCTCTCGATCGCGGCGCACGAGCTGATCTACACGAGCGACTTCTACGGCGCACACGCCCGGCTGCATCACCTGGCGTTCTGGGTCGACACGCGCGAGGAGTGCCTCCGGGCCGCCGACCTCTTCGTCGACAACGGCGTGTACATCGAGGCGGCGCCGTCGAAGCACGCGATCGCGGCCGGCTTCTTCCTCTATGCGCTCGAACCGGGGGGCAACCGCATCGAGGTGACGACCGGCGGCTACTTCGTCTTCGACGCCGACTTCGAGCCGATCACCTGGACGGCCGAGGAGCGCGCCCGAGGCCAGTTCTGGGGCGTCAAGACGATCGAGAGCTTCCACAAGTACGGCACGCCCGATATCGCGTAGCTGCATGCAATCGGCGGAAGACGGGAACCTGGTTTCGCGGAGCGAACCAGGTTCCTGTCGTAGACGCCACGCAGATTGCATGCAATTATGTCGAGAACCATGGCACGGAGTCACGGAGCTCGCAGACGGCCAAGGCCACGCTCGGCGTCCGGGAGCTCGTGCTCGAGGGCGTGGTCGGGCCGGGCGAGCGCGTCCCGGAGATCGGCCTCGCCGAGCGGCTCGGCGTCTCGCGGACGCCGCTGCGCATCGCGCTCTCGACCCTCGCGCACGAAGGCCTGCTCGAGCCGCTGAAGAGCGGCGGCTTCGTCGTCCGCTCCTTCACGCGCGAGGACATCTCCGACGCGATCGAGCTGCGCGGCGTGCTCGAAGGCACCGCCGCGCGCTTCGCCGCCGAGCGGCTCGAGTCGCCCGACGAGCTCGCGGGGCTCGTCGAGACCGCGGCGAAGCTCGACGAGGTGATGGCCGACCTCTCGCCCGAGTCGTTCCCGCGCTACGTGCAGCTCAACGACGTCTTCCATCAGACGCTGATCGAGCTCGCGAAGAGCGACACGCTCGCGCGGGCGATCGCCCACGCCGTCGTCTTGCCGTTCGCGCAGCCGAGCGCGCTGCTCTCCTCGCAGGCGGTCCTGCCGCAGTCGCGCGAGATCCTCGTCGTCGCTCAGCACCAGCATCGCGTGCTGATCGGTGCGATCCGTCAGGGGCACGGCTCACGCGCGGAGGAGATCGCGCGCGAGCACGCACGCCTCGCCAAGCTCAATCTCGAGCTCGTGCTCGAGAACCATGACGCGCTCGAGCAGCTGCAGGGCGCGCCGCTTCTTCGCAGAGTCGTCTAGCCCATCAAGGAGGCACCAAGCGATGAACCTCGAGGACAGGATTCGCGCGGCGGGCAGTCCCGTCGAGCTCGCCCGCAACTCGCAGATCGGGCCGTACGTGTACCCGGCGGTGCCGGCTGAGTTCAGCAACTGGCGCGAGGAGCAGGTCGCCTGGCGCGAGACGTCCGCGCTGTTCGACCAGTCGCATCACATGACCGACCTCTACATCGAAGGGCCGGACGTGCTGAAGCTGCTCTCCGACACCGGCGTCAACACGTTCAAGAACTTCGCGGTCAACAAGGCGAAGCAGTTCGTCGCGTGCAACTACGACGGCTACGTCATCGGCGACGCGATCCTCTTCTTCCTCGACGAGAACCGGGTGTCGCTCGTCGGTCGTCCGTCGGCCCACAACTGGGTGCAGTTCCACGCCGAGACCGGCGACTACGACGTCGAGCTCTTCCGTGACGAGCGCACCGCCGTGAACCCGACCGGCGGGCGGAAGCTCTATCGCTTCCAGGTGCAGGGGCCGACCGCGCTCGAGGTGCTGACGGCGGCGCACGGCAGCGAGCTGCCCGAGATCAAGTTCTTCAACATGGGCGAGCTGACGATCGGCGGCCGCACGGTGCGCGCGCTGCACCACGGCATGTCGGGCGCTCCCGGCATGGAGCTGTTCGGGCCGTGGGAGGAGCGCGAGGACGTGCGCGGCGCGCTCGTCGAGGCGGGCCGCGACTACGGGCTGCGTCAGGTCGGCTCGCGCGTCTACGCGACGAACACGCTCGAGTCGGGCTGGATCCCGTGCCCGCTGCCGGCGGTGTTCACCGGCGACAACATGAAGGCGTATCGCGAGTGGCTGCCCGGCGACTGGTACGAGGCGACGGGCTCGCTCGGCGGCAGCTTCTACTCGGACAACATCGAGGACTACTACCGGACGCCGGCCGAGCTCGGCTACGGCGGCTTCGTGAAGTTCGACCACGACTTCACCGGGCGCGAGGCGCTCGAGGCAGCCGACGAGCCGACGCGCCGCAAGGTGACGCTCGCCTGGAACGGGGAGGACGTCGCCGAGGCGATCGGGACGCTCTTCGAGAAGGGCGATCCGGCCAAGTACATCGACATCCCGCTCTCGAACTACTCGACGTGGCCGAACGACCGGCTGATGCACGGCGACCGGATGGTCGGCGTCTCGACGTTCTCCGGCTACAGCTACAACGAGCGCTCGTACCTCTCGCTCGGGGTCGTCGACAACGACATCGAGATCGGTCAGGAGATCGTGCTCGTCTGGGGCGAGGAGAACGGCGGCTCGGCGAAGCCGGTCGTCGAGCGGCATCGCCAGGTCGAGATCCGGGCGGTCGTCAGCCCGGTCCCGTTCGGCGAGGTGGCGCGCACGACCTACGCCGAAGGCTGGCGCACGAAGGCTGGGGTCTGACCCTCCGCGAACGTTTCGCGGAGCCGGGCTCCTTCGTCGTTGCGGCGGAGCTCGTGACCAGTCGCGGCCTGATCACGGCCGCGACTGGTCGCGGCGTGCTCGAAACGGCGCGCGCCCTGGCCGACGACCCGCGCATCGACGTGCTCTCGATCACCGACAACCCGGGCGGTCAGGCGATGCTCGCGCCCGACACGCTCGGCACCGATCTGGTCGCCCGGGGGCAAGAGGTGATCATCCATCTGTCCTGCAAGGACTGGAATCGCAACGCGCTCGAGAGCCGCGGCTGGAAGCTCGGCTCGGAGGGCTTCGACAACGTGCTCGCGCTCTCGGGCGACTACCCGATCGCCGGCCACCACGGGCTCGCGGCGCCGGTGTTCGACATCGACTCGGTCGGGCTGCTCGAGCTCTACTCGGCGATGAACGAGGGGATCGGCGACCTCGACCCGACGAGCTTCTTCCTCGGCTGCGTGGTGACGAACCACAAGCGTCACGAGCGCGAGGTGATGCCGCAGTACTTCAAGCTGAAGAAGAAGGTGCAGAGCGGCGCGCGGTTCGTGATCAACCAGATCGGCTTCAACGTGCGCAAGGACGACGAGCTGCTGCGGTACATCCGCCGCGAGCAGCTTCCCGTCTCGATCCTCGCGAACGTCTATCTCCTTTCGCGCGGCGCCGCGCGCGCATTCCACCGCGGGCGGATCCCCGGTGTGCACGTCAACGACGCACTGCTGACGCTCGCCGAGAAGTACGCCGGCGGCCCGGACAAGGGGCGCGGCTTCTTCGTCGACCTCGCGGCGAAGCATGTCGCGGTCGCGCGCGGGCTCGGCTTCGGCGGCGTGTATCTCGGCGGCCACATGAAGGCGGCGACGTTCGGCCAGATCCTCGATCACGCCGCGGACTACATGGCCGACGACTGGCGCGATCTGTCGCGTGAGCTGCGGTACGGCTTCGACGGCGAGTTCCACCTCTTCGAGGCGGATCCGGACACGGGCCTGTCGTCCGACACCGTCAATCCGGCCTACCTCGAGTCGAGGCGCAAGCACAAGACCGAGCTGCGGGTACCCGTGAAGTACCGCTTCAGCCGGAAGCTGCACGGCGCCGTCTTCGCGCGTGACGCGCCGCTCTTCCCGGCCGGCCGCGCGTTCTATCGCGCGGTCGAGCGCGCTCCCAGAGCCGGTTGGAAAGACCCTGCACGTGCTGGAGCAGGCCGCGAAGGTGTCGATGTTCCATTGCCGCGACTGCGGCGACTGCTCGCTCGCCGAGATCGCGTACGTCTGCCCGGAGTCGCAGTGCGCGAAGAACCAGCGGAACGGGCCGTGCGGCGGCACGCGTGACGGGCTGTGCGAGGTCTACGACAGCGAGTGCATCTGGTCGCAGGCGTACGAGCGGCTGAAGCGCTACGGCGAGGAGGAGACGATGCTCGACGGCCCGGTCGTCGTGAAGGACAACGCGCTCCGCGGGACGAGCGCGTGGGCCAACACATTCCTCGGCCGCGACCACGCTGCAAAGCCGACGTGAGCGACGTCGCACGGCTGATCGTCTCGTGCCGCGACCGGCACGGCATCGTCGCGGCCATCTCGGGTGCGCTCGCCGACGCCGGGGCGAACATCATCAGTTCGGAACAGCACTCGACCGATCCCGAGGGCGGGACGTTCTTCCTGCGCATGGAGTTCTCACGTCGACGACCTGTCGTCGGAGCTCGAGGCGCAACTCGCGGAGATCGGCAGCCGGTTCGAGATGGATTGGCGCCTGACGCGTGCGTCGTCGCGGAAGCGCGTGGCGCTCTTCGTCTCGCGCTGGGACCACTGCCTGCTCGACCTGCTCTGGCGCTGGCGTCGCGACGAGCTCGCGATGGACGTCGCCTGCGTCATCTCGAATCACGCCGATCTCGCTCGCGACGTCGAGGCGTTCGGTGTGCCGTATCACCACGTGCCGGTCGACTCGAAGGCCGAAGCGGAAGCGCGGCAGCTCGAGCTCGTCGCGGGCGTCGACCTGGTCGTGCTCGCCCGCTACATGCAGGTGCTCTCGCCGGGCTTCCTGGAACGCGTCGGCGCGCCGGTGATCAATATCCACCACTCGTTCCTGCCGGCGTTCGTCGGCGCAAGCCCGTATGCGCAGGCATACGAGCGGGGCGTGAAGCTGATCGGCGCGACCGCGCACTACGCGACTGAGGATCTCGATGAGGGCCCGATCATCGAGCAGGACGTGGCACGGGTAACGCATCGCCACTCCCGCGAGCAGCTGGCGCTGATCGGGCGCGACATCGAGCGCGTCGTCCTCGCGCGAGCCGTGGCGAAGCATCTGGACGACCGCGTGATCCGGTACGGCAACCGGACAGTGGTGTTCGACTAGGCCGAGAGGGCGCGGCGGACGTGCTCGGCGTTCGCGTCCCAGACCTCGACAGGCGTCGGGGGAAGCACGTCGTCCCAGACCGCTGCGAACGAGCTCCGCAGCTGCTCCATCCGGGCCGGGCGGGCCATGAACCAGATGTGGCAGTGCTCGGCACCTTCACCCCAGCGACCGATATGGACGTTGCCGATACCCGGAATGGATGCGACGGCTCGCTCGATACGCAGCAGCAGTGGCCCGAGATCGGCGGCGTGCTGCTCGTCGAGGTCCGAGAAGTCGAGATGGGCTCGAGTCTCGAGTAGGCCGACGAACGGCAGGCCGGTCGGTTCGCGGAGCGGCCGGAACGTCCAGCGGTCGTCGTGCCAGAGCGCACGGTCGAGAGTCTGTGCGCAGGCGTGGCAGTCGATTCCGCCGACCCCGTGCCGCGGCTTCTCCTGCGCGACTGGCGGCGCGAGCTCCTTCGGGGCGATGTCGCCGACGAACGGCCACGAATCCCACTCGTCGACGGGTGGCGTGCGTAGCGCGGCTCGCGCGCGCTCCCAGAAGGCTTCCGGTGTCTCCGACACCATGCGATCCTACGTGGGGTGGAGTGGCCGGAACGGTTCTACGAGCTCAAGCGGGGGACGGGCTGCTCGTTCTGTGCGCAGGGACGTCCCGACGAGACGCCGTACGGCCTGCGGTTCTACGCCGGCGAGCTCAGCGACGCGTACCTCAGTCGAGGTGGCGTCCAGCGCGGCCTTTCATATGTCGTTTATCGCGGACGCCACGTCGTCGAACCGACGGAGCTGACACTCGAGGAAGCTGCACGGTTCTGGGCCGAGCTACTGCACGCGGCTCGCGCGATCGAGCGGGTCTTCGAGCCGGTGAAGATGAACTACAACATCCTCGGGAACTCGCTTCCGCACCTGCACGTGCATGTCGTCCCGCGATACGCCGAGGACCCACGGCCCGAGTGGCCGTTTCCGTTCCCCGAGGAGGATCCGCCGCCGTTTCCCGACGCTCAGGTCCGCGACGACGCCGCTCGCCTCCGCGAAGCGGCTGCGGGCTAAGTGCCCTTCGCGGCTTTCTTGTACGCGCGCTTCCAGGTCTGGTAGCGCTCGAGCTCTTCGGCGGAGGTGACGTCGCCGAGCGTCGGATGGTTCGGCGCGAGTCCCTCCGCCGCTTTGACGCCGTACTGCTTCGCGAGCACCGCGCTCAGTGACTTGATCTTCATCTCGCCGAAGCCGGGAAGTGAGCCGATGCGCTTCTTCAAGTCGGCGGTGTCGGCTGCGTCGTTCCAGATGCGTGACGCGTCGCCGCCGTACTCGTCGGCGACCACCTCGGCGAGGTCACGCACGCGGGTCGCCATCGCACCGGGGAAGCGGTGGATCGCCGGCTTCTCCGAGAATGTCTCCGTCAGGTCGAGCTTCGCGAGCTTCTTCGGATCGAGCGTTCCGGCCCGCTGCTTCAGGACGTACGGCCCGGCGAACGCCTTCTGCACGGTGACCTGCTGGTCGATCGCGAAGCCGACGAGCAGGGCGAACGGATCCTTGGCAAGGAGCTCGCAGGCCTTCGGGTCGTCGGTGAACCAGAGTGCGGCGGGCATCAGGCTTCGACGATATCGGCCAGGGCCGGCGGCGCGTCGGGGCGCAACGCAAATGTCTTGAACGCGTCGCGGTAGTGCGGATGCACCTGTTCCAGCGCGGCGAGCAGTCGCCGCCCTTCGTCGACGTCGCCGGCTTGCGCTGCGTCCATCACCTCCAGGTACCAGACAGCCTCGTTCGGGAGCCCGAGGCGCCGGCCATCGGCTGCAGACTCGGCGGCGCGGTATGCCTCGGCGCGTTCGACCAGGCGCCGCAGCTCGACTGAGCGAGCCGTCGCCTTCCTCGACGCGCAGGTCGATCACTCGTTCCCACGGCTCACCGGCAGACGGGACGACGACGAGGCCGGCGCCGCCACGGCCACGAAAGTCCCCGCCGGCCTCCTCGGCTGCTTCGAGCGCGCGCATCAGCCGCTGCGCGAGCGAGCCGGTGGTCGACTCGAACGCCTTGCCCATCGCGTGCCAGCAGTCGGCCGCGAGCATGTTTCCCTGCGCGGCCCAGTTCTCGCCGGCGGTGTGGCCGGCGCAGCGGATGCAGTCCTCGCCGGTCCACTGCGCGCTGCGGCCGTTCGCGTCGAGGAAGGCCACCTGGCGCAGCCCCGGTAGCTCATCGGCGGCGACGAGCTCGTCGAGAGCGGACTGTGGATCTCTCCCGGCGGCTAGGAGCTCGAGCCCGCGGTATCCGTAACGGCGGTCGGTGAACGACTGCGTCGCGACCGCGCCGACACCGGCGCGCACCCACGGCACCGCAGCGCCCGCGTTGAACGCCTGTGACTGCACCGCGCAGCCGAGCTCGCCCGTTGCCTCGTCGCGCGCGACGATCGAATACGTCACGTGGTGAGACTAACGGTGGACGCCCATGGCGATCGACGCGGCGTAGGTACCGCCGGCCTTCGTCACTTTGAGCATCCCGTACTTGCCGCCGTTCACGTAGATCGAGTCCTGCGCGTTCAGCATGTCGGGGCCGGGCCGCGAGGAGTACGGCGCGACCTTGTAGGCCTGCGCAGTCGTCGCATCGGGGAAGAAGAGCTGGCCCGTGTGCACGACCGAGCCGCCGACGTGCACCTTCACGTGGATGTGAACTGCGCGGCCCTGGTACCAGCCCGGATAGACCGTGATGAATTCAACCTTGCCGTTCGCGTCGGTCATCTGGATGCCGCGCATGAACGTGCGGCTTGATGTGTCCGAGCCGAACCCGGAGTAGTCGCCCGCGGCGTCGGCGTGCCAGATGTCGACTGCGGCGTTCTTAATCGGCCGGCACGTCGACGCGTCGAGCACCTGCAGATGAAGGGCGAGCTTCGTGCCCGGGTGACCTTCGCGGATGTCACGGCGGACCTTCTCGCCGGCCAGGTAGTACGGCCCCTCGGTGAGCTCGGGCGTCAGAACGCATTGCGCTGCTCCCGTTTCGATTGCCGCGTTGCCGGACGGTGACGATTCTCCGAGCAGCGCCCCGCCGCCGACCACGGTTGCGACGAGACCGCCGAGCTTGGCGAGCGATCCGCGACGAGTCAGGCGATCCATGCGCGGAACTGTGACGCACGAAGCTGTGTGTCGCCTACGAGGATTACGGGTATGCGCAAGTCATGACCGAAATCCCGAAAGAACTTGTCGAAGAAGCAGAGCGCGGCCGCACCGCCCGCTCGCCGTTCTTGGCGCTGACCGGCGTCACGCTGGTGGTCGGTGTGGTCGTCGCGGTGATCGTGGCGATCGCCCTGATCGTCTACTTCAGCGCCTAGCCGACGTCGAGCTCCTGGATCAAGGCATCCACACGCTCGGCGATGTCGTCGCGGATCGCGCGGACACGCTCGATCGGCTCGTTCTTCGGGTCGGGAACGTTCCAGTAGATGCGGCGGGTGCCGGGCGGCGTCACGGGACACGCCTCTTCGCCGCAGGTCGAGACCACGACGTCGGCCCAGGCGACCGACTCGTCGTCGAGTTGCCGCGGGACATGATCGGAGGCGTCGATGCCGATCTCCCGGAGGGCCTCGAGGACGACCGGGTGCGGCGCAGTGCCCGGCTGGCTTCCCGCCGACCGTGCTTCGTGAGCGGGGTAGCGATCGCGGACGATCCGTTCGGCGATCACCGAGCGGCCAGAGTTCGCGACGCAGATGAACAGGATGCGGCTCACGCCGTCTCCACCGCCTGGCGCTCGCCGCGAACGAACTGGTAGGCGATCGCCCCGAGCGCAGCCCCGAGGAGCGGCGCGGCGACATAGAGCCACAACGCGTGCACGTTGCCGGAGACAACTGCCGGTGCGATCGAGCGGGCTGGGTTCATCGAGGCGCCCGTGATCGGTCCGCCGAACAACGCGTCGAGCCCGACGGTGCCGCCGATCGCGATCGCCGCGGCTTCGCCCACGGCGCGAGTGTCGGTTGCAACCGACACGATCACGAACATCAGGAAGAACGTAAGGATCAGCTCCCAGAGGAAGGCCTGGCCCTGCGAGCCCGACGGAAGAGTGGCGCCGAGGTCGGCGTGGTTTCCGAGCGAGGCGCGAAGGAGCAGCGCGGCCGCGAAGGCGCCGGCGAGCTGCGCTGTCCAGTAGGCGACAGCTCGCGGCCAGGGGAAGTGCCGCGACAGGGAGAACGCGAACGTGACGGCCGGATTGAAGTGCGCGCCGGAGATATGACCGACCGCGTAGATGCCGAACATGATCACGAGGCCGAAGCTGATCGCGACGCCGAGATGTCCGAGCTGGTGTGTCTTCGAATCGACGACGATCGCGCCACAGCCTGCGAAGACGAGTGCGAACGTCCCGATCGCTTCGGCGACGCACGCACGCAGCAGCGCGACGTTCATTCGACGACCTCGCTGCGCCGCTCGACGAAGAGCACGTCTCTCCAGACGCCCTGGAGCCGGCCGATTCGCTTGCGGCGACCGATCACCTCGAAGCCGACGTTCTGGTGCAGGCGGACGCTCGCGGCGTTCTCGGGAAAGATCCCGGTCTCGATCGTCCAGACCCCGGCTGCCTCGGTCGATGCGATCAGGGCCTCGAGGAGCGCCCGCCCGACGCCGCGACCGCGTGCGTCGTCGGCGACATACACGCTGTTCTCGACCACACCGGCATAGACGCAACGGCCGGAGACGGGGGAGACCGCGACCCAACCGACGACACGACCGTCGAGCAAAGCGACGAACCGATGGTCGGCCAGGTGCGAGGAGTCCCAGCTCTCCCAGGTCGGCACCTCGGTCTCGAAGGTCGCGTTCCCGGTGGCGATCCCGTCCGCGTAGATCTGCGCGACGTCCGGCCAGTGCTCTGCGCGAAGGGGCTCGATCTCTAGCAACAGCCCGCCTTGGCTGCGGGCTGAATCACCGGCAGTCCTTTTGCCTCGGGGTGCGTCGTCTTGACCGCCTTGACGATCGCTCCGTGCATTCCGTCCGCTACCTGATGCGTGAACACGACCTCGATCTGCTCGAAGCCGGCTGCCTCGAGCCCGGCCTCGTACTCGGCCTTCGAGAGCGCGCCCGCGATGCAGCCGACGTATGAACCGCGCTCCGCGCGTTCCGTCGGGCTCAGGTCGTCTTCGGCCACGACGTCGGAGACGCCGACGCGACCGCCGGGCTTGAGGACGCGCGCGATCTCCGTCAGCACCTTCGCCTTGTCGGTCGAGAGGTTGATGACGCAGTTCGAGATCACGACGTCGACCGAATCGGCCGGCAGCGGAATGTCTTCGATGATCCCCTTCAGGAAGATCGCGTTGCGCGTTCCCGCCTCCGTTGCGTTCTTCCGCGCGAGCGCGAGCATCTCGTCCGTCATGTCGAGGCCGTAGGCGAGCCCGGTCTCGCCGACACGCTTCGCCGAGAGGATGACGTCGATGCCGCCTCCCGAACCGAGATCGAGCACGGTCTCGCCTTCGCGCAGCTCGGCGACAGCCGTTGGGTTGCCGCAGCCGAGCGAGGCCAACGTCGCGGTCTCCGGGAGCTCGCCGCGCTGCTCGGCGTCGTAGAGCGCCTCGCCGAACCTCGCACCGTCGCTCTCGCCGTCCGCACAGCACGAGCCGGAACCGCAGCCGCAGCCGGCCGATTCGTCGGTGACGCGGAGCGCGGACTCGGCATAGCGGCGCCGCACCTCCTCGCGGAGCTCCTCACGCGGTGGACATCAGCAGCACACTCCTTTCAGATCGGTCACGGAGGCGAGCGTGCGCATTGCCTCCGGGATCAACGAGTAATAGGCCCATTTGCCGCGCTCCTCGCGCGCGACGAGGCCCGCATCGAGCAGCTTCTTCATGTGGTGCGAGACGGTCGGCTGGGTGAGCCCGAGCGGGTCGACGAGATTGCAGACACAGACCGGTTCGTCGCTCGTCGCGAGGACGTTGACGATCCGGACACGCGTCGGGTCGGCGAGCGCCTTGAATACGTCGGCGGTCGCCTCTGCCTCCTCCTCCGAGAGCATCGGCGCTGCCAGCGGTGCGCAGCAGAGTACGGACTGGACTTCGCTCAACTCGTCACCCCTCACATCGAAGATAGTCGATGTATAGACGAACATCGATGTGAGCGCAAGCGCAATAGTTCGCCGGTGGAACTTGCTGTCGATCACGTCCTGCTGACGGACGCACCCGGCTTCGCACCGCTTCCCGGTGGGCGCCATCCCGGCATGGGGACGGCGAACGAGATCGTCCCGCTGGGCGACGCCTACCTCGAGCTGATGGCCGTGGTGGACGAGGCCGAAGCGGCCACGTCACTCTTCGGGCGACTGGTTGCCGGGCGTCGCGGCCTCCTCGGCTGGTGCGTTCGCACGGACGATCTCGACGCCGTCGCCGACCGGCTCGGCCTCGTTCAGGCGCTCGGTGCACGCGTCCGTCCCGATGGGGTCGAGCTCCGTTGGCGGCTCGCCGGCGTGGAGCAGGCGATCGCCGAGCCCGGGCTCCCGTTCTTCATCGAATGGGACGTGCCGCCCGAGGCGCATCCGGGCCGGAGCGGCCCGCCCCAGGGCGAGCTCGTGGTCGTCGAGTCGCCCGCCGATCTGACCGAGTGGCTCAGCGGCGCGACCCTGCCGGTGCGCCGCGGGCCGGGCGGCGTCGGCATCCGCCGCCCGGCGAGTACGCTCACTGAATGGATCCGCTGAGTGTCTTCTCACCGGCGACGCGGGCCTGGTTCGAGCGGACGTTTGCCGCGCCGACGCCGCCGCAGGAACGCGGCTGGCCTGCGATCGCGACCGGCTGCCACGTCCTGATCCAGGCGCCGACCGGCTCCGGCAAGACGCTGACCGCGTTCCTCTACGCGCTCGACAAGCTCAACGCGACGCCCGGCGAAGGGCTCCGCGTCTTCTACGTCTCGCCGCTCAAGGCGCTCAACTACGACATCGAGCGGAACCTGCGCGGCCCGCTCGCCGGGCTCGAGTCGAAGGTGCGCGTCGCGGTTCGCACGGGCGACACGCCGGCGAAGGAGCGCCGCGAGATCGCGAAGGAGCCTCCGGACATCCTGATCACGACGCCCGAGTCGCTCTATCTGATGCTGACCTCGCAGGCGCGCGACATCCTTCGCTCGGTCGACACGCTGATCCTCGACGAGGTGCACGCGGTCGCCGGGACGAAGCGCGGCGCGCACATGGCGCTCTCGGTCGAGCGGCTCGAAGAGCTCGTGGAGCAGCCGCTCCAGCGGATCGGCTTGTCCGCCACACAGCGGCCGATCGAGGAGATCGGGCAGTTCGTCTCCGGCGGCCGCGAGATCACGATCGTCGACGCGGGCACGCGCAAGGAGCTCGATCTCGAGGTCGTCGTGCCGGTCGAGGACATGCGCGAGCTCGGCTCGACCGCGTCGCTCTCGTATCCCGTGCCCGCCGACGGGCAGGAGATGGATGCCGGGGTCGAGCACGGCACGCAGTCGATCTGGCCATCGATCTATCCGGAGATCCTGCGGCTCGTGCGCGAGCACCGCTCGACGATCGTGTTCGTCAACAACCGCCGCCTCGCCGAGCGGCTCGCGCTGCGCCTCAACGAGCTTGCCGAAGACGAGATTGCGCGCGCTCACCACGGCTCACTCGCGCGCGAGCAGCGGGTGCTCGTCGAGGAGGATCTGAAGGCAGGGCGCATCCCGTGCCTCGTCGCGACGTCGAGTCTCGAGCTCGGCATCGACATGGGCGCCGTCGACCTCGTCATCCAGGTCGAGTCGCCGAAATCGGTCGCGCGCGGCCTGCAGCGGATCGGCCGCGCCGGCCACGAGCTCGGCGCGGTGTCGAAGGGGCGCATCTTCCCGAAGTTCCGTGCCGATCTGCTCGAGAGCGCGGTCGTTGCGCGCGCGATGCGCAACGGTGAGATCGAGGAGACGAAGATCCCGCGCAACCCACTCGACGTGCTGGCGCAGCAGATCGTCGCGATCGCCGCCGATGCCGAGATCCGCGTCGACGACCTACACGCGCTCGTCATGCGTTCGTACCCCTTCAAGGATCTCTCGCGGGCGCAGCTCGAGAACGTGCTCGACATGCTCGCGGGGCGCTATCCCTCGGACGAGTTCGCCGAGCTCCGTCCGCGGATCGTCTGGGACCGCACCGGCGGCACGATCCGCGCCCGCGACGGAGCCCAGCGCCTGGCCGTGACGAACGCCGGGACGATCCCGGATCGCGGGCTGTTCGGCGTGTTCCTCGTCGACGGCGGTGGCCGTGTCGGGCGAGCTCGACGAAGAGATGGTCTACGAGGCGCGTGCCGGCCAGACGTTCCTGCTCGGCGCTTCGACCTGGCGCATCGAGGAGATCACCCGCGACCGCGTGCTCGTCTCGCCGGCGCCCGGGCTGCCCGGGTGCCGTGCCGTTCTGGAAGGGCGAAGGGCGTCGGCCGTCCGTACGAGCTCGGCCAGAAGATCGGCGCCGCCTCGCGCGAGCTCTCCGCTCTGCGCGAGGAGAAGGCGATCGAGCGGCTGCGCGGCGACTTCCACCTGGACGAGCGCGCCGCGCGCAACCTGCTCACGTTCCTGCGCGAGCAGCAGGACGCGACCGGCGCCGTTCCCAGCGATCGCACGATCGTCGTCGAGCGGTTCCGCGACGAGATCGGCGACTGGCGCGTCTGCATCCTGACGCCGTTCGGCGGTCGCGTGCACGCGCCGTGGGCGATGGCGATCGCCGCGCGGCTGCGTGAGGCGCACGGCATCGAGGCGCAGTCGATCTGGTCGGACGACGGGATCGCGCTCCACTTCCCGGAGGCGGACACGCCGCCGCCGACCGCCGATCTGATGATCGACCCGGGCGAGGTCGAGGATCTCGTCGTCGCCGAGGTGGGGGATACGGCGCTCTTCGGCGCGCGCTTCCGCGAGAACGCCGGGCGTTCGCTCCTCATCCCGCGCCGCCGGCCCGGCGAGCGCACGCCGCTCTGGCAGCAGCGCCTGAAGGCGCAGTCGCTGCTTCAGGTCGCGCGCAAGTACGGCTCGTTCCCGGTGATCCTCGAGACCTACCGCGAGTGCCTGCAGGACGTCTTCGACCTGCCGGCGCTGCGCGGCCTGCTGCAGCAGCTGAAGACGCGCGAGATCGACCTCGTCGAGGTCGAGACGCAGAGCGCGTCGCCGTACTCGGCATCGCTGCTCTTCGACTACATCGCGACCTACATGTACGAGGACGACACGCCGCCCGCCGAACGGCGCGCGCAGGCGTTGTCGCTCGACCGCGATCTGCTGCGCGAGCTGCTGGGCCAGGAGGAGCTGCGCGATCTGCTGGACGGCGACGCAGTCGACGAGGTCGAGCGCCAGCTGCAGGGCGACCCGAAGACGCCCGACCAGCTGCACGACAAGCTGCGCCTGCGCGGCGACCTGCGTGCAGGGCGAGTACGACGAGACGCTCGCTGCGCCGCTGATCGCCGAGCGGCGCGCGCTACGTCTGCGCATCGCCGGCGAGGAGCGGCTGATCGCCGTCGAGGATGCGGGCCGCTATCGCGACGCGCTCGGCGTCATGCCGCCGTCGGGACTGCCGGACGCGTTCCTCGAGGGCGGCCCCGAGTCGCTGCGCCAGCTCGTGCTCCGCTACGCGAAGGGTCGCGGGCCGTTCACGAGCGTCCAGGCGAACGAGCGCTTCGGCCGCGACGTCACGCCGCTGCTCGTCGAGCTCGAGGGCGCCGAGCTGCTCGTGCGCGGTGAGCTTCGTCCCGGCGGAACCGAGCGCGAGTGGTGCGATCCCGACGTGCTGCGCCGGCTGCGGCGCGCGTCGCTCGCTGCGCTGCGGCGCGAGGTCGAGCCGGTCGAGCACGAGGCGTTCGCGCGGTTCCTGCCGGGCTGGCACGGCATCGACCGGCGCGCGACGCTGCGCGAGGCGCTCGTCCCGCTGCAGGCGCTGCCGCTGCCGGTCGCGCTCTGGGAGTCCGAGGTGCTGCCGCGCCGCATCCCGAACTACCGGCCCGAGCATCTCGATGCGTTGACCGCGAGCGGCGAGGTTGTCTGGGTCGGCGCCGGCTCGGACCGCGTCGCGCTGTACTTCCGCGAGGACGCCGCCGCCCTCGGCCAGGTGCCGGCCGCGCCGCGTCCGGAAGGTGCAGAGCACGACGCGATCCGCGCCGCGCTCCAGGGTGCGCTCTTCTGGGACGAGCTCCTCGGCCTGTCCGGTCTCGAGGAGTCCGTCGCGCTGCCTGCGCTGTGGGATCTCGTCTGGGCGGGCGAGGTGACGAACGACGCGTGGACGCCGCTCCGTGCCGCACGCCGCTTCGGCGTGCCGAAGGAAGAGCGGCGGCCGCGCCGCTTCTCCCGCCGCCGCGTGCAAGGGCCGATTGCGACCGCGGGCCGGTGGTCGCGGACCGAGCGCCTGTTCGCGGGCGCAGCCGGACCGGCGTGCGCTTGCGGAGCTGCTGCTCGAGCGGCAAGGGATCGTCACGCGTGACGGCGTGCGCGCCGAAGGGATCCCCGGTGGCTACGGCGCCGTCTACGCCGAGTTGCGGGCGCTCGAGACGCTCGGACTGTGCCGCCGCGGCTACTTCGTCGAAGGGCTCGGCGGCGCGCAGTTCGCACTCGGCGGGGCGGTCGAGCGGCTGCGCGAGCTGCGCGACCGGCCGCGAGGAGCTCGACGCACTCGTGCTCGCCGCCGCGGATCCCGCACAGCCCTATGGCGCGTCGCTTCCGTGGCCGAAGCGCGCAGGCGCCCGCGCGGCGCGGGTCGCGGGCGCCTTTGTCGTGACGCTCGGCGGAGAGCCGGTGCTCTACGTCGAGCGCGGGGGCCGCTCGTTGACGCCGCTCGTCGATCCGGACGAGACGTGGCTGCGGCCGGCGCTCGCCGCTCTTGTCTCGCACGTCCGGCGCGGTGGGCTGAAGCGCCTCGCGGTGGAGCGGTTCGACGGCGAGCCCGTCGTCGACACCGAGGCGATGGCGCTGCTCGTCGAGGCCGGCTTCCTGGCCGGGCCACGGCGCGCGGTGCTCCGTGCGTGAGATCCGGCCTTGGGCTCCGGGCGACCTGCCGATCCTGCAGGCGGCGCTCGGCGACCCGGCGATGATGGCGCACCTCGGTGGTCCCGAGAGTGCAGAGAAGGATTGCGTCACGTCAGGCGAGCTACGAACGGCCGGGCTCGCGCCAGTACGCGATCGTCGCCGACGGCGCAGGCGCCGGCTGGGTCGGCTATTGGGAACGCGAGTGGCGCGGCGAGACGGTCTTCGAGATCGGGTGGTCGGTGCTGCCGGCGTTCCAGGGGCGCGGGCTCGCCGGCCGTGCGACGGCCGAGGTGCTCGAGCTCGCGCGTGTCGACCAGGGCGCCCGCCTCGTGCATGCGTTCCCGTCGATCGACAACGGCCCCTCGAACGGGATCTGCCGCAAGCTCGGCTTCGAGTTGCTGGAAGAGCTCGAGTTCGAGTACCCAAAGGGGTCGTTCATGCGGTGCAACGACTGGCAGCTCGAGCTACGGCCGGAGTGACGCGACCACCTCGGCCGCCGGCACCGCGCGCGTCTCGGCGAACGCCGTCCCGGCCCAGAGGTTGACGCGATCGACGTCGCCCGCCGCGCGTGCGGCCGCGCGCATCGGCGCAGTCAGGTGATGGATCTGGGGATACGCCGACGGTGCGTCCGGATGCGCGCGCATGAACGCGTTCTCGATCCCGCGTGCACGCCGACCCGTAAACGCGCGGGTCAGCGCGGTCGTGCCGCCGCGTCGGATCGCCGCCCGATGAACGTCGTTCGTGCCCGCCTCCGGACAGAGCAGGAACGCCGTCCCCGCCTGTACCGCGACAGCGCCCGCGTCGCGCGCTCGGTCGGCAGCTGCGCGGTCGCCGATACCGCCGGCTGCGATCAGCGGACGGTCGGTGACCGACTTCAGCTCGCGGAGCAGCTCGAGCAGCGGCAGGTCGCTCAGGTCGGCATCGTCGAACGACCCACGATGGCCGCCGGCTTCGATTCCTTGCACGACCAGCGCGTCCGCGTCGAGGCCACGGGCATCCGCGACGGCTCGCGACCGTCGCCCAGACCGGAATCGCCGACTCGACGAGCGCGCGCGGAGGCGGCCCGAAGGTCGTCGAGACCACGTCGACCTCGGCGGCGAGCACGATCTCGATCTTCTCGGCCAGCCAGTCGTCGTCGAAGCGCGGCTCGCCGAGCTCGCTGCCGGTGTTGGCGAGCTCGTCCACGTAGGCGCTGAGCGCCGCCTCGTCGATCGGCTGCTGGTCGAGCACGAACAGGTTCACGCCGAGCAGTCCATCGCTGAGCTCGCGTGCTCGAGCGAGCCGAGCTGCGAGCTCGTCCGGGGTGAGGTAGCCGCCCGCGACGAACCCGAGCCCGCCGGCGTTCGCGACCGCCGCGGCGAGCTCCGGCGTCGACGGCCCGCCGGCGAGCGGCGCGAGCACGACGTCCGGGATCACGGCGCCATCCTGACGGATACCGTGCCGCGATGCCCGAGGGCGACGCGCTTCATCTGGCGGCGCAACGGCTGCAGCCGCTCGTCGGCCAGCGCATCGCCGCCGAGTCTCCGAACCCGCGCGCCCAGGCGCTGCGGGTCGCCGACCGGATCGACGGACGCGTGCTCGAGTCGATCGAGGCGGTGGGCAAGAACCTGCTCTTCCGGTTCGAGGGCGGGGTGCCCGCTGCGCTCGCATCTGCGGATGTCCGGACGCTGGGCGCTGCGGCCCCGCGGTGAGACACGCGGCCGGCCGACCGTGGCTCGTGCTCCGCGGCGACCGGTTCGAGGGCGTGCTCTGGAACGGCCCGGTGCTCGAGCTGCACACGCGCGCCCTCGAGCGGCTCGGCCCCGACATCCTCGAGCGTCCGCCGCGTTTCGACGCGATGCTCGACCGGCTGCGTCACGCCGATTCGACGCGGTGGCTGGGGGAGACGCTGCAGGACCAGTCGCTCGTCGCCGGGATCGGGAACATGTGGCTCGCCGAGTCGCTGTGGGCCGCGGAGCTCTCTCCCTGGCGGCGGCTCGGCGACGTCTCGGAGGACGAGCGTCGCCGCGCGCTCGAGGCAGCTGCGTCGCTGATGCGCGCCTCGGTCGACGGCGAAGGACGCGGCGGCCATCAGGTGTATCGCCGCGTCGGCCGTCCGTGTCCGCGCTGTGGCGGGCGCATCCGGTCGTGGGGCCAGGGCGACGACAACCGCATCGCCTACTGGTGCCCGGGGTGTCAGAAAGGAGACGACCCGCGCGCCGCGTAGTTGACGGGGTGCTGCGTGCTCCGCATCTCTACGAGTCCTTGCGCGCGTTTTGCCTCGCCGTCTTCGCGGTCGAGCGTGGCGCGCAGGTCCCGTTCGCCTTCGAGGAGCACACCACGCGCGACGGGCCGTCGCTCTACGAGTACCGCCCGCTCGTGCGAGGGTTCGTCGAGGAGCAGGCTCCGACGCTGCGGCGCCTTCCCGACACGCGCAACGCGATCGAGGATCTGAAGCGCGAGCCCGCTGCCGCGATCTTCGCCCGGGCGCACGCCGGCATCGGCGACACCGGCGACGAGGCGCTCTTCCGTTCGATCCTGCTGCCGATGCTCATGCTCACCGCGGAGCGTTGCGGTGGCTTCGACTGGGAGGACGAGGCGTTCGACGCCGCCTACGCAGATCTCGAGGTGACGCTGTTCGGCACGGCGCGGACCTACGTCGCGCTGGCGCCGGTGATCGGCCTCTCGGCCGGCACGGATGCCGACCTCGGCGGCGGCATCCGGCTGCGGCATGTCGATCAGCGGTGAGATCTCGCAGCTCTGGCCGGAGGCCCGCGGCTTGATGCCGCCCGAGTTCGGACGCGACGTCGACCGGCTGCTCGTGCTCGAGCTGACGCGCGAGCTCGCGCCGGAGCAGACCGACGCGCCGGATGCAGCTGCCGAGCTGGCAGATGCCGTTACCGCGCTGCGGCTCGCGACGGCCGGAGCGATCGCGGCAGGCCCCGTCGTCTTCGAACGGCTTGACTTCCGTCCCCTGCGCGTCGCGCCGCTTCTGCCGATCGCGGCCACGCAGCCGCGCGGCGAGGCGACGCGGCTCGACCAGCTGCGCGCGAAGGTCGCGGCCGACCTGCGGGCGAAGCTGACCCTCGCCGACGAGGACCGCGAGCTGGGCGAAGCGCTCGACCGCTGGGAGCTCTCGCTCTTCTCCGAGGAGCCGTTCCGCTCGGCTCAGGTGCGTGAGGCGATCACGTGTCTGCTCGGTGGCGAAGGCGGCGCGTGGGCCGCCGGCATGCGCGCTGCCGTCCTTCTCGCGGAGAAGACGCAGGAGCGCAGCGAGCTCGCCGTCGGTCTCCGCGCCGAGCGGCTCGATCGTTCGGCGCGTGACGTCGTGCGCCGGGCGCTCGTCGAAGTGCTGCAGCACGGCAACCGGCCGCAGCTCGTCGAGGCGCTCGACGAGACGTTGCTCGGGCTGCGCCCGCGGCCGCAGTCCGTATTGCGCGTCGCCTAGGCGCAATTCGTTCCACTCTGTTCTCTCGATCGGCACGGACACGTCACGCGCCGCGCGCTAGCGTTGTCTCGATGGACGACACAGACCGGGTTCTGCGCCGGCTGGCGCGCATCGAGGAGCTGCGGACGACGGCGGCGCCCGCGACTCTGCTCGACGAGCTGCGTGCGCTGATTCCCGAGGCTGAGGCCTGGGCGAGGTCCGAGGGCGACGCGAGGGCGCTCGCTGCGGCGGAGAAACTTCGCGAGGAGGCAGGAGGAATGCGATAGGCCGAACAGAAATGGCGACACACATGGGTGTCGCCCGTCTTCTTCCGCGTCCCAACGTGCGGCCAACTGCCGCCAAGAAGCCTGCGGGTACGCAGGTGATCGTCCTCGCGAACCAGAAGGGCGGCGTGGCGAAGACGACGACCACGCTGAACCTCGGCGTCGCGTTCTCCGAGCACGGGTATCGCGTGCTGCTGATCGACCTCGACCCGCAGGGGAACCTGACGATGTCGCAGGGACTGAACCCGGACACGATCGAGCAGTCGATGTTCGACGTGCTCGTGCACCGGCTTCCGATGGAGCAGGTCATCGAGACACGCGAAGTCGACATTGCCGTCTCGTCGATCGACCTCGCCGGCGCCGACATGGCGCTCTCGAGTCAGATCGGCCGTGAGCGTGCGCTCGAGAAGGCGCTGGCGCCCGTCAAGGATCGCTACGACTACATCTTCATCGACACACCGCCGTCGCTTGGCCTGCTGACGATCAACGCATTCGTCGCGGCTACCGGCGTGATCGTGCCGGTCCAGACCGAGTACCTCTCGCTGCGCGGTCTCGTCCAGCTCGAGAACACGCTGGCGATGGTGCGCGAGAACCTGAATCCGAAGGTGGCGATCGTCGGGATCGTTCCGACGATGTTCGACAAGCGCCTGGCGCACTCGCGCGAGGCCGACGAGATCCTCCGCGAGAACTTCGGCGATCTCGTCTACCAGACCCGGATTCGCAAGACCGTCCGCTTCGCCGAGGCCCCCGTTCAGGGCGCCTCCGTGCTCGCCTACGAGCCAGGCGGGCAGGCTGCCGACATGTACCGTGACCTCGCGAAGGAGGTGCTCGATGGCGAGAAATCGCGCCAGCATGCGTGAAGGGCCGCTCGCCGACCTTTTCCGCGCAACCGAAGCCGCTCAGCGTCAGACCGAGCCGGCCCAGCAGGAGCTCCCGACCGAGCAGCCGCTAACCGCGGCGCCGTCCGTTCCGGAGCCTCGTCAGACGTCCGCGCCGACGCCGCGCGCCGTCGAGCCGACCCCTGCTCCGACCCCGATTCGGGCGGTCACGCCCGCACCCGAGCCCGTTACCGAGCAGCCCCGGCCGCTCGCACGCTGGCTCGATCCGCTTCCTGAGCATCCCGGGCGCCTCGAGCGCGGCCGCGACGCCGCCTCGTACCTGGCCGTCATCCGCGTCGTCGGCGTCGGCGGTGCCGGCCTGAACGCGGTCGACCGGATGATCGACTCTGGGATCACTCAGGTCGACTTCGTGGCGGTCAACACCGATATCCAGCAGCTTCAGATGAGCGACGCGTCGACCAAGATCCACATCGGCAGCGAGCTCACCGAGGGTCTCGGCTCCGGTGCCGACCCCGAGATCGGCCGCCGTGCGGCCGAAGAGGGCTACGACGCGATCAAGCGCTCGCTGCGTGGCGCCGACATGGTCTTCGTCACCGCAGGTGAGGGTGGCGGCACGGGCTCCGGCGCCGCCCCGGTCGTCGCGCGCATCGCGCGCGAGCTGGGTGCGCTGACGGTCGGGATCGTGACGATGCCGTTCCGGTTCGAAGGCTCCCGTCGCCAGAAGCAGGCCGAGGTGGGACTGGCCGCGATGCGCGAGGCATGCGACACGCTGATCGTCGTCCCGAACGATCGTCTGCTCGAGGTGCTCGACAAGTCGACGTCGATGCTCGACGCCTTCCGCGTCGCCGACGACGTGCTCCGGCACGGCGTCCAGGGCATCTGCGACCTGATCACGAACCCGGGCCTCATCAACCTCGACTTCGCCGACGTGCGCACGATCATGGCCGACTCCGGCTCGGCGCTGATGGGCATCGGCTTCGCGACCGGCGACAACCGCGCCAAAGAGGCGGCGAACCGTGCTCTGCGGAGCCCGCTGATCGAGACCGAGATCACCGGGGCGCGCGGCATCCTGCTCTCGATCGCCGGCGGCGACGACCTGACGCTCTACGAGGTCAACGAGGCAGCCGAGGCGGTGCGCGAGGCGGCGATGGAGGACACGAACATCATCTTCGGCGCAACGATCGACGATCGGCTCGAGGGGCAGATGTGGATCACGGTCGTCGCGACCGGGATCGGCGGGCGCCAGAACAGCCGGCGCGGGTCGCTCGTCACCGCGGCATCGGGCGGCGACGTGCTCGAGACGCCGTCGTTCCTCCGCGAGAGCTAGAACGCCGAAGCTAGAAGAGGTTCGCGACCGCGAGGCCGACGAAGGCCGCGCCTGCGGTCGACGCGCCGACGATCGCGACGCGCGAGGCGATCTGACGCGCACGCGCGGTTCGGCCGGACCAGGTACAGGACTCCGGCGGTGCCACAGGAGACGCTGACGAGCGTCTCGACGGTTTGGATCGCGAGCCCGACCGCGAGCGCCTGCGTCATGCCGATGCCGCGGCTTGCGAGCACGACCGCGACTGCGCCGCTGCCGATCCCGATGCTTCCGGGCGTGAGCGGGATCGCGCCCGCCACGTCGAGGGCGGGGAGGATGACGAGCGCCGCGAGCAGCGGATGCGGCAGGCCGAGCGCGACGACGACGCCGAACGTCCCGGCGATGCGGGCGAGCTGCATCCCGACCGTCCAGGTCGCGACCACGGCGAGTGTGCGCGGGGAACGGGCGAGCGACGAGATCCCTCCGAGCACCTGGGCGATCCGGAAGTGGGAGCGGAGCCGCGTCGAGAAGGCGGCGGCCAACCCGATCGCGACGGCGCCGCCAACGAGGATGAAGACGGGCCACACCGGCATCGCGCCCGTCGCAGAGGCGACGATGACGAGCGCGGCGAGCGTCAGCGAGCGGGTTGCCGTCAGCGCCACGTAGGCACCACTTGCCGTCCAGAGCCGGCCGGGCGCATCGATCGCCCGCGAGCACAAGGTGACCTTCACGGCGTCGCCGAGCTTTGCGGGGGCGAACGAGTTGACCATCGAGCCGATCCCGAGGCTGGCCGCCGCCCGGCGTGGGCAGATGCGCGCACCGGCGTTCGTCAGCGCTGCGTGCCACGCGCCGACGGTGCAGACGAACGCGGCCAGAAAGCCGAACGCGGCGAGCAGGAGCCAGGGGCGGCTCGCGTCGCCGACGACGCCGACAGCCGGCGTGACCCGACCGGCGAGCTGCGGGACGGCCGCGATCGTCGCGAGGCCCAGGAGGCTGAGCGCGGAGAGTGCAAGCGTGTTGCGAGTGGTAGTGGTCATGCCTGGGCGTTCACGTCTGTGGACGCGATACCTCGCGTCGGGTTAGTGCAGAAACCGTGAAGATTCGGAGTGGGTTCCACGTGCTGCAGTGTTCATCGACCGATCTGAACGCGTCATGAAGGGGGCAATCGCCGCCGGTCACCCCCTGAGCGCGTGGGCCGGGGCGCGGATCCTCGAAGAGGGCGGGAACGCCGCCGACGCCTGCGTGGCGGCCGCGTTCGCCGCCTGGGTAGCCGAGAGCCCGCTGACCGGGCCTGGGGCGGGTGGCTTCGCCCTGGTCGCCCCCGCGGACGGGCGGCCTGCGCGGGTGGCGGACTTTTTCGTCGCGACGCCCGGGCGTGGCGCTCCTGTGCCGGGGGGTGCGGAGATGCACGCGATCGACATCGGGTTCGGCGGCGACAGCGACACGACGCAGGTCTTCCGGATCGGCGAGCCCTCCTGCGCCGTTCCGGGCGCGGCTGCAGGCCTCGAGGCGGTTCACCGGGCCTACGGACGGCTGCCGTGGCGCGAGTTGCTGCAGCCCGCGATCGAGCTCGCCCGCGGCGGCGTTTCGCTCACGCGGCCGCAGGCGCATCTCCACGCGATCCTCGATCAGATCCTGCGCCACACCGCCGAGGGCCGCCGTGTCTACAGCCGCCCTGACGGGGGCCGCCTCCAGCCGGGGGACGAGCTCCGCCTGCCCGATCTCGGTGAGACGCTCGAGCGCATCTCCGTCGAGGGCGTGCGGGCGGTCTACGAGGGCGAGCTCGGCACGGCGATCGTCGAGACCGTGGCCAGCGGCGGCGGCCGGATCACTCGCGACGACCTGGAGCGCTACGCGGTCATCTGGCGGCGGCCTGTGCGCAGCACCTTCCTCGGGCACGAGCTGGTGTCGAACCCACCGCCGTCGTCGGGCGGAGTCCTGATCGCGTACGGGCTCGCACTCCTGGAGCGGCTGGGGATGGAGCGCGCCGGGAGCGCTGAGGCGATCGCGGCGCTCGTCGGCGTGATGCGGGAGCAGACGCGCGCCCGCGAGGATGGCTTCGCGGCGGCGTTGTACCGGGGCGGGTTGGCAGCGGCGGTTGCTCTCGGACGATGCGATCGCCGCCGCCGCGGCCCGCATTCTGGCGGGCGGGGCCGGCGTGCAGGAGGCGGCGCCCGCCGGCGGCACGACCCACGTGTCGGCCGTCGATGCCGCGGGCAATGCGGTGTCGCTCTCGTCGTCGACCGGCTCAGGGTCGGGTGTGATCGTGCCCGGGACCGGCATCCAGCTGAACAACATGCTCGGCGAGTACGACCTCGTCGCCGGCGCGCCGGCGAGCCCCGGTCACCGCCTCACGAGCATGATGGCTCCGTCGATCGTGCTTGGACCTCGCGGTCCGCGGCTCGTGGTCGGGAGCGCCGGGTCGGTACGGCTCCGCGGCGCGATCATGCAGGTCGTGGCAAACGTCGTCGCCCACGGTCAAGACGTCGGCGACGCGATCGACGCGCCGCGCATCCACGTGGAGGGCCGCCACGTCCACTGCGAAGGAGGCTTCGATGCCGACGAGCTCGCCCGGCTCGAGACGAAGGGCTACGACCTCGTTCGCTGGCGCCGCCGCAACCTCTACTTCGGTGGTACGAACGCCGTTGAGGTGCGTCCGGACGGAGCGCTCGCCGCGGCCGGCGATGCGCGCCGGGGCGGCGACGGGCTAGTCGTTCTCTAGGGGCGGCGAGACCTTGCCGTTACGACCGGCACGCTCGCGCAGCTTCTGCTCGATCCGCACGGCCTCGAGCGATGCTTCGAGCAGCTCGATCAGCCGGCGCATACGCCGCACCGGCGAAGTCGACGCCAGGATCTCCTGCTTTGGGTCGACGCCGAAGTCGACGCGCGCAGCGAGCTCCCAGATGAGCTGCGGCGAGTCGGGCTCGGGCAGATCGACATCGCTGTCGGCGACCTCGGCGAGCTCGCGGAAGACCTCGAGGGCGCGAGCGCTGTCCTCGTCGGAGACAGGTTCGTCTTCGTCGTCGACTGCCTCGACGACCCCGGTCTGGAACGTCCGCCCGCGGGTCAGCTCGAGCAGCCGGAAGCGCTCGACACCTTCGACGACGATGTTCATCCGCCCGTCCTCGAGCTCCTCGAGGATGTCGACGACGCGCGTTCGCGTCCCGATCTCGTGGACGGCACCGTCGCCTGTCGCGAGCACGAGCCCGAACTCGGCGGCCGTGTCGGCGCACTCCCGGATCAGCTCCTGGTAGCGGAGCTCGAAGATGTGCAGGGGGATCCGCTCGGTGGGAACGAGCACGATCGGTAGCGGAAAGAGCCCCAATTCCGGCATGCCCGGGAGACTACGTGCTCCCCAAACCGGGTAGCCGGATCGCGCATTTCTCCACCATTTGGGGTACGCGGTCGTCCAGTCTTGACTGTAGTGTCCGGCCGTGGCCCGTGGCTTTGCGGACTTCGAGGACACGTTCTTTCGACTCGCTGTCAATGCGTTGACCCCGTATCAGCCGGGGAAGCCTGTCGAGGACGTCCAGCGCGAACTCGGTCTCGACCGAGTGATCAAGCTTGCCTCAAATGAGGGTCCCTTCGGACCCCTTCCGGCCGCCATCGAGGCGATGGCGCGTGCTGCGGTCGACCTGAACCGCTATCCCGACGGCGGCGCCTACCGGTTGCACGCAGCCCTTGCGGAACGCCACGCCATGCCGATCGAGCAGATCTCGGTCGGCTCGGGCGCCGACGGGTGCATCGACATGTTGAGCCAGGCGACGCTCGATCCCGGCGACGAGATCGTGTGTGGCTGGCCTTCGTTCCCGAGTTACGTGATCTATGCGCGCAAGCAGGGCGCGACGACGGTGCTCGTCCCGCTCGTCGACCACCGCTACGACCTGCAGGCGCTGCTCGCGGCGATCACGCCGCGCACGAAGCTCGTCTACATCTGCCATCCGAACAACCCGACCGGGACGATGAACACGACCGAGGAGCTCGACGCCTACTTCGAGCGTGTCCCGGCCCACGTTCTGACGGTCGTCGACCAGGCGTACTTCGAGTACATCGATGAGCCCGGCTACGACGACGCGGTCGAGCGATACCTCGCTCAGGGCAAGCGCGTTGCGGTTCTGCGCACCTTCTCGAAGATCTACGGTCTCGCCGGTCTCCGCGTCGGGTACGCCGTCGCGCCGAAGCCGGTCGTCGCCGCGATGGCGAAGGTTCGCCGCCCGTTCGATGTGACGACGCCGGCGCAAGTCGCCGCGATCGCGAGCATCGGTGAGCGGGTCGAGATCACACGGCGCCGCCGCGTCAACGCCGAGGGGCTTGCGCGCCTCGAGCAGATCCTGCGCGACCAAGGCTTCGATCCCGTGCCGTCGGTCGGAAACTTCATCTACGTCGACACCGGCGGCGATGCGGCCAACCTGTTCGAGCGGCTCCTTCGCGAGGGCGTCATCGTTCGCCCGCTGAACGGGTTTGGCTCGACCACCGCGATTCGCATCTCGGTCGGAACCCCCGAAGAACTTGAGGAGCTCGCAGCCGCGCTCAGTCGCGTGCTCGCACGCGCGTGACGGCACCGCTCGAGTACACCGGCCGGCTGCATCCGCGGCTCGCGGTCCTGCGCCACGACAAGTTCCGGCTGCTCTTCATCGCGACGCTCGGGTCGGGGCTCGGTACGTGGATCGCGACCATCGCGCTGACGCTCGACGTCCAGCAGCGAACCGATTCGACCTGGTGGGTTGCAGCGCTCCTGATCGTGTCGTTCCTGCCGACGATTGTGATCGGCCTGACCGCGGGCCCGCTCGTCGACCGCCTGTCGCGGAAGAAGCTGATCGTCGGCGCCGATGTCGTGCGACTCGTGGTGTTCGCCATCCTCCCGTTCGTCCACAGCGCCGAAGCGCTTGTCGCCTTCGCGGCCGTGACGGGCATCGCCAACTCGTTCTTCCGCCCGGCGGTGCTTGCCGGCGTGCCCAACCTCGTCGACGAGAATGAGCTGGCCTCGGGCACGTCGCTGCTCCAGGCGACCGACTGGCTCGCCGTCTCGGTCGGGCCTCTGCTCGGCGGCGTGATCGTCGGGCTCTCGGGCCCGGACGTCGCCTACTGGCTCAACGCTGTGAGCTTTCTCTTCTCGGCGCTGCTCCTGATGCGGATTCCCGCACGGAGCCTGCAGACGCGAACAGGGCCTCAGCCGCGGCCACTGGCGCGACTTGATCGACGGCTTCGGCGAGTTCAAGCGGTCCGCGGCACTCCGGACGGTGTTGTTTGGCTTCGGATTGACGATGCTCTCCGCCGGGTTGGTGAATGTCGCGGAGGTCTTCCTCGTCAAGCAGTCCCTCAACGGGGGCAACTTCGCCTACGGCTTGCTTTGGGGGGCGACCGGCGTCGGGCTCGTGATCGGCAGCTTCATCACCAGCTCCGTGCTCGAGAAGCGCGATCCGATCGAGGTGTACCCGCTCGCCTTCGTTCCCTGGGCAGTCGGCGTGCTCGGAGCCGGCCTCGCGCCGAACATCTGGTTCGCGGCGGTCGCGATGCTTCTCGCCGGCATCGGTAACGGGTTGACGTTCCCGATCACGATCGTGATCGTGCAGCGCTCCACGCCCGACCGGATGCGTGGGCGCACCTTCACGGTGATCATGAGCGTGCACAACGCATTGCAAGGCCTCGCGATGCTCGCGGCTGCGCTGCTCGTGCAGGAGGCCGGGGGACGGTGGGCGTTCGTGCTCGCCGCTGTGCTCACGATGGCCGGTGGGCTCGTCGCGCTACCTGCTCTCCGCCGGGTTGCGCCGGGAGCCGGCGTTCGCCGGCAGCAGCGCTACGTAGCATCCGCTCGTGGCCAACCGTCGGGACTGGACGCGCGAGCGCCTCGTTGACGCGCTGCGCGCAGGCGATCACCGCGCGCTCGCGCGGGCGATCACGCTCGTCGAGAACGGCGACCCGTTTGTCGTATGAGATCGTCAGCGACGTCTACCCGCAAACCGGGAAGGCATACGCGGTCGGCGTGACCGGGCTCGCCCGGAGTTGGCAAGTCGACTCTCGTCTCGGCGCTGATCCGGATCGCGCGCGACGAAGACTCCGACGTCGGTGTGATCTCGGTCGACCCATCGAGCCCGTTCACGCAGGGGGCACTGCTCGGCGACCGGATCCGGCTCACCGACCATTTCCTCGATCCGGGTGTGTTCATCCGCTCGATGGGGACGCGCGGGCATCTCGGCGGTCTGGCCGAGACGACGCTGCAGGCGCTGCTCGTGCTCGACGCGGCGGGCAAAGACATCGTGTTCCTCGAGACGGTCGGCACCGGCCAGAGCGAGGTCGGCGTGCTTTCGATCGCGGACACCGTCGTGCTCACGCTGATGCCGGGATCCGGCGACGCGATCCAGGCGCTGAAGGCGGGGATCATGGAGATCCCCGACGTGATCGCGATCAACAAGATGGATCATCCGCTCGCGAAGACGATGCTGAGCGAGGTGCGCCAGGTCCTCTCGCTCGGCCCGAAGGACGGCTGGCGGCCCCCGATCGTCTTGACCGAGGCGATCCGCGGCGAGGGCGTCGAAGAGCTGTGGGCGAAGGTCGGCGAGCATCGGACGTGGCTCGAGACCGACGGCGAGCTCGAGCGGCGCCGGCGACGCAATCTCGCGACCGAGGTGTTCCAGGTCGCCTCCACCCGCGCGCGGCGCCACCTCGAGCAGGCGGTGCAGGGGAGCGAGGAGCTCCAACGGCTCCTCGACGACGTCCAGGAGCGGAAGCTCGACCCGCTGACAGCGGTCCGTGAGATCCTCGAGCAGGTGTTCCGAATTGACGATGACAGCCCCAACGCTCGCTGACATCGAAGCCGCGCGAACGCGGCTTGCCGGCCGTGCGCGCGAGACGCCGGTCTACGGGTCGGAGACGTTCGGCCGCATCGCCGGCACGCGCGTCTGGCTGAAGGCGGAGAACCTCCAGCGCACGGGCTCGTTCAAGATCCGCGGCGCCGTCAACAAGCTCGAGTCGCTCACCGAGGCGGAGCGCGCCGCCGGGGTCGTTGCGGCGAGCGCAGGCAACCACGGCCAGGCTGTCGCGTGGGCTGCGCGCGAGCTCGGGATCGCCGCGACCGTCTACATGCCGCAGGACGCGCCGATGGCGAAGGTCGAGGCGACGCGCAACTACGGCGCCGACACGGTGCTGACCGGCGCGATGTTCGACGACGCGCTCGCCGAGGCGCTGCACTCGCGCCGCCGACACCGGCGCGACGTTCGTGCACGCGTTCGAGGATCCCGCAGTGATCGCGGGGCAGGGGACGATCGGGCTCGAGCTGGCATCGCAGCTGCCGGACGCGAAGACGTTCATCCTGCCGATCGGCGGCGGCGGTCTCTGCGCGGGCATCGCGATCGCGCTTGCGCGCGCTTCGGCCCGGCGTCCGGATCGTCGGCGTCCAGGCGGGGAAGACCGGCCATGGCACGATCGCCGACGGGATCCAGGTAAAGCACCCCGGCACGCTCACGATGTCGATCCTCGAAGACCTGCTCGACGACATCGTCCATGTCGAGGACGACGCGATCGCCGAGGCGATCGTGCTGCTGCTCGAGCGTTCGAAGCTCGTCGCGGAAGGCGCCGGCGCGGCGTCGGTCGCCGCGCTGCTGCACGGCGCCGCCGGCGGCCCGGACGTCTGCGCGCTGATCTCCGGCGGCAACATCGACCCGACGCTGCTCGTCTCGGTCGTCCGCCACGGCCTGACGCGCGCCGGCCGGTACCTGGTGCTCCGCACGCGTCTGCCCGACCGGCCGGGCGAGCTGCTCAAGCTGATCGAGCTCGTCGCCGCGGAGCGCGGCAACATCATCGCGATCGACCATCGCCGCGAAGGTGTCGGGCTGGATGTCGTCGAGACCGGCGTGGCGCTGACGTTGCAGACTCGCGACGAGGAGCATTGCCGCGAGCTCGTGGCCGCGCTCGAAGCGCGCGGCTACCCCGTCGAAGTCGACAGTTAGCTGCCGCAGCGGCGGAACGTGACGGTGTCGCCGGGGAAGTCGGCGATGCCGCCCTCCGCGACCGCGCTGACGTCGAAGCCTTCGCGACGCAGCAGCGACGCGGCGATCCCGGCGCGGGCGCCGCTCTCGCAGACGGTGACGACCGGCTTCTCGCGCTCGAGCGAGTCGCAGCAGACCTTGCGCAGGAGGCGATACGGGATGTTGCGCGAGCCGGGGATGTAGCCGGCGTCGCGCTCGTTCGTCTCGCGCACGTCGACGAGCTGGATACCTTCGGCGAGGAGCCGCTCGAGCTCGGTCGCGTCGAGCGTCGGCAGCGTCTCGCCGGCCGATGGGTGAAGCACGTAGCCGGCTACGTCGAGGATGCCCGACCTTCCAGAGCCCGTGGGCGGCGGCTAGCGCTTCGTCGCGGTCAGAGGCGTGGAGGACGATGCGCTCGCCCGGGATCAGCACGAAGCCCGCCTTCGTTCCGAACGACGACCCCGAGACCGGGACGCTGATCGCGCCGGGCACGTGGCCCGCTGCGTAGTCGGCGAACGGGCGCACGTCGAGGATCGTCGCCTCGTCGGCGGCGGCGAGCTCGTCCGGCTCGGCCGGCTTCGCGACCCAGGGGCCGCGGTTCAGGGCGACGACACGCTCGGTCGTCGGCGGCTTCGGCGTCGAGACGGACGCGGAGGCCATGACGAAGTCCTGCATGTCGTCGTAGCCGAGCGCGTCGTTCGTCTCGCGCTCGCGGCCGATCGTCGTCGACCGCTCGCTGCTCATGTTGCCGCCGCAGAGCGAGCCGGCGACATGGCCGGGGTACACCTGGAGGGCGTCGCCGAGCGCGGCGATCTTGGCGAGCGAGTGGAACAGGTCCTCGGCGCCTTCACGCGCGGCGATCGCGAGGTCGGGCCGCGCGGCGTCGCCGACGAAGAGCGAGTCGCCGGTGAGGACGAGCTCGTCGTCGACGACGAACGAGCAGTGCTCGGGACGATGGCCCGGCGTGTGGAGCACGCGGATCCTCACTGAGCCGACGGCGATGATGTCGCCGTCGGCGAGCGGCTCGAACGGATACTCGGGCTCGGCGAGCGAATGGATCGCGACCGGCAGACCGTGCTCGAGCGCGAAGCGTCCGTGGCCGGAGACGTGGTCGGCGTGCGTGTGCGTCTCGAGCACGCGCTCGATCGTCAGATCCTTCGTCGAGGTACTGCTCGATCGCGAAGCGCCGGGTCGACGACGACTGCAACGCCCGCGTCGGAGTCCCCGACGAGATAGGAGGCGCAGCCGAGGTCAGCGTCCACGAACTGCTTGAAAAACAGCACCCGGGCAGCCTACAACCCGAGGTGGCGGGCGATCACCATCCGCTGCACCTCGTTCGTGCCCTCGCCGATCTCCAGGATCTTCTGGTCGCGGTAGAGCCGCGAGATCGGGAATTCGTCCATGAAGCCGTAGCCGCCGTGGATCTGCAGCGCCCAGTTGGCCGCGCGGTGGGAGAGCTCGCCGGAGTAGAGCTTCGCCATCGCGGCTGTTTGCGCGAAATCGCGGCCCTCGTCCTTCTCCCAGGCCGCTTTCCAGACGAGGTAGCGCGCCGCCTCGATCTCCGTCGCCATGTCGACGAGCTTCGCCTGCACCGATTCGAACTTGGCGATCGGCTTGCCGAACTGCTGGCGCTCCTTCGCGTAGGCGTAGGCGAGGTCGTAGCAGCCCTGCGCGAGGCCGACGCCCATCGCGGCGACCGAGATCCGGCCGCCGTCGAGGATCCGCAGGAACTGCCGGAAGCCCTCGCCGCGCGTGCCCGAGCAGGTTTCCCGCCGGCACGCGCGCGCCCTGGAAGGACAGCTCGCGGGTGTCGGAGGCGCGCCAGCCGAGCTTCTGCATCGGCGGCGAGATCTCGTAGCCGGGTGTCCCGTTCGGGACGACGATGTTCGAGATCTCGCCTTCGCCGGTGACTGCGGTGATCGTCACGCACGCGGTGATGTCGGTGCCGGCGTTCGTGATGAAGATCTTCGAGCCGTCGATCACCCACTCGTCGCCGTCGAGCGTCGCCGTGGTGTGGGTGGCACCCGCATCCGAGCCGGCGTTCGCCTCGGTCAGCCCGAACGCCGCGAGCTTCCGGCCGGAGGCGAGGTCGGGCAGCCACTCGCGCTTCTGCTCCTCGTTCCCGAAGTAGTAGATCGGGAGCGTGCCGAGCGAGTGGTGCGCGGCGACGGTGATCGCGACCGAGGAGTCGATGCGCGTCAGCTCCTCGACCGCGATCGCGTACGCGAGCGTGTCGGTGCCGCCGCCGCCGTACTCCTCCGGGATCGTCATCCCCAGTCAGGCCGAGCTCGGCCAGCTCGCCGACGAGCTCGTACGGGAAACGCTTCTCGCGGTCGAGCTCCTCGGCGACCGGCGCGACCCGCTCGAGCGCGAACTGGCGGACGGTCTCGCGGAGAAGCTGGTGCTCGTCGTCGAGATCGAAGTCGAGGCCCATGGCGGCCCGGACCTTAGATCAGATAGCTTGACTCGGCAGTCAATCTCGATCCGAAAAGGAGCACACCGGGTGGCAGCCAAGGATTTCTTCGACAGCCTCGAGTCGCGTGCAGACGAATCGAAGCTCGCCGGCATGAGCAACTCGTACCTCTTCGACATCGAGGGTGAGGGCGAGTGGCTCGTCACCGTCGCGCGACGGCAAGATCGCCGTTGCCGAGGGTGGGGGCGAGGCCGACGCGACCATCTCGACGAGCGCCGAGACGTTCGACAAGATCGTCGCCGGCGAGCAGAACCCGACGACCGCCTACATGACGGGCAAGCTGAAGATCAAGGGCGACATGGGCGCGGCCATGAAGCTTCAGAAGCTGTTCTAGGCGTCGAGCTCGACCAGCACTGCGCCGCGGTCCACGTGTTGCCCTTCTGACACGTGGACCGCGCGCACCGTTCCGTCGAACGGCGCGACGAGCGGCGTCTCCATCTTCATCGCCTCGAGGACGACGAGCGGCTCGCGTGCGCGAACCGCGTCGCCCACCGCGACGTGCACCTTGATCACGGTGCCCGGCATCGGCGCGACGATCGTGTCGGAGACATCGGCTGCGTGCTCGAGCGTCGCGAGCTGGGGCGGCGCCTGGAGCGGAGGCGACGGCAGGTTCAGCCGGAACGCGCCGCGCCACACCGGGTCGGCGAGCCGCGTGGGCGGCGCCGAGAGCGGCGGATACTCGGTCAGGAATGCGGTCGTCGCTTCGCCGGCGCGGAACACCGGGTGGGCGACGAGCCAGCGCAGGAACGGCAGGTTCGTCGTCACGCCGGTGACCTCTGTCTCGGCGAGCGCAGCCGCAAGCCGGTCGAGCGCCTCGTTGCGCGTGTCGCCGGCGGCGATCAGCTTCGCGATCATCGGGTCGTAGCTCGTGCCGATCTCGTCGCCTTCGACGACGCCCGCGTCGACGCGCACGGAGGTCGGGAGGCGGAGCCGCTCGATGCGCCCGGCCTGCGGCAGGAACGTGCGCGGATCCTCCGCGTAGAGCCGCACTTCGACCGCATGGCCCTGTAACAGACTGTTACGAACCTCCCCGAGCGGCTCGCCCTGGGCGATGCGGAGCTGCCACTGCACGAGGTCGAGCCCCGTGACGAGCTCGGTGACCGGATGCTCGACCTGGATGCGCCCGTTCAGCTCGAGGAAGAAGAACTCGCGTCCTTCGACGACGAACTCGGCCGTGCCGGCGCCGACGTAGCCGATCGCGCGCGCGAAGCTCACCGCGGCGTCGCTCATCCGGGCGCGCAGCTCGGCGTCGAGCGCGGGGGAGGGAGACTCTTCGAGGACTTTCTGGTGGCGCCGCTGCACCGAGCAGTCGCGCTCGCCGAGTGCGAGCACCGTGCCGTGGGCATCGGCGAGCAGCTGGATCTCGATGTGGCGCGGCCGTTCGAGGTAGCGCTCGAGGTAGACGCGGTCGTCGCCGAACGCGGCCTTCGCCTCGCGCCGCGCGGCCTCGAGCGCCGGCTCGAGCTCCGCGCGCGAGCGGACGACGCGCATGCCGCGCCCGCCGCCACCCGCCGCAGCTTTGACGATCAGCGGCGGCTCGTCGGTCTCCGGGATCGTCGGCACGCCTGCCTCGGCGGCGATGCGTTTTGCCTCGAGCTTGTCGCCGCCGGCGCGGAGCGCGTCAGCGGGCGGCCCGATCCACGTGAGCCCGGCGTCGGCAACGGCCGCTGCGAAGTCCGCGTTCTCGGCAAGGAAGCCGTAGCCCGGGTGCACCGCGTCTGCGCCCGACTCGCGGGCCGCCCGGAGATGCTCCGCCGGATCGAGGTACGACGCGATCTCGACCGTCTCGTCAGCGCTGCGCGCGTGCAGCGAGCCGAGGTCGTCCGTCGCCGCGACGGCGACGGTGGCAAGCCCGAGCTCCCGCGCCGCCCTGAAGACGCGCAACGCGATCTCGCCCCGGTTCGCGACGAGCAGCTTCTTCACGCGGCGGAGCCTAGTGCCGCGAACAAGTAACAGACTGTTACAAGCACGAAGCTAGGAGGGCTCCGAGGTTCGAACGAGCTTGTAACAGTCTGTTACTTGCCCCAGCTCGGCGGGCGCTTCTCGAGGAAGGCGCGCAGGCCCTCCTGGCCCTCGGCGCTCGTGCGGTGGGCGGCGATGCGCTTTGCCGTCTCCTCGGCCGTCAGCGGGCCGCGGGCGAGCTCCTTGGCGCCGCGCGCCGCCTCGGGGCCGGCCGAGAGCAGCTCGCCGACGATCCGCTCGACCGCCGCGTCGAGATCGTCGGCGACCTCGTGCACGAGACCGATGCGGAGCGCGACCTCCGCCGAGAAGCGCTCGCCGGTGACGAAGTAACGGCGCGCGGCGCTCGACCCGATCTTCGCGAGCGCGAACGGCGAGATCACCGCCGGCACGATCCCGAGCTTCACCTCGCTGAACGCGAACTGCGCGTCGGGCTCGGCAACCACGATGTCCGAGCACGCGACGAGCCCGCAGCCACCGCCGAGCGCATGACCCTGCACGCGCGCGACGACCGGCGCGGGGCACGAGTCGATCGCGTCCAGCATCGCGCGCAGCCGGAGCGCGTCGGCCAGGTTCTCGTCGTAGCTGAGCTCGACGGACGAGCGCATCCACTCGACGTCCGCGCCGGCCGAGAACGACGGGCCGTCGCCGGACAGCACGACGCAGCGCGCGTCCTCGACGTCTGCGAACGCCGCCGCGAGCTCGTCGATCAGCGCCGCGTCGAACGCGTTGCGACGCTCGGGCCGCGCCATCGCGATGCGAGAGAACGGCGGCCGTTGCGCTCGATGCGGAGAGCGCTCATCGGCGGCCGATGGTAAATGCTTACGAGTCGGCTCACCTTTTCTTACGGCTGCGGATCACGGGACCCGCATGCTCGCGGTTCGAGGATCGACCGTTCATCGACGTCAGGGAGGGGGTGACTGTGATGAAGCAGGCACTGCTGGTGAGTGCGGTCGTGCTGTGCGGCGGTGCGGTGTCCGGTGAGCAGTCGCCGCGCGGCGGTCCGCCGCAGCAACGGACGGATGCTCTTCAGCGTGGCGCCGCCCGTACGCGTGCCGGCGATCGGCGTCGTTGTAGGCGATGAACCAGAACGGGAGCGGGCCGGGTCCTGATCACGAATGACGCGCGTCAACGGCTGCGTGGTCACACACCGGGCGGCAAGCGCATCCTCTTCGAGTCGACGCGCAGGGGAGACCTCGATCTCTGGTCGATCAACGCCGACGGGAGCTAGCCCGAGCGAGCTGACGTTCTCGAATCGGGATCGACCAGGACGGCGCAGTGGTCTCCCGACGGCGCGGAGCATCGCGTTCGAGTCGAACCGCGACGACCCGAAGGGCATGGACGTCTTTCGTGATGATCGAGCGACGGCTCCGGCGCTCGAAGCGGTTGACCGACGCGAACGGGGTTCAACGGCGACCCTGCGTGGTCGCCGGATGGAAGCGACGATCGCATTCACGTCGGATACGAGACGGGTCGAAGGACATCTGGGCGATCAACGCCGGACGGCGGCGGGGAGCCTGACTGCAGCCTGACGAGCGGCGCAAGGAACCGAAGAGAACCCGGCCTGGTCGCCGGACGGCAAGTACATCGTCGTACGACTCCGACGACGGCGAGCCCGGCAACCTCGACGTCTGGGAGATGACCGCCGACGGTGGCGAATCAGCATCGGCTCATCGCGTCGCCGGCGCTGGACGCTGAGCCCGACTGGTCGCCCCGACGCGCAGCTAGATCGCGTTCACCTCGGATCGCAGCCGGAAAGGGGAAGCGGAAGCGTCTACGTCGGCGCGAGTGGCTCGAGCGGCTACGCCGGGCCGCTCTGGCCGGTTGCCGCGCCGCCTTCCGCCGAGCCTCCAGGCAAGTCTGCCGAGCTGGGGCGTGCGACCCGCGGGCGACACCTGCACGATCGAAGGAACGGTGCACAGCGAGCGCCTCGTCGGGACGCGGGGACGCGGATGTGATCTGTCGGCGGTGGCGGCTCCGACATGATCATCGCGCGCGGCGGCAACGCGACGTCATCGACGCGCGCGACGGGCACCCCGACGCGATCGACGGCGGCCTACGGGCACGACATCGCGCACGTCGACTGTCCGACCGCGTCACGAACGTCGAGGTGAAGCTCTACCGCTAGCCGAAGACGAGTCCGAGCCGGTCGAGCTGATCCGAGACGGAGACCGACGCCTCGAGATCGAAGATCTCGGCGATGTCCGGCTCCTTGCCGATCAGCTCACGCGCGCGCGACGGCAACGGTTGTTCTGCCGCCTCCAGCGACTCGAAGAGGTAGACGGCACCCCAGCGCTCGGTGCTCTCGTCCGAGACCCAGCCCTTGAAGAGGAGCCCGGGACGTCGGAGAACGCATCGACCGCCTCGTTGCGCAGGTACTCGCGCAACTCGGCGACGGTCGTGTCCGAGTCGGCAAGGCTCCAGAGGACGAAGCGGACGACCATCTAGAACGGCCCGTGCGGCTCGTAGCTGCCGCGGCGCGCGCCGACGCCGATGAACGTCATGCCGTTCGGGCCGGCGACCGGCTGCCGCGTCGTGCCGGGATCGAACCGGAGGAAGGTGCCCTCGCGCACGGGGATCTCCTCGCCGTCGACGCGGTAGACGCCGTCGCCGCGGACGATCAGGTTCACCTCTTCCTGATCGGTCTCGGTCTCGTCGTGCTCGAAACCCTCTGCGTCGGGCGGGAGATCGAACCAGTTGATGCCGAAGGCCTCGCAGCCGAGCTCGCGACGCACGAAGTGCACGACCCCGCCCGGGCCGGCACCTTCGATCTCTTCGACGTTCACGATTGAGTAGCTCACATGCGAAATATGCCGAAACGCGACTCGGGGATCGGTGCGTTCAGTGCTGCGCTGATCCCGAGGGCGAGCACGCGGCGCGTATCGAGCGGGTCGACGATGCCGTCGTCCCACAGTCGCGCGGTCGAGTAGTAGGGGTTGCCTTCCGCCTCGTACTTGGCGCGGATCTCGTCCGGATCGGCGTCGCCGACCATCGTCAGCACGGTCGCCGCCTGCTCGCCGCCCATCACCGAGATGCGCGCGTTCGGCCACATCCAGAGCTGCCGCGGCGAGTACGCGCGGCCGCACATGCCGTAGTTGCCGGCGCCGAACGAGCCGCCGATCACGACCGTGAACTTCGGCACGTCGGCGCACGCGACCGCCATGACGAGCTTCGCGCCGTCGCGCGCGATCCCGCCGGCCTCGTACTCCTTGCCGACCATGAAGCCGGTGATGTTCTGCAGGAAGACGAGCGGCACGCGCCGCGCGCACGCGAGCTCGATGAAGTGCGCGCCCTTCTGCGCGCTCTCCGCGAAGAGGACGCCGTTGTTCGCGAGGATCCCGACCGGATAGCCCTCGATGTGCGCCCAGCCGCACACGAGCGTCTCGCCGTAGAGCTGCTTGAACTCGTCGAAGCGCGAGCCGTCGACGACGCGCGCGATCACCTCGCGCGCATCCATCTGCGTCCGGTGGTCGTCGGGGATCAGCTCGTAGAGATCGCCGGGATCGACGGCCGGCGGCTCGGGCACGGCGCGTTCCCACGGCGGCGTCGGCCGCGCGCGGTGCGCGTTCGCGACGATGCGCCGCGCGATCGCGAGCGCATGCTCGTCGTTCGTCGCGTAGTGGTCGGCGACGCCGGAGTGGCGCGTGTGCACGTCGGCGCCGCCGAGCTCCTCGGCGGTCACGTCCTGGCCGGTCGCCGCTTTCACGAGCGGCGGCCCGCCGATGAAGATCGTTCCGGTCCCGCGGACGATCACCGTCTCGTCGCTCATCGCCGGCACGTACGCGCCGCCGGCGGTGCACGAGCCCATCACGACCGCGATCTGCGGGATGCCCTTGCGCCGACATGCGCGCCTGGTTGAAGAAGATCCGCCCGAAGTGGTCGCGGTCGGGGAACACCTCGGCCTGCAGCGGCAGGAACGCGCCGCCCGAGTCGACGAGGTACACGCACGGCAGCCCGTTCTGCTCGGCGACCTCCTGCGCGCGCAGGTGCTTCTTGACCGTGAGCGGGAAGTACGAGCCGCCCTTCACCGTCGCGTCGTTCGCGACGATCACGCACTCGCGTCCCTCGACGACGCCGATCCCGGTGACGATCCCCGCGCTCGGCGCTTCGCCGTCGTAGACGTCCCACGCGGCGAGCGCGTTCAGCTCGAGGAACGCCGTGCCCGGATCGACGAGCAGGTCGATGCGCTCGCGCGCGAGCAGCTTGCCGCGCGAGCGATGCCGCTCGACGGCGCGCTCGCCGCCGCCGGCGGCGACCTGCGCGGTGCGCGCGCGGAGCTCCTCGACGAGCGCCTGCATCCCGGCCATCGCCCGGACACTAACTTCGGCATGCTGTTGTCGTGCAACGCAACCGCTTGCTGCTGCTCGCCGGCGCCGCCGGCCTCGCGATCGTCGTCGTGGTGGTCGTCATCGTTCGTCGCCGGAAACGGCGGCGGGAGCTCGCGGCGACGGCCGCCGACGACCACTGCGTCTGCGGGCGGCACCGAGGCGCAGACGATCTTCAAGGGCGTCCCGCAGCAGAACGACTACGTCGGCAGCGCGAGCGCACCCGCGACGCTCACGGTCTACGAGGACCCGCAGTGCCCCTTCTGCCGCCAGTGGGACATCGACACGCTCCCGACGGTGATGCAGGACTACGTGCGCACCGGCAAGGTCCGGCTGCGCTACCGCGGCATCGCCGATCATCGGCGTGAACAGCATCGCCGGCCTGCGGGCGATCTACGCGGCCGGGCAAGCAGAACAAGCTCTGGAACATGTCCGACGCGCTGTACGAGCGACAGGGCGAGGAGAACAGCGGCTGGATCACGATCCCGGTGATCAAGGACGCGGCGAAGGAGATCGGCGCCGATCCCGCCAAGATCGTCGCCGACGCGCGATTCGCAGCGCGGTCACCGCCGAGCTCAAGGCGAGCCAGGCCGACGCGACGAGCCTCGGGATCAACTCGACGCCGACGTTCGCGATCCAGAAGCCGCTCGGCCAGCCGCGAGCAGCTGAACGTCAGCGGGCTCGAGCCCGGCGCAGTTCACGCCCGCGCTCGACGCGGCGCTCCAGTGAGGCTGCGCGCAGCGATCGTCGCCGTCTGCCTCGTCGGCGTCGGGATCGCCGCGTATCTCACCTACGTCCACTACGCGCACGTCGCGCCGGTCTGCACGACGGGCGGCTGCGAGAAGGTGCAGAAGTCGAAGTACGCGGAGCTCGGCGGGGTGCCGGTCGCGCTGCTCGGCCTGATCACCTACCTCGTCGCTGATCGCGGCGGCGCTCGTCCGCGGCGTGACCGCGGCGTTCGCCGGCGCGGTCGTCTCGTTCGGCGGCCTCGTCTTCAGCGGCTACCTGCTCTGGGCGCAGCTCGGGCCGATCGGCGCGATCTGCCAGTGGTGCCTCGGCAACGACGTCACGATGCTCGTCGTCACGGTGCTCTGCGTCGCGAGGGTGCTGACCGAGCCGAGCGAATGAGCCGCCGCGGCATTCTGCTCTTCGCGGCGATGAGCGTCATCTGGGGGCTGCCGTACCTGATGATCCGCGTCGCCGTTCGCGAGCTCGCGCCGGTGACGCTCGTGTTCTGCCGGACCGGGCTCGGCGCGCTGCTGCTGCTGCCGTTCGCGATCGGTCGCGGCGAGCTGCTGCCGCCGTTCCGCCGCTGGTGGCCGCTCCTCGCGTACTCGGTGATCGAGGTGGCGATCCCGTGGGTGCTGCTCTCCGACGCAGAGACGAAGCTGACGAGCTCGCTGACCGGACTGCTGATCGCCGCGGTGCCGCTCGTCGGCGCGGTGATCGTCGGCGTGACCGGAACGCGCGAGCGTCAGGGCCGCCGGCGCTGGCTCGGGCTGCTCGTCGGCATGGTCGGCGTCGCTGCGCTCGTCGGGCTCGACGTGAGCGGCGTCAGCCTGCTCCCGCTGCTCGAGGTGCTCGGGGTCGCGGTCTGTTACGCGAGCGGGCCGATCATCCTCTCGCGCCACCTCAGCGACGTGCCCGCGATCGGCGTCGTCGCCGCGTCGCTTCTCATCTCCGCGGTCATCTATGCGCCGCTTCGCCGCGTTCAACTGGCCGGCCGAGACGCCGTCGTCGCACGTGATCTGGTCGGTGATCGGCCTGGCCGTGATCTGCACGGCGATCGCGTTCCTCGTCTTCTTCGCGTTGATCGCCGAAGTCGGGCCGGTGCGTGCGACCGTCATCACGTACGTCAACCCGGCGGTCGCGGCGGTGCTCGGCGTGACGATCCTGAACGAGCAGCTGACGGCGGGGATGATCGTCGGCTTCGCGCTGATCCTCACCGGCTGCGTCCTCGCGACGGGTGGCGGGCCCGAGCCGGTCGCCGAGTCTTAGGCAGCCGACTACCGAAGCCGCAACGCGAGCTTGGGGCAGTCGCCGACTGCGCGTCTGCGCGTGCGTCTCCAGCTGCTTCGGGATCGGTGTGCCGTCGATCAGCGGGAAACCCCAGTCGTCGAGCGTGACGCGCTCCGGGAACAGCTCCGCGCAGAGCCCGTGGCCGTCACAGGCGATCGGATCGACGAAGAGCTTGAGCTGCTTCATCGCGCCGTCTCCCACGGTGAGCACGCCCGCCAGCCGGCGGCCGCAGCCGCCGTTGACGTGCATGGGCGGCGAACTCGTCCTCGAAGACGTCGAGCGCGCTCGTGACGAACCTGACGACACCGTCCGGGTGCCGGCAGGCGCCGCGGCCCGGTCACGAGCCGGCTGAGCCGGTCGCGATCTCCGGACGCGACGCCGAAAGCTGTCGGCGATCGCCGCCGAGCCCGTGCACGCACGGTCCGCACTGCCCGGCGCTCTCCGCTGCGAGGTAGCGCACGACCCGCGCGCACTCGGCGGCGGCGCAGGTCGACGCGGGAAGCGCGACGATCGCGCCGGCGCCGAGGAGGTCCGGGAGTGAGCGGGGTATCGCCTGCGTTCGGCAGGGAAGCCAGCGGCCGAAGTAGCCCCGACGAGGTAGGCCGAGACCGGCTCGGTCAGGCCGCCGGCCTGGGCCATCACCTGTGCGAGCGTCGCGCCGAGCGGGATCTCGTGCACGCCCGGCCGGCGCGACGGCGCCGGCTGAGCGTCACGAGCACCGGTGCCTGCGCCGAACCAGGCCGACGCCGAAGCGAGCGAGCAACCCGATGTGGGCGAGCGTCTCGACGTTCTGGACGAGCGTCGGGGCGCCGCGCAGCCCGCGCTCAAACGGATACGGCGGCTTCGTCCACGGCTTCGCTGGCCCGCCGGCGAGCGCGCTCAGGACAGCGGTCTCTTCCCCGGCGACGAAGCCCGGTCGGAGGAGACGCAGCTCGAGGCAGACGTCTGCGACCCGCCGGCGCTCGCGCTCGGCGATCGCGGCAGCGAGCGCGGGCGCCGGCGATCGAGACGGCGATGATCGCCGAGCGTCGCGCCGACCGCTTCGGCGGCGAGGTCGCACCGTCGAGAACGAGGTGCGGGGCGACCCGCAGAAGCGAGCGGTCCTTCTTGCTGAGCGGCTCGCCCTCGACGCCGTTGCCGACGACGATCGGGCCGGCCGCGCTGAGCGGCGACCGCCGACAGCTTGGTGGCGGTCGGGAAGCCGCCGCCGCCGCGCCCTCTGAGCCCTGCGTCGTCGAGGAGCTCGATCAGTCCTGCGGCGCTCGGAAGCGGCCCGTAGAGCGTCGAGGTGTGCGCTCGAGGGTCGGCGCGCGGCCGACTCCCGGCGAGCAGGCGGGCGGCGCCGGTTGGAACCGAGGCACGGGCGGCGGCGGCCGTCATCCGCTCTCACCTGCGTCGGGCGTTGCCGCCGAGATGTGTGCGGTCGCGCGTGCCCGCGGTCGGGTCGAGGATCAGCGAGATCGAGAGGTTCAGCCGGTCGCCGTTCGCGTCATGCACGGTGGCCGCGACGAGGTTTCCCTCGAGGCCGGTCACGGTGCCGTAATAGACGGCGCGGGTCGTGGCCGGAACGAAGGAAACGCCACTCGCGGCGAGACCGACCCCGCCCGCGACTGGCTCGCCGTGAAGGTCGATCCGCAGTGCGCCGCGCGGGCTCCCTGCGAGCTGTTAGCGCGGATGTCGACGGTGCTCGTTCCGCCGTCGTCTGGCGCTGGGCGATCGAGCCGGCCGCGGTCGTGGAGAACGAGCGGGGACGGCACGGCGACCGTCGTCAGGACCCGTGCCATCGAGCGGGGGTGCGATGCGAGGCGAGCAGCCGGGTCGGAGTGCCGGCGCGCGCGGCCCAGCCGGTTCTTTGCCGGGCCGGTCTGCGTACCAGACGACGAGCGCGATCGGCACTGACGACCGCGGCGACGGCGCCGGCGAGGCGAATGCGTCGCGGGCCGACACCGATGGCGACTCTGAGCAGCGTCGCGAGCGACGACGGCGCCGCCACACACGATCCCGAGCGCCACGAGCCACGTGGACGTCGCATCGCTACCGGTTCCGAAGGCATGAACGAGCGCGACCGGCCACGAGACGTACGCGAGCCAATGCACGGCGCGCCACAGCCTCGCGCCGATCCGCTGCGGAGCAGGCTCGTCACGACGAGCGCAAGCAGAAGGTCGAAGGCGACGGTGCCGAGCCCGAGCCAGATCGGCCGGTAGGGCGAGTGCGAACGGAACGATCGCGTCCTTCAAGCCGATCGGCGCGTAGCCGTCGGCGACCGTGGTCACGACGTGCAGCGCGACGAAGACGATCGAAAGGAGCGTCAGACTGCGATGCAGCGAGCCGATCGCGAACCGCGGCCAGCGCCGCACGTGTACGCGCAACGAGGTGAGCGATCCCGAGGACGATCGCCGCGGTGAGCAGGACGAGCGCGACCGCGCCGCTCCCGCGTGTCAGGTACCAGAGGGTCGTCGAGCTCGTCACGCGAGCGGTCGCCTCGTGCCGGCCAGCCGCCGAAGAGCATGGACCGCGCCGTTGTCGCGCACGACCCGGCGGGCAGCGCCGCGCTCGCGCGCAGCCGAACCGACGCGTCGCCGTCGACGATCGCCAGGGTCGCGGTGACGTTCGCCTCGACGCAGCTCGCGCCGGTCGCGCTCACCGTGCGCCACCCGGAGTCGGCCGGTGCGCCGGTGCGCGGATCGAAGAGATGGTGGACCTCGCCGTTGCGGGTGCGCCAGCGGCGGACGCCGGTGCTCGAGGTCGCGAGCCCGCCGGTCGAGATCGCGACCACCGGCCCCGCGGTGTCGAGCGGGCGCCGTGGTCCTCGGCGATGCGTACGGCCCAGCCGCCGAGGGGCGGCTCGCCGGCGACGGCGATGTCGCCGCCGAGGGAGACGAGCGCTGCGGTCCCGCCTGCGTCGCGATCGCGTGTGCGGCACGGTCGGCGGCCAGCGCTTTCGCGGTGGCGCCGAGGTCGAGCTGGAGCCCCGCGGGCACGAGCAGGGAGTGCTCGTGCCGATCGAGCTCGACGCGACGCCAGGCGTCGAGCCCATGGGGGACGGGCTCAAACGCGACGACGTCGCCGTGCCGCACGAGTCGAAACGTTCGGTCGTAGCCCGCGGCCGCGAGCGGCGCCGCCGAGCGTGGGCGTCACGAGCCCGTCCGGTCGCCTCCGCAGCGTCGAGGGCGACCGCGATCGCGTCGGCGAGGAGCGCTCCGATGCTGATGCGTCGACCGGCGCGGCGGTTCGCGCGCGAGAGCTCGGAGTCGGAGCGGAACCTGCTGCATGCGAGATCGATCCGCGTCGAGCTCCTCCTCGAGCATGCGTTGTGCGGTGCGGAAGCGCGGGAGCGTCGGCGACGACGAGCGTCGCGGTCGTGCCGAGCGCCGGGAACGAGACGGCGGCGCTCACGAGCCTCCGGAGACAACAACCGGAGCTGCCTGGGTCGCGACGGGAGCCGACGAGCTCGACGACGACGCGGCGGGTGGTGTCGCCGTGCTCTGAGAATGCGCCGCGACAATGGGTGGGGCGGGCGCGACGACAGACGTCGCATGCGTGGTCGCGGCGGCGTGAGTACGTCGCGACGACCGCTTTGCGAAAATGCGTCGATGTTCCGGCGATCGCCGTAAGCCCCGCGGTCAGCGCGGCGGCGACGACAACGATGGCTCCAGTCGCGTGACGCACACGCCGGGACGCAGCGTTCCGGTCGGCGATCGGCTCTGCGGATCTCGTGCTCCATGGCCGGAGGGTTGCGGCGCTCGATGAGATCGCGATGAGTCGGGCCTCGGAGTTGCCTAAGAGTGGCGCGGCAGCGAGATCCAGGCGTCGAGACCGCCACCTGCCCGGTTTGCGGCGGCGGCGGCGCCGTCGTGGGCGCGGGCGATCGATTCGACGATCGAGAGCCCCAGACCTGTCCCTCGGCCCTCGCGGGCTTCGTCAGCTCGGCTGAAGCGATGGAACGCGCGAGGGCTGAAGTCCGGCCGTCATCCCGGAGCCGCGATCCCGCACGTGCAGTTCGACGCAGTCGTCCTCGACCCGGCTGCTGCAGCTCGATCGTGCCGGCACCGTGGACAAGCGCGTTGTCGACGAGGTTGCCGATCGCCTGCTCAAGGCGGGCGCTGTCGGCATAGAGCTCAACGTTCCCCGGCGTCGACGACGACCAGCTCGCGCTGAGCGACGGCCGCGCGCGTCGAGAAGCGCTCGCGACACGCGCTCGAGCACCTCGTGTGCCTCAACATGTTCACGACGTACGGGCACCTTGCCCTGGTCGGCGCGCGCGACGAAGAGCAGGTCCTCGGCGAGACGGGTGAGCCGCAACGGTCTCCTCCGCGGCAGAGCGAACAGCATGCTCGAGCTCGTCGCGGGTTCGCTGCCTGCGCAATGCGAACTCGAGCTCGGCGCGCAGCAGCGCGAGCGGAGTGCGGAGTTCGTGGCTCGCATCGCTCGAGGAAACGTCGCTCGTGCTCGAACGCCCCTTCCAGACGGTCGAGCATGTCGTTGAGGGTCACAGCGAGCAACTGGATCTCGTCGTGCGCGGGTGGGACGGGGAGGCGCTGTCCTGGGGTCTCGGCGGTTACGGCGGCCGCACGACGCCGCATTGCCTCGACCGGACGGAGTGCCGCCGCGGCGAGCCCGTAACCGGCGAGTACGGCGAGGAGAAGCGCGGCGGGTGCCGCAAAGAGGAATTCCCGCGATATGCGTCGCAGGGTTTCCATTCGCGAGGTCAGAGGGTGGCCGACGATCACCGTGGCCGGCTGGTCGTCGACGACCGCGGGAGCTTCGATCACGCGCCAGTCACCGCTGAGCCCCGGAACGCGGGTGGTGAGAGAAGGTCGGGCGCGTGACCCCGTTCTTTGACGCGGGATCGACAGCGCTGCGGTCGACGAGGCTTGAACGATCTTTCCGTCGCGCGCCACTGCGCTCAAGAACGGGCCTTCGTTCGCATCGGGGTCGACGAGCGGGTGGTCCTTGTCCGCGTTATGTGCTGCCTCGCCGACCTGAGCGCGCAGGCTGGTGTCGACCGAGGCGAGCAAGGCACTCCCGACACGCAGGTAGACGAAGACACCCATCGCCGAAAGCACGAGCGCCATCGCGACGGCGAATGGCAGCGTGAGCCGTAGGCGGATCGGAAGCCGGTTCACGCGCCGCCGTCGGGCCGTAAGCGGTAGCCGACCCCGCGCACCGTCTCGATCGAGTGTCGCCCGAACGGCCGGTCGACCTTTTCGCGGAGGTAGCGCATGTAGACGTCGACGACGTTCGACTTGCGCTCGAACGACATATCCCACGCGCCGTCGATGAGTTGCGAGCGCGAGAGGGCTTGGCCTGCGTTTCGCATCAAGAGTTCAAGGAGCGCGAATTCGCGGGCCGAGAGCGAGAGCTCTGTGACGCCGCGCCAGACGCGGTGGGCCGCCGGGTCGAGGCTGAGCTCGCCGACCTTGAGGGTCGACGGCCGTTCGATGGGGCCGCGCCGCGCGATGGCTCGGATGCGCGCCAGGAGCTCGGCGAACGCGAATGGCTTCGTCAGGTAGTCATCGGCGCCTGCGTCGAGGCCATCGACGCGATCGGTGACCGCGTCGCGTGCAGTCAGCAAGAGGACGGGCGTCCAGATCTGTTTCGTTCGGAGGCGCCGCAGCACGTCGAGGCCACTGACACCCGGGAGCATCAGGTCGAGGACGATCGCGTCGTACGGGGCGGCCTCTGCCATCCAGAGTGCGTCCTCGCCGTTCGGAGTTGCGTCGGCGGCGTGTCCCTCCTCCCGGAGGGCGCGAGCGACGAGCGCGGCCATCTTCGGCTCGTCTTCGACGATCAGAACCCTCACGCTCGCATTCTGTGCGTGGTGCGGGCCGAGCGTGTCCGAGGATTCACGGACCTTTCAGGTTTGGACGAGTCCCGTCGGTCGAGCCAATACGATGGCCGCATGCTCGCCGTCCTGACCTGCATGGACCCTCGACTCGACCCGCTCGCGATCCTCGAGCTCGAGCTGGGGGAGGCGGCGATCCTCCGGAATCCGGGCGCGCGAATGACCGACGAGACTCTGGCCGGGCTGCTGCTCGCACGGAATCTCCTCGGCGTCGATCGCGTGACCATCCTCCTCCACACCGACTGTCGGGCCCAGCCCGATCCGGTGGCGCAGAGGACATTGCTGGCTGCGGATGTCGAGCGCACCCGCGCGGAAGGCTTTGCCGTTTCGGCGTCTCTCTACGACGTCGACACGGGCGCGCTGACTCCGCTCGACTAGTCCTGCGGGACGATCAGCTCGAAGCGCGAGCCCGTCTCGAGTGGCTCGTAGAGCAGGTCGCCGCCGTGGGCTCGCGCGTACGACCTCGCGATCGCGAGGCCGAGCCCGCTGCTGTTCGAGCTGTCTGACCGCGCGAAGCGGTCGAAGAGGCGGGGCCGGAGCTCGTCGGGAACGCCGTTGCCATGATCCTCGACCGAGATACGGAGCTGGCGGTCACCGCGACGCGCCCGCAACACAAACGGTGGCTTCCCGTAGCGCGCCGCGTTGATCAGAAGATTCGAGACCACACGCTCGATCACGAGCGCGTCGGCGATCACCGCCAGGTCGGTCGGGACGTCGAACTCGAAGTCGGGCTTGCCGTTGAGCGCCTCCGCGACGATCTGGGAGAGGAGTGTGTGCACGACGATCGGGCGTGGCTCGATCGCGATCGCGTGCGCATCGAGCCGCGACAGGTCGAGCAGCTCCTCGAGCAGGCGTCGGAGACGGTCAGCCTGGTCGAAGCCTGTCGCGATCAGCTCGTCACGGAGCTCGTCGGACAGGTCGCGCGCGACCAGCGTCGCGAACACGCCGTAGACGGAGGTTGCCGGCGTCCGCAGCTCGTGTGAGGCGATCGCGACGAAGTTCAGCTTCATCTGGTCGAGCCGCACCGTTTCCTCGTGGAGCTGCGCGCGCTCGACAGAGATTGCGACGCGCTCGCCGACGAGTTGGAGCAGCTCGACGTCGGTGGTGCCGAAGGAACGAGGGGTGAGCGTGCCGACGTGGAGCACCCCGATCGTTCCGCCGCGCACGATCAGCGGCACGCCGAGCATCGACTTGATCCCCTTCTCGTGAAGGATCGGGTTCAGCACGTGCGCGGTCTCGAGATCCGGCAGGATCACCGGCCGCTGCTCCGCGGCGACGCGGCCTGCGAAGCCGCCGCCGACCGGGATGCGGACGCCCTGCTCGACCTCCTCCTCGATCCCGACCGCGGCGCGCGCAACGAGCTCGTTGGTCTCGCGATCGAGCAAGAGCACCGCGCACGTGTCGGCCGAGAGAATGTCGCGGATCCGGGGGAGGAGCACCGCGAGGAGCTCCTCGACCTCGAGATGCCCGAGGGCGGCGTCGGTGATCTGCTGGACGTTCTCGATGCGCCGACGTGCGGTGCGCTCGGCCGCATACAGGCGTGCGTGCTCGATCCCGATCGCGGCGCGGTCGGCGGCGAACTGGAGGAGCTCGACCTCGTTCGCCGTGAACGCACGGGGCGTCAACGAGCCGACATGCATCACGCCGAGCACATGACGCTCGACGATCAGCGGCACGCCCACCATCGACTTGATCCCCTTCTGGCGAAGAAGCGGATTGAGGACGTCGGCATGGTCGACGTCCGCGAGCACGATCGGATGCCGGTCGGCTGCGACCCGTCCGGCAAAGCCTTGGCCGACCGGGATGCGGACGCCCTGCTCGACCTCCTCCTCGATGCCGACCGCGGCGCGCGCGACGAGCTCATCCGTCTCCTCGTCGAGCAGCAGGATCGCGCACGTGTCGACGCCGAGAATGGTCTTCGCTCGATCGAGCAACGCCGCGAGGAGCTCGTCGAGATCGAGGTGCGCGAGAGCCGCATCGGTCAGTGCCTGGAGATGGTGAAGCTCGAGCGGGCCGCCGGGCGCTTGTTGAGCTTTCTTCATCGCGTCCGCGCATTGTCCACTACTTGGCTGTCAGGGCGGCTTGAGGGTTTCTGTAAGGTGCGCCTTACATGAGATTCGACCTCCGAGGTGACCTGTGCTCCCGACCTTCGTAATCGGCCTCCGCGAAGGGGTCGAAGCGTCCTTGATCGTCGGCATCGTCGCCGCGTTCCTGCGGCAGCAGGGCCGGAACGATGCGCTTCGGCTGATGTGGATCGGTGTCGCCGCCGCCGTGGCGCTCTGCACCGGGATCGCCGTCGGACTGCAGATCCTCGACCGTGAGCTGCCGCAGCAGCAGCAGGAAGGGCTCGAGACGATCGTCGCCTCGGTCGCGGTCGTGATGGTCACCTTCATGATCCTCTGGATGCGCCGCCACGCGCGCGGGCTCGCCGCCGAGCTCCGCGAGAACGCGGCCGGCGCCCTCGCTCAGGGCTCTGCCTGGGCGCTCGTCGGGATGGCGTTCTTCGCGGTCGTACGTGAGGGGATCGAGACCGCCGTCTTCCTGCTCGCGGCGTTCCAGGCCTCCGGCGACGCGACGTCGGCCGGTCTAGGCGCCGTGCTCGGGATCGGGTGCGCGGTCGATCGTCGGCTGGGGGATCTACAGCGGCGGCTTCCGGCTCAACCTGGCGAAGTTCTTCAAGTTCACCGGCGCAGCGCTCGTGCTCGTCGCCGCCGGGCTCGTCATGTCGGCGATCCACACGGCCCACGAGGCGGGCTGGCTGAACAGCCTGCAGGCATCGACGGTCGACCTGAGCTGGCTCGTCCGGCCGGGTACGGTCATCAGCTCGCTCCTCACGGGCGTGCTCGGCCTTCAGCCGGAGCCGACGGTCGGCGAGGCGGCGGGCTGGCTGCTCTACGCCGTGCCGATGCTCCTGTTCGTGCTCTGGCCGACCGGCAAGCGCGTTCCGCGGGCCGCGACCGGAGTCGCCCTGGCGGTGCTGGTGCTCGCACTCGTCGGCTGTGGCGCCAAGTCGTCCGGCCGGCGAAGGCGCCCAGAAGCTCGCGGTCAGCCTCACCGACGCGGGCTGCTCGCCCGATCACCTGACGGCGAAGAGCGGCGCGGTCACGGTCGACGTCTCGAACGGTGGCACGGGCAAGGTGAGCGAGCTCGAGCTGAAGAACGACAAGGGGATCATCCTCGGCGAGCGCGAGAACATCGTCTCCGGGATCTCCGGGCAATTCACGCTCAATCTCGAGCCCGGAACGTACGTGCTCAACTGCCCGAACGGCGATCAGGAGGACAACGGCACACTCGTCGTGTCCGGCAAGGCGACCGGCGCTGCCGCTGCACCGAGCCCGCTGCTCGTGAAGGCGACGAACGGCTACCGGACGTACGTCACCCAGCAGTCGAACGAGCTCCTCACGGGCACGAAGCAGTTCGTCGCGGCGCTCGAAGCGGGTGACGTCGCCAAGGCGAAGGACCTCTTCGGGCCGGTGCGGTACCACTACGAGGCGATCGAGCCCGTAGCCGAAAGCTTCGGCAATCTCGACCCCGAGATCGACGCCCGCGCGAACGACGTTGCGAAGCCGTCGGAGTGGACGGGCTTCCACCGCATCGAGCAAATCCTCTGGGAGAAGAACACAACCGCCGGCACCGAGCTGTACGCGAAGAAGCTGCTCGCCGACGTGACGACACTCGACTCGAAGGTGCGCACGCTCACGTATCAGCCGGCGCAGCTCGCGAACGGCGCAGTCGAACTGCTGAACGAGGTCGCGAACTCGAAGATCACGGGCGAGGAGGACCGCTACTCGCACACGGATCTCTCCGACTTCGAGGGGAATCTGACCGGCGCCCAGGTCGCCTTCCGGCTCCTGCGGCCGGCACTTGCCGACCAGGGCGACGGGAAGCTCGCGACGACGATCGCCGATCGGTTCACCGCCGCCCAGAAGGGGCTCGCGGCGTACAAGCGCGCGACTCCGCTCGGCTTTGCGCTCTACGGCGAGCTGACGCAGGCCGACCGCGAGAAGCTCTCGAAGCTCGTGAACCAGCTCGCCGAGCCGCTTGCGACGGTCTCGGCGAAGGTCGCCTAGTCGCCGATGCGTTTCGCTGTCGCCGCGCTGGTCGCAGCCTGCGCCTTCGCGGCGACGGCGTCGGCATCCCCGGAACCGGACGTGGCGCGGGTCGTCGCGGGCATTCCGGCGGCCTACGCCTCCGCGGTTCGCACGCACGACATGGCGGCAGCCGCGCAGGTGCGACGAACAGCGGGGCTCGCAGAGCAGGCGAGCGGCAACCCGAGCCTGAAGCAGCTCGTCGGGCTGCTCGCGGCAACGACGGTACGGCTCCAGCCGTGGCCGTTCGACTCGCAGGTGCAGTCGCTGTCGGCGCGCGCCGTTCGTGAGCTCGGCGGCGTCCAGCCGGTGGATGACGTCTACAAGGCGATCGACGACAACCTGGACGGCAACGCGCTCCACGCCGCGATCGCCGAGGCGCTGTACGTGAGCGGCCCGGGAGTGCGCCTGCAGACGCTCGATCCGTCGCTGCGCGCGAAGACGATCGCAGGCGATCGAGAGCGGCAACGTGAAGGCGGCGCGCGACGACGTCACCGTCAGCGCGCAGACACTCGGCGAGGTCAAGGTGAGCCGCACGACGATCATCGGCGACGCCGCGGTGATCGTCTTCCGCGAAGGGCTCGAGGCGGTGCTGATCCTCGCTGCGCTGACCGCCTCGTTCACCGGTGCGCGTCGCCATCTGCGCAAGCCGGTGCTGATCGGCGCGTTCGCGGGTCTCGCTGCGACGGCGCTGACGTGGGTGATCGCGCAGACGATCATCAACTCGCTCTCCGCGGGCGGGCTCGAGCTGCAGGCGATCACGGGGCTGCTCGCGATTGCCGTGTTGCTGCTCGTCACGAACTGGTTCTTCCACAAGGTCTACTGGAGCGAATGGATCGGCCGCTTCAACCGGAAGCGGAAGTCGATCGAGACCGGCGTCGTCTCGGGCCAGCTCGCCGGCTTCGTGCTGCTCGGGCTGACGAGCGTGTACCGCGAGGGGTTCGAGACGGTGCTGTTCCTGCAGTCGCTGCAGATCTCGGCGGGCACGGGCACGACGCTGATCGGCGTGGCGATCGGGCTCGCGCTGACGCTGGCGGTCGGTGTCGTCACGTTCGCCCTCCAGCGCAAGCTGCCGTACAAGAAGATGCTGATCGTCACCGGCGTCCTGATCGCCGTCGTGCTCGCTGTGATGACCGGCATCACTGCGCACAACATGCAGGGACTGGGGTGGATCTCGATCCACGACACACCGTTCCGCACACCGTTCTGGATGGCAACGTGGCTCGGCGTCTTCCCGACCTGGGAGACGATCGGCGCCCAGCTCGGATCGCTTGTGTTCGTGATCGGCTCGTACGTCGCCGCACGACAGCTCGTGCTGATGCGCCGGCGCCGCGCACTCGCCGTCGTGGCGTAACTACGGAAAGCGGAAGGAGACGAGGCGCCTCCCGCGAGGCACCCCGAAGGAGACGTGGAGCGACGCGTCGTCCCAGGTCACGTCCGTGCAGGCAACGACGATGAGCGTGACCGCTGTGATCGTGCGGAGACGAGGCATGCCGTGATCCTGCCATGTTCCGCCGTCACCGGTGGTTGCCTGTCCGGCAACGTCCGAATCGTTATTCCGGACCCGCTCGCCCGATGACGTACAGGACCTCCGCGCTTGTGGCCCGTATGTCGTAGCTCTCAAGGAATGCCTCGCGCACTTCGTTGATCACAGCCTCTGGCTGGAGACGAAGTTCGGCCGAGAGCGGATTCCGAAGCGACCTTTTCCAGGCTGTCAGTGGCGGTTGGGCCGGCAGATCGACAGTGCCGGGCACGATCCGTTCAACTTCAAACCGAGCTGTTTTCAGGGCAGCGGCTGCGTGTGTTTCTGAGCCAAGTGGCTCGTTGGGATCGATCAAGGTGATCCCGTAGCGTGCCGCGCAACGGCGGAACGTCGCACCAGGGGTGGGATGACCAACGCGCATCGTCGAAAGCGAGACAAGCCCTTCGGGCTCAAGCACCCGATTGAACTCACGGAGCGCCACAGCCTCGTCCATGTAGGCGAGGGCGGAAGAGCAGAGCACCACGTTGAATGATCGGTCCGGGAAGGGCAAATCGACAGCATCGCCGACGACGGCCGCGATTCCGTGGCGGCGGGCCTCCTCGACCATCTCTGGCGAAATATCGACGCCGACAACTTCCGCGCCTCGTTCCTGAGCCGCGAGCGCGGCGAAACCTGTCCCCACGGCAACGTCGAGGACACGATCACCCGCACGCAGCGGCGTTAGCTCGACGAGTCGCTCTGCATAAATCCGGTGCCAGTCTTCGCCGACGTAAGCGCGAGCGCGCCCATCGAAATGACTCGCGATCTCCGACATCGATAGGAGCGTAGTCTTGGCCGTGAAACGGTGTGCGGCCTCTAGGCTCAGCGAATGCGCACAGGCTCAGAGGTCGCCGTTTTCGTGACGCGCCGTACCGAGCTCGAGGTGCTTCTCGTCCATCGCTCCCCGAACTTAGGAAGCTATTGGCACGTCATCGCTGGCGGTGTAGAGCCAGGCGAATCATCCATCGAGGCTGCCGAGCGCGAACTTCGCGAGGAGACCGGACTGATTGCGGAAATTCGCCAGGGCGTTGAAGTGGTGGAGTACGCCTACCCGTTGACCGAAGAGCCTGCCGAGCGTCAGGCCATGTTCGACCCGACGATTGTCGAAGTTGCAGTGACATGCTTCCGAGTCAACGCGCCGGACGACTGGGAGCCGCTCCTCGATTGGGAGCACGACGCCTATCGTTGGTGCGACGTTCAGACGGCTTTGGACACCCTGCGATGGCCCGCTACAGCCCAAGCGCTGCGGGACCTGGTTCCGTCCAACTGAACAACAAACGAAAAAGCCCCGCGTCAGCAGGGCTTCAACGAACAGGGGCGGCGAGACTCGAACTCGCAACCCCCGGTTTTGGAGACCGGTGCGCTACCAATTGCGCCACGCCCCTCGGTTGCCATGGGAGTGTATCGGCGTGGCGGCGCTCTTCCTGATGATCACGGCGGCGTTTTCAGCGATTGCCGTCTGGTGCGCGACCTCTGGACAGTGGGTGATCGCGGCGGCTTCAGCTGCTCTCGCCGTCTGGATGGGCTCGATTGCGTTATCCGCACTAAGGAAAACGCGCTCCTAGCGCGTATTCTCTCCCAGGTGGCGGGTGAGGACACACATGCGCTTTGGCTCGAGTATCGGCGGACCCATGACAAGGCCCTTCGCGACCGCCTGATCCTGACGTACGCGCCGCTCGTCAAGTACGTCGCGGGGCGGCTCGGATCGGGGCTGCCGGCACACGTCGACGACGGCGATCTCGTCTCCTACGGGCTCCTCGGGTTGATCGGCGCGATCGAGCGCTACGACCCGGCACGTGACATCAAGTTCGAGACCTACGCGATCGCGCGGATCCGCGGCGCGATCCTCGACGAGCTGCGCGCGCTCGACTGGGCGCCGCGCTCCGTTCGCACCCGCGCCCGCGAGATCGAGCGGGCGATCACCGAGCTCGAGGCCAAGCTCGGCACCGCGCCGAACGACGAGCAGATCGCCGACAAGATCGGGATCTCCGTCAGCGAGCTCGAGGAGTCGCTCACCGACATCTCACGCTCCTCGATCGCAGCGCTCGACGAGCTCTGGTCCTCCACCGGCGAAGGCGACCAGGTCTCGCTGATGGACACGCTCGAAGACCTGAACGGGCAGCGGCCGGAGCATGCGCTCGACGAAGTCGAGATGCGCGAAGCGCTTGCAGAAGCGATCTCGCGGCTCCCGGAGCGCGAAAAGCTCGTCGTGACGCTCTATTACTTCGAGGAGCTGACCCTTCGCGAGATCGGCGAGGTGCTCGGTGTGACCGAGTCCCGGATCTCGCAGCTCCACACCAAGGCGATCCTTCGCCTGAAGGCGCGCCTGGCCACAGGCACGTCGCAGCGCGCCTAAGCCTTTTCTAAATCTCAACGCCGGTCTTAGGGGCGGCTTAGGGCCGGGGCGGAGGCTGTGTTCATGCAACGCCTCTCACGGATCGAAGCCGCCCGTCGTAACGCTCGCATCGCCCGCTATGCGATCGGCCTGACGGCCGCTGCCGGGCTCGCGGTGTTCGCTGCCGCCGCCCGCCTCTCACACCCCGGCTCGCACCCCACGGTGCGGGCCGGGCAAGCGGCTTCGGCGACGAGCTCGGCGACCACGCAGAGCTCGACCGGTGACTTCTTCGGCGACGGCAGCTCGTCGATCGGCCCGTCGGGCAGCGCCGGCTCACAGCTCCAGTCGGGCGGATCGTGAACACGTTCCGCTCCATGGGCTGCGAGGTCGTGCTCCCGTTCGGAGCGCCCGTGCAGGAGGTACAGCGCCTCTTTACCGCGCGAGACACCCGCTTCTCGCGGTTCACCCCTTCCTCCGAGATCAACCGCGTCAACGTCTCTCCCCTTGGCCTGACGCTGGTCTCGGAGGAATTCGCATCGATGGTGTCCGTCGCCCTCGATGCAGCCCGCGCCACCGACGGCCTGATCACCCCCTGCGTCGGTGACGCAATCATCGCCGCCGGCTACGACCGCGACTTCTCACGTCTCCCTCGGGACGTGGGCGCGGTCGTGCCGGCGACGGTCCCCTCTTGGACGGCTGTGTCCGTCCGCGGGCGCGGCCTCCTGCGCGCCGCGCCGGTCACTCTCGACCTTAACGGCGTCGTCAAGAGCAAGACCGTCGACGACGCGCTCGCGCTCGTCGGTCGCGGGTTCGTCTCCGCCGGCGGCGACATCGCGAGCCGGGAGCCGGTGGTCGTCGGACTGCCGGCCGGCGGCAGCATCACGTTGCACAGCGGCGGCCTGGCGACGAGCAGCGTCGGCAAGCGCCGCTGGCTCGCCGCGGGCGTTCCGCAGAACCACCTGATCGACCCGCGCACCGGATCATCCGTCGACGGCCCGTGGCGCGACGTCACTGTCGCCGCCGGGACGTGTTACGCCGCCGACGTCGCTGCCAAGGCCGCGCTTCTCCTTGGCGAGGACGGTCCGGCGTGGCTCGAGAAGCGCAGCCTCGCCGGCCGCTTCGTCGGCCATGACGACCAGATCGTCGTGACCAGCGCCTGGGCGCGTCGCGCCCCCGAGCGTCGGGCGGCGTAGTGAGCCCAACCGTCTGGTACTTCGCCCGCTCAGCGGGGATCGTCGCGTACCTGCTGCTCTCCGCCTCGGTGTTGCTCGGTGTCGCCCTCGCCGGCCGCGCGCAGCTCTCCTGGCCGCGGTTCGCGATCGAGGACGTGCACCGCTTCCTCGCGATCCTCACCGGGATCTTCATCGTCCTGCACGGAGGGTCGCTCCTCCTCGACACCGTCGTCCCGATCGGGCTCGAGCAGGTGCTCGTCCCCTTCACGTCGTCGTATCGGCCGTTCGCCGTCGGGCTGGGTGTCTGCACCGCCGAGTTGATCCTCGCCGTCGGGCTGACGACCTGGCTGCGACCGAAACTGTCGCACCGTGTCTGGCGGACGGTGCACTACCTCGCGCTGCCCGCCTGGCTCCTCGCGTCGCTGCACGGAATCCTCGCCGGCACCGACCGCTTCGACCCGTGGTTCGCCGCGATCGTCGCGGGAGCAATCACTGCCGTTCTGGTTGCGGGGGCGGTGCGCTTCCGGAACGTGTTGGCCTGACGAGCCCGTCGCGGATCAGCTTCACGCCGACGACCGCCATGAAGACCGCGAAGACGACGCGGAGCGTCGAGCCGGGGAGCGCGAGCGCGAGCAGCGCCCCGAGCACCGCACCGACAGCGCCGAAGACTCCGAAGCGAAGTGACCGGCCGGCGTTCCCGACGCCGCGCTGGCGGAGCGCGATCGTTCCGGAGATCGCCGTCGGCAGGATCACGAGCAGTGACGTCGCTTCGGCCTCGTGCTGCGACAGCCCGGCGGCGAGCGTCAGGAACGGCACGATCAGCGTCCCGCCGCCGACCCCGAGCAGCCCGGAGACGATGCCGGCCAGGACGCCGAACGCGACCAGTACGACGTAGAGCGTCGGCCCGCTCATCCGTGCACCGCGAGCAGGACGGCGACCGCGAGCAGAAACGTGCCGAACACAGTCTTCAACGCGCGCTCGTCGAGCCGGGCGAGCAGACCGGCGCCGACTCGCGCGCCGAAGATCGAGCCCAGCGCGAGCGCGGCCGCAGGGCCAACACGCACCTCGCCCGCGATCCCGTAGGTGAGGATTCCCGCGATGCTGATCGGGATGATCGCGGCGAGCGACGCCGCGTGGGCGTCTCGCTGCCCGTAGTGCGCCCAGAGGACGAGCAGCGGCACCATCACGATCCCGCCGCCCACGCCGAGCAGGCCGGAGAGAAGGCCCCCGAGGAGGCCGATGGCGACGAGCTCGCGATCTACTCCCAAGGCCACGAGCACGAGCATAGGATTGGCAGACAACCGATCGCAGGAGGACTCGATGCCCATCGAAGCCGGGAAGATCCGCAACGTCGCTGTCGTCGGCCACCGCGGGACGGGTAAGACCTCGCTTGTCGAGGCGCTGCTCTTCCAGGCGGGTAAGACGAACCGGTTGGGCACGATCGAGGCGGGGACGACCGTCTCGGACTGGGACGAAGACGAACAGCGGCGCCAGATGTCGCTGTCGGCGTCGCTCTGCAACTGCGACTGGCAGGGCCGCAAGATCAATCTGATCGACACGCCGGGCGATTCCGGCTTCCAGGCGGACACCGTCGCCGCCCTTCGCGTCGTCGAAGGCGCCGTGGTCGTCGTCTCCGGCGTGATGGGGGTCGAGGTCAACACCTCGCGCGCGTGGAACCGCGCCGAGGAGCTCGAGCTCTCGCGCGTCGTCTACGTGAACATGCTCGACCGGGAGCGCGCCGACTTCTTCCGCGTGCTCGCGAGCGTGCAAGAGCAGCTGTCGGAGCGCTGTATCGCGATCCAGCTGCCGATCGGCGCCGAGCACGAGCTTTCGGGCGTCGTCGACCTGCTGCACAACTGTGCGTACCTGGATCCTGCCGGCGCGCGTGAAGGCGATCCCGTGGCGATCCCCGGAGAGATGGCGGCCCAGGTCGAGGAGTACCGCACGAAGCTCCTCGACGCGGTCGTCGAGACCGACGAGGCGCTGATGGAGCGCTACCTCGGTGGCGAAGAGATTCCGGCGGAGGACATCGCCGCCGCGCTGAAGAACGCGGTCACCCGCGATGAGATCTATCCCGTCGCGTGTGGTGTGGCGACGGCAAACCTCGGCACGCACGCGATGCTCGACCTGCTCGTCGAGGGCGTGCCGAGTCCCGCGAAGAAGGGCTCGCCGATCGTGACCGACGCGACCGTCGCAGCGTTCGTCTTCAAGACTGTCGCCGACCCGTTCGCCGGGCGCATCTCGATCTTCCGGGTGTACGCCGGCGAGGTGAAGGCGGACACGACGCTCGTCAACCATCGCGACCACTCGAAGGAACGGCTCGGCGCGCTGATGACGCTCGAGGGCAAGGAGCACGAGCGCGCCGACGGGTTCGGCCCCGGCGACCTCGGTGCCGTCGCGAAGCTCAAGGACGTGCAGACCGGCGACGTGCTCGTCGACGCGGAGCACGATCTCGAGCCGCCGGCTCTCGGCTTCCCCGACCCCGTGATGAGCTTCGCTGTGACGGCGAAGACAAAGGGCGACGAGGACAAGGTCGCGCAGGCGCTTCGGCGGCTGCACGAGGAGGACCCGACGCTGCGCCTCTCACGCGACCGGCAGACCGGGGAGGAGCTGCTCTCGGGCATGAGCCAGGTGCACGTCGAGGTCACGGTCGAGCGGGCTCGCCGCCGGTTCGGTGTCGAGATGGAGCTGCACCAGCCGCGCGTCCCGTACGTCGAGACGATCAAGGGCAAGGCGCGCGCCCACGGGCGGTACAAGAAGCAGACCGGCGGGCGCGGCCAGTTCGGCGACTGCCACATCGAGATCGAGCCGATCGAGGACGGCATCGGCTACGAGTTCATCGACAAGATCGTCGGCGGCGTCATCCCGAATGGGTTCCGGCCCGCGGTCGACAAAGGCATCCAGGAGTCGCTCGCGCACGGCGACCTCGCCGGTGCGCCGGTGCAGGGCGTGCGCGTGACGCTCGTCGACGGCAGCTACCACAACGTCGACTCGTCCGAGATGGCATTCAAGATCGCCGGCTCGATGGCGTTTCGCTCGGCCTACGAGCAGGCGCAGCCGATCCTGCTCGAGCCGATCATGGAGCTCGAGGTGACCGTGCCGGACGAGGCCGTCGGGGCGATCAACGGCGATCTCAACTCGCGACGCGGGCGACTCCACGGCATGGAGCCGAACGGCGGCATGACGACGATCAAGGCCGAGGTCCCGATGGCCGAAGTGCTGACGTACAACCAGGCGCTGACCTCGCTGACCGGCGGTCGTGGCGATTACCACATGCAGTTCCTGCGCTACGAAGAGGTGCCGGCGCACATTGCGCAGAAGCTGATCGACTCGGCGAAGAAGGACAAAGAAGCGGTTCCTGCCTAGCGCCGGGTTACGCTTCCGGCGTGACCCGTGTGACACGTATAACCGTCGAGCGCTCCTGCGCCGTCTGTGAGCGGACCCTCCTGATGGGCGAGAAGGCAATTCGCTTCTCGCCGAACGGCGGAATGGACTACGTCGACGTCTGCCCGCTCTGCACCGAGATGGCGGTCGAATACGGCTGGATCCGGGAGGGCGCGCCGACGACGCCGACGGTTCCGACCGAACGCCGCCGGCGTGGGCTGCTGAGCACGCTGCTCGGCGCCAAGCCGCGCGCGGTCGAGGAGACCGTCGCCTCCGAGCCGATCCTCCGGCGCCTCTCCGAGAACGAGCTCGCCATGGTCGAGGCGGCCGATCTCTTCAACGCGTCTCAGTACCGGCGTACCGTCGGTGGCATCGCGAAGTCGCTCGGCCGGCCGCGCGTCTCCGTCGTCCCCCTCTCCGGCGTCAACGCCGAGGTGGTCGTGACGGTCGCCTGGGACATCTCCTGGTACCAGTACCGCGTCTCGCCGGACTCCGACAATCCGGTGCGCCTCGAGGGTCGCGGGCACGACCCGGCCGAGCTCGAGGCGTCGTTCGCGGAGTGGAATGCGCATCTCGACGACGAGGGCAGGATCGTCCCGGACATCGCGCGCCTCTAGCCGACCGCCGGTTCGCTTCCTACACTGAGCTGCAGTGATCTACTGCGTCATCCCCCGCGAGCTCGAGACCGAGCTCTTCGACAAGATGGTCGAGTACTACAAGGACAACCCGAACGTGACGGTCATCATCGACCGCCGCGACGGGCCCGACCGTCGCGCCGGCCAGGACCCGGCCGAGTACAAGAACCGGCGCGAGACGCGCGACCGGCGCCGGCCGCGGATCCAGGGCACCTTCCCGGACACCGACGCTCCGGAAGAATAGAAACCTGGTTCCCAACCAGGTTGTATGTCTGAAGCGCTTCGGAGCGCCTCAGACATACAACTCGGTTCCGGCTGCGCCGGGAACCGAGTTACGCTGCGCCCATGGCGACCGCAACCTTTGAATCTCTGAACCCTTCGACCGGCGAGGTCATCGACTCGTTCCCGCGCTCGACCGCGGCCGACGTCGACCGCGCCGTCTCGACGGCCCGCGCGGCCTGGGAGGACTGGCGCCTCGTGCCGGCTCCCGAGCGCGGCAACATCCTCTTCCGCTTCGCCCAGATCCTGGAGGCGCACAAGCCGGAGCTCTCCGACCTGATGACCCGCGAGATGGGGAAGGTGAAGGCGGAGGCGGGCGGCGACGTTCAGGAAGCGATCGACATGGCGTACTACATGGGCGGCGAGGGTCGCCGCCTGCACGGGCAGACGACGCCGTCGGAGCTCCGCGACAAGTTCATGATGAGCGTCCGGATGCCGGTTGGCGTCGTCGGCGCGATCACACCGTGGAACTTCCCGATCGCGATTCCGGCGTGGAAGCTCACCCCGGCGCTCGTCTGCGGGAACACGGTCGTGTTGAAGCCGGCCGAGGACACGCCCTTGCTCGCGCAGCGGTTCGTCGACCTGCTGCACGAGGCCGGGCTGCCAGAAGGCGTCGTGCAAATCGTTCACGGTTTCGGCGAGGAGGCGGGCGAAGCGCTCGTGCGCCATCCCGACGTGCCGGTCATCTCGTTCACCGGCTCGCGTGAGACCGGCGTGCTCGTCACGAAGGGCGCGGCCGACGAGTTGAAGCACGTCCATCTGGAGCTCGGTGGCAAGAACGGGATCATCGTCATGGACGACGCCGATCTCGACCTGGCGGTCGACGGGATCGTCTGGAGCGCGTTCGGCACCGCCGGTCAGCGCTGCACGGCAGCCTCGCGCGTGATCGTCCATCGCGCCGTCTACGAGGCGCTCCAGTCGAAGCTCGTAGCGCGCGCCGAGAAACTGAAGATCGGCTCGCCATGGGAAGACGACACGGACATCGGGCCGGTGATCAACGAGACGGCTGTCGAGAAGATCCACTCGTACACCGAGATCGGCCAGGGCGAGGGCGCAAAGCTCCTCACCGGTGGCGAGCGCGTCGAGGGTCACGGCTTCTACTACCGGCCGACCGTATTCGCCGACGTCGAGGCCGGCATGCGCATCGCGCAGGAGGAGATCTTCGGGCCGACGACCGCGCTGATTCCCGTCGACTCGTTCGAGGAGGCAGTGAGCGCCGCCAACAGCGTGCGGTACGGCCTGTCGTCGGCGATCTTCACGCGCGATGTGAACAAGGCCTTCAAGGCGATGCGCGATCTGCAGACGGGTATCACGTACATCAACGCCGGCACGACCGGCGCCGAGGTGCACCTGCCGTTCGGCGGGATGAAGCAGACCGGCAACGGCCACCGCGAGGCCGGCCAGGCTGCGCTCGATGTCTTCACCGAGTGGAAGTCGGTGTACGTCGACTACAGCGGCAGGCTCCAGCGCGCGCAGATCGACAACAACTGACGATGGACCGCAAGCTCGTCGTGTTCGTACCGCGAGAGGCGCTCGACGCGGTCCGCGAGGCGGTGTTCGCTGCAGGCGCCGGGCGGATCGGCAAGTACGAGCGCTGCTCCTGGTACGCATCCGGCACCGGGACGTTCCTCGGCGACGAGACGACCGATCCGTCTGTCGGACGGAGCGGGGTGGAGCATCGCGTCTCCGAGCTGCGCCTCGAGACGGTCTTCCCGTCCGAGCGGCAGGCGGAGATCCTCGAGGCGTTGCGCGCTGCGCATCCCTACGAGGAGCCGGCCTACGACGTCTACGAGCGGCTCGGATGAGGGCGCGCCTCTTTACCGACGGTGGGGCACGGGGCAACCCCGGTCCGGCTGCCTACGGGTTCGTGCTCGAGACGGACGACGGGACAGTGCTCGCCGCCGAAGGAGAGGCGATCGGCGAGGCGACGAACAATGTCGCCGAGTACAGCGGCTTGGTCGCGGGGCTTCGCAAGGCGATCGAACTGCAGGTCGCGGACGTCGAGCTCGTCTCCGACTCGGAGCTGATGGTGAAACAGATGCGTGGCGAGTACCGCGTCAAGAACGAGGCGCTGCGCGAACTGTTCCTCGAGGCGACAAAGCTTGCGCGGCAGCTCGACTCCGTCGAGTATCGGCATGTGAGGCGCGCGCACAACGAACTGGCCGACAAGCTCGTCAACGAAGCGTTGGACGCGGCGTGAACGTCACACATCCGTTCGGCGTCGCCATCGCGGCCGGAGACGATGACGCAGCCTTCGCGACGCTCGCCGACGACATCGAGTTCTCGAGCCCCGCGGTCTACAAGCCGTACCAGGGGAAGGAGACCGTCGAGCTCGTGTTGCGCACCGTCGCCACGGTCTTCGAGAACTTTCGCTACACCGCCGAATGGCGCGACGGCGCGACCACGATCCTCTTCTTCGAGGCGAATGTCGGCGACCGCGAGCTGCAGGGGATCGACATCCTCGAAGATGGTGAGGACGGCCTCGTCAAGCGGCTCGTCGTGATGATCCGCCCGCTTTCGGGGCTGATGGCCGTGTCGGAGACGATGCGAGCCCGTCTCGGACTCGGCTAAACTCCCGTCTTCCGCGGATGTAGCTCAGTTGGCTAGAGCGTCTGCTTGCCATGCAGAAGGTCGTGGGTTCGAGTCCCATCATCCGCTTTGAAAAAGGCCCGCTGACGCGGGCCTTTTGCGTTCAGGCCTCCGGACGTCGCGCGAGACCGAAGAAGAAGGCCTGTGCCGAGTGTGAGGAGCCCGCGTAGCCTTCGCCTCATGTTGAACGGCGGTCACGCGTTCGTTCGGGCGGCCGTTCTCAAGCGAGACGAGGTAGCCGACTTCGGTGTCTATCCCTTCTCGATTCCGGCAGTAGGTCAGCTGGAGGACCTCGACCTGGATGCGCCCGTGACGCTCCTTGCGGGCGAGAACGGGAGCGGAAAGTCCACCCTGGTCGAGGCACTTGCCGTCGCGCTGGGGTTCAACGCCGAGGGTGGGACGCGGAACATGACGGTGGAGACGCGGCCGTCTCACTCTCAACTCGACCAGTACCTGCGCATCGTGCGAGGAACCCGGCGCCCGCGGGATGGGTTCTTCCTTCGGGCGGAGAGCTTCTTCAACGTCGCGACACACATCGAGCAACTTGACGACGCTGCCCTAGGCCGGCGGATCATCGACTCCTACGGCGGCGTCTCGCTGCACGAGCAGTCGCACGGTGAGTCGTTCCTCGCCGTGATTCTCAACCGCTTCGGCGGCAACGGCCTGTACGTGCTGGACGAGCCCGAAGCCGCACTCTCATTACACGGCGTCCTGGCACTGATGCGGCGGATGTACGACCTCACCCAAGAGGGATCGCAGTTCATCATCGCCACGCATTCGCCGATCCTTCTTGGCTACCCGGACGCCTCGATCTACCTGTTGAACGAACACGGGATCAGCAAGACGCCGTACGAGGAGACCGAGCAGTACGAACTGACCAAGTCATTCCTGGACGACCGCGACCGCTTCCTGCACCACCTCTTCGGCGACGATTGACGCGGGGCCGTTCAGGCCTCAGGGTCGTCCATGAACTCGCGGACCTCTTGAGCGCAGCGGCAGGCGCTCGCGATCTTGGCTGCCCAATCGAGTGCGTCCTCGCGTGACGGTACGTCGACGATCGCCATCCCGCCGAGGAACGTCGCGGGTGTCGAGCCGGCGGCGACTGTCCCGTCCGTCGCGACCACGCTGATCTCGACGTCGGACAGCAACCCGCCGCCGAAGACCCAGATTCCGGCGTCCTTTCCCTCGCGCATCACAGTGTGCGCGGCATCGCTGACGTCCTGCCAGTCCTCGTCGGGAATGTGGCTCATCGCGCCGTCGTCGAACGAGATCAGAAACCGCGCCATCGCATGACTCCTTTCAGCCTGTTTGGACCACGCAGGCCCGACCTACGTTCGAGGTATGACGGTCAGAACGCGGATGACGTACGTCCGGAACTGATCCAGGTAGTTGACGAGGAACGCCTTGGTGGGCTCGTCTGCAACCTCTCCCTCGCCCGGAAAGATCTCTGGCGAGTATCGGATGTAGGCCTCGGGTGCAGTCATCTGCCTGGCGTCGCAGAAGCTGAGCACGCCGCGCAGGCTCTGTTGAGCCATCGCTGTTCCAAGCCGCCCGACCGATGTCCCGATCACCGCGGCCGGCATCTGTGCGAAAGAGTTCTGGCCCGCCGGCCGCGAGGCCCAGTCGAGAGCGTTCTTCAGCGCTCCGGGAATCGAGCGGTTGTACTCCGGGGTGATGATCAGGATGGCATCTGATCGAGCGATCGCGGTCTTCATCGCCTGAGCCTCCAGCGGAAAGTCCTCGTCGTAGTCGGGGCTGTACAGCGGCAGATTCCCGATGGGGATCTCGGTGAACTCGAGATCGTCGGGCGCTAGTCGGATCAGCGCCTTCGAAAGCTCGCGGTTGATCGACGTGGAGGAGAGGCTTCCGACGAAGTACCCGACTTTGTACGTGGTCATTGATTCCCTTTCCTACGGCGACCTTGCGACACGGCGCCACCCTAGTTCTCTCTCACGACCCATCCGCATAGAGTCGACTGAGCGGCTAACCAATAAAGGAGAAGCATGTCCCTTACCAGGGCTGATCGTCTGTTCATCTGCGGTGTCGGTGCAATCGTCGTCATCGCCTGTGCGCTCTTCACCCTGACCCGCTCGGCGGACGCGCAGCAGGCGCGCGCGGCCGCGTACTACTCGGTCGTCACGGCCAACGGCCCACAGGCCACCGCGACGTGCCCAGCCGGGTCTCACGTCGTCGGCGGCGGCGGACACCAGGCCTACGCCTACACGTTCAGGGCGATCGACATGGAGAGCTACCCGGTCGGGAACGGATGGAGGTTCGGGATCAAGGCCGACACGTATCGCTGGATCGATACGAAGGCGTACGCCGTTTGCTCGCACGGTTAGTGCCGATGGCCGCACAGGAAAGCCCAGGAAAGGTCGTCCTTCGCGAGATCGAAGATCGCGATCTCGACGTTCTGTTCCAGCACTGGACGGATCCTGAGGCCATCTGGATGGCCGCGTTCACGCCGCCCGAGACCGGTGATCGAGCGAGCTTCGAGCAACGGTTGGCTCGGCTGAGGAGCGACAGCTCGACGACGAACAGGGTCGTCGAGCTCGACGGTCGCGTCGTCGGCCAGATCGCGAGCTTCGAGATGGAGGGGGAGCGCGAGGTGACGTACTGGATCGGCCGTGAAGACTGGGGCCGAGGTATCGCCACGCGTGCCCTCGAAGCGTTCCTGCTGCTGGAGGGAACGCGTCCGCTTTACGGGCGCGCTGCGAGCGACAACGCCGGTTCGATCCGCGTGCTGACGAAGTGCGGTTTCGTGAAGGTGGGCGACGGGCGAGGCTTCGCCCACGGGCGCAACGCGGAAACGGACGAGGTCATTCTCCGGCTCGATGCCTAGCGTTCCCGCGTTTGCTTCTCCCGCTCAGCGCCAATGATGGGGGAGTGAGCAAGGCCGCCGGCTCCAAACCGAGTCTGTTCGACCGCTTCGCCGGGGCCGCGTCCGAGTTCGCGAGCCACGCGGCGTTCTTCATCGGCTGCGTTGCGCTGGTCGTCATCTGGGTGCCGAGCTACTTCGTCCTCGGGAACCTGAACACGTGGCAGCTCGTCATCAACACCGCGACGACGATCGTCACGTTCCTGCTCGTCGCGCTGCTGCAGAACTCGCAACGCCGGAGCGACGAGGCGGTTCACCAGAAGCTCGATGCGATCGCCGACGGGCTGGCCGACCTGATGGATCACATCGCCGACGAGGACGCGGAACTCCGGAAGGACATGACCGACCTCCGCAAGAGCGTCGGCGTCGAAAACCCGTAACCCGCTTCGACTGTGTGAGACTGCCCCGTGGGCACGACGCGGGGATGGTTTCGTCGCTGGTGGCGGCCGGGGCTTGCGGTCGTCGGCCTGCTCCTGGCCGCATTCTTGTTCGTCGTCTGGCGGCAGGTGCTCGCGATCGAGGAGAAGCCGAGCTGGCCGCCGGGCCCAACTGCGATCACCGCCCAAGGCGCGCAACTCGCGACCGAACGGTTCGTGGCCCGTTCAGACCTGAAGCCCGCCGACGTCGGCGTGCCCTTCGCCTGGTCGACCGCGGCGACGATCGACCCGTGGCCCGAGGGGAAGAACTTCTTCCCCCGGATCTTCGCCGACATCGAGAAGGCGCACTCCACGGTGGACATCCTCATGTTCGGCTGGCGCGAGGGTCATGTCGGCACGGAGCTCGCCGCGCTGCTCACCAAGAAGATGCAGGAGGGCGTCCAGGTGAGGATCATCCTCGACGCCGCAGGGAGCAAGCCCTACGGCCCGGCCAAGCCGATGTTCACGCAGCTGGCCGCGGCGGGAGCCCAGATCGTCATCAACGACACGTTCCCGTGGGACGAAGACGGCCTGTACCCAAATCACCGCAGCTTCGACTGGACCCAGGACGAGGTCGGGCGCGCCGACCACCGAAAGCTGTACGTGATCGACGGGGACGTTGCCTGGATCGGCGGCGCCGGTGTCGAGGACCACTTCGAGAACGGCGGGTTCCACGATGTGATGACCCGGGTGACCGGGAACGTCGTTCTCCAGAGCCAAGCGCTCTTCCTGATGAGCTTCAAGGCCCAGGACGGCCCGCTCCCCACCGATCTCGCGCCGTTCTTCCCCGCGCAGCCCGATCCCGGGACAATCCCCGTCGCACTGCTCCAGACGGTGCCAGGAGGGTTCACATCGGCGACGCAGGCGATCCGCAACCTGATCGACCACGCTCGGACGCGCATCGACCTGATGAACCCGTACGTCACCGACGACGACATGATCCAGCGGATCGTGAATGCGGCGAAGCGGGGGGTGAAGGTGCGGCTGGTCGTCTCGAAGACGTCGAACAATCCCCAGGCGGACGCGGCGCTGAAGGACCATTACGGAGAGCTGATCGCCGCCGGCGTGCAGATCTGGGAGTACCCGGGCGCGGTCGTCCACGCGAAGCTGTACGTCGTCGACGACACAGCCGTCTTCGGAACGGTGAACCTCGACGCCTGGTCGCTCTACCGGAACTACGAGGTGGCGATGATGGCGCGAAGCCCGGCGGTTGCCGAACAGTTCGAGGAGCGCGTCTTCGCCCCCGACATCGCGAAGTCGTCGGCGGGCACGACGCCGCATGGGCTCGTGACGCGCGTTAAGGACTGGTTCTGGGCTCGGCTCTCGTACTTCCTCTGATCCGCGTGAAGGCGGCGTAGAGGGAGGCGGCTCCGAGCGCAGCTGAAGCGGCGATCGTCAGCCACACGCCCCAACCGGCGCTGCCGCCCAGGACGGCGTCGTCGTCCGAGACGTTCTTGGCCGCAGCGACGACCATCACGACGGCGCAACCGAGCACGAGGATCATCCCAAGCCAGCCTCCGCGCGAGAGCGAACGGACACCTGCGAGCGCGATCAGCCCGAAGACGATCACGAGCCAGCCGTCATGCGGTCCCTCGAAGCCGTCGAGGGAGACGTGCCCCGCGTTCCGCCACGTCCCAAAGACGCCGACGATCGCGAGCAGGATCGCGGCTCGGCAGATCCACGCCATAGGCGCATCCTGTCACGCGTATCGAATGCGCGAGAGCGGGTAGAGACCGAGGAGTGATGATCGCATCGACCAGCGTTGCGGCTGTGGTGATCGTCGTCGTCATGACGGCGTTCGTCGTCGTCGCGGTGATCGGCCTACACGTGTGGGGCGCGATCCAGGATGGCCGCGAGGAGAAGGCCATGTGGCGCCGGCGCCATCCGGACGGCTAAAGCTGGTGCCTGGCACCGCAGAGCGGTGCCAGGCACCACGTACTCTTAGGTCGCGAGAGCCTTCGCCTTCAGCGTGTCGAACTCGGCCTGCGTGATCGCGCCGCTGTCGAGCAGCGACTTCGCCTTCTCGATCTCCGCCGCCGTGCCGCCGCTGGCGGCGACCGACTGCACGTACTGGTCGAACTGCTGCTGCGACTGCTGCATGTTCTTCATGTCGCGTTCAGCAATTCCCTTGTCCGTCAGCGATCAAGTAGATGAACACGCCTAGGAACGGGAGGATGATCACAAAGATCAGCCACAGGGTCTTCCCACCGCCATGGATGTCGTGCCGGCGGAAGATGTCCGCAATCACGCGGAAGAGCAGCATGAACCAGATGATCCAGCAGAAGAAGATCACCATCGTCCAGAGGATGTCTAGGAAGGGATAACTCGTTGCAATAAGCAGTGTCGGCTCCTTTCAGAAGTCGATCTCGGGGGTTAGCGGGTCAAGCGGCGCAGCGAAAGCCGATGTTGCCGGTAGTCGAGTCCGGCGTCAACGCGTTGCGGGCGGAGACGCGGTAACGACGACAATACGACTCGTGGCAGAGGTATGACCCGCCACGCGTCGTCTTCGACCCTGACTCAGGTGCGAAGTCGGATGTCGTCCACTCCCAGACGTTTCCGGTCATGTTGTACATGCCGAACGCATTCGGCTCGAATTCGTCGGCTGGGCACGTGCCGTACCAGCCATCCGCCTTGGTGTTTTCGGCGGGGAACTTCCCCTGCCAGACGTTCATGCGATGCTCGCCGGCCGGCTCCAGCTCGTCGCCCCACGGGTACGGCTGCTGCTCGAGACCGCCGCGGGCGGCGTACTCCCATTCGGTCTCCGACGGCAGGCGCTTACCCGCCCAGGCGGCGTAGGCCTCCGCGTCGGTCAAGCCGACGTGGACGACGGGATGGTCGAGCCGGTCGTCGACGTTCGAGTGGGGGCCTTCCGGCGAGAACCAGAATGCGCCCTCGACCTGCCGCCACCACGGCGCCGACGCGACGGCGCGCGTCGGCGGGAAGTCGTCCGGCAGCAGGCCGGCGAACACGAACGACCAGCCGTAGTGCTCGGCCTCCGTCTTGTGCCCGGTGTCCTCGACGAACGCGCGGAACTCGCCGTTCGTCACGGTGCAGCGCGTCCAGTCGAAACGGATCGACGCCGACGCGGCGGACCGGCCCCTCCCGGTCCGCCGCGTAGGCGTGCTTGTCCTCGCAGCCCATCAGGAACTCGCCTCCTGGAAGCGAGACCATCCCGACCGGCGAAGCCGTCCGAGCAGACGTCGGCATGGCGGCCGCGTGCGTTTCGCGGTTCCCACCTGACGGCGAACAACATGACACGGCTTGAGGCTAGGACAGGGCTGGGTGGGGCACAGTCACCCGGCCTGGGTGACGACCCGGAGGCCCGCTTAAATGGCACAAAACGGGGTAGTGGACGCGCCTCCGCTCGGGCACCGGAAATACCTGCGGCTGATCGCTGATCGGAGCGATCGTCGGCGTGCCGGCCGCAGTCGTCGCAGCGCTCTTCCAGGTGGTCGTCCACGACCTCGAGCACTGGCTCTGGACCGATCTGCCGCGGGCACCTCGGCAGCACCTACGTCGCCGCCGTGGTACCTCGTGCTCGCGCTGCCGGTCGTCGGCGCGCTTCGTCGTGCTGGCGGCGCGTCGGCTCCTGCCGGGAGACGGCGGGCACTCGCCGCTCGTCGGGATCGGCGGCGGCGCGACGCCTGCCGATCAACGCCCCTGGGATCGCGCTGGCGGCGATCGGCTCGCTCGCCTTCGGAGCCGTGCTCGGGCCGGAGGCGCCGCTGATCGCGCTCGGCTCGGCGACGGCGCTCGCTGATCGCGCTTGTCGTCAAGTTGCGGCCGAGGAGGAGGCGGTCGTCTGCGATGGCCGGGTCGACTGTCGGCGATCTCGGCGCTCTTCGGCGGCCCGCTCGTCGGCGCGATGATGATGCTCGAGGGCGGCGTCGGCCTCGGCGCCGCGGTGATCCCGTTTCTCTTGCCGGGGTTCGTCGCGGCCGCGACGGGCTACGTCGTCTTCGTCGGCTTCGGCAACTGGGGCGGGCTCGGGACGACCGCGCTCTCGGTTCCCGACCTGCCGAAGTACACGGGCACGCACCTGGTCGATCTCCTCGTCGCGATCGCGAGTCGGGCTCATGGCGGCGGTCGCGATCACCTTGGTGCGCCGCCTCGGCACGTTCGTCCCGGTTCGAGCAGGCAGCGCCTCGAGCTCGTGCTGCCGCTCGGCGGGCTCGCGGTCGGCGGCCTGGCGGAGATCACCAACCTGCTCGGCGGCGCATGCCACCGACGTGCTTGTTCTCGGGCCAGAGCTCGGTGCCGACGCTCGTCAGCCGAGAGCTCGGCCTGGATCGTCCTCTTGCTCTTCGCGACCAAGGCGCCTCGGCTACGCGATCAGCCTGGGCTGCGGATTCCGCGGCGGGCCGGTGTTCCCGGCGATCTTCCTCGGCGTCGCACTCGCGACGTTCGCCGAGCTCGCGTTCGGCGTCTCGCCGACGCTTGCCGTCGCCGTCGGCGCCGCCGCGCGGCATGGCCGCGATGACGCGCCTGCTGATCACGCCGGTGCTCTTCGCGGCGCTGCTCGTCGGCCGCCCAGGGCTCGACGTCGCGCCGGCGGCCGTGCTCGCTGCGTCGTCCGCGTGGGTGCGCGATGCAGGTTCTCGACCCGCCTAAGGACGTGACCGCGCCGTCGATCGTCGGCGCAAAGCGGACGACCTTGTCGAGACCGGCCCGCGAAAGCATCTCGGCGGTCTGGACGCCGACGTTCGCGAGCACGAGCTCGACCTGATCCTGCTCGAGCGCGTCGATGAACTCGCGCAACGTGTCGAGCGAGGCGACGTCGAAGTCGCGCGTCATGCCGAGATCGAGCACGACGACTTTCGGCCGGTCGCGCTCGATCTCCGTGATCAAGCGGTCCTTGACGCTGACGGCGTTCCCGTAGAACAGCGGCCCGTCGACGCGGGCGACGAGCGTCTGCGGCGTCAAAGGTCCAGCCGGGGTGGCGCTCGCGGCTGCCCCAGGCGCCGGTCGCCGGGTCGCGTGCGAGGAGCGCGACGTCCGGCCGGCTCAGCCGCTGGATGACGAGCACGAGCGAGACGCCGGCTGCGATCAGCAGGCCGGGGAGGACGCCGAAGACGAGGACGCCGCCGAGCGCGGCCACCGCGAGGATCACGGCGCTCCGCCGTAGCCGTGCGAAGCGCCGCAACTCGTCGACGCGGAAGAACTGCGAGATCGCGACGATCACGATCGCGCCGAGCGTCGCCTGGGGCAGGTCGCGGAAGAGACCGGTGAAGAACGCGCCGGTCAGGACGATCAGAGCCGCGGCGAGGATCGTCGAGAGCTGCGACTTCCCGCCGGCGTTCTCGGCGGCCATCGTCTGGCTCGCGCCGCCGGACTGCACGAAGCCACCCTGCGAGAAGCCGGCGAGGACGTTTGCGCCGCCGATCGCGATCAGCTCGCGGTTGGGGTCGATCGCGTAGCCGTCGTAGGTGGCGATCGAGCGCGCGACGCCGACCGCCTCGGTCGTGAGCAGCAGGATCCCGAACGCGGCCGGCAGGAGCTTCGCGAGGTCGTCGAGCGAGACGTTCGGCACGCCCGGCTTCGGGTAGGCGGTCGGCAGGCGGCCGACGACGTCGACGCCGTGCCCCGAGAGACCGAGCGCCGCCGAGATGACGATCGCGCCGGCCAGCACGATCAGCGTGCCGGGCAGCGACGGGGCGAGCCGCTTGAACAGGAACAGCGCAACGACGCTCCCGGCGCCGATCGCGAACGTCCACCAGTTGATGTGGTCGAGCTGCCGACAGAGATCCCAGAGCCGCGGGAAGAAGTTGCCGCTTCCGCTCGCGACGCCGAACAGCTTTGGCAGCTGGTCGACCGTGATCGTCAGGCCGAGCCCGAACAGGAAGCCGGTCATGACCGGCTTCGAGACGAGGTCGGCGATGCCGCCGATCTTCACGAGCCCCGCCGCGATCAGGACGACTGCGGTGACGAGCGCAAACGCGGCGGAGAGCTCGGCGAACTTCTTCACGTCGCCGTTCGCGAGCGGCCCGACCGTCGCGAGCGAGACCGCCGACGTCGCGGTCGTCGCGCTGACGACGAGCGTGCGCGACTGGCCGAGCAGCGCGTACCCGAGCATCGCGCCCGGCGCGGCGATCAGCCCGGCCTGAGGCGGCAGTCCGGCGATCTGCGCGTAGGCGACCGCCTGCGGGACGACGACGCTCCAGATGACGATGCCGGCGACGAGGTCGTGAGAGAGCCACTCGCGGCGGTAACCGCTGATCCAGCCGGGAACGAAGCGGGCGGCGGCTCGTGCGCCGCCGCCCGCCGGTTCATTCGCGTTAGTACGCGGCGTCGTCAGACGGGTTCCACGTCGTGAGCGCCCAGATGCAGATCACGTCGAGCGCGATGATCAGGATCGCCCAGAGCGGGTAGTACGGGATGTAGAAGAACTGCGCGATCGCGCACAGAACCGCGACCGTGATGCCGACGATGCGCGCCCAGGTCTGCCCGGCGAAGATGCCGAACCCGGCGATCGCCACGAGGATGCCCCAGACCAGATGGATCCAGCCCCAAGCTGTCGTATCGATCTTGTACGCGTAGTTGGGGCCAACGACGTACGCCTGATCCTTGATGATCGCCGCCAGGCCCTCGAAGGCCTGGAAGGCGCCGATCATCACGAGCATCAGTGCTGCGAACGTCCCGAAGCCGATCGCCCAGCCGCTCGTATTGCTACGGCTGCCGGAGACCGAAGTACTCGCCATATGGATTCCTCCTCGTCTGCTTTCCAGGCCGTAATTACTCTGGAATGGCAAGGGGTGCCGCGGCGTCACCCGCGAAAGGTGAGGCGCCGTCCTCCGCCGCCGAGCCAACCTCCGACCACGCCCAACCGAAGGAGGAGCCCGTGTATATCGGCAAAGCAATCCGCTCCTACGTCATCGAGCCCGCCCTGAGCCCGGTGCCACGGCGGAAGCCCGGACTCTCGTACGTCGCGTGGCGGCCGCAGCCGGTGGTCAAGCGCACGCGCGTGTGAGCGTCGCTCCCGACTACGTCGAGCCGATTGTCGCTTGGCGGGTATGGCGCGTCGTCGACGATCGCGGCGAGGTCTGGCTGCGCAGCCTGTTCCACACGGCGAACTGGCCGAAGTACGAGCCGTTCGAGGCGCACTGCGAAGCCTCGCGGCTGGTGCCGTGGCGCTGGTGGGGTGGGCGCCACGACGCGCCGTCCGAAGGCTGCGAGTGCGGCATCTACGGCGCTCCGCTGGTCGCTGATCGCGTCGGAGCTGAAGCGGGGGATCCTCATTCGCCGGCGTGGCCTCGTCGTCGGGCAGGTGTCGCTCTGGGGTCAGGTCGTCGAGGCGGCGCACGGTTGGCGGGCAGGGTTCGCATATCCCAAGCGGCTCTTTCTCGCGCTGCCGTCCGACGCCGACCCGGTCGACCAGTACCGGCTGTTGGGCGGGCTCGAGAGCTACGGCGTCGGGGCCGAGATCGTCCGCGTGGAGAGTCTCGTACCGGTGCTCGGGCTGATCGACACCGAGAGCTCGGCGCGACCGGTCAGTTCGCTGAGGCGAAGCCCTCACCCAGGTGGGGGGACGCTCGGTCACCCAAGCTCCGCGAGGCTGTAGACACATGACGAACGCGGCTCAGGCGTCGCCAGGAGCCGTCGGGCACTCGTCCAGAGCGACGCCGGTCTTCTTCTCATCCCTTCGCGGCTATCGCCGCGCCTGGTTGAGGGGCGACCTCGTCGCGGGATTGACGGTCTGGGCAGTGCTCGTTCCGGAGGCGCTCGCATATGCCTCGATCGCGGGTGTCTCGCCCGTGGTCGGTCTCTATGCGGCGCCGGCCGCGCTCGTCGTGTACGCACTGCTCGGGAGCTCGCGGCACCTCGTCGTCGGGCCGATGTCGGCGACGGCCGCGCTGTCGGCCGCCGCGATCGCCGACATGTCGCCGGCGAACGCGAGCGTCTACGCGACGCTGACGGCAACGCTGGCGATCGCGGCCGGTATCGCCGCGCTGATCGCCGGGCTGTTGCGCCTCGGCTTCATCGCGAACTTCATCTCGGAGCCCGTGTTGAAGGGCTTCATCATCGGGCTCGCGCTGACGATCATCGTCGGCCAGCTGCCCAAGCTCTTCGGTGTGCCGAAGGAGGGCGACAAGGCCGTCAACCAGCTCTGGAACCTGCTCGGAGACCTCAACCAGACGAGCGGAGCCACACTCGCGGTCGGCCTTGTCTCGCTCGTCGTCGTGCTCGTGCTGCGACAGGTAGCGCCGGTCGTGCCGGCGTCGCTCGTCGCCGTCCTGATCGGCATCGGTGCGGTGAAGGTGTTCAAGCTCGACCAGCACGGCGTCGAGATCGTCGGCCACATCGACAGCGGGCTCCCGCACGTCGGCAAGCCGGCGGCGTCGTTCCACGACCTCGTCAAGTCTGCTGCCGGCGGCGATCGGCGTCGTGCTCGTGGGGTTCGCCGAGGGTCTCGGGGCGGCGAAGACGTACGCAGCGCGTGACCACTACGAGATCGACCCGAACCGCGAGCTGCTCGGGCTCGGCGGCGCGAACCTCGGCGCGGGCCTCGTGCTCCGGGATGGTCGTGAACGGCAGCCTGTCGAAGACGGCGGTGAACGGTGACGCGGGTGCGAACACACAGCTGTCGGGCTTGCTCGTCGCGCTTCTGACCGTGGTGACGCTGCTCTTCCTGACGGGGCTCTTCACCGATCTGCCCGAGGCGACGCTCGCCGCGGTTGTGATCGCCGCCGTGGTCGAGCTCGTCGACATCAGTGCGCTGCGCCGGCTCTACCGCGCGAGCGCGCGCTCGTCGCCCGGGCGCCTTCCCGACCTGACCGCGCGGCCTGACTTTCTCGGAGCGGCGACGGCGCTCGCGGGCGTCTTGATCTTCGGCACGCTGCCCGGCCTCGCAATCGGTATCTCCGTGTCGTTTGTGCTGTTGCTCTATCGCGCCTCGCGGCCGCGGGTTTCTCGACTCGGCGAGGTACCGCCGCACAGCGGGCAGTACACGGACATCGCGCGGCATCCGGACAACCTCCAGCATCCCGGCGTCGCGGTGCTGCGCGTCGAGATCCGGTCTCTTCTTCGCGAACGCGGAGCTGGTGCGCACGCGGATCCTGCACGTGACCGTCGACGAGGACATCCGGGTGATCGTCCTCGACGCGGAGACGGTCGCAGCCATCGACGTGACGGCTGCAGAGATGCTCGCCCGTGTCGCCGACGAGCTGAAGGAACGCAACGTGCGTTTCGTGATCGCGCACGGCATCTCGACCGTCCGCCACGACCTTCGCGTCGACGCCGACGGCTCGGGCCGGATCGAGCTCTTCGCGACGGTCGAGCAGGCCGTCGCTCAGCCGGCTGAAAGACCGGCTAGTGGTACTCGCGCGGCTGCGGCTTCGACGGCTGCGCCGCGAGGTACACGAGCACGGCGCGAACGCGGCGGTGGACCTCGGACTCGTCGCCCAGCTCGAGCTTCGTGAAGATCGCGCTGATGTGGTGCTCGACGGCGCGCTTCGTGATCACGAGGCTCTCGGCGATCGCCTTGTTGCTCTTGCCGGCGGTGACGAGCTCGAGCACTTCCAGCTCGCGGCCGGTCAGCTCGTCGAGCGGCGACGGCTCGCGACGTCCGCGGCGGAGACGAGGCTCTCGACGACGCGCGGATCGACGACCGAGCCGCCGCCGGCGATCGTCGTCAGGGCAGCGACGAGCTGATCCGGGTTGCCGATCCCGTCCTTCAGCAGATAGCCGCGCCCCTGCGAGCCGTGCTCGAACAGCGACGACACATACGCCGCGTCGGCGTACTGGCTGAGCACGAGCACGCCGAGGTCGACGTGCGACTCGCGCAGCCGGTTGGCGATCTCGATTCCCTCGGAGGTCATCGTCGGTGGCATGCGGATGTCCGTGATGACGACGTCCGGCGGATCGCGCTCGACGCCTCCGAGCACCGACGGTGCATCCTCGAAGACGCCGACGAGGTCGATGCGCTCGTCGCGGTCGAGGATCTCGCGGATCCCTTCGCGCACGATCAGGCTGTCCTCGGCGAGGACGACGCGAATCGGTGACGGGACTCCCACCGTCGTCAGCCGAGCAGCCGCAGCTCGCGACCGCGGCGCACGGCATCACGCCGTTGCGATACGGCGAGCTTGCGATAGATGCTCTTCAAGTGCGTTTTGACCGTGTTCACCGAAACGAACATCTCCCCGGCGATCTCTTCGTTCGAGAGTAGCGTGGGGAGGTAGCGCAGGACGATCTTTTCCTTCTCGCTGAGCGGGATCAAGAGCTCGCGAGGAGCGCCGCGCTCCCACTCACGACCCTCGAAACGGGCGAGCAGCGCGGCGGCGAGCCAGCGGTGGGCGGTCCCGCGGCGCACGGTGCGCCGGAGCGGCTCGAGGATCGCCGGGCCTGCGTCGATGAACGGGCCGCGAACGCCTTCGGGCTCCGCCGCCTCGAGCGCGGCCTCGATCCACTCGCGCGCCTCATCGAGCCGGCCCTGACGCTCGGCGACGAGCGCGCGGACGATGCGCGCCTCGATCGCGGCATGCGTGCGCAGGTCGGTCGGGATGGGCTTCGAAGAGGTCGTCGAGGAGCTTCTCGGCCTCGTCGACCTCGGCGGATGCCGACGCGACGCGGGCCAGGGCGATGACCTCGTCCGGGGAGGTCGCGTGCGGGTCGAGCGCCTCGCGCGCCTCGTCGAGATCCTGCTCGCCGAGCGCGAGACGCGAGCGCAGGATGCGGAGCTGGATGTCGATCAGCGGCGGGCGGTCGGTAGTGGTGCGCTCGGCGAGCCCGGCGAGCTCGATCCGGACGTCGTCGGCGCTCTCGTCTCCGTAGCGCCCGAGCGACTGGGCGGCGAACGCGATCGAGGCGGTCTTTCCGAGCAGGTCGCCCGAGCTCGCCGTCAGCTCGGCGGCGCGCGCTCGACCAGCGCTCGCACGCCTCGTCGTCGTCCCACTCGAAGGCACAGATCTGGAGCGCGAGGAGCGCCGGTACGCCGGTCGCCGGGCGGCACTTCGCGCGCTCGACGAGCGCGAGCGCCGCCTGGCCGAGGCGCTCCGCACGGCGGAGCTCGCCCTGGAGTGCGCAGGCGAGCGCGAGCATGCTCGATGCGTCCGCCTCGCAGCCGGTGAGCCCGAGGCGACGCGCTTCGTGGATCGCGCTCTCGAGATGCGTCACCGCGTGCTCGAGGTCATTGCGCCAGAGCGCCGCGGCGCCGTCGGCGCAGAGGACGATGACGCGCCGCCGCTCGGTGTCGGTGCGCGACTGGGTGAGGGCGCGTGCCGATCTGAGGTCGGCGACCGCGGCCTCCATCGCGGCGAGGTCGCCGACGAGGCGGGCGCGCGCGAGTGCGATCAGCATGCGCCCGAAGGCGTACGTCTCGGCCGCCTCGCCCTTGGCCGGCGCGTGGGCGTCGGCAACCTCGATCCAGCCGTCGGCCTCGCTCAGGTCGCCGGCGGCGAGCCGTGCCCACGCCGCGAGGAGCGACAGGTGGGGGCGGGCGCCGATCGATCGTCCCGGGCACGGCCTCGAGGAGCGCATTGGCGGTCGTCGAGCGCGTCCTGGCCGACGATCTCCGGCCAGAGCTGGCGCACGAGCTGTTCGGCCAGATCGGGATCGGCGGCGGCGACTGCGCGCGCCACGGCCTCGAAGAGGAGGCCGTGGTCGGCGAGCCAGCGTGCCGCGGGAGCCTGGGCGGCTGCGACGAGCTTGGGCGCGCGAATCTTCGCTTCGGCGCGAAGGAATGTCTGGAAGAGCGCGTGGTAGCGGAACCACTCGCCTTCGTCGATGCGTTCGATGAAGGCGTTCTCGCGCTCGAGGTGCGCGAGGAGCCGAGCAGCCGTCGTCGCGTCCGGTCATCGCGTTCGCGAGATCGGCGCAGATGCGGTCCGGCTGTGCGGTGATGAGCAGGAACTCGCAGAGCTCGGGGCTGAGCGGTCGAGCACCTCGTCGACCAGGAACTCGGCGACGACGGCGTCGCTGTGGCCGAAGCGCGCGACGAACCGGTCGAGGTCGTCGCGGCCCTTCGCCGAGAGCGCCGCGAAGCGCAGGCCCGCGGCCCAGCCGTCGGTCAGCTCGACGAACGCCGACACGTGGCTCGGCTCGAGCTCGACTCCGGCGTGCGCGAACAGCTCGGCTGCCTCCTCCTCGGTGAAGGCGAGATCGCGGCTGCGTACCTCGCAGAGCTCGCCGTAGAGGCGGGCGCGCTTCAGGCCGAGGTCGACGTCGTGGCGGCAGGTGAAGAGGAAGCTGGTCGTCGCGGGCGTCCGGGCGACGAAGTCGGCGAGCACGGTGAGCTCGGCCCGTAGCCGAGCACGTGCAGGTCGTCGAAGGCGAAGAGCACCGGCTGGTCGACGGTCGTGAGCAGCACCTCGAGCGCATGCGCCGTCGCCTCGTCCGGAGAGGTGCGGATCGAGCGGCGGTGACCGCGAGCGCGGCGGTCGAGGCGTCGGCCAGCACCCGCCAGAACGAGGTGGGGCGGGGCGAGAGTGCGAGCTCGACGATCGTGCCGTCGTAGGCGCCGGAGTCGAGCCACGACCGCAGGGAGACCGTTTTCCCGGCGCCGGGTGCAGCAGAGATCATCGTCAGCCGGCCCTGCGATGCCCGTGCTGATCAGGTCATGAATCCGCTGTCGGACGACGCAGTCGCGTGCCCCTCGATCGGTTGCCACAGAGGATTCATTGAGTGCCAGCGCGTGGGCCATGCCTCTCCTCTCGCCTCTCTGAGGCGCAACGCTCGCACAGTGAACGGCGCAGGACAACGGTGCCCACACGTGGCTCGGTCCTTCGGTCTACACCCGTTCGGGAGGGCGGCCTCAGTGAGGCGTGTCTGGGTGCGTTTGCCGCGGCGTCCAGGAACCTGACGGATCTCGACCAACTCGAGACCGAGGCTCTGGATCCGCTCGAGCAGCGCGTGGAGGTCTGCCTGGTCGCGCACCGGGCCCCGAAGCACGGTGATCGCGGGCTCGACCTCGGTGTCGAACTCGTCGAAGGACGCGGCAACGGACGAGCCGATCCGACCCTTGACCCGGAACTCGTACCGCTCCGCCATCACGTGTTGACATTGGCTGATGATCGGGTGACGACTTATCACCCGGCATGAGTGACGGCCCGTCACCCGTGTTCGCCGAGACTCATTTGCATGTCGTCGACCGCGCCTGCGATGAGTCGTCGGCGCTTCTGGCTCGTTGTCGGGATCGTCGTTCTCGCGACGGTGATCGCGCTCGTCGGCTCGCTCACGATCTGGACGAAGCGGCAGCTCCTCGACAACGCAGGCGTGGCGGAACAGCTCGGCGCAGCTTCTCCAACACCAGGAGGTTCGCGACGCGCTCGCCAACCAGCTCGTGAATCAGCTCTACGGCAACGTCGACGTCGAGCAGGAGCTGCGAGAACAACCTGCCGCCCGACATCAAGAAGCTGGCGCCGGTGATCGCGTCGGCGCTGCAGACCGCATCGATCAGGGCGGCGGAGGCGTTCCTCGAGTCGTCACGGGGGCAGCAGCTGTGGGTCGAGGTGTCGGGCCGAGCGCACGATCGGATCGTCCAGATCCTCGAAGGGCAAGAACATCCGCAACGTCGAGACCGCGAACGGGCAGATCGTGCTCAATCTGCGGCCGATCATCCAGCAACTCGCGAACCGGCTCGGCCTGGGCAGCAAGCTCGAGGAGCAGATCCCACCGAACGTCGGGCGGATCGTCCTCGTGTCGAACAAGGATCTGAAGACGGCGCAGCGAGCCGTGCGCGTCCTGAAGGTGCTCAGCTTCGTGACCGCCGCTCCTCGCGCTGATCCTCTACGGCGTCGCGATCTACATCGCGATCGGGCACCGCATGCGCACGCTCGCGTGGTCCGGGCTCTCGTTCATCTTCGTCGGGTTCGTCCTGCTGTCGTGCGCCGGTACGTCGGCGACTGGATCACCGGCTCGCTCGTCAAGACCGAGTCGAACCGCCCGCGGTGTCGCAGGTCTGGCTGGTCGAGACGCAGCTGATGCGCGATCTGGCGCTCGCGCTGATCGTCTACGGCCTCTTCGGTCTGATCGCAGCGTGGCTCGGTGGCCACTCGCACCGCGCGATCGACCTCCGCCGGCGGCTCGCGCCGACCTTCCGCAAGCACACCGTCATCGTGTACGCCGGCGCGGCATTTCTGTTCCTGATCTGGCTGGCCTGGGGGCCGAGTGCCGGCTCGCGGCGGATCGGCGGCGAGCTCGTCCTGGCGATCCTCTTCTTCGCCGGGATTGCGTTCTGGCGGCGGCAGATGCTGACCGAGAACCCGGCGCTGTGATCGGACGCTTCAAGGATGTCCTCGTCGCTGCGTTCGTCAGCGCGTGGGTGACGCGCCTGGTCCTGCGCAACTGCCGCTTCTCGCGCTAGGAGAGCGGAATGCGCGCGGAGAGGACCGTGCCGCCGCTCGGAGGGCTGTAGCAGCGAGAACGTCCCGCCGACGCCCTCGATGCGGTCGCGGAGGCCGCGAAGCCCTGAGCCGGAGGCTTCGGACGCGCCGCCGACCCCGTTATCGCCTACGAGCACGGTCGCGACATCGTCGGAGGCGGCGATCCGCACCGTCGCCTGGGTTGCGTGTGCATGCCGCTGGGTGTTGGTGAGCGCCTCCGCGACGAAGTAGTAGGCAGTTGTCTCGACGCTGGGGTTGAGACGACTCCGGCAACTCGATGTCGAGGGTCACCTCGACGGTCGAGCGCGCACAGACGCTCTCGAGCGCCGTCTGCAGTCCGAATTGGCTCAGCAGGTGTCGGGTGGATACCCCGTGCGAGCTCGCGCAGCTCGTCGATCGCGCGTTCGAGCTCCGCGCCGGCGTGCAGCATGAACGAGATCGTCTGATCGGAGACGTCCAGCGAGCCGGCGGCACGCAGCCGGATCGCAAGCGCCGAGAGCCGCTGCTGGGCGCCGTCGTGCAGGTTCCGCTCGAGCTGGCTGCGCGCGATCTCCGCCGACTCGATCAGCCGGGAGCGCGACTCGGCGAGTGTCCGCGCGAAGGACGCGGCGCTCCATCATCATCGCGGTCAGCGTTAGGGCCGTGGCGATCCCGGCGGCGATGTAGAGCTGGATGGCGACGGTCTCCGTGGTGATCGAGCGGAGCGCGAAGGCGCCGTGTGTCTTGGCGGTCTCCCAGATCGACATGCCGGCCACGACGAGCACTGCGAGTGTTCCGCCGCGCGCGCCGAACCGCACGGTCGCCCAGACGATCGCCGGGAAGACGAGGTAGATCAGCGGATGCGTCGCGTCGAGCGCGAGGTAGCTCAAGACGACAAGGGTGACGGCGCAGGCGATGAGCTCGAATCGGCTGCGGCGCTGGTCGTCCGTCCGCTCTGGTCGCAGCCAGGCGATCGCCAGCGGGACGAGCAGAAGCGCGCCGCACGAATCGCCGAGCCACCAGGTGCGCCAGACCTGCGGAGAGTCGTGGACGCTGATCACGCCGCCCGCGCGCAACGAGATCACGCCGACGGTCGCGCTGATCGCCGTGCCGAGCGAGGATGATCGCGGCGAAGAGCGCGAGGTCCTCGAGCCGGTTGAACGGAGAGCGGCGGCCGAGGTACCAGGCAAGCAGCATTGCCGGGATGACCGCCTCGAGCATGTTGCCCGCCGTTTGGCCGATATTCGAGATCAGCGGCAGCGTGTGCATCGGCAGCAGGTCGGCGAGGATGTCGCCGATCAGGACAGCCGGCCAGAGGCGGAGCCCGAGGAGGTACAAGCCGCCGATCGCAACCCCGGCCGGCGGCCAGACGGCGTCGACGTTCCCGGTGAACTTCAGGACGTTGCCGGCGATCGCCGCCAGGACGTAAAGCGTCGCCAACGCCAGGACAGCCCCGACATACGGCCCGTTGAGACGCCACCGTTCCCTCTCCTCGCGCGCCTCGAAGTGCGAGAGATGGGCGGTCATGCGAGCCTGCGGCGTGGCGCGCGCGAACCTTGTGCCATTAGGCATGAGTATGAACGAATCGGCGGGCGGGCACTACCCCCGCCTGGGGAGTCTTGGGCTTCTAGTCGCGGGCCATCGCGGCCGCGAGGTGGCTCTCGACGTCCACATAGGCGTCGTCTGCGATGTCGAAGACGACCTTCACGATCCTGCCGCCCGTGAACTCGAACCGGTCGCCCGCGTACTCGCTCGAGACGGAATCGCCGCTGTCGTAGCCGATGCAGAGCCCTTCGCCGCAGAGCGAGAAGTGCCCCAGTACCGTGCGGATCTCCTGCTCGGCGACGACTTTGTCGTCGATGTAGAGCTTCGCCGGCCCAATCCCCTCGCGGAACTCGCCTTGGCGCTCCTTGGTGAACTCGACGCCGACGATGTGGCGGCCCTCCTTCGGCGCGGGGCCGACGAGCCGGTTCTCGGGCGGGATGCCGAGGAAGTTGTAGGCATAGGTGACCTGCCCGTCCTTGACGAACAGCGCATGGCCGCCGAAGCGCGACCCGTGGGCGAAGATCACGCCCTGTGTATCTGCGGTGAAGTCGACCTCGGCGAGCACCTTGTAGGACACGTTGTGGACGTTCGCAGCCGACCGTTCGGGGATCTCCGACGTGTCCGGGTAGTACGTGTACTGCCCAGACGGCGGGACGGGAATGTGGAACTCCATCTGCACGAACGTCTCGAAGTCCTTTGCGTTCCCGATGATCTGGAGGTCGTTCAACGGGAGGACGTTGTTCTTCTTCGCCTCCTCGAGCCAGAGCGCCTTGAGCTCCTCGACCTTGTCCGGATGCTGCTCGGCGAGGTCGTGCGCCTCGGCGCGGTCTTCGTCGGTATGGAAGAGCTGCCAGCGGTCCTTGTCGAAGCCGCTCATGCCGGCCATCGGGCCGTGCTCGGTGACGGCCTTCCAGCCGTCGTGCCAGATCCCCCGGCTGCCGAGCATCTCGTAGTACTGCGTCTCCTTCGCGGTCGGCGCGTCGGCGTCGTTGAACGAATAGAGCATCGAGACGCCGGAGAGCGGGGTCTGCTCGACGCCCTCGAAAACCTCCGGGAACTCGACGCCGCAGGCCTCGTAGATGGTCGGGACGACGTCGGTCGAGTGGTGGTACTGGTGGCGGACCTCGCCCTTGGCCGTGATCCCCTTCGGCCAGTGGATGACGAGCGGGTCGCAGACGCCACCCTGGTAGCAGTACCGCTTGAACATCCGGAACGGCGTTGAGAACGCAGCCGCCCAGCCGGTCGGATAGTGGTTGTAGGTATCCGGTGAGCCGAGCTTGTCGACCATCGTCAGGTTCTGCTCGAGATCGTCGGGGTAGCCGCCGAAGACCTTGCCCTCGTTGACCGACCCGTTCGGTGAGCCTTCGCCCGAGGCGCCGTTGTCGGCGCAGTACAGGATCAGCGTGTTCTCGAGCTGCCCGGACTCCTCGAGGTAGTCGACGATCCGGCCGACCTGAGCGTCCGTGTACTCCGAGAAACCGGCGTAGACCTCGGCCATGCGGCAGAACATCGCCTTCTCGGCGTCGTTCAGCTCGGCCCAGGGACGCACCTCGTCGGTCTGGGTGTAGGTGCCCTCGGGCATCGGGTTGAGCGGCGTCAGCTCGGTGCCCTCCGGAAGGATCCCCCTCTCGATCATCCGCGGCAGCACCCATTCGCGGTAGGCCTCGTAGCCGTCGTCGAACTTTCCCTTGTACTTGTCGATGTATTCCTGGGGCGCATGGTGCGGAGCGTGGTTCGCGCCGGGGCAGAACCACAGGTACCAGGGCTTGTCCGGCTCGGTCTGCTTCGAGTCGCGAATCATTCGCAGGGCCTGGTCGGCGAGATCCTTCGAGAGGTGGTAGCCCTCCTCCGGCGAGTAGGGCTGGTCGATGTACTTGTTGCCCTCGGCGAGCGACGGGTACCAGTTGTTCGTCTCGCCGCCGATGAAGCCGTAGAACTGGTCGTAGCCCATGCCGAGTGGCCAGCGCCTCTTGGACGATCCCATCGTCCACTCGTCGACAGGCACGTTGTGGTTCTTGCCGACCCAGAATGTGCTCCAGCCTGCTTCACGGAGGACGGTCGCCATCGTGGTGATCGAGGGCGGGATGTGGGAGCTGTAGCCGGGGAACCCGGTCGACGATTCGGAAATCGTCGCGAAGCCGTTCAGATGGTGGTTGCGTCCCGTGAGCATCGTCGAGCGGGTCGGCGAGCAGAGCGCGGTCGTGTGCCACTGCGAGTACGTGAGCCCGTTGTCTGCGAGGCGCTGGAGTGTCGGCATCTCGATGCGGCCTCCGTACGGCGACCAGGCGGCGCAGCCCGTGTCGTCGTAGAGGACGACGAGGACGTTCGGCGCTCCGTCGGGCGCCTTGTCAGGCAGGAATGCGTCCCAGTCCGCGACTGAGTCACGGACGTCCAGGTTGATCGTTCCCTTGAACTCCTTGGGCACGGTTCACTCCTCTCGCGACGGGATGCCAGGGCAGCTCCTAGACCTTAGTTGGGGGTGCCCCACCCAACGCGGGTGATCCTTCGTCGCCCGCTGGTTCGTCAGGCTTCGCGCATGGGTGCTGCGATCGGCCAGTCGCTTGCCTCCGCTGTCGGCGTGGCCCTAGCCCGTTCCCGATCATCGCTGTCGTCCTGATGCTCGTGACGCCACGCGGCAAGGTGAACGGCCTCGCGTTCGTCGGCGGTTGGATCGCCGGGCTTGTCGTGATCGGCGTGATCGTGCTCGGGGTCGCCGGCGGGACGACCGACAGCGAGGACGGGCAGCCGGCGAACTGGGTGAACATCCTCAAGCTCGTTCTCGGAGTGCTGCTCCTGATGCTTGCGCTCAGGCAGTGGGAGGGCCGCCCGAAGGGCGACGAGGAGCCGTCGCTCCCAAAATGGATGAGCGCCCTCGACACGTTCACGCCGGTGAAGGCGGCAGGGATGGGCGTGCTGCTCTCGGCGTTGAATCCGAAGAACCTCCTGCTGTCGGTCGCCGGCGCTGCGGCGATCGCGGGCGCAGGCGTCTCGGCGGGCGAGGAGGCGATCGCCTACGCAGTCTTCGTGATCGTCGGAAGCGTCGGTGTCGTCGCGCCGGTCGTGATCACGTTCGCGCTAGGCGACCGGGCGGGTGCGATCCTCGACGAGCTCAAGGAGTGGCTCGCTAGGAACAACGCGGTGATCATGGTCGTCCTGCTGCTCGTGATCGGCGTCAAGCTGATCGGCGACGCGCTCACCGGCTTCGCCGGCTGATCCTTGGGATTCGAACTCCTCTTCCTGGCGCTGGCCTCGGCGTTCTGGCCGCTTCTGCTGGCGGTGACGGTCGCGGCGCTGGCGTCAGCGCGGCCGGTCGTCGTCCTCGGCTTCTTCATTCTCGGCGGACTGCTCACCTGCATCACGGTGGGCGTCACGATCGTCTACCTGCTGCGGCTCGGGCACGCTCTCTCCCGGTCGAACGAGGACACGCTCGACCCGGTCGTCTACTACGTCGGCGCGATTCTCAGCTTCATCATGGCGGCGATCGTGCAGCGGCTACCGGCGATCAAATGGCGCCCACGCCGTCGCAAGAAACCCGCATCCACCAATGACACGACAAGCCGGTTGCGCAACGCCGGCCCGGTCGCGGCCTTCTCGGTGGGCGTCGTCGCGAACGTCTTCCCGGGGATCTTCCCGTTCATCGCGATGAAGGACATCGCCGAGCTCGATGTCGAGCATGCTCGGCGCGACGGCCATGATCGCCGTCTTCTACGTGATCATGTTCCTGATCGTGGAGATCCCGTTCGTCGCGCTATCTGTTCGCGCCGAAGCGGACGGGTGAGCTCGTCGATACCGCGATGACCTGGGCGTCCGGGAACAAGCGGCTGATGGGAGTCGTCGTCTTTCTCGTGGTCGGCAGCTACCTGTTTCTCCGCGGGATCCTGACCACCTAGTCATTTAGGGTTCGACGCGCATGCGGTCGGCGCGAGGGGTCGAGGTGCGTCCGCGCGGGCCTTGGCGGCTCGCCTGGGTACGCCTGCGCCGCGACCGCTGGTCGTTCGGCGCGCTGATCGTCTTCTGCGCGATCTTCTTCCTCTGTTTCTTCGGCGGCGCGATCGTCGCGCACCTCGTCGGCCACAGCGGCATCGATCCGTTCCCGTACGCCTCAAACGACAGCCTGCGCGCCGTCGGTCCGTGGACGCATGTTCCGAACCTGCACAACGGGGTCTACGACCAGTACGACAACATCAAGCCTCCGCCGAAGGGAACGCCGACGACGCTCTTCGTCCTCGGTGCGGACGGGCCGCTCGGTCGTGACGAGCTGATCCGGCTCCTCGACGGCGGCCGGACCTCGCTCGAGATCGCGATCGGCGCGGCACTCGTCGCACTCCTCATCGGCCTGCCGTTCGGCGCGGTGGCCGGCTATTTCGGCGGGATCACGGACTCGATCGTGTCGAGACTCACCGAGGCGATCATGGCGTTCCCGCTCCTGCTGTTCCTGATCTTCGCAAGCGTCCACCTCAGCTCGGTCGTCCGGAGCATCGGCTGGGGCTGGGAGGTGCCGTCCGGGGTCGTCGGCGAAGCGGTGCTGATCGGGCTCTTCACGTCCTTCTACCCGGCGCGCCTCGTGCGCGGCCAGATGCTGACGCTGCGGCACGCGGACTTCGTCGAAGCCGCCGAGATGACCGGCGCGTCCGACGCACGCATCCTTCGTCGCCACCTCGCTCCGCATCTCGTACCGACGCTGGTCGTCTGGGGCGCGGTCGCGGTCGCGACGAACATCCTGCTCGAGGTCGGCCTCAGCTTCGTCGGCGTCGGCGTGCAGGTGTCGGTGCCGTCGTGGGGCCAGCTGCTCTCGACGACCTGGGGGACGTTCTTCAATCCGCAGGTCTACAACGGTCGGGCGTTCACGCCCTGGCAGACGATCTTGCCGACGGTCGCGATCCTGGTCACCGTTCTCTCGCTCAACCAGGTCTCCGATGGCGTCCGCCGCGCGATGGAGCCGTGGTCGAGATGACGCGCGTCGCCTCGTTCACGCTGCGCCGGCTCGTCGCGGGTCTCTTCACACTCGCCGCGCTGATCACGCTGACCTTCGTCGTCTTCTGGGCGATCTCCGGCCAGCCGGAGTCCTTCCTCTACCCGTCGTCTCAGCACCTGTCCGGCTACGAGATCCAGAACGCCGACAAGCTCATGGGACTCGATCACAGCAAGTTCGGGCTGTACCTCCACTACCTCTGGCACACGATCACGTTCCGCTTCGGAACGACGTGGCAGGGCGAGCAGCTCGTGCCGATCAACAAGCTCCAGCCCGGCGCGCCGATCTCCCACTTCATCTACTACGAGCTCCACGTGACGCTCTCGCTGATCCTCGGCGGTGCTCTCATCGTGCTGCTGCTTGCCGATTCCGCTCGGCACGATCGCCGGGAGCCGGATCGGCTCGTGGACCGACCGCACGATCTCGGTCGTCGCGCTGATCGGCGTGTGCATGCACCCGATGGTGCTCGGATTGATCCTGAAGAGCCTCTTCGGGACGCACCTTCACTGGACGCCGGAGACGGGCTATTGCCCGTTGGTTCGCGGCGCCCACGATCCTTGTGGCGGCGCCGGCCGACTGGGCGGCGCACCTCGCGATCCCCTGGCTCACGTTCGCGCTCTTGTTCCTCGCGCTCTACACGCGAATGGTCCGGGCGAGCGTCGCCGACACGCTGCACGAGGACTTCGTGCGCACGGCGCGCGCCAAGGGCGCGAGCGAGGCGCGCGTGCTCTCGCGGCATGTGCTTGCCGAACGCGACCCTGCGCATCCTCACGATGGTCGGGATGGAGATCGCGACGGCGATCGGCATCTGCATCTACATCGAGTCGGTCTTCACCCTCGGTGGGCTCGCCCAGGGCGCTGTCTTCGCGTTCGGCGGCAACGTCCAGCTCGACCTGCCGCTGATGCTCGCGACGGTGACGATGCTCACGCTGATCGTCGTGATCGGGAACCTCGTCGTCGACGTGCTCTACGCCGTACTCGACCCGCGCGCGGGAAGCGAGCGTCCGGGACGCCGCACGAAGAGCTTCGCCGGTGGCGTGATCTAGTCGGGGTGCGGAACGCTCGACACGTAGTTCGTGTGCAGCACGTGGAGCGCGTCGGCGATGTCGGGTGAGGTGAGCGCGTCCTTGTGCAGGAAGCCGGTGGCGCCGGCGTCCTCGGCGCGCGCGACGTCGCCGTACTCGCCGGAGCCCGTGTAGATGACGACGTGCTGCGTGCCGTTGTGTCGCGTGGATCGCGCGCGTCGCCTCGATCCCGTCGAGGCCGGGCATGCCGATGTCCATCAGCACGACGTCGGGCGCGTGCTCGCCGGCGAGCCGCACGGCGTCGTCGCCGTCGCGCGCGCGGCCGACGACGTCGAAGCGGCTGGTCGCGAGTCGAGCGTCTCGATCACGAGCGAGGCGAGGTTGTCGTCGTCTTCGCAGACGAGGATGCGGAGGGGCGCGGTCATGGAGTTGCGGAGCCTGCCACAGCGCGCGCCTACGATGCGGCAGTGATCATCGACGGCCACAACGATCTCGTGCTGCAGCGCTGGCGCGGCGAGACGTCGCGGCACGTCGATCTCGACGCGCGCGCGCGGCGCCGACTTCGCCGGCGGCTTCTTCGCGCTGTACGTCCCGTCGCCGCCCGTTCCGCGATCCGACCGAGATCCCGTACGTCGTGCCGCTGCCCGAGCCGATCCCGTTCGACGAGGCGGCGCGCATCGCCGACGAGCTCTTCGACGTCGCTGTGCGGCGCTGCCCGTGCGATCGCGCGTCGAGCGTCGACGACTTCGTCGAGGGCGAGGTCACGGCGATCGTGCATCTCGAAGGCGCCGAGGCGATCGCACCCGACCTCTCGAATCTCGAGGACGTGGTACGAGCGCGGCCTCCGCTCGATCGGGCTCGTCTGGTCGCGCCCGAACGCGTTCGCCGAGGGCGTGCCGTTCGCGTTCCCGGCGTCGCCGGACACCGGGCCGGGCCTGACCGACGCCGGGCAAGGAGCTCGTGCGCGCGTGCAACGAGCTCGGGATCCTCGTCGACCTGTCGCATCTGAACGAGGCGGGGTTCTGGGACGTCGCGGCGGCTGTCGCGCGCGCCGCTCGTCGCGACGCACTCGAACGCGCACGCGCTCTGCGCGTCGTCGCGGAACCTCACCGACGCGCAGCTCGACGCGATCGCCGCGTCCGGCGGCGTCGTCGGCGTCAACTTCGCGGTGAACTTCCTGCGCGAGGACGGGATGCCTGCTGCCGGACGAGACCGGCGTCGACGAGATCGTGCGCCACGTCGACTACCTCGTCGGACCGGATGGGCATCGACCACGTCGCGTTCGGCTCGGACTTCGACGGCGCCGTGGTGCCGCAGCGAGCTCGGCGGCGTCGCGGGCTTCCCGATGCTCGTCGACGCGCTGCGCGACGCGGGCTACGACGACGACGGCGGTCGCGAAGATCACGCACGAGAACTGGCTGCGCGTGCTCGGCGCGACGTGGAGCTAGGCCGCGCCGCCGCGCGATCATCCCGAACGCCTTCAGCGTCATCACCAGTGACGCCGTCCTGGTTGAAGATCTCGTGCGTCCCGAAGATCGTGCCGCGGCCGGGATCCTTCGACGACGGGCGCGTCTCGGTCGATCGCCGACGCGGCCGGTCAGCGTGTCGCCGGGGCGCACCGGCGCGTGCCAGCTGTCACCTCGACCCCGGGCGCGCCGAGCGACGCCGACTTGTCGAGCGTCGCGCGCACGAACACGCCCATGAAGAGCGCCGCCGTGTGCCAGCCGCTCGCGATCAGCCCGCCGTACATCGTCTGCTTCGCCGGCCTCCGGGTCGATGTGGAACGGCTGCGGGTCGTACTTGGTCGCGAACTCGATGATCTCTTCCTCGGTGACCGTCGATCGGGCCGGTCTCGGTCGTCTCGCCGACCTCGAAGTCCTCCCAGTAGCGCATGAGCCCCGGACGCTATCGATACGTTCAGGCCATGCGCACACGGAAGCTCGGCCAGCTCGAGGTGACGGTCGTCGGCCTCGGCTGCAACAACTTCGGCGGCCGCGTCGACGAGGCGGGAACGCGCGCCGTCGTCGACGCCGCGCTCGACGCGGGCGTCACGTTCTTCGACACCGCCGACATCTACGGCAACGCCGGCGGCAGCGAAGAGCTGCTCGGCCGCGTCGCTGCAAGGGCGGCGCGACCAGGTCGTCCTCGCGACGAAGTTCGGGAAGCCGATGGGCGACGGCGCCGAGCGCCGCGGCTCGCGCGAGTACATCCGTCAGCGCGATCGAGGCGTCGCTGCGAGCGGCTGCAGACCGACGTGATCGACCTCTACCAGCACCACGAGGAGGATCCGGACACGCCGCTCGAGGAGACGGTCGAGCACGCTCGAGGAGCTCGTCGCCGACGGCAAGATCCGCGCGTACGGCACGTCGAACTACCGCGCCGGAGACGCTCGAGCGCGCGAAGGCGCTCGCCGTCCGACGCGTTCGTCTCGGAGCAGAGCGAGTACTCGTGGCTCGCACCGCGACGCCGGAGGCGGAGCTGCTGCCGACGTGCGAGCGGCTCGGGCTCGGCTTCATCCCGTACTTCCCGCTCGCGAGCGGGCTGCTCACCGGCAAGGTCTCGCGCGAGCAGCCGCCGGCGGAGGGAACGCGCCTGCACGGCCGCGTCGATCGCCGACGACGCAGCTCGACCAGGTCGAGAAGCTCGAGCGCGTGGGCGGAAGCGCACGGCGTCACGCTGCTCGACGTCGCGGTCGGCGGCCTGCTCGCGGTGAAGCCGGTCGCGTCGGTGATCGCCGGCGCGACGAAGCCCGAGCAGGTGCGCGCGAACGCGGCGGCCGGGCGCGTGGGAGCCGACGCGCCGAGCGAGCTCGCGGAACTGCAGTTCGCCCTAGGGCGAACTACGTTGCCTGGACGGCTTAGAGCTTCAGCGCGACGTGCTTGATCTGGGTGTACTCCTCCATGGAGTAGATCGACATGTCCTTGCCGTAGCCGGACTCTTGTAGCCGCCGTGCGGCATCTCGGACGTGATCGGCACGAGGTGGTCGTTCACCCAGACCGTGCCGAACTGCAGCTTGCGTGCCGCGTTCAGCGCGCGGCCGACGTCGCGCGTCCAGACCGACGCGGCGAGGCCGTAGCGGACGCCGTTCGCCCACTCGATCGCCTGTGCGTCGTCGGCGAACTCTGCACGGTGACGACCGGGCCGAACACCTCGTTCTGCACGATCTCGTCGTCCTGCTTGACGTCGGTGATGACCGTCGGCTTGACGAAGTAGCCCTTGTCGCCCCAGGCGCCGCCGCCGGTGAGCACCGTCGCGCCCTTGCGCGCGCTCGAGGAAGCCGAGCACGCGCTCCTGCTGCTCCTGCGTGATCACCGGGCCCATCTCGACGTCGTCGCCGTCGGCCGGATCGCCGACCTTGATCGCCTCGATCGACCGGCACGAGCGCCTCGAGCAGCGCGTCGTAGATCTTCGGGCCGGCGATCACGCGCGAGCCGGCGGTGCAGTCCTGGCCGGAGTTCCAGTAGCCGGCGATCTTGATCCCCTCGGCGACCGCCTCGAGGTCGGCGTCGTCGAAGATCACCATCGGCGCCTTGCCGCCGAGCTCGAGATGCACGCGCTTGAGCGTGTCGGCGGCGTTCCGCGCGATCAGCTTGCCGGTCTCGACGTCGCCGGTCAGCGAGACGAGCGCAGATGTCCGGATGCTCGACGAGCCGCTGCCCGGTCGGCACGCCGTCGCCGGTGACGACCTGCAGCACGCCCTCCGGGATCACGTCCTTCGCGAGCTCGATGAAGCGCAGCAGCGAGAGCGGCGTCTGCTCGGACGGCTTGAGGATCTGCACGTTGCCGGCGGCGAGCGCAGGCCCCATCTTCCAGACGGCCATCATCAGCGGGTAGTTCCACGGGCAGATGCCGGCGACGATCCCGAGCGGCTCGCGGCGGATCATCGACGTGTAGCCCTTGATGTACTCGCCCGCCGACTTGCCCTCGAGGTTGCGGGCCGCGCCGGCGAAGAAGCGGAGGTTGTCGGCCGAGAACGGCATCTCGTCGCGCGAGGCCATCAGCGGCTTGCCGACGTTGCGCGACTCGATCTGCGCGAGCTCCTCGGCGTTGTCCTCGAGCACGTCGGCGAGCTTGTGCAGCAGCTCGGAGCGCTCCTTCGGCGTCGCGTCGAGCCACTCGGGCAGCGCCTTCTTCGCGCGCTCGACGACCTCGTCGACCTCGTCGGCCGACATGTTCGGCACCTGCGCGATCGTCTCGGCGGTGGCGGGGTTGATCACATCGAGCGCTGCCATGGGTTCTCCTATTCGGTGCGGAGGATCCCGCTCTCGCGCGTGAGTCGCTGCGCGAGGGCTACGGGAATGATGGTGATGAGCGAGGATCAGGAAGACGACGACGTTGACCTGCGGGAGCTGCTGGCCCGAGGCGGATCTGGCCGAAGATCCAGATCGGCAGCGTGTTCTGCGCGCCGGCGGTGAACGTCGTGACGATCACCTCGTCGAACGACAGCGCGAACGCGAGCAGCGCGCCCGAGACGAGCGCGGTCGAGATCGTCGGGAACGTCACGTAGCGGAACGTCTGGAAGCGGTTCGCGCCGAGGTCCATCGACGCCTCGTCGAGCGAACCGGGCACGCGGCGCAGCCGCGCGATCACGTTGTTGTAGACGACCACGACGCAGAACGTCGCGTGGCCGATCACGATCGTCAAGAGGCCGAAGTTGATCTTCCAGAACGTGAAGTACGAGTTGAGCGCCATGCCGGTGACGATGCCGGGCAGCGCGATCGGCAGCACGAGCAGGAACGAGATCGCCTCGCGCCCGAAGAAGCGGAAGCGGTGCACGCCGAACGCCGCCATCGAGCCGAGGACGAGCGCGACCAGCGTCGCGAGCACTGCCGCCTTCAGCGAGAGCTAGAGCGCCTGCCGCATCGCGTCGTTGTGGATCGTCGGGCCGAACCACTTCGTCGTCAGGCCGGGGATCGGCCAGCTCTGGACGTTCGACTCGTTGAACGCGTAGAGGCAGATGATCCCGATCGGGACGTAGAGGAACGCCAGCACGAGCGCGACCCAGACGCGCAGCCCCCATGCGTGTGCGCGCGGTCTCCATCAGAGCGCCTCGAAGGCGCCGAGCCTGCGCGCGATCACGAGGTAGATGCCCATCACCGCGACGCGGCACGACCGCGTACGCGGCGGCGAACGGCAGCTGCGACTGGTTGACGCTGTCGTAGACGACGTTGCCGATGAACTGGCTCGAGGCGCCGCCGACGAGCAGCGGCGTGATGTAGTCGCCGAGCGTCAGCGAGAACGTGAAGATCGAGCCGGCGACGACGCCCGGCAGCGCGAGCGGCAGGATCACGCTGCGCAGCGTCCGGCGGCCGTTGCCGCCGAGATCGCGCGACGCCTCGATGTAGGAGTGGGGGATCCGCTCGAGCGCCGCGTAGACCGGCAGGATCATGAACGGCAGCCAGATGTAGGTGAAGACGAGCCAGACGGCGACGTTCGTGTAGCCGATGTTCGCGGCCGGCAGCCCGAGCTTCTGCAGCGACCAGTTGAGGACGCCGTCGTGGTCGAGGATCAGCCGCCACGCGTAGACGCGCGCGAGGTAGCTCGCCCAGAGCGGCAGCAGCACGAGCACGAAGAGCGCCGCGCGGACGCTCGGCGCCGCGAGCCGCGCCATGAAGTACGCGAACGGGAACGCGATGATCGCGTCGGTGATCGTCACCGCGGCGGCGATCGCCGATCGTGCGCCAGGCGATCGTGTGGTAGGCGCCGACCTCCCAGAGCTGCTGGAAGTTCGACCACGTCCAGTCGTGGACGAGCTCGCCCGTGAACGCGTTGACCGTCCAGAGCGCGGTGACGAACAGCGCGACGAGCGCCGCAACGTAGACGACGAGGAAGCCGCCGACCGGGGGACGAGCAGCGCGAGCGCGCCGCCGCGGGGGCGGCGGCGCGCTCGACTCCGACCGGGCTCAACCCTTGAGCTGGGTCCAGGCCTGCTGCCACTTCGTGTAGTCCATGCAGTTGGACTGCGAGGACCACCCGCACTGCGCGATCGGCGTCTTCCAGAAGTAGATCTTCTTGAAGTACGCCAGCGGCGCGTTGGCGTGGTACTGCGCGCACGAGCCCTTGGACAGCGTGTCCATGATCGCGCACGCCTTCGAGTTGACCGGCGTCTCGCCGAAGTAGATGGCCTGCTCGGCCTGCACCTTCGGGGTCGAGACGTACGCCAGCCACTTGTAGGCGCAGTCGAGGTTCTTCGTGTGCGACGACACCATCCACGTGTCGAGCCAGCCCGTCGCGCCTTCCTTCGGCACGAGGTCCTTCACCGGCGCCTTGGCCGCTTGCAGCGTGTTGGTCTGGTACGGCCACGACGCGCCGACGACGGCGTCGCCGTTCTTGAACAGGCTGATCTCGTCCGAGGCGAGCGCCCAGTACTTCTTGATCAGCGGCTTCTGCTGCTTGAGCAGATTGATCGCCGCGTTGAACTGGTTCTGGTTCAGCTCGTACGGATCCTTGATGCCGAGCGACGGCGTTGCGTCTTCATCAGGTACAGCGCCGCGTCGGCGATCTGGATCGGGTTGTCCGGCACGGTGACCTTGCCCTTGTACTTCGGGCTGTAGATCACCGACCACGAGGTCGGCGCCGGCTTCACGAGCTTCGTGTTGTAGAGCAGCGTGTTCGGGCCCCACTGCAGCGAGATGCCGTAGTGCTTGCCGTTCACCGTGTTGTTCGGCGGCGACTGGAACGCCTTGCCGAAGTTCTTGAAGTCGGGCACCTTCGACGGGTCGACCGTCTGCACGTCCTTCCCGTAGATCAGGCGGAGGCTCGCGTCACCCGAGGCGGAGACCATGTCGTACTGGCTGCCGCCGCCGGAGCGCATGAGCGTCACCATCTCGTCCGACGAGCCCGCGTACTTCGCGTTGATCTTGCAGCCGGTCGACGCCGTGAACGGCTTGACCCACTGCGGCTGGAGGTAGCCCTCCCACGCGATCATGTTCAGCGTGCCGCCCGTCTGCCTTCGAGACGCCGGCGGCCGGAAGGGCGAGCGTCACAGCGAGCACGGCGAGCGCCGCCCACAGTGCCTTCTTCATCTGACCTCCTGCTGAGGGGAGTTGCCGGGGGGTTCGATCTCGTACGCGTCCTCGTCGCGCCAGTGCAGGTGCACGCGCGTGCCGGCGTGGGACGGTGCGATGCCGTCGTTCTGCCGGACGACCGTGAGCCGCTCGCCCGCGTCGGTGTCGACGAAGATCCGCGTGAACGCGCCGACGAAGACGACGTCGGCGACGACGCCCGGTTCGCCGCTGCCGTTCAGCTCGATCCGCTCCGGGCGCACGGAGAAGCGCTTGCCGCCGCGCTCGAGGATGTTCGACGTGCCGACGAAGCCGGCGACGAACTCGGTCGCCGGCCGTTCGTAGACCTCGTCGGGGCTGCCGACCTGCTCGATCTTCCCCTCGTTGAACACGGCGACGTGGTCGCTCATCGTCAGCGCCTCTTCCTGGTCGTGCGTGACGTAGAGGAAGGTCATGCCGAGCTCGCGCTGCAGCGACTTGAGGAACACCTGCATCTCCTGGCGCAGCTTGAGGTCGAGTGCGCCGAGCGGCTCGTCGAGCAGCAGCACCTTGCGGGCGGTTGACGATCGAGCGCGCGAGCGCGACGCGCTGGCGCTGGCCGCCGGAGAGCTGGATCGGCTTGCGGTCGCCGTAGCTGCCGAGCCGCACCATCTCGAGCACCTCGTCGACCTGGCGCTTGCGCTCGGCGCGCGCGATGCCCTTCACCTTCAGCCCGTAGCCGACGTTCTCGGCGACGGTCATGTGCGGGAAGAGCGCGTAGTCCTGGAAGACCGTGTTGACGTCGCGCTTGAACGGCGGCAGATGCGTGATCTCCTCGCCGCCGAGGCGTGATGCGGCCCGGCGTCGGGCTGCTCGAAGCCGGCGATCATGCGCAGCGTCGTCGTCTTGCCCGAGCCCGACGGGCCGAGCAGCGTGAAGAACTCGCCGGCCGCGACCGTCAGGTCGACGTCTGCGACGGCAACGACGTCGCCGTAGCTCTTTCGACAGCCCTCGACCGAGACGTCAGCCGCCAAGCAGGCCCTCGAGGATGTCGAGGCCCAGCTCCAGCTCGGCATCGCCGATCGCGAACGGCACGCAGGATGCGGATCACGTTGCCGTAGATGCCGCACGAAAGCAGCAGCAGTCCCTGCTCGCGCGCCTCGCGCGTGATGCGGCCGGCCTCGTCGCCGGTCTGCTCCGGCAGCTCGATCGCGAGCATCGGCGCCGAGCCCGCGCACGTCGGAGCCCGCCGGCGCCATCGCTTCGAGCCGCTGGCTCGAAGCCGCTTGGCGATGCGGTCGGCATGCTCGCGCTGACCGGGAAGCGCGTCGAGGATCGCGGCCGCCGCGGCGCACGCGACGGGGTTGCCGCCGAACGTCCCGCCGAGCCCGCCGGGCGGAACTGCGTCCATCAGCTCGGCACGGCCGGTGACGCCGGCGAGCGGCAGGCCGCCGCCGAGCGTCTTGCCGAGACGAGGAGGTCGGGCTCGACGTCGTAGTGCTCGATCGCCCAGACCGGGCCGGTGCGGCCGCAACCGGACTGCACCTCGTCGTTCACGTAGAGGATCCCGTAGCCGTCGAGCAGCTCCTGGAGGCGCTTCGGGAAGTCGGGAGTCATCGGGATGAAGCCGCCCTCGCCCTGCACGGGCTCGAGCACCGCGCACGCGACGGAGGCGGGATCGACGTCGCCCTTGAAGAGCTTCTTCAGCGCGGCGATCGCGTCGTCCTCGCTGATCCCGCGGAACGGATACGGCGCCGGTGTGCGATAGACCTCGGGCGCGAACGGCCCGAAGCCCTGCTTGTACGGCACGACCTTCGACGTCATCGTCATCGCGAGCAGCGTCCGGCCGTGGAAGGCGTTGTCGAAGACGATCACGGCGGGCCGGCCGGTCGCGACGCGCGCGATCTTCACGGCGTTCTCGACGCGCCTCGGCGCCCGAGTTCAGGAGGATCGACTTCTGCTGCTCGCCGCGGCACGGCGACAGCTCGGCGAGCCGGCTGCACACGTCGATGTACGGCTCGTACATGCCGACCATGAAGCACTGGTGCATGTAGCGGTCGACCTGCGCGTGCACCGCCTCGATCACCGCCGGGAGGTTGTGCCCGAGGTTCAGGCAACCGAGCCCGCCGGCGAAGTCGATGTACTCGCGTCCGTCGACGTCCCAGACCCGGGCTCCCTCGGCGCGTTCCACGACGAGCGGCGGAGTGGAGACGCCGCGGGCCACGTACTGCTCGCGCCGCGCCTGCACCCGCTGCGTCGTGCTGTGTTCCTGCAACGACACGGTGGGCCGACTGTAGCTACGCGGTTGGGCGTACGCCAAGGGGGCTACGATGCGGGCCGCGTGGCGCCTTGGCCGAGTGGTTAGGCAGCGGCCTGCAAAGCCGTTTACAGCAGTTCGAATCTGCTAGGCGCCTTCTTCGATAGAGCAAGGACATAGAGTCGCGCCGTGCGCAAATGGCTGCCTCTCGTGATCCTCGCCTCGGCCCAGTTCGTCATGGTGCTCGATTCGAGCGTGATGAACGTCTCGATCTCGCAGATCGTCGCCGACCTCAACACAACGGTCACGGGCGTACAGGGCGCGATCACGATGTACACGCTGGTGATGGCTGCCTTCATGCTCGTCGGCGCGAAGCTCGGCGATATCCTGGGCCGCGATCAGGCGTTCGCGCTCGGCTTGGCGGTCTATGGGTTGGGCTCGCTGATCACGGCGCTCAGCCCGAACCTGACGGTGCTCCTGATCGGCTGGTCGGGGATCGAGGGACTCGGGGCCGTGCTGGTGATCCCGGCAATCGCTGCGTTGACCGCCGCGAACTACGAGGGCAAGGACCGCGGGTTCGCCTACGGCATGATCGGCGGCGCGGCGGGTGCCGCGATTGCGGCCGGTCCGCTCATCGGTGGCTATGTGACGACGACGTTCAGCTGGCGGTACGTCTTCGTCGGCGAGGTTGCCGTCGTGATCGTCGTGCTCGCCGTGCATCAGCGTATGAAGCGTGCGCCCAAGCCGAGTCATCCGCCGAAACTGGACTACGGCGGTGCCGCGCTCTCGGCCGCGGCGTTCGGCCTGATCGTCTTCGGGATCCTGAAGAGCAGCGCCTGGGGCTGGATCAGGCCGATTGCCACGCCGACGATCCGCGGCCACGAGATCGCCCCACTCGGGTTCTCGCTCGTTCCGTTCCTGATTGTCGGCGGCTTTGTCGTACTCGGCTGCTTCCTCGCCTGGGAAGAGCGCCGCGAACGGCTCGGTAAGAGCACGCTTCTCAATCGCGCGCTCCTGAAGATCGAGGCGCTGCGTGCTGGGCTTTGGTCGCTCTGTGCACAGCAGTTGATCGTGATGGGAACGTTCTTCGTGCTGCCGGTCTATCTGCAAGTCGTGCTTGGACTCGACGCATTCGAGACGGGCAAGCGACTCTTCCCGATGTCGGTCTCGATGCTGGCAGCCGCACTCATCGGCCCGAGGGTGGCAGTGCGGCTCGGGCCGCGTGCGGTCGTGCAACTCGGTCTCGGCGCCATGGCCATCGCTGCCTTCGTCCTCGTCGGGACGATCGGCGTGGCGCTGAACGGGCCGGCCTTCGCAGTCTCGCTCGTCTTCTTCGGGATCGGCGCAGGGCTTCTCATGTCGCAGCTCGGGAACGTGATCATGTCCTCGGCCCCACCGGAGGAGACGAACGAGGCCGGTGGGCTCCAGGGAACGGCGCAGAACCTCGGCGCATCGCTTGGCACGGCGCTGATCGGCTCGGTGCTGCTCCTTGGGCTGCTCAACGGGTTCAACGACCGGATTCAGCAGGACCCGGCGGTGCCCTCTGCCGTCAAGACCCAGGTCGCGGCCGCAACGGAGTCTGGAATCCCGATCATCACGACCGACCAGGCCCGCCAAACGCTGGGCGAAGCGGGGTTGTCGCCGGCCGACGCGGACGCGGTCACCGCTGCCTACGGCGACGCGCAACTCGACGCGCTGAAAACCTCCATGCTGGCCGTCGCGCTCCTCGCCGTGATCTCGTTCTGGTTCACTCGGCGCCTGCCGGGAAGGCGACCAAGGCCCTTGTAACTTGAGTTAGCGATCTCGCGCGCCCTTCGCTACCGTGGAGCGCGTGGTTCGCTGGGGGGCGATCGGAACAGTACTGATGCTCGCGGTCATGTCGCTTGCTGCTGCAACGGCGCGTGGCGCGGGAGCGGGCGACCCGCCGGTCCTGATCATCGGCGACTCGGTCGGCACCGGCATGTCGTGGCACAACGACGCGATCGCCGTCATGCAGAAGACCTCGCCGTCGAGTGGCAGGTCGCGGTGTGCCGCCGCCTGATCGGGGAGAGCTGCGATCCGGGTGACGGCGAGCCTGTCCCGGCGACGCTCGTCGACCTCGTCGGCGCGATGCCGAGCGTTCCGCCGACTGTCGTTGTCGAGATGGGCTACAACGACGTCGAGTCGACGTTCGCCGGTGCGGTCGACCAGGCGATGCAACTGCTGATCGCGAAGGGCGCGCAGCACGTTCTTTGGCTCACGCTGGGCGCATCCGCCCAGGTGCCGTACGGGCCGCTGAACGGGATCCTCGAAGCAAAGACCGCGCAGTATCCGCAACTCCAGCTGGTCGACTGGACGACGTACTCCGCTCCGCACGTCGCCCAGTGGTTCCAGTCCGACGACGTGCATCTACTCGACGCGGGCGGAGTCGGGATGGCGCACCTCGTCCACGGCGCCGTGGTCGCGCTGTTCACGCCCCTGCATCCCGTTCCCGACGACGCTCGTCCTCACGTCCCGGCGCGCCGTACGACCGCACCCTGCACGCCGCCGGAGGGACGGCGCCGTATCGCTGGCGCATTGCCTCGGGCCGCCCGCCTCGCGGATTGCATCTGCTTCCCGACGGGAGGCTCTACGGCCGGCCGGCCGCATCGGCGACGTTCGAGGTGAGCGTGACCGACAGCGACGGCAGCACGTCGCTCGAGCGGGTCAAGACCGCGGGCTGACCCGTAGGATCGCGTCGTGAGTTTCAGCGGCGCCTTGATCCAGAACGCGATCTACATCGCCCAGGAACCGCCCGAGTGGCCGATCGGGGCCGAGGACTGGGAGCGGGCCGCCGAGCAGAAGCTCGACGCAGGCGCGTTCGGCTACATCGCCGGCGGCGCCGGAGCGGAGTCGACGGTGCACGCGAACCTCGACGCGTTCGCGCACTGGCGGATCCGCCCGAAGATGCTCACCGGCAACGTCTCGCGCGACATCTCGGTCGACGTGCTCGGGATGAAGTCCGCTGCGCCGTTCCTGCTCGCGCCGCTCGGCGTGCTCTCGATCGCGCACGAAGAGGCCGAGGTCGGCGTCGCCCGCGCAGCCGCGTCTGCGGGAGTGCCGTTCGTGCTCTCGAGCGCGGCGACCCATTCGATCGAGCAGGTCGCGGAGACGAACGCCTCACGCTGGTTCCAGCTCTACTGGGTGAACGACCGCGAGATCTGCGAGAGCTTCGTCCGCCGCGCCGAGGCCGCAGGGTACGGCGCGATCGTCGTCACGCTCGACACGCTGACGCTCGGCTGGCGGCCGCGCGACCTGCGGCAGGCGTACCTGCCGTTCATCAGGGGCGAGGGCTGCGGCCAGTACTTCACGGATCCGGTGTTTCTTTCGAAGCTCGACAAGAGTCCCGAGGAGGATCTCGCTCACGGCCGCCGCGACGATGCTCGCGACCTTCCCGAACATCGGACTCGACGTGGAGCGACCTCGACTGGCTCCGCGGGCAGACGTCGCTGCCGATCCTCGTCAAGGGCGTGCTCACGGCCGAGGATGCGCAGCTCGCGCTCGACCACGGCGTCGACGGGATCGTCGTCTCGAACCACGGCGGCCGCCAGGTCGACGGAGCGGTTGCGGCGCTCGACGCACTCGTCGAGGTCCGCGATGCGTTGCCCGAGGCGACGGTGCTGATGGACGGTGGCATTCGCTGTGCCGCCGACGTCATCAAGGCGATCGCCCTCGGCGCCGACGCCGTGCTGCTCGGGCGCCCCTACGCGTATGCGCTCGCCGTCGGCGGACAGCGCGGGGTGGAGGAGCTGCTCCAGAACCTGATGGCCGAGATCGATCTGACCCTCGCACTCGCCGGCGCGCACTCGATCCGCGAGCTCGACCGTTCGTGGCTGAGCGCGGCGTAGTCCTCGTCGCGCCCGGCGAGGTCGCTCTCGAGGAGATCGAGGTCGGCGAGCCGGGAGCGGGCGAGGTGCTCGTCCGGATCGAGGCGACGGGCGTCTGTCACAGCGACCTGCACGTGATCGAGGAGGACGGCTGGGGGCACGCCTTCCCGGTGCTGCTCGGGCACGAAGGCGCCGGAACGATCGAGGCGATCGGTGAGGGCGTGGACGGGCTCGTGCCCGGCGACCGCGTCGTGCTCGGCTGGAAGACGGCCTGCGGCTCCTGTGCGATGTGCCTGCGCGGCGAGCCGCGGCAGTGCACGCGTCCACCGGCCGCGCGGGGGCGCTTGCATCGACACGACGGCGCCGAGCTGACGCCGGTGCTTCGCACCGGGACGTTCGCGACGCGCACCGTCGTCCCGGCAATCGCAGCGGTCAAGGTGCCGCGCGGAGCTGCCGGTCGAGCAGGCGTGCCTGATCGGGTGCGCCGTCGCGACCGGTGTCATGTCGGTGCTCGAGACGGCGAAGGTCTGGGAGGGTGCGCGCGTCGCGGTGATCGGCTGCGGCGCAGTCGGGCTCTCGGTCGTTCAGGGCGCGCGGCTTGCCGGCGCGTCGGAGATCCGCGCGCTCGACCTCGATGCGCGCAAGGCCGAGCAGGCGCTCCGCTTCGGCGCGACGAACACCGAGCCAGGGCCGGTCGACTTCGTCTTCGACGTCGTCGGGCAGGGCGGGACCTTTGAGCTTGCTCTGAGCTTGCTCAGAGGCGGCGGGACGGTCGTCCTCGTCGGCATCCCGAACGAAGGGGCGCACGTCGACGATCGACCTGAAGCGCCTCTTCGACCGGCGCGCGCGCATCCTCGTCTCGCACGGCGGCGACCACGTCGCGCAGCTCGACTTTCCGCGGCTCGCGCAGTGGGCGCTCGACGGGAAGCTCGACCTCGCCGGGATGGTCACGCGGACGGCACCGCTCGACGCGTGGGCCGACGCGTTCGAGGCGATGAAGGACGGCACCGTGATCCGCACCGTCCTCACGCCATGACGCTGGCGTTCCTGCAGAAGGTCGTCGCCGGTGACGAGGTCGGCGCGAACGTCGCCCAGCTGATCGGCATGCGGATGGTCGCTGCGGAGGAGGGGCGCGTGACGTTCGAGCTCGACGTCGAAGAGCGCCACTGGAGCCCGCCTGGGAATCTCCACGGCGGCATCCTCTGCGACCTCGCCGACGGGGCGATGGGATGCGCCTGCCTCTCGCTCCTCGCCGAGGACGAGTCGTTCGCGACGGTCGAGCTGAAGATCAACTTCCTCAAGCCGGTCTGGAGCGGACGGCTCACCGCGGTCGGCGCGGTGATCAAGGCGGGCCGCACGATCACCCTGTGCGAATGCCGGGTCACCGACGAGGGCGGGTCGCTCGTCGCCTACGCGACGTCGACGTGCATGGTCCAGCGAACGATTTGACTCGCGAGTCAACCCGTCTAGGATCCGAAAAACATGGACCTGCGCGACACGCCCGAGGAAGCCGCCTTCCGCCAGGAAGTGCGGCAGTTCATCGAGGAGAACAAGCCGAAGGCGCCAGCGAGGCGCCGGCCGGATCGGCGACGAAGACCGCGAGTGGAGCCGCAAGCTCGGCGAAGCGGGCTACGCGGGACTGACGTGGCCGAAGGAGTACGGCGGCGCCGGCGCGCCGTACAGCCACCAGGCGATCTTCCTCGAGGAGTCCGCGCGCGCCGAAGCGCCGACGCACCTCGGCGTGATCGGGCTCGGCATGGCCGGCCCGACGATCATCGCCTGGGGCACGCCGGAGCAGAAGGAGCGGTACCTCGCGAAGATCTTGAACGCCGAGGAGATCTGGTGCCAGGGCTTCTCCGAGCCCGACGCCGGCAGCGACCTCGCCGCGGCGCGCACGCGCATCGAGGACAAGGGCGACCACTTCCTCGTCAACGGCCAGAAGGTCTGGTCGTCGTTCGCGCATATCGCCGACTTCTGCATCCTCGTCGGCCTCGGGCTTCCCGACGCGCCGCGCTACAAGAACCTGACGTACGTGATCGTCGACATGCACGCGCCCGGCGTCGAGACGCGGCCGCTCGTGCAGATCACCGGTCACCCCGAGTTCAACGAGATCTTCTTCACGGACGTGCAAGGTGCCGAAGGAGAACCTGCTCGGCGAGGTCGGCGGCGGCTGGCAGGTCGCGATGACGACGCTGCTGCACGAGCGCGGCACGCTCGGGTTCGCGCTGTCGGCGACGCTCGACGTCGCCGTGCGCAAGCTGATCGCGCTCGCGAAGGAGCGGAACGTCACCGACCCGGTGCTGCTCGACCGGATCGCGCGCGAGTGGATCGAGCTGCAGGCGCTCAAGTACACGAACTACCGCTCGCTGACGGCGCTCACGAAGACCGGCATCCCCGGCCCGGAAGGCTCCGCGTCGAAGCTCGTCTGGTCGGAGGCGAACCAGCGGCTGACGAAGCTCGCGCAGGAGATCGTCGGCGGGCCGGAGCTCGACGAGTACTGGACGTACACAGCAGCTCCGCTCGCGCGGCAACACGATCGAGGCGGGGACGAGCGAGATCCTCCGCAACATCGTCGCCGAGCGCGTGCTCGGGCTGCCGAGGAGGCGCTGATGGATTTCTCGTTCACGTCAGAGCAGGACGACCTTCGCCGCGAGGCGCGCGCGTTCCTCGAGGCGAACCCGGCGCCGTCCGATGCGCAGCTCGAGGAGCTCGGCTGGAAGGGCATCCTCGCGTCGGAGACTTCACGTTCCTCGACGCCGCCGTGCTGTTCGAGGAGCTCGGGCGCGTGCTGTACGAGGGAACGTTCGTCGCGGACGAGGTCGGCGACGATCCGCGCCGGCTGCGCGCCGCCTACGCGCTCGAGGCGGTCGGCATCGGCTCGCGCGCGACCGAGATGGCGATCGCCTACGTCTCCGACCGCGAGCAGTTCGGCAAGAAGATCGGCACGTACCAGGCGATCTCGCACTCGGTCGTCGACGCCTACGTCGCCGTCGAGCTCGGCCGGTCGCTCGCGTACTGGGCCGCGTGGTGCGTCGCCGAGGACGACGAGCAGGCCGACCTCGCGCGTCGCGGCCGCGAAGTCGCAGGCGACGGAGGCGGCCGTGCTCGCGTGCGAGAAGTCGATCCAGGCGCACGGCGGCATCGGCTTCACCTGGGAGCACCCGCTGCATCGCTACTACAAGCGGGCGCTGTGGCTCGAGAGCGCGCTCGGCTACGGCCGCGAGCTATCGCGCGGAGATCGCGCAATCCCTTCTGTCGTCGTAACCGGCGCGTCGAGCGGGATCGGCGAGGCGACCGCGCGTCGCCTCGCCGCGCTCGGCTGGGACGTCTACGCGTCGGTGCGCGCCGCCGGCGAGGCGCCGGCCGGCACGCACGAGCTCGTCTTCGACGTCACCGACGCCGACGCCGTCGCACGTGCGGCCGCGGGCATCGAGTCGCTCGACGCGCTCGTCGACAACGCGGGCATCGCGATCGCCTCGCCGCTCGAGTACCTGCCGCCGGAGGAGCTGACGCGGCAGCTCGACGTCAACGTCGTCGGCCAGCTCCGCGTCCTGCAGGCGTTCCTGCCCGCGCTCCGCCGGGCCGCGCGGCCGGATCGTGCTGATGGGGTCGATCGGCGGCCGCTCGGCGCTGCCGTTCCTCGGCGCGTACGCGATGTCGAAGTTCGCGCTCGAGGCGATGGCCGACGCGCTGCGCTTCGAGTTGCAGCCGTGGGGGATCGAGGTCGTCGATCGTCGAGCCCGGCACGATCGCGACGGCGATCTGGACGAAGCCGCAGCGCTCGATCGAGGAGTTCCCGGCGGAAGCGGTCGAGCTCTACGGCGAGCGCGTCGAGAAGTTCCGGCGCCTCGCCGCCTCGCGCTCGCAGACGAACGGCGGTTCCGGCCGACGACGTCGCGAAGGCGGTCGAGCACGCGCTCACGTCGCCCGAAGCCGCGCACGCGCTACCTCGTCGGCCCGGACGCGCGACGCCGGGCGCGGGTCGAGCGGCTTCCCGACCGGCTCCGCGACCGCGTCCTGAAACGGTTCCTGTTCGGGTCGATGAAGAACGTCGTCTACGGCGTGCGGTTCCTCTGTGAGATCGCGGCGATCGTCGCGTTCGTCTGGCACGGCTGGCTCTTGACCGGGATCCTCGATCGGCTGCGCCGTGATCCTCTTCTGGGGCTTCTTCGTCTCGCCGAAGGCGCCGCGGCGGCTGCGCGATCCGCTGCGGCTCGTCTCGGAGCTCGTGATCTTCCTCGGCGCGACGGCCGCCTTCGTCGAGGTCGGGCAGACGGCCGTCGCGCTCGTCTTCGGCGGTCTGCGCGGTCTGCTCTGCCGGGCTCGCTCGACGCTGGCCGGAACCGGTCTAGGATCCGAGACATGGGCTACCAGGTGAGTTCTCTCGACGAGCTTGGCGACGGCTACGGCTTCCGCAAGGTGCGCGGCGCGCTCGGCGTCACCGCCTTCGGCGTCAACGGTCTCGTGTTTCCACCGAACTACGAAGGGCCGAACCACTACCACGACACGCAGGACGAGCTGTACTTCGTCCACCAGCGGCACCGCGACGTTCCGGATCGACGGCGACGAGCACGAAGTCGGGCGGGCGGCCTCGTGCACGTCGAGGCGACGACGCACCGCGCGATCTCGAACCGCACCGACGAGGAGCTCGTGCTGCTGATCGTCGGCGGCAGAGGCGGCTACGTCGAACGCGACGGCCATCTCGTCGATCCGGAGATCGATCTTCCGCGGAGGCAGGGGCTCGGATGAACGGGCTGATGATGGACTACCAGCTGACGCTGCCGACGATCCTGCGGCGCTGCGAGGCCTACTACGGCGCGCAAGGAGATCGTCACGCGCCTGCCCGACAAGAGCTTCCACCGCTACACGAACGCCGACGCCTGCCGGCGCGCGCGTGCGCTCGCCGTTGCGCTCGAAGGGCTCGGGCTCGAGCGCGGCGACCGCGTCGCGACGCTCTGCTGGAACCACAACGTCCACCACGAGGCGTATCTCGGCATTCCGTGCGGCGGCTTCGTCCTGCACACGCTGAACATCCGCCTGCACCCGAACGACCTCGCGTACATCGCGACGCACGCGAACGACCGTGCCGTCATCGTCGACAAGAGCCTGAAGCCGCTGCTCGACCTGTTCGTCGGGCGCACGAACATCGAGCACGTGATCGTCGTCGAGGACGACTACGAGGCGTTCATCGCGGGCGCCGATCCCGACGCGTGGCGCGATCCCGAGCTCGACGAGAACGAGGCGGCGGCGATGTGTTACACGAGCGGCACGACCGGGATGCCGAAGGGCGTCCTCTACTCGCACCGCTCGACGATGCTGCACACGCTCGGCGTCGCGGCGAGCAACCCGATGGGGCTCGGCATCTCCGAGCGCGACACGATCCTGCCGGTCGTGCCGATGTTCCACGCGAACGCGTGGGGCTATCCGTATCTCGCGGCGTTCCTCGGCGCGAAGCTCGTCTATCCCGGGCCGCACCTCGATCCGGAGAGCCTGCTCGACGACTTCGCCGACGAGGGCGTGACCTGGACGGCCGGCGTGCCGACGATCTGGCTCGGCATCCTCGCGCTGCTCGACGCGCAGCCCGACCGCTGGGATCTCTCGCGGCTCAAGGGGATGCTCGTCGGCGGCTCGGCCGCGCCGCGGTCGATGATCGCCGGCTTCAAGCAGCGCCACGGGCTCGACGTCGTCCACGGCTGGGGCATGACGGAGACGTCGCCGGTCGCGTCGAACGCGCAGCTCGTCGGCGACCTCGCCGACGCCGACGAGGAGACGCGCTTCGACTACATCGCGATGCAGGGGCTTCCGCTGCCGCTCGTCGAGCTGCGCAATCGCGACGCCGAGGGCAACATCCTCCCGTGGGACGGCGAGTCGATGGGCGAGCTCGAGGTGCGCGGCCCGTGGGTCGCCGCCTCGTACTACGACACGCCGGAGCAGGCCGACCGCTGGACGGCCGACGGCTGGTTCAAGACCGGCGACGTCGTCTCGATCCATCCGCTCGGCTACATCCAGATCAAGGACCGCTCGAAGGACGTGATCAAGTCGGGCGGCGAGTGGATCTCGTCGGTCGAGCTCGAGAACGCGCTGATGGCGCATCCCGCGGTCGCCGAGGCCGCGGTGATCGCGATCCCCGACGCGAAGTGGGACGAGCGGCCGCTCGCCGCGGTCGTGCTGCGCGAGGGCAAGACGGCGACCGGCGACGAGCTGCGCGAGTTCCTCGCGCCGGACTTCGCGAAGTGGTGGCTGCCCGACCGCTTCGAGTTCGTCGCCGAGATCCCGAAGACGAGCGTCGGCAAGTTCAGGAAGACGGAGCTGCGCGACATGTTCGCGACCGCGCCTGCCGAGGTGTCGGCGTGATCGAGACCGTCTGGCTCGACAACCCGCCGGTCAACGCGGTCAACAGCGTGATCCTCGAGACGCTGTGGTCGGCGTTCGAGAGCCTCGGCGACGACGTGCACGCCGTCGTGCTGCGCGGCAAGGGCGAGCGCGCGTTCTCCGCGGGTGCGGACATCACCGGCTTCGTCGGCGGCATGGGCGAGGGCGATCGGCCGGGCGGCATCCAGCCGGTCGCCGACCTGATCGAGTCGGCGCCCGTGCCGGTCGTCGCGGCGATCCACGGCTACTGCCTCGGCGGCGGCCTCGAGATCGCGCTCGCGTGCGACTTCCGCATCGCGACGCGCGACGCGCAGCTCGGCTTCCCGGAGGTCAACCTCGGTCTGCTGCCCGGCGGCGGCGGGCACGCAACGCGCTCCGCGGCTGATCGTCGCCGGGTCGCGCGCGCTGGCTGACCATGTCGGGCGAGCGCATCCCGGCGGAGACGGCGGAGGCGTGGGGGCTCGTCGAGTTCCTCGTCGACGACCTCGACGAGGGGATCGCGCGCTACGTCGAGCCGCTCGACCGCCAGAGCCCGCACGCGCTCCGCCAGATCAAGCAGCTCATGCACGCGACACGCGACGAACGGAGCGACGAGCGCGAGGTGGAGGCGTTCGCCGCCTGCCTCACGTCGGAGGATGGGCAGGAGGGGGTCGCGGCGTTCCTCGAGAAGCGCGATCCCGTCTGGACCGGCCGGTGAAGGCCGTCGTCCTGCGCGAGGTCGGCGGCGACCTCGCGCTCGAGGACTGGGACGAGCCGTCGGGAGCCGTCGTCGACGTCCGCGCCGCGGGCGTGAACTTCGCGGACGTGCTGATCCGGCGCGGGCTGTACCCGCAGATGCCCGAGCTGCCGTACGTGCTCGGGAACGAGGTCGCGGGCGAGCTCGACGGGCGGCGCGTGATCGCGCTCGCCGCGCGGCGGCCGGCGGCTACGCCGAGCGGGTCGAGGTCGACCCGGACTGGGTGTTCGACCTGCCCGAGAGCGGCGTCGCTACGCGGCCGGCGCGGCGTTCCTGACGACCTATCTGACCGCTCATATACCGCTGATACATCAGCTGCATATCAGTGAGGGCTCGATCGTCCTCGTGCACGCCGGCTCGGGCGGCGTCGGGCGTTGCGGCGATCCAGCTCGCGAAGCGGCTCGGCGCGCGCGTGATCGCGACGGCGAGCTCGGACGAGAAGCGCGCCTACGCGCTCGCGGTCGGCGCGGACGAGGCGCGCGGCTACGACGAGATCGACGACCTGCGCGTCGACGCCGTGATCGATCCGGTCGGCGGCGAGGTGTTCACGCGCTCGCTGCCGCTGCTCAATCCGCTCGGGGCGATCGCCGCGATCGGCTTCGCGGGCGGCCTCTGGCAGGACCCGAGCGTCCAGTGGCTCGTCGGCCGGAACGCCGGCGTCGTCGGCGTCTACCTCGGCCGGCTGATGAAGCACCAGCCCGACGCTCGTGCGCGCGCGCGGCCGAGGAGCTGCTCGAGCTCTGGCGGCGACGGCGAGATCGACCCGCCCGTCGGCGCGACGTTCCCGCTCGCGGACGCCGCCGAGGCGCACGCGCTGATCGAGGCGCGCCGGCACGTCGGCAAGGTCGTCCTCGAGCCGTGAAGGCGCTCGTCACCGGCGGCGAAGGCGGGCTCGGGCGCGCGTTCCGGGCGCGGCTCGAGCGCGAGGGATATCAGGTGGATTCGCTCGATATATCAACGGGCTTCGACGTCACCGACCCGGCGGCGTGGGAGCGCGTCGGGCCGGTCGATCTCGCCTGCCTGAACGCCGGCGTGCTGACCGGCGACCTGAACGTCGCGTCGTACCGGCGCGCCGTCGGCGGTCAACGTCGACGGCGTCGTCCTCGGCGTGCTGCGGCTGGCGGAGGTGATGCAGGGCGGCGTGATCGTCGCGACCGCGTCGCTCGCCGGGCTGACGGCGATGCCGAGCGACCCGGTCTACTCGCTGACGAAGCACGCCGTCGTCGGCTTCGTGCGCAGCATGGCGCCGCACCTTGCGCCGATTCGCCTGAACGCGGTCTGTCCCGGGATCGCCGACACGCCGATGATCGATCAGCAGCGCGACGCGTTCGCGGCGGCGAGCTTCCCGCTGCTCGCACCCGACGACGTCGCGGACGCGATGTGGCGCGCGGCGACGAGCAGCGAGACGGGCGAGTGCTGGTTCGTGCAGCCGGGGCGTGAGCCGGCGCCGTTTCGCTTCCCGAACCTGCCCGGCCCGCGCACCGACGGCGACTCCGTCGGCGCGCCGCCGCTCTCAGTTGAGGTCGGGATCGAACGGCATGTTCTCCATCAGCGAGAACGCGCCGCCCTTGCGGCGGAGCACGGTTCGCCAGAGCTTGTCGGGGTCGTCGACGAACGCGTCGTCGGGCTCGGCGTCGACGACGATCCACGCGCTCCTCGTCGAGCTCGGCTTCGAGCTGGCCGCTGCCCCAGCCCGAGTAGCCGGCGAAGAGCCGGAGCCGCCGGATCTCGAGGTCGTCCGGCTCGGCGTCGGCGGGCATGAACCCGAGGTCGCCCATGATCGGCGCGGCAGCCTGCTCGACGTCGTCGAACTCGGCGAGCACCATGTACGCCTCGGGCTGCACTGGGCCGCCGACGAAGACGAGCCCTTCCGCGCCCGGCGTCCCCTCGAGCGCCGGCACGACGTCGTCGCCTGGACGTCCGACGGGCGGCTCAGCACGAGACCCATCGCGCCGTCCTCGTCGTGGTGCGCGATCAGCACGACCGTCTTGCGGAAGTTCGGATCGTTGAGCGAGGGCGACGAGACGAGCAGCTTTCCCTGGAGCGAGTCCACGCTCGGCCTATACCTCGCGGAGGAGCGTCAGAATCTTGTACCCGTCGCTCGTCGAGCCTTGGTAAGGCCCGAAGAAGCGGCCATAGCGCATGGGCAGCGCGGTGCAGAGGAAGGTCCAGACGCGCGAAGAACGCGAGGAAGAACAAGGTCGCGGCCATCACTCCGTGCGTCAAGAGCGCGAGCGCCGGCGTAGGATGGAGGAGCGCAGTGGGCCGGCGTCACGCAGCGGCCCGGCGGCGACGAGGGCGGATCCGACGTGACGCGGCCCGTACCAGAGCCAGCGCTGTCGAGGAGGGCCGCCCGTCGAGCCAGAGGACCGACGCGGAGATGCAGCGGTCGTGAGTCGCGGCCGACCCGACCTCGGACGCGATGCCTGCGCGACGCGCCGACACCCAGCGCGGTCAGCGCGTGTCCGAGCTCGTGCGGGCAGGACGAGCAGGAGCGGGGTGGCGATGGACGCGACGACGTAGCCGGCAACGACTACGAGAACGACCACGGTTCGCCGCGTTCGAACGACTTCAGGATCCGCCGGGCGACGACCAGCCGGTGCACCTCATCGGGTCCGTCGTAGATGCGGCCGCCGCGGGCGAGCATCGCCATGTGAGCGAGCGGCGTCTCGTCGGTGAGACCGCGGGCGCCGTGCACCTGGATCGCACGGTCGATCACGTCCTGGAGCACCTTCGCGGCGAAGAACTTGATCGCCGAGATCTCGACGCGCGCGTCGTCGCCCGAGTCGATCTTGTGCGCTGCGTCCAACGTCATCAGTCGGCACGCCTGGATCTCGGCGTAGCTGTCTGCGATCCAGTTCTGCACGGTCTGCTTGCGCGCGAGCGGCTCGCCGAACGTCTCGCGTTCGAGCGAGTACGAGCACATCAGCTCGAACGCGCGCTGCATCTGGCCGAGCCAGCGCATCACATGGTGGATGCGACCCGGCCCAAGACGCTTCTGCGCGATCATGAATCCCGCGCCCTCGCCGCCAAGCGTGTTCGCGACCGGCACGCGGACGCCCGTGTAGCGAACCTCGCAGTGCGTTGTCCAGCCGCGGCCGGCGTGGCCCATGACGACGATCGGGCGGACGACGTCGACGCCCGGCGTGTCGGCGGGCACGATGATCTGGGTTGCGCGCGCATGCGGCTCCGCCTCGGGATCGGTCACCGCCATGACGATCCCGAAGGCGGCTCCGTCGGCGCCCGACGAGAACCACTTGTGACCGTCGATCACCCAGTCGTCGCCGTCGCGGACGGCGCGCGTGCGCAGGGTTGTCGGGTCGGAGCCTGGCACCTCCGGCTCGGTCATCGAGAAGAACGAGCGGATCTCGCCGGCGACGAGTGGGAAGAGCCAGCGCTCCTTCTGCTCGTCGGTGCCGAACATGTGGAGGATCTCGGCGTTCCCGGCGTCGGGTGCCTGACAGCCGAAGATCAGCTGCGCCCACGAGACGCGGCCGATCTACTCGTTGAGATACGCGTAGTCGAGGAAGCCCGTGCCGGTTCCGCCTGCGTCCGGCGGCACGTGCGGCGCCCAGAGGCCGAGCTCCTTCACCTCGCCCTGCAGCGTCGAGATGAGCGCGCCTGCCTCGTCGCTCTCGCTGTCGAGCAGCGCCTCGTTCGGCAGCACGCGCTCGTCCATGAACGCGCGCACCTGCTCGAGCTTCTCGGTCGGCGGCGACCAGGCGGTGGTGGTCATTGCCGTAGCATCGCACGCCATGAAGCTCGGCTTCTACATGGGGTACGCGCAGCCCGGCACGAGCCCGCTCGAGCTGATCGAGCTCGCGCAGGAGGCCGAGCGCCTCGGCTACGACTCGGCGTGGGCGGCCGAGGCGTGGGGCGTGGACGCGATCACGCCGCTCGCCTGGCTCGGCGCCACGACGACGACGATCAAGCTCGGGACGGCGATCATGCAGCTCCCGGGCCGGTCGCCGGCGAACGCGGCGATGACGGCGGTGACGCTCGACATGCTTTCGGGCGGACGGTTCCTGATGGGGCTCGGGACGTCGGGCCCGCAGGTCGTCGAGGGCTGGCACGGCCAGCCGTGGGGGAAGCCGCTCGGCAAGACGCGCGAGTACGTCGAGATCGTGCGCACGATCCTGCGTCGCGAGCGGCTCGAGCACCACGGCGAGCACTACGACATTCCCGGTGCAGGACGGCACGGGTCTCGGCAAGCCGCTGAAGCTGATGGCACGCCCGCTGCGCGCCGACATCCCGATCTACCTCGCGGCGATCGCGCCGAAGGCGGTCGAGCAGGCGCTCGAGATCGCCGACGGCTGGCTGCCGATCTTCTGGTCGCCCGAGAAGGCGCGCGATGTCTTCCCGCTCGACCGCCTACGCGACGGATTCGACATCGCACCGTCGGTGCCGGCGGTCGTCACGGACGACGAGCAGAGCGCCCGCGACGCGCTCAAGCAGTACTACTCGTTCTACATCGGCGGCATGGGTGCTCGGTCGCGGAACTTCTACAACGACCTCTTCGCGCGCTACGGCTACGAGGCCGAGGCGCAGGAGATCCAGGAGCTGTTCCTCGGCGGCCAGCAGGTCGAGGCAGCGGCGAAGGTGCCGGACGCGTTCGTCGACGAGGTCGCACTCGTCGGCTCGGTCGAGCGGATCCGCGACCGGCTGGCTGCGTGGCGCGAGAGCGGCGCGACGACGTTGCTGATCTCGACGCGCGACGAGAAGACGCTGCGCGGCGTCGCCGAAGCCGCCTCCTAGGCCACGACATCTGGCAGGTGCAGAAGTCCCGCGCGCGTGGGCGTGAACCCGCACGCGTCGAAGTAGAACGGCGCGTGCTCTTCGCCGAAGTCGACCTCCAGCCACTCGCACCCTGCGTGCTTCGCGTTTTGTGCGGCGATGCGGACGAGCTCGGTCCCGATACCGCGGCGCTGATGATCGGGACGCACCTTCGTGTCGATCAGAAATGCATGCGCGCCGCCGTCCCAGGCGACGTTGACGAAGCCGACGAGTGCTCCGTCATCGCCGCGGGCCGTCACCCAGCCGAGGCTGTGCGGACGGATCCTGTCCCACCAACCGGCTTCCGGCGCGCCGCCGTGGGACTGCGTGAGCTCGACGAGCTCGTCGTCGCTGACCTCCGCCCGCCACTCGAACCGGAGGTCTGGCAGGTCGCCAGTCGGCACGCCGAGAGCTTAGTGCCGACGGCGATGTAGCTTTTGTCACGGCATGCGCCAGTACGAACATGTCGCACAGAAGACGCGGGTGGGAGGTGCCTCCGCCGGGGACGACGACGCCGGTCGAGAGGATGACCCGAGCTTCTCGAGATGACTCGGAGCACGAGCCGCGGATACGCGGCGGGTTGCTGTCAAGACCTCTGCATCTACCACGTCCATCAGCACTTCGATCCCGTGTGGCGAGCGGCTGCTTGCGATGGCGGGCGACGCTGAGCCTGGGGTGAGGATCGACGTGCTCCACTCGATGTGCGACGGTGCGTCGAAGGCATATGAAACGCGGATCGGCGAGGTTGTGGAACGCCATCTCGACGACTCGCATATGAGGGAGCGACGGTACGCCGAGTAGGTTCGACGACCTACTGCCGTACCGGCTCGGCGGCGTCTGATGTCGGCTATCTAGCCGAGCGCCTCGAGTGCCGTCTGCGCAAGCAGCGGCACGCGCGTGCTCGAAGATCGCCGCGCGCGTGTCCTCGGCCCCGAGCTCGCCCCTGATATATCGGCCGTATATCGCCTCGCAGAAGACCGCTGCCTTCCAGAGCGCGAGCGCCTCGAACCAGCCGAGCGGCTCGATGTCGCGGCCGCTCCGCTCGACGTAGCGCGCCACGAGCTCGGCTCGCGACGGGAAACCGGGCTCGGCCGTCACCGGCGACGAGCCGAGGCGCCGACGTGCTCCCGTTGGGCTCGCTGTAGGTCGAGAGCAGGTAGCCGACGTCTGCGCGCGGATCGCCGATCGCGCCCATCTCCCAGTCGAGCACCGCGGTGATCCGCGTCGGATCGGTGGGGGAGACCATCATGTTCCCGAGGCGGTAGTCGCCGTGGACGACGGTCTCGGGGAGCGGCTCCGGGAGCCGCTCGCCGAGCAGGCGGGCGACCTCGTCGACCTCATATATCTCTCGTGTCTTGTTGATATCCCAGAGCTGGGTGAAGCGGCGCACCTGTCGCTCGGGATAGCTCCCGGGTCGCGCGAACGCCGCGAGCTCGGGCTGGGTGACGTCGGCGGCGTGGATCTCGACGAGCGTCTCGACCAGGTCGAGGCCAAGCGTGCGTCGCGCCGCCTCCGTCTCGAGTCCTGCCGGCAGCTCCTGGGTGATGACGTGGCCGTCGAGGTAGCGCATGACGTAGAAGGGCACGCCGAGTCACCTGCTTCGTCCTCGCAGACAGCAGCGATCTCGGCGAGGCGGTCGAAGCCGGCGCTTCGGATCGCGTTCTGGAGCCCGGCCTCGCGCACCATGTCGTGCGCCGACGGCGGCAGCGGCGGCCGCGGCGGGCGGCGGAGCACGAAGCGCTCGCTGACCCCGCTCGATCAGGAAGGTGAAGTTCGAGCCGCCACCGTCGCCGATGCGCGTGGCGGTGACCGGCCCGGAGCCGAGGCCATGCTCGTCGAGGAAGGCCTCGACGTTCTCCTCGACGATCAGCGGGGCGAGCACGACTGCGATGCTACGCACGGTGCGCAGGCGGCTCTACCTGATGCGGCATGCCGAGGTCTCGTACGTGGGCCAGCGCGACCCTGAGGTCGTGCGGCTCACCGAGCGCGGGCTCGAGCAGGCGGCGGCTGCTCGGCGTGCGCTCGAGGACGTTGAGTTCGACCTCGTCGTGACGAGCGGTCTCCCGCGCACGCTCGAGACGGCGGAGATCGTCGCACCCGATCGGAGATCGAGCGCTGGCCCGACTTCGCCGAATGGCGCGGCGGCCGGCTCGACGACGTCCCGCGTGACGAGCTCGAGCAGCTCTTCGTCGGGCGCGCTCCAGATCAGCGACGAGGACACGCGCTTCCTCGGCGGGGAGACGCTCGGAGAGGCGCTCGACCGCGTGCTGCCGGCGTTCGACGCGCTCGTCGAGCGCGAATGGGAGACCGCGCTTGCCGTGTTCCATGGCGGCGTCAACCGCATCCTGCTCTCGCACGCGCTCGCCGGCGGGCGCACCTACTTCGGCACGTTCGAGCAGGCGCCCGCGTGCATCAACGTGCTCGATCTCGGCGCCGACGACGCGTGGATCGTGCGCACCGTGAACTACATCCCGTACGACCCGCTCCATCCCGCGCGCACGACGACGATGGAGCACCTCTGGGCCGAGCTCCGCACCTGGCTCGACGAGCGCGGCGAGTAAGAGCTCAGCCGGCGGCGATCGTGACGACGCCGACCATCGCGACCGCGACGCCGGCGCGCTGGACGCGCGTCAGCCGCTCGCCGAGGAACGCGTAGGCGAGCAGCACCGTGACGATCGGATAGAGCGACCCGAGCACCGAGACGAGCGAGAGCAGCCCGTGCGTCGCCGCGAACGCGAACAGCGCGTTCGCGCTCACGTCGGCGAGCCCGACCGCTGCGACCGCGAGCAGCCAGCGCGACGGGACCAGTCAGCGGCGACCGTCGCGCGAGGCGCGAGCACGATCAACAGTGCGAGCGACCCGACCCGCGCGCCGAACAAGGTCGACAGCGCGTCGCCGTCGCGGCTGCCGAGACCGAGGAAGTACACGAAGAGGCCGAGCGCGATCGCAGCGAACGCGGCGAGGACGATCGCCCGGGCGCGCGCCTCCGACGACGAGCGTCGCTCCTCGACCGACGCGAGCACGGCGCCTGCGAGCGCGAGCGCCGCGCCGACGACGGCGTACGCGGCCGGTCGCTCGCCGGTCGCGAGCGAGAGCGCGAACGGCACGACAGCGCCGCAGGCGACAACGGGGGAGACGACGCTCATCGTTCCGAGCGAGAGCGCGCGGTAGAACGCCGCCAGCCCCGCGCCGCCGCCGAGTACCGCGAGCAGCCCGAGCGCAAACGAGTGCTCGTCGAGCGAGCCGCGAAACGCGACCGCGACGACGAGCACGACGAACCCGGCCGCCTGCGAGATCACCGTGACCGGGAAGACCGGCAGGCGGCGCGTCAGAAGACCGCCCGAGAAGTCGGCCGTGCCCCACACGACCGACGACCCGAGCGCAAGGAAGAGAGCGAGTGCTCCCAGTGTTAGCTCAGCCGCTCCACGAGCATCGCCATCCCCTGGCCGCCGCCGACGCACATCGTCTCGAGGCCGATCGAGCGGTCCATCGTCTCGAGGTCGTTCAGGAGCGTGTTCATGATCCGCGCGCCGGTCATGCCGTACGGATGCCCGAGCGCGATCGCGCCGCCGTGCGGGTTCAGCTTGTCGCTGAACGGATCGACGCCGACCTCCTGGCACACCGGGATCACCTGCGCGGCGAATGCCTCGTTCAGCTCCATCACGTCCACGTCGTCGATCGTCATCTTCGCGGTCGCGAGCACCTTGCGTACGGCCTCGATCGGGCCGACGCCCATGATCTCCGGCTCGACGCCCGAGACCGAGGACGCGAGGATTCGCGCGCGCGGCGTGATGCCGAGCTCGCGGGCGCGGTCGGCCGACATGACGACCACCGCGGCCGCTCCGTCGTTCAGCGGGCACGAGTTGCCCGCCGTGACCTTGCCGTTCGGGATGAACGCCGGGTCGAGCGCCTGCAGCTTCTCGAACGTCGACGACGCACGCGGGCCGTCGTCGACCGAGACGCCCTCGTAGGGCGTGATCTCGCGCGTCGAAGAACCCGGACGCCTGAGCGGCGACCGCGCGCTCCTGCGACTGCTGCGCGAAGCGGTCCATGTCGTCGCGGGAGACGTCCCACCGCTCCGCGACGTTCTCGGCGGTGAGCCCCATCGGGATGTAGACGTTGGCGATCGGCGCGTCGTTCCCGAAGAGCGCGGGGTGGAGCTCCTCTTCCGACTTCGGATAGCCGCTGACCTGTGAGGTCGACTCGACGCCGCCGGCGATGAACGCCTCGCCCTCGCCGGCCCGGATCGCGTGGAAGGCCATCCGAATCGACTGCAGCGACGAAGCACAGAAGCGATTGACTGTCGTTCCCGGAACCGAATGGGGCAGCCCGGCCAGGAGCGCGACGCGCCGGCCGAGGTTCATTCCCTGCCGCTCCTGCGGGAAGCCGCAGCCGACGATCACGTCGACGATCTCCTCCGGAGGCAGCTCGGGAACCTTGTCGAGCGCCGCCCGGAGGGCGAAGGCGGCGAGGTCATCGGGGCGGGCGTCGACGAGCGAGCCCTTGGCCGCACGGCCGATCGGCGTGCGTGCAGTGGAGACGATCACGGCTTCTGGCATGGCTGAATATTGACTGACGGGTCAAATCCCGCTTGACTGACCGACTCGATGGGGCTGCTGCTCGCTCTCAGCGGCGTTGACGCGCGCTACGGCCAGGTTCAGGCCCTTCGCGGCGTCACGCTGACGGTGGACGAAGGCGAGATCGTCGCCATTCTCGGCGCCAACGGCGCGGGCAAGACGACGACCCTGCGGGCGATCTCCGGAACCGTCCGCCGCTCGGGCACGATCGAGCTCGGCGGGCCGTTCGCTCCTTCGCAAGGGCGCCGAGTCGACGGCGCGGCTCGGGGTCGCGCACGTGCCGGAAGGGCGCGGGACGTTCTCCGAGCTGACCGTCTGGGAGAACCTCCGGCTCGGCGCCTACATCCGCCGTGGCTCGCTGAAGGACGACTTCGCGCGCGTCTTCACAGTACTTCCCGTGGATCGAGGAGCGCCGGTCACAGCAGGCGGGGACGCTCTCCGGCGGCGAGCAGCAGATGCTCGCGCTCGCGCGTGCCGTCATGCAGCGGCCGCGGCTCCTGCTCCTCGACGAGCCGTCGCTCGGGCTCGCGCCGCTCGTCGTCGCCGAGATCTTCCGCATCGTCCGCGAGCTGAACGAGAGCGAGGGCACCGCCGTTCTGCTCGTCGAGCAGAACGCGCGCACCTCGCTCGCGACCGCGGCGCGCGCCTACGTGCTCGAGGTCGGCGAGGTCGCGTTCGCCGGGACGAGCGACGAGCTGGCCGCCAACGACACGATCCGAAAGAGCTACCTCGGGTACTGATGGCGCTTCGTCCGTCAACCGGCTGGATCGTTCCGCTGTCGCTCGCCGGCATCGGCGTGTTCCTGCGTCATCGGGTCGTTCTCGAGCGCGCTCTTCGCGCAGCAGACCGTGTCGGGTCTCGCCAACGGAGGCATCTACGCGAGCCTGGCCGTCGCGCTCGTTCTGATCTACCGCGCGACCGAGGTGATCAACTTCGCGCAGGGCGCGATCGCCACGTTCACGACGTACATCGCGTGGCAGCTGATGGACTGGGGGCTCGAGTACTGGGAGGGCTTCGCCCTCACGCTCGTGATCGCGTTCGTCGGCGGCTTCCTGCTCGAGCTCGTTGCGATTCGCCCGGTCGAGCGCCGCGGCAATCAGCTCACGGTCGTGATCGCCGCGATCGGGCTGCTGATCCTGGTCGAAGGCGCCGTCGGCTGGATCTGGGGCAACCAGGTGAAGTTCATGCCCTCGGCGTTCCCGCCGCACATCTACAACGTCGGCGGCGTTGCGTTCTCGCGCCAGGACCTGAGCACGATCGCCATCTCGATCGCCGCCGTGGTCGTGCTCTGGCTCTTCTTCCAGTTCACCAAGGTCGGCCTCGCGATGCGTGCGGCGGCGGTGCGGCCGAGCGCCGCACGGCTCGTCGGCGTGCGCGTCAGCTGGATGCTCTCGCTCGGCTGGGGGCTCGCGGCCGTGCTCGGCGCGGTCGCCGGGATGATGGCCGCCGCCAGTCCGAGCGTCCTGCTGCAGCCGACGATGATGGACGGGATCCTGATCTACGCGTTCGCGGCCGCGGTGCTCGGCGGGCTCGAGAGCGCGGCCGGCGCGGTGGTCGGAGCGCTGCTGATCGGCGTCGGGCTGAATCTGCTCTCGGCCTACGTCGAGCTGGGTGACGCCCCAGCTGCTCCTGCCGGCGGCGTTCGTGATCATGCTCGTCGTTCTGCTCGTCAAGCCGTCCGGCCTGTTCGGACGCACGCGGGTGCGCAAGGTATGAGGGTGCGGACGTCAACCGCGATCGGTGTTGCTGCGACCCTGATCGTCGGCGCGGTGATCGTCCTGCTGCCGTACGGCCTCTCCGACTACCACCGCTCGACCGGTGCGACCGTCGCGGTCTACTTCACCGCGATCCTCGCGCTCAACCTCGTCACGGGCTACACGGGGCAGATCTCGATCGGTCATGGCGCGTTCATGGCGGTCGGCGGGTACGCGACCGCGATCCTCACGCACGACCACGGCTGGAACGACCTCGCCACGCTGCCGGTCTCGGCGCTGTGCGGGTTCGTCGCGGGCGTGATCGTCGGGTTGCCGGCGTTGCGTCTGACCGGCGTCTACCTCGCGCTGACGACGTTCGCGGTCGCGCTCGCGGTGCCGCAGCTCGTCTCGAACTACCCCAACTTCACGGGCGGTGTGCCCGGGCTCTCGCTGCCGACGCACACAGGCCTGTGGCTGTACGACGTCAGCTGGGCGGTCGCCGGGTTCGTCTTCGTCGTCGCCTGGCTGCTCCTGCGCGGCCGGACCGGGAGGGCGTTCCGGGCGGTCCGCGACAGCGACATCGCCGCCGCCTCGTCGGGGATCAGCCTCCCCGTCTACAAGACGGTCGCGTTCGGGATCTCGGCGGCGATGGCAGCGCTCGCCGGATCCATGTTCGTGCTCGTGAACAACTACGTCAGCCCCGACGATGTTCGGGCTGTCGTTGTCGCTCTACATCCTGATCGGCGCGGTCGTCGGCGGGCTCGGGTCCCTGTGGGGAGTGCTTGTGGGATCCATTTTCGTCGTCCTTCTGCCGATCGGGCTAACCACCGGGAGCATCGGCTCGTCTCAGTCGGTACCGGTGCTCTTCGGGGCAGTGGTCATCTTGGTGATGGCCCTGATCCCGCTTGGGGCCGCGAGTCTCTTGCTGCGGGCCTTGCATTTCGGATCCAAGATCGGTCAACATTCCGACACACCCCTAGGCACGGAGGGCAGATGACCAGAAGGATGAAGGGAGCGCTCGTCCTGGCAGTCTTCGCGATCGCGGCCGCAGCTGTTTCCGCGGCATTCGCGTCGACGAGCCTGGCGCCTGGCGTCACCAAGACGACGATCACGATCGGTGGCACGTTCCCGCTGACGGGGCCGGCCGCCCTTTACGGCGTGATCCCGAAGGCCGAGTCCGCCTACTTCAGCTACGTGAACAATCACGGCGGGGTCAACGGCCGGAAGATCAACTTCAAGTACTACGACGATGGTTACAACCCGGCCAACACCGTGCCGCTCACGAAGAAGCTCGTGCAGCAGGACAAGGTCTTCGCCGTGTACGGGAGCCTCGGCACCGAGCCGATCCTCGCGACCCGCGACTACCTGAACCAGGCGAAGGTGCCGCAGGTGCTCGTCGCGACGGGCGACTCGTACTGGGCCACACAGGGCAAGAAGTACCCGTGGACGATCGGCTTCCAGCCGGACTACCCGGGTGAGTCGTCGATCTACGGCAAGTTCATCGCCAGCAAGGTTCCCCAGGCGAAGATCGGCGTCCTGATGCAGGACGACGCCTACGGCGAGAACTACTACAACGGTCTCGTCGCGGGTCTCGGCGACTCCAAGTCGAAGATCGTCGACGTCGAGAAGTACGACGCGACGCAGACCGACGTCAGCTCGCAGATCGTGAAGCTGAAGGCGGCCGGCGCGAACGTCGTCGTGCTGTTCTCGCTGCCGACGCAGACGATCGACGCCCTCGTCGTGATCACGAAGATCGGATGGAAGCCGGTCACGTTCATCAACAACGTGTCCGCGTCCCCGCTCTTCATGGGCCTCGCGCAGAAGAACGGCGCGAACGTCGAGAACGACATCTCGGCGACGTACCTGCAGGACACCATCAACAACCCGAACACGCCAACGGCGAAGCTCTACAAGTCGATCCTCTCGACGTACGACAGTGGAGCCGACCCGAACGACGCCAACAACCTCTACGGCGTCGCGAGTCGCGTGGACGATGGTGACCGCGCTCAAGTCGCTGGGTCGAAGCCCGACGCGTCAGGGCCTGATGAACGCGCTGACCAACATGAACAACTTGACGAACCCGTTCCTGTACCCGGGAATCAAGATGTTCACGAACTCGACTGACCGCTATCCGATCGACCAGCAGATCCTCGAGCAGTACAAGAGCGGGGCCTGGCACCCGTTCGGCCACCTGTTCGTGAAGGCTCGCTGAGCCAAGGCCAGTGCGGCGGCGGCGCGACGAGCGCCGCCGCCGCTACCTTCAGCCATCGATGGAGGAGCTCGAGCCCGGCATCGGCCGCGTCACGTTCTCGCTGCCGTTCGGGATCGACCACGTCCACTGCTACTTCCTGCGCTCGTCGAGCGGCGGCTTCATCCTCGTCGACACGGGCCTCGGCACGCGCGACGTCGAGGCGAAATGGCGGCCGGTGCTGGACGCGCTCGACGCGCCGGTCGAGGCGATCGTCGTCACGCATCTGCATCCCGACCACGTCGGCGGTGCACGCGACATCGCCGGGCTGACCGGTGCGCCGGTCTTCCAGGGGCGCGAGGACCATGCGATCTGTGCGCGGGTCTGGGGCCGAGCGGAGCCCCGAGCGGTTCAAGTCGTACTGGCGCGAGCACGGGATGCCCGAGGCGATGGTCGAGGGGCTGGCCGTGGAGTCGGAGCGGCTCGTCGCGGCGGTGCACTGGGTCGAGGAGCCGGCACGTCTGCTCGAGCCGGGCGACGAGGTCGACGGTTGGCGCGTCGAGGTGCTCCGGGGCCACTCCGACGCGCACATCGTCCTCGCTGCGGGACGACGTGATGATCGCGGGCGACACCGTTCTCATGGGCATCACGCCGGCGGTCGGGCTGTACCCCGACTCGCGTCCCGATCCGCTCGGCGACTACCTCGAGACGCTCGCGCGCATCGAGGAGCTCGCGCCGCGCGTCGCCTACGCGGGACACGGCGCGCCGGTGCCGATCCGGCGGGCCGCGCGCGGGAGATCGCCGCGCATCACGACGAGCGGCTCGATGCCGCCGAGGCTGCGCTCGACGGCACGCCGAAGAGCGCGTACGAGGTCTCGCTCGCGCTCTTCGACGTCGGATCTGCCGATCCCGCTCAGGCGGTTCGCAACGGCCGAGTCGCTCGCGCATCTCGAGCGGCTCGTCGCGCTCGGCAGGGCCGAGCGGGCGGACGGGCACCGATACCATTCCGTCCATGGAGCCGCTTAGAATCGGCGTTCTCGCCGTGCAGGGGAACTTCCGCGAGCACGTGGCGATGCTGCGTGCGCTCGGCGCCGATGCGGTCGAGGTGCGGAAGGCCGCAGCAGCTCGACGGCGTCGACGGTCTTGTGATTCCGGGCGGGGAGTCGACCACGTTCACGAAGCTGATGGAGCTGTACGGCCTCGACGAGGCGATCCGGAGCTTCGAGCGGCCCGTGTTCGGAACCTGCGCCGGAATGATCGTGCTCGACCGTGACCATCTCGGCCTCGTCGACCTCAGGGTCAGGCGCAACGCCTTCGGTCGGCAGGTGGCGTCGTTCGAGACCGACCTCGACGTCACCGGGCTGGACGCGCCGGTTCGCGCCGTCTTCATCCGCGCGCCGTGGATCGAGGAGGTCGGGCCGGGCGTCGAGGTGCTCGCCGAGGTGGACGGCCGGCCGGTGCTCGCGCGCGAGGGCAGGTTCCTCGTCGCTGCGTTCCATCCGGAGCTGACCGACGACACGCGGCTGCACCAACTGTTCTTGGAATCGGTAAGGGAGGCAGACGTTGTCGGGGCATAGCAAGTGGTCGTCGATCAAGCACAAGAAGGGCGCTGCGGACGCCAAGCGGGGCCAGCTCTTCTCGAAGCTCTCGAAGGCGATCATCGTCGCCGCAAAGAACGGTGGCGGCGACCCCACGAACAACCTCGCCCTGCAGAACGCGATCGAGAAAGCCAAGTCCTACTCGATGCCGAAGGACAACATCGACCGCGCGATCGCGAAGGGCTCAGGCGCCGACGCCGACGACGCTGCGTTCGAGTCGATCGTCTACGAGGGCTACGGTCCCGAGGGGGTCGCGGTGATCGTCGAGGCGCTGACCGACAACCGGAACCGGACCGCCGCCGACGTGCGCCATCTGTTCTCGAAGCACGGCGGCAACCTCGGCACCGACGGATCGGTGTCGTGGCAGTTCGAACGGCGTGGAGTCGTGATGGTGCCGGCCGACGGTGTCGACGAGGACGAGCTCTTCCTGGCCGCCGCCGACGGCGGGGCAGAGGACCTGAACCGCGACGGTGCCGTCTTCGAGATCTCCTCGGCGCCCGAGCAGCTGGCCGCGGTGCGCGGCGCGGTCGAAGCTGCCGGCTTCGCGGTCGACTCGGCGGAGCTGAGCCTCATCCCGAAGGTGACGGTTGCCGTCGACGACGAGGCGAAGGCGCGCCAGGTGATGCGGCTCATGGATGCGCTCGAGGAGAACGACGACGTCCAGGACGTCTACGCGAACTTCGACATTCCCGAGAACGTCCTCGAAGCCGCGATGGCGTAGGTTCGGGCTACTTCGACGGTGACCGCCTTGCTTGCGGACGCCGAGCCCGAGACGATTTCGACGACGTAGGCGCCCTTCTTCAGGGCGGCCTTCGAAACGAGGTTGATCGTCGCCTTCGTTCCGGTTGCCTTGGCCTGCGCGACCTTCGCCTGGCCCTTCCAGAGGCTTGCGGTCAACGGGGCGCTGCGGCTCGCCGTCACGGACAGGCGCACGGTCTTCGGCTTGACGACCTTCGCTGCCAGGATCCGCACGTTCAGTGGAGCCGGCGTCTTCGTCGTCGTGCGTCGGCGGTGCGGCGGCACCGACCGTGAACGTTCCGTGCATGATCGCCACGTGCGCGTCGCACGCGTAGGTGTAGGTGCCGTCCTGGAACGTCACCGTCCAGGTCGTCATGCCCGTGCCTTCGACGTCCGTCGCCTGGGAGACGCCCGGGCCGGACAGATCGAAGTTGTGCTCGGCCGACAGGTCGTTCACGTCGATCGTGTACGTGCCGGGATCGAGGTGGGTGACCTTCGCGCCGTTCTGCGTGAGGTTGATCGTGAAGCCGGGACCGACGGTCGCCTGAAGCGTCCCGTCGGTCGAGGCGGAGCGTGCGACCGAGACTGCTGCGAGCAGCCCGGCGACGCCGAGGAGGAGGATGACCCCGAGTGGTTTCTTCATGGCCGTGCAGTACCCGAACGGCTCGGCGATCGGATTGCACCGGAGGAACGTCCGGGGGCCGTCCTAACGTGTTTGCGTGAAGGTTCTTGGCATCGACCCGGGGACGGCTGCATGCGGGTACGGGATCGTCCACGAAAGCGGAGGGCGCCTCAAGGCCATCTGCCACGGGTGGTGGCAAACGCCCGTGCGGGAGCGTCCGGAGTTGCGACTGCTCACGATCTTCACGGGCGTCCAGGAGCTGATCGCGGAACACGCGCCGGATGCCGTCGCCGTGGAGGAGTCGTTCGTCGGCGCAGACGCCCGCATCGCACTCTCCGTCGGGCAGGCGCGGGGAGCCGTGCTCGTCGCCGCGTCGTCCGTCGGGGTCGAGTGCGCTGAGTACGCGCCGTCCGTCGTGAAGCAGGCGGTCTGCGGCTACGGCCGGGCCGAGAAGCAACAGGTGGCGCGCATGGTGAAGGCGATTCTCGGGCTGCACGAGCTGCCGACGCCGAACCACGCCGCCGATGCGCTCGCGGTCGCGATCTGCCACGCGCTCCTGCCGCCGCTCGCGCGCGTCGCGAGCTAAGGTCTCGACCAATGATCACGGTGACGGTTCGTGCCTACCGCTCGCGTGCCACCGGCGCGCCCGAGCGGACGGCACCTTCTCCGCAGTAGCGGGCTCGCGCGCGCCATCGTCGCGGACGCCGGCATCCGTGCCGGCGACCTGGTCGTAGACATCGGGGCAGGCTCCGGCATGCTCTCGCGCGCTCTCGCTGGACGCGGGCGGGCGCGTGATCGCGGTCGAGCCGGACCGGCGGCTCGGAGCAAAGCTCAAGCAGCTGCCCGTTACCGTCGTCGAGCGGGACGCGGCCGAGCTTCTGCTGGCCGGACGAGCCGTTCCGCGTCGTCGCCAACCTGCCGTTCGCGCACGCGGCCGACATCTGTCGTTCGCTCTTCTCCGAACCAGGCGTTCCGCTGGCCTCGGCCGATCTGATCGTCGAATGGGACTTCGCGGCCAAGCGCGCCCGGCTGTGGCCGAGCACCGCGCAGACCGTGCTCTGGAGCGCCTGGTACGAGCTCGCTGTCGTTCGCCGCCTCGAGCCGGACGACTTCATGCCGCGTCCGTCCGTCGCCGCGGGCGTTCTCCGGGCGCGACGGCGGGAGGTGCCGCTCGTCCGTCCGGAGGACGGGGCACGCTACGAGCGGTTCGTGCGGCAGGGGTTCCAGCGGTCGCGCACGGCGCGGGAGCGCGATCCACATGCGTGGGCGCGGGCGTTCCTGTCGTCCGGGACCGTCCGTACCGTTCCCGGCATGACCCGGCGCGGGAGAGCTAGATGATCGCGCGGCTACGGGGACGTGTCGTCGCACGCCACGGGCAGGCGCTCGTGGTCGACGTGAACGGCGTCGGCTACCTCGTCAACGCGACCCCGTCCGTCCAGCGTCTCGGTGACGGAGAGATCGTCGTCGAGATCCACACGGTCGTCCGCGAGGACGCGTTGCAGCTCTACGGCTTCGCCTCATCCGACGAGCGGGAGCTCTTCGAGCTGCTGCTCGGGGTGAACGGTGTCGGCCCGAAGGTCGCGCTTGCGATCGTGTCCGGCTCGACCCCGGCCGAGCTCCGGCGCGCGATCGCCCGCGACGACGTGAAGCGCTTCCAGGCGATCCCGGGCGTCGGGCTGAAGACGGCGCAGCGCGTCGTGCTCGAGCTGAAGGAGAAGCTGACCCTCGCTCGACGTCGGAACGGGCACCGACGGCTCCGACCTGACCGCGCGCGACGCACTCGTCGAGCTCGGCTGGAGCCTCGTCGACGCCGAGCGGGCGCTGGCCGAGGTCGACCCGGCGCTCTCGGTCGAGGAGCAGGTGCGGCACGCGCTGAGGCAGGCGGCATGAGCCAGTTCCTCGCGCCGGTGCTCGGCGACGCCGAGGAGGAGCTCGAGCGCTCGCTGCGGCCGCGCACGCTGGCCGACTTCGTCGGCCAGGAGCGCGTCAAGGAGCAGCTCGCGATCGCGCTCGAGGCGGCGCGGCGCCCGCGGTGAGGCGCTCGACCACGTCCTGCTGGCCGGCCCGCCGGGGCTCGGCAAGACGTCGCTGGCGCAGATCATCCGCAACGAGCTCGGCGTCGGCATCCGGCAGGTCGCCGGGCCGGGGCTCGAGCGGAAGGACATCGCGGCGATCCTCACCTCGCTCGAGCCGCGCGACGTGCTCTTCGTCGACGAGATCCACCGCATGAGCCGCGCCGCGGAGGAGATCCTCTATCCGGCGCTCGAGGACTTCCGGCTCGACATCGTCGTCGGCCAGGGCCCGGCGGCCCGCACGCTGACGCTCGACCTGCCGCCGTTCACGCTGATCGGCGCGACCACGCGCACCGGCCTCCTGACGACGCCGCTCCGCGACCGCTTCGGGCTGACGTTCCGGCTCGACCTCTACTCCGCGACCGAGCTGGCGGCGATCGTGCGCCGCTCCGCTCGCATCTTCGGCGTCGAGATCGCCGAGGACGCGGCCGAGCTCGTCGCCGGCCGCTCGCGCGGCACGCCGAGGATCGCGAACCGCATCCTTCGCCGCGTCCGCGACGTGGCCGAGGTGCGCCACCAGGGCGCCGTCACGACGGAGATCGCCGAGGAGGCTCTCGCGCTGCTCGAGGTCGACGACGCCGGCCTCGAGCGGTTCGACCGCGAGCTCCTCCGCTGCGTCGTCGAGAAGTTCGGCGGTGGCCCCGTCGGCCTCTCGACCCTCGCGGTTTCGCTCGGCGAGGAAGCGGAGACGATCGAAGACGTGTACGAGCCGTTCCTGCTCCAGCTCGGCTTCCTGCAGCGCACGCCTCGGGGCCGGATGGTCACCGATCTGGGCCGGGCGCACCTCGGTGCCCTCCCGGACACCGGCAAGCTGTTCTAATCTGACAACAGTCATGGGAACGCCCGCACCACGTGCCGATACTGCTGCGGCATCAGTGGGAGCAGCCGATCTCTTCGTGCTTCGCCGGGTGCGAGAGGATCAGTTCGTCCACTTCGGCGGCGCCGGCCGCGGCGCGGGCTGGGCCGGCCTCATCGAGGTCTCGAGCGCCGAGTCCGAGGAGCTCAGCCGCAGCCTCGCCACGCGCAGCCCCGTGCGCGTCGCGCACAGCGAGAAGAAGCTCGTCTTCGGTCCGTACTACGCCTGCGCTGCGTCGTTCGTGCCGGTGACGAACGACGTCGTCGTCGTCTTCGGCGGGGAGAACAGTCAGCTCGACGAAGCGACAGACGAGGCGCTCCAGTCGGCCGCGACGATGGCCGCCGACGCGGTGGAGCAGGTCACACCGGCCAAGCAGCTCGCCGACGAGCTCGAGGAGCTCGAGGCGGTTCGGGCCGCGCTCGCCGTCCCGACGGGGCATGTCGGCGAGGCGATGCGGCTCGTCGGCCTCGTCGCCGCCGAGTCGCTCTCGTGCGAGCTCGCCGCGGTCTATCTCGGCGACGGCGACCGGCTCGAGATCGTCGACCGCGGCTGGCAGCTCGAGGCGCCGCACGAGGTCGTGCGCGCTGCCTTGAAGGGCGTGCTCGACGACGCGCGGTTCCCGTACTGCGTGCAGGACGCGAGCGTCGTGCCGCTGCCGTCGCCACTCGACGAGCAGAAAGGGATCCGTTCGTACTACCTGCTCGAACTGTCCGGACTTGCGCGCGGCGTCTTGTTCGTCGCGCATACCGACGCCGCTCCGCGCGGGTTCACGCTGCTCTGCCGGCGGCTCGGGCTCCGCTTGGCGGACGTCGTCATCGGCGATCCTCGGTGTCGCGCTCACGCAGGAGTGGACGCGAGACGAAGCCGCTCGTCTGCACGCCGAGTTCGGCAAGCTCGACGCGTCCTAGGCGAGCTGTCTCCAGCGGCCTTCTGAGACGACCTCGACGGCGCCGTCGACCACGGTGATCGCGGACTGGTCGTCGATGGCATATGCCGGGTTGCCCAGCTCGGCCGCCCAGCTCTCCGCCGCGGCCATCGTGTTGTGCGGCAGATCGGGGTGGTCGACGTGCGGGAAGATCGAGAAGTCGACGATGCCCAGCGTCCGATCGTCAGCCCCGTCCGGTGGGTCCAGTTGACGAAAGCGGTCGACCGATGCGTGGGGTCATCACCATGCTCCCGCGCGCTCAGGCTCGACCCAGACCGTGTCGCCGAGCGAGGGCAGGAGATCGGCCAGCCCGGAGGTCTCGCAGCCAGTGAGCGAGGTACGCGGCGTCGCCCCCGTCGACGAGCAGCACATCGGCCTCCTGAACGAGCGGGACCCAGCGCGCCTTGTCGAGACTCGGCAGCGCCGTCAGCTCGAGCACGCCGAGGGACTTCCACCCGAGACCGACCAACGGGGCGGTGTTTCCCTGAGCGCTGATGCACCGCCAGGCCTGGCGTGGCCCGGCCATCGGGTGTCCGTACAGCGCGGTCGGGATGCAGAGCGCGTCGCACTCGGCGATCGGCTTGCCGAGCAGCTCGACGAGCGCGTCCTGGATGCTCGGGTTCTTGACGCCGGCGGAGGTGAGCAGGAGCTTCAGTCGAACCGCCTCCAGTGCCCTTCGGAGACGACTTCGACCGTGCCGTCGACGACTTTGATCGCGGTGTCGTCGTCGATCGCATACGACGGGTTCCCGATCTCGGCTGCCCAGCGCTCGGCTGCTGCCATCGTGTTTTCCGTCAGCCCGGGGCTGTCGAGGTGCGGGAAGATCGAGAAGTCGACGATGCCGAGCGTCCGGTCGTCGGCACCTTCGGTCGGCCAGCTGACGAAGTCCGGCGCCGATGCGCGGTGTCAGCGCCATGCTGCCGGCGCTCAGGCCGACCCAGACGGTCTCGCGGAGCGACGGCATGAGGTCGGCGAGGCCCGATTCCCGCAGCCAGTGTCCCAGATAGGCAGCATCGCCACCGCCGGCGAGAAGGCCGTCGACCTCCTCGACGAGCGGCAGCCAGAGCTCTGGCGGTCGAGGCTCGGGAGCGCTGTCAGCTCCAGCACTCCGAGCGACTTCCAGCCCAATTGGGCCATCCGGAGCGGCGAGTTGCCCGAGACGAACCGCCAGACCCCGGCGAAGTTGTAGTGGCCGTACGACCCGGTGGGGATGCAGAGCGCACTGGACTCGGCAATCGGCTTGCCGAGCAGCTCGACGCAGGGCGTTCTCGATGCTCGCGTTCCTGATGCCGGCGGAGGTGAGAAGAAGTTTCATGCCGAGGGAGACTCCGCCGGGACGCGTAACTCATCGCGGCGAACGAAGTCGCTGAGATACGGCGCGACGAGCAGCGCCATCACGTCGAACCAGACGTAGCCGCTGGCGACTCCGGACGGCGGATTGCCGTCCGGGATGCCGAGCCCGGGGAGGTCGTGCGCCCAGTGCCACGTGCCGATCGCGGTGCCGTAGAGCTCGAGGCTCGCGACGACCAGGAAGACGCCCGCGTAGACCGCGCGGTTCCGGCCGCGCCAGAGGAAGAGGAGCAGCAGCGGGACGCCGATCGCGCCGGCGACGTCGCGGCGAGGCAGGACGAGGAGACCGAGCAGCCCCCAGGTGGCCGCGGCGATCGCGGCGGCGGCGACGAGCGCGCGTGCGTGGTGGCGGAGTGCGGCCGCGAGCGAGAGGCCGGTGAGATACACGAGCCCGTGGGCCGGCGGGACGAAGAGCGGCAGGTTGTGCAGCCGGTAGTGGTAGACGCCCCAGATCAGGGAGCCGGTGACCTCGCCGATCGTCGCGAAGCAGACGACGCCGATCGCCTGGATCGCGGCGCTCGAACGAGGTGCGCATGAGCGCGAAGCCGAGCACGGCGAAGGTGAGCACGCCGAGCGCGAGCTGTTCCGGGTAGGTCGCGTAGTGGTCGAGTGCGAGCAGGAGCGCCAGATAGGCGCAACCGGCTACTGCCTGAACTGCAGCTCGTGCCACGACGGCACCGGGGCGAGCTCGAGCAGCGGCCTGCCGCCGCCGCCCGGGATGCTGATAGGCGAACTCGGCGTCGTCCTCGTCCCAGACGACCTCGAGCGCGCCGCGCTTCACCTGGTGATCGAGCCACGCGCCGCGGAAGATCAGCTTGCGCAGCCAGTAGACGAGCGACTCGTCGTCGACGAGCGACACGCGCTCCCAGTTGCGTACGAGGTAGCGCCCGAGACGCGAGAGCGGCTCGTCGATCATCCCTTGCGCCGCCAGCGAGACGAGGTCGGAGATCTCGTCCTCGTCGAGCTCGGACGTCTCGACGACCCCGAGCTTCACGGCCGCAGCGACGACGCGGCCCTCGAAGTCGGTGGCGCCGAACGCGAACCGATAGCCCAGGAACTCGACGATGTAGTCGTCGCCCGAGGTGTAGTTCGCGTCGGGTGATGGGAGCCCATCAGGCACGATCCAATCGTAGTGCACCTTCTCCTCGGCACCGACTGGGCACGTTCGATCGTCTGGCTGCCTGCCCTCGTGGTGGGCGTCGGTCTCGTCGCGGGCGTGATGATCCTGCTCGGCAGGGCCTTTGTCGTCACGGTTCGCGAGGCCGGACATCCGCGCCTGCTGATCGGTGGGGCCGTGCTCGTCGTCGGAGCGGTCTTGATCCTGACGTGGCTCGGCGTCGACCTGCCTAAAGAATGACGACCTGCGTGCCGACGTGGACGTGGTCGAAGAGCCACTCCGCGTCGGGAACCTGCATCCGGATGCAGCCGTGCGACTCGCTGTAGCCGATCGAGGTCGGCTCGTCGGTGCCGTGGATGCCGACGCCGGGGATGTTCAGGCCCATCCAGCGCGTGCCGAGCGGGTTGCTCGGGCCGGGCGGCACCGGCTGGAGCCCTTTCGCCCAGGCGTCGTAGGTCGGCGGGTACCACCACGGATCCTTCTGCTTGTCCTTGATGAACCAGTGGCCGGCCGGCGTCGGGTAGATCGCCTGGCCGGTCGCGACTGGGAACGTCCGGACGAGTCTTAGGCCGTTGTAGAGGCGCAGCGAGTTCGCCGCCCGGTTGACGACGATCACCGGGCCGAACGCGGCGACCGTCCGCTTGGCCGGGACGACGTGCGTGATCAGCCGGAGCGGGGTGCGCGTGCCGTCCTGGAGGAGCCGTCCGATCGCGGCGGCCATCGCGTCGACGTCGACGGCGAGGCCGTCTCGTGACGGCGCGAACAAGCGGGCCGGCCGCTGTCGCGCCGACGACGCGTGCGGCGAACCGGCGCGCGGTTGTACCGCTTCGCGAGTGCCTGCGCAGCGCTCAGCACCTTGGCGCGGGAGTAGGCGACCGGGACGGACACGCGAACTCTCCGGCGTGCTCGTGAAGGCGGAGCCGACGGCCGTCGTCGACGTCCGCCTGCGCGCCGAGCGTGGCGGGGTCGATCAGTGTCTGCGTGGTGCCGTCGTCGATCGTGAGCGGCCGCGCGAGCGCCGCTTCGAGCCGGGAGCGGAGCGGCTCCGCGGTGAGGCCGCCGGCCGGGAGCCCGGCCACGGTGACGCCGCTCGGCACGAGCGGTGTGGGCGTGGAGGCAGGCGCGACCACGAAGGCCGCGAGACAGGCGACGCCGAGGGCAGCGACCGTCTTCAGCAAGGGCCGCGGATTCTACGCACGACCAGGGCTTTTTGGCCAGCTCCGTCCGACGCCGTCCGTACCGTCATCGCTCCGAATGGCGTCGGCACTCTGGCAGCTCGAACCCTGTGACTACGCGGCAGTCCGTGCGCTTGCCGGCGAGCTCGCCGTCTCCGAGACGACCGCGTCGGTGCTCGTTCGGCGCGGGCTCGGCGATGCCGGAGGAGGCGCGCGCGTTCCTCGAGGGAGCGCTGCCGGGCCACGATCCGTTCGCTCTCGGCGACATGCGGCAGGCGGTCGAGACGATCGTCGCCGCCGTCGAGGCGGGGGCGCGGATCTGCGTCCACGGCGACTACGACGCCGACGGCATCTGCGCCACGACGCTCGCCGTGCTGCTGCTGCGCGAGCTCGGCGCTGACGTGGCGTGGCATCTGCCGTCGCGCTTCGAGGAGGGCTACGGCCTGAATGCCGGCACGCTCACGCGGCTCGCCGAGGAGGGCTTCGACCTGGTGCTCACCGTCGACTGCGGGATCACCGCGGTCGCCGAGGTCGAGCACGCTCGCTCGCTCGGGCTCGAGGTCGTCGTCACCGACCATCACCGGCCCGCGGAGGAGTTCCCGGCGTGCCCGGTCGTCGCGCCGCTCAAGGGCGACTACCCGTTTACCGGCCTCTGCGGCACCGGCGTCGTGTGGAAGCTCGCGCAGGCGCTGCTCGGCCCCGAGCATCCGTTCCTCGACCGTCACCTCGACATCGTTGCGCTCGCGACCGTCGCGGACGTCGTGCCGCTCGTCGACGAGAACCGCGGCCTCGCGCTGCTCGGACTGCGCCGGCTCGCTCAGACGCAGAAGCCCGGGCTGCGGGCGCTGATGCGCGTTGCGGGTGTCGACCCGGCTGCGGTCGACGAGGGCTCGGTCGGGTTTCGGCTCGCGCCGCGCATCAACGCGTCCGGCCGGCTCTGCCGTCCCGAGGCGGCGCTGGCGCTGCTCCTGACGGAGGACGACCGCGAAGCGAAGCTGCTCGCCGAGGAGCTCGAAGACCTGAACCGCGAGCGGCAGGCGGTCGAGGAGCGCATCCTGCGCCAGGCGGTCGCCGAGGTCGAGTCGTGGCCCGAGTCGCGGCGCCGTCGGCGCGCGTACGTCGTCGCCGGCGAGGGCTGGCACGAAGGCGTGATCGGCATCGTCGCCTCGCGCCTCGTCGAGCGCTTCAACCGCCCGGTCGTGCTGATCGCCGGCACCGACGAGGCGTGGAAGGGCTCGGGTCGCTCGGTCCCGGCGTTCGACCTCCACGGCGGTCTCGCCGCGTGCTCCGCGCACCTCGAGCGGTTCGGTGGCCATCGTGCCGCGGCCGGTCTGACGATCGAGCGCGAGCAGATCGAGGTCTTCGCGGCGGCGTTCGCGGCACATGCCGACGCAGTGCTCTCCGACGACGACCTGCGTTCCTCGACGAAGATCGACGCGATCGTCGAAGGCTCGAAGCTCACGCTCGACCTGTGCGCCGAGCTTGGCCGGCTCGCGCCGTTCGGGCTCGGCAACCCCGGCGTCACGTTGCTCGTCGACGGCTGCGAGGTCACCGACCCGTCGACGGTCGGCGACGGAAAGCATCTGCGGTTCCGGGTGCGCCACAAGGGGCGCGACGCCGGCTCGGCGATCGCGTTCGGTCTCGGCGCGCAGCTCGACCGCTTCCGGCGCGAGCAGCGCTACGACGTCGCGTTCCGGCTGCAGGAGAACCGCTGGAACGGCGTCGTTTCACCGCAGCTCGTCGTCCGGCGCGTGTTCGACGCTGCGGAAGGCTTTCCGGAGCTCCGCGACTGGCTCGCAGCTCAGTGGCAGCTGTCGGAGGCGGAGCGCACCGACGAGGCGCGGACGATCTTCGGCGAGCTCGAACTGGCCGACGGCGCGCGGCGGAGCCTCTACGAGTCGGAGACGTTCAGAGCGATGCTCGAAGCGAGACCCGCACTCGCCGAGGCGGCGTAGGGCGCGACTGCGCGGCGTCGAGTGCCTGCAGCATGCGGGCGACGCGGGCGAGCTTTCTGGTCTGTCGGCGGCGGGCGAACATGGGCTTCGAGTGGTTCCTGGTTCGAACGCGGAATCCTCCTAATGCGGTACGGGGGCCGGGAAGGGGCAGGAGTACACTGGCTCTATGGCAGTCCTGGAGCGGCATCAGGACCTCGTCGAGGAGCTGCTCGCCGAGGTCGAGGCGTATAAGCCCGACGTCGACCGCGAGCTGATCTCCCGCGCGTTCGACTACGCCGCCCGCGCGCACGCCGGCCAGGTGCGCGCATCGGGCCAGGAGTTCATCTACCACCCGTGGGGCGTCGCGAAGATCCTCGCCGGGCTCCTGCTCGACGAGGCGACGCTCGCCGCCGCGCTGCTGCACGACGTCGTCGAGGACACCGGCGTCGAGCCCGACGAGCTTCGCGCCGAGTTCGGCGACGAGATCGCGCAGCTCGTCGAAGGCGTCACGAAGCTGACGCGCGTGCAGTTCCGGAGCCGCGAGCACGCGGAGGCCGAGAACTACCGCAAGCTGATCGTCGCGATGGCCGAGGACCTCCGGGTCATCCTGATCAAGCTCGCCGACCGCCTGCACAACCTGCGCACGATCGAGTATCTCGGCAAGCAGAAGCAGCTCCAGAAGGCGCGCGAGACGCTCGAGGTCTACGCGCCGCTCGCGCATCGCCTCGGTATCCACGCGCTCAAGTGGGAGCTCGAGGATCTCTCCTTCCAGGTGCTGCACCCGCGCAAGTACGAGGAGATCAAGCAGATGGTCTCCGAGCGGCGCACCGATCGCGAGGAGCACGTGCGCGAAGCGGCGATGGTGCTGCAGAAGGAGCTCGACAAGGTCGACATCCCGGCCGAGATCTCGGGGCGCGCGAAGCACTTCTACTCCATCTACGACAAGATGGCGAAGAAGGGTCGCGAGTTCAACGAGATCTACGACCTGACCGCGATGCGCGTGATCGTCGAGCGCGGCGGCGACGAGGGAACGCGCGACTGCTACGGCGGCCTCGGTCTCATCCACTCGCTGTGGAAGCCGATGCCGGGGCGCTTCAAGGACTACATCGCGATGCCGAAGTTCAACGGCTATCGCGCGCTGCACACGACCGTGATCGGTCCGCAGGGCCGGCCGCTCGAGATCCAGGTGCGCACGCGCGAGATGCACGAGACGGCCGAGTTCGGCGTCGCTGCGCACTGGCTCTACAAGCGCGGCCAGAACGAGAAGGACGCCGAGTGGGTCGCGTGGGTCAAGCAGCTGATGGACGAGGGCACGGCCGACGAAGCCGACCCGCGCGAGTTCATGAAGACGTTCCGCACCGACCTCTTCGACGAAGAGGTGCACGTCTTCACGCCGAAGGGCCAGGTGAAGACGCTGCCTGCCGGCGCGACGCCGATCGACTTCGCGTACGCCGTGCACACCGACGTCGGCCATCGCACCGTCGGCGCGAAGGTGAACGGCCGCATCGTGCCGCTGCACTACGTGCTGCAGAACGGCGACTTCGTCGAGATCCTCACCTCGAAGCAGGGCCGCGGCCCGTCGCGCGACTGGATGTCGCTCGCGAAGAGCTCGCGCGCCCGCAACAAGATCCGCCAGTGGTTCTCGCACGCGACGCGCGAGGACGCCGAGCACAAGGGCCGCGAGGCGCTGGAGCAGGCGCTGAAGGCGCAGAACCTTCCCTATGCCAAGCTGCGCGGTTCGGCGACGCTCGCGCAGGTGATCCGCGAGACCGGCTTCAAGAAGGCCGACGACTTCTACCTCGCGCTCGGCTCGGGGAAGCTCCAGCCCGGCGCGATCGTCAACAAGGTCGTCCAGCGGCTGAAGACCGAGGAGGTCGCCGCCGAGGCGCCGGTGATCACGAAGGCGCCGAAGACGCAGCCCGTCTCGGGCTCCGACATGGGCGTCGTCGTTCCGGGCGTCACGGACGTGCTCGTCCGGCTCGCGAAGTGCTGCACGCCGGTTCCGGGCGACCCGATCGTCGGCTACATCTCGCTCGGCCGCGGCATCACGATCCACCGCGAGGACTGCCCGAACGTGAAGGCGCTGCGTCGCAGCCCCGAGCGGTTCACGCCGGTCGACTGGGACGGCGCGACAGCGACGAAGAGCTTCCGCGTCCAGATCGCCGTCGACTCGTGGGATCGCCCGCGCCTCCTCGAGGACGTCGCGCGGACGTTCGCCGAAGCCGGCGCGAACATCGTCAGCTACGGCGGCATGGTCGAAGATCAGCTCGCGAAGAACTGGTACACGGTCGAGGTCGGCGACGTGAAGAGCCTGCAGCGGCTGCTGACGTCGCTGCGCAATCTCGAGGCCGTGTTCGACGCCTATCGCGTCACGCCGACGTGAGCGACATCCACCCGATCGCCGCGGCCGGCTTTGCGAGCGCGGCCGAGGTCTACGAGCGCGCCCGGCCGTCGTATCCCGCGGACGCGGTCGAGTGGATCGTCGAGCAGGCCGGCTTGGGCCCGGGACGGACCGTTCTGGACGTCGGTGCCGGGACCGGGAAGCTGACGCGGCTGCTCGTGCCCTGCGGCGCGCGCGTCGTCGCCGTCGAGCCGATCGACGAGATGCGCGCGCTGATCGAGGGCTGCGAGACGGTGGCCGCGACGGCCGAGGAGCTGCCGTTTCCGGACGGGTCGGCCGATGCGATCACGGTCGCGCAGGCCTTCCACTGGTTCGACCACGAGCGGGCGCTGCCCGAGTTCCATCGCGTGCTGCGTCCGGGCGGGGTGCTGGTGCTCGTCTGGAACAGCCGCGATCTCGACGACCGGCTGCAGCGCGAGGTCGAGGAGCTGCTTCGCCCGCTGCGCGACCAGGTGCCCGGGCAGCAGCTCGGCGCGTGGCGCGCGCCGCTCGCCGCGTCGCCGCTGTTCGGGCCGGAAGAGACGCGGTCGTTTCGGTTCGAGCAGCAGTTCACGACCGACGATCTCTGCGAACGGGTGGCCTCGACGTCGTTCGTGGCGGCGATGTCCGCGCTCGAGCGAGAGGAGCTGCTCGCGCGCGTCGCGGCCCTCACCTACGGGATCGAGGAGCCGTTCGCGTTCCCGTACGTCACCGAAGTGCACGTCATCCCTCGATCGAGGGATCAAGCCGGCTAGGAGCGGGGTACCCCGTTTGAGGGATGGTCTTCGAATCCCTCGATCTGCTGGCGGAACGCGTCAGGGACAGGCACGGCGCGGCGCTCGTCGAGGGCGATGCAGACGAGCGTCGCCTTTGCGGTCGCCATCAGCGTGTCGCCGTCCTCGTCGAGCCGATAGGCGGCGTGGTCGTAGGTGATGCTCGTCGTCCCGATCCGCTCGATGCGGACGAAGATCTCGAGCAGGTCGTCGAATCGCGCGCCGGCGAAGTACTCGACCGTGACCGCGCGCATCGCGAAGTCGATGTTCTCCAGGTGCAGGCGGCCGAGGTGGCGGTGGTACTCCGTCCGCGCCAGGTCGAAGTACGGCATGTAGCGGCCGTAGTAGACGACGCCCTGCGCGTCGGTGTCGGAGAAGCCGACCCGCGCGAGCGCCGAGTAGTTGAACGGCGGCTTCCGGTCGGTGGTGCGTCCGAGCTCGATGAGTGAGCGATCCTACGGCTCGCGGATGACGCCGAGCACTTCGTCGCGCTTCTGTTCCATCAGCGCTTCGGAGAGCGCTTCGAGGTTCAGGCGGAGCAGCGGCTCGGTGTTCGACGGGCGCACGTTGAAGTGCCAGTCGTCCGCCTTCGACGGACAAGCCGTCGAGGTGCGACACCTCTCCTTCGCGCCCGTAGATCAGCTCGAGCTCGTCGAGCTTCGCGGGGACGTCGGCGACCGGCGTGTTGATCTCGCCGGTGATGAAGAAGCGCTCGCGGAACGGTGCGAGCGACCTCGCTCAGCTTGCCGCGGCGCGAGACCAGCTCGCACATCAGCAGGAACGGGATCGTCCCCGAGTCGGCCTGCGAGAAGTCGCGGAAGTAGTAGTGCGCCGACACCTCGCCGCCGAAGACCGCGTGCTCCTCGCGCATCCGCTGCTTGATGAACGCGTGGCCGACGCGATTGATGAGCGGCACGCCGCCGGCGGCGGTGATCGCCTCCGGCACCGCCCAGGACGCGCGCACGTCGTAGATCACCTTGCCGCCCGGCTCGCGCGCGAGGATCAACTGGGCAAAGAGCGCCGTCGTGAAGTCGCCGGGAACGAACTCGCCCGTGTCGTCGACGAAGAAGCAGCGGTCGGCGTCGCCGTCGTAGGCGACGCCGAGGTCGGCGCCTTCGGCTCGCATCTTCTCGACGATGAACGCGCGGTTCTCGGGGAGCAGCGGGTTCGGCTCGTGATTCGGGAACGACCCGTCCGGGTCGAAGTAGCAGCGCACGACGTCGAGCATCGGCAGGCGGTCGAGCACCGGCGGCAGCATCGCGCCGGCCATGCCGTTCGCGGCGTCGATGACGATGCGGAGCGGCCGGATCGCGTCGACGTCGACGAACTGTGAGCACGCGGTCGACGAAGCGGCTCCAGATGTCCTCGTCGCGAATCGTCCCGCGCGTCGCGTCGCGCCAGACACCGGCGACGGCGCGGTCGCGTACGTCGAGCAGCCCGGAGTCGCCGCCGACGGGCTTCGCGCCCGCGACGCACGATCTTCATCCCGGTGTACTGCTTCGGGTTGTGCGACGCGGTGACGGCGATGCCGCCGTCGAGGCCGAGCTCGCCGACGGCGAAATAGAGCATCTCGGTGCCGACCATCCCGAGGTCGAGGACGTCGGCGCCGCCGTCGGCCGCGCCTTCGCGGACCGCCGCGGCCATCGTCGGCGCCGAGAGTCGCATGTCGCGCCCGACGGCGATCGTCTTCGCCGAGAACTGCTCGACGAACGCGCGCCCGACGGCGTACGCGCCTTCCTCGTCGAGCTCGGTCGGGTAGACCCCGCGGACGTCGTAGGCCTTGAAGGCGTTCGGGTCGAGCATGCGTCCCAGCCTACTTACGCGCCGAGGATCGGCCTTGATCGCCTCGGTCGACTCGGGCGTCGGCGACTCCGAGATGACCGTCGCCGGCCGCGAGAACTGCGCCAGCGCGTCGCGCATCGGCTCGGCGCGCAGCGTCCCCTCGCCGTAGGGGAGGTGCTTCGTCTCGTTCCGGTTCGCGAACTGGATGTCCGAGAAGTGGATGTGGAACGGCGCGCCGTCCTCGATCACCGCGTCCGCCTGCTCGAGCGCGGCGACGAACGGCTCGACCGACGTGAAGCCGCCGTCGGAGGTCGCGTGCATGTGCGCGAAGTCGATCACCGGCCGCACCCAGTCGAGCTGAGAGGCGATCTCGCAGACGTCGTCGATCGAGCCGAGCTCGCGCACACGGCCCATCACCTCGATGCCGAACGGCACGCCGCGGTCCTTCTTCTCGAGCCGCTCGCGCAGCTCGCCGAGCTGCTCGACGACGGCGGCGATCGCATCCTCGCGCGTGCGGCCGAGCAGGAAGCCGGGGTGGAAGACGACGACCTCGGCGCCCGCCGCCTTCGCGATGCCCGCCGAGTGGTCGAGCATCCCGACCGCCATGTTGAGCTTCTTCCCGCGCTCGGCATGGCCCATGAAGCCGGCGATCGGCGCGTGCACCGAGAGCACGATGTCGGCCGCGGCGCAGAGCTCGCCGAACTCGGCCGCGAAGTCGTAGTCCATCCAGAACCCACCCTCGAAGTCGATCTCGCAGGCGCTCAGATCACGTTCGAGCAGCGCGTCGAGCGCCGCTCGGGGAGACTCCCGGGACGGCACCCGAGCGGGTCCGTAGTGCAAATGACGAGACATTGACGAAGATTCTGAACATCGACCCCGTTAGGAAGCCGTGACCGGAGGGTATCGCCGCCAAATGGCGGAAAGAGGGCGTCCGCTCTTTTCGATCGGTGCCGTGTCGCGCATGCTGGATCTCTCAGCGGCGACGATTCGCACGTGGGAGACGCGCTACGGCCTGATCGTGCCCAGCGCTCGGGCGGCGGCCAGCGGCTCTACTCGCGCGACCAGGTCGACCAGCTGCGCTTCGTCAAGGCGGAGGTCGAGCAGGGGCGGCGACCCGGCGAGGCGCATCGGCTGCTCTCCGAGCGGGTCGCGCGCGGCGACGCGTTCGGCGGCACGCGGCTGCGCGTCCTGCTCGCGGAGAGCAAGCTCGGCGCCGCGCAGATGCTGCGCGAGCTGCTCGGCACCGACGGCTTCGAGGTGCTGCTCGCGACCGATCCCGAGACGGCCGCCCAGGCGTACGACGAGCTCGCGCCGGCGATCGTCGTCATCGACACCGAAGACATGGACTTCGACGAGCTCTCGGAGCGCTGCGCGCCTCGGGGACGAAGATCCTGCCGATCGAGCTGCTCGAGCGGCCGCTCAGCTGGCTCGAAGATGCGAAAGGCCTGCTCACGCGGTAGTCCGTCCGATGCGGTGCCTAGCCTTTTCGCATGGCCCAGAACCCGTCGCGGATCGACCTTCTCGAGCTCGATATCGACCTCCGGCTCGCCGATCTCTGGCGCGAGGCGTCGACGATCAGCGACTGGTCGCTCGACGTCGTCGCCGCCTTCATGCGTGCCGCGTACGGCAAGGGCTACTGCGACGCGCTGACCGAGGACTTGCCCGGCTCGCTTTGTGCCGATCATGGCTATCGCGTGCCGGCGCGTAGGCAGACCGCCGCGGCCGACGCGTAGATACCCTTCCGGTCGTGTCAACGCGCAGTCCCGCGCGGCTCGTCGTCGCCCTCGCCGTTGCGGCGGTGCTCGCCGTCTTCCTGCTGTACACGGCCGTCGCCGGCAACTCGACGCCGACGGTGACGCCGAGCCAGATCAAGGCGCAGACCGGGAAGCTCGCGGTCGTCGGCACCGTCGTCGGCCCGCTGCGCGGCGACTCGCACGGGAACGGCCTGCGCTTCGCGCTCAAGGATCCGACCGGGGCGAGCCCGACGCGGGTCTCCGTCGTGTACCGGGGAACGAGCCCGCCGCCGCTCTTCGAGGTCGGCCGCAGCGTCGTCGTCACCGGCGTGTTCACGGGCGGGACGCTCGCCGGGTCGAGCATCCTCACCAAGTGCCCGTCGAAGTACACGTCGACCACGCCCAGCTCGTAGCGAATGTGGCTGACCTCGGCCGCGCGGCGCTCGTCGTCACCCTCGGGCTCTCCGTCTACGCGCTCGTCGTCGGGATCGTCGCCGCCCGCACGAACCGGCGCCGGCTCTCCGACTCGGCGCGCAACGCGCTCTTCTGCAGCTTCGCCTCGACGCTGATCGCGGCGGCGGTGCTCGCGCTCGCGCTCGTCCGGCACAACTTCTCGTTCGTCTACGTCGCGCAGCACACGAACCGCGCGCTTCCGACCGCGTACTCGCTGAGCGCGTTCTGGGGCGGGCAGGAGGGCTCGCTGCTCCTGTGGCTGCTCGTGCTCACCGGCTACGGCGACGCTGTCGATCGCCGCGAACCGCAAGCTGCTGCGCGACCTCACCGCGTGGGTCGTGCCGGTCTTCGGCGGCATCGCGACGTTCTTCGCGTTCGTGCTCGTCGCCGTCTCGAGCCCGTTCGACACGCAGCGCGCGTCGTTCGACGGCGCCGGGCTGACGCACAGCCTGCGCAACCCGTACATGGTCGCGCACCCGCCGATGCTCTACCTCGGCTACGTCGGGCTCTCGGTGCCGTTCGCCTTCGCCATGGGCGCGCTGCTCTCCGGGCGCACCGACGAGCGGTGGATCGTCGCGACGCGGCGCTGGACGCTCGCCGCGTGGACGTTCCTCGGCTTCGGCCAGCTGCTCGGCGCGCACTGGGCGTACACCGAGGTCGGCTGGGGCGGCTACTACGCGTGGGACCCGGTCGAGAACGCCGCGCTGATGCCGTGGCTCGCCGCGACCGCGTTCCTGCACTCGGTGATGATCCAGGAGCGCAAAGGGATGCTGAAGGTCTGGAACATGGTCCTCGTCGCGCTCGCGTTCGAGCTCTCCGTGTTCGGCACGTTCCTGACGCGCTCGGGCGTCGTCGACTCGATCCATTCGTTCGCGAAGAGCCCGATCGGCGGCTGGTTCCTCGCGTTCGTCGTCATCTCGTCGCTCTTCTCGCTGGCGCTGATCATGTGGCGGCTGCCGCTGCTGAAGGCGAAGACGAAGCTCGAGTCGGCGCTCTCGCGCGAGGCGGCGTTCCTCTACAACAACCTGCTGCTGGTCGCGCTGTGCCTGACGGTCCTGTGGGGCGTGCTGTTCCCGATCGTCACGCAGGTCGTGAAGGGCGAGCAGCGGACGATCGGGCGGCCGTACTACGACTTCTTCCTGCGCGCGTTCGGGCTGCCGCTGCTGCTTGCTGATGGGCATCGGCCCGCTGATCGCCTGGCGGCGGACGAGCGTGCGCGCGCTCCTGCGGACGCTCATCTGGCCGATCGTCGTCGGCGTCGTGTGCGGCGTCGCGTTGCTCTTCGCCGGCGCCGGCTCGTCGAGGCCGGGGCTGATCGCGTACACGTTCTGCTCGTTCGTGCTCGCGACGATCGTGCTCGAGCTCGTCCGCGGCACGCGCGCCACCGGGTCGCTCTTCACGCTCGTCTCGCGCAACCGGCGGCGCTACGGCGGGTACATCGTCCACGCGGCGATCGTGCTGCTCGCGATCGGTGTCGCGGGCTCGAGCGCGTACCCGACCGAGGTCGACCGCCCGCTCGCGCTCGGCCAGAGCATGACGCGTCGACGGCTACACGCTGACGAACCGGGGCGTCTTCACGTCGAACTCGCCGAGCGTCGAGCAAGACGTACGCCGTGCTCGCCGTGACCGGCAAGTTCGACGGCACGATCAAGCCCGTGCTGGCGAACTACAAGATCCCGCCCGAGCCGGCGAAGAACGTCTCGATCAAGACCGACTGGCTGCGCGCGCCAGGATCTCTACGTGATCCCCGACGAGCTGCACCCGAAGACGGGGCTGATCTACGTCCAGGTGCTCGTCAAGCCGCTCGTCAACTTCGTCTGGATCGCCGGGATCGTCTTCCTGTTCGGCTCGGCGGTCGCGATGTGGCCCGACGCGCGTGAGCAGCGGCGGCTCGTCGCACGGCTCGCTCCCGCACGCGCGTGATCTGGATCGTCCTCGGGATCGCCCTCGCGGCGGTCGTCGTCGTGCTCGTGGCGCTGCCGTTCCTGCGGGAGCCGGAGACGAGTCGACGACCGTCTCGACGCGCCGACCGAGGCCGAGGAGCGCCGGCTCGCGCTGATCGAAGAGCGCGACCGGGCGCTCGCCGCGCTGAAGGAGCTCGAGTTCGACCACCGCACGGGCATGGTCGACGACGAGGACTACCGCGAGCTGATCGGGCCGCTCGCGCCAGGCGGCCGCGGCCGCGCTGCGCGCGCTCGACGCCGACGCGCAGGAGTAGGCGCGCCGAGCGGCGAATCCCGCCGTATGTGGCGGCTCGCGCTCGCCTTCATCTTCATGCTCGCGGTCGCGACGCCGGCGCTCGGCGACGACGCGGCGAAGAAGCACCAGGTCGACTCGCGGATCGCGACGCTTCAGGACCGAGTCAAGGATCAGAAGCAGCAGGAGGCAGGCGCTGCGCAGCCAGGTCGCCGGCTTCACGTCGCGGATCCGCGCGCTCGAGGCGCAGGTCGGCGACGTGTCGCTGCGGCTCGGGACGCTGCAGGCCGACCTGGCGCTCCACCAGAAGCGCCTCGACGCGCTGAACCAGCTCTTCCGGCTGCAGAACGAGCGCCTTGCGACGCTGCGCGCGGAGTACCGCCGGGCGATCGGCGTGCTCGACCGGCGGCTCGTCGAGATCTACGAGACGGGCTCGCCGTCGACGCTCGAGATCGTGCTCGGCTCGCAGAGCCTCGGCGACGCGGTCGACGCCGTCGAGTACATGAAGCAGATCGCGAGTCACGACCGGCAGGTCGCCGCCGAGGTCGCCGCCTCGCGCAGCGCACGTGACGGCGGCGCGCGCCGAAGACGAAGAAGCTGCAGACGACCGTGAGCGGCGAGACGGCGGTGATCAGGGCGCGCACGGCGCAGACGCAAGCGGTGCGCGACGAGCTGGTCGGGTCGCGCGACGCGCTCGCCGAGACGCGGAACACGAAGGTCGTCGCGCTGTCGAAGCTCTCTGCGTCCGAGCGTTCCGAGGCGGAGGAGATCGACGCGCTGCAGGCGGCGAGCGAGCGAATCGCCGCTGCGATCCGCGCCGCCCAGTCGAAGGACGGATCGGGCCCGACGCAGACGCCGTCGACCGCCGGGCTGATCTGGCCGGTGCAGGGCCCGATGACGAGCCCGTTCGGGTGGCGCTGGGGGCGGATGCACCAGGGGATCGACATCGGCGTCCCGTCCGGCACGCCGATCCACGCCGCCGCCGGCGGCACGGTCATCTACTGCGGCTGGGAGGAGGGCTACGGCAACTTCGTGGTCATCGACCACGGCGGCAACCTCGCCACCGCGTACGGCCATCAGAGCTCGATCGCGGTCACCTGCGGCGAGCACGTCGACCAGGGACAGACGATCGGCTACGTCGGCTGCACGGGCCACTGCACCGGGCCGCACCTCCACTTCGAGGTGCGGGTCGACGGAAACCCCGTCGACCCGCTCGGCTACCTCGGCTAGAAGAGCCCGGTCGTCTGCGCGAGCAGGAAGATGTTCAGCGCGACGATCACGGCTGTCACCGCGCACGCGGCGACGGTCGTGATCCGCCGGTTGACGAGCGGGCCCATGATCGAGCGCTTCGACGTGAAGACGACGAGCGGGACGAGCGCGAACGGGATCCCGAACGAGAGCACGACCTGCGAGAGCACGAGCGTGCGCGACGGGTTGACCCCGATCGCGATCACGACGAACGCGGGGATCATCGTCACGAGCCGGCGGACGAGTCACCGGGATCTGGCGCCGGATGAAGCCCTGCATCACGACCTGCCCGGAGAGCGTCCCGACGGCGGAGCTCGAGAGGCCCGAGGCGACGAGCGCGAGCGCGAAGAGCGTGCCGGACGCGCTGCCGAGGATCGGCTCGAGCGTCTTGTGCGCGCCGTCGAGCGAGTCGACGTGGAGGAGGCCCGTGCGGAAGAACGTCGACGCAGCCATCACGAGCATCGAGACGTTGATCAGGCCGGCGATCGTCATCGCGACGATCACGTCGACGCGCGTGTAGCGGAGGAGCGTCTTCGCGTCCTCGTGCGTCTCGGGCACGAGCCGGTCCTGGGTCAGCGCCGAGTGGAGGTAGATGACGTGCGGCATGACCGTCGCGCCGAGGATCCCGACCGAGAGGAGGAGCGCCTCGCTGCCGCCGAACTCCGGCACGACCGCGTGGTGGAAGACCGCGCCGTACTGCGGGTGGGCGAAGACGAGCTCGGCGACGTAGCAGGCGCCGATCACGCCGACGAGCGTCGCGATCACCGCCTCGAGCGGCCGCGCGCCGAACCGCTGCAGACCGAGGATCGCGAACGCCGCGATGCCCGAGACGACCGCCGAGAGGAAGAGGCCCCAGCCGAAGAGGAGGCTGAAGCCGATCGCCGCGCCGAGGAACTCGGCGAGGTCGGTCGCCATCGCGATCAGCTCGGCCTGGCACCAGAGCAGGAACGTCGTGCGCCGCGAGTACTGCTCGCGGCAGACCTCCGGGAGGTTGCGCCCGGTCGCGATCCCGAGCTTGGCCGAGAGCGTCTGGATCAGCATCGCCGCGAGGTTCGCGGCGACGATCACCCACACCAGCCGGTAGCCGAAGCGCGCGCCGGCGGCGATGTTGGTCGCGAAGTTGCCGGGGTCGATGTAGGCGACGCAGGCGATGAACGCCGGCCCCAGGAACGGCAGGATCCGGAAGCGCGTCCGGTGGAGGGCCTCGTCGACCGTCCGGAGCCCGGTGGGGAGCGGTTCCGCCGTCCGCGTGTCCAACATGGAGAAAGTTTAGCCGGACCTAAAAATCCGGCGCGGCGAGGTTCAGCGGAGCAGCCGCAGGTCGGGCAGGTTCCGGAACCGCTCGCCGAGCTCGAACCCGTAGCCGACGAAGAACTCGTCCGGGATCGTGAAGCCGACGTACCGGACCGGCAGGTCGTCGACGAGGCGCCGGTACGGGCCGCTCGAACAGCGTCGCGATGTGGAGCGACGCCGGCTGCCGGATCGCGAGCGACTTGACCAGGTAGTTCATCGTCAGGCCGGTGTCGATCACGGCGTCGCAGAGGATCACGTCGCGGTGCTCGATCTCGGTGTTCAGGTCCTTCAGGAAGCGGATTCCGCGGCCGGCGCCTTCGCCGTAGCCCGACAGCTCGATGAAGTCGAGCGCGTGATGCGCGGGAATCGCCCGCGAGAGATCGCAGATGAACGGGATGCACGCCTTCAGCGACCCGACGAGCAGCGGCTCCTTCCCGGCGTAGTCCTCGGCGATCTCGGCGCCGATCTCCCGGACACGCGAACGGATCTCGGCGGCGTCGAGAAAGACCTCGCCGATGCGCTCGTCGTGTGAGGCCTGCGAGCTCAGGACGCCTTCTGCAGCCCGAAGCGGGCGGCGAGCCGTTCGAAGTCCCGCTCGTAGAACAGCTTGATCTTCACGTCGGGATACTGCTGGCGAAGCTTCCGCAGCTTGCGGTTCTTGCGGGTGACGAGCGACTGCTTCATCACCGTGACTTCGAGGTAGAGATCCTGCTCGGGCAGGTAGAAGTCCGGCGAGAACGCCTCGGTGACGCGGCCCTCCTCGTCACGCGCAAGGACGAAGGTCCGCGGCTCGTACATCCACGGGATTCCGTACCAATCGAGGATCTTCGCGTACTCGAGCTCCGCGGGGTTGGCGAAGCGCGGCGGCTCCACGCCACGATATGCCTGGAAAACAGGCGTTTCCACCGCCACTGAGGTCAGGGTAGCAACAGGCTCGGACGATTTAGACTGCGTTGCATGGCGATGATCGCCCATCTGTCAGACCTCCACTGCGGCGATCCGCATTTCATGCCCGATCTGATGGAGCGCGCGATTGCCGAGATCAACGAGCTGAAGCCCGAGATCGTCGTGTGCTCCGGCGACCTCACGACCTTCGGATTCAAGGAAGAGTTCGCGCAGGCGAAGCGCTATCTCGACACGATCGAGTGCGAGGCGCTCGTCGTCGTGCCGGGCAACCACGACTCGCGAAACGTCGGGTACTTGCACTTCGAGCAATTGATCGGCCCCCGCAGTTCCGTCTTGAGACGCGGCGGGATCTCGGTCGTCGCGGTCGACTCGACCGAGCCCGACCTCGACCACGGCCAGATCGGGCGCGGGCGATATGGCTGGATCGAAGAGCAGTTCGCAGTCGCTCCCGACGACCTCAAGGTCTTCGTCCTTCACCATCATCTGCTGCCCATTCCCGGAACCGGGCGCGAACGGAACGTGGTCTATGACGCCGGGCGATGCGATCGAGTGCCTGCAGCGCGCCGGGGCGCATCTCGTGCTGTCCGGTCACAAGCATGTGCCGTACGCCTGGAAGCTCGAGAGCCTGTTCGTCGTCAACACCGGAACGGTCTCGACGCTCCGCCTCCGTGGCAACACGAGGCCCTGTTACAACGTCGTCGAGATCGAGGGCACGCACGTCACGATCTGGCGCCGCTACCCGTTCCACGGCCAGGAGCGGATCATCCAGTTCGACGTCGCGACCGGTGAGTACGAGAAGTACACCGGGCGGATCGAGCAAGAGGTGACCGCAAAGCGATGAAGGCGGTGGCGCTCGTCGACGGCGAGCATTATGCGCCCGTGGTGCGCGACGCACTACGGGCGCTGCCGTACGAATGGGTTGGCGCGATCCTCGTCGGCGGCACCGAGAAGCTGCGCGACGGCGCGGACTACGGCGTGCCGGTCATCTCCGACTTCGCGGACGCCGAGGTCGTCGTCGACCTCTCGGACGAGCCGGTGCTCGGCCCGCGCGAGCGCTTCGAATGGGCGTCGCGCGCGCTGGCGGCGGGTCTCCCATACATCGGCGCCGATTTCCGGTTCGATCCGCCGGCGCTCGAGCCGTTCGAGCTGCCCTCGATCTCCGTGATCGGGACCGGGAAACGCGTCGGCAAGACGGCTGTGACGACGCATCTGGCGCGGCTGCTCGCGCGAGACCACGACGTTGTCGTCGTGGCGATGGGGCGCGGCGGGCCCGAGGAGCCCGAAGTGGTGGAGTCGCCGCCGACCGTCGAGGAGCTCGTCGCGCGGTCGCGCGCCGGGCGGCACGCCGCCTCCGACCATCTCGAGATCGCGGCGCTCGCCGGCGTCCCGACGATCGGCTGCCGCCGGGCCGGCGGCGGCTTGGCCGGGGCGGTCAGCGTCTCGAACGTCGCCGAAGGCGCACGTCTCGCCGCAGAGCGGCAGCCCGGACATCGTGATCTTCGACGGCAGCGGCGCGGCGATCCCGCCGGTCGCGACCGGGGCGCGCGTCCTTGTGACCGGACGTGGTCTCGAGCGTGACCCGTATCTCGACACCTACCGTCGGCTGATCTCGGACGTCGTGCTCGAGACGCCGTCCCTACGGCTGCAACCGACCGCGCCGCTCGAGGGCCGCGTCGCGGTCTTCACGGCCGGCGCGACCGATGTCTCCCATCTCGACGCGGATGTGGTGAACGTCTCGACGAGCCTCGCGAACCGCGAGGCGCTGCGCGCCGACCTGGTCGATGCCGACACGTACCTGGTCGAGCTGAAGGCTGCGGCGATCGACGTCGTCGCCGAGCATGCGCTCGCCAACGGCATTCGCGTCGTGCTCGCGGCGAACGAGCTCGTCGGCGTCGACGACGATGTGCTGCGGGGGCTCGTCCCGGTGCCGGCATGAGTCGAGGCACTTCCGCTCGGCGACGCCGGCCTTCCGTATTCGAAGGGAATGATGGCGCGGGCGCTGATCGCGGTCGGCGTCGCGGGCGACCTTGCCTACCAGCTCGCGCAGCGGGTCGAGCTCGACCTCGCCGAGGCCGGTGAGCCCTCGCTGGGCGTCGACCGGTTCGAGGTGCTCGCCGTCGAGATGCTCGGCGAGCACGAGGGCGCCCAGGCCGTCAACCGGCTTCGTCGCCTCGCCGACGTCCAGCAGCTCGACATTCCGCTGATCGTCCTCGTCGGTGGCTCGACCGGCACCGGCAAGTCGACCGTCGCGGCCGAGGTGGCGCGACGGCTCGGGATCACCCGAGTCGCCTCGACCGACTTCATCCGCCAGACGATGCGGGCGTTCTTCTCGCCGGAGTTCATGCCGACGATTCACCACTCGAGCTTCGAGGCGGGCCAGGCGCTCGACGAAGACGTCACCGGCGATCCGACGATCGTCGGCTTCGTCGAGCAGTGCCGTCACGTCTGTGTCGGCGTCGACGCGGCGATTCGCCGCTCGCTCACCGAAGGCTGGTCGATGGTGCTCGAGGGCGTCCATCTCGTCCCCGGGCTGCTGCCCGAGCGGATCGACGGCGCGCTGCTCGTCCACGTCGTCCTCGAGATCGCGGACGAGGACGTCCACCGGATGCACTTCCACGTCCGCGACAACGCCACCGGCGGCACGCGTGCGATGGGCAAATACCTCGAGCGAATCGACGATATCCGGCGAATCCAGACCTATGTCTGCGGGCGGGCGCGGCGCGAGGGTGTGCCGGTGATCGAGAATACGAACGTGGACCGCGCGATCGACCGGGTGATCGGCCTCATCATGGACGCTGCCGCGCGCGAACGGGAGAGTGTTTGACCGACACCGACCATCTGCGGCCGCAGTGCCAGTGTGAGTCGTTCGCGCGCGTGACTGAACGGGCGGCGCTCGCGGCGGCGCGCTGGCTCGGGCGAGCGGACATGGAGGCCGCCGAGGACGCGGCGTTCTCCGGGGCGCGGCTGGCGCTCGAACGGATGCCGATCAGCGGCCGGATCGTGATCGGCGGCCACGAGGACGGCGAGCAGCTCGCCGCCGGAACGACGATCGGAGCCGGGGGAGAGGAGTTCGACCTCGCGCTCGACCCGCTCGAGGGCCGCGCGGTGGTCGCGCGCGGTGGCACGAACGCGATCTCGATGGTCGCCGCGTCCCCACGCGGCTCGATGCCATCACTCCCCGACATGTACATGCGCAAGATGGCCGTTGGCCCTCGGGCGCGCGGGCAAGTGTCGCTGGCAAGCCCCGTCGCCGAGAACGTCCGCGCGATCGCGGACGCCTTCGGACGCATGGTCAACGACGTCACGGCGATCGTCCTCGACCGGCCACGGCATCACGACCTGATCGAGGAGATTCGCGCCGCCGGCGCCCGGATCAAGCTGATCCAGGACGGCGATGTCACCGCGTCGATCAGTGCCGCCGTCCGCGGCACGAACGACCACCTGGCGATCGGGATCGGCGGCACGCGGCAGGCGGTGCTCGCTGCCGCGGCACTTCGGTGTCTCGGGGGTGAGCTGCAGGCGCAGCTCTGGCCGACGCGACGCGCCGAGATCGAAGAGGCGCGCGCCCACGGCATCGACGACCCGGATCGGGTCTTCACGATCGACGATCTCGCTCCGCAGGAGGTGATCGTCGCCGCCACCGGCGTCTCGAACGGCGACCTGTTGCGCGGCGTGCGGTTCCTCGCCGATTCGGCGCGGACGCACTCGATCGTCATGTGCACGCGCTGCAACTGGGTGCGCTTCGTCGACGGGATCCATTTCTTCTCGCGGGATCGCCGCGAAGAGGTGTCGCTGGGCTAACGTGCCCGTATGCCATCGCAGGAAGAGGTCGTCGAGGCGCTCCGGCAGGTCGAGGATCCGGAGCTCGGAATGGACATCGTGGAGCTCGGACTGTTCTACGAGGCCGAGATCCAGGGGGATGACGTGAAGGTCACGTACTCGCTCACGTCGATGGGCTGCCCGGCCGGCGCGATGATCCAGGAGGACATCGAGCGCGTCGTGCGCGAGATCCCCGGCGTCGGCGACGTGGCCAGCGAGCTGACGTTCGAGCCGCCGTGGACGCCTGACCGGATGTCCGACGACGCGAAGTTCATTCTCGGCTTCGGCTAGGCGCGAAGCTCCACAGCATCAGCGCGACGAAGAGCGCCGCCGCGATGTCGGTCGGCGTGTGCCAGCCGAGCGGCACCAGTACGACCGCGACCGTCGCCGCCCACGCGACGACGACCCATCCCCAGCGCCAGGTGTAGGCGAACGCGCCCGCGACGACGAGTGACCGCAGCGTGTGGCCGCTCGGGAGCGACTGGTCGAATGCCGTCACGTGGATGCCCGTGCCCGAATAGAGGGCCGGTCGTTCGATCAGCCACTTTCCCGCCACTTCGATCGCGTTCGCGGCGAGCCATAGGACGCTCCACGCAACGGCCGCGCCGTCATCGCCGCGACGGTGCAGCTTCCACGCGGCAACACCGATCAAGATCGCCGAGGGGGCGACCGCCGCGGGGTAGACCCAGAGGGTCAGCAGCACCCGCGCCACCGGCAGGTACAGCGAGGGAGCCGTCAGCGACCAGAGCAGGGACTGGTCGATCGGGTGGAGCAGCGGCATGAGGTGCGTGACCGCGTACTGATCGAGCCGCGTCAGCGACCCGTGCGCGACGAGAGCTGCCGTTGTGACGAAGAGAACGAGCCCTGCGGCGAACGCGCGAGGACGTTGAAGACGCATCACTCCGTCTTCATACCGGAGCCACGTCGATCTTCAGACAAACGCGCCGCATAGTGGCCATCGTCAACTTTCTCTGAAGGAGCTGGAGCAACACATGAAGCAGCGGATTCTGATTTCTCTGGTGGTCGGTGGACTCGCGCTCGTTGCGGTTTCGGCTGCGATGGCGGCGACGATGACGACGACCGCAAACGTCTCCGGTAGCGGCACCGTCTCGGTGAGCGTCCCCGGTACGTCGACGCTGAGCGCCACGCTCGCGGGCGACGACCAGACCGTCAGCTACACACCGGCCCTCGGCGTCGCGGACGCACGCGGTACCGGCGCTGGTTGGAACCTCACGGTTGCCGCCACGGCGTTCACGAGCGGCACCCACACTCTCGCGCCCGGCAGCATCACCGCCGTCTCGCAGGCTTGCGTCGTCACCAGCACGTGCACCCAGGCGACCTCGACCGGCTTCACTTACCCGATGAGCCTCTCGAGCACGGCGACGAAGTTCTTCTCGGCCGCCACTCAGACGGGTCTCGGCAAGGTCGACGTCACGCCGAACATCTCGGTGGTCGATCCCGGGCAACGCCTATGCCGGGACCTACAGCTCGACCGTCACGATCGCCGCGGCGACCGGACCGTAAGCACCGCTCTTTCTCCGAAGTCGGCGGTTCGGTACCGCTGCACCGGACTGTCGTCTCAAGCGCCCCGGCCTCAGGCTGGGGCGCTTTTCGTTGGTCGCCCTACGGGATCGACAGAACGATCTTCCCGAGCTGCTCACCGGCTTCGAGCCGCTCGTGCGCGGCGCGCGCCTCGGCGAGCGGGAGGACGACATCGACGACCGGTCGCGCCTTGCCCGCGGCGATCAGGTCGTAGGCGCCCTGGAAGTCGTCCGGCGTGCCCATCGTCGAGCCGAGGATCGACAGCTGCTTCCACCAGACCCGGTGCAGCGCGGCCGGCGGGTTCGGGCCGGTCGTCGCGCCGCACACGACGATGCGCCCCTCGCTACGCACCGCATCGAGCGTGCGCTTCCAGGTCGCCTCGCCGACGTCGTCCACGACGACGTGCGCGCCGCCGCTCGTCACCTCTTTGACCGTCGCGACGACATCGCCGGAGGCATGGTTGACGACTGCGTCGGCGCCGAGCTCCTTCGCGCGTTCCAGCTTCGCGTCGCTCGACGAGGTGACGATCACGTTCGCCCCGAGCGCTTTCGCAAGTGAGAGCGCAGCAGTCGCGACGCCCCCGCCGATGCCCCAGATCAGGACCCATTCGCCTTCCTGGAGACGGGCGCGCGGGACCAGCATGCGGTAGGCCGTCTCGAAGACGAGCGGGAACGCGGCGGCCTCTTCGAAGGTCAGGTCGTCGGGGATGGGGTGGACGAAATCGCGTGGGACGGCGACGAGCTCGGCATGCGTGCCGTCCATCGTCTCCCCGACGATGTGCATCTTCCCGTCGCGGACGATCCCCGGGTTGATCACGACGCGTTCGTCGGTTCCCGCAATCACGCCTGCGCCGTCTGCGCCGAGGATCCGCGGCTTCGGTACCGAAGGCAGACCCTTGCGGATCCAGACGTCGAGATGGTTCAGCGAGGCCGCGCGCAGCTCGATCAGCACTTCGCCGTCGCGCGGCTCGGGATCGGGCGCGTCTTCGTACCGAAGCACCTCGGGGCCGCCGTCCTCATGAATACGAATCGCCTTCACGCGGGCACAATCCTTTCATGAAGGCGGAGGGGGTCACCGACCTGGCAGTCGAGCTCGGCCTCGACGTCCTTGGGATCGCGCGTGCAGAGGCCTACGACGAGACCGAACGGCACATCCGCGAGCGCCGCGAGCGCGGGCTGTTCGCGGACATGAAGTTCACGATGGCGCAGCCCGAGCGGTCCTGCCATCCGGAGACGCTCCTTCCCGGCGCGCGCAGCGTCATCTCGGCCGCCCACTGCTACTGGCAGCCCGAGGCGCCGCTCGAGCCCGGGGAGGGCCGGCTCGCGCGCTACACGTGGCAGGACGGCTATGCGCAGCTGCGCGAGGGCCTCGACGCGCTCGGGCAAAGCCTCGGCGGCAGTTATCGCGTGCTCGTCGACGCGAACCAGCACGTCGACCGTGAGGCGGCGGCACGAAGCGGTGTCGGCTTCTACGGGAAGAACACGATGCTGATCACGCGCCGACATGGTTCCTGGGTCGTGCTGGGGACACTGATCACTGACGTCGAGCTCGAACCGACGCCGCCGCTCGACGCCGACTGCGGCGAGTGCCGGCTGTGTGTCGACGCCTGCCCGACCGGTGCGCTCGACGAGCCGGGGACACTCGACGCGACGAAGTGCCTGTCGTACTGGACGCAATCTCCGGAGCCGATCCCGGTCGACTACCGCTCGGCCCTCGGCGCCCAGGTCTACGGCTGCGACATCTGCCAAGACGTGTGCCCGTGGAATCGAGGGGTGCAGAAGCGGCGTGCGGCTGAACCTGAGCAGGATGCCCATGTCGACCTCGTGCACTGGCTCGAGACCGATGGGCGTGAGGTGGTGGACGAGTTTCGGCGGCTCTATGTCCCGCGCAACGAGCCGCGCTATCTCCGGCGAAACGCTGCAGTCGCGCTCGGCAATACGGGCGGGCCGGAGCATCTCCCGGCGTTGACCCGCGCAGCAGCCGACCGAGACCCACTCGTCGCCGAGCACGCGCAGTGGGCAATCGAGCGGATCGAGGCGCGCGCGTGAAGTCGCGTTCGCTCGAGTGGTGGATCGCAGTCGTCCGGCTCGTCGCGATTCCGTGTGCGGTGCTTCAGGTGATTTCGGTCACCCACTATCCGCCGGGGTACGAGACGGCGGCGTGGGCGCTGACGGCCGCGTTCGGGGCCGGCTCGATCGTTCTCTACATGGTCGTCCGGAACGGCGCCTCGCGCGAGCTGCAGGTCGTCGCGATGGTCTTCGACTTCGCAGTCATCTCTGCGTACACGCTCCTCTTCGCCTTCGAGGTCAACACCCCGACGAGGCAGCTCCTCGTCATCGCGATCATTCTCGGCGCCGCGCGCTTCGGCCTGACCGGCGGTCTCGTCGTCGCCTTCGCAGCGGTGCCGGTGTCAGCGTGGTTCGAGGAGCGACACGCGACCTACTTCCACGCTGCGTACCGGCTCCAAATCGTCCTCGTCCTCGCGGTCGCCGGGATCCTGACGGCGCTGATCGTCGGCTGGCTCTATTCGCGCCTCGACGACGAGCGGCGGACGGCGGAGCTCCGCGCCGACGAGGCGGAGGCGTTGCGTGACGAGCTCGGCCGCCGCGCTGACTTGCTCGACGCGGCCAACCGCTGTGCACGCGCGCTCAGTTCCTCACTCGACCTCGACGAGGCCTTCGGTGCGTTCATCCGCGAGCTGCGCGGTCTTGTGCCGTTCGATCGAATGGCGATCGTGCTCGCCGAGGGCGACGTGTCACGCGTGATCGCGACCGCCGGCCGGCACGCCGACGACGTGATGCCGCCGGGCACTCGCTCGAGTCTCAGCCATAACCTGCTTGCTGAGGTCGTCGCGACCGGACAGACGGTCTACCGCAGCGACATGAGCACGCCCAAGTACGACGAGGAACAGTGGATGGTCGATGTCGGCATCCTCTGCCGCGTTGCGGCGCCGCTGCTCGTCGGTGCGCGCGCGATCGGATTCATCTCGGTCAGCCGGGCGGAGGTCGACGCGTTCGCCGCCCACGAGATCGAGCTCGTCACGCTGCTCGGCAGGCTCGTTGCGAGCGCCGTGCAGAACATCCGCGCGTACGAGAGCGAACGGCGCACGGTCGACGAGCTACGCCGTCTGTCCGAGCTCCGGGCGGACTTCGTCTCACTCGTTTCGCACGAGCTGCGGAGCCCGATGGCAGCTGTGATCGGCGCGTCGCGGACGCTGCAGGAACGCTGGCGCGAGCTGCAGCCGGACCAGCGTGGGGCATTCCTCGCGCTGATCACCGACGAGACGGCTCGACTTGCGACGCTCATCGACGACGTGCTCGACACGTCGCGGATCGACGCCGGCACGTTCACCTACCGCTTCACCGATGTCGATCTCGGGGCGCTCGTGACCGATTCGGTCTCCGCTGCCGTCGTCGGCCAGGACGAAGTGCCTGTTCGCGCACAGGTGCCGTCGCCGCTCCCGCTCGTCCGGGGCGATCGCGAACGGTTGCGGCAGGTCCTCGGCAACCTCATCGACAACGCGGTCAAGTACTCGCCGGCCGGCGAGCCGGTGGACGTGCGCGCCGCTTCGGTCAACGGCAGCGTCCACATCTCGGTCAGCGATCAGGGGCCGGGAATCGGGCCGGCCGACCAAGGGCTGATCTTCGAGAAGTTCGGGCGCGTGACCGGCGGCGCGTCCAAGCCCGGCACCGGGCTCGGGCTCTATATCGCGCGGTCGATCACCGAAGCGCACGGAGGCAAGCTGACCGTGTCCTCTGGCCTTGGCCGGGGCGCAACGTTCACGATCGAGCTGCCGGCCGACTAGGCCGGAGCTCGGCTGCGAGCTCACGTGCACGAAGCGCGACCTGCGCGCGGAGATCGTGCGGCTCGAGGACGATCGCCTCGCCTCGATAGGAGACGACTTCTCCGACGAGCCATTCCGCGCTGCCTACAGATCGATCGGCGATCGCGGCGCCGTCGACGAGCAGACGTGCGCCTTTCTCGATCTCCCAGCGCGCGACGTTCGGCGAGTACCAGATACGTGCCGTCGTGGCTGAATGGAGCGTGGCCGGGTCGAAGCCTTCGCGCGGCGTGAACGACTCGTCGAGCACCGTCGCTTTCCGCATGCGATCGAGCCGGTAGGAGCGAGGTTGGTCGCGCTCGGTATCCCATGTGTGCACGTACCAATTCGGCAGACGGCGCTCGATCGAGTATGGCTCCACGATCCGCGTAGCAACGTCCTGCACCTCGGGCTTCAGGTACTCGATCTCAACGAGCCGGTGGCCGTCGATGGCCTGCGTGAGCTTGTCGACCAGGCCCTCTTCCTCGCCGACGTGCGGCTCGGGCGTCTGGGTCAGCTCGAACGCACCGAACGTCTCCTCGAGCTTCGCGCGGACGCGGTCGAGCGGGGAGTGCGAGCCGGCCGCGATCATCGGGCCGACGAACTCGAGGGCGAGGCGGATCGCGCGCGCTTCGAGCGGCGTAAGCCGCGGCGGACGGCGGAACGTGTCGCCGAAGAGCTCCTTGTCAACGTGCACCTCGTCGCCCTGTAGCTCTGCGTAGACCGCGTAGCAGCCCCCGCCGAAGTTCACGAGGTTGAGCAGGGAGAGGTGCTCTTCGAGCTGATCGGGCGGGATCGAGAACCGCTCGACGATCTCGTGCGCCGGGATGATGCCCTCGCGATCCTCGCCGCAGGCCGTGAGCAGGTAGGCGAGGAGCGCCTGCAACACGCCGAAGCGCTCGGGCGCGACTGGGCCGGCGGGGCGGTCGGTGGAGGCCTCAGCCTCGTGGACGACGGCCTCGGCGGCGGGTGTCGGCGGCGCGCCCTCGTGGGCCGCGCGGGCCGCGCGTGCCCCCTCGACGACGAGACGGCGTAGCTCCGACGGCTCGAGCGGGACGGCCCGCCCGTCCTGGCGGAGAATCCAGCGCGCGAGTTGGCTCGAGGAGGCGTACTCGGTGAAGAAGATGTCGCCCTCGACGCGGTTCCGGTCGCCGCCGTAGGCGCGCTCAACCCACCAGGCGGTGTCGGGAGCCACCTCGATGCGGGCTTCACCGACGATGTCGCCGAACTGCCAGTCCGTCCTGCCGCGATACGCCTCGACGTCGAACTCGGCCGGCAGCCGGAAGTCTCGCTCGCGGCGGGTCGCGAACCGGATCTCCGAGCGGATGCGCGAGACGCGGAACGTGCGAATGTCGTCGCGCTCGAGGTCGTGGCCGATCACGTACCACGAGCCGTTCTCGGGGAGCAGGGCGTACGGATTGAGCGCGCGCTCCTCTTCCTGGTCGCGATAGATCGACCAGTAGCGGAACTTGACCGTGCGCTGCTTGGAGATCGCGCCCTCGAGCTTGCCGAGCCGGCCCTGGAGCTCCGGTGAGTAGTCCGGATCGCGGACTTCGACCCGGACGGCGGTGCCGGTCGGCGCAGCGGCGAGCGCGCCGGCCGAACGGCCGAGCGCGAGGTTCTGCAGGGCGAGCCGCAGCGGCTCCGCGTACGCGAAGCGGCCTTCGAGGAGGTAGAAGCAGGTCTGGAGGGCTGCGAGCTCCTCGTCGTCGAGCTCGAGCTCCGGCAGGAAGTAGCGCTCGGAGCGGAGCGTGTAGAGCTCCTCGCCGGTGAACTCGTCGCGATGCGAGTCGAGCGGGACGCCGAGCGCGACGAGCTCGGCGCGATCGGAATAGAACCGGCGCGCGAACGCCTCGTCGCTCATCTCCTGATAGCCCTCGACGTTCGACTTGATGTCGCGCGCTGTCAGCGGCCGCCTCTCCGCCATCAGAAATGCGACGAGCGAGAGCTGGCGAATCAGCTTGTCGGTGTCGTGGCTCACCCCTGATCGAGCCTACAGCACGAGACTCGCGAACTTGGTTCGCGGAGCGAACCAAGTTCGTGCGTTTGACGCACTACGCGGCTGCTTTTGAGCGCTCGAGGTGCTGGTGCGACGGGCAGTAGTCGCGGTTCGGCAGCGGCGTGCGCTGACATGCCTTGCCCTTGCGTGTCGTCGCGCGGCAGCGGGCAACCCCGCCGTCGAACGCGCCCGCCTCGATCTGCTCCTCGACGAAGCCGACCGCGGCGTCGATGCCCTGCGTCACCGTCCAGGCGACCTGGGCCTGCACGTTGATCGGGAAATAGCGCCGAATATCCTGGAACAGCGCCTTGTCCGGCTTGGCGAAGTAGTGCGGATCCTGGGCAAGCCGCTCCATCGTCCCCTCGCACGCGGCGAGCACCTCACGGCGGTACTCGAGCTGGGTGCTGGGGTCGACGTAGGGATCGATCAGATCCTTGATCGAGCGATAGATCGCTCGGGAGTACTGATACATGCAGTGCTGAATATGAAGGAGCCGTTCGTCCATGTGATGCGTCCCTGGTTCCATCGACTGTAGCCGCCAGCCTTTTAAGAAGCCGTAAAGGCTCCTTTCCCCCGGCGATCCCGAGGGGACTTTACACGGTCGGAAACGCTGTTACAAATGTTTGCATACTTGAAAACGGCCTACGCCGGCTTCACCGGGCTATTTGCCGCGGGTACGCGCCGCTGAAACCTGCCTGATGGGCGCCGGGCAGGGCCGTCTGAGCGTCCTCCTCGGAGCCGTAGATGCCGCTGAAGACGACGTCGTAGCCCGGTTGGAGGCTCGGATAGAGGCTCGAATCGAGAACCCCGACCCGGCTGAGGCCCGTTTTGGCGGCCTCGTGGGCCAGCCCGACGGCGGCCAGGCGCCCGGTCGTCCGCGGGTAGGAGGCAAGGACGACCGTCCAGCCGTTCCGGTTTGCCGGCCAGGTGACGCTGCCGTTCGGCTGAACCGGCAGCGGTGTCGTGGCCGGCTTCGGCTTCCCGGGCGCCGTTGTGGTGCCGCCCGTGGTCCTCGCAGGGGTGGTGGTCGTGACGGGGGTCGGCGGCGGTGCGACCGCTGAGCTCTCCGCGCCGCTACTTCGAGTGAAGGCGATCGCGACGGCCGCGCCGGCGATCGCGACGACGAGCGTGGCGAGCGAGGCCCAGACCCAGTCCCCGGGGTACCAGCCGACGCGCCGGATCCACCGGCGGCGAAGCGAAGCGATCCGGCCGGTGACGACGGGGAGCTCGAGGCCGCACTCGAGGCAGTACTGCTGGTCTGCCCGCCGGCGTGCGCCGCAGCGCGGGCAGGTCTCCTCGATCGCCGCGACCGCGGTCGCCCGATGCTCGGCGCGTGTGCTCGTCATGAGTTGGGGGTCGGCTCCACGATGGTGCGCTCGACGGCATCCTCGTCGGCGCCGGCCTCGCCCGTCGGGCGGCCGCAGTTCGGGCAGAAATGAGAGCCACGGAGAAGCGGTGCGCCGCATTCGCAGCGCACGACCTTGCGCGAGCCGTGCAGTAGCTCGTCGATCTCGGACAGCCGAGCGTCGATCCCGACGACGCTTGCGGCGCGCTCGGCGAGCAGGTCTTCGCGGAAGCCGCCTCGGCGGTACATCTCGACGAGCAGGCCCCCGATTTCCTTCAGCGCGTCGTCGCGCGCCTTCAGCAATGCGCGGCGCTCACGCCGAAGCAGGCCCGCGTGGGGGTGGCGCGGAGCGATACCTACGTCCTTCCCGCCCCGGCGAAAGAGGGACATGCTCGACGAGTGTAACGAGGGGTTCGGCTTAGACCTGGATGACGACGAGCCGCTCTTCGGTCATCTCGCGCACCGTCCACGCGGGACCTTCCTTGGTGTTCCCCGACGCCTTGACGCCGCCGTACGGCATCTGGTCGGCGCGGAAGGTCGGCGCCTCGTTCACGGTCACCCCGCCGAACTCGAGCCGCTGGGCGGCGTCGAGGCAGGTCGCGATGTTGCTGCTGAAGATCGCCGCCTGCAGGCCATAGCGGGTCGCGTTCGCCAGATCGATCGCCTCATCGACGGTCGTGACCTTCGTCAAGGTCACGACGGGACCGAAGATCTCCTCGCACTGCACCTTGTCGTCGGGCGCAGGACCGGCGATCACGGTCGGGCGGATCACTCCCTGGTCGTTCGTCTCCCCGCCGGTCAGCAGCTCGCCCTTCGACTCGCGCACCCACTCGAGGATGCGGTCGCGGTCGCCGTCGCTGATCACCGGGCCGACGTCCGTGTCGTCGTCCGCCGGATCGCCGACGACGAGGGACTCGACCGCCGGGACGAACTCGGAGACGAAACCGTCCCAGGCGTCTCCGAGAACGAAGATGCGCTGGACCGAGATGCAGCTCTGCCCGGCGAACGAGAAGGCGTTCGCGGCGAGCTTCGCGGCGGTGCCCGCCGGGGCATCGGCGCAGACGATTGCCGGAGTCGCGTTTCCGAGCTCGAGCTTCACGCGCTTCTTGTGGGCGCGCTCGGCGATTCCCCAACCGACGCCGCCGGAGCCGGTGAACGTGATCAGCTTCACGCGCTCGTCGTCGACGAGCGCATCGCCGATCGGCGATGCCGACCCGGCGATGACGTTCAGCCAGCCCGGAGGTAGGCCCGCTTCCTGCTCGAGCTCGGCCAGGAACAGGGCTGAGAACGGCGTCGTCGATGCGGGCTTCAGCACGACGGGGCAGCCGGCGGCGAGCGCCGGGGCGATCTTGTGGGCGACGAGGTTGAGCGGGAAGTTGAACGGCGAAATGGCGCCGACGATCCCGATCGGAAGCCGCAGCGTGAACGCGAGCTTCCCGGCGCCGGCAGACGATGCATCCATCGGCACGGTCTCGCCCGTGAGCTTCCGCGCCTCGACGGCGGCAAACGTGTACGTCGAGACAGCGCGCTGTGCTTCGACCCGCGCTGTCTTGATCGGCTTTCCTGCCTCGCTGCTGATGATCCTTGCCGCTTCCTCGGCACGCTCTGCGAGGAGCGAAGCGGTCGCGTCCAGGATGCGGGCGCGTTCGTGCGCCGGCAGCGGGTTCTCGAACGCACGCGCCGCTGCGTCCAGGGCGCGGCGTGCTTCGGCCGCGCCGCCCTTCGCCACCCGGCCGACGAGCTCGCCCGAGAACGGCGAGCGCACCTCGGTCCATTCGCCGGTCTCGACACGCTCGCCGTCGATCAGCAATGCACGGTCAGTCGTCGCGGTTGCCATGCCCCGGACTCTAATCTTCAGCCGTGCTCCAACGGAGAGCGGTACGCATCGGCGCCCCGGTGCTGTGGTTGGTGCTGTCGGCCGTCATGATCGCGACGGTCGGCGTCCCGACCTCGCATGACCTCGTTTTTGCCTGGTTCGGCATCGGCATGGCCGCATTTGCGATCTCCGACCTTCGGCGCAAGGTGCCGCGGTTCGTGCGGGACTGGGCGCCGTTCATGGGCGTCCTCTTCATCTACGACCGGCTACGCGGCTACGCCGACGGAGCGCTCGTCCATCCGCGCGAGCTGCCGCAGATCAAGATCGAGGCCGCGCTCTTCGGCAAGCCGATTCCGACGGTGTGGCTCCAAGAGCATCTCTGGCACGGGGCCAACCACCTGCACTGGTGGGACTACGCCACGTGGTTCATCTACCTGACGCACTTCCTCGCGACGCTGATCGTCGCCGCGATCCTCTGGATGTGGGCGCACGAGTACTTCGCCAAGTTCGCGACGATGGTCTGTGTCCTCGCGCTCGCGGCGTTCACGACGTATGTGCTCTACCCGGCAGTGCCGCCGTGGCTGGCCGCGCAGCACGGGGCGATCGGTGAAGCGAACCGCACGATCAAGGTCACGTGGCCCCATGTGCCGATCGCGCACTACGGCTCGCTCTTCGAGAAGGGCCAGCAATACGCGAACAACGTCGCCGCGATGCCCTCGCTCCATGCGGGCTACGCGATGCTGTTGACACTGTTTCTGTGGCGGTTGGTGCCGTGGTGGGCGCGACCCGCCCTCGCGCTCTACCCGCTCGCGATGGCGTTCTCGCTGGTCTACGGCGCCGAGCACTACGTGGTCGACTGCATCGCGGGCTGGGTCTACGCGATCGGCACGTACGTCGCGGTCGAATACGTCTTCGAGCGGCGCGAGCAGCGCTCGCTCGCCCTCGAGCCGATCCCTGCCGACTGATGGACGCCTTGATCGTCGATGCCGTTCGCTCGCCGATCGGACGCAAGAACGGGACGTTGTCCGTCGTGCGCGGCGACGATCTCGCTGCGCAGGTGCTGAACGCGCTCGTCGCGCGCAACGATCTCGACCCGGCCGAGATCGAGGACGTCGAGATGGGCTGCGTCACGCAGATCGGCGAACAGGGGTGGAACGTGGGGCGGATGGCGGTGCTCGCAGCCGGCTGGCCCGTCACCGTCGCCGCCACGACGGTCGATCGCCAGTGCGGCTCGTCGATGCAGACGAACTTCAACGCCGCAGCGGCCGTGATGGCAGGGCAGCTCGACGTCGTCGTGTCGGCCGGCGTCGAGATGATGTCCCGCGTTCCGATGGGCTCGAACGGCGGCTCCGTCTCGGACGAGGTCACGTCGCGGCACGAGATCGTGATGCAGGGAACGTCGGCAGAGCTGCTGGCCGAGGAGTGGGGGCTTTCACGCGAGGCGCTCGACGCCTACTCGCTCGAGTCGCACCGGCGGGCGCTCGCCGCATCGGACGATGGGGCGTTCGAGCGCGAGCTGGTCGCGATCGAGCTGCCGGACGGCGGAACGTTCGCCGTCGACGAGGCGCCACGCCGCGAGACGTCGCTCGAGGCGCTCGCCGCGCTCAAGCCGGCCTTCAAGCCGGACGGCGTCGTCACTGCCGGGAACTCGTCGCAGATCGTCGACGGCAGTGCCGCGGTGCTGATCGCGAGCAAGGCGGCCGTCGAGCGACTCGGTCTCGAGCCGCGCGCGCGGTTCGTCGCGTTCGGGCTGGCGGGTGTCGATCCGACGCGGATGCTCCACGGGAACCCCGAGGCGATGCAAAGGGCGCTTGCGCGCGCCGGACTGACGCTCGACGACATGGCGGTCATCGAGATCAACGAGGCGTTTGCCTCGGTCGTTCTCCAGACCGTCGCCGATCTCGGCCTCGAGAGTCGAATGGACGACGTGAATCCGAACGGCGGTGGCATCTCGCTCGGCCATCCGCTCGGCGCGACCGGCGCGCGGATCACGGCGACGCTCCTGTCAGAGCTCGAGCGGCGCGACGCGCGCTACGGCATCGCCTCGATGTGCATCGGGTTCGGCATGGCGATCGCCGGCGATCATCGAGCGCGTCTAGCCAGATCCGTCCGGGGCTCGACCTACCGTGGGGAAATGGCGATGTGCCATATCTGCCGCCGGACGCTGCTGGCCGGCGAGCGGTACCGGACGTGGCGCTGGGCGCGACGCGATCGGACGGTCTGCGTGGTGTGCGAGCCGGTCGCCCGCGAAGGTGGCGCGGTTCGCGTCGTCGACGCGTACGAGTCGGTGAGCGCGACGGGGCTCGCCCAGCACGTGCGCCGCGTCGCCTAGACCGTCTTAAACGCGGAGGCGGCGCGCGGCCCAGCCGATCGTCCCGCCCTGGACGACGACCGAGGCGAGGACGACGACGAACACCAGGTCGTAGATGCGAGCCGCATGCGGTGCGTGCTCGGTCACCGCGAACGCGGCGAGCAGGATCGGCACCGCTCCCTTCAATCCGCCCCAGACGACGAACGCGACCTCGTTGCGCGAGAGCGAGGTGGGGGCGAGCAGCGGGATGGCCGCGAGCTGGGCGCGCGACCAGCGCCGCGACGGCCGCGAGGGCGAGCCCGTCGGCCCAGTCGGCGAGGCCGAGGGCCGAGATCGAGATGGTCAGCCCGAGCGCGACGAAGACGACGATCTCCGCCAGGCTCGAGAGCCGGTGGAACGGCGAGCGCCGCTCGCCTGCGATCACTCCGGCGACGAACACTGCGAGGAACCCCGAGCCGTGCGCGACGTCTGCGACGGCGAACACGACGGCGGCAAGCGCGAGGGTTCGCACGGGGTGGCGCACGATGCCGTGCAGCCGCCGCTCGGCGAGCCCGCCGACGATCCCGATCGCGAGCCCGATTGCCATTTGCTCGCAGAAGATGCGCACGACGACCCAGAACGTCTCGTCGGCGTGGGTCGCGAGCTCGATCAGGCCGAGCATCAACGCGATCCCGACCGGGTCGTTCGCGCCGGACTCTCCTTCGAGGATCGTTCCGGCCCGGCCGCGGATCTCGTGGCCGCCGAGTACGGAGAACATCACCGCCGGGTCGGTCGGGGCGATCGCTGCGCCGAGCAGCCCGGAGGTCGTCCAGCCCAGCGAGAACGCCCAATGGGCGAAGACCGCAATGATCCCTGCGGTCGCGAACGTGCCGACCGTGCCAAGCGCGACGATCGGCGCCGCAGCGACGCGGAAGCGGCGCAGGCCGATCGATGCACCGCCGTCGAAGAGGATGACGACGAGCGCCGCGGTCGCGATCCATTCGACGGAGTGGATCGGCGGAGCGATCGACGGCACGAGGTCCGACGCGGCTGCCGCCGCGACGAGCAGGAACGCCGCGGGCGGGATCTTCTGGATGCCTCGGAGGAGAGTCGTGACAAAACTCCTTACTTTCCGATCATTAGCGGCATAATTCGAGGGGAAAGACTGATTCTGCGGATGCGCCGAGTCCTATTCATTTTCGTGTGCGCGCTCGTCGCCGTTCCGGCAGCCCTTGCGGCGCCACGGGCGACGGGCGACGGCGTGCTGCAGTTGCAGGATGTCTACGGGAAGGTGCAGGTCGGTGCGCCGACAGCGAAAGGGCGCGCTCTGGGGTCAGATCGACTCCGGGACGATCCAGACGACCGATCCGGTCGTCGGTGACGGCCAGATCCTCGTCAGCGGCTGGGACACGAAGACACCGGCCGCGCCCGATCCGAACAATCCGACGTCGCGCGGCTACGTCTACCGCGGTTCGGGCATGCACTTCCGCGTGACGGGTGGGAAGTACAAGATCGTTCTCAGCGGCTCGGGCATCAACCTCACCGCCGTCGGCGTGGGCGTGGCCGTCCTGATCGGCAGCGCGACTGCCGATGATCCCGGCACCTATGCGCTCGATTCGGGCAACTGGCTGCCGGTCCCGCTTACCGCGAGCCAAGGTTCCGTTCGGTACCCCGCCGCCGACGACGCCGGGACCGTAGTGAGCTCACCGGTCACGAACATCCTGGTGGTCGAGGACGAGAGCTCGATCGCCTCGTTCGTCGCCCTGTACCTGAAGAACGCCGGCTACTCCGTCCGCACCGCGTCGAACGGCACCGAGGCGCTGAGCCAGGTCGCGCAGGAGCTTCCCGGCCTGATCGTCCTCGACCTGATGCTGCCGGACATCGACGGCATCGAGGTGACGAAGCGCATCCGTCAGACCAGCGACGTCCCGATCCTGATGCTGACGGCGCGCGACGAGGACGTCGACAAGATCATCGGCCTCGAAGTCGGAGCGGACGACTACCTGACGAAGCCGTTCAATCCGCGCGAGCTCGTTGCGCGCGTCAAGTCGATCCTCCGGCGCTCGACCACCGACCGTCGCGAGCTCCAGAGCGAGACGCTCGAACACGGCGACTTGCACGTCGATGCCGGCCGTCGTGAGGCGCGCGTCGGCGACGTAGAGGTGCAGCTCGCACCGAAGGAGTTCGACCTGCTCTGGGAGCTGCTCGACCATCGCGGGCTCGTGCTCACGCGCGACCAGCTGCTCGAGCGCGTCTGGGGCTACACGTTCGCCGGCGACACGCGCACCGTCGACGTTCACGTCCGGCAGCTCCGGCGCAAGCTCGGAGATGCGTCCCCCATCGTCACCGTGTGGGGCGTCGGCTACAAGGTGTCGCCGGCGAAGGACGCCAAGAGGGAACCGGCGAACACGTAGGGCATCATGCTCGGCTCTCTCAGAGTCCGGCTTCCCCTCGTCTTCCTGACCGGGATCATCCTGGCCGGGCACGGTGACGACGCTCATCTCCGTCCGGCTGTTCCGCGACTTCGCCCACGACCAGGCGCTCGCGCAGCTGAGCCAGGAAGCGCACGGCATTGCGTTTCTCTACGCGAAGGCCGTCACGAACGGCTACGGGAACGGCGGCAAGAAAGGCAAGTCGACCGACGAGCGCGCGCCGACGCGGTACACGGCGCAGTCGTTCAAGAAGGCGACGGGCGACCAGATCTTCCACGTCGGGCCGAACCTGTATCCGGGCCAGCCCGATCCGATCGCCGGCCTCGACCAGTTGCCGCTGTCGTACGCCAAGACGATCGACTGGATCTCGGGCAAGTCGCTGACATTCGAGATGACGCCGCCGGGCGAGCACCGCCGGTACTACGCCGTCGCGAATCCGATCTTCGCGGGCGGCCGACTCGATCGGCGCGATCGTCGTCGCGACGCCGAAGACGGACGTCAGCCATCGCGTCTACTCGCTGGTCAAGCGTCTCGCGCTTGCCGGCGTGCTCGGCCTGCTCGTCGCGATGGCGCTTGCCTGGTACCTGTCGCGCCGCATCGTTCGTCCCGTGCTGCAGCTGTCGGACGCCGCCGATGCCGTGTCGCGCGGCGACTACGCAGTGCAGGTGCCGAAGCACGCGCCGGGCGAGCTCGGCCATCTGAGCGAGCGGTTCGGCGAAATGGCCGCGCGGCTCGCCGAGGTCGAAGCGATGGAGCGCAACTTCCTCATGTCGGTGTCGCACGAGCTCCGCACGCCGCTCACCGCGATTCGCGGCCATGTCTCTGCGTTGCTCGAAGGCGTCGTCGAGGATCCGGAGCTGCGCGAGGTCTCGCTCGAGACGGTGGCGCTCGAGACGCAGCGGCTCGAGCGTCTCGTCGGCGACATCCTCGATCTGGCCAAGCTCGACACGCACCGGTTCACGGTCACGACCGAAGAGGTGGACATGGCGCAGCTCCTCAACCAGGCGTACGACCGCTTCCGCGATGAGGCGGCGCGGCGCTCGATCGACTATCGCCGCGAGGTGCACGCGCATCCCGGTGATCGTCTCGGACGGCGACCGCGTGCTTCAGGTCGTCGGGAACCTGCTCTCGAACGCGTTCCATGCGACGCCTGACGGCGGCCGGATCTCGCTCGACCTTGCACAGCGGAACGGCACGGTGCACGTGGCGGTCGAGGACAACGGCCCCGGGATCCCGGACGAGCTGCGGGAGCGGCTGTTCCGTCCCTTCGTCTCGGCGACGGGCGGCGGCACCGGGCTCGGCCTGGCGATCGCCCGTGAGCTGTCGGTCGCGCTCGGCGGACGCCTCGACCTCGACTCCGAGGTCGGCCGCGGCTCGCGGTTCGAGCTGATCCTTCCGGCTTAACGGGAGGGCTCGGCGGAACACAGATTGGGCCGCCGAGGCCGCGCTGGACGCCCCGATGCGTACTCGGTTGCCCCGATAGACCCGCTATCGGGGCGCCCTCGTCCTTGCCTCGGAACGTCCATCGCTCCCCGGCGACGAACGGCGTCTCGCCGACTCCTAGGCGACGTTGCCGCGCAGCGGCACGATGTTCGTCGGCTGCTGCTCGAGCTGCGCTTCGATCCGGTCGAGCCGCGCGTTGAGCGAGCGCCAGCCTTCGGTGAGCAGCTCGACGAGGAGCGCCAGATCGTCGACCCGGGCGTTGCGCTCGGACTCGAGGGTCGTCTCGATGTTCTCGAGACGGCGGATCGCATTGTTCGAGAGGCCTTTGACCTCGGCCAGCCGGCGGGAGATCGGTGCGGCCTCCTCGCGGAGGCCCTCGCGCAGCGCTTCGCGGACGTCATCCATGGAGGGCGACGCTAGCGTCCGCGTCGGATGGACGCCCAGGAGCTCGATTACGACCTGCCGCCCGAGCTGATCGCGCAGGAGCCGGCCGCCCGGCGCGACGCGTCGCGGCTCCTCGTCTACCGACGCGCGACCGGGGAGGCGACGCACCACGTCTTCTCCGAGCTGCCCGAGCTCGTCGGCGGGCTCGCCGTCGTGAACGACACGCGCGTCGTTCCCGCGCGGATCGCGATCGAGAAGCCGCGCGGCGAGGTGCTGCTCCTCGAGCGCGTCGAAGGCGACGTGTGGGAGGCGCTCGCTCGTCCGACGCGGCGCCTGCGCGCCGGGCGCCGGTACGGCGAGGTCGAGCTGCTCGAGCATCTCGGCGAGGGACGCTGGCGCGTGCGTCTGACGGGCGAGCCGCACGGCGCGACGCCGTTGCCGCCGTACATCACCGCGCCGCTGGGCGACCCCGCGCGGTACCAGACGGTCTACGCGCGCGACGCGGGCTCGGCGGCCGCGCCGACGGCGGGGCTGCACTTCACGCCGGAGCTTCTCGCGCAGCTCGACGTCGAGCGCGTCACGCTCCACGTCGGTCTCGACACGTTCCGGCCACTTCAGGAGGAGGTCGTCGAGCAGCATGCGATCCACGGCGAGCGGTACGAGGTCTCGGCCGAGGCGTGGGGGCGAATCAACGCTGCGCCCGAGGTGCTCGCCGTCGGCACGACGACGGTGCGTGTGCTCGAGACACTCGCGCGCGACGCGCCGCTCTCGGGTCGCACGGAGCTCTTCATCACGCCGGGCTTCGAGTTCCGGCGCGTCGACCACCTGCTGACGAACTTCCATCTGCCACGCTCGACGCTGCTCGCGCTCGTGATGGCGTTCGCGGGCGTGGAAGAGATGCGCCGCCTGTACGCGCTCGCGATCGCGGAGCGCTACCGCTTCTACTCCTTCGGCGATGCGATGCTGATCCTGTGAGCTGCTTTACGCTCGAAGCGACCGACGGCGCTGCGCGCGCCGGGGTTCTCCGCACGGCGCACGGCGAGGTGCGAGACGCCCGTCTTCATGCCCGTCGGGACGAAGGCGACCGTCAAGACGCTCGCACCCGGACGAGGTGCGCGAGCCTCGGCGCGCAGATCATCCTCGGCAACACCTACCACCTGCATTTCCGGCCGGGCGACGAGCTGATCCGCGACCTCGGCGGGCTGCACCGCTTCATGGCGTGGGACGGGCCGATCCTCACCGACTCCGGCGGCTTCCAGGTCTTCTCGCTGCGCGACACGATCGCGCGCGTCGACGAGGAGGGCGTCACCTTCCGGAGCGTCTACGACGGCAGCACGAGCCGGTTCACGCCGGAGCTCGCGGCGCAGATCCAGACGAACCTCGGCAGCGACATCGCGATGTGCCTCGACCAGGTCCCGTCGACGGAAGTGTCCCGCGGCCGGCTCGAGGAAGCCGTCCGCCGGACGACCGCCTGGGCCGAACGGCAACGCCACGCGCCACGCGCCGACGGCCAGCTCCGCTTCGGGATCACCCAGGGCGGCGTCGATCCCGAGCTGCGCCGCCGCTCGACGGAGGAGATCGCCGAGCTCGACTTCGACGGGAACGCGATCGGCGGTCTCGCGATCGGCGAGGAGCGCGGCGCGATGTTCGAGACGACCGACTGGGCGGCCGCGCTGCTGCCGGCCGACAAGCCGCGGTACTTCATGGGGATCGGCGACCCCGAAGGGATCCTCGAGGTGATCGAGGCGGGCGTCGACATGTTCGACTGCGTTCTGCCGACGCGGACCGCCCGCACGGGCAGCGCGCTCACCGCGCGACGGCCGCCTCAACCTGCGAAACGCCCGGTATCGCGCGCGACGAGTCGCCGCTCGAGGAGGGCTGCGACTGCCCGGCCTGCGTCCGGTTCACGCGGGCCTACATCCGCCACCTCGTGAACCAGAACGAGCTGCTCGGGCTTGCGCCTCCTGTCGCTCCACAATCTACGCTTCCTGACTCAACTGACCCGAGGCGCGCGTGAGGCGATCGAGGGCGGGCAGTTCTCGGCGTACAAGCGCGAAGCGCTGGAAAGGTTGCAGTGCAAGGATTCCTGATCATCGTCGTGCTGTTCGCGGCGATCTGGCTGATCTTTCTCATGCCGGCAGCGCCGCAAGCGCGGCCGCAGCACGCGGCGATGCAGGACAGCATCGAGGTCGGCGACGACATCATCTCGGCGGGCGGCATGCACGGCACCGTCCGCGAGATCGACGACGACCTCGTGAAGGTCGAGATCGCCCCGTCGGTCGTCGTCACGCTCGATCGTCGCGCGGTCGCCGCGGTCGCCACGCGAGGTCGAGGTCGAGGCGAGCCCGAGACGGGTGAGGCGGATCCCCTAAACGGGGGCGAAACGCCCCGCCAACCCAGCTAACCTACCGGCCCGATGTCGAGCCGCCGCTCAAATCTGGTCATGCTCGCTGCTGATCCTCCTCGCCCTCGTCGGCGTGGGGATGCTGGCCGTTCCGGGCTCGCCGTTCCACAAGGGCGTGACCAAGGGCCTCGACCTCCAGGGCGGCCTCGAAGTGATCCTCAAGGCGCAGCCGCCGCCCGGCCACAAGCTCGTGAAGTCGGACCTCGACCGCTCGGTCGCGATCATGCGGAACCGCGTCGACAAGCTCGGCGTCTCGTCGCCGTAGATCCGCGAGCAGAGCCCCGACGAGATCGTCATCCAGCTCGCCGGCATCCACAACGCCGAGCAGGCGGCGCAGATCATCGGCAAGACCGCGCAGCTCGAGCTGTACGACCTGACGCCGGCGCTCGTCTCGCCGTCGATCAGCGCGACCGGCGCGCAGGTCGTGCCGTACACGAACCTCTACAACCTGCTGCAGGCCGTGCAGGCGACGGCGAAGACCGGCACGCCCAGCGGCTATGCGCTCTTCAAGCCGGTCAAGACGACGACCACGACCGGAACCGGCAAGAAGAAGGTCACGAACGACGAAGACGACCTACGCCGTCGTCCCGATCGCGGGCCAGACCTCGACGCCGACGCTGCATCACGATCCGACCACCGGCAACGCCGGTCTGCTGGACGCCTACAAGGGCAAGCTGCCGAACGGCTGGAAGATCCTGAAGGTCCCGTCGAAGACCACGATCATCTCGTGCAGCGCCGAGACGACGACCGTCTGCCCGGGCGACACGAACGCCACCGGCCTGCCGCCTGCCGGCTCGACCGACTACTACCTCTTCAAGCACGGGAGCTACCCGAACGACCGCTACGCGACCGACGGCAAGTTCCCGAACATGACAGGCAACGAGCTGAACCTGTCGGGCGTCCGTCAGGACTTCGATCCGTCGACCGGCCAGCCGGTCGTGCTGCTGGCGTACAAGGGCGACGGCAACAAGGCGTTCCTGCAGGTCACGAAGAACGAGGCGATCCGCGGCCAGACGCTCGGGCTCACGAGCAGCAATGCCTCGAACCAGTGCGGCGCGCCGTGCGCGTTCGCGATCGTGCTCGACAACCAGATTCGCTCGTGGCCGGCAATCAGACGCGCAGCGAGAACCCGGGCGGCATCGACCCGCGCGGGAACGGCTCGCAGATCACCGGCATCGGCAGCCTCGCCGAGGCGAAGCAGCTCGCGCTCGTGCTCCAGACGGGCGCCCTGCCCGGTCAAGTTCGTCACCGTCGAGCAGACCGACGTCTCCGCGACGCTCGGCAAGGACTCGCTGAAGCAGGCGCAGAACGCCGCGATCGGCGGCCTGATCGTCGTCGCGCTCTTCCTGCTGCTCTTCTACCGCTTCCTCGGCCTCGTCGCCGTGCTCGGCCTCGGCATCTACGCCGCCTTCATGTACGCCGCGATCCTGCTCTTCGGCGTCACGCTCACCCTGCCGGGCTTCGCCGGCCTGATCCTGACGATCGGCGTCGCAGCTGACGCGAACGTCGTCATATTCGAACGAATCAAGGAAGAGGCGCGGACCGGTAAATCGGTGCGCGCCGCGGTCGCCGCCGGGTATGCCAAGGGCTTCCGCACGATCGTCGACGCGAACGTCGTCACCGCGATCACCGCGCTGATCCTGTTCGCGGTTGCGTCGGCCGACGTGAAGGGCTTCGCGCTGATGCTGCTGATCGGCACCGTGGTCTCGATGATCACCGCCGTCGCGGCGACGCGCGCGATGCTCGGCCTGCTCGCCGGCTTCCGCTGGTTCAGCGAACCCGAGCTTCATGGGCGCGCACCACTCGCAGCGCGGCTCGTTCCTGCAGATCGACTTCATGGGCCGGATCAAGCTGTGGTTCTCGATCTCGGGCGCCATCCTGCTGATCAGCATCGTCTCGCTCGGCGTGCGCGGCCTGAACCTCGGCATCGACTTCAAGGGCGGCGTCCAGATCACGTTCACCACTGCCGAAGCCGACGTCGCTGTCGGATGTCCGCGACTCAGGCGAAGGCGATCGGCCAGGGCGACGCGGTCGTCCAGGGCCGCGGCAAGTCGACCAACGGTGACGAGCTACAAGAGCTTCCAGATCGACCTGAAGAAGCTCTCGCCGGCGGAGCAGTCGAACCTGACGAAACGACCTGCAGGACAACGTCAAGGCGCTAGGCGTCAGCTCGAAGAACGTGTCGGCGAGCTTCGGCCGCCAGATCGCGAAGTCGGCGATCCTCGCGATCCTCTTCTCGCTGCTCGTCATCACGCTGTACATCACGTCTGCGGTTCCACGGCCTCGCGTTCGCGATACCGGTGATCATCGCGATGGTCCACGACGTCCTGATCACGATCGGCGTGTACTCGCTGACCGGACGAGAGGTGACGGAGAACACCGTCGCCGCGGTCTTAACGGTGCTCGGGTACTCGATCTACGACACGATCATCATCTTCGACCGCGTCCGCGAGAACATCCCGATCATGCGGCGCTGCGCCGTTCGCGACGATCGTGAACGTCTCGCTGTGGGAGACGATCCGCCGTTCGCTGGCGACGACGTTCATCACCTTGCTGCCGGTCGCCGCGCTGTTCCTCTTCGGCGGCGCGACGCTCAAGGACTTCGCCTTCGCGCTGCTGATCGGCGTCACCTCGGGCGCGTACTCGTCGATCTTCATCGCGGCGCCGATGCTGACGCTGTGGAAGCAGCGCGAGCCGGAGTACGCGCGGCGCAAGGCCGAGCCGACGCCGCTCGGGCAAGGCGGACGCAGCAGCAGATCCTCGCCGAGGCCGGAGCAGGCAGCCGCCGAGGAGCCGACTCCCGAGACGCCGATCGACTACATCGAGGATCGTCGATCGAAGGCGACGGAAACGCTGCCGCGGACGACGAGGCGGCCAAGCTGGAGCGCCGGCGCCAGCGCCGGCGGACACGGCCCCATGGCCGCGCCCGGTAACCCGAGCGACCTCGAGCGTCTCATCGCGATCCTCGGGCCGAGGGTCGACGAGCTTCGGTCGTTCGCTCGACGACTTCCCGGCCCGCTGGCGCGGCGACGCGGTGCGCGTCGGCGAGGACACGAAGCGTCGCGATTCAGGAGCTCGCGCGCGAGCTCGGTCTCGTGACGCGCGACGAGTGGGACGAGCTCGAGCTTCGGCATCGCGCAGGTCGAGCATCGGCTGCGGCTGCTCGAGGACGCGCCGACGCCCGATCGTCCGTAACCCCTGCTACCGTGGACATTACGGAATGCGGATGAGCTGCGTTCCCGTGAGATCGCTCTCCTTGTCGGATGCGATCTCGACATCCGAAGGAGTTGAGAGTGACTGATTTTCGTTCCCTCGGGGTTTCCGGGGCCATCGCCGATGTGCTGGCGGAGCGCGGCATCGCAGGCCCCGTTCCAGATCCAGGCCCTCGTCATCCCCGAGGCGCTCCAGGGCGGCGACGTCCTCGCGAAGAGCCCGACCGGCTCGGGCAAGACGCTTGCGTTCGCGATCCCGATCGTCGAGCGCCTGAACACGGCCGAGGCGCGAGCCGAGCGCGCTCGTGCTCGTGCCGACGCGCGAGCTCTGCGCGCAGGTGACCGAGGAGTTCGCGCTGATCGCCGGCGACCGCGTGAAGGTCGCGTCGGTCTACGGCGGCGTCCCGCTGAAGGCGCAGGCCAACGAGGCGAAGAACGGCGCACGTGATCGTCGCGACGCCCGGCCGGCTGCAGGATCTCGTCGACCGCGGGCTCCTCTCGCTCGACGCCGTCAACGTGCTCGTGCTCGACGAGGCCGACCGCATGCTCGACATGGGCTTCAAGCCGCAGGTCGACCGCCTCGTGCGCCGCCTGCGCGACAGACCGCCAGACGATGTTCTTCTCGGCGACGCTCGACGGCGAGGTCGGCGAGCTTGCGCGCCGCTACACGCACTTCCCGGCTCGCTTCGAAGGCGAGCTGCCGGCCGACCGCCGCAGCGGCGACATCGATCACCGCTTCGTCTCGGTCACGGCCGACAACAAGGTCTCGACGCTCGTCGACCTGCTGAAGGCCGACGACCGCGGGCTCGCACTCGTCTTCGTCCGCACGAAGGCCGGCGCCGACCGCCTGGTCGAGAAGCTGCGCCGCAACGACGTCGACGCGGTCGCGATCCACGGCGACAAGGGCCAGGCGCAGCGCGAGAAGGCGCTCGAGCACTTCGACTCCGGCAAGATCAAGACGCTCGTCGCGACGGACGTCGCCGCACGCGGCCTCGACGTCGACGACATCACGCACGTGATCAACTTCGATCCGCCCGAGGAGCCGGACGTCTACACGCATCGCGTCGGCCGCACCGGCCGCGCCGGCCGCGGCGGCATCGGCATCACGCTCGTGCTGCCGGAGCAGCAGGCCGAGGTCTCGCGCGTCGCGCGGCTGCAGGGCCAGGTCGAGGCGTACGAGGAGGCAGGCCTGCAGCTCGCGAAGCCGAAGCTGCTGTACACATCGCGGCGCAGGGGAGGCCGTTCCAAGTGGTAGAGGGCGAGAAGCTCACCGAGAAGCAGGCGACCGCGCTCCGCGAGGAGCTGGCGGAGCTCGAAGGCCCGCGCCGCGAGAACGTCGTGGCGGCGATCGCGACGGCGCGCGAGTTCGGCGACCTGTCGGAGAACTTCGAGTACCACGCCGCGAAGAACGAGCAAGGGCTGCTCGAGGCGCGCATCCGCACGCTGCGCGCCCGGCTCGACACCGCCGAGATCGTCGAGCACGCCGTCGGCTGACGTGGTCGGCGTCGGGTCGGTCGTCGACATCGAAGGCGACGGCGGCCAGAAGCTGACCGTCGAGATCAGCGCGATCGGTGGGAGCGGCACGGTCTCGCCGACGTCGCCGCTCGGCTCGGCGCTGCTCGGCAAGAAGATCGGCGAGAGCGTCGCCGTCCAGGCCCCAAGGGCTCCTGGACGGCAACGATCGCCAAGATCCACTGAGCCCGGCGGTCGTCCTCAGCGACTATCGCGCCCGGCGTGGCCGCTCGAGTTCGAGCGGGTCGCCGCCCGGATCGCGCGGTCAGCGTCGTCCTTCGTGTCGACCACATCGGCTCGACCTCCGGTTCGCCGGGCTTGTCGCGCAAGGACGTGCTCGATCTCCAGGCGATCGTCGAGCGCCTCGACGATCGACGCGATCTGTGCGTCGTTGCCGGGCTTCGAGCTCCTGCGCCGATCCACTGACTCGATCGCGACCACATCCCGGCGACGTGGGAGGGACCTGCAGAGCGCGTGGGACAAGTTCGCTCGTTCCGGCCCGACGACGCGAGTCGGGCCGGTCGAACGCGCCACGTGCGTGGTCGCCGGCAGCCCGAATCGCGCGCTACGCGCTGCCTCTTCCGCGACTACCTGCGGGCGAACGACAGCCGCGCGCGACGCGTGGGCCGGGCGTCAAGCGGCAGCTCGGCTGAGAGTGCCGTCTCGCGCGATGCGTACACGGATGCGAAGGATCCGCTCACGGATGAGCTGATGGCGGGCGCCGACGCCATGGGCGACGGCCACCGGCTGGTCACGCCCGCAGCTAGCGCCCCGGCGCGCATGCAACACTTTTCACGTGGCCACGCGCCCGAACCGCAGCGCAACCTCGGCCGGCTGAGCGAGATCTCGCGCGTCGCGATGCGCCACGGCTTCGGCTATCTGATCGAGGGGCACCGCCGCCATCCGCCCGAGCTCGAGGGCACGGCGCGCGGCCGGCACCTGCGCGAGATGCTCGACGAGCTCGGCCCGACGTTCGTGAAGTTCGGTCAGTTGCTGTCGACGCGTCCGGACGTCGTGCCGCCCGACATCATCCAGGAGCTCCGCGGCCTGCAGGACGACGTGCGGCCGTTCCCGTTCGCCGACGTCGAGCGCACGATTCAGGAGGAGCTCGGCCAGCCGATCGAGCGGCTGTTCCTCGAGTTCGACGAGACGCCGCTGGCGGCGGCTTCGATCGGCCAGGTGCATCGCGCCGTGCTGCCGAACGGACGCCACGTCGCCGTGAAGGTGCAGCGGCCGAACGCGCCGCGCCAGATCGAGGCCGATCTCTCGCTGATGTACCAGGCGGCGCGCCTCGTCAAGGACCGCATCCGCGCGCTCGAGTTCATCGACGCGAACGACATCGTCGACGAGTTCGCCCGCTCGATTCGCCAGGAGCTCGACTACCGCCTCGAAGCGCGCAACGCCGACGCGTTCCATCGCAACTTCGCCGGCCATCCGCACGTCGCGATCCCGCGCGTCTACTGGACGTACACGCGCTCGCGCGTGCTGACGCTCGAGGAGCTCGAAGGCGTGCAGCTCGGCGACCTCGAGCTCGAGCACTGGTCGCTCGAGCAGCGCCGCAATCTCGCGTACCTGGTCACCGAGGCGTGGATGCAGATGATCTTCCGCGACGGGTTCTTCCACGGCGACCCGCATCCGGCGAACATCCTCGTGCTCGCGCCCGATCGCGTCGGGCTCGTCGACTTCGGCCTGACCGGGCGGCTCACCGACGACGACATGTCGAAGCTGACGCGCCTCTTCATCGATGCCGCCTCGGAGAACGTCGAGATGCTGCCGAAGCGCCTCGCCGCGCTCGGCGTGCAGTACCCGAAGGAGCGCGAGGAGGAGTTCGTCCTCGCGCTACGCGAGATGTACGAGCGCTACTACGGCGCGAGCGCTCCAGGAGATCGACCCGCTCCAGGTCATCCGCGAGGCGTTCGGCCTGATCTACTCGCTGAACCTCCGGCTCCCGACGCGGTTCGTGATGCTCGACAAGGCGATCGCGACGCTCGGCTCGGTCGGCGTCGAGCTCTATCCGGACTTCAACGTCTTCGAGGTCGCGAAGCCGTACGCGCGCGACCTGATGCTCGAGCGGTTCACGCCGCGGCGGATCGCGCTCCGCGCGCAGCGCGAGGGCCTGCACTGGCGCAGATCGCGCTCGACCTGCCGCACCAGATCCACGACACGCTCGAGCAGGTGCGCGACGGCCAGATCGAGGTGGGGTTCGTCAACCGCGGCCTCGACGACTTCATCGCGAAGCTCGATCCGATGTTCAACCGGCTCGTCGTCGCGCTGATCGTTCTCGGCGGGCTGATCGGCTCGGGCCTCGTCGGGTCTGCGCGGAGGCGCCGGCCCTCAGGTGCTCGGCCTGAACATCGTCTCGTTCACCGGGTTCGTCGCCTCGGCCGTGCTCGGCGATCTGGCTGCTCTGGGGCGTCATCCGCTCCGGGCGGATCTGAGCGCGGCCTCCGCGGCCGCTCGGCGATCTTGATCAGCGCGATCAGCCCTGCGCGGAGACCGAGCGAGCTCGTCGGGCGAGAGGATCTTCTCGAGCTCCTCGTCGACGGCGACGACGCCGGCCCGAACCGCGGCCGCGGCCGCCCGGCCGCGCTCGGTGACGGCGATCGTCATGCGGCGGCGGTCGTCGGGTCGGGCTCGCGCTCGAGGTAGCCGCGGAGGACGAGCGTGTCGATCAGCTGGCTCGTCGCCTGCTTGGAGACGCCGAGCTGCTTGATCAGGTCGCCGGCGGTGCGCGCCGTGGTTCGCCATGCCGCCGAGGACGAAGGCGCCGTTCGGCGGGTAGGTCGTCGAAGCCGGTCGCGGCGAGCGAGGCGCGCACGGACTGGCCGTACGCGCCACGAGCCGCCCGAAGGAGTGCGGGGAGGACGATGTCGTCTTCTGGCACGCGCTCAGCATATGGTCAAGATGCTTGACAGTCAAGGGGATTGACGGTCAACTTGCACTGCATATCGCAACGATATATCGTAGACGATAGATGGAGACGGCGGTGACTTGGGCGATCCTCGGCCTGCTGGCGCGGCGGCCGCGCTCCGGCTACGAGATCAAGGCGAACGTCGATACGACGATCCGGCACTTCTGGGCGGCGAGCTACGGGCAGATCTATCCCGAGCTGCGGCGACTCGAAGCGGCTGGGTGGATCGCCGGGTGAGGATGCGCCGCGCGGAGGTCGCGCCCGGCGGGTCTTCGCATCTCACCGAGGCGGGCCGGGGAGCGCTCGTCGACTGGCTCCACGGGACGGAGACACGGATCGAGCTGCGCGACGAATCGCTGCTGCGGCTTTTCTTCGCCGACCAGTTGCCGCTCGAGGAAGGACTCGGTCTGGTGCAGGCGCGGCGTGAGGGTTTCGCCTCGATGCTGGGGCTGCTGCGCTCGCTCGACGACGGCAGCGGGGTGCCCGACCCGCCGTTTGTCGACCTGGTCTACCGCTGGGCGCTCGACTACTGCGAATGGGCTGTGGGATGGCTCGAGCACCAAGAGACGCGTCTCCGCCAGACCTAGACGACCTGCCGGCCCCGACGTGGCGCCTGCTGCTCGGCCGCGGGCTGCCCGCAATTCGCGGCGGAGACCGTCCTGCCGGTGCTCGCGTTCTACCTCGGCTGGCGGGCGGTCGGACTGGTCGTCGGGATCGTCGTCTCGAGCGCCGTCTCGGTCGCGATCGCGGGCTGGCTCGTCCGCCGCGGCCGCGACACCGGCCCCGTTCTGCTCGGGGTCGCGTTCGTCGTGATCCAGGCGGCGGTCGCGCTCGCAGCGCACAGCACGACCGTGTACCTCGCTCAACCGGTCGTCTTCAGCGTGCTGCTCGCATTCGCGTACGTCGGCTCGGTCGTGATCGGGAAGCCGGCGATGGGTGTCTTCGCATCGGCCTGGTATCCGTTTCCGGACTGGTTTAGGAAGAGCACGCCGTTCCGGCGCGAGTTCGCGTTGCAGACCCTCGTGTGGGCCGCGTTCATGCTCGTTCGTGCTGGGGTTCGGCTCTGGGTGCTGCTGAACGCGGGCGTCGGCGGCTTCGTGCTCGTGTCGCTCGTCACCGGGATTCCGCCGTATGTCGCGCTCGTCGCCTGGGGGCTCTGGCACGCGCGCCGGAGCTTCGTCCAGCTCGACGAGTCCGACCTGGACAGCTGAGGGTCCTTCGGCGCAGAATCGTGCGAATGGACGACTGGTAGCGGCGCCGGCGCGGGGCTACCGTCGCCGCATGACCGCACTGTTCCTTGCCGATCCCGACGGGTTCCTGGAACGGCATCTGCGTGGAGGACGGGTTCGAGCTCGTGTCGGCTCAGGCTCGCTTCGACCTCGTGCTCGCAGGCGACGTCGAAGATGTCGACCGCTTCGCGCCGTCGGCGCCGGTGATCGTGCTCGGCCCGACCGATGCAGACGCCGTCGACTGCGTCCATGCGTTCCGTCGTGGCTGTGACGACTACGTGGCGCGGCCCTTCGACTATCAGGAGCTGGTCGAGCGGATCCGAGCCGTGCTGCGGCGCGTGCAGCCCGAGCCGTCGGAGACGATCGAGGCGGGGCCGGTCGTCGATCGACACGCGGACGCGCGATGTCCGGGTCGACGGCGTGCGCGTGCAGCTGGCGCAGAAGGAGTACGAGCTCCTCCTCCGTCTCGCCCGCGAGCCGGAGCGCGTGTTCACGAAGGCGGAGCTGCTGCACGACGTCTGGGACTACCGGGCGTCCGCCCGAACGCGGACGCTCGACTCGCACGCGTCGCGCCTCCGGCGCAAGCTGAAAGCGACGGGCTCACGCGCGGCACTCGTCGAGAACGTGTGGGGCGTCGGGTACAAGCCTCCTGGGGGTGATGCCCGACGAGTAACGCCTCCAGATGCCTTCCCACTGGATCCCAGTGTCCGGCTGCGGGTGGGGTGCGGACTGTCCTGTCGATCCGGAGAGGAATGACCGGCGCGAGCTGCGACACGAGTTTCGTGAGCTAGATCGCGACCGAAGAAGTGCACTGACAGTCCTTGCTTCGGTCCTTCCTCGTAGCTGACGGTGAAGCCGCCAGTCCCGTTCTTCTCGAGACACTCGGTGGGCGTGCTCGAGCTGGCGTGCTCGCGGCGTTCACTCGAATGCAGAAGATGCACCCCGGGCGCAACTCGCTCGATCGCCGCTCGAACGTGTGCGTGCGGCTTCGGCCTCCTGGCCGTGCTGGAAGACCTGGATGCCGATCACGATCCCAAATATCGCGTGGCTCGGGAAGGACGCTGAGGTCGCGCCTGGTGCAGCTTCTCGGCGCGGTCAGGGAGTCGGGACGCGAGCTGCTCGATCGCCGGTTGACGACACGTCGATGCCGGTGAGATCCGACCCAGCCTCGACCAGCGGGACGAAGTTCCGGCCGTTCCCGCACCCGATGTACAGCGGCCGGCTCGGAGAGAAGACCGCGAGTCCCGCGCCGCGATCAACGATGTCACCCGTGAACGTGACGGGCGGCTCGCCTCGGTAGCGGTCGCGCCGATACGTCGTGCGTCCCACTTGGCAGCAACCGGCCCGGTCATCGACCCAGCATCGCGACACGAACGGACGCACCGGCAGTATCTCGGATATCTCTTCCTGGGAGTGATGCCCGACGAGTAGCCTCGTGGTCGTGGGCACGCAGGCACCCCAACGGGAGAGTGTGCGCATCCTCGGCGCGCTGATCGCGCTTTCGCTGGCGGTCTTCGCCTACGTCAGCACCGAGAACATCCCGGTCGGGCTGCTGCCGCAGCTCGCCGACAGCCTCGGCGTCTCGCACTCGGTCGCGGGCTACCTGGTCACCGGCTATGCGGCGGTGGTCGTGATCGCGTCGATGCCGCTTGCGCTCGCGACGCGGCGGTTCTCGCGCCGGCGGCTGCTGATCGCGTCGCTGTCGGTGTTCGTCGTCGGCGCGGCGCTCGGCGCGGCCGCGCACAGCTACACGGTGCTGATGGCGACGCGGATGGCGATCGCGCTGTCGCACGCGATGTTCTGGGCGGTCGTGGCGGCGGCGGGCGCCGCGCTCGTGCCGCCCGAGCGGCGCGGCCGCGCGCTCGGGATCGTCTTCGCGGGCGCGTCGCTCTCGTCGGTGATCGGGGTGCCCCTGCTGACGTGGATCGGCCAGCAGACGAGCTGGCGCGTCGCGACGCTCGTGGCGAGCGGGCTCGGGCTCGTCTCGCTCTGCGCGGTCTATGTCGTTCTTGCCCGCGACGTCGCCTGTCGGCGGAGCGCGAGGCGGCGGCGCCGCACCCGAGCCTGCGGCGGTACCTGCTCGTGCTCTCGGCGCTCGGGCTCGCGATCATCGGCGCATTCACGCTGCTGACGTACGTCACCGTGTTCCTCACCTAGCTCGGCGGCTTCACGAACGACGCGATCAGCCCGATCCTGCTGCTCTCGGGTGTGGCCGGTGCGTTCGGCGTCTGGCCGCGTCGCGGCTGCTGCCGCGGCGACCGCGCGGGACGATGACGGTGGGCGTCGCCGGGCTCGCCGCCTCGCTGGCCGCGATCGCGGTCTTCGCCCATTCGGGCTTCGTCGACGTCGCGCTCTTCTGCGTGTTCGGTTTCTCGCTCTCGCTGCTCGCGATCGGCGTGCAGAGCCGGATCCTCGACGTGGCGCCCGGGAACATCAACGTCGCGTCGGCCGGCAACTCGGCGATGTTCAACGTCGGCATCGGCGGCGGGCGCGCTCGTCGGCGGCCTGCTGCTCGACGGCGCCGGCGTTCGCTCGCTTGGCCGTCGTCGGAGCCGTGGTCGCGGCCTGCTCGCTCGTGCTGCTTCTCGCCGAGCGCTGGCTGCTCGAGTAGGTTCGCGGCATGGACCAGCACGAGAAGGCCGCCGCGTTTCGGGCGATGCACCTCGAGCCGCCGATCCTCGTCCTCCCGAACGCGTGGGACGTGGCGAGCGCGAAGGCGTTCGCCGGCATGAAGGGCTGCCGGGCGCTCGCGACCTCGAGCGCGGCGGTCGCACGATCGCTCGGCTGGGAGGACGGCGAGCGCGCGCCGGTCGACGAGATGATCGAGGCGGCGCGCCGGATCGCCGCCGCGGTCGAGGTTCCGGTGACCGCCGACCTCGAGCGCGGCTACGGCGATCCGGTCGGCACCGCGAAGCGGGCCTGGGAGGCGGGGCTCGTCGGCCTCAACGTCGAGGACTCGAGCCGCGAAGGGCTGTTTCCGATCGACGAGCAGGTCGCGGTGATCGCGCGCGATGCGCGAAGCGGTGCCCGAGCTCGTGATCAACGCGCGCGTCGACGTGTTTCTCGGCATCGGTCGCGGCGACGTCGCCGGAGGCCGCCGAACGCGCGAATGCGTATCTCGCGGCCGGGGCGGACTGCGTCGTATCCGATCCTCGCGCCGGTCGACTCGCTGCCGGCGCTCCTCCATCGGATCCACGGCCCGATCAACGTGATCGCCGAGAAAGGGACGCCGAGCCCGGCGGAGCTGCAGGAGCTCGGCGTTGCCCGCATGACGTGGGGCTCGGGCCTCGCGACGCTCGCCTACGCGAAAGCGGTCAAGGTCGCGGCAGACGCTCTCGGCTAGCGCCGGCGGTGGATGACGCGCGCGCCGCGGCCGCGCGTGAGATACGAGAACCCCCAGCGCGTCAGCACGAGCACGCGGTTCTGGAAGCCGACGAGGTACGTGATGTGGATGCCGAGCCACAGCGCCCAGGCGAGGAACCCGCTGAACTGGATCGCCTTGATCTGCCCGACCGCCCGCGCGCGGCCGATCGTCGCCAGGTCGCCCTTGTCGCGGTAGTGGAACGCGGTGCGGGTGCCTTCGCGGATCGACTTCGCGACGTGCCGGCCCTGCTGCATCGCGACCGGTGCGAGACCGGGCAGCGCGAAGGTCGCCGACGGTGGTCATGTCGCCGATCGCGAATACCTCGGTTCGGCCGGCCACCGTCAGGTCGGGCTCCGACGACGATGCGGCCTGCGCGATCGGTCTCGGCGCCCGCCGCGTCGGCCAGCAGTCGCGCGAGCGGCGAGCGCGGCGACGCCCGCCGCCCAGACCTTCGTGTGCGACGGCGATCCGCTCTCCGGACGCGAGCTCGACGGACTCGGCATCGATCCCGACGACCGTGCTGTCGAGCATCGGCGTGACCCCGAGCGAGCGCAGCTGCTTCTCGGCGCTCGCCGAGAGGCGCGGGGTGAACGCAGGAAGGACGCGGTCGCCGGCCTCGACGAGCAGGACCCGCGCCTGGCGCGTGTCCATCGCGCGGTACTCGTGCGGGAGCACGTCGTGAGCGAGCTCGGCAATCTGCCCGGCCATCTCGACGCCGGTCGGGCCGGCGCCGACGACGACGAAGGTGAGCCACGCCTGGCGGAGCGCGTCGTCGGTCTCCTGCTCCGCCGCCTCGAAGGCGAGCAGGATCGAGTCGCGGAGGTGCAGCGCCCCTTCGAGCGACTTCAGCTCGGGCGCGTGCTCGGCCCAGTCGTCGTGACCGAAGTACGAGTAGCGGGAGCCGCCGCCGACGACGAGGACGTCGTACGGCAGGGTGCGCTCGCCGCCGTTCGGCAGGTCGGTCACCGAGACGGTGCGCGCGTCGAGGTCGAAGCCGGTCACCTCGCCGAGGACGACGTGCGTGTTCTTCTGCCGGTGCAAGGCGCTCCGCAGCGGGAACGCGACTTCCGCAGACGAGAGCGAGCCGGTCGCGACCTGGTAGGCCAGCGGCTGGAACAGGAAGAAGTTCTGGCGGTCGACGAGCGTCACCTCGACGTCCGCACGGCGAAGGCCCCGCGCGGCCAGCAGGCCGCCGAAGCCTCCGCCGACGATCACGACCCGTTGGCTCACTCGGCGAGCGTTGCAGCCTCGAGCTGGAGCAGGTGTCGCTTCACCTCCAGACCTCCTGCGTAGCCGGTCAGCGAGCCGTTCGCACCGACGATGCGGTGGCACGGCAGGACGATCGGGATCGGGTTGCGGTTCATCACTGTCCCGACCGCGCGTGCGGCACCGGGCTTGCCCGCCTTGGTCGCAAGCGATCCATAGGTGTCAGTGTGCCCATACGGCACACGTGCGAGCTCGCGCAGGACGTCGGCGTTGAACTCCCCGACGCGCAGGTCGAGCGGCAGGTCGAAGCTCTGCCGGCGTCCTTCGAAGTACTCGTCGAGCTCGCGGCGCACGTCGTCGACCGGCGCGCGCAATACGCGGACGCCGAACTGGCGGGCGAGCGACTCTTCGAAGTCCTCAGGCGAAGTACGAGATGCGGCAGAGGCCGCGGTCAGTGGTTGCGATCCACAGGTCGCCGACCGGCGAGTCGGCGACGTCGTAGCGGACGTCGACGAGCCCACCTGCGAGGGCGGCCGCACGGAACCGCGCGTCGAGCTCAGGCGAGACGTGCATGAGTCCTCCTCAGTCGCCGTACGCCGGACGACGCCGCGGCGCGCGCAGCTTCCTCGGACGAGCCGAGCGCGTCGCCGATCTGGGCGTAGGCGAGGTCGTAGCCATAACGGAGCACGACGGCCGCACGTTCGGTCGGCGGCAGCTCCTCGGTCAGGTGCTCGAGCTCGCGGAACGCATCGCGCTGCAGCTCGGCGACGGGCTCTCCGTCGACGAGCGGCTGCTGTTTCGTGCGCAGCTCGCTCATCGCGACGTTCGTCGCGATCGTGAACACCCACGCGCGCAGATGCCGGCCGTGCTCGAGCCGGTCGTACGCACGGAGCGCCCGCAGGAACGTCTCCTGCCAGGCGTCCTCGGCTCGCTGGCCGAGCAGGCGGCGCAGGTAGCCGAGCACCTCGTCGCGGTGGTCGAGGTAGAAGCACTCGAATGGTGGAATGGTCATCGTTTCTTTCAACGCGGGGTACGTCCGTTTTGTGAGATGAGGGCCGCAGCCTCGCCAAGACTCACCCCACCGTCGCCATGCACGAGGATCGCCGGGATCCCCGCAGCCTCAGCGCCTTTGACGTCCGCCTCGGGGTTGTCGCCGACCATCCAGAGCTCGTCCGGATCGCCCGCCGCGCGCCGAGCGAGCGCGAAGCCTCCGGATGCGGCTTCTCGTAGCCGGTGACGGCCGAGTTGACGATCGCATCGACCTCGAGACCGAGCGCGACGACGATCTGTTCGAGCTCGGGCACGTGGTTCGAGAGAATCACGTGCCGGAATCCGTCGTCGCGCAGCCCGTGCAGCGTGGGCAGCGTGTCGTCGAAGAGCCGCCAGCCGAGCGGGTCGACGTAGCGCGCGCGAACGGCGCGGGCGAGCTCGTCCGAGTAGCCGGCGTCGACGAATGCGCGCGCGAGCAGCACCTCGACGTGCGCCCACCAGGCGTCGGGAGATGCCAGCTCCGGGTGTGGGACCTCGGGCCGATGCCACGGGAAGCCGCCGCGGAGCGCGGGGCGGAAGTCGTCGAGGGTGAGGCCATGCCCGGGGTGCTCTTGGTCGAGCACTTCGACGAGACAGGCGCCCCACCGCGCGCCCCATTTCCCGGCGCGATAGCCGAGCGTGCCGTCGAAGTCCCAGAGGATGGCGCGCACGAGGCAACCGTACTCGGCGATGATCTGGCGATGAGATGCGCGGTCATCGGACACGTCGAGTGGGTGGAGTTCGCCTACGTCCCGGAGATGCCGGTCTCCGGCGCGATCGTCCACGCGAGCGAGACGTTCGAGGAGCCGGCCGGGGGAGGCGCGGTCGTCGCGCGCCAGCTCGCGCTCCTTGCCGGCCGCTGCGAGTTCTTCACGGGGCTCGGCGACGACGAGCTCGGTCACGAGTCCGCGCGCCGGCTCGCCGCGCTCGGGATCGACGTTCACGTGACGTGGGGCGGCTCGACGCGGCGCGCGTGGACGCACGTCGACGCGAAGGGCGAGCGCACGATCACCGTGCTCGGCGACAAGCTGCTGCCGGCGGCTGAGTTGCCGCTCAAGGGATATGACCTGGTCTTCTTCGTGTCGGGGCGCGCGGCCACGCTGCGCGCCGCTCGGGGATCAAGGTTCCTCGCCGCGACGGTGCGCGAGCTATCGACCCTGGTCGATGCCGGCGTCCCGCTCGATCTGCTCGTCGCGAGTGCGAACGACGCCGGCGAGCGCTACGACAACTCGCTCGACGTGGCGACGCTGGTGCTCACCGACGGCGCGCGCGGAGGCTCGGCGAACGGCGTTCTCTATCCCGCGATTACACAAGAACGTATCGCCGACACTTACGGAGCGGGCGACTCGTTCGCTGCCGCGCTCGCGTTCGGCTTGGCCCGCGGCGACGCGCTACCGGCGGCACTCGAGCTTGCCGCCCGCGCGGGAAGTGCCGTGATCGGGGGACGCGGTCCTTACACATCGCAGTTAGCGTTGGTGGGGTGACTGCGGCTCGCGTGGCTTGGCTTTCCTTGACTCCGGTCAAGGGAACGATGCTCCAGCATCCGACCGAGGTAGACCTCCTCGAGTCGGGGGTTCGCGGCGACCGCCGCTTCTACATCGTCACGGAGTCAGGTCGGCTCGTGAACGACAAGACGTGCGGCGAGCTTCAGCTCGTTCGCACGGAGTACGACGAATCGCTTGACGTTCTGACGATCACCGGCAACGGCGCGACAGCTTCGGCGCCGGTCGAGCGCGGGGCGGAGATCGAGACGAAGTTCTTCTCGCACCTGCGGCGCGCGCGCATCGTCATCGGGCCGTGGGCGGAGCTCCTCTCGCAGGTCGTCGGCGAGCCGGTGCTACTCGTCGAGCCGCCGGAATCCGCAGTCGATCGCGGGAGTGAAGGTGCCGCGACGCTCGTCTCCGTGGGCTCGCTCGAGGCGCTTGCGCAGACGCTCGGCGTTCCTTCCGTCGACGGCCGGCGCTTCCGTATGAACGTCGGGATCGAGGGGATCGCGCCGCACGTCGAGGACGAATGGCTCGGGCGTCGTGTCCGGGTCGGCGACGCCGTCGTCGTGCCCGAGGGGAACGTCGGCCGTTGCGCGGTCACGACGCAGAACCCGGATACCGGCGCGCCCGATCTCAACACGCTGAAGGCGCTGGCCGCGTATCGGGGCGACATCGAGACGACCGAGCCGCTGCCGTTCGGCGTGCACGCGACCGTGATCGCACCGGGCCGGGTTCGCGTCGGCGATCCGGTCGAACCGCTGTAACGCATCGCCCGCTTCACCCACTGGTCAGACAGCTGTCTGACCACCGGGTGAAGCAAAGGCGCACGTGCGTGCAACAAAAGAGGGGCATGGACCGCGAAGTTCCTGCATCTACGCGGTCGGCCGCGACCCGTCCAATCCGGCCATCGTCTCGTTCAGGACATGCGCGCATCCGAGGGGCGGCCGGTCAGACCGGAGTCTGACTGGGGTCTGACCACGCCGTGTCGCGGCGGCCCGAAGCGTTACAGCTCGATCGCAAAATCCCTCTTTTGGGGTTTACAGGTGGGAGAAAGTGGGGTACAGTGGGACGCAGTGGACCATGCTGCTTGGTGAGCACGATCACTCCCTGGATGAGAAGAACCGCCTCACACTCCCGTCGAAGCTCCGTGGAGACTTCGAGGAGGGCGTCGTCGTGACACGCGGTCTCGACGGCTGCCTCTACGCCTATCCGCGGCCGGCGTGGGAGCAGATGGCCGAGCGGATCCAGGCACTCGACCCGCTGGCGACCGCCTCGCGGCAGATGCGCCGGCACTTCTTCTCGGGCGCGGCGCACGGCGAGCTCGACAAGCAGGGGCGGCTCGTGATTCCCGCCTCGTTTGCTCGAGGGCGCCGGGATCGCGCGGGAGGTCACCGTCGCAGGGGTCTACGACCACCTGGAGATCTGGGACCGCGCGAAGTGGCGCGAACAGCTGCACGAAGTGGAAGGGAGCGCAGAAGATGTTGCCGAGCGTCTTGCCAACTGAGACCGACCACGTTCCCGTTCTTGCCGACGAGGTTCTCGCCACGCTCGACCCACGGCCGGGCGAGACGATCGTCGACGGCACCTTCGGTGCCGGCGGCCACGTCGAGCATGCTCGCGTCGCGCCTGCGCGGCGACGGCAAGCTGATCGCGATCGACCGCGACCCGACGGTCGCGCCGTTTTTCGAGCGTTTCAAGCGGGAGACCGGCGTGAAGGCGCGCCTGCATCACGGCGAGTTCTCGACGGTGCTGCAGCATCTCGCCGAGAACGGCGTCCGCGCCGACATCGTGCTGCTCGACCTCGGCGTCTCGTCGATGCAGATCGACCGGCCCGACCGCGGCTTCTCGTATGCCGTCGACGCGCCGCTCGACATGCGGATGGACCCGAGCGTCGAGTACTCGGCTCGCGAGCTCGTCAACGAGGCGAGCGAGCGCGATCTCACAGACATCTTCCGCCGCTACGGCGAAGAGCGGTACGCGCGCCCGATCGCGCGCGCGATCGTGCGCCGCCGCAGTACGCAGCCGTTCGAGCGCACCGGCGATCTCGTCGAGGTGATCAAGGAGGCGATGCCCGCGCCGGCGCGCTTCGGCGAAGGCCATCCCGCCAAGCGCGTCTTCCAGGCGCTGCGCATCGAGGTGAACGACGAGCTCGGCGCGGTCGAGCGCGCGCTGCCCGCGGCGCTCGAGATGCTCCGCCCCGGCGGTCGTCTCGGCGTGATCGCGTTCCACTCGCTCGAAGACCGGCTCGTGAAGCAGTTCCTACGCCGCGAGGAGCAGGGCTGCACGTGCCCGCCCGACTTCCCGGTGTGCGTCTGCGGCTCCAAGCCGACGATGCGCGCGACCCCGCGCCGGGCGATCCGCCCGAGCGCCGCCGAGGTCGCCCGCAACCCGCGCGCCCAGTCCGCCCGTCTGCGCGTCGGCACCAAGGTCTCGTAGTGGCAAGCCTCTCGCACTCCCAGGCGGCCTACGCCGAGCCCGTCGCCCGGCCGCGTCCCCGCAAGAAAGCCCGGAAGGCAAGCGCCCGCGGCGGCATCCTCTGGATCGTCGTCGGCGGGATTCTGCTCGCAGGTGTCGTATTCGTGAACGTGGCCGTCCTCCAGCTCAATCTGCGTCTTGACTCGGCGAACTCCGACCGGGCAAACCTGCTCGCGCAGAACGCCGCGCTGCAGACGCAGTACTCCCAGCTCATGTCGTCGCCCCGCGTCAACGCGGCGGCGACCACGCAGCTCGGGCTGAAGTACGAGGCGCCGCCGTACGGACACGTCGACCTCGCGGCCAAGTGACGAGCGACAAGCAGGCGAACCGCCGCATCCGCCTGCTCCTCGGCGTTCCTCGTGCTGGTCTTCGCGGCGGCACTCGGCCGCGCTGTCTGGCTGCAGGTCGTTCACGCCTCGACCTTCGCGCGCACGGCGCAGCTTCAGCACGAGCAGACGACGACAACCCCGGCCAGCCGAGGCTCGATCCTCGACCGGTCCGGCATCGAGCTCGCGGTCGGCGTGCAGACGACGACCGTCTACGCCGATCCGTTCATGGTCACGCAGCCGACGCTGGTCGCGCAGGCGGCCGCCAAGGCGTTCGGCGTCGACGCGAACGTGCTCTACCCGCAGCTCGTCCAGAAGAAGACGCACTTCCTCTACGTCGCCCGCTTCGCCGACTCGAAGCTCGCAGACACGTTCCTCGCGAAGCACTTCGCCGGGATCTCTTCGTATCCGGAGGAGAAGCGCACCTACCCGCAGAACGCGGTCGGCTCGCAGGTGGTCGGCTTCGCCGGCACCGACGACACCGGCCTCGGCGGGCTCGAGCTCGAGTACAACAAGCAGCTCGCCGGTCGCGCAGGCCACCAGACGGTGATCCGCGATCCGCTCGGGCGCACGATCGACACGATCAGCCAGACGCCCGCGCGGCAGGGCGCCGACATCTTCACGACCCTCGACCACAACGTCCAGGCGAACGCCGAGCAGGTGCTGCGCTCGACCGTCGCCCAGTGGGGTGCGCAATCGGCCGAGGCGATCGTCATGGATCCGCACACCGGCGGGATCCTCGCGATGGCGCAGGTCCCCGGCTACAACGACAACAGCTCGTCGCGGACGTCACTTGCGCTGCAGCGCAACCGTGCGATCACCGACACGTACGAGCCGGGCTCGGTGTTCAAGGTCGTCACGATCGGCGGTGCGCTCTCCGAGGGCCTCGTCACGCCTCAGAGCAGCTTCACGCTGCCGCCGTGCATCCAGATCTACGACGCGTGCATCCACGACGCCGAGCAGCGCGGCACCGAGACCCTGAGCGTCGCGCAGATCCTCGCTCAGTCGTCGAACGTCGGCGCGATCACGATCGCCCAGAGGCTCGGCGCGACCGGGCTGATGGACTGGATCGGCAAGTTCGGGTTCGGCAAGGCGACCGGCATCGACTTCCCGGGCGAGAGCCAGGGACAGGTCCTCCCGCTCGACCAGTGGTCGGGAACGACGATCGGGAACTTCCCGATCGGTCAGGGCATTGCCGTCACGCCGATGCAGATCGCATCGGCGTACGCCGCAATCGCGAACGGTGGGGTCTGGGTGCAACCGCACCTCGTCTCGCGGATCGGCGGCCGGACGCTTCACGATTTCACGACGCGGCGCATCGTCTCGCCCGCCGTCGACCAGGAGCTGAAGACGATGCTCACGGGCGTCGTCGACGAGCATGACGCGACCGGCGGTGAGGCGGCGATCCCGGGCTACGCAGTGGCCGGCAAGACCGGCACGGCGCAGGTGCCGGGGCCGAACGGCTATACGACCGGCAAGTACGTCGCCTCGTTCGTCGGCATGGTTCCCGTCAAGGATCCGAAGCTCCTCGTGCTCGTCGTGGTCGACGATCCGACGAAGAACATCTTCGGCGGCGTCGTCGCGGCGCCGGCCTTCGCACAGATCGCGAGCTTCGACCTGGCGTACCTGAACATTCCGCCGGCGACGCCCACGCACTGACGTGCGGCTGACGATCCTCCACACGAACGACATCCACGGTCGTGAGGATCGGATCGCGCAGATCGCGACACTCGTGAAGCGCGAGAAGGCGAGCGCCGACCATCAGGTGCTCTATCTGGACGCGGGTGACGTCGAGGAGAACTCGGTCCGGCTCTCGAGCCTGACCAAGGGTGTTGCGATGCATCGCCTGCTGTCGCTGGCGACGTGCGATGTCGCGACAGTCGGCAACGGCTCCTGGATTCGGTACGGGCCGCAGGCGGTCAGCGAGCAGGCCGGCGTCTCGGCGTACCCGCAGGTCGCCGCCAACTTCGCTGGAATCGACGGGGTCGTGCCGTCCGTCCTGCTCGGGGCCGTCGGGGTCTTCGGGCTCTCCGCGCCGATGACCGGCTTCGGTGGGGACCTCGACTGGGGCTTCGAGCGAAGGGACATCCTCGAGTCGGCTCGTGCCGCCGCCCGCGATCTGCGGGCGCGGGGTGCCGACCTCGTCGTGCTGCTCTCGCATCTCGGACTGGACGATCCGCCCGAGGCCTGGGACGACCGCAGGATCGCCCCTGAGCTCCAGGGGGACGTCGACATCATCGTCGGCGCGCACACTCACGACCTGCTCGCGGACGGCGAGTGGATCGGCAGCATCCTCGTGACCCAGGCCGGGGAGTTCGGCGAGCATCTCGGCCGTATCGAGATCGACGGCGACTCGATCGTCGCGAGCGTCGAGGCGATCGGCGAGGACATCGCGCTCGACCCCGCCGTGCTCGAGGAGCGCGAGCGGGTGGAGCACGAGCTCGCCGATTGGTTCGCCGAAGAGTTGGGCTCGATCGACGTGCCGTTCGATGCCGCGTTCGTCGCTGAGGTGATGCGGGTGCGCATGGGTGCCGAGATCGGCCTGTGCGGTCACAACGTCAACCACGTCCTACCGCCCGGCGTCGTGACGCGTGGCGCGCTGTGGCACGCCTCGGACTCCACGGGGAACCCGGTGGCCGCTCGGCTGACCGGCGCGCAGCTCACCGACCTCCTGGAGCGCGGGAACGACCCGGAGTTCATGGCCGAGAGACCGCGGGTGCTGCGTGGCAGCGAACGCGGGCCGGTCGTCGCAGTCGGGGTTCCACCCGAGGGGCTCGACCCGGAGCGCGAGTATCTCGTCGCCGGCACCGACTGGGAGCTCGAGCCGTTCGGCGGCTACGCACTCGCGGAGTGGGGCCTCGTCGTCACGGTCGACTTCCCGATCATCGTGCGGGAAGCCGTCGCGGAACACCTGCAGGGATAGTCCGTCCGACGCGTATGCGTCAAATGTGACAAACCCCCTCAAGGAGGACACTGCGTGGACATTCGTGACGAGACGCCTGCCGAGGCTGCGAGCGACGAGGCCGACCTCGCGCAATTCGGGTATCGGCAGGAGCTCAAGCGTTCGCTTGGAGTCTTCAGCTCGTTCGCCGTCGCGTTCAGCTACATCTCGCCGTCGACGGGCATCTTCACCCTCTTCGCCCTCGGTCTCACGACGATCGGTGGCGTCTTCATCTGGAGCTGGCCGATCGTCGCGATCGGGCAGCTGTGCATCGCATTCGGATTCGCCGAGCTCGCCAGCCATTACCCGGTCGCGGGCTCGGTGTTCCAGTGGACGAAGTACCTGGCAGGCAAGACGTACTCGTGGTTCGCGGGCTGGATCTACCTGTTCGCAGGGATCCTGACCGTGACCGCTGTCTGCGTGACGCTGCCGCTGGCGTTGATCCCGGCCTTCGAGAACATGGGCTGGAACATCACGAACAACCTTCACAACCAGAAGATCTTCGCGATCATCACGCTCGTCTCGATCACGATCCTGAACATCTTCGGCGTGAAGCTCGTCGCGCTCATCAACAACACGGGCGTGCTGTTCGAGATCCTCGGCATGGTCGTGTTCGCATTCGTGCTCGCGCTGTTCCACCACCACCAGTCCGCGTCCGTCGTCTTCGACACCGGCGGGACGAGCCTCACGGTGGGGACGTTCCTCGTCGCGATGTTCATGTCGCTCTTCGTGATCTACGGCTTCGACACGGCCGGCACGCTCGCGGAGGAGACACGCGACCCGCGGCGGGAGGCGCCGAAGGCGATCATCGGCTCGATCATCGGCGCGTTCATCATCGGCGGGATCTTCCTGTTCGCGTTGCTGCTCTCGATCCCCGATCTGAACCAGGCGATCAAGGAAGGCTGGGGGCCGGCGCAGATCATCGACGCGAACTTCGGCAACGCCTTCTCGACCGTCTTCCTCTTGGTCGTGTCGGCGGCGATCTTCGTCTGCTGCCTCTCGATCATGACGTCGACCGTACGGCTCTGCTTCGGCATGTCGCGGGACGGCGCGCTGCCTGTGTCGAAGGGCCTCAGCTGGGTCCATCCCAAGCTGCACACCCCGATCGGTTCGTGCATCGCGATCGGCGTGCTGGCCTTCATCCCGATGCTGCAGTACGCGGGCGCGGGCATCATCGCGATCGCCGCGACCGGGATGATCTACCTGGCGTACTTCATCGGCAACATCGCCCTCTTCCGGGCGCGGCTCGGCGGGTGGCCCAAGGTCAAGGCGCCGTTCGCGCTCGGCCGCTGGGGGATGCCGCTGAACATCGCCGCGCTCGTCTGGGGCGGTGCCATGCTCGTGAACTTCGCCTGGCCGCGTGCGGCCACGAACCCGAGGCCGAGCGAGCTTCCTGGGACGCTGAACTTCGGCTGGGGCTGGCTCAACGACAAGCCGGTCTTCTGGACCGTGGTGATCGTGATCGCGGGTGTCGGCGCGATCTACTACGGGCTTTTCCAACGGAGGAAGCCGACGCACTCCCAGGCGCCCGAGGGCGAGCTGGTCGCGCCGGCCGCACCCTAGAACCGCTTGGCGGGGGCGGCTTCGGCCGCCCCCGCTAGTCTCGTCCGCGATGGACCTGAACGCCCTCGGGGTCGAGATCCGCGACCTGGCCTACGACACGCGTGCGGTGACGCCGGGTGCGCTCTTCTTCTGCATCCCCGGTGCGACCCGGGATGGGCACGAGCTTGCCGCCGAGGCGGTCGAACGGGGCGCCGTCGCGCTCGTCGTCGAGCGGCGCGCTCGACCTCGACGTGCCGCAGCAGGTCGTGCCGAGCGTCCGGGAGGCGATGGGGCCGACCGCCGCGGCGTTCTTCGGCGAGCCGTCGCGTGAGCTCGACGTCGTCGCCGTCACCGGCACGAACGGCAAGACGACGACGGCGTTCCTGCTGCACTCGATCCTCGCCGAGGCCGGGCGCGCGCCGGCGCTCCTGACGAACATTCGCCGCCTCGTCGGCGGCGCCGAGCGGCCCGACGGGGCTCAACACGCCGGAGGCGATCGACCTGCAGCGGCTCTTCCGCGAGATGCTCGACGCCGGCGATCGTTCCTGCGTGATGGAGGCGACCTCGATCGCCGGCGCGCAGGGGCGGCTTGCCGGCACGCGCTTCGCCGCCCTCGTCTTCACGAACCTGACCCAGGATCACCTCGACTTCCACGGGACGATGGAGGGCTACTACGCCGCCAAGCGCGCGCTCTTCGAGCAGGCCGAGATCGCCGTCGTGAACGTCGGCGACGAGTGGGGGAGACGGCTCGCGAGCGAGCTGCCGGATGCCGTCACGTTCACGCCCGACGACGAGCTCGGCGTCGACCTGAGGCTGCGCGGCCGCTTCAATCGAGCGAACGCCGCCGGCGCGATCGCCGCGGCGCGGGCCCTCGGAATCGACGACGACGGCGATCCGGCGCGGCGTCGAGGCGGTCGGCGGCGTGCCGGGCCGGTTCGAGTCGGTCGAGGAGGGGCAGCCGTTCAGCGTCATCGTCGACTACGCCCACACGCCCGACTCGCTCGAGAACGTGCTGCGGACGGCGCGCGAGCTCGGCCCGGGGCGGCTGATCGTCGTCTTCGGCGCCGGCGGCGACCGCGATCGCGAGAAGCGGCCGCTGATGGGCCGCGCCGCCGGCGTCGCTCGCCGATCGCGCGATCGTGACGACGGACAACCCGCGCAGCGAGGATCCGCAGGCGATCGCGGAGGAGGTCGCCGAGGGCAAGCTCGAGATCGTCGTCGACCGCCGCGCGGCGATCGAGCAGGCGCTCGCCGACGCGCAGGCCGGCGACGTCGTCGTGCATCGCCGGGCAAGGGCGCCGACACCGAGATGGAGGTCGCCGGACGGCAACGTGCCCGTTCGACGACCGGCAGGTTGCGCGCGAGGTCCTCCGCCGATGATCCCGCTCGAGCTCGACGTGCATCGAGCCGCTCGGGACGTCTGATCGCGCGGCCGTGGGCCGACGCCGTCACGGGCATGCAGGTCGACTCGCGCCGCATCGAGGAGGGCGATCTCTTCGTCGCCGTCGGCGGAGGCGCCGACTTCGTCGAGCACGCACTGGCACGCGGCGCGTCGGCGGCGCTCGTGCCCGAGGACGGGTTCGCGGCGCTGGGCGCGATCGCGGGCGCCGTGCGCGCGCGCTCCTCGGCGCGCGTCGTCGGCATCACCGGCTCGACCGGCAAGACCTCGACGAAGGACATCCTGTTCGCGCTCTGCGCGCCCCACCGCCGCACCGTCGCGAACGAGGGCAACTACAACACCGAGGTCGGCGTGCCGCTGACGATCTGCCGAATCGAGCCCGACACGGAGATCTGCATCAGCGAGATGGGGATGCGCGGGCCGGGGCAGATCGCCTGGCTCGCCTCGTTCGTCAAGCCGGACGTCGGCGGTCATCACGAACATCGGGCCGGCGCACCTCGAGTTCCTCGGCTCGCTGGAGAACATCGCCGCGGCGAAGGCCGAGCTGATCGACGCGCTGCCGCCCGGCGGAGTTGCGGTGGTGCCGCCCGAGCCGCTGCTCGAGCCGCACCTGCAGCGGCGCGACATCACGATCGACCGCGTCGACCTCGACGCGCCACTGCCGTTCGCGACGTCCTACACCTCGCGCCACCAGCTCGCGAACACGCGCCTCGCGGTTGCCGCCGCACGCCGGCTCGGAGTCCCGCTGCCCGGACGGCGAGCTGCACGTCGAGTTCTCGAAGCATCGCGAGGAGGAGCGGCCGCTTCCCGGCGACGGCCTGCTCTTGAACGACTGTTACAACGCGAACCCGGTGTCGATGCGCGCCGCGCTCGAGCACCAGGCCGAGCGTGCGCAGGGCCGGCGACGCGTCGCAGTGCTCGGCGAGATGCGCGAGCTCGGGCCGACCGCGTCCGGCCTACCACGCGGAGATCGGCGAGCTCGTCCGGCAGCTCGGCGTCGAGCACGTGATCTCCGTCGGCGAGCTCGCGCGCGCCTACGGCGGCGACTGGGTCGCGACCGCGGACGAGGCGGCCGTCCGGCTGCGCGAGACGATCCGGCCCGGCGACGTCGTTCTCGTGAAAGGCTCGCTCGCGGTGGGACTCGAGGTCGTCGCGGAGAACTTGACCGCGTAATGGCCAGAGTTCTCGCTGCCGCGCTCGTCGCAATGATCATCGCGATCCTCGCCGGCCCGACCTTCATCGCGTTCCTGCGCCGGAACGAGCTCGGCCAGCACATCCGCGAGGAGGGCCTCGCGCGGCACCTCGGCAAGCAGGGGACACCGACGATGGGCGGGCTGCTGATCCTGTTCGCGGCGACGATCGCGTTCCTGCCGCTCTCCGACTTCACGATCCCGGCGCTCACCGTCTTCGGCACGACGCTCGCCTGCGGCGCCGTCGGCTTCCTCGACGACTACATCAAGATGCACCACCGCCGCTCGCTCGGGCTGCGCGGTCGCTGGAAGATGGTCTTCCTGGTGCTCATCACCGCGGCCGTCGGGCTCGCCGCGCACCACCAGAAGCTGAGCCATGACCTGTTCGTCCCCGTCGTCAACTGGTCGATCCCGCTCGGGCCGTTCTGGTACGTGCTGCTCTTCCTGATCATCGCCGGCGCGGTAAACGGCGTGAACCTCGCAGACGGCGTCGACGGGCTCGCCGCCGGCACCGGGATCATCGCGGTGACGACGCTGACCGCGATGGCGGTGACGATCTACATCCGCTCGGCGACCACGCACCACGGTCGCATCGAGAACCGGCTCGACATCGCGTTCATCGGCGCCGCTCTGATCGGTGGCATGGTCGGGTTCCTCTGGTTCAACGCGTTCCCGGCCGAGGTGATCATGGGCGACACGGGCTCGTTCGCGATCGGCGGCGCGATCGCCTCGATGGGGATCATGCTCCAGGTGCCGCTGCTCATCCTCTTCGTCGGCGGGATCTTCGCGATCGAGGCGCTCTCGGTGATCCTCCAGGTCGTCAGCTTCAAGTACTGGGGGAGACGCGTGTTCCTGATCGCGCCGATCCACCACCACTTCGAGATGAAGGCGTGGTCCGAGACGAAGATCATGGTGCGGTTCTGGATCGTCACCGCGCTCTTCTGCGCGGCCGGCTTCGCGCTCTTCTACAAGTACTACCTGCCGTTCCTCCGGCCTCACTGAGATGAAGGTCCTGATGTACGGCGCCGCACGCTCGGGCCGCGCCGTCGCGGAGCGTCTCGACGACGTCGTGCTCGTCGACCGCTCGCTCGGGAACGAGGAAGACCTGTCGCTGCTCGACGGCGTCGACGTGCTCGTGAAGGCGCCGGGCGTCCCGGGCGAGCGGCCGCTCGTCGTCGAGGCGCGCGAGCGGGGGATCCCCGTCTGGTCGGAGATCGAGCTCGGCTACCGGCTGCTGCCCGACGCACGCTTCGTCGCCGTCACCGGCACGAACGGCAAGTCGACGACGGTCGAGCTGCTCGGCGAGATCTTCCGCGCCGCCGGGCGCGACGTCGTCGTCGCCGGGAACATCGGTCGCCCGCTCACCGCGGTGCGCGAGGCGGACTGGGTCGTCTGCGAGGTCTCGTCGTTCCAGCTCGAGGACGTGCACGAGTTCTCCGCCGACGTCGCGGTGCTGCTGAACCTCGAGCCCGATCATCTCGACCGGCACGGCACCTTCGAGGCGTACCGCGACGCGAAGCTGCGGATCTTCGAGCGCGCGCGGGCGAAGGTCGTGCCGCGCGGCTTCGGTCTCGACGGGATCGAGTTCTCCGCCGACGACGAGCTGCCGGCGGAGCCGCTGATCCGCGGTGCGCACAACCGCGAGAACGCCGCCGCGGCGACCGCTGCCGCGCGTGCGGCGGGGATCGCCGACGAGCACATCGCCGTCGGGCTCCGCACGTTCCCGGGCGTGCCGCACCGCCTCGAGCTCGTCGGCGAGCGCGACGGCGTGCGCTACGTCAACGACAGCAAGGCGACGAACGTCGCCGCCGCCGTTCGTGGCCTGGCGGCGTACGCCGAGGAGCCGGTGCACCTGATCCTCGGTGGCTCGCCGAAGGGCGAGGACTTCGCGCCGCTCGCCGCGGCGATCGGCCCGAACGTGAAGAGCGTCCACCTGATCGGCGCCGAGGCGGAACGGATCGCCGAGGTGATCGACGGCTTCCGCGACGAGACGCTCGAGCGCGCCGTCGCGCACGCGCGCGGAGCTCGCCGAGCCGGGCGACGTGATCCTGCTCAGCCCGGCGTGCGCCAGCTTCGACCAGTTCGCGAACTTCGAGGAGCGCGGCGACGCGTTCCGTGCGCTCGTCTAGACGCTAGGAGCGAGCCGCTGCCAGACGTTCGCGAGCAGCTGCTGCGACTGCGGCCAGAGCAGCACCTGGCCGCCGAAGTTCAGCACGCCGGCGCTGAACACCTTCGCGCCGCTCCAGTGCTCGTAGTAGGTCATCTCCGCCGACTTGCCGGCGCCGAAGAGGTTCGGGATCGTCGCGAGCACCTGCGTCGAGGGCGGTGAGGCGGCCGAGCGCGCATCGATCTCGATGCCGTAGATGCCGAACGTCGAGCCGTTCTGGAGGCCGGTTCCCTCGAATGCCCACGGCGCGACGTCGGCGCCGACGACCGTGAACGGCGCGTGGCGCTGGCCGCGGTCGCTCGCGATGTACTGGACGCCGAGCAGGCTCGACTCGGGGCGCTTCAGGTTGCGCCACTCGTCGATCAGCGTGATCCGCTCGTTCTTGCGCTCGACCTTGCGGAAGAAGTTGTTCGCGGCGAGGAACAGGAGGTTGCCGCCGAGGTCGCGATACGCCCTCGATCAGGTCGTAGAGCCGCTCGGTCACGTACTCGCGTATGCCCGGGGAAGACGATCAGGTCGTACGCGGCGCGGAGCTGCGCGGGCGACTGGAAGCCTCGATGTCCTCGTCTGCGTACGTGTCGACGACGCGCGCCGGTTCTGCGCGAGCCAGTGCTGGAAGCCGAGGTCGTAGCTGCGGTAGTGATACGGGACGCCGCGCGTGCGGGTTCGGCCGGGTCAGGTCGGCGTCGCGCGTCCGCCAACGCGCGTACCACGTGTCTCCCCAGCCGTCGCCGTCCGCGTCGTAGAAGTTGTAGGCGCGCCCACGTGCTCGTCGGCATGACGACGGCGACCTTCGAAGTCGGGCAGCCGGGGGCCGGACGATCAGCGGTGCGAAGCCGAGGCGGCCGTCCGCCGCCTGGAGCTGCGCGAAGTAGACGCCGGTCGGCCAGCTCGGATCGACGACCAGCGGGATCGGCGCGGGCGCGTTCGCATGGGCGCTCCAGCCGACCTCGATCGGCTCGCCCGAGCGGGACTGCCGTTGATCAGGTTGTTCGCGTACGTCGGGACCGTCTCCGGGCCGCTGCGCAGGAACTGCACCGTCAGGCTCGGCGCGTCGGTGCGGACGACCAGGGTGACCGGCGTCGCCGGGGCGCGCGCTGCGCTTCGAGAACGCGGCGTCGACGCCGAGCACGCGCACGACCGCGTTGCTCGTCGTCGTCGTGCCGGCGGCCGTCGCCGAGACGCGCGCGATGTACGTGCGGGCCGGGAGCGTGGGCGCCGGCGTCCATTCGATCGAGTGGTGGCCGGGGCCGAGGACGACGTCCTTCTCGCGCAGGCTCGTCTCGGCAACCGTGGACGGCTGCTCGGACGCGGCGCCCTGGCCGGTCTCGAGGATCTGCAGCGAGACCCGGGCGCGCTGGGCGAGGGTGAACTGGATCCGGGCGGCGCCGCGGCCGGGTGCGACGCTGAGCGTCGTCAGCTGCGGGCCGTCGCCCGCGAACGGCGCGCCGCCGTTTCCGATGCGGAGCCCGCTCAGCAGCTGCCGCGAGGCGGCGTGCGCCACCCGGCCGCGGCGTGAGCAGCCACATCCCACCGACCCCGGCGATGCCCGAACAGCCGCCCGCGAGTTCCACGCCACGGCGCGTCCACGCTCACCTGACCCCCTCTCACCGGTGTAAGGGGAACCTTACAGAGATGGGCGGATCTGGGATACGGTAGGTGCCGCATATGGCGAAAAGGTGCCCGACGGCAGAGGAAATTGCCCGGCGGAACATGATTCTGCGGCGTTCGGCCTGGTCCTTGGTCGCCGCGGTCGCGATCGCGCGCACTGGTCTGGAAGGCGATCACCGCTCCGGACGGGGTCGCCGACCCGACCGCTCCCGGCGAGCACCTCGCCCACGGCGCGGTCGTCGTGAACAGCGCCCTCCTCGTCTTCCGCGAGGGCCTCGAGGCGGTGCTCGTCCTGGCGGCGTTCACCGCGAGCTTCACCGGCGCGAACAGCGGGCTCCGCAAGCCGGTCGCGGGCGGCGCGGCCGTCGCGCTCCTCGCCTCGGTCGCCACGTGGTTCCTCGCGATCGAGGCGATCGGCGCGCTCGGCGGCCCGGGGCTCGACGTGCAGGCGGCCACCGGGCTGATCGCCGTCGCCGTCCTGCTCGTCGTCATGAACTGGTTCTTCCACAAGATCTACTGGACGGGCTGGATCTCGGCGCACAACCGCAAGCGCCGCTCGCTGCTCGGCGGCGACGCAGGTCGGAGCGCGCTGCTCGGGCTGGCGATCCTCGGGTTCACGTCGGTGTACCGGGAGGGCTTCGAAGTCGTTCTGTTCCTGCAGAACTTGCGCATCAAGGCGGGTTCGCAAACCGTCCTGGAGGGCGTCGCGCTCGGCCTCGTTCTTCACGGTCGTGGTCGGCGTGATCACGTTCGCACTGCAGCACCGGCTCCCGTACAAGCGGATGCTCGTCGCGACGGGCGTCCTGCTCGGCTTCGTGCTGCTCGTGATGGTCGGTGAGAGCGTCCAGGAGATGCAGCTCGCCGGCTGGCTGCCGACGCACTCGATCGGCGTCTCGTTCCCGGGCTTCGTCGGCCTCTGGTTCGCGACGTTCCCGACCGTCGAAGGGCTCGATTGCCCAGGGGATCGCCGCCGCGCTCGTGATCGGCTCGTACTTCATGGCCGAGCGCGCCAAGGTGCGCCGCCCGCAGGCTCGGGCCGAGACGCGCCGCGGCTGTGCCCGTAGTCAATCCGTAGGAGTCGGCCTTCGCCCGAAGAAACGGGCAAGGATGCGGAGACGCGAGCTCGATTCCCGGCTGCTCATCATGGTCACGCTCGCGCTCGTCGCGTTCGGGATCGTGATGGTCTACAGCGCGACGTCCGCCGCCGCCGCGGTCGGCGGCAACAACCCGAGCTACTACCTCGAGCGCCAGAGCGCCTATGCGGCGCTCGGCATCGTCCTGATGATCCTCGCGCAGCGGTGGGACTACCGCCGCCTGCGCCACGTCGCGCCGACGCTCGTGGTCGTCTCGGTCGCGCTCCTCGTCGCCGTGCTCGCCGTCGGGCCGCCGGTGAACGGCGCCCGTCGCTGGATCTCGCTCGGGCCGGCCGTGTTCCAGCCGTCCGAGTTCGCGAAGCTCGCGATCCTGATCTGGGCCTCCGCGTACTTCGCGCGGCACCGCGCGCCGCGTGATCTGCGCGAACTGTGGCGGCCGGTCGGCGCTCTCACGTGCGTCTTCGCGCGTGCTGCTCGTCCTCGAGCCCGATCTCGGAACGACGATCGCGCTCGCCGTCATGCTCGTCGGCGTCCTCGTCGTCTCCGGCACGCCCGGGCCGCGTGCTCGTGAGCGCGATCGCCCTCGCCTCCGCCGCCGGTCTCGCCGCGATCTGGATGAAGCCGTACAGCCGCTCGCGCTTCTTCGCGTTCCTGCACCCGGCGCGCGACGCTGCCGGGACCGGCTACCAGATCCTGCAGGCGAAGATCAGCATCGGCTCCGGCGGGATCTTCGGCGTCGGGATCGGCCGGGGGATCGGAAAGATCTTCTATCTGCCCGAGGCGTCGACCGACATGATGGCCGCGAACATCGGCGAAGAGACCGGTCTCGTCGGTCTCGCGCTCGTCATCGCCGCCTACGTGATCTTCGCCTACGCCGGCCTCGACATCGCGATGCGCTGCAAGGATCCGTTCGGGAAACGGCTCGCCGCGGGCTTCACCGTGCTCGTCTGCGGCCAGGCGGCGATCAACCTCCTGGCCGTGATGGGGCTCGCGCCGCTGACCGGAATCCCGCTGCCGTTTCTCTCCTACGGAGGCTCGAGCCTCGTCGTTCTCCTCGGCGGAGTCGGGATTCTCCTTAACATCGCCCAGCGTGGCAGTGCAGCGGCAGCTTCGGTGCCTGATCGCAGCCGGGGGGACGGCAGGACACGTGCTGCCCGCGCTCGCAGTGGCGGAGGAGCTGACCGCTCGCGGCGTGCACGTGACGTTCGCCGGGTCGCCGGATCGCGTCGAAGCGCGTCTGGTTCCTGAAGCGGGCTACGAGTTCGACGCGTTCCGGGTCGAGGGCTTCGAGCGCCGGCCGTCGCTCGCGCTCATCGCGTTCGCTCTCGCTCGCCGGTCCGCGCGCCCTTCGCGTGCCGGAGGATCCTGCGCGCGCGGCGGCCGGACGTCGTGCTCGGCGCCGGCGGGTTCGTCGCCGGCCCGATGGTCGCTCGCGGCGTCGTCGCTGCGCATCCCGGCGGTGCTCACGGAGGCCGACGCGCACCTCGGGCTCGCGAACCGGCTCGCGGCGCCGTTTGCCGAAGCGGCTCCTGCTCGCCTATCCGATCGCGACGCCGTGGCCGAAGAAGGTGCGCGTCGTCGGACGTCCGATCCCGCCGCGTGCGCGGGCGATCCCGGTCGAGGAGGCGCGCGAGATCTTCGAGCTGCCGCAGGACGGGCCGGTGCTCGGCGTGTTCGGCGCGCTCGCCGGCGCGAAGTCGCTGAACGAGTACGTCGTCGACACGTGGGGCGCGAAGGGCCCGGCGATCCTGCATCAGACGGGCCGCCGCGACTACGACCTGGTCAAGCGCCGGGCGAAGCGGCGCGACTACCGCGTGATCGCGGAGACCGATCGGATCGGCGCCGCGATCTCGGCCTGCGACCTCGTGCTCGCGCGCGCCGGCTCGAGCGTGTGGGAGATCGCCGCCGCCGGCCGTCCGGCGATCCTCGTGCCGTACCCGTTTGCGACCGGCGACCACCAGGCCGCGAACGCGCAGCACTTCGTCACGGCGGGCGGCGCGATCATGGTGCGCGAGCTCGACCTCGACGACGTGCCGGATCTCGTCCGCTCGCTGCTCGACGATCCGACGCGGCTCGAGGAGATGGGCGCGGCGATGCTTCGCGCCGCCCGGCCCGACGCCGCCGAGGCGATCGCCGACGAGCTCCTCGCGCTGGCGCAGCGATGAACGGCAGGCGTCTCTGGTTCGTCGGGATCGGCGGCGCCGGGCTGTCCGGCGTACGCGCAGCTCGCGCGCGCCTGGGGCGCCGAGGTCGGCGGCTGGGACCGCGTCCGCACGCCGTACCTCGAGCCGCTCGCCGACGTGCAGCATCGAGATCGCGCCCGGAGCCGGTCGTTCCGGACGGCTGGGAGGCGGTCGTCTCGTCCGCGTATCCGTCGGTGCCGGGGCTGCGCCGTCGCGAGTTCCTGCGCGAGCTCGTCGCGGCGCGCCCGTCGATCGCCGTCAGCGGCTCGCACGGCAAGGGAACGACCGCGGCGCTGATCGCGTACGTCCTGCGCGAGACCGGCCGCGATCCGGCGTGGCTGATCGGCGCGCCCGTGCCGCAGCTCGGATCGAACGCCGGCTTCGGCAGCCGGCTACCTGGTCGTCGAGGCGGACGAGTCGGATCGCACGGCGTTCGCGCTGCCGGCCGAGATCGCGGTCGTCACGAACCTCGAGCTCGACCATCACAGCGAGTACGCGTCGGCCGCCGAGCTCGAGGCGGAGTTCGACCGCTGGCTCGCGACCGTCCCGCACGACCGTTCGCGACGCGCCGCCGTACGACGGAGAGCTGGCGCTGCCCGGCGAGTACAACCGGCAGAACGCCGGCGCCGCGCTCGCAGCGCTGGAGCTCGTCGGGCGTCTCGCGCGACGAAGCGGCGCCGGCGCTCGCGCGCTTCACGGGGACCGGCCGCCGGTTCGAGGTGAGCGAGCGGGGCGGACGCATCGTCGTCGACGACTACGGCCACCATCCGTCCGAGGTCGCCGCGGTGATCGCGGCGGCGCGCGAGCGCTATCCCGGTGCGACCGTGCGCGTCCTCTTCCAGCCGCACCTCTACTCGCGCACGCGCCACCTTGCTCCCGAGTTCGCCGAGGCGCTCGCCGCGGCCGACGACGTGACGGTCGTCGACGTCTATCCCGGCGCGCGAGGAGCCGATCGCCGGCGTCACCGGGAAGCTGATCGTCGAGGAGCTCTCCGACCGCGGCGTGCTCGCCGGCTGGACGCCGACCGTCGAGCAGGGCGCCGCGCGGCTCGATCGCCGCGGCAAGCCCGGCGACGTGCTGCTCGTGCTCGGCGCCGGCGACGTCGACCGTCGGTCACTGCTGAGCGCCTAGTGCGACTTGGCTCGCGCCGCGGCACGAGAAGTCGCCGTCGGCCGACCAAGTCGGTATCGTGATGCTCATGGAGGAGAACGTCGGGCTCGCGCGTCACACGACGATCGGCACGGGCGGGCCGGCGCGCTGGTTCGCGCGGCCCGAGTCGATCGACGAGCTCGTAGGGCTTCTCGCCTGGGCGCGCGACCGCGAGGTCGCGGTCGAGGTGATCGGCCTCGGCTCGAACGTCCTCGTCCACGACCTCGGCGTCGACGCGCTCGTCCTCAAGCTCGCGGGCGAGCTCGTCGGGGTGCGAATCGACGGCGACCTGCTCGTCGCGGGCGGCGGCGCACCGAACGCGGTGTGCCTTCATCGCGCACGTGCCGCAGGGCTCGGCGGCTTCGAGTTCGCCTCGGCGATCCCCGGCACCGTCGGCGGCGGCGTGCGGATGAACGCCGGCGCGTACGGCCGGGAGTGGCGCGACGTGCTGGTCGACGCGACCGTCGTCGACGCCGACGGCGTCCGGACGCTCGACGTCGCCGGGCTCGGGCTGTCGTATCGCCATTCCGGGCTTCGCGCCGGGCGAGGTCGTCGCCGGGCGCGCGCTTCCGGCTCGAGCCGAGCTCGCCGGACGAGGTGAAGGCGGTCGCCGCGGAGCTGCTCGCGCAGCGCAAGGCGACGCAGCCGACGAACAAGCGGACGTTCGGCAGCGTCTTCAAGAACCCGACCGCGGAGCTCGGCGCCGGTCGCGCGATCGAGGAGTGCGGTCTCAAGGGGCACCGGATCGGCGGTGCGGTGATCTCGCCGCGCCACGCGAACTTCATCGAGAACGCCGACGCGGCGACTTCGGCGGACTGCCTCGCGCTGATGGCGGAGGCACGTCGCCGGGTCCACGAGCGGTTCGGCGTCGAGCTCGAGCACGAGGTGCAGTTCCTCGGGCCGCTCGAGCTTCCGCCCCTCTCGTAGGGGATCCGACCGGCACGGCGAAGTCACCCGCGTGGCCGCCCGCCGCAGGACGACCGCTCGGACCGCGGCACTTCCCGCGCGCCGCAGCGTGCCCGAGCTCGGCGGTCTGATCCCGTCCGGCCGTTCGCTGCTCGTCGGGCTCGCTGCTCGCTCGTGCTCGCCGTCGGGGCTATGCCGCCGCGCGCGAGACGTCCGTCTTCGCCGTGCGGACGATCGACGTGCGCGGCGGCACCCCCGCGATCCGCGCCGAGGTGCGCGCGGCGCTCGCCGGCGAGGTTGGCGCGAGCCTCCTGAGCGTCGACGGCCGTGCGGTCGTCACGGCGCGTCGCGCAGCTGCCCGACGTGCGGAGCTTCACCTACGACCGCTCGTTCCCGCACACGCTGCGCGTCGTCGTCAAGCGCGAGGTGCCGGTCCTCGTCGTCCGGACCGTGCCCGGGAACGGCGCCTACCTCGTCGGCCGCGAGCGGCAAGGTGATCAAGACGCTCGCCGCACCCGCGGCTCTCGAACCTGCCACGACTCTGGGTGAAGTCGAGCGTCCCGGTCTCCGTCGGGCAGACTGCTCCCGCCGAAGCTTCTGCCCGCGGCAACGTCACTCGCGCCGCTGCGCGGCGCCGGTCTGCCCGGCGGCGTCCAGACGGTCACGGTCGGGGAGGGAGAGCTGACGCTGACGCTCGGCGGCGGGCTGCAAGTGCGGCTCGGCGACCCCGGCGACGTCCGTCTGAAGCTCGCGATCGCGCGTCGCATCCTGCGCTCGACCGGCGCCGCGGCGGCCGGCGGACGGCTACCTCGACGTGAGCGTTCCGCAGCGCCCGGTCCTGCTCAGCAACTCTCAAGTCGGAGGTTGAGGTTGAGGGTTAGGGCGGTCGAGGTCTTGACAGTCGACGTTGACAGAGCAGGAAACCGTCCGTACCCTGCCGAAGGAAGGAGGCGCTCGACAGCCCCACCCTGCACTCGAGCTTGAGGTCGAGCACTTATCGAGATGAGAGATCGTTCCGGCAACTATCTGGCCGTGATCAAGGTCGTCGGCGTCGGCGGCGGGGGGACGAACGCGGTCAACCAGATGGTCGACGCAGGCCTGACCGGCGTCGAGTTCGTCGCGGTGAACACGGACGCGCAGGCGCTCCTGATGTGCGACGCCGACGTGAAGATCCACATCGGCGCGAAAGCGACGCGCGGCCTCGGTGCCGGCGCCGACCCGAACGTCGGCCGCGAGGCCGCGCTCGAGACGCGCGACGAGCTGAAGGAAGCGCTGAAGGGCGCGGACATGGTCTTCGTCACCGCCGGCGAGGGCGGCGGCACCGGCACGGGCGGTGCGCCGATCGTCGCGGAGATCGCCCGCGAGCTCGAGGCGCTCACGGTCGGCGTCGTCACGCGGCCGTTCTCGTTCGAAGGACGGCGGCGCATGCAGCAGGCCGAGGCAGGGCATCGGCGAGCTCGCCGAGAAGGTCGACACGCTGATCGTCATCGAGAACGACCGGCTGCTCCAGGTCGTCGAGAAGAAGACGCCGCTCTCGGAGGCGTTCAAGATGGCCGACGACATCCTCCGTCAGGGCGTCCAGGGGATCACCGACCTGATCACCGTGCCGGGCGTCGTCAACCTCGACTTCGCCGACGTGCGCACGATCATGCGCGACGCCGGCTCGGCGCTGATGGGCATCGGCAGCGGCACGGGCGAGAACCGCGCCGGCGAGGCCGCGCGCACCGCCGTCAGCTCGCCGCTCCTCGAGTCGTCGATCGAAGGCGCCACCGGGATCCTCCTCAACATCAGCGGCCCGGCCGACCTCGGGCTCTTCGAGGTGAACGAGGCCGCCGAGGTCGTCACCGGCGCCGCCGACCAGAACGCCAACGTGATCTTCGGCGCCGTCATCGACGAGCAGCTGAAGGACGAGGTGCGCGTCACGGTGATCGCAACCGGCTTCGGCGCACAGCGCCGCCGCCGTGCGCGCAACGCCGTCGGCGACGCCGCCCCGCTCGGAGCAACCCGCGGGCCCGAGTTCGACCTCGGCGACTCGCTCGACGTTCCGGCGTTCCTTCGCGACGAGTAACCGCGACGGTTCGCTGCAGGGTTTGAGCGACCGTTGAGTTCTGGTCGGTAACCGAAAGCGGGTCGCCCTCTCGGGACTGGAGTGCAGTCCCACCCAACCCGGTCAGAAGCCCCGGCGGTTCCCGCCGGGGCTTCGTCCTTTCGGCGTTAGCATCGCGCCGGATGCAGACGCTCCGCCGGACGCCCCTCTTCGACCGCCACGTCGCCCTCGGTGCGCGGATGGTGCCCGTTCGCCGGCTGGGAGATGCCGGTGCAGTACGAAGGCGTGATCCCGGAGCACAAGGCCGTCCGCACGGACGCCGGCGTCTTCGACGTCTCGCACATGGGCGAGATCGAGGTCGAAGGCCCGACCGCGCGCGACCTGCTGCAGGCGGCGCTCTCGAACGACATCGACCGTCTCGAGCCCGGCGACGGCGCAGTACACGCTCGTCACGAACGAGGCGGCGGGATCGTCGACGACGTGATCGTCTACCGCCTCGACGGCCACCGCTATCTGGTGGTCGCGAACGCGTCGAACACGGACGCCGTCTTCGCGTGGCTGAAGGAGCGCGAGCTGCGCGGCTCCGACGTGCGCGACGTCTCCGACGACTACGCGCTCCTCGCCGTGCAGGGGCCGCGCGCACTCGAACGTCTCGGGCTCGAGCCCGCAAAGGCGTTCACCTGGGCGATGGGCGAGCTCGACGGCGTCGAGGTGATGGTCAACCGCACCGGCTACACCGGCGAGGAAGGCGTCGAGCTGATGTGCATGGCCGACGATGCGCCGCGAGCTGTGGGACGCGATCCTCGCCCGCGGCGTCGTTCCGTGCGGGCTCGGCGCGCGCGACACGCTGCGGCTCGAGGTCTGTTACCCGCTGCACGGCAACGACATCGGCCCGCAGTGGGACGCGATCTCGTCCGGCCTCGGCTGGGCGTGCGCGCTCGACACCGAGTTCACCGGCGTCGAGCGGCTGCGCGAGATCAAGGCGGCCGGGCCCGACGCAGAAGCTCGTCCCGTTCGCGATGACCGAGAAGGCGATCCCGCGGCAGGGCATGGCGGTCGAGGGCGGCGGCGAGGTGACCTCCGGGACGATGTCGCCGATGCTCGAAGTCGGCATCGGCATGGCGTACGTTCCCGCTGCGCGCAGCGAAGCCCGGCACCGAGCTCGTGATCGACGTCCGCGGCAAGCCGCGCCGCGCCGAAGTAAAGAAGAAGCCCCTCTACACGAAGGAGCGCACCTAGATGGCGCTGCGAGCGAGTCGTATCCCGACGATCTGCTCTACCACCCCGAGCACGACTGGGCCCGGATCGACGGCGACGAGGCCGTGCTCGGCGTCACCTGGTACGCGCAGGACGCGCTCGGCGAGCTCGTCCACTTCGAGCCGCCGAGCATCGGCGCGACCGTCGCGAAGGACGGGTCGTACGGCGAGGTCGAATCGGTCAAGGCGGTCTCGGACCTGATCTCGCCGCTCTCGGGCGAGGTGCTCGAGGTGAACGACAAGGTCGTCGACGCGCCGGAGACGGTGAACGAGGATCCGTACGGCGACGGTTGGCTGATCCGCATCCGGCTGACGAGCCCGGACGAGCGCGAGCAGCTGCTCGACATCGCCGCGTACCGCGAGGTCCTCGCGAACGAGTGAGCTACCTCTCGCTGACCGACGCCGACCGCGAGGCGATGCTCGCGGCGATCGGGGTCTCGACCGTCGACGAGCTGTTCCGCGACATCCCGGCCGGCGTGCGCTACGACCGCGAGCTCGACGTCCCGCCGGCGCTGACCGAGGCCGAGCTGCAGCGGCACCTCGAGGAGCTCGCGGCCAAGAACGTCGTCGACGAGGTGTGCTTCCTCGGCGCCGGCATCTACGACCACTACGTGCCGGCGGTCGTCGACGCCGTGCTCCAGCGCGGCGAGCTGCTGACCGCCTACACGCCGTACCAGCCCGAGATGAGCCAGGGCGTGCTGCAGGCGATCTTCGAGTACCAGACCGCGATCTGCGAGCTGACCGGCATGGACGTCTCGAACGCGTCGGGCTACGACGGCTCGACGGTCGCCGCCGACGCGTGCTTCGTCGCGAAGCACGCGACCGGGCGCTCGAAGATCGTCGTCACCGAGGCGACGAACCCGCAGGTGCGCCAGGTCGTCAAGACGTACGCGCCCGGCTTCGGGCTCGAGGTCGTCGAGGTGCCGCACGAGGGCGGCGCGACCGATCCCGAGCGCGTGCGCGAGGCGGCGCAGCGACGCGGCGGCGGTGATCTTCCAGCAGCCGAACTTCTTCGGCGTCCTCGAGGACGCGCCCGAGCTCGCAGCCGCGGCGAACGAGGCGGAGGCGATGCCGATCGCGCACGTCGACCTGGTGTCGCTCGGCGTGCTCGAGGCGCCGGGCAACTACGGCTGCGCGATGGCGATCGGCGAGGGCCAGTCGGCGGGCAACGCGATGAGCTACGGCGGCCCGCACTACGGCTTCCTCGCCGCGCGCTCCGACTACGTCCGCCGGCTGCCCGGCCGGATCGTCGGCGAGACGGTGGACGCCGCGGGTGAGCGCGGCTATGTGCTGACCCTGCAGACGCGCGAGCAGCACATCAGGCGCGAGAAGGCGACCTCGAACATCACCACCAACCAGACCCTGCTCGCGCTGGCAGGGCTGGTGCACCTGAGCCTGCTCGGCCCGCAGGGGCTCCGCGAGCTGGGGGAGACCTGCCTGGCGCTCTCCGAGTATGCGAAGGACGCCTTGACCGACGGCGGGGCTCGAGCTGCTGTTTCCAGAACGGGCAACGTTCAAGGAGTTTGCCGTCCGCACCGGACGGAATGCGCGCGAGGCGCTCGCGGCCGCGCGGGCGAAAGGCGTCTATGCCGGCTACCCGCTCGGACGGGACTACGCCGGCCTGGACGACGCGCTGCTCGTCGCGGTGACCGAGAAGCGCACGGTCGACGAGATCGACCGGCTCGTGGAGGCGCTCTCGTGAAGCTGATCTACGAGAAGTCGCAGGCGGGCCGCCGCGGCATCGGCATCCCGAAGCCCGACCTGCCCGTGCCCGAGGTGCCGGCCGAGCTGCGCGCGGAAGGACCCGCCGCGCCTGCCCGAGCTCGCCGAGCCGGAGGTGCTCCGCCACTTCACCGAGCTCTCGACCCGCAACTTCGGGATCGACACCGGCTTCTATCCGCTCGGCAGCTGCACGATGAAATACAACCCGCGGATCAACGAGCGCGTCGTCGGGCTGCCCGGCTTCGCGCAGCTGCATCCGCTCGTCGAGGACGACGCGGCGCAGGGCGCGCTCGAGCTCGAATGGGAGCTGCAGCAGATCCTGCTCGAGGTGACCGGTCTCGACGCCGTGTCGCTGCAGCCGGCGGCGGGCAGCCAGGGCGAGCTGACGGGGCTGATGCTCTTCCGCGCGTACTTCGCCGAGAAGGGCGAGGACGAGCAGCGGCGCAAGATCGTCATCCCCGACACCGCGCACGGCACGAACCCGGCGAGCGTGACGATGGCGGGCTACGAGCTGACGCCGGTGAAGACGGATGCGCGCGGGAACATCGACGTCGAGGATCTGCGCGGCAAGGTCGACGAGCACACGGCCGGACTGATGCTGACGAACCCGTCGACGCTCGGGCTCTTCGACGAGAACATCGAGGAGATCCGCGACATCTTCCACGGCGTCGGCGCGCTCATGTACTACGACGGCGCGAACCTGAACGCGGTCTGCGGCATCTCGCGGCCCGGCGACATGGGCTTCGACGTCGTGCACATCAACCTGCACAAGACGTTCTCGCAGCCGCACGGCGGCGGCGGCCCCGGCGGCGGGCCGATCGCGGTGCGGAAGAGCCTCGAGCCGTTCCTGCCGGTGCCGGTCGTCGTGCGCGACGGTGCGACGTTCCGGCTCGACTACGACCGGCCGAAGTCGATCGGCAAGGTGCGCGCGTTCACCGGGCCGTTCGGCGTGTTCGTCCGCAGCTACGCGTTCATGCGCTCGTACGGGCCCGGCGCTGCGCGAGATGAGCGAGGTCGCGGTGCTGAACGCGAACTACCTGCTCGCGCTGCTGAAGGACGCCTACGACCTGCCGTTCGACCGGCTCTGCATGCACGAGTTCGTGCTCAGCGCCCGCAACCTGAAGCGCGACCACGGCGTGACCGCGCTCGACGTCGCGAAGCGGCTGATGGACTACGGCTTCCATCCGCCGACCGTGTACTTCCCGCTGGTCGTGCCGGAGGCGCTGATGATCGAGCCGACCGAGTCCGAGGCGAAGGAGACGCTCGACGCGTTCGTCGACGCGATGCTCGCGATCGCGCGCGAGGCGGCCGAGCAGCCGGAGCTCCTGCACGAAGCGCCGCACGACCGGCCCGGTGCGCCGCCTCGACGAGGTGCGTGCGGTGAAGCAGCCGGTCCTTCGCTTTGGTTTCGAGGACCGCGCCGCCGAACACAACAGCGCCTGACGATGGCCGAGAACCAGTACCACGAGCCGCCCGAGGAGCTCTCCGACAAGACGCGGACGTTCGCGCGCATGGCGCAGTCGCTGATCGAGGAGGTCGAGGCGATCAACTGGTACGAGCAGCGGATCTCGGTCGAGAAGGACGCTCAGGCGCGCGCGATCATGGCGAACGCGCAGCAGGAGGAGTTCAAGCACTTCGCCATGGACCTGGAGTTTCTCTTGCGGCGCACGAAGAAGTGGCGTGTGGCCTGCGAAGGCGTGCTCTTCCAGAAGGGCAACATCGTCAAGCTGGGAGAGAAGGCCGAAGAGGCCGAGGACGACGCCTAGGTCGTCGGCGGGTGCACCCCGGAGTCAGACACCAGTCAGACTCCGGGGGTAGGGCAACGGCGCATGTCCCAATTCCGCCATCGGCGATTTGGGACGGCGTGAGCGAATATCGGATCGTGCAGGCGATCTCGCGCGTCCGTTTCGCTTCCGTTCCACATCCATCTCGCTTTGCTTCACCCGTTGGTCAGACAGCTGTCTGACCAACGGGCTCTACGGCGAGGCCTATCCCCAGGGCTTCTCGATCATCGAAGCGTCGCCGCCCGGCCCGAAGCCGATCGCGAGCAGCTCGAGGCCGTCCGGCCCGGATGCGAACGAACGGCCCGTCGCGGGTGCAACGCGGAGCACGTCCCACTGCTTCAGCTCGACGACTTCGTCCTCGAGCTTGACCTTGCCGCTCCCGGCGATCACGACATACGCCTCTTCCTGGCGCTCGTGCCGGTGCCCGAACGGCGCATCGATGTTCGGGGCGAGCTTCTGATAGCTGAAGCCGCCGCCTTCGATCCCGAGCGCATTTCGTCCGAAGCGCGTCTCCAGGTCAGGCGCCAGGCCGAAGTCCTCGGCGGCATTCTTGACGTCGTCCTTCAGATTGAGATGTGTGTAGTCGGCCACGCAGCCCCTCCTTGATTTGGCACGGTGCAGATATGCAGACACGCAGACTAGGACAGCTCGAGGTCTCGGCGATCGGCCTCGGATGCATGGGGATGTCGGAGTTCTACGGAACGGCCGACGAGAACGAAGCGATCGCCACCATTCACCGCGCGCTCGACCTCGGCGTCACGTTCATCGACACCGCCGACATGTACGGGCCGTTCACCAACGAGAAGCTCGTCGGCCGCGCGATCGCGGACCGGCGCGACGAGGTCGTGCTCGCCACGAAGTTCGGCAACGAGCGCAACCCCGACGGCAGCTGGGTCGGGATCAACGGCACGCCGGAGTACGTGCGCAAGGCGTGCGACGCGAGCCTCGAGCGGCTCGGCGTCGACCACATCGACCTCTACTACCAGCACCGTGTCGACGCCGACACGCCGATCGAGGAGACGGTCGGCGCGATGAAGGAGCTCGTCGAGGCGGGCAAGGTCAAGCACCTCGGTCTCTCCGAGGCCGCTCCGGCGACGATCAGGCGCGCTGCGGCCGTGCACCCGATCGCCGCGCTCCAGACCGAGTACTCGCTCTGGGAGCGGGCACCCGAGGCCGAGCTCCTGCCGACCGTGCGCGAGCTCGGGATCGGCTTCGTGCCGTACAGCCCGCTCGGCCGCGGCTTCCTGACGGGCGAGATCAAGTCGCTCGACGACCTCGCCGAGAACGACTTCCGCCGGCAGGCGCCGCGGTTCCAGGGCGAGAACTTCCAGCGGAACCTCGACCTCGTGACGCAGGTCGAGGAGATCGCGGCCGAGAAGGGCATCACGCCGAGCCAGCTCGCGCTCGCCTGGGTGCTCGCGCAGGGTGACGACGTCGTCCCGATCCCGGGCACGAAGCGCGTCAGCTACCTCGAGCAGAACGCTGCCTCGGTCGACGTCGAGTTGACTGCCGACGACCTCCAGCGGCTCGACGAGGCGTTCCCGCACGGCGTCGCCGCCGGGCGAGCGCTACGCCGACATGTCGAGGGTGAACCTGTAACGAATCGCCCGACGAAACGGTCTGATACACACGTGAACAACAGAATCGATAAGACAGAGGCCGAGTGGCGGGCCGAGCTCACGCCCGAGCAGTACCACGTGCTGCGCGAGAAGGGCACCGAGCGCCCGTTCACCGGCGAGTACGACCACACCTTCGACGACGGCGTCTACCGCTGCGCAGGCTGCGGGGCGGAGCTGTTCACGTCGGAGGCGAAGTACGACTCCGGCTGTGGCTGGCCGGCCTTCTCCGCGCCCGCCTCGACCGAGGCGATCGACGAGGAGAGCGACTCGAGCTACGGCATGGTGCGCACCGAGGTCATGTGCGCCGCCTGCGGCGGCCATCTGGGACATGTGTTCCCCGACGGCCCGCAGCCGACAGGCATTCGCTACTGCATCAACTCGGCTGCGCTCAAGCACGACGAGGAGTAGCGGCCGTTTCGTAACTGGCCCGCGCGGCAAGGGATCCGGCATGCGCTTCACAACGCCGGATCCCGAGCCGCCGTCTCCGACGCCGGACCCGACTCCGCTCCCGCCCGACCCGAACCCGCCGACGATTTAGGCTAGGCGGCGCGCGCGAGCAGCGTGCGCCGCTGGAGGCGCGCGGCTCTCAGCACGCGGTGCAGCCCGTCGACGACGACGTAGCGGTCGTCCTGCCAGACGACCTCGATCGGCTCCGATAGATCGGCTGCCTCGGTCAGCGCAAGGTGCGGCCCGGCAACGACGTCGAGCGGGCGTACGCGTCCGTTCTCGTCCTCCCAGCACGGCAGGTCGAGCATCCACACGACCTCGCCGAGATCGAGCTCGATCACCGGGACATCGTCCACGGAACGAGCTTGAACGGCTCGTCGGACGGTTACGCCGGTGCGGCTTCGGCTTCGCGCTTGCGGCGAGACGTCGACAGACGCGCGCTTCGACGCGGAGAGCTCGACCTTGCGCAGACGGACGCTCTTCGGCGTCACCTCGACGCACTCGTCGTCGCGGATGAACTCCAGCGCCTGCTCGAGCGACAGCGGGCGCGGCGGGATCAGACGGATCAGCTCGTCGGCCGACGAGGCGCGCATGTTCGTCAGCTTCTTCGGCTTCGACGCATTGACGTCGAGATCCTCGCGGCGCGAGCTCTCGCCGACGATCATGCCCTCGTAGAGCTCGTCGGTCGGCGCGATGAACAGCGAGCCGCGCTCCTGCAGGTTCTCGATCGCGAAGCCGGTGGCCTGGCCGCGCCGGTCGGCGACGAGGCTGCCCGTCGGGCGCGTGCGCAGCTCGCCGAACCACGGCTCCCACTTCTCGAAGACGTGGTGCATGATCCCCGACCCGCGGGTCTCGGTCAGGAACTCGGTGCGGAAGCCGATCAGCCCGCGCGCCGGCACGAGGTACTCCATGCGCGCCCAGCCGGTGCCGTGGTTGACCATCTGCTGCATGCGGCCCTTGCGCAGCGCGAGGAGCTGGGTGACGACGCCGACGAACTCCTCCGGGACGTCGATCGCGATCGCGCTCGACCGGCTCGTGGCGCTTGCCCGTCGATCTCGCGCACGAGCACCTCGGGCTTGCCGATCGTCAGCTCGAACCCTTCGCGGCGCATGATCTCGGCGAGCACCGCCAGCTGCAGCTCGCCGCGGCCCTGGACCTCCCAGGTGTCCGGGCGCTGCGTGGGGAGGACCCGCAGCGAGACGTTGCCGACGAGCTCCTGGTCGAGCCGCTGCTTGACCTGGCTCGCGGTCAGCCGGTCGCCCTCGGTGCCGGCGAGCGGCGACGTGTTGATGCCGATCGTGATCGAGAGGCTCGGGGCGTCGACGACGGTCACGGGCAAGGCGCGCGGATCGTCGGGATCGGCGATCGTCTCGCCGATCGTGATCTCGGGCAGGCCCGCCAGCGCGACGATCTCGCCGGGGCCGGCCTCGTCGACCGAGACCCGGTCGAGCGCCTCGGTCATCAGAAGCTCCGTGACGCGCGCTTTCTCGATCGTCCCGTCGGCGCGGCACCACGAGATCTGCTGGCCCTTCTTGAGCGTGCCGTGGCGCACGCGCAGGAGCGCGAGGCGGCCGACGTACGGCGATGCGTCGAGGTTCGTGACGAGCGCCTGCAGCGGATGGTCCGGGTCGTACGACGGCGGTGGGATCGTCTCGAGGATCGTCTCGAAGAGCACTGTCAGGTCGCTGCCGAGGGCGTTCGGATCGAGCCCTGCCTTGCCGTCGCGCGCGACGGTGTAGACGATCGGGAACTCGATCTGCTCGGACGGTCGCGTCGAGATCGAGGAAGAGCTCGTAGACCTCGTTCACGACCTCTTCGATCCGAGCGTCCGGCCGGTCGATCTTGTTCACGACGAGGACGACGGGGAGCCGGGCCTGGAGCGCCTTGCGCAAGACGAATCGCGTCTGCGGCAGCGGCCCTTCCGAGGCGTCGACGAGCAGCAGCACGCCGTCGACCATCGTCAGCCCGCGCTCGACCTCGCCGCCGAAGTCCGCATGGCCGGGCGTGTCGATGATGTTGATCTTGACGTCGCCGCGCTGGACCGAGGTGTTCTTGGCGAGGATCGTGATCCCCTTTTCGCGCTCGAGGTCGCCGGAGTCCATGACGCGCTCGTTGACGTCCTGGTTCTCCCGGAACGAGCCGGATTGCCAGAGCATCGCGTCGACCAGGGTCGTCTTCCCATGGTCGACGTGGGCGACGATCGCGACATTTCTGAGGTCGTTGCGGTTCTCCACGGCTTCGGCAGGGTAGCTGGGTCTAATCCGATGGCCTCTCTGCGTGCCGATGACACGAACCGTGCGGCGAATCTCCCCGGCTCTGATTCTTGGAGCGGCGCTTGCGTCGGTCCCGGCCATCGTGCACCTCACGGTGGGCACCGATCACGTGAGCTTCACGGGGACGATGCACTTCTACTCCGTCGGCTTCAGCGCGCTGATCGCTGCGACCGCGGCGGTCGGGCTGACGTTCATCGGGGCTCGCCGCGGCGACACGCGCACGATGCTCGTCGGAACCGCATTTGCCGTGATGGCGAGCCTGCTCGCCCTCCACGGCTTCGCGACGCCCGGGGTGTGGTTCGGGTCGAACAGCGTCGTCGAGATCACCGGCGGTGCGACGCTGCCCGTCGGGGCGGTGATCCTCTCTGCGTCGGTGCTGCCGCTGCCGAAGACCATGACGAACGTCCGGCCGATGCTCCTCCTCGAGGGCTCGCTGCTCGTGATCGTGATCGCGCTCGGCGCCTCGGCGCTCGCGTGGCCCAGGCTCTTTCCGGCGGTGCCGGCTGCCTGGCGAGCCCGTCGGCGTTCGCGCTGCTTGCGGTCGGCCTCGGCGCGTTCGGGCTGCTCGCGGTCCGGGCCTTCCGCACGTACCGGCTCACGCGGCGCACGCTCGATCTGGCGGTCGTCGTCGGGCTCGTCTGGCTCGCGACGGCGGTGATCCCGGCGCTGACCATGAACTTCAGCCAGCTCGGCTGGTGGATCGGGCACGAGGTCGAGCTCGACGGGATCCTCGTCGTCGGCATCTGCGTCGCGATCGACCTGGCGCACGCGGCACAGTCGCGTCCGCTGGCCGGTGACTTCCGCGGTGCCGACCTCGTTGCGGCCGAGGACGTCTTCCTCGGCTCCCAGGTTCGCGCCCTGACGGTGACGCTCGCCGAGAAGGACGCCTACACCGAGCGCCACACGCGTCGCGTCGCGCTGCGTGCCGTCCAGGTCGGCGAGGAGCTCGGGCTCTCGCCCGGCAGGCTCCGCACGCTGGCGATCGGCGGCCTCGTCCACGACATCGGGAAGCTCTCCGTTCCGGACGCGATCCTCAAGAAGCCCGGGGCGCTGGACGACGCCGAGTACGCGATCGTCAAGGAGCACGCCGAGCGCGGCTACCGGCTGCTCGACGAGCTCGGCGGCTTCAGCGACGAGGTGCGCGATCTCGTGCGCAACCACCACGAGCGGCTCGACGGCACGGGCTATCCGCGCGGGCTGACGCGCCGACGAGCTGACGCTCGACACGTGCATCCTCGCAGTGTGCGACGTCTACGACGCGCTGCGCTCGAAGCGCGTCTACCGCCCGGCGTGGACGCACGAGGAGGCGATGGAGTTCTTGCGCTACCAGGACGGTGACGGCTTCGACCAGCGCTGTGTCGCCGCGCTCGCGAACGTCGTCGAGCGGGAGCACACGCGGGAGTCGCGGAGCCCGGTCCTCGACTCCGAGGCTCGCGCCCGCGCGTCTAGGCGGTCGCCGCGAGCTGACCGCACGCGGCTGCGATGTCGCGGCCGCGGGTGAGGCGGACGGTCGACGGAAGCCGGGCCGCGTCGAGCACCGACTTGAACGCCGCGATCGTCTCGCGCGACGAGCCGTCGAACATCCCGGTCGGGTTGTACGGGATCAGATTCACCTTGAAGACGTGCCGGTTGAGCAGCTCGGCGAGCTCCCGCGCGTGCCTGACCGAGTCGTTCACGCCCTCGAGCATCACGTACTCGATGAACACCTTGCGGCGGCGCAGCTCGAAGTAGCGGACGCATTCGGAGAGCACGTCCTCGAGGGGATAGCGGTCGTTCACCGGCATGATCTCGCTCCGCAGCGCATCGGCAGGCGCGTGCAGTGACAGCGCGAGACGGATGGGCTCCTCGACCTCGTCGACGAACCGCGTCAGGCCAGGCAGCCAGCCGACCGTGGAGATGGTGGTGCGACGAGGCGTCACGCCGAGGTCGGGCAAGAGACGCGCCGCCTCGACGACGGCGTCGAAGTTGAGCATCGGCTCGCCCATGCCCATGAAGACGACGTGGTCGATCGGCTCGAGCCGGCGGAAGTGCAGCGCCTGGTCGACGATCTCCGACGCGGTCAGGTTCCGGCGGAACTGCATCTGCCCGGTCGCGCAGAACGTGCAGGTCAGCGGACAGCCCGACTGCGACGAGATGCACACCGAACGGCGTCCGTCGCGGTAGCGCATCAGCACCGCCTCGAGCGGATGTCCTTCGGCGGTGTGGAAGAGCGCCTTGACCGTCCCGTCGACCGACTTCGCCTCGTGGACGAGCTCGAGCGTCGAGAACGGAACGTCCGCCTCGAGCCGCGAGCGCAGCGCAGCGGGCAGGTTCGTCATCTCGTCGTAGGACGCCGCGCCGCGCGCGGTCCACTCCCATACCTGCCGGGCGCGATAGGCGGGTTCGGCGTCGAGCACCTCGTTCAACCGGGCGATGTCCACGCTGAGTAGTGTGACCAACATGGTCGATCTGAGGTCTGACACGGCGACGAAGCCGTCGCCCGGCATGCGGGAAGCGATGGCAAACGCCGTCGTCGGCGACGAGCAGGAGCGCGAGGATCCGACGGTCACCGAGCTGGAAGAGCGCGCCGCGGTGCTGCTCGGCCAGGAGGAGGCGGTCTACCTCCCGACGGCGACGATGGGGAACCAGATCGCCCTGGCGATCCTCGGCCGGCGCGGCAGCGAGCTGATCGTCGAGGAGCGCGCGCACATCATGGTCGCCGAGCTCGGCGGCGCCGCCTACCACTCGGGGCTGCAGACGCGCGGCTTGCCGGGCCACCTCGGGCGGCTCTCGAGCGAGCAGGTACGCGCCGCCGCGCGGTCGGCAGAAGGAACCTTCTGGAACCCGGGCGTCTCCGTGCTCGCGCTCGAGAACACCCACAACACCTCCGGCGGGACGGTGTGGCCGCTCGACGAGCTCGCGGACGTCGTCGCGACCGGACGCGAGCTCGGGCTGAGCGTGCACCTCGACGGAGCGCGGCTGATGAACGCGGCGGTCGCGCTGGGCGTGCCGGCGAGCGAGATCGCGGGCCGGTTCGACACGGTCACGCTCTGCCTCTCGAAGGGCCTCGGCTGCCCGCTCGGCGCACTGATCGCCGGCTCGCACGAGCTGATGCAGCAGGCGCGCATCGGCAAGCATCGCTTCGGCGGCGCGCTGCGGCAGGCGGGGATCGTCGCCGCCGCGGGCGTCTACGCGCTCGACCACAACGTCGAGCGTCTGGCCGACGACCACGCGCGCGCCCGGCGTCTCGGCGAGGCCTGGGCGGCGGCCGGTCTGCCGGTCGACCTCGAGCGCGTTCAGACGAACTTCGTTCAGATCGACGTCGGCTCGATCGGCCTGAGCGTCGACGAAGCGGTTGACCGCATTGCGGCGCAGGGCGTGTTCGCTCTCGCCGACCGGGCCGGGAGTCTTGCGCGCAGTGACGCATCTGGACGTCGACGACGCCGACATCGAGGTCGCGCTCGAGGCGGTGCCTCGCGCGCTCGGGGTCCCTGCGCGTGTCTGACAAGCTCGACCGGCTTCTGCAAGAGCACCAGGCGGAACGGCTGCCGTCGGTCGCGGCGGCGGTCGTGAACAAGGGCGAGCTCGCGTGGTCGGGCGCGGTCGGGTTCGCCGACTACGCGGACGAGCGCGAGGCGACGACCGACACGCAGTACCGCATCGGCTCGATCACGAAGACCTTCACGGCGACCGCGATCATGCAGCTCTACGCCGCCGGGCAGCTCGATCTCGACGATCGTCTCGGCGTCCATCTCGACGACGTCGGCGACGGCTCGCCGACGATCCGGCGGATGCTCGCGCACCTCTCGGGCCTCCAGCGCGAAGTCGGCGACATGTTCGTCGAGGCGACGACGCCGACCGAGGAGGATCTGCAGGTCGCGTTTGCGCTCGAGCCGGCCCAGGCGCATCACTACTCGAACCTCGCGTTCGGTCTCCTCGGGCGTGTCGTTGCGGCAAAGAGCGGGCTGCCCGTACACGCAGTACGTCGACGAGCGCGTGATCGGGCCGCTCGGGCTGACGCGCACGACGTGGCGCCCGGTCGCGCCGAAGGCGAGCCGGCTATCTCGTCGACGAGTACGCGGGCACCGTGTGGGACGAGCCCGAGACCGAGCTCGGCGCCGTCGCCGCGATGGGCCAGCTCTGGTCGACCGTCGAGGATCTCGGCGCCTGGGCGACGTTCCTCGCCCGCGGCCACGAGGACGTGCTGGCGGAGGACGTCGTCGAGCAGATGTGGTTCCCGCAAGTCATGTACTACCCGGACGATTGGGTGCTTGCCTGGGGGCTCGGGCTGATGCTCTACAACCACGAGAAGAAGATCTTCGGCGGCCACGGCGGCGCGATGGCCGGGCACCTGGCCGGTGTGTACATCCACCGGAAGACGCAGATCGGCGCCGCGGCGCTGACGAACTCGGGCACGCGGGGCGACATGGACGTGTTCTGCCTCAAGCTCGCGACGGCGGCGATCGAAGAGTGGCCGGAGCCGATCGAGCCGTGGCGCGCCGAGGAGGAGCCGCCCGCCGACGTGCGTCCGCTGCTCGGCCGTTGGTGGTCGGAGGGCAACGAGTTCGTCTTCACGCTGGCGTGACGGTGCGCTGCAGGCGAAGGTGGCGCGCGCGCCGAAGGGCAAGGGCGAGACGACGTTCGAGCGCGAAGGTGCCAACTGGCGCGCCGCGAAGGGCCGCGAGCGCGGGGAGGTGCTCGTCGTCGACGGCGACCGCCTGATCTGGGCGGGCTATCCCTTCACGCGCGCCCAGGAGCCGACGAAGGCCTAGGGGAACAGCCAGTACGCGGCGACCGCCGCGACGTACGCGCCGGTCAGCACGAAGCCGCTCATCCTCGACGAGCGGCCGCGGCGGATCAGGAACCAACCGAGGATGGCTGCGCCGCCCATCGTCGCGATCTCGACGGGGCGGAACGAGAGCGTCAGGTTGTGCGAGAGCAAGAGCGAGATGAGCGCGACCGCAGGCGCGACGAGGAGCGCGACCTGCATCGACGAGGTGACCGCGATCTCGGTGGCGAGGTTCGTGTTGCCGCGGCTCGCGATCACGATCGCGCCGCCGTGCTCGGCTGCGTTTCCGACGATCGCGACGATCACGACGGCGATGAAGAACTCGCTCAGCCCGACCGCCTGACCGAACGCATGAAGCGAGTGGACGAGCGCCTCCGACACGAACGCCGTCGCAATCGTTGCGAGACCAAGCACGACGAGCGACGCTCGCAGCGACCACGTTCGTTCGCTCGGGTCTGCATGGAACTCTTCGGAGTGGATGCGCAGGTTTGCGATCGTCACTCCGACGTAGCCGAGCAGCAGAACGATCGCGATCGGGATCGTCACGAGGTAGAGGCCGTGCGTGTTCGGCATGCCGGTGTGCCAAGCCGGGATCGACGGCACGAGGAGCAGTCCGACGCCCGCGATGAGACAGATGAGCTGCCAGCGGAGTGACCGGGCGTCGACCATCCCGTCGCCGCCGAAGATCATCGCGGCGCCGAGGACGAGCAGCGTGTTCGAGACGACCGAGCCCGCGATCGAGCCGCGGACGACGGTCGGCAGTCCGTCCTCGATCGCGAACAGCGCGATGATCAGCTCCGGCGCATTGCCGAAGCTCGCGTTCATGAAGCCGCCGAGGCCCGGCCCGGTGTGCGCCGCCGCCTTGTCGGTCGCCTCGCCGATCAGCCAGGCGAGCGGGATCAGCGCGGCCGCCGCGAGCACGAACTGTGCCGTCGCGCCCACATGCAGGGCGTAGCGCGCGATGAGCACGAGGGGCGTGAGCGCGAGCGTTCCCCAAAGGATGCGGCGCGCCACGTCGCTACCTTAGCCAGCCGTGATCGAGGCCGTTCTCTTCGACTGGAACAACACGCTCGTGCGCTTCGAGTGGGACGACGACCTGCTGGTCGAGGGACATCGCGCTGGGCTCGGACGCGACGATCCCGAATTCACGGCGCGCTATCGCGAGCTGATACTCGGCGACAGTCACGGGTATCGACGCTACGACGAGCTCCTGACCGAGCTCGGCGTGGAGGACCCCGACGCGTTCATCGACGCGGAGCACGAGGTATGGCGGCCCGCGCACTCGGTGCTCGCCTCGGCGCAGGCGCTCCTTGCGTCGCTGCGCTCGCGCGGGATCAAGACGGGCGTCGTCGCGAACTCGTGGCCCGACCCGGCGCGGGTTCTGCGTGCCGACGCCGAGCGCTACGAGCTCGCGTCGCTCCTCGACACGATGGTCTTCTCCGACGACCTCGGTGTGCGCAAGCCGGCGCCGGAGATCTTCCTGCACGCGTGTCGTGAGCTCGAGGTTGAGCCAATCGACACGATGTTCGTCGGCGACGGGCTCGAAACCGATGTGCAAGGAGCGGCCGGAGTGGGCATGACGACGGTCCAAGCACTGTGGTTCAGCGCAGACGACACCCCTGGGATCGAGCCGGATTTCATGGCGTTCACCGCCATGGACGTACTGAACGCCGTCCGGCGCCTAGCGCTGTAAACCGCGAAAGTCAAGTCTTGCGGCCGTCCGAAACCGCTCGGACAATGCTCCTATGACACCCGAGCAGATCGCCGCACCGGCGCTGCCGCTCCATCCGCAAGACGAGATGGAGTGCCGCCGCTGCGGCGTCCACTGCGACAAGGTCGTCCACCCGGGCGCCTGTCTCTCGCGCGGCTGCCCGTTCGTCTACTCGTACGAAGCGTGGGGCCACACGTACGTCGGCTGCATGCAGAAGGTCTACGAGGTCGAGATCGATCTCGACATGCTCCGCGCAGCCGAGGCGCGCAAGCCCGGCTTCGGAGCGATTCGCGCGGTGCGCCGCCCGCTGCCGATGTGCCTGGCCGAGGTCGAGCGCACCTACGAGTCGCGACAGGACGAGCTCGGCTGCGTCAACCCGGAGTTCGACGAGCTACCGGTCGGCGAGCCGACGTTCCGGATCTTCGCGCAGATCAACGGTCGTTGAGCAGCGCGTCCTCGCGGCGCCGCCGCACACCGCGGACGGCGAGCCAGGCGAGCACGGCGAGCAGCGCCGCGCCGACGCCGATCGCGAGCCCGTAGTACTCGCCGTGCTTCGCGGCCGTGTGCGCGGGCGGCGTGCTCAGGCCGAGGTGGATCGTGGCGTAGTGCGCGGCGCGGCGCGTCGCGGCCTCGGTGCGCTGCAGCCGCTCGATCTGAGAGATGAGCGCGGCAGCGTGGCGGCTGTGGGGGTCGGCGGCGGCGAGCTGCCTCTGCAGACGCGCGATCTGGCGGTCGGTGGCGTTGAGCCCCGCCTGGCTGGTCGGCAATCGAGAGTTGCTCGCCCGTGATCGTCCCGAGCTTCCCGAGGCGCGTCATCGCGGCCTGGACGATGGATGCGCGGGATCTTCAGCGTCAGCGTCGCGGTCGCCGCCTTGCCGTGCGTCTGCGCGTACACCGCTGACGGATAGCCGCCGAGCGAGTTCGTGATCGCGAGAGCGCGCTTCACGCCGTCCGAGACGTCGTCCGGCGTCGCGACGCGGAGGGTCAGCGTCGTGCCGACCGTCTGGACGCGATTCGGTGTCGGAGTGGGCGCGAACGGCACGCCGGAGTCGACGGCGCCGCGTTGCGTCCGCGCGTTGAGTGCGGCCGGCGCCGACTTGAGCTCGACCTGAGCGTGCTTGTGCGCCGGCCGTGTGAAGACGACGGTGGCAGCGATCGCGGCGGCAACAGGCACGCCGACGACCAGCGCGCGACGCCACGTGACGCGCCGTGGCGGCGGCGAATCGGCGAGGGCGATGAGCCTGACCTGCTCGCGCAGCTCGGCCGGTGCGGTCACGCGTGCTGCGTGCAGCTCGGCGAGAACGTCACGCTGCGACATCGAGTGCCTCCTCGAGCTTCTTGAGTGCGCGGTTGAGGCGCGTTGTGCAGTTGGTGGGCGAGATGCCGAGGACGCGCGAGGCGGAGCCTGCGTCGAGATCGAGCAGGACGCGTAGTGCGACGACCTCGCGCTCGCCTGCCGTCAGGTGGTCGAGCGCGCGCTCGAGATCGGCGGAGAGACCTTCGGCGAAGCGGAAGTCGACGGCCTCGAATGGCGCGGCGAGCTGCTCGCGTTTCACGCGCCGGCGCTCCGAGCGGAAGTGGTCGAGCGCGACCGACCGCGCGACCTGGCAGAGCCAGGTGCGCGCGGAGCCGCGCTTCGGATCGAAGCGGTGCCAGAGCTTGAGCGCGCGCTCGAAGGTGACGGCAGTGAGGTCCTCGGCCGCGAACCGGTCCGAGGTGAACCAGGCGAGGTAGCCGTACACGTCGTCGAGGTGTGCTTCAGCGGCCTGCTCGAACGTCATCTCGTATGTCTTACGTCACCTGTGGACGAGATGTCACACCCTCGTGTGTCAGACGTGAGTCTGACATGAGTCTGACCGCTGTCAGACCCAGCGCGCGTGGAGATCGCGCAGCTTCTGGATCTCCGCGGCGTCCGGGCCGTGCTTGTCAGGGCCGGGCGTCTCGAGGTAACACGAGAGGTGCTGGAACTTCGGATGCGCGAGGAACGCGCCGAGGCCTTCGCCCAGCTCGCCCTCCAAGACGTCCGCGTGGCGGTCGCGGTTCGAGCCGAGCGGCATCGCGCTGTCGTTGATGTGCAGCGCGCGGAGGCGGTCGAGGCCGATCGACGTCGTCGATCTGCGTCACGAGCTCGTCGACGACCTTCGGATCGGTGACGTCGTAGCCCGAGGCGTAGAGGTGGCACGAGTCGAGGCAGATGCCGAGCCGCGGATGACCGTCGACGCGCTCGAGCAGCGCCGTCAGCTCTTCGAGCGAGCGGCCGATCGTGCCGCCGGCGCCCGCCGAGTTCTCCATCAGGAGCCAGGTGTCGCCCGTCGTCGCGGCCGTCGAGGATCCGCTCGAGCGCAGCGGACGTCCGTTCGGCCCCGACCTCGAAGCCGGCGCCGAGGTGCGAGCCGACGTGGAAGATCACGCCGTCCGCCTCGATCGCGGAGGCGGCATCCATCGTCGCGCACATCGTCGCGATCGACTTCTCGTAGATCTCGTCGTCGGGCGCTGCGAGGTTGCAGAGGTAGAGCGCGTGGCAGACGACGCCGCCGATCCCGTGCTCGGCGCGCTTCGACTTGAACGCCTCGATCGCCTCCGGCTTGTGGTTCGTCGGCCGCCACATGCGCGGGCTCTGGGTGAACACCTGGACGCAGTCGCCGCCGACCGCGACGATCCGGTCGATCGCGGTGTCGATGCCGCCGCTCGATGACATGTGCGCTCCGAACTCCATCGCTGCCTACGATAGAGCCGCGATGCCGTCCAACGTCAAAGTTCGCATGGCGCCGAGCCCGACCGGCTTCCTCCACATCGGCGGGGTGCGGACGTTCCTCTTCAACTGGCTGTTCGCGCGCCAGCAGGGCGGCGAGTGCCTGCTCCGCATCGAGAACACGGACACGAGCCGCGAGGTCGCGGAGGCGGTCGAGCAGATCCAGGAGTCGCTGCGCTGGGTCGGGATCGACTGGGACGGCCCGGTCACCTTCCAGCTCGACACCGCGGAGCGAGCACGTGAGCTGGCGCAGGAGCTGCTGAGCGCGCGACCAGGCGTACGAGGACGACGGCGCGATCCGCTTCCGGCAGCCGAAGGAGGGCGTCGTCTCGTGGGTCGACGCCGTGCGCGGCGAGATCGAGTTCAAGAACGAGCTGCTGCCCGACCTCGTGATCGTGCGCTCGGACGGTCGCCCGACCTACAACTTCGTCAGCCCGGTCGACGACATGGTCGACGGCATCACGCACGTGATCCGCGCCGAGGATCACGTCTCGAACACGCCGTCGCAGATCAACATCCTGCGCGCGCTCGGCGCCGAGCTGCCCGTCTACGCGCACCTGCCGAACATCAACGGCGACGACGGCAAGAAGCTGTCGAAGCGTCGCAACGACGTCTCGGTCGACTGGTTCCGCGAGCGAGGGCTATCTGCCCGCCGCGCTGATGAACTTCCTCGCGCTGCTCGGCTGGAGCTACGACGACAAGACGACGATCATGTCGCGCCACGAGCTGATCGAGCGCTTCTCGCTGGAGCGCGTCGTGTCGAGCCCGGCGACGTTCGACTACAAGAAGCTCGACTGGATGAACGGCATGTATCTGCGCGACCTGCAGCCGGACGAGTACGCGCACGACCTCCGTCGCTGGCTCGCACGAGCAGGGCATCGACTGGCCGGACGAGCGCGTGAACGCGACCGTGCCGCTCGTGCAGGAGAAGATCGAGAAGTTCTCGCAGTACCCCGACTTCGTCCGCTTCTTCTTCGAGGACGTCGAGTCCGCCGACCGGGCTCGACGCGCGCATCCGTCAGGGCGCAGTCGAGCGCCTCGCGGCGGTCGAGCCGTGGGAGGCGTCGGCGATCGAGGAGATCGCTGCGCGCGCTCGTCGACGAGCTGGGGGAGAAGCCGCGCACGGCGTTCCAGCCGATCCGGCTGGCGGTGACCGGCTCGAAGATCTCGCCGGGGCTCTTCGAGAGCCTCGAGCTGCTCGGTCGCGACGAGTCGCTGCGCCGCCTCAGCGCGGCCGTCTGAGCGGCTTCGGCGGGCCGAGCGGGTCGAGCGCCCGCTGGAAGAGGCGCCAGGCACGGAGCCGGAACGGGAGCGACGGCCGCGGGAGGCCGTCCGCGTCGAAGTCGAGGCTGCGTACCATTTACAAAAAGTAAACGGCCGCGGGCCTCCGCGTGGTTACGGCCGGAAGGCGAGGAGCGAGCTGCCGACGGCGAGCAGACCCGCCGCCCAGACCTGCCATTCGCCGAGCACCGCGCCGCCGACGAACGCGAGCGCGCCGATCGAGCGCGAGCAGGAACGCGATCAAGCGGCCGCGTGATAGCTCTGCTCGGGCTCGGGCGGCGTCTGGTCGCGGCCGCTCTGCAGCCGGAAGGGCGAGCCGAAGCCGGGCAAGCCGGACGCGAAAGAGCGCGCCGCGCCATTCCGGCACGAGCATCTGCACGGCGTCGGGGCCCCAATCGGCGATCGTGTCGGCCACCTCGGCTGTCGCGTCGCGCGCCGCCGCCAGCGCGGCTGCGAGCTCGGCGTGCGCGGTCTCGGCGCCCGCGGGCGGTTCGACGCCGAACGCGTGCTCGCTCGCGAGATGCAGCGAGTACTGGAGGCGACGCAGCGACAGCTCGGCGCTCGCGTCCTCGAGGCGGTCGCGGTCGGCGGCCAGGCGATCGAGGCGCCCGAGCGTTCGGCTCAGTCCTGTCCAGAGCGACGCCGATCTCCTCGGCGTACTGCTCAGGACGTGCCGGTGTTCGGCCCCACGGCACGATGGTAGTTGACGACGCCAACTTGGTGACCTTCGTTACCATCGCGCGCCGATGGAAGCGTCCCGGCCCAGGGCGCTCGTGGTCGACGATGACACGGCGCTGCGAATGATGATGCGAGTGAATCTCGAGCTCGGCGGCTTCGCCGTGACCGAGGCGCCGACGCGTGGCATCGCGGAGGCTGCGATCGACGACGGGCGGGTTCGACGTCGTCCTCCTCGACGTTCACGTCGGCGAGCGAGACGACGAACGACCTGCTCGACCGGCTGCGCGGCGAGGGGACTCCGGTCGCGCTCGTGACGGGCTCGGCAGACATCGGGCCGTTCCAGGGCCGGGCCGACGCGATCCTGACGAAGCCGTTCGACCCCGCGACCCTCGTCGAGGTCGCACGGCGCCTCGCTAGGGTGCCGGAATGACTTCGACTTCGATTCTCAGCGCAGCGGACTTCCAGGAGCGCCTCCAGCGGTACCTCTTCGAACGCTCTGAGGAGTGGCGCGCCGTTCGCGTCGGCGAGAAGGAGACCTCGGAGCAGGCGGAGATCGTCCGCCGCTACGCCGATCTCTTCAGCCGCGAGCAGCTCGACTCGCTCTGGGAGGCGGAAGGCGACGCGGCGGGCGACGACCGCGAGCTCCTCTACCGCCTGCGCAAGACCTGCGAGTCCGGACTCGTCTCCGGCGCAGCTCGCCGAGCGCGAGGACGAGCTCGAGAACCGCTTCCTCGCCGAGCGCGTCACGTTCAAGGGCGAGGAGATGCCGCTGCGGAACGCGCAGGCGCTGCTCTCGGTGCTCGAGTCGTACGCCGAGCGGGAGGAGCTCGGCGAGCTCCAGGCCGACGCGAGCGCACGGTTCAACCCGGACCGGCTCGAGCTCATGCGCGCGAGCGAAGAGCTTTCGGCGGAGTACTCGGGCATCGCCGACGCGATCGAGCGCAACGAGGACGAGAAGGCGCTCTCGCTCCACGAGCTGTCGAAGGCGCTGCACGCCGCGAGCGAGCAAGGCGACGGCGAGCTACGAGGCGCTCCGCGAGAAGTGGTTCACGCGGCTGCTCGGCGACGACCGCCCGGAGGTTCCGTCGAGCTTCCACACGGGGTACATGCGGCGTCTGTCGCCGCTCGAAGCGACGTACACGAAGGACCGCGCGACCGAGATCTGCCTGCAGACGCTCGACGCGCTCGGCTTCGATCTGACGCAGCAGCCGAACATCAAGCTCGACCTCGACGACCGGCCGCAGAAGTCGCCGCGCGCGTGCGTGATCGCGAGCGACCCGCCGACCGTCGTGCACCTGATCACGCGCGCCCAGGGCGGGCTGCACGACTACCAGGCGTTCCTGCACGAGGCCGGCCACGCGCTCCACTACGCGGGCTGCGATCCGGAGCTGCCGTACATCTTCCGCCGCATCTCGCGCGACCACGCGCTGACGGAGATCTACTCGTACATCTGCGAGGCGATCACCCGCGAGCCGGAGTGGCACGAGCTCTACTTCGGGCTCTCGCCGGAGGAGGCGCAGACGAACGCCGAGGCGACGACGTTCCTCGAGGCGCTGCTCTACCGCCGCTACGAGGCGAAGCTCCGGTACGAGCTCGACTTCTGGGCGCGGTTCACCGAGGACGGCGGCGACCCGGACGTCTACGAGCGGCTGCTGACCGAGGCGACAGGCATCCGGTACCGCCGCGACAACTACGTCGCCGACATGGACGCCGGCTTCTACTCGGCCGACTACCTGCGCGCCTGGATCCGCTCGGCGCAGCTCCGCGAGCATCTGGTCAAGCGAGATCGGTCCGGACTGGTGGCGCAGCAAGCAGACCGGTGATCTGCTCCGCGATCTGTTCCGCGAAGGGACGAAGCCGACGAGCGAGCAGATCGCCGCGCGGCTCGGGTTCGATCCGCTCGACTGCGGGCCGCTGCTGCACGAGATCGGCGCGGCGTAGTTCGGTACACTGGCCCGCCGCAGGGCCCATTCGTCTAGTGGCCTAGGACACCGCCCTCTCACGGCGGCGGCACGGGTTCGAATCCCGTATGGGCCTTACCGGCCCGCTTGGCTCCTCGGGTTCACTCAACCGCTGGGGTCAGGCGGGCCGTTCATTGCGATGACCAAACAGTTTCTCCTCCTCCCGGTTGTCATTGGTGCGCTGTGCCTTTCTCTTGGGGCCGCTGCGTCTCCGCGCGACCCAAAGTCGATGGTGCTTCAGCTGTCCGACCTACCGACCGGCTTTGGACTCGACGGCAAGCCGGCCTACGTTTCGGCGGCGTCGGCAGTGGCTCAGAGCAGGTCGACAACGCTCGCCGAGTACAAGAAGTGGGGGTACCTGAACGGCTACGAGGTGAACTACAAGTCGACTGGTCAGTTGGGCGCAACCAACATCGAGTCCGTGGCGACGGTGTACGCGACCAAAGCGGGATCCGTCGCCTCGACCGCCGACGCGCGACGCGCCTGTGCCAAGGCGCCGTTCACCCGGCTGTCGGTTGGGGCGACGCTCGGCGACGAATCGATGTTGTGCACCGCCACCACGAAGTCAGGGTCGACGACGGTGCGCCTCTACGCGGTCTTGTGGCGGCTCGGGGCACTTCGCGGCGAGGTCATCGTCGGTGGTCACGACGGAGCGGTGTCTCCGGCGCAGGCAGTGCGGCTTGCCGAGAAGCAAGCTGCCCGTATGCACTAAGGGCCGCTACTCGTCTTCGACGAGAAGGCCGAGGTCTCGCAGCTCCTGCTCCGACTTGCCGTGCAGCTTGCGCCCGAGCAGGACGTGGTCGTGGTGGATGACGACGCCGCTCGGCTCCGGCGGCATCGGCTCTTCCCAGCCGCGGAACAGCGCACAGAGCCGGAAGCTGAAGCCGACGATGAACGCGACTCCGGCAGCCCACCAGGTGCCGGCGCCCGCCCAGTCGACGAGGATCCAGACGAGCGCAGTCAGGAGCGCTGTGCCGATGAACCACTCGCTGCGGATGAACTGCTTCGCCGTCTTCCCGCTCGTGACGTCGATGTAGTAGCGGCCGGCCGTCGGCCCGACGAGGCCGAGCAGCAGGCAGCCGACCACCGGGAGCCCGACGGCGACGCCTTTCTGCGCGCCGACGATCGCGTACCACGGCAACGAGAACGCGGTCACGAACTGGAAGAAGCCTTCGCGGAAGAGCTGGCCGGTCCCGAAGGCGAGGAAGTAGCCGAGGATCCCGAACGCCAGAGCAAGGGTGATGTACGCCGGGTTGGTGAGCGCGGAGGGCACCTGGCCGACCATCACGTCGCGGGTGATCCCGCCGCCCAGGCCGCCGAGCAGCGCCATCAGGAGGATCCCGACGATCGTGAACTGCTTGTAGTGGTCGGGCCGCCGGGCGAGCAGGGCGCCGTTGAGCGAGTTCGTCGACGCCGCGATCAGGTCGACGGTCGTGAAGCTGCCGTGCCACTTGAAGCCGCCCCAGTGCACAGAGCTTGCGGCCAGCACCTGACTCATGGGGCTCAGCCTCTCGCACTACGGCGGCGCTCGCATCATCCGTACAGGGTGAGTCGCGGGGTTGACGCATTCGGCATGCTGCGCCTAAAAGTTGAGAGCACACATGGCCGACGCGCATGAGGGGGTAGGGCACGTGACGCCGAGCGATCTCGATGCGATCCGCGACGCCAGCCGACGCGCTCGGCCGCCTCGAGCGCTCGCTGCGCGCGCTGAGCGACGGGCTCGAGCTCGCGGCCGACTACGCTGATGCGGCGCAGCAGAAGCGCACCTGACCGACGATCAGCGCGCGAGGCTCGTCGGCCGCGCCTTCGACCGCACGCTCGAAGAGATCCAGGCGCTCTCGAGGCCCGCAGAGCTACCGGACTCAACCGGCTGCAGCGAGCGCGGCGGCTGCGCGATCTGCTTCGCGTCGCGCCGACTCGGCCGCGATGCGTCGCCTGCTGCGCCGCGAGCTCGGCGGACTGCGCTTCGCGGTCGAGACGGCGCGCCTCCTTGCGCAGCTCGGTCAGCCGCTCACGCGCCGCGCGCCGTGCCTCGTCCGACTTCGAGCTGCGAGGTGTCGCGCTCTGGGACAGCCTCGAGCGAGTCCGAAGCCGACTGCGTCGAGCTCTTCCGTGAGCCGGCCGCGGACGAGCAGTGCGGCGGCGGCCGGATCGACGGCTGCCGCGTAGAGGGTCTGCGAGAGGCGGTCTCGCGCCGGCCCTGTCGACGTCGGCAGCGGCGACCAGCGCACGCACCGCGTCGCGTTCGCGGGTCGCCGCGTCGCTCACCTCGGCGACGCCTTCGCCGTTTCCGAGTGCGCGCTGCTGAACCTCGACGCAGCCGGGTGCCGGCGTCGATGAGCGCGGCGATGAGATCCGGTCTCGTGCGCGCGAGCTGGTTCGCCGTCCAGACGACGACGCTCGGCTTGCGCAGCGCATGCACTGCGGCGGCGGACTCCGCCTGATGAGCCTTCTTCAAGCCGCGCGGCGAGGTCGTTGCGCGCGCTCGTGAACTCGCTCGAGCGGCAACCCGTACAGCGCGTCGAGCTCGCGATCGAGATCCGGGACCTCTGCGACGCCGTGACATGTCCGAAGAATAGGAGAGGGAGGGCTTGCGCCCTCCCTCTGACCTGCCGTTCTGGGGTCCCGGCTTATGCCGACTTGACGAGGCTCTTCGGCGGCACGATGACCCTGAGGGTCGTCGACTTCCCACCCACGACCTTGTAGATCGTGACGGGGTTTGCCGTGACGTCGCCGTTCGCGTTGAACGAGACGTTGCCGAGGATGCTGTTCGCGAGGTTGATCTTGAACAGCTGCTTCGTGATGTCGGCACGCGTGCCATTCGACTGTGCGATCGCCGCAACGACGACCTCAGCAGCCTGTGCCGCATAGACCGAGTACGGGTCCGGCGGCTGATGGTCGGCCTTCGTGAACGCGGCAACGAATGCCTTGCCGGCGCCCTTGAGGGCCGTGTTCGGGAGACCGGCAACCGAGACGTACGAGTTGTTCGCCGCCGCGCCAGCCTGCTGCACAGTCGCGGAGACCGGGGTGAAGCCGTCCGGCATCATCAGCTTGACGCTAGAAGCAACGCCAGCGCGGATGTCCTTGATCAGCTTGCCGCCGTTCTCGCAGATCAGGCCGCCGAGGAACACGCCCTGCGCGCCCGACGACTTGATCTTGACTGCGGTTGCCTCGTAGGACGACGCCTTGCCGTCCCACGCCTGGAAACCGACGACCTTGATGCCGAGCCGCTCTGCCGCATTGCGGAAGTTGGTCGCGACACCGAGACCGTAGGCCTCCTTGTCATTCAGGATGAACACCTTCTTGACGCCAAGCGACTTCGCCAGGATCGCGTCAGCGGCGCCCTGGTAGTCGTCTGCCGCCACGACGCGCGCGTAGTTGCGCTTGCCGGTCGGGTAGTACTTGCCCGGCTCGCCGGCGACGGTGCCCGGACCCGGGTGCGTCAGACCGACGTAGGTGTTCGCAGGGCTGACCATGGCCACGGGGCCGTTCGGTGCGCGGTTCAAGATCGGAATCTCGATCTCAGCCGCACCCGAGTTGAAGGTTCCGATCACGGCGCCGACGCTCGAATTCTGCGCGTAGGCACTTGCGTTTGCGGAGGCCTTCCCGGAGTCCCACTTGCCGGCCTGAGCGGTCGCGTCATCACAGCTCTGGTAGGCGATGGAGTACTTCCCCGCCTTCCAGCCATGCTGGTTGAAGATGAACTTGATCGCCCGGGTCATCTGCTCGGTCTGTGTCCGGCCGGAGCCCTCGAGGGGCAGGTCGGACGCGACCAGAACCTGGCCGCTTCCATTCTGGATCGCCGAGCACGACGACGCCGGCAGCGGAGTTGCGCTGCTGCGGGCGAAGGCGCCGCTCACCGTCGCCACAAGGGCGACGACTGCGATCACCGCGGACGCACCTGCGCCCACGTACATGCGCTTCTTCACTCGTCCTCCTGTCTGGGGGGTCAGGGGAATGCGAAAGAGCATAGAGAGACACAGCCCCAACGCCAACCCCGTGTTCTTTGTGATCGTTAAAGGACGGTTAGGCTGGTGGCGAAAGGCACGAGCGTAGCTTCCCTGTCCACCACCGACCGCGTCCCTCCGACCTTATCCGCCCGCGTGCGTGCGGCGCCAGTGGCGTGGACCTTCCTCGGCGCGGGCCTGCTCGCGATCGCCGCGTACTTCGCTGCCTTCGGCGCGCATGGCGACGCGCAGGCGATCTGGTACGTCTGCATCGGCGGCGCTTCGGTCGTCGCGATCTTCGTCGGCGCGACGTTGAACCTGCCGGCCGAGGAGCGGCTGCCATGGCTCGTGTTCGGGGTCGGGATCCTCGTGCAGGTGCTCGGCGACCTCGTCTTCGCCGTCTACGAGGTCGGCTTCGACCGTGAGCCGCCGAGCCCGTCGGTCGCCGACCTCTTCTACCTCGTCGGCTATCCGATGCTCGCCGCCGGGCTCTTCCTGCTCGTGCGCCGTCACGGCCTGACGGCGAGCCGTGCGACGGTTCTCGACGCAATCGTCCTCCTGCTCGGCGTCGCGCTCGTGCAGTGGGTGCTCTTCATCGAGCCCTACCCGCGGGACTTCAACATGGTCTACCCGGCGCTCGACGTGCTCTTCCTCGTCGGGCTGATCCAGGTGCTGCTCTCCTCGGGAGGCGGCACGACCTCGTATCGGCTGCTCGCGGTCGCGATCGGCTGCTGGGTCGCAGGCGACGAGCTCTACGCGGTGCACCAGGCCGGCTATCAGAACGGCGACTGGATCGACGCGCTCTGGCTCGGCTCCTACGTCTTCTGGGGGGCCGCGGCGCTCGAGCCGTCGATCGCGCGGCTCGCGCACGTCGATCGGCGCCAGCTGCCGCGGTTGACCGTGCCGCGCATCGTCGTGCTGGGCACGGCGCTTCTGGTCGGGCCGGCGCTCGCGATCTTTGCGGAGGCGAGAGAGGGAGGGACGGAGACGTACGTGATCGCTGCGGTCACGGCGGTGATCGCGCTCGTCGTGCTCGTGCGGCTGGCCGACGTCGTCCGCGCGGGAGAGACTGCGCGCCGTGCCGAGCGGGCTGCCCGGCGCGAGGCGGTTCGCGCACAGCAGGAGCTGCGGGTCCACAACGAGCAGCTCGTGGAGCTCGATCGGTTGAAGGACGAGTTCGTCTCGAGCATCACGCACGAGCTGCGAACTCCGCTGACGTCGATCACGGGGTACGTCGAGGTGCTTCGGGAGTCGGAGACCGACGAGCGGCGGCGCGGTTACCTGGGGATCGTCGAGCGCAACTCCGATCGGTTGCTCGGACTCGTCTCCGATCTCCTCTTCGCGGCGCGTCTGCAGGAGGGCCGGTTCGAGCTCGCGCAGGATCGCGTCGACCTGAGGCTCCTCGTCGACCACGCGATCGAGTCCGGGCAGCCGCGGGCGGAAGTTGCCGGCGTGCAGATCCACGCGGCGACGGCTGACGTGCCGCCGGTTCTCGGCGAGGCCGACCGGCTCGCCCAGCTGCTCGACAACCTCGTCTCGAACGCGATCAAGTTCACACCGTCGGGCGGGAGCATCGATGTCCGGCTCGAGAGCCGTGACGACGCGGTCTACCTCGAGGTCTCCGACACGGGCCTGGGGATTCGTGCCGAGGATCGCGAGCATCTGTTCGAGCGGTTCTTTCGCGCCCAGACCGCGCTCGAGCGCCAGATTCAGGGCACCGGTCTCGGCCTCTACATCTCGAAGGCGATCGTCGAGGCGCACGGCGGTCGGATCGGCGTCGAGAGCGTCGAGGGCGAAGGTACGACGTTCGTCGTCGAGCTTCCTGTGGCAGAACTTGCATCGTGAGCACGCGTCCGCTCATCCTCTGCGCCGACGACGACGAGGACATCCTCGACCTCGTCGGGCTCCGCCTCGAGCTCGCCGGATACGAGGTCGAGAAGGTGACGGACGGGGAGGCGGCGCTCGCCGCGCTTCGCAGGCGACGACCCGAGATCGCAGTGATCGACGTGATGATGCCGCGGCGAAGCGGACTCGAGGTGCTCTCGGAGGTGCGCGCCGACCCAGCGCTGAGCGACGTCAAGGTCATCCTGCTGTCGGCTCGCGTGCAGGAGACCGACGTCGATCTCGGTTTCGGGGCCGGCGCCGACGCGTACTTGAAGAAGCCGTTCAAGGCGAACGAGCTGCTGAGCGTCGTGAAGAGCCTGCTCGCTCGCTAGCTACGAACGCGCGTAGCGGTAGCCGAACCCGCGCACGGTCTCGATCGGCGCGCGCTCCGGCTCGTCGGGGACGAGCTTGCGGCGGAGGTAGCCGACATAGAGCTTCACCTGGTCGCTCGAGACGCCGTACGGGTCGCCCCAGACGAGCTCGAGCAGCTGGTCCCGCGAGAGCACCTGGTTCGGGTTCTGGACGAACGACGACAGCAGCTTGAACTCGAGCGGCGTCAACTGCACCTCGCGGCTCTCGACCGTCACCTTGCGCTGCGCGTAGTCGATCTGGAGGAAGTCGTCGGCGTAGGCCTCGAGCACCTCCGTCTTGCCGCCGGTGCGGCGGAGGAGGGCCTGAACGCGGGCCAGCAGCTCCTGGCGGCCGAACGGCTTCGCGACGTAGTCGTCGGCGCCCGCGCTCAGGCCGCGCACCTTCTCGAGCTCCTGGCTGCGCGCGGTGAGCATCAGCACCGGCACGTCCGAGAGATCGCGGATCCGCTCGAGCGTCTGATAGCCGTCCATGTCCGGCATCGTCACGTCGAGGATCACGAGCGCCGGCGGGTCGGAGAAGAGGTTGCGGAGGGCGGCGCGACCCGTCTCTGCCTCGGCCACCGTGTACCCGGCGCGCTCCAGCAGCTCGCGGAGAAGCAGCCGGATATCGGCATCGTCGTCGACGACCAACACCCGCGGGCGCTCATTCATACCTCCTTCATACCATTCCGGCCGCCCTGACCCTGCACGGAACCCGATGCTGTTCCCGTGGCACGTGTGCTCATCTGCGAACCGCACGACGACATCAGCGCACTTCTTGAGCTGGTCGTGCGCCGTCTGGGCCACGAGCCGGTCGTGTGCGTCGACGAGGACGTCGAGGGGATCGCGGTCGAGGCTGCGGTCATCGAGCCCGGCGAGCCGTCAGGACTCCACGTTGCGCGGCAGCTTCGGGGTCGCGGGGTGCCGGTGCTCTTCACGAGCATCTATCCCGCCGATCACGCGACGCTCGCGCTCGAGCCCGCCGCGTATCTCGTGAAGCCGTTCCCGCTCTACCTGCTCGAGCGCGCGCTTCAGGACGCCCTGGAGCAGCAGCCCTCCGCGCCGCGCTGTAGCCTTCCCTCGATGGCCGAGGTCGCCTCCGACCTGATGCTCCGGGAGCCGAAGACGCTCGCCGGCGACGCATCGGTCGCGGAGGTCCGGAGCCTGCTCGCGAACCCGAAGGTGCAGCTGGTGCTGCTCGCGGACGGCACGCAGTTCGTCGGCGCGATCACGAGATTCCCGGGCTGCGGCGGACGACGAGCGCGCGGTCACGTACGCGGAAGCGGAGCCCGAGACGATCGCCCCGGACGCGCCCGCGAACGTCGCCTTCGAACGAGCGGCTGCGAACCCGCAGCGGCGCGTGATCGTCCTCGGCGAGGAGGGCAGCCTGCTCGGTCTGCTCTGCCTCGACAAGACACGGACGCGGTTCTGCCAGACCTCGTAGCGCTAGTCGTTTAGCAGTCGGGCAATCCGAACTCGATGCCGCAGACCGTCTTTGCGGTCTTGTGCCGGGTGTGGATGTTTGTGAGCGCTCGGGTGGCCAGGGTGACGGGCATGCGTTCGAACGTCGAAAAGCGGACGACCATGTCCATCTGGGGGTCTGAGATGAAGACCGGCGTGTACGGGAAGTGGGGGATGAAGGCGTGGTGGAAGACAATCTCTACCGGGGCGTAGGTGTCGCGGTCGACGTAGTAGATGCCGGTACCCGAACCGGAGTTGAGGTCGTGGAGTTGAACGTTGATCGCCCGTACCGGGCGACCGTCGACGACAGTGTTCCCTCTGACGCGCGCGTGGCCGGTGGCGAGTGCCGCGCGGACGAGCGCGACCGGGTCGAACTCGTCGGTAGCGGATGCCGGTCGGGGCCTGGGTGTAGCGGATCAATGAGTTGCTGTATGCGCTGGTAGACGAGCAGCTTCGGAAACGTGCGTCCGGCCAAGCTCACCGCCGATCTCCTGGATACGGATGCGAGCTGTGGAGGTCGCGAGCGCATTCCCAAACGGCGCGGCGGGAAGCACGATCTTCGCATTGGGCCAGGAACGGAGTCGCGGCACGGATGATGGCACGGAAGCTGCGACGGCCGCCGCCCCCGCCAACCCAGAGCTCGATTGATCTTCGACTGGCAGTGTCTCTCCTTTCCGACAGGGAAGGAGCGAGGACCCCTCCGCCGGGCGGGCAGCCGCAGGATCAGCATTGTGATCGCCGCCTTCTCATGCAGAACATCTGTTGCGGATCCGGCCGAGATCGCGGCGCTCGCCTTGGCGATGATCGACGGGCCGTTGTGCCAGGGAGCACTGAAGAGCAGGGCCGCCAACCTGCCGCGAAGCACGGCGACAGGGACGAGAAGCCAGCGAGAGCGGTTCCGCCGAACCGTCGGAACGAGACGAGACCGCGTCAGGTGACGTCTGCAGCCGGTTGAGAACGTCGTGCCAGTCGGCTTGCTCGGGCTGCGGCGGGCAGAGCCGGTCAAGGCTCTCGTCGACGAAGTCGTCCAGGCGGTTCATCACACGTCTCCTTCGAGTGCGCTACGGAGGGCGGCACGAGCGGCATGCAGCGTGGCGCTGACGGTGCCCGTCGCGATGCCGAGAGCCGCGCCGATCTCGGCGTAATCGAGGTCTGCGTAGTGGCGGAGGAACACCACGAGCCGTTGACGTTCAGAGAGAGGCAGGAGGGCGATGCGGACAGCCTCGTCTTGGGGCGTCGGGGCAGCGGATGGGCCGTCGAGGTCGCGTCCGTGGAGCGACCGCCGGTGCTTGCCCAGCGAGCGTGACGCCTCGCGGACGGCATTCATCACGCAGCCCCACACCCAGCCCTCGAGCGACGATTCGCCGCGATAGTTGGCCCGGTCGCGCACGGCTCGAACAAAGCCGTCCTGGACGGCGTCGTAGGCCGTCTCCGGGTCGCCGAGAACGGCTCGGGCGACCCGTCGCAGCTCGCCGATGCGGGCGCGGTAGATCTCCTCGATCTCATCGAGGAGATTCCGCTCGGGTTCGGTCATCACCGTCACGCGCAGTACGGCGGAGAATCGCGCAGCTTTGTTTAGTCCGAAGGTGTTCGCAGCGCCGGCGAAGCGGCGAACGAGGACGAGCTGCGGGACTAGGATTCGAACCTAGATAGCTGGCGCCAGAAGCCAGAGTCCTACCGTTAGACGATCCCGCAAAGGCGCGGGCATTGTAGCGCCGGCCCGGTTATCGGCTTCAGAGCTCGAGCTCGTAGAGCGGCACGAGGCGCTTCTCGGCCTCGGTGTCGATGTGCGCGATCACCTCGACGTACGGCTCGAGCCCCGAGCCGCGCAGCTTCGCCTTGAGCAGCCCGTCGACCTGGTAGATGCCGGACGAGTTGTTCATCCGGATCGAGATGCGGATCGGCTTCTCCTCGCCGTCGGTGATCTCGACCTCCTCGATCGCGGCGGCCGAGAGCGAGTGGATGCCGACGCGGCCGCGCTCGAAGGCGATCCGCGAGCGGCCCTGCTCCATGTCGAGCGCGTCGGCGACGCGGAGGATGCCCGCCTCGAGCGTGAGCGGCTCGCCGTCGGAGCGGTGGCTGATGATTCCCTGCAGCACCTCCGAGACGATGACCGTGAGGTCGGGCTCCTCGTAGATCCCGTGCAGCAGCTCGCGCAGCTTCGGCTCGGAGAGGAAGAGGCTGAAGTCCTCGTGGCCGTGGCGGTGCACCGACATGCCGACGCAGTGCGTCAGCGCGGTCAGCGCGACGACCACCTCGGCGTCGTCGCGGTCGTAGCCGTAGTCGCGCGACGACGTTCGGCTCGACGCCGTGCTTCGTCAGCTGGCGCAGGAGCTTCAGCGCGATGTTCGTGACGATCTGGATGTGCACCCAGGAGTGGTCGTTGATCTCCATGCGCGCGACCGCGTTGACGTTCGCGACGTGCCACCAGCCCTTGAGCTGCGTGGTCCTTGTTGACGCGGTCGATCACCGTTCGCAGCTTGCGGTTCGCGCGCACCGGCACGCGGATGCGCATCTGCGCGCACCGCTTCCGCGGGGCGTCATGCGCGTCTCGCGCTCGGCCTCCGCCGAGACGGGCTGCTCGATCCGGTCTCTCGGTCTCGTCGTCCAGCTGTCGTTTCGTCCGCCATGCGTTGACACGATACGGCGTCAGTGACGCGAGGACGCAGCAAGTCGTGTCGCCCACGCCGCCGGTTTCTGGCGGCGTTTTGCCTGCTGCGTTCATCGACGGCGTCGCGATCAGCTTCCTCGGCGGCGTCCTGAACCTCGTGAGTCGGGCGGGAACTCGTCACGCGACGCTGTCGGCTCGCCGGCGGGCGCGGCTCCGGCGTCGTCGTCGAGCCTCGTCGTACTTCACGTTACTTCCACGGCCGAACCGGTCAAACGCCGGGAGACGCGGTGCTCGGGATCCAGCGTCGTCGATCTGCACGGACGGCACGCCCATCGGGTACGGCCGACGCGGCCGTCCGCTGGCTCGATGTCGATCGTCTCGGCGATCGTGCTTGCTGCTGGGCTTCCTCTGGATGCTCTGGGATGCCAAGAAGCAGACCTGGCATGACAAGGCGTCGAGACTCGCTGCCGGTCTACGAGCGCTCGCAGCTCTACGCCGCGTCGGCGGCCCAGTCGCCGTAGAGCGACAGGTAGCAGCCCCCGGCGCGCGAGCAGCTCGTCGTGCGTGCCCTGCTCGACGACGCGGCCGTGCTCGAGCACGACGATCAGGTCGGCGTCGCGGATCGTCGACAGGCGGTGGGCGATGATGAACGCCGTCCGTCCGTGCAGGAGCCGCTCGAGCGCGTGCTCGATCTTGCGCTCGGTGCCGATGTCGACCGAGCTCGTCGCCTCGTCGAGGATCAGGATGCGCGGATCGGCGAGCAGCGCGCGCGCGAACGCGACGAGCTGCCGCTGGCCGAGCGAGAGCCGCGAGCCGCGCTCGCCGAGCTGCGTGTCGTAGCCGTGCTCGAGCTGCTCGACGAACTCGTCGCGCGCCGACCGCCTGGACCGCGGCGACGATCTCCTCGCGGGTCGCGTCGCGCCGGCCGAACGCGACGTTCTCGGCGACGGTGCCCGCGAAGAGGAAGCCCTCCTGCGGGACGATCCCGAGCTGGCGGCGCAGCGACTCCTGCGTCGCGTCGCGCAGGTCGACGCCGTCGAGCGTGATGCGGCCCGACGTCGGGTCGTAGAAACGCGCGAGCAGCTTCGCGATCGTCGACTTGCCCGCGCCGGTGTGGCCGACGAGCGCGACCGTCGTGCCCGGCGGCGACGTCGAGGTCGATGCCGTGCAGCACCTCGGGGCCGCGGCCGTACGCGAAGCGCACGTCGTCGAAGGTGACGCGACCGGCGATCTCGCTCGAGCGCGACGCGCGTCGCCGAGTCCACGACCTCGGGCTCCTCGTCGAGCAGGTCGGTGATCTTGTCGAGCGCCGCGACCGCGGAGAGGAACGTGTTGTAGAGCTGCGACAGCTGCTGCACCGGGTCGAAGAAGTTCGCCAGGTAGCCGAGGAACGCGACGAGCGTGCCGATCGTGACCTCGCCGTTGAACGCGAGCCAGCCGCCGTAGCCGAGCACGACCGCGGTCGCGGCCGACGAGAGGAAGTCGACGAACGGGAAGTAGATGCCGCTCAGGACGACCGTCTGCATGTTCGACTGCGCGGTAGCGTCGCGCTGACGGCCTGGAAGTTCTCGCGCGCTGCCTGCTCGCGCGTGAACGACTGCAGCACGCGCATGCCGGCGATGTCCTCGGCGAGCGTCGCGGTGACGGCGCCGAGCGTCTCGCGCACGGCGCGGTACGCGCGCGCCGAGCGCTTGCGGAAGATCGCCGTCGCAGAGCGCGAGGACGGGATGACCGTCAGCGTCGCGAGCGCGAGCCGCCAGTCGAGGAAGAAGAGGACGACCGCCGGTCCCGACGAGCGTGAGCGTGTTCTGGACGAGCGACGTGACGCCGTCGGTGACGAGCTGGTCGAGCGCCTCGACGTCGTTCGTCAGCCGGCTGATGATCACGCCGGCGCGGTTCCGCTCGTAGAAGCCGAGCGAGAGCCGCTGCAGGTGGCGGAAGAGGTGGTTGCGCAGGTCGGCGAGCATGCGCTCGCCCGTCCAGCCGGTGAAGTACGTCTGCCCGTAGGTGAACGCGACGCCGAGCACGCCCGCCGCGACGAAGAGCGCGACGTACGAGCGTGAGGTGCGCCGTCGAGCCGTCCTTCACCTCGTCGACCACCTTGCCGAGCAGGTACGGCGGCGCGAGCGCGACCGCGGTCGCGCCGAGCAGCGAGACGATCGCGACGAGGTGCGCAGCTTGTAGGGGCGCGCGAGGCGGTAGAGCGCGCCGAGGCGGCGCTTCGTCCGCGCCCACGACCAGTCGTCGACCTGCGCGCGCCCGCCGCGCGTCAGATGGCTGCCGGGCTGGTGGACCCGCATCAGGCGACGTCCTCCTGGAAGATCCGCTCGAGCATGCCGTGCTCCTCGATCTCGCGGTAGACGTCGCTGGATGCGGCCGTCCGCGAGCGAGGACGCGGCCGTCGTCGAGCACGACGACCTCGTCGGCGAGCGCGATCGTCGAGAGGCGGTGGGCGATGATGATCGTCGTCCGGTCGCGCATCGCCTCGCGCAGGCCGTCGCGGATCTTCGCCTCGGTCGTCGCGTCGACCGAGGCGGTCGCGTCGTCGAGGATCAGGATGCGCGGGTCGACGACGAGCGCGCGCGCGATCGCGACGCGCTGGCGCTGCCCGCCGGAGAGCGTGATCCCGCGCTCGCCGATGACCGTGTCGTAGCCGTCCGGCAGCGCCGCGATGAACTCGTGCGCCTGCGCGAGCCGCGCCGCCTGCTCGACCTGCTCGTCGGTCGCGTCGGGGCGGCCGAACGCGATGTTCTCGCGGACGGATCGCGGAGAAGAGGAACGGATCCTGCGCGATCACGCCGATCTCGCGGCGCAGCGACGCGAGCGTCACGTCGCGCACGTCGACGCCGTCGATCGTCACGCCGGCCCTGCTGCACGTCGTAGAAGCGCGGCACGAGCGACGCGAGCGTCGTCTTGCCGGAGCCGGTGTGGCCGATCAGCGCGACGATCCGGCCGGCCTCGAGCTCGAGGTCGACGCTCGTGGAGCACCGGCCGCTCCGGGTCGTAGCCGAACGTGACGTTCTCGAAGACGACGCGGCCCGGGCCGGGCGGCAGGTCGGTCGCGCTCGGGCGCGTCGCCGATGTCCTCGGGCTCGTCGATCACCTGGAAGATGCGCTCGCCGGACGCGGTCGCGCGCTGCGCCTGCCCGATCCACATGCCGAGCGAGCGCAGCGGCACGACGAGCATCGCGAGGAAGAGGTTGAAGCGGACGAAGCTCGCGACCGAGAGCGAGCCGTCCGCGACCATCCGCCCGCCGACCAGCAGGATCGCCGCCTGCGCGAGCAGCGGCAGGAAGCTGAGGAACGGGATGTAGAACGCGCGCTGGCGGTTCGCCTGCGACGCTCAGCTCGAAGACCTGCTCGGAGCGCCCGCTCGAACTTCTCCTGCTCCGCGTGCTCCTGCGCGAACGACTTGACGACGTGGACGCCGACGATGTTCTCCTCGGCGACCGTCGCGACGTCGGCCATCTTCTGCTGCACGTCGCGCAGCACCGGGTGCGACACGTGGCTGTAGCGGTACGCGACCGCGATCAGCAGCGGCACGATCGCGAGCGTGACGAGCGCGAGCTCCCACGAGATCAGGAAGATGACGATCCCGACGCCGACGATCGTGAACAGGTTCTGGAAGAAGAAGATCAGCCCGTAGCCGAGGAAGAAGCGCACGCCCTGCAGGTCGACGGTCGCGCGGCTCATCAGCTGGCCGGTCTGGTGGCGGTCGTAGAAGCCGAACGAGAGGCGGAGGAGCTTCGCGTAGAGCGCGTTGCGCATGTCGAGCTCGACGCCGAGCGCCTGCTTGCCCGGAGATCAGCCGCCGGCCGATCATCAGCACGGCGCCGACCGCGCCGAGCACGAGGATCGCGACGACGAGCGCGGTCAGCCGGCTGGCGATCGCCGTCCTCGAGGATCTGCGCGACCGAGCCGGCGAGGTACGTCGGCAGCGAGCGCTGCGGCCTGTGAGCCGATCGCGAGGACGATCGAGACCGCGAGCGACCACTTGTAGGGCCGCAGGAACCCGAGCAGCCGGACGAAGGTGACGCGGTACTTGGGCGCTTCGGGCATCAACCTTCGAGCGTAGCGAGCGCGTCCCTGATCGCGGCGGCCGCCGCCGCGACGCGCTCGCGGTTCGCCGGGACGTTCAGCCAGCTCGACGCGCCGGACGGGTGGGGCAGCGGGATCGCGAGCGCGCCGTCGAGCTCGTAGTGCGCGCCGACCGCCTCCGAGACGCTCTTCACGCCGAGGAGCGCGCGGGCGGCGAGCCCGCCGACGGTGACGATCAGCCGCGGCCGCAGCAGCCGTAGCTCGGCCTCGCGCCAGCCCGCGCAGAGCCGCTGCTCGTCCGGCGTCGGCGTTCGGTCGCCGCGGCCGGACGGCGGCGCGCCCGGATAGCAGCGCGTGACCGACGCGCAGTAGAACGTCGCGTAGAACTCGTCCTCGTCGAGCTCGAGCCAGCGGCGGAGCGTCTTGCCGGCGCGGCCGCGCCACGGCCGGCGCTCCTCGCCTTCGACGATCCCGGGCGCCTGCCCGAAGAGATACGCGCGCTGGCTGCCGCCCGGGCGCGAGCACCGGCAGCGACTCGAGCGGATAGCCGGCCTCGACGCAGGCCCGGCAGACGCGCAGGTCGCGCTTCAGCCCCGCGAGCGAGCGGTACTGCTTCAACGGCCGGTGCGCACGAGGACGAACCAGTCGCCGGCGTGGAGCAGCTCGCCCTCCAGCTCGGTCGCGAGCGCCTCTGGCTCGAAGACGCGCTTGTAGACCTGCCAGCGCGTGCCGTCGTTCAGGACGCGCTCCTCCCAGCGAGCCGGCTCGGCGCCCGTCGCGGAGCACGGCGCCCATCACGATCAGCTCGTCGGCGACGCGCTTCGCCTCGGCGAGGAAGCGCACGCGCTCCGGCTCCTCGAGGTGGCAGTAGAAGAAGCTCGTGAAGAGCCGGCCGAACGCGTCGTTCGGGAACGGCAGCTCGAGCGCGTCGCCCTGTACGAGCGTGACGTGCGGCAGCCGGCGGCCGGCCTCCTCGAGCATGTGCGCGCTCTGGTCGAGCGCGACGATCTCGCCGCCGCGCAGATGCTGCGTGAGGAACCCGGTGCCGCAGGCGACGTCGAGCGTGCGCGTCGGCGGGAGCGCCTCGAGGAGCGCCGTGACCTCCGCGAGCTCTTCATCCCAGCCGGGCCGATCGCGATCCTCGAACTTCCCACGGCCGAGCCACCAGTCGTCGTACTCGGGCGCGCGGGTGTCGTAGTACTCCTTCACTCCAGGTCTCTGTTGTACCCGTTCAGCGAGCGCGCGTAGCGGTGGATCTCGGGCGCGTCGATCCGCGTTCGTGCGAGGTCGATGATGCTGACGAGCGCCTCGCGGTCGCGGCCGAGGTCGGCCAGCAAGAAGGCCCGAAAGATCGGCAACGCGGCGTCGTCGGGGAAGCGCGCGATCGCCTCGTCGAAGATCGCGAGCGACTCGTCGCGCCGGTCGAGGTTGCGGAGCGTGCTCGCAAGCTGCAGGAGGCAGCGCGGGACGAGCTCGTCGGGCAGGCCAAGCTCGAGCGCCCGCTCGTAATGCGGCACCGCTTCGGCCGGACGGCCCGCCGAGTCATGTTCGCCGCCGAGCTCGTATTCGGTCAGTGCGTCCATCGACTCCTAGAGTACGAGACGTGTTCCCGCTCGAGTCGGTGCCGAACTTCAGCGAAGGGCGCGACCGCGCGACGATCGACGCGATCGGCGACGCGCTCGGCGCGCACGCCCGCCTGCTCGACGTTCACGCCGACGCCGACCACAACCGCTCGGTGTTCACGCTGGTCGGGGCCGAGAGCGAGCTCTCCGACGCGCTTGCTCGCCGGTGCGCGGGTCGCCCTCGAGCGGATCGACCTGACACAGCACGAGGGCGCGCACCCGCGCATCGGTGCCGCCGACGTCGTGCCGATCGTCCCGCTGCGGCCGGAGGACCTGCCGCGGGCGCGCGGCGGCTGCCGCCGCGATCGGCGAGCGGCTCGCCGCCGAGCTCGGTCTTCCGGTCTTCCTGTACGCGCCGCCCGAGCGCGGGCCTGCGTTCTACCGCCGCGGCGGAACGGCGGAGCTCCAGCGGCGACTCGACGACGGCGAGCTCGCCCCGGACTTCGGGCCGCCGCAGCTGCATCCGACGGCGGGCGGGATCATCGCGGGCGCGCGCACGCCGCTGATCGCGTTCAACGTCAACCTGCGCGGTTCGCTCGAGGCGGCGAAGGGCGTGGCGGCGGTCGTTCGCGAGAAGGGCGGAGGCTTTCCCGGCGTGCGCGCGCTCGGGCTCGAGCTGCCGAGCGCCGGGCTCGTTCAGGTGTCGATGAACGTCGAGGACTGGGAGGCGGCGGCGCTGCACGACATCGTCGAGCGCATCGCGGTCGAGGCCGAAGCGCGGGGCGCGACCGTTGCCGGCTCGGAGCTCGTCGGCCTGATGCCGGCGGGAGCCGCCGCGGCGGCGGCAGGCGCGATGCTCAGGATCGACGGCTTCGACGCGTCGCGCGTGCTCGAGCTGCGCCTGCTCGACTGACACCCAGCGCAAGGCAACAGAGTCCGACGAGCGGCACGGCGATCGCGGCGGCGCCGAAGACCGCCGGCGCTCCGGCGACCAGGAAGAGCGGCGCGACGAAGAGGAGCCCCGTCGCGTGCGCGCCGCGATCGGTGAGCGAGATGACGCCGAGGACGCGACCGAGGACGTCATCGGGCACCTCCTCCTGCGCCGCGGAGTTGGCGAGGACGACCGCGCTGCTCTCGCCGGTCGCCGCGAAGAACGTCCCGACGACCGCGAGCGGCAGCGAGTGCGCGAGCGCGATCAGGCCGTAGCCGGGGAGGTACATCACCCAGGCAAGCATGCTGGCGCGCGCCTTGTGCCGGATCGGGATGCGCGCGAGCACGAGCCCGCTGACGATCGCGCCGACCGCGTAGCCGACCATGACGATCGAGAAGCCGCCGGCGCCGTGGTGCAGCGTTTCGCTGACGAACTTCGGCATCGCCGCCGATCCAGGTGCCGGCGGTGATCGTCACGGCGACGCCGAGCGCGAGCGTCGCTGCCAGCAGCATCGGCCGCGGGCGAAGGGCGGCGAACCCCTCGCGAAGCCGGGGCGGCTCGCCGTGCGGGTCGTGCTCGCCGCCGTGCCGGAGACCGGCCAGGAAGAGCGCCGAGACGAAGAACGAGACAGCGTTGACGCCGAAGAAGATGCTCACCGGCATGAACGTGAGGAGCGCCGCCGCGACCGCCCAGCCGCCGATCGAGAGCGCCTGCGTGGTCGACGCGACGAAGGCGTTCGCCCGCTGGACGTTCTGCCGCTCGACGAGCGTCGGGATCATCGCGCCGTACGCCGGCGCGAAGTAGCTCGTCGCCGTCTCGAGCAGGAACGACGCGACGACGAGCCCCCAGAGCGGCAGGTGTCCCGAGATGCCCGCGATCGCAACCGGGACGAGCACGATGCCGCGCGCGAGGTCGGCGCTCACCATCAGCCGCTTGCGGCTGAAGCGGTCGGCGGCGAGCCCGCCGTGCAGGCCGAAGACGAGCGCCGGGACGCTGTCGGCGACGCGCACCGCGATCACGCCCGCGGCGCCCGCCGTGTCGAAGGCGAACCACATGAGCGCGATGTAGTGGAGCGAGTCGCCGAGCTCGCTCGCGGCGACGGCGGCGAAGACCCGGCGGAAGTCGCCGGAGCCGCAAGAGGTCGAAGGCGCGCGCCGGCGACGGCGGTCTCGAGCTCGCGCGGGACGTTGAAGACGGGATCGGACACGGGACTACGATGCCCGCTTGTGTCGGCGACGCGGGCGCTGACCGGTGACGACCTTTCGCTTGCGGACGTCTGGGCGGTCGCCGTGAACGGGGTCGAGGCGGCGCCGCTCTCGGCCAAGGCGCAGGAGCGGATGCAGCGCGGCGCGCGCGGTCGTCGAGCGCGTGGCCCACGGCGCGGACGAGCACACCTACGGCGTGAACACCGGCTTCGGGCGGTTCGTGTCGAAGCAGATCCCGGAGGAGCTGACCGAGGAGCTGCAGCTCCGGCTGCTGCGCTCGCACGCCTGCGGCGTCGGCGTGCCGTACCCCGATCGAGGTCGTGCGCGCCGCGATGCTCCTGCGCGCGAACGCGCTCGCGAAGGGCAACTCCGGCGCGCGCGTCGAGACGGTCGAGCTGCTGCTCGACTGCCTGAACCGCGGCGTGCTGCCGCACGTCCCGTCGCGCGGGTCGGTCGGCGCCTCCGGCGACCTCGCGCCGCTCGCGCACCTCGCGCTGCCGCTCGTCGGCGAAGGGCAGGCGTGGTTCGACGGCGAGCTGCTCGACGGCGCCGACGCGCTCGCGCGCGGCCGGGCTCGAGCCTGTTCGGCTCGTCGCGAAGGAAGGGCTGTCGCTGATCAACGGCACGCAGTTCATGGCGGCGCAGGCGCGCTCGCGCTCGTTCGCGCGCTCAGGCTGACGCAGGCCGCCGACTGCGCGTGCGCGCTCTCGCTCGAGGCGCTGCAGGGCTCGCGCAACTCGTTCATCCCGCAGGTGCACGAGCTGCGGCCGCTGCGCGGTCAGGGCGCGTCGGCGCGCAACGTGCTGCGCCTGCTCGACGGCTCGGCGATCATCGAGTCGCACCGCTGGTGCGACAAGGTGCAGGACGCGTACTCGCTGCGCTGCGCGCCGCAGGTGCACGGCGCGTCGCGCGACCTGCTCGACTACGTCGAGTACACGGTCACGACCGAGCTCAACGCGGCGACCGACAACCCGCTCGTGCTCGTCGACGACGGCCTGCTCGTCTCGGCCGGGAACTTCCACGGCCAGCCGCTCGCGTTCGCGCTCGATGCGCTGGCGATGGCCGTGGCCGAGCTCGCGAACATCTCCGAGCGCCGCGTCGAGCGGCTCGTCAACCCGAACCTGAGCGACGGGCTGCCGGCGTTCCTGACCACCGACGGCGGCCTCAACTCCGGGTTCATGATCCCGCAGTACGTGGCCGCGTCGCTCGTCTCGCGAGAACAAGTCGCTCTGCCATCCGGCGTCGGTCGACTCGATCCCGACGAGCGCGGGCCAGGAGGATCACGTGTCGATGGGCAACGCCTCCGGCCTGAAGGCGTGGCAGGTGGTCGCGAACTCGGAGCGCGCTCTCGCGATCGAGCTGCTCGCCGGCGCGCAGGCGGTCGAGTTCCTCGCGCCGCTCGAGCCGGGGCGCGGCGTCCGCGCCGTGCACGAGTTCGTGCGCACGCTCTCGCCGCGGCTGCGCGACGACCGGCCGCTCGGCCCGGACATCGAGGCGGTCGCCGCCGCGGTCCGCGACGGCTCGCTGCTCGCCGCGGTCGAGGCCGACGGTGGGAGAGCTCGAATGAAGGAGCGGCAGCCGCAGCGCCGCCTGCGCTGGCTGGTGCCCGAGGGCCGACGCCGCAGCATCCCTACCGCGACACGATGATCGTCTACGGCGTGCTCGCGCTCGCTGATCGTCGTGTTCGCGTGGCTCACCGGCGGAGACATCGGCCGCGCGGTGATCATCGCGGTCGCGGTCTACGTCGCCGCGACGGCGTGGAGCAGTGTCAGCTGGCGGCGGCGGCTGCGGCGCGAGGCAGCCGAGCGCATCGACCGGATGGAGGAGTCATGACGGTGGCGCCCTCGCTCGACGAGCGCGTCGAGTCGCTCGGCGGCGATCTCTCGGCGATCCGCGCGCCGCGCGGGACGGCGCTGAACGCGCGCTCGTGGCTCACCGAGGCGCCGCTTCGGATGCTGCTCAACAACCTCGACCGCGAGGTCGCCGAGCGGCCCGAGGACCTCGTCGTCTACGGCGGCACCGGCCGCGCCGCGCGCTCCCACGATGCGCTGAAGGCGATCGTGCGCGCATCTGCTCGAGCTGGGCGACGACGAGACGCTGCTCGTCCAGTCGGGGAAGCCCGTCGCCGTCTTCCGGACGACGCGCGAGTCGCCGCGCGTGCTGATCGCGAACTCGCTGCTCGTCCCGAAGTGGGCGACCTGGGACGAGTTCCGCCGGCTCGAGGCGGAGGGGCTGACGATGTTCGGCCAGATGACCGCGGGCTCGTGGATCTACATCGGCACCCAGGGGATCCTGCAGGGGACGTACCAGACGTTCGCCGCCGCGGCCGAGAAGCACTTCGGCGCGCCGTCGCTCGCCGGCCGCACCGTGCTCACCGCCGGGCTCGGCGGCATGGGCGGCGCCCAGCCGCTCGCCGCGACGCTGGCCGGCGCGGCGATCCTCTGCGTCGAGGTCGACCCGGCACGGATCGAGCGACGGCTCGAGACGCGCTACCTCGACGAGGCGACCGAGTCGCTCGACGATGCGCTCGCGCGCGTGCGTGCGGCGGCGGCCGAGGGGCGGGCGCTGTCGGTCGGCCTGCTCGGCAACGCCGCCGACGTCGTGCCCGAGCTCGCGCGTCGCGGCGAGCACTTCGACCTCGTCACCGACCAGACCGCCGCGCACGACCCGCTGACCGGCTACGTCCCGAACGGGATGACGCTCGCCGAGGCGAACGCGCTCCGCGTGTCCGACCCGGACGAGTACCTGCGCCGCGCGCAGGCAGCGATCGCCGAGCACGTTCGCGGGGCTCCTCGAGTACGTCCGGGCCGGGAGCTATGTTTTCGATTATGGCAACAACCTGCGGGGTGAGGCCGAAGCAGCTGGGGTAGAGGACGCGTTCTCATACCCGGGCTTCGTCCCGGCCTATATCCGGCCGCTCTTCTGTCGCGGGATCGGGCCGTTTCGCTGGGCAGCGCTGTCCGGGGACCCGGCCGACATCGCAGCGATCGACGAGACGCTGCGCGAGCTCTTCCCGGACGACGCGCTCCTGCAGCGCTGGCTCGAGCTCGCTCCCGAGCGGGTGGCGTTCCAGGGACTGCCGGCGCGCATCTGCTGGCTCGGCTACGGCGATCGTGCGAAGGCGGGCCTCGCGATCAACGAGCTCGTGCGGAGTGGACGCGTGCAGGCGCCGGTGGTGATCGGGCGGGATCACCTCGACGCCGGCTCGGTCGCCTCGCCGTATCGCGAGACCGAGGCGATGCGCGACGGCTCCGACGCGATCGCCGACTGGCCGATCCTGAACGCGCTCGTCAACGTCGCCGCAGGCGCGACGTGGGTCAGCGTCCATCACGGCGGCGGCGTCGGGATCGGCAACTCGATCCACGCCGGCATGGTCGTCGTCGCCGACGGCACCGCCGAGGCGGCCGAGCGCCTCGAGCGGGTGCTGACGACCGATCCCGGCATGGGCGTCGTGCGGCATCTCGACGCCGGCTATCCCGAGGCGGAAGACGCCGCCCGCGCCAGCGGGCTGTCGACGCCGATGTTCGACGCCGGCGCGTGACGTGACGCGGCTGCTCGTTCGCGACCTCGCGCAGGTCGCCACGCCCGCGGGGAGCGAACGCACCGCTGCGGGGCGACGCGCTGCGAGACGTCGACAGTCATCGAGGACGCGTACGTCCTCTGTCGCGACGGCGGCGATCGAAGCGGTCGGGCGGATGCGCGACCTCGGCCGCTCGACGGCGACGTCGAGGAGCTCGACGGCAGCGGCTGCTGCGCGGTGCCGGGGCTCGTCGACTGCCACACGCATCCGGCGTTCGGCGGCGACCGCGTCGAGGAGTTCTCGCTCCGCGCGCGGCGGCGCGAGCTACGAGGAGCTGCACGCCGCGGGCGGCGGCATCCGCTCGACCGTCGCGGCGACGCGCGCACTCGGCGCACCGGAGCTCGACAGGCGCGTCGAACGCCACGCCGGCTGGATGCTCGCGCCACGGCACGACGACGTGGGAGGGGAAGTCCGGCTACGGCCTCGACCGCGACGACCGAGCTCGCGTCGCTGCGCGCTGTGCGCGCTGCGGGCGGCTCTCCGACCTGGCTCGGCGCGCACGCGGTGCCGCCCGAGGCGGCTGACCCGACGCGTATCTCGACTTCGCGCTTGACCGAGGTGCTGCCGGAGGCGGCGCAGCTTGCGGACGCGGCGGACGTCTTCCTCGAGCGTGGCGCGTTCGACGCCGCGCAGGCACGCCGCTACCTGACCGCGTGCCGCGACGCGGGGCTCGCGCTGCGCCTGCACGGCGACCAGTTCACGGAGAGCGGCGCGATCCCGCTCGCCGTCGAGCTCGGCGCGCGAAGCGTCGACCACCTCGAGGCGACGGGCGCGGACGGCGTCGCGGCCGCTCGCGGCGAGCGACGTCACCGGCGTGCTGCTGCCGGCGAGCGCGCTGTTCCTCGACCGGCCGATGCCGCCCGCCCGCGCGCTCGTCGACGCCGGAGCGGCGATCGCGCTCGCAACCGACTTCAACCCCGGGAGCGCGTTCACGACGAGCCTGCCGCTCGTCTGCTCGCTGGCCTGCACGCAGCTCCACCTGGCGCCAGAAGAGGCGCTCGCCGCGATGACGGTGAACGCCGCGCACGTCCTCGGGCTCGCCCACGAGCGCGGTCGCATCGCGCCGGACAGCGCGCCGACCTGGTGCTCCTCGATGCTCCCGACTGGCGCTACCTCGCCTACCACCTCGCCGGCGACATCGTCGCCGCCGTCGTCCGCGGCGGATCGGTCGCCTTCCGGCGCTAACCTGAGCGGAGATGCCGACCCGCAAGCAGCGCCGCCGCCGCGACAAGGACTTCCGCCACGACATGCGCGTGTTCGAGGTCGACGAGGAGGGCAACGAGGTCGCGATCGCCGAGCTGCGCACGAAGGACGACGAGAAGGCGCCTGCGAAGAAGGCGAAGGCCGCGGCGAAGAAGCCGCCTCGTGGGCTGAAGGAAGTCCAGCCGCCGTCGTGGGAGCGCGCGCTCAAGCGCGGCGGTCTGATGGGCGGCGCGATGCTGCTGCTCTTCGTCTTCCTCTTGCGGAGCGGCCGCTGCCGCAGCGGATCGCGATCGGCGTGTTCTACGCCGATCGCGTTCATCCCGCTGACGTATTTCGTCGACCGCACCGCGTATCGCACGTACCTGAAGCGCCTCGACCGGCAGTCGGGCGCGAAGCCCAAGCCGAAGCCCGCGGCCAAGACCTAGAGGCGATCAGCCGCCGCGGTAGTGGCCCTCGCCGGGCCACGGCGCGAGCATCAGCAGGACCCGCGCGCCGCCTTGGCTGCGAAGCGCGTGACGCTCGTTCGGAGCGAAGCGCACGAACGTTCCGGCCGTCGCGGTCGCGGTCTCGCCGTCCGCGTCGATCTCGACTCTCGCCGTCGACGACCGCCAGCCAGGCGTTCTCTTTGACCTGGTGCTCGCCGAGCTGCTGGCCGGGCTGCAGGACGATCAGCACGGCGCGCGCGTCGTCATCCGAATGGAGCACGATCGGGTCGCGCGTGCCATCCGGCGCATCGAGCTCGAGGAGGTCCCAACGCTGCATGGAGAAGGCCGTTTCCCCGCCAGGCTACACTCAAACGCTCGATGCCGCTCGTCGTCGACAGCTTCGTCATGGGGCCGTTTCAGTCGAACTGCTACGTCGTGCGCAGCGACCGCGGCGCGGCCGAAGCGGCGGTCATCGACCCCGGCGACGACCCGACGCCGCTGCGGCTCGAGCTCGCGCGGATGGGCGCGAGCACCGGCGGCATCCTCGTCACGCACACCGACGTCGACCACATCGGCGGCGTCGCGGCGCTCGCCGAGGGAACGGGCGCCGAGGTGTGGGCTCCGGCCGGCGAGGTCGAGGCGCTGCGCACCGGCGAGACGCGCGGCGGCATGCGCGTCGCGCCGCACGATCCGGCGCACACGGTGTCGCGGCGGCGACACGATCTCCGTCGCCGGCATCGACTTCGAGGTCGTCGACGTGCCGGGCCACAGCTCCGGCCACGTCGCGTTCTTCGCCGACGGCGAGCTCTTCTCGGGCGACCTGCTCTTCGCAGGGTCGGTCGGCCGCGTCGACCTGGCGGGCGGCGACTGGGACACGCTGCTCGAGTCGGTGCGCGCGCTGCTCGACCGCTTCCCGGCGGACACGATCATCCATCCCGGCCACGGCCCGGCGACGACGCTCGGGCACGAGCTGCAGACGAATCCGTTCCTGCGCGAGCTTCGGGCGTGAGCGAGAAGTTCCAGGCGCCGCGCGGGACGCATGACGTGCTGCCGGGCGACGCCGCGTGGTGGCGCGTCGTGCGCACGATGGAGGAGGTGACGGCGCTCTACGGCTGGCGCCGCATCCAGACGCCGGGCTTCGAGGACACCGGCCTCTTCGCGCGCACGGCGGGCGAGGCATCCGACGTCGTGAACAAGGAGATGTACACGTTCACCGATCGCAGCGACCGCTCGCTGACGCTGCGCCCCGAGGGCACTGCGCCGATCTGCCGCGCCTACCTCGAGCACGGCATGCATCGCGAGCCGCAGCCGGTGAAGGCGTACACGATCGCGCCGATGTACCGCTACGGCGCGCCGGGCCGCGGCCGCTACCGCGAGCACTACCAGCTGTCGGTCGAGGCGATCGGATCCGCCGACCCGGCGATCGACGCGGAGATCATCCAGCTCTACGCCGAGCTGCTCCGCCGGCTCGGCGTGACGCAGTGGGAGCTGCACCTGAACTCGATCGGCGACGCGAACTGCCGCCCGCAGTACGTCGCGCGGCTCAACGAGTGGCTCGACGCGCACGCCGACGTGCTCGACGAGGACGCGCGCCACAAGCGTGCGACGAGCCCGCTGCAGGTGTTCGACGTGAAGAGCCCGGCGGTGCGCGCCGCGCTCGAGGACGCGCCGAAGATCGGCGAGTCGCTCTGCGACGACTGCCGGCGCATTTCGACGACGTGCAGCGCACGCTCGAGCTGTACGGCGTGCCGTACGTCCTCGACCCGACGCTCGTGCGCGGCCTCGACTACTACTCGCGCACGACGTTCGAGTTCATCGGGCCCGACGAGAACGCCAACTCGACGATCTGCGGCGGCGGCCGCTACGACGGGCTGGTCGAGCAGATCGGCGGCCCGCCGACGCCGGCGATCGGGTTCGGCGCCGGGCTCGAGCGGCTGCTGCTCGCGCTCGAGAACGAGGGCGTCGCGATCGCAGCCGACGCCGATCGACGTCTTCATCGTCGTGCGCGGAGGACGCGCCGCGCGACGCGTGCTCGCCGCGCTCGCCGAGCTCCGCCGCGCCGGACGTGGCGGCCGACGTCGACTACGCCGGCCGCTCGTTCAAGGGACAGATGACGCAGGCGGGCCGCTCCGGCGCCGCGACGGTCGTGATCGTCCGCGGCGACGGCGCCGCGATCCGCCGCGCCGGGCGAAGAGGACGAGGTGGTCGATCTCGGCGACGTCGTCGCTACGCTCACTGCCGTGAGCTGGCGCGACCTCTATTGCGGTGAGCTTCGGCCCGAGCACGTCGGCCGGCGCGTGACCGTCGCCGGCTGGGTGGACACGCGCCGCGACCACGGCGGGCTCGTCTTCGTCGACCTGCGCGACCACACCGGGAAGATCCAGCTCGTCCTCAACCGGAGACGGACGTGGCGCACGAGCTGCGCAACGAGTTCGTCGTGCAGGCCGAGGGCGAGGTCGTGGCGCGCGCGCCCGAGGCGGTCAACCCGAATCTGGCGACCGGCGAGGTCGAGATCCAGGTCGACGAGCTGCGGATCCTCTCGCGCTCGACGCCGCTGCCGTTCCAGCTCGACGAGGAGAACGTCGACGAGACGATGCGGCTCAAGTACCGCTGGCTCGACATGCGGCAGCGAGCGGATGCAGCGCAACCTGCGCCCGTCGCACACCGCGATCTCCGGCATCCGCCGCGCGATGGACGAGCTCGGCTTCGTCGACGTCTGGACGCCGAGCATGACGCGCGGCACGCCCGAGGGCGCGCGCGACTTCCTCGTGCCGGTCCGGCTGCAGCCGGGCACGTTCTTCGCGCTCGCGCAGTCGCCGCAGCTCTTCAAGCAGCTCTGCATGGTCGGCGGGATCGACCGCTACTACCAAATCGCCACGTGCTGGCGCGACGAGGATCTCCGCGCCGACCGCCAGTTCGAGTTCCGCCAGCTCGACCTCGAGCTGGCGTTCGCCGAGGCGCAGGACGTGCTCGACGTGATGGAGGCCGCCGTCGTCGGCGCCTTCGAGGCGGTCGGGAAGACGCCGCCGCCGCGCCCGTTCCCGCAGATCTCGTTCGACGACGCGATGGCGCGCTTCGGCAGCGACAAGCCGGACATCCGCTTCGGGCTGGAGATCCAGGACGCGACCGACGTGACGCGCGACTCGGAGTTCGGCGTCTTCAAGAGCGCGCCCTGCGTCCGCTACATCGTCGCGCCGAAGGCGTTCTCGCGCAGCGAGCTCGCGAGGCTCGAGGAGCTCGCCAAGAGCTGGGGCGCCAAGGGGCTCGCGTACATCGTTCGTCGACGAGCGGCGAGGTGCGCTCGCCGATCGCGAAGTTCCTCTCCGAGCGTGAGCTCGAGTCCTTCGGCGGCGACGCCGGCACGACGATGCTCTTCGGCGCGGGCGACGAGGCGGCGGTCGCGCGCGTGCTCGGGCTGCTGCGCCTGCACCTCGGCGCGCGAGCTCGAGCTGATCGACGACGAGATCGACGTCTTCCACTGGGTCGTCGACTTCCCGCTCTTCGAGCAGGACGAGGACACCGGCGCCTGGACGTTCATGCACCACCCGTTCACCGCGCCGGCGCCCGGCGTCGAGTCGTGGGACGAGGCCGAACCCCGCGGGCGTGCGCGGCCAGCACTACGACCTCGTCTGGAACGGCTGGGAGCTCGGCTCCGGCTCGATCCGCATCCACGACGTCGCGCTGCAGCAGCGCGTGTTCCGCACGATGGGCTCTCGGCGAGGAGGAGCAGCAGTCGAAGTTCGGCTTCCTGCTCGAGGCGCTCGCGATGGGCGCGCCGCCGCACGGCGGCTTCGCGATGGGCATCGACCGCTTCGTCGCCCGGCTCCTCGGCGAGCCCGACATCCGGCAGGTGATCGCGTTCCCGAAGATCGCGAGCGGCGCCGATCCGCTCACCGGCGCGCCGACGCCGATGCCGGCCGCGGTGCTCGCCGAGAGCGGCATCGCCGCCCTGCCGACGCAAGAAACGTAGGCTCCGACCGATACAGAGGGCATACTCGAGTCCCGCTCCGCTAGGGAACGGGTTTTCCCTGCAAACGCCATGTCGACCCCCTCGCCGCAGCCCGCGACGCTGACCTCGCTCCCGAGCCTGGACGATCTGCCGCGGACCGAGTGCCGGCGGGTACGACCCGACGCGGTCCGCGAGGCGTTCGACGCGTTCCGGCGCCACGCGGTGCAGCTGCAGGCGCAGCTGCGCGTGCTCCAGGCGGCGGGCAAGGGCGCGAACCTCGAGCCGACCGGTCACGCCGTCCGCATGGACGCGCTGCACCTGATCCGGGCGGCCGCCGAGTTCGCCGACGTGCTCGAGCGCGACGCGCAGAACGCGACCGCGGCGCAGATCCAGCGCACCGAGGTCGAGGTCACGCGCCGCCAGCGCGAGCTCCAGGAGCGCGAGCGCGAGATCGAGCGCTACCGCGAGGAGAGCGAGCGGCAGCGCGACGAGATCGTCAACGCCGCGAAGAGCGAGTCGCGCGAGATCTCTCGCCACCACGAACCGCGACGCGACCGCCGAGCTGCGCGAGGCCGAGGGCCGCGGCGCCCGGCTGCTCGAGCAGGCGCGCCACCAGGCGACCGAGCTGACGAACTCGGCGCGCGCCGAGGTCGAGCAGACGCTCGACTGGGCGCGCAGCCCAGGCGGCTGCGATGCTCGCGCGCGCGCAGCAGGGCGCCGAGCAGCTGCTCGACCGCGGCGGGGCTCGGCGCCGAGGCGCTCGCCGAGGTCTCCGACGCGATCGTCGCGGCGGCCCGCGCCGAGACGGACGCAGGTCGACGACCGTCGCCGCGCCGCCGGAAGCGCCAGCGCCGCCGTCCGGCCGTGCCCGAGGCGGACGGACGAGCCGAGCCCGCCGAGCCGACGAGCGCCGAGGCGGAGCCCGACGAGGCGGCCCGCGTGGCCGGTCGCCGAGCCGCCGGTCGCCTCGCTCCGACGACGAGCCGGACGACGACGCGTCCTAGCGAGGCGGGGCGGGATGACCGAGCGTCGCGGCTCACGGTTTCTGCTCGAGGTGCTCTTCCTGGTCGCATTCGGCTGCTGCTCTGACGCTTGCCGCACCTGAACCCCGGCGGAGGTCGTCGGCGTGATGCTCGTCGGCTGGGCGGTCGTCGCGGCGCTCGAATGGGCGTCGTGGCGCGGCGAGCCGCACTACGGCAGCGGCCTGCCGCCGCGGTACTACGTCCCGAGCCTGAACCTGCCGCCGCGCGCAGCCGCTCGAGCAGGTTCCCGCCGGCTACCCGAACGCGAGCCGCGACGAGGCGCCGACGTGGATCGCGCCGGCCGCGCTGCGCGCCGAGATGCTCGGCGAATGGCCGGTCGCCGGCCAGGTCGTCGACGACGACGAGCACGAGCTCGACGTCTCGGAGACGATCGTCGTCGCACGCTCGGTTCGCGCGGTCGCACGGCACACAGTCGATCCGCTCGGCGACCTCGGCGACGCCGACGAGCGCGCGTCGTCGCGGTCCCGGCGCGTCCCGACGGGCGCCGCAGCCTTGCCCGGCCGACTCGTCGTCAGGATTGAGCGCGTGACAGCTCTGCTCGCCGCACCTGGGTCCGGCTCCTCATCGAGGCGCTCGCGATCGTCCTGACCGCGGTGATCACCGGCATCCTCCATCTCGGCGCGTGGGAGATCGCGACGGCGGTGCTCGTCGTCTGGATCATCGCTGCGATCGTCGAGCACGCTCTCGCCCGTCCGAAGGCGGAGCGGCGCCCCGCGCAGCCGCGGCGTGCGCGGGTCGAAGAGCCCAGCCGAATCCGAAGCCGAGCACGATCGTCGCGGTCCCGCAGACGCTTCGAGTCGGTGCGCGTGCTTCCGCGCGACGAGCCGGAGCCCGAGCCGGAGCCGAGTCGCTGCGTCGCCGGTGCCGGGGAGCCCGAACCGCGAGCCCGAGCCGGAGCCGGAGCCCGAACCCGAGCCGGAGCCCGAGCCGGAGCCCGAGCCCGAGACGTGGGTGCCGCGGAGCTGGAACCTGTGGGAGCTCGAGCGCGCGGCCGCGAGCGCGGCGACGCGAACGAGGAGCGCGACTTCCTCTTCCTCTACCTCCGCGACTACGCCGACCCGACCGGCACGCTGCCCGTCGACTTCGACGGCCTCGTCCGCGAGTCGTTCGCGGATCTGCTCGGCCCCGCCACGGGATGAAGCCGACGCTCGCCGTGCGCGAGATCGCGCTCGCGGGGCTCGCGCTGCTCGCGGCGGCGGTCTCCCTCGCGGTCAGCGCCGCAGACGCACCACTCGCACGGCCAGCGCCCGCAGCCCGAAGGCTCGTACGCCGCGCTGGCCGGCTCGAGCGGCCCGAGGCGTTCGGGCGCAAGCACGGCGTGCGGTATCGTGATCGGCCCGAGCACGCAGGGCGTCGCGAACCCGACGCTGCCGTGCGGCGTGCAGGATCTTCCTCACCTACGGCGGCAAGACGGTGCTCGTGCAGGTCATCGACCACGGCCCGTACGTCCCCGGGCGCCAGTTCGACGTGCACCGACGCGCTCGCGCGGCGGCTCGGCCTGAGCGGCGTCAAGACCATGCACTGGTCGTATGCGCAGGCTCACTGATCTCGGCTACGGTGCGAGCGGTGCTCGACGTCGTTCGCGCGCTGCGGATCATGTAGAACCAGAACATGTGAAAGGGAGCCCGCGTCGGGAATAGGCGATTCGCGTCCGACGTCCCGCACGGCACCCACCTGGCTTGTCCAGGTTCACACGGCCGCAGCACCTGTCGGCGGCGTCGGAGCACTCTCTACCCTGGCGGAATGATCGAGCTCCTCGGAGACTCCGCGCGCGGCGCCGACTGGGCGGCAGTTCGGCTGCGCGTCGACGGCGACGTGATCGTCGACGCCGACGCCTCCGGGCTCGCCGAGGACCTGCGCGGCCTGACGCTCCTCGAGGCTGCGGCGGTCGGCGGCGAGACGCTGGCGGTCGACGCGCTCGCGAACGCGATCGGCCCTGCGGTCGCTGCGCGCGCGAACCGCGACCGAGTCGCCGTCGGCGATGAGCGGCGGCGTCGACAGCGCGGTCGCGCTGCTCGAGTCCGGGCCGGAGCCGGTCGGCGTGACGCTCCGCCTCTGGCTCGATCCGAACGGCCCCGACGCCGAGCGCGCCTGCTGCTCGCCGAGCGCCGTGATCGCCGCGCGGCAGCTCTGCCACGACCGCGGCGTGCCGCACGTCACGCTCGATCTTCGCGAGGCGTTTCGCCGCGCGGTGGTGACGCCGTTCGTGCGGGGCTACGCGCGCGGCGAGACGCCGAACCCGTGCATCCGCTGCAACGGCGGCTTCCGCTTTGCCGAACTGCTCGCGTTCAGCGCGCCGCATCGGGGCCGCGAAGCTCGCGACCGGGCACTACGCGCGCATCGTCGAGCACGACGGTCGGCTGCTGCTCGCGCGCGCCGCCGACGAGAACAAGGACCAGAGCTACATGCTCGCGACGCTCGCGCCGCGTCTACTCGACCGCGTCTCGTTCCCGCTCGGGAACGTGGGCGAAGAGCGAGACGCGCGCACACGCGGCCGCGGCCGGGACTCGCGGTCGCCGGTCGCGCCGAGAGCCAGGAGGCGTGCTTCCTCGCCGGCGACGACTATCGCGACGTTCCTCTCGCGCCACGGCTTCCAGGCGGCGGACGGCCCAGTCGTCGACGGTGCCGGACAGGAGCTCGGCGCGTCACGACGGGTTCTGGCGGTTCACCGCCGGCCAGCGGCGCGGTCTCGGCATCGCGGCAAGCGAGCCGCTCTACGCGATCGAGACGAACGCCCGGACGAACACCGTGGTCGTCGGGCCGCACGCAGCGCTCGCCCGCTCGCGGGTCAGCGCCCGCGGCCGGCTGTACGCGGAGGCGGCGGAAGTGGACGTGAAGCTGCGCTACCGGTCGCCCGCGGTGCCGGCGACGGTCGAGCCGACCGCCTCGGGCTTCCGGCTCGAGCTCGCCGAGCCCGCCTTCGGCGTCGCCCGCGGGCAGGCCGCCGTGCTGTACGACGGCGACGTGGTCGTCGGGGCAGGGGTCGTCACGTCCGCTCGGGCCGACTAGGCTTCGTGTCGGTGGTCGTCGCCTTCTCCTCAGGAGATCTCGCGTACATCGCCCTCGCGGTGTTCCTCGTCGCGATCGGGCTCGGCGTCGGCTGGGCATTTCTGCGGTTGGCCGTAACGTTTAACCGCCTTTCATCGTTGATTCGTGGGACGGAGCGCGAAGCGCTCCCGGTGATCAACAAGGTTGGGGGCACGGTGGACCGGGTGAATGCACAGCTGGACAAGCTGGACACGGCGACAGACAGTGCCGTGGACGCAGTCGAGGCCGTCGACGAGGCGGTCCGGTCGGTGAGCTTTGCCGTCAAGACGCCGGTGAAGAAGCTCGCCGGCCTCACTGCAGGCATGTCGTACGGGTGGGCGTCCTTGAAGTCCAAGCGCAGCTGGGGAGACGCAGTTGCCGAGGGCAAGGATGCGGCAGCCCGGCGCGAACGAGATCTCGACGAGGAGTTGAGGGCGGCCCGTGGCGGATGAGATTACGCTGACGATCCCGCGCACGCCGGAGTTCCAGCGTGTCGCACATCTCGTTCTCAGCGGCCTCGCCGTTCGGCTCGACCTGACGATCGAGAAGCTCGAGGACGTCGAACTGGCGCTCGATGCGGTGTTGAGCGCTGTCGAGGCGAGCGACGGAGAGATCACCGTTCGCATGTGCCTGCACGACGGCGAGCTCGAGACGATCGTCGGCCCGCTGACGCCGCGCCGTGCTCGACGAGATCGAGCGCGAGCCGGACGCAGGCCTTGGCCTCCGGCGCGTGCTCGAGTCGACGGTGGACGACGTGCACGTCGACGGCGAGTGGGTGCGGCTGACGAAGAAGGTCGGCGACCGTGGCTGAGAACGACAAGCTGCTGCTTCGCCGCTACCACGAGCAGGGCGACCTGCAGGCGCGCGAGCAGCTGATCGAGCAGTACATGTCGCTCGTCCGCTCGCTGGCGCGGCGCTACAGCTACCGCGGCGAGCAGCTCGACGACCTCGTTCAGATCGGCTCGATCGGGCTGATCAAGGCGATCGACCGCTTCGACGTCAATCGCGGCGTCGAGCTGACGACCTACGCGACCCCGAACATCATCGGCGAGATCAAGCGCCACTTCCGCGACAAAGGCTGGGCAGTGCGCGTCCCGCGCGGGCTCCAGGAGCTGAACGTGCAGCTCTCGAAGCTGGTCGAGCAGCTCACGGTGCAGTACAGCCGCTCTCCGACGATTCCCGAGCTGGCGAAGGCGGCGGGCGTCGAAGAGGAGGAGGTGCTCGAGGCGCTCGAGTCGGGCCGCGCGTACTCGTCGCTCTCGCTCTCGACCGGAGGTGGCAGCGAGGACGGCGAGGAGCTCGATCCGCTCGAGTCACTCGGCGAGATCGAGCACGAGTACGAGGTGTCCGAGGACCGCGCCGTGCTCGCGCCCGGGTTCAAGGTGCTCGACGATCGCGAGCGCATGATCTTGCAACTCCGGTTCTTCGAGGGGCTGACGCAGTCGCAGATCGCGCAACAGGTCGGGATCTCGCAGATGCACGTGTCGCGGTTGATCCGGCGATCGCTCGAGAAGATCCGCCAGGAGATCGCCGCCGACGAGCTCGACCCGCACACAGCCTCGTAGGCACACTGTCCCGCGTGGCGATGACCACGAATGAGCTGCGCGAAGCGTTCCAGCGCTTCTACGAAGAGCGCGCTCATCTGCGCGTGCCGTCGCACTCCCTGATTCCGCCCGCCGAGGACGCGTCGACGCTCTTCATCGTCGCCGGCATGCAGCAGTTCAAGCCGTATTTCCTGCGCACGAAGGAGCCACCCGCCGACCGCGTCGTGAGCGTCCAGAAGTGCCTCCGCGCCGGCGGGAAGGACACGGACCTCGAAGACGTCGGGCGCACAGACCGCCACAACTCGTTCTTCGAGATGATGGGCAACTTCTCGTTCGGCGACTACTTCAAGGACGAGGCGGTCGACTACGCGTGGGAGTTCGTCACGAATGTCCTGAAGCTCGACCCCGAGCGCCTGTGGGTCACGGTGCACGAGGGCGATCCGAAGTACGACCTGGACGAGGACAAGGTCGCGATCGCCGCCTGGCAGCGCGTTGGTGTGCCGGCGGAGCGGATCGTGCGCCTCGGTGAGGACAACTTCTGGAAGGCCGCCGAGACTGGCCCGTGCGGGCCGTGCAGCGAGATCTTCTTCGACCGCGGCGAGGAGCATGCCTGCGGCGATCCCGCGTGCCAACCGGGGCACTGCGATCGCTACTACGAGTTCTACAACCTCGTCTTCATGCAGTACGACCTGCGGGCCGACGGGAAGCTCGTCGACCTGCCGGCCGCGAACGTCGACACGGGCATGGGCGTCGAGCGCACGAGTTGTGTGCTCCAGAACGTCAGCTCGAACTACGACACCGACGGCTTCCGCGTGATCATGGAGTGGATCGAGCGCGAATCCGGCGTCGGCTATCGCGACAGCGAGGTCACCACCAAGGCGCACCGCGTGATCGCCGACCACGGCCGCGCAGTGAGCTTCCTGATCGCCGAGGGCATCACCCCGTCGAACGAGGGTCGCGGCTACATCTGCCGCCGGCTTCTGCGGCGCGCGATCCAGCACGCGAACCGCATCGGCCTGAAGAACCTGTACCGCCTGCCCGCGATCGTCGTCGAGCAGATGGGCGACGCGTACCCCGAGCTGCGCGAGCACGCGGCGGAGATCGAGCGTGTCGTGCGCACCGAGGAGGAGCGCTTCTCCGAGACGCTCGCGCGCGGCCTGAAGGAGTTCGACGAGCTCGCCGGCAAGGACGCGATCTCGGCCGACGAGGCGTTCACGCTCGCAGCGACGTTCGGCTTCCCGATCGAGCTGACCGTGGAGCTCGCCGAGGAGCGCGGGCAGGCGGTCGACGTCGACGGCTTCCGCGAGCTGATGGAGGAGCACCGCGAGGTCTCGCGCGGCGGCGGCGAAGGCTCGACGCAGCAGGCGGCCGCCGAGCTCGTCGGCGCCGGCAGGCGCGCGAGCGAGTTCGTCGGCTACGCGAAGACGGAGTCGCTGACCGCCGTCGTCGAAGCGGCACCGGCCGACGGCGCACGCCAGCTCCTGAAGCTCGAGCAGAGCCCGTTCTACGCCGCCGGCGGCGGCCAGGTCGCCGATGAGGGCTTCGTGCGCGTCGACGGCGAGGAGCAGGAGCTCGCAGTGCTCGACGTCGTGAAGTTCGGCGACGACCAGGTGATCGTGCTCGACCTCGGCGGCCACGAGGCCTTGGAGCCGGGAACGCGCGTCGAGGCGGTCGTCAACTGGACGGAGCGTCATCCGACGATGGCGAACCACACCGCGACGCATCTTCTGCACCAGGCGCTTCGCGACGTGCTCGGCGACCACGTCAAGCAGGCAGGCTCGGCGGTGCGTCCCGACAAGCTCCGCTTCGACTTCACGCACGAGAAGCAGCTGTCGCCCGAGGAGCGCGATCGGGTCGAACGGATCGTGAACGAAAAGGTGTTCGCGGCGATCCCGGTGCGCACGTTCGTCACGCCGATCGAGGAAGCGCGGAAGCTCGGCGCGATGATGCTCTTCGGCGAGAAGTACGGCGACGAGGTGCGGGTCGTCGAGATCGGGGACTACTCGACCGAGCTCTGCGGCGGCACGCACGTGCGCTCGACCGCCGAGATCGGGCCGTTCCTGATCACGAGCGAAGGCTCGGTCGGCTCTGGCGCGCGCCGCATCGAGGCGGTCACCTCCGGCGCCGCCTGGGCGGAGCTCGAGGGGCGGAGTCGTCAGCTCGAGGCCGTGCGCGCGGAGCTCGAGCAGGCGCGCCGCGATGCGAAGAAGCCGAAGGCGTCGGCCGCCGGCCCGGAGATCGTCTGGGAGGACCGCGCGGATGGCGTCTACGCCGCCGAGGTCAGGTTCGACGGCTCGCTCCGCGATCTCTCCGACCAGGTGCGCCAGCAGCAGGACGCGAAAGCCGTCGTGCTCGCGGCCGTGAACGGCGACAAGGTCGCGCTCGTCGTGAACCTCGACAAGTCGGTCGAGGAGATCGACGCCGTGAAGATCGTGCGCGAGCTCGGCCCGATCATCGGCGGCGGCGGAGGAGGCCGGCCGACGCTCGCCGAGGCGGGGGGCAAGAACGTCGACGCGGTTCGTGCCGCGCTCGAGGCCGGCCGCGACAAGCTGGCCGCAGCCCTTTCGTGAAAGTCCTCGCGCTCGACTTCGGCTCGGCGCGCACCGGCGTCGCAGTCTCCGACCCGACCGGGACGCTGGCGCGACCGGTGACGATCGTCGCGCGAGCATCGACCGACGCGGGCTTCGCCGAGCTGTTGCGGGTGATCGCGGCCGAGGCGCCGGAGTGCGTCGTCGTCGGCATGCCGCTGACGCTTCGCGGCGAAAAGGGTGAGCAGGCGAAGGAGACGGACGTGTTCGTCGAGCGGCTGCGCGCTGCGCTCGAGGTGCCGGTCGAGACCTACGACGAGCGGTTCACCTCCGTGCTCGCGGGCGGCGACGACGCGCGAGCCGCGGCTCACCTCCTGTCGAGCTACCTCGAACGGAACGCGCGTTGAGCCTGACCCCGCGACAGGTGATCTTCCGCCGGCGGATGAGGGCGGTCGCGTTCGTCGTGGCCGGTGCGTTCATCCTCCTCGGCGTCATCGATCTCGTGCGTCCGAGCCACAAGGCGGCGCCGCCGCCGACCACCACGATCGCGCCCGCGGAGACGTTCCGCATCGTCTTCCCGGAGGGCTTCACGCGCGACCAGATGGCCCAACGCGTCGCGGATGTCGCGAAGATCGCCGAGCAGAAGAGCGGCAAGCCCGTCAAGTTGAGCAAGGGCGCCTATCTCGCCGCGACCCGCGCTGTCACCGTGCCGTGCTTCTCGCCGCGCCGGCGGCCGAAGGTCGAGGGCTTCCTGTTTCCGGCGACGTACGACTTTGTCGCCAAGACGACGTCGAAGCAGCTCGTCCAGGACCAGATCCAGGCGTTCTGCGAGCACTGGCGGGCACTCAACCTGAAGTCTGCGCGCTCGAAGAACCTCACGTCGTACGACGTGCTCAGCATCGCCTCGATGATCGAGCGCGAGACGAAGGCTCCGAGCGAGCGGAAGCTCGTTGCCGCGGTGATCTACAACCGGCTGCACGACCGGATGGCACTCGGGATCGACGCGACGCTCCGCTACGGCTTGAACATCCCGCCGACCCAGTCGATCCTCGAGTCGCAGCTTCAGAGCTCGAGCCCGTACAACACGCGGAACCACACCGGCCTGCCGCCGACGCCGATCGCGAACCCCGGGCTTGCTTCGATCGAGGCGGCCGCCCATCCCGCGAAGGTCGACTACCTCTACTTCGTGAGGAAGCCCGACAAGGTGCACAACTTCTTCACGGCGAGCGCGAGCGCGTTCGCGCAGTACGAATGCGCTCACGGATACGGGTGCGGATGACGACCGAGATCGCGCTTCTCGGCCATCCGGTCGCGCACTCCCTGTCGCCGCGAATGCAGAACGCCGCGTTCGCTGCGTGCGGCCTGAACTGGCGCTACACCGCCTACGACGTCGAGGACGCGGCCGGCGCCGTCGCCGACCTCCGCGAGCGGGGGTTCCTCGGCGCGAACGTGACGATCCCGCACAAGCAGGCGGCCGCGGCCGTCTGCGACGAGGCTGAAGGCGAGGCGGTGAACACGCTCGACTTCCGGGACGGCCGCGTCGTCGGCTGGAACACCGACAAGGAGATCCTCGCCGGCATCGACGCGACAGCCGCGTGCCTGATCGGCGCGGGCGGCGCAGCGATTGCGCTCGGGCCTGCGCTACCGGCCGACACGCGTATCTACACGCGGAGCGGCGACTGGCCGCCGGACGCGACAGGCTGCGACTTGATCGTCAACGCAACGCCGATCCGCGACGAGCTGCTCGTCACACCGGTCGCCGGTCAGACGGTCGTGGAGCTCGCCTACGGCGACGAGGACACGGCGCTCGTCGTCGCGGCGCGTGCGGCCGGATGCACGGTGATCGACGGCCGCGAGGCGCTCGTGCGCCAGGGAGCGGCGAGCTTCCGCATCTGGACGGGCCTCGAGCCGCCCCTCGACGTCATGCGGGACGCGGTCGGACTCTAGGCTTGCACGCATGAGGCTTCGTCTCTCGTCCGCCGGCGAGTCGCACGGCCCCGGCCTCGTCGCGATCCTCACCGGTCTCCCGGCAGGGCTTCTGCTCGACCGGTCGGCGATCGACGCCGACCTCAAGCGGCGCCAGGAGGGCTACGGGCGCTCGCCACGCCAGCAGATCGAGCAGGACACCGTCGACGTTCTCGCAGGGCTTCGTCACGGCCAGACGCTCGGCACGCCGCTCGCGCTCGTCGTCTGGAATCGCGACCACAAGAACTGGACGTGGGGGATGAACCCGTGGCCGCCGGAGGGCGAGCCCGCCGGCAAGGGGACGAAGCCGGTGACGCTGCCGCGTCCCGGGCACGCCGACCTGGCCGGCGTGCAGAAGTACGACCACGACGACGTCCGGAACTCGCTCGAGCGAGCGTCGGCGCGCCACACGGCCGTGCACGTCGCGGCAGGCGCGGTCGCGAAGGCGTTGCTGGCGACGATCGGGATCGCAGTCACCGGCTCGACGATCGACGAGGAGGTGCTCCGAGAGCGCATCGACGAGGCGCGCAAGGAGCGCGACACGGTCGGCGGCGTCGTCGAGGTGCGGGCCACCGGCGTTCCGCCCGGGCTCGGCACGTATGCGGCGAAGGACGACCGCCTCGACGCACGGCTCGCTTTCGCCCTCATGGGCATCCAGGCGGTGAAAGGCGTCGAGATCGGCGACGGTTTCGTGCTCGCCGATCTGCGCGGCTCCGAGGCTCACGACGAGATCGACACGTCGCGCCGGCGGACGTCGAACCATGCGGGCGGGGTCGAGGCGGGAATCTCGAACGGCGAGGAGATCGTCGTGCGCGCCGCGATGAAGCCGCTGCCGACCCTGATGAAGCCGTTGAAGTCGGTCGACCTCGCGACGGGCGAGGAGGCGACCGCGCTCGTCGAGCGCTCCGACGTCGCCGCGGTCGAGGCACTCGCGGTCGTCGCGGAGGCGGCGGTCGCGTGGGAGCTCGCGGTGCTCGCGCTCGACAAGTTCGGCGGCGACTCGGTCGGCGACTTCGTCGCCGCGCATCGCGCGTACTGCGAGCGCATCCAATGGCCGCACTGAATGCACTAGAACGCCACGTCGCGCTGGTCGGCTTCATGGGCGCGGGGAAGAGCACGCTGGTCGGACCGGTCGCTGCGCGGCTCGGCCGCCTCGGCTATGACCTCGACGAGGGCGCGACCGAGTTCATCAACCAGCACGGGCTGGAGGCGTTCCGCATGCAGGAGCTGCAGCGCACGCTCTTCTCGCTCGAAGGGTCGACTCCGAGCGTCTTCGCGCTCGGCGGCGGCGCGGTCACGGCGGAGGAGATCCGCGACGAGCTCGCGCATGCTGCTTTTACCGTCCTGCTCGACATCGACGTCGAGACGGCGTGGGAGCGGGCACGCGGGAGCGACCGGCCGCTGGCGCAGGACGAGACCGAGTTCCGGCGGCTGTACGAGGAGCGGCGCTCGCTCTACCGCGGGGTCGCGGACGGCCTCGCGAGCGACGTCGACGGCGTCGTGCTCGCCGCCGCCGGCGTCCACCACGAGCTCGGCGCGCTCGACCGGCTCGGTGAGCTGGTGCCCGGCGCCGGCCCGGTGGCGCTCGTCTCCGACACGACGGTGATGGGCATCTACGGGGCGCGGGCGCAGGAGGCGCTCGGCGACCGGCTCGTCTCGACGCACGAGCTGCCGTCCGGCGAGGCGGCCAAGCAGCTCGGCGTGATCGAGCAGCTCTGGAGCGGGCTGAGGCTCGATCGCGGCGGCACGATCGTCGCGCTCGGCGGCGGTGCCCTCACCGACGTCGCGGGCTTCGCGGCGGCGACCTACCTGCGCGGCATCCCGTGGGTCTCGGTGCCGACGACGCTCGTCGGCCAGGTCGACGCGGGATCGGCGGCAAGACGGCGATCGACATCCCCGAGGGCAAGAACCTCGTCGGCGCGTTCCACTGGCCGGCCCGCGTGGTGATCGACGAGACGCTGCTCGAGACGCTGCCCGAGCGCGAGCAGCGGCAGGGACTGGCCGAGCTGATCAAGACGCGGCTGCTCGCCGACGCCGAGCTCGACGTGCGCGGAGCCGCGGCCTACAAAGCCGGCGTCTGCCTGCGCGACCCGCACGACCGCGACGTGCGGCGGTGGCTCAACCTCGGCCACACGTTCGCCCACGGGCTCGAGGCGGCCGCCGACTTCGACCTGCCGCACGGCGAAGCGGTCGCGCTCGGCCTGCTCGCCGCTCTTGCGCTCTCGGGCCGCGACGACGCACCGGTGCGCGACGGCGCTCGATCCGCAGCCCGTCGACGTCGACCGCGAGCGCGCCTGGGAGGCGCTGCTGCGCGACAAGAAGCGGACGGGCGACGCGATCAACCTCGTCCTGCTCGGCGACGACGGCCCGTACGTCGACGGCGCGGCCGGCGGACGAGGTGCGCGCCGCCCTGGATAGCCTCATCGCCTGATGCAGGTCCTGATCCTCAACGGCGCGAACCTCGACGTGCTCGCGCGGCGCGATCCGAAGCTCTACGGCGGCGCTCAGCCTCAACGAGCTCGAGAGCCAGATCTACGAGTGGGCGCACGCGCTCGACATCAGCGCGCGCTGCCGCCAGACGAACAGCGAGGGCGAGTTCATCGAGTGGATCCACGACGCGTACGACAACGTCGACGGCGTGATCGTCAACGCCGGCGCGTGGACGCCACTACAGCTGGGCGATCCACGACGCGCTCGCGATGCTCGAGGTGCCGATCGTCGAGGTGCACCTCTCGGACATCGAGCATCGCGAGGAATGGCGGCGGTTCAGCGTCGTCGCCGAGCTCGCATCGCATCGCGTGATCGGCAAAGGGCCTGACGGCTATCGCGAGGCGCTGGAGTTCCTCGCAGGAAAGGTGGATCCGTGACGCGCCTCGAATCGCTCGCCGGGCAGCTCGACACGCCGCTGCTCGTCACGAACCTCGTCAACGTCTACTACCTGACGGGCTTCGACAGCTCGAACGCCGCGCTGCTCGTCCAGCCCGGCGGCGAGACGACGCTCTACACCGACTTTCGCTACATCGAGACGGCGCGCGAGGTCGCCGGCGTCGAGCTCGTGATGGCGAAGCGCAACGCTGATGGCGGACATCGGCGAGCGGCTGACGGGCACGGTGCAGTTCGAGGCGGACGTCCTGCCGTACCTCGAGTGGGAGCGCCTCTCGAGCCGGCAAGGCCGAGCTGGTCTCGTCGACGGGCATCGTCGACGCGCTGCGCGCCGTCAAGGACGAGGACGAGGTCGCGAAGCTGCGCAAGGCGGCGCGCATCGCCGACCGCGCGTTCGAGGCGCTGACCGCCGAGACGTGGGTCGGCCGCACCGAGAAGCAGATCGCCTGGCGGCTGCACGAGCTCGCGCACGCGCACGGCGCCGACGGCCTCTCGTTCGAGTCGATCGTCGCGTCCGGGCCCGAACGGCGCGCTGCCGCACGCCGAGCCGACCGACGACATCGTCGAGAAGAGCACGCTCGTCACGATCGACTGGGGCGTCGCGGGTCGACGGCTACTGCAGCGACTGCACCCGCACCTTCTCGACCGGCGGCGTCCTGCCGGAGCAGCTCCGCGAGATCTACGACGTCTGCCTCGCGGCGCAGAAGGCTGCGGTCGCCGGGATCAAGGCCGGGCTGACCGGCGTCGAGGCCGACGCGCTCGCGCGCGAGCCGATCGAGGCCGCCGGCTTCGGCGGGAACTTCGGCCACGGGCTCGGCCACGGCGTCGGGCTGGCGGTCCACGAGGCGCCGCGCCTCTCGACCGAGTCGACGGACACGCTCGCGGTCGGCAACTTCGTGACGATCGAGCCGGGGATCTACCTGCCCGGCGTCGGCGGCGTGCGGATCGAGGATCTGGCGATCGTCGCGACGAGGACGGCGTCGGATGCTCGCTGACAGTCGTTCCCGCAAGGCAGCTCGATCGACGGTCGGCGTTCAACGGTTCGGCTACCCTCCCCGCCGATGGCCGAGGTCGTCTCCACCAACCAGTTCCGCAACGGGATGCACATCGAGCTCGAGGGGCAGACCTGGCGGATCGTCGAGTTCCAGCACGTCAAGCCGGGCAAGGGCGGCGCGTTCGTGCGCACGAAGCTCAAGTCGCTGAACTCCGGCTCGGTCGTCGACAAGACGTTCCGCGCCGGCGAGAAGTTCCCGCGCGTGCGCACCGAGCAGAAGAACATGCAGTACCTCTACGACTCGGGCGACGAGGTCGTCTTCATGGACGAGGCGACGTACGAGCAGCTGCGCATCCCGCACGCTCGCTCGAGGACGAGCTGCCGTTCATGCAGCCGTCGTCGTCGGTGCAGGTGATGTTCGTCGGCGGCGACCCGACGGGCGTCGACCTGCCGTCGTCGGTCGTGCTCGAGGTGACCGACACCGAGCCCGGGGTCAAGGGCGACACCGTCTCGAACGTCACGAAGCCGGCGACGCTCGAGACCGGCGCCGTCATCCAGGTGCCGCTCTTCGTGAACGTCGGCGACAAGCTCAAGGTCGATCCGCGCGAGAAGCGCTACATCCAGCGCGCGTAGCCGTGGGCGCCGCAGGATAAGGTCCTGAGCCGTGCCGCGCCTCGTCGACACCTCTATCCGCGTGCTCTCAGCAGGAGCCGCTCGCCGGCCTGATGCCGACGGCCGACCTGCTGCGCCTCGCCGAGATCCTCGACGGCGCCGGCTTCGCCTACCTCGAGGTCTCGGGCGGCGGCGTCTTCGACACCGCCGTGCGCCGCGGCGTCGAGAGCCCGTGGGAGCGCATCCGCGCGCTGAAGGCGCGCACCGAAGACGCCGCTCGCGCTCGCGCTGCGTGGCCGCTTCCTCGTCGGCTCGCGTCCCGTCGGCGGCGACTTCGCGCGGCGCTTCGTCGCCAGCGCGGCCGCGAGCGGCATCGACGTCTTCCGCCTGCACGACCCGCTGAACGACGTCGACAACCTGCGCGAGGCCGCCGAGGCGATCGTCGGCGTCGGGCACCGAGTTCGAGGCGGGGCTGCTCTACGGCAGCGGCCGCCACGAGGCGCTCGTCGAAGCGGCGAAGCGCCTGCCCGAGCTCGGCGCCGCGCGCCTCCTCCTGAACGACCCGGCGGCGCTGCTGCAGCCGCACCGCGCGAGCGAGCTCGTCGCCGAGCTCCGCGAGGTCTCGGGCCTGCCCGGTCGGGCTCTACGCGCAGGGCGCGGCGGGAACGCGCTCGCCGCGGCGATCGAGGCCGCACGCGCCGGCGCCGACGTGATCGCGACCGCGGTCTACCCGGTCGCGCTGACGATGCACCGCGTCTCGGCCGAGGCGGCCGCGCAGGCGCTCGCGGGGCTCGGCCTCGCGACCGGCGTCGACCTGGATCTGCTCTGGGAGGCCGCCGAGCTCGTCGACGAGCACATCGGCGACGAGCCGGTCGCGCCGGTCGCGCCGCGGATCGCCGTGCGCGCCGCGCAGCAGAAGCTTCCCGTCGGCCTCGTCGGCGCGCTCGACCAGCAGCTGCGCTCGCAGGCCGCCGGCGACCGGCTCGACGAGGTGCTCGACGAGGTCGCGAAGGTGCGCGACGAGGTCGGCTCGCCGCCGCTCGCCGCGCCGATCGGGCAGATCGTCGCCTCGCAGGCGCTCCTCAACGTGCTGACCGCGAACCGCTACTCGACGATGGTCGACGAGCTGCGCGAGCTCGTCGACGGGCGCTTCGGCCGCACGCCGGCGCCGGTCGACCCGGCGCTCGCAGCGCGCCGTCGAGCTCCGCGGCGAGCGTCGAGGAGGACGAGCCGGTCGACCTCGACAGCCTGCGCGACGAGGCCGAAGGGCTCGCCTCGAGCGAGGAGGAGCTGCTGCTGCTCGCGCTCTTCGGCGAGGAGGCGGAGCCGCTGCTCCGCTCGATCCGCGAGCGCTCGGGCGGCGACGAGTCGCTCGCCGCGCGCGGCGTCGACCAGCAGCGCGCGGAGCGCATCCGCGAGGTCGTCCGCATCGTCCAGGAGACCGGCGTCGGCGAGATCACGATCGAAGAGGACGGCATGCGCGTCAGCGTGCGCCGCACGGCCGAGCCGACGCTACGTCAGCGGCTCCCGCGTTCCCGTCGGTCGCGAACGGCGAGCCCGAGCTGCCGCCGGTCGCGCCGCGCGACGACACGCTCGTCCGCGTCGAGAGCCCGATGGTCGGGACGTTCTACCGCGCGCCCGCGCCCGGCGCGGCGCCGTTCGTCGAGGAAGGCGACGCCGTCGCGCCGGGCCAGACGCTCTGCATCCTCGAGGCGATGAAGCTGATGAACGAGGTGAAGGCGGAGGTCGAGGCGATCGTCCGCGCGATCCACGTCGGCAACGCCGAGCCGGTCGAGTACGGCCAGCTCCTGTTCGAGCTCGAGCCGGTCACCGGCCCGCTCGACGCCGTCTGATGTTCTCCCGGGTTCTCGTCGCGAACCGGGGCGAGATCGCCGTCCGGGTGATCCGCGCGCTGCACGAGCTCGGCGTCGAGGCGGTCGCGATCTACTCGACCGCGGACGCGGACGCGCTGCACGTGCGCATGGCCGATCACGCCGTCTGCATCGGGCCGCCGGCCGCGGCGCAGAGCTACCTCCGCATCCCGAGCATCATCGCCGCCGCGCAAGACGACCGGCTGCGAGGCGGTGCATCCCGGCTACGGCTTCCTCGCCGAGAACCCCGCGTTCGTCGAGGCGTGCGTCGACAACGATCTCGTCTTCGTCGGCCCGCCCGCGGACGTGATGGCGATGATGGGCGACAAGATCTCCGCGAAGCAGGCGATGCGCGCCGCGAACGTGCCGACCGTGCCGGGCACCGAGGGCGCGACGACCGTCGCCGACGCGCAGGCGGCCGCCGAGGAGATCGGCTTCCCGATCCTGCTCAAGGCGACCGCGGGCGGCGGCGGCAAGGGCATGCGGCTCGTCTCGGCGACCGACGAGCTCGAGGACGCGTTCCGGCATGGCGGCGACCGAGGCCGAGGCGGCGTTCGGCGACGGCGACGATGTACGTCGAGAAGGCGCTCGTGCCGGCGCGCCACGTCGAGATCCAGGTGATGTGCGACAGCCACGGCAACGTGCTCACGCTCGGCGAGCGCGAGTGCTCGATCCAGCGCCGCCACCAGAAGCTGATCGAGGAGTCGCCGAGCGCCGCGCTCACGCCGGAGGCGCGCGAGGCGATGGAGGCGGCCGCCGAGCGCGCGTGCCGCGCCGTCGGCTACCGCAACGCCGGCACGTTCGAGTTCCTGCTCGGCCCGGACGGGAGCTTCTACTTCATCGAGCTGAACGCGCGCCTGCAGGTCGAGCATCCGGTGACCGAGCTGTGCACCGGCATCGACCTCGTGCGCGAGCAGCTGCGCGTCGCCGCCGGCGAGGAGCTCTCGGTGACCGGGCGCGCGCCGCGCCGCGGGCACGCGATCGAGATCCGCCTCAACGCCGAGGACCCGGAGCACGACTTCCGGCCGTCGCCGGGACGCATCGCGTCGTTCCGGACGCCGCAGGGGCCGGGCGTGCGCGTCGACACGTTCGTCGAGTCGGGCACGGTCGTCCCGCCGTTCTACGACTCGATGATCGCGAAGCTGATCGTCTGGGACAGCGACCGCGACGGCGGCGATCGCGCGCGCCGAGCGCGCGCTGCGCGAGACCGACGATCGACGGCGTCCCGACGACGCGCGATCTCGCGCTCGAGGTGCTCGCGAGCGAGCCGTTCCGCAGCGGCGAGTACTCGACGTCGACGCTCGAGGAGCTGCGAGCGGACCGATGCTGTCGCGTAGGCAGGCGCGGCGGCAGGCGCTGTTCCTGCTCTACCAGTGGGATCTCTCCGGCCAGCCGATCGGCTCGCAGTACGCGGGCGAGATCGACCCGTGGGCGCGCGGGGTCGCCGAGAAGCGGCGGCCGACGCGCGCCGGAGCTCGACGCGCGCATCACGGCGGCCTCCGAGGGCTGGACGGCCGACCGGCTCGGCGCCGTCGAGCGGAGCGCGCTGCGCGTCGCCGTGCACGAGCTGCGAGACGCGCGAGGTTCCGGCGGAGGTGGCGATCAACGAGGCGGTCGCGTTCGCGAAGCGGTATGCATCCGACGACGCGGCGCGGCTCGTGAACGGCATTCTTGGACGCATCCAACGGGAGGAGGCAGCGTGAGCAGCGAAGAGTCGCTGAAGAAGGCAGAGGAGCTGCTCGCGCGGCTCGAGTCGGCGCGGCGAAGCTCGACGAGACCGAGGACCCCGATCAGGCGATCGAGATCCTGCAGGAGCTCGCCGAGCTCGCGAAAGAGGTCGAGGCGGAGCTGCAGCGCGCGAAGCGCGCGGCCGAGACCGAGGCGGCGCCGCACCCGCCGGATGCCCCAGCCGCCTGAGCAGCTCCGCGCGCTCGTCGAGCGCTACCTCGACGAGCTGGCGCTCGCGCCCGAGCTCGGCTCGCTCGAGGCGCCGATGCGGCACGCGCTCGGCGGCAAGCGGGTGCGGCCGGTGCTGTGCCTCGCGACCGGCGACGCGATCGGCGCGCGCGTCGAGGCGCTCCTGCCGGCCGCGGCCGCGGTCGAGCTCGTGCACTCGTTCTCGCTCGTCCACGACGACCTGCCGGCGCTCGACGACGACCGCGAGCGGCGCGGCGCGCCGTCGGTCTGGGCGCAGTACGGCGAGGCGACGGCGATCCTCGCCGGCGACGCGCTGCTCGTCGAGGCGCTGCGGCTCGCGCTCAGCTATCCGACCGGCGCCGTCGCGCGCGAGCTCACCGACGCGACGCTCGCGATGATCGGCGGCCAGCAGCTCGACCTCGAAGGCGGCGCCGAGCTGCGGCGGCTGCATGCGCTGAAGACCGGCGCGCTCTTCTCGGCGTCGGTCATGTGCGCGCTCTGGGCGGCCGACGTCCCGATCGACGAGCATCCGCCGTGGCGCGCGTTCGCCGACGAGCTCGGGCTGCTCTTCCAGGTCGTCGACGACCTGCTCGACGGCGACGGCTTCGTGCTCGAGGTCGGCGAGGACGGCGCGCGGCGGCTCGCGGAGGAAGCGGCCGGGCGCGCGCAGGCGCGGCTCGACGAGATCGACGCGGACACCGACGTGCTCGCGCTCGATCGTCGGCGGGCTCGCCGTGCGCACGGCGTAGCGTGAACGGCTGGAGAGCCAACTTCGGCGCGCTCGTCGAGCGCAACTTCCGCTCGTCTTCAGCGCACGACGATCTCGGCGCTTCGGCGACGGCGTCGCGGCGATCGCGCTCGTCTTCGCGGTCCTGAAGATCTCGCACAACTCGCCGGTCGCGGTCGGCTCGTGCTCGCCGCCCGGCAGGCCGCCGCGGCTGCGATCACGCTGGCCGCGGGCGTGATCGCCGACCGGCTGCCGCGGCATCTCGTGCTCGTCGTCGTCTCGCTCGTGCAGGGCGTCGTCCAGGCGATCGCCGCGGCGCTCCTGATCCTCACCGGCCACGCGACCGTGCTCTGCCTCGCCGTGCTCGCGGTCGTCTACGGCCTGGCCGACGGCTTCGTCATCCCGGCGTCGCAGGGACTGATCCCGCTGATCGTCAGCGCGTGCGCGGCTGCAGCAGGCGAACGCGCTGCTCGGGCTGAGCCGCTCGGTGCTCGGCTTCGTCGGCGCCGGCGCTCGGCGGCGTGCTCGTCGCGGTCGGCAGCCCGGGCGCGGCGCTGCTCGATCGACGCGGCGACGTTCTTCGTCGCCGCGGCGCTCCTGTCGTGCGCGTCACATCCCGCCGCGCGCGGACGCGATCGAGCCCGAGCCGTTCTTCGACGAGCTGAGGCCGGCTGGAACGAGTTCCGGCGGCAGACGTGGATCTGGACGACGATCGTGTTCTTCGGCATCGGCAACTTCGCCGGCGCGTCGTGCGGCGTGCTCGGCCCGTCGTCGTGAACGAGCACTCGGCGGCGCCGGCGTGGGGCTGATCGTCGGCTCGACGCGGCGTCGGCGCGATCGTCGGCGGGCTCGTCGCGCTGCGGCTGCGGCGTCGCGCCGGCCGCTTCTCGGCTCGTGCCTCGCGGCGATCCCGTACGGGTTCCAGACGCTCGCGATCGGCCTCGGACTGCCGCTCTGGGTGCTGATCGTGCGGCGCTCTTCGCGGGCGTCGCGCTGGCGTCCACCTCGCGCTGTGGTTCACCGTGTTCCAGCAGCAGGTGCCGGCGGAGGCGCTCTCGCGCGTCAGCTCCTACGACGCGCTCGGCTCGTTCGTGCTCATCCCGCTCGGTCGGCGCTCGCCGGGGTCGTCGCGGCCGTCGATCGGCGTGCACGACGACGCTGATCGTGTGCCGGCGTCATCAGCATCGCGTGACATCCTGATCGTGCTCGCGCAGCCGAGCGTGCGTGCGATCGGCACGATGCCCTCAGGACGATGGCCTCCAAGAAGCGACTTGACGTGCTGCTGGTCGAGCGCGGCCTCGCCGAGTCGCGCGCGCAGGCGCAGGCGCTCGTCATGGCCGGCCGCGTGCCCGGCCACTCGAAGGCGGGCGAGCAGGTCGACGAGAACGCCGAGCTCGAGGTCGAGGCGCCGCCGCCGTACGTCTCGCGCGCCGGGCACAAGCTCGCGAACGCGCTCGACGCCTTCGGGATCGACGTGACGGGCCTCGACGCCCTCGACGTCGGCGCGTCGACCGGAGGCTTCACCGACGTGCTGCTCCAGCGCGGCGCGGCGCGCGTGATCGCGCTCGACGTCGGCTACGGCCAGCTGCACTCGAAGATCCGCGACGACTCCGCGCGTGACGGTGCTCGAGCGCGTCAACGCGCGCTCGCTGACCGAGCTGCCGTTCGCGCCGCAGCTCGTGACGTGCGACGTGTCGTTCATCTCGGTGAAGCTCGCGCTGCCGCCGGCGCTCCGGCTCGCGGCGCCGGGCTGGCAGGCGCTCGTGCTCGTGAAGCCGCAGTTCGAGGCGGGCCGCGCCGAGACGCCGAAGGGCGTCGTGCGCGATCCTCGAAGTGCAGCGACGCGTCGTGCTCGAGGTCGCCGAAGCGCTGCTCGCGTGCGGGAGGAGAGCCCCAGGGCGTCGTAGACTCCGGGCTCCCCGGCCCGAAGGGAAACCGTGAGTTCGTCCTCCACCTCGTCCAGCGAGAGCACCCCCAGCTTCCAGCCGAGCTCGAACGGTGGGTCGACGATGCCGTCGGTTAAGCGCGCCGCGGTCGTCACGATCGAGCGCGACGGCGTCGGAGCGACGCCCTGGCGCGGCTGAAGGCGGTCGCCGAGCGGTGCGGCGTCGAGCTCGTCGACGGGGCGGACGCGGACATCGCGATCGTGCTCGGCGGCGACGGGACGATGCTGCGCGCGCTCTGGCGCTTCCACGGCACCGGCGTGCCGGTGATCGGCGTCAACTACGGCCGCGTCGGCTTCCTGACCGCGATCGCCGCGGACGAGCTCGAGCCGGGCCTGCGAGCGCGTCTTCGCGGGCGAGTACCAGACGGTCGAGCTGGCGACGCTCGAGGTGACCGTCGGCGGCAAGACGCGCACGGCGGTGAACGACGTGGTCGTCGCCGGTGAGACGCCTCGGCCGGATGATCGAGGTCGGCTACTCGATCGGCGGCGAGGACCTCGGCTCGCAGCCGTGCGACGCGCCTGATCTGCGCGACGCCGGCCGGCTCGACCGCCTACAACCTCTCGAACGGCGGTCCCGTGCTCGTCTGGGGGCTCGACGCGATGGTGATGACGTTCGTCGCGCCGCACACCCTGCACATCCGCCCGCTCGTCGTCCCGCGCGGGCCGGACACGACGATCACGAACCTGACCGCGAGCGTCCAGACGACAGGTGCTCGTCGACGGCCAGCCGATGGGCGCGCTCGGCCAGGGCGAGCAGGCGGTCGTCCGCGTCGGCAGCCGGCCGAGCCTGCTCGCCACGCTGCCCGAGGTGACGTTCTTCTCGCGGTACGCCGCCGCCTTCGGCCGCTAACGTCTACTCGTCCAGCGGCTGAACGACGATCAGCGAGTTCCCGTCGGGGTCGCGCAGCCAGAACATCGGCGGCACCGGCCCGCCCCAGCGCGTGACCTCGTCGTCGACGTCCACTCCGTCCGCCTTGAGGGCGGCGTGGTCTGCGTCGACGTCCGACGTGTCGAGGCAGATGCCGGTCTGGCTGCCGCCCGCCTCTGCGCCCTGCGGGGGCGGCGCGAGCGCGATGTTCGTCTGCGCGCCCGGGAAGCGCGACTTCGACCCAGCGCATGTCGTCGCCCATCGGCGTGTCGACGACCTTCGTGAAGCCGAGCGTGCCGACGTAGAAGTCGATTGCGCGATCCGTGTCGGCGACGGTGACGCAGACGCGGCCGACCTGTTCGAGGTTCAACTTGGACATGGGATGCCTCCTGCTCGTCGCGGTGAGTGCACGTTAGACCCAAGCGGCACCGGCGAACTCATCGCTGCGCCAGCCGACGCCCGCGCCATAGTCGCGGCTGTGTCATCCGCGCTCCTCGTCCTGGTCTTCGCTGGCCGGGGCCGTTGCAACGTGGGTGGCAGGCACATCGCTCTCGAAAGCGACCGACGCCCTCGACGCGCGCCTCAATCTGGGCGAGGAGCTCGGCGGACTGCTGCTCCTCTCGATCGCCGGGAGCCTGCCCGAGCTCGCGATCACGGTGTCGGCCGCGGCGAGCGGCCACCTCAGCCTCGCGGCCGGCAACCTGATCGGCGGGATCGCCGTCCAGACGATGGTGCTGGTCATCTGCGACATCGTCGTCGGCAGCGAGCGGCCGCTGACGTTCCTCGTCGGTGCGCTCAGCCCGGTGCTCGAGGGGCTGCTCGTCGCGCTCGTCGTCTCGGGCGTGCTGATGGGCACGCTGCTGAAGCCGACGACGGAGATCTTCCACGGCCTCAGCCCGGCGTCGCTCGGGATCGTCGTCGTCTGGACGTTCGGGCTCTACGTGATCAACAAGGTGCGGAAGGCGCCGCGCTGGAAGGTGACGATGGACGGGCTCGCACCGCGGCCGGCAGAACCGCCGCGAGCCGCATTCGGTCGAGGCGCATCCGTTCGCGAAGCGCTCGACCGCGCAGGTCGCGGGCATCTTCGGGATCGGCTGCGTCGTGACGCTCGCAATGGGCGTCGCGCTCGAGGTCAGCGGCAGCGAGCTCGCGAGCCGCGCCGGGATCAACGGCGCGATCTTCGGGGCGACGATCCTCGCCGGCGCGACCGCGCTGCCGGAGATCAGCTCGGGCATCGCCGCCGTGCGCCTCGGCGACAACGCGCTCGCGATGGGCGACATCTTCGGCGGCAACGCCTTCCAGGTCTGTCTCTTCGTCGTCGCCGATCTGGTCGCCGGCTCGCCGGTGCTTGCCGTCGGCCGGGCCGCTGAACTCGTGGCTCGCCTCGCTCGGCATCGGCCTGACCGCGATCTACGCGATGGGGGCGATCATCCGGCCGCTGACCTGCCGTTTCCGGCTCGGGCCCGACTCGATCCTCGCGATCCTCGTCTACGGGATCGGGACGATCGGGATGTTCTTCATCCCGCGCTGAGCGCGCTAACGGCCGAAGAGGCGGCGAGCCAGGAGCGGCCCGGGCACGCTCGCCAGAACGCTCGCGCTGGAGATCGGCCTTGGCCCACGCCTGCTCGCGCATCCGGCGCGTCGCGTAGCGCGGCTTCCAGATGACCGGTCTCGGCCGCATGCGGCCAGCGTAGAGCGTCTAGAGCCGGATCGGCTTCGTCTCGCCGAGCACGCGCCGGTTCGCGTCGAGCGCGACGAGCTGAAGTATCTCCGCAGCCGCCGGGAACGCCGAGCGCCGTCTCGAAGCCGCTTCGCGCGGTAGGTGAAGCTCCGCCGCGGCCCGGTGATCATCTGCCAGACGGCGACCTGCGGTCGCGCCGTTCCAGCTCGCGTACGCCGTCGTCACGCTGCCGTCCCGGGCGCGAGGAAGAGGCGGGGCGCTGCGGCGGGCGTCGCCGTCCACGGGATGCGGAAGGCGCGGTAGCTGACGCTGCCGTCGGCGAACGAGGCGTCGTAGAGAACCTTGCCGTCCTTCGAGTACTCGGTGAAGCCGTTGCGCGGTGCCCCAGCCGACGAAGACGTTCCCGTTCGGCAGGACCTGGACGTTTCCCATCGCGACGGTGAGCCTCGGCGTCGGTGGCAGGTACTCGCTGCACGAGCGTCGCAGCCATCGTGTCCAGGATCGAGCGCGAGGCGGAGTCCCGCGCGAGCCCTCTCCGACGGCGCCTGTCCTCGGTTGCGCCGTTGTCGAAGAGCGTCAGCGTCCCGTCCGGCTGCCGGCGTGCGTCGTGCTGGAACCGAACCGGCGCCGCGCCGAACGAGAAGTCGCTCTGCTTGCCGCCGAGCCGCCAGATGATCGCCCCTGTCGTGCGGTCGAGCTTGTAGACGCAGGAGGTGTGGCGCGACGAGACGAGCAGGTTGCCGTCGCTGTCGACGTCGATCGCGTTCAGGTGGAAGTAGTCGACGTTGCCGGCGTCGGTCGGCTCCGTCCGATAGGACTCGGCCAGCGGGACGTGGTCGAGGCTGTGCCACTCGAACAGGACACTTGCCGGACGCGATGTCGATCTCCTGGACGACACCCTCGACGACCTGCGCGTCCGAGGCGCCGCCGAGGGAGGTCAGGTCGACTGTCACCGCGTTCGCGATCGAGACGAGCGCGGTGTCGCGGTCGGTGATCACGAACTCGTGCAGGTCGCCCTGGTAGCCGTGGCCGGCATGCACGCGCGTGATCTCGCGGTACTCCGGATCGGCGATCACCCAGCTGCCGCCGTAGACCCCGCCCGAGCTCTCGAACCAGGTCAGCACCGGCGTCGCCGCGGTAGGTCTGGACGCGGAAGTCCTGCGCCTGCTCCGTCGCGAGTGGCAGGAACCAGACCGGTTCGCCGTCGCTGTCGACGATCAGCGGGCCCGACGTCCCGGCGGGGCGGCGGCGCCGGAGAAGAACGGGGCGACGAACACGAGCCCGGGCGCCGTGTCGACTGGCCGGGCACGTTCACGGCGAGCGTGGGGCGGCGACCAGGCGGGCTCGGTGAGGAACTGCGGCTCGACGCGCGCCGACCCGCCGAGGCCGGGTTGCTCGCGGCACGCGGAACCGAGATGGCGGCGACGCCGGCCGCCGCGGCCGCGATGAAGCCGCGTCTGCGTCAGACGCTGCCTGCCGCACGCGCGAGAACCTACGAGTGCGAACCTAGGACCGCCTAAGGGCGTACGGTACGGCCCCGTGTCCGACGTGACCAACAGCCAGTTCCTGCTTGCCTTCGTGCTCGCCGCCGCGGCGGGAACAGGCGTGTTCTTCCACGCCGAGCGGAACGGCATCCGCCACCCTTCGGCCTGGGCGTCCTTCGTGTTCCTGCTGCTGATCGTCGGGCTGCCCTCGTACCTCGTTCACGTCCGCCGCGTCCGGCGGCGCTGACGACGGCGGGCGGCCTCCCTACGATGGAGGCATGCTCCGGACGCTCCGCATCTCGAACCTCGTCCTGATCCGCGAGGCGGAGCTCGACTTCGCGACCGGGCTGAACGCGATCACCGGTGAGACCGGCGCCGGCAAGACGATCCTCACGAACGCGATCGGCCTCCTGCTCGGCTCGACGCGGCGACGCCGCGCTGATCGGCGCCGCCGGCGAGGAGGCGTACGTCGAGGCGGAGTTCGACGGGGTCGACGACGACGCGCTCGGTGAGCTCGCCGAGCTGCGCCCGGACGGCGAGGACGGCGTCGTGCTGGCGCGGCGGATCTTCGCCGACGGTCGCACGCGTGCCTACGCCTGGGGCCGCAGCGCCGCGCGCGAGGACGTCGCGGCCGCTGCCGAGGCGCTGATCGCGATGAGCGGCCAGTTCGAGCAGCGGCGACTTGCGCGACCGTCCTATCAGCGAGGCGTGCTCGACACGTTCGCCGGGCTCGACACGCGAGCGGCAGGCCGCGCCTGGCGCGAGCTGCAGTCTGCGCGGCGAACCTACGACGAGCTGACGCGCGACGCGGCGGCCGACGCTCGCGCGGCTCGAGGAGCTGCGCGCGCTCGCCGCGGCGACGGACGGGCTCGAGCCGGGACGGGAGGACGAGCTCCGTGCCGAACGCGAGCGGCTGCGCCATGTGAGCGAGCTGGCGGAGGGCGCCGAAGCAGCGGCAGCGGCGCTGGCGCCCGACGAAGGAGACGGCGCCAGCGACCTCGTCGGCGCCGCCGAACGCGCGATTGCTCCGCTCGAGCGGCTCGCGCCGGAGCTCGAAGCCGCCGGCGACGCGTTGCGCCAGGCCGAGCTGCAGCTCCGCGAGACGGTGACCGACCTCCGGATGTTCCTGGCGTCGCTCGAGGCGGAGCCGGGCCGGCTCGAGCAGGTCGAGGGCGAGCTCGAAGACCTCTCCGACCGGCGGCGGCGGTTCCGCGTGCAGACCTATGCCGAGCTGCTCGAGCGCGGGGCGGAGGCGCGGGCCGAGCTGGAGGCGCTCGACGGCGGGCACGATCCGGTCGCAGGCTGCCGAGGCGGCGCTCGCGACGGCGCAGGCCGAGGTCGACCGCATCCACGCCGAGCTGCGCGCCGGCCGGCAGGCGGCCGCAGAGCCGTTCGCCGCAGCGGTCGCCGACGAGCTGCGGGGAGTGGGGCTGGGCGAGGGCGAGTTTCAGGTTGTCGTCTCCGACCGCGATCCAGGCGCAAGCGGCGCCGACGACGTCGCGTTCCTGATCCGCCCGAACTCGGGCCTGCCGTTCGGGCCGGTGGCCGAGACGGCGTCCGGCGGTGAGCTCTCGCGGGTCGCTCTCGCGATCGCCGCGGTCGCGGGCGGGGAGACGATGGTCTTCGACGAGATCGACGCCGGCATCGGCGGCACGACGGCTCACGCGGTCGCCGAGACGCTTCGCCGCCTGGCCGAGCGCGCGCAGGTCGTCACGATCACGCATCTGCCGCAGATCGCGACTGTCGCCGACCGCCACTTCAGCGTCGAGAAGGTGCCCGGCGATCCGACTCACACCCGGATCGAGCCGCTCGACGACGCCCAGCGCCACGACGAGCTCGAGCGCATGCTCGGCGGCGCCGAGTTCCTGGCCTCGTTCGGCGACGCAGGGCGTGGCTGACGCCGAGGGTATGAGCGAGGCGACGAGGGAGCTGCTCGCGTCGCGCGCCGACGTCTGGGCGTTCATCACGGAGCCGTTCCATCTGCCCGACTGGTGGCCGGGCATCACCGGCGTCGAGCCCGACCGCCGCGGCTTCGCGCCCGGCGCGCGCTGGAAGGTGCATGCGACGAAGCACAACGTGTTCGCGGGACGGCGGAGCGTCGAGACGATGCTGCTCGTCCGCGAGATCGATCCGTACGAGCGCTTCTCGTTCCACGTGCTCGAGCCGAAGACGGATGGCGAGGTGCGCCTGCAGGCCGTCTCGCCAGAGCGGACGCGGGTCACGGTCACGATGAGCAAAGGCAAGGCGGAGGTCGCGGTCCAGCGGCTATACGACCTCGTTCAGACCGCGGCAACGCTCTGACCGATGCCGTCCCTACCATCGTCCGAGTGACTGAGCCGGGACCGAGTGCTAGAGTGGGGTTCCGTGAGTTCGATCACGGGGAGACGCGTGTAAGTGGCGAAGTATCGTGTTCGTCACCGGCGGCGTCGTCTCGTCTCTCGGAAAGGGCATCACCGCAGCGTCGCTCGGACGCCTGTTGAAGGCGCGCGGGCTGAAGGTGCAGGTCCAGAAGTTCGACCCGTACATCAACGTCGACCCGGGGACGATGAGCCCGTTCCAGCACGGCGAGGTGTTCGTCACCGAGGACGGCGCCGAGACCGACCTCGACATCGGCCACTACGAGCGGTTCATCGACGAGAACCTCTCGCGCGCTGCGAACCACACGGCCGGCGCCGTGTGGGATCGCGTGCTGCGCAAGGAGCGGAAGGGCGAGTACCTCGGCTCGACCGTCCAGGTGATCCCGCACATCACCAACGAGATCAAGGCGCGCATCCGCTCGGTCGCGGAGTCGACGGCCACCGACATCGTCATCACGGAGATCGGCGGCACGGTCGGCGACATCGAGTCCCTGCCGTTCCTGGAGGCGATCCGCCAGTTCCGCCGCGAGGTCGGCCCCGAGAACGTCGCGTACCTGCACGTCACGCTCGTGCCGTACATCGACACCGCCGGTGAGCTGAAGACGAAGCCGACGCAGCACTCGGTCAACGAGCTGCGCCGCATCGGTATCCATCCGGACATCCTGGTCTGCCGCTCGACGGAGCCGCTCGCGCGCGACATCCGCGAGAAGATCGCGCTCTTCGCCGACGTCGACATCGATGCGGTGATCACCAACTCCGACGTCCCCGACGTCTATCTCGTCCCGCTCGACCTGCGCGAGCAGGGGCTCGACGACCTCGTCTGCCGCAAGCTCGGCATCGACGCCCCGGCGCCGGAGATGGCCGACTGGGAAGCGCTGAACAAACGGATTCGCGAACGCCGCGAGTCGGTCGAGATCGCGCTCGTCGGGAAGTACGTCAAGCTGCACGACGCGTACCTGTCGGTGCACGAGGCGCTCAAGCACGCGGGCATCGAGAACGGCTGCCACGTGCATGTCCGCTGGGTCGACGCCGAGCACATGACGCTCGACGAGGCCCGGGCAGAGTTGGCCGACGTCGACGGCGTGCTCGTTCCCGGCGGTTTCGGGTCACGTGGCTGGGAGGGAAAGATCCTTGCCTGCCGCGTCGCGCGCGAGGACAACATCCCGTATCTCGGCATCTGCCTCGGCATGCACGTCGCCGTGTCGGAGTTCGCGCGCCACGTCTGTGGCCTCGACGGCGCCAACTCGACGGAGATGGACCCGGAGACGCCGTACGCGGTGATCGACCTACTGCCGGAGCAGAAAGACGTCGAAGATCTCGGCGGAACGATGCGACTCGGAGCGCAGGCGGTTGAGCTCGCAGAGGACACCCGCACGCGCAGCGTCTACGGCGGCGAGCCGGTCATCGCCGAGCGGCACCGCCACCGCTACGAGGTGAACAACGCGTACCGGCAGCAGCTGCTCGACGCCGGCCTCGTCGTCAGCGGCACGTTCCAGGAGGGGCGGCTCGTCGAGATCATCGAGCTCCCCGACCATCCGTGGTTCGTCGCCTCGCAGTTCCACCCGGAGTTCAAGTCGCGGCCGACCCGGCCGGCGCCGCTCTTCCGGGAGTTCGTCGCGGCAGCGCTCGCGCGCACGCACGACCGCATCGGCATCGAAGTCATCTAGCTCGAGCTAGACGCCGACCGAGACGTACACGGGCATGCCGGCGACGACCGTCGCGCCGGCGACGTACGAAAACGGCACCGTCGTCCCGTCTTTGCGTCTCAGCTCGGCCGAGGAGGCGAGGCGCCCGTTCGTCCTCCATGTCGCTCCAGTCCGAGATGTCGCGGGCGACGTCGTCCACGGAGAGCGCGAGCAGCTCCTCGCGCGAATAGCCGAGGAGATCGCAGGCGGCGCGATTCACGGCGACGTAGCGACGAGTCTCGTCTGCGACGAAGACGGCCGCCGGGCCGTTGTCCATCGCTTCGCCGAGGAGCGAAGCCTGGATCAGAGAGTTGGCGACGCTCACGGGTCTGATTGCAGCAGTTTCCTCTACAGCTTTCAAGAGGTAAGCGGGGGATCTCGCGCGGAGCATAGGATCGACCCGGTGCCGCCCGAGGTCGTCGATCTGTTCTGTGAGCTCGCCGCGGTTCCGAGCCCGCCCGGGGAAGAGCGCGCGGTGGCGGATCTGGTCGTGCGGTACCTCCGCGATTGCGGTCTGGAGGTCGACGAGGACGAGACCGGCCCGACTGTCGGCTCGACGATGGGGAACCTCTACGCGTGGATCGAAGGCACCGCCGAGGGCGAGCCGCTCCTGCTCTGCGCGCATCTCGACACGGTTCCGCCGACCGCCGCGATCGAGCCGACGCTCGAGGACGGTGTGATCCGCAACTCGGCCGGGACGATCCTCGGGGCCGACGACAAGGCTGCGGTCGCGGTGATGCTCGAGGCGACCCGTCGCGTGCTTGCCGAGGGCAGGCCGCATGCCGGGATCGAGCTGCTCTTCACATCCAAGGAAGAGGTAGGGCTCATCGGCGCCTACGCGTTCGATCACACGCGGCTGCGGTCGCGGACGGGCTACGTCTACGACCAGGCTGCGCCGATCGGGACGGTGATCCTCGGCGCGCCGTACTCCCAATCGCTCGAGGTGACCTTTCATGGCCGCGCCGCGCATTCCGGCATGCACCCGGATGACGGGCGGTCGGCGATCGCCGCGGCGGCGCGGGCGATCTCCGAGATGCGCCTCGGCCGGGTCGACGACGAGTCGACCGCGAACGTCGGCACGATCACCGGCGGAACGGCGACGAACATCATCCCGGAGTGGTGCACGTTCCTGGCCGAGGCGAGGTCGCACGACGAGCGCAAGCTCTCGGACCTCGTCCAGGAGATGCAGGACGCGATCACCTTCGCGGCCGGCGTGTTCGAGTGCGACGTCGAGACGACTGCACGCAAGAGCTACCGCGGCTACCGCTTCGCGAAGAGCGACCGTGCGGTCGCGCTCGCCGCCGAGGCGCTGACGCGCTGCGGGCACGAGGTCGTCTACGACCTATCGGGCGGCGCAGCGGACGCGAACGTGTTCAACGAGCGCGGCTTCCAGTGCGTGAACCTGGCGAACGGAATGACCGACATCCACACCTCGAACGAGCACATCTCGGTGGCCGATCTCGAGGCGATGGTCGACGTGACGCTCGCGCTCCTCGACGCAGCCCGTCTAGTAGAAGACGTCGGTGCGGATGCGGCTGACGAGCTCCTCGCCGGCCAGGTAGCGCCGTAGGTTCTCGGCGAACAGGTCGACGACACGCTCGTTTTCGCGAGCCGAGAGCGCCGAGGTGTGGGGGCTGATGAGGACGTTGTCGAGCTCCCAGAGCGGGCTCTCCGGCGGCAGCGGCTCGCGTGCGAAGACATCGAGCGCCGCGCCCGCCAGTCGTCCGTCGCGGAGTGCGTCGATCAGCGCTTCCTCGTCGACGACCCCGCCGCGGCCGACGTTGACGAAGACCGCACCCGGCTTCATCGCGATCGATCCGCCCGCGATCGAGGAGATTGCGGGTCTCGTCGGTCAAGGGCAGCGTGACGACGATGGCATCCGCCTCCGGCAGCAGCGCATCGAGGTCGCCTTCGCTGCGACTGACCTTCGTGACGGTCATGCCGAACGCCTCGGCCAGGCGTGCCGTCTCGCGTCCGATCTCACCGAAGCCGACGATCAGGACCGTCGAGTCGCGGAGCTCGGCGACGGGGTAGTGGTCCCAGCGGCGTGTCTCCTTGTCGGCGAGGAGGCGCGGCAGTCCCTTTCGAAAGGCGAGGATCCCGAAGATGCTCCACTCGGCGAGCATGGTCGCGTGGACGCCGCTCGAGCTCGCCCACTGGATGCGCTCGAGCTCCTCGCGCGTCAGCCCCGCGGCTGCGAGCTGCTGCCCGGCGCCCGCGTAGGTCGCCTGGACGAACCGGAGCCGCGGGCCGTTGCGCACTGCCCAGGCGATCTGGGCGGGATCCTCGCGCGGGAACCCGAAGAGCACCTCTGCCTCGGCGACGAGTGCGGCAAAACGAGCTTCCTGCTCGGGTGTTCGCGCGAACGCCGGGTCGCCGGCGTGGTCGCTCGGGTAGCGCGCGGGCGGCAGCAGGTCCGGGCTCGAAGCGAACGTCAAGGCGATCGTCGACCGCGCGCAGGCGGTCGGCGAGCTCGGGCTCGATCGGGGTGGCGACGACAGACGGTGACCATTCCGTCGAGATTTGTAGCAACGGTAGGCTTCCGCGCGGCATGAAGATCGGTGTCGCCAAGGAGATCAAGTCGGACGAGTACCGCGTCGCGCTGACGCCCGCGGGCGCGCTCGAGCTGATCAGCCAGGGCCACGAGGTCTCGATCGAGACGACGGCCGGCGCCGGCAGCGCGTTCCCCGACGACGCCTACGAGCGCGTCGGCGCGAAGATCGTCTCGGTCGACGACGTGTGGGAGGGCTCCGAGCTCGTCCTCAAGGTCAAGGAGCCGATCGCTCCCGAGTACGCACGGCTCCGCGAAGGCCTGATCCTCTTCACGTACCTGCACATCGCCGCCGACGAGCCGCTCACGCGCGCGCTCCTCGACTCGGGAGTTGCCGGCGTCGCCTACGAGACGGTCGAGGTCGGCCGCTCGCTGCCGCTGCTCGCGCCGATGTCGGAGGTCGCCGGACGGCTTGCGCCGCAGGCGGGCGCGTACTTCCTCGAGAAGCCGGTCGGCGGCCGCGGGCTGCTGCTCGGCGGCGTCGCCGGGGTGGGGCCGGGCAAGGTCGTGATCGTCGGCGGCGGAGTCGTCGGGCTACAACTCGGCCGTCATCGCGCTCGGGCTCGGCGCGCAGGTGACGATCCTCGAGCGCTCGATCGACCGGATGCGCCACCTCGAAGAGGTGCTTTCGGGTCGTGTCACGCTGCTGATGAGCTCGAGCCTGCAGGTCGCCGCGTCGATCGAGGACGCCGACCTCGTGATCGGCGCCGTCCTGATCCCGGGAGCGGTTGCGCCGAAGCTCGTCACGCGCGAGATGATCGCGTCGATGAAGGAAGGCGCCGTCGTCGTCGACGTCGCGATCGACCAGGGCGGCTGCTTCGAGACGTCGCACGCGACGACGCATGCCGATCCGGTCTACGTCGTCGACGGCGTGACCCACTACTGCGTCGCGAACATGCCGGGCGCCGTTCCGGTCACGTCGACGAAGGCGCTGACGAACGCGACGCTCCCGTACGTCGAGGCGATCGCGGCCCACGGGCTCGCAGGCCGCGGTCGCGGCGACCCTGCGCTCGCCAAGGGCGTGAACGTCCTGGACGGGAAGCTGACGTACGAGGCAGTCGCCGAGGCGCACGGCCTCGACTACACGCCGCTCGCCGACGTTCTCTAAGCCCGGCTTCTTGTTCGGGTTCGGGCTCACGCGGACGACGAGCCACGTCACGCTCGCCGCGAGGGCGAGCATGCCGACGATGAAGAGCGCGAGTCCGACTAGGCCGAGCACCGTCGTCACAGGACTAGGATAGCCCGATGCCCCGAGCATGCGTGATCGTGCTGGATGCCGTCGGTGCCGGCGCGCTGCCGGATGCGGCCGAGTTCGGCGACGAAGGCTCGAACACGCTGGCAACGTCGCCCGCGCGGTCGGCGGGCTCGACCTGCCGACGCTCGAGGCGCTCGGCTTCGGGAACATCGAGCCGCTCGAGGGCTGTGCGCCGCAGCCGGGCGCGCCGGCGATCGCGGGGCGCCTGGTCGAGCGCTCGAAGGGCAAGGACACGACGACCGGGCACTGGGAGCTGATGGGCGTCGTCACGCCGCAGGCGATGCCGACGTATCCGTACGGTTTCCCGGACGAGGTGATCGACCCGTTCATGAACCGCACCGGCCGCGGCGTGCTCGGCAACAAGCCGGCCAGCGGGACGGAGATCATCCAGGAGCTCGGCGAGGAGCATCAGCGCACCGGCAAGTGGATCGTCTACACGAGCGCGGACTCGGTCTTCCAGATCGCCGCGCACGAGGAGACGGTGCCGCTCGAGGAGCTCTACGACGCCTGTCGCACGGCGCGCGAGATCCTCACCGGCAAGCACGCGGTCGGCCGCGTCATCGCCCGGCCGTTCCCCGGGACGCCCGGGCGAGTACGAGCGGACGCGAACCGCCACGACTTCTCGCTCGAGCCGCGCCAGCCGAACTACCTGAGCCTCGTCCGCGCGGCCGGGCACAAGGTCTACGGCGTCGGCAAGATCGGCGACATCTTCGCGCACCAGGACGTGGACGAGGAGTTCCCGACGAAGTCGAACGTCGACGGGATCCAGCGGACGGAGGAGCTGCTGCGGACGGTCGACGACGGGCTTGATCTTCACGAACCTCGTCGAGACGGACTTGCTCTGGGGCCACCGCAACGATCCGGAGAACTTCCACCGCTGCCTGCAGGACTTCGACCGGCGGCTGCCCGATCTGCTGGAGGCGCTGCGGCCCGGGCGACCTGATGATCCTGACGTCGGACCACGGCTGCGACCCGACGACGCCGTCGACCGACCACTCGCGCGAGCACGCGCTGCTGCTCGCGTACGTCGAGGGCCGGAACGCGGCCGGGCGGATCCACAACGGCGAGTTCGGCGACGTCGGCGCGACGGTCAACGCGTGGCTCGGTGGGAAGCAGCCCGGCACGGGGCATGCCGGGCGCGCCGATCGTCGAGCCGTGAGCGATGTGCCCCGCGATCTGCGGCTCGACAATCCGCTGCTCGTCCGGTGGGAGTTCGCGAGCGAGGAGCGTCTCGCCACGCGGAACTCCCTCACGCGCCAGCTGATCGAAGGCGACAACCCTGAGCAGTTCGTGTTCGAGGAGGTCGCAAAGGCGAAGCCGAAGGACGTGCTCGAGGTCGGCGCAGGCGCGGGGGAGATGTCCGAGCGCATCGCCCGGGAGCTCGGGGCGAAGGTCGTGGCACTCGACAACTCGGAGCGCATGGTCGCGCTGACCCGCGAGACACGGCGTCGAAGCCGTGCTCGGGGACGTTGTCGCGCTGCCGTTCGAGGACGCGAGCTTCGACTGCGTCGTCGCGGGCTGGATCTTCTACCACGTGTCCAACCGCGATCAGGCGATCGCCGAATGCGCGCGCGTGCTCCGCCCGGGTGGCCGCCTCATCGCCGCGACCCTCTCCGACGAGAATCTCAGCTGACCTGTGGGAGTTCCTCGGCGCGCCGCAGCAGCGCACCCTGACGTTCTCGAGCGCGAACGGAGCCGAACAGCTCGCGCGGCATTTTGCGAACGTCGAGACACGCGAGGCGCACGGAGTGGTCGTCTTCCCGACGCCGGAGTCCGTGCGTCGGTTCGTCGCGGCCGACATGACGCGCGCGCACGTCGCTGCGAACGTCCCCGAGTTCACGCAGCCCGTCTCGGCGCGCACGCATCACACCGTCTTCATCGCGGAGAAGGGTTGACGCGGCTCGACGATCCCGCGCTCGTCGCGGAGGAGTACGCAGATGAGACCCGGCTTCGCCGTCGCGCGTCGGCGTACACCGGCAAGCACACAGCGCTGGACGCCCGCGAGCCGCTGGTCGCCGCGGTGGTGGCGGCGGCGCCCGCGCGGATCCTCGAGGTCGGCTGTGGCTGGGGCGAGCTGGCGGCGTGGCTTGCCGAGGCGACCGGCGCCGAGGTGGTCGGCGACCGACCTCACGCCCCGCATGGTCGAGCTCGCGCGACAGAACGGTGTCGAGGCTGAGATCGCCGACGTCCAGGAGCTGCCGTTCGCCGACGGCGAGCTTCGATGTCGCCGTCGCCGCGTGGATGCTCTACCACGTCCCGAACCTCGAGCGCGGGATCGCCGAGCTCGCGCGCGTGCTGCGCCCCGGTGGCAGGCTCGTGGCGGTGACGAACTCGCGGTTCCACCTGATCGAGCTGCGCGAGCTCGTCGGGAGCGGCCCGTCGACAGCTCAGCTTCTCGCGGGAGAGCGGCGAGGAACTGCTGAGCGCGTCGTTCGCGCGCGTCTCGCGCATCGACATCGACGGGACGCTCGAGTTCGCCGATCGGGGCGAGGTCGAGGAGTACGTCCGAGCCTCGATCTCGATGTCGCCGTTCGTCGAGAACCTGCCCGCCGAGATCGACGAGCCGCTCGTCGTGAGGCGCGCCAACTCGATCTTCGTGGCGGAGACGGCGTGATCGACGACCCCGAAGACGTCGCGAAGCAGTACGCGAACGAGGCGAACCTGCGCGCTCGCCAGGCGCTCTGGGAAGAAGTCGAGGGCGAGAACACGCCGCTCCTCCTCGTGGCGCACGATCGCCGAGTGGGGGCCGAAGCACGTCCTCGAGGTCGGCGGCGGCCAGGGCGAGCTGGCGGTGCGGATGCAGGACGAGCTCGGCGCCCGCGTGACCTTCCTCGACCAATCGGAGCGGATGGTCGAGCTGGCGCGCGGGCGCGGGATCGAAGACGCGCACGTCGGCGACGTCCAGGAGCTGCCGTTCCCCGACGCGTCGTTCGACACGGTTGTCGCGGCGTGGATGCTCTACCACGTGCCCGATCTCGACCGCGGGCTCGGCGAGATCGCGCGCGTCCTCAAGCCGGGCGGGGCATTGATCGCCGTGACGAACTCGGTCCGTCACACTCGAGGAGCTGCCCGAGCTCGGCATCAGGATGCCGGGTTTCCATATGACGTTCAACTCGGAGAACGGCGAGGAGACACTGCGCCGTCACTTCGCGAGCGTCGAGCGGTACGACAACGAGATCGTCGCGATCGTGCGGACGCGCGAGAAGCTCGTCGCGTACCGCGAGTCGGTCGCAGCGCCGGGGCCGGCCGTCCCGGAAGACATCCCGCTGCCGTTTCGCGTCCACGGCCGCTCGACGATCTTCTTCGCGCAGAAGTGATCCGCCCGGCCGAGCTGATCCAGCGCAAGCGCGACGGCGAGGAGCTGCCCGACGAGGAGCTCGCCGAGCTGATCCTCGGCTACGCGCGCGGCGAGGTGCCCGACTACCAGATGGCTGCCTTCTGCATGGCGGTGTTCTTCCGTGGGCTGTCGGCGCGCGAGACGTACGTGCTGACCGACGCGATGATCCGCAGCGGCGAGACGATCGACCTGGGCGCGGCGCTCGGCCGCAAGGTCGTCGACAAGCACTCGACCGGCGGCGTCGGCGACAAGACGTCGCTCGCCGTGGCGCCGATCGTCGCCGCCTGCGGCGTGCCGCTCGGGAAGATGAGCGGCCGCGGGCTCGGCCACACCGGCGGCACGCTCGACAAGCTCGAGTCGATCCCGGGCTACCGCACCGAGCTGACGCTCGACGAGTTCATCGCGCAGGTTCGCGACGTCGGCGTCGCGATCATCGGTCAGACCGGCGATCTCGTTCCGGCCGACAAGCTCCTCTACGGGCTGCGCGACGTGACGGCGACGGTCGACCAGCTGTCGCTGATCGCGGCGTCGATCATGTCGAAGAAGCTCGCCGGCGGGGCGCAGGCGATCGTGCTCGACGTGAAGGTCGGGAACGGCGCCTTCATGAAGACGATCGACGATGCGCGGCGGCTCGCCGAGACGATGCTCTCGCTCGGGCAGGAGGCAGGACGCGAGGTCGTCTGCCTGCTCACGGACATGGACCAGCCGCTCGGGGCGGCCGTCGGCAACAGCCTCGAGGTGATCGAGGCGCGCGAGACGGTGCGCGGCCACGGCCCGCCGGACTTCACCGAGCTCGTGCTCGACGCCTGCGGCAAGCTGCTCGCGCTCTCCGACCTCGGGATCGACGAGGCGGAGGGCCGGCGCCGCGCCGAGGCGGCCGTTGCAGACGGCTCAGCCGACCGACGCCTGGCGTGCGCTGGATCGAGGCGCAGGGCGGGACCGCCGACGAGTCGGCGCTCCCGGTCGCTCCCGTCGTGCGCGAGCTCCTTGCGCCGGACGCCGGCTACGTCCGCGAGCTCGTCGCCGTCGCCGTCGGGAACGCGGCCGTCCATCTCGGCGCGGGGCGGCGCACCAAGGAGGACAGCGTCGACCATGCCGTCGGCATCGTCTGCCGCGCGAAGCGCGGCGCACGTGTCGAGCGCGGCGAGGTGCTCGCCGAGATCCACGCGCGCACCGAGGCAGCCGCCGACGAGGCAGAGCGCGAGGTGCTCGCTGCGTACGAGCTCGGCAGCGAGCCGCCGGCCGAACGGCCCGTGCTGCTCGAAGTCGTCAGCTAGAACGCGACTGGCTACGGTGCAGCGATGCCGGAGCTGCCCGAGGTCGAGAGCGTTCGCCGCGCGCTCGCGCCGGCGCTCGAGGGCCGAGTCTTCGAGCAGGTCGAGATCGCCGATCCGCGCCTGACGCGGCCGTTCGAGCCGCTCGAGGTGGCCGCCGAGCTCGCGGGCGAGCGCGTCTCGCTCGTCGATCGGCGCGGCAAGTATCTGATTGTGCGGTTCGAGTCTGGGCGTGCGCTGCTCGTCCACCTCCGGATGACGGGGTCGTTCCTGCTCACGCCCGAAGGGACAGCCGATCCCCACCGACGCGCTGTTGTCACGCTAGACGACGGATCGGACGTCGCCTACCGCGACGTCCGCCGCTTCGGCACCTGGCTGCTCCTCGAGCCCGACGAGGTCGAGGCGTATCTCGACTCGAAGCGTCGGGCGCGAGCCGCTCGGCGACGCGTACAAGTCGAAGCATCTCGCCGAGAAGCTTGCCGGGCGGAAGGCGCCGGTCAAGGCGGCGATCCTCGACCAGCGGACGGTCGCCGGCGTCGGGAACATCTACGCGGACGAGGCGCTGTGGCGTGCGCGCATCCATCCGCTGACGCCGGCGGAGGCGCTCGATCCGGACGAGGTGAAGGCGCTGTATCGCGGCATCCGGGCGGCGCTCCAGGCCGGCATCCGCCGCCAGGGCTCGACGCTACGCGACTACCGGCTGCCGGACGGCGGCGAGGGCGGCGCGCAGCACGAGTTCAAGGTCTACGGACGCGGCGGCGAGCCGTGCGACCGGTGCGGCACGCCGATCGACAAGATCAGGGTCGCGGGCCGCGGCACGTGGTTTTGCCCGAACTGCCAGCGCTACGCGCCGACGAGCTCGGCGAGCCGGCCCTCGCGGTCGAGGCGCCAGAGCTCCTCGTAGCCACCGATCGGGCGGTCGTCGATCAGGATCTGCGGGCACGGTCCAGCCGCCGGTCAGCTCCTGCAGGGCGGCGCGGTCGGGGTCCTCGCCGAGGTTGATCTCCTCGAACTCGAGCCCTCGCGACGTTGAGCAGGGCCTTGGCGCGGACGCAGTAGCCGCACCATTCAGTCGTATACATCCGAATCTGTGCCATCACCAGTTTGTAACGCGTCTCAGGGTAATCGGGATTCCCCGACCCGCTCTTTAGACTGGCCCGAGATGGCCGGGCGGACCTACAAGACCGAGGCGATCGTGCTGCGTTCGATGCGCTACTCGGAGGCCGACCGCATCCTCCACCTCTACACCGCCGAGCGCGGCCGGATCGGGACGATCGCGAAGGGCATCCGCAAGACGAAGTCGCGGTTCGGCGCGCGTCTCGAGCCGCTCTCGCACGTCGAGCTGATGCTGCACGAGGGAAGCGGCGAGCTGCAGACGATCACCGGCGTCGAGCTCCTGCACTCGCATCGCGTCGCCCGCGAGGACGGCTACCGCCTGAACGTCGGCCTGATCGGCGCCGAGGCGATGCTGCGGCTGTTCGGCGAGCCGGAAGCGAACGCGCGCGCGTTCGAGGCGCTCGCGCGCTTCCTCGACGCGCTCGACGAGTCGCCCGTGCTGGAGTCGCGGCCGGCGGTCGACCCGCTGGCGCTCAGCTTCCAGCTGAAGCTCCTCTGGCTCTCCGGCTACCTGCCGCACCTGACGAGCTGCGTCGAGTGCGGCAGCGTCGGCGAGCTCGTCGGCTTCTCGGCGCGGGCCGGCGGCGCGGTGTGCGGCGTCCACGGCGCCGGCGCGCTGCGCCTGTCGCCGGAAGGCATCGCCGGCATCGAGCGCCTGCTCTCGACGCCGCTCGCCGACGCGCACGGCGCGGCGCTGGCGGATCGCGCCCGGCGCGACGCGCTCGCGGTGATCACCTCGTCGTACGAGGAGCACGGAGGGTTCCGGCTGAGGACGCTCTCGGCGTGAACGGAGTCGTCGACGAGGTCGTCGACGCGCTGAACGCGCGCGACGTCGAGCGGTTCGTCGCCTGCTACGCCGCAGACGCGACGATCGAGGACGGCTACGACCGCGTCGGCATTCGCGGCCACGACGAGCTGCGTGCGCGGTACGCGCCGATGCTCGAGCGCTACCCCGAGCTCCACGTCGAGCGCGGGTTGGCGGACGACGGTCGGCGAGTTCGTGATCCAGGAAGAGGCGGTCACCGGCCGCGACGACCATCAGCGGCATGTCGCTGTCTACCTCGTTCGCGACGGTCTGATCGTGCGCGAGAGGCTGATCGCGTGAAGCGCGAGCTGGGCGACGGGCTCGAGCTCGACGACGACAAGGCGCGCATCGACCGCGTCGAGGTGCATCGCTTCCTGAGCGAGGAGAGCTACTGGGCGGTCGGCCGCCCGCGCGAGGTCCAGGACAGGCTGATCGACGAGGCGTCGCGCGTCGTCGGCCTCTACGACGGCGACCGTCAGATCGGCTTCTGCCGCGCGTTCAGCGACGGGAACTCGTTCGCCTACCTCGCCGACGTCTACGTGCTCGCCGGAGTACCGCGGGCGCGGGCTCGGCGAGGAGCTCGTGCGCGAGATGATCGAGAACGGGCCGTACGACGACGTCAAATGGATCCTGCACACGAGCGACATGCACCCGCTCTATCGCAAGTTCGGCTTCGGCGAGCCGAGTCAGAAGGTGATGGAGAGGCTCCCGACGAGGAACTCGAGCGACAGCGGGTAGCGGCCGCTGACCCCGCGGTGGCCGCCGTCGAAGAGCTCGAAGTGGAGGCGGTCCTCGGGAAGCCCGTGCGCGAGCAGCGCGTCGTGGAGCGCGAGGGCGCCGAGGTCGAGGAAGTACTCGTCGCGCCGGCCCGCGTCGAGCCAGACGCCGCGTAGACTGAGCAAGATCGGCGCCGCGCGCAAGGCGCAGCGGATCGTGCGCGAGCCAGCGCTCCCACACCTCGGGCACGAGCGCGCCCGTCCGAAGGTCGAACGGCGGTACGTCCGTCGGAGAACGCGTGCGCCAGCGAGGCGACCTCGACGAGGATCGCGTCGCCCTGCGACTTCAGGCCGTCGAGCGGGAAGACGCCGTCGAACGACGAGAGCGAGCGCTCGCGCAGCTCGCGGGCGCGCCTGGGAAGTCGTGCGCGACCGTCACCTCGAAGAGCGCCATCGGCGCATGGGCGGCGACAGCGTGGAACAGGTCGGGTCGCTCGAAGGCGTGCACGAGCGCGCCGTAGGCGCCCGACGACTTGCCCTGGAGGCCGCGCAGGCCGTTCGCCGGGTAGCGCTCTTCGACGAACGGCACGACCTCGTCGCGCAGGTACTCGCCGAGCGGGCCGATCCACTGCCCGCCGCCGTGCTCCGTCCAGCCGTCGACCAGCACCACGATCGCCTCGGGTGCGAGCCGCTCGATCGCCTGCGGGTAGCACTCCTCGAACGGCTCGACGTTGAACCACGACTGCGCGTCGCGCATGTGCGCGTGCAGGACGTAGACGACCGGGATACGTCAGCGCGAGTCGTCGGCCGGCGCCCAGACGAAGAGCGGGCGCCCTCCGACCGGGTGCCGGTCCCAGCTCACGCGTCGAGGCGGTCGAGCAGCAGGCGCTTCGCGCCGTCGATCGGGATGCGCTCCTGCTCGAGCGTGTCGCGGTCGCGCAGCGTGACCGTGCCGTCCGTGAGCGTCTGCTCGTCGATCGTCAGCGCCCAGGGCGTGCCGATCTCGTCCTGGCGGCGGTAGCGCTTGCCGATCGCGGCCGAGTCGTCGTACTCGGCCGACATCGACTTGCGCAGATCCTCGTAGAGCGGGCGCGCCTTCTCGGCCATCGCCGCGTCGCGGCCGATCAGCGGCAGCACCGCGGCCTTCACCGGCGCGAGGCGCGGGTGGAGGTGCAGCACGGTGCGATCGCGCTCGGCGACGACCTCCTCGTCGTAGGCGTCGCACATGAACGCCAGGAACGCGCGACCGACGCCGAGGGCCGGCTCGATCACGTACGGGACGTAGCGCTCCTCGTGGCCGATCCACTCGAGCTTCGTGCCCGAGTGCTCGCTGTGCTGGCGCAGGTCGTAGTCGCCGCGGTTCGCGACGCCCTCGAGCTCCTGCCAGCCGATCGGGAACAGGTACTCGATGTCGGACGTCGCGCTCGAGTAGTGCGAGAGCTCGTCGGCGTCGTGTGCGCGCACGCGGACGTGCGACTCGCGCAGGCCGAGGTTCACGTGCCAGTCGCGGCGCGCCTTGATCCAGTACTCGTGCCACTCGGTGGCGTCGTCCGGCGGCACGAAGAACTCCATCTCCATCTGCTCGAACTCGCGCACGCGGAAGAGGAAGTTCCCCGGCGTGATCTCGTTGCGGAAGCTCTTGCCGATCTGCGCGATCCCGAACGGCGGCTTGACGCGCAGCGACGAGGTGACGTTCTTGAAGTTGACGAAGATGCCCTGCGCCGTCTCCGGGCGGAGGTACGCGACGCTCGCGTCGTCGCGGACGGCGCCGACGTGCGTCTCGAACATCAGGTTGAAGTTGCGCGGCTCGGTCAGGTCGCAGTCCGGCGTCTCGCCCGGGTGCTTCGACGGGCGCTTGCCGCACTGGCTCGTGGCGATGTGGTCGGCGCGGAAGCGGAGCTTGCAGGTCCGGCAGTCGACCATCGGGTCGGAGAACCCGGCGACGTGGCCGGAGGCGACCCAGACCTGCGGGTTGAGGATCACCGCGGAGTCGAGCGCGACCATGTCGTCGCGCTCCTGGATCATCGAGCGCTGCCACTCGGCCTTGATGTTCTGCACGAGCAGGACGCCGTAGTGGCCGAAGTCGAAGGACGAGCCGAGGCCGCCGTAGATGTCGGACGTCGGGAAGACGAAGCCGCGGCGGCGGCAGAGCGCGGCGATCTTCTCGATCGTCGCGGATCCTTCGAACTGCTCCAGCATCCCGAGAAGCTAGCTAGTCGTACCGCGTCGCCGTCCGGGTAAGGCAGCGGCTCGACGCGCGCGATCACGCCGAGGCCGCGCAAGTAGATCGTGTTCGAGCGCGGGTAGAAGCACAGGTCGTTCGGGCTTGCGCGTGCCGTAGACGAGCATCGCGCAGCCGTCGTCGCCGGCGCGGAACCAGTGCGAGATGCCGGTGCCCGGCGGCCGCGCGACGACGTGCCCGGCGCGAAGCTGCGTGCTCCTCGGCGTGCGACGCCGTTCAGCGCGGGGCGCGGATTCGGGCCAGAGGTGCAGGGTCGCCGAGCCCTCGAGGATCACGAAGATCTCCTCCTCCTCGGAGTGGCAGTGCGGGACGGAGCCGGTCTGGCCCGGCGTGCAATCCGCTCCCAGGCCAACCCCGCGAGGTCGGTGTCCGTGCGGTTCGCGAGCGCCGGCCCAGGTCTGGTGCCGCTACGCTCTCGGGCTCGACCTCGTCGACGTTGCGGATGTTCTCCGGTCGCGGCTGCGGGTCGCCGAGCTCGAGTGGGCCGAGCCTGCGCCTCGATGTCCCACGGATCGTCGTCGCGGCCTTCGACCCACGGCCAGCCGATGCGGATCGCGCGGGAGCGGGGCAGCCAGCCGATCTCGGTCGGGTGGCGCGTCCCGAAGACAAGGTACTCGAGGCCCTCCGGCCCGGCGACGAACGTGTGCTCGAAGTGGTCGGCGCGATGGATGACGCAGTCGCGCGGGCGGCATCTCGTGCACGTCGCCGTCCTGCCAGGCAAGAGCCCGAGCCGGCGAGCACGTAGAAGAGCTCCTCCGAGGCGCCGTGCGAGTGGGGCGGCGTCGGCAGCTTCCCGGGGGCGACGCGGACGCGGTTCACGCCGACGAGCGACCGTGCCGGCGGCGCGGCCGAGCAGTCTGCCACTCCGCATCCATCTCGCCTTTGGCGCGGTGGTGGCTCTCGACGTCGTCCCAGTGCGCGAGACCCATACCGCAGAGATTAAGGCTTGCTGACGTCGACGGTGAACGACCCGCGGCCGCTGAGCCGCTCGACCTTCAGCGTCAGCTGCCGCTGGCCGCAGATCGTGAACGTGAGGCTGCGGGCGCCCTGTGCGACGCGCTTCGTGCCGGCGAAGAGCTCGAGGCGCAGCGACTCGTGCGACGGTGCCTGGAGGTGCGCCGTGAACGTGCCGTCGAGCGGCGTCTTCTCGGCGATCGTGCGGACGGAACCGCCGCCGAAGGAGCCGTGTACGTGCGTGACCGTGGGTCCGCTCCACGGGTCGGTGATGTCCTCGCCGGAGGAGCTTCAGCGCGGTCGCGTCCGGGTAGAACGCGTCGTCGACGCCGCCCCAGTCGATCGACGTCGCGCCCTCGAGCTTCAGGTTGAGCACGCGGTAGTCCTCGGCGAACCCCTCGCCCGGGTTCAGCGAGTAGGTCGCTGCGGCCTCGCCGCCCGGAGTCGAACTTCCCGTCCTTCGTCTTCAGGCAGACGTTCTCGTAGCTCGCCCAGCGCTTGGTGCCCGGTGTTCTCGGCCTTCCACGGCGCGTTCGAGCGGTTGTTCGAGATGTGGTGGCCGTACTCGTGGATGACGATCTCGCGCGCGGTCGGCCCGTCGTCGCTCTGCGCGTCCGGCGTCGCCTCCATCGTCGACGATGTCGGGTCGTAACAGGCGAGTGCGCCGGGGCCGCAGATCTTCTCGAGCGCGACCGCGGACTGGAGGTCGAGGTGCAGCGTTGCGAGCTCGGGGCCGTGGACGAGCGACCCGAGGAACGTCGCCCAGGACTGCGGCAGCGACTGGTCGACCGGATACGAATCGGAGACCTGGATGTCGACCGACGTCCCGAAGGAGTCGCCGGTCGCATACGTCCCGCCCCAGGCCGCCGCAGCCGCCGGGACGGCAAGGGCGAGCTGCTGCAGCTCGCGAGTAGGCTGACCGCTCTCATGAAGCCGAAGCCTCCCGTTCCAAGATGGCGCTGGGCAGTGTGGTACTCCGCGCTCGGTACGGCACTCGTCCTCTTCTACGGGCTCTTTACCCCGTTCTGGTTTGGCCTACGCGCGACGGCGTGGGTCGCCGAGTTCCGCTCTAGGCGTAACCGCGCGTCTTGACGTAGGCGATCGCGATCGAGATCGCGACGACTCCGACGGTCGCCAAGCACGCTGTAGAGCGCCGAACGGCGGAAGTGCAGCAGCAGCGTACATCAGGATGATCCCGGCGACGAGGCCGCCGAGATGGCCGCCGACCGAGATGCCCGAGACGGCGAACGTGAAGACGAGGTTCAGGACGATCAGCCCGAGTATCTGGCCGCCGGAATGGATTCGCCCTTGTCGCTCGAGCACGAAGAGGCCGCCGAGGATCCCGAAGATCGCTCCGGAGGCGCCGACCGTGACGCTGTTCGGGCTGAGCCAGAGCGCGCCCGCTGAGCCGGCGATGCCCGAGCCGAAGTAGAGGAGGGCGAACCGCCAGCTGCCGATGACCTGCTCGAGCAGCGTCCCGGCGAAGTACAGCGAGTACATGTTGATCGCCAGGTGGAACGGCCCGTAGTGCAGGAACGCGGCCGAGAGCAGGCGCCACCATTCGCCGTTCGCGACACCGACAAGGTGATAGCCGACGACAGGGGTATGCGCCGGCAGCGTGCCGATGCCGCCTGGGAGGTATGCGCCCGCGGCGAAGAGCGCACCGTGGTTGTAGAGCCAGTTGCCCGTGCCGTCGAGCGTGCCGCCGGCCGCGAGCTCGGCGGCGAATACGAGCACGTTGATGATGATCAGCGCCATCGTCACCGGGTTGACGCGGCCTGCGCTGACGCGCGTCATGCTCCGGGTCACCTTCTGGACGCCCTGCGGCTTGCCCGAGTGCTCAGGACAGCGAAGTCCGACCGGCGCCGGCGTCATGCACTCGTAACAGATCGGGCGTCCGCACTCCGAGCACGACAGACCGGTCTCGCGGTCGGGGTGGCGGTAGCAGTAGCGCGGCGCTTCCGGAGCTTCCACGCGGGCTAGCGTATAGAGCGTGAAGCGCGTCGAGCTCCCGTCGCGTCAGATCGAGCATTTCGGCTCGGTTGGGTTCCGGCATACACGGGCCGCGCGCGGCGAGACGTTCCAGGTCTCGCTCGTCGATCTCGACGGCGTGATCGGCGGACACGACGCTGCTTCGCGGCAGCTGCTCGTGGTCGTCGCGGGCCGCGTCGTCTGCACGACGCGAGACGACGAGGCTCGAGCTGGGTGTGGGGGAGGCCGTCGAGTGGCAGGAAGGCGAGTGGCACGAGACGCGTTCCCTGGAGAAGTCACGACTACTGCTGATCGAAGGAGCATTCGAATGAGCGAAGGCGAGAACCTCTTCGGCGAAGAGCACGTTCGCCGGTACCGCGAGACGAACGGCGAGGTCGGGCACATCTGGCGCGAGGGCTCGACGATCCTCCTGCTGACGACGAAGGGCCGGAAGACGGGCGAGCCGCGCACGACGCCGCTGATCTATGCCGAGGACGGCGACCGCTACGTGATCGTCGCCTCGAAGGGCGGTGCGCCGGAGCATCCCGGCTGGTACGAGAACCTGGCGAAGAACCCGGAGGTCGAGCTGCAGGTGCTCGACGACGTGTTCCCGGCGCACGCCCGCACCGCGGAAGGCGAAGAGCGCGAGCGGCTCTGGCAAAAGGCGAACGAGGTCTGGAAGCACTACGACGAGTACGCGACGAAGACCGACCGCGAGATCCCCGTCGTCGTTCTAGAGCGCGCGTCCTAGCGCCGTTCCGGCCCAGACCGCGAGCAGTCCCGACCGCGACGCTTCCGAGCGCGTAGGCGAGCGTCACGGCGTAGTCCTTCGATTCGATGAGGGTGAACGCCTCCTGCGCGAACGTCGAGAACGTCGTGTAGCCGCCGATCACGCCGACGATCAGGCCGACGCGGATCCAGGGAGGCAAGTGGTGCCGGTCGACGAGCTGCTCGGTCAGGATCCCGATCAGCAGGCAGCCGCTGATGTTGATCACGAAGGTCGCCCACGGGAAGAGCGAGCTCACGCGCTCCTCGATGAAGCGGTCGAGCGAGTAACGGGCCGAGGCCCCGAGCGCTCCACCGAGCGCGACGCCGACGATCACGGGCATGGGTCGGGAGCTTACGCAGCGGCTCGGCGCAACGAGACGTAGAGCACCCCGGCGACGACGAGTCGGCAGCAGCCACCAGGCCTCGACGACGGCCGTACACGGCGACCGCGGCGACCACAGCCGCGGCGACGAGCGGATCGTCGCCGACGAAGAAGTCCCAGAGGAAGCGCAGGAAGGTCATGCGGGCGCAACCCGCTGCAGTGCGAAGGAGCCGGACGAAGAGCGCCGAGATCGCGCAGACGAAGAGGAGGACGAAGGGAAGCGCCGCGTCCCCGCCCGGCCAGTCGGCGCCGCCGCCTTCCGCCGACCAGAAGATGCCGAACGTCGTGAGCATGATCCCGACCGCGAACTTCAGCGTGTTCTCGGGGACGTTGGCCAGAGGTGCGCGCACGGCGATGCCGACGCCGGCGACGAGGACGAAGGCCGCGGCGGCGCCCACAACGGCGAGCGGGATGCTCCCCTGGGTGCTTCCGAACGTGAGCACGATGAACGCGACCTCGAGCCCTTCGAGGAGGACGCCTTTGAACGCGAGCAGGAACGCCGCTCGCGTGGGCGGCGCGCGCCTGCTCGAGCGTCTCGGCGTAGATCGCGTCCTCGTCGTGGAGCGCTTTGAACCCGCTTGAGCGGAGAATCGCCTTGCGCAGCCATTGGAGCCCGAAGACGAGCAGCAGCGTCCCGACGACGAGCCGGAGATCGTCGATCGGGATCACGGTCAGCGCCGGCCCGAGGATCGCGACGATCACCGCGAGGACGGCGGAGGCGGCTGCGACGCCTGCGAGGGACGAGCGCCAGCCGCCGGCGATCCCGGCCGCGAGCACGATCGTCAGCGCCTCGACCATCTCGACGGCGCTCGCGAGGAACGAGGAGAGAACGAGGAAGACGGCGCTCACGGGCGCGAGGATAGACGCGGGTTAGAGCAGGAGGCCCATGTCGATCAGATCCCAAAGCTCGCCGCTTGCGCGGCGGATGTGCTTCGGGTGGTGTCCCTCTTCGACGAACCCGAACTTGCGGTAGAGCGCGATCGCGGCCTCGTTGTGGGGGAAGACGCTGAGTGTCAGCTTGTGCAGCCCGCGGGTGCGTGCCCACTCGATCGCGGCGGCGACGAGCGCGCTGCCAACGCCACGCCCGCGCCAGTCAGCTGCGACAAACATCCCGAGATCGGCGAAGCCGAAGCTGCTCTCGCTCAGGGAGAGGCCGCCGACCGGCTCACCGTCTGCGTGCGCGACGAACGTGCACTCGAGGTCCCAGCGGGCGGCCCGCCTCTCCACGTCGACCGGCGGCTCGGCTGCGATCCCGTCACGCTCCTCGGCGACCGAGGCGAAGAGCAGCGCCAGGGGCAGGCGGTCGGCCTCGTCGGCGAGGCGGATTTCCACCACGGCCCGGACTAGATCAGATGATCTTTGCCGCCGAGGTGGTCCTGGACGAATCTGTCGGCGCCGCGTTCTTCGGGCGACTTCTCGACGAACGCACGCTCCTGCGGGCTCATCTGGCTCTCGTCGGCCCGCCAGGTCTCCTCGCCGCCCCGTCCGAACAGGTTCTTCAGCCACTGGAACATGAATTGGACTCTACGCTCTTGCGGGAGAACACGTGTTCGTGTAGAACATATGTTCCCGTGATCGCTGCAATCGTCATTCCAGCCTTCGATCTGCGGGCCGCCTTGCGCCCCCGGCCAAGGCTGCAGGGGCTGCCGGCGGCACTCGCGCCCCTGCCGGGAACCGAGCCGCTCATCGGCTCCGTGACCGGCGCGGCGGAGGCGAAGGGCGTGCGGCCGGGCATGCGCATGGGGGAGGCGCTTGCGACCTGCCCGGAGCTCGAGCTCGTGGAGCAGGACCCGGCCACGGTCGAGCAGGCATGGGAGGAGATCCTGCGCCGGCTCGAGGACGCGGGCTTCGCCGTCGAGCCCGCGGAGCCGGGGCTCGTCTACTTCGAGTCGAAAGGCGTCGAGCGGCTCTACGGCGGGCTCGAGCCGGCGCTCAAGCGGGCGCTCGCCGCCGTCGGCACGGCATGGGATCCGCGGGCAGGCGCCGCCGAGCGGCGGTTCGCGGCGCTCGCGGCGGCAAACGTCGCACGGGCGGGGCAGGCGCTGATCGTCTCCGACGATCGCGCCCGCTCATTCCTCGCGCCGCTCCCGCTCACGCTGCTCCCGCTCGAACGGGGCCGCTACGAGGAGCTGGAAGAGCTTGGGGTGAGAACGATTGGACAGCTTGCCGGGCTGCCAGGCAGCGCAGTGGCCGAACGGTTGGGGCCGGATGGCCGGCGCGCCTGGAATCTGGCGAGGGGCGAGGAGAAGGGACGAGTCGTGCCGAGGCACCCTGTGCAGCCTCTGCACGAGACGCTCGAGTTCCCGGAAGCAGTCGGCAACGAGCTGACGCTCCGGCGAGGACTGAGTGTGCTGCTCGACCGGATCCTCGCCCGCCCGGAACGCGCGGGGCGGCCGCCGAGGAAGCTGGCGCTTTGGGCCCGGCTCGTCGGCGGCGCCTCGTGGCGCCGGACGGTGACGCTGCGCGAGCCGACGGCCGATCCGGCCCGGCTTCGCGCGGCGCTCGCGTCGAAGCTCGCGGAGCTGCCGGCGCCTGCGCTCAAGCTTCGGCTCGAGATCGGGGAGCTGGCCGAGCAGACGGGCGAACAGCTCGAGCTCGTCGCCGCCGAAGGCGACGTCCTCAAGGGCCGGCTCCAGGAAGGTCTGCGCCAGGTGAAGGCTGCCGTCGGCGCAGGCGGGGTCTCGATGGTGGTGGAGGTCGCTCCGTGGTCACGCATTCCAGAAGCACGCGCTCTGCTCGTACCGCGCGACGACTGAACAGCCCGCGGCCTGCGCTCGTCGAGGCGCACGCCGACGGCACGCCACGCCGTATCAACCGGCAGGACGTCGGCACCGTGCGCGAGGAGTGGCGCGTCGTCGACCGCTGGTGGACCGACGAGCCCGTGCATCGCCGCTACTTCGACCTCGTGCTCGAGACCGGTGAGCACGCCGTCGTCTACCACGACGACGACGCAGGCACGTGGTTCACGCAGCGTGCATGAACAGCGTGCGCCTGAGCCGGCGTACGTCGAGCTGCACGCTCACTCCGCGTACTCGTTCCTCGACGGCGCCTCGCTGCCGGAGGAGCTCGCCGCGCGCGCCGCCGAGCTCGGCTACGACGCGTTCGCGCTCACCGACCACGACGGCGTCTACGGCTCGCTCGAGTTCGCGCACGCGGCGAAGCACTTCGGGCTGCGGGCGATCACCGGCGCCGAGGTAACGCTCGCCGGCGGCAGCCACGTGACGCTGCTCTGCGAGTCGCAGCAGGGCTACGCGAACCTCTGCCGCATCCTCACCGCCGCGCATGCGGGCACGCGCGTGCCCGGCCGTGAGCGCGAGCTGCTGCCGGCCGAGACGACGATCGAGGTGCTCGCCGAGCACGCGGAGGGGCTCGTCGCGCTCTCCGGTTGTGCTCGCCAGGGTTTGGGGAGCGCCGATCCGAACGGTGCCGCTCGCCTCGCCCGTGCGTTCGACGGTGCGTTCTACGTCGAGCTGCAGCGTCCGTACGAACGGGGCGACGCCCGCCGCAACGCGCAGCTGTGCGAGCTCGCCGACACGCTTCGCGTCCCGACGGTCGCGACCGGCGACGTGCACTCCCATCACGTCCGGCGGGTGCGGCTCCAGGACGTGCTCGTCGCGATCAAGAGCCGCACGTCGCTCGACGGCTGCGAGCGCGAGCGGCGCGGCAACCACGAGTCGTACCTGCGCCCGCCCGCCGAGATGCTCGAGCGGTTGCCGCAGGAGGCGGCGCTTCGCACGCGCGAAGTCGCCGACCGCTGCACCTTCGATCTCACGCAGGAGCTCGGCTACCGCTATCCCGACTTCTCCGACCGCGCCGATCCGGCCGACGTGCAGCTCAACCAGCTGTGCGACGTGAAGTTCGCCGAGCGCTACACGCACAACCCACGCGCCCGCGCGCGCCTCGACGACGAGCTGCAGCTGATCGCGAGGCTCGGTCTCTCCGGCTTCTTCCTGCTCCACTGGGAGGTGCTCGAGCTGGCGCGCGAGTGTGCGCTCGAGGTGCGCGGCCCCGGCAGCCCGCGCCACGCGCTGCCGCCGGGACGCGGCCGCGGCTCGAGCGTCGGCTCGATCGTCTGCTACCTGACGGGCCTCTCGCACGTCGATCCGGTCGAGGCAGGTCTCTCGCTCGGCCGCTTCATCAACGACGAGATGGTCGCCGTCCCCGACATCGACCTCGACTTCCCGCGCGAGATCCGCGAGAAGCTGATCGTCCGCGTCACCGAGCGCTACGGCCGCGAGCATGCGGCGCTCGTCGCGAGCTTCGCCACGTATCGCAGCCGTGGGGCGATCCGCGACGTCGGCAAGGCGCTCGGTCTGCCGTTCGCGGAGCTCGAACGGCTCGCTCGCGTCACCGACGGCTGGGACGCGACGCGCGTCGGCGAAGAGCTCGACGGCGTCCCCGGCCGGCACGCCGGTCCGCGCTGGGACGCGTTCCGCGAGCTGACGAAGGAGATCTCCGGCCTGCCGCGCCACATCAGCCAGCACCCGGGTGGCATGGTCATCTCGACCCGGCCGCTGATCGACCTCGTGCCGGTGCAGCCCGCGGCCATGGCCGGCCGCCAGCTCTGCCAGTGGGACAAGGACAGCTGCGGGGACGCCGGCTTCCTGAAGATCGACCTGCTCGGGCTGGGGATGCTCTCCGCGGTCGAGGACGCGATCGACCGGATCGCGCGCCTGCGCGGCGAGACGATCGACCTCTCGCGCATCCCGCTCGACGATGCCGGCGTCTTCGAGGAGATCCAGGCCGCCGACACGGTCGGCGTGTTCCAGATCGAGAGCCGCGCGCAGATGCAGAGCCTTCTCCAGACCCGTCCCGAGAACCTCGACGACCTGACCGTGCAGGTCGCGCTCGTGCGTCCCGGCCCGATCCAGGGCAAGGCGGTGCATCCGTACGTGAAGCACCGGCATGCGAAGCGCGCCGATCCGAGCTTCGAGCCGCCGGTCGAGCACGAGTGCCTGCGCGAGCCGCTGCGCGACACGCTCGGCGTCGTCGTCTTCCAGGATCAGGTGCTCGACGTCGCGATGGCGGCGGCGCGGTTCACGATCGGCGAGGCGGAGGGACTGCGCCGCGCGATGAGCAGGAAGCGCAGCGAGGAGGCGATCGAGGCGTTTCGCCCGCGCTTCGTCGAAGGCTGCCTCGGCAACGACATCGACGAGCAGACAGCGCACACGATCTACGACAAGCTCGTCGGCTTCGCGGGCTTCGGGTTCCCGAAGTCGCATGCGGCCGCCTTCGGGCTGCTCGCGTACCAGTCGGCGTGGCTACGGCGCTACTACCCGGGCGAGTTCCTGTGCGCTCTTCTGAACGCGCAGCCGATGGGCTTCTATCCGCCGTCGTCGCTCGTGCGCGATGCGCAGCGGCGCGGGGTAGAGGTGCTGCCGCCGCACGTCAACCGTTCACTCGCCGAGTGCGCGATCGAGGACGGCGCGGTGCGGATCGGGCTCGGCTACGTCAACTCGGTCGGCGAAGAGGATGCGCGCGGGCTCGCCGCGGGCCAGCCGTACGCCGACGTCGGCGATCTCGCGCGCCGCGCAACGGCGAAGCAGGACGCGCTCGAGGCGGTCGTCGCCGCCGGCGCGTGCGACGAGTGGGGGCCACGGCGGCAGCTCCTCTGGCGGCTCGGCGTCACGGCGCGCGGCGAGGTCGCCGGCAAGGGGAACCGGCAGCTCGCACTGCCGCTCGAGCCGACCGCGGCGATCCCCGACCTGCCGCCGCAGACGCCGTGGGAGGAGATGCTCGCCGACTACAAGCACACCTCGATCTCGGTCGGCATCCACCCGCTCGAGCTCCTCCGCCCGCATCTGCCGCCGGGCGTCGCAACGAGCGCCGACTTCCTCGACACGCCGAACAACACGCCGCTCCGGGTCGCCGGGATGGCGGTCGCGCGCCAGCGGCCCGCGACCGCGAAAGGGATCGTGTTCATGCTGCTCGAGGACGAGCACGGCCAGGCGAACCTGATCATCCCGTCGCACATCTACGAGCGCTATCGGGCAGTGATCCGCGGCGAGCCGCTGCTGCTCGCGCGCGGCAAGCTCGAGCGCTCGGACCGGAACGTCAACCTGCTCGTCGAGGAGGTCGTCTCACTCGGCCCGCTCGCGCGCCGCGCGGCAAGCGAGGCAGAGGTGACGCGCAACCTGCCGCGAGCGCATCACTTCGGCCACAGGTAGGTCAGTCGTAGATCCCCGCCGCTCGTTGTTCCACCGGCCCGGTGTGGTGCGAGAGGTTGTACGCCGAGTTGACGAGACCGACGTGCGTGAACGCCTGCGGGAAGTTCCCGAGCTGGCGTCCCTCGCGCGGGTCGTACTCCTCGGCGAGCAGACCGAGATCGCTCTGGATGCCGAGCAGCCGCTCGAAGAGCTCGGTCGCCTGGTCGCGGCGGCCCAGCATCACGAGTGCGTCGACGAGCCAGAACGAGCACGGCAGGAACGCTCCTTCGCGGCCGGTGAGGCCGTCGACTGTCGTTGTGCTCCTGCGTGCGGTAGCGCTCGACGAAGCCGTCGCGCATCAGATCGCGCTGGATCGCCTCGACCGTCCCGATCACGCGCGGGTCGTGCGCGGGCAGGAAGCCGACGAGCGGGATCAGAAGCGTCGAGGCGTCGAGCTCCTCGGAGCCGTACGACTGCGTGAACGAGTTCAGCTCGGTGTTGAACCCCTCGAGGCAGACCTCGTCGTGGATGTCCTGCCGCAGCCGCCGCCAGCGGTCGATCGGCCCTTGCAGGCCCCAACGCTCGACGGCCTGGACCGCGCGGTCGAACGCCACCCACGCGAGCACCTTCGAGTGCGTGAAGTGGCGCCGCGGGCCGCGCACCTCCCAGATGCCTTCGTCGGGCATGTCCCAGACGCCTTCGAGGAAGTCCATCAGGTTGCGCTGCAACGACCAGGCATGGTCGCTCCACTCGAGACCGTGCACACGCGCCTGGTGGAGCACGTCCATCACCTCGCCGTACACGTCGAGCTGGAACTGCTCGTGGGCGGCGTTGCCGATCCGCACCGGGGTCGAGCCGGCGTAACCCGGCAGCCAGTCGAGTGTCTGCTCCGGCACGCGGCGCTGGCCGCCGACGGCGTAGAGGATCTGAGCGTTCTTGGGATCGCCGCCGACGGCGCGCAGCAGCCAGTCGCGCCAGGCGCCCGCCTCGTCCTGGTATCCGGCGTTGAGGAGCGCATACAGCGTGAACGTCGCGTCGCGCAGCCAGCAGTAGCGGTAGTCCCAGTTGCGCTCGCCGCCGATTCGCTCCGGCAGCGACGTCGTCGGCGCGGCAACGATGCCGCCGGTCGGCTGGTACGTGAGCGCTTTCAGCACGATCAGCGAACGCCGGACGGCCTCCGGGTACGCGCCCTCGTACCGGCAGCCGTCGATCCACGAGCGCCAGAACGACTCCGTGTCGACGAGCGCCTGCTCGGCGTCCACCGGCCGCGGGAACTCCTCGAACGACGGAAACCACGTGAGCACGAACGGGACGCGGTCGCCGGCGCGCACCGTGAAGTCGGCAGCGTGGGTCATCTCGTCGGGCTCCAGCACGATCGGCGTGCGGAGCATGAGCCCGTCCGGGCCGCCACGCGCGACGAGGGTGCGTGAGTCCAGGCGCTGGATCCACGGGATGAGCGCGCCGTAGTCGAGCCGGATGACGAGCTCGGTGCGCATCGAGACGGTTCCCTCGAGGCCCTCGACGATGCGGACGATGTCGGGTTTCTCCTCGCGCGGCGGCATGAAGTCGATGACGCGCACGCGGCCGGTTGCCGTCTGCCACTCCGACTCGAGAATCAGCGTGTCCTCGCGGTAGCGGCGCTCCGTCGCCGGGCCGCCATCCGCCGGCGCGAGCAGCCAGCGACCGTGCTCGCGTCCACCGAGCAACGCACCGAAGCACGAGCTCGAGTCGAAGCGTGGGAACGGCAGCCAGTCGATCGATCCGGTGCGCCCGACCAGCGCCGCGGTCTGCATGTCGCCGACGAGCCCGTAATCCTCGATCCGCTCCGCCATCGTCAGTGATTCTCGATGTCGAGTGCGTATTCGGGCAGGCGCTTGGCGACTGCACGATTGAACGCGCGCAGATACTCGTCCGGGGATCTCGAGCGTCGCGCGCGTAGCGGTCGCGCATGTCGGCAAGGATCTCCGTTCCCGTGTCGACCGCATCGAGGTAGTCGCCGTACAGCTCCTCTGCCTCTGTGCGGTCGGCACGGTTGTAGGCGACGAGGCGCTCGCCGACTTCCTCGAGCACGTCGCGATGTTCGGCCACGAAGAGATCGAGTTGCCGGGAAATGACATCTGCGAACCTCGAGCGCCCAAACATCAGAGAAGCTCTTCGTAGACCTCGAGGTGCTTCACGGCGGCAGCGTCCCACGTGAGCTCGCGCCGTGCGCGCTCCGCGCCCGCACGGGCCGCGGTTGGATCGGCGAGGAGCTCGCGGAGTGCCTCGGTGAGCGCGTCGATGTCTCCGGCCGGCACCACGCGACCTGCGCCGAACTCGCGCACCGGCTCGGCCAGGCCTGCGACGTCGTAGACGACCGCCGGGACGCCGGCGCCGAGCGCCTGGAGGAGCGCGCCGGACTGGTCGAGCTCGGCGCGATACGGGAACACTGCGACGGTCGCCTCCGAGAGCGCTCGGTCGAGCTCGCTCTGCGGGAGAAAGCCGAGCCGCCACTCCGTTCGCTCCGCATCCGCGAACGGCTGAAGAGGCATCGCCGGGTCGCCCGCGACGAGGAGCCGTGCATCGGGCAGACGCCGCGTCGCCTCGATCGCGTCGGGAAGGCCCTTGTACGGGCGGATCACCCCGAGCGAGAGGATCGTCGCGCCGTCGTCCTGCCGTGTCGCCCGGCTCGGATAGACCGGATGGGGGATGACCCGCGCGTCGATGCCGAGCTCCGCCAGCGTCTCGCGGCCGCGGTGGCTGTGGACGATCACACGATCGAACCGCGCGAGGAGCCGTTGCCAGAGATCGCGCCGCGAGGCAGTCCGGCGCGGCAGCAGGTCGTGCGCGGTGAAGACCGAGGGCACCCGGAAGCGCAGGCGCACGTCGGCCTGCGGTAGCGCGAGCCACTGCAGGTGCAACACGTCCGGCTGCGCCCACGCCAGGGAGCGCATGACGTCGAGATGCTCGACCGCCTTCAGCGGGAGACGAAGACGCGAGCGCTTGAAGACGCGCGACGACACCGGGTAGAAGCGCTCCGACCGTGCGTAGCCGTCTCCCGCGGGCACGTCGCCGAAGCGGAAGCGCGACGTCGCGAGCTCGACGTCGGCGCCCGCCCGCGCGAGCGCGGCGGCGAGCTCATGGTCGTACCACGGCGTGAACGCCGGAGGGTCTGCAAGGAGCACCCGCACGGAAGTAGCGTAGATAGGTGCTCGTTCGCAGCTGGAACCTCTACCACGGCAACGCGAAGCCGCCCCAGCGGCAGGCGTTCTTCCCGGAGATGCTTCGGCTCGCAACGGCCGACGACCCCGACGTGCTTTGCGTGCAGGAGGTGCCGGTGGCGAAGCTCAAACGGTTCACGGTGGGCGACGTCGCGACGCGACCCAAGGTGCTCTCGGGCAGTCTTGGCAACCGCATCACCGAGCTGCACAACGGCTTTCTGCGCTCCGCCGTCTCGGGGCAAGGAAACGGGATCCTCGTCGCGCCGCGCCTCAGGCTGCTCTCACGCCACCGGCTGGCGCTCAACCCCTGGGGGTTCCGTAACGCGAAGGCGCGCGAGCTCGGTCTCGACCTGGCCGCCCGGGTCTCGTGGGCCAAGGAGCGGCGAATCGTCCAGGCAATCCGCCTCGCCGACGAGAACGGCCGCACCTATCTCGTTGCGAACCTGCACTGCACGAGCTACGGCCGCTCGGACGGCATCGCCGGGGTCGAGCTGCTGCGCGCCGCGTGGTTTGCCAGCTCGACGGCGTTGACCGGCGACGTCGTGATCCTCGCCGGGGACTTCAACGTGACGGCGGCGTCGCCGGCGCTTGCAGCGCTCTGCTCCGACGAGTGGGGATTCTCGGCACCTGGGCCTGGGATCGATCACGTGCTCGTCCGAGGGGCCGACGTCTCGCCCTTGCGGGTCTGGCCCGAAGAACGCCGAATGTGGGAGGGAAACCTGTTGTCGGATCACGCACCCGTGGAGGTCGATGTGTCATGAGCTGGCGCGAGCGGTTCCCTGTGCTCGATCGGTTTGCGTACTTGAACGCCGGCACCTTCGGGCCGCTCTCCCGGGAGACGCTCGACGCGATGGCAGAGCTGCGCGCGTGGGAGGGCAGCAACGGTCGCGCTGGGAGCACCTACTTCGAAGCGATGCTCGAACGGCGTGAGCGCGTGCGCGAGCTGCTCGCCGCACAGATCCGCGTCCCCGCCGACAACGTTGCGCTCACCGAGTCGACGACGCAGGGCATCCACGTCGTCGTGACGGGCCTCGGGCTCGCTCCGGGAGACGAGGTCGTCACCACGGATGCGGAGCACTTCGGGCTGACCGGGCCTTTGCTCGGCGCAGGCGTGACGCTGCGTATCGCGGAGGTGCGGGACGCACCGGCCGCGGACGTGTTCGAGCTGATCCGCGCGCAGGTCACGCCGCACACGCGCCTGATCGCGACCTCCGCCGTGTCGTGGATCGACGGGACGATCTTCCCCTGGCGTGAGTTACGGGAGACGACCGGCCTGCAGGTGCTCGTGGACGGGGCGCAGGGCGCGGGCGCGATCGACGTCGACGCGGTGGGCGCAGACTTCTACACGGTCAGCGCGCAGAAGTGGCTGTGCGGGCCGGACGCGACGGGAGCGCTTGTACGTCGCCGACCCGGAGGCGCTGCCCCCGCGCCTCGTCGCCTATCCCAGCGCCGAGTCCTACGACATCGCCGCAGCGACCTGGGAGCCGAAGGCAGGAGCGCGCCGGTTCGATCCGGCGTTCACTCCGCCGACGTCGCTCGCGGGTCTCGAAGCTGCGCTCACCGATCTTCCGGAAGGACGTTTCGCCCGCGCCCGCGAGTTGACCGAGCGTTGCCGCGAGCTTCTCCTCGAGGCCGGCCTCGACGTCGTAACGGAAGCCGGGCAAGGGACGCTCGTGTCGTTCCGCGTGCCGGGCGACACCGCGGAGACCGTCGCGTCGCTGTACGAGCAGGGTGTTGTCCTCCGCGAGCTGCCGGGAACCGGGCTGCTGCGGGCGTCGGTCGGGTGGTGGAACGACGAGGACGATCTCCGACGGCTCGTCGCCGGGCTCGCGTGAGCCGGCGCCTCGCCGCGCTGATCGTCGCGAACGTTCTGGTCGCGGCGGCACTGGTCGTCGGGACGATCGCGGTGAATCGCCGGCTCGATCGGCAGATCGCCGCGAAGGAGCGCACCTACCAGGTTTGCGTCGCTCGGACCAAGCCGCAAGCTCGTCCCGAAGAAGTGCGGGTGGAAGTCGCTCTCGCAGCGGCAGGACGCTGCGCTGTACGGCGACATCTTCGCCGTGCTCGCGCTCGGTCTGACCGACTTCCTGCTCTGGAGCGTTAGGCCGCTTCGGACCTGAGACCGAGCTCTGCTGCGATCGGCTGGAGCGCCGCGATGACGTTCGCGATGTGCTCGTCGAGCTCGATCTCGAGCAGCGCTGCGCCCTCGTAGACGTCGTCGCGCGAGACGCCGGCGGCGAAGGACGGCTGCTTCAGCTTCTTCTTGACCGACTTCGGCTCGAGCCCCTCGAGGCCCGTCGGGCGCACGAGGCCGCACGCGTGCACGAAGCCGGAGAGCTCGTCGCACGCGAACAGCGACTTCTTCAACGGCGTGTCGCGCTCGAGCTCGAGGTGGTTCGCATGTGACAGAACGGCATCGATGACCACCTCCGGGTAGCCCTCTTCGCGGAGGATCGGCGCGCCGTCCTGCGGATGCTTGTCCAGGGTCGGGTGCATCTCGTAGTCGAAATCGTGGAGCAGCGCAGCGACCCGCCAGAGCTCCTCGTCCTCGCCGAAGCGCGCAGCGTATGACGCCGTCGAAGCCTCGACCGCGAGTGCGTGGCGCAGCAAGGCCTCACTCGTCGTGTAGCGGGTCAGCGTCTCCCAGGCCTGTGCGCGTGTCGGTTCCAAACCGTGGCTAGCATAGTTCCCTCCGTGGCCGCGACAATTGCCAGGCCGTTGGCCGAGTCATTCGTGATCGAAGGGGGACGCCCGTTGAGCGGCCGCCTTCGGGCTGCCGGCAACAAGAACGGCGCGCTGCCGATTCTTGCCGCGTGCCTGCTGACGAGTGAGCCTGTCCAGCTCGCGAACGTCCCACGGATTCGGGATGTCGCAACGATGATCGGGCTGTTGCAGAGCCTGGGCGCCGACGTCGAGTGGACGGGCGACAACGACGTCCGCGTGCACGCGCAGGAGATCGGCCATGAGATCGACGCAGAGCTCGCGAGTCGTATTCGCGCCTCGTTCCTGCTCGCCGGGCCGCTTCTCGCACGCCTCGGACGCGCCAGTGTCCCGCCGCCCGGGGGCGACGTGATCGGGCGGCGCCGCCTCGATCCGCATATTCACGCCTTCGCGGAGCTCGGGGCGTCGATCGATATCGGCGAGCGCTATGAGCTCTCGGGCCGGCTGCAGGCCGCGCACATCCATCTCGACGAGGCGTCGGTGATGGGCACCGAGAACGCAGTCATGGCCGCGACACTCGCGCCCGGCCGGACGATGATCTCGAACGCCGCGTCGGAGCCTCACGTCCAGGATCTCTGCCGTTTCCTCGTCGCGCTCGGCGCCGACATCGACGGCATCGGCTCGAACGTCCTTCACGTCAGGGGCGTCGACAGCCTGGCGGGCGGGTCACACTGGATTCGGCCGGAGCACATCGAGGTCGGCAGCTTCATCGGCATGGCGGCCGTCACCGGTGGCGACGTGACGATCGAGGGGATCGAGCCGGACGACCTGTGGCCGATCCTGCCGGTCTTCCGGCGGCTCGGCATCGAGGTCGAGCAGGGCGACGACTGGGTGCGCGTTCCGCCGGGCCAGCGCCTGGAGATCAAGGACGACCTCGGCGGCGCGATTCCGAAGATCGAGGATGGCCCGTGGCCGTCGTTCCCGGCCGACCTCACCTCGATCGCGGTCGTCGTCGCGACGCAGGCAAGAGGAACAGTGCTCGTATTCGAGAAGATGTTCGAGAGCCGTCTGTTCTTCGTCGACAAGCTCAACTCGATGGGAGCGCGCATCATCCTCTGCGACCCGCACCGCGTCGTCATCAACGGCCCGTCGCAGCTCTACGGTCAACGGCTGTCGAGCCCGGACATTCGCGCCGGCATGGCGATGGTGATCGCCGCGCTGTGCGCCGAAGGCACGTCGACGATCGGCGACGCCTACCAGATTGACAAGGGATACGAACGGATCGACGAGCGCCTGCGTGGGCTGGGCGCCGACGATCCGTCGTGTCGACGGCTAGCCATGTCCGGAACACGGAGCGGAGTGCGTGTCGCGCTCGATGCGAACGGCACGGCGAGCGTCGAGACAGGGCTCAAGGTCCTCGACTACCTGATCGGCGAGCTCGCGTGGGCCGGGCGGTTCCGGATCGCGCTCGAGGTGGCGCCCGACACGACGGAGTCGGCGGTCGCCGCTGCAGGCGAGGCGCTCGGCAGCGCGCTCGCGGAGCGGCTTGCGGCGCCGCGAGCGACGGGACTCGGCTGGGCGATCGTGCCCGCCGACGAAGCATTGGCGTCCGCCGCGCTCGAGCGCGGCGACGAGCCGCGGCTCGTCACGAACGTCGACTTCTCGGGCATCCGCATCGGCGGCGTCGCCGACGATGTCGCCTCGCGCTTCCTCGAGGAGCTTGCCCGGGCCGCGGGGCTCAATCTGCACGTGCGTCTGCTCGAGGGCGACGACCCACAGCACGTGCTCGCTGCGATCTTCCGCTCGGTCGGCGCCGCACTCGGTCAGGCCTGTCGCCCCGCACCCATCGATGACGAGGAGGAGAGCTCGTGAGCAAGGAGGTCGTTCGCACGGAGGCCGCGCCTGCGCCGTTTCAGGGCGCGCCGTATTCGCAGGCGATCAAGGCCGGCGGCTTCGTGTTCGTGTCCGGCCAGGTCGCGTTGCGCCCCGGCGACAAGGAGCTGTCCGGCGGCGACATCGGCGCGCAGACGGAGCAGGTGTTCGCGAACCTGAAGGCGATCCTCGAGGCGGCAGGCACGTCGCTCGACAAGCTCGTGAAGACGACGGTGTTCCTGCAGAACTTCGACGACTTCGCGGGAATGAACGAGGTCTACGCGCGGCACGTCGGCGAGAATCCGCCGGCGCGGTCGACGGTCGAGGTCGCGAAGCTCCCATCGAGCGCGCTCGTCGAGATCGAGGCGGTCGCTCTCGTCTGAGCGCGTCGAGGAGTACGTCCGGTCGCTCGACCTGGACGCGTACGTCGTCGGCGGCGCCGTGCGCGACGCGCTGCTCGGGCGCGACTCGAAGGACGCCGACTTTCTCGTTCCCGCCGTCGACATCGAGGGTCTTCGTTCCGCGCTCGCGCCGCACGGCAAGACCGAGGAGCTGGTCGTCGCCGGCCGGCCGGTCGGAGTGCGCTTCTACCCGCGCGACCGGGAGATCCGTGCGCTTGCGCCGGCCGGGATCGAGCTTGCACCGCCGCGCCGCGAGGTCTCGACCGGGCCGGGGCGGCACGACTTCGAGATCGTCGTCGACCCGAGCGCGACCGTCGAGGAGGATCTCGCCCGGCGCGACTTCACGATCAACGCGATGGCGCGGCGGCTCGCCGACGGCGCGCTCGTCGACCCGTACGGCGGAACGCGCCGACCTCAAGGCCGGCGTCCTCCGCACCGTCTCGCCGCAGAGCTTCGCCGAGGACCCGCTGCGGCTCGTGCGCGGTCTGCGGTTCGTGTCGCAGCTCGATCTCGATCCGGACGAGCAGACGCTCCAGCAGATGCGCGAGGAGGCGCCGTCGGTTGCGCTCGTCTCGGGCGAGCGCATCGGCGGCGGGCTCGTAGCCGACGGGATGGGCGAGCTGTCGAAGCTGCTGCTCGGGCCGCATCCGGCGAAGGCGCTTCGAATCGCGCGCGACACAGGGGTGCTCGTCGAGTTGCTGCCCGAGTTCGCGGACGCAGTCGGCTTCGACCAGCAGAGCCGCTACCACGACATGACGGTCGACGAGCACATCTTCGCCGTCGTGCAGGCGGCGGCCGATGGCGACTTCTCACTCGCTGTTCGGCTGGCGGCGCTCTTCCACGACGTCGGCAAGCCGCATGTCGCGTGGCGCGGAACCGACGACCGGCTTCACTACTACGCCAAGGCGGGCTACGCGAATCTGAGCCACGAGCAGGCGAGTGCACGGCTCGCCGAGGGAGCGCTCGAGCGGCTTCGATATCCCACCGAGCTTCGCAAGCGCGTGCTTCGGCTCGTCCGCGCGCACATGCTCGACTTGAGCCGTTCCGACCCGTACCGCGCGCCGAAAGCTGCTCGCGCGCTACGGCGACGACCTGCTCGCCGATCTGCTCGACCATCGGGAGGCCGATCTCCGCGGGAAGGGCGATGTGCTACCCGTCGCCGAGCTGGAGAAGCTCGAGCGGCTGCGCGCGACCGTCGAGAGCGAGCGGTCGAGCCCGCACCGGATTCGCGACCTGGCGATCGACGGCGACGACCTGATCTCGATCGGGTATGCCCCGGGTCCGGCGATCGGCAAGACGCTCACCGCGCTCCTCGACGAGGTCGTCCGGACGCCCGAGCTGAACACGCGCGAGGTGCTGCTCTCGCGCGCGAAGGAGCTGCGCGAATGATCCGCTGGGACCAGCCGGGCTACCTCGTCGAGTTCACGACCCGCGAAGGGCGGCGTCAGCGACGGCGTCTACGCATCGCTGAACCTCACCGGCGGCACAGGCGACGATCCGGAGCGGGTCGAGGAGAACCGGCGGATTGCGTGCGCGTCGCTCGGGGTTCCGCACGACCGGCTGTCGTTCAATCGGCAGGTGCACTCGCCGACCGTTCTTCGGGCGGGGGCGCGCGGCGCAGAGGCTGACGGCCTGTGGAGCGACGAGCCGCGACAGCCGATGCTCGCGTTCGCGGCCGACTGCCTGCCAATCGCGATCGCACGGACAGACGGTCACCGCGCGCTCGCCGTGCTGCACGCCGGTTGGCGCGGGCTCGCCGATGGCATCGTCGCCGCCGGCGTCGACGCACTCGGCGAGGGCGAGAAGACGCGCGATTGTCGGCCCCGCGATCGGCCCGTGCTGCTACGAGGTGGGAGAGGAGGTGTCCTCGCTCTTCGACGCGGATCTGACGGTCGATCGGCGGCTCGATCTCTGGAGCGCCGCCGAGCGCGCGTTGCGGCGCGCAGGCGTCGCGGTCGTCGAGCGCGTCGACCTCTGCACGCGCTGCCATCCGGAGCTCTTCTTCTCGCATCGGCGTGACGGGCGCGCGCGCGGCGCGCAAGGGGTGATCGGTGCCCTCGCCTGACGAGATCCGCGAGCGACTCGCACGCGTGCAGGCCGAGGTCGGCCCGAACGTGACGATCGTCGCTGCGACGAAGTACGTCGCGCTTCCCGACATGGCGACGCTCCTCGAGGCGGGCGTGACGGTCGTCGGCGAGAACCGCGCCCAGGACCTCGAGGCGAAGCACGCCGAGTTCGGCGACGCGTTCCGGTGGCACTTCATCGGCCACCTCCAGTCGAACAAGGTGAAGGTGATCAACCGGATCTGCGAGCTCGTCCACTCGCTCGACTCGGACTCCGCGGCGCGGCGGCTCGAGATCCCGGCACTCGTGCAGGTGAACCTCGCCGGGCGAGCAGTCGAAGTCCGGCGTGCCGCCGGCGGAGATCGCGTCCTACCTGGCCTACGACGTGCGGGGGCTCGCGACGATGCCGCCGGCGGCGCCGACCGCCGAGGACTCGCGGCCGTGGTTCGCAAGGCTCCGCGCGCTTGCGGCCGAGCATGGCCTGCACGACCTGTCGATGGGCACGACGCAGGACTACAAGGTCGCCTCCGAGGAAGGTGCGACCTACGTCCGCGTCGGATCAGTCCTCTTTGCGGACTAAGATGCCCGGCACCAATGGCCCTTGGCGATCTCTGGTCACGCACTCTCGTCTACTTCGGCATCGCCGAGGAGGATGACGACTGGGAGGACGAGGACGGCTATGCGGCCGAGGAGAGCCTCGAGCAGAGCTACCGCGAGCGCCCGAACGTCCGGCGGCTGACACCCCGCCGCCGCTCGCAGGATTTCGACGACTGGACCGAGTCCGAGGCCGACGCGCCGACCACTGCGCGCGCTGCCGCCGCCGCGCCCGCGCGACCCGCGCGCGTTCGCGACCTCCAGGCCGTGCCGAATCCGTCGAGCGTGCGCGTGCACCTGGTGCTGCCGCGCAGCTTCAACGACGCGCAGCAGATCGCCGACAAGTTCAAGCAGGGGATCCCGGTGATTCTCAACCTCCAGGGCTCCGACACCGAGCTGTCGAAGCGCCTGATCGACTTCACGAGCGGGCTCACGTACGCATTGAACGGTGGCATGCAGCGCGTCGCCGACAAGGTCTTCCTGCTCACGCCGCGGAACGTCGAGGTATCGGCCGAGCAGCGCGCGGCGCTGCTCGAGCGCGGCGGGTTCTTCAACCAGGCGTAGGAAACGCCTGATCCGCCGCGAACGAGGCGTCAACCATGGTGCTGCTCGACGCAATCACGCAAGTCGAGCTGTTTCTGAACGTCTTCGTGGGCGTGTACGTGCTCGTGATCTTCGTCTACATCCTGACGTCGTGGATTCAGCTTCCGTACTCGCTTCGGCCGGTACAGCGCTTCCTCTACGACGTCGTTGAGCCGTACCTGCGGTTGTGGCGGCGAATTCTGCCGTCGATGGGGCCGCTCGATCTCTCGCCGATCGTGGCGGTGATCGGACTGTTGGTTGCCGAGCGGATCGTGATCGCGATTCTGGACCGGCTGGGGTAGGAGGGAGAGAGATGCGCTATTCGCCCGTTGAGCTGAGACATGTGAAGCTTGGAACGTCGTTCTTCGGCGGCTACAAACGCGACGAGACCGACAAGCTGCTCGAAGAGGTCGTCGACAGCTTCGAGGAGGTCTGGCGCGAGCGCGGCGAGTTCGCCGACAAGCTCGAGGACCTCGAGACGCGGCTTGCCGAAGTCTCGAAGCGCGAGACGCTGCTCACGTCGGCGCTCGTTGCCGCCGAGAAGAGCGCAGCCGACGCGATCGAGAACGCGAGGCGCGAGGCAGAGGTGATCGTCGCCGAGGCGCATCAGGAGTCGCGCTCGGTCACGCGCGCCGCTCAGGGCGAGCGTCAGCGCCTGTTCGCCGAGGTGCGCCGAATCGAGACGCTGCTGCGCGCCGCGCTCGGCATGGTCGAGGAGACGCGGCACGGCGAGACCGCCTCCGACAGCCCGTCCGAGTCGTGGCCGAACCGCCAGGACACGCGCGAGTTCGAGGCCGTCTCGCCGCCAGCCGACGCCGCTTCCGCCCGTGCAGGAGCAGGCGTCACGGACGAGAGCGCGGACGACGACGGGCCGGCTGACGCGCGCGACTTCGCCTGGGGGTAACCCGGCTACGCTTCGCCCGTGAACGAGGTCCGGATGGGTTCCGCAACCGACGGGCTCACGCCTATGTCGGTGGCCGAGCGGTCGCTTGCGGCAGGCGTGTGGCAGTGGGTCGGACTGGTCACGGTCGCGCTCGCGGCGATCGTCGCCGACCAGCTGACGAAGCACATCGTCACGAGCACGGTGTCGCTCGACGACGCCGTTCACGTGCTCGGCCCGCTCTCGATCCACCACGTCCAGAACTCGGGCATCGCGTTCGGGCTGTTCGCGGGCGCGACGCCGATCGTCACCGTCGTCACCGCAGGCGCGATCGTCTGGATGTCGTCTTCTTCGCGCGCTCCGGGTCGCGCCATCCCGCCTTGCCTGCGGCCTTCGGCCTGCTGATCGGCGGGAGCTTCTCGAACCTCTTCGACCGCGTCCGCCTCGGCCACGTCACCGACTTCGTCGACCTGAACTGGTGGGGCATGCGCATCTTCAATCTCGCCGACACGTTCATCGTCGTCGGCGTCGTGATCCTGCTCTTCGCGCTCGCCGGGCAGCGACCGCGCGCCGACGCCGCCGCGGCGCACGATCGACGTCGCCGCCCGGTGAACGTCCCGGCTGAGGCGGCGGGCGAGCGGCTCGACCGCTTTCTCGCGACGCTGCTCGGCTCGCGGGCCGCGGCCGAGCGCGCGGTCGCGGCGGGCGCGCTCGTCGACGGGGTCGCGCGTCCGAAGAGCCACCGGCTCGTCGGCGGCGAGGAGATCACGCTCGTCGACGAGCCCGAGCTCCCGTCGACCGCCGCCGCCCGCGCTGCCGCGGATCGTCTACGAGGACGAGCACCTGCTCGTCGTCGACAAGCCCGCCGGGCTCGTCGTCCACCCGGGGCCGGTCATGCGACCGACACGCTCGTCCAGGCGCTCGCGGGGAAAGGCAGCAGGCGGAGATCCGGAGCGTCCCGGGATCGTGCACCGCCTCGACCGCGACACCTCGGGGCTGATGGTCGTCGCGCGCTCCGACGAGGCGTACGAGCGGCTCACGGAGCTCGTGCGCGAGCGCGCGATCGAGCGGACGTACCTCGCGCTCGTCCGCGGCCGGCCGCGCTCGAGACGAGGGCAAGATCGACGCGCCGATCGGCCGCGACCGCGGCGACCCGACCCGGATCTCGCTCGACAGCGACTCGCCGCGCGCGGCCGTGACGCATTTCGAGGTGGTGGAGCTCTATCCGGAGCTCGCGCTGCTCCGGGTGACGCTCGAGACGGGGCGGATGCACCAGATCCGCGTCCATCTCGCGGCGATCGACCTGCCGGTCGTCGGCGACCCGATCTACGGCGTCGCCGATCCCGGCGCTCGACCGGCAGTTCCTGCACGCCGCGAAGCTCGCGTTCCCGCATCCGTTCACGGGCGAGCGCTTGGAGATCGAGTCCGAGCTCCCGCCCGACCTCGGCGAATACCTCGAGCGGGCGGTACCATAGGGCTGTTCCGACGTCCCTACTCCCCGGTGGGACACCCTCCTTGGACGGTGGTCGCGGCTCTCAGCCCGGCTTTCCATGCGAGGTCCGCCGGCTGTACCGCAACACAAACCGCAGAAAGGGGCTCTCATGCCCGTCGTATCCATGAAGGACCTCCTGGAGGCCGGAGTTCACTTCGGCCACCAGACCCGCCGCTGGAACCCGAAGATGAAGCGTTTCATCTTCACCGAGCGCGGCGGCATCTACATCATCGATCTCACGAAGACCTAGGACCTGCTCGACGAGGCGTACGCCTTCGCCAAGGCGATCGCCGAGCGCGGCGGCTCGGTCCTCTTCGTCGGCACCAAGAAGCAGGCCCAGGACGCCGTTCGCGACCAGGCGTCGCGCGTCGGCATGCCGTACGTCAACAACCGCTGGCTCGGCGGCCTGCTCACGAACTGGCGCACGATCTCCGACCGCATCCAGCGCCTGCACGAGCTGCGCTCGCTGAAGAGCGAGTCGCAGCTCGAGCTGCTCCCGGCGAAGGAGCGCATCTCGATGGAGGCCGAGCTCGAGAAGCTCGAGGCGAACCTCGGCGGTGTCGCCGACATGCGCCGCCAGCCCGACGCGGTCTTCATCGTCGACCTGCGCAAGGAGCAGCTCGCGGTGCGCGAGGCGCAGCGCCTCGGCCTGCCCGTGATCGCGCTCGTCGACACGAACTGCGATCCGGACGAGGCCGAGTACGTGATCCCGGGCAACGACGACGCGATCCGCTCGTGCGCGCTCGTGGTCAAGGCGATCGCCGACGGCATCGAGGCCGGCAAGCAGAAGGTCACCCAGAACGAGCTGAAGGCGCCGCGCAACGGCGGCAAGGCAGCCCAGGCGGAAGGACGCTCCGGCCGAGACGGCGGCTCCGGCGGAAACCCCGGAACCTGGTTCGGCCGAGCCTGCCGCTGCTCCGGAAGCCAGTCGCCGGAGCCGAAGCCGCAGGCCCGGCCGAAGCTCCGGCCGAGACGCCGGCTCCTGAGTCTGAAGGAGAGAGCGCGTGACCGACATCACGGCCGCAATGGTCAAGGAGCTCCGCGACGCGACGAGCGCCGGGATGATGGAGTGCAAGCGCGCGCTCCAGGAGACGGACGGCGACTTCGACGAGGCCGTCAAGCTCCTCCGCGAGAAGGGCATGGCGTCGGCCGCGAAGCGCGCCGACCGCGCGACGAGCGAAGGCAAGGTCGGCGTGATGGTGCGCGACGGCGTCGGCGCGATCGCGGCGATCGGCTGCGAGACCGAGCCCGTCTCGAACAACGAGGACTTCCTCGCGTATGCCGAGAAGGTGCTGACGGCCGTGTTCGACGGCGGCGACGCCGACTCGCTCGAGGGCGAGCGTGTCGAGCTCGCTGCCCGGCTCGGCGAGAACATCCAGGTCGTCGGCGCGAAGCGGTTCGAGGCGGCCGACGGCGAGGAGATCTCGTTCTACGTGCACTCGCCGGCGAACAAGGTCGGCGCGCTCGTCAGGACGAAGGGCGGCGACGCCGCTGCTGCGCGCAGCCTCGCGCTGCACCTGACGTTCGCGCGGCCGACGTACGGCGGCGCGCGACGAGGTGCCGCAGGAGCTCGTCGACGCCGAGCGCGAGATCCTCTCGAACTCGGAAGAGGTGCTCTCGAAGCCGGAGAACGTCCGCGAGAAGATCGTCGAGGGCCAGCTGAACAAGCGGTTCTACGGCGAGTCGGTGCTGACCGAGCAGACGTGGTACCGCGCGGACGAGTCGACCGGCACGGTCGCGCAGTACCTGAAGGAGCACGGCATCGAGCTCCTCGACTACGCCTGGTACGCCGTCGCCTAGAGCTTGGCGTTCAAGCGCGTCCTGCTGAAGCTCTCCGGCGAGGCCCTCATGGGCTCGCGCGAGTACGGCCTCGACGCCGGCACGGTCGACCGGCTCGCGCTCGAGCTCGTCGACGTGCAGGCGAAGGGGATCGAGATCGCGCTCGTCATCGGCGGCGGCAACATCTACCGCGGCATGTCCGCCGCGGCGCAGGGCATCGACCGCGCGACCGGCGACTACATGGGCATGCTCGCGACCGTCCTGAACGCGCCTCGCCGTGCAGGAGGCGCTCGAGCGGAACGGCGCCGATCACGCGCGTCCAGTCGGCGATCGAGGTGCAGGAGGTGGCGGAGCCGTACATCCGCCGCCGCGCCGTCCGCCACCTCGAGAAGGGCCGCATCGTGATCTTCGCGGCCGGCACCGGCAACCCGTACTTCACGACGGACACCGCGGCCGCGCTGCGCGCGCTCGAGATCGGCGCCGAGGCGATCCTGATGGCGAAGAACGGGGTGGAGGGCGTGCTCGACGGCGACCCGCGCGAGAACCCTGACGCGAAGCTGATTCCCGCGCTCACCCACTTGCAGGCGATCGAGCGCGGGCTGAAGGTGATGGACACGACCGCGCTCTCGCTCTGCATGGACAACCACCTGCCGATTCACGTTTTCGAGCTCGCACCCGGTAACGTCGCTCGCGTGGCGGCCGGCGAGCGGGTCGGCACCATCATCTCGACACCCGAAGGAGAGTCACGGTGACGAGATCGACGACTTCATCAGGGACGCGACGCAGCGGATGGACAAGTCGGTCGAGGCGACGCACGACCACTTCAACTCGGTGCGCACGGGGCGCGCGGCGCCCGCGCTGCTCGACCGCATCACGGTCGACTACTACGGCACACCGACGCCGCTGAAGAACCTGGCGACGATCAGCACGCCCGAGCCGCGGCTGCTCTCGATCCAGCCGTTCGACCCGTCGTCGATCAAGCAGATCGAGAAGACGATCCAGGAGTCCGATCTCGGGCTGACGCCGTCGAACGACGGCAAGGTCATCCGCCTGCCGATCCCGCAGCTCACCGAGGAGCGGCGCAAGGAGCTCGTGAAGGTGGTCCGCGGCATGGCGGAGGAGGGCCGCGTCGCGGTGCGGAACGTCCGCCGCGACGCGATCAAGCACCTCGAGGAGCTCGTCAAGAACGGCGACGTCGGCGACGACGAGGAGCGCGCCGCCGAAGGGCGCGTGCAGAAGCTCACCGACGATCACACGGCGCAGATCGACGAGCTGCTGAAGCACAAAGAAGCCGAGATCATGGAGGTATGAGCCTCTTCACGCGCTTCCGGACGCTGGCTCGCGCGCGCGCCGATGCGCGAGCCCGACCTGCCCGAGGTGGCAGGCTCGGTCGCGATCATCCTCGACGGCAACGGCCGCTGGGCGAAGCGGCGCAGGCTGCCGGTCGCCGCCGGCCACCGCGCCGGCGCGCGCAACGTGCGGCGGGCCGTCGAGGCGGCGATCGACCTCGGCATCCACGACCTCTCGGTCTTCGCGTTCTCGACCGAGAACTGGTCGCGGCCGCAGGACGAGGTCGACGCGCTGATGGAGATCTTCGCCGAGACGATCGAGCGCGAGCTGCCCGATCTCGTCGAGCAGGGCGTGCGCGTGCGCTTCATCGGCCGCCGCGACCGCGCGCCCGAGGAGCTGCAGCGGCGCATGGCGGCGATGGAGGACCGCACGGAGCTGAACACGCGGCATCAATCTCTGGGTCGCGTTCGACTACGGCGGCCGCGCCGAGCTCGTCGAGGCGGCGCGCCGGATCGTCGAGAGCGGCGTCGATCCCGGCGGAGATCGACGAGAACGTCTTCGCCGCGAATCTCTACGCGCCCGAGCTGCCCGATCCCGACCTGCTGATCCGCACGAGCGGCGAGCTGCGCATCTCGAACTTCCTGCTCTGGCAGCTCGCCTACTCGGAGCTCGTCTTCTCGGACAAGCTCTGGCCCGACTTCGACGCGCGCGACCTGCGCGCCGCCCTGGCGGAGTACGCGAGCCGCCGTCGAAGATTCGGCGGCAGATGAGCACGCTTCGCCTCCCGAATTCGTCGTCGCCGTCTGTCCTGCTGCCGGTCGTGCTCGGCGCGGTGTACCTCGGCGGCTGGTGGCTGTTCGCGCTCGATCGCGCTCGCGGCGGCGATCGCGCTGCACGAGTACTGGCTGATGGCGCGCGCGCTCGCGCCGCTCGCGCTGGCCGGCTACATCGCGCGGCGGTGCTCGCGCTCGTCGGCGCCGAGCTCTCCGGGCTCGACTGGATGCTCGGCGGGCTCATGTCGACCTTCGCGCTCGCGTTTCTCCTGAAGGCGATCTCGGAGGCGCGGCCGGCGGCGACCGCGGCGGTCAGCGGCACGGTGATGGGCACGCTCTGGATCGGCGGCGGGCTCGGCTTCCTGCTCCTGCTGCGCGACCTGCCGGAGCACGGCCGGCTCGCGCTCTTCACGGTGCTGATCGCCGTGTGGGCCGGCGACACGCTCGCGTACTTCGGCGGCCGGCTGTTCGGCCGCCACAAGATGGCCCCGTCGACCTCGCCCGGCAAGACGTGGGAGGGGTTCGTCTTCGGGACGGCGGCGACGATCTTCGTCGCGTTCGTCGCGCTGTACAAGCAGGACTTCCTGTCGATCCCGCAGTCGATCGTGCTCGGCGTCGTGCTCGCGATCGCCGCGCCGCTCGGCGACCTCTTCGAGTCGCTGCTGAAGCGCGACGCGGGCGTGAAGGACAGCGGCACGCTGCTCGGCGGCCACGGCGGCATGCTCGACCGGCTGGACGCGTTCTTCTTCGCGGCGCCGGCGGCGTACTTCGTGATCCTCGGCCTGCATCACGTAGCTACGCGGGCACACTGTCCGCATGACGCGCGTCGCCTTGCTCGGCGCCACCGGCTCGATCGGGCGCCAGGCGATCGAGGTGATCGCCGCGAACCCGGAGCTCGAGCTCGTCGCCGCCACGTCCGGCTCGACGCCGATCGACGGCCTGGCGCCGCTGACCCAGGTCGGCGGCGATCCGACCGAGCTGCTCGAGCGCGCCGAGCCCGACGTCGTCCTGAACGCGACGCTCGGCTTCGCCGGGCTGCCCGGCGACGATGTGGGCGCTCGAGCACGGCGTGACGCTCGCGCTCGCGAACAAGGAGAGCCTCGTCGCCGCCGGCGACCTGGCGCTCGCGGCGCAAGGCGCGCGGCGGCGGCGCGCTGATCCCGGTCGACAGCGAGCACTCGGCGCTCTTCCAGTGCGCGCTTGCCGGCGAGCCGGACGCGCTCGTCCTGACGGCGAGCGGCGGGCCGTTCCGCGGCCGCACGCGCGACGAGCTCGCCGACGTGACGCCGGCGGAGGCGCTCGCGCATCCCGACCTGGAACATGGGCGCGAAGATCACGATCGACTCGGCGACGCTCGCGAACAAGGGCCTCGAGGTGATCGAGGCGCACTTCCTCTTCGGCCTGCCGTACGACCGCATCGAGGTGGTCGTGCACCCGACGTCGATCGTCCACGGCCTCGTCCGCTTCCGCGACGGCGCTGCGCTCGCGCACCTCGGCTACCCCGACATGCGCGTGCCGATCTCCTACGCGCTGACCTACCCCGAGCGCGCCGCGACGCCGATCCCGCCGCTCGACCTGACCGCCGGGCCGCTCGAGTTCTTCGAGCCGGACCTCGAGACGTTCCGCCTGCTTGCGCTCGCGCGCGAGGCGGGCGAGCGGGGCGGCACGTATCCCGTGCGCCTTCAACGCCGCGAACGAGGTCGCGGTCGCCGCGTTCCTCGAGGGGCGCATCGGCTTCCTCGACATCGCCGCGCTCGTCGAGCAGGCGCTCGAGCGCGCCGACGGTGCGCCGGCGCGCGACCTCGACGAGCTGCGCGAGGCCGATCGGCGCGCACGCGAGCTGGTGGAGGTCGCATGGGCCTAGTTGCGGCGATCGTCGGCCTGGCGCTGCTCGTCCTGATCCACGAGGCGGGGCACTTCTTCGCCGCGCGCGCGGTCGGCATGACGCCGCGGAAGTTCTATCTCGGCTTCGGGCCGCCGCATCGTCAAGAAGCGTGCGCGGCGAGCGTCGAGTACGGGATCGGCGCGTTGCCGCTCGGCGGCTACGTGAAGATCCCCGGCATGAACCGGCCGTCGCCGGGCGACCTCGCGGCGACGCTGCAGCCGGCCGTCGTCGCCGAGCACCAGGACGAGCTGAGCCGGCTCGACGACGCGCTCCGCCGGGACGACGAGGAGGGTGCGCGCGCGATCCTCGAGGAGCTCCGGCCCGCGCTCGGCAAGTTCGCGCTTCGTGCAGGAGCTCGAGTGGTCGCTCGCACCCGGACGCGTACTGGCGCCAGGCGACCTGGCGGCGGCTCGTCGCGATCGGCGCCGGGCCCGGCGGTCAACCTCGTCTTCGCGCTCGTGCTCTTCACGGCGCTCTTCCTCGTCGCGACGACGCGCGACACGAACGACATCGGCCGGGTCGCTCGCCGGGCTCACCGGCGGCGGCGGCGGGCATCAAGGCGGGCGACCGCGTCGTCTCGGTCGCGGGGCGCACGGTCAAGCCGAAGGACGTCGCCGCCGGCGATCCGCGCGACCGACGGTCGGCCGTTCACGTTCGTCGTCCTCCGCAACGGACGCCGCGTGTCGATCGGCCCGCTCCGCGCCGCGCTGAACGACGGCGCGTATCGGATCGGGATCGCGATCGAGGAGCGCACCGGCCCGGGCGAGTCGCTGCCCGCTGCGATCAAGGACTCGCGTCGGGCTGACGTGGGCAGGTCGACCGCGAGCACGGTCGGCGGCCTCGGGCACCTCGCGCGCGGCCAGGACACGAACCAGGTCTCGAGCTCGGTCGGCATCGTGCGCATGTCGGCGCAGGCGTGGCGGCGGGGCTGCGCGACTTCCTGTTCGTGCTCGGGCTGATCAGCCTCGCGCTCGGGCTGCTGAACCTGATCCCGGTGCTGCCGCTCGACGGCGGCCACATCGTGATCGCGCTCGTCGAGAAGGTGCGCGGCCGGACGTTCCCGCAGGCGGTCTACGTCCGCTACAGCGTCGTCGGGCTGTCGCTCTTCGCGGTCCTCATGTACTTCGGCCTGCGGAACGACCTCTTCGGCTCGGGCTAGCAGCGAACCCTCGACTAGCCTCAAGCAAGTCTGACTGTGTCTGACCACTGTCAGACCGAGTCGAAGCTCGCTAGCCGCGCGAGGGCAAGCGGCTAACCTGACTCGTGGCCAGCAAGCGCGCGGTGACGGTCGGAGGCGTGCAGATCGGCGGGGGCGCTCCCGTCGTCGTGCAGTCGATGACGACGACGAAGACGCACGACGTCGCGGCGACGACGGCGCAGATCGCGGCGCTCGCGAGCGCCGGCTGCGAGATCGTCCGCGTCGCCGTCCCGAAGACCGAGGACGCGGAGGCGCTCGGCAAGATCGTCCGCTTCTCGCCGGTCCCGATCATCGCCGACATCCATTTCAACGCCAGCCTCGCTCTGAAGGCGATCGACCAGGGCGTCGCCGCCGTGCGGATCAACCCGGGCAACATCGGCGGCCCCGACAAGGTCGAGCAGGTCGTCCGCGCCGCGAAGGCGAAGGGCATCCCGATGCGGATCGGCGCGAACTCCGGCTCGCTGCCGAAGCATCTCGAGGAGCTCGCCCAGCAGGATCAGGCCGAGGCGCTCGTCGAGGCGGCGCTCGAGGAGGTGCGGCTGCTCGAGGCGCTCGACTACTTCGACTTCAAGATCTCCGTCAAGTCGAGCCACGTGCCGACGATGATCCGCGCGTACCGCATGCTCGCCGAGAGCGTCCCGTACCCGCTGCACCTCGGCGTCACCGAGGCCGGCACGGTCTTCAGCGGCTCGATCAAGAGCGCGGTCGGCATCGGCACACTGCTCGCCGAAGGGATCGGCGACACGATCCGCGTCTCGCTCGTCCGCCGATCCGGTCGAGGAGCCGAAGACCGCGTTCGAGATCCTCAAGGCGCTCGAACCTGCGCGAGCGCGGGCCGGTGATGATCGCGTGCCCGTCGTGCGGCCGCGACAACGTCGGCGTGCACACGCTCGCCGACGAGGTCGAGACGCGGCTCGCCGACTACCCGCAGGCGTTCGAGGTCGCGGTGCTCGGCTGCGCGGTGAACGGCCCGGGGGAGAGCGGCGACGCCGACTTCGGGATCGCCGGCGGCCGCGACGTCGGCTTCATCTACGCGCACGGCCGCGTGCTGAAGAAGGTGTCGAGCGAGATGCTCGTCGACGAGCTCTTCCTCGAGATCGACCGGTGGATCGCCGACGGCATGTTCCGCCCGAAGCGACTGAAGATGGCGCAAGCCGGCGGCGCTCGCGATGGCCGAAGCGTCCGCGATTCCGCTCGAGTAGCCTGGGCGGACAACGATGATCGCCCGGGCTTCACAGCTCTTCCTGCCCACGCTGCGCGACGCGCCGGCCGACGCCGACGCGGTCGAACACAAGCTGCTCGTGCGCGGCGGGTTCATCCGCCAGGTGACCGCCGGCGTGTGGACGTTCCTGCCGCTCGGCTGGCGCGTCCACCGGAAGGTCGAGCAGATCATCCGCGAGGAGATGGACGCGATCGGCGCGCAGGAGATGCTGATGCCGGTGCTGACGCCGTTCGAGCTCTGGGAGGCGACCGGCCGCGACTACATCCAGGAGATCTTCCGGCTCAAGGACCGCAAGGGCGCCGACTACGTCCTGCCGCTGACGCACGAGGAGACGGTCAGCGTTCCACGCCCGCGAGCTGCAGAGCTACCGGCAGCTGCCGCAGATGCTCTACCACTTCTCGATCAAGGAACGCGACGAGCCGCGCCCCGGGCAAGGGCCTGATCCGCCTGCGCGAGTTCATCATGAAGGACGCGTACTCGTTCGACCGCGACGAGGAGGGCCTCGACGCGAGCTTCGAGCTAAGCAGCGCGCGCCTACCACCGGATCTTCGACCGCGTGCGGCGTCGAGGCGCACGACGGTCGACGCCGAGACGGGGATGATGGGCGGCTCGAGTCGCGTCGACTTCCTCGCACCGTCGGGCGCGGGCGAGAACACGCTCGTCACGCTGCGAGAACGGCGACTTCGCCGCCGACATCGAGGTCGCGCCGACGCATGCCGCGCGCCGCCGGTCTTCCCGGAGACGCTGCTCAGCCCGAGCGAGGTCGAGACGCCCGGCGTGACGACGTGCGAGGCGCTCGCCGAGTTCCTCGGCATCGACGTCGCCGCGACGTCGAAGGCGATGCCGGTGACGACGAGCGACGGACGCGTCGTGCTCGCGCTGATCCGCGGCGACGACCGGCATCGAGCATGCGAAGCTCGACGCTGCGATCGGCGGGCCGTCGCGCCCGTCGACCGACGAAGAGATCCGCGCGGCGTTCGGCGCGTCGGGCGGCTCGCTCGGCCCGGTCGGCTTCGCCGGCGAGGTGGTCGCCGACGAGACGCTGCGCGAGGGCCAGTTCGTCGCCGGCGCGAACCGCGACGGCTGGCATCTGCGCGGCGTCGAGGCCGGACGCGACTTCCAGCCGCGGTTCGCCGACCTGCGCGAGGCGACGGACACGGACATCTGCCCCGACTGCGGCGGCACGCTCGCGTTCCAGACCGCGATCGAGGTCGGCCACATCTTCAAGCTCGGCACGAGGTACTCGGCTCCGCCTCGACGCGACGTTCCTCGACGAGGACGGCAAGGAGAAGCCGCTCATCATGGGCAGCTACGGCATCGGCCTCGCCCGCACGATGGCGGCCGTCGTCGAGCAGAGCCACGACGAGAACGGGATCATCTGGCCGGCGGCGATCGCGCCGTACGACGTTCACGTCGTCGTTCTGAACGGCGCCGAGGAGATCGGCGAGCAGGCGGCGCGAGGCGTTCTCCGCGGCGGGCCTGGACGTGCTGCTCGACGACCGCGATCAGCGGCCCGGCGAGAAGTTCGCCGACGCCGACCTGATCGGGATCCCGATCCGCGTGACGGCGGGCAAGAAGAGCCTCGAGGACGGCGCGGTGGACGTCCGCGACCGCCGGACCGGCGAAGAGCGACGTGTGAATGTTGCCGAGCTGGGCAAGGAGGTCGGGTAAGTGGCGAAGCGGCGGAGATATGCATCCGAGCCGTTCGGCGCCTGCGGTCGAGCGGCTGATGAACGAGACGGGCGTCACCTATCGCGCGCTCGCGGCGAAGACGGGGCTGTCGGCGGGGTACCTCAACCATCTCGTGCACGGGAACCGGCCCGTGCCGTCGAACGACGTGGTCGAGACGCTGGCGCGGGCGCTCGACGTCGATCCGGAGCACTTCCGCGAGTACCGGCTGCGCGTGATCACCGAGAAGCTCGAGGCGATGCCGGACCTCGTCGACCGGCTTTACAAACGCCTGAACGGCTAACCCTAACCAGCGGCTCGCGAGGGCGTCTTACCTGTGGGCCGGTGGGGTCCCGGCAAGCGACCACTGGGGGGTTAGGGGCCCCACCGTCCTTTACCCTGGCTCCGTACGAGTGGAGTTCGGCGTCTACACCTTCGCCGAGCTCGACGGACGGCAGACGCCGGCCGAGCGGACGCGCGAGCTGCTCGAGGAGGTCGAGCTTGCCGAGGCGGTCGGCCTCGACGTCTTCGGGATCGGCGAGCACCACCGGCCGGACTTCGTCGTCTCGGCGCCGGCGGTCGCGCTCGCCGCCGCGGCGGCGCGGACGGAGCGCATCCGGCTGACGAGCGCGGTGACGCGTGCTCAGCTCGGACGATCCGGTCCGGGTCTTCCAGCAGTTCGCGACGGTCGACCTGATCTCGAACGGCCGCGCCGAGATCATGGCCGGGCGTGGCTCGTTCATCGAGTCGTTCCCGCTCTTCGGCTACGACCTGGACGACTACGACGCGCTGTTCGACGAGAAGCTCGCGCAGCTGCTCGCGATCAGAGCGACGGGTGCGAGCGACGGGCACGGCGTCTATCCCGCGCCCGGTGCAGCAGCCGCTGCCGGTCTGGGTCGCCGTCGGCGGGACGCCCGACGTCGGCGGCGCGCGCCGGCACGCTCGGGCTGCCGATGGCGCTCGCGATCATCGGCGGCGAGCCCGAGCGCTTCGCGCCGTTCGCCGAGATCCATCGCCGGGCGGCGGAGGACGCGGGTCACGGCCGCGCTGCCGCTGAGCATCAACTCGCACGCCTACGTCGCCGAGACGTCCGAGCAGGCGGCCGACGACTTCTATCCCGGGCTACGCGACGATGATGAACCGCATCGGCCGCGAGCGCGGCTGGGCGCCGATGCAACGGCCGAGCTTCGACGCGCTGCGCACGCTTCGCGGCGCCCTCGTCGTCGGAAGCCCCGAGCAAGTGGTCGAGAAGATCGTCTACCAGCACGAGATCTTCGGGCACGACCGGTTCCTGGCGCAGATGAGCGTCGGCTCGCTCGCGCACGAAAGGTGATGCGGTCGATCGAGCTGTTCGGGACGGTCGTCGCACCCGCCGTGCGGAGCGGCTCGCGGCTACTGCGGCGGCTGCAGGTTCTGCTGCCAGCTGACCGAGAACGACGCGGCCGTCCGCGCTGACGTCGCCCGGCACCGCGCCGACGCCCGCCGAGCGGGTCGTGATTGTGGCCGAAGAAGCCGGACGTGGCGTGGTCGGCGATCAGCTCGATCGGGGTCGCCGTCCAGCTCGGGTCGGCGAGCGTGCCCGGATGCTCGTTGCCGATCGCCGCCGCCTTGCTGAAGGTGACCGTGCCGAAGTTGGTGAGCGGCACGACGCGTGCAGCGGCCGAAGCTCGCCGCAGTCGGACGGCGCCTCGGCGATCCACTCGGCCGAGCCGGTGTCGAGCGGCTGCTGCGTGTTGAGCACCTTCGAGAAGCGCGTACGGCGGGTGATGTTGCGCAGGCTGAAGGTCAGCTTCTGGCCCTGCACGAGAACGGCGGCGGTGATCGTGTCGCCGGCTTGATCTTGAGCGGGATGCGGACCGAGCGCGCCGGCACGAGCTCCCACCAGGCGTAGTTCGAGACGGTGGTCGAGTTGCCGTCGCAGTCGGCGCCCGTGCCGAGCTGCTCCAGGGAGTTCGAGTTGGGGTCGTAGCCGCCGATGCCGACCCAGAACGCGGACGACGACGTGCGCCCGACACTGCAGGTGGCCTTCGGCTGAACCCAGGTTCCGGTCACATCCGTGAACGCGACCGGAGTCGTCTCATCGGCCGAGAGAATCGAGTAGCCCGACCAGTTCGAGCTGATCTGCGGCGCGATCGCCGTGTTCGCGGCGAATGTGTGCGTGGAGCGGCGTTCGCGCTGCCGGCGGCGACCGACGCTGCGATCGCGACCAGCGCGACGGCCATGGCTCCCCTCTGCACGGGCTCACGGTAGCCGTGGTAACTGAAGATCGCCTAAGAGGGATGTGAAGAAGCGGTGAGGGGTGGGCGCACCGGGAGCCGCGTGCGCGAGGTAGCGTACGGCTGCGACAGGTGCGTCAGGCAACACGGGAGGCAGGTATGTCAGTCATCACCGAGCACGAACAGGAACAGATCGACGCGGCGAACGCATCGGGCAAGACGCCCGTCGTGTTCATCCATGGACTTTGGCTCTTGCCGAGCAGCTGGGATCGCTGGGCCGAGCTCTTCGCCGAAGCGGGGTACGCGCCGCTCACTCCGGGGTGGCCGGACGACCCGAACACGGTCGAGGAGGCGAATGCGAATCCGGACGTCTTCGCGGAGAAGTCGATCGGGGACGTCGCAGATCACTTCGGCGAGGTGATCGGCAAGCTCGACAAGAAGCCGGCCGTGATCGGTCACTCGTTCGGTGGCTTGCTGACGCAGATCGTCGCCGGCCGCGGGCTCTCCGCCGTCTCGGTCGCGATCGACCCGGCGCCGTTCCGTGGGGTCCTGCCGCTGCCATTCTCGGCGCTGAAGTCCGCCTCGCCGGTGCTCGGAAACCCGCGCAACCGCAGCCGCGCAGTCCCGCTGACGTACGACCAGTTCCGATACGCGTTCGCCAACGCTGTCGAAGAGGACGAGGCGCAGGCGCTGTACGAGACGTACGCGGTCCCGGCGGCTGGTAAGCCGCTGTTCCAGGCGGCGGTGGCGAACTTCAACCCGTGGACGGAAGCGAAGGTCGACACGGACAATCCGGAGCGCGGCCCACTGCTGATCATCAGCGGCGAGCAGGATCACACCGTCCCGCCGGCGATCGCGAAGGCGTCGTACAAGCAGCAGAACGACAATCCAAGCGACACAGAGCTGATCGAGATCCCGGGCCGCGGTCACGCGTTGACGATCGACAGCGGCTGGCACGAGGTCGCCGACACGGCGCTGGGCTTTGTCAAGCGCTACACCTGAGGTCGTCGACAACGAGCAGGAGCTCCGCTACGAGCTCCTGCTCGACGGCGCCCGCGTCGGCTTGATCCGCTACCGGCGGCTCGACGGAGCGCGCGCGCTCGTGCATACCGAAGTCGATGAAGCGCACGAGCACGCAGGGCTCGGGAGCGTGTTGGTCAAGGGCGCGCTCGACGACCTTCGTTCACGTGGGCTCAAGGTCGTCCCGGTGTGCCCATTCGTCGCCGCGTACATCCGGCGACACGCTGAGTACGCCGCCCTCGTCACCACCGACGACGCCGACCCGGAATGACACCCGCACCGACCGGAGTCGCGGCCGTCGTCTTCGACTGCGATGGCCTGCTCGTCGAAACAGAGTCGCGCTGGACGCTCGCGGAGACCGCGATCTTCGCCGAGCACGGCTTCCCGTTCGGGCCGGAGGAGAAGGCGATGCTGATCGGCCGCTCGATCGAGGCAGCCTGCGACGAGATGGCCGAGTACTTCGGTCGAGCGGGGGAGGGACCTGCGATCGCCGTCGACCTGCTCGAACGGGTGCAGCGGGAAGTCGAGGCGTTCGTCGAGCCCATGCCGGGCGCGGTCGAGCTCGTCCAGGCGTGCGCGGCCCGTGTGCCGGTCGCCGTTGCGAGCAACAGCCCGCGGAGCCTGCTCGACCTTGCGCTTGAGCGCTCCGGTCTGGCCGAGCTCTTCCCGCATTCCGTTGCCGGTGACGAGGTCGCGCGACCGAAGCCGGATCCGGAGCTGTACGTCGCCGCGTGCCGGCAACTGAACGCGGATCCGGCTCGCTCGGTCGCGTTCGAGGACTCCGGCACGGGAGCTGCGTCAGCCCGCGCCGCCGGGCTCTACGTGATCGTCGTTCCCTCGCTTCCCGGGAAGCAGCTGGATCACGATTGGCAGCTCACAACGCTTGCCGATCCCGAGCTCGTTGCCTGGGCATCCGCCCTCGTCCCGAGCTAGCTCCGCCGCAAATCTTCGGTTGCGATCGAACCGGTCTGGAACGCGGGGCGAACCATCGCCGCGACGGCATTCAGTCACGAGCACGACCACGTTGTCCACGCCGTCGCATGAAAGGAGAGTCGAATGACTCATCTTCCGAGTCTCGAAGAGCTCGACCTCGACGGAGCGATCCGCGAGTCGGCTGAGCAGGTTGACGGCGACACCCGCGGCGCGTTCCTGCGCAAGGCGGGGCTGGGGGCGGGCGCCGTGATCGGTAGCGGCGCGTTCTTCGGTGCGTTGCCGGCAATCGCCAGCGCGGGCGTCGCAGCAAGCGACGTCGCGATCCTGAACTACGCGCTCACCCTCGAGTACCTCGAGGCCGCGTTCTACGCGGAAGCGGCCAGCATGGGCCACTTCAGCGGCAAGGTCGGCACGTTCGCCAAGACCGTCGCGAAGCACGAGGCGGCTCACGTCGCGTTCCTCAAGGGCGCGCTCGGTAGTGCCGCGGTCGCGAAGCCGAAGTTCAACTTCAAGGGCACGACCACCGACGAGAAGAAGTTCTTGGCGACCGCCCAGGTCCTCGAGGACACGGGTGTCGCTGCGTATCTCGGTCAGGTCGGCAACATCAAGTCGAAGACGATCCTCGGTGCCGCCGGCTCGATCCTTCCGATCGAGGCGCGTCACGCAGGGTGGGTCCGCGACCTGAACGGCGCGCTCGGCGCGCCGGTTGCGTTCGAGAAGGGCAAGACGAAGGCGCAGATCCTGAGCGCCGTCAAGGCCACCGGCTTCATCGTCGGCTAGCCATTTCCGAGCCGTGGGCGGTGGCAGCGACTCGCTCGCCGCCGCCCACGCTCACTCGAGAAAGGATTTCACATGCCCGGATTCATCGGAATGCCTGAATTGCTCCTGCTCGGCCTCGTCTGCCTCATCCTCTTCGGCCCGAAGCGCCTCCCCGAGATGGGACGCGGCCTCGGCAAGGGGATGCGCGAGTTCAAGGACTCGATCAGCGGCGAGCACAAGGACGGCGTCGACCTCGCGAAGCTCGAGGCTCCGCGGGCGACCGACCATCTGGCCCATCCCGAGGACGTCGTCTCCCGTAGCGAAGACCTGCACAAGGTGGCGTGACCGTGCGGCTCCCTCGTCGTCTCCCGCACGGCGGGACAGTGGAGCTCGTCGATCATCTCGACGAGCTTCGCGGCCGCCTCATCGTGTCCGCGAGCGCCGTGCTCGCGGGCACGGTGGTCGCCTATGTCTTCCACCATCGGTTGCTGTACTGGCTGACCAGGCCGTTGCCGCCGGGGCACCGCCAGCTGACGACGTTCACGGTGACGGAGCCGTTCACGACGTCGATCAAGGTCAGCGTCGCCGCCGGCTTCGCACTCGCTCTGCCGATCGTGCTCTGGCAGCTCTGGGCGTTTCTCGCACCGGCGCTCAACCCCGGCGTTCAGCGCTCGATCCGTGGCCTGACGGGCTTCGCCGGCGTGCTGCTCGTCGGCGGCGTCGCGTTCGGGTATCGGCTCGCGCTGCCGGCCGCACTGAAGTTTCTCGTGCACTACGACCACACGCAGTTCAACATCCAGATCCGAGCCGCGGACTACATCACGTTCGCGCTTCTCGTTCTGGCCGCCTGCGGTGCGGTGTTCGAGCTGCCGATCGTCGTGCTCGGGCTCGTCCGCGTTCGCGCACTCACCTCGGCCAAGCTGCGGAGTAACCGGCGAATCGGCTACATGATCGTCGCGTGCATCGGCGTCGCCCTGCCGGGTGTCGACCCGGTGACGACGATCGTCGAGACGATTCCACTCGCGATTCTCTACGAGGCGTCGATCTGGCTCGCAGTCGTCTTCGAGAAGCGGTGGGACGCAGCACGCATGCCGATTTCCGCGGGCGCGTAACCAGCGCCGCCGCTCTGGCGTTCCAGCTTCTGCACCACTCGAAAATGCCCCAACGAAAGGGACCATGCTGCTACTCCTGATCATCATCGTTGTGCTTCTGCTCGCGTTCGGTGGCTTCTTCGGCACCCGCCGTCGTCGGCAGTTCTAGTACGTGACCGACCCTCGCAGAACTGCCGCCGCGGTCGCCGGGACGCGGCACTCGCGCAACACCCGCCTCGCCGGCTGGGTGCTCGCGGTGCTCGTCTGGGCGATCGCGTCGGAGGCGCAGCCGTTGGTCGCGCTGCTCAGCCTCGGGGCAGCTTTGGTCCTCCGGGGCGCGTACCTCGTGCTCTTCGGAACGGGCAGGAGCCGCTCGGTCTTCTGGTCGCCGTGGTTCTTTGCGGTTGCGGCGGCCTGTGAAGTGGCCTGGCTGCTCGCCAGATGACGTAACTCTCGGCGTCCGGGGTGGCATCCCGATTGTGTGGGGTGCAACAATCCGTCCTGACTGCGAGTCGCCGAGCATGCAGACGCGTAACCCCGAAGTCTTGGTCGATGTCGAGTGGATCGCCGCCCACGTTGGCGACCCGAAGGTTCGGCTGCTCGAGGTAGACGTGAGCCGCGCGGCCTACGACGAGGGCCACATACCGGGCGCCGTTCTGTGGAACGCGTACTCCGATCTCCGCGGTCAGGACTACCTGCCCGTCGGTAACGCGGAGCTCCGCAGGTTGCTGTCGCGTTCGCGCGTTCTGCCCTCGAGCACGGTCGTCGTGTACGGGTACGGGGCGCCGCTCGGTTTCTGGCTGCTGAAGGCGGCCGGTCTGGAAGACGTTCGGATGCTGATGGGGTCGCGCGAGCAGTGGCCCGCGGCCGGCAACGAGTGGACACTCGATGTTCCGGAGCCGCTTGACAGCCTCGATGTGCCACTCGTCGAGAACGCAACTCTGCTCGCGTCTCGCCAAGAGGTTGAGGCCGCGATTGACGATCCGCGCCAGCTGCTCCTCGATGTGCGCGCCGAGTCCGAGTACAACGGTGACCGATTCTGGCCGTCCGGGGCAACGGAGGACGTAGGACGGGCCGGGCACATTCCAGGCGCGGTGAACATCCCGATCACCCTCCTACGCGACGGAGACGGAACTCTGAAACGTCCTGCGGAAGTGCGTCGGGTATTCGAGCACGCCGGGGTCAGCGAGGACAAGACCGTGATCGTCTACTGCACGATCGGCAACAGAGCGAGCGAAGCATGGTTCGCATTGAAGTACCTCGTCGACCACCCCGACGCGCGGGTCTACTACGGCTCCTGGGTGGAATGGGGAAAAGCGACCGACACCCCGGTCGAAACGGCCCGGCCTGGCTGAAAACCGCTTGCTACCGTGCTCCTCGTCGCGGGGCGTGGCGCAGCCTGGTTAGCGCGCCGGTCTGGGGGACCGGAGGTCCCGAGTTCAAATCTCGGCGCCCCGATGGATGAAAGCCCCGCACCATGCGGGGCTTTTCTTTTGCGGCTCGCCCTTCGCGGGTGGTAGAGCATCCACCCGTTGGCGGCGAAGATCGAGGGATCCGTGATCCGTCTGCTGCTTGCCTCCGCGATCGCCTGCGCGGTTCTGTCCGGATGCGGAAGCAGCCAGGGCGGCGCCGCGGGGACACCGTTCAAGCCCGGGACACCCGGTGTCCTCACGGTCGCGACGGCGTTCCTGCCTGCGCCCGGCTTCTGGCAGGGCAATCCGCCGACGTCGGGCGGCTTCGAGGCCGGCCTCGCAAGCGCCTTGGCGAAGCATCTCGGGCTGAAGAAGGTGAAGGTCGTCCAGGTGCCGTTCGCCAAGATCGTCAAGGGAGATCTCGGGGGTGCGGACGTAGCCATCTCACAGCTCACGCCGACGAAGGAGCGTCAGAACGTCCTGGCGTTCACGACCCCGTACCTGACCTCTCCGCCCGGCGTGCTCGCCCTCCACAACATCGAGGCAGCGGACACGGCCGCTCTCCGGCAGCTCGAGTGGGTGATCTCGACGACGTCGAGCCTCACGCCGATCCTGGACAGCCAGGTGCGGCCGATCGACGCGCCGGTCGTCACGGAGGACAGGACGGCCGCGCTGAAGGTGCTGCGCTCCGGGACCGCCGAAGCATTGCTGCTCGACCTGCCGGTAGCGCTCGGCCTCGCCCAGTCCGACCCGCAGCGATTCCACGTCGTCGGCCAGCTGAGCGGCGGCGAAGGGCTTGCGGTAGCGCTACCTCACGACTCGCCGAATGAGCAGATCGTCGACTCGGCGATCCGGTATCTGCAGGCGACCGGGACGATCGACAAGCTCGTCAAGCGCTGGCTGGGCGAGAGCGAAGACAACGTGCCGCTGATCCGGACGGAGGGCTGATGCTCGTAGCAATGGGACACCTGAACGGCCCGGTGCTCGAGTTTCTCGTGCTCTTCGCCGTCATTCTGCTCGGGCCGCTCGTGGTCATGCGGTTCGGGCTGCCGGGACTGATCGGTCTCGTCCTCGGCGGGTTCGCAATCGGGGCGCACGGCTTCAACCTGATCCACGCGGGCGATCAGACGGTTCCCGAGCTCGGCCAGCTTGGGCTGCTCTACCTGATGTTCGTGGCCGGCCTCGAGATCGACCTGCACGTGTTGCGCGACTACCGTCGCGCCGCCCTGGGGCTCGGTCTGCTCGCGTTCGCGATCCCCGGAGGGCTCGGCGTCTTCGTCGGCTGGGCCCTCGGCTGGTCGACCGCCGCGATGTGCCTGCTCGGCGCGCTGCTCGCCTCGCACACGCTGCTCGTCTATCCACGGCTGCGCGACGCCGGTCTCGACAATGATCCCGCCGTCGCCACCGCAGTCGGCGCGACCGTGCTGACCGACACGCTGGCGCTGACCGTCCTTGCGATCGTCTCCGGGTCGCAGACGGAATCGGGCTCGATGAGCGTTGTGCTGGGCGAGCTCGCGATCGGCTATGCGGTGTTGCTCGTCGTCGGGCTCGTCGTCCTGCCGAAGCTCGTCGACTACGCGCTTCGCAGCTGGGGCTCGGACCCTGTGGCGCGCTACCTCGTCGCAATCGTTGCGCTGCTCGCGATGGCGATGCTCGCGCAGGTCTTCGGGATCGAGGGAATCGTCGGAGCGTTCTTCGCGGGGCTCGCGCTCAACCGGCTCGTTCCCAACGAGGGGCCGTCGATGGAGCGGGTCGAGTTCTTCGGGGCGGCGGTCTTCGTGCCCGTCTTCCTGGTCTCGATCGGGCTGTTACTCGATCCGTCGGTGATGTTCACCGGCAGCGCGCTCAAGCTCGCCGCCTACATCTGTATCGCTGCGCTCGCCGGGAAGGCGCTCGCCTGCTGGATCGCCGGGGCGTGGCTCGGCTTCAGCTGGCCGCAACGTGCCGCGATGTTCGTGCTGACGGCCCCGCAAGCGGCAGCGACGCTCGCCGTGACGTTGATCGGCTACGAGATCGGCGTCTTCGACACGACAGTCGTGAACGCGGTGCTCGTGTTGATCCTCGTCAGCATCGTCGTCGCGGCGCTTCTCGGTGAGCGGGTCGTCGTCTGGATGCCGCGGGGGGTGCGCGCGGCGCGGCTCGGCTCGAAGGTGCTCGTCGTCGCAAGGTCGAGCGGCCCATCAGACGCCGCTGTCCGCGCAGCCGCGCTGCTCGCGCGACCCGACGGCGGCCACAGCGAGGTGCTGATCACGCGCGACCTGGGGGAGAAGGCGCTCGAGTCGGCCCAGTTGAAGGCGGTCGAGAAGCGGATCTACCGGCTCGGGTTCGAGGGGCATCTGCGCACGGAACTCGATTCGGTGGCGCACGCCGTCGACAAGGCGACCGCCGGCGAAGAGCACTCCGCGCTCGTCATCGACGACGCGACGTTCGACGCCCGGCCGGGGAACGTGCCGCTGCTCCTCGTGGACGGCGACGGCGAGCTTCGCCTGATCGGCGACGCCGACGACGCGCGGACGGAGATCGAGCGGCGGTTGGCCAAGGGCGGTGTCGCCCTTAGCCGCCCAGCATCGTCTCCGCTGCCGCCGACGGCTCCAGATCCGGCAGCCGCGTCATCCTGAAGCCGTTGATCAGGCCGAGCAGCCCCGCGAGCAGCGGGACCAGCAGCGCGAACTGAAGCGCGATCGGGCGCGCCTTCGAGTTGATGTGAAGGATCTCCGCCTGCACGTCGGCCGGCTGTCCCTGCAAGAGCCCTTCCAGGTGCGTGTTCGTCATGACCTCGGCGTTCTTCTCGAGCTGCTTCGAGACGGTCGTCTGCTCGGTGGGTGAGAGGACCGTCGAGTTGTTCGCCATGTGCGTGAAGACGAGCGACAGCGAGCCGAGCATGACCGCGCCTGCAAAAGCGAGCCCGAACGAGAGGCCGAAGGAGCCGCCCGCCGAGTTCACTCCGGCAGCCTCGCTGACACGCTCCTCCTCGATCGGAGCGAGCGTGTAGTTGTTGAGCTGCGAGACCAGCAGGCCGAGTCCGGCGCCCGCGAAGATCAGCGGGACGGCGAGGTCCCAGCCGGAGGTCGTGTGCGGCACGAGCGGGATCAGTGCGGCGACGCCGAGGACGAGCAGCAGAAAGCCGAGGCGAATGATCTTGCTCGGACTGCGCTTGCCGGCGCGCTTTCCGGCGATGAGGGCCACGACGAACATGCTCAGCGACAGGGGCGCGAGCGAGAGGCCCGCCTCCATCGCGTTGTACTCGAGCACCATCTGCAAGAAGATCGGCAGCGCGATCATCAGCCCGCCGAGCGAGATCTGCTGCAGCGTCTGCGCAGTGATCCCGAGCCGGAAGTACTTCGAGCGGAAGAGGCCTGCGTCGATGAGCGCGGGCTTCCCTTCGCGCTTGCGCTTGACGAGCCACCACGCGAGCGAGCCGAGTCCGACGAACCCGACCGCGAGCAGGATGCCGACAGCGCCGCCGCCTTCTTCCCAGACGAGAATCCCGAGCACCACGCCGCCCATGCCGAGCGCCGAGAGGATCGCCCCGACGACATCGACGCGGCGATCGCCTGTGTAGGGGACATCCTTCACGCGCCTCGTCCCGAGCAGGACAACGGCGATGATCACCACCTCGCCGGCGAACGCGACGCGCCACGAGAGATACGTCGTGATGAAGCCGCCAACGAGAGGCCCGATTGCCGCGGCGATGGCTGCAGACGCGCCGACGAGCGCATAGGCCTTCCGCTGCATCGCGCCCTGGAAGTTTCCGTGGATCAGCGCTTGCATCGACGGCAGCAGGAGCGAAGCGCCGAGGCCTCCGACGATCGCCCAGAAGATGACAATTGCGGTGAGGCTCTGCGAGAGCGTCATCGAAAGCGCGCCGACCGCGTAGCCGAGGAGGCCGAGGACGTAGGCGCGCTTGCGTCCGATCAGGTCGGCGATCTTGCTCCCGATCAGGATGAACGCCGCCGAGACGAGCGCCTCGAGGGCGATCGCGGACTGAACGCCGCTGGCTGTCGTGTGGAGGTCGTGGACGACGGCTGAGATCGACACATTCATCAGCGACGTGTCGACGACGAGCACGAACATCGCCATCGCAAGCAAGATCGCGAGACGTTGTTCCCCGCTCGATTCTTCCGGCACTGCGCCTGTTGCGTCAATTGTCGACAACTCAAGCCTTCCGTCGGGACCCGTGGCGGAGTATCTCCTTTTCGGAGGACAGCGCCGCGACGGCGTCTTCGAGCGCGACATGGACCGAGCGCGCGACGTAGACCGTCCACGGATGTGCCCAGCTGCCGCCGGTGTAGACGACCACCGGGATCCCGCGGGAGTGCGCGTACCACGCCTCCATCGCCGTGCCTTCGTCCGGCGCCGTGAACGACGCGAGCACGACGTCACAGCCGTCGATGTCGGCGAGATCGCCGTCGACGATCTCGGCCTCATAGCCCTCGGTGCGGCCACGAAAGTCGCGGCGCATCGGGTCGACGGGCTCCCAACCGGCGGCCGCGGCAAGCGCGGCTGCGCGCGAGCGGTATTCCTCGGCGAACGGCGGCCCGGCCAGGTAGACGCGCGGCATCGCTCTAGACTAGAGCGCGTGGAGCCACAGTTCGTCGCACTCGGCCACGCAGGGAGCGACGCCTACGCCGGCCTCGAGACGTTTCCGAATCCCGGCGTCGAGCGCGTCGAGCTGGTGAGCGACGAGCTGACCGCGGTCTGCCCGATCACGAACCAGCCGGATTTCTATACGGCGACGATCGCCTACGAGCCCGTGACGCTCTGCCTCGAATCGAAGTCGCTCAAGATCTACCTCTCGCGCTTTCGCGACCAGGGCGCCTTTTGCGAAGCGCTCGCCGTCCAGATTCGCGACGAGGTCGCTGCCGCCCTGCAGCTCGAGAGCTCTCGCGTCCACGTTGCGCTCCGCCAGAAGGCGCGCGGCGGCATCACCATCACGGCGTCGATCTAAATGACGAACCGCACGTTGTTGGCGTAGAGGCGAACGGGCAGCTACCGTCAACCCGAGCGGCGATGACGCCGGATACCTGGGCGATGGTGCCTTTCCTGTCGGTTTCGATCGAGGAGGCACACAATGTCGCTGCACGAACCAGTAGTCGCAGTCCCCGGGACGCTCGAGCGTGAGCTCCAGGATGTCCTGCACCGCGCACGGCTTGACGAGCGTCAGGCAGCAGCCGTCGGTGCGCGGCTCGGGTGGGACGGACGTGGCGCGAGCACTTTGCAACAGGCGGCGCACTCGACCGGCTACACGCGGGAGCGCGTGCGCCAGCTCGAGTCGGTCTTCCGGGAGAGGGCAAAGGGTGACGCGCGGCGACTGCCGCTCTTGACGCAGGCGATCGACGTGGTCGAGGCATGCGCGCCCGACGCACGGCCGCACGTCGCACGGGCGCTCCAGGAGCGCGGGGTGTCCGGGGCGCCGTTCGAGCCGAGCGGGGTGCTCAGCGCGGCAAAGCTCTTCGGCCTGCCGACGATCGCCTCCGTCAGGGGAGGCTTCGTCGAGTCGTCGGAGGCACGAAACCCGACGCGGACGCTCATCGCCGAGGCGCGCAGGCTCGTCGCTGCTCGCGGCGCGGTCTCGGTCGTCGAGCTGGCGCGCGCGGCCGACGTCGAGCCCGCCCGCGCGCGTCGGCTACTGGAACAGGCTCCGGACATTCTGTGGCTCGACGATCAATGCTCCTGGCTCGGCCTCCGGGTTCCCAACACGCGGCGCCGGCTGGACGGGATCCTGCGGAAGATGCTCGTCGTCGGCCGGTCGCTGACGCTCGCCGACGCCGACGAAGGGCTCCGCCGGTCGTATCGGCCGGTCGTCCTGCCGCCGACCGTCTTGCGCCGGCTGCTCGAGACGGTGTCGTGGCTTCGGATCGACAGCCGGGGCACTCTGTCGAGCAATCTCGAGCTCGATCGCGCTCAGGAGCTCTCACCTGTGGAGGAGAGCTTGACGGGGCTCTTCACCGACCACGGGCCGACGCTCGCGTTCTCCCAGGCGGTGCAACTCGGGTCGACCGTCGGCTTGAACCGGAACACGGTCGGCTACTACCTGTCGCACGCGCCGGTGATCAAGGCGGTGAGACCAGGCAGGTACGCATTGCGCGGGGTGTAGGACCCCCGGGAGGCGAAGATGAGCCTCCCGGGCCATTGATTGCGTCTGGCGGGTGGTCGATGATCATGTTGACCCCCCGTTATGCGGTGCTCCCTCTTCTGTGTTCTTCTTGCGCTGGTCCTGTCGGGCGCGGCCTCGGCCGCTGCTCGGCCGGCCGCGTCCGTGGCCGTGCCGCGCGTCTCGGCGTTCTACTACCCCTGGTACGGCACCCCGACGCCGGACGGCGCGTACCAGCACTGGAACCAGGACGGCCACGCGCCGCCGAACAACATCGCCTCGGCGTACTACCCGCTGCGCGGTGTGTACTCGTCGTCGAGCGCGCTCGTGGTCTCAGCGCAGATGGACGAGATCCGCTCGGCCGGCATCGACCAGATCGACGTGTCGTGGTGGGGGCAGGGCTCGGCCGAGGACCAGCGGATGCCGCTCGTCGTCGCCGACGCACGCACCGACGGGATCACCGTCGCCGCCCATCTCGAGCCGTACGGCGGGCGCACGGTTGCGAGCACCGTCGCCGACATGCAGTACCTCGAGCAGCACTACGGGATTCGCACCTTCTACGTCTACCGGGCGCCCGACTTCCCGGCCGCAGAGTGGGCGGCCGCGCAGACTGCGATCCATGCGAGCGGCGGCGTTACGGACTTCGCGCAGACCGGCATGGTCGGCTGGGCGGCCGCAGCCGGGTTCGACGGCGTCTACACGTACGACATCGTCACGTTCACCGGCAATATGTTCCATCGCTTCTGCGCCGAGGCGCACAAGAAGCATCTGATCTGCGCTCCGTCGGTCGGGCCGGGATACGACGCGAAGCGCGGCGACGGCGACACGCACTTCAAGCCGCGCCGGAACGGCGGCACCTACGACGCGATGTGGCGTGCGGCGATCGCGAGCTCCGCCGACCAGGTCACGATCACGTCGTTCAACGAGTGGCACGAGGGGACGCAGATCGAGCCGGCTGCGCCCTCGCGCCGTCTCGGCCGGATTCGGTACTTCTCGTACGACGGCGCCTGGGGCCTGCACGGCCCGCAGGCCGAGTTCTCGTACCTCGCCCGAACGGGCTACTGGTCGGACATCTTCAAGAGCACGTCCGCGGCGCAGCCGAACACCAGCGCGTCGTAGACCTCGTCGGGGGCGATGCCCCGCAGCTGAGGATGCCCGAGGTCGACGCCGGCATCCGGCCAGTCGGCGAGCCCCAGAGCGGCGGCACCTTCCGCCGAGCCGATCTCGAGGAGATCGGCGGTGGGGATGACACCGCGGGTCCCGGACTGGCGGCGCGCGATGCCTTCCAGCTCGCGCAGCTCTTCGAGCGGGTCGATGCGGACGTTCGAGTCGCTGCCGATGCACATCCGGATCGAGCGGTGGCGCACGCGCGCGACCGGGAGGAAGCCGTCGCCCAGGTTCGCCTCGGTGGTCGGGCAGACGCAGATCCGCGCCTCGGCCGCCGCCAGCAGGTCGAGCTCGTGGCCGTCGGCGTGCGTCGCATGGACGACGGTCGTCGCGGGACCGAGGCAGCCGGTCTCGTCGAGCAGCTCGATCGGTCGCCGCCCGTGCTCGGCCAGGCATTCGTCGATCTCGCGCGGCTGCTCGTCGGCGTGGACGTGCAGTGGCAAGCTCGTGCTCCGCCGCGTAGCGCCCGAGCTCGCGGAGCGCATCGGCCGGGCAGGCGCGCACGGAGTGGGGGGCGACGCCGACGGCGATGCCCTCGCTCCGAAGCTCCTCGAGCTGTCGCAGGTAGTCGGCGACCGACTCCTGGCGAAAGCGCGGGATGCCGCCGCGGAGGTAACACGCATAGAGACAGACGAAGCGCGATCCCGGCCTCGGCGGCCGCTTCCGCCGCGGCGCGCGCCTCGTCGAGGCCGAGATAGTGGAACTCGCCGACCGCCGTGAAGCCGTTGTCGCGCAGCTCGCCGGTAGACCTCGGCGTACTCGCGGCGGATCTCCTCGACGGTCAGCGACTCCGCCAGCGCGAGCATCCCGTCGCGCCACGCCCAGAAGTCGCCTCCGCCGGCGCGGCCGCGGAGGGCGCGCTGGAAGGCGTGGCAATGGGCGTCGACAAAGCCGGGGATCCGCACGCGTCGTATCCTGTCAGCGTGATCCGCAGCAAGATCCCGAATGCGCTGACGATCTTCCGGATCGTCCTCATCCCGGTCTACGTCGTCGCTGATCCTGGAGAGCGACGGCGGGCATTCGTGGCCGGCGGCGATCGTCTTCGGCATCGCGGGCGTCACCGACCAGGTCGACGGCTTCCTGGCGCGGCTCTGGCACGTCGAGTCGGCCTTCGGGAAGATCGCCGACCCGCTCGCCGACCGGCTGATGATCGACGCGGCAGTGATCCTGCTGCTGCACGCCGATCGGCTGCCCTGGATCGCGCTGCTGATCCCGTCGCGCGACCTGGTCGCGATTCTTGGTACACCGATCGTGATGGGACGCGGCTACGAGTTCAAGGTGAACTTCATCGGCAAGCTCGCAACCTGGCTGCTGTACGCGTCGCTCGGCTTCGTCATGGTGACGCACAAGGGCACCGACTGGCCGCTCTGGATCTTCTGGGCCGGGATGGTCCTCGCCGTCGTGTCCTTTGCCGAGTACGTGCGTGCGCGCCAAGCGCGAGGCGTTCGCGTGAAGGCCGTCGTCATGGCGGGAGGTGAGGGCACACGGCTTCGGCCGCTGACCTCGAACCAGCCGAAGCCGATGGTCCCGATCGTCGGCAAGCCGTGCATGGAGCACATCCTCGAGCTGCTGCGCTTGCACGGGTTCGAGGACGTCGTCGTCACCGTCGCGTTTCTGCCGCAGGCGATCCGCTCCTACTTCGGGGACGGCACCAGCCTTGGCATCAACATCCAGTACTCGGTCGAGGAGACTCCGCTCGGCACGGCCGGCTCGGTGCGCCTCGCGAGCGACGCGCTCGACGACACGTTCCTCGTCATCTCGGGCGATGCGCTCTGCGACATCGACCTCAAGCAGCATCGTCGAGTTCCACAAGCAGAAGGGCGCCGCGGTCACGATCGGGCTGAAGTCGGTCGAGAACCCGCTCGAGTTCGGGATCGTGGTCACGGACGACGACGGGAAGGTCGAGCGCTTCCTCGAGAAGCCGTCGTGGGGGCAGGTCTTCTCCGACACGATCAACACCGGCATCTACGTGCTCGAGCCCGAGGTGCTGCGCCACATCCCGACCGACCGCCCGTTCGACTTCTCGAAGGAGCTCTTCCCGCTGCTGCTCGAGATGGGGCGCCCGATCTACGGCTGCGTGTGCGACGGCTACTGGCAGGACATCGGCAACCTCGAGCAGTACCGCCAGGCGAACTTCGACGCGCTCGACGAGAAGGTGCGTCTCGACATCACGGGCCTACGCATTCGCGGCGACGTGTGGATCGGCGAAGGTGTCGAGATCGACGACGTCGAAGGCGTCGAGGGGCCGGCGTTCATCGGCAACTACGCGCGCATCTCACCCGAGGCGTCGGTCGGCCCGTACACGGTGCTCGGGCCGGCGACGACGCTGCGCGAGCGCGGCCGCATCTCGCGCTCGGTGCTCGACGCGTCGTGTTACATCGGCCGCAACGCGATCATCGAAGGCGCGATCATCGGCCGCAACTGCGACATCCGTCCGCATGCGCGCATCCACGAAGGCGTTGCGATCGGCGACCAGGTGACGATCGGCGACCAGTCGGTCATCTACCCCGGTGTCCGGATCTACCCGTACAAGGAAGTCGACTACGGAGCGCAGATCCACGAGAGCCTGATCTGGGAGTCGCGCGGCACGACGCGCGTGTTCGCACAGGACGGCGTCGTCGGGCTCGTCAACGTCGATCTCACGCCGGAGATCGCGCTGCGGCTTCGGCGCCGCACTCGGCACGGCGCTGAAGCGCGGCGGCCGCGTGGTCGCGAGCCGCGAGAGCGCGCCGGCGTACCGGATGATCAAGCGCGCGATCATCTCGGGGCTGCACTCGACCGGCGTGAGCGTCGCCGACCTACGCACGCTCCCGGCGCCGGTCGGCAAGCATCTCCTGAAGACGCAGAACTACGAGGCCGCGTTCCACGTCGGCGCGTCGACGACCGATCCGGAGGCGGTGCAGATCCGGCTCTTCGAGCGCCCGGGCATCGCGCTCTCGTCCGATCTGCAGAAAGAGATCGAGAAGCACTTCACGCGCCAGGAGCTGCGACGCGTTCCGTTCGGCGACGTCGGCTCGGTGTCGTACCCGGCGCGGGCACGCGAGAGCTATGCGAGCGATCTGCTCGAGGACCTCGACTGCGAGGCAATCCGCGCGCGAGGCTTCCGTATCGTCGTCGACTACGGCTACTCGGCGGGCAGCTTCGTGCTGCCGCTCGTGCTCGGGCCACTCGGGGTCGAAGCGGTGACGGCTCATGCGTTCGAGTCCGACTCGGGGTCGACGCCGATCAAGCTCTCGGAGACGATGGACCAGGCGCAGCGGCTCGTCGAGCCGGTCAACGCCGACTTCGGGGCGGTGTTCGACCGCTCGGCCGAGCGCATCTACCTGATCGACGAGACGGGTCGGGAGGTGCGGCCCGACCAGGCGCTCCTCCTGTACCTCTACTTGCTCGCGCGGCGTGGCGGCGGTGGCAAGGTCGTCGTTCCGATCACGGCGACGAGCCAGGTCGAGGAGGTGGTCGGCGACGCGCTGCAGGTCGTGCGCACGCCGGCGACGCTGCAGGAGCTGACGCGTGGGGCGACCGAGGAGGGCGTGGTCTTCGCCGGGGCGGTCGGCGGCGGCTACGTCTTCCCGAAGTTCCTGCCCGCCTACGACGCGATCGCGTCGCTCTGCAAGCTGCTCGAGCTCCTGGCGCCCCTCGCAGCAGCCGCTCTCCGAGCTCGTCGCCGCGCTGCCGCGCCCGACGCTCATCCATCGCCAGGTGCAGTGCCCGTGGGCGCTCAAGGGAACGGTCATGCGCGTCCTCAACGAGCGCTACGCCGACGAGAACATCGACACGACCGACGGGATCAAGATCTTCGACGCGCGCGGCTGGGTGCAGGTGCTCCCGGACGGCGACGAGCCGCTCGTCCACCTCTACGCCGAGGGGGAGACCCCGGCCGAGTCGGAAGAGCTGGAGACCGAATTGCGGTCGCTCGTCGGTCGAGGTGATCGACCGGGAGGAGATCGGCACCGCGCGCTGAACCCTGAAGTTGAGGTTGACGGTTTCCACCGACCTCTGCTGGAATCCGTATACCCCGACGAAGAAAGGCGGCACTGTGGAACCGCTCCCCGATTTTGGCTCGCTCTCAGATGACGAGCTCAAGGGCCTGATCGACGACCTCGAGGCGGAAGAGCGCGAGGTCAGCTATCGCCGCCGCATCCTGCACGGCAAGATCGACATCCTGCGCGCCGAGCTCGTCGCCCGGCTGAAGAGCTCGGGCGGCAAGAGCGTCCTCGACGAGGTGGACGTCGGCACGCCTCACGGAGATCCTGACCGGGAAGAGCGCACCGCCTGCATGACGGCGGTCTACTGCAGCGAGTGCGGGTTCCAGAATCCGGAGTCCGCCAACTACTGCTCGCGCTGCGGCGCGCTGCTCCAGCGCGGCGAGGCGTCGGCCGAGAACACGCAGACGTTTGCGGCCGAGGAGATCGCCGATCTCGACGACCACGGCGAGTTCGGGCTCGAAGGCCCGGCGCTGATCGTCCGCGCGGGCGGCGGCAGGGCGGGGGAGAGCTTCCGGCCGGCCGGAGCCCGGACGCGGATCGGGCGCTCGCCGGACTGCGAGATCTTCCTCGACGACGTCACCGTCTCGCGGAACCACGCCGTCCTGATCGACGAGAACGGGTCGTTCAGCGTCGAGGACCAGGGAAGCCTGAACGGGACGTTCGTGAATCGCCACCGCATCGACCGCGCGCCGCTCGTCGAGGGCGACGAGCTGCAGGTCGGCAAGTACCGGATGACCTTCATCGCATGACGTCGACCGCGCCTCAGCACCAGTCCCAGCAACGCGAGCGCTTCCTGCGCATCGGCGAGGTCGTCCGGCGGCTCAGCGTCGAGTTCCCGGACATCTCGATCTCGAAGATCCGCTACCTCGAGGACGAAGGCCTGCTTGCAGCCGCGGCGCACCCAGGGCGGCTACCGGCTGTTCAGCGAGGGCGATCTCGAGCGGCTCGAGAAGATCCTGCGCCTGCAGCGCGACGAGTTCCTGCCGCTGCGCGTGATCAAGGACGAGCTCGACGCGGGTGGCGCAGCGGAGCGCAAGCGCCGGCGGCCCGCCTCGCTCGGCGCGGCCGAGGATGAGATCAGGTTCGAGGAGCTCTGCGAGCGCGCCGGAATCGCTCCGGAACTGGCGAAAGAGCTCGAGGACTTCGGGCTGATCGCGCCCACGGCTCCGGTGGGGCAAAGCGGTACGCGGAATCGGACGTCGATGTCGCGGCGACCTGCGTCGCAGCTCGGGCGCTACGGCATGGAACCGCGCAACCTGCGGACGTTCCGCACGGCAACCGGGCGCCAGGCGGCGCTGCTCGAGCAGCTCGTCGCGCCGGCGCTGCGCGGCCGAAACCCGGAACGGCGCACGCAGGCACTCAGAGATCTCCAACGGCTTGCCGAGCTCGCAGGCGAACTGTCCGCGCTCCTCTTCTGGCGCGACCTGCGAGACTTGGCGCAGTGAGCGATCTGCGGTCGAAGATCAGGGAAGTCGACGACTTCCCGACACCCGGCGTGGGCTTCAAGGACGTCACGCCGCTGCTCGCCGATCCGGCGACGCTGCAGGAGACCGTCGGCGAGATAGCCACGTGGGTGAAGTCGAAGGACGCCGACCTCGTGCTCGGCGCCGAGGCGCGCGGATTCTGGATCGGCTCGGCGATCGCGGTCGAGGCGGGGGTGGGGTTCGTCCCCGCACGCCGGCCCGGCAAGCTGCCGCCCGAGACGATCAGCGCGAGCTACGTGCTCGAGTACGGCGAGAACTCGCTGGAGCTGCACCCGGATCTGATCCCGACGGGCTCGCGCGTGATCATCCACGACGACGTGCTCGCCACGGGTGGGACGGTCGAGGCGATCAAAGGCCTCGTCGAGCAGCTCGGCGGGGTGGTGGTCGGGGCGTGCTTCATCATCGAGCTGACGTTCCTCGGCGGCCGCGAGCGCCTCGCAGGCATGGACCTGCACGCGCTGATCACGTACTAGACGCGCGGGCTCAGTCTTCGCCGCAGACGCGGATGAAGAGGAAGCTGAGGAACCCGACGACGCAGCCGACGAGGAAGGTCACTCCGCTCGAGTAGCCGAGCGCTGCGCCGCCGATCCAGATCAGCAGCCCGAAGAAGACCGCCCAGAGGAGGGCGGTGATGCCGGGGGCAATGGCAGGCGGGCGCAGGTGCATAAGCGGACGGGATGCTAGCGAAGCGGCCAGAGGTCGACCACGCCCTGCGTATCGGTCCAAAAAAAATTCACCGAGCCGGTTGCGCTTTCGTCCACCTTCCCCGTGAACCTTCGGCTTCCGCCTACGGCCCCCGGGAGCGGCTTCGACCTACTCGCGCTCCGTGCTCGGTGCAAGAGGGAACTTAGGGGCTCGAGCCTGACCGCGCAAGGGTGCCGAACCGGGGTTTGATGCAATTTGCGCGGAATTCCGTTTGGACCGCACGAAATCGCAAACTGTGCAACGCGATCGAAAGGGGCGGACCATAAATTCACCGAGCCGGTTGCGCTTTCGTCCACCTTCCCCGTGAACCTTCGGCTTCCGCCTACGGCCCTCGGGAGCGGCTTCGACCTACTCGCGCTCCGTGCTCGGTGCAAAGGGGAATCTACGGGCCGGACATGGCTGCGGCAAGGGCTCGCCGACACAGTTTTGCCGCATTTTGCGCACAGTGAATTGTCCACATTTCCACGGGTTTTCCTCGGGCCTGGGGACAAGTCTGTGGATCGTTTCGGCGCGCCGGGGTCGAGACGGTTACGGTTGCTGCAATGAAGGCGCGCCTACAAACGAGAACCGCGGCTGTTGTCCTTGCAGTCCTGTTCGGGCTGCTCGCGATCGGCTCGTACGTGACGCACGACACGGTCACTGCGCTCTTCCTGCTCGCCGCCGGCGTTGCCTCCGCCTGGCGCGCCGTCGCGTGGGACCGCCTGCAGAAGCGCGGGGAGTGACCCGCTTGGCCTGTTCGAGGGTCGATCTTCTCCAGGTTGACATAACGTGCACTTACGTGCGTGCGTGGTGAAATGCGGGTTGTGGTTTGGACGGGCTGGGATCCGGCTAGGAACCCTCTGCATTGACGGTTGAAACCGACATCCTGCTTCTGAGCGACGAGCTGCGGCAGCTCGTGGAGCAAGGCGAGGAGCGCGGCTCGCTGCTGCAGTCCGAGCTGAACGACGTGCTCGAGCCGCTCGGGCTCGACGCGCTCGAGGTCGACTCGCTGAACCGCGAGCTCGAGACGCGCCAGATCGAGGTCATCAACGACATCGGCGAGGACGGCGAGACGCGCCCGGCGCCGTTCGTCGAGCAGCCGCTCTCACAGCTCTCCTGGGAGACGACGACCGACGCGCTGCAGCTCTTCCTGCGCGAGGCCGGCCGCCACCCGCTCTTGACCGCCGCCCAGGAGGTCGAGCTCGCCAAGAAGATCGAGGCCGACGACCCGATCGCCAAGCAGCGGATGATCCAGTCGAATCTCCGCCTCGTCGTCTCGATCGCCAAGAACTACCGCAACCAGGGCCTGCCGTTCCTCGACCTGATCCAGGAAGGGACGCTCGGGCTGATCCGCGCCGTCGAGAAGTTCGACTGGCGCCGTGGCTACAAGTTCTCGACGTACGCCACGTGGTGGATCCGCCAGGCGGTCGCCCGCGCGCTCGCCGACAAGGCGCGGACGATCCGCATGCCCGTCCACATCGTCGAGCGCCTGCAGAAGATGAATCGCGCCGAGCGGTCGCTCTGGGCCGTCCTCGGCCGCGAGCCGACGCTCGAGGAGATCGCCGACGAGGCGAATCTCCCACTCCAGCAGGCAAAGGAGGTGCGCGCCGCAGCGCGTGCCTCGACCTCACTCGACGCGCCGGTCGGCGAGGCCGATGACGCCGTGCTCGGAGACTTCGTTCCCGGCGAAGGGCCGCTTCCGGACGAGCTGGTCGAGGCGTCACTGCGCTCGCAGACGCTTGCCGTGGCGCTCCGTTCGCTCCCCGACCGGCACCGTGCGGTCGTCGTCCTCCGCTACGGACTCGAGGATGCCGACCCGAAGACCCTCGAAGAGATCGGCCGGCGGCTCGGCCTGACGCGCGAGCGCGTGCGTCAGATCGAGGTCGAGGCGCTGAAGCGTCTGTCGACGCTCCACGAGATGGAAGCCATCGCCTACACGAGCTGAAACTCGGTTCGAACTCGAGTTCGTCGAAGTCGAACGGCGTTCGGCTTCAGACATACAACCTGGTTCGGGGAACCAGCGTTACGTCTGGAGGTAGAGCTTGAGCCCCGGAGCGACCTGACGGAGCTCCTTGAGGGCACGGGTCTCGAGCTGACGCACGCGCTCACGGGTGATCCCGAGCTCGACGCCGACCTCTTCGAGCGTCTGCGGAGGCTCGCCGTCGAGGCCGAAGCGCCGCAAGACGACGAAGCGCATCCGCGGAGCAAGCCGATCGATCGCCGCCTGGAGATCGGCGGTCTGGGCATGCGCGGTCGTGGCGCTGTCCGGCGACTCCGACTTCTTGTCCTCGATCAGGTCGGCGACCATGCTCTGGCCGTCCCCGATCGGCGTCTCGAGCGACACGGGATCCTCGACCAGCTCGAAGAGCTCGCGCACCCGTTCCACCGGGAAGCCCGAGTCGTTCGCGATCTCGTCGACCGACGGGTCGCGATTGAGCTTCTGTGCCAGCTGGCGGCGCGAGCGCTGGACGCGCCGAACCTGCTCGGCGACGTGGACGGGCAGGCGAATCGTCCGGCCCTGGTCGGCGAGCGCGCGGGTAACGGACTGGCGAATCCACCAGGTCGCGTACGTCGAAAGCTTGAACCCGAGCTTGTAGTCGAACTTCTCGACCGCGCGGATCAGCCCGAGGTTGCCCTCCTGGATCAGGTCGAGCAGCGGGACACCCGCCTTCGTGTAGTTGCGCGTGATCGACATGACGAGGCGCAGGTTGCACTCGATCAGCCGGCGCTTCGCGAATTCGTCGCCTTCGTCCTTGCGCCGCGCGAGCTCGCGCTCCTCGGCCGGGGTCAGCAGCCGCCCGTCGCCGATCTGGCGGACGTACAGCTTCAGCGGGTCTTCGCTGCGAAGCCGTTCGTCCTCACTGATGACCGCGTTTTCCGGGTCCTCGAACACATCTGAAACTGCCGGCTCCACGGACACGGTTATCGGCGGCAGGAACCGCCACGTGAGCATGTAAAAAAGATGTGTAGAAGGGTCAACTATCCGACGGCACGTCCGTCTACCTCCATAGGATCGAGTTATGTGCGGCATTGCGGGATACAGCCTTCGATCGCGCTCAGGCGTAGATCGGACACTGGCCGCACAGGCCCTGCTCGCAGCGATCGCCGAGCGGGGCGCCGATGCCGTCGGGTACGCCTACCGAGGCACCGAGGACACCTACGCGACCGTCGTGAAGCAGCGCACGCCGGCCTCACAGCTTCTGGAGCGCGTCTCGGTGCCCGAGACCGGCGAATCAGCTGCTCGTCCACGTCCGCGACTACACGAAGGGCCATCCGTCGATCGCCGCGAACAACCATCCCGTCCGGCACGGGCCGGTGATCGGGATCCACAACGGGATCATCACGAACGACGACGAGCTCCTCGCCCCCCACTCCTGCGCCCGCGCCGAGCCGCGGATGACCGTCGACTCCGAGGCGATCTTCGCGCTCGCCGCCCACTCCCGGAACGACGTGCGCGCTCTCGAGCGCCTGCGCGGCGCGATGGCGACCGGCTGGCTCGACGAGCGCGAGCCCGGCGTCGTCTTCATTGCCCGCGGTAGCGGCCGGCCGCTCTGGATCGGCGAGACCCGCGACGGCGTCTTCTTCGCGTCCACGAAGCTCGCACTCGACGTCGTGGCCGACTACTGCGACCTCCGGCTGCGCAAGCACGAGGTCAAGGAAGGCACCTGGCTCGCCCTCAGAAACGGCGAGGTCGTCCGCAAGGAGCGCTTCCGGCCCGACCTCGACTACCACGAGTCGAACCCTCTGCCTGCTGTCCGGGCGCCGGGCGAGCGCGAGCACTGCCTGACGCGCCTCGCCGCCCTCGCTGCAGCGGCGTAACTCGGTTCTCAGACCGAGTTGTACGTCTGATGCGGACCGCCTAAGACCTACAACTGGTCAAGAACCAGGTTACGACGCAGGGTTCCGTCCGCCTCGACGGCCGCGCCCTCCTCGAGCAGGCGTTCCTTGACGAGGTACTGGAACGTCGCCCAGGCGCCTCTGCGGGCCTCGAACAGGCGATACACCTGCCATTCGGTCAGCATCGTCTCGTCCGCTCGGCGGGCCGCCTGCCAGTCGCCGAACTTCGGCAGCCGCCCGATCCGGCGGGCGAGCGCAGCAGCCCTGGTCGAGGGCACGCTCGAGCCGCTCCTCCCCCACCGCCACGTCGAACCCGGCCTCCCGGAGCGCCGTCGACAGCGAGCCGAACGTGTGCCAGTAGAGCGACGCGGACGGCATCGTGCCTCGGCGCGCGCGGATGTCCTGTGCGGTCGGCGTCCGCCCGAGCTCCTCGCCGAGCTGCCGGAGCTGCGTCGACGAGCTCCTCGCGCGTCGCAAAGCGGCGCGGCATCAGCCCCGCCGCGCGCTTGGCGGCGTTCCAGGTGCCGAAGTGCTCGATCACCGTCTGCGGGTGCATCGTCGCCTCCGCATCGCCGCCGAACTCCTTCATCGTCGGTGAGCGCCCCAGGCGCTCCGCCGAGGCCTGGAGGGCGGCCAGGATCTGCTCGTCGGTGTAGCGGCGGCGGATGCCGGCCTTGAACTCCGCGAGCGCCTGTTCGTCGATCCCGGCGACCGCGCGATACGGCTTCCGGCTCACACCAAGAATGGTAGAGCAAACCGGAAATGTCGCAAGTACGGGCTAGAGCGCCATCGCGGTCTCGTCGACCGCCTCGAACTCGCCGGCGAGAACGGCTTCGAGCGCCGCGGTGCAGCGCGGGCAGAACTGCTTCCCGGCGTTGTTGCGAAGCTCGGTGAGCGCCTCGCCGGCCGGCCGCGCGGGCCGATAGACGCGGGTCGTGAGCATCGAGTCGAAGGCGTCGGCGACGTGGATGATGCGGGCGCCGAGCGGGATGTCATCGCCCGCGAGGCCGTCCGGGTAGCCGCGGCCGTCGAAGCGCTCGTGGTGGTGCCGGATCGCCGGCACGGCGTCGCTCAGGAAGCCGAGGCGATTGATGATCGAGGCGCCTTCCTCGGCGTGGCTCGCCATCACGACCCATTCCTCGTTCGTGAGGCTCGACGGCTTGAGCAGGATCGCATCCGGGATGCCGAGCTTCCCGATGTCGTGGAAGAGCGCCGCGTGGCCCAGGAGCTCGAGCTCGGCCTGTGAGAGCTTCAGCTCGCGCCCGATCGCAAGGGCGAGCTGCTGCACACGGCGCGAATGGCCGGCCGTGTACGCGTCGCGTGCGTCGACCGTGGCCGAGAGCGACTCCATGGCCGCGGTCGAGCGCTCCTTGAGCAGCTTGTTCGCGTGCTCGAGCGAGACGTTCTGGGTCTGGATCGTCTCCGCCGCCTCGCGGAGCTTGTGAGTCGACCGCTGCGTGTGCTTGAGGTAGGCCTCCTGCGTCCTGCGCATCAGGAAGAGCGGCAGGGCGAACACGACGATCGCCCAGGGGCCGATCGGCTGGTAGGCCTCGTAGACGACCGCGGCGATGAAGCCGTACGTCACGTAGTGGGGTGTCAGCCAGGCGAACCGCTCCTTCCACACGTGGAAGGCGCCCTCCCGGCCCTCGAGGCCGACTGCGATGGACAAGAGGCCGGTGTTGACGATGAAGTACATGGCGCCCGCGACGACCCCGGACGCGAGGAAGACAACCGTGCCGATCGGCCCCGCGAAGTGGAGCGAGAAGATTGCGGTAGCGGCGAGCGTCGCGAGCGAGACGAGTCCGACGTTGAACAGGATGTGATGGAAGCTCGCCCGCCGTGCGCTCCAGGCGACCGCAGCCATGGTGATTGCGAGCGGCAGGGCGGCCCGCGGGCCGATGATCGCGGCGGCCATAAGTGCGCCGACGGCGCTCACAGAGATTGAGCCGGTCTCCTCCACCTCGAGCGACAGCGCCTCGCCGAGACCGACGAGCGCCACCACGACCGCGAGCCCGATGTAGTCCGTCGAGTGGCCGAAGACGGCGCCGAGGACGCCGGCTGCCGTCCCGAGGGCGCCGACGAGGCCCGACGAAGAGCGCGAGACGCCTCGGGATCGACAGGAAGCGCGGCGCGGCGCGGCGTGTGCGGACGTGCGGTGGCCGCCGTGCGCGTGGGCGCACCCGGAGGCGGCGCCGGAGCAGTGACGACCACGGGAGCGGGCGCGACGACGAGCGGCATCGGTGCAGGCCGCTGAGCTTCCGCGGCCGGCATGGGCAGCGAGACGAGCGAGGCAGCGTGCTCGGCGGGATGCGCGAGCAGCGTCTCGTCGTCGGCGGCGTCGAGGACGCGGTTCCGTCCCTGCAGCTTCGCGCGATAGACGGCGACGTCGGCGGCATGGACGAGCTCGTTCGGTTCCGACCCGTCGCGCGGGAATGCGGCGACGCCCATCGAGATCGTGGCGCGGATCGGCTCGCTCGACGTCTCGACCTCGTACGTCCGGTCGGCGACGGCGCGACGGACACGATCGGCGATCTCGAGCGCCTCCTCAGGTGACGTCTCCGGCAGGAGGATCGAGAACTCCTCGCCGCCGAACCGCGCCGGAACGTCGTACGCGCGGAACTCGCGCCGGAAGACGTCGGCGATTCCGCGCAGGACGGCGTCGCCGGCGAGGTGGCCGTAGGTGTTGTTGATGTCGCGCAGCAGGTCGAGGTCGGCCATGATCAGCGACATCGGCCGCTGGAAGCGCTGGGCGCGGTTGAGCTCTTCCTGGAACACGGTCGTGAAGTGGCGTGCGTTGAAGAGACCGGTCTTCGGGTCGACGCGCGCTTCGACCTCGAGCTTCTGGACCGCCAGCGACCGATGGATCAGGAGCAGCGGCACGATCGCGAACGGGATCAGCCACGGATTGATCATCCAGAACGACGCCATCACGAGGCCGAGCGTCGCCAGGACGAAGTCGGCGGACAGGCTTTCGAACGAGAAGAGGCCCGGTCTCGCGGAGCGTCCGGCCGCGGGCCAGCGATGATCATCGGGGCCAGGACGAGGTGGTTCGTCGCCGATGGCGACGACGCAGACCGCGAGCCCGGCGAGCGCCCAGCGCAGGTGGTCGTCGGGGATGACGCCGTGCAGCGAGAGGATCGCGGCACCGGCCGCCCAGCTCGAGCATGTTCCCGAGGCGCGTACGTTGCAGATGTTGAAGCCCTGGATGTACCAGGGATAGCGGAACCGCAGCCACTCCGGGATGTGCGTCGAGAACGCCAGGAGCGCGACGAGCTCGGGCGGCAGCAGACAACGCCGCTGCGATCAGGAAGACCCACGACGGATGGAGCGAGATGTTCTTCGCCGTCTCTGCCCTGAATGTCTGGCTCGTGGCGATCAGGATCGCCGAGGATCGCGAAGACAGCCCCAGTGGTGCGTGCCCTCGCGCAGCCGGAGCGCGAACGGCAGCGAGACCGCGGCTGCCAGGATCGCGATCGCGATCCAGTAGATCTGCGCGCGAACGGGAAGGGCGCGCTTACGCGTCTCCTCGCGTTCAACTTCGCTCTCGAGCCGTGCTTCGCTCGGAATCGCGCTCATCTTGGTCTCGCCTAATCTCCTTCCGCGTCGTCACGCGGGCCGCAGGATGCTCGTTCTCTGGAGTTTTACGGCCACTATCGGCCAGCCCCTATCCCCTTTTCGGGGAAACTCGACGCCAGTTCCCCCAAACGGGTGAGTCGTCTCCAAGGCCGAAGGCCCGCTCGCGCGGGCCTTCGGCTGTCGGAGTATGTGCTTCGAACTAGTTGCCAGTACCGCCGTCGGTCGTGGTGCCACTGTCGGTCGGTGCCACTGTCGGTCGTGCTGGTGTCAGTCGGTCGTGTCGGTGCCAGTGTCGGTCGTGCCACTGGCGGGGTGCTGACCAGGTGGTCGATGGAGAGCAGCGGGTTGGCAGCGGCGGCAGCGATCTGTGCCGGCGTTGCCGTGTAGCCCGCGGTGCCGTTCGTGCGTGTCGCTCACCGCAGCGTCCTCCTGCGAGATGTCCGCACTGGACTCGTCCTGCCAGGCGACGTCCTGCCAAGCGACGTCCTGCCAAGCGACGTCCTGCCACGCAGCGTCCTCCAGGCGACGTCCTGCCAGGCGAGCGTCCTGCCAAGCGAGCGTCCTGCCAAGCGAGCGTCCTGCCACGCGGCGTCCTGCCAGGCGAGCGTCCTGCCAAGCGACGTCCTGCCAAGCTCAGACGAGCGCTCCACGACTGGTTGCTGTAGGTCGAGCTGTCCCAGTTCGGAGTTCGCCTGAGCAGCAGCGCTCCAGCCTGTCGCGTCGAACACCGGCAGCGAGCCGCCGTTCGGGTCGGCGCCGACGTACTGGTCGAGCGCGAGGTTCGGGTTCGGGCCGCCGCTGTAGGTGCGGCGCGCGGCTCGCCGTGATCTGGCCGACGCCGGCCGCCGGCGAGCCGGATTGCTGCCGACGACGCGGGCGACAGCATCAGGATGCCCTTGATCTGGTCAGGGGTCAGGTTCGGATGGCGCGCGAGCATCTCGGCGACCGTGCCCGAGACGACCGGGAGCCGCGAACGAGGTGCCCGAGAGCTGGATCCGGTCGGTGCCGACCATGTTCGAGGCCTTCTCGCTGGTCAGCGTCGAGCCGGCCGGGATCGGGCCGACGATGTAGCGACCCGGCGCCACGACCTCCGGCTTCGTGAAGCCGTCGTTCGGTGCGTGCCGTAGGACGACCACGGAGCGACGCTGTCGTCGCGACGGATCGGCGGTGCCGTTGATGTCGAGCGCGCCGACCGTGATGACGAACGGGTCGTTGCCGGGCGAGTAGAGCACGCCCGACGGGCCGCTCGCGGTGCCGTAGTTGCCGGAAGCCGCGACGACCGTGACGCCGTCGAACCAGAGAGCCTCGACTGCGCGGTCGAGCGGGTCACGATAGAAGTTCGTGCCGTACGACGAGTGCAGCGAGAAGTTCGCGACCTTGATGTTGTACTGATCCTTGTGGCGAGGATCCAGGCGCAGGCCGCGATGACGTCAGACGTCTTCGCCTCGCCCTGCGCGTTCATCACCTTGATCGAGACGATCGGAGCAGACCGGGTCTGCACCGGCGAGATCCGGGGCCGAGCCCGCCGCGACGCCGGCGACGAACGTGCCGTGACCGTACAGGTCGTCGGTCGGTGGTGTCGCCGTCGCCCTGCGTGGACAGGTTGACGCTCGCGACGACGCGGGCGCCGAAGTCATCACGCTGCTGGACGCCCGAGTCGACCAGGGCGATCGCCGGGCGTGTTGCCGGCGTGCGACTGGTCGTATCGCCCGACCAGCGTCGGCGTTGCCGGACTCGTACGGCCAGAGGTCGTTCGAGGCGAGGTTCGTGACGTCGCCAGAGAGCTTGACCGGAGCGTCAGGGGTGACGACCAGGCCCTGCACCTGCTGGAGGTACGGCAGCATCCGCGCCGGGATCGTGACGGCGAGGCCGCCGATCATGTTCAGCGACGTCTGCTGGTTGAGACCGGCGTTCGGGCCCTGGAGCTTGGCAAGCCAGGCCATGGCGCGAGCTGCGCCGGCCGAGCCACCCGAGCTCTGGACGATGACGTCGATCTTGGCGTTCGGGGTCCGCGTGGCGTCGTTGAGCAGGCTCTTGTCGACCCACGTCTTGCCACCGGGAACGTTCGCCGCGCGACCCGTGGGGGGCGCCGGCTCGTTGTTCTGAGTCGGCTGGGTAACCGGCGTGGTCGGGGCGGGCGTCTTGCCCTTCCCCGGCGATGCCGTTGCAGCCAGCGGCGCTGCGAGCGCAATGGCCATGGCCGCAAGCAGCATGCTGCGACCACCCTTGCCCCAGAGCACGCTGGAGCGATTGCCGCCCCTACCGCTTGCCCCAGAGCGCGGAGGCCCTTTCGCCCTTTGCGCCGCGCTCGTTTGAATTAGACATCCTTGTCTCCTTTTCCGCCCGTCCTGGACGGGCCGCAGTTCCCTCGGTAAGTCAGAGGCCCTCCGGAAGTGCCGCAGGGAGTGGCCTCGAACGGGTCGCAGTATGTGGGGGTTTCGCGTGACGGCCCTCCCCCTGATGGGGTAGACGGTGCGCCACGCCTGCGAATTCCCTCTTTTGGGGGGGTCCCGGGTACCTTCCCGACGATGCGCCCGCCGATCCCGCTCGCACTCGAGGCAGCAGTTGTTCGCGCCGCCGGCTCGCTCTCACGGATCGCGGGCCGCGGCGGCGGCACGACGCTGCCCGGCAAGCTGCTCTGGAAGCTCGACCCGAGCGCGATCGACCGCCTGGCCCGCCGGCTCCCGCAGGGCTCCGTGCTCATCTCCGCGACCAACGGCAAGACGACGACCGCGGCGATGGTCGCCGAGATCCTCCGGCCGCGGATCCGGGTCGCCCACAACGACTCCGGGGCGAATCTCGTCTCCGGCGTCGCCTCCACCCTCCTCCGGACCGGGAACGCCGAGCTCGGCCTCTTCGAGGTCGACGAGGGCGCCCTGGCGGAGGTCGCCCGGCGGGTCGCCCCGAAGGCGCTGCTGCTCGCGAACCTCTTTCGCGACCAGCTCGACCGCTACGGCGAGCTCGAGCTCGTCGCCGCCCGCTGGCGCGAGACGGTTGCCTTGCTCCCCGACGCGCAGCTCGTCGCAAACGGAGACGACCCACTCATCGGCGATCTCGCCCGGCCGGGAGGTGGGCTCGTCTTCGGCGTCGACGACCCGTCCGTTGCGCGCGCGACGCTCCAGCACGCCGCCGACTCGATCCACTGCGTCCGCTGCGGGACGCCGTACGACTACGCCGCCGCGTACGTGGGCCACCTCGGCGACTACCACTGCCCGAACTGCGGCCATTCCCGCCCGAAACTCGACGTCGTCGCGCGCGAGATCGAGCTTCACGGCCTCGACGGCGCCTCGTTCACGCTGACCGCGCCGGCCGGCGAGACGCGCGTCGAGCTCGCGCTGCCGGGCCTCTACAACGTCTACAACGGGCTCGGCGCCGCCGCCCTCGCGCTGACACTCGGCGCCACGCTCGAGGACATTCGCGCCGGCCTGGCGCGGTTTTCCGCCGCATTCGGCCGGTTCGAGCGGATCCCGATCGGCGACCGGCGCCTCCTGATGCTGCTGATCAAGAACCCGGCCGGAGCGAACGAGGCGGTTCGCACGCTGGTCGACGGTGAGAGCACCACGGATCGCCGTCATCGCGCTGAACGACGCGATCGCCGACGGCCGTGACGTGTCCTGGATCTGGGACGTCGACTTCGAGCCGCTCGTTCGCCGGCCTCGACCGGCTCGTCGCCACGGGCACGCGCGCCGCCGAGCTGGCGCTGCGGTTCGCCTACGGCGGGCTCGAGCGCTCACGGATCGAGGTCGTACCGTCGCTCGAACAGGCGCTCGACCGCGGTCTCGAGCTGACGCCGCCCGGCGACGAGCTGGTGCTCCTCCCGACCTACACGGCGATGCTTGCGCTCCGGCGGATCGTCGCCGCACGCGGCCACGTGACGAATTACTGGGAGAACGCGGCGTGAAGATCGTCGTCGGTCATCTCTATCCGGACTACCTGAACATCTACGCCGATCGCGGCAACATCGCCGTCCTCGCCGAGCGCGCACGGCTTCGCGGACACGTCCTCGACGTACGGGCGATCGGCATGCGCGACCCCGTCCCGGACGGCGAGATCGACCTCTTCTATGTCGGAGGCGGCCAGGATCGCGAACAGGAGCTCGTCGCCCACGACCTGCTCGAAAAGGCGGACGCGCTCCACGCGGCCGTCGCCGGCGGCGCCGCGGTGCTCGGCGTCTGCGGCGGCTACCAGCTCCTCGGCCGCTCGTACGTCGACGTCGCCGGGAACGACCTGCCGGGCGTCGGACTGCTGCCGCTGCACACCCTTGCCGGGCAGAAGCGGATGATCGGCGACGTGCTGCTCGACTGCGCCTGGGCCGGGCAGACGCTGGCCGGCTTCGAGAACCACGCGGGCCGGACGCTCCTCGACGAGGGCGCCGAGCCGCTCGGGCGCGTCCTCGCCGGGTTCGGCAACGACGGCCGCTCCGGCTTCGAAGGCTGCCGCGCCGGCCGGGTCTACGGGACGTATCTCCACGGGCCGCTGCTTCCGCGAAACCCGTGGTTCGCGGACCTGCTGCTCGAGGAGGCGCTCGCCCACGCCGGGCGCCGAGATTGAGCCGCTCGAGACCGCTCGAGCGCACGGCGCTCGCGAGCGCGCAGGCGCACGGCCGATCTCCGGCCAACCGAGTTGAGTCGCGCGCCGCTAGCCGACCGGCGGGCAAGCCCGGAACCAGGCGCGCCCAGAGCGCGCCGAGATAGACGGCCGGATCGCCCGTCTGCCAGCGCTCGAGGAACCGCGTGATCGGCGGGTGGACGACGACGTCGGACAGCTCCTCGTTCGCGAAGAGCCGCGCGCCCTTCACCGCCGCGTCCTTCGTCTCGACGTCCGAAAGCGATCGGTGCGAGAGATCGGCCGAGAAGATGATGTGCACGACGTGCTTCCGGGAGGCCATCATCGTCCCCTTCGGCGCGATCGAGTCGACGATCGCGACCGGCCCTTCGAACTGGACGTCTGCCTCGATGCCGAGCTCCTCGCGCAGCTCGCGGCGCAGCGCCTCGATCAGCGTCTCGCCCGCGTCGACGCCACCGCCGGGAAGCAGCCAGTACTCCTTGCCGGGCTTCTCCTGGCGGCAGAGCAACACCCGGCCCTGCCAGCGGAGGATCGCGCTGACCCGGATGCGCGGCTCCATCAGTGGCGGGAGGAGCCGAAGCCCCGTTCGGCTCGCTCGCTGGCGGGCAGCTCGTCCACCTCGACCAGCTCGAGCTCCGGGATCGGCAGGATCACGAGCTGGCCGATCCGCATCCCCGGCTCGACGACGAACGTCTCGCGCGGGTCGTGGTTGATGAGGTTGACGAGCAGCTCGCCGCGGTAGCCCGAGTCGATCAGTCCCGGCGTATTGACCATCGAGATGCCGTGCTTCGTCGCGAGCCCGGAGCGCGGCTGGACGTACCCCGCGTACCCCTCGGGGATCGCGACCGCGAGCCCGGTCGGGATGAGCGCCCGCTCGCCCGGCGCGAGCTCGACGCGCTCGCACGACGAAAGATCCATGCCCGCGTCGCCGGCATAGGCGCGCACCGGGATGACCGCCTCGGGGCGGACCCGCTTGAGCAGAACCTCGATCACGCGCTCTCGCGCGTCTCCGACGACTGCGCGATCAGGAACGGCGCGAACCGCGGCAGGTCGCGCCGCGGCAGACGGGCGATCACCATCACGCCGTCCGGCGTGTCCTCGCGCTCCTCGATCGGCGTGCCCAGCGCGTACAGCTCGGCGAGCTCGCGGCCATGGTCGTACGGCACGAGCAGCCGGACGCGCTCCCAGCGGTCCTCGAACCGACGCGCGAGCTCCGCTTGCAGGTCGTCGAGCCCCTCGCCGGTGAGCGCGGAGACCTGCGGCGCGCCCGGGGAACCGGTTCGCCAGCCGCCGGCGGCCGAGCGGATCGACGCGATCGATCTTGTTCAGCACGATCGACGAGCGGCAGCTGCGCCGCGCCGATCTCGTGCAGCACGTCGGAGACCGCGTCGAGCTGGCGGTCCTGCTCGTCGTCGTCGGCCGCGGCGTCGACCACGTGCAGGACGACGTCGGCGACGAGCGTCTCCTCGAGCGTCGATGCGAAGCCTTCGACGAGGTGGTGCGGCAGCCGCCGGATGAAGCCGACCGTGTCGGTCACGAGGTAGCGGCGACCGTCGTGCTCGAACGCGCGCGTCGTCGGGTCGAGCGTGTGGAAGAGCTGGTCCTCGACCGAGACATCGGCGCCGGTCAGGGCGTTCAGCAGCGTCGACTTGCCGACGTTGGTGTACCCGGCGAGCGCGATCGTCGGCGTCTCGTTCCGCTGCCGCTCCTGCCGCCGCGTCGCGCGTTGCTTCTCGATCTCCTTCAGCCGGCGACGCAGCACCGAGATGCGGTGCCGCGCCATCCGCCGGTCGGACTCGAGCTGCGACTCGCCGGGGCCGCGCGTGCCGACACCGCCGCCGAGGCGCTCGAGGTGCTGCCACATGCCGCGCATGCGCGGCAGGTTGTACTCGAGCTGCGCAAGCTCGACCTGGAGCTTCCCTTCGGCGCTCGTCGCGTGCTGCGCGAAGATGTCGAGGATCAGCTGCGTCCGGTCGATCACGCGCGTGTCGAGCGCGTTCTCGAGGAACCGCTGCTGGGACGGCTCGAGCTCGTCGTCGACGAGCAGGCATCTCGGCGTCGGCCTGCTTGAACTGCTCCTTCAGCTCTTCGAGCTTCCCTTTGCCGACGTAGGTCCGCTGCGCCGGGCGTGCCCGATGCTGAACGACCGCGCCGATCGGTTCGACGCCGGCGGTGCGCGCGAGCTCGCGCAGCTCGGCCAGCTCGTCGTCGGCGTCGACGCCCTGCGCCAGCACCGCCAGCACGAAGGCGCGCTCGGGCTCTGGTGAACCTGGAATCATCGACCCAGTATGGCACTGGCCGACCGCACTCTCGATCTCGTCAACATCCCCTCCGAATCGCGCAGCGAGGCGGAGGCGTACCGGCTACGTCACAGTCGGCTGTGCCGCTCGACCGCGGCCTACGACGACGGCGAGTCGGTGATCTTCGCGAAGCGCGACCGGCAAGCCGCTCGTGCTTCTGGCCGGCCACCTCGACACGGTTCCCGCGCAGGGGAACCTGCCGGGCCGGATCGAGGACGGCGCCGTCGTCGGCCTCGGCGCGAGCGACATGAAGGGCGGGCTCGCCGTGATGATCGAGCTCGCCCGGTGGGCCGCCGACGCCACGCTCGCCTACGACGTCGCGTTCCTCTTCTTCCCGCGCGAGGAGCTCGGCCCGGCCGAGAACCCGCTGCCGGGCGTGTTCGCGAACACGGGAATCGTCGACGAGGCGACGCCTCGTCATCTGCCTCGAGCCGACCGACAACACGCTGCAGCTCGGCTGCCTCGGAAACCTGAACGCGCGCGTGGTCTTCGAAGGACGCTCGGCGCACTCGGCCCGCCCGTGGCTCGGCGTGAACGCGATCGCGCTCGCGCTCGACGGGCTGCGCCCCGTCCTCGAGGCCGAGCCGCGCGACGTCGACATCGACGGGCTCGTCTTCCGCGAGGTGATGTCGGTGACGCAGCTTCAGGCCGGAATCGCCTCGAACGTCATTCCGGCACGGGCGGAGGCGACCGTGAACTTCCGCTACGCGCCCGACCGCTCGCCGGAGTCGGCGGAGGCGCACATCCGCGAGCTCCTCGGCGACGACGTCGAGATCACGTCGAACTCGCCGCCTGCGCATGTCGCGTCGCGTTCGCCGCTCGTCGAAGCGCTGCGCGACGCCGGCTCGTTCGAGGTCCAGCCGAAGCAGGCGTGGACGAACGTCGCCGACTTCGCCGCGCGCGGGCTCGATGCGATCAATCTCGGGCCTGGCGGAACGCGGTACGCGCACGCCGTCGACGAGCGCGTCGAGATCGCCGAGCTCGAGCGCACATTCGTCGCACTCCAGCGGTTCCTCACCGGTAGCGTCTGAGCGTGCAGCTCTCACCCGTCCTCGCCGAGCTCGCCCAGTACCCGTTCGCGCGGCTCGACGACTGGAAGGCCGACGCGACAGCACGCGGGATCGAGCTGATCGACTTCGGCGTGGGCGACCCGCGGGAGCGCACGCCGCCGTTCATCCGAGAGGCGATGCTGCGCTCGGTCGACGAGATCTCGTCCTACCCGCGCGCGTCGGGCATCCCGCAGCTGCGCACCGCGATCTCGCGCTGGATCGAGAACCGCTACGGCACCTACGCCGATCCCGAGACCGAGATCGTCCCGACCCTCGGCTCGAAGGAGGCGATCTTCTCGTTCGCGCAGCTCGCGCTCGGCGAGAAGCGCCTCGTCGCGATTCCCGAGCCTGCCTACCCCGTCTACGAGCGCGGCGCGCGCTTCGCCGGCGGCGAGGTCGTCACGCGTCCCGCTCTCGGAGCGCCGCGGCTGGGTGCCCGACCTCGAGAAGATCGACTTCTGGGACGAGATCGCGCTGTTCTGGATCTGCTACCCGAACAACCCGACCGGCGCGGTCGCGCCGCCGTCGTTCTACGAAGACCTCTCCGACCTCGCGCGCGAGCACGGCTTTCTCGTGTGCTCGGACGAGGCGTATTCGGAGCTCTGGTTCGACGAGGCGCCCGCGTCGGCGCTCGAGCTCGACGACCGCACGAACGTCGTCGTCTTCAACACGCTCTCGAAGCGGTCGTCGATGACCGGCTACCGCTCGGGCTTCATCTGCGCCCCGCCCGACATCACGGCGGCGATCAAGCAGTTCCGCCCGACGGTCGGCACCGCGCCGCAGGAGTTCGTCCAGCGCGCGTCGGTCGCCGCCTGGTCGGACGAGCAGCACGTCAAGGACGTGCGCGCGCTCTACAGCCGCAAGCGCGACGTGATGCTGCCGGCGCTCGAGAGCAAGGGCTGGCAGCCTCGCCGGCTCGGCGGCGACGTTCTATCTCTGGGTCGATGTCGGCGGCCCGTCGGAGCCGTTCGCGCGCCGGCTGCTCGAGCACGGCATCGTCTGCGCGCCCGGCTCGTTCTTCGGCGAGGCCGGCGAGGGCTATGCGCGGTTCGCGCTCGTCCCGACGCAGGCCGAGTGCGAACGCGCCGCCGAGATCATCGCGAGGCACTTCTGAGCACCACCGAAGAGACGATCGCCGCACTCGACCGCGGCGAGGTGCGCGTCGCCGAGCCGAACGGCGACGGGTGGCAGGTCAACGCCGACGTGCAGGCGGCGATCCTCGACTACTTCCGGCTTCGGCAGATGGAGCCGCGCGAGGTCGGGCCCGTTCGAGTACCACGACAAGATCCCGCTGAAGTCCGGCTACGAGGAGCTCGGCGTGCGCGTCGTGCCGCCCGCCACCGCGCGCTACGGCGCGTTCCTGTCGCCCGGCGTCGTGCTGATGCCGTCGTACGTGAACATCGGCGCCTGGGTCGGCCCGCGGACGATGGTCGACACGTGGGCGACGGTCGGCTCCGGTGCGCAGATCGGCGCCGACGTGCACCTCGCCGGCGGCGTCGGCATCGGCGGCGTCCTCGAGCCGCCGGGCGCAACGCCGGTGATCGTCGAGGACGGCGCGTTTCTCGGCTCGCGCTGCATCGTCGTCGAAGGTGTCCGGATCGGCCGCGAGGCGGTGCTCGCTCCGAACGTCACGCTGACCGCCTCGGTGCCGATCATCGACGTCACCGGCGCCGGAGCCCGTCGAGCATCGCGGCTACGTCCCGCCGCGATCGGTCGTCGTGCCCGGGACGCGGCCGAAGGAGTTCCCGGCCGGCACGTACCACCTCTCGTGCGCGCTGATCATCGGCCGGCGGAACGAGTCGACCGACCTGAAGACGTCGCTGAACGACGCCCTGCGCGAGCACGGCATCGGGACTTAGATCAGCCGGCCGCGCCGGGCCGGTGAGGAACGCGCGCGTCCCCTCGAAGCGAACCTCGAGCGGCCCGCCCGGGAACCGCACCGTCGACGGCGCGTAGCCCGAGCGCCGCGGCGACCGCGACCGCGCTCGAGCCGGACGACGCCGTCTCCCCCGCGCCGCGCTCCCACACGCGCGCCTCGATCTCGTCGTCGGAGACGCGCCGGGCGACCTGCACGTTCGTGCGCTGCGGGAAGCGCTCGTGCACTTCGAGAAACGGCCCGACCTCCGTCACGCGCGCCGGGTCGTCCTCGACGACAGCGTGCGGATTGCCGACGATCACGGCGGTGAACGTGACGCCGTCGACGGTCTCGGGCGACGACACCCGAACCTCGCCCATGTCCTGCTCGACGAGCGAGTCGCCGAGCATCCGGGCGACCACCTCGCAGGTCGCCGACCCGGACGGTGACGACCTTCGCGCCCGTCGCGGCCGCGAGCCAGGTCGCGGCGATCCGCGTGCCGTTGCCCGACATCTCGGCGCGCGAGCCATCCGGGTTCCAGATCGCGATCTGCAGCCAGTCGTCGCCCGACTCGAGGACTTCGAGGAATGCCGTCCGTGTCGCCGACCTCGGCGCGCACGGTCTCGGCCGTCATCGCGTCAGTCGTGACGAGATAGATGTTCCCCTGAGCGTCCCAGCGCGACGATGTCATCGGCGATCTCCTCTGCAGAGCGAGTCCCGTCGAGCGTAACGACGCCCGGCATGCGCCGCAGCCATTTCCGCTGGTACCGCGCAAGCCGTCGCGTCGCCTGCGCGACGGCGTCGATCGCCTCGCGCTCCGGCAGCGTCGCGAACTCCTCGAGCCCGAGCACCTTGCGCGCCGTCCCGGACAGCGGTCCCGACCAGGCATGCCGCGCTTCGGCCGCGGCGCCGGCGGCAGCCATCGCCTCCGTCCGCACGTCGATCCGCCGGTCGAGCTCCTCGAGCGGGACGTCGAGAGCGACGATCGTCGTCGGGTGGCGCGTGTCCTCCGTCCAGAGCCGGTCGGTCTCAGGTGCGAGCGAGAGGCCCGCCTCGGCGAGCTCGAGCGCGCGGACCAGGCGCTTGCGGTCGTTCGCGTGCACGCGCTCGGCGGCGCGGGTGTCCCGGCGGGCGAGCTCGGCATGCGCTGCCTCGGGGCCGAGCCGGTCGACCTCGGCCTGCCAGAATGCGCGCCGCTCCGGGGCCGCCGGCGGCGGCAGCTCGAGCGCGGAAAGCGCGGCGCGCAGGTAGAGCCCCGTGCCGCCGACGACGAGCGGTGCCTCGGACTCGTCGATCGCCGCGTGCGCGAGTCGCTGGTACTGACCGACCGAGACGTCCTCGTCGAGCGGGACGACGCCGACGAGCTGCGCCGGGTAGTCGGGCGCCGCGGTGATGACCGGCAGCCCCGCGTAGAGCGCGGCGGAGTCGGCGGAGATCACGTCGGCGCCGAGACGGTCGCGAAGGAGGCCGGCGACCGCAGTCTTGCCGGACGCGGTCGGGCCGAAAAGCGCGAGAACGTTAGATGCGCAGCCGGCTGCTTGAAGCCGTGCTCGATCTCATCCGCCGCCTGCGGGCGCTCGAACGGCCGGTCGTCCTCCGGGTGCGCGGCGCGCCATTCCTTGAACCAGTCGACGGCGCGCGGGATGCCCTCGGCGAGCGGGGTCTTCGGCTCCCAGCCGAGCACGTCGCGCGCCTTGCGGACGTCGGCGACGTAGTGCGTGACCTCGCCGAGGAGCGACGGTGCGATGTGCATGTTCGGCTCGACGCTCGAGCCGCTTCGCGATCAGCTCGGCCGCGCGCACGAGCGTGTTCCCTTCGCCGTACGCGAGGTTGATCGTCTCGTTCCCGGCGCTTCCGTCGGCAAGCGCGTAGACACCGCGCGCGATGCCGTCGACACAGTCGTCGATGTAGGTGAAGTCGAGCACCTTCTGGTCCCCGCCGAAGACCGTGATCGTCTCGCCGCGCGAGAGCTGGTGCATCCACAGCGGGAGCACGCGCTCCATGCGCCACAGGTCGTTGTCGTAGCGTCCGTAGACGTTCGAGAACCGGAAGACGAGGTAGCGCACGTCGTAGCAGCGGGCGTACGAGTAGATGAACGCCTCGCTCGCGATCTTCGATGCCGAGTACGGGCTCTCCGTGAAGGCGAAGTCGGCCGCCTCCTCCGCGTACTCCTCGAAGCGGTGGACGTCTCCGTACACCTCGCGCGTCGACGAGTGGACGAGCGGAACGTTCAGGCCGCGCACGTACTCGAGGACGTTGAACGTCATGATCGTGTTCTCGAGCGCGCGATGCGGCTGGCGCACGAGCTGGTGCACCTTCGCGTGCGCCGCGAGGTGCACGACCAGATCGACCTCGGGGTACTCGACGCCGTCGATCCCGCCGGGAAACGCGCTGTAGTGGCCCGGCAAGGTCCTGCAGGAGCGTCGGGAAGAGGTTGCCGACCCAGGCGTTCGGGCGCTTGTCGACGCCGTACACCTGGTGCCCGTCGGCGAGCAGCCGGACGGCGAGGTTCGTGCCGATCTGCCCGGACGACCCGGTGATCAGGACGCGCATGCGCCCATTCTGGCGAGGGCATGTGATGGAACCGTTTGCGCACCTTTCAGGGTCGTGGACGTCGCGTCCTCGATCAGGACGTCGACGAGCTCGCCCGGCTCCGCGTCGCCCGTGAAGTTGACGGTCGTGTTGCGGCGCGTCCGGCCGCGCAGCAGCGTCGAATCGGTTCGCGACGCGCCCTTCGACGAGCACCTGCTCGACGCGGCCGACGCGCTCGAGGTTGCGCTTGCGCGAGTTCGCCTGGCACAGCTCGACCAGACGCTCCATCCGCTCGATCTTCACCTCGTGCGGCACCTGGTCGGGCATCGCCGCAGCATCGGTGCCGGCCCGCGGCGAGTAGACGAACGTGAACGCGCTGTCGTACTCGACCGCCGCGACGACGTCGAGCGTCTGCTGGAAGTCCTCCTCGGTCTCGCCGGGGAAGCCGACGATGATGTCCGTGCCGATCGCGAGGTCGGGGATCGCCGCGCGCATCTTCTCGGCCAGCGCGAGGTAGCGCTCCTGCGAGTACGTGCGGCGCATCGCCTTGAGGATGCGCGTCGAGCCGGACTGCAGCGGCAGGTGCACCTGCTCACAGACGGCGTCGCATTCGGCCATCGCCGCGATCACCGGCTCACGGAAGTCTTTCGGGTGCGGGCTCGTGAAGCGGATGCGCTCGATCCCGTCGATCGCGTCGCAGGCGCGCAGCAGCTCACCGAACTCGGTCGCGATCTCGGGCAGCAGGTCGCGTCCCCACGAGTTGACGTTCTGTCCCAGCAGCGTCACCTCCTTGACGCCCTGCGCCGCGAGCTGCGAGACCTCGGCGACGATCTCGCCGGGACGCCGGCTCTGCTCGCGGCCGCGGACGGCGGGGACGATGCAGTACGAGCACGTCGAGTTGCAGCCCATCGACACCTGCACCCAACCCTGGAAGCTGCGCTCCCTGTGCGTCGGCAGCTCGGCGGCGAAGGCGCGGTCGTCGAGCCCGAAGCGGCCGCGGGCGACACCGACGCCGCCGGCGCCGAGCCAGTCGGCGAGGTGCGCGATCGAGCCCGGGCCGAACGCGACGTCGACGGCGGGAAAGCGCTCGAAGATCTGCTCGCGCTGCGCCTCGGCGTAGCAGCCGCCGACCGCGATCACGCGGTCCGGGTCCTCGCGCTTCCGCGCCGCTGCCGCTCCGAGATACGACGCGAGCTTCGTGTCGGGCTTCTCGCGAATCGTGCAGGTGTTGAAGACGACGACGTCGGCCTCGTCTGCGGACGGTGCCTCGCCGAGTCCGAGGTCCTCGAGCATCCCCTTGATGCGCTCGCTGTCGTGAGCGTTCATCTGGCAGCCGAACGTCGTGACGTGGTACCGGCGCATAGGCCTCAGCGTACCGCCCCTTTAGGTCGCGCAGCCGGCTGCCGATAACACCCGCGACGCGTGCTGCGGCACGGCGTCGGGCGAGACAGCAAGGAGGCTGGCTTGAGGCTCAGGATGAGCGCGCTCGCATTGGCTGCGGCTGCAGCGGTGCTGGCAGGACATATGCATGGCGGCACCCGTGTGCGGACGGAGGGAGCCTCGCGCGCCCGGACCGGCTCGGTCGTGCACGCACTCGCCGCCGGCGCTGTCACGCCGACGGATCCGTTCTACGCGTCGGCTCCGTGGCCGTACACCCAGACGCAGCTTCCGCTGGCCTGGCGGGCCGGGACGGGCGGGCCTGTCGTCATCGCAGTCGTCGACTCAGGAGTGAACGCGACGGGCGACCTCGCCGGCGCTGTGCTTCCGGGTTACAACGCGATCGACGGGTCGACCAACACCGCCGACGACTTCGGCCACGGCACCGCTGTTGCGACGACGATCGCGGGTCGCGCCGACAACGGCGTCGGCTCGGTCGGTGTCTGTTGGGGGTGCTCGATCCTGCCGGTGAAGGTGCTCGATTCGACCGGCAAGGGTCTCTCCTCGACGGTCGCGACCGGCATCACGTGGGCGGCGAACAACGGCGCGCAGGTCATCAACCTCTCGCTCGGCGGGACGGGCTACGACCAGGCAGAGGCCGACGCAGTCGCCTACGCCGAGTCGAAGGGCGTCCTCGTGATCGCGGGCGCGGGCAACGACGGCTCGTCGACCGAGACCTTCTACCCGGCTGCGTTCCCGGGCGTCGTCTCGGTCGCCGGTTCGGACGCGACCGACGCTCGGTACTCGTGGTCGAACTACGGGAGCGGCGCGCAGGTTGCGGCGCCGGGCTGTGTGATTGCACCCACGCCCGGCGCAGCGACCTTCTCGACCTGGTGCGGAACGTCTCTGGCCTCGCCGGTCGTCGCCGGCATTGCCGGCCTCGCGCTTTCCGACGCTCCCGGGACGACCGCCGCGCAGGTCGCGCAGGCGCTCGAATCGACGTCCGCCCCGGTCCCCGGGAACTACGTCGCCCATGGCCGCGTCGATGCGGCGGCGACGTTGCAGGCGCTCGGCGTCTCCATCCCGGTCGCGACCGTCGCGGCGCCCAAGGTTGCCGCGACGACGGCGAAGCGGCACAAGACGACCAAGGCGACCAAGAAGGCGACCCGCAAGTGAAAGTACGCATCGCCATCACGATCGCGGGCGCTCTCGTGGTCGCGGTTGCTCACACGGTCACGTCCGCGCGCGCCGCATCGACCCATAACGAGGCGACGACCGAGCTTCTCGTGAAGTTCAAGCCGGGTGCCGCGCACGCCGCCGTGCTCGCGCGCGCCGGCGTCGTAGCGGTCGGGACGGTTCGCAAGCTCGGGGTCGACGTCGTGCGCGTCTCCGCAGCGGAGCGTCTCAAGGCCGAGGCCACGTTGCGGGCCTCCGGGAAGATCTCCTACGTCGAGAACAACGCTCCGGTCAGCACGTTGGGCGGGCAGATGCCGACCGATCCGTACTTCTACCTCGACTCGTGGCAGTACCAGAACCCCGAGCTGCCGCAAGCATGGGCGGCCGGCACCGGCAGCAGCTCGGTCGTCGTCGCTGTCGTCGATTCGGGCGTCACGAAGGTGGGCGACCTCGCCGAGAGCGGCATGGTCCTCCCCGGGTACAACGCCTTCACCGGCACCACAAATGCGACGGACGACTTCGGGCACGGCACCGAGGTTGCGTCGATGATCGCCGGACGCGCAAACAACGGCATCGGCATTGCCGGCGTCTGCTGGAGCTGCAAGATCCTGCCCGTCAAGGCGATGAACTCGAGCGGCAAAGGGACAAGCGCGAGCATCTCGTCGGGCATCACCTGGGCTGCCGATCACGGCGCTCAGGTGATCAACCTTCGGTCGGGGGACCGGACGACGACCAGACGGAGGCGAATGCGGTCTCCTATGCGGAGTCGAAGGGGATCATCGTCGTCGCTTCCGCCGGGAACAACAGCAACCAGGCGCCGAACTATCCCGCGGATCTGCCGGGCGTGATCTCGGTCGCCGCTTCCGACGAGACCGACGCGCGCGAGAGCTTCTCGACGTACGGCAGCTGGGTCACGGTGGCGGCGCCGGGGTGCGAAGAGCTCCAGCAGATGACCGGCAAGTACGGCTGGGTGTGCGGCACGTCGTTCGCGGGGCCGTTGACCGCCGGGATCGCGGCGCTCGCGTTGTCGGATGCCCCCGGGACGACCGCTGCGCAGTTCGCGGCGGCCCTGACCTCGACTGCCGACGCGGTGCCCGGTGGCTATGTGCACTACGGGCGTGTGAACGCCGCTGCGACGTTGGCGGCGTTGGGTGTCTCGGCACCCGACTTTGCGATCAAGAACACGGTCGCGCCGGCGTTCAGCGGATCGAGCACGATCGGTCAGACCCTGCAGATCTCGAGCGGCACGTGGAGCATCCCGTCGGGCGCGACCGCGACGTACACCTATCAATGGTTCCGCTGCACGACGGCCATGCTGTGCACGACGATTGCCGGCGCGGCGTCCTCGTCGTACACCCCGACCGCCTCCGACCAGGGCGACGACCTGGTCGCCGTTGTCACCGCTGCCGCGGCGGACGGGAGCGTGCCGGCGGTCTCTGGACTCCACCCTGCACAGGTCGCAACCCCCGCTCCGAGCAACGTCGCCCTGCCGACCGTCACCGGCACGGCGGTCGCCGGACAGAGCCTGAAAGGCGCCTCTGGCACCTGGGCGCTCGCGAAGACCTACCACTACCAGTGGGAGAGCTGCGACTCGAGCGGCGCGAACTGCGCCGCGATCAAGAGCGCGACCGGTACGAGCTACACCGTGCAGACGGGCGACGGCGGACACACGATTCGCCTGGCAGTGACCGCCACGGGCACAGGCTCAACCGTGGCCCAGTCGTCGCCGACGTCGGCGGTGAGCCTGCCGCCGGCACCGGCCGCGACGGTCGACCCGGCGGTCACCGGAGTCGCGACGGTCTCCCAGAAGCTCAGCGGCACGCTCGGCTCGTGGTCGGTCACCTCGGGCACGTTCAAGACCGCCCGGCAGTGGTTGCGCTGCGACAGCTCGGGCGCGAACTGCGTCGCGATCGCGAAGGCGACGGCCTCGACGTACACGCTGACGACGAGCGATGCCGGAGCGACGATCGTCCTGCGTGTCTCGGCCACCGGCCTCGGCGGTCCCACGACGAAGGAGACGCATCCGACGGCGGTCGTCGCGCTGCCCCCCGCGCCTACGAACACTGCTCTTCCGAAGGTCACCGGCACGACGACCGCCGGCAAGACGCTGACCGTCAGCACCGGGAGCTGGACGGCACTCGGTGGCGACACGGTCACACGGCAGTGGGAGCGTTGCGACAGCTCCGGCGCGAACTGCGCCGCGATCACCGGAGCAACCAAGTCCACGTATGTGCTGACCGCTGCCGACGCCACCGGCAAGATCGTCGTGCACGTCACGGCGACGGGACTCGGCGGACCGAGCTCCGTCGACAGCGCGGCGACCGCAGCAATCGCCGCGGCGCCGGCGCCGGTTCCCGGGGTCCCGACTGTCAGCGGCACCCTGACGGTCGGCAAGACGCTGACCGGCGCGCACGGCACCTGGACCAACGTCACGACCTACACCTACGCGTGGTACCGCTGCAGCGACTCCGCCGGCAACTCCTGCGCGGCGATCGCGGGTGCAACGAGCTCGACGTACAAGCTCGCCGTTGCGGACTCGGGGAACTACCTCGTCCTCAAGGTGACCGGCACCGGCCCTGGCGGCGCGCAGACGGCAAGCTCGTCGGTGACCGCGAAGATCAGCTGAGCAGCCGCTCGATCGCCGAGACGAGCTCGGCGCCACGGAACGGCTTGGCGAGGAACTCCGCGCGCGTGCTCTCGGGCAGCTGGTCGACGATCCCACCGGGATAGCCCGACGTGAACACGATCGGAAGCATCCGGCCCTGCGCCTTGAGCTCGGCAGCGAGCTGAACGCCGGTGAGCGACGGCATCATCATGTCCGTTACGACTACGTCGAACGTGTCGTCGGAGGCGACCGCCTCGAGCGCTTCGTGGCCGTCCGCGGTCAGTCACGACCTCGTACCCCGCCTGGTGAAGCGCTTCGGCGGTGAACGACCGCACCATGTCGTCGTCCTCGACGACGAGCACGCGTCCGCCATGCCGTCCGGACTGCGGCTCGACGTGTTCGGGCGGCTCGACCGCCGCAAACGCGCCCTCGGCGCGCGGCAATGAGATGCGAAACGTCGTCCCGACGCCGAGCTCGGACTCGACGTCGATCGTCCCGCCTGCACGTGTCACGATCCCGTAGACGGTCGAGAGCCCAAGACCGGTCCCCTCCCCTCGCGGCTTGGTCGTGTAGAAGGGGTCGAAGATCCGCTCGCGGACCTCACTGTTCATACCCTCCCCCGTGTCCGAGACCTCGAGCCGGACCGTCTCCGGCGTCGTCTCCGTCCCGATCGTCATCACGCCTCCCGCGCGCATCGCATCGCGCGCGTTGACGGCAAGGTTCAAGAGCGCCTGTTCGAGCTGAACGGGATCGACGCGTACCGGCGCGTGATCGGACGACAACGCGGAGAGGACCTCGATGTTGTCCGGGAACACACGTCCGATCATCCGACTGATGTTCTCGACCGCGTCGTTCAAATCGATCACGTCGGGCGCGTCGCCCGAGTCGCCGACCCGCGAGAATGCGAGCAACTGGCGGACGAGCTCGCTCGCACGGTCGGCTGCGCGTGAGACCTCGCCCAGCTCCTCGGGCGCAGCGCCGCTCGCGAGCGCGAACTCGAGATTCCCGACGATCACGGTCAACAGGTTGTTGAAGTCATGCGCGACCCCGGCTGCGAGCCTGCCGACCGCTTCGAGCTTCTGCGACTGCAAGAGCGTCTGCTCGAGCGCGTGCTGCTCCGTCACATCCTGGATGACTCCGATCGAACGGACGGGACGACCGTGCTCGTCGGCCTCGGTCCGACCGCTCACGCGAACCCAGATGATCCGCCCGTCCCCCGAGAGCATCCGCGAGCTCCAGCCGAACTCACCCGGCGTCGAGAGGCACGCTTCGGCCGAACGCACCCACGCCTCGCGATCGTCTTCAGCCACGAAGCGCATGCGGAAATCCTCGAGCTCGATCACGCGGTCGCCGGGAGCGGCGCCGAGGATGCCCGCGACTTCCGGCGAGAGCAGGATCGTCCGGTTCCGAGCATCGACGGTGTACCGGCCGACCCGCGCAAGCTCGTGCGCGCGATCAAGGGCCTCTGCCGTCGCACGGCGCTCGTCCTCAGAGGCCTTTGCCTCGGTCACGTCGGTGAGTGCGCCGAGCAGCCGGAACGGCAGCCCGTCGAGCCCGCGTTCGAGCAGGCCCGTCTCGCGCACCCAGCGGACCTCGCCGTCGCTCGGGCGAATGATCCGGTACTCGACGACCTTTGGCGTCTCGGCGTCCATGAACGTCTCGCGGTTGCGCAGCCCGACGTCCTCGGGATGAACCACGTCGAAGAACGCCTCCGCGTCGCGGCCGCGCGCCTCGGCGCTCGAGAGCCCGACAATGCGAAGCGCCTGCGCCGACCACACCGTCCGGTCCTCGCGGGCGTACCACGCCCAGCTTCCCGTGCCGCCGACAGCCTCCGCGCGCTCGAGCAGCGTCTTCTGTTCGGCGAGCTCATCCTGGACGACTCGCGTCGAGGTCGTGTCGATCACGATCCCGACGTGGCGGATCACCTGGCCGGCTTCGTCGAGCTCCACCTCTGCCCGCGTGCGGACCCAGCGCACCTCACCACCGACGACGATGCGGTGCTCCAGCTCGAGCGGCAGGCCGCGACCGTACGACTCGTCCATCCGGGAGTGAAGGAGGGCGACGTCGTCTGGATGGACGATTGCCCAGAACTGCTTCGACGAACCGAGCGGCTCGTCGAAGCCGTAGATGCGTCGCGCCTCGTCCGACCATTCGGTCGTGTCGGTCGCGGGATCCCAGCGCCAGAAGCCGATGCGACCGACGAGCTGCGCCTGCTCGATCTGCGCTGCCTGGCGCTCGCGCTCCTGTGCGAGCTCGCGCGCCTCGGTGATGTCCGTGACCGCCCCAAGAACCCGGCCGTTGTCGGCGATCGCCTGACCGTGGATCCAGCGGAGCGCGCCGTCACTGCGACGGATGAAGCGAAAGTCGTTGCTGACGAACCCGCCGTCGGCGACGGCAGCCCACGTCACCGCCGAGATGCGCTCCCGGTCGTCGGGATGGACGCCTTCGAAGAACAGCGCGGGATCTTCGCGGTCTGCCTCCTCGTCGGTGAAGCCAAAGATGCGCCGAGCCTGCGCCGACCAGACATTCCGGCTCTCCTCCGGGTACCAGACCCAGCTGCCGACACCTCCGACCTCCTGCGCTCGCTCGAGCAGCCCTCTCTGCTCGCGCACCTCGAGTTGCGCGCTCTCGGTCTCGCTCAAGTCGAGCACGACGCCGACGTAGGTGCCGCGGCGTGAGCCGATCGGAGCGGTGGTCACGCGAACCGGCACGGTCGTGCCATCCGGCCGGAGGTAGCGCTTCTCGGCGGAGTAGCTCGACCGCGAGCCTTCGACGACTTCGCGCATCAGCGCCTCGGTGATGTCCGGCGCGCCGGGAACGTCGAAGTCGGTGACCTTCCGCTCGATGACGTCTTTGCGTGCCCGGCCGACGATGCGGCAGTACGCGTCGTTGCAGTCGATGATGCGCCGGTCGACGTCGACGATCGTCAGCCCGACGGCGGCCGACTCGAACAGCGCCCGAAAGACGCCGTGGTCACGACCTTCTCCTGTGGTCGAAATGCGGCCCGTCAATGCTCTCCCACCGCCCCGTCGAGGTCATCGTCGGGCGAATGAGAAAGGTAGCCCTTAGCAGGTGTTCTAGGCGGCGTCGACGCGCCGAAGACCGACACGTCTTTGCTCAACTTTGTTAGCCGCCACGTCAACAGCGCGGCTCTCGCGGATCACCGTGACCTTGATCTGTCCCGGGTATTCGAGGTGATCCTCGATCTCACGCGCGAGCTCGTGTGAGAGCAGGACCGCACCGTCGTCGTCGATCTCGTGCGGCCGGACGAGCACGCGGATCTCGCGCCCCGCCTGGAGCGCATAGGCCTTCTCGACACCTGGATGGTTCACCGCGAGCTGCTCCAACGCCTCGAGCCGCTTCACGTAGTGCTCGAGGCTCTCGCCGCGCGCGCCGGGCCGCGACGCCGAGATCGCGTCGGCGGCGATCAGGAGAACCGCCTCGACCGTCTGTGGCTGAACCTCGTAGTGATGCGCCTCGATCGCATGGCAGACCGCCGCGCTCTCTCCGTACCGGCGGGCGAGCTGCGTCGAGATCGCCGCGTGCGAGCCCTCCACCTCGTGCGTCATCGCCTTGCCGAGATCGTGGAGCAAGCGCCGCGCGCTTCGCGGTCTTGACGGAAGCATCGAGCTCGGCGGCCATGATCCCCGCGAGATGGACGACCTCAAGGGTGTGCTTGAGGACGTTCTGGCCGTAGCTCGTCCGGTACCGCAGCCGGCCGAGGATCTTCACGAGCTCGTCGTTGAGCTCGCCGCAGTTCGCCTCGTAGACCGCCTGCTCGCCGGCCTGGCGGACGTGCTCGTCGAGCTCCGCCTTCGAGAGGTAGTACATCTCCTCGATCCGCGTCGGGTGGATGCGTCCGTCCTCGATCAGCTTGAGCAGCGTCATCCGCGCGATCTCGCGCCGGATGCCGTCGAACGACGAGAGGACGACGGCGTTCGGCGTGTCGTCGATGATGAAGTCGACGCCGGTCAGGTGCTCGAGCGACCTGATGTTCCTACCCTCGCGGCCGATGATCCGGCCCTTCATGTCGTCGGAAGGGAGCTCGACGAGGGTCACCGTCGTCTCGGCGGCTGCGCTCGCCGCGACTCGCTGAAGGGCGTCGGCGACGAGGTTGCGGGCGCGCCGCTTCGCCTCCGATCGCCGCCTCCTCCTCGAGCTGCCGCACGCGGCCGGCGAGCTCATGGCGCACCTCCTCCTCGGACTCGACGAGGATCCGCTGCCGCGCCTCGCCCGACGTCAGCCCGGAGATCCGCTCGAGCTCGGCCCGCTCGCGCAGCTTCAGCTCCTTCATCTCCTCCTGCAGCTGCCGCAGATGGACCTCGCGGTCGGCGATGCCCTGTTCGCGCCGCGTCAGCTCGACCACCCGCCGCTCGAGCTCGTCCTCCTTGCCGAGAACGCGCTCCTCGATCTTCAGCACCCCGTCGCGGCGCTCACGCAGCTCCGCCTCGAGCTCGCTGCGAAGCTTGATCGCCTGCTCGCGGCTCTCGATCGCCGCTTCGCGGCGCGTCGCCTCTGCCTCGCGCCGGGCCTCGTCGAGCATCGTCGTCCGCGTCCGGCGCGCCGAGTCGAGTCGCGAGCCCGCGAAGAGCCGCAGCACGAGCAGCGTTGCGCCGATGCCGGCTGCGACCGCAATACCTGCCACCACGACCACGAGCATGTGTGCTCCTCACGGGCTCGTCTCGCCCGCACGGCGCGTCACCCTCGCCGATCGGCACTCCAGGCGCGGCCAAGCCGCGCACCGCTTCGTCAGATCGTGGCTGTCGTCGTCCTAGGTCCCCAACGGGCTGGGGATCGGTTGGTGCAAGCGGGTTTCAGGAGAGAGTTGGAAGTGACCATCGGAGAAAACGCAGCGATATGCAGGCAAAACACGGGTTTCAAAGTGAATGTTCGGTAGACGAACTCTACGCCGCATCGTCCGGGTCCGCAAACGACCCTCCGAAGACGGCCTCGAGCGCGTCGAACGCGAAGCCCTTGCGCTGCAGCTGAGCCGATACGCGCTGTGTCCGGCCGACGCTTCAGCGCCAGCGCGCTCGGCCCGCTCCCGCTCCGGCGTCAGCCCGACCGACACTCGCCTCGATCGCCTCTGCGGACACGCCGTCGCCGTCGAGCAGGTGCCGGATCGCCTCGTCGCCGAAGCCGCGATCGGCAAGCGCCGCCGCTCGCGTCGACGCGAAGCGCCCGTCGTCGACGTAGCCGACGCGCTCGAGTGTGTCGAGCGCGTCGGCCCGATCTTCGTCGTCGACGCCGGCCCGCTGCGAGGCGATCGTCGATCTGACGACGCGACCGGTCGCGATGCCGGAGCGCGCGCGCGGCGAGATCGATCGGGTCGGACGGCGGCTTAGGCGTTGACGGTCTCTTCCTCTTCGTCGAGCACCGGCGTCGCCTCGTTCGAGACCTCGCCCTGCGGCAGCAGCCGCGCCGAGATCACCTGTTCGGGCGGCGCCTGGTCCTGGATCTGCTGCAGGATCGCCTGCACGACGTCCGGATGCTCCTTGAGGAACGCCGTCGCGTTCTGGCGTCCCTGGCCGAGCCGCTCGTCGCCGAACGAGAAGTACGAGCCCGACTTCTGCACGACCTTCCGCTCGAGGCCCGTGTCGAGCACCGTGCCCTCCCACGAGATGCCGCTGCCGTAGATGATGTCGAACTCGGCCTGCTTGAACGGCGGCGCGACCTTGTTCTTCACCACCTTCACGCGCACGCGGTTGCCGAACGCCTCGACGCCGTCCTTCAGCGTCTCGATGCGGCGGATGTCGAGCCGCACCGATGCGTAGAAGCGGAGCGCGCGGCCGCCGGAGGTCGTCTCCGGGTTGCCGAACATGACGCCGATCTTCTCGCGCAGCTGGTTCGTGAACAGGCAGATCGTGTCGGTGCGGTTGAGCGTGCCGGCGAGCTTGCGGAGCGCCTGGCTCATCAGCCGCGCCTGGAGCCCGACGTGCGAGTCGCCCATCTCGCCTTCGATCTCGGCCTTCGGCGTCAGCGCGGCGACCGAGTCGATCGCGACGACGGCGAGCGCGCCGGAGCGGACGAGCAGCTCGCAGATCTCGAGCGCCTGCTCACCGGTGTCCGGCTGCGAGACGAGGAGCTCGTCGATGTTCACGCCGATGCGCTTGGCGTACGCCGGATCCATCGAGTGCTCGGCGTCGATGAACGCGCAGATGCCGCCGCGCCGCTGCGCCTCCGCGATCACGTGGTAGACGAGGGTCGTCTTACCGGACGACTCCGGCCCGAAGACCTCGACGATGCGGCCGCGCGGCAGTCCGCCCACGCCGAGCGCGACATCGAGCGACAGCGATCCGGTCGAGACGGCGGCGATCGCCGTCTGAGCCTGCTCGTTCATCTTCATCACGGCGCCCTTGCCGAACTGGCGCTCGATCTGTCCCAGCACTGTGTCGAGTGCCTGTTCGCGATCCACTTACCGACCTCCTAGGGCTGCCGTTTCGAGTGCGTCGTACCGGGCTCCGCCGGGTGCGAGAGTGGAACGGTAGAGAGCCGATCGGACGACATGAATCGAACACATGTTCGCTAGGCTCGGACCGGACTCCTTCCGGCCTTTCGGAAGCGCACGACGGTCACGTGCGGGAGCCACTTCCGCGCTCTCGCGGCGATAGACGCCGAGCGCCTCCAGCCGGCTCTGCACGTCCTCGGCGAAGGCCGTGGCGACGCCCGAGACGTCGTCCAAGACGATCATCCCCACGCTCCGCGTCTCGCGGTAGCGACGCGGTCGCAGCTCGCACGGCTCGGCCTCGGCGGAGGCGGCAGCGAAGCTCAGCGACGATCGCCGGCACGTCTTCGGCCGGTCGTGAGCCGAGGAAGGCAAGCGTGACGTGCAGGTTCCCGGGCGGGACGACGCGACCGCTGGACAGGTGCTCCTTCTGCCAGGCAGTGACGTCTGCGAGGGCCGTCGTCGGGCAGCTGCAGCGCGCAGAAGAGCCGGATCCGGTCATCTCCGGCCACGCTAGCGCCGGATGTGTGCCGTGTCTGTCACGCCTGCGTGACAAGTCTGCGCACGAGGTGCAGCGCAGAGACGGTCGCGCGGAGGCGGATCGTGGCCCGGTCGCCCGGGAAGTCGAGGCGCCGGCCGAGCTCACCGTTCGGCCCGACCGCGTGCAGGAAGACGAGCCCGACCGGCTTCTCCGCTGTGCCGCCGTCCGGGCCGGCGACCCCCGTGACCGAGACGGCCACGTCCACGCCGAGCGCCGCGCGCGCGCCGTGCGCCATCGCCGCCGCGGTCTGCTCCGAGACGGCGCCATGCTCGGCCAGCACCGCTTCCGGCACGCCGAGCTCGGCTGCCTTCACCTCGTTTGCGTAGGCGACGACGGCGCCGCGGAAAACGGCGCTCGAACCGGGCACGTCTGTGAGCCGTGCCGCCACGAGGCCGCCGGTGCACGACTCGGCTGTTCCGAGCGTCAGTCCGCGCGACCGCAGCTCGTCGAGCACGAGCTCGGCCGTCGAGCGCTCGTCGCGGGAGAAGACGTACCGGTCGTTCTCTCCTGCGAGGCCGCGCTCGATCGCGTCGGCCCGCTCCTCCGCCCCGGGCTGGACGAAGAGGTCGACGTGGATCTCGAAGTCGCGCGCGCAGATCGTCACGTCGACTCCGTCACCGTCACCGCCCACAGCGGCGAGCGACTGGGCAACGGCCGACTCGGAGACGCCGAACATCCGCAAGACGCGCCGGTCGGGCGCCTGCGCGCGCGCGAGGATCCGCTTGAGCGGCTCGGTCTCGCACACCCGCGGCCAGAGCTCCTGCAGCTCGCGAGGCGGCCCAGGGAGCGCGACGGCGACCCGCGCGCCATGTGGCAGGACGACGGCGGGCGCAGTTCCGACGAGTCCCACCCACTCCGCGCCGACGGGAAGCGTCGCCTGCTTCCGGACGCCGTCTGCGAAGTCGGTGTACGGGCGCTGCAGCCGTTCGGCGACCCGGCGCGAGAGCTCCTCGATTGCGGCTGCGAGCTCTTCGTCGGTGAAGAGCCCGACCCCGGCCGCACGCGCGAGCAGCTCGATCGTCCGGTCGTCGTGGGTCGGGCCGAGTCCGCCCGAGATGACGAGCAGGTCGTACTCGAGGCCCTCGCGCAGGGCTGCCTCGAGATCCGCCGGGTCGTCTCCGACCACCGTGATGCGCGCAGGATCGACGCCGCGCCGGAGAAGATCGGCCGCCAGGTACGGGCCGTTGCGATCGTGCCGGTCGCCGCGGACGAGCTCGGAGCCCGACGCGACGATGGCTACGCGGGGCGCCAACCGGTCTTCGTGACGAAGATGACCTGGGGCTGCGTGCCCGGCACGTGCACGACCTTGCCGCGCACGAAGAACTTCAGGTTCTCCGGGGTGTCGATCTGCAGCCAGAGCCGGGAGCCGTGGAACGCGTGGGCTCCGGCGCCGGCGGAGAGCGTCCCGTCGAAGAGGAGCTTCCCGGTCGCGCTGCCTTTGTGCACGATCAGGTGCGTCGCGCCTTGCAGCGGAACGACTTCGAGCAGTGGCGGCACGCCCTGCGTCGTCTCGACTGTCGAAACGGTCGACGTCTTCTTCGCGGTCGGAGGCGTGGTGCCGCTGTCGCTCGCCTTCCAGGCGGAGATCACGATGACGGTCAGGACTGCGATCGCGGCGAGCGCGACCAGCACCACGTTCGTCTCGATGCGCCGATTCCGCTGCTGGGGCCGCGCGGCCGAGCGACGCGCGCGCGGCTCGTGCTCGTCGGCGCCACTGACGAAGCGCGAGTTGTACTCGTCGACGTAGAGCTGACCGTCGAGCCCGAGGTACTCGGCATACGTGCGCAGGAAACCCTTGATGTAGGTCTGGGCCGGCAGAACAGCGAACTGCTCGTCCTCGAGCGCGCGCAGGTACTTGCCGCGGATCTTCGTCGCGACCTCTGCCTGCGGGAAATCGATCCCGCGCCGCAGGCGCGCCTCTCGGAGACTGTTGCCGATCTCGAACACAGCCCGGCTTAGGGTAGCCGGAGGCTAGGTCTGTTAGGTCTGAGCCCAGTGCAACACGCCGTAAATGGCGAGTGCAAGCCCACCGGTGAACGCGGCGTAGATGCCGGCCCAGGCGAGGATTCGGGCCCAGCGGACCAGGCCGCGGTGCTCCGGATGGAGGCTCCGCGCAAGCCGGAACCGCGCGCGGCGGGACGCCACCAGCGCGAGCAGGCCGAGGACGCCGGCGGCCGCCACGGCCACGTAGAGCGTCTGCAAGAGCCGAAGCCCGGGCGACTGCTGGGCCGCCAGGATCCCGATCGGGATCGCGAGCACCGCCAGCGCCCCGAGCACGATCCCGGCGCGGGCCGGCCCTTTACTGCTTTTCATACGGACGGCCCGCCGCCGCCGGGCCGATCGAGCGCCCGATGATTCCGGCCACCGCGACGAGCGTGAGGACATACGGAAGCGCCTGGAAGAGCGTCCCCCACTGGTCGCCGTAGGCCTGGGAGAGTGGGACGGCGAGCGCGCTCGAGAAGCCGAAGAGCAGGGTCGCGAACCAGGTCAGGAACGGCCGCCACTTCCCGAAGACAAGCGCTGCAAGCGCGATGAATCCGATCCCTACCGTCATGTTCTGGTTGAACGAGTGGTCGAAGCCGATCGAAAGGTACGCCCCGCCGAGGGCGGCGATCGCACCCGACGAGATGACGGCGATGTACCGGGTCTTGTACACCGAGATGCCGACCGTGTCCGCCGCACGCGGGTGCTCGCCGACCGAGCGGAGGCGCAGCCCGTACGGCGTGCGGAAGACGAAGACCCACGTTCCGATGAGCAGCACGAACGAGAGCCAGATCATCAGGTTCAATTGCCCGAAGATCGGGCCGACGAGCGGCCAGCTCTTGATGAAGTTGATGTGGATGTCGGGAATGCCGTGGTCGGAGATGTTGCCCGGCGTGCCGTTGTCGCCGTAGTGATCGATGAACAGATAGCCGGTGATCCCGACCGCCAGGAAGTTGATCGCGGTTCCGCCGATGATCTGGTCGACCTTCAGGTGGATCGACCAGACGGCGAGGATCGTGGCGGCCACCGATCCGGCCAGCATCGCGATGAGGAGCCCGACCACCCAGCTCCCTGAGAAGTCGTCGGCCCAGATCCCGAAGTAGGCGCCGATCAGGAGCATGCCCTCGAGCGCGATGTTCACGACGCCTGAGCGCTCGCAGAAGAGCCCGCCCATCGCCGCGTAGACGAGGGGCGTCGCAAACACGAGGGTCGACGACAGCAACGTGCTCCAGACGACGACCTCGTTCAGATGCGAGACCGACGACTGCAGGGCCATGAGCCCGAACACGATCCCGAGGATTCCGGCCGCGATCGCGCCACCGCCGATCCGGTGTTCGTCACGCGCGAACGAGAAGATGCCGAGGGCGATCGCGAGGATCCCGAAGAGCACCGGCACGATCGCGTTTCGCGAGTGCAGCGGCGGCAGCGTGAACCAGAACGCCAGGATCCCGAGCGCGATGCCGTAGAGGCCGACCGCGCGTGCCGAGAACCAGCTGATCCCGCCGAGGCGCGCCGTCACCGCCGTCATACCTGCGCCCTCCGCCGACGGAACCACACGACGATCCCGCCGAGGTTGAGGCCGACGAACAGGATCACGAGCCCCTGGATGATCATCGTCAGGTTGCTCGCGAGCTCAGGCGGGAAGATCGTCGGGTCGAGCTGCCGCCCCGACGTGCCGTTGATCAGGCCGCCGAAGAGCAGGGCTGCGAAGCCCACGCCGACCGCGGTATTGCGGCCTAAGAGCGCCGCTGCGATGCCCGAGGAACCCGACCTGCGAGATCTGGATGTCACCCGGCCCGAGCTGGAACTGCCAGCCGAGGACGTCACACGCCCCGCCGAGCGCCGCGAAGCCACCGGCGATCGCCATGGCGACGAAGTACCTGCGCGCGACCGAGATGCCGCTCGCGCGCGCCGCCTCCGGGTTGAGGCCCACGGCGCGCACCTCGAAACCGAGTGTCGTGCGGTTGATGATGATCCAGTACACGAACAGCATCGCGACCGCGATGAAGATCCCGATCGAGAGGCCCTGGAGCAGCTTCAGCCCCCAGAACACCGGGAGCTTCGCCCCGTCGACGATCGTGCCGGAGATCGGGATCGATGGCTGCGGCTTGTTCTGCAGCGGGCCGGACTGGCCGAACAGATACGAGCCGACCCAGATCGCGATCCAGTTGAGCATGATCGTCGAGATGACCTCGTGCGCACCGACGGTCGCCTTGAGCAGGCCGGCGATGCCGGCGTACGCCGCGCCGGCCAGCGTTGCGACCACGAGGGTCAGCAGCACATGGAAGAACGGCGTCATGTGCACGAACGACGTTCCGATCCAAATCGCGAAGTAGGAGCCGACGAGGTACTGGCCCTGACCGCCGATGTTGAAGAGGCCGCAGCGGAAGGCGAACGCGACGGCGAGACCCGTGAGGATGATCGGCGTCGTCAGCAGCAGCGTCTGCTGGAGGTTCTGCGCCGCGATCGACGACGTGTCCCACGGGAACCACATGTGCGACGTGCCGAACGGGACGCGGGCCGAATAGCTCCCGACGCGGAAGAACCAGTCGAGGCCGGTGCCCTGGAAGATCGCCCGGTAGACCTTGAACGGGTTGTGGCCGGTGATCAGCACCACGAGGCCGCCCATCAGGAAGGCGAGGATCGTCGTGAGGAGCGGGCCGACGAAGCCGGGCACGCCCCGCGCGCGCTTGAACAGGCCCTGACCGACGTTCGGCATCCCCTCGTCGGACGGGGTCGGGGCCTCGATGACCTCCTCGCTCGTCAGCTCGTCGCCGGGCTCGGTCCCGTCGTGGTCGCTCATGCCGCCTCCTCGGAGCGTCCGCCGGTCATCGCGAGGCCAAGCTCTTCCTCGGTGGCAGTCGGCGGGAACTCGCCGACGATGCGGCCCTCGTAGATCACGAGGATGCGGTCGGACAGCGAGAGGATCTCCTCGAGCTCCAGCGAGACGAGCAGCACGCCGCGTCCTGCGTCGCGCTGCTCGACGAGACGCCGATGGACGAACTCGATCGCGCCGACGTCGAGGCCCCGCGTCGGCTGGGCGGCGATCAGCAGCTTCGGATCGCCGTCGATCTCGCGGGCGAGCACGACCTTCTGCTGGTTGCCGCCGGAGAGCGCTCCGGCCGGCGTCAGCGGCGTGCCGCCGCGGACGTCGAACTCGCCGAGGAGACGCCGCGCGCGCTCTGCCATCGAGCGCAGGTTGAGGAAGCCAAAGCGGGAGCTCTCGTACCGGTAGGCGTGCAGCGCGAGGTTCTCGGTCAGCGAGAACGGCAGCACGAGCCCGCGGCGATGCCGGTCCTCGGGGATATGGCCGATGCCGGCCTCGATCACCTGCTTCGCGTTCGCGTTCGTGACGTCGTGCCCGTCGATCGAAATCGTCCCGTCCGCCACGTGGCGCAGTCCCGCGATCGCATCGATCAGCTCGCTCTGGCCGTTGCCGTCGACGCCGGCGAGGCCGACGATCTCACCGGCCCGAACATCGAAGCTGACGTCGCGCACCATCTCGAGGTCGCGGTCGTCGATCACCGTCACGTTCTCGAGACGCAAGCAGCGGCTCGCCCGGCTGAGCGGGCTTCTTGTCCACGCGGAGCAGGACCTCGCGGCCGACCATCATGCGAGCCAGCCCTTCCTCGGTCGCGCCCTCGGCCGCGATCGTGTCGACGACCACCCCACGCCGCAAGCGTCGTGATGCGGTCGGCGATCTCGATCACCTCATTGAGCTTGTGCGAGATGAAGATGATCGACTTCCCTTGCGACTTGAGCGTGCGAATGATCTCGAACAGCTCCTGCGCCTCTTGCGGTGTCAGCACCGCCGTCGGCTCGTCGAGGATCAGGATCTCCGCGCCGCGGTAGAGCGCTTTCAGGATCTCGACGCGCTGCTGCTGGCCGACCGTGATGCGGTCGATGCGCGCATCGGGATCGACCGCGAGCCCGTAGCGCTCGGATAGCTCTCGCACGCGCTTGCGCGCCGCGTCGTAGTCGAGAAACACGCCACGGCGGCGCGGCTCGGTTGCGAGGACGATGTTCTCGGCCACCGTCATCACCGGGATCAACATGAAGTGCTGATGCACCATCCCGATGCCTGCCTCGATCGCACCCTTCGTCGCGCCCAGCTCGATCGGAGCGCCGTTCAGGATGATCTGCCCCTCGTCGGGCGTGTACAGCCCGTAGAGGATGTTCATCAGCGTCGACTTGCCCGCACCGTTCTCGCCGAGCAGCGCGTGCACCTCGCTGCGGCGGAGGTCGACACTGACGTTGTCGTTGGCGAGCACGCCTGGGAAGCGCTTGGTGATTCCGCGCAGCTCGAGCAGGGGTGCGTCAGCCACGCGCCGGATCCTATCCCGCCGCCGTCTGTCCGCTCGCGAGGCGCTGCGCGGCCGCCCGCGCCTGCGCCGCCGCCGCGACCGAGATGCGCGGATCGAGCGCGCGAATGCCGATCGCGCCGCTTGCCGCGCCAAAGACGAGATCCTCGTTGCCGCGGTACACGCCTGCGAGAGCGTCCCGTGCGACGAACTCCGCCGCAACACTCGGCAACTCGAAGTCGTCGATTCTTAACGCGGGCAGGTTCTGCTGGTGCGCGGCCGCGACGACCGCGTCGGCACACGTTCCCCGATGCGCCATGACAACGACGGCTCCGCGATGGATGGCGGTCAGCGCCGCCTCCTTGCAGCGCGCGGGGAGCGATCTCGACCACTGGCGGTAGCACGACGACCCCCGGCAGCGTCGAACGGGCCCCTCGGGCAAATGCACCTGCGAGCCCGCGCTCCTCCGGCCCGATCCACGCGATGCGCGCGTGCGCCACCTCCTTGCTCGGCGGCTGTGAGGCCGGCGACGACGCCCGCGAGCTTTGCCGCCTCGTCGTCGCGCATCACGACACCGAGCAGGTTCTTCACCTTGTCGTCGTGGCTGCTCCCGCCGACGTAGCACGTAGTGCGTCCCCGGATTCGCGCGCGCCGTGTCGGCGACGGTCTTCAAATCGGCCACTTGCGATGAGACGAAGACAAGCGGCACGTCCGTCGAGTTCACCCAGCGTTCCTCGCACGACGCTGATGCCTTGGACGTCGAGCGCGAGTGCGCCGACGACACCGACCCTGAGCGGCGGCCGGGCGGGCGCCTGGGTCAGCGTTCGGGTCGGTGTGGTCTCGGCCGCATGGCGCGTACTGCCGCAGCCGGCCAGTACGACCACGAGCGAGGAGACCGAGTGCCGCTCTCAGCCGCATCAGAGTGGAAACGTAGACGGGGCGGGCCTCACTTGGCCCGCCCCGTCCGCTAGACAGTCCTTCGACCGGCCTACTTGACGGTGGTCGGGATGCCCTTGATCTTGCCGGCCTTCAGGAGCACGGACTGCTTCAGCGACCGCAGCGCGGATCGAAGCAGGAACCTTCGGGCTCCACTGGCCGTAGCCGACGCCGCCATTGCTGGCGTCGAACTCGACGTTCGTACCACCCTTGAGGGTGCCGGCCTTCGCCTGGGCGATCGCGCTCGCGACCGCGACGTCGACCTTCTTCAGCGCAGACGTCATGACCCACGGGCCGATGTAGCCCTGGTCGGCGTCGACGCCGATGCCGAGCACGTTCTTCGAGTGCGCCGCGTCGAGGACGCCGAGGCCGCAGCCGCCGGCGACCTGGAACACGACGGACGCGCCCTGAGCGATCTGGTTCAGGGCGATCACCTTGCACTTACTCTGGACGACGAAGTCCTGCGAGTAGGCGTTCAGGGTCTTGATGCCCGGATCTGCCTTCTTGGCGCCGTACTGGAACCCGGCGATGTAGCGATCGACCGGCGGGATCTTCTGACCGCCGACCGAGCCGACCACCTTCGAGTTGTGCGCCTTGGCCCACAGCCCTGCCGCGTAGCCGACGAGGTACCCCGCCTGCTGCTCGCGGAACAGGAGGCCTTCGACGTTCTTCGGCTTGTGCGTCAGCGTCGTGACGTCGTAGTCGACGATCGCGAACTTGTCGTTCGGATAGGCGGTCGCGATCTGATCCATCGCGGCCTCCATGTTGAAGCCGATGCCGATCGTGATCCCGGCGCCCTTTGCGTGGCACGCCTGGAAGTTCGGGATGTAGTCCTGCGCCGACTTCGACTGAAGCACGGTGCCGGTGACGCCGGCCTTCTCCGCCTTGAGCAGGCCCTGGTAGGCCAGGTGGTTGAAGCCGTGGTCGTTCAGGCCGCCGATATCCGTGACGAGACAGGCGCTAAAGCCAGCCTTCGGGGCCGCAGACGCCGACCCGCCGCGCAGAACGGCGAACAGCGACGCGAGCAGCACCGTCGCAACGGCGAGCGCCGCGAGCGTAAGCCAACGCTTCCTCACTTGGTGAACCCTCCTCTTTCAGTGTCCTTCTGGGGGGACTAGCCGGGGTAGCCTAGCCCGTTCCCCGGGCGGCCACCAGGGCCCTGAACCGCTAGTCCACCGGGGTCGGTGCGACGGCCCGTTCCAGGTCGTGCTCGGTGATCAGCACCCGGCGGGGCTTCGAGCCCTCGTACGGCGAGATGATCCCGCGGCGCTCGAGCATGTCGATCAGGCGGCCGGCCCGCGTGTAGCCGACGCGCAGGCGGCGCTGGAGCAGCGAGACGCTTGCCGTCTGGGCGGTGACCACGATCTCGATCGCCTTGTCGAGCAGCGGATCCTCGTCGGGGTCGAACTCACCGTCGTCGGAGTCGACGTCGTCCGCGAACACCTGCGGTGCCTCGAGGAAGGTCTCGTCGATCTTCTGGTCGCGCTGGACGCGCGTCTGCTCGACGATCAGGGCGATCTCGTCCTCGGTCACGAACGCGCCCTGTACGCGCTGCATCCGCGAGGTGCCGAGCGGCTTGAAGAGCATGTCGCCCTGGCCGAGCAGGCTCTCGGCGCCGTTCGCGTCGAGGATCACGCGCGAGTCCGTCTGCGACGAGACGGCGAAGGCGATGCGCGACGGGACGTTCGCCTTGATCATGCCGGTGATCACGTCGACCGACGGGCGCTGCGTCGCGAGCACGAGATGGATGCCGACCGCGCGTGACTTCTGCGCCAGGCGGATGATCGAGTCCTCCACCTCCTGCGGGCTGACCATCATCAGGTCGGCGAGCTCGTCGATCACGACGAGGAGGTACGGCAGCTCCTCCTCCCCGCGCTTGCGGAACGCGCGGTTTGCCTCCGGCAGGTTGCGTGCGCGAACCTGGGAGAGGCGCTCGTAGCGGCGCTCCATCTCCGTGACGCACGTTCAGAAGGACGGCGCTCGCCTCCTTCGGGCTCGAGACGACCGGCGTGAGCAGATGCGGGATCGACTCGTAGTAGTTGAGCTCGATCTTCTTCGGGTCGATCAGGATCAGCCGCGCCTCATCCGGCGTCGAGCGCAGCAGGATCGACGTGAGGATCGTGTTGATGCAGCCGGACTTACCGGAGCCGGTCGTGCCGGCGATCAGGATGTGCGGCATCCGTGCCAGGTCGGCCCAGACGGACGCGCCGGAGATGTCCTTGCCGAGCCACACCGAGAGCGGGCTCGCCGACTGCGGCAGGTCGTCGTAGATGTCGCCGAGCGTGACGAGGTTCGGGCTGAGGTTCGGCACCTCGACGCCGACCGCCTGACTTGCCGGGGATCGGCGCCAGGATGCGGATCTCGGTCGTCGCGAGCGCGTAGCTCAGGTCGTCCTTCAGGTTCGCGACCTTGCCGACCTTGGTGCCCGGCGCGAGCTGCAGCTCGTAGCGCGTGACGCGCGGGCCGGCGATCTGCCCGATCACCGTCGCCTCGACCCCGAAGTGGGCGAGGCACGTGACGAGCGCCTCGGCGACGCGCTGGTTCGCCTCGGCGTTCGGGCCGGAGCCGGGCTTCGACTTCTTCAGGAGGTCGCGGTCGGGCAGCTCGTAGTCGCCGACCGGCGCGAGCGGCTCGAAGAGACGCTCCTGCGTCCCGGCGATCATGTCCTCGGCGCGTCTCTTCTTCGTGGAAGAGGATCGGCGGCGGGCCGACGGAGACCGAGTCGCTGAGCATGTCCGGGTAGTCCTGCTTCACGTCGATCGGGCGGCTCGAGGGGCAGGCTCGCGAGCGTGGTTCGCTTCGCGAACCAGGTTCGACGGCTTCGGACGCGAACGCGCTGCTGGGCCTGGTGCATCACGTGCCCGGTGCGGCGCAGGATCGCGCCCAGGCTCGCGCCGGTCAGGAACAGCAGTCCGGCCAGCGTCAGCAGGACGCCGAGGATCGTCGCGCCGGTCGTGCCGAGGCCGAGCGCCGACCAGATCTTCGAGGCCGCGGCCGAGCGCGCCGCCGTGGCTCGCGCCGAGCGTCAGCATCAGGCCGACGACCGCGAGCGCGAGGCCGAGGCGGAACGGGCGCACGTCGACGAGTGCGCTCCGCGCGACGATCAGGACGCCGAGCGGGACGAGGATGAGCGGCGCCAGGTAGGCGGCGTCGCCGATCGCCGTTCTTGACGAGATGGCCGACCGGGCCGCCGCTGAAGCCGAACCAGAGGACGGCGGCGAGGAAGACGCCGAGCGCGACGAGGCGCGAGCCCGATCAGCTCGGGATGGTGGTGCGCCTGCCGCTTCGGTCTTCGTGCGCCGACGCTTGACGCGGCTGGGCGTCTTCGGGGACGTCTTGTGGGGCCGCTTCGTGCGCGCCATGTGGGGCACTTCGCGCCCGCCGGCTCGCCCTCCTGCCTAGCTCGGGCACGAACGAGGCGGTGAGCATCCCGAAGTACGTCGGCGCCTCGTACGAGATCAGCTCGGCGTCGAAGCCGTCGCCGAGCGCGCCGTGCAGCATCAGGAGCTGCCAGAAGCTGTCGGCGAGCGCGTCCCGCGGCCGCTGGGCATCCCAGGCGACGAGCTCGCCGAGCGCGTTCCGCTCGACAATGTCGACGATCGCCTCGTCGTAGGGCTGCGAGTGCTCGCTGAAGCCGTACGGGCCGTCCTCCGTGTGCCCGTGCCCGTGGTCGGCGCTCGCGATGAACGCGACGCGCCGTCCTTCGGTCGCCCGCGCGAGCGCCGCGCCGGCCCGGACGTGCTCCTCGTTCGAGAGCGCGCGGCACGGCGTCACGACGACGGCCGGCAGGCGCAGGAACCAGAGCGGGATGCCGGCGCCCCAGTCGATCGGCATGACCGAGCCGCCGGCGACGGTCGTCCCGAACGTCAGCCCGAGCGCCGGGAGCCCTTCCTCACGGAGCGCCTCGACGCAGGCGGTCGGCGAGCTCGGGCTCGCCGCGGCCCTCGTACAGGTGCTCCGCCGTCGACGAACTGGTTGCCGTGCTCGCTCAGGTACGCCGAACGGACGACGCCGAAATGGCCGTCGAGGTGGGTGCCGTGCGGCGTCACGAGGATCGCCGCCTCGGCCCCGGCATCCCGAGGCGCACGCGCGAGCTGCTCCATGCCCTTGCCGCGTCGCGCCCTCCGGCTCCTCGAAGACCGGGCTCCCGTGCGGCGCGATCGCGCCCCAACAGATCACGAAAGGCTGATGATCCGCTCGACGACCAGCTCGCCGAAACGCGTCGCCGTCGATGTCGACTCCGACCTTCGCGTTCGGCGGGCCGAAGTGCTCGCGGCCGCGAGCGTCGACGTTCGTGCGCCCCCAGCTCGGGCCGGTCGAGCAGTCGACCTCGATGAAGGCGTCGCGCACCTCCATCAGCGTCGGATCGATCAGGTGCGCGATGCAGACCGGGTCGTGCATCGGCGAGCCGTCGAGCTCCGGGTAGCGCGTCTGGTGGAACCGGTCGTAGAAGTCCATCAGCTCGGCGACGACCTTGCCGACCGTGCCGCCCGCCGCGCATGCGCTCGGTGTGGTCGTGGGTGATCAGCGCGCGGTGCGTGACGTCGAGCCCGACCATCGTCGTGTCGAGTCCTTCGACGAACACGCGCTGCGCCGCCTCGGGGTCGGCCCAGATGTTGAACTCGGCCGCGGGTGTTCGGTTCCCCTCGCCGATCGAGCCGCCCATCACGATGATCCGATCGGGGCGCGCGTCCGCGTAGGTCGCGAAGAGGAGCCCGACGTTCGTCAGCGGGCCGGTCGCGACGAGCACGGGCTTCACGCTCTGTCTGAACTGCTGCGGCGAGGTACTCGACCGCGTGCTCGGGCTGCGCCGACCCGGACGGCTGCGGCAGGTCGGGGCCGTCCAGACCGGACTCGCCGTGCACGTGAGCGGCGACGTCGCGCTCGCGAACGAACGGTGCGTCCGCTCCGGCGTAGACCGGGATGTCGCCGCGACCGGCGAGCTCGAGCACGCGCAGCGCGTTGTTCGTCGTCTTGTCGAGCGTCTGGTTGCCGGAGACGGTCGTCACGCCGACGAGCTCGAGCTCGGGCGACGCGAGGGCCAGCAGGATCGCGATCGCGTCGTCGTGGCCGGGATCGCAGTCGAGGATGATCGGAGTCGGAGTCATGCTCCGAGTATCGCTGCAACTTCCGACGCAGTGGGCAGCGAAGGTTGCGCTCCGAGCCGCGAGGCGGCGAGCGCGCCCGCCGCGCAGGCGCGCTCGAGCGCTTCGCCGCGCTCGCGCCCTTCGAGCAGCGAGACGACGAGGCACGCGGCGAATGCATCGCCGGCTGCGGTGCCGTCGACCGCGTGAACCGACGGCGGCGTCGCGCGGGCGACTTCGCGCCCGTCTTCGAAGAGCGCAGCGCCTTCGGCGCCGTAGGTCACGGCGACGAGCTTCCCGCGCGAGACGACCTCGTGCTCGAGCCGGTTCACGATCAGCAGATCGGGCTCGACGTCGATCTCCCGCGCCGGCGCGGCGTTGAGCGCGAAGAAGTCGGCGCCTCGCGCGGCCGCGACCACCACCTCGTCGGGCACCTCGAGCTGGCAGAGCACGGCGCCGCCCGGGCTGACGGGCGGCACGAGCGCGTTCGCGCCCGGAACGACGACGATCTGGTTCTCGCCGTCGGCGGCGACGAGGATCAGCGCGATCCCGGTCGTACCTGCGCGGGTCAGCTCGAGCTCGACCCCGGCCTCCGTCAGTCCGGCGAGCGCCTCGTCGGCAAGCGGGTCGTCGCCGACCGCTCCGACCATCCGCACACGCGCCCCGAGCCGCGCCGCGGCGACCGCCTGATTCGCACCCTTGCCGCCCGGCACCCGCACGAAGTCCGAGCCGCTGAGCGTCTCCCCCGCCCGCGGCAGCCGTTCGACGCGCGCGACGAGGTCGAGATTGATCGAGCCGACAACGGTCAATGCCACAGCCATCCGCGGAGCGTAGAACGATCCCGCGCGCCTGTGGAACGTTCGTCACACTTCTGGCACGTCGTTTGGCGACGAGACGCGTCTCGGCAGATCGCGGCAGCGTGGGACTAGGCAGCGATCGCGCGGAGGTCGTCGAGCGCGCTGCCGAGCAGGTTCTCGCGCAGGTCGAACAGCCCGGCCCAGAGCGAGTGCGCGTCGATGCCCGACTCGAACCGCACGGTCGAAGAGAGCCCCTCGAGCGCGCGGACGAGCACGGCGAGCTCGAGGTACGCCTGCGCGACCCGATGCGGCGCGACCCTGACGCCGGCGCGGTCGAGCACCGGCTGCCAGTCGACGAGCTCACCCGGGCCGGGCTCGCCGAACCACGACCGGCCCTCGGCCTGGTCGGCCTCGAGCTCGATCAGGTAGTGGCCGAGCGGCGTCTCGAGGCCCGCGAGCGCCGTCTCGACCCGGTCGGCCGCGCGCCGAAGCGCCGCCTGGCGCCGGCCCGGCGTGCTCGGGTCGGCATCGCCGCGCGCCCAGCGCTCGAGCAGCCGGCAGAACGCGAGCGACGACACCTCGACCGCAAGGAGCTGGCCGATCAGTCGCTGCGCCGTCCGCTCTTCGACCGCATGCTCGGCGATCACGGCCGCCCACTCCGGCCGTGTCCCGAGCGGGATGGTCATACCTCGACCACCACCGGCAGGATCATCGGCCGCCGGCGCGTCCGGTCGTAGATCAGCTGCCCGATGCCGTCGTGGATGTGCTCCTGCAGCAGCTTGATCTCGCGGATGTCGTCCTCGAGCAGCTCGCGCACGATCTCGTGCGCCTCCTGGCGCATCTCGGCGAGCAGCTCCTCGCTCTCGGCGAAGCCGCGCGAGATCAGCTCCGGCTGCGACACGGAGCCGTCGGACAGCGTCGTGACGACGATCAGGACGCCGTCTTCCGACATGTGCCGGCGGTCGCGCAGCGCGACGTCGGAGATGTCGCCGACGCCGAGGCCGTCGACGTACGTGACGCCGACTTCGACCCGGTCGGCGATGCGCACGCCTTCGCGCGACAGCTCGACGACGTCGCCGTTCTCGGCGATCACGATCGACGACGACGGGCACGCCCGCGTCCTGCGCGAGCCGCGCGTGCGCGGCCTGCATGCGGTACTCGCCGTGGATCGGCATGACCGCCTTCGGACGCACCAGGCTCGAGCAGCGTGCGGAGCTCCTCGGCGCGCGCGTGGCCGGAGACGTGCACGTCGGCGTTCTCCTCGTGCAGCACCTCGGCGCCGTTCTTCGTCAGCCGGTTGATCGTGTCGTGCACGCGCAGCTCGTTACCGGGCACCGGCCGCGCCGAGAGGATCACCGTGTCGCCGCGCTCGACCTTGATCGCCGGGTGGTCGTTGAACGCGATTCGGGTCAGCGCCGACAGCGGCTCGCCCTGGGAGCCGGTGCAGAGGATCAGCTGCTCGCCGGCGCGGGACGTCGTCGAGATCGGCGGGCTTCACGAGCATGTCCTCGGGCACCTCGACGTAGCCGAGGTTGCGCGCGACGTTCATGTTGCGGCGCATCGACCGGCCGACGACGACGATCTTGCGGCCGGAGTCGACGCCGACGTCGATCGCCTGCTGCATGCGGTGGATGTTCGAGGCGAAGCTCGAGATCAGGATGCGGCCGCGCCGCATCGGGATGATCTGCCGGAACGCCTCGCCGACGACGCGCTCCGAGCGCGTGAAGCCGGGCCGCTCGGCGTTCGTCGAGTCGCCGCAGAGCAGGTCGACGCCGCGGTTGCCCAGGTCGGCGAGCCGGCCGACGTCGGTCTTCAGCCCGTCGACCGGCGTGTGGTCGAGCTTCCAGTCGCCGGTGTGGAAGACGCGGCCGGCGCTCGTCTCGATCGCGATGCCGACCGCGTCCGGGATCGAATGCGCCATGCGGATGAACTCGAGCCGGAACGGCCCAAGCTCGACCGGCGCCGCCTTCGGGATCGGCCTCGCGCAGCTCCGCGGCGCGCAGGAGGCCGTGCTCGTCGAGCTTCGACTTCACGAGCCCGAGCGTCAGACGCGTCGCCCAGATCTCGTCGACCTTGACCTCGCGCATCAGGAACGGCAGCGCACCGACGTGATCCTCGTGCGCGTGCGTGAGGACGACGGCGCGCACACGGCGATCGTGGAGGTAGCCGAAGTCCGGCAGGATCACGTCGACGCCGAGGTGCTCGTCGCGCGGGAACGACATGCCGGCGTCGACGACGATGATCTCGCCGCCGGTCTCGTAGACCGTCATGTTCTTGCCGACCTCACCGAGGCCGCCGAGCGGGATGACACGCAGGACGTCCATAGGCCTAGGAGTGTAGGGCGACCGGACTACGCGCGGACGAGCAGCCCGAGCTGCTCGAGGCAGCCGCGGACCGCGGCGAGCTCGTCTCCGGTCGGCGGAACGAGCGGCAGCCGGTGCCCGCCGACCTCGTGGCCGAGGAGGTTCAGGGCCGCTTTGATCGCGATCGGGTTCGGCGCAGCCAGCAGAAGCTCGTACGACGGCCGCAGCTCGAGATCGATCTCGCGCGCCCGGGCCACGTCGCCGGCGATCGCCGCCCGCACCTGCTCGGCCACCTGCGGGCCGACGACGTGCGTGTGCACGCAGATGCCGCCGAGCGCGCCGAGCTCGAGGAACGGCTGCACGATGTTGTCGTCGCCTGCGTAGAGGTCGAGTCCCAGGTCGACGATGTGCCGCGCCTGCGCGAGATCGGCATTCGCCTGCTTCACCGCGCGCACCGTCTCGATCTCGGCGAGCCTCGTCATCGTCTCGGGCTCGATGTTGACGACCACCCGGCCGGGGATGTTGTAGACGACGACCGGGAGCTCGCTTGCCTTGGCGACCGCCTCGAAGTGGGCGACGATCCCGCGCTGTGGCGGCTTGTTGTAGTACGGCGTGACGACCAGCACGCCGTCGACGCCGAGCTTGGACGCGCGCTCGGTCAGCTGGACCGAGTGCGCCGTGTCGTTCGTGCCCGTGCCGGCGACCACGGTCGCGTCGCTCGCCGACCGCTTCGACCGCGGCGCGGATGACGTCGAGCTGCTCCTCGTCGGTGAGGGTCGACGCCTCGCCCGTCGTGCCGGCGACCACGAGCCCGTCGGAGCCGTTCTCGACGAGGTGGCTGGCGAGCGCCTGGAACGCGTCGAAGTCGACCGACCCGTCCTCGCGAAAGGGCGTCACGATCGCTGTCAGAACGTTCCCGAGCATGCTCACCAGTCTACGCGCACGACCCGCCTGGCGACCTCGCGCGCCTGCGACGCAGTCGCAAGGAACGTCGCCTCGTACGGACGGCCGGCGAGCCCGATGTACGCGACCGGCGCGAGCTCCGGCAACCGCTCGAGCAGCGGCTCGACGTTGCGCTGCTCGTAGAGCACGTCGGCGGCGAGCGCGAGGTCGAATCGCTCGGCCCACGGCTCGCGCCAGTCGCGAACCTCCGCGCGTCAGTCGGAGCCCGTTCCGTTCGGCGTTCGTGCGCAGCAGCTCGATCGCGTCGGCGGCCCAGTCGGTCGCGGTCACCTCGGCGCCCCGGGCCGCCGCGACGAGCGACGGGACGCCGAGCCCGCAGCCGAGCTCCACGACCCGCAATCCCGCGACGTCCGGCAGCGCCTCCGCGAGCGCCGTCGCCGCCGGCCACAGCTCGGCCCAGTACGGCAGGAACTCGTCGTTCGCGAACGCCTCCTCGTCGATCAGCTCATCGGGCGCCGACGGCCGGAGCAGGTCGAGCCCGACTCCCGCGACGACGCGTGACTCAGAGAAGAGCGTCAAGGCCGACCGTGAGGCCGGGCGGAAGCGACGAGAGCTTCGCGAGCGCGAGCAGCACGCCCGGCGTGTACGCCTCGCGCGAGACGGCGTCGTGCCGGATCGTGAGCGTCTCGCCCGCGCCGCCGAGGATCACCTCCTGGTGCGCGTTCAAGCCCGGCCAGCCGCACCGAATGGATCGGCACGTCGCCGCCCATCCGCTCCGCCGTCAGCTTCGCCGTGCCCGACGGCGCGTCGACCTTCGCCGCGTGGTGCAGCTCGACGATCTCGGCGCCGGCGAAGTGTGGCGCCGCTTCGGCGGCGAAGCGCATCATCAGCACCGCTCCGATCGCGAAGTTCGGCGCGTAGAAGACGGTCACCGGTGCGCTCGCGAACTCCGCGGTGTCCCAGCCGGTCGTGCCGACGACGCTCGGGACGCCGGCCTCGACCGCGGCGCGCACGTTCGCCGCCGCCGCGTCGGGCCGCGTGAAGTCGACCATCGCCTCGGCATCGTCGAGCGAGTCGACGAGCTGTGTCCGCCTGCCTCGAGCCCGGCCCGAGCACCGAGCCGACCTTGCCGCTTGCGCCCGTTGAGGAGAACCTTCACGCCGCGTGCGCGAGGCCCGGAGTCACGTTCGCAAGCGCGCTCAGGAAGCGATCCTCGTCCGGCCCGATGCAGGCGGCCGAGAGGCGCTCGGGTGCGAGCAGCGCGGCGGCGAGCTCGGACACCGACGATGCCTCGACCGCGTCGATCTCGGCGACGATCCGGTCGAGCGACAGCAGCTCCGAGTCGGTGATCAGCGACTTGCCGAGACGGTTCATGCGCGTCGAGGTCGACTCCATCGAGAGCAGGATGCGCCCCTTCAGGTTCTCCTTCGCCCGCACGAGCTCGCGCTCCGGCACGTTGCCGCCGGCGATGTCGGCGATCTGCTCGGCGGCGATCGCGAGCGCATCGGCGAGGTTGTCCTCGCGCGTGCCGACGTAGATGCCGATCTGGCCGGTGTCGGTGTACTGCGAGACGAACGAGTAGACGGCGTACGCCATCCCCCGCTTCTCGCGAATCTCCTGGAAGAGGCGCGACGACGCCGAGCCGCCGAGGATCGCGTCGAGCAGCGACGCGGCGAAGCGGCGGCGGTCGGACCGCGAGATGCCGGGCGCGGCGAGGCACACGTGGTACTGCTCGGTGTCCTTGCGCTGGAAGCGCATGCGCGGCGGCGGCGCCTGCACGAGCGGCGGCCGCACGTTCACGTGGTCGTCGCGCTGGCTCGCGCGCCGCGCGAGCGCGCGCTCGACCAGCTCGACGACACGGTCGTGCTCGATGTTCCCGGCCGCCGCGACGACGATGTTGCCGGGGACGTACATCTCGTCGTGGTAGCGAGCGATCGCGTCGCGCGGGATCGACGAGATGACCTCGGCCGTGCCGATCACCGGACGGCCGAGCGGATGGTCGCCGAACACCGCCTCGGCGATCAGGTCGTGCACGAGCTCCTGCGGCGCGTCCTCGTACATCGCGATCTCCTCGAGCACGACCTCGCGCTCCGAGTCGAGCTCGGCGAACGACGGCGAGAAGACCATGTCGCCCATCACGTCCATCGCTGTCTCGAGGTGATGGTCGGGCACGCGCGCGTAGACGAGCGTGTGCTCGCGCGACGTCGCCGCGTTCAGCTCGCCACCGAGGCCGTCGAAGATCTCGGCGATCTCGAGCGCGCTGTAGCGCCCGGCGCCCTTGAAGAGCAGATGCTCGATGAAGTGCGTGACGCCGGCCTCGCCGACGCTGCTCGTCGCGCGAGCCGGCGCCGATCCAGTAGCCGACCGCGGACGAGCGAACGTGGTCGAGCGCGCTCCGAGATCACGCGCTCGCCCGAGTCGAGCTCGCTCAGGTTCCAGTTCTGCATCGGCGCGTAGCGTACTGACGAGACGACTGGGGCCGCCTTGCGGCGGCCCCAGTCTCACTTCACTTACTCGCTTCTACTGCCCGAGCGCTCGCGGCGCGGGCCGCCGCGACTGTCGCGACGCGGGCCCGCTCCTCGCGGGGCTCGCGCGGCGGGGCGTCCTTCGCCCGCTCGACGAGCTCCTCCGGCGAGACGAAGCCGCCGTTCTCGTGCTTCTGGACGAGCTTGAGGCCGATGCGGCCGCGCGCCTTGTCCACTTCCTGCACGACCACGTCGAGGATGTCGCCGCGTGCGATGACGTCCTCGATGTGGTTGACGCGGCCCGGGCCGACGTTCGAGACGTGGAGCAGACCGTCGGTGCCCTTCTTCAGCTCGACGAACGCGCCGAAGTCGGTCGTCTTGACGACCTGCCCGTGTACTCGTCGCCCACCTCGGGCTCCTTGGTGAGCGCTGCGATCGCTGCGATCGCGGCGTCGCCCTTGGTGCCCTCGGTCGCGTAGACGAGGATCGTGCCGTCTTCCTCGATGTCGATCTGCACGTCGTACTCGGACTCGAGCGAGCGGATCGTCTCGCCGCCCTTGCCGATGACCATGCCGATGAACTCGGGGTTGATCTGGATCGTCGAGATCCGCGGCGCGTGCTCGGCAAGCGCCTCACGCGGCTCCGCGATCGCGGTCAGCATCCGGTCGAGGATCGCGGTGCGGGCCTCCTTGGCCTGCGCCAGCGCCTTCTCCATGATCTCGCGGCTGACGCCGGTGATCTTGATGTCCATCTGGAGCGCGGTGATCCCTTCCGGGGTGCCGGCGACCTTGAAGTCCATGTCACCGAGGTGATCCTCGGCGCCCTGGATGTCGGTGAGGATGACGTAGTCGTCGCCCTCCTTGACGAGGCCCATCGCGATGCCGGAGACCGGCTCCTTGATCGGCACACCGGCGTCCATGAGTGCCAGCGTCGAACCGCAGACCGAGCCCATCGACGACGAGCCGTTCGACTCGAGCGTCTCGGACACGATGCGGATCGTGTAGGGGAACTCCTCCGCCGGCGGCAGGATCGCCTCGAGCGCGCGCTGGGCGAGCGCACCGTGACCGATGTCGCGGCGCTTCGGCGAGCCCATGCGGCCCGTCTCACCCACCGAGTAGGGCGGGAAGTTGTAGTGGTGCATGAAGCGGCGGTCACGCTCGAGCGACAGATCGTCGATGCGCTGGCCTTCCTTCGCCGTGCCGAGCGTCAGCAGCGACATGATCTGCGTCTGCCCGCGGGTGAAGAGCCCCGAGCCGTGGGTGCGCGGCATGACCGACACCTCGACCTCGATCGGGCGGATGTCCGTCTCCGAGCGGCCGTCAGGACGGCGCTTGTCGACGGCGATCTTCGTGCGGACGAGCTGCTTGTAGATCGAGTCGCACGCCTTCTTGACGTAGCTCTTGGTCAGCGAGTCCTTCTCGCCGTCCTCGCCGCCTGCCGGGAACGGCAGCTTCGCCGTCTCGACGATCTTGTCGTAGAGCAGGTTGCGCTTCGCCGACTTGAGCTCCTTCGAGTCCTGCTCGGCCTCGGTGAGGCCGCGCAGATCGGTCTCGAACTGCTCGCGGACGGCGGTCTCGGTCGCGACCGAGCGCTGCTTCTCGAGCAGCTGGGCGAGCGACGAGCGAACCTGCAGCTCGCCGAAGACCTGCGCCTGGTCGGACTGAAGGGTGACCTCGCCGACTTCCTTGGCGACGATCTCCTCGACGATCCCGGCCGCCTCGCGGATGCCCTGCTCCTGGATGCGCGTCCAGATCTCGTGGCCGTACTGGCCCTCGAGCCGCTCCGTGACGGCGGGGTCGAGCCACTTCGTCTTGCCCGCCTTCGCGCGGAGCTCGAGCTGCGCGTCGCAGAGCTTCACGATCTCGCGGTGCGCGATGTCGAGCGCCTCGAGGATGACGCTCTCGGGGACGCGATTCGCGCCCGCCTCGACCATCGTCAGGCCGTCCTTCGTGCCGACGACGATCAGGTCGAGCTCGGACTGCTCCTGGGTCTCCTCGAGCGTCGGGTTGACGACGAGGTTGCCGTCGATCAGCCCCATCCGCACGGCGCCGATCGGGCCGAGGAAGGGCAGCGGCGACACGGTCAGGGCCGCCGAGACGGCGTTGATCGCCAGCATGTCGTGCGGGACGACCATGTCGGCCGAGAACACGGTGCCGACGCACTGCGTCTCGTTGCGGTAGCCCTTCGGCCACAGCGGCCGCACCGGGCGGTCGATCATGCGCGCGGTCAGGATGGCGCGCTCGGTCGGGCGCCCTTCGCGCTTGAAGAAGCCGCCCGGGATCTTCCCGGCGGCGTACATGCGCTCCTCGATGTCGACGGTGAGCGGGAAGAAGTCCGCGCCTTCGCGCGCTTCCGTCCGGCCCTGCGCCGTACCGAGGACGACCGTCTGCCCGCTGGAGACGACGACTGCGCCGTCGGCCTGCTTCGCGAGCTTCCCGGTCTCGAACTTGATCTCACGTCCGCCGATCTCGACGGACACGGAAACCGGCACCCCGGCGGGGTGCTCAGCCTCAACGATGCTCATTCTCTATTCCTCCACTGTTCTGTGCCTCGAAAGGCGATGTGAAGGGTGGAGATTGGGTCAACGCCCGTCCGAGGCGCTCGCCCAAGCTCCACCCTCCGGGGTGGTAGGAGCTAGCGGCGGAGGCCGAGCTCCTTGATGAGGGCGCGATAGCCCTCGAGATCTTTCCGCTGCAGGTAGTTCAGGAACCGGCGGCGGCGGCCGACGAGCTTGAGCAGGCCACGACGCGAGTAGTGGTCGTGCTTGTGCGTGCGCAGGTGCTCGGTCAGCTGATTGATCCGCTGGGTCAGCATCGCGATCTGGACTTCGGGCGAGCCCGTGTCCGTCTCGTGCTTGCCGAACTTGCCGACATGGCCCAGCTTCTCTTCCTTGGTGAGGGTCATACCTTCTCCTCTCGTAATGGGCACCCAGGTCCAAGCCACCGCGAAGGAAGAACGCGCGCAGCCGAGGCCGGGTCGCCCAGTAGGGTAGCGAATCCGTGATGGATATGCGGTTTCGGGGGGTCTGCGAGTCGGCCGCGGAAGCGTGGGCGGTGCCTGCGCTCGCGGTCGGAATGTCGGTCGACGACCGGTCGGAGACGCACGCCGTCGGCTGCACATCGGACACGCTCTTTCGCATCGCGTCGATCACCAAGCCGTTCACGGCGACACTCGCTCTCGCAACCCTGTCGCTCGACCGAGCCGACCGGCGTCTGGCCCGAGGACGTCTGCGTCCGGCACCTGCTTTCGCACGTGAGCGGCTTCGATTGCGAGCTCCCGATCTTCGACACGAGCCGGTTCGGGGACGGCGACGACGCCCTCGGCCGTTGCGTCGCCGAGCTGCCGTCGGTGCGCCGTCTCGTCGGCGTCGACGACGTCTGGTCGTACGCGAACACCGGTTTCTGGCTCGCAGCCTGGCTCGCCGCGGAGCGCGCGGGCACGACGTTCGAGGACGCGCTCGCGCGCGAAGTCCTTCGTCCCGGCAGGCCTCGAGGCCACGTCGTTCGCCGAGCCCGAGCTCGCAGGGACCGGGTCAGAGGCGCTTGCCAGGCCCCTATCCGCGCGCTCGGCGCCCCTCGGGCGGACTGGCCTCGACGGTCGACGACCTCCTGCGGTTCGGCCGCTGGCATCTCGCCCAACAGGAATCCACCCGTATGCGCGTCGCGCAGAGCACGCCGGTCCGCGGCGTCTACGGGCTCGGCCTCGCCGGCGAGGTCGTCGGCGGCGTCGAGGTCTGGGGCCACGGCGGGTCGTACGGCGGGTTCCAGTCGTCGTTTCTCGTCGTGCCGGAGCGCGAACGCCGTCTTCGCGGGCCTGACGAACGGGAGCAAGGGCGCGAAGGCGCTCAAGCAGATCGAGGACGAGTTCTTCCGGCTGGTCGTCGGAGACACGCGTCACGACCCGCCCTACCGCAAGCTCTCGCCGGACGACTACGAGGCGTTCGTCGGCGTCTACGAGAACTCCGGCGGCCGCTACGCCGTGAGCTTCCCCGAGGGAAGCGACGGCCTGGTCGTCGAGAGCGAAGGCGAAGAGCTGATCGTGCTCGCGATCGACGAGCGCACCTTCCAGGTCCCGATCGGCGAGTTCGTGGGCGAGCGCTGCGACTTCCCAGGCCCCGGGCTGGCCCGCTTCGGCGGCCGCCTCGCCGAACGCGTCTCGTGATCGCCGCGGGGCATCCTGCGACGGCCGACGCCGGCGCCGAGATCCTCGCCGAAGGAGGCACCGCCGCCGACGCGGCAATTGCCGCGTGCCTCGCCTCCTGCGTCGCGGAGACCGTGATGACCGGCCTGCTCGGCGGCGGCCACGCGATCTACTGGGATGCGACGAGGCGCGAGGCCAGTCAGCTCGACTGCTTCGTCGCGGTGCCGTCGGGCTCCGGCGCGCCGATGGCCGAGCTCGAGGTGCCGTTCGGAGACGAGCTCGTGCACTACGCGATCGGCGCGTCGTCGTGCGCCGTTCCCGGGGTGCCGGCAGGGCTCGACGCGCTCTGGCGCCGGTTCGGGTCGCTCCCGTGGGAGCGCCTCGTCGAACCGGCCCTCCGCCTGGCCCGCGACGACGTGCCGATGCCACCGGCCCACGCCGCCTGCCTCGCGATGCTCGAGCCGGTGATGACGATGCGCGAAGGCGCGCGGCTGTACGCACCGGGCGGCGTGCTCCTCGGAGCAGGTGACGTCCTGCGCCAGCCGGGGCTCGTCCGCGCGCTCGAACTGGTGCGCGACGAGGGTGCCGCCTCCTTCTATCGCGGCTCGATCGCGGCGAGCCTGCTGGCGCTGATGGCCGAGCGGGACGGGACGATCGCCGCGGACGATCTCACCGGCTACGAGGCGGTGTGGCGTCCCACCCAGGAAGGTCCGTTCGCCGGCCGTCGGGTCGTCACACGCGACGGCTCCGCGGTGCAGCCCATGCTCGCCGCGCTGCAGCGCGACCGCGGCCCAGATGCGCTCCTCGCGACCTTCGACGAGTTCGCGGCTGCCGGTGGCCACACGACGAACCTGACCGTGGTCGATGACACCGGGAACGCCTGCGTCTTCACGACGAGTCTCGGGCTCGGCTCAGGCGACTGGCTGCCGGGCCTCGATCTCCACCTGAACAGCATGCTCGGCGAGTCCGATCTGATCTCTGCGCCGCTCGTGCCGGGCGAACGAATGGACAGCATGATGTCCCCCACGCTCGTGCTCGACGCTGACGGCCTGGAGCTCGCGATCGGCGCCGCGGGCGGCACTCGACTCCGAACGGCGCTCGTCGGCGTGCTGGACGGGATCCTGCGTGACGGTCTCGGAGTGCAGGCGGCGATCGACCGGCCTCGCTTCCACCCTGCGGGCGCGCTCGTCAACGCCGAGCCGGGCATCGACGAGGAGTTCCTCACCCGCGTCGAGAGCGGCGGTCGGCCGGTACGCCGCTGGACGGCGCGGCACCACTACTTCGGCGGCGTCAGTGCCGTGGGTCGAGACGACGCGGGAGCAGATCCGCGGCGGAGCGGCGCCGTGCGGTAGGCGGCGCTACGCCGGGCGCTCCGCCCGTCGCGTCGCTTCGACGTCGGAGGCGATCTGCGCGATCAGGTCGGCTTCGCTCGCGAAGGCGCGCTCGTCGCGCAGCCGCTGCCACAGCTCGACGACCAGCCGCCGGCCGTACAGGTCGCCTTCCCAGTCGAGCAGGAACGCCTCGACGCGCCGTTCGGTGCCTCCGTAGTGCGGATTGACGCCGATCGAGATCGCCGCCCGCCGGTCGCCGACGGCGCCCGCGTAGATCCCGTACGCCGGAACGAGCAGATCGGGGTCGACGCTGAGGTTGGCGGTCGGGAACCCGAGCGTGCCGCCGCGCTGGTCACCGGAGACGACGATCCCCTCGACCTCGAGCGGGCGGCCGAGCAGGCGCGCTGCTCCCGCCAGCTCGCCCGCGTGCGCGTACTGCCGGATCCTCGAGGACGAGATGCCCGCGACGAGCGGCACCTGCCGCGCATCGAGCCCGAGCTCGCGCAGGAGCTCGAGCGTTCCTTCGCGCCGCCGGCCGAAGCGGAAGCCCTCGCCGGCGACGACGACCTCGGCTCCGATGCCGAGCAGGTTCTCGCGGGCGAACTCCTCCGGCGCCTCCGCAGCCACCTCGGGCGTGAATTCGACGACGAGCACGTCCTCGACGCCGCACGCTTCGAGGAGCTCGAGGCGCCGTTCGAGCGTCGCCAGGAGCTCGACCCGGTTGCCGAGCACCGTGCGCGGATGCGGATCGAACGTCACGACGGTCGGCCGAAGCCCGGCATCGACAGCGGCGCCGATCACGGCCCGGTGGCCCAGGTGAACACCGTCGAAGGTGCCGACAGCGACCGCGCGAGCTGCCGGCTCGAGCTCCGAGGCCTGCCGCGCGACGTTCACAGCGCGAGCACCCCGTCCCGCACGCTCGCCGGGACCCGCTCGAGCGCCTCCGCGGGAAGCCGATTCAGCGTGGCCGCGACAGGGCAGGAGCTCCGCCTCGTCGACCGCGTGGGCCTCCTCGACCGAGAACGGCCCGACCGCCGTTCGCCGAAGCGACGTGCAGTGGCCGCCGAGCGCCTCCGCGATCGAGCGCACGTACGTGCCCGAGCTGACGTGCAGATGCAGGCGAACGGCGGCGGTCGCGGTGGCATCACCGCTCGAGGAGATGACGTCGAGCGCGTGCACGTTCGAGCGCCTGAGGGGCATCTCGACGGCGACGCCCCGGCGCGCGAGCCGGTACGCGCGCTCGCCACCGATCTTCACCGCCGAGGCGGCCGGGAATCGGCAGCTCGACCTCACCTCGGAGGGCTGCGAGCGCCGCCTCCAGCTCCGACCGCGCCGGCGGCGCGTGCCGCTCGACGACTTCGCCTTCCGGATCGCCGGTCGACGTCGTCGCAGTCAGGTCGACGTCGGTGACGTAGCGCTTGTCCAAGCCGACGAAGCACGGCGCAAGCCGGGTTGCCGCGCCGGACAACAGCACCAGCAACCCGGTCGCGAACGGGTCGAGCGTGCCGGCATGACCGGTACGCGCCCCGGTCGTCCGGCGCAGGGCGTTCACGAGCGCGAACGACGACGGCCCGGCGGGCTTGTCGACGAGCGCGATCCCGACGGGCCTAAGCGCTCTCGGCGGCAACGCAGGAACTCGCGCTCGATGAAGTCGATGATCTCGTCGATCGACTCCTCCGAGGAGAAGCCGGCAGCCTGGCGATGGCCGCCGCCCTGCCGCTTGCGTGCGATCGCCGACACGTCGACCTCGTCGCGACTCGAACGGAGCGAGATGCGCCGCGTCGGCCCTTCGTCACGCGGCGGCTCACGAATCAGCGCGACGAGCTCCGCTCCCTCGACGGCGCGCAGGTAGTCGATGATCCCCTCCGAGTACGGCTCCTCGGCGCCGACCTCGGCGAAGTCGTCCCGCAGGAGGTACGAGACGACGAGGCGTCCGCCGGCGAGCAGCCGTGCCCGGTCGAGCGCGCGCGCGAGCAGCTTGAGCTTCGCGAACTGCACGGTCTCATAGACCTGTTGGAAGATGCCGTGCACGTCGGCGCCTGCCTCGACCAGCTCGGCGGCAAGCCGGAGCGCCTTCGGAGTGGTGTTCGTGTACTGGAAGCGGCCGGTGTCGGTGACGACCGCGACGTAGAGCGCCTCGGCGATCGCCGGAGTGAGCTCGACGTCGAGCTCACGGAACACGTCGCGCACGATCTCGGCGGTCGACGACGCGTCGGAGACGATCAAGTTGACGTCGCCGAAGCGGGAGTTGTCGTGGTGATGGTCGATGTCGAGCACGAGCAATGCACGTTCGATCGCGGTTGTGTCCTCGGCGATCCGGCGCGCGTTCGCGCAGTCGACAGCCACGAGTACACGCTCGGGCATGTCTGCCGGCACGGCCCGCACGAGGCCGTCGAGCTCGAGAAAGCCGTATTCGCCTGGCAGCGCCGTGTCGCCCGCCAGGTACATGACGGCGTCCTTGCCGAGCGAGCGCAGCCCGAGCGTCATCGCGAGCAGCGAGCCAAGGGCGTCGCCGTCCGGGTTCTCGTGCGCCACGACGACGAACCGCTCGTGACCGCGGATCGCATCCGCGATGGCGGCGATCTCAGTCGTCTGCGTCGTCTCGGCCATCTTCGGCTGCTCCTGGGTCGATCTCATCGGGAAGGTCAGCCGCCAGGTCGTCGATCAGCTTCGACATCCGAACGCCACGCTCGACGGCGTCATCGTAGGCGAAGGCGAGCGTCGGCGTCCGGCGAAGGCTCAGCTCGCGATTGATGCGCGACTGGAGGACGCCACGCGCCGATTCGAGCCCGGCGAGCGTCGCAGCGCGCTTCTTCGCGTTGCCGAGGACCGAGACGTAGACGCGCGCCTCGCCGAGATCCGGCGAGACGACGACACCCGTGACGGTGACCATCCCGATCCGCGGGTCTTTGAGGTCGCCGAGCCCGTCGGCAACCACCGCGCGCACAGCTTCGTTGACGCGTCGCATCCGCTCTGACATGCCCGACACCGTAACGCGCTAGTCGTCGGGCGAGATAAGTAACCGATCGCAACGGCTCAGCACCCAGTCGCCGGAGGCGAGCCAGCGCTCGGCCCCGTCCGCAAGTTCCTCGGCCTCGTGGGCCGAACGCGCCACGCACGCGACCGTCAGCGTCGCTCGCTGCCAGAGGTCGTGGTGGTCGACCTCGGCGACCGCAGCGCCGAACCTGTTGCGGAGGTTGTCCTTGGCCGAGCGGACGAAATGCCGTTTCCCCTTCAGGGACGACGCCTCGGGAAAATGCAGCTCGACGGTCAGAATCGCAACGAAGCCCGAGCCCACGCCCGCATTCTCCGTCATGCTCGCCCGGTGCAGCTCGCCCTGAAGCTCGCCCCCCAACACTCGACGCAGTACGCGGACATGACCGCGCGGCTGGCGGCACCGGAGCTGCGGGCCTCCGCGCTCGGCCCCCACCTCGCATCGGTTCGGAGCGAGTCGCTCGGCGGGGCGACCTACGTCCTCGCCGAGGTCGCCGACGGCGTGCCGCTCGACGACCTCGACCGGCTCTCAGCGACGAACGAGTGTTTCGAGTACCTGCCGGAGATCGGTGGCGTGGCCGGGCCGTTCCTCCGACCGCTCGAACGTCAGACGACACCGTTCGTCCCGCGCGAGATGGCTGAGGCGCGGCGTTATCGGGGAAAGACGAGCGAGGTCTTCACGCGCGTGCTTCTGAATCTCGCGCTCTTCGCGCGGGCCACCCCGCGCGGTGCGCGTGTCCGGGTGCTCGATCCCGTCGCAGGCGGTGGGACGACGCTGTTCGCGGCACTGGCGCTCGGCCACGACGCCATCGGGATCGAACAGACGCGCAAGGACGTCGAGACGACTGCGTCATTCGCGCGCGAGTTCTGCCGCGAGGAGCGGATCCCGCACAAAGAGGAGCGCATCGCCAAAGGCGAACGCCGGTTCACCCTCGAGCTCGGGCCACGTGACGACCAGCGGCTGCTCGTCCTCCAGGAAGGCGACACGCGCGAGGCGGACGACATCTTGCGCACGATCCCGGGTGGTGCCCGTTTCGACGCAATCGTCGGCGACCTGCCCTACGGGATCCAGCACGACGGCGCCGCTCGGACGCTCCTCGCCGAGGCGCTCCCGGCCTGGACGCGCATCCTCCAGCCCGGCGGGTCGCTCGCAGTTTCGTGGGACGCGACGCGCGTATCGCGAGCGGCAATGGTCGAGATCGCACGCGAGTACCTCGAGGTCCTCGACGGCCCCTACGCAGAGCTCCAGCACCGCGTCGACCGCGTGATCAAGCGGCGTGACGCAATCGTTGCGCTACGGGTTTAACTATCCGCGGTCGGCGGCTCGTCGAGCGAGGTGCGCTCGACCTCCCGCGTCTCGAACACTTCGAAGACGTCGCCTTCGCGCAGGTCGTTGAAGCCTTCGAGCAGGATGCCGCACTCGAAGCCCTCGGTGACCTCGCGTACGTCGTCCTTGAAGCGGCGCAGCGCAGAGACGGTCGTCTCGTGGATGCGCGTGCCGTCGCGGAAGAGGCGGACGCTCGCGCCACGGCGGACGACGCCGCTCGTGACCATGCAGCCGGCGATCGTGCCGACGCGCGACGCCTTGAAGAGCGCGCGCACTTCGACCTCGCCGAGGATCGCCTCGGTCTCGACCGGCGAGAGCATGCCGACGAGCGCCTGCTCGATCTCCTCGGTGAGCTGGTAGATGACGCGGTAGAGCCGGATCTCGACGCCGGAACGCTCGGCGACGCCGCGCACTTCGGCGGACGGCCGCACGTTGAAGCCGACGATCATCGCGTTCGACGCGGCAGCGAGGTTCACGTCGTTCTCGGTGATCCCGCCGACGCCGGTGTGGATGACGTTCACGCGCACCTCGGGGTGCTGGATCTTCCCGAGCTCGGAGACGATCGCCTCGACCGAGCCCTGCACGTCGCCCTTGATGACGATGTTCAGGTCCTGGACGGCGCCGGTTCCAATCTGCTCGAAGAGCTTGTCGAGCGACACGCCACCGGTGCGCTGCTTCGCCACCGCCTCGCGGCGCAGGCGCTCGCCGCGCTGCTGCGCGACGTCGCGTGCGCGGCGCTCGTTCTCGACGACACGGCCGAGCTCGCCGGCGGGCGGCGGACGGTCGAAGCCGAGGATCTCGACGGGCTCGCCCGGCTTCGCCTCCTGGATGCGCTCGCCGCGATAGTCGTAGAGCGCGCGGACGCGGCCCCAGGCATCGCCGGCGACGATCGCGTCGCCGACCTTGAGCGTGCCGCGATGGATGAGCATCGTCGCGACCGGGCCGCGGCCGACGTCGAGACGCGACTCGATGATCGGGCCGGACGCCTCTGCGTTCGGGTTCGCGCGCAGGTCGAGGAGGGCGTCGCCGACGAGCAGGATCCGCTCGAGCAGATCGTCGAGGTTCTCGCCCTGCTTCGCCGAGACGCGCGCGACCTCGACGTCGCCGCCCCACTCCTCCGGCTGCAGGCCTTCCTGCGCCAGCTCGGCGAGCACGCGGTCGGGGTTCGAGTCGGGAAGATCGATCTTGTTGACGGCGACGACGATCGGCACGTCGGCGGCGCGCGCGTGCGAGATCGACTCGCGCGTCTGCGGCATGACGCCGTCGTCGGCTGCGACGACGAGCACCGCGATGTCGGTGACCTTCGCGCCGCGGGCACGCATGGCCGTGAAAGCCTCGTGGCCCGGCGTGTCGAGGAAGGTGATCTTCCGGCCGTCGACTTCGGTCTGGTACGCGCCGATGTGCTGCGTGATGCCGCCGGCCTCGGTCGCGACGACCGCGGTCTTGCGAATCGCGTCGAGCAGCGTCGTCTTGCCGTGGTCGACGTGACCCATGATCGTGACGACCGGCGGCCGCGCGACGAGCGACTCCTCGGCGTCCTCGAACGCCTCGGGCTCGGCGTCGTCGTCGTCGGCGTGCTTGATCGTCACCTCGCGGCCGAGCTCGGCCGCGATCAGCTGCACCTCGTCGTCGGTGAGCGACTGGGTCGCGGTCTTCATCGTGCCGAGGTTCATCAGGAGCTTGATGATCTGCGGCATCGCGACGCCGAGCGCCTGCGAGAAGTCGCGCAGCGTGACGCCGGATTCGACGGTCGCAGGGCCGGTCGGCGCAACGACCTCGCGCGGCTGCCGCGGACCGCGCGTGTCGGCGCGGTCGCCGGGGCGCTGGCGCTGACCCGTTCCGGGCCGGCCGCCGCCGCCGTCGATGACGACGCGACGCCGCCCCTTGGGGCCTCCGCCGCGCGGTCTAATCGGTCTGTTGGGCTTTCCGTTTGCCATCTGCAGTTATCCAGTGTAGAGACGGGTGAGATCGGGGTCGACGTGCACGGTGCGATGGAGGATCCGGTTGAACGCGCGCCGCGCCGCTGCACGCTCGAAGCACTGCAGGCGGCGGCAGGTGTACGCCCCGCGGCCGTCGCCGGCCCCCGGCACGAGCTCCGCGCCGTCCGCATGGAAGCGCTGAAGCTCGTGCTGGGGTGCCTTGCGGCCGCAGCCGGCGCACGTGCGAACCGGGTTAGTCGTCGTTCGAGGCTCCCTCGACTCGACGGGAATGCCGCCGTTCGGGTCGTCCTCGACGCGCTGGAGCACGACGCCGCCGCTTTCGAGCGTCTCGTCCTCGCCGGCGACCGGCGCGTCGCCGGGGCCGGCAGGGAACGCCTCCGGCTCGGGGTTGCCGAACGCGGCCGCGTCCTCGGTGACCGCCTCGGGCTCGGCCGTGTCGGACAGCGCCTCGAGCTCGGGCTCGGACTCCTCGACGATCGGGTTGTCCTCGGCGTCGGTCTCGTGGAGCGCGAGCTCCTGGTGCGCCGGCACGCCGCAGTACTTCGAGCCGGGCAGCGACGCGTTCGGGCAGCGCTTGCCGTTCGAGAGGACCGCCGCGCAGCGGCCGGAGAAGTCGCCCTCGTCGCCGTCCTCGCCGCCGAAGGCCGCCTCGGCCTCCTGCTGCGCGAACTCGCTGTCGGAGACGATGTCGATCTTCCAGCCGGTGAGGCGCGCGGCGAGGCGGGCGTTCATGCCCTCCTTGCCGATCGCAAGCGCGAGCTGGTCGTCCGGGACGACGACGGTCGCCTCGCGTGCCCTCGTCGTCGAGGTAGACCTCGCGCACACGCGCCGGCGAGAGCGCCTTCGCGACGAAGCGCGCGGGCTCGTTGTTCCACGGGATGATGTCGATCTTCTCGCCGCGGAGCTCGGACACGACCATGCGGACGCGCGAGCCGCGCGGGCCGACGCACGCGCCGACCGGGTCGACGCCCTGGGCGTGCGACTCGACCGCGATCTTCGAGCGGTAGCCCGGCTCGCGGGCGACGCCGCGGATCTCGACGAGACCGTCGGCGATCTCCGGGCACCTCGAGCTCGAAGAGCGTCTTGATCAGCTCGGGATCGCGGCGCGACAGGATGACCTGCGGGCCCTTCGTGCCCGTGCGCACGTCGCGGATGACCGCCTTGATGCGCGACCCCTGCTCGTAGCGCTCGCCGTCGACCTGCTCCGGGCCGGGCAGTAGCGCCTCGACCTTGCCGAGGTCGACGAGGATGTTCCGCCGGTCGCCGGTCTGCTGGACGATGCCGGTGACGACCTCGCCGACGCGGTCGATGTACTCGTCGTACATCATCTCGCGCTCCGCCTCGCGGATCCGCTGCAGGATGACCTGCTTCGCGGTCTGCGCGGCGATGCGGCCGAAGTTCTCCGGGGTCACGTCCGCGCGCTTGATCTGCTCTTCGGGAACCTCGGACCAGTCGAGCTCGAGATCCTCGTCCGCGAGCAGCGTGTGGTTCTTCTCGCCGGTCTCTTCTTCGATGCGCTCGAGCTCGTCGAGCGCGCGCTCGCGCGCTTCGTCGAGCAGCCGTGTCTCGAGGTCCTCGGGGATCTCGATCGAGAAGACGCGGAAGTCGCCGCGGTCGTCGAGCTCGACGGTCGCGTGCCGGGTCGCGCCGGGCGTCTTCTTGTACGCGGCGAGCAGCGCGTCTTCCAGCGCAGCAACGAGCGTGCCGCTCTCGATTCCCTTCTCGCGCTCGATCTCGCGAACGGCGTCAACGATCTCCTGGCTCATCGTCTAGTTCCCTTCGTCGATCAGATTGGCCCGCACGATCGCGTCGTACGGTATGTCTGCCGGACCTGTCCCATTCTCGATCTGGAACGACCTCTCTCCGGCGGAGAGGACCTTGCCGCGCGCCTTGCCGCCGGTCACGGTCTTCAGACGAACGTTTCGGCCCACGGCGCGCTCGAAGTGCGCCTTCGTGCGCAGCGGGCGGTCGAGGCCGGGCGACGAGACCTCGACGCCGTACTCGTCGAGATACGGTCCGCAACACGTCGGTGACCCGCTCGCACAGCGCGTGGTCGACGCCTGTGGGGTGGTCGATGAACACGCAGAAGCGCTCCTTGCCCGTCAGCTCGAGCGCAAGCACTTCGACGCCCGGCAGGGCGCTCTCGACAGTGCGTGCGACGTCGCGCTGCAGTTCTCTCTCCTTCTCGTACGGTGTCTTCGCCACTTCGATTCCCGTCCCCCAAGACAAGAAATGGGCGCCACGCGCCCATCTCGAACAAGCCGAAATGTGGTGCGCGAAAGGTACCAGAACGGCTTCCAGTTCGAGGCTTCCGAGCACGATGCGTGACCGGCCCGTCGTTCACGAGCTCGACCTGCATCTGCGCGCCGAAGACACCGGTCGCGACCTCGACGCCCAGCTCCCGCAGCGCAGCGCAGAACCGCTCGTAGAGCGGCTCGGCCACCTCCGGGCGCGCGGCGTCGGAGAAGGACGGCCGGTTCCCCTTCGCCGTGTCGGCGAGCAGGGTGAACTGGGAGACGACGAGCGCCGCGCCGCCCGTGTCGAGCAGCGAGCGGTCGAACTTGCCTTCGCTCGTTCTCGAAGATCCGCAGCCGCGCGATCTTTTCCGCGAGGCGAACGACGCCGGCTCGTCGTCGCCGTCGGCGATCCCGAGCAGGATGCAGACGCCGGCGCCGATCGCGCCCCCGGGTGACGACAGCGCGCGCGCGACGCGCTGGACGACTGCCTTCACTCGAGGTCGAGGATCCGCGAGGAGTACGTCTCGTCGCCCGGCTGCATCGAGCTCGCGAGCTTGTAGTGGCCGTTCGCCTCCGCCGTGCGGCCCAGGTGCTCGAGCGCGCGGCCGAGCGCGTAGTGCGCGTAGGGGTCGGTCGGCGAGAGCTCCTCGACGATCGTCCGGAACTCTCGCTCGGCGTCCTGCCAGCGATGCAGGCGGAAGTACGCGATGCCGAGCGCCTCGCGGATCGACGCCTTCTCCGGCTCGAGCCGCTTCGCCTTCTCGAGCGGCACGGTCGCCTGCGCGGTCATTCCCTTGCGCAGCCGCCTCTGCCCCTCCTGGAAGAGGTCGTACGCCTCGGTCACTGCAGCAGCGTCTCGACCTCGTCGAGAATTGCCGCCGCGATCTGCGCCTTCGCCGCCTTCGCAACGGTGCGCTCGCCGTCGCGCGTCATCAGGACGACCTCGTTCTCGGCCGAATCGAACCCGATGTCGGCCCGACCGACGTCGTTGAAGACGACGAGGTCGGCGTTCTTCGTCTCGAGCATGGCGCGCTTGCGCTCGAGCCCTTCCTCCCCGTGCTCGGCCCCGAAGGCGACGAGCACCTGGCCGTCCGCTTCTGCGCGCCGAGCGCGCGCGCGATGTCCGCGGTCGGCTCGAGCTCGACCGTCCAGCCGCCGTCGTCCTTCGCGCGCTTGCCGGCGAGCGCCTCGGCGGGGCGGTAGTCGGCGACGGCGGCCGCGAGCAGCGCAATGTCGACGTCGTCGAGCGCGAGCGCGGCGTCCAGCATCGCCTCGGCGGTCGGCGTCGGGATCGTCTCGACGCCGTGCGGCGCCGGAACGGCGAGGTTCGCGGCGAGCAGAATGACGTCTGCCCCGCGCCGCCGCGCCTCCTCCGCGAGGGCGACACCCATCCGACCCGAGGAGCGGTTGCCGAGGAAGCGGACGCTGTCGAGCGGCTCGCGCGTCCCGCCGGCGGTCACGAGCACGCGCTTGCCGGTCAGCGCACCAGGCGCGAGCAGCTGGCGGACGCGGGCGGCGATCTCGTCGGGCTCGGCGAGCCGACCGACGCCCCACTCGCCCTCGGCCATCTCGCCCTCGTCGGGGCCGATCAGCTCGATGCCGCGCGCGAGCAGCGTCTCGACGTTGGCGCGCGTCGCGGCGTTCGCCCACATCCGCGGGTTCATCGCAGGTGCGACGAGCACCGGGCCGCGATGGGCGAGCGCCGCCTCGGTCAGGACGTTGTCGGCGATGCCGTAGGCGAGCTTCGCCAGCGTGTTCGCCGTGCACGGCGCGATCACGAGCAGGTCGGCGCGCGTCAGATGCGGATAGACATCCTCGTTGGCGGGTCGCCGGGCGAGCGCGAGGAACGTCTCTTCGGCGACGAAGCGCTGCGCCCCCGGCGTGACGAGCGGGATCACCTCGTGACCCTGCTTCACGAGCAGGCGCGTCAGCTCGCACGCCTTGTAGGCGGCGATACCTCCGGTGACTCCAAGAAGAATTCGGCTCATGTTCCACTCCGGCTCCGGTCAACCTACGCCGGCCGAAATGGTGCCCTACTTCTTGTAGCCGGCGGGGTACTCGTAGACGATCTTGCCCTCAGCGGTCTCTTCGAGGGCCATCGTCAGATAGTTCTTCGAGCGCGATTCGATCAGCGGCGGCGCGAACTCGTCGAACGTCCCCTCACCGAGCTGGTGGTGGTAGTTGTTGATCTGCCGCGCGCGCTTGGCGGCGACGATCACCAGCGCGTAGCGCGAGTCGACCTGATCGAGCAACTCATCGATGCGGGGATGAATCATGGTCGGGCCATGGTAGCGGCACCGGCCAACTCTCGCGCGACGATCCCCGCGAGCTCGTTCGCGGCGCGGTCGCGGTCGTCGTTCTCGACGACGTAGTCGAAGTCCCCTGCCTCGTCGAGTTGCTCGCGCGCGTTCGCGAGCCGGTCGTCGATGACGCCCGAGCTTTCGGTCGCGCGATCGCGGAGCCGGCGCTCGAGCTCGTCGACCGGCGCGGTGACGAAGACCGTGACCGCCCCGGGCGTCCGGCGCTTCACCCGCTTCGCCCCCTCCGTCTCGAGCTCGAGCAGCGGAGCGCGGCCCTCGGATCGCAGCCGCTCGATCTCCGAGTTCAGCGTCCCGTAGCGGTTGCCGACGAAGTCGACCCACTCGAGGAAGTCGCCCGCGTCGACGCGCTCGTCGAACTCCGCGCGATCGAGGAACCAGTAGTGCACGCCGTCCTCTTCTCCGGGCCGCCGCGGCCGCGTCGTCGCCGAGACGGCGAGCGCGAGCTCGGGAAGCGCGGCAGGACGAGCTCGATAAGCGTGCCTTTGCCGGCCCCGGACGGGCCGGTAACGACGAAGACCGGCTTACTGGTTGAAGAGGCCAATCAGCTCGTGTCGTTGGCGGTCGGAGAGGCCGCCGACCGTCTTCGACTGGCTGATGCGGCACTGGTTCAACAGGCGAGCTGCCTTGACGCGACCGAACTTCGGCACGGCCATGAGCATGTCGAAGACCTTCGCGGTCGAGACGAACTCCGGCGGCTCGCTCAGGATCTGCTCGATCGAGACGGCGCCGGACTTCAGGTCCTTCTTCAGCTGCGCTCGCTTGACGCGGATGTCGTTCGCTCGCTTGAGTGCTTCCATCCGCTGGTCGAGCGAGCGGACCGGAGCTTGGACCTGAGTCTGGGGGGGCACCATGAGCGCAGCATCCTACCAACCTCCCAGCGCCGTGCAACTACCTCATTTTCGAGTCAGTTTGCCAGCCTGACAACGCCCGAGAGCGCCGCACAGTAGGCGTCGTCAGGCGAGGCAAAACCGGACCGCTCCGCCTCCTCTGCGAGCTCGCGACGCACGCGCGCCGGCGCATCGGGATCGGCGAACAAAACCGTGCCGAGCGCAACGTGCGTCGCGCCGCACGCGATCAGCTCGAGCGCATCGCGTCCGTTCGTCACACCACCCATGCCGACGATCGGCAACGCCGTTGCACGTCGCGCGGCGAGCACCGCTGCAAGTGCAACGGGCTTCAGCGCAGGACCGGAGTACCCACCGGCGCCGCGCGCGAGCGTCGGCGTCAGTGCAGCGTCGAGCGCGACGCCGCGCAGCGTGTTGACCATGCTGACACCGTCCGCGCCCGCGGCCTCGACCGCGCGCACGGTCTCTCCCATATCCCACGAATGCGGCGAAACCTTGGCGTAGAGCGGGTTTGCGGTCGCCTCGCGGCACGCGCGCACGATCTCTGCCGCCGACTCCGGGGCCTCGTCGACGTTCGGGCAACTGCAGGTTCAGCTCGATCGTCACGTCGTCGAGCTGCGCGCATGTCTCGGCGTACTCGTGCGCGGCGAAGCCGCCGACGGAGACCCACAGCGGCACACCGAGCGCGCGCAACTGCGGCAGCGTGTCGCGCAGAAAACCGTCGCGCCCCGGATTCGCGAGCCCGATCGCGTTGAGCATCCCGTGCGCGGTTTCGGCGATGCGTACCGGCGGATTTCCGTCGCGGCGTTCCGGCGTCACCGTCTTCGTCACGAACGCGTCGAGCGACTGCGCGACGTCGGGCGCGGTCAGCGCGTCGAGACAGCCGGACGCGTTCAGGAGGAGCACAGAACAGGTCCTTCCACGCACAACCTTTTCAGCTCGCCGTCGATCTCGACGACGCAGCCGTAACACGCGCCGTAGCCGCAGGCCATCGGCGCCTCCCACGCGAGCTGAGCCGACGGAGCGAGCGCGCGGACCGCTTCGAGCATCGGCTCGGGGCCGCAGGCGAGCACGTCGCGGTCGGTCGGCATCACCTCGGTGACGAGCACCGGGTCGATCACCACCTCGGCGTTCGGAACGAGCTCAGCCGCCTCCGCATGGTGCTCCGACCGGAAGCCGAGCACCGCAGGCGGCCGGTCGAGCGCCTCGGAGAGATACGGCAGCGGCGCAATGCCGATGCCGCCGCCGACGAGCAGCGGCCGCGCGACGTCGAGCCGAAAGCCGTTGCCGAGCGGGCCGAGGACGTGGATCTCGTCGCCCGGTCTCGAGCGCTGCGAGCGCGCTGCGTGCCCGGGCCGATCGGATCGAGCAGGAACGCCAGCTCACCGCGTGGGGCAAGACAGAGCGACATCGGCCGGGGCAGCACGCGCCCCGGGCGCCTCGAGCATGAAGAACTGCCCCGGGATCCCCGGTGAGATCGTTCCGCGGTCGACGCGGACGAGCGCGTACGGCCCGACCGCCTCGACGGCGACGACCCTACGACGCTCGCGCCTGGGTCTCGACATCGATCCGCTCCTGCAGCGAAAGCGCGGTCTCCGCGCGCGCGTTCGCGATCGCGTGCACGGCGGCGGTCGCAGCGGCGATCGTCGTGATGCACGGCACGCGGGCCGCGAGCGCGGCCTCGCGGATCAGGTATCCGTCGCGAACGCGGTTCCGGGCCGCCGTCGGGTGTGTTGACGACGAGGTTGCAGCGGCCGCGGCGGATCAGGTCGACGACGCTCGGCGCCGATCCCGCCTCGCCCACCTTGCGCACTTCCTCGACCTCGAGCCCGGCGCCGCGCAGCGTCCGGGCAGTGCCGCCCGTCGCGTAGAGCTGGAAGCCGAGCCCGGCGAAGGCAGCCGCGACGGGAATCGAGCTCGCCTTGTCGCTGTCGCGCACCGAGAGGAAGACCGAACCGTCACGCGGGAGCGGCCGTCCGGCAGCGCGCTCGGCCTTCGCGAACGCGGTCGGCAGGTCGCCGGCGCTCGTCATCACCTCGCCGGTCGAGCGCATCTCCGGCCCGAGCACCGGATCGGCGCCTGGGAAGCGCGCGAACGGCAGCACCGCCGCCTTGACGCTCACCTGGCGCGGCGGCCGCTCGGCAGGCAGGTCGAGCTCGGCGAGCTTCGCGCCGGCGGCGAGACGACATGCCGCCGCGACGAGGTTGACGCCGGTCGCCTTCGACGCGAACGGCACCGTCCGCGAAGCGCGCGGGTTGACCTCGAGCACGTAGACCCGATCCTCGGCGACCGCGAGCTGGACGTTCACGACACCCGACGACGCCGAGCGCCGGGCCGAGTCGCCGGACGATCGTGTGGATCTGCTCGGTTGCCTGCGGCGTCAGCGACTGCGCCGGCAGAACGCACGCCGAGTCGCCCGAGTGGACGCCTGCCTCTTCGACGTGCTGCATCACGGCGGCGACGTAGGTGTCGGTGCCGTCGCAGAGCGCGTCGACGTCGATCTCGATCGCGTTCTCGAGGAAGCGGTCGACGAGCGTCGGGCCTTGCACGCCCGCGAACGCCTCGCGCACCTGGTCGGCGTCGTGGCAGACGCGCATCGCGCGGCCGCCGAGCACGTACGACGGCCGAACGAGCACCGGATAGCCGATGCGCGTCGGCGATGTCGACGGCCTGGGCACCCGACTCGGCGATCCCCCACTCCGGGCACAGGATGTCGAGATCGCGCAGCAGGCTGCCGAACCGCTCGCGGTCCTCTGCGAGGTCGACCGCCTCGAACGGCGTGCCGAGGATCGAGTAGCCGGTCGCCTCGATCGCGCGCGCCAGCTTCAGCGGGGTCTGACCGCCGAACTGGATGACGACGCCCTCGGGCTGCTCGCGTTCGCAGATGGCGAGCACGGCGGCCGCGTCGAGCGGCTCGAAGTACAGGCGGTCGGAGGTGTCGTAGTCGGTCGACACGGTCTCCGGGTTGCAGTTGACCATCATCGCCTCGTAGCCGAGCTCGCGGAACGTCTGCACGGCGTGGACGCAGCAGTAGTCGAACTCGATCCCCTGGCCGATGCGGTTCGGGCCGGAGCCGAGGATCACGACGCGCTTCTGGTCGCCGGCGGGCGGCAGCCTCGTCGCGCTCGCCCCAGGTCGCGTAGTAGTAGTTCGACGCCGCCTCGACCTCGCCGGCGCACGAGTCGATGCGCCGGTAGACGGGCCGCTCGACCTGCTGACGCTTCTCCTCGGCCTCGAGCTCGACCGAGCTCGCGCTCGAACCACGGGTGCATGTTCTCCGGGTGCCAGTCGAACGGGCCCTCGAGCCCGCGCTTCGCCTTCACGAACGCCTCGATGAACGTGCGGCCGATGCCCATCGTCTCGCCGACCGACTTCATCTGCGTGCCGAGCGTCGTGTCGGCGCCCGGGAACTTCTCGAACGCGAAGCGCGGGATCTTGACGACGACGTAGTCGAGCGTCGGCTCGAAGCTCGCCGGCGTCGTGCCCGTGAGGTCGTTCGGGATCTCGTCGAGCGTGTAGCCGACGGCGAGCTTCGCCGCGACCTTCGCAATCGGATAGCCGGTCGCCTTCGACGCGAGCGCCGACGACCGCGACACGCGCGGGTTCATCTCGATCACGCGGATGTCGCCCGTCATGCGGTCACGCGCGAACTGGATGTTCGACCCGCCCGTGTCGACGCCGACCGCGCGGATGACCGAGATCGCCGCGTCGCGCAGCTCCTGGTACGCCTCGTCGCTCAGCGTCATCTGCGGCGCGACGGTGACCGAGTCGCCGGTGTGCACACCCATCGGATCGAGGTTCTCGATCGAGCAGACGATCACGACGTTGTCCGCCTTGTCGCGCACGACCTCGAGCTCGAACTCGTCCCAGCCGCGCACCGACTCCTCGACGAGCACCTGACCGATCGGCGACTCGGCGATGCCGCGCTCGACCTGCGCCCGGAGCTGCTCGAGCGTGTCGGCGAAGCCGCCGCCGTGCCCGCCGAGCGTGAACGCCGGTCGGACGACAGCCGGCAGCGCGACGCCGGCGAGATCGTCGATCGACTTCGTGTCGACGATGCGCGACGTCGGCACCTTCAGCCCCACCGACTCGACGGTCTGCTTGAAGAGCTCGCGATCCTCGGCGCGGTTGATCGCGTCGATGTTCGCGCCGATCAGCTCGATGCCGAGGCTGGCGAAGACACCTTGCTCGTCGAGCGCGCGCGCGAGGTTCAGCGCCGTGCCGCCGCCCATCGTCGGCAGCACCGCGTCGGGGCGCTCGCGCTCGAGCACGCTCAGGACGCCCTCGACGTCGAGCGGCTCGAGATACGTGCGGTCGGCGAAGCCCGGGTCGGTCATGATCGTCGCCGGGTTCGAGTTGACGACGATCGTGCGAAAGCCGTCTTCGCGCAGCACCTTCAGCGCCTGGCAGCCGGCGTAGTCGAACTCGGCCGCCTGGCCGATCACGATCGGGCCGGAGCCGATCAGGCAGATCGATTCGATGTCGGTTCTTCTAGGCAACGGCCTTCAGCTCCTCGACCCAGCCGCCGATGATCGACGCCGCGTCGTGCGGGCCGGGCGACGCCTCGGGATGGAACTGCGCCGAGCGGGCGCGCAGCTCCGGGTAGTCGAGCCCCTCGACGGTGCCGTCGTAGAGCGAACTGTGCGTGACCCCCGCTTCGTCGCCCGGAGCGACGGCGAAGCCGTGGTTCTGCGAGGTGACGAGAACCCGGCTCGAGCGATGGTCGAGAACGGGATGGTTCGCGCCGCGGTGCCCGAACGGCAGCTTGAACGTCTCCTTGCCGGTCGCCATCGCGAGCAGCTGATGGCCGAGGCACACGCCGAGCACCGGCGTGCGGCCGAGCAGTTCCTTCAACATCTCCGTCTCGCCGGCGAGCGGCGCCGGGTCGCCCGGGCCTGGCGAGAGGAGCACCCCGTCGTAGCGCGGCGATCGTGTCGGCGTCGACGTCGTGCGGGAAGACGTCGACCGCTGCGCCGCCCGACTCGAGCATGCGCAGGATCGAGCGCTTGCAGCCGTAGTCGACGACCGCGACTCGAACCGCGCCATTCTCGGCGAACGTGTACCGCTCGTTGGTCGACACGCCCGCGACGAGCGCAGCGCCTGCCATGACCGGCTGGGCGCGAACGGCCGCGAGTACCTCGTCGACGTCGACATCGCCGGCAATCGCGGCGCCGCGCATCGCACCCTCCTCGCGAAGGTGCAGGACGAGCGATCGCGTGTCGATGCCGGTCAGCGCGACGAGCCCGTGCTCGTGCAGCCAGTCGGTCCACTCCGGGCCGCGTGCCTCGCGCATGACGACCGCCGTGGCATGCGTGCGGCGCGACTCGGAGCGCTTCTCCTCGACGCCGTAGTTGCCGACCATCGGAGCGGTGAAGCAGACGATCTGTCCCTCGAAGCTCGGATCGGTTGCGACCTCTTGGTAGCCGGTCATCGACGTCGTGAACACCGCCTCGCCGAAGGCGAAGCCCTCCGCGCCGACCGACTCGCCGGGGAAGACCGCCCCGTCCTCGAGAATCAGAGCTCCGGTCATTCGAACACCACTCCCCCGGCCGCCATCGTCAGCGTCACCTTGCCTGTCAGCCGCTGGCCGAGGAGCCAGGAGTTCGTCGAGCGCGACCGGATCGTCTCGGGCTTGACCCGCCACGTCGCGGCGAGGTCGAGGAGCGTGAGGTTCGCGGGCGCGCCGACCGCGATGCGCGGCCGGTCGAGCCCGAAGATCGCTGCCGGGCCGGCCGACATGCGCTCGAGCAGCGTCTCGAGCGACAGCAGCCCTGGCTCGACGAGGTGGGTGTAGAGCGCGGCGAACGCCGTCTCGAGACCGATGACGCCGAACGGCGCTGCCTCGAACGGCACGTCCTTCTCCTCGGGCGAGTGCGGAGCATGGTCGGTCGCGATCGCGGCGATCGTGCCGTCGCGAACAGCGTCGATCAGCGCGGTGCGATCGTCGTCGGTGCGGAGCGGCGGGTTCATCTTCACGTTCGAGTCGAGCGAGCGGATCGCCTCGTCGGTCAGGACGAGATGATGCGGGGTCGCCTCGGCCGACGCGCGGACGCCGTGCGCGTGTGCGCGCCGTAGATGGTCGACCGACTCGCGCGCCGAGAGGTGCATCAGATGCACCGGCTGCCCTGTCTCACCTGCGAGGTCGACGTCGCGGGCGACCATCAGGCTCTCGCCGAGCGACGGCCAGCCGCCGAGCCCGAGCTCGGCTGCGACGACGCCCGCGTGGGCGTGACCTCCGCGCGTCAGCGTCTGTTCTTCGCAGTGGACGGCGATCATCCGGCCGGTGATCGCGTTGTACTGGAGCGCGCGGCGCATGACGCCCGCCGCGGCGACCGGACGGCCGTCGTCGGTGAAGCCGGCAGCTCCGGCGTCGGCGAGCGCGCCGAGCTCGGTGAGCTCCTCGCCGTTCTGGCCCTTCGTGATCGCCGCGAGGAAGCCGACGGGGACGTGCGCCTCGTCGTGTGCGCGGGCGCGCAGCCCGCGCATCACATCGGGATCGTCGACGACCGGGTCGGTGTTCGGGATCGCGAGGATCGCGCAGTAGCCGCCGGCCGCAGCGGCTGCGGTGCCGGTCTCGATCGTCTCCTCGTCCTCGCGTCCGGGCGTCCGCAGGTGGACGTGCGGATCGATGAAGGCGGGCACGAGCGTGCAGCCCTCCGCGTCGATCACGCGGTGGCTGTTCGCGTCGAGGTTCTCGCCGATCTGCGCGATCGTGCCGCCGTCGATCCGGACGTCGACGGTCGTGTCGATGCCTTCGACCGGATCGAGGACACGTGCGCCGCGAATGACGACGTCGTCGGCGTGGGTCTTCCCGGCGAGCATCACGCGACCCCGACCGCGGTCTCGACGGCCACCGGGCCGGCCGTGAGCAGGTCGTAGAGCACAGCCATCCGCACGATCGAGACCGGAGCGCACCTGGTCGACGACGAGAGACGCATCCGAGTCGGCGACGCGCGAGTCGATCTCGACGCCGCGATTCATCGGGCCGGGGTGCATGACGCGCTGGCCGTCCCGCAGCCTGGCGGGCGTGACGCCCCACCGCTCGGCGTATTCGCGAAGCGAGGGCACGAAGTTCGCGCCGGCGAGCATGCGCTCGCGCTGCATGCGGAGGACGTAGACGACATCCGCGTCGGCAATCGCGCCGATGTCGTGGGTGAACGGAGCAATCCCCTCGGGCACGAGCGTCGGTGGCCCGACGAGGATCGCGTTCGCGCCGACGAGCTCGAGCGCCTGCACGAGCGAGCGCGCGACCCGCGAGTGCAGGACGTCACCGACGATCGCGACGTGGAGCCCTTCGAGCCGGCCGAATGCCTCTCGCATCGTGTAGAGGTCGAGCAGCGCCTGCGTCGGATGTTGATGCTTGCCGTCCCCGGCGTTCACCACCCGTGCGGCGGTGTGCTTGACGACGAGCTCCCCCGCTCCCGCCTCGGGGTGGCGAAGCACGATCACGTCGGGGTCGTAGGCCGAGAGAGTCTGTGCGGTGTCCTTGAGCGATTCGCCCTTGTCGACCGAGGACCCGGAGGCCTTCAGCGTCATCGTGTCGGCCGAGAGGCGCTTCGCCGCGAGCTCGAACGACGACGAGGTGCGCGTCGACGACTCGTAGAAGACGTTGATCACCAACCGTCCGCGGAGCGTCGGCAGCTTCTTGTTCTCGCGCTCCTGCGAACCGGCGAATGAGTGAGCGGTCGCAAGCAGCCGGTCGACGTCGTCGCGCGTGAGGTCGGCGACAGACAGGAGATGCCGGCGTTCCTGTTGCGGCGGCATGAGCTCGCCGCCGATGACGCGGAGGTCAGTCATCACGCTCCCCTTCCTCGCTCTCGGGCATGAGGACGACGCGATCGACCTCGTCGATCTCGACCAGCTCGACCTGGATCCGGTCGCCGCGCGAGGTCGGCAGGTTCTTGCCGACGTAGTCCGGGCGAATCGGCAGCTCGCGGTGGCCGCGGTCGGCGAGCACGGCCAGCTGCACGCGCGCCGGCCGTCCGTACTCGATGAGCGCGTCGATCGCAGCGCGGATCGTGCGGCCCGTGTAGAGGACGTCGTCGACGAGGATCACGGTGCGGCCCTCGAGCTCGAAGTCGAGCTTCGTGTCGCGCACGATCGGCTGCGCGCGGCGTGGCGCGCTGCCCCCGCGCACGTGGACGTCGTCGCGGTGAAAGGTGATGTCGAGCTGGCCGAGCGCGAGCTCGACGCCGGAGCGCTCCTCGATCAGCCGGCGGAGCCGCTGCGAGAGAGGGACGCCACGGGTGTGGATCCCGACGAGTGCGACCGCGTCGAGGTCGTCGTTGCGCTCGATGATCTCGTGCGCGATGCGAGAAAGCGTGCGCGCGACCTGCTCTTCGTCCAGCAGAACTCGCTGCGCCGGTTCGACGGCAGGGTGAGACATTCGACTCCTTTCCGGCCTCTCTGGACCGGGTTAAAGGGGCACGTGCTGGCGGCACTGTAGTCGATCTGACCGGACGGAGTAGATTCTCGCCTCATGGACGACGCCCTCCTCGCCCGCTACGCGAAGCTCGTCGTGGAAGTCGGCGCGAACATGCAGCCCGGGCAACAGGTGCTCGTGATCACCCCGCCGGAGGCTGCCCGGCTCGTGAGAGCAATCGCCGCCGAGTGTTACGCGCACGGCGCGGTGTTCGTCGACCCTTGGTATTTCGACGGCCCGGTCAAGCGAATCCGCGCCGAGCTCGCGGCCGAGGACACACTCGAGTTCGTGCCGCCGTGGTACGGCTCGCGCCTGCTCGAGCTCGGCAAGGCGCATGGCTCGCGCATCTCGATCGCTCCCAACACGCAGCCGGGGCTGATGGACGGTGTCGATCCCGGCCGCGCCGGGCGCGACCAGATGCCGTCGCTCAAAGAGCATTACGACGTCATCAACGAGAAGACGACCAACTGGTGTGTCGTTCCGTGGGCGACGGAGCGCTGGGCGACGGCTCGTGCATCCCGAGCTGGAGCCCGCCGCGGCGCTGGCCAAGCTCTGGGAGGAGCTCGTCTACGTCCTTCGTCTCGACGCCGATGACCCGCAGGCGGCGTGGCGCGAGCGCGTGCAGCAGCTGTACGACGCCGGCACCAAGCTCGACGCACTGCAGTTCGACGCGCTCCACTTCGAAGGACCCGGCACCGACCTCACGGTCGGCCTTCTACCGACGTCGCGCTTCTCGCAGGATGCACCGGGGGCGGCGACGATCGACGGGATCAACTTTGTCCCGAACATCCCGACGGAAGAGGTCTTCACGACACCCGACCCGGAGCGCGCGGATGGCGTCGTCTCGGCGACGAAGCCGCTCGACGTCGGCGGCACCGTGGTCGAGGGTCTGCGCGTCCGTTTCGAAGGGGGCCGTGCCGTAGCGATCGACGCCGACGAGAACGCCGAAGCACTCCGCGCCCGCTGCGCAAAGGACGACTCCGCGTCACGGCTCGGCGAGGTTGCGCTCGTCGATCGGGAGGGCCGGATCGGGAAGACCGGAACGATCTTCTTCAACACGCTCCTCGACGAGAACGCGGCCAGCCATCTGGCGTTCGGCAACGCGTACGAGATCGCGGTCGGGGAAGCGGATCGCGACCGCATCAACCGGAGCAGCATCCACATCGACTTCATGTTCGGCTCCGACGACGTCGCCGTCACGGGGATCACGAAGGGCGGCGACCGGGTGCCGGTGCTTCGAAACGGAAGCTGGCAGCTCCCCTAAGGGGTGTCGGAGACCGGTTGACGCGGCGGACGTGCGCCGCGTTTGACGAGCTGCGGCTCGCCGCGCTCGGCGTACGGAACCTCGATCACGTCGAAGTCGCGCGGCACCACGGTCGCCGGAAAGACCTCGCGAGGCCTCTTCGAGCAGCTCACGGCCGAAGTAGCGCGCGGAGAGATGCGTCAGCGCGAGCAGCCGGACACCCGCAGCGGCAGCGATCTCCGCCGCCTGTCTCGCCGTCGAGTGGAGCGTCTCGAGTGCTCGGTCGCGCTCCTCCTCGCCGAAGGTCGCCTCGTGCACGAGGACGTCCGCGCCTTCCGAGAGCACCTGAACCGCGTCGGTCGGTGCCGTGTCGCCGGCGAGCACGATCCGGCGCCCGGTACGCGCCTCGCCGAGCACCGCGTCGGGCGTGATCACCTGACCGTCATCGAGCGTGACCGAATCGCCCCGCTGCAGAGCGCCGCGCTCGGGTCCCGGCGGCACGCCGAGCGCATCGGCGGCCTCCACGTCGAACCGGCCCGGCCGATCGTCTTCGTCGAGCGCGTACCCGACCGCGCTCACACCGTGATGCACGGGAACGACGAGGATGCGGTAGCCGTCCCGCTCGAGCGCCTCACCGGCGCGCACCTCGACGGTCTCGACCGGATACGTCAGCCGGCCGATGATCCGCCGCAGGTCGCCGAAGAGCTCGCGGAGGCCCGGCGGCCCATAGACGGTCAGCGGCACCTCCCGCTGACGGAGGGCAAAGGTCTTCAGCATCCCCGGCAGGCCGAGCGTGTGATCGGCGTGGTAGTGCGTCAGGAAGATCTCCTCGAGATCCGGCAGGCCCAGCGTCGAACGCATCAGCTGGCGCTGCGTTCCTTCTGCGCAGTCGAAGAGCAGGCGCTCGCCGCCCCGCCGCACGAGAAGCGCTGCAGGCGCCCGCGAGGCGGTCGGGGTACTCGCCGACGTACCCAGGAAGACGATGTCGAGGTCCATGCCGCCGCGTAGTCTCGCAGCGACCGCCGCGGGCTACGGAAGAACGAGGCGCTCGCCGACGCGAATGTCGGCGCCGGGCAGATGATTCGTCTGCTCGATGCGCCAGATCGCGTCGCGAACGTCGCCGCCGTAGTGGCTCTGCGCGATCGACCAAAGCGTCTGGTACGGCCGCACCGTCACCACCTGCCGCGTGCCGTGCGCCTCGGACGTGCGTGCGTAGACGCTCCAGACGACGACTGCGATCCCGACAATGATGAGGATTCTTGCGAACATGTGTTCGTCACTCTAGCGAACACCTGTTCGTCTTGTCAAGTGTCGAGATTCACGAGCACTGGAGCGAGATCGCGGCCACTGACGGTCAGCTCGAGCAGCGAATGGAACGGCGACTTTCGCCGCTCGGTCGGCGAGCCTGGATTGAGGATCCAGACCCCGTCGTGTTGGGAGACCTCGGGCACGTGCGTGTGGCCATAGATCACGGCGTCGCAGCCGGGAAAGCGCGCGACCAGCCGTTCGGAGCGGCCCGGCGAGCGGGCCGGGGATGTGGACCATCCCGATCCGCACCTCCCCCACCTCGACGACGCGCTCCTTCGGCAGCGTCTCGCGCAGCGCCGGCTCGTCCATGTTCCCGTAGACCGCCTCGACCGGCGGCCCGAACGCGCGCAGCTCCTCGAGAAACGCCGCCGAGACGAGGTCGCCAGCGTGGAGGATCAGATCCGCGCTCCGCAGCCGCTCCACGCACGCCTCGGGGAGCGTGCGCGCTCCCCGAGGCAGATGCGTGTCCGAGACGACCGCGATGCGCACGCGGCTACTCTTCTTCTTGGCCTTCGTCTTGGCTTGGCTTCGCCTTGGTCTTCTTGCCGGCTTCGCCGTGGCCTTCTTGACGGCGCTCAGCTTGCCCTTCGCGTCGAGCTTGAAGGGCGCCGAGATCATCGTCAGCGTGTTCTTGCCCGCCTGCAGCGATGAGCTTGTACTGGTACGTCCCGGCCTTGACCTTGCCGAGGCTCGGGAGCTTGAACTTCGCTCCCTTCTTCACCGTGAACGACTTCGAAGGCGGACCGGCATGCGCCGAGACGGCGTAACGCGAGAAGATGAGCTGCCTCGAGGCCGGTGATGTCCGTGGTCGGCGTTCCCAGCAAGGTGCCGAACTGGTACAGGAACGCGTTGAACGTCGGGTACGCTCGCGACCCGGTTGAGCATCGTGGTCAGCATCTGCTCGAACTGCGTGCTGACGTTTGTGAACAACGAGGCTGAAGTCACCGTTGATCGTGCGAGCGGGGTCAAGGGAGTTCCAGCGACCGGAGCGCCGACGACGAACGGAGCAGCGTCGGAGCGTGAGCGTGCGCGCCGGGTTCGTGACGGCGGTGAGCACGACCTTGAGCTGGTAGCGCCATCCGGGATCGCGCCGGTGAACTTGATCGCCGGCTTGTAAGTACGCCTGCACCGTCCCGGTGACGGGCGTGCCGACCGTCTGATGGGTGACGGCGTTCGTCAGCGTCGCGACGTAGGTCGCATCCTCGTTCGCGATGACCGACACCTGAAGCGAGCCGATCCCGGACGGCTTGCTCGGCGACCACGAAGCTCGAGGTCGTCGTTGCCGTTGAAGTACGGCTTCGCGCCGAGCACCGAGGTCGTGTGGACCCAGGTCGTCGGGACGCCGGAGACCCCGCCCGTGCACTGGCCGTGCGCGGAAGCGATCTTCTGCTTCATCGCGCTGTAGGACTGCTTGTGCGCCAGGTCGGCGTAGAGCTGGCCCGACTGGAAGCCCGCTGCGATCGGCGTGTTGTCGATCAGCGGGAAGTACAGGAGCGACTGAACGTCGGGATCGCACGCGGCCATCTCGGCCAGGTCGGTGTAGTGCTGCGCCTGCGTCGCCTCGTCGATCGGCGTGATGTTCTCCGCGCCGTCCTGGGTGTACGCGCCGGCGTGGCTCGTCTGGAGCACGTTCGTCTGCTCGCCGACCTCGTCGAGCTCGATCGGGAGGCCCGCGTCACCGAACCGTGCGCTCTGCGCCTGGCGGCCGCCGGTCTGCTCCGCCGGGATCGGCTGAGCGGTCCCGTTGAAGCCGTCCCAGAGCGCCTGCTTGATCCGGTCGAGGTTCGCAGCGCCGGCCTGCGGCCACTGGAACGGCTTCGAGAACGGATCGGTGTCCTGGATCGGCGGGTACGGATGCATGTTGAACGCATCGAAGATCGGCTTCGTCCGACCCGACGCCTTGTAGGCAGCCGCCATGTCGGCGATGAACCACACCGGCGAGTGCGACGGGTTCGAGGCCGCGGTTGCGTTGTCGTTGCCGCGCGAGGAGATCGCCGGGCCCCAGATAACTGAGTCGGGGCGCGCGACCTTGATCTTGTCGTAGGCGTAGGCGAGCGTGTGCTCGTAGTCCTTTGCCGCCGCATCCTGGCCGTTCGTGTACTGCGGCTGCCAGAAGCGGTTGACGTTCGGCTCGTTGCCGACGATGAAGTTCGTCACGCTCGGGAACGCCTGGGCGACAAGCGCGGTGAAACCTGCGAACGACTGCTGTGCCCCGTCGTCCGAGCCGATCGCCGACGGCCTCGCCGGGTAGATCGCGAGCACGGGCGTGATGTTGTTCAGCCGGGCGCACAGGACGGCCGCGGCGAGGTTCGCCTGGTTCGGGATCGACGTTCGTCGCCCTGCCACTGCACGGTCATCCGAAGCTCGGTGTACCCGATGTCCTTGGCCGAGCTCCACCAGGCATCGCCACAGGAGTGGAAGACCGGGTAGTCGTCGGCGACGCCGTACGACCAGCGCGCTTGCGCTTGCGCGCCCCACGGAAACGAGCGCAGCAAACAGCGCCGCCAGCATTACGAGCTTCTTCAAGACGTGCCCCTCTCGAGAATCGATGCCTGTCGGCAAGAGAGTCTGCCCAGTGCAACGGCCGACGGCCAGGGCCTCCCGTCCCATTCACGACGGCAGCGCGGCCTACCCCGAAAGGATGGGCAGCGAGCGCATCCAGGAGGCGCTCGGCGCCGAAACGCACCGGATCGTCGGCCGGCAGGCCGGTCTCGGCCTCCGTCTCCTCGATCGCCCGGCGTGCCGCTGCGTCGTCCAGATCCCGTGTGTTGAGCGCGATCGCGAGCACCTTCGCCGGGCGCGCGATCAGGCTGATCCGCTCGTGCAGGTCGACGAGCTCGGAGAGCGGCGGGATCGGGAAGCGCTCGTCGCCGTCGACGACCCGCTCGTCCGGCCTTGTGGCAGAGCACGTAGCGCATGCGGCGCCGAGCCGTGGAGGAGCCCGAGCGTGACGCCCGAGTACGCCGGATGAAGCAGCGAGCCCTGGCCTTCGACGAACAGCACCTCGCCCCCGCGTCGTACGCCCTCGAGCACGAGCTGCTCGGCGGCGCCGGCGATGAAGTCGGAGACGACCGCGTCGACCGAGATCCCCCAGCCCGCGATCGCGATCCCCGTCTGGCCCGTCGGGATGAACTCGCTGCGGATGCCGCGCTCGCGCGCCGCGCGGTCGAGCTCGAGCGCAACGGTCATCTTCCCGATCGCGCAGTCGGAGCCGACCATCAGGATCGACGTCGACGCCGTGCGTCAGGTTCTCGCCCGGTCGGGACGTTCAGCCCCTCCGGCGCCTTGCGAAGGTCGCGCAGCTCGACGCCGTGCTCGTCCGCGAGCTGGATCATCTCCGGGTCGGTCGAGAGGAACTCGTGCAGGCCGTTCTCGATGTCGAGGCCGGCGGCGACGCACTCCTTGAGGAGCTCGCGCCAGGCGGGCGGGAAGCGTCCGCCCTGCGTCGCGACGCCGACGAGCGCAGCGGTCGGCTCGTAGCGCCATCGCCTCGGCGACGGTGCGCACGAGCGGAAAGCCTTCGTACTCGGTGGCGGTCGCTCTGCGAGTCGAGCACCACGACGACGTCCTCGGGGCGGTAGCGGATGACGCCGCGCGCGGTCTTGCCGTAGTGCGGGTCGTCCGACCGGCCCTCGGCGAGGATCAGGAGCCTACGCTCGCGCAACGCCCAGTCCCGGAGCGTTCGACGGGAGCTGCACTCCGTCGACGAACTCGACGCCCGGCCACGGATCCGTCGGCGAGCAGCAGGTTGCCGTCGAGGTCGACGTGATCCATCAGGCTCGCGATGTGGACGCCCGGCGCGATGCCGAGCCCCGACTCGACCATGCAGCCGAGCATCACGCCGAGCCCGAGCGCGCGCGCGGCGTTGACCATGCGGACGGCCTCGCGGATGCCGCCCGACTTCGCGAGCTTGATGTTGATCCCGTGCGCGCGCTCGGCGCACATCGGGATGTCGGTCAGCGCGTGGCAGTCCTCGTCGACGTAGATCGGGACCGGCGAGCGGCGCTTCAGCTCCGGCCCGTCGGGGTCGCCGGCGACGAGCGGCTGCTCGCAGTACTGGAGGTCGAGCTGCGGGAGGTACTCGAGCGCCTCGTCGAGCGACCACGCCTCGTTGACGTCGCACTGGAGCGGCAGGTCGGTGACCGACTGCACGGCCCGCGACGCGCTCGACGTCGAGCCCGTCGCGGCCGCCGAGCTTCAGCTTCAGCCGCTTGAACCCGCGGCCGGCGATCTTCTCGGTGCGGCGCGCCATGTCGTCGGGATCGCCGAGCCAGATCGTCCACGAGGTCGGCGGCCCGACGCGCGCAGACCGAGCAGCTTGTAGACGGGCAGCCCGGTCAGCTTGCCCTGCAGGTCGTGGAGCGCATGGTCGAGCGCCGCGCGCGCCGCGTGCTCGCCCGGGGCGAGCGACTCCTCGATCTCGGCGAAGCGCGAACGGGTCGTCGCCGAGCTCGACGCCGTCGAGCCACGCAAGCGCAGACGCAGCCGACTCGTCGTAGTGGGCGAGCGGCGCCGCCTCGCCGAAGCCGGAGACGCCGTCGTGGACGATCTCGACCTGCACGACGTCGGCCTCGTCCTCCGAACCGCGCGAGATCGTGAACGTCTCGGCGAGCCGCACCGTCGCCTTTGAGGCCCTCAGTTCCACGCGGGCTAGACTACGCACTCCCTAGCGCCCGTAGCTCAGGGGATAGAGCGTTCGCCTCCGGAGCGAAAGGTCGCTGGTTCGATTCCAGCCGGGCGCATGGCAATGACCGGCGCCTACCGCGAGGGCCGGCGCTTCTTCCACTCGTCCTCGGTCGGCAGCCTGCCCTGCTTCCGCTCGGCGGCGACGCACTCCATGTGCGCGTGCCGCCGCTTCGAGACGTCGCCCTCCGGCGCGACGAGCGCATGCTGCGCTCGTCGCGTGCAGCATCCCGTCGCAGAACGGGCAGACGTAGCTTGCGGGCTTGAGGCTCTGCGCCGGTCGCATCGTCCACCAGCGTGGCTCCACGGGTCGACGATACCCAGAGCTGGAGCGGGAAACACGGCTAGAATGGCGAACATGCCGGTGCTTCCCGTCCTCGAGGATCCGCTCAGTACCGATGCCGAGCCTGCCTCGCATCCGGCGTTCGCGCACCCGCGACACGGCGACTGCCGTTGCGGATGCCCCTGCGCGGCCCGCTGAGCTCAGCGCACCCGGCCTCACCTGGATCCATCTCGACAGCCCGTCGCTCGAGCGCGCCCAGGAGCTCGCCGAGCGGTTCGGCTGGCATGCGCTCGACGTCGAGGACGTCATGTCCAAGCGCCAGCGGCCGAAGGTCGACGACTACGCCGACGAGGGCTACCTGTTCGGCGTCCTCCACTTCCCGGTCTACGACCGCTCGATCCAGCGGCTGAACGCCGGCGAGCTCGACTTCTTCGTCGGGCCGGACTACCTGGTCACGCTGCCGACGGTCGAGCTGCTGCCGGTGACGCGCCTCTTCCGCCGGTGCGAGGAAGACGAGGCGTTCCGCGATCAGCTCTTCTCGAAGGGCTCGGGCCGCCTGCTCTACGAGCTGCTCGACGACCTCTTCGACTACTGCTTCCCGATCCTCGACAAGATCGGGTACAAGCTCGACGCGGTCGAGGACGACATCTTCGACGGGCGCTCCGAAGAGGTCGTTCGCGACATCTCGAACGTCAAGCAGGAGATCATCAGCTACCGGAAGATCATCAAGCCGGAGCGCGGAACGCTGCGGCTGCTCGAGCGTCACATCGAGCGCTTCCTGCCGGAGGAGCTCGAGCTCTACTTCGAGGACATCGTCGACGCAACCGAGCGCATCTGGGACATGCTCGACAACTACAAGGAAGTCGTCGAGGCGCTCGAGACGACGAACGAGCAGATCGTCTCGCACCGCCAGAACGAGGTGCTGCAGATCCTCACGATCATCTCGTTCATCATGCTGCCGCTCTTCGTGATCACCGGCATCTTCGGCATGAACGTGCACTTCCCCGGCGAGAACACGGCACGACGGCTTCTGGGTGATCACCGCGGGCATGATCGGGTGCGTCGTCGGCATGGTCGCGTACTTCCGCCACAAGCGCTGGCTGTAATGCCGAAGCCGCTGTGGGCGCCCTGGCGCCTCGAGTACGTGCAGCACGCGGACGAGCTCGACCGCTGCATCTTCTGCGAGCCCGAGGAGGAGTTGCTCGTCCATCGCGGCGAGCGGGCGCTCGTCGTCATGAACAAGTTCCCCTACTCGTCGGGGCATCTACTCGTCGCGCCGCATCGGCACACCGGCGACTTCGGCGCGCTCGACGCGGACGAGGCTGCCGAGGTTCACGCGCTCGCGGCGCGCGGCATCGAGGCGCTTCGCGCCGAGTACGCGCCGCACGGCTTCAACCTCGGCTGGAACATCGGCCGCGTCGCGGGCGCCGGGCATCGAGGATCACATCCACCAGCACGTCGTGCCGCGCTGGAACGGCGACACGAGCTTCATGCCGGTCCTCGGCGACGTGAAGGTGCTCCCGGAGCACCTGCTCCGCACGGCCGAACGGCTGCGCGCTCGGTTCTAGCGCAGGTAGACGCGGAGCCAGAGCAGCTGAACAACTCTCCCATTCGTGGAGAGGCTTTTCCGCCACCCAACCCGACATCTCGGGCTCTTACCGACCTTCACCCGAATCACCTTTCGCCACGTTCCCCGCCGCACCACCGATCTTACGCCTCTAGCCGGTCGAAGGGTGGGTCGTTTTCAGGTCGCTCTCAGGTCAAGCGCGTTACGCGCGAGAGACGGGAACCGAGCTCACGCCCGACAGCGCTCGAACCCGACGCGATCGACTTGACGACGATCGTTCGGGGCGTCCGCACCTATGCGGTCCCGTAAGCGCAGCCGCCGGGCATCGCGAAGAGGCGCGTTGACAACTCCGGCTGGTGGCGTCTCATTCGGAGATGCCCCAGCAGCCGAGCGGAGCGCACGCCGGGCGGAACACCGCGTCGCAGCGCAGGTCGGATCTGCGATGAACCTTTTGGGCTCGCCCGCCGCTCGGCCAACGCCCTCGGTCGTCGCACTACAAGCGGGAGACGAGGCTCGAACTCGCGACCCTCAGCTTGGGAAGCTGATGCTCTACCAACTGAGCTACTCCCGCGTGGAGCCGAATCCTAGCCCGTGCCGTCCGTCCCCCGTCCGGGGGATCTTTGGCTCCAGCGAGCAAGGTTCGGAACGGGCCGGCGTCTCTCACAGTAGGGGGAACGACACCGGTGGAGAGAGCGAGAGACGACGGAAGCCGCAACCGCCGTCTCTCGCCCGCCGGTCTTCCGCTAGGCGATCGTGACCTCGTCCTCGAGGTACACGTCCTGGATCGCGTTCAGGATCTCGACGCCTTCGCTCGTCGGCCGCTGGAACGCCTTGCGGCCGCTGATCAGGCCGACGCCGCCGGCGCGCTTGTTGATGACCGCGGTGCGAACCGCCTCGGCGAGGTCGGTCTGGCCCGACGACGCGCCGCCGCTGTTGATCAGCGGCGCGCGGCCCATGTAGCAATTGGCCACCTGGTAGCGGGTCAGGTCGATCGGGTGGTCGGTCGTCAGCTCGGTGTAGACCTTCGCGTTCGTCGCGCCGTAGTCGCCCGCCTCGGTCTTGATCGCGCCGTAGCCGTTGTTCACGTCGGGCAGCTTCTGCTTGATGATGTCGGCCTCGATCGTGACGCCGAGGTGATTGGCCTGGCCGGTCAGGTCGGCGGCGGTGTGGTAGTCGACGCCGCCCGTCTTGAACGCCGGGTTGCGCAGGTAGCACCACAGCACGGTGAACATGCCGAGCGCGTGCGCCTCCTCGAAGGCCTCGCTGACCTCGACGCAGCTGGCGGCGGCTCTGCTCGCTGCCGAAGTAGATCGTCGCGCCGACGCCGGCGGCGCCCATCTCCCACGCCTGTGCGCGGCGCTCCCGAACATGGTCTGGTCGAAGACGTTCGGGTAGGTCAGCAGCTCGTTGTGGTTCAGCTTCACGATGAACGGGATCCGGTGCGCCCACTTGCGCGAGACGGCGCCGAGGACGCCGATCGTCGAGGCGACGGCGTTGCAGCCGCCCTCGTAGGCGAGCTCGACGATCGCCTCCGGGTCGAAGTACGCCGGGTTCGGCGCGAAGCTCGCGCCCGCGCTGTGCTCGATGCCCTGGTCGACCGGCAGGATGCTCAGGTAGCCGGTGTTGCCGAGGCGGCCGTGCTCGAACATCGAATTGAGGCTGCGCAGCACCTGGTTCGAGCGGTCGGTGCCGACGACGATGCGGTCGAGGAAGTCCGGCCCGGGCAGGTGCAGCAGGCTCTTGTCGATCGTCTCGCTGGTGTGGCCGAGCAGCGACTCGGCTTCGTCCCCGAGCAGCTCCTCGATCCGCCCGAGGCCCTCTTTCGTTGCGACAGCCATTCGTCGTTCCTTCCGTCTCAGAGTTCGCGTGTTCTCGCCGGAAGTGTAGGTCGCTCCGATCAGTACTCGCGTCCGGTGAACTCCATCAGCTTGCTCAGCTTGTGCCGGGCCTCGATCCGGCGCACGGTGCCGGAGCGGGAGCGCATGACGATCGAATCGGTGATCGCCCCGTCGTTGACGTAGCGGATGCCGCGGAGCAGCGCGCCGGTCGTCACCCCGGTGGCCGCGACGAAGACATTGTCACTCTTTACGAGATCGTCGGTCATCAGCACCCGATCGACGTCGAAGCCGGCGTCGACGAGCGCCTGGCGCTCCTCTGCGTTTCTTGGCCAGAGCTTTGCCTGAAGCCCGCCGCCGACGCACTTCAGCGCCGAGGCGGAGATGACGCCCTCGGGCGTGCCGCCGATCCCGTAGAGGATGTCGACGCCCGTCTCGGGGCGCGCAGCGGCAATCGCCGGGGCGACGTCGCCGTCGCGGATCAGGTTGACCCGGGCGCCCGCCTGGCGGAGCTCACCGATCAGCTCGTCGTGGCGGTCACGCTCGAGCACGACGACGCGGATGTCGGTCGGCCGGCGGTTCTTGGCCTTCGCGACGGCGTTCACGTTCTCGGTCGGCGTCGCGTTGATGTCGATCGCGTGCACCGCGTCGGCGCCGACGGCGATCTTCTCCATGTAGACCGCCGCGCCCGGGAAGAACATCGAGCCGCGCTCGGCGACGGCGATCACCGAGATCGCGTTCGGCTGACCGAAGGCGCAGAGCCGCGTGCCTTCGAGCGGGTCGACCGCCACGTCGACCTCCGGGCCGCCACCCTCGCCGACCGACTCGCCGTTGTAGAGCATCGGCGCCTCGTCCTTCTCCCCTTCGCCGATCACGACGACGCCGGTCATCGTCACCGTGTCGAGCATCGCGCGCATCGCGTCGACGGAGGCCTGGTCGGCGGCGATCTTGTCGCCGCGCCCGATCCAGCGCCCGGCACCCATGGCCGCCGCTTCGGTGACGCGGACGAGCTCGAGGGCCAGGTTCCGGTCGGGACGGCTCGACATCAGGCGGTGATCGTAGTGTGCGGACGTGCGCCTCGACTGGGAGATCGCGAAGCGCGGCTGGCGACGGTACTCCGCCTACCCGTGGGCGACGGTGGCGGGGATCTTCACGAACACCGTCTTCGGCTTCATCCAGGCCTACATCCTGCTCGCCGTGTACCAGCACCGTTCGGACGTCGGCGGCTACGACACAGCCGACACGCTCACCTACGTCTGGCTCAGCCAGGCGTTGATCATGACCGTCTACGTCTTCGCGTGGCAGGAGCTCGCTCTGCGGATCCGCGACGGCTCGATCGCCACCGATCTTGCCCGGCCGCTCGACCTCCAGCGCTACTGGCTTGCGTACGACCTGGGCCGCGCGCCGTACCACTTCATCTTCCGCGGCGTCCTGCCGTTCGTCGCCGGCGCGCTCGTCTTCGACCTGCGCTACCCGTCGCCGCTCGAGGCGCTCGCGTTCGTCGTCAGCGTCGCGCTCGCCGTCGTCGTCAGCCTCGGCTTCCGTTTCCTCTACAACACGACCGCGTTCTGGTTCATCGACGTCCGCGGCGTGATGATCATGGCGCTCTCCCTCTGCCTGTTCTTCTCGGGGATGATGCTGCCGCTCACCTTCTTCCCGGACTGGCTGCGGACGCTCGCCTACGCGCTCCCGTTCGCGTCGATCATCCAGACGCCGATCGACATGTGGCTCGGCAAGCCGCACTGGCCGGTCGCGGCCATGCTCGGGCTTCAGGTCGGCTGGGCGCTCGTGCTTGCTCGGTCTCGGCCGCCTCACGCTGAGCGCCGGCCGGCACAAGCTGGTGGTGCAAGGTGGTTGAGCCGATCCTCGTCTGGCGCCGGCTTGTCGGCGCTCAGATCCGGTCGCAGTGGCAATACCGCGTCTCGTTCACGCTCGACCTGGTCGGGAACTTCCTCATCTCGTTCATCGACTTCCTCGGCAGTGCTCGTGATCTTCCACAACACGCCGAGCCTCGGGACGTGGAGCGTCCACGAGGTGGCGTTCCTCTACGCCTTTTCGTCGATCTCGTTCGCGCTGACTGACCTCCTCATCGGCCATCTCGACCAGTTCCCGCTGAAGATCCGTGACGGGACGTTCGACATCCTGCTCGTGCGGCCGCGCGGGACCCTCTTCCAGGTGATCTGCTCCGACCTTGCGCTGCGGCGGCTCGGGAAGGCGACCCAGGGCGCGATCGTGCTCGGCGTCGTCATCGGCTCGCTGCACATCGAATGGGATGTCGGCCGCATCGCGATGCTCGTCGTGATGGTTCCGGCCGCGATCGTCATCTTCGGCTCGGTCTGGGTGGTCGGCGGCTGCCTCGCGTTCTGGACGACCGACGGCGGCGAGTTCACGAACGCCTTCACCTACGGCGGCAACTTCATGGCGCAGTACCCGATCGACATCCTCGGAAGCTGGGTGCGCCGGTTCCTCGCCTACGTCGTCCCGCTCGCGTTCGTCTGTTACTTCCCGGCGCTCTACATCCTCGACAAGCCCGACCCGCTGGGACTCCCCCGCTTCATCGACTTCCTCTCGCCGGTCGTCGCCCTCGTCGCGGCGGTGATCGCCGGAAACGTCTGGCAGTTCGCCGTGCGCCACTACCGGAGCGCAGGCGGATGATCGAGGTCGAGGAGCTCACCAAGGAGTTCGTCGTACGCCGCGGCAAGCTGCGGCGCGAACGCACCGTCGTCGAAGCGGTGAAGGGCATCTCGTTTCGCGTCGAGCGGGGCGAGCTGCTCGGATATCTCGGACCGAACGGCGCCGGGAAGTCAACGACGATCAAGATGCTGACCGGCATCCTCGTGCCCTCCGGCGGCCGCGTGAGCGTCGGCGGGCTCGATCCGTCACGCCGCCGGGTCGAGCTGGCGCGGCGAATCGGCGCGATGTTCGGTCAGCGCGTCCAGCTCTGGTGGGACCTCCCGCTGCGCGACTCCTTCGACCTGCTCCGCCACATCTACAAGGTTCCGGCCGACCGGTATCGCACGAACCTGGCGCGCTTCCGCGAGGTACTCGAGCTCGATCCGTTCCTCGACACGCCGGTGCGGCAGCTCTCGCTCGGCCAGCGCATTCGTGGCGAGCTCACCGCGGCGATGCTGCACGGGCCGGAGCTCCTCTTCCTCGACGAGCCGACGATCGGGCTCGACGTCGTCGCGAAGCAGCGCGTCCGCGAGTTCCTCGTCGAGATCAATCGCGAGGACGGCGTCACCGTGATGCTCACGACCCACGACCTCGGCGACATCGAGCGCCTCTGCAACCGCCTCCTCGTGATCGACCACGGCAGCTTGATCTGGGACGGCGGCATCCCCGAGCTGAAGGAGCGCTACGGCGCCGAGCGGCTGCTCATCGTCGACCTGGAGCGTCCGGAGCCGCCGCTCGAGATCGAAGGAGCTCGCGTCGAGAAGGTCGACGGGCCGCGCCAATGGTTGCGCTTCCGCGGCTCTGCCTCGGAGCTGACTGCGCGGGTCGCGGCGACTGCTCGGCTCGTCGATCTGCAGATCGCAGAGCCGGACATCGAAGAGATCGTGCGCCGGATCTACACCGGCGCCTGACCGCTACATGCTGTCCGGCGCGTCGACCCCGACCAGGTCGAGGCAGCGAGCGATCACGTCCTGCGTCGCGCGACACAGCCCGAGCCGGAACGCCTGGGACGGCTCGCCGAGCACATGGCACTCGTGGTAGAAGCGATGAAAGTCGTCGGCGAGCCGGATCGCGTACGCCGGGATGAGCTGCGGCCCGCGACGGTCGGCCGCGTCGCGCACGGTCACCGGGAAGTCGGTGAGCCGCTTGATCAGCTCCTTCTCGGTCGGCTCGAGCGGGCCAGGAGGGTCGCCCCCGACCGTCGCGCCTTCGGCATTCCGAAAGATCGCGGCGATGCGCGCGTGCGCGTACTGCACGTAGTAGACCGGGTTCTTCTGCGACTTCTCGGAGGCCAGGTCGAGATCGATCTCGATCGTCTGGTCGGGGCCGCGGTTCACGAGATACCAGCGCGCGGCGTCGACGCCGATCTCCTCCATCAGGTCGTCGAGGAACACGACGTTGCCCGCGCGCTTCGACGCCTTCGCGGACTCGCCGCCCCGGGTCAGGTGCACGAACTGGTAGAGCAGCACCTCGACGCGGCTCGGGTCGTACCCGAGCATGCGTGCGATGGCGGCGTACCAGCGCGCGGTCGCGTGATGGTCGGCGCCGAGCACGTAGATCGCGCGGTCGAAACCGCGCTCCAGCTTGTCGACGAGATACGCGATATCCGCCGCGCGATAGGTCGGCGCGCCGCCCTTCTCGGCCGAGCGGATGATCACCCAGTCCTGCTCGTCGCCGTACGCCGACGAGCGCGCCCAGAGCGCGTCGTCCTGTTCGAACGTGTCGACCTTCGGGAGCAGGTCGGGCAGCCGCGTCTCGAGCTCGCTCTGCAAGGCCCACGAGTCGAAATGGATGCGGAACTGCTCCATCGTCTGCTCGATCGACGCGAGCATCTTCGGGACCGGATCGCCCTCCTCCGCCGCGAGCTCGACGACGTAGTCGCCGCGATAGCCGTCCTCGGGCACCGGCTCTCCGCGACGGAGCGCGGCGACAGACTCGCGGAAGCGGTCCATCTGCGCGCCGGCGTCGTTGTAGTAGTACTCGCGCTCGACCGCGTGCCCGCCGAAGGCGAGGAGACGCGCGATGCAATCGCCAAGCGCGCCGTTGCGCGCAGCCGAGACGACGATCGGGCCGGTCGGGTTTGCGGAGACCATCTCGATCTGAACCCGCTCAGGCGTCTCCGCCCAGCCGCCGCCGTAGCCCTCCCCCATCTCCGCGAGCGCCTCCAGGAAGAAGGCATCGCCGAGCCTCAGGTTCAGGAAGCCGGGCCCGGCGACCTCGGCGCTCTCGATGCCTTCGACCGTCGCGACGCGCCCGGCGAGCTCCTCGGCGAGCTCCCGCGGATTTCGGCCGAGCGCCTTGGCCGTGCGCATCGCCACGTTCGTGGCGAAGTCGCCGTGCGAGGCGTCCTTCGGCCGCTCCAGCTCCACCTCGGCGCCGGCGGCTTCCCCGACCCGCGCGGCCAGGCGATCTACTGCGTACGAGTTCGTCGACACGCCTCTAGTATCGTCAAGTGCGATGGACGAGCAGCCCGAACGGCAATTGAACATCCACATGGAGCCGGCGCACCTCGCCGGCGTCTACGCGAACTTCGCGAACATCACGTTCTCCGACTACGAGTTCACGCTCACCTTCGCGCGGATCGACCACGAGGTCGAAGAGGGCGACGTGCCGGGCGTGGTCGTGTCGCGGGTCAACATGTCGCAGCAGTTCATGACGGAGCTGCTCGCCGCGATGCAGGACGCCTACTCGAAGTACACGACCGTCAAGGGGATCCAGGATCTCCCTGAGACGGACGACCGTCACGAGCGCTAGCCCACGCCCGCGTCATCGCGATCCGCTGCATCAGCGTCGGGTGCGTCTCGAGCCAGAGGTAGTCGAGGAGCCCGGGGTCGGGATCTTCGAGACTGGACTGCTCGAAGCCCTGAAACAGCTGCGCCGTCGCCGCCGGGTTGTGCGTGGCGTTGAGCGAGCGCCAGTCCGCCTCCGCCTCGTAGCGGCGTGAGACGGCGTTCTCGACCGGCGCCGCGAGCAACGTCAGCACGGCGAGCAGGAAGAACACGAGCGGTACGTTTGCCGGATCGCCGACGCCGCCTCGCCGCCGCGTCGCGAGCGCGACGAGCCACAGAACCGGCAGCACGATCAGCGCCGTCCACCCGATCGCCTTCAGGACATGGCGGCTCCGGACATGACCGAGCTCGTGCGCGAGCACCGCGTCGATCTCGCCCCGGGTGAACCGCCCGTCGAGCAGTGTGTTCCAGATGACGACGTGGGCCGACGGCCCGAAACCGACGGTGAACGCGTTCGCTTGCGAGGTCATCGACGAGACGTCTTGAACGCGGACGGGCGTCCCTGGTACGTGCTCGAGCCGCTCGTAGCGGGCCGCGTCGGCCGCCAGCACAGGATCCTTCAGGGGCTTGGCGCCGACTGCCCCGAGCCAACCGCCGACGAAGGCGAAGAGGAACGCGATCGCAACGACAACCGGCGCAGCGATCAGCCACCAGCGCCGGAACCGGCCGGCCAGGCCGACGACCAGGACAACGCCGACGAGCACCGAGATCGCCTCGGGGAGCAGGGTCGCCCGCTGGGAGATCAGCCAGGCGCCGATGTTGAACGGCCCGAGCCCCCAGTGGTGCTGCCACCAGAGATCGGCGAGCGCAAACGGCAACGCGACGAGCCACACCGTCACGAGCACGACCATCGCGGCCACGATCGCCGTGTTGATGCGCCCGAGCCCGATCTGCCGGATGCTCGGCGGCAGTCGCCACGCAAGGACGCCGAGCGCGACGAGCTTCGCGGCGTTCGCGAGCAACCAGAGAACGTCCTCTCCGCGCGAGAAGCTTCTGGCCCGCGCGAGCGTCCGCCCGCCGAAGTAGCGGCTCTCCCGCAGACCCGACAAATGGAGCGACGGCACGCTCGTGCGCCAGAGCAGCCAGGCACACGCCAACCAAAGGAGGGCGGCGAACGCTAGCGTGGCGCCCTTCGCCATGCGCGCAGCAGTCATCTCGGACATCCACGGCAATCTTCACGCACTGAAGGCAGTCCTCGCAGACATTGATCGCGTGGGCGTCGACGAGATCTGGTGTCTCGGCGACATCGTCGGCTACGGCCCGCGGCCGAACGAGTGCTGCGACCTGGTTCGCGAGCGTACGTCAGTCTCGCTCTGCGGCAACCACGACCTGGCTGTGCTCGGCACGCTCGGCGTCGCGGAGTTCACCGGCGACGCCGCCACCGCCGCGCGCTGGACGGCCACCGTCCTCGGCGAGAGCCAGCGTGAATGGCTCTCCTCGCTGCAGCCGTTCGGGCGGCACGAGGACGCACAGCTCTTCCACGCGAGCGCCCGCGACCCGGTCTGGGAGTACGTGCTGAGCGAGCAGGCGGCGCTCGCGAGCCTGCTTGCGACCGACGCGCCCGTCGTGCTCGTCGGGCACACGCACGTCGCCCTTGCGATCGGCTGGAACGACCGGCTTCTCGAAGGCGGGCTCGCGCCGAATGGCACGACGGTCGAGCGCGCCGAACGTCGCTGGCTCTTCAATCCGGGCTCCGTCGGTCAACCCCGCGACAGCGACCCGCGCGCCGGCTGGCTGCTCCTCGACACAGCGACCGCCACGTTTAACCGCGTCGACTACGACATCGCCCGCACGCAGGACGAGATCCGGGAGCTCGGGCTGCCGGTCGGGCTCGCGACGCGCCTCAGCGTCGGGATTTAGCCTCGTCCAAATGGGGAAGGACCCTGCGGGGTTCTTCTCATGAGACGTTTTGTTGGCATAGCGCTGCTCGGCGCCGGCCTGGCCGGCTGCGGCCAATCGTCCCCTCCCCGCCTCCAGAGCGCCGACGCGACCCGCCTGATCGCGCTCGCCCACAGGATCGCCGGCGAGGACGCCTGCAGCGAGAGCCGCGACATCCCGCGACTTCGGGCCCAGGCGATCGCGCTCGTGAACAAGCGCCGAGTCCCGCCTGCGTTGCAGGAGCCACTGCTCAGCGGCGTGCAGGCGCTCGCCGCGGAGACGCCCCTCTGCATGCCGAGCGTGCCGGTCGTGACGAACCCGCCGCCGACGCCGAAGCCTCACGGCCCGCCCAGGCATCCTTCGCCGCCCGGCCACGGCCCGCGGCATGGTCATGGGCACGGTCACGACAAATGAGCGGCTATCGCATCGACGGCGAGATCGGCCGCGGCGGGATGGCCGTCGTCTACGCCGCGCATCACGAGCGGCTCGACCGGCCCGTCGCGCTCAAGGTCCTGGCCGAGCACCTCGCCGGCGAACCGGCGTTCCGCGAGCGCTTCCTGCGCGAGGCGCGGATCGCGTCGCGGCTGCATCACGCAAATCTCGTGCAGACCTATGACATCGACGAGTTGAACGGCCTGCCGTGCATCGTCATGGAGCTCCTTCCCGGCGCCGACACTCGAAGGCGGCACGCTGACGCGCCGCGAAGCCATCGAGCTCGCCGACGCGGTGGCTTACGCGCATCAGAACGGCGTCGTGCATCGCGACCTGAAGCCGTCGAACCTTCTGCGCACCGATACCGGCGCGGTGAAGATCGCCGACTTCGGAATCGCCCGCGCCCTCGAGGAGACGAGCGTGACGCAGGTGGGGACGGTGCTCGGCACGCTCCGCTACCTCGCTCCCGAGCAGGCTGAGGGTCAGGTTGCCGGGCCGGCCGCCGACGTCTACTCGCTCGGCGTCGTCCTCGATGAGCTGCTGGTCGCGCCTCGGCCGTCCGACCGCGAGCTGATTCGCCGCTGCCTGGCCCCGGATCCCGCCGACCGGCCGAGGGCAAGCGAGGTCGTTACGGCGCTCGAGACGCAGGTCAGCCCGAATCCCGAGTTCGACCCCAAGCTCGCTGCCCTCGCCGGCGTCGTCGCGATCGTCGCGGCCGGAGCAGTGATCGCCTTCGCGCATCTGCGCGACTCCAGCGCCTCTCCCACGGTCGGCCCGGTGCCGCACGCGACGACGCCTGCGCAGCAGGCCCGCAACCTGCAGGCGTGGCTTGCCGCGAACTCGGGCTAGACCGCGGTCTCGACCGGCGCGTCGCCGAAGGTGATGCCCTGGCGCGCGAGTGCGACCTGCACGTCTTCCCGTGCCTTGAAGATCCGCCACTTCACCGTGGCAAGCGTGATCTCCAGCGAATCGGCGATCTCGTTGTACGAGAGCCCGACGATGTCGCGGAGGAGGAGCGCCATCTTCAGATCGACGGGGAGCGCCCCGATCGAACGCCAGAGAGCGTCGATCGTCTCGATCTGCTCGACCGGCTGGTCGACAACCTCGAACTGCGGTGCGTCATCGAGGTTGATCGGCGTGGACGGCCGGCGCTCACGCGCGCGCAGCTCGTCGAGCACACGGTTCTTCGTGACCTGGAAGAGCCACGTCGTGAACTTGCAGCGGAGGGAGAAACGCGGGAGGCCCTGGAAGACGCGGAGGAACACTTCCTGCGTCAGATCTTCGGCCAATGCCCTGTCGCCGTTGGTCAGCCTCAGGACGTAGTTGTAGATCGGAGTCTCGTACATCCGCACGATGATGGCGAATGCACGCTCGTCCCCTTTCTGCGCCTTCCGCAGTATGGCCAGATCGGGTTGTGGGAGTGACAAGGGCCGGAGTATAGCCCCGTTTTCGGACCGTCAATACCCCGCTACAGCGGCTTTACAAGCGTCTGACCTGACAGCTGTACGGGCTGAACAATCCCCAGCAAATCGAGCACAGTTGGGGCCAGATCGGCGAGCTCGCCGCCGTCTCGCAACCGGCTTCCGGAGGCGGTCAGGACGAGCGGAACCGGGTTCGTCGTGTGCGCCGTGTGCGGGCTGACGCCGTCCGCCTCGAGCATCTTCTCGGCGTTCCCGTGGTCGGCCGTCACGAGGCAGACACCGCCGAGCTCGGTCACCCGCTCGACGACCTGGCCGAGGCAACGGTCGGTCGTCTCGATCGCCTTGACCACGGCCGGAATCGACCCGGTATGGCCGACCATGTCCGGGTTCGCGAAGTTGACGACGCAGAAGCCGTAGCCGTCGCCGATGCGCTCGACGACACGTTCGGCAACCTCTGCCGCCGACATCTCGGGCTTGTGGTCGTAGCTCGGGACGTCGCGCGGGCTCGGGACGACCACCCGGTCCTCGCCCGGCCACGCTTCCTCGCGGCCGCCGTTGAAGAAGTACGTGACGTGTGCGTACTTCTCCGTCTCGGCGACGTGCAGCTGGCGCACGTCGTGCTCGGAGAGAACCTCGGCCAGCGTCTCATGCACCTCTTGCTCGCTGAACGCGATCGGCGTCTGAAGCTCGGACGAGTAGCGCGTCATCGTCGTGACGTCGAAGCCTCCGTCGAGGAGCAGGCGTGTCAGCTGACGGCCGCGGTCGGGGCGGAAGTTGAAGAAGATCGCGGTGTCGCCCGGTTCGAGCTTCGGCGCGCCGGCCATCACGATCGGCTCGATGAACTCGTCGGTGATTCCGGCGTCATAGCTCGCCTGGATCGCGGCAATAACGTCGGTCGCCTCGGTTCCCTCGTGCTCGACGATCGCGTCGTACGCGCGCTGCGTGCGCTCCCACCGCTGGTCGCGGTCCATCGCGTAGTAGCGGCCGGTGACCGTCGCGATCCGGTCGGCCGGGAGCTCCACCAGATCGTGCACCGCCGAGGTCGGCGAGACGTCGCGTGCCGTCGGTGAACGCGTGGATCCAGGTCTTCTCGGGCGCGAAGCGCAGAAGCGCCTGCAGGTGGTCGATGTGCGAGTGGACGCCGCCGTGCGAGACGAGTCCGAGCAGGTGGACGCGGTTGCCGCGCTCGAACGCCGACACGAGCGCCGGGATCTCGAAGAACGAGCCGTCGCCGATCGCGCGGTTCACCCGCTGGAGATCCTGGTAGAGCCGGCGGCCGGCGCCGATCGTCAGGTGGCCGACCTCGCTGTTCCCCATCTGCCCGGGCGGCAGGCCTGCCGCCTCACCCGACGCCTCGATCGTCGTGTGCGGGAAGTCGCGCCAGAGCCGGTCGAAGACCGGCGTGTCGGCCAGCTCGACCGCATTGCCCGGGCCGGGCGGCGCGCACCCGAAGCCGTCGAGGATGACGAGCGTTACGAGCGGGAAGCGAGACATATCGCTGCGAACGAGTCGACGTCGAGCGCGGCGCCACCGACGAGCGCCCCGTCGATCGCGGGCTGCGACGAGCAGCTCGGCCGCGTTCTCCGGCTTCACCGAGCCGCCGTAGAGCACCGGCGCGTCGATCAAGCGACTTGATCGTCTCGTGCGCCTGCTGGGCCATCTCCGGTGTCGCGGACTTGCCGGTGCCGATCGCCCAGACCGGCTCGTAGGCGATCACGAGGTTGTCGTCCGCTTCGAGCGCGGCGAGCTGGCGCCGCAGCACGGCGTCGGTCTCCCCCGCCTCGCGCTCGGCCTCGGTCTCGCCGACGCAGGCGATCACATCGAGTCCCGCCTCGAGCGCCGCAGTCACGCGCTTCGCGACGGTCTCGTCGGTCTCGCCGAAATACTGGCGCCGCTCGGAGTGGCCGACGAGCGTGCCGTAGACGCCGAGCTCCTGCAGCATCGGCGCCGAGATCTCGCCGGTGAACGCGCCGTCGGCGGCCCAGTGGCAGCTCTGTGCGAAGACGCCGATCTCGGTGCCGGCGAGCGCCTGCACGGTCTCTGCGAGCGAGACGTACGGCGGGCAAACGACGACGTCGACGTCGGCGGGCAGGTCTGCGTCGCGCAGCGAGCGCGCGAACGCCGCCGCCTCGGCCGGCCCTTTGAACATCTTCCAGTTGCCTGCGATCAGCATGGGATGGCCGCCACGCCGGGGAGCTCCTTCCCTTCGAGCAGCTCGAGCGACGCGCCGCCGCCCGTCGAGATCCACGAGATGCGGTCGGCGACGCCGGCCTCATGCACAGCACGCACGGAGTCGCCGCCGCCGACGACCGTGAAGCCGTCGCAGTCGGCGACGCTCGGGCGACCGCGAAGGTGCCCTCGGCGAACGCCGGCCACTCGAACACGCCCATCGGGCCGTTCCAGAAGACCGTCTTCGCCCCGGCGATCCGCCGCGCGAAGTCGGTACGCGACTCCGGCCCGATGTCGAGGCCGAGCCAGCCGTCGGGCAGCGCGTCGAACCCGGTCACCTGCGTCTCGGCGTCGGCCGCGAACTCCGAGGCGGCGACGACGTCGGTCGGAAGCACGACGTCGAACGAGAACGGGTTCTCGGAGCGAACGTCCTCGGCCATCTTCCCGCCGATCAGGACCTCGTCTGCCCTGGCCGCCGAGGTTCTCGAGCACGGCAATCTTGTCTTCGACCTTCGCGCCGCCCGAGACGATCACGAACGGGCGCTCGACCTCGCCGAGCAGCGCGCTCAGGTTCTCCAGCTCCTCGAGCAGCAGCAGCCCGGCGTAGGCGGGCAGCAGCTCGGCGACGCCGACGGTCGACGAGTGCGCGCGATGCGCCGAGCCGAACGCGTCGTTGACGAACAGGTCGCAGCCCTCCGCGAGCTCGCGCGCGAACGCGGGATCGTTCTTCGTCTCGCCGGCGTTGAAGCGCGTGTTCTCGAGCACGCGTGACGCGGTCGTCGCCGATCAGCTCGGCGACGCGTGCCCGCACCGGCTCCATCGAGTACTTGGCGCGGTCCTCATCGGTCTTCGGCCGGCCGAGGTGCGAGCAGACGCGCACCTCGGCCGCGCCGCGCTCGAGCAGCAGCCGGAGCGTCGGCAGCGACGCGGTGATGCGCGTGTCGTCGGCGACGCGTCCGTCGTCCAGCGGCACGTTGAGATCCGACCGGACGAGGACGACCTTGCCCTCGACGTCGGCCGCTTCCACTGACCGCGGCAGGCGTCACAGGAGCTTCGAGATGAGATCGACGAGCCGACACGAGTAGCCCCACTCGTTGTCGTACCAGCCGAAGATCTTGGCCGAGGAGCCCGTCGCCATCGTCAGGCCGCTGTCGAACGTGCACGACGCCGGCGAGTGGACGATGTCGGTCGAGACGAGCGGCGCGGTCGAGTACTCGAGGTACGGCGCGAGCGGCCCGTCGGACGCTGCAGTCTGCGAACGCCTGGTTGATCGCGTCGACCGTCGCCTCCTCGCGCAGCTCGACGACGAGGTCGGTGACCGAGCCGGTCGGGACCGGCGCGCGCATCGACATGCCGTCGACCTTGCCCTTGAGGTGCGGCAGCACGAGCCCGATCGCGCGGGCGGCGCCGGTCGAGGTCGGCACCAGGTTGAGCGCAGCCGCGCGGGCACGCCGCGGATCCTTGTGCGGGCCGTCCTGCAGGTTCTGATCCTGGGTGTACGCGTGGATCGTCGTCATGAACCCGCGCTCGATCCCGAACGAGTCGTCGAGGACCTTCGCCATCGGCGCGACGCAGTTCGTCGTGCACGAGGCGTTCGAGATGATCGAGTGCTGCTCGGGGTCGTAGTCGCCGTCGTTGACGCCGAGCACGAGCGTGATGTCGGGGTTCGTCGCCGGCGCCGAGATGACCACCTTCTTCGCGCCCGCGTCCAGATGCTTCTGAGCGCCCTCGCGGTCGGTGAAGAACCCGGTCGACTCGATCACCACGTCGACCTCGAGATCGCGCCACGGCATGTTCGCCGGGTCGCGCTCTGCGAGGCCGTTCAGCTCCTTGCCGCCGACCTTCAGCGAGCCGCCCGCCACCTCGACGTCCTCGGAGAGCGTGCCGAGCAGCGAGTCGTACTTCAGAAGGTGCGCCATCGTGTTCACGTCGCCGAGGTCGTTGAACGCCACGATCTCGAAGTCCGCGCCGCGCTCCTGCGCAGCGCGGAAGAAGTTGCGGCCGATCCGGCCGAATCCATTGATCCCTACGCGTGTCTTCGCCATGGCGAGGACTCTAGCCAGGTCAGTGCGACTAACTGCCGTAGATGTCCGCGAGCTTCTCGCGGAGATACCGCACGTACGGCTCCGGGTCGATCTGACTCGTCCCGACGACGCGCTCGAGCGTCTCGCCCGGCGTGTACTTGCGCCCGTGGCGGTGCAGGTGCTCGCGCAGCCAGTCGCGCAGCGGCCCGAACTCGCCCTGCTCGAAGCCCGCCTCGAGCCCGGGCAGGTCGGCGGTGATCTTCTCCCAGATCTGGGCGGAGATCAGGTTGCCGAGCGCGTAGGTCGGGAAGTAGCCGATCGAGCCGCCCGACCAGTGGACGTCCTGGAGGACGCCGAGCGTGTCGTTCGGCACCTCGATCCCGAGGTAGTCCCAGATGCGGCTGTTCCACTCCTCGGGCAGCTGCTCGAGCGGGAACTGCGTCGGCGAGCATCGCCTGCTCGATCTCGAAGCGCAGGATGATGTGCAGGTTGTAGGTCGCCTCGTCCGCCTCGACGCGGATCAGCGACGGCACGACGGCGTTCACCTCGCGGTACCAGCGCTCTGCGTCGTAGCCGGCAAACGCCTGCGGATGGAGCTCCTGCAGCCGCGGGAAGAAGCGCCGCCAGAACGGCAGCGAGCGGCCGACGAGGTTCTCCCACATCCGACTCTGGGACTCGTGGAGGCCGAGCGAGACGCCGCGCGCGAGCGGCGAGCGCTCGAGCGTGCGGTCGATCTGGTGCTCGTAGAGGCCGTGCCCGAACTCGTGCATCGTCCCGAACAGGCCCTCGAGCCGGTCAGGGAAGTACCGCGTCGTGATGCGGATGTCGTCGATCCCGCAGCCCGAGGCGAACGGATGAACCGTCGGGATCGAGCCGCCACGCGTCGTCGGTGAACCCGAACTCGCGCACGATCTCGAGCTCGAACACCTTCTGCGCGTCGAGGTCGAACGCCTTCGGCGGCGGTGCGTCAGCCGGCCTTCGCGGCCATCTCCTTGACGAGCGGCGCCTGATGCTCCTTCAGGTAGTCGAAGATGCGGCGCACTTCGGCGGTCTTCATCCCGCGCTCGTAGTCGTCGAGGACGATGTCGTACGGCTCGTCGGACACCTCGAAGCACTCGATGTAGCGCTTGCGCAGATCGAGGTTCGTCCGCAGCGCCGGCAGGAACGCCTTGAAGTCGTTGTCGCGCCGCGCATCGATCCAGACCTGGTTCGCGAGCGCGGCCGAGCGCGTCATCTCCGCGCGCAGGTCGGCCGGCACCTTGCTCGACTTCTCCCAGTCGCGTGCGGCGACGCGGATCAGGCTCGCCTCGAACGAGTCGTAGTCGTGCTGCTCGCCCCAGTCGCGCAGGCCGTCGATCAGCGAGCCCGATCTCGGCCGAGGTGAACTTCTGATGCGCGATACGGCCGACGGTGGCGAGCTGCTCGGCGCGAATCGCGGCCCCGCGCCGCGGCATCATCACCTGCTGGTCCCAGCCGAGGAGCGCCGAGCGTCTTGCCGAGATCGCTGATCTCGGCGAGGCGCTCGCGCAGCTCGTCGAAGCGGGCTTGGCTCATGACAGAGGAGCCTATATCAGCGCGCACAGTGGCGGCCCGGGGGAAGGCTCCGAGGACGACCCTTCCCCCGGGTTCACCGGATCCCTGACGACGACGGCGGACGGGGTCTGTATCCGCCGTCTGCCGGGGACGGTCCCGCCAGCTGGTCGAGTATGGAAGGGCCGTTGCGCCTTTACTAGAGCAGTTACAAGCGAGGCAGCACTAGCTTTCAACAAGCCTCATCACTGCTCGCAGACGACGGTGCGCCGCCGACTTGGTGATCGGCGGCCGCGCCTTCGCGGCGAGCTCGGCGAGCGACGCCGACGGGTGGCGGAGCCGGAGCTCGGCGATCTCGGCGAGGTCGGCCGGCAGCGCGTCGAGACCGATCGTCCGGATCGCCTCCAGCTGCCTGTGCGCCGCCCGCGCGGTGCGCTCGAGGTTCGCCTCGTCGGCGTTCGCGAGCCGGTTCGCGTCGGCGCGCATCGAGGCGACGCACCGCGTGCTCCTCGAGCTGGAGCGCGGTGTCCCCCGCGCCGGCCAGCGCGAGCACGTCGGAGATCGTCTCGTGCCCCTTCGCGTAGGCGACCGCGTGGGCGCGCCGCTCGGCGACGGTCGAGCGTCGATGCCCTCGCGGCGCGCGACGTCGGCGATGAAGCGCGCGCCTTCGAGCGAGCCCGCGCGCATCTCGAGGTGCGGGTTCCGCGGGCCGGAGAGCGACCCCGCCCCGAGCAGCGCGCCGCGGAGGTACGCGCCGCGGCAGCACGAGCGGCCGACGACGCGCTTCGGGCGGCGTCTCGAGCGGCGCGCCGGACGCCGAGAGCACGCCGGCCTCGCGCAGGACGTCGAGCGCGCGCTCGTCGACGGTCACGTGGAGCTGGTAGCGGGTCGCCTGGTCGAAGGCGCGGCGCTTGTAGGTGCGGATCTCGGACCGCACGCCGAGGTCCCGCAGCAGCGCGAACGCGCGGCGGGCGACCGCCGAGCTGACGAGGTCGAGGTGGACGCCGATCCGTCCCTTCGCGCAGGTGCCAGGCACCCGAGCTGTGGAAGAGCGCCGAGAGCTCGGCGAGACGGCAGCAGCGGCGCGCCGGGGCGATCTGCGCCAGCTCGTCGCGCAGGTCGTCGGACAGGCTCACAGCTCGACGCCCTCGAGCGCCAGCAGCCGCCGCTTGTAGTCGACCCCGAGCTCGCCCCAGCTGCCGATGCCGCCGGCGCTCACGACGCGGTGGACGGGCAGGAACGGCGCCAGGTCGCAGCGCGCGCAGAACGTCCCTGCCGCGCGCGCCGCGCGCGGCCGCCCGGCGAGCGCCGCGAGCTCGCCGTAGGTGACGACCTCGCCGCGCGGCACCTTGCGAAGCACGCGCGCGCAGTCGCCGTGGAAGCCGTCCGGCAGCACGAGCTTCACATCGAGGAAGTCGTCGGGCTCGCCGTCGAACCAGGCCGTGAGCCGGCGCGCCAGACCCTCAAGCAAACCCTCAACCTGGTCTGACGTGTGTCTGACCCGTGTCTGACGCGGCAGTTCGCTGTGAAACACGCGCCCACGGTCGTCGAACCAGACCTCACCGATCCCGAAGCCCGGGAGCGTCGTACTGCACGAGCGTCGGCCTCATCCGACAAGTGTTGTAGCTTCGCCGCGTGACGCGGGCGCAGTTGCCGGCTCTGGGATACGTCTACGTGGCGCTCGCCCTGCCGGCGCTGCTCGCTCGGCGCGGACCATCCCGACGCCGTCTGCCGGCGCTCTACACGGGCGCCGCGTTCGCCTATCCTGTGGTTCATCGCGAGCCTGCGCGCCAAGGTCGTGCGCTTCGAGCCAGACGGCTTCTTCGCGAGCGTCGTCACGATGGGCGGTGCGTCGTTACGTCGCGCTCCAGGCGGTCGCGGTGCTCACCGGAGACACCCGCTTCGCCGGCCCGTCGTCCGCCTGCGGCGGCGGCGGTGATCATCGGCTCGTCGCTCGCCGCGCTCCGCGCCCGGAAGATCGACAAGCGCTTCGGTCAGGCCGGGGTCGCCGGCGGGATCGCCGTGCTCGCCGTCGGGATCGTCGAGGCTGCCGCCAACTGGACGCTCGCCGGCAGCGCCGGTCTTCGCGTCGTCGTTCGGCTTCATGGTCTGGGTGCGTCGTCACGGCGACGTACCTGCTGCGCCGCTGAGCGCGAGCCGGCCGTAATCTACGGCGCATGAGCACCCACGCGATCTTCCGCCCGCCCGCCCCGCACAACGAGCCGGTCCACGACTACGCGCCCGGAAACCCCGAGCGCGAGAGCCTGCAGCGCCGGCTCGACCAGATGCGCGGCGAGCGCATCGAGGTGCCGCTCGTGATCGGCGGCAAGGACGTCACGACCGGCGACCTGAAGCAGGCCGTCATGCCGCACGACAAGTCGCACGTCCTCGCCGACGTCCACCAGGGCGGAGCCGAGCACGTCGAACAGGCGATCAACGCCGCCGCGACCGCGTGGGAGGACTGGTCGCGCTGGCCGTGGGAGGAGCGCGCCGCCGTGCTGCTGCGCGCCGCCGAGCTGCTCTCCGGCCCGTGGCGCGACACGCTCAACGCGGCGACGATGCTCGGCCAGTCGAAGACCGCGCACCAGGCGGAGATCGACGCCGCGTGCGAGTCGATCGACTTCTTCCGCTTCAACGTCGAGTTCATGACGCGGATCTACGCCGAGCAGCCCGTCTCCTCGCCCGGCATCTGGAACCGGATGGAGTACCGGCCGCTCGAGGGCTTCGTCTTCGCCGTCTCGCCGTTCAACTTCACCGCGATCGCCGCCAACCTGACGACCTCCGCCGCGCTGATGGGCAACGTCGTCGTCTGGAAGCCCGCCGGCACGGCGATGCTCAGCGCCTACTACCTGATGCGCCTGCTCCAGGAGGCCGGGCCTGCCGGACGGCGTGATCAACCTCGTCTACGGCCCGGGCGCGACGATCGGCGACGCGGCGCTCTCGAGCCCGCACCTCGCCGGCGTGCACTTCACCGGCTCGACCCCCGTCTTCAACGGCATGTGGCGGACGGTCGCGTCGAACATGGAGCGCTACCGGAACTACCCGCGCATCGTCGGCGAGACCGGCGGCAAGGACTTCATCGTCGCCCACCCGTCCGCCGACGTCGACGCGCTCGCGACCGCGATCGTCCGCGGCTCGTTCGAGTACCAGGGCCAGAAGTGCTCCGCGTCCTCGCGGGTCTACGCGCCGTCGAACCTCTGGCCGGCGCTCCGCGAGCGGCTGCAGGAGCAGGTCGCGTCGATCCCGATGGGCGACGTCTCCGACTTCCACAACTTCATGGGCGCCGTGATCGACGGCAGCGTCGTTCAAGACGCAGGCCGACGCGATCGAGGAGGCGAAGGCGGGCAGCGACACGGACATCGTCGTCGGCGGCGGCTACGACGACTCGCTCGGCTACTTCGTCGAGCCGACCGTCATCGAGACGCGCAACCCGGAGTTCCGCACGATGCGCGAGGAGCTCTTCGGCCCCGTCGTGACGACGTACGTCTACGACGAGAACCGCTGGGACGAGACGCTCGACCTGGTCGACCAGTCAGCCCCGTACGGGCTCACCGGCGCGGTCTTCTCGGAGGATCGCGCAGCGATCGAGGTCGCCCGCGACAAGCTCCGCTACGCGGCCGGCAACTTCTACGTCAACGACAAGCCGACCGGCGCGGTCGTCGGCCAGCAGCCGTTCGGCGGCGCACGCGCCTCGGGCACGAACGACAAGGCCGGCTCGATGTGGAACCTGATCCGCTGGGTCAGCCCCCGCTCGCTCAAGGAGACGTTCATCCCGGCGACGGACTACCGCTACCCGTTCATGGAGTAGGCCAGTGCAGCAAGGCGGTCATCGGGGGCATAGCGCCGCATCCCATGACCGCCTTGTAGACCCGAAAGCCCAAGTCGTAACGGGCCGCAGCGGGTCGACCGGCACCCGCCACGCGCGGTGGGGGGAGTTGGCGCAGAGGCGCCGGCTGCACGCCTCATACAACACGCACCGGGCCGGTACTTCAAGCCCCTCATTCCGAATTCAGACGTGGAAGACCCACGCGACCGCAGTCCCGTGGCCGGCCGTCCGCCCGTAGGCGACGACGACGTGCTCGCCCTTCTGCGAGCGCCTTGGCGGGCGCGCCGTAGATCGTCCCCTTGTCCGGCGTCAGGCCCCCGCCCTTGGTCACGACCTCCGTCCCGTCGACCCAGAGCGCCGAGTCGACGAGCGGCGCGTTCGCCGCTCAGCTGGAAGGCGACCTGCGGGATCGCGGCCGCCTTCGAGCCGGGCTTGGGGCCAAGGATCTCGATCTTCACGGCCTTGCCGCGCTCTGGCGACCCAGCGTGTTCCCGACCAGGTGATACGCCGTCGCCTGGTCGCCGTCCGTCGAGACGGCCCACTCCGTCCCCTGGTAGAGGACGTGCCCGGCGGCGCCGGGGGCGCGGCCGTCGTGGTGGTCGTCGCCTTCTTCGACGAGCCGCAGGCGGCGAGGAGCGCGACAGAGCGCGAGGAGAACGAGGCGGCGCACGCGCCGGAAGAGCTGTAGCTAGGCGCCGCCGGTGCGGTGCAGCTGGGCGTAGATCCTTCGCGCAGTCTTAGCCGGAACGCCGGGGACGCCCTCGAGCTCCTCCCGCGTCGCCTCGACGACGCGCTCCGCCGAGCCGAAGTGCTGCAGCAGCGCGCGGCGGCGTACCGGGCCGACGCCCTCGAGCTGGTCGAACATCGACGCCGCGAGAGGCGGCGTCGCGGCGCTGGCGGTGGAACGTGATCGCGAAGCGGTGCGCCTCGTCGCGGATCCGCTGCAGGAGCTGCAGCGCCGGGCGACTCGCGCGGCAAGCAGGATCGGGTCGGCGCGCCCGGGACGAAGACCTCCTCGATCCGCTTCGCGAGCGAGATCACCGCGACGCGCGGCAGGTCGAGCTCCTGCATCGCGGCGAGCGCCGCCGACAGCTGGCCCTTGCCGCCGTCGATCACGACGAGGTTCGGCGCGGCGACGAACGACTCGTTCCACTCCTCGGAGCCTGGGTCGGCGCCGAGCCGCGAGAAGCGGCGCGTGATCACCTCGCGCATCGACGCGAAGTCGTCCTGAGCCGTCGAGGCTGCGCACCGTGAACTTGCGGTAGTGCGACTTCTTGGCGACCGCGTCCTCGAAGACGACCATCGAGCCGACGATCTCCTGGCCCTGGATGTTCGAGATGTCGAAGCACTCGATCCGGATCGGGAGCGACTCGAGGTTCAGCGCCTCGCGCAGCTCTTCGAGCGACTCGAGCCGGCGCGCGCGCTTCGTCTCGGCGACGAACGACTCCGACTCGAGCGCGAGCTCGGCGTTGTGCTGGGCGAGCTCCTGGAGCCGGCGCTTCTCGCCGCGCTCGGGCGCGCGCACCTCGACGTGCGACCCGCGCTGCTCGCTGAGGAACTCCTCGAGCGCCGTCGTGTCGCCCGAGCCGCGCGGCACGAGGATCTGCGGCGGGATCGACGGCGCCGCGCCGTAGTACTCGAGGCAGAACTGCTCGAGCACCTCGCCGAGCTCCTCGCCGGCGGCGTTCTCGAGATGGAACGAGTAGCGGTCGACCATCCGCCCCTCGCGCAGCGGGAAGAGCTGCACGGCGGCGAGCTCCGCGTTCACGGCGATGCCGATCACGTCGACCGAGCCGGTCGACGGGCCGCTCGACCGCCTGCCGCTCGGAGAGGCGCTCGATCGCGTGCAGCCGGTTGCGGTAGCGGGCCGCGTCCTCGAAGCGCTCCTCGGCCGCCGCCTCGCTTCATCTCGGCCTCGAGCCGGCGGCGGATCGGCTTGTCGTCGCCCGAGAGGAACTCGATCACCTGGTCGATCAGCTCGCGGTAGTCCTCCTTCGAGATGTAGCCGACGCACGGGGCGAAGCAGCGCTCGATGTGGAAGTCGAGGCACGGGATGCCGCTGTGCCGGCCGGGCTGCGGGCCTTCGCAGGGCCGGTAGCGGAAGACGCGGTTCAGCACGTCGAGCGTCTCGCGCACCTTCTTCGCGTTCGCGTACGGGCCGAAGTACCAGACGCCGCGCCGATGCCGTTCGCGCGTGAACATGACGCGCGGGTAGTCGTCCTCGACGGTGACCGCGATGTACGGAAACGACTTGTCGTCGCGCAGCCGGACGTTGAACGGCGGCCGGTGGCGCTTGACCAGGTTCTGCTCGAGGTGCAGCGCCTCGACCTCGCTGGACGTGACGATCGTCTCGATCGTCTCGACGCGACTCGCCATCGTGCGGATCCCGGCCCGCGTGTCGCTCGAGCCCGCCTGGAAGTACGAGCGCACCCGCGGACGCAGAGATTTCGCCTTGCCGACGTAGAGCACGTCGCTGCGCGCGTCGCGGAACAGGTAGACGCCGGACGACGTCGGCACCCGTTTCAGCTGCTCCTCGATGCGTTCGGACGGCATGCCGAGCCAGGGTAACGTTCGGGTCATGGACGGCCAGTACGTCGCCTACACGTTCTTCCGCGTCGACCCCGCGTGGCGGCGGCTGCCCGTCGAGGAGCGCGCCGCGGCGAAGGACGCGTTCGCGGACGTGATCGACGATTTCGCGCCGCGGTTCGAGCACCTGCGCACCTACTCGACGACCGGCGTGCGCCCGGACAGCGACTTCTTCCTCTGGAAGATCTGCGAGCGCTACGAGGATCTCGGCGAGCTCGGCGCGGCGCTCAACGCGACGCCGCTCGCCGGCTGGCTCGAGACGCCGTACAACTACCTCGCCACGACGCGCGCGTCGCAGTACACGTCGGCGCGCAAGGCCGCGGAAGATCCTGCCGAAGGGCTCCCCGTACCTCGTCGTCTATCCGTTCGTGAAGGTGCGGCCCTGGTACGCGCTCACCGAAGAGGAGCGGCAGGTCGCGATGGACGAGCACATCCGGATCGGCCGCGAGGAGTTCCCGGGGATCCACAACCACACGACGTACTCGTTCGGGATCGACGATCAGGAGTTCATGACGGCGTTCGAATGCGACGAGCCCGCCGACTTCATGCACCTGATGCTCAGGCTGCGCGACTCCGAGGCGTCGAAGTGGACGGAGCGCGACACGCCGATCTTCGTCGGCCAGCACATGACGCTCCGCGAGGCGCTCGACCGCCTCGACGGCGTGGCGCTGTCAGAGAACCGACTTCTGCTCGCGCCACGTCCTGACCCCGACGTAGACGCAGATCGCGGCCACGACGAAGAACGCGAGCGCGTCCCGGCCGCTGACGCCGACGAGCATGAACCAGCCGATGTCGAGCACGAGCAGCGCCGACGGCGGCGTAGAAGGCGATCGCCGCGCGCGACGGCCACGTCTCGATCTCGCGCCGCGCAAAGTCGCGCCAGAAGAAGTAGGCGACGACACCGATCACGATCACGAACGCGACGCGCACGAGCGCGCTCGCCGTCGCGAGCGCCGTCTCCTGGTTCAGCACGCACGATCAGGAGCGCGATCACCGCGAGGATCGCGAGGTTGCGGAGGAACGGGCTGACGTTCATGCGGTCATCCAGGCGCGCACGCCGAGAGCGGCCGCCAGCAAGCGTAGCGACGGCGAACCAGAGCAGGCGCGCCCGCGGCTCGGACGGCGCGTACAGCCACGGCGAGAGCACGCAGAGCAGCGCGAACGTCCCGTAGGCGTAGTGCAGGTGGTCCTTCGCGCGGTAGTGGTCGGAGAGCAGCAGCAGCCCGAACGCGACCTGGCCGACGATCAGCGTCTGCGCGAGCGCGAGCAGCTGCGCCACCGAGTTCCCGGCGCGGCCGCGACGGTACGCGACGAACGCGGCGCCCGACGCGAGGGCGCAGACCGCGATGACGAGGAACGCGTTGATGTGGTGCACCGTTAGCATCGGCGGAGTAAAGCTACCGAGAGGATGACCGTGGTCGAGGAAGGAAAGCCCGCACCGGACTTCGAGCTCACGAGCGACAGCGGCGAGACCGTCAAGCTGTCCGACCTGCGCGGCAAGCAGGTCGTTCTCTACTTCTATCCCAAGGACGACACGCCGGGCTGCACGACGCAGGCCTGCGGGATCCGCGACGCGTACGGCGAGTTCGAGCAGGCGGGCGCGGTCGTGCTCGGCGTCTCACCCGACAGCGAGGCGTCGCACGTCAAGTTCAAGGAGAAGTTCGGCCTTCCGTTCGCGCTGCTCGCCGACACCGATCACAGCGTCTCCGAGGCGTACGACGTGTGGGGCGAGAAGAAGTACATGGGCCGCACCTACATGGGCGTCAGCCGCTCGACGTTCGTGATCGGCGAGGACGGCAACGTCAAGACGCGTGATGCACGACGTCAAGCCGGACACGCACGCCGACGACGTGCTGGAGACGCTGAAGAGCTAGCTCAGGGCGACGGTCGTCTCGTCGCGCGACGCGGCATAGTCGTCGCCGAGCTTCTCGCGGAGCTTGGCCTCGAGCTCGCCGCTCTGCTCGAGCTCCTCGACGATGTCGGCGCCGCCGACGAGCTCGCCCTTGACGAAGACCTGCGGGATCGTCGGCCAGCCCGAGATCGTCGACAGGTCCTGCGCGGATCTGCGGGTCGGGCAGGACGTCGACGGCCGTGACGGACACGCCGGCGCGGCGCAGCGCCTCGAGCGCGCGGCCGGAGTTCCCGCACATGACGAACGACGGCGTGCCCTTCATGAAGAGCGCGACGTCGGAGCCCTCGATGACGTCCTTGATCTGATCCGAATAGCTCATGCGTTCCCCTTCGTCTTGATGCGTAGCTCGTGGATGGTGCCGTCGGCGAGCGGAGTCGCCAGCGCCTCGTAGACGCGGCGGTGCTGCTCGACGAGCGACAGCCCGCCGAGCGACGGCGCGGTCACGACCACCTGGAAGTGGTCGCCGCCGCCGGTGCGGTCGATCACGTCGAATTCGGTGGCGTCCGGAAACGCGCTCCTTCAAGCAGCTCGCGGAGCGGTTGCGTGCTCAGGAAACGATCGTAGCGACTGGCTACTATGCGACTCCCACGCGGATGTGGCGGAATTGGTAGACGCGCACGGTTCAGGTCCGTGTGCCCGTAAGGGCGTGGAGGTTCAAGTCCTCTCATCCGCACTCTGAGACGGCTCGCAGCAGTAGTGGTGGCGGCGGCAACGGCCGCCGTTGTGCTCTCCGGCGACTCGCTCGGGGGAGCGGCGGCGTGCCGATGACGGAGGTCGTCGTCACGCTGAAGGCGCCCCCGCTCGCGATGTTCGGCCGGTCGCTGCTCTCCGCCTCGCACGAGAACTACCTGCGGATGATCGACGCCGACCAGGCGGACGTGACCGCAGCGGATCCAGGCGACGCTGCCCGACTCGAGCATCCGCTGGCGCTACCGCCTCGTCGCGAACGGCCTCGCGGTCGTCGCTGCCCACGGTCGGAGGCCGGATCGCTCGCGCAGATCCCGGGCGTGGCCGAGGTCTGGCCGAACGTCATCTACCACTCGCTCGGCTCGATCGGCGGCAACGTCTCGCAGATCGGCGCCGACCAGCTGTGGGGCTCGACGTTCGCGCACGGCGGGGAACGGCATGAAGATCGGGATCATCGACGACGGCCTCGACGCCGCCCACCCGTACTTCAACCCGACCGGCTTCCAGTATCCCGCCGGGCTTCCCGAAGGGGCAGACGCAGTACACGACGCCGAAGGTGATCGTGCAGCGCACGTTCGCGCCGGCCGGCGACACCTACAAGTACGCGAACGTCCCCTTCGACCCGACGCAGTCGTTCCACGCAACGCACGTCGCCGGCATCGCCGCCGGCGACTACGGGACGAACGCGAACGGCAACGCTGATCTCCGGCGTCGCGCCGAACGCGTACATCGGCAACTACAAGGCGCTGACCGTGCCGACGCCCGGCTTCGGGCTCGACGGCAACAGCGCCGAGATCGCCGCCGCGATCGAGGCGGCCGTCGTCCGACGGCATGAACGTGATCAACCTCTCGCTCGGCGAGCCCGAGGTCGAGCCGACGCGCGATCTCGTCGTGCAGGCGATCAACGGCGCCGCCGCGGCCGGCGTCGTGCCGGTGGTCGCGGCCGGCAACGACTTCGACGACTTCGGCTACGGCTCGGTCGACTCGCCGGGGAACGCCGCCGGCGCGATCACCGTCGCCGCCGTCGACGCGAACAACCGCATCGCCGACTTCTCGTCGGCCGGCCCCACTCCGGTCTCGCTGCAGATGAAGCCCGACGTCGCGGCGCCGGGCGTCGACATCCTCTCGTCGCTGCCGCCGACCCAGGGCACCTGGGGCCTGCTGAGCGGCACGAGCATGGCGACGCCCGCAGGTCTCCGGGGCCGCGGCGCTGCTCAAGCAGCGCCACCCGACCTGGACGGTGCCGCAGATCAAGTCGGCGCTCGAGCAGACCGGCGAGCCCGGCCTATGGCAGCGGCACCAGCGAGGTGCTCGCGATGCGCGAAGGCGGCGGCGTGGTCGACCTGCCGAAGGCGGACAACCCGCTCTTCTTCGCCGATCCGACCGGCCTCTCGTTCGGCCAGCTCGCGCCCGGCGCATCCGCGCACGCAGACGGTGACGCTCACCGACGCCGGCGGCGGCGCGGGCGACCTGGACGGCAACCGTCGACGTGCAGCAGGGGGCCGGTGCCGTCGCCGTTCCCGCGAGCGTCACGGTGCCGGGCACGCTTCACCGTGACCGCGAACGCGGCGAAGGCGAGCCAGGACGAGACCGGCTTCGTCGTCCTGACGAACGGCGCGAACACGCGGCGGATCCCGTTCTGGTTCGCGACGACCGCGCCGAAGCTCGCCTCCGAGCCGACGACGACGCTGACGCGGCCCGGGCATCTACCGCGGCACGACCGCACGGCGGCCCGTCGCTGATCACGACCTATCGCTATCCGACCGGCGGCGACACGAAGTACCCGGGCCCGGAGCGCGTCTACCGCGTGCACCTGACGGCAGCCGACGCGAACGCCGGCGTCGTCGTGCTCTCGGGGAGCGCGACGCCGCACATCACCTTCGACGGCTCGGAGGATCACCTCGCGGGCTACACGGCCCTGCCGCTCGACCTCAACCCGTACCGGAAGCAGTACGGGCAGACGCGCAAGATCTCCGGCGTCGTGCTCCCGGCCGCCGGGTCGTACGACATCGTCTTCGACACGACCGGCGGCAGCCGGCGGGCCGTTCACGTTCCGCTACTGGGTCGAACGACACGACGCCGCCACGGCTCAGGGTGCGGTCGACCAAGGGGTCGATCGTCGTGTCCGCGACCGACGCCGGCTCTGGTGTCGATCCGACCTCGATCGTCGCGACGGTCGACGGCAAGAAGGCCTCCGCGCAGTACAGCGCCGCCTCGGCGTCGATCACGCGTCGCCGCGACGCGCGGCCGGCACACGCTCGTTCTCAGCGTCGCCGACTACCAGGAGACGAAGAACATGGAGGACGTGCCGCCGGTCCTTCCCAACACGGCGACGCTCCGCGCCGTCGTGGCTGTGCGCTAGTCGCGCTTCGCGCGCGGGTCGTACGTCGGCAGATTCGCCAGATCACGCTCGACGGCCCGCTGGAACTCCGTCGGGGTCGGACTCGGTGTCCGACCACGCGCAGGTGACGCTTCTTCGCTGCGCGCGGGCGGACGCGACCGGCACTCGGCTTCGAGCGGCGGGCGATCCGCGGCCACTCGGCATACGCGAGCAGGACGACAGCGGCCACGAGCAGGACCAGTCCGATCACGCTCATACCCCAAGGATAGTCACGGCTCCCCGAGAATCGGAGACGAGTGAAGCGAGTCGCCCTCCTCGCACTGCTCGTGCTGGTGGCTGCGGGCTGCGGTCTCCACACCTCGACGCAGACGACCGGCACGCCGCCACCGACGGTCACGGCCGTCACGAACCCGCACATGCCGGTGCCGCCGCTCGCCCTGACCGTCTTCACGACCTCTTCAGGCGTCCTCAAGCCAACTGTTGTCCACGTGCCGCAGACGCGTGCGGTTGCTGCTGCCGCACTGCACGCGCTGGGGGTCGACGCGCCGGTGACGATCTCCGGCGGCACCGCGACGGTGGGGCTCGACAGCGCCCCCGACGACCAGGTCGCCGCGATCGTCTTCACCCTGACCCAGTTCCCGACCGTGCAGCGGGTCGACGTCGCCGGCCGCAGCGGCCTGACGCGCGACGACTTCGCGCACTACGTGCCGCCGATCCTCGTCGAGAGCCCGGCCGCCGGCGGCACGGTCGGCCAGACATTCACCGTCTCGGGCACCGCCAGCGTCTTCGAGGCGACCGTCGTCGTCCAGCTCGTGCGTGACGGCGAGGTGCTCTCGAAGCAGACGGTCACCGCCTCGCAGGGCGCGCCGGCACGCGGGACCTTCTCGACGTCAGCGCACGCGACGCCTGGAGCGCTGACCGTTCAGGTCTTCGCTCCCTCGGCGGAGGATGGATCTCCGCAGCACGAGGTCGATATACCGGTCACGGTCGGCGGCCTGAGTAGCACCGCTACAATGCGCCGCCGAGCGATCCCCGGTAGCTCAATTGGCAGAGCATCCGGCTGTTAACCGGAGGGTTGTTGGTTCGAGTCCAACCCGGGGAGCTTCTTACAGCAGAGCGGCGGCCTTGTGCAGGAGCGCAACCGCGGCCTGCAGATCCTTCGTCGCCACTGCCGTCTGCGACGTAGCCGGCCGTACTGCATCTTCGTATTCGCCTGATCGGCCTTGATCTGCGCCGCCGCGCCGGCGGCCTCCTTGGCGAGCGCCTGCACCGCGAGCGCCTTCGCCTTCTTGCCGTTCGCCGAGGTCGGAGCGGCAGCCCTCGCCGACGCCTGGAGCTTTGCGACGGCTGCTTTCAGGGTCGTTCCCTGCTGCGCCTTGGCGGCTGCGATCGCCTTCGTGACGACCGACTTCACCTGAGCGTCGCTCGCGGTCGCGGTCAGCAGGCAGCGACAGGGCGATGAGAGCGAAGAGGACAACAACAGCGCGCCTCATGCCCGGCACGTTAGCCGATCGTCAGGATCCGGTTCGCCCGTGACGTTCGTGCAGCACCTTCACGGTGCCGTTCGGGTAGCGGATCGTCAGCTTGACGACCTTCGTGGCGGCGCCGAGCCCGAAATGCGCCCGCGGATCCTCCGACGAGAGGTAGCTGCTGCCCGGCGTGCAGCTCGTCGACGAGCTTGCTGCCGTCGGGCAGCTCGGCCGTCAGCACCGCGCCCGGATGGAAGCCCTTGAGCGACACCTCGAGCCAGTTCCCGCCCTTGCCGGTGTTCTCGAGCAGGACGAGCGGGCCGTGGATCGAGTTGACGGCGATGTCCATGCGGCCGTCGTTGTTGAAGTCGGCGGCTGCGAGCCCACGCCCGATGATCTTCGGCAGGCCGAGCTGGGAGATGACGCCGCTCGCGTTCGTGAACTGCGCCTTCCCGAGATCCTGGAGCACCTGCATCTGCTGGGTGTCCTTCTTCAGGTTCAGCACCGGGATCGAGCCGTTCGTGACGACGAGGTCGGGCTTCGTGTCGTTGTTCAGGTCGACCCACGAGTCGCCCCAGCCGACCGTCTGGCGGCGGTCGAGCGCCTTCGCGAACTTCGCCATCTCGGACGTATACGTCGTCTCCCCGGCGGTCGTCCCGCTCTCGTAGGCGGCATGCGGCTGGCCGCGCGAGTTCGTGATGAAGAGATCGGGCCGGCCGTCGTCGTTGTAGTCGCCCTCGGCGACGCCCATGCCCGGCGTTCGGGTCGGCGACGCCGTAGCGTCTTGGCCTCGTCGACGAAGTGGAACCCGAGCGGCCCGCCCGCCTTGTTGATGTACAGCTGATTCGGGTCCTCGTCGTTCGCGACGTAGAGGTCGGGGCGCCCGTCGCCGTTCACGTCGGTGAACACCGAGCCGAGCCCGTGGCTGAAGTGCGACGCCTCGAGCCCCGCCTTGATCGCCGACCTCCTTGAAGTGCTTGTCGCCCTCGTTCAGGTAGAGCAGGTCGCGCACGCCCTGATAGTTCGTCGGGAAGCCGGCGATCGACGTCTGGATGCGGTCGAGCATGTTCGTGTAGCCGGCGATGAAGATGTCCGGCCGGCCGTCGCCGTTCACGTCGGCAACGGAGATGCTCGAGTACCAGGCGTACGCCGGGTTGATGCCGGCCGACGACGCGCCCTGCGTGAACGTCCCGTTCCCGTTGTTCCAGAGCAGATCGACGCCGGTCGCAGTCGTGACGATCAGGTCGGTGTAGCCGTCGCCGTTCAGGTCGGCGGCGGCGCAGCCCGTGCCCTTGACCCGCAGCCCGCGTGTGCGACGCCTTCGTGACGTTCGACGAAGTGACCGTGCGTGTTCTCGGAAGAGCTGGCTCTGCGGCAGTCCGCCGTGCGCTTCCCAGTTCGGGAGGTCGCCGTCGTTGTACGAGTTCACGGCGTAGAGATCGAGCCAGCCGTCGTTGTTGTAGTCGATCCAGCAGACGCCGCCGCCCATCATCGCCTGCGGGTCATCCGTCAGCGAGTAGTGGAACGCGTCCTGCGTGAAGTTCAGGCCGACCTTCGGGGCGACGTTCGTCGAGTGGACGCTCGACGCGAAGGCGGGCGTGCCCTCGGACACGGAGCAGGCGCGGGCGCAGTCGACGGCTTGGCTTGCTTCACAGACGACGAAGTGCGTTCCGTTGAGCGCCATCGCGAGCGTCCGCGTGAACGGCTTGCCGCTCGCGGTGCCGGTGAGCGTCGCCTCGACGGTCGGCGGCGCCTGTCCGCGGGCCGGCTTCGAGCTCAGGCTGCAGCCGCTGATGCGGTAGCTCGCGAACTGCGGTCGAGCCGCGCAGCTCCTGCACGGCCGCGGCAGCAACCCGGTTCGCCGTCGTGCGGTCGAGCGTCTGGAGCCCGGGCGTCCTGAGACGATCCCGACGTGCACGTCCTGCATCGCGGGGCCCGGCCGAGATGCTGGCGAGCGAGCGCGCCGGGGTGCCGGCCAGGACGATGAGCCCGGCGAACGACGCAACGCCGAGCGCCGTCACGACCGCGAGCGTCCGCCGCTCCGACGGACGCGGAATCGTCCACCGCTCGCGGGCCAGGATGATCAGCGGCCGCGCGGCACAGACGATCGTCAGCGTCCCGAGCAGTGCCACCTTCGCCTGGAACTCCGTCGTCATCGGCGCAATCAACAGCGACGAGAGCAAACCGATCGCAACGGCGTAGATCTTCCGCCCGCGCGCCGTCTCAGGCGCGGTCTTCGGGTCGGTGATCATGAAGTTCATGAAGATGAAGACCTCCGGCGAGGTCACGAGCACGCGCCAGAAGTAGGAGTTCTCGACCGGGCCGAGGTGCCAGTTGGCGGTGAACCCGTGACCGCTCGCGGCGAGGAGCCCCGTGCCTGCGGCGAACGTGAGCCAGAAGAGAATGGCCGTCCAGAGCTGGCCGACGCGCGAGAGGATCAGCGAACCCGCCGAGCGACGATCGTGCCGAGCACGATCAGGAGAGCCGGTGAGATCGGCCCCCACCAGAACTGCAGCGGCTCGGCGCGCTCGCTGCCGAGGATCAGGAAGGCGAGAACGAGCCCAAGGTTCGACGGGTTGAAGACGTGGCGCCCGCGCCAGGTGATCAGGTACTTCGAGACCATCGCGATCGTGCCGACGGCTGCGTAGATCCACAGGCCGTTCGTGCTCCACCAGTCGCCGTGCTGCGTCCCCGGGATGCGCATGATGAACGCGATCCCGTTGCCGGTGAGCAAGCGCGCTCGCGGGCCAGAGCAGCACCCGCTTCTGTCTGAACGTGACGACGAGCTCGATCAGGCCGCACGTCAGGAGGGCGGTGAGGATCTGCGGGATCGAGAGGCGGAAGTGGAACTCGACCTGGCCGATCGTGTGCAGTGCGACGAACGTCAACGAGAGATGGAGCCGCGGGTCCTTCCACGACGGGAAGATCACCGGGTACTCGACGCCGCGGAAGCGGACGACCGGCTTCCGAGGCGCCCGGCTCTTCGCGCGTGATCTCCTCGAGCCGCCGGCCGCGCGTCTCGATTCCGAAGAAGACGAGGAGCAGCGCGCCGAGCGCAGCCGGGATCGCAGCGAGCGCGGCGGCCCCCGTGACGCTCGGCGGCGCCCAGGAGAGAACGGCCGATCCCGAGCACGAGCACGCCGCCGAGCTTCGTCGCTCCGGCGACGATGCCGGAGCCCGCGCCGCGAATCGCGGTCGGATAGATCTCTGCCGCGTACGGCGCCACCGCAGAGACGGTCGCCCAGAGCGACACGAGCAGGACGACGAGGAGCGCGGTGAAGAGGAACGAGTTGTGGACGACACCCCGGTCGGCCGCGAACACGACAAGGGTCGCGGCCTCGACGGTCGGCCGACAGGACGAGTGTCCACCGCGAGCTCCAGCGGCCGTAGAGCAGCGCAACGAGCACCGCGCCCGGAATCGCAAACAGCGCAGCCTTCGCGAGGATCGCCGTCACGTGGTCGGCGGACACGCCGCTCTTCGAGACGTAGACCGGCAGCCACACGAGGAACCCGTAGTTCACGAGCCCCCAGGCGAGTGCGTACACGATGAGCACGAACGAGATCGCGGTGTACGGCTGCCGGAAGACGCTTGCGAACCCAGGCTTCAGCTTCGACTCCTCGGGCTCCGGTTCGTCCGTCTGCTCCTTCGCCTTCAGCCCGAACGAGCGCATGACCGCACGCGCCTGGTCTGGCATGCCGTTCGCGAAGCAGGAAGCGCGGCGACTCAGGGATGAAGCGGTTGAGCAGGATCAGCGAGAGCCCGGTCGGGATCCCGAAGAACCACATGATCCGCCAGCTGTACGTCGGGATCAGCCAATGGGCGGTCCAGCTCGCGATCAGGAAGCCGAGCGCCGTGCCGAGCCCGGCGACGAGTACGACCGCCTCGCCGCGCCGGCGGGCGGGAATCGTCTCCGCGAGCAGCGAGTAGGCGATCGGCAGCAGCCCGCCGGCGCTGACGCCCATGACGAAGCAGGCAACAAGGTTCCAGTGGAACGCCGGCATCGCCCCGCACATCGACGTTCCGATGAAGAGCGTCGCCGCGAGCAGGATCGAGGCGCGGCGGCCGATGCTGTCGCCGAGCCGCCCCCAGAGCAACGAGCCGACGACCGTTCCGAGAATCGCAAAGAACGGGAAGAGCGCGACCGGCCAGTGCCCCGGCGCCGGGTGGGAGGCGGAGCGAAGGTTGTACTCGCTCGCGACGCCCGGAAGGATGAAGGTGAAGGTGAACGGCTTCTGCGTGTCGACCGCGATCGCGAGCATCAGCACGGCCATCAACCGGATGTGAGCCCAGGTGAGCTTGCTCTCCTCGAGCGCCTCGAACTCGAGCTCGGACGTCTCGCGCGGATGCCGCGAGAACCGGGGTGCGAGCCCGTAGATGACTGCGATGTACCCGACGAGCATCAGCGCCATCCCGAAGTACATGGCGGCCGTCATCGGCATGCCGACGAGCATGTAGTGGTCGTCGCTCGCGCCGACGTACATCGGGATGTGCAGAGCTACGCCGCCGGTGACGGCAGCTACGCCAAGCCAGAACGCCCACGGGTGACGAAACCCGGTCGCAGAACGCACCCGCGCGACATTAGTTGGAAATCCCCCGCTATTACAAGTGAAGCTTCGGTTACGAGCCCGAGAGCGACGAGACGCGGTCGAGCAAGCGCTGCAGCATCTCCTGCAGCTCCTTCGTGCGAGACGGGTCGGCAGCCTGCAGCTCGCGCCGGAGCTCGCGCTCGCGGAGCCGCCAGAGGAGCTCCTCGCCCGTCGCCTCGTCGATGCCCTCGACGGCGGCACGCGCGTCGAGCTCTGCCAGCAACGCGACGGCGCCCTCGTCGAGCGGCGAGCCGTCGACGATGTGCGCACGGATCGCGCGATGCGGTCGGGTCGTAGAAATGCTCCGGCGTGAGCTCGGCGAGCAACGGCTTGAGCTGCGCATGAGCCAGCACCCCGCCGAGAGCGTTCCGCTCGAGCTTCGCGCTCGCGTCGAGCACGCGCTGCGACGAAGGCGCGGCCGCGCGCGCTGCCGATGCGCCGGCGCGCAGCTGCACGGTCATCTTCGAGCTTGTCGTTCGCAAGGCGCCAGGCGTCCTGGCGCTCGGGCGAGTCGGGCGCATCGTCGAGGAGCGCCTTGATGTTCCGGAAGCGCTCCTCGCGGTCGTCGTCGCGCTCGGTCTCGATACGGACGCGGTAGACGAGATAGGGCTCGCGCCTTTGCGAGGCTGGCCTGGAATCCCGCCGGATCGTCGGCGGGATCGACGACCCGGCGGCAGCGCAACGACCTTCACGTCGAAGCCCTGCTTCGCCGCGAGCTCCATGCCGCGGAGCGTCGCGGTCTCCCCCGCGGCGTCGCCGTCGAAGGCGAGGCACGAGCGCTTGGTCAGCCGGCTCAGCTCCTTCAGCTGCTGCTCCGTCAGCGCGGTGCCCATCGAGGCGACGACCGGCTCGAACCCGGCCTGCCGGAGCGCGATCACGTCGGTGTTCCCCTCGACGACGCACGCGCGGTCCTTCCCGGCTGATCGCGGCGCGCGCCTTGTCGAGCCCGTAGAGCAGCGAGCCCTTGTGGAACAGCTCGGACTCCGGCGTGTTCACGTACTTCGCCTTCAGCGGGTCGTCTTCGTGCAGCTTCCGCGCCTGGAAGCCGAGAACCCGCCCCTGCGCGATCGGCCAGCGGGAAGAGCAGCCGGCGCTGGAAGTAGTCGTCTCCGCGCTGGCGCGTCAGACCCGGCGTCGCGCAGCTCCTGCGCGCGTGAAGCCTTTCTCGATCGCCTTGCGTGCGAGCGAGGTGCCGCCGAGCGCGAGCCCGAGCCGGAACTCGCGCGCGATCTCCTCGTTCAGGCCGCGGCCCTTCAGATAGTCGCGCGCCATCCCGCCCGCCTGCGACTCCCAGAGCGTCCGCTCGTAAAAGGACGGCGGCCTGGTCGAGCAGCGCGAGCAGGCGCGTGCGGCGCTTCCGCGCGGCGTCCTCGGCGGCGGAGCTCTCCTCGTACTCGATCGGGATGCGGAAGCGGTCGGCGAGCCACTCGATCGCGCCGGCGAAGTCGAGGCCTTCCGTCTCGCGGACGAAGTCGATCATGTCGCCGCCGACGCCGCAGCCGAAGCAGTGGTAGAGCTTCTCGACGGCGTTGACCGAGAACGACGGCGTGCGCTCCTCGTGGAACGGGCAGCGGCCGGTGTAGCGGCTGCCCACCTTCCGCAGCTGCGTGCGGCCGTTGACGACCTCGACGAAGTCGGCGCCCGCCTTGATCGCTTCGACCGAGCTGTCCTTGATCCGTGCCATCAGAGGCGCTCAGCGTACGACAGCGCGTAGCGGTCGGTCATCCCGGCGATGAAGTCGACCGAGCGCGCCGGATCTCGTAGATCTTCCGGATCGCCGCGTGCGCCCGCTCGTGCTCGGGCCGGGTCTCGGGGCCGAGGTAGACGCGCTCGAACATGAACGCGCGCAGCGAGAGCATCGCCGCGCCGATCTCGTCGCTCTGGACGATGTCGCCGGCGGCGGCCGAGGTCTCGACGAGGTCGTGGACGAGGCGGTCGATGCGCTTCGAGCCGGTCGGGCCGAGGATCTCGATCTCCTCGCGCGGCAGATCGCCCTCGGCGAGGATGCCGTAGCGGATCGCGTCGTCGATGTCGTGGTTGATGTAGGCGACGCGGTCGACGACGCGCACGATCTTCCCCTCGAGCGTCTGCGGCTCGCGGTCGCCGGTGTGCGTGAGGATCCCGTCGATCACCTCGTGCGTCAGGTTCAGCTCGCTCGGCGATCTTCGCCGACTGCTCGTTGTGGCGGAACCCGCCGGTGAGCTCGTCGAGCGCCTTCTCGCCGGCGTGCCCGAACGGCGGGTGGCCGGTGTCGTGACCGAGCCCGATCGCCTCGGTCAGGTCCTCGTTCAGCCGCAGCGCGCGCGCGACGACGCGCGCGATCCCGGTCGTCTCGAGCGTGTGGGTCATCCGCGTGCGGTAGTGGTCGCCCGCCGGGTCGATGAAGACCTGCGTCTTGCCCTTCAGCCGCCGGAACGGCTTCGAATGGAGGATGCGGTCGCGGTCGCGCTGGAACGGCGTCCGGACGCCGCACTCGTCCTCGTCGACGCGGGCGCCCGCCGTCTCGTACGAGCGCACGGCGAGCGGCGAGAGCGCGCGCTCCTCGTCCTCGCGGATCCGCGCGGCGAAGGCGTCGGCGACTCTCCCTGCGACATCGGGCACAAGGCCACGGTAGCGCCAGGGTCAGATGATGATCGGGACGGTGCCGCCGTCGGCCGACCAGGCCGCGCCCGTCACGTACGCGGCCCGATCCGACAGGAGAAACACGATCACCGAGGCGATCTCTTCCGGCTCGGCGAGGCGGCCGAGCGGCCGGCCGGCGCCGACCTTCGCGAGCACCTCGTCGCGGTCGCCCTGCTGCGTCGGCGAGCCCGCCGTCGCCGGTCCACGCCTCGGTCGCCGTCGGCCCGGGCGTCACGGCGTTGCAGCGGATCCCGTCCGCCGCGTAAACGTCGGCGACGAGCCGCGAGTACGAGAGCATCGCCGCCTTCATCACCGAGTAGGCGGGCAGCGTCGCCGACGGCCGCTTGCCCGACGTCGACGAGACGTTGACGATCGCCGAGCCGCGCGCGCAGGTGCGGCAGCGCCGCGCGCGTCGTGCGCACGGCGCTCATCAGGTTGAGCTCGAACGACGCCTGCCAGTCGTCGTCGGTCAGGTCGGCGAGTCGTCGGCTCGCGATCCGCCGACGTTGTTCACGAGGCCGTCGAGGTGGCCGAAGCGCTCGACCGCCGCGGCGACGAGCCGCTCCGGCTCGCCGCGCTGCGGCGAGGTCGACGGCGACGTGCAGCTCGCCGATCCCGTTCGGCGCTGCGCCCGGAGGTGACGACGCGCGCGCCTTCGGCCTGGAGCTGCCGCGCGACCTCGAGGCCGATGCCGCCGGTCGAGCCGGTGACGACGCACCACCTTGTCGCGCAGGCCGAGATCCACGGGTCGCTACGTTAGCTGCGTGACCACGATGCTCCTCGCACGCCACGGCGAGACCGACTGGAACCCGAGCGCCGCTGGCAGGGACACGCCGACCAGCCGCTCAACGAGGCCGGCCGCGCGCAGGCGCGCGAGCTCGCGGCGCAGCGCTCGTCGACCGCGGCGTCGACGTCGTCTACGCGAGCGACCTGCGCGCGGGCGCACGAGACGGCGATGATCGTCGCCGAGCAGCTCGGGCGCTCGGTGCTGATCGACCCACGTCTCCGCGAGGTCGACGTCGGCGACTGGTCCGGGCCGCACTGCGAGATCGAGATCGATCCCGACGGAGTCGGCCGGTTCGAGCGGCCTGGGCTGGAGCGGCGGCGAGACCTACGAGCAGATGGGCGAACGCGTCGTCGCGGCCGTCCTCGACCTCGCCGCGCGCCATCCCGGCAAGACGGTGCTGATCGTGACGCACGGCGGCTCGATGCGCGCCTGCCGGCGAGCGCCGCCGGCCTCGGCTACGACGAGTCGCGCGAGCGCATCCGGTCGCTCGCGAACTGCGAGGTCGTCGAGCTGCACGTCGCGGACGGATCGGCTGGTCACGCCCATCGGATAGGCTCGGACCGCAGGGATGGAGGACTACACCAACAAGTACAAGGGCGAGCAGGTCGAGATCGCGCTCTTCGGCGGCGAGTACCAGGACGGCGTGCTGACCGCCTACTGCTACCTCGAGGACGTCGCCCACGTGGAGCTGAACGGGCACATCCTGATCCCGCTCCAGAACGTCGCGTCGCTGCATTGCTCGAGCCGCTGCGACGCCCCCGAGCCCGACTGGCCGCCGCGCGGGCTCGCCGAGGACGACGGCGTCGACGGCAGCGACGACGACGAGCCGTAGAGCCGCGCGGTGACGAACCGCCTCCTGATCCTCCGGAACGTCCTCAAGTGCTGGGCGCTGCTCGCCGTGATCGCGGCGCTGCTTCGGGCTGCGCCGGCTGGCGGCTCGGCGACTACCGCGCTCGCGATCCTCTTCGCCGGCTCGATCGTGCTGCTCGCGTCGGCGATCTACGCGTACGCCGACCGGATCGTCATGGGCATGCTCGGCGCGCGCGAGCTGCTGCCGGGCGAGGCGCCGCGCTCCACTCGACGGTCGAGCGGCTCTCGTCGCGCGCCGGCGTCGTCAAGCCGCAGCTCTACGTGCTGCCCGACAGCTATCCGCGCGCGCTCTCTGCCGGCCGCGGCGCGGGCGGCGGCTCCGGGATCGCGCTCTCGGTCGGGCTGATGGGCGTCGCGTCGCCGGCGGAGCTCGAGGGGATCGCTCGCGCACGAGCTCGCGCACCTGCGGCACCGCGACGTGCTCGTCCAGACGGTCGACCGTCGTGCTCGCGATGTCGCTCGCTCGAGCTGTCGCGCGTCGGCGGCTGCGCTGCAGCGCGCGCTGCTCTCCGTGCTCGGCCCGGTCGTCGGCGGCGTTCGTCCACTGCATGCTCTCGCCGAAGCGCGAGTACGAGGCCGACCGCTTCGCCGCGCAGCTCTGCGACTCGCCGCACGGCCTCGCCGACGCGCTGCTTCGCCTCGAGCAGGCGATGCAGCTCGTCGAGTTCGAGGCGAGCCCGGCAACCGAGCCGCTCTACACGACGAACCCGTTCGCCGAGAAGGGCTCGGCGCGCTCTTCGACTCGCACCCGCCGCTCGGCGAGCGCGTCAGCGGCTGCGCGAGCTCGACCCGGACTGGCGCGAGAGGCTCCGGGCGGCGTAGCGGGTCACGGCAACGAGCCGGACGCCAAAAGGGTGCTGGCTCGTCGAAGGAA
>CAWFVQ010000003.1:0-41211 GCA_963819335.1 uncultured Thermoleophilia bacterium
GCTACCCGGCGTTCTTCCACGGCCAGAACGTCGACATCACCGGTGTCCACGGCGGCGTCTACGACCTCGTCCACCGCGTGAACGAGTCGATGCGCCTGCACGAGCTTCGCTACGACAACGACGCGGCGTCCGTCCGGATCCGTCTCAGGTGGATCGCCGGGACGCCGCGCGTCACGTGTCTTGAAGAGCTGCCTCGCGGCGACCTGTTAGCTCTTGTCCTCGCCCTTCGGGAGGATCCGGTCCGAGATGCCGCCGAGCGCGCGCGTCAGCTCGCTCGGGATGACCCACACCTTGTTCGCGTCGCCCTGCGCGATCTGCGGCAGCACCTGGAGGTACTGGTACGCGAGCAGCTCCTGGTCCGGCTTGCCGTCGTGGATCGCCTTGAAGACGGTCTCGATCGCCTTCGCCTGCCCTTCGGAGCCGAGGATCGCCGCCTGCTTCTGCCCCTCCGCCTTGAGGATCGCCGACTGCTTCTCGCCCTCCGCCTGGAGGATCGCAGCCTGCTTGACGCCCTCGGCCTGGAGGATCGCGGCGCGCTTCTCGCGGTCGGCGCGCATCTGCTTCTCCATCGTGTCCTTGATCGACGCCGGCGGCTCGACCGACTTCAGCTCGACGCGGTGGACGCGGATGCCCCACTTCCCGGTCGCCTCGTCGAGGATGCCGCGCAGCTGGTCGTTGACCGTCTCGCGCGAGGTCAGCGTCTGCTCGAGCGTCATGCCGCCGATCACGTTGCGCAGCGTCGTCACCGCGAGCAGGTCGATCGCATTGACCGGGTTCGCGATCTCGTAGGTCGCAGCCTTCGGGTCGGTGATCTGGAAGTAGATGACCGAGTCGATGTTCACGACGAGGTTGTCCTGCGTGATCACCGGCTGCGGCGCGAACGAGACGACCTGCTCGCGCATGTCGGCCGTCTGGCGGATGCGGTCGACAAACGGGATGACGAGCGAGAGCCCCGGCGTCAGCGTGCGCGAGTAGCGGCCGAGCCGCTCGACGACTGCCGGCGCGCGACTGCGGCACCACCCGGATCGTCCGCGCGAGCACGACGAGCACGAGCAAGACGAGGACGGCGAGCACGATCAGAGCAGCCACAGGACCCCTCCTATTGAGTGACGAGAGCGGTTGCGCCCTCGATCTGGATGACGTCGACGGTCGTCCCTTCCGGGATCACCTCACCGTCGAGGTATGCACGAGCAGTCCACTCCTCGCCGCCGATCTTGACGCGGCCGCCGGCGGCGTCGATCTGCTGCGTGACGAGCGCCTTGCGGCCGATCAGCGCGTCGGTGCCGGTGCGCGAGATCGCCGGCATGCGAATGTGCCGGCGGGCGATCGGCCGCAGGAAGCCGAGCGAAAGCAGCGCTGCGACGAGGAAGACGATCAGCGAGCCGACGGTTCCCGCTCCGAGCAGTGCCGCCAGGCCGGCCGCTCCGGCGGAAAGCGAAAGTGGGCCGAGGAAGAACAATCCCGGCGTCACGACCTCGCCGATCGCCAGCGCGACGGCGATGACGACCCACACGACCCAGTTCACGCTGTTGACTCTAGATCACAGAGCGGAGCCTGCGGAGGTCGGCGAGCGAGTCGTGCCCCGGGTACCTGCCGTCGCGGTCGATCAGAACGGCGCGCATGCCGATCGCGAGGGCACCCTCGATGTCGTCCTCGAGCGTGTCGCCGACCATCAGCGCGTCGGCGGCGGCAACGTCGAGCAGCTCGAGCATGTGCCGGAAGATCGCCTCGTGCGGCTTCGTCTTGCCGTGGTCGCGAGACGTGAGCACCGCGTCGACGGTGAGCCTGTGGTGCGCGACGAAGTCGCTCAGGTCGCGCGCGCTGTTCGAGAGCAATCCGACCTTGAGCCCGTCGCGCGCGCAGCTCTTCGATCGCCGGGAACGGCGTCGTCGTAGAGCTCGAAGTGGTGCGCGTGGCTCCAGGCGCTCTCCATCTCGTAGGCGGCGGCGTAGGTGTCGCCGGTGCCGCCCATCCCGTCGATGATCCGCTGGGTGAAGCGGATCCAGATCTCTTCGTCGTGGTCGAGCTCGGGATGCCGCTTCAGGTCGGCGAGCGCGGCGCGTCTCGCCTCGTCGTAGCGGGCCGGGTCGAGCGTCAGGCCGTGGCGCTCGCCGAGCCGGCGGTAGCCCGTCCGGCCCCAGGTCGGGGCCTGGCCTCGCGATCGTGAAGTCGACGTCGAACACGACTGCTCGCACGCATTCGTCCGACGATAGCCTCAGCCCGTGAGCGCACCGCGCGCCGTACGTTCGCCGCGTTCGCGAGCAAGGACTTCAGGCTGCTGCTCGCCGGCCAGACCGTCTCGTTCCTCGGGGATGCGGCGTTCGTCGTCGCGCTCGGCTGGCGCGTCACGGACCTGACCGGCAGAGGCGAGCTCGCTCGGCTACGTCCTCGCCCTCGAGTCGCTCGCGATGCTGACGACGCTGCTGCTCGGCGGCGTGCTCGCCGATCGCTACTCGCGGCGGCTGCTGATGATCGGCTCCGACGTCGCGCGCGCCGTCGTCATGGCTGCCTTCCTCGCCCTCGACGCGAGCGGCCACCTCGACCTCGCCGAGGTGCTCGTCCTCGCGGTGCTCTTCGGGCTCGCCGACGGCTTCTTCCAGCCGGCGCTCGGCGGGATCGTCGCCCTGCTCGTCGACCAGCCGCTGCTCGCCTCGGCCAGCTCGTGGGTCGGCATCGTGCGGAACGCCAGTGCGATCGTCGGTCCCGCGGTGGCGGCCGGTCTGTACTACTCGGGCGGCCCGACGGTCGTCTGGGCGCTCGACGCGGTCTCGTTCATGGTCTCCGCCGCGGCCCTCTGGTTCGCCCGCCCGCGTCCGATGGATCCGGTCGAGCCGCTCGGGTTCAGGCGGGAGCTCGCGGTCGGGTTCCGCTACGTGATCGGCGTGCCGTGGATCTGGACCGGGATCAGCGCGGCGACGGTCATCCTGATGGTCGCGATGGCGCCGTACACGGCGCTCCTGCCGCGCGTCGTCAAGGAGCACTACGGCCTCGGCGTCGGCGCCTACGGCCTCCTGTTCAGCGCGATGTCCGCGGGCGTGGTCGTCGGGTCGCTCGTCTGGGCGCGCTGGCACCCGCGCCACAACCGCGTGACGATCTGCTTCGCCGCGTTCGGGATCAACGACTTCGGGATCCTCGTGATCGCGCTGTCTCCCTGGTACCCGCTCGCAGTCGTCGCGGCGACGTGGCGCGGCTTCTGGATCGGCATCGGCATCTCGGCGTGGATGACCCTGATCAACGAGCTCGTTCCCGAGCATCTGCTCTCGCGCGTGATCAGCTTCGACTTCTTCGGGTCGGCGGGGCTGACACCGGTCGGCTTCGCGCTCGCCGGCATCGTCGCGGCCTCGATCGACCCGACGACGATCCTCGCGGTCGGCGGCACGATCGGCGCGCTGCTCTGGTTCGTGCCGCTGACGTGGCGGGCCGTTCGAACCGCCGCCTGAACTTGAGCCGTCAATTAAACTGCAGAAATGGCATACGGACTCCTCCTCCTCCGCGTGGTCGTCGGCGGGATCTTCTTCGCGCACGGCACGCAAAAGCTCTTCGGCTGGTTCGGCGGCCCGGGTCTCAGCGGGGTGCGCGGCTGGCTCGGCTCGATCGGCTTCCGCCTGACGGCCGTCATGGCGCTCGTCGTCGCGCTCTCCGAAACGGCCGGCGTGATCTTTGCGCTCGGGCTCTTCACGCCGTTCGTCGCACTCGCGCTCACCGCGACGATGTTCGTGGCGATCGCGACCACGCATTGGAAGAACGGCTTCTTCTCGCAGAACGGCGGGTACGAGTTCAACCTGTCCCTGATCGCCGGCGTCGTCGCCGTGACGATGATCGGCCCCGGCCGCTTCTCGCTCGACCGCGCGCTCGGCTGGGACGACAACCTGAGCGGCGTCTGGTGGGGTGTCGGTGTCGTCGTCCTCGCGGCGCTCGGCGCCGTGTTCGTGCTGACCGCGTTCCGGCGCAAGCCCGAGCCCGCCTCGTAAAACGGCGAAGGGCGGACCTGTCCGGTCCGCCCTTCCCATTCATCGGGGTGCCGAGATTCGAACTCGGGACCTCTCCGACCCGAACGGAGCGCGCTACCAGGCTGCGCCACACCCCGAATCGCTCGACAGATTAGCGGCTCTCAGAGCCTCTCCAGGACCGCGCGGGCAACGACGTCGGGGCGCTCGCCGATCAACAGATGACCGCAGTCGGCGATCACGCGGAGCGAGGCGCGGAGACGGCGCGCATACTCGAATCCGTCTGCGACCGGCACCTGCCGGTCGCGAGCCCCGAAGAGGACGAGCACGGGGCAGCGCACGCGGTCGAGGTCGCGTCGTGGATCGTCGCGCGCCAACGCCAGGCCGGCGCCGAGCGCATCGGTGTGCAGCGGCATCGCCTCGAGGAACCCACGCACCGCGCGCTCGGAGAGCATCGCCGGGTTTGCGACCTCGAAGCGGCCGAAGAGCAACGACTTGAGCCGCGGCGAGCGCAGGATCCGCTCGAGGTGGAAGGCGGCGAGGCGGCCCGGCCGCAGCACACCGGCGACCCCGAGCGTCAGCTCCGCTCGGCGAGTCGCGCTCGAGATCCCGGCAGGCGCAGCGAGGACGAGGCCCGTGACGAGCTCCGGGCGCCGTTCGGCCAGGCGCAGGGCAACGACGCCACCGAGCGAGTGCCCGACGACCCCCACGGGCTCGTCGACGATCCCGGCGATCGCGTCCGCGAAGCCCGCGAGGCTCGGCGCCGGCAGCGGCGTCGAGGCGCCGTGCCCGGGCAGGTCGGGGATCAGGAGCCGGCGCCCCGCGAGGAGCGGCGCGACCTCCGTCCAGTTCACGGCGGCCCCGCCGAAGCCGTGAACAAGGAGGAGCGGTGGGCCGTCACCAGCCTCGAACCAGCGAATCTTGGCTCCACGAGCCGTCTTGACACGCTCGTCGAATCCCTCCAACAGGTGCTTCGCATCCGTCACGTGGATCGATTATCCTAAGAGCCTGATGAGCTTCTCGAAGACAGGCAGAGGCGCATGAGGAAGTTGCCCCACCTGGGCCGTGAGGAGCCGAAGTCCTTGCCCGCTAGCGCTCATGCGCGGCGGGCTTTTTTGTGCATGGGGACGGAAGGAGCGACATGGCGAACCACCTGACGCCGGACGAGTTGTCCCAGGAAGTGGGAATCGACCGTGACGAAGTGATCCGGATCTGCTGCGAAGAGCATGTCCCGATCTACCAAGGGAAGATCGACAAGTTCCTGTTCCAGGCGCAACTCGAGGCGATCGGGGCCTTCCCCGCGCGTCACTAAGCCCGAGCAGGCAGGCCCGTACTCAGGAGGCGGCGGCGCGTTTACGCGGCGCCGCCTTCTTCTTGGCCGCGGCCGGCTTCGGCTTCTTGTCCGACGCCGCGGCGACAGACGCGCGGAGCGCCTCCATCAGGTCGATCACCGGCGTCGGCGCGTCCTCCGCAGGCAGTTCGATCTCCTGACCGGCAAGCTTCGCTTCGAGCAGCTCGCGCAGCGACTCGCGGTACTCGCTGCGCAGCTCCTCCGCCTCGAACGGCCCGGCGAGCGACGCGATGATCTGCTTCGCGAGCTCGAGCTCGGGGCCTTTCACCTCGGCACCCGCGACGGCCTCGTCGATCTCGGCGTGGTCCTTGACGTCCTCGTGGATGAAGAGCGTCTCGAGTGCGAGCGCCTCACCCATCGGCCGGATCAGACAGAGCTTCTCCTTGCCGGCGAGCACGAAGCGGCCGAGCGCGGCGACACCCGCCTCCTTCATCGCCTCGTGGAGCAGCACATACGGGCGGCGCTGCGCCTCGGCACCGGCGGGGATCAAGTAGTAGGTGCGGTCGTAGTAGACCGGGTCGACGTCGGCAAGCTCGACGAACTTGCTGATCGCGATCGAGCGGCTCGTGTCGCGCTCCTCGATCGCCTCGAGGTCGGCGTCCTCGACCATCACGAACTGGCCCTTCGCCACTTCCCAGCCCTTGACGAGCTCGTCCGACTCGACGTCGCGCTCGTGCACGGGGCACCAGCGCTTCTGCTTGATCGGGCTCCCGCACTCGCGGTGGAGCAGCCGGAACGAGATGTCGGACTGGCGGGCAGCGGGCTTCGTCGCCGGCGTGAGACCGACGGGGATGTTCACGAGACCGAAGCTGACGGAGCCGTTCCAGGTTGTACGCATCGACATAGAATTCTAGGCGGGACCAGGGTGATTCGCGCTCGCCCTCCCGTTTCCTTTCGGGCTATGTTTCGCATCTAGTGGAACGCAAACGGACGATCGCGAACCTCTGGCGGGACGCGGTCGCCGCGAACCACCCGGATCCGGCCTATCTGGACGAGGTCGACGGCGAGTGGCGCGAAGTCAGCCACGCCGAGACTGCCGCCGCGGTCGACGAGATCGCGAACGGCCTGCTCGCGCTCGGCGTCCGCAAAGGCGACTCGTTCGCGATCGTCGCGCGCACGAGCCTCAGGTGGGCGCTGTTCGACTTCGCGCTCGGCCTCGTCGGCGCAGTCGGCGCACCGATCTACGCCAACAGCTCTGCACGCGACGTCCAGTACGTGCTCGCGCACTCGGAGGCGGTCGGTGTCCTCGTCGAAGACGACGACCAGCGCGCCAAGCTCGACGGCTTCTCCGGCGACGTCATCTCGTTCGCCGAGCTCGATGGCCTGCGCGAGCGCGGCCGCGCGTACAAGGCCGAGCATCCCGGCGCGCTCGACGAACGCGCCGACTCGATCGAAGAGGACGACCTCTTCACGTTCATCTACACGTCGGGGACGACCGGGCCGCCGAAGGCCTGCATGATCCGCCACCGCAACTACTACGCGATGGTGCAGAAGGGCGACGAGATGAAAGAGCGCCAGGCCGTCCCCGGCGACCTGATGCTGCTGTACCTGCCGCTCGCCCACAACTACGGCCGGCTGCTGCACCTCTCGGCTGCGTACTCGGCTTCACGATCGCCTTTCTGGCCGACCCGCTGCGCGCGGGCACCGAGCTTCAGCGCGTCCGGCCGACGCTCTTTCCGAGCGTGCCGCGCGTCTACGAGAAGATCCACACCGCCGTGCGTCGCCGGCTTCGACGCCCAGACGGGCGCGAGCCGCAAGCTCGTCGACTGGGCGCTCGACGTGGGCTACCGCGTCTCACGCCTCAAGCAGGCGAAGAAGCCCGTGCCGGCCGTGCTCGCGGCCAAGCACCGCCTCGCCGACCGGCTTGTCTACCGCAAGGTGAAGAACCGGCTCGGCGGCCGTCTGCGCATACCGGGCGCGGGCGGTGCGCCGCTCTCGCGAGACATCGCCGAGTTCTTCCACGCGATCGACATCCTGATCCTCGAGGGCTACGGCCTCTCCGAGGTGACGACCGCCGCGACCGTCAACAGCCCGCACGACTTCCGGTTCGGCACGGTCGGCAAGGCGCTGCCGGGCGTCGAGATCAGGATCGCGGATGACGGCGAGATCCTCCTGCGCTCGAACACGGTCTTCGCCGGCTACTACCACGACGAAGAAGCGACGCGCGCGACGATCGACGACGAAGGCTTCGTGCACACGGGCGACGTCGGTCATCTCGACGAGGACGACTTCCTGCACATCACCGACCGCAAGAAGGACATCATCGTCACCGCCGGCGGCAAGAACGTCGCGCCGCAGAATCTCGAGAACGAGCTGAAGTCGCACCAGGTGATCTCGCAGGCGCTCGTCGTCGGCGACCGCAAGCCCTACATCGCGGCGCTCGTCACCGTCGACGCAGAGGTCGCGAACGGCCTGTCGCCCGACGAGATCCACGCCGCGGTCGAGAGCGCCGTCGACGCAGTGAACGCTGACCGGTCACGGTTCGAGCAGATCAAGCGCTTCACGATCCTGCCGCGCGACTTCTCACTCGAGCACGACGAGATGACACCGACGTTGAAGCTTCGACGCAAGATCATCCTCGAGCACTTCGCGGACGAAGCCGCGTCGAGAACTGTCACGACCTTAGTCTAGGCGAACCATGGAGTTAAGGATTCTTCGCGCGCCGACGTACGTCGCCGCGTACCAGCCGGAGTCGAGGCTCGAGATCTTCACCACGTCGCCGGTATGCGGCGCCTCGACGAACTGGTCGTTCCCGATGTACATCCCGACGTGGTCGAGACCGTTGAAGAAGACGATGTCGCCGGGCTGCGAGCTGGTCGCGCGAAACGGGCACGCCGTAGTTCCACATCGAGTAGGACGAATGCGGCAGCGAGACGCCCACCTGCGAGTACGCCCACATCACGAGCCCGGAGCAGTCGAAGCCGCCGGGAGCGGCGCCGCCCCAGACATACGGCGTGTCCAACTGAGACATCGCGTACTGCACGACGTCGCCGTGCGTGGGCGGCGGCGCGACGAACTCGTCGTTCGCTGTGACCGCCGAGATGCCGAGGCCGGCGACCGTGCTCGGATGCGGCCTGCTGCGCGCGGAACCGCGCCTCGGCCTGCTGCTTGCAAGCAGGAGCTGCCGCGCTGCCTGGGCTGCGACGAGCTTGTGCGATCTCGCCCTGAATGGACGAGTAGAGGCGCTGCTCCTGTCCCGATCTTCGACTGGATCTCCGCCTTGGCCGCTGCACGCTGGGCGACAACGCGCGATTGCTCGGCGTTTGCCTGCTTCAGGCGCACGCGCGCTGTGGTTGATCGTCGTGCGGAATTGCTTGACCTGCCGAAGCACGCTTGCATCCGATGACGACACGGAGTTCGCGTTGTCGATGCGGTTGATCAGGTCATCGAGGCTCTTCGCGCCGAGGATCACCTCGAGCGTCGACTCCTGCTGCCCCGAGTAGAGCGCGACGAGCCGCTGCGCGATCGTGCGTTCGCTCGACTTCAGGTTGTGCTTCGCGACATGAAGCTGATAGCGGTTGACCGCCTGCTAGTGCTTGATCGCTGCAAGCTGCGCATTCGCCGCGTCGAACTGCGAACGGGCGCGCTCGAGCTGATCGGAGAGCTGCTGAAGCTGCCCCATGACCTGCTCCGCCTGCGCCTGCTTGGAGGAAATGGAGGGGTCGGCAAACGCTGGGACTGCCGCCAAGAGGGCGATACAGATTCCCGCAAGAACGTACGGCGCCTGTCCCAGCCTACGAATGACAACCCCCACGTCGGGGACGGGACGAGCGCACCGGTAGGGGCCGGTACGTCACGAGTAGGGCAGGTTAGCAATGTGTTCGGACGATCGTCAACGCGTACCTACCTGAAACCGTCCGAAAACATGTTGCTTTTCTGCACGAACAGCCGCTCTCCTCCATCCGACGGTGTGGTACGGTCCCGAGCCGTGCTTGGGCAGGCACACACGCTGCGGCGGCGGATTCTGCCTCTAGTAGCCATCGCTCATTGCGGTACTGGTCGCACCTGCGGTCGGCGGCGCCGATCCGACCGCACAGCGTCGCCACGCTGCGCGCACGGGATGCCGCGATCGAGGCGAAATCGCGCGCCGCCGTCCTCGGCCTCTACGCGCTCGATTCGCAGCCTGGCGCGGTCGCGCGCCCAGGTCTCGACGTTCCAGGGGCAGGCTCGCTCGCTGCGCGAGCAACGCGCCGTGCTCGAGACGCAGATGACCGTGGCGCGCCGCAGCACGCGGATCGGCGAACGCCAGCTCGCACAGCGTGTCCGCCGTCTGTACGAGGAGGGATCGGTCGAGCCGCTCGAGGTGGTGTTCGGCGCGAAGAGCCTCGACCAGGCGATCTCCAACCTCGACAATCTCCATCGCATCTCGTCGGAGAGCGAGGCGATGCTCTCCGAGCTGAAGACCGCGCGAAGAGACCTCGCGGCAACGTCACGCGCCCTCGCAGTGCGTCAGGCGGAGCTCGCAGCGGCGATGCGGCAGGCCGAGTCGGCCGAGGCTGCGCTGTCTGCGACACACGCACAGCGCGCCTCGTACATCTCCTCGCTCGCCGCGCAGCGTCGCCTGAACCAAGGGCAGATCGCGACGCTGATCGCGCGTGCCCACGCCGCCCAGCTGAAGAGCGTCCAGCTTGCACACGCGCGCATCGAAGCAGCAGACCTGTCTGCCTCGAACGACCGGCCCGACGTTGGCAACGACGTCGCTCCCGCCGCCGGCCAGCCGTTGACGGTCAGCGCGACGGCCTACTCGCTCCCGGGTCACACCTCGAGCGGCCTCCCGGTCGGCTGGGGCGTCGCGGCCGTCGACCCGTCGGTGATCCCGCTCGGCACGCACTTCTACGTCCCCGGCTACGGCGAGGCGATTGCCGCCGACACGGGCAGCGCGATCATCGGCGACCGGATCGACCTCTGGTTCCCGACGCTCGCGCAGGCAGACGCGTGGGGCCGGCAGACGGTCACGGTCGTCATCCACTAAGCCGAGAAGTCGGCGGTACACTGGCGGCCCTGTTCAGTCGCCCAGGCAGATCCATCTGACAGATCACGCGTCTTCCTCGCCGAGTCCCGATCCCCGCGTTCTACTCGTGGACGATCACGATCTGTTCCGGACCGGGCTCAGGAACCTGCTCGAGGAGCAGGGCGTCCAGATCGCGGGCGAATGCGACAACGGAACGGACGCCCTCCGCGCGGTTCGCGAGGTCGCTCCCGACGTCGTCGTCATGGATCTGAACATGCCGGGCATCAGCGGCGTCGAGGCGACGCGCCAGATCTCGATGATCGCGCCGCTCACCCGCGTCCTGGTGCTGACGATCTCCGACCAGGACAGCGACGTCATGGACGCGATCGTCGCCGGTGCGTGCGGCTACCTGCTGAAGGACGCGTCGATCACCGAGCTGATCGCAGGCATTCGCGCCGCGGCGGTCGGCGAGTCGCTCGTCTCGCCGACGATCGCCTCGAAGGTCTTGCAGCGCGTGCGTGCTTCCAGTGCGTCGCACCACGAGGCCGAGCTCATCCAGTCGGAGCTCTCCGACCGCGAGCTCGAGGTGCTGAAGCTGATCGCGAACGGCAAGGACAACGCGATGATCGCCGGTGAGCTGCACATCAGCCCGAAGACGGTCAAGAACCACATCTCGAACATCCTGATGAAGCTGCAGATCGACAACCGGATCCAGGCTGCGGTCTACGCAGTGCGCTCCGGAATCGTCTAAGCGACACGGACTTCGGCGGCGTGCCGCCGAAGCTCGCCCAGAAGCGCCGCGCAGCTTCGCCAGGCTGCCGGCGTTCACGTCGAGCCGCTTCGAGAGCGTCGAGAGCTCGCGGACCTTCTCGTTCGTCTCGCCGCGCTGGATCCCGTGGGCTACCTCGAGGATCCGGCGTTCGAGACGGGCGCGCTCGGCTTCGAGCATCAGCGCGTGCGCATAGCCGTCGGTCAGGGTGCGCTCGATCGCGTCGAGATCGTCCACGGGAGCGGCGATCAGGTCCTGGATTCTGGCGACGAGCTCGGTCACGGCGACACTCCGATTCTTCGCGGACGCCCGTCGACGGGCAAGGGCCGCGTGACCCATCTTGGCCCCGGGCTGGACCCAGGCCCGCGACCACCGCCGGGCACAATGGGCCGGTGCGCAGAGTGCTGCTCGTTCTCGCGGTCGCCTGCGCGCTCGCCGCTCCGGCCGCGGGCGGCTCGCTTCCGCTGACCGCGAGGCTCGCGAGCGCGCTCGCCGTGCGTGGCAACTCCGACCGCCGAGTCGGCCGCCGTGGCGATCGACCTCCAGACGGGCGGCGTGCTGTTCGCGCGCCACCCGGGCCTGTCGCTCGCCCCTGCGTCCAACGAGAAGCTGACCGTCACCTTCGCGGCGCTGAAGGAGCTCGGGCCGCTCTACCGGTTCAGCACGGTCGTCGATGCGACCGGCGAGCAGGTCGGCTCGGAATGGCGCGGCAACATCTACCTGAAGGGCTATCGGCGACCCGACGCTCGTCGGTCTCGACCTGAACCGCCTCGTCGTGCAGCTCAAGCGCCTCGGCATCCACTCGATCTCCGGCCGCGTCCTCGCCGACGAGTCGTGGTTCGACGCGGTTCGCACCGCACCGGGGTGGAAGGCCGACTTCTTCATCGAGGAATGCCCGCCGCTCTCCGCGCTCGTCGTCAATCGCGCGGTCTACGAAGGGCACGACGCGCTGCAGCCCGCGGTCGCCGCAGCCGGGCTCTTCCGCAAGCTCCTGCGCACGCACGGCATCCCGAGCGGCCCGGTCGGGAAGGGAGTCGCGCCGCGCTCCGCCACCACCCTGGCCGTCGTGCAGTCGCGCCAGCTCCGGACGATCGTCAAAGACATGGATCGCTCGAGCGACAACTTCGTCGCGGAGATGCTCCTGAAGGACCTCGGCGCACAGGTCGGCGCCCGCGGGACGACCGCGGCGGGCGCGGCCGTCGTTCGCCACGACCTCGCCGCCGCGGGCGTCCCGCTCGCCGGCGTTCGCATCGTCGACGGCTCGGGTCTCTCGCTTCTCGACCGGCTGACGGCGGGCGCGATCGCAACGCTGCTCGTCGAGGCATGGAACGACTCGGAGCTCCGCGGCGACGTCTGGCACGCGCTGCCGGTCGCCGGCGAGAACGGCACGCTCGCACATCGCATGCAGAATGCGGCCCGCCCGCGGAGCCGTGCACGCGAAGACCGGGACGACCGACGAAGCGTCGGCGCTCTCCGGCTACGTCTCGAGCCGCTACGCCTTCGCCATCCTCCAGAACGGCTCGCCGGTGAACGACGACGCGGCGCGACGGGCGCAGGATCGATTCGCGACGGCGCTAGCGGCCAAGTAGCGCGAGCAGCTCGGCCTCGGTGAGAAGCGGCACGCCCGCCTTCTCCGCCTTGGTGAGCTTCGATGCGCCCGGGCTCTCGCCGACGACGACGCCGGCCGTCTTCTTCGACACGCCGTCGGCGACCTTGGCGCCCAGCGCCTCGAGCGCAGCCTGTGCCTGCTCGCGCGTCATCGACTCGAGCGTGCCCGTGATCGCGTACTGGTTGCCGGTCAGCGGCCCTTCGACCGGCCGGTCGCTCTCGTCTGCCTGGAAGTTCAGCCCGATCGTCGCGGAGCTCCTCGACGAGCGCGCGGTTGTCCTCGTCGGCGAACCACTCGGCGACAGCCTCAGCACGATCCGGCCCGAAACCCTCGACCTCGGCGAGCTCCTCGGGTGTCGCCGCGATCAGCCGGTCGACGTCGCCGAAGTGGCGCGCCAGATTCTGCGCGAGCACCCAGCCGATGCCGGTGATGTTCAGACCGAGCAGCACGCGCGAGAACGGGACGCGGTCGCGCGACGCCTCGATCTGCTCGATCGCGTTCGTCGCCGAGATCTCGGCGAAGCCGTCGAGCTCGAGCAGCTGTGCCTTCGTCAGCCGGTACAGGTCGGGGAGCGAGCGCACGAGCTCCTTCTCCCAGAGCAGGCGGATCGTCTGCTCGCCGACGCCGTCGATGTCCGCCGGGCCTTCGACCCACGAGATCAGCGTCTCGAGCCCACGCGACGGGCAGGCGCGGTTCGGGCAGCGGTGCGTCGCCTCGCCCTCCGGCTTGACGATCTCCGTCCCGCAGAGCGGGCAGTGCGTCGGCATCGTGAACGGCTTCGTCCCGCGCCGGTGCGCACCGGCCGGGCCGACGATCTGCGGGATGACGTCGCCGGCGCGCTGGACGATCACGTCGTCGCCCTCGCGGATCTCCTTGCGGTTGATGTCCTCCTCGTTGTGGAGCGTCGCGCGCGAGATGGTGACGCCGCCGACCTCGACCGGCGCGAGGATCGCCCAGGGGTTGAGCGCGCCGGTGCGGCCGACGCGGATCATGATCTGCTCGAGCCGGGTCGACGGCGGTCATCGGCGCCCACTTGAACGCGCGCGCCCAACGCGGCCGCGAGTGGAGCGCGCCGAGTCGTCGCTGCTGGTCGTAGTCGTCGACCTTGATGACGATGCCGTCGATCTCGTAGTCGAGCTCGGCGCGCTTCCGCTCCCACTCGCGACACGCCTTGGCGACCGCCTCGATCGACTCGAGCCGCTCGGCGAACGGGTTGATCGGGAAGCCGTGCTCCTTCAGCCATTGGAGCGTCTGCCAGTGCGACGTGAGCTCGACCCCGTCGTGCACGCCGATCCCGTAGGCCCAGAACGACAGCGGTCGGCCGGCAGTGATCGACGAGTCCTTCTGCCGCAACGAGCCCGCGGCGGCGTTGCGCGGGTTCGGCGTCGGCTTCTTGTCCTCGGCGAGGAGGCGCTCGTTCAGCGCCCGGAAGCCGGAGAGCGGCATGTAGACCTCGCCGCGCACCTCCATCGTCCCGGGGGCGCCGTCACCGAGCATGCGCAGCGGAATCGCGTTGATCGTGCGCAGGTTCACCGTCACGTCCTCGCCGATCTAGCCGTCGCCGCGCGTCGCTCCTCGCGTGAAGCTGCCGTCGTCGAAGGTGAGATTGATCGCGAGCCCGTCGATCTTCGGCTCGAGCACGTAGGCGACCGGTCTCGTCGTCGAGGCGCTTGCGGACGTCGTCGGCCCACTTCGCGAGCTGCTCCTCCGTCGTCACCTTCTCGAGCGAGCCCATCGCCGTCAGGTGCTCGCACCTTCTGGAACCGGTCCGACGGCGGCGCGCCGACCCGCTGCGTCGGCGAGTCCGGCGTCACGAGCTCGGGATGGGCCGCCTCGAGCGCAACGCAGCTCGTCGTACGCGCTGTCGTAGGTCGCGTCGTCGACCGAGGGGTCGTCGAGCACGTGGTACTCGTAGAGCCAGCGGTTGCAGGTCCGAGCGGAGCTCGGCGGCGCGCTTCTCGTCAGACGAGGCCAAGGATCTCCTCGGCGGCGTCGATGACGACGTCGGCGTCGACGAGCCGCTCGCGGAGGGTGGATCCGCGCCCCAGCCGACGCCGATCGCGAAGAGCCCGGCCGCCTTCGCCGCCTGCATGTCGAACGGCGAGTCGCCGACGTACGCGGCGTCGCGCGGCTCGACGCCGAGCTTGTCGAGCGCGAAGCAGCAGCGGCGCAGGACTCGGCTTGTGCTCGACCGTGTCGTCGGAGCCGACGACCACCTCGAAGAAGTCGCGAATCGGGGATGCGGTCGAAAGCGAGCGCCACCGTCTTGTGACGCTTCGCGGTGACGATCCCGAGCCGGTGCCCGCGTTCCTTCAGCTCGGCGAGCACGACGTCCATGCCCTCGCAGATCGCGATCGTGTCGTGCAGCGGCTCGTTGTGCGCGCGGTAGACGCGCACGAGCTCGTCGACCCGCTCGGGGTCGAGCGCCTCCATCTGCGCCTCGAGGCCCGGCCCGCCGACCGCAGCCAGAGCTGGTCGTCGGTGTAGTCGCCGCCGAGCACGCGTCTCGGCCGCGTGCCGCATCGACGCGAGGATGATCGCGCCGGTGTCGACGACGGTGCCGTCGAGATCGAAGAGGACGATCGGGTAGCGCACGCTCTACTTGTATCGAACGCCGGTGAGGTAGAGCCCGTGCGGCGGCGCAGTCGCGCCGGCCTCGCTGCCGCGGGCGGCCGTCGAGCAGCGGCGCGAGCTCGCGGTCCTTGAGCATCGTGCCGACGAGCGTCCGCACCATGTGGCGCAGGAACGAGTCGGCGGTGATCTCGAAGGCGACGACGTGCTCGTCGATCTCGAGCCAGCGCGCCGACTCGACCGTGCGCACGAAGACCCGTGCTGCGTCTCGGTCGGGGTGAACGCCCGGAAGTCGTGCTGGCCGACGAGCGTCGCGGCGTTCGCGTTCAGCGCGTCGAGGTCGAGCGGCCGGGGCCACCAGAGCGAGCGCCGCGCCTCGAACGGCGACCGCTCGCGCCGCCGCCAGACGCGGTAGCGGTACGAGCGGGCAATCGCGTCGAAGCGCGCGTTGAAGCCATCCGGCGCCTGCTCGGCGCGTCGACGACGGCGAGGTCATCGGGCAGGTCGGCGTTGATCGCCGCCGTGGCGCGCTCGGGCGGCGGGCCGCCGCCGACCTCGGCGGAGACGACATTGGCGAGCGCGTGCACTCCGGTGTCGGTCCGGCCCGCGACGGCGAGCTCGTCGACCGCCGTCGTACAGCTCACCGAGCGCGCGGCGCAGCTCGCCTTCGACCGTGCGCTCGCCGGGCTGCCGCGCCCAGCCGCGGAAGCCGGTGCCGTCGTACTCGATCGTTAGCTTCAGGCGCACGTCAGGCGCTCCTGCGGCTTGCTGTAAGGCGTGCCTGATGCTCTAGTCACTTGGCGCCCGGCCGATACACTCTAATTGATGAACGACGAGCACAGCTTCCTGCTGCAGCGGGTCCAGCCGGCCATGGTCGGCCTGATCGACGGCTCGCTGTCGACGCTCGCACCCATCTTCGGCCTCGCGTTCTACACGCACCAGCCGCACGATGCGTTCGTAGCCGGCCTCGCGGCCGCGATCGGCGCCGCCATCTCGATGGCGTTCTCGGAGGGGCTGTCCGACACAGGCGAGCTGACAGGCCGCGGCAGCCCAGTCGTGCGCGGCTCGATCACCGGCGTCGGCACGTTCCTCGGCGGCATCCTGCACACGCTGCCGTTCCTGATCCCCGAACTACCACACGGCGATCGTCGCGGCGGTCGTCGTCGTCGCGTTCGAGCTCGTGACGCTCGCGGTGCTGCGCTGGAAGTTCTTCGGCACGAGCTTCGTCCGAAGCCTCGTCGTCGTGTCGTTCGCCGGCGCCGTGATCGCCGTCGTCGGCGCGCTGATCGGGAGCGCCGGCTAGGACGGCTCTTCGTCGGCGGACTCTTCGTCCTCCGACGGCGACTCTTCGGCCTGCGCCTCGGGCTCCTCGGCGCTCTGCCTCCGGCCTCGGTCTCTTCGACCTCGTCCTCGACAGGAGCCTCTTCCTCGACGGCTTCCTCTTCGACGACGACCGCGGCCGGCTCAGGCGTCCGCGCCGCGCGCTCCTTGGCGACGTACTCCTCGTTCACGAGCTCGATGTAGGCCATCTCGGCGGCGTCACCGGGGCGCGGGCCGATCTTGACGATCCGCGTATAGCCCCCGGGCCTGTCCTTGAAGAGAGGCGCCACCTCGGCGAAGAGCTTGTGCACGACGTCGCGCGAGCGCAGGAACGCCGTCGCCTGCCGGCGGGCGTGCAGGTCGCCGCGGCGGCCGAGCGTGATCATCTGCTCGGCCAGCGGCTTCACCGCCTTCGCCTTGGTGACGGTCGTCTTGATCCGCCCGTGCTCGATCAGCGCACCCGCAAGGTTCGAGTAGAGCGCCTTGCGGTGCGCCGAATCGCGACCGAGCTTCTTTCCTGAGCGCGCGTGACGCACGTCGGCCCTAGAGCTCCGAGCCGTTCGACGAGGAGCCGCCGCGGAGGGTGAGCCCGTGCTGCGCAAGGGTCTCCTTGACCTCTTCGATCGACTTCTTGCCGAAGTTGGGGATCGCGGCCAGCTCGGACTCCGTCTTGGTCACGAGGTCGCCGATCGTCTCGATGCCGACGCGCTTGAGGCAGTTGTACGAGCGAACGCCGAGCTCGAGCTCTTCGATCGGGAAGTTCTCCATCCCGCCGGCGAGCGAGACCGCTGCGGCCTCGTGCCCACCGTCGGCCGCGGAGGTCGCCGACTCGCCGAAGCCCTCGATCTTCTCGAGGTCGGTGAAGATGGCGAGCTGCCGGATCAGGATCTCGGCCGCCTGCGCGATCGCGTCCTTCGGATCGATCGAGCCGTTGGTCGTGACGTCGAGGATGAGCTTGTCGTAGTCGGTGCGCTGACCGACGCGCGCCGCTTCCACGTCGTAGGCGACGCGGTTGATCGGCGAGAACATCGAGTCGACCGGGATGACACCGATCGTGTGCGCCTGACCGCGGTTGCCCTCGGCCGGGACGTAGCCGCGACCGCGACCGATCGTCAGCGTGATCTCGAGCCGGCCCTTCGACGAGAGGTTCGCGATCTCGAGCTCCGGGTTGAGGATCTCGAGGTCGGCGGGTGCCTCGATGTCGGCGGCGGTGACGATGCCTTCACCGCGCTTCGTCAGGCGAACCTCCACCTCCGGCGACTCGCCGTGAAGGATGCAGACGAGCTGCTTCAGGTTGAGGATGACGTCGGTGACGTCCTCGCGGACGCCCGGCAGGGTGGTGAACTCGTGCGCGACGCCCTCGATCTTCACCGAGGTGACCGCGGCGCCCTCCAGCGAGGAGAGCAGCACCCGGCGCAGCGAGTTGCCGAACGTGTAGCCGAAGCCGCGATCAAGCGGCTCGATCTGGAACACGCCACGGTTCTCGTTCACTTCCTCGTGCGTGATCTTCGGCACCTGGAAATCTGAAGCGCGTACTGCCAACTCTGGGTCCTTTCCTCGGGGTCGAGCTACTTGGAGTAGAGCTCGACGATCAACTGTTCGGAAACCGGCGTGTCGATCTCGGCGCGCTCGGGCCACTTGAGCACCGTGCCCGAGAGGCCGTCGTGATCGGCCTGCAGCCAAGGAGCGACGGCAGCGGTCAGGTCGGTCGCGTCGCGAATGATCTGCTCCGCGCCGGAGCCGGTCTTGATCGTGACGACGTCGTCCGGCTTGACCTGGTAGCTCGGGATGTTGACGCGGCGGCCGTTGACGGTGAAGTGGCCGTGGCGCACGAGCTGGCGCGCCTGGGCGCGCGAAGCGGCGAAGCCGAGGCGGTACACGACGTTGTCGAGCCGCGTCTCGAGCATCCGGAGCAGGTTGTCACCGGTGATGCCGCCCTGCTTGTTCGCCTTGTCGTAATAGGTGCGGAACTGCGTCTCGAGCAGACCGTAGTAGCGGCGCGCCTTCTGCTTCTCGCGGAGCTGCAGCAGGTACTCGCTCTGCTTGATGCGGCCGCGGCCGTGCTCACCCGGCGGATACGAGCGGCGCTCGATCGCGCACTTCTCGGTCAGGCAGCGCTCGCCCTTCAGGAAGAGCTTCATGCCCTCCCGGCGGCACTGCTTGCACTTCGGGGAACGATCCCTGGCCATTAGACCCTTCTCCGCTTCTTCTGGCGGACGCCGTTGTGTGCCTGCGGCGAGACGTCCTTCACTCCGAGAATCTCGAGCCCTGCCGCCTGCAGCGAGCGGATCGCCGTCTCGCGGCCCGAGCCCGGGCCCTTGACGAAGACCTCGACCTTCTGCAGGCCGTGCTCCATGCCCTTGCGCGCGGCGGCGTCGGCCGTGACCTGCGCGGCGAACGGCGTCGACTTGCGCGAGCCCTTGAACCCGGCCGAGCCGGCGGACTCCCACACGATCACGTTGCCGTCCTTGTCGGTCAGGGCGACGATCGTGTTGTTGAACGACGTCTTGATGTGCGCCTGGCCGATCGCGATGTTCTTGCGGACGCGGCGGCGCGTGCGACCGCGGGTCGCAGCCCTGCGAGGAGGTGCCATTTACTTCGCCTTCTTTCCGCGGCCGACAGTCTTCTTCGGGCCCTTCCGGGTGCGTGCGTTCGTCTTCGTGCGCTGGCCGCGCGCCGGCAGGTTCCGCCGGTGCCGCAGGCCGCGGTACGCGCCGATCTCGGAGAGGCGCTTGATCGCCTGGGTGCGCTCGCGGCGAAGGTCGCCCTCCACCTGGTAGTCCGCGTCGATCAGGTCGCGAAGCTTCGCGACCTCGTCTTCGGTCAGGTCGCGCACCTTCGTGTCGCGCGAGAGGCCGAGCGTGTCGCAGATCTTCTGCGCAGTCGGCTGGCCGATCCCGAAGATGTACGTCAGCCCGATCTCGAGCCGCTTCTGGTTCGGGAGGTTCACACCCGCTATACGAGCCAACTGTCTCCTTTAGCTGGATCATCATCAACCTTGGCGCTGCTTATGGCGCGGGTTGGTGCAAATGACCATGGTGCGCCCATGCCGCTTGATGACGCGGCAGCGCTCGCACATGGGTTTGACGGAAGGTCTGACTTTCATGAGAAAAGGACGCGCACGGGCTGCGATCGCCTCGCGACGCGGACGGTCATGGTACCAGGACCCCGCTCTGCGTGAGGATTCTCGGCCCCACGGCGGTGACGGCGACCGTGTGCTCGAAATGGGCGGCCAGCGAGCCGTCCGAGGTCGAGATCGACCAGCCGTCCTTGTGGATGTAGACGTCCGGGCCGCCGGCGGTGATCATCGGCTCGATCGCGATCGTCATGCCCGTCCTTGAGCTCGGGGCCCTTGTAGGAGGAGACGAAGTTCGGGACCTGGGGATCCTCGTGCATCGAGCGGCCGACACCGTGACCGACGAGGCTCCGAATGACGCTGAAACCGGCATCCTCGGTCGTCCGCTGAACGGCGCGCGAGATGTCGGAGATCGTGTTCCCGACGCGCGCCTCGGCGATTCCCGACTCGAGCGCGGCCTCACAGACGTCGAGCAGGCGCTGCGCCTCGGGCGAGATCGTGCCGACCGCGAACGTCCAGGCGGAGTCGGCGACGAAACCGTCGAGTGTCACCCCGACATCCACGGAGAGGATGTCGCCGTCGTGAAGCTTCGTCTTGCCGGGGATGCCGTGGACGACCATCGCGTTCGGCGACAGGCACGTCGCGGCCGGATAGCCCTTGTAGCCCTTGAAGGTCGGCTCGCCACCGTGCGAGCGGATGAACTCCTCGGCGATCGCGTCGAGCTCGCCGGTGGTGATGCCCGGCTGGACGTGCTCCTCGAGGAGCGCCAGCGTCTCGGCGACGACCGATCCGGCCCGGTCCATCGTGTCGAGCTCCTGTGCCGACTTGCGGATGATCACGCGGCCTGCTCCAACGCGAGGGAGATCTCAGTCCAGACTTCTTCGATCGAGCGCTCGCCGTGGAGCGGCACGAGCTTTCCGGTCGCGCGGTAGTGCTCGACGATCGGCTCGGTCTCGGAGTGATAGACGGCAAGCCGGCGGCCGATCGCCTCCGGCGTGTCGTCGGCACGGCCCTCGATCTCCGCCCGCTTGAGGGCGCGCTCCATCCCGACCGAGTCGGGGACGTCGAAGAAGAGGACGGCGTCGAGCGTGCGGCCGATCTCGGAGAGCATCGCGTCGAGCGCGTCTGCCTGCGCGAGGTTGCGCGGGAAGCCGTCGAGCACAAACCCGTTGGCGGCATCCGGTTGAGCCAGCCGGTTCGCGATCATCGCGATCGTCAGCTCGTCCGGTACGAGCTCACCGGCGGCCATGATCGCGCCGACCTGCTTACCGAACTCCGTGCCCGCCGCCTGTTCGGCGCGGAACATGTCGCCCGTCCCGACGTGGGGAATCTCGAACTCGGCGGAGATGCGCTTGGCCTGGGTCCCCTTGCCCGCACCCTGGGGCCCGAGCACCAGCAGGTTCACCGCAAGAAACCTTCGTAGGAGCGCATCATCATCTGCGACTCCATCTGGCGCATCGTGTCGAGCGCGACGCCGACGACGATCAGCACCGAGGTGCCGCCGAGCGCGCGAGCGGTCGCCTGCGAGAAGCCGAAGTGGTCGATGAAGATCGACGGGAGCACCGCGATCGCCGCCAGGAACAGCGAGCCGGGCAGCGTGAGGCGCTTGAGCACGGTGTCGAGGTACAGCGCGGTCGGCGGGCCTGGACGGATGCCGGGGATGTAGCCGCCGTACTTGCGCAGGTTGTCGGCCTGGTCGACCGGGTTGAACTGGACAGCCGTGTAGAAGTAGGTGAAGACGATGATCAGCACCGCCTCGGTGACGAGGTAGGCGGTCGACGTCGGCGAGAAGTGCAGGTTGATCCACGTCTGCGTGCTCGGCACGAACGATGCGAGCGTCTGCGGGAGCGCGAGCAGCGCGGCCGCGAAGATGACCGGGATGACGCCTGCCATGTTCACGCGCAGCGGCATGTAGGTGGAACCACCGGCGGTCTGGCGCCGGCCCACCATGCGCTTCGCGTACTGGATCGGGATGCGGCGCTGGCCCTCCTGCACGAACACGACCGCGACGACAACGCCGATCGCGACCAGCGGGAAGAACAGCTTCTCGAGCGGGCTGCCGTTGATCCAGGCGTTGATGCCCTGCGGCGCCGACGTGAGGATCGAGGCGAAGATCAGCAGCGAGATGCCGTTGCCGATGCCGCGCTTCGTGATCAGCTCACCGAGCCACATGAGGAGCGTCGTGCCGGCGGTCAGCGTGACGATGATCAGGACGAGGCGGCCCGGGTTACCCGAGAGCGCGCCTTCCTTGTGGAAGAGGTACGCGTACCCGGACGCCTGCGCCGCCGCGAGGACGACGGTCAGGTAGCGGGTGTACTGGTTGATCTTGGCGTAGCCCGCCTCGCCTTCCTTCTGCAGCTGCTCGAGCTGCGGGATGACGACGGTCAGGAGCTGCAGGATGATCGACGCCGTGACGTACGGCATGATCCCGAGCGCGAAGATCGAGAACCGCGAGAGGGCCGAGCCCGAGAACAGGTTCAACAGGCCGAGCAGCGAACCGCCCTTGCCGTTGAAGAAGTTCTGGATCTGCTGCGAGTCGACGCCCGGAGCCGGCATCCACGAGCCGAGCCGGTAGGCGGACAGGACCGCAGCGGTAAACAGGAGCCGGCGCCGGAGCTCCGGGACCCGCCAAGCGTTGGCGAGCCAGGAGAACAAGCTCTAGTCCTCGCTTTCCGCGGGTTCGGCTGTGTCGGTGTCCTCGGCGGCGGGCTTGACGCGGCCTTCGGGGCGACGCTTCAGGTTCTTCGGCTTGCGCACCTTCGGCTCACGGAGGAGCGTCAGCGTGCCGCCGGCCTGCTCGACCTTTTCCTGCGCGGTCTTCGAGGCGCCGTGCACGGTGATCGAGAGCTTCTTCGTCAGCTCACCGATGCCGAGCAGCTTCACGTCCTTGCGGATCGAGCGGATCAGGCCCTTCGCCTTCAGGCTCTCGGGCGTGACCTCTTCGCCTACTTCGAAGCGCAGCTCCAGATCGCGGACGTTCACCGGCTGGGTGTAGGTCCGGAACGGGCCGACCGGCATCGCGTCCGCGGAGGTGTTACCGCGGAGCTTGGCCGTGCGCATGTAGAGCGGCATCTGGCCGCCCTCGAAGCCTGCGCGCATCGCATGCGAGCCGGAGCGCGACTTCTGGCCCTTGATCCCGCGGCCGGAGTAGCGCCCCTTGCCCGAGCCGAGACCGCGACCGACGCGCTTCCGGTCCTTGCGCTCCTGCGCGGGCTTCAGGTTCGACAGATTCAGATCGCCGGCCACTAGACGCTCTCCACCTTCACGAGATGACGGACCTTCCTCAGCATGCCAGCGAGGACCGGGCTCTCGTCGATCTCATTCGTCTTGCCGATCCTGCCGAGACCGAGCGCGCGGAGCGTGCCCCGGTGGCGCTCGGACTGGCCGATCTGGCTTCTGACCTGCGTGAGCTTAAGCTTCGCCATCGTCGTCACCTCGGCGACTTTGGCCTTGAGCGGCAGGACCTCGTGGATCTGCTTGCCACGCGCCTTCGCGACTTCCTCCGGGCGGCGCAGCTGCCTCAGGGCGGCCTCGGCCGCCTTCAGCATGTTGATCGGGTTCGTGGTGCCGAGCGACTTCGCGAGCACGTCATGGATCCCGCCAAGCTCGAGCACGGCGCGGACACCGCCGCCGGCGATGACGCCGGTACCGGGCGAGGCCGGGCGCAGCAGGACGCGGGCGGCGTCGAACCGGCCGAGCGACTCGTGCGTGATCGTCTGGCCGTGCTTCGGCACGGTGAAGAGGTTCTTCTTCGCGTCGTCGACGGCCTTCGAGATGGCGAGCGGAACTTCGCGCGCCTTCCCGTAGCCGATGCCGACCCGGTCGACCTCGTCACCAACCACGACAAGCGCGGTGAACGAGAACCGCCGGCCGCCCTTGACGACCTTGGCGACGCGATTGATCTCGACCACGCGCTCCTTGAGCTCGCGGGTCTCTTGCACGTCGATGGCCATCTAGAAGCTCAGTCCTCCTTCGCGCGCGCCGTCGGCGAGTGCCTTGACGCGACCGTGATACAGGTAACCGCCGCGGTCGAAGACCACGGACTCGACTCCAGCCTTCTTGGCCGACTCGGCGAGCCGCTTGCCGACCTCGGCTGCCTGCTCGGTCTTGTCGCCCTTGAACGTCTTCGCCAGTTCGAGCCACGAGGACGACGCAACCGTCTTGCCGGCGTCGTCGTCGATGAGCTGGGCGAAGATGCCGCGGTTCGAGCGGAAGACGAGCAGGCGCGGACGCTCGGCCGAGCCGCGCACCTTGCCGCGAACGCGGCGATGGCGACGCAGACGTGCTTCGCGAGTAGTGATGGTGCTCACGCGCGCTTACCAACCTTCCGGCGAACGAACTCGCCCTCGTAACGGATGCCCTTGCCCTTGTACGGCTCGGGCGGGCGAACCTTGCGGATCTCGGCGGCCGTCTGGCCGACAATCTGCTTGTCGATGCCGCGCACGATGATCTGCGTCGGAATCGGCACCTCGAAGGAGATCCCCTCGCGCGGCGTGATGCGCACCGAATGCGAGTAGCCGACCTGCAGCTCGAGGTTCGAGCCACTGAGCGCAGCGCGGTAGCCGACGCCCTGGATCTCGAGGCGCTTCTCGAAGCCGTTCGTGACGCCTTCGACCATGTTCGCGATCAGCGTGCGCGTCAGACCGTGCAGCGCACGATCCTCGCCGCGCTCGGTCGGACGCGAGACCGTGATCGTGTTCTCCTCCTGGGTGATCGCCATCCGCTGCGGCACCTGCTGGCGCAGCTCGCCCTTCGGGCCAGACACCGTCACGCGGCCAGGGTCGACCGCGACGATGACGCCGGCGGGGACTTCGATGGGCCTTTTACCAATGCGTGACATGTGCGGTTACCAGACGTAGCAGAGGACTTCGCCGCCGATGCCTTCGGCCTCGGCGGTGCGGCTCGTGATGACGCCGCGAGAGGTGGACATGATCGCGATGCCCATGCCGCCGAGCACGCGCTGGCGGCGCGTCTTGCCGGCGTAGATCCGCCGGCCCGGCTTGGACACGCGCTTGAGACCGGAGAGGACGCGCTCGCGACCGCGGCCGTACTTCATATCGACGACGAGCGTCGGATGCGTGCCGGCTTCCGAGATGTGGAAGTCGCGGATGTACCCCTCCTCCTTGAGGATGCGGGCAATCTCGACCTTGAGCTTGGAGCTCGGCATCTCGGTGGTGTCGTGCAGCGCCTTGTTGGCGTTGCGGATGCGAGTGAGCATGTCTGCGACTGGATCGGTCAGCATTTCTTCTCTCCTACCACGAGCTCTTCGTCATGCCGGGGATTACGCCCTGGTGGGCGAGCTCCCGCAGGCAGATGCGGCAGAGCCCGAACTTCTTGAACACGGCGCGCGGCCGGCCGCAGCGATTGCAGCGGGTGTAGTTACGCACCTTGAACTTCGCGGGGCGGGCAGCCTTGACCCGCAGCGACTTCTTGGCCACTAGCGATTGCCTCCGTCAGTTGCGAACGGCAGGCCGAGCGCGAGCAGAAGTGCACGCGCCTGGTCATCGTTCGTCGCGGTCGTCGTGATCGCGACATCGAGGCCGCGGATCTGGTTGATGCTGTCGTAATCGATCTCCGGGAAGATGATCTGCTCCCGGACGCCGAGCGAGTAGTTGCCACGCCCGTCGAACGAATCGGGGTTGAGACCGCGGAAGTCGCGGATGCGCGGAAGCGCAATCGAGACGAGCCGGTCGAGGAATTCCCACATGCGGTCACCGCGCAGCGTCACCTTCACGCCGATGGGCATGCCCTCGCGGATCTTGAACTGGGCGATCGACTTGCGAGCGCGGCGCACCTGCGCGCGCTGGCCGGCGATGATCGTCAGCTCCTCGAGAGCGGCATCGATCTGCTTCGCATCGGTCTTGCCTTCGCCGACGCCCATGTTGAGCGTGATCTTCGAGATCGTGGGCGTCTGCATGATCGACGACAGCTCGAGCTCGTCCTTGAGCCGCGGGCGGATCTCGTCGTTGTACGTCGTCTTCAGGCGCGGGATGTAGGTCTCTGCAACAGCCATTACTTGTCGATCTCCTGGCCGCAGCCTTCGCGCTTGCAGACACGGACCTTGACGCGCTCGCCGGACTTGCCGACCTCCTTGAAGCGGTAGCCGACACGGGTCGGCAGCTTGCAGGTCGGGCAGACGAGCATCACGTTCGACACCGAGACCGCGGCAGCGCGCTCCATGATCCCGCCGGGGGTCATCTGCGTGCCACCCATGCGCGACGCGTCGCGCATCGGGCGCGGCTTCGTGTGCCGCTTGATGACGTTCAGGTTCTCGACGATCACCTTGTCGTCACGCGGGCGTGCCTCGAGGACCCGGCCCTGCTTGCCGCGGTCCTTGCCGGCCAGCATCTGGACGGTGTCGCCCTTCTTGATCTTCAACGATGTCGCCATGTTCTTAGAGCACCTCGGGAGCCAAGCTCACGATCTTCATGAAGTTCTTCTCGCGCAGTTCGCGGGCAACCGGCCCGAAGATGCGCGTCCCACGGGGGTTGCGCTGTGCATCGATGATCACTGCCGCGTTCTCGTCGAACGCGATCAGCGTTCCGTCGTCACGGCCGAAGGGCTTCTTCGTCCGCACGACGACGGCCTTCACCACTTCACCCTTCTTGACCGTCCCCTGCGGGGCAGCAGCCTTGACGGTGGCCGTGATGATGTCGCCGACACGTGCGTAGCGGCGCTTCGAGCCGCCCACAACGCGGATGCAGAGTAGCTCACGTGCACCGGTGTTGTCGGCGACCTTGAGGCGGGACTCCTGCTGGATCATTTCGCCTTCTCCACGATCTCCGCGAGCCGCCAGCGCTTCTGCTTCGACAGCGGACGCGTCTCGATGATGCGCACCGTGTCGCCGACTCCGGCGGTGTTGGCCTCGTCATGCGCATGGAACTTCACGGTGCTGCGCACGACCTTCTTGTACTTGGGATGGCTCTTGATCAGGTCGACCTTGACGACGATCGTCTTGTCGCCCTTGTCGGAGACGACGACGCCGCGGCGCTCCTGGCGCCGGCCGAGCTCGTTCTCCGGCTTCTCGGTGCGAACGATCGGCTTGCGGGCAGCCGGCTTCTCGCGCACGGTCTTCGTGCGCGTCCGGCGCTGCGACCGCGGGACGTGGCGCTGCGACTTCGACGGCTTGGTCGCGCGCAGGCTCGGGCTCAGGCTCGGCCTCTCTCGGCCTCGGCGACCGCTTCGGCAGCCTCCGGCGCTTCGGCAGCCTCCGGCGCTTCGGCCGCCGGCTCACGTCTCGACCACGGGCTCGGCCTCGGCCACGGGGGTCTCCTCGACCTCCGCCGTCGGCTCTTCCGTCGTCTCTTCGATCTCTGGTGTCTCGTCGTCAGCCATCTAGCTCTGCACCTTCTGCTTGTTGGAATCTCGATCGAGCTGCACCGTCAGGATGCGCGCGATCTCACGCTTGGCCATCTTCAGACGCGCCGTGTTCTCGAGCGCGCCGGTCACGGCCTGGAACCGCAGGTTGAACAGCTCCTGCCGGGTGTCGGCGAGCCGGTGCTGCAGCTCGTCGTCGGTCAGGTCACGCATGTCCCTAGCCCGCAAAGAGATCACCACCCTCGCGCCTCACGAACTTCGACTTCACCGGCAGCTTCTGCGCCGCGAGGCGGAGCGCCTCCTTCGCGAGCGGCTCCGGAACACCGGCGAGCTCGAACATGACGCGACCGGGCTTGACCACGGCCACCCAACCCTCGGGTGAGCCCTTGCCCTTACCCATGCGGGTCTCGGCCGGCTTCTTCGTGTACGGCTTGTCGGGGAAGATGTTGATCCACACCTTGCCGCCGCGCTTGATCTTGCGCGTCATCGCGATGCGGGCGGCCTCGATCTGGCGGTTGGTGATCCAACCGTCCTCGAGCGCCTTGATGCCGTAGTCGCCGAAGTGGACCACGGTCTGCCCCGTCGACTCGCCACGCCGGCGGCCGCGGTGCATCTTGCGGAACTTCGTCCTCTTGGGCAGCAACATGGGTTAGCTCGTCTCCTCGGTGCCCGTCGTCTCGGGCGGCGTGTCGACCTGTGCCTCGGGCGGAGTCACCTTCGGCTCGTCGGTGCGCGGCTTGTCGTTCTGCTGCGGGCGCGGCCTAGCGGCACCGCCGCCGCCGCCTCCGCCACTGCCGCCGCTCGCCGCCACCGCGGGTGCGCGGAGCGCCTGGGCGGTTACCTGCGCCGCCGCCACCGGGGCGGTTCTGACCGCCGCGCTGGCCGGGCCGGCCGCGACGCACCGGGCCGAGGCCCTCGCGATCCTGGCTGCGATTGCGGCCAGACTCGCGGGAGGCGCCGAGGCCTTCGGTGACGCCACCACGCCGGCGAGCCGTGTCCTGGTCGCCGAGGCGCGTCTCCTTCTTCTCAGCCATGCCCGTGTAGCCCTGCGGCATGATCTCGCCCTTGTTGATCCAGACCTTGACGCCGATGCGGCCGGTCGGGGTCTTCGCCTCGACAAAGCCGTAGTCGATGTCGGCGCGAATCGTGTGCAGCGGCACGCGGCCCTCCGAGTACTGCTCGGAGCGGCTCATCTCGGAGCCGCCAAGGCGGCCCGAGCACTGAACCTTCACGCCGGCAGCACCGGAGCGGATCGCAGAAGCAAGGCTGCGCTTCATCGCGCGGCGGAACGACACGCGGTTCTGCAGCTGCTCGGCGATCGACTGAGCGACGAGCTTCGCGTCGAGCTCGGGGCGCTTGATCTCGTTGATGTTGATGTGCACGTTCTTCTGCGTCATCGCGTGCACTTCTTTGCGCAGCGCATCGACCTCGACACCGGACTTGCCGATGACGATGCCCGGGCGTGCGGTGTAGATGTCGATCGTGATCCGCTGCTTGTCCTTGCGGATCAGGATGTCCGACAGCCCCGCATGCGAGAGCTTCTTGATGATGTGCTCGCGAATCTTGATGTCCTCGATCAGGGCGCCGGCGAACTCCTTCTTGCCGACCATCCAGTTCGACTTCCAGTCGTGGATGACGCCGACACGCAGCCCGCCGGGATGGACTTTCTGTCCCATTAGTTCTGTCCTTCCTTCTGGGCCACCTGGATCGTGATGTGGCAGGTGCGCTTGTTGATGCGGGCGACGCGGCCGCGCGCGCGGGCGCGCCAGCGCTTGAGCGTCGGGCCTTCGTCGACGTAGACGGCCTGGATCACGAGGTCGTCGCCGTGCCAGTGCAGGGCCGGGTTGGACTCGGCGTTCGCGACGGCCGAGCTGAGGACCTTCTCGACATCGATCGCGGCGGCGCGCTCGGTGAACGCGAGGATCGTGCGGGCCTCGGGCACGCTGCGCCCGCGGATGTTGTCCGCCACGAGGCGAGCCTTGCGCGGAGAGACGCGCACGAACTTCGCCGTTGCCTGAACCGTCTTCTGCGGAGTCTCGACCGCTGCCATTAGCGCTTCTTCACCTGCGTCTTCTGGTCACCGGCATGGCCACGGAAGTGGCGCGTCGGCGCGAACTCGCCGAGCTTGTGCCCGACCATCTGGTCGGAGATGAACACCGGCACGTGCTTGCGCCCGTCATGGACCGCGATCGTGTGACCGATCATCTCGGGGAAGACGGTCGAGGTGCGCGACCAGGTGCGCACCATCTGCTTCGAGCCGGAGGCGTTCATCGCCTCGATGCGGCCGAGGAGCCGCTCCTCGACGAAAGGCCCCTTCTTGGAACTGCGACTCATTAGCGCTTGTCCTTCCCGCGGCGACGGCCGCGAACGATCAACTTGTCGGATTCCTTGTGCTTCGTGCGGGTGCGCTTGCCGAGCGTCGGCACGCCCCACGGGGTGACCGGGTGCCGGCCGCCCTTCGACTTGCCTTCACCACCGCCGTGCGGATGGTCGACCGGGTTCATGGCCGAGCCGCGGACGCCGGGGCGCTTGCCGAGCCAGCGGTTGCGGCCTGCCTTGCCGATCGTGACGTTGCCGTGCTCGACGTTCCCGACCTGACCGACCGTCGCGCGGCACGTGAGCAGCACGCGGCGCATCTCGCCGGAGGGCAGGCGCAGCGTCGCGTACGCGCCGTCCTTTGCGACCAGCTGGATGCCCGAGCCGGCGGAACGCGCCATCTGGCCGCCCTTGCCCGGCTTCAGCTCGACGTTGTGCACGAGCGTTCCGGTCGGGATGTTCTCGAGCGGCAGCGCGTTGCCCGGCTTGATGTCGGCGTCGACGCCCGAGGCGACGATGGAGCCGACCCGCACGCCGGCCGGCGCGAGGATGTAGCTCTTGAAGCCGTCCGCGTAGTGGAGCAGCGCGATCCGCGCCGAACGGTTCGGGTCGTACTCGATCGCGGCGACCTTGGCCGGCACGCCGTCCTTCGTGCGCTTGAAGTCGACGAGCCGGTAGCGGCGCTTGTGGCCGCCACCCTGGTGGCGCGTCGTGATGCGGCCCGTGTTGTTGCGGCCGCCCTTCTTGGTCAGCTTCTCGGTGAGCGCCTTCTCCGGAGTCGACTTCGTGACTTCCGCGAAGTCGGACACCGACATGTGGCGGCGGCCCGGAGATGTCGGCTTGAACCTACGAACCGGCATTAGATCTGAGCCCCCTCGAAGATCTCGATCGTGTCACCGGCGCGCAGCTGCACGACGGCCTTCTTCCAGCCGGGACGCGTGCCCTTGAAGGCGCCGCGGCGCTTCGGCTTCGCCTGCACCTTGATCACGTTGACGCGCACGACCTTGACCTCGAAGAGCTCCTCGACGGCCTGGCGGATCTGCGTCTTGTGCGAGTCCTGGTGCACCTTGAACGTGTACTCGCCGTGCGTCGAAGCCGCGTACGACTTCTCCGACATGACGGGCGCGAGGATGACCTGCGACGCGTGCATTACTGAGCCCTCCCGTTCACGAGCGGCAGTGCGCCCTCGCTGACGATCAGCGAGCGGGCCCAGACCACCGCGGCGACTTCGAGCTCGCTCGGGCCGAGCACGATCACGCGCTCGAGGTTGCGGAAGCTCTTGGCGAGGTTGTCCTCTTCGTGCAGGGCGACGACGACGAGCGGCGTCTGCTTGCCCCAGTTGTCCACCAGCGCCTTGGCTGCCTTCGTCGACGGCTTGTCGAACTGCTCTGCCGAGACGATCGCGAGCGTCTCCGCCTGCGCGTGCGCGGCGAGTGCCGAGCGAAGCGCGGCGCGCTGCGCCTTGCGGTTGACCTTCTGGTCGAAGGAGCGCGGAACCTTGCGGAAGGTGTGACCGCCGCCCGCGAACTGCGGGGCGCGGATCGTTCCCTGACGCGCGCGGCCGGTGCCCTTCTGGCGCCACGGCTTCGCGCGACCGCCGGAGACGAGCCCGCGGCTCTTCGTCGCCGCGGTGCCGGCGCGCAGGGCGTTCTGCTCCGCGCGCACTGCCTCGTGCACGAGGTGCGGCTTGATCTCGGCCGCGAAGATGGCCTCCTCAAGCGTGACGGTCTTCGAACCGCCGAGGATCGGTGCCTTCGGCGCTGCCATTACCCGCGCACCTCCACAAAGCCGTTCTTGTGACCGGGGATGCCGCCCTTGACGAGCAGCAGATTCTTCTCGACGTCGACGGCGAACACGGTCAGGCCGAGCTGCGTGACGCGCTTGTTGCCCATCTGGCCCGGGAGCTTGATGCCCTTGAAGACGCGCGACGGCGTCGCGGACGCGCCGATCGAGCCCGGCTTGCGGACGTTGTGCGAGCCGTGGCCGCGCGGGCCGGAGCCGAAGTTGTGGCGCTTGATCGTGCCCTGGAAGCCCTTGCCGATGCCGATGCCCGCGACCTTGACCTTGTCGCCGGGCTGGAAGTTCTCGACGGTGACCGCCTCGCCCTCGACCGCGCCGTCGATGCCGCCGCGGAACTCGACGAGCCGGCGGTGCGCCGAGACGCCGAACTTCTTCAGGTGACCGAGCTCGGGCTTCGTGACCTTGCGGTCGGGCACGGCTTCGAACGCGAGCTGGACGGCGTCGTAGCCGTCGACCGCCTGCGTCTTCACCTGGACGACAGGGCAGGGGCCGGCCTCGATCACGGTGACCGAGGTGACGGCGCCGGTCTCCGGGTCGAAGACCTGCGTCATGCCGAGCTTTCTGCCGAGAATTCCCTTGGCCATGGCTTTACAGCTTGATCTCGATGTCGACGCCCGCCGGGAGATCGAGCCGCATGAGCTGGTCGATCGTCTTCGGCGTCGGGCTGAGGATGTCGATGAGGCGCTTGTGCGTGCGCATCTCGAAGTGCTCGCGTGAGTCCTTGTCCTTGAACGGGCTGCGGATCACGCAGTAGACGTTCTTCTCCGTCGGCAGAGGGACCGGCCCAGTGATCGTCGCGCCGCTCCTCTGAGCGGTGTCGACGATCTGCTGAGCCGACCGGTCCAGCTGCTGGTGGTCGTACCCCTTCAGGCGGATCCGGATTTTTCCCTGTGCCATGACGGTGTTTTTCTCTTCCTACTTGGTGACTTCGGTGACGACGCCTGCACCGACGGTGCGGCCGCCCTCGCGGATGGCGAAGCGGAGGCCCGGATCCATGGCGATCGGCTGGATCAGCTCGATGTCCATGTTCGTGTTGTCGCCCGGCATGACCATCTCCTGGCCCTCCGGGAGCTTGACCGCGCCGGTCACGTCCGTCGTGCGGAAGTAGAACTGCGGGCGGTAGTTGTTGAAGAACGGCGTGTGACGGCCGCCTTCGTCCTTCGACAGCACGTAGACCTCTGCCTTGAACTGCGTGTGCGGCGTGATGGAGCCCGGCTTCGCCAGGACCTGGCCGCGCTCGACCTCTTCGCGCTTGACACCGCGGAGCAGTGCGCCAGCGTTGTCGCCGGCCTGCGCGTAGTCGAGGGACTTCTGGAACATCTCGAGACCGGTGACGACCGTCTTCTCCACCTTCTCGTGGATGCCGACGATCTCGATCTCGTTCCCGACCTCGATCTTGCCCTGCTCGACGCGCCCGGTCACGACGGTGCCGCGGCCGGTGATCGTGAAGACGTCCTCGATCGGCATCAGGAAGGGCTTGTCGGCGTCACGGACCGGCTCCGGAATGTAGGAGTCGACTGCGTCCATGAGCTCCATGATCTTGTTCTCCCACTCCTCGTCGCCCTCGAGCGCCTTCAGCGCCGAGACACGCACGATCGGGATGTCGTCGCCGGGGAACTCGTACTTCGAGAGAAGCTCGCGAACCTCGAGCTCGACGAGCTCGAGCAGCTCCTCGTCGTCGACCATGTCCGACTTGTTCAGCGCCACGACGATGTACGGCACCTCGACCTGGCGGGCCAGGAGGATGTGCTCGCGCGTCTGCGGCATCGGGCCGTCGGCGGCCGAGACCACGAGGATCGCGCCGTCCATCTGCGCGGCGCCCGTGATCATGTTCTTGATGTAGTCGGCGTGACCAGGGCAGTCGACGTGCGCGTAGTGACGGTTCTCCGTCTCGTACTCGACGTGCGACGTGTTGATCGTGATGCCGCGCTGACGCTCTTCCGGCGCGTTATCGATCTCGGCGAAGCTCTTGACCTGGCCGCCGCCGCCGCGCTTATGAAGCACGCTCGAAATAGCTGCGGTCAGCGTCGTCTTCCCGTGGTCGATGTGCCCGATGGTGCCGACGTTGAGGTGCGGCTTGGTGCGCTCGAACTTCTGCTTGGCCATATCCCTTTCTTCCTTCTCGAGTTACGAACCCGAGACCGTTTTGTTCGGTGATCGCGGTCGCGATGTTCCCCGGCACTTCCTCGTACCGGTCGAACTGCATGGTGAAATCTGCGCGTCCCTGGCTCATCGAGCGCAGGTCGGTGGCGTAGCCGAACATCTCGCTGAGCGGGACGAGGGCCTTGATCACCTGCGCGTTGCCGAGCGGCGACATGTTCTCGATGCGACCGCGGCGTGAGTTGAGGTTGCCCATGACGTCGCCGAGGTAGTCCTCGGGCGTCGTGACCTCGACGGCCATCATCGGCTCGAGGAGCTTCGGCTTCGCGCGCTTGAGAGCCTCCTTGAAGGCCATCGAGCCGGCGATCTTGAATGCGCGCTCCGACGAGTCGACGTCGTGGTAGCTGCCGTCGATGAGCTCGACCCGGACGTCCACGACGGGGTAGCCGGCGAGGATGCCGCTGCCCATCGCTTCGCGGATGCCTTCGTCGATCGGCTTGATGTACTCCTTGGGGATCTTGCCGCCGACGATCTTGTCCTCGAAGACGTAGCCCGCGCCCGGCTCCTGCGGATACAGGTTGATGACGGCGTCGCCGTACTGGCCGGAGCCACCCGTCTGGCGGACGAACTTGCCCTGAATGCGCTCGGCCGGCTTCGACACCGTCTCGCGGTAGGCCACCTGCGGGCGGCCGACGTTCGCCTCGACGTTGAACTCGCGCTTGAGGCGGTCGACGATGATCTCGAGGTGGAGCTCGCCCATGCCGGAGATGATCGTCTGGCCCGTCTCCTCGTCGGTGTTGACGCGGAAGGTCGGATCCTCTTCGGCGAGGCGCGCCAGGCCGTTGCCCAGCTTGTCCTGGTCGGCCTTTGACTTCGGCTCGACGGCCACTGCGATCACCGGATCGGGGAACGTCATGGACTCGAGCACGATCGGCGCGCTCTCGATTGCAAGCGTGTCGCCCGTCGTCGTCGACTTGAGGCCGACGCCGGCAGCGATCTCGCCCGCGCCGATCTCCTCGCGCTCCTCGCGGTGGTTCGCGTGCATCTGCAGGATGCGGCCGATCCGCTCGGTCTTGCCCGTCGTCGTATTGAGGACGCGGTCGCCGGCCTTGAGCTTGCCGGAGTAGACGCGGAAGTACGTCAGCTTGCCGACGTACGGATCGGACATGACCTTGAAGGCGAGCGCCGAGAACGGCTCGTCCTCGGATGCCTTGCGCTCGAGCTCGGCGTCCGTCTTCGGGTCGGTGCCCTGGATCGCCGGCACGTCGAGCGGGCTCGGCAGATAGTCGATCACGGCGTCGAGCAGGGGCTGCACGCCCTTGTTCTTGAAGGCACTGCCGAGCAGCACCGGGGTGATCTCGTCGGCGAGCGTCGCGTTGCGAATCGCGCGCTTCAGCTGCTCGGCCGTGACGGAGTTCTCGTCGGTCAGGTAGGCCTCGAGCACCTCGTCGTCGAAGTTCGAGACGGCGTCGATCAGCTGGTGGTGATACTCACGCGCCTGCTCGGCCAGCTCGGCCGGGACGTCGGTGGTCTCGAACTCCTGCCCGAGGTCGTCCTTGTAGACGATCGCCTTCATCTCGACCAGGTCGACGACGCCGACGTGCTGATCTTCCTGCCCGATCGGAATCTGGATCGGCACGGGGTTCGCGCCGAGGCGGTCGCGCATCGACTGCACGGCGGCGAAGAAGTTCGCGCCGGTGCGGTCCATCTTGTTGATGAACGCGATCCGCGGGACCTTGTACTTGTCGGCCTGGCGCCAGACGGTCTCGGACTGCGGCTGGACACCCGCGACGGAGTCGAAGACGGCGACGGCGCCGTCGAGCACGCGCAGGCTCCGCTCCACCTCGACGGTGAAGTCCACGTGCCCGGGCGTGTCGATGATGTTGATCCGATGGTCGCGCCAGGTCGCGGTCGTCGCGGCCGACGTGATCGTGATGCCGCGCTCCTGCTCCTGCGCCATCCAGTCCATCGTCGCGGCGCCCTCGTGGACCTCGCCGATCTTGTGGGTGCGGCCCGTGTAGTAGAGGATCCGCTCCGTCGTCGTGGTCTTGCCCGCGTCGATGTGGGCCATGATCCCGATGTTGCGGACGCGGTCGAGCGCCACTCTTGTCTCCGTAGCTGCCAAAGCTTCCTTCCGTTACCAGCGGTAGTGCGCGAAGGCCTTGTTGGCCTGCGCCATCCGATACATGTCGTCTTTGCGCTTGTACGCGTTCCCCTGCTGCTCGAGCGCATCCATGATCTCGCCGGCGAGCTTGTCGGTCATGTGCTTCTCGCGACGGTCGCGCGCGAACGTGACGAGCCAGCGCAGCGCGAGCGTGCGCCCGCGGCGCTGCGGCACTTCGACCGGCACCTGGTAGTTCGCGCCGCCGACACGGCGGGAGCGAACCTCGAGGACCGGCGTGACCGTCTTCACGGCCTGCTCCAGCACCTCGACCGGCGGGCGGCCCGTCTTCTCGCCGACCTTCTCGAGAGCGTCGTAGACGATCTTCTCGGCGACCGACTTCTTGCCGTCCAGCATCACGCGGTTCATCAGCGCGGTGACGAGCTGGCTGTCGTAGACCGGGTCGGAGATGACCGGACGCGGGGTGATCTCGGCGCGACGAGGCACTAGCTTGCGCTCCGCTTCGTGCCGTACCGTGAACGCGCCTGCTTGCGGTCGCCGACACCCGAGGTGTCGAGCGCGCCGCGGATCACCTTGTAGCGAACACCCGGCAGGTCCTTGACGCGACCGCCGCGGGCCAGCACGACCGAGTGCTCCTGGAGGTTGTGTCCCTCGCCCGGAATGTAGGTGGTCACTTCCTGGCCGTTCGTCAGACGGACGCGGGCGATCTTCCGGAGCGCCGAGTTCGGCTTCTTCGGGGTCGTCGTCGAGACGCGCGTGCAGACGCCGCGCTTCTGCGGGGCTCCCGCGAGCGCTGGGGTCTTCCGCTTGGACGGCTTGCTCTTACGTCCCTTGCGAATCAGCTGATTGACGGTGGGCATTCTGAGACCGGGTCTCCTCTTGCAGGTCGTATAGGAAGATAGAACCACGGCGGAGCGCAGGCGCTCACGCCGACCGCGGCATGGTAGCGAAACCGGACCGGTTCGGCAAACCTGCAGAAATCACCGTTTTTCGTGATATCGCCGCTGCCAGTCCCTCACTAGAGTGAGTTGTCGCTGTGGTGACAATCGTCCTCATCTGCGCCTTCGGCGCCGCCCTGCTCGTCGCCGCCGGTGCGGCGTTCGCTGCCTGGCGCGTCCGTGCGGCCTCTGACCGCCGGGTCGCCGAGGCGGTAGCCCAGCTCGCGGCCGGAATGCACGAGACGATGCGGGAGTTGACCGAGGCGGTCGAGACCGCCCAGGCGAATGCCGGCCTGACCGACCGCTACATCGGCGAGCTCTCGGCCACGCTCGACCTCGACGAGGTGACCGAGCGGACGCTCGAGGCAACCGGGGCGTTGACAGGAGTCGAGGCGGCCTACCTGGACGCGAGCGCCCCGGAAGGCACCCGGATCAACGCCACCTACGGGATGCTCGACGACGAGGCGCTCAAGACGGCGATCGGCGTCCCCGAGAACGACAACCTCCGGGCAATCGAAGTGACCTACCGGTACCGCATCGACGACGTCGACGAGTCGGCGCCGGTCGTCCGCAGCGGCATCGTCGTCCCGGTCACGGGCCGACGGAATGCCGATCGGCGCACTCTCGGCGTTCACGCGCGACTCCGCCAGACGGCTCTCCGACGAGGAGATCGACGAGCTCGAGCGCCTCGCCTTCCGCGCCGGCCCTGCGCTCGCGAATGCCAAGCGGTACGCCGAGGCGCGCGCGCTCGCCGACCTCGACGCACTGACCGGCGTCCATAACCGGCGGTATTTCCACGAGACGCTCGAACGGGAGGTCTCGCGCGCCCAGCGGTACCAGCGCCGGCTCTCGGTGATCGTCTTCGACCTGGACGACTTCAAGGCGATCAACGACAAGATCGGCCACCTGGCCGGCGACGGCGTCCTGGCCGAGGCGGCCGAGCGCATGCTCTCCGTCGTCCGCTCGGCAGACATGGCCTGCCGGGTCGGCGGCGACGAGTTCGCGGTCATCCTTCCGGAGTCCGCTGCCGACGACGCCGAGCTCCTGGCCGGCCGGATCGCCCGCGCGATCGGGGCCCGCCCGATCGGCACGGCCGGCAACCTCCGTCTCTCGGCCGGCGTTGCCGAGCTCCGCTCCGGCGACCGCCCGAACGATCTCTTCGAGCGCGCGGACGAAGCCCTGTACCAGGCCAAGGAACAGGGCAAGGCCCGGACCGTGCTCGCCGAGAACGCCGCGGGCTAGCCCTCAAGCGGCTTACATATGAGCGTGGTTCTCGCCTCCGCGGTCCACTCCGTCACGGTCATCGGGATCGCCATCGCGATCGCGGCCGTTCTGATCGCGCTGCTCTTCCGGGACGAGATCGGCACCCGGCTCGAGACGGTCACCGTCACCCTGCCCCCGCCGCCGCCGCCCGAGGAGCCGACGCCCGCGCCGGAGCGACCCGAGACAAAGGCCGAAGCACCGGCCGAGCTCGAGACGGCACCGGCCGAGGAGGCGATCGCCGCCGACCTGATCCGCCAGCTGCGGGCGGGCCACCTCGACGAGGCGCGGGCAACGTTCGACCGCCTGCATTCGGATGACGACGACCCCGAGGCCCGGCAGCGGAACGCGATCACCTTCGAGTTCTGGCGCTGGCGACACGGCGGCGACGCACGCGGGCTCGACATGCTGGACTCGCGGCGCAAGGATCCCGAGGTCGGCGGGCTCGCCGAGCGCCTGATCGCGGAAGGACACGCGGAGGCGGGGCACTCCGATCTCGCGGTTCGCCACTACGAACGGGCGATCGCGTTGAGCAAGCGGCTGGACGACGTCGCGGCGGCGGTCACGCGGTCTCGCGAAGAGCCTCACCGGCCTCGGCCGGCGAAACGAAGCGGCGTCGCTCCTCTCGCGCTGGGTGAATCAGAGCCGCGACGACGACCAGCGGCGCCAGTTCGTCGAAGAGCTGTCCGGGATCTACGGCGAAGGCGAGAAGTGGCTCTACCGGGCCGCGGCGCTCGAAGTCGCCCTCGAGTCGGAGCCCAACAACGCGGCCCGCCAATTCGACGCCGCGTTCGCCTACTCCCAGGCGGGGCGCGAGGACCTGGCGCTCCTCCACTACAAGGCTGCGCTCGAGGCCGACAGCGACCACCGCTCGGCGATCAACAACCTCGGCGTCGCCTACGAGCGGCTCGGCATGGGGATGAAGGCGGTGAACGAGTACAAGCGGGCGACGGAGCTCGGTGAGTCGCTCGGCAAGGCAAACCTCGGGCTGAGTTTCCTGAATGCCGGCTTCCGAGCCGAGGCGGAGGAGATCCTCTACGACGCGATGCAGGATCCGAACGCGCACGACAGCGTTGCGCTCCACCTCGCCTCGATCAAGACGAAGGTCGATCAGGAAAGCGTGCTCGAAGAAGCCGCGCTCCACTCCGCGAACGAGCTGCGCGAGTTCTTCCGGCGGGTCGGACATTCGCTCACCGAATCGACGCCACGGCCCGTCGGCGGCGGCTGGACGCACGGCTCGTCGCGGTACATCGTGCGCACCGACGAGCTCGCCGGGATCGTGACGATCGAGTTCGGCGAGCCGAAGCGTCGCGTCCGGCTCACCGGCCACCGCACAGCGAACGCCATCGATGTGAAGGTCGAACGGCAGGAGTCGCGCTGGTCGGCCGGCGAGACGGTCGCCGAGTACGTCGAGACCGGCACCGGCATGGTGACGATCGGGAAGAGCGAGTTGACCGCGCTGCTCTTCGAGAACGGCGTGCTGCCGCGCATCGAGCGGTTCATCGCAACCTAGAACGACGAAGGGCCCCTTGCGGGGCCCTTCGGTAACTCGAACTGGTTCAAAACGAACCAGTTTCGTCGCGTCAGTCGTCGAGAGGCGAGTCGACCTCGGGGGTCTCCGTCGCTTCGCCGGCTTCATGCGACTCGGTGGTGTCCGAGCCCGGCTCGCCGCCGAAGCTCATGTCCATACCGCCGAAGTCGATCGCGGAGCCGCCGTCCTGGCCGATCTCCTCGAGCGCCTGCAGAAGCGTGTCCCGCTCGTACGACTCGCGCACGACCGGATCGCGCGGGGAGATCTCGATGTTCCGGTACTGCTTCAGGCCGGTGGCCGCCGGGATCAGCTTCCCGATGATCACGTTCTCCTTCAGCCCGAGCAGACGGTCGATCTTGCCCTCGATCGAGGCGTCGGTCAGCACCTTCGTCGTCTCCTGGAAGGACGCTGCCGAGAGGAACGACTCGGTGGCGAGCGAGGCCTTGGTGATGCCGAGGATGAGCGGCTCGTGTGTCGCCTTCTCGCCCTTTGCCTTCACCTTGCCGTTCTCGCGCTCGTACACGACCTTGTCCACGAGCTGGCCCGGAAGCAGGTCGGTGTCGCCGTTCGTCTCGACGCGCACCTTCTTCAGCATCTGCCGGACGATCAGCTCGATGTGCTTGTCGTGGATCTCCACACCCTGGCTCTTGTAGACCTTCTGCACTTCGCCGACGAGGTACAGCTCGGTCGCCGTGGAGCCCTTGAGCGCAAGCAGCTCACCGGGGTTCTGCGAGCCCTCGTTCAAGGGGTCGCCCGGCTCGACGAGCTGGCCGTTGCCGACGAGCAGGCGCGTGCGCCTCGGCAGCTGGTACTCGACCGGATCCGCGAGCTCGCCGTCCGCGCCGACCTGGGTCGGGCTGACGGTGATCTTCGGCCCACGCTCGGTCTGCTCGATGCCGATGGTGCCGCTCTGCTCGACGAGCACCGCAGCGCCCTTCGGATTCCGCGCCTCGAAGATCTCGACGACGCGCGGGAGGCCGTGGGTGATGTCGGCGCCGGCCACACCACCGGTGTGGAAGGTCCGCATCGTCAGCTGCGTGCCCGGCTCGCCGATCGACTGCGCGGCGATGATGCCGACCGCGTCGCCGATCTCCGTCATCTCGCCCGTCGCCGGGAAGATGCCGTAGCAGGTCTGGCACACGCCCGTCTCCGCGCGGCACTTGAGCACCGAGCGAACCGGGACGAGGAAGTCCTCGCCGAGCTCGGTCTCGAGCTCCTCGAGCAGCACCGTGGTGACGACCGCGCCCTTCTCGGCGACGACCGTCTTGCCCGGCTTGCCGGACGAGAGCGGCTTGTGCACGTCGTCGAGCACGACCCGGCCGAGCAGCGACTTGTTGAGGCCGTCCTGGGTGCGGATCGGGAGCGCGACGTGGTCGTCGGTACCGCAGTCCTTCTCGCGGACGATCACGTCCTGCGAGACGTCCACGAGACGCCGGGTCAGGTAGCCCGAGTCGGCGGTGCGGAGCGCGGTGTCGGCGAGACCCTTGCGGGCGCCGTGGGTCGAGATGAAGTACTCGAGAACCGACAGGCCTTCCATGAAGTTGGCCTTGATCGGGCGCTCGATGATCTCGCCCTTCGGATTCGCCATCAGGCCGCGCATACCGGCGAGCTGGCGGATCTGCTTGAACGAGCCACGGGCCCCGGAGTTGGCCATCATGAAGACCGGGTTCAGCTCGTCGAAGTGCTCCTCCATCGCGGCGGCGACCTCGTCGGTTGCCTCCGTCCAGATGTTGACGATCGTCTCGTGCCGCTCGTCCTCGGTGATCAGGCCCATGTCGTACTGGCCGTGGACCTCCTCGACGCGCTTCTCGTAGCCGGCCAGGATCTGCTCCTTGGACGGCGGGATGACGATGTCGTTCTTCGAGATCGTCACGCCGGCCTTCGTGGCGTACCGGAAGCCGAGCGTCTTGATCGTGTCGAGCACCGGCGCCAGCGTGTGCGCGCCGTAGCGATCGGAGAGCGACAGCACGTAGCGGTCGTTGTCCGGCTTCGTGAGCGTGTGGTTCATGAAGTCGTAGTCGAGCTCGGCGTCCGGCGGCAGCAGCTCGTCGAGCGCCCGGTAGACGGCCGAGTTGATCAGCACGCGGCCGGGCGTCGTCAGGTGCAGCTCCTTGTTGAACCGGAACTCGATCGGCTCCTGCAGACCCACGGCCTTCATCTCCAGCGCCACTTCGATCTCATCGGCGCTGTCGAAACGGCGCGGATGCGGCGTGAGCTGCGAAGCCTCGAGGTT
>CAWFVQ010000004.1:0-504363 GCA_963819335.1 uncultured Thermoleophilia bacterium
GGATCGGCGTCGTCAGGATCACCTGCGGCTCGAGCCCGTAGTGCGGCATCACCTCGCGCCCCGCGAGCAGGTTGTACAGCTGGTCGGTCCCGCCGAGCTCGACGTCCGACCTCGATCGCAACCGAGTCGTAGGCTTGCATCAACGGATACAAGAGCTCCGAGATCGAGATCGGCTCCTGGGCCTTCATCCGCTTCGTGAAATCGTCGCGCTCGAGGATCCGCGCGACCGTGATCGTGCGCGCGAGCCGCACAATGTCGGCGTAGGAGAGCTTCGCGAGCCACTCGCCGTTGTACCGAACCTCGGTGCGATCCGGATCGAGGATGACCATCGCCTGCTCGAGGTAGCTCTTCGCGTTGCGATCGATCTCCTCATCGCTCAGGATCGGCCGTTCGGCCGACCGGCCGGACGGGTCGCCGATCCGCGTCGTGTAGTCGCCGACGATCAGGACGCCGATGTGCCCCTCGTCCTGGAAGGCGCGCATGCGCTGCAGCGGAATCGCCGCGGCCGAGGTGGATGTCGGGCGACGTGACGTCGATCCCGAGCTTGACCCGCAGCGGCCGGCCGAGCTTCAGCTTGGCCTCGAGGCCGCCTGCGGGCAGCACGTCGACCGCATTCCGCGTCAGCTGATCAACGCCCATAGCGGGCTAGACTACCCCGGTTCTGGCCTTCCTACGGAGAAAGTCACGCCGGCCGAAACGCCGGCGGATCCGCAAGCTCAGGCTCCTCGTCGTCGTCGCCGTCCTCGGGTTGCTGTGCGCGACCGCGTTCACTCTCGGTCTGCTCACCGCGGTCGCCGCGAAGATCCCGCAGCTCGATCCGGCTCGGCAACGCACCGAGGCGAACACGTACGTCTACGCAGCCGACGGGCACACGGTGCTCGCGATCCTTCGCGGCAATCAGGCGCGGATCGTCGTGCCCGTCGCAGGCAGATCTCGCCGTGGCTGAAGCATGCGATCGTCGCGATCGAGGACAAGCGGTTCTACGAGCACCGCGGCGTCGACCTGCGCGGCATGGCGCGCGCCGTCTGGGCGGACGTCACGCAACCGCGGCGAGGTGCAGGGCGGTTCGACGATCACGCAGCAGTTCGTCAAGAACGCCTACCTGACGAGCCAGAAGACGATCGGCCGCAAGCTGATCGAGGCGGCGCTCGCCTGGCAGCTCGAGCAGAAGTGGACCAAGGATCAGATCCTCACCGCCTATCTGAACACGGTCTACTTCGGGAACGGCGCGTACGGCGTCGAGCAGGCGTCGAAGATCTACTTCCACCACAGCGCGAGCACGATGAAGCCCGCCGAGGCGGCGCTGCTCGCGGGGATCCCCGAGGACCCGAGCCTGTACGACCCGGTCGCGCACCCGCAGGCTCGCGAAGGGGCGCCGCAACCTCGTGCTCGCAGCAGCTGTACGCGCAGGGCTATCTGACGAAGAGCCAGTACGTGAACTCGCTCGTCTACCCCATGCCGAATCCGAAGGACGTCTCGCTCGGAGCGACCTCGGCAACGCGGCGCCGTACTTCGCGAACTACGTGAAGAACCAGCTCGAGACCACGCCGGCGACGCGCAAGCTGCTCCACGACGGGCTGAAGGTCAGGACGACGCTCGAACATGGGCCTGCAGACGATCGCGCGGAAGGCGATCGCATCGGTGCTGCCGCAGAACGGCACGAACCCGTCCGTCGCACTCGTCGCGATCGACACGCAGAAGAACCCCGGCGCGGTGCTCGCGATGATCGGCGGCGCGAACTACCACCAGAGCCAGTTCAACCTGGCGACCCAGGGAGAGCGCCAGCCCGGCTCGGCGTTCAAGCCGTTCGTGTTCGCGACCGCGCTCAAGGAAGGCATCTCGCCGCTCGAGCATGCTCACGTCGAAGAAGCAGGTGGTGATCAACACCGGCGGCAAGCTCGTAGGTCGTGAACAACTACGAGGGCGAGGCGCTCGGCCCGGTCGATCTCGACAAGGCACTCGCCGCCTCCGACAACTCGGTCTTCTCGCAGCTGACGGCGCTCGTCGGGCCGCAGCAGGTCGCCGACACGGCGAAGAGCTTCGGGATCATGACGCCGCTGCAGGGGTACTTCGCGATCGGCCTCGGCGCCGAGCCGGCGACGCCGATCGACATGGCGCGCGCGTACACCGCCTTCGCCGACGGCGGCAACCGGATCGACGGCTCGATCTTCGGCAACCAGCCGCGCGCGGTCGAGCTCGATCGTGCGCGACGGCAAGACGCATGGTGAACGAGCCCGTCTCGCGCCAGGTGCTCAGCCCGGCGCTGACCGCGATCGAGGTCCAGGCGCTCCAGGGCGTCGTGCAGGGCGGCACCGGCACGGCCGCGCAGATTCCCGGACGCGAGGTCGCGGGCAAGACGGGCACGACCGAGAACTACGGCGACGCCTGGTTCGTCGGCTTCACGCCGCAGCTCGTCGTGGCCGTCTGGGTCGGCTACCCCGACAAGCTCGTGCCGATGACGACGCAGTTCCACGGCGGGCCTGTGCTCGGCGGCACGTACCCGGCAGAGATCTGGAAGGCGTTCATGACGAAGGCGCTCGCCTACCTGAAGACCGACCCCGAGGACTTCCCCGCGGCCGACTCGCCCTGGGCGTCGCCGATCTCCGTCGTGAACCGCAACGGCCTGCTCGAGCGCGACAACGGCATCTGCCGCAACACGTACACGCTCGAGTTCTTCGGCGGCGTCGGCCCGACGCGCACTGCGACCTGCAAGCCGAACGAGGTCGACGTGCCCGACGAGGTCGGCGTCTCGCTGCCGACCGCGAAGCAGCACGTCGAGGCGCAGCCGCTGACTCCGGCGGTCGTGTTCAAGCCGGCGAAGACCGGCGACCGCGTCGGCTACGTCGTCGGCCAGATGCCGCGCCGCGGCACCGCGTCCGCCTACGACACGCTGACGCTGATCGTGGCGAAGTCGCTCCACGGCGTCGTGCCGCGCGTCGTCGGGCTCGGCCTCGCCAGAGCGCGGGCGAAGCTCGCGAAGCTGCGGCTGAAGGTGGCAGTGAAGGGCGGCGCGAGCCGGCAAGGTGATCAAGCAGTCGGTCGAGCCGCAGACCGCAGCTGCGCCGGGCGAGCGGATCGTGCTGACGGTCAAGCCGCCGCGAACGGCCGGCTGAGAAACCGCGAGCCCGCGAGGCCGTAGCGCCACGGGTAGTCGACGGCTTTCGTGATCCCGATCCGCGGCCCGCGCACGATCTCGACGTCGTGCGTTCGCGGCTTGAGCTCGAACGGCGGCCGGTCGATCGACAGGCCGTCATGCGCGCGCGTCACGCCGAGTGCCTGGCACAGCTTTCCGGGGCCGGAGCAGAGCGCCCGCGGATCCTCCTGATGGCGCCGCGCGCGCATCTCGTCGAGCCCGCGCGTCGGCTCGAGCGCGCGGATCAGGACCGCGCCGGCGATCCCCTCCTCGCAGCAGACGACGTTGAGGCACCAGTGGATGCCGTACGAGCGGTAGACGTAGGCGTGGCCGCCGGCCAGGAACATCGAGGCGTTTCGCGCGGTTCGCCGGTTGCCGAAGCCGTGTGCCGCCGGATCCTCGTGGTCGTACGCCTCGACCTCGACGATCGTGCCGCCGACGCCGTCGACGTAGAGCTCTGCGCCGATCAGCTCGGGCGCGACCTCGTGCGGGCTCCGAAGCAGGTTCACGGATCGGTCGCGATGCGCTCGTACAGGTAGTGGTCGCGCCACTCTCCGCCGATCAGCAGGTGCTCGCGAAGAACGCCCGACGCGCGTGAACCCGCATCTTCTCGAGCACCCGCTGCGAGCGCACGTTGTCGACGCGTGTGCCGGCTTCGACACGGTGCAGCCCGAGCTCGCCGAACGCAACGTCGAGCGCAGCCCGCACCGCGCCGCGTCGCGAGGCCGCGTCCTGCTCGGTCCTGCGACACCCAGTAGCCGAGCATCGCCGAGCGGATCGCCTCGTCCGGGGTGGCGACGAGCGAGAGCCCGCCGGCGATCTCGCCCTCTTCCACGATCACGTACCGGCCAGGCCGCCCCACCCAGCCACGGTGATACCCGAGCTTGTACCGGCGATCGGGGTCGCCGGCGTCCGGCTGGAAGGGCTCGAGCCATTCGCGATTCGCGACGTATAGGTCGCGCAACGGCAGTGCGTCAGGTTTGGTCGCGAGACGAAGGATCATGCAGGGTGTCAGACACCTTGCAGGGCCGCGCGCAGCGACGTCGACGACGCGCTCCTGATCCGCGCGGTCGAGCCGCGCATGGAACGGCAGCGCCATCGTCCGCGCGCTGCAGTCCTCGCTCACCGGCAGCATCCCCTCGGCGAAGCCGTACCGCTCGCGCATGTACGACTGGAGGTGGATCGACGGCAGGTACGGCGCCGTCGCGATCCCCTGCTCGATCAGGCGCGCCATGACCGCGTCGCGGTCGACGCCCGCCGGCAGCTTGACGACGTAGACGAACCACGAGCGGACGTGGTCGGCGTCGTCGGGCAGCGGCGTCTCGACGTCGACGTCCGCGAGCAGCTCGGCGTAGCGCGCCGCGACCTCGCGCCGCGCCTCCAGGATGCGGTCGAGCTTCTCGAGCTGCCCGATGCCGAGCGCGGCCGAGAGGTCGTCGAGGCGATAGTTGTAACCGAGCCGGCCGTGCTGCAGCCAGCTCGACGTCTCGAGCCGGCCCTGGTTGCGCAGCGAGATCAGCAGCTCGTGCTGCTCCTCGCTCGCCGTCGTCACCGCGCCGCCCTCGCCGGTCGTCATCTGCTTGTTCGGGTAGAAGGCCCAGACCGCCGGATGGCCGTGCGAGCCGAGCGTCTTGCCCTTGTACTGCGCGCCGAGCGCCTCGCACGAGTCCTCGACGAGGAAGATCCCGTGCCGCTCGCAGATCGCGATCAGCTCGTCGTACTCGGCCGGATAGCCGAAGATGTCGACCGCGACGAGCGCCTTCGTGCGCGGCGTGATCGCGGCTTCGACCGCCGCCGGGTCGAGGTTGTACGTGCTGCGGGTCGATGTCCGCGAAGACCGGCGTCGCGCCCATGTAGATCGCGCAGTTCGCCGAGGCGACGAACGAGTACGGCGACGTGATCACCTCGTCGCCCGGCTGGACGCCGGCGAGGTGCATGCAGAGATGCAGCCCCGCGGTGCCCGACGAGACGCCGGCCGCGTACGGCGCGCCGACCGCGTCGGCGAGCATCGACTCGAAGCGCGGGCCCGGTCGGGCCGAGCGAGAGCCAGCCCGAGCGGAGCACCTCGAGCACGGCTCCTCGTCGCGCTCGTCGATCCACGGCGCGCTGAGGTTGATCCTGTCTGTCGCCGATGCCGTCACGAACGCGCGAGCTGCGGCACGTGGTCGAGCCACTGGCTCCACCGCTCGCTCTTGCCGCGCACGGTGTCGAGGTACGCCTTCTGGAGCTGCTGCGTCACCGGCCCGACGCCGATCTCGTGGTCGTCGACCGAGCGGAGCGGCGTCACCTCGGCGGCGGTGCCGCACATGAACACCTCGTCCGCGAGGTAGAGATCGGAGCGGATCAGCCCCTTCTCGACGACCGCGTAGCCGAGGTCCTGGGCGATCTGCGTGACCGTGTTCGCGCGTGATGCCCGGCAGGATCCCCGTGTCGAGGCCCGGCGTGTAGATGACGCCGTCGCGGACGACGAAGATGTTCTCGCCGGAGCCGTCGGCGACGGTTCCTTCGGGCGACAGCAGGATCGCCTCGTCGTAGCCGGCGTTGTTCGCCTCGGTGACGGCGAGCATCGAGTTGATGTAGACGCCGGTCGCCTTCGAGACGTGCGGGACGATGTTCGGCGAGACGCGCTGCCAGGACGAGATCTTCGCGCGGATCCCGTTGCGCATCGCGTCGTCGCCGAGGTAGGTCCCCCACGGCCAGCTCATGATCGCGACGTCGACCGGGTTGTTGCGCGCCGCGACGCCGAGCTGGCCGTAGCCGTAGAACGCGATCGGGCGGATGTAGCACTCGGGCAGGCCGTTCGCGGCGAGCAGCTCGTTCGTCGCGTCCTTCAGCTCGTCGGCGCTGTACGGCAGCTTCATGTACAGGAGCTGCGCCGAGTTGTGGAGGCGCTGCATGTGGTCGCCGAGGCGGAAGACCGCCGGCCCCTTCGGGCGTGTCGTAGCAGCGAATGCCCTCGAAGACGCCCGAGCCGTAATGGAGGCCGTGGACGCCGACGTGAATCTTTGCGTCGGCCCAGTCGACAAGCTCGCCGTTCATCCAGATCTTCTCGGTCTCCTGCACCGTGCGCTCCTTTGGTTCGCCGAGCTTTTCAGTCTAGAGATCGATCGCCGCTGCGCGGGTCAGGCGCGCGAGCTCGAGCGGCGGGATCGCAGCCATGTGCCGCTCGGTCCCGGCGCCGATCCAGACGACCGGATGCTGCAGGAACGACCGGTCCATCAGCGTCCGCGAGATCGCCCGTTGCGGGAACGGCGCCACCCCGCCCGGCTCGAAGCCCGTCGCCTCGACCACCTCGGCCGCCGTCGCGATCCGCACCGACTCCGCTCCGAGCGCACGCGCGATCGCCTCCTCGTTCGCCCGCCGGTCGCCCGGGACGAGGGCGAGCACGTACGAGCCGTCGCAAACCAGCACGAGCGACTTGACGATCTGCGCCAGCTCGCAGCCCACAGCCTCGGCGGCTGCGCGGGCGGTCGGCGTGCCCTGCGTCGAACTGCTCGATCCGCGCGTCGACGGCCGCCTTCTCCAGGACGGCGGCGACGCGGGCGACGGGCTCGGGCCAGCTCATGCGTCACCGATTCTGCCTCTCGCGCGTTGCACCTCCGATGGAAGACGAACAACTCGCCCGGATCGAGTCGGCGTTTCGCGAGGTCAACGAGGCGATCGCCAAGACGGCCGACCGCGTTCGACGCGCGACGAAGTGGACGTCATCTGCGAGTGCGCCGACCCGGCGTGCGCCGAGCGCGTGACGATCTCACTCGAGGAGTACGAGGAGGTGCGGGCCGGCGGCGCGGTTCATCGTCGCTCCCGGGCACGAGTTTCCGTCGATCGAGCGCGTCGTCGAGGATCACGACGAGTACGCGGTCGTCGAGAAGTTCGGCCGGCGCGTCCGGATGATCGTCCGGCGCCTGAACCCGCGCGCTCGAGCCGGCCTAGCTAGCGCGAAGACGTACAGGACGACGCTCGCCGGGCTACGGCGCGGCGCCGTCGGCTCCGGGGCTTCCTCGGACCGCGCGCCGTCGGCCTCGCCGCTTGTGCGGTAAAGCTCGACCAACCACGTATCCCAGCCCACGGATCCCACGTCTTTCGGCCCGCGTAATCGGCAGGCCGACGAGACTCTTTAGCCGATCACGTAGGCCTGGTCGGTGCCCTCGTGGAGCTGGTCGAGCAGCTCCGGCGGCGCGGGCGTGTCGATCGACAGCGCCATCAGCGCCTTGCCGCCCTCGCGGTTCCGCGAGACCGTCATGTTCGCGATGTTCACGCCGGCCGCGCCGAAGAGCGTGCCGACGCGGCCGATCACGCCGGGAATGTCGTCGTAGAGCAGGAACGCCATGCGCGGCGCCAGCTCCATCTCGAGATCGAAGCCGAGCGCCGAGACGAGGAAGTGCCGCGCCTCCTTGCCGATCGTCGTGCCGGCGACGCGGATCCCGTCGGCGGAGACCGCGACGAGGTTCGTGTAGTCGCGCGACGACCGGCGCTTCTCCTCGACCACCTCGATCCCGCGGTCGGCCGCGATCACCGGCGCGTTCACGTAGTTCACGGGCTGGTCGGTCTGGCCCTGGAAGGCGCCGTTCAGCGCCGCCACCGTGAGCAGACGCGAGTCGCGCTCGGCGAGCTCGCCGTAGACCTCGACCTGCATGCGCCGCACCTCGCCGCCGGCGAGCTGCATCGCCAGCCGCCCGAGCTTGGCCGCGAGCGGGATGTACGGGCCGAGCACCTCGAGATCCTCGGCGCCGACCGTCGGGATGTTGACCGCGTTCGTGACGAGCCCGCCCTCGAGCGCCGCCGCGACCTGCTCGGCGACGATCACGCCGGCGCGGTCCTGCGCCTCGTCGGTCGAGGCGGCCAGATGCGGCGTCACGACGACGTTCGGCGCGCTCAGCAGCGGGCCGTCGTACGGCTCCTTCGGGAACACGTCGATCGCGGCGCCCGCGACCTTGCCCGACTCGAGCGCCGCGATCAGCGCGTCCAGGTCGATCAGATCGCCGCGGGCGGCGTTCACGATCCGCACGCCGTCGCGCATGCGCGCGATCGATTCGGCGTTGATCGCGCCCGCGCGTCTCGTCGTTCAGCGGCAGGTGCAAGGTGAGGAAGTCGGCGCGCTCGAGCACCTCGTCGAACGTGGCGCTCTCGGCGCCGAGCTCGCGGAACCGCTCGGCGGTGACATACGGGTCGTAGGCGACCACCTTCATCTGCGAGCCCGAGCGCGCGGCGCGCGACGAGCCGGCCGATGCGGCCGAAGCCGAGCACGCCGAGCGTCTTGTCGGCGAGCTCGACTCCGCCCCACTTCGAGCGCTCCCAGCGCCCGTCGACGAGCGCCGCGTGCGCCTGCGGGATGTTGCGCGCGAGCGCGAGCAGCAGCCCGACCGTGTGCTCGGCCGCCGAGACGACGTTCGACTCCGGTGCGTTCGCGACGACGATGCCGCGGCGCGTCGCCGCGTCGACGTCGACGTTGTCGACGCCCACACCGGCCCGGCCGATCACTCGGAGCTGCGTTCCCAGCTCGATCAGGTCGGCGGTGACCTTCGTCGCCGAGCGGATGATGATCGCGTCGTAGCCGCCGATGATCTCGGCGAGCGGCGACTCCTGGTCGACGTCGACGTCGAACTTGCCGCGCAGCAGCTCGACGCCCGCGTCCGCGATCGTTTCGCGGACGAGGACCTTCACTACGCGGCGACGGGGACTCGAACGCCTCGAACGCGGCCGGAACCGCCGCGCCGCGCTCGATGTCGGCGCCGAGCTCGGTGAGCGACAGCTCGACCGCGGCGAGCGCGGTCGCGATGTCGAAGACGTCGAACCAGCCGATGTGGCCGATGCGGAAGATCTTGCCCTTCAGATGCGCCTGGCCCGGGGCGAGCGTCACGCCGTGCCGGTCGCGCAGGTGCTTGAGGAGCACGTCGCCGTCGATTCCCTCGGGCGCCTTGATCGCGGTCACGACCGCCGCCGTGTCGTCGTCGGGCGAGAAGAGCTCGAGCCCCATCGCCTTGACGCCGGCGCGCGTCGCGCGACCGAGCCGGACGTGGCGCTCGAACGCCGCTTCGAGGCCGTCCTCGAGGAGCAGGCCCATGCGCGACGTCGAGGCTGCGGATCAGCGAGACGGCAGGCGTGAACGCGGCGTCGAGACCGTCCTGCGCCTTCTTCGAGCGCTTCCAGTCGAAGTAGAAGCTGCGCGACTTCTTCGCCTGCGCGAGCACGTGCTCCGGGACGGAGGCCATCGCGAGGCCGGGCGGCGCCATCAGCGCCTTCTGCGAGCCGGAGAGGACGACGTCGATCCCCCACTCGTCGGTCTCGAGCGGCACGGCGCCGAGCGAGGAGATCGCGTCGACGACGAGCGTCGCGTCGCCGACCGCCTGCTTGATCGCGCGCACGTCGGAGACGACGCCGGTCGAGGTGTCGGACTGCTGGCAGAAGACGATGCGCGCGCCGGACTCGGCGACCGCGGCGCCGACCTCGTCGGGATCGGGGCGCTCGCCCCACTCGTACCGGATCGCGTGCACGTCGAGCTCGTGCTGCTCGCAGATCGCGACCCACCGCTCGCCGAACGAGCCGTGGCTCACGACCGCGACGCGGTCGCCGGGCGCGCAGAGGTTCGCGGGCGCGGACTCCATCGCGCCGGTGCCCGAGGCGGTGAAGAGGAGCACGTCGGCCTCCGTGCGGAAGACGTCCTTGAGGCGCGCGAGCGTGCTCTCGTAGATGTCGCGGAAGTCGGTGCCGCGGTGGTGGACGATCGGCTCGGCGCCGGCGGCGAGCACCGCGGGCGGCACGGGCGTCGGCCCCGGCGTGAACAGGTAGCGCTTCTCCACGCGGCCAGAGTAGCTTCCGAGCCTCGCGAGAACGGCCGTTCGATGGCTCGTCGGGGTCGCTGCGCGAGCCGCTTGCTCCACATGACGCCGTGGATGGCGAGACTGTACAGCCGTGGATGTTCTGCTCTCGTTCGGAGCGGCGCTGGTCTCGCTGCGCCTCGCCGGCCTGCTCGCCCGCGGCCGGCGCTTCGCCTGGGCGGGCGGGCTGCTCGCGTTCGGGGCGGCCGCGGCGGCGATGGCGTGGGGCTCGGCGCACGGCTGGGACGCGCGCGCGTTCCGCGTCTACTACCTCGCCGGCGCGCTGCTCTCGGCGCCGCTGCTGGGCGTCGGCTCGCTGAGCTGCTGGGGCAACGCTGGGCGGCGCCGGTCGGGCTCGTCTACGTCGGGCTTGGCCGTCGGCGTCGCGGTGGCGATGCCGGTGCACGGCGTCTTCGTTGGCACGAGCGTCCCGCACGCGCAGGATCACCTCGACTGGCTGCCGCGCGTGGTCGCGATCGCCGGCAGCTCGCTCGGCACGCTCGCGGTGGTCGTCGTCGCAGTCGCGACGATCCGCGCCGTCCGCTCGGGAACTGCTGATCCTCGGCGCGGTCGCGGCGGCAGCTGCGCGTCGGCCCTCACGCAGACGGCGGTCTCCGCCGCGGCCGCGTGCTTCGCCCTGGCGGCGGTGCTGCTCTACGCCGGCGCGACGATCAGGCGCACCGGTCTCTGAGGCGCCTCAGAGACGTCTCTGAGGCGCGCCTCCGTCTGGCGCCGTCTGCTCTGGACAGTTCGCCTCGCGGAGACATCTCCGCGCGAGCGAATGGCCGCAAATCGGCTCGGCGGCAGCCGCTCCCGCCGCGGCCGTCGCACCTTCGTCCCACTTCCGTGACTGTTTGTGGGTGGGCCGCCTCTGAGCATGCTCTGAGGCGGCTCAGAGACCGTGAGGTACGCGCGCGCTCGGCGAGCGTGACGGCGCGCAGCTTGTTCAGCGCGTCGAGCGCGGCGACCTTGTACGCCTCGGCGAACGTCGGGTAGTTGAAGACCGACTCGACGAGGTAGTCGATCGTGCCGCCGAGGCCCATCACCGCCTGGCCGATGTGCACGACCTCGGTCGCGCCGGCGCCGAACGCGTGGACGCCGAGCAGCGTGCGGTCGTCGGCGAGACGAGCAGCTTCACGAGCCCGTGGCTCTCGCCGAGGATCTGGCCGCGCGCGAGCTCGCGGTAGTGCGCGATGCCGACCTCGTACGGGATCATCGCCGCGGTCAGCTCCGGCTCGGTCTTCCCGACGTAGCTGATCTCCGGGATCGAGTAGATGCCGATCGGCAGCGGCGCGTTCGCCACCTTGCGTCGGCGATGCCGAAGACGTGGCACGCGGCGAGGCGGCCCTGCTCCGCCGAGGCCGACGCGAGGCTCGGGAAGCCGACGACGTCGCCGACCGCGTAGATGTGCGGCACCGTGCGTGCGGTAGTGCTCGTCGACCGGGATGCGGCCGCGCTCGTCGGCGCTCGAGGCCCGCGTTCTCGAGATCGAGGTCGGTGATCGCGCCCTGACGGCCGGCCGAGTAGAACACGACGTCGGCCGGGATCAGCTTGCCGCTCGCGAGCGTCGTGAGCGTGCCGCGTCTCGCGCGCTTCGACTCGCTCGACGCGCTCGCCGAAGCGGAACGACGACGTTCAGCTCGCGGAGGTGGTAGCGGAGCGCCTCGACGATCTCCGGGTCGCAGAAGTCGAGCATCGTCGTCGCGCGCGTCGACGACCGTCACCTGCGCGCCGAGCGCGGCGAACATCGACGCGAACTCGACGCCGATCACGCCTGCGCCGACGATCACGATCGTCGCCGGCAGCTTCGCGAGCCGCAGGACGATGTCGTCGGAGTCGAGCACGGTGCTGCCGTTGAACTCGATCTCGGCCGGATGCGCCGGCGTCGAGCCGGTCGCGATCACGACGCGCGTCCGTCGAGATGCGCCGCTCGCTGCCGTCGCGCCCGTCGACGACCAGCGTGTGCGGGTCGGCGAAGCGCGCGCAGCCGTCCAGGACGTTGACGTGATTGCGCAGCAGCTGGTCGCGGATGATCTCGCGCTCGCGCTCGACGACGTGGCGCATGCGCAGCGAGATGTCGTCGATCGAGATCGTCTCCTTGCAGGCGGTAGCTCTGGCCGTAGATCGCGCGCTGGTTGAGCCCGGTCAGGTAGAGGATCGCCTCGCGGATCGTCTTCGACGGGATCGTCCCGGTATTCACGCAGGCGCCGCCGAGCGAGACGTGACGCTCGACGAGCGCAACGTTCTTGCCGAGCTTCGCGGCCTGGATGGCGGCCTTCTGGCCTGCCGGTCCCGACCCGACGACAACGAGGTCGAACTCGCTCACACCTCTAACAATCGCAACAGACGCTCAGGACTTGAGCTTCTCGCGCACCCGTTCGTTCACGACGCGCGGGTCGGCGGCGCCGCCCGTCTCCTTCATCACCTGGCCGACGAAGAAGCCGAGCAGGCCCTCCTTGCCGCCGCGGTACTGCTCGACCTGGCCCGGGTTCGCCTCGATGACCCGGTCGATCACCGGGTCGAGCTCGGACGCGTCGGCGACCACCTTCTGCTCGAGGTACGGCGCGGCGCTGAAGCCCGGCTCGCCCACCTTCGCGAGCGCCTCGTCGAACGCCGCGCGCGGGATCTCGGAGCGCGCCGCGACGAGCTTCGCGAGCTCGGCCGGGTCGACCGAACCGGGCTCGATGCCGGTCGCGACGAACTGGTTGGCGAGCACGTTCGCCGCCTCCTTGGCGTCGGCGCCGGCGTCGACGACGGCTGACCAGAGCCGGTCGAGGCCGCCCGTGACGAGCACGTCCGCGTCGTAGAACGAGAGCGTGTCGGCGATGCGCCGGATGCGCGCGCCGGGCAGCTCGCGCGATCTCCGCCCGCAGCCGCTCGACGAGCTCGGCCGGCGGGTGCACCGGCACGAGATCGGGCTCCGGGAAGTAGCGGTAGTCCTGCGCCTCTTCCTTGGAGCGCATCGGCGGCGACTCCTCGTGCGTCGGGTCGAAGTGCAGCGTCTCCTGCTCGACCGTGCCGCCCTCCTCGTAGATGCGAATCTGGCGTGCGATCTCGCGCTCGATCCCCTTCGCCGCGAAGTTGAACGAGTTCATGTTCTTCAGCTCGGTGCGCGTGCGCAGCTCGTCGGAGCCCGCCGGGCGCACCGAGACGTTGACGTCGAAGCGCATCGAGCCCTTCTCGAGCTCCGCGTCCGACAGTCCGAGCTCGACGACCGTCTGGCGCAGCAGCTGCAGGAAGCGCTTGGCCGTCTCGGCGTCGTGGATCTCCGGCTCGGTGACGATCTCGACGAGCGGCGTGCCGCAGCGGTTGAAGTCGACGAGCGTCGCCGTCGCGCCGTGGATGCGACCCGACGCGGCGACGTGCACGTTCTTCGCCGCGTCCTCTTCGAGATGCGCGCGCGTGATGCCGATCGCGATGTCGCCGTCGGGCGTCGGCACGACGAGCTTTCCGCCCGCGCACAGCGGCTCGTCGTACTGGCTGATCTGGTACGCCTTCGGGTTGTCGGGATAGAAGTAGTTCTTGCGGTGGAACACCGCGCGCTCGGCGATCTCGCAGTCGAGCGCGAGCCCGAGCTTGATCGTCTCCTCGATCGCGCGCCTGTTCGGCACCGGCAGCGCGCCCGGGAACGCGAGGCACACCGGGCACGTCTGCGAGTTCGGCGCGCCGCCGAAGCCGTTCCGGCAGCGGCAGAACATCTTCGTCTCCGTCTTCAGCTGGACGTGGATCTCCAGCCCGATCACCGGCTTCCCAGCGTCACCGCAGGCGCTCCGGGACGATGTCGAAGCCGATCGCCTGCTCGAGCGCGTGGCCGGCGCGGAAGAGCGTGTTCTCGGAGAACTGCGGGCCGATCAGCTGCAGCCCGACCGGCAGCCCTTCGGACAGGCCGGCGGGATGCTCAGCCCCGGCAGGCCCGCCATGCACGACGGGATCGTCAGCACGTCGTTCATGTACATCGCGACCGGGTCGTCGGTCTTCGCGCCGAACGGGAACGCGACCGTCGGGCTCGTCGGCGACGCGAGCACGTCGAACCGCTCGAAGAGCTCGTCGTGCTCGCGCTTGATGACCGTGCGCACCTTCTGCGCGGTCGCGTAGTACGCGTCGTAGTAGCCGGACGACAGCGCGTACGTGCCGATCATGATGCGGCGCTTCGGCTCGTCGCCGAAGCCGGCGTCGCGCGTCCGCATGACCATCTCGCGGAAGTCGTCGCCGTCGACGCGCAGGCCGTAGCGCACGCCGTCGTAGCGCGCGAGGTTCGACGATGCCTCGGCCGGCGCGATCAGGTAGTAGCAGGCGACGCCGTAGTCGACCGACCGCGGCAGCGAGCACTCCTCCACGCTCGCGCCGAGCGACTCCGCGAGCTCGAGCGCCTTGTTCACCGCGGCAGTCACGCCCGGCTCGATCCCGGCGGCGCCGTTCATCTCCTTCGGCACGCCGATGCGCAGGCCCTTGAGATCCTCCGCCGTCGGCAGCTCGACCGCCGGCACGTCGACGGTCGTCGAGTCGTTCTCGTCGCGGCCGGAGATGATCGAGTAGAGGAACGCGCAGTCGCGCACGTTCTTGGCGACCGGACCAACCTGGTCGAGCGACGAGGCGAACGCGACGACGCCGTAGCGCGAGACGGTGCCGTACGTCGGGCGCAGCCCGACGTGCCCGCACAGCGCGGCCGGCTGCTTGATCGAGCCGCCGGTGTCGGAGCCGAGCGCCCACGGCGCGAGCCCGCCCGAGACCGCGGCCGCGCTGCCGCCGCCCGAGCCGCCGGGGACGCGCGTCGGGTCCCACGGGTTGTGCGACGGGCCGTACGCCGAGTTCTCGGTCGACGAGCCCATCGCGAACTCGTCGGTGTTCGTCTTGCCGAGGATGCGCAGCCCCTGTGCCTTGCACTTCTCGATCACCGTCGCGTCGTAGACCGGCACGTAGCCCTCGAGGATCTTCGAGCCGGCCGTCGTCGGAATGCCCTTCGTCCCGATCACGTCCTTGATCGCGATCGGGATCCCGGCGCCCGGGTGTCCTCGCAGACGTGGAGGTACGCGTGGAGCTCCGGATCGCGCTCGCCGATCGCGTCAGGTAGGCGGCGAAGAGCTCGTCCGACGACACCTCGCCCGCGGTCAGGAGCTCCCACGCCTCCTCGGCGGTGAGGGTCAGCGTGTCGATCGGTCATGCGGGCGGCGTCCTGAAGTGGTCGTCCTCGAGGTCGGGCGCGTTCGCGAACGCGTCGTCGTGGCTGAGGCACGGCCGCGGCACGTCCTCGGCCCACGCGTTCTCGATCTCGAGCGGGTGCGCGGTCGGCGGCACGTCCGAGAGGTCGAGCTCGGAGACCTTCGAGACCGCCTCGAGGATGTCCGAGAGCTGCTCCTGGAACTTCGCGACCTCGTCGTCGGTCAGCTCGAGGCGCGCGAGCCGCGCCACGTGCAGCACCTCGTCTCTGGTGATCCGTGCCATCTGCCTCCCTATGAAACACGAAGGGCTCCTTTCGGAGCCCCTCGATCAGATCGGTTCCGAAAGGTCTAGAGCGCCGAAACGTTCGCCGCCTGCAGGCCCTTATCGCCCTGCACGACTTCGAACGAGACGCGCTGACCTTCGGTCAGCGACTTGTAGCCCTCACCGGCGATTGCGGAGAAGTGGACGAACACGTCCGCCTCGCCGTTGCCACGCTCGATGAAGCCGTAGCCCTTTTCGTTCGAGAACCACTTGACCGTACCTTCAGCCACTTGCTCCTACTCCTTGCTGGATGACTACAAGTCCGCCGACCGGCGGAGCGCGCGGAACACTAGCAGTGTTCTAGCTCGGAAATGCAAGCTCGCCGCGGCGAAACTGAGCGCAGCGAATCGCGTTCTGCAGGACGAGCGCGATGGTCATCGGGCCGACCCCGCCGGGCACCGGCGTGAGGTACGCAGCGACGTCGGCCGCACCCGGATCGACGTCGCCGACGAGGCCGTCGTCGGTGCGGTTGATGCCGACGTCGACGACGAAGCTGCCGGTCTTCACCATGTCCGGCGTCACCATTCCCGGGACGCCGACGGCGGCGACGAGCAGGTCGGCGTCGAGCGTGTGACGCGGCAGATCCTTCGTGTGCGAGTGGCAGATCGTGACGGTCGCGTTCTGCTGCAGCAGGAGGTGCGCCATCGGCTTGCCGACGATCGTGCTGCGGCCGATCACGACGGCGCGAACGCCGTCGAGCGAGTAGTGGTTGTCGTGCAGGAACTCGATCACGCCGAGCGGCGTCGCACCGACGAGCGTCGGGCGGCCGAGGAAGAGCTGGCCGGCGTTGAACGGGTGCAGGCCGTCGACGTCCTTCATCGGCGAGATCGCGCGGATTGCCTTGCCCTCGTCGATGTGCTTCGGCAGCGGCAACTGCACGAGGATCGCGTCGACTTCGTCGTCGTCGTTCAACATCGCGATCTGGCGGATCAGATCGTCCTCCGTCGTGCTCTCGGGCAGGCGGAGGTCGCGGGCGTCGAACCCGGCCTCGAGCGCGGCCTTGTGCTTGAGCCGGATGTAGACGTCGGAGGCAGGGTCTTCACCGACGAGGACGGTGACAAGGCCGACGTGGCCGAGCCGTCCGACGAGCTTCGCGGCTTCGGCGCGGATGTCGTCGGCGAGCGGCTTCCCTTTGATCAGTGTCGCGGGCATGAGGCGAGCCTAACCTTGAACTTGGTTCGGCTGCGGCGAACCAACCGTCGAACTTGGTTCCGCTGGCCGAACCAAGTTCACGAGTTCGGCGGTCCGCCCTAAGCTCTCCACATGCGTTGGCCACGGAAGAACGACACGGCGTCGATCGAGACGCGCCGCCAGGCGATGGGCCTCGACGGCGGGCTCGTCACGTCGGTCGACCTCGAGCCGTTCGCCGGCGCGGCGGAGTCGCTCGTCGGCGTCGCGGTCATTCCCGTGTCGGCGGCGCCGATCGAGATCGAGCTCGGGAGCTACGAGCTCTCCGAAAGCGGCGCCGTGGTCGAGACCGGTCGCGCGCCCGAGACGGTTCACGTCCCGCTCGCTCACACCGAAGGCGGGCTGACCGCATCGATGACCCGCGGCGCGCTCGCCGCAGGGGCGGTCCGCACCTACGTGCTCCACGACCGCATCACCCGCGCCTCGTGCTTCGTCTGCGCGAACGCCGGCGAGGCGATCGCGCTTGCCGCCTGGGTCAACGCCGAGCTCGACGCGATGCGCGATTGGCTCGCCGCAAACGACGATCCGATGCTCTCGACACGCGCCAAGCTGCGCGGCGTGAAGACGCACGTCGTCGGTCCGATGTGCCACGTCCTCTGGCAGTGGACGACCGGCGACGCGGTCGGCCCGAACATGATGACGCGCAACTCCTACGCCCTGAACATGGGCTACGTCATGCAGCGCGCGCCGGTCAAGCCGGAGCGCGCGGTGCTCGAGGCGAACATGGGCGGCGACAAGAAGCCGTCGGCGGAGTACTTCCAGTCGGGTCACGGGAAGACGGTGCTCGCGGAGGCGTTCCTGTCCGACGAGCAGATCCGCCGTGTGCTGCGAACGACCGCCGAGGATCTCGAGGCGCTGTCCTGGGTCGGCACGCACGGCTCGGTGGCAAGCGGCATGCAGTCGGTCGCGTTCACGCCGGCGACCGCGATCGCGGCCGTCTTCGCGGCGACCGGCCAGGATCTCGGCATGGTCGGTACGAGCTCGATGGCGCAAGGCACCGCCCGCCGGGTCGAGGGTGGCCTGCAGGCGACGATCCGCTTCGGCGGGCTCGAGGTCGGCACGGTCGGCGGCGGAACGACGCTTCCGTCGGCGCGCGACTGGCTCGCCTCGATCGGCTGCGCCGGGCCGGGCAAGGTCTACCGCTTCGCCCAGATCGTCGCCGCGGCGGCGCTCTGTCTCGAGATCAGCGCCTCGGCCGCAATGGCCACAGCCGGGAGCGAGAACTTCTTCCAGGCGCACCACGAGCGAGGCGGCCTTCGGTGATCGCACTCGTCTTCCGCTACGAGGTGCGCGATACCGAGACCTTCGAGCAGGCGTACGGCCCCGAGGGTGACTGGGCGCAGTTCTTCCGACAGGGAGCCGGGTACATCGGCACCGAGCTGCTGCGCGACGTCGAAGAGCCCGACCGGTACCTCGTGATCGACCGCTGGGAGTCGGCGGACGCCTACAACGCGTTCCTCGCCGAATACAACGAGCGAGTACCTGCGACGCGCCGACGAGTCGCGGTTCCACTACGTGCAGGAGCTTCGCTTCGGCACGTTCGAGAACATCTGGAGCGAGTGACGAGCATCCCGCCGCATCACGACCCTCAGTGCTGGGGGTGCGGCGACAACCCGACGGGTCTCCACCTGCCGCTGCCGGCGGCCGAGGGGCTCACCGAGTACGAGGCGTACTTCTCCTTCGACGAGCGCCATCAGGGCGGCCCGGGCATCGTCCACGGCGGGCTCGTTGCCGGCGCACTCGACGAAGCGGTCGGCCTGCTCGCTACCTGGTACGCGTTCCCGGCCGTGACGGCGCGGATCTTCGTGCGCTACCGGCGGCCGGTCCCGATCAACACCGAGCTGCTGATCCGTGCCCGGCTCGCCGACGCCCGCGGCCGCCGCCTGCACGTGAACGGCGCGATCACCGACGGCGACGAGCCGCTCGCCGAGTGCCGCGCGGCGCTGCTGCACGTTCCGCTCGAGCATTTCCTGCAGACGCCCGAAGGGCGCGCGGCGGCCGAGCGCTGGCGCGACGCCTGACGGCTGCGCAACCAATCGAGCCACAGAAACGTTGCATCTCCGAGTTATGGAGGAGACGCAGATCAGGAAGCCCGACGACGCCTGGCCCGAAGCCGAGACGGTCATCCATTCGCCACCACCGCCTCCACCCACCGAGCCGCCGCGGTCACGCGACTTCGGCAAAGGGCTCCTGCTCGGTCTTGTCGCGGTCTTGCTGGTCGGCTTCGGAACCGCGGTTGCCTGGGTCGCGCACCGAAGCTCCTCCTCGGCGACCGGCACCGTCACCGTGACGACCGCGGGCGCGCCCAAGCAGCGCCCACGCGCGGCCGTCGTCGCCGCCACGAAGCACAAAGCCACGGCTCCCACGACAACCGACGCGCCGACCACGACCGCGGCAGCGCCGCCCGAGCCCACGACCGCGACCGTTCCCGACGTGAGCCAGCAGTCCGAGGCGGCCGCAGTGCAGTCACTCGGCCAGGCCGGGATCCTCGCGAGCCTCGCGTTCGTGCCTGCCCAGGACGAGCTCGGCACGGTCGAGGCTCAGGCGAAGCAGGCCGGGACGACGGTGCCGGCCCAGAGTCACGTCCAGATCAACGTCTCGACCGGACCGGGCCAGAAGGCAAGCGAGCAGGTGCCGAGCGTAATCGGCCAGACGGTGAAGCAGGCGGTCACTGCGATCAACGGCGCACACCTCCGTCTTCTCTATCTGCGCATTCCGGTCACGAGCCCGAGCCAGGCGTGGAAGGTCGTGCAGCAGTCGCCTCTCGGCGGCGGCACCGCGCCGCAGAACGCGCAGGTCGTGATCTACGTCGGCGCGCTCAAGCAGTAAGCACTTCGCGTACGCCGCGTAGCCGCGTCGAGAGGAGCGCAGCCGCGCGAGACGAGTCGAGCGTGATGTCCGGCGCCCGCTCCGGCGTCGTGTGCGCCGCTTCGAGCCGCGCCGGGTCAGCGCCGAGCAGAACGGCAAAGTCGAACCGCGAGATGTCGTCTGCACCACCGAGGTGCAGCGGGCCGGCGTGGTCGAGCTCGACCAGCTCGAGCACGGCGTCGGCCAGGTCTTCGACGTGCACAGGCGAGCGGAACTCGTCGACGAAGAAGCGCGTGTTCTCGCGTGCCAGCCGCTCCTGCGGCCCGGGCTCGGAGCCGCCGTAGATCAGGGTCGTTCGGGCAATCGCCGCATCCGGCTTCGCCGCCGCCACCCGCCGTTCCGCCTCGGTCTTCGACCGGCCGTACGAGTTCACGGGTGCCGGCTCGTCCTGCTCGACGTACCGGCCACGCGTCCCGTCGAAGATCGAGTCCGTCGAGAGATGCACGAGCCGCCGCCCTGCAGCGGCGCGCGCGACGACCTCGGATCCCTCCGCGTTGGTCTCCCACTCCCCCGCGCCCTGGCGGTACGCCGTATGGACGATCGCATCCACACCTGCCATCGCCTCGGCAACCGAGCGCGGGTCGCGGACGTCGACCCGCAGCCACTCCGCCTCACCCTCGGGCTCCCGCTCGAACCACGTCGCGCGGACGTCCCAGCCAAGCGCAGGCGCACGCCGAACGAGCTCGCGGCCGAGATAGCCGCGGCCGCCGGTGATGAGGAGCCGACCTACCAGCCGCGGCGCTCGAGCAACTCGCTCGGCTCGAGCGACTGCGTCGAGATGCCGACCATGGCCTCGCCGAGGCCGGTCGAGACGCGGGCGATCACGTCCGCGTCCATGTAGTGCGTCGTCGCCTCGACGATCGCACGGGCGCGCTGGGACGGGTTGCCCGACTTGAAGATGCCGGAGCCGACAAAGACGCCGTCTGCACCGAGCTGCATGCAGAGCGCTGCATCTGACGGCGTCGCGATGCCGCCCGCCGTGAACGTGACCACGGGGAGGCGGCCGTTCTCGGCGACCCAGCGCACGAGCTCGTACGGCGCCTGCAGGTTCTTGGCCTCTGCGAAGAGCTCTTCGTCACGCAGCGACTGGAGCCGGCGGATGCCGCCGAACACCGTGCGCATGTGCGTAACGGCGTTGACGATGTCGCCGGTACCCGCTTCGCCCTTCGTGCGGATCATGGCGGCGCCCTCACCGATGCGGCGGAGCGCCTCGCCGAGGTTCGTGCAGCCGCATACGAACGGAACCGTGAACTGCCACTTGTCGACGTGGTGCTCGAGGTCGGCGGGTGTCAGCACTTCCGACTCGTCGATGTAGTCGATCTCGAGCGACTGGAGGACCTGCGCCTCGACGAAGTGGCCGATGCGGCACTTCGCCATCACCGGGATGCTGACGGCCTCTTGGATGCCGCGGATCATGTCCGGATCGGACATGCGGGCGACTCCGCCGTCGCGGCGGATGTCGGCCGGGACGCGCTCGAGCGCCATCACGGAGCACGCGCCGGCGTCCTCGGCGATCTTGGCCTGCTCGGCGTCGACCACGTCCATGATCACGCCGCCCTTCAGCATCTCGGCCAGGCCGCTCTTGACGCGCATCGTCCCGATCTCGCTCATTGCGGCCAATGCTAGCGGCCGCAGCCGGTCGCTACGACCAGGCGCCGCGCGAAAGGAAGCCCAGCACCGCGAGCACGACGATCACAACGAGGATCAGCCAAAGGATTCCCACGAAGGGAGAACGGGGATCAGGCGGCCGCGGGTACGGGCAGCGCCAGGAGGCGCTCGATCGCCGGCCGCACGCCGAAGCGATCGCGCAGCTCGACGTACTCGGCGGCGGCCCGCTCGGCGCGCGCCGGGGACGGCGATCGCTCGGCGCGCAGCATCAGGTTCTTGGGGGTGTGCTCGACCGAGATGAACTCCATGACGTCGACCTGGTAGCCGAGCATCTCGAGCGCCGCTGCCCGCAGCGCATCGGTGACGAGGTCGGCCTGACGGCCGAGGAGCAGCCCGTGCCGGAGCAGGGCGTCTTTGTCCTGCGCGGCGATCTGGGCCGCCAGCTCGTGGTGGCAGCACGGCGCGACGACGATCGCCTCGGCGCCGAATCGGACACCGGCGGCGATCGCCTCGTCCGTCGCGGTGTCACAGGCGTGCAGCGAGATGAGCAGGTCGATCTGCTCGTCAGGCTCGTAGTCCTCGATGGTCGAGACGACGAACCGCGCCTCGTCGTAGCCCAACTCGGAAGCGACTCCGCGCACGGTGTCGATCACGCTCGCGTTGGCGTCGATGCCGACGAGCTCGACGCGCGTGCCGACCTCGCGCCCGTAGGCGACGAGCGCCAGGCTCAGGTACGCCTTGCCACAGCCGCCGTCGAGGACCCGGATGCGCTCGCGCTCCCAGATCGGCAGCGGGCGGAGCAGCTCGATGTAGTGCTGCACCTGGCGCTGCTTGTCCCGCGAGGCGTGCGTGACCTTGAAGAGCGGGTCGTCGGCGGGCAGCGGATGCTGCCGGGCGCGGTCGTGAGCTGCGTCGACCGGCGCCGCCGAGGACGGCTTGCCGGCCGAGACGAGCCACTTCCCCTTCTTCGTCCGTCGCGCATGGATGTCGCCCTCCGGCGAGAGGAGGTTCGCGTGCTTCGCGTCCGCGAGCAGCGCCTCCAGCCGAGCGGGCCACTCCTCGCGCGGCACCGTCTCGGTGCGCGGGCCGTCTACGAGCTTCACGGCAGCGCCGCGCTTCAGGTCGACGGGCGTCGCCGTCAGGCCGTCGACGACCAGCTTCCGCCACCCGTCGCCGAGCGCGCGGTCGCGGAGCTCCTCCATGACGCGGAGTGTGCCAGCCTGATCACCCGCAGCTCCGGCGGGGGGCTGCGGATGAACGTCGCGAGCGTGCGCAGGTCGTCGGCCGCCTCGGGCGCGAGCGTCGGCTCGGCGCGGGCGACCGCCGCCAGCCCGGCCTGCCACTCGAGGCCGCTCGTCCCACCCCACGGACGGATGCACACGACCTGTCCCTTCGCCACCCAGATCGCACGGTCGGCGGCGACGAGCACCACCTCCATCTGCCGCAGCAGATCCATACGCCGGACCTCTCGCACCGCGTCCTCGAGCGCCTCGATGCGATCGCGGAGCCGCGCCGCGTCCTCGAAGCGAAGGTCGCGTGAGAGGCGCTTGAGCTTGTCGCGCAGCTTCGGCAACGCGTCGTCGAGCGTTTCCCACTCGACGCCCTGGAGCGCCCGCGCCGCGAGTTGGGCGCGCTTCCGGCTCGTCAGCGGCCCGAGCGGCGTCGGTTGCGCCGAGCAGATGACGGAATCGCCACGCCGCTTCAGGTAGAGGTAGCGGTCGGGCCGTACCGCTCTCTTGTTCGCCGGGGGCCGGAATTCCCGGATCAGACGCAGTTCCTCGAGCGACGCCTCGACCTCCGAGCCGAGAATCCGCCACTCGACCCGATCGAGCGCACCGAGCGCCGCCTCGACGGCCGGCCGTTGCCGTTCCGACCGGAAGTACGAGCGAAGCCGGGCGCGGAGATCGCGCGCGCGGCCGACGTAGAGCACCTGGTCGTGTACGTCGCGAAAGAGATAGACACCCGGTTTCTGCGGCGCGCCGAAGGCGAGACCGCGCTTGCGCTGGACGCGGCGCGGCTTGGTTGCCGCGAGCTCGACGAGATCCCCGACGGTCCGCGCGCCACGCTCCTGCGCCATGCCAATGAGCGCGAGCAGGATCTCCGCCGTCGCTTCCGCGTCGGGCAGCGCGCGGTGGCACGGGCGCGCGTCGGTGGCGAAGCGGTAGCTGAGCGCGGCGAGGTTCGCCGGCTGGCGGCCGATGAGTCGGCGGGCCAGCCCGACGGTGTCGACGACGGTCGCCTCGACGCGCCGGCCGGTGAGCCGCATCGTCTCGCTGTCGAGGAACGACATATCGAAGCGGGCGTTGTGCGCGACGAGCACGGCGTCTCCGGCGAACGCCTGGAAGCGCCGGATCGCCGCCGCGACGGGCGGCGCGCGCCGGAGCTCCTCGTCGCGGAGCCCGGTCAGCGCAGCGACGGCCGGCTGGAGCCGCGCGCCGGGGTTCGCGAGGGTCTGGAAACGCTCGCCCAGCTCGAGCTCCGTCACCCGAACCGCCCCGATCTCGCACGGCCGCGCGGTCGCCGGCCGAAGGCCGGTGGTCTCGAGGTCGAAGACGACGAACGTCGCCGCGTCGAGCGATACGTCTTCACCCCGAGCGCCGTGGATCGCAACGAGGTCACCGGACCAGCGAAGACGCGCGTCCGCCTCGACCGCCTCGTCGAGCAGCGACCGCGCGAGCCCGACCGGAACGGACGCGCCGAGCTTGAGCACGACGCGCGCTGCCTCATCTGCCGGCACCGGCCCGCGGCGATCTTCGACGAGCTCGACGAGCCGGTCGGCGGCGTCCAGGCGAAGCTGCACGCTCGGATGCTAGTACGAACGTGTGTTCGCGTCCAGCTTGACTGAACTGTCAGTCGATCGCGGAGACGCGAAGACCGCCGACGAACGTCGCGATCACCTCGCGCTCGGCGGCGAGGACGGCGTCGGCGTCGTCCGGGAGCTGACCGAGCACCCAGCCCGTGAGGATCTGGTCGAGCGCTCCGTAGAGCATCCAGGCCGCGATGCGGGCGTCAACGTCGGTGCGCAGCGTGCCGTCCTGCTGGCCGCGCTCGATCACCCCCTGGAGCCCCGCGAACGCCCGGCCGATCTCGTCGAGCTCGTCGGTGATGTGCGGGCTGCGCGTCACCTCGCGAACCAGCAAGCGAACGAGGTCGGGGTCGTCCCGCCAGGAGCGGAGCACGATCTTGACGACGAGCCCGAGCTGCTCGGGCGGTGAGGCGTCCGAGTCGACCGCGATCTGAATCGCAGCGAGCAGGCGACCCCAGGCCTCGACGAACACGGCCTCGAGCACGGCGTCCTTCGACCCGTAGTAGTGGTAGACGAGGCCGTACGCGACACCCGCCTCTTTCGCGATGTCTCCGACCCGCGTCGCCTCGTAGCCCTGAGCGGCGAAGACGCGAACCGCCGCATCCAGAATCAGGCGACGCTTGTCGTCCGCAGCCACCGGCGAACCCTATGTCAGGAGGGTGGTGTGTCTCTAGACCCGGGTCGCCTGGAAGCGGCCTTCGTACAGCCGCGTGCGTCCGCCAAGGCTGACGAGACAGGGAGCGATCGACTCGGTGGTGAAGCGCCAGCACTGGTCGCCCAGCTTCCGGTCGCAGATGCAGGCCGCCTGGCGCCGGCAGTCGGACGGGCTGAGCGCCCTCACGACAACCGCTGTCTCACCCGCCTGCGTCTCCATGTAAGGGACACCATACACCTAACTCAGCCGGTCGAGCAGGTGGTCGCCGACCCGAAGCGAGTTGGCCATCGCCGTCAGCGCCGGGTTGACCGCCCCGATGCTCGGGAAGACGCTCGTGTCGACGACGTAGAGGTTGTCGAGCTTCGTGCGCGCGGCAGTCGACGTTCAGCACCGAGCTCGCGGGATCGCTCCCGAACCGACAGGTGCCCGCCTGATGCGCGACCCCGGCAACCGGGATCTCGTTCTTCATGTACGCAAAGCGCTTCAGCAGGTGACCCTCGTTCATGTCGAGCTTGCCGAGGATCGACTTCAGCTTCTCGTAGAGCTTCTGCTTCGGAACGTCGTTCGTCGATCGGTAGCTCAGCGTCACCTTGCCGTCGCTGGTCGACGGTCACCCGGTTCTCGGCGAGCGGTAGGTCCTCGGTCGAGAGCCAGAAATCGATCGAGTGCTTCGCGACCCGCTCGAGCGACCACGACGGCGCGAGCGTCGTCTCGCCGGGCTTCTCGCCCCGGTACATGTCCGGCTGCGACTTGCCGACCATCTGGATCGCCCCGAGCGGATAGTCGAACTCGCCGTTCGCGAAATAGAAGTCGTTGAGCGCAAGCGTCTTCTGGAAGACCGTCGGGTTCTCCTCGCGGGAGAGCGCGAGCACCGCCTGGCTGTTGTGGAACATGTAGTTGCGCCCGACCTGGTCGGATCCGTTCGCGAGCCCGTTCGGATGCTTGTCGGATGCGGAGAGCAGAAGCAGCTTGGCCGTGTTCGCCGCGCCGGCAGGCGAGGACGACGACGTCGGCGCTGTAGCGCTCGGTCGCGCCGTCGCGCTCGACGACCACCTCGGTGACGGCGGTGCCGGCCGGGTTCGTCTCGAGCTTCACGACCTCGGCATTCGTCAGCAGCGTGACGTTCGCGTGCTCGAGCGCCGGGCGCACACCGAGCACGTCGGCATCCGACTTCGCATGCACGAGGCAGGGGAAGCCGTCGCAGTTCGCGCAGCGCACGCACACGCTGTAGGGCATGTTCGTCTCGGTCAGGCGGACGCCGCACGGAGCGTGGAACGGGTGGTAGCCGGCGGCCTCGAGGTCATCGGCGAGCTGCTGGATCCGCGGCTCGTGCGAGACGGCCGGGAAGGGATACGGCGCGCTCGCGTGCGGCTCCGTCGGATCCTCACCGTGGGCGCCGTGCACCTCGTAGGCTGCCTCGGCCCGCGTGTAGTACGGCTCGAGCTCGTCGTAGGAGATCGGCCAGGCGGGCGAGAGGCCGTCGTGATGGCTGCAGCTCGCCGAAGTCCTCCTTGCGCAGCCGGTAGAGCGCGGCGCCGTACAGCTTGGTCGCGCCGCCGACGAAGTAGTGGATCTGCGGCTGGAACGGCTTGCCGCTCGGGTCGTACCACGTGTCCGGCGAGACGTAGCGGTTGTCGACGAACACGTTCCGCGCGACCCAGTTCTCCGGCTCGCGCGGAAGCCAGTCGCCGCGCTCGAGCAGGAGGACGCGCTTCCCGGACGGCGCGAGCTGCCGTGCGAGCGTCCCGCCTCCCGCGCCGGTGCCGATGATGATCACGTCGTAGCTCGTCCATGCTGCCCCCTTCAGTGCTCAGCCAGGAACTCCTGGACGATGATTCGGCCGGCGGCCTCGATCAGCGCGAGATGCGAGAACGCCTGTGGGAAGTTCCCGAGGTGCCGGTCGGTGTCGGCGTCGAACTCCTCGGCGTAGAGCCCGAGCGGCGACGCGATTCGCAGCAGCCGCTCCATCAGGTCGCGGGCGCGCTGCAGCTCGCCGACGAGCGGCGAGAGCGGAGACGAGCCAGAACGAGCAGATCAGGAACGTCCCCTCCTTGCCGGAGAGCCCGTCGTCGGTCTCGCCGGTGCGGTAGCGCAGGACGTAGCCGTTCTCCGTCAGGTTCTCGGCGATCGCATTCACGGTCGCGCGCAGACGCTCGTCCTCTCCGGGCAGGAAGCCGAAGATCGCGGCGAGCAGCGTCGAGGCGTCGAGCGAGTCCGTGTCGTAGTGCTGGCGCAGAACACCTTCTGAGGTGACGCCCTTCGCGAGGATGTCGGCGCGGATCTCCTCGGCGGTCGCCCGCCAGGTCGCCTGCAGCTCCGGGTCGCCGCGGATCTCGGCCAGCTGCGCCGCCCGGTCGAGCGCGACCCAGCACATCAGCTTCGACGAGACGTAGTGCTGCGGCGCGCCGCGCGCCTCCCAGATCCCCTGGTCGGGCTGCGTCCAGACCTTGGTCGCGCATTCGGCCTGCGCCTGGACGATCGGCCAGAGACGGCGCGGCAGCCGCTGGCTCTTCCTCGTATGCACCAGGAACGAGTCGAGCACGGCACCGAAGACGTCGTTCTGACGCTGGTCGAACGCACCGTTCCCGATGCGAACCGGACGGGCGCCGGCGTAGCCGGAGAGGTCGTCGCGCGTCGACTCGGTCAGGTCGCGGCGGCCGTCGATGCCGTACATGATCTGGAGCGAGCCGTCCTCGTTCGGCTCGAGGTCGGCGACGAACTGCATGAACTCGTCGGCCTCCGCGTCGAGGTTGAGCCAGTGCAGCGCCTGCAGCGTGAACGTGGTGTCGCGCATCCAGGTGTAGCGGTAGTCCCAGTTGCGCTCGCCGCCGGGTGTCTCCGGCAGCGACGTCGTCGCCGCGGCGACGGTCGCACCGGTCGGCATGTACGTCAGACCCTTGATCGTCAGCGCCGAGCGCTGGATCGGGTCGCGCCACCGATGGTCGGGGATGCGCGACTCGTCGAGCCAGTTCCGCCAGAAGCGGATCGTCGATGCGATCCGCGCCTCTGCCTCGGCGAAATCGGCCGGCGCAGTCAGCTGCTCGGCCCACGAGAGCGCGCAGTAGGCCTTGTCGCCCGCCTCGAGAACGTGCCTCCCTCGCACGCGGTTGCCTTCGATCCCGAGCTGCAGATCGGAGACGAGGCGGAGCGTCTGCCCCGCCCCGGTTGCGTCTGCCGTATGACGGCCGCCGTCGACGAGCGACCACTCGGCCGGGGTGCGGCCGTAGTCGAACGCCGGCTCGCAGACGAGCTCGAGCTCGACCCGCCCGTCGACGCACTCGACCGTGCGCACGAGCATGTGCTCGGCGTCGTCGTCAGCCGGGCGGGCGCGTATGCGGCGTGATCTCGTCCTCGTGATCGGTCGGCCCCATCGTCAGGGCATCGCGGACGACGATCCAGCCCGACGGGGTCCGCCACGTCGTCTCGAGCACATTCGTTCCCGGCACGTAGCTCCGCGCCGTGGGATGGCCGATCGCGAACGGGCCGAGCCTGAAGAGGCCGGCCTCGCGGTCGAGCAGGCTTCCGAAGGCGCTCGGCGCGTCGAAGCTCGGAACGCACAGCCAGTCGACGGCGCCGTCGGCGGCGATCAGGGCGCGGCGGTGTGGCAGTTCGAGAGGAACGCGTAGTCCGCGATCGGCGGGAACGGCGACGGCGCGGCCGCGCTCTGGGGCTGTTTCTGGTCGGCCGGCGCGGTCATGACGCGATCCACGGCCCGTACCAGCGCCCGAACCCGGCGACGAGCGCGTCGGCGGCGTCGGGGCCCCAGGAGCCGGGTGCGTACGAGTGAACCGGTGGCGGTGCGTCCAGTAGCGGTTGCATGATCCTCCAGGTCTCCTCGACCCCGTCTTGACGCGTGAAGCGCGTGCTGTCGCCGATCAGCGCTGCGTGCAGCAGCACCTCGTACGGCGTCGGTCCTTCGCCGCCCTCGTCGGCGAACTCCATGTCGAGCTCGATCGTCCCGGCCTCTGTCTGTCCAGCGCGATGCGCTTCGACGACGCAACTGGATGCCTGTCGTCGGGTCGAGCTTGACGACGAGCTGGTTCGGCTGCGAGCTCGCGGTCGAACGCGAAGCCGAGCTGCGGCGGCTGCCGGAAGACGAGCCGGAGCTCCGTCTGCGTCACCGGCAGGCGCTTGCCGGTCCGGATGAAGAACGGCACCCCGGCCCACCGCCAGTTCTCGATCTCGAGCCGAGCGCTGCGAACGTCTCGGTCGTCGAGTCGGCAGCAACGCCGTCGATCGAGAGATAGCCGTCGTACTGGCCGCGAACGTAGTGGGCCGGCTCGGCTTCCTTGACTGCGCGGAAGAGCGCGACCTGCGAGTCCTTGATCGTCGTCGGGTCGCCGCGCGACGGCGCCTCCATCGCGGCGGCGGCGACCACCTGCATCAGGTGGTTCACGACGACGTCGCGCAGCGCGCCGACCGGGTCGTAGAAGTGGCCGCGATCCTCGACGCCGAAGTCCTCGGCCATCGTGATCTCGACGCTCGAGACGTAGTTGCGGCTCCATACCGGCTCGAGCATCGCGTTCGCGAACCGAAGGTTCAGGATCTCCTCGAGGCCCATCTTCCCGAGGTAGTGATCGATCCGGTAGAGCTGCGACTCGTCGATCGACTGGTGGAGCTCGTCGGCGAGCGCGCGTGCGGAAGCCTGATCGTGCCCGAACGGCTTCTCCACGACGACCCGCGCGTTCTCGGTCAAGCCGGCCGTCTTCAGGCCCTTGACGACGGTGCCGAACAGGAACGGCGGGATCTCCAGATAGAAGACCGGAAGCTTCGCGCTCTTGATCGCCGCACCGACTCGCTCGTAGGTCGCGGCGTCGCTGAAATCGCCTTGGACGTACGAGAGGCGCGCCGCGAAGCGATCGAATACCGCTGCATCGAGCTGCTCCCCGTTCCCTCGATCGACTCGCGTGCGCGTGCCCGCAGCTGGTCGACCGTCCAGTCGTCGACTGCGACGCCGACGACCGGGCAATCGAGCAAGCCGCGCTTCTCGAGCCGGTACAGCGACCGGAACGTCATCACCTTCGCGAGGTCACCGGTGATCCCGAAGATCACCAGGACGTCGGCGTTCCCTTCTGTCACTTCTCCTCCTTCTGGCCGACCATGATCCTTCCGGCACGCTCGTGTGTGAAGCCGCTCCACGTCCAGTCGACGAGCGCTTTCGTGCGGTCCTCCCACGCCGACAACAACGTGAGATGCACTGCGCCCCAGGCAAGGAACGCGGCCTTGCCTTTCATCGTGCGACCACCGTGCAGCTGCGCAACCGCCGCGCCGCGTCCGATCGCCGCCATCGTTCCCTTGTCGTGGTAGTCGAACGGCTCGGGCTTCACGCCCGCGACGACCTTCGCGATGTTCTTCCCTGCGTGCTCGCCGGCCTGAAGTGCGACCGAGCCGAGCTGTGGCAGCACGTCACCTGTCTTCGCATCCGTGATCCAGGCGACGTCCCCGGCGACGAAGACCTCCGGATGGCCCGGTAGGCGCAACTCCGGATCGACGGCGACGCGCTTGCCCTTCTCCAGATCGACACCGAGCGAGCCGGCGATCGGGCTCGCCTGCAACCCGGCTCCCCAGACGAGGGTGTGGGCCGGCAGCACGGTCCCCGACGCAAGTGTCACGCGCGTCGGCTCGACGGCCGTCACTCGCTCACCGAGCATGATCTCGACACCGCGGTCGCGGAGCTCGCGCTCCGCGTAGGCGCGGATGTCAGGCTTGAACATCGGAAACAGGCAGGGGCCCGCCTCGACGAGAATCAACCGTCCCGTTCCGGCCGGCACCGATCGATAGTCCTTCTCGAAGTCACCGCGATAGAGCTCGCTCAGTGCGCCGACGCTCTCGATGCCGGTCGGGCCGCCGCCGACGACCACGACGTTGAGCGCCCCGTCCTCGATGAGCGACGGATCGCGGTCGGCCGCCTCCCACCGGCCGAGGACTCGCGTCCTCAGGCGGACGCATCCTCGACGGTGTAGAGCGGGAACGCGTTGTCAGACGCGCCCTCGCAGCCGAAGAACTCGACCTGGGCGCCGAGCCCGACGACGAGGTAGTCGTAGTGCAACGCCGGCATGTCTTCGAAGTGCACCTCGCGCGCCGCGAGATCGATTGCCGCGACGGTCGCTTGATGCACGGTCGCGTTCTTCTGATCCTGAAAGAGGTCGCGCAGCGAATGCGCGACTGCGGCCGTCTCGACCAGCCCGGTCGCGAGCTGGTAGAGCATCGGCTGGAACGAGTGGTAGTCGTTCGTGTCGACGAGAACAACGTCGACGTTCGAGCGCGCCAACGTTCGCGCGGCTCCAAGCCCGGCGAAACCTCCGCCTAGAACGACGACCCTGGGTGTGTCTAGCCCAGGGCCTTTGGTGTGAGCCCCCCCGGCATCTACACGCGACTATACGACCGGTCTCGCCGAGCGCAAGTCGAGAACCGAGACCGTCACATTCGCGTTCGGTGCGCGGTGTCGTCATGATCGAGCTCTCGACGATGCTGATCTTCGCGTCGGATCTCGAAGCCGCGCGTAGCCAGATGGCGTTCACGCTCGGCTTCCACATCATCCTCTCGTGCCTGGGTGTGGCATTGCCCGCGCTGATGTTGATCGCGAACTACCGCGGACTGCGTCACAACGACGCGGACGCGCTGAAGCTCGCGCAGCGATGGTCGAAGGCAGCCGCCGTCGCGTTCGCCGTCGGCGCGGTGACCGGAACCGTGCTCTCGTTCGAGTTCGGACTGCTCTGGCCGGCGTTCACGGGACGCTTCGGCGCGGTCTTCGGCGCGCTGTTCGCGATCGAAGGAATCTTCTTCTTCCTCGAGGCGATCTTCCTCGCCATCTACATCTTCGGCTGGAAACGCCTCTCGCCGTGGGCGCACTTCTGGACGGCCGTGCCGGTCGTCATCTCCGGCTTCGGCGGCGCGTACGCGGTCGTCGCGGTGAACTCGTGGATGAACACACCGCAAGGGTTCTCGCCGACGACGGGCACGGTCACCTCCGTCGATCTCTGGAAGGTGATCTTCAACCCGGCCGTGTCGTACGAGGTCCCGCACATGATCTTTGCGGCGTACCTCGTCACCGGCTTCCTCGTCGCATCCATCTACGCGGTCGGGTTGCTGCGCGGCCGGCGTGACCGCATTCATCGCCTCGGCCTGCTGATCCCGCTGACCGTCGCCTGCATCGCGACTCCGATCCAGTTCGTGGTCGGCGACGCGGCTGCGCGCGGGGTCGCATCGGATCAGCCGGTGAAGTTCGCAGCGATGGAATGCGTCGAGAAGACGTCGACCGACGTGACCGAGTACATCCTGGGACGGTGCACGTCGAGCGGCGTGAAGGGTGGGATCGGCATCCCCGGTCTCGACTCGTTCCTCGTCGGCTGGAACACCGACACGCAGGTGACCGGCGTCGACTCCGTGCCGGCCGACGACCGTCCGCCGAACCAGACGATGCTGCACTGGTCCTTCGACACGATGGTCGGCATCTGCTCGCTGATGCTCCTACTCGGGCTTTGGCTCGGCGTCAGCTGGTGGCGGAAGCGGGACTACCCACAGTCGCGCTGGTTCCTGCGGTCGGTCGCTGTCTCAGGCATCGCGGGGATCGTCGCGCTCGAATGCGGCTGGATCGTGACCGAGGTGGGACGCCAGCCCTGGATCGTCCAGGGCGTCATGCGCACTTCCGATGCAGTCACGCACGCGAGCGGCATCTGGGTCACGTTCGCGATCGTGGTCGGGCTCTACGCCGTGCTCGGCGTCGCGCTCGTCGTCACGTTGCTCGCGATGTCGCGACGCTGGCGCAACGCCGAAGAGGATGACGTCGAGGTGCCCTACGGCCCGGAAGAGCCCCTGCCGCAGGGTGTCGCATGAGCGAAGCCACGGCGGTCGCCGCCGTCCTCCTGATCGGCGCAACGATGTACGCGGTCTTCGGCGGCGCCGATTTCGGCGCCGGTCTCTGGAGCCTGCTTGCGCGGCGGCGACCGCGGCCGGCGGCCGCGCGAGCTGATCGACTGGGCGATCGGCCCGGTCTGGGAGGCAAACCACGTGTGGCTGATCTTCATGCTCGTCGTGCTCTGGACGGGCTTCCCGACCGCATTCGAGGCGATCTTCTCGACGCTCTTCATCCCGCTGTGCCTCGCTGCGCTCGGCATCGTCCTGCGCGGCTCGGGCTTCGCCTTCCACCACGTCGCACGACGCGCCAAAGGCAGGTCGATGGCGGAGGCGTTCTTCGGGTTTGCCTCCGTGCTGACGCCGTTCTTCATGGGCACCGTCGTCGGCGCGATTGCAGGTGGCCGCGTTCCGGTGGGTAACGCCACCGGCGATCCCGTCACGAGCTGGGTCAATCCGCTCTCGCTGACGATCGGCGTCCTGTTCGTCGCGACGAGCGCCTACCTCGCGGCCGTGTTCCTCGTCAACGACGCCCATCGTGGCGGCGCGCACGACCTCGAGCGCTACTTCGCCAAGCGCGCGCTCGCCTCCGCGATCGTCACCGGCGCGCTCGCGGTCGTCGGCCTCGTCGTTCTCCACCGCGATGCGAAGTTCATCTTCCACGGCCTGACGCACGACGGGCTCCCGCTCGTCATCCTCTCGCTCGTCTGCGGAGGAGCCGTGCTCCTTCAGCTCCACCGAGAGTCGCGGCGCGGGACGCGCATGCTCGCCGTCGGCGCGGTGGCCGCCGTCATCTGGGGCTGGGGCGTCGCGCAACACCCGTACCTCCTGCCGCAGACGCTCACCATCTCCGACGCCGCTGGGCCGAGCTCGACGTTGACCGCCGTGCTGATCGTCTTCGTCATCGCCGCTCTGACCGTGCTGCCGTCCCTCGCGCTCCTGTACACGCTCGTGCAACGCAGCGTCGTCGAAGAGACGCCAAAGCCAAGCTAAGGGCCCGCCTGGATTCGAACCAGGGACCAAGGAATTATGAGTTCCCTGCTCTAACCGCTGAGCTACGGGCCCGGCGTCAGCCAACGGTACTCGGTAGACTCGCGCTGCATGAAGGTCTTCCAGGCGGAGCGCCACTTCCAGACGACCGGGGGCCTTCACGTGACGGACATCACCGACGAGGTGGCGTCGATCGTCGCCGAGTCCGGCATCGCCGACGGGATCTGCTGCGTCTACTCCCCGCACACCACCTGCTGCGTGCGCGTGAACGAGTACGAGGCGGGCATGTTCGAGGACTTCAGCCGCCTGCTGCGCCGGCTGATCCCGGACGAGACCTACTACGCGCACGACGACTGGGACCGCCGCACCGAGAACATCTGCGAGGAGGACATGGAGCGGCCGAACGGGCACGCGCACTGCATGTCGATGATCCTCGGCTCTGCCGGCGAATCGATCCCGGTCGGCGAAGGCGAGCTTCAGCTCGGCACGTGGCAGCGGGTGCTCTTCATCGAGCTCGACCGCTCGCGCCCGCGCCGCTGGCTCTGCAAAGTCGTCGGCAGCTAACTCGGTTGGCCGGGCGACAGCCCGGCAACCGATGTTGAACGTCTTCGACTGCGTCAGCTCGCTCTCGAACGCTTCAGACATGCAACCTGGTTCCGGCTACGCCGGGAACCAGGTTCTTACGCAGCCTTGAGCGCGGCGATCTCGCGCCGCTCTGCGAGCCGCCGGAGCGCCTCGCCTTCGAGCTGACGCACACGCTCGCGGGTGATCCCCATGATCCGCCCGATCTCCTCGAGCGACTTCGGATCTGCCTCACCCGAGAGCCCGAAGCGAAGGTTGAGGATCTTCTGCTCGCGCTCCGAGAGCTGGCTGACCGCATCGTGGAGCGCCTTCTCGGTGAGCTCGACCTCGACCTGCTCGTCCGGGGTCGCCTCGTCGCTTGCGAAGAGGTCGCCGTACGACGCGGAGTCGTCCTCGCCGACGGGCCGGTCGAGTGATGCGACCGCCCGCGCGGCGGTGCGCACTTCGCGCACCTGCTTCAGCGGCAGCTTCGCGCGCTTCGAGATCTCCTCGTCGGTCGGCGGCCGCTCGAGCTCGGCGACCAGCTCGCGCTCGGCACGCGTCATGCGCTGCTCGCGCTCGACGATGTGCACCGGGATACGGATGACGCGCGCCTTGTTCGCAACGCCGCGCTGCACCGCCTGGCGAATCCACCACGTCGCGTAGGTCGAGAACTTGAAGCCCTTGCGCCAGTCGAACTTCTCGGAGGCGCGGATCAGGCCGATGATCCCTTCCTGGATCAGGTCGAGCAGCGTCAGGCCGTGTCCCTGGTAGCGCTTCGCGATCGACACGACGAGCCGCAGGTTCGAGTTCACGAGCAGATCCTTCGCGCTCTTGTCGCCGTCCTCGATCCGCTTCGCGAGCTCTACCTCCTGGGCGGCGGTCAGCAGCGGGTAGCGACCGGCCTCGTTCAGGAAGAGCTGCAGCGAGTCGGTCGTCGCGGCGGCGACCTGGGTGTTCGTGTATTCGACCTCTTCCTCGATCACGCGCGAGCAGTCGTCGGTCAGCATCGATGCCGTGCGACTCGAGCCGCTCGATCAGGTTCTCGACGTCGTGGTCTTCGAGCTCGAGCCGGGCAGCGAGCTCGTGCAGCTCGGTCAGATGAACGCAGCCGTGCTCCTCGCCGTGCTCGACGAGGAGCGCAATCGGGTCTTGGGCCATACCCACCGGTACCCGGTGCCGCCGTAGCTCTAACGCCTTCTTCAATTCCTTACACGGCCGATGGCAGGCGTTCACGCGGGTTCGGGAAGAGTTCGGTGTGCTTCTCGCGCTCTCTCTCGCTCATCCCGCCGACCAGGCGGACACGCCCCACGGCTCGATGCTCGTCTGGATCCTGACGGCCGTCGTACTGGCCTTCGTCATGGTCGGCGGACTCGTACTGGCTTCTCGCCGCTAGCTCGGTACCATCCACGCTCTCATGTGGTGGCTCTGGATCCCTCTGATCATCCTCGGCACGGCGCTCCTGCTCTTCGCAGTGCTCGCCGTCCTGTCGCGGTACAAGAACGGCGCGCTCTTGCGGCCGATCGTCGCGTGGCTCTCGAAGATCGGATTCATGCGCCGGTTCTTCACACGGGTGTCGACTGCGGCGATCGAGCGGCAGAATCCTGACCTCGCGGGCGCGATCAAGAAGCTGAACACCGTCGCGAACAACCCGAACCCGCAGGCTGTCCAGAAGGCGATGAGCCGCCTGACCCCAGCGGAGCGGCGTGCGTACTTCGCAGCCCAGGAAGAGCAGGGCGAGATGCCGGCCGAGGCGAATCGCCAGATGCGGCGTCAGGCCGAGCGGATGCAGCAGCAGGCGCGCGGCGGCCGCCCCAACGCCGGCGGCGGATCCTCGTCGCGCAAGCGCAAGAAGCGTTAGCTCCAGTACCTGAACTGCAGCTGGCCGTGCTCGCAGACCGGCGTCGCCGGACTGAGTGCGATCTTCTTCGTCCCGCCACCAGGCGCAGACAGCCGGAACCAGTAGGACGTCGGCTCGCACTTGCTTGCCGGACTCGCCGACGCCCGGGACGTCGGGCGAGAAGCGCGCGGTGGCGGAGGCCGACTTGCCGTGCTTGAGCGTTGCGAAAATCGCCATTGCGCCAGGCATCGCCGTCAGGATGTGGGTCGGCTGCACCTTGCCTGCCTTGTCGAGTAGGACACCCCTCGGCAGCCCGGTGACCGAGCATGTCGTCGTCGACGCGTTCTTCACGACGAGCTTGTAGACGATGTTCCCTGCGCCTTCGCTTCCCGGAACGGCCTTGAATGTTCCCGAGAGCTGTGACGCCTTGCACGCCGGGGCCGTCGTCGCGGCGCCCGCAGTCGCCGCGGCGGCCGTCGCGAGTGCGGTCACGGTGAGTACAAGCAGACGGATCATGGCGACACCTTACGGCTGCGCTCGTAGGATTGCTGCGTGGAGATCGTTGTGCGTCGACTGGATGCAACCGAGGCCGGCGCCGCAATTGCCGAGCTGGCCGAGGTGCTGTTCGACTGCGTCGACGGCGGCGCCTCGATCGGCTTCATGCCGCCATTCACGCGCGCGGACGCCGCCGAGTTCTTCGCCGGCGTGGTTCCGGACATCGACACAGGCGGGCGCGTGCTCCTCGCCGCCTACGACGAGGACGGCCTCGTGGGGACGGTGCAGATTGCCTATCCCTGGCAGCCGAACCAACCGCACCGCGGCGACATCACGAAGCTCCTCGTCCACCGCCGCGGCCGCGGTCGCGGCATCGGACAAGCGCTGATGGAGCGCGCCCAGGCCGAGGCGCACACCGACGGCAAGACGCTGCTCGTGCTCGACGCCGTGACCGACGGCGATGCGTTTCGCCTCTACACGCGGCTCGGATGGGTCGAGGTCGGCGAGATTCCCGACTTCGCGCTCTATCCCGACGGGCGCTTCTGCCCGACGACGTTCTTCTACAAGCGCGTTTAGCCACCAGCGCTCCCCCGTTTCGGGCTAATAACACCGGCGCTGCGGCCGATGACCGGTTCCGGGTCAAGGAGGCCCTCCATCGCGGCGGCTACGCCGTTTCCAACTTTCAAACGGAGGATTGCAAGGATGCACCTCAAAAGAACGCTCTTCAGTCTCGTCGGTGTTGCGTTCGCCGGCCTGGCGTTCGCCGCCACGAGCTTCGCGGCAGCCGCCGCCCCGGTCAGCACTGCCGCACCCGTTGTCACGGGTTACGCGCACGTTGGCTACACGCTGACGGCGACGGCCGGCAAGTGGACCGCTTCGCCTGCCGCGAAGTACACCTACCAGTGGCAGGACTCGGCCAACGGCACCTCGGGCTGGGCCGCCATCACCGGCGCGACGAAGTCGTCGTACGCCGTTGTGGTCGGTGAGGCAACGAAGTTCCTGCGTGTCGCGGTGACCGCGACCAACTCGCAGGGCAACGCGACGGCCAACTCGGTCGCGACGGACGCTGTCGGCAACGCAGCCCCGTCGGCCACAACCAGCCCGGCAATCACCGGTGACACGCACGTCGGCTATGCCGCGAAGGTGTCTGCCGGCGTCTGGGATGCGAACCATCCGAACGTCACGGTCAAGTACCAGTGGCAGCTCTGCACGGATAAGTCCGACGCGAGCAGCTGCACCGACGTCGCGAAGGCGACGGGCACCAGCTATACGGCGCTTGTTGGCGACGTCGGCAAGTTCCTGCGCGCCAAGGTGACGGCGTCGAACGCGGTCAAGCCGACCGCGCAGACGACCACCTATACGACCCCGATCGTCCAGACGGCGATCAACAACGCCGCCCCGACGAACTCGGTGGTTCCGGCCCTCACGGCACTGAACGGCTACTACATCGGCCAGTCCGTGAAGACCGACACCGGTTCCTGGAACGTCTCGGTCCTGAAGCACGTCAAGTACCAGTGGCAGCTGTGCACCAGCCACACCGACGCCTCGACGTGCGCCGATATCACGAAGGCAACGTCGTCGAGCTACAAGCTCATCTCGGACGACAGCGCGAAGTTCGTCCGCGTGAAGGTCTCGGGTGACGACAACCAGTCCGCCCACGCCGCCTCGGCGTTCTCGGCGATCAGCACGGTTGTTGGCACCGCTGTCCTTCCGGCGTACACCTCGGGCGGGGGTCTGAACACCAACAGCACCCTCGAGATCGGCGACTCGGTCTCGTTCGATCCGGGCACCTACTCCGGCGCTCCGGCTCCGACGTACACGTACCAGTGGTACCGCTGCACGTCGACGTCAACCGATCAGAAGGCGGTTGGGTGTGCCGCGATCGCGAACGCGAAGTCGGCGAGCTACACCGTCGTGTCGCTCGACCAGGGCAAGAAGCTCCGCGTCGGTGTCGTGGCGAAGAACTACGTCAAGACCCTTCCGGTTCGCTACTCGTCCTATGCATCCGTCGCCGCGACGCTCAGCGTCCCGTCGAACACGGTTGCTCCGGCGATCACGGGCACGCTGACGGTCGGCTCGACCCTGACGGCCGGCAACGGCACGTGGAGCGGTAGCCCGACCTCGTACTTCTACTTCTGGGACAAGTGCGACAACACCGGCGGCAGCTGTGTGGCCGCGGGCGTCTCGACGAAGACGTACGTGCTCCAGGCGGGCGACGCCAACCACACGTTCTACGTGTCGGTCGGTGCGACTAACGCCACGGGCGACAGCTCAAGCGTCCAGTCTGCGAAGACTGGTGTGGTCACCTCGGGCGCGGTCGCTCCGACCTACACCTCGGGTGGCAGCATCGACAACAGCTCCCCCGCGGATGGCGATCTTCTGACCGCCGCTCATGGCACGTGGGCCGGCTCCCCGGCGCCGACCTACACGTACCAGTGGCAGGCCTGCGACGACGACGGCAGCGGCAACGCTGATCTGACCTCGTGCACCGACATCGCGGGCGCGACAGGCTCGACCTACACGGTGGACGCCGTCGGTGACTCGCTCTCCGGCGAGTTCGTCGTGGTCGTCGTCACCGCCACGAACGCGACCGGCAGCGCGTCGCAGACGTTCGTGACGGACACAGCTGTCGCGTAGCTCTGACGCAGTACCTGCTTCACCGACGGGGCGGGCCGAAAGGCCCGCTCCGTCTTTCGCTGTGCGGGCGGCTCATTCGCCGCTTCAGCGAGCCGATAACAGCCCTTGGGCAAGAAGCCCTTTCCAATTTGATGCGGAGGAATGCGCGGATGCACTTCAAGAGCTCGCTGGTCAGTCTTCTCGGTGTGATGCTCGTCGGGCTGGTGTTCGCCGCCTCGAGCTTCGCAGCGACCCCAACCAATAGCGTCGCCCCGTCCATCTCGGGCTACGCGCACGTCGGCTACACGCTGACGGCCGGCAAGGGAACTTGGGTCGGCGCCTCGACCTATGCGTACACGTGGCAGATCTCCGTCAACAGCGGCTCGAGCTGGACGGACATCACGGGCGCGACCAAGTCGACCTACAAGCCGGTCGTCGGCGACGCGAGCAGCGAGGTCCGCGTGCAAATCGTCGCGACCAGCAGCAAGAAGGAAGCGTCGTCCCCTGTCAGCTCATCCGCGGTCACGATCGGCAACTCCGCGCCGACCAGCGTGGCGGCTCCCGCGCTAACCGTCGCGTACGCGCATGTCGGCTATGCGATCAAGGCCGGCCCCGGTACCTGGGACGCGCCGAGCCCCTCGCTCAAGTACCAGTGGCAGCAGTGCGACTCCTCGGGCGCGAACTGCGTCGATATCGCCAAGGCGACCGGCTCGAGCTACACCCCGGTTGTCGCCGACGTCGCCAAGAAGCTTCGCGTCGGCGTCACGCCGACGAACTCGTTGAAGCAGGCGGCGACCTCGCCGACCTACTCGGCCGTCACGGCAGCGATCGGCAACGCCGCTCCGTCGAACACCGTCCTGCCGGCGATCGCCGGGTATCTCCACAACGGCTACACCGTGACCGCGAACGCCGGCACCTGGGACGCGCCGAAGCCGTCGGCCAAGTACCAGTGGCAGCTCTGCGACTCGTCGGGCGCGAACTGCGTCGACATCGCCAAAGCGACGTCCGCCAGCTTCGCGATCCCGCACGGCCCCGACGCCGGCAAGACGCTTGCCGTCACGGTGACCGTGACGAACGCGGCCAAGCAGACGACGTCGATCTCTTCCGGCGCCTCTGACGTGATCGGCTCCGCCGCTCCGTCGAGCACCGCCGTCCCGACACTGTCGGGGAACGCGTACGTCGGTCAGACCCTGACCGCTGCCGTCGGCACATGGGACGCTCCCAAGCCGACCGTCGCCTACCAGTGGCAGATCTGCACCGACAACAGCGACCCGACCACGTGCTCGGATATCACGGGTGCGACGAAGAGCACGTACAAGCTTCTCTTGACGCAAGCAGCGAAGTACCTCCGCGTCGGCGAGAAGGCCACGAACGTCGAGAAGCTGGTCAGCTCATTCTCGTACTCGCTCGTCAGCGGTTCCGTCTCGAGCTCCCAGGCGAAGCCGACCTCGGCTGTCCCGACGATCGACGACACGACACCGAACGTCGGCGACGTTCTGACGGCGACGCACGGCAGCTGGGGCGGTAGCCCGGCCCCGACGTTTACCTATCAGTGGCTCCGTTGCGCGACGACAACGCCCGCCGGCGCAGGCAAGACGACCGGCTGCACGTCGATCGCGAACGCGACCGGCGCGACCTACACGACCGTCTCCGCCGACCTCGCCAAGAAGATCCGCGTCACAGTGACCGGCAAGAACTTCGTCGGCTCCGTGGCCTCGGCGTCCGATGCGACCTCCGCGGTTGCGGGCGCCCTCGCTCCGTCGAACAGCGTTCTCCCGAGCATCACGGGCACAGCGCAGGACGGCCAGGTTCTGACCGCAGCGCACGGCACCTGGGACCAGGCGCCGACGGGCTACACCTACCAGTGGCAGGCCTCGGCCAACGGCACCTCCGGCTGGTCGAACCTGAGCGGCGCGACGAGCTCCACCTACGCCGTCCAGACCACTGACCTCGGCTACTTCCTGCGCGTTCAAGTCAACGCCACGAACGGCGCCGGCTCGGGCACGGCCGTGAACTCGGCCGCGACGTCTGCCGTCACCTCCGCACCCCCGACCCGGCCGGTCTACACCGGTGGCATCGGCGTCTCGACCAACAGTTCAAACCCCTCACAGCCCCTCGTCGGCGACCTCGTCACCTGCGACCACGGCACCTGGTCGGGCGGCGGGATGATGACGTACACCTACACGTTCATCTGGGGCGGCACGCTCACCCAGCTGACCTCGGTCGACCAGTCCGACAACACGTACACGATCCAGTCGAGCGACATCGGCCACACGGTCGCGTGCATGGCAAACGCCACCAATTCGGTCGGAAAGACGAACATGGCCGGGGTGAGCTCCGGCACCTCGCCGGTGGTCGGGCCGCCGGTCTACACGAGCGGCGCGCGCCTGAGCAGCACCGGTAGCCTCACCAGCGTCTCCGTCGGCGACTTGCTCTCCGTCGGCACCAACGGCGGTTGGACGGGCTCGGCCATGCTCGACTTCACCTACCAGTGGCAGTACTCGACCGACGGCAGCACCTGGAACGACATTCCCGCTGAGACGAACAACACGTACACCGTCGGCTCGTACTCGGGCGACTACCTGCAGCTGGTCATCACCGCGACGGATGCCGCCGGTTCGACCCCGCACGCAGTTCAGCTCGCGAACCCGGTCAACTAGCTCCGCGGAGAGGGCGGCCTTCGGGCCGCCCTCTCCGTTTTACTGTGGCCGTGCAGGTCTTCACGTACGCCGAGCGACCCGACCTCGCCGCGCGCACCGGCGAGATCGAGGACGTCCTGCCGGAGTTCATGGGCCACGGCGCAATCGCGCTCGAGCACTGGGGCAAGCTCCGCCCGGAGCTGCCGGAGCTCCAGCTCATCCTCTGGGACGACGAGAACGACCGGGTCGTCGGCCATGCCCGGACCCTTCCGGCAAGCACGGCCGATGGCCTTCCCGGCGGCATCGACGACATGCTCGAGGCGCGCTTCGGCGAAGGCCCGCGGCCCGAGCCGGACGTGCTCTCTGCGATGGTCGCGGTCGTCGACCGATCGCACCACGGACAAGGCCTCTCCTCGGTGCTCTTGCGCGGCATGCGCGACCTCGCGCGACGTGAGGGGTATCCCGCCCTGATTGCGCCTGTCCGCCCCACGTGGAAGGACCGATATCCACTGATCCCGATGGAGCGCTACGCGTGGTGGGCGCGCGACGACGGCCTGCCGTTCGATCCGTGGCTACGCGTCCACGCACGACTCGGCGCCGAGCTCGTCGAAGTCTGCCCCGCCTCGATGCGCATCGAGGGCTCGCGCGAGGACTGGGAGTCGTGGACCGGCTTGACCTTCCCGGACGCCGGCGCCTACCTCGTTCCCGGCGCGCTCGTGCCGGTCGAGTTCGCCGACGGCCACGGCGTGTATGTCGAGCCGAACGTCTGGATGCGGCACCCGGTCGACTGATCGAGGCGTAGGCTGCGCCCGATGACGGTCGTGTGCGACACGTCGAGCGTGCCGGTCGACGACCGGGCCGACTACTGGGTTGACGCGAGCTCGCAGTTCTTCGTCCCGCTCGAGTGCAGCCCGCGCGACAAGACGTCGTTCCACGGCCTGCTCCAGGCGGGCACGGTGGGGCCGCTTGCGCTGAGCCGGCTGGAGGTCTCGCCGCACACGATCCGGCGCACGCGCACGCTGGCCGATGCAACAGACGGCGATCGCTACAAGCTGAGTCTGCTCCTCGGCGGCAGCGCCCTCGTCGTGCAGGACGGTCGCGAGGCGGTGCTGCGCCCCGGGGATTTCGCCCTCTACGACTGCTCACGCCCGTACACGATCGAAGGCGCAGAGCGGTTCCGCATGCTCGTGTGCATGGTGCCGCGCGGCGCGATCGGCCTCGAGCCGGACCAGGTCGCCCGGATGACCGCAACGCGCATCCGCGGCGACGCCGGAATCGCCTGGGCACTCGCGCCATTTCTCGAACGGCTTGCCGACCTCGCGATTCGGGACGAGGTGCCCGACGCAGAGGACCGCGTCGTCGAGAGCGTCGTCGACCTGGTCGAGTCGCTCTGCGCGAGCGTCATCCGGCCTGATGCTGCGGCTCGATCACCTCGCGCCGAGCTGCTCCTGCGCGCCAGGGCCTATGCAGACGCCCACCTCGGCGACCCCGGCGCTCGATCCGGCCGAGATCGCAGCGGCGATCTACGTGTCGAAGCGCTACCTGCACGCCCTCTTCGCCGAGGACGGCTCGACCGTCTCGGGCTGGATCCGCGAACGGCGGCTCGAAGCATGCCGCCGCCAGCTCGCCGATCCTGCGCATCGAGATGAGACGGTGACGACGATCGGCGCCCGCTGGGGCCTCACAAACTCCGCGCACCTGAGCCGGCTCTTCCGCGAGGCGTACGGCAGCCCGCCGAGCGCGTACCGCGCCAGCCGAATCGTGCGCTGACGCGCAAGCGTCGTGCGCGCAGGTGCATGCCACGCGCGACGAATCGCGTCAAGCTGGATGGCCCACCACGCGAGGAGGAGACCCCATGCTGGAGACGGTCGATCCGGCCACCGGCGAGGTGATCGCCGAAGTCCTGGACGCGAGCGCCGCCGACGTCGACGCCGCAGTCGCACGTGCCCGCGAAGCGTTCCGCCCGGGCAGCGCCTGGCGGTCCCTCCCACCCGCGGCGCGCGCTCGGCTGCTCTGGAAGGTCGCCGACCTGATCGAGGAGCACGGCGACGAGCTCGCCGAGCTCGAGACTCGCGACCAGGGTCAGCCGATCGGCATCTCGCGCAACGTCAGCGTCGCCGCCGCGGCGGAGCACTTCCGCTACTACGCCGGCTGGGTGACGAAGATCGCGGGCGAAACGAACCCGCTCTCGTTCCCCAACACGCTCAACTACACGCTCCGCGAGCCGCTGGGCGTGTGCGGGCTGATCATCCCTTGGAACTTCCCGCTCCTGATCGCAACGTGGAAGATCGCCCCCGCCCTCGCCTGCGGCAACACGTGCGTCGTGAAGCCGGCCGAGCAGACGCCGCTCACCGCCATACGACTCGGCGAGCTGATCCTCGAAGCGGGAATCCCGGAGGGCGTCGTCGAGATCGTCACCGGCGGCCCCGAGGCGGGCGCGGCGATCGCCGAGCATCCCGACATCGACAAGGTCTCGTTCACGGGGTCGACCGACGTCGGCCGAGCCGTCATCAGAGCGTCGGCCGGCAACTTCAAGCGCGTCTCGCTCGAGCTCGGCGGCAAGAACCCCGCCGTCGTGTTCGACGATGCGCCGCTCGAAGCGGCGGTCGGCGGCGTGCTCCAAGGAGGGCTGCTGAACAGCGGCCAGGTCTGCGCCTCCTACAGCCGCGTCTACGTCCAGCGGGCGATCGCAGACGCATTCGCCGAGGCAGCCGCATCTGCCGCTTCGTCGATGACGGTCGGCTCGGGGTTCGATGCAGGCACACAGCTCGGCCCGCTCGTCACCCACGAGCATCGCGACAGCGTCGAGCGCTACATCAAGCTCGGCGTCGAAGAGGGTGCCGATCTCCTGTGCGGCGGCGAACGGCCGGGCGGCGACCTCGAGCCCGGCGCATTCCTCACGCCCGCCGTGTTCGCGGGAGTCGACGACGGCATGACGATCGCGCGCGAAGAGATCTTCGGCCCGGTCGTGTGCGTGCATGCCGTTCGACGACGACGAGGAAGTCGTCGCGCGCGCGAACAACACGCCCTACGGGCTCGGCGCGTCGATCTGGACGCGCGACGTCGCGCGCGCCCATCGCCTCGCAGCCGCGACGCGGGCGGGCAACGTGTGGATCAACATGCCGAACCCGCTCGACGCCGCCGCACCGTGGGGCGGCCTGAAGTCGAGCGGCTGGGGCCGCGAGATGGGCAAGGACGCGATCGACCTCTACACCGAGGTGAAGAGCGTCTGGGTCTCGCTCGTATGAGCGAGCGCGTCGCCCGACGTCGTCGTCGTCGGCTCCGGATCGGCCGGCGCCGTCGTCGCTCGCCGACTGGTCGACGCGGGCGCACGCGTCCTCCTGCTCGAGGCGGGCGGCCGCGACGAGCAACCCGGCGATCCACGATCCCGGCCGCGTGCACGAGCTGTGGCTCTCGGAGGTCGACTGGGCCTACGAGACCGTTCCGCAGCCGCATGCGGCGGGACGCACGCTCGCGTGGCCGCGCGGCAGGGTGCTCGGCGGCTCGAGCTCGCTCAACGCGATGATCTGGGTGCGCGGCGCGCCGCAGGACTTCGACACGTGGGCGTATCTCGGCGCCGACGGTTGGTCGTGGGACGACGTGCGACCCGTCTACGAGCGGACGGAGGAGTTCCTCGGCCTGCTGACGTCGTACGAGCCCGACGCGATCCACGTCGCCCTCACCGAGGCGGCGCAGGAGTGCGGCATCCCGTTCAACGCCGATTACAACGGCGCGTCGCAGGACGGCGTCTCGTTCATGCAGTACACGATCGCGAACGGCGTGCGAAACAGCACGGCCGCCGCGTATCTCCGCCCCGCTCGAGGCGAAGCCCGAACCTCGAGGTCGTCACCGGCGCATTCGCGCGGCGGCTGCTCTTCGACGGGACGCGTTGCATCGGCGTCGAGTGGTCACACGGCGACCGCGTCGAGCACGTGCATGCCGACCAGGTCGTCGTCAGCGGCGGCACGATCGGCTCGGCGCAGCTGCTCCTGCTCTCCGGCGTCGGCCCCGCAGATCACCTGCGCGCCCTCGGGATCGACGTCGTCGCCGACCTCCCGGGCGTCGGCGAGAACCTCCACGACCACGTGCTCTCCCCCGTGATCTTCAGCGCGGAGCGCGAGATCGGGCCGCCCGTCTGCCGGTCTGCCCGCCTGCCAGACCCACCTCTTCTGCGCATTCGCGGCCGGACTGCCGGTGCCCGACCTCCAGCCGATCCACTTCATGGTCCCGATGTACGAGCCCTGGATGAGCGGGCCGCCGAACGGGTTCACGCTCCTCGGCGGGCTCGTCCGCCCGCAGAGCCGCGGCACGCTGCGGCTGACCGGGCCGAGGCCTGAAGACCCGGTGGCGCTCGATCCGCGCGTGCTCTCGTGCGCGACCGACTTCGAGAGCCTCGTCGCCGCCGTCGAGCTCTGCCGGCGGATCGGCGCGGCCGACGCGCTCAGCGACTGGGGCGTGACCGAGCAGTACCCCGGCTCGTCGACCGATGTCGGCGCCTACGTGCGCGAGACGGTGATCACCTACCACCACCAGGTCGGAACGTGCAAGCTCGGGACCGACGCCGCCTCGGTGGTCGATCCGCGGCTTCGCGTCCACGGCATCGACGGGGCTGCGAGTCGCCGACGCGTCGGTGATGCCCACGGTGACGACCGGCAACACGAACGCCCCGTCGATCATGATCGGCGAGCGTGCGGCAGAGTTCGTCCTTGCCGATGTTTGAACCGTCGGCTCGCACGAAGCGACGACGAGCGGACGCGTTCATGCGCCTGCAACGCCGAGGCGGTCTACGACGAGCTGACCGACGGCATGACGCGCGCGCGTCCGCGACACGGAGCTCGTCTACGCGGCGGCCGAGCGCTTTCCCGGCCTCGTGCCGACACGCGAGGCAGTGGCGGCCGAGTGCGAGCGCAAGCTGCCCGACAAGCAGGGCATCGAGATCGCACAGGGACTCTTCCTCTCGTTCGTGCTCGCCTCTCCGCGCTGCGGCGCGCACCTCGTCTGGTCGATGCTCCGGCCGACCGCCGCGGCGCTCGAGCGTCTCGACGACTTCCGCTCCACCGGCGTCGCCGATCTCGGCGGCACCTACCTCGAGCGTCGCGGCTCGGTCGCGTACCTCGAGATCCGGAACGACCGTCACCTGAACGCGGAGGACGGCGACACGCTGCCGACGACCGAGACCGCGGTCGACCTCGCGCTCCTCGATCCCGCGGTCGAGGTCGGCGTGATTCGCGGCGCGGTCGTCAGCCATCCGCGCTACGCCGGGCAGCGCGTCTTCGGCGCGGGCCTCAACCTCACGCACCTCTACCACGGCCGCCTCGACTTCATGTTCTTCGTCACCCGCGATCTCGGCTACGTGAACAAGCTCTTCCGCGGCCTGAGCTCGGAGGAGCACCGGCCGAACGAGCCCGAGCAGACGACCGAGAAGCTCTGGGTCGCCGCCGTCGAGACGTTCGCGATCGGCGGCGCCTGCCAGATCCTGCACACGATGGATCACGTGATCGCGACGCGCGGCACGCGGCTCTATCTGCCGGCGCGCAAGGAGGGCATCCTGCCCGGCGCCTCCAACCTGCGGCTCGCGCGGTCGGTCGGAGACCGGCTCGCGCGGCAGGCGATCCTCTCCGGGCCTCGAGTTCGAAGCGGGCACGCCGCACGGCGACCTGCTCTGCGACGAGGTGGTCGACTCGCCGGAGGAGATGGATGCCGCGGTCGCAGCGGCGCGTCGACGAGCTGACGAGCTCGGGCCTGGTGAACGCCGCGGGCAACCGGCGCGCGCTCCGCGTCGGCGCCGAGCCGCTCGACGTCTTCCGGCAGTACATGGCGATGTTCTGCCGCGAGCAGGCGTACTGCCACTTCAGCCCGGCGCTCGTGCGCAATCTCGAGGAGCATTGGAACGCGCATGAGCGCCGTCTCTGAGCCGGTGATCTGGAGCGCCGAGGAGCAGCTGCCTCGGGACGAGCTGCGCGCGCTGCAGCTCGAGCGGTTGCGCGCCACGTTCGACGCGCAGCTCGACTCGCTCGAGCAGGTCGCCGAGCTGCCGTTCACGACGAAGTCGACGCTGCGCGACGCGTATCCGTTCGGGCTCCTGCGCGTCCCGGTGTCGTCACTCGCGCGCGTGCACGCGTCGAGCGGAACGCACGGCAAGCCGACGGTCGTCGGCTACACGGCCGCCGACCTCGATGCGTGGACCGAGCTGATGGCGCGGTGCATGACGCTGGCCGGCGTCCGCCCCGGGATGCTGATCCACAACGCGAACACCTACGGGCTCTTCACCGGCGGGCACGGCTTCCACCAGGGCGCCGAGCGGATCGGCGCGACGGTCATTCCCGGTCTCGGGCGGCTTCACCGCGCGGCAGGCGATGCTCTTGCACGACCTCGGCTCGCAGGTGCTCGTCGCGACACCGTCCTACGCGCTCGTGATCGCGCAGGCGGTGCAGGACGCGGGCATCGACCCGGCGGCGCTGAAGCTCGAGCTCGGCCTGTTCGGCGGCGAGCCGTGGACGGACGGTCTGCGCGCAGAGATCGAACGCGCCCTGCCGGGCCTCCGCGCCGTGAACTTCTACGGGCTCTCCGAGATGTGCGGGCCGGGCGTCGCGACGGAGTGCCTCGAGGTGCGCGACGGCCTCCACGTGCACGAGGATCACTTCCTCGTCGAGGTCGTCGACCCCGAGTCGGGCGCCCCGCTCGCCGAGGGCGCCGAAGGCGAGCTCGTCTTCACGACGCTCCAGAAGGAGGCGATGCCGCTGCTCCGCTATCGCACCGGCGGACATCGCGTCGCTGACGTTCGAGCCGTGCCGCTGCGGCCGGACGACGGCGCGGATCCGCGGGCTCCGCGGCCGGCGCGACGACATGATCATCGTCCGCGGCGTGAACGTGTATCCGTCGAACGTCGAGCACGCACTCCTCTCCGTCCCGGACGCCGCGCCGCACTACCAACTCGTCGTCGAGCGCGCCGGGCTGATGGACGAGCTGACCGTCCAGTGCGAGCCCGCGGCCGCCGAGGTCGACAGCGCCGCGCTGCGCGACGCGGTCGAGCGCGTACTCCAGGAGCAGCTCGGCATCCGCGTGCGCGCGGACGTGCTCGAGCCCGGCGCCGTGCCGCGCAGCGAGGGCAAGGCGGTACGCGTCGTCGATCGGCGGCACTGAGATGCAGTACACCCGCCTCGGAACGACCGGCCTGAAGGTGAGCAGGCTCGGGCTCGGCTGCATGAGCTACGGCGACCCGACCACGCCGAACGCCCACCCGTGGGCGCTCACCGAAGATCTGGCAGAGCCGTTCTTCCGGCAGGCGGTCGAGCTCGGCGTGACGTTCTGGGATACCGCGAACGTCTACCAACTCGGCACCTCCGAAGAGGTCGTCGGCCGCGCGATCACCCGCTACTCGCGCCGCGAGGACATCGTGCTCGCGACGAAGGTGCGCGGGAAGATGCACGACGGTCCCGGCGGCGAGGGCCTCTCGCGCAAGGCGATCCTCGAGCAGATCGACGCGTCGCTCGCGCGGCTCGGCACGGACTACGTCGACCTGTACCAGATCCATCGCTTCGACGACGACACGCCCGTCGAGGAGACGATGGAGGCGCTGCACGACGTCGTGAAGGCGGGCAAGGTGCGCTACATCGGCGCGTCGTCGATGTACGCGTGGCAGTTCGCGAAGCTTCAGCACGCCGCCGATCGCGGCGGCTGGACCCGGTTCGTGTCGATGCAGAACCAGTACAACCTGCTGCGCCGCCACGACGAGCATGAGCTGATGGCGATGTGCGGCGACATGGGCGTCGGGCTCGTGCCCTACTCGCCGAACGGAAAGGGCCGCCTCGCGCGCCCGGCCGGCGAGCAGAGCCTCCGCTCCGACACCGACAAGATCGTCCAGGCATTCGACTCCGAGTACGACGTGCCGGTCATCGACGCCGTGCAGCAAGCTCGCCGAGGCACGCGGCGTGAGCATGGCCCAGATCGCCCTGGCCTGGGTGCTCCGGAATCCGCTCGTCTCGGCGCCGATCGTCGGCGCGACGAAGCCGCATCACCTGACGGAGGCGGTCGCCGGCGCTCGACCTCGAGCTGACAGACGACGAGGTGCGCGAGCTCGAGGCGCCGTACCGGCAGTTCGGGCCGTCCTGGTACTGACGGCTTAGATCCCGAGGATCTGCTTCTTCTTCGCCTCGAACTCCTCTTCGGTGATCAGTCCCTGCCCTTTCAGCGCGGCGAACTGCTGGATCTGCGCCGCCGTGTCGTCGACCGGAGCGGCTGCAGCGGGCGGCGGCGGCGGCGGCGGGGCCGCTGCCTGCGGCCGCCTGACTCTGCTGGGCGGCCTTCGCGCCCATGTGCGCGGCGCCTCCGACGACGACGGCCGTACCGATCAACCCGGGACCTCGGCGTCTCCTCAGCACGATTCAGCTCTCCTTTGCTTAGGCGTTCGCAGCTTCGAGCGTCAACTCGCGCGCTGCTTGGACGACGTCGTGCGGCACGCGGTCGAATGCGACCAGCATCCCGCCGGCGTCACGGATCGCCTGGGCGACGGTGCGTGCCCAGACGTTCTCCCAGACGAGCACCGCTGCCGAGGAGCCCGGGCTCGAGCGACTCGCCGACAGCGATCAGCTCGTCGTCGTTGAACAGGCCTTGCACTTCGACGTTCAGCTTGTCGAGCGCCTCCTGCACCTCGGGCGCGAGCTCGGTGAGCTCGATCGCCGCCACGTCGCCGTTCTCGTCCTTGGCGACGAACACGGCGTCGATCAGGCGGATCGTGTCCGCCTCGACGAGGTCCTTGAGCGCAGGGACGATGTCGCCGTTGAACTCGCTTCCAGGGAAGGCGAGCACGGCGTAGTCGACGGGTCCGATCTGTTCCATCTGTGTCCTTTCTCGGACGATCAGTTCACTGCCGGTTCATGGCGATCTTCAGGCGCTCGTCCGCCGTGATCAGGTGGTCGAGGTCCTCGGCGGCGGCGTCGATGTCGAGCTGCACCCACGCGATCGTGCCGGTGAACTCGCTGTCCCCGGAGTCGTAGTCGTCGCTGACGGCCGAGCCGGTGTCCGAGCCGACGTCGCAGGTCTCGTCGCCCGAGAAGACCATCGGCACAGTCGCTTCGACGCGACCTTCGCCCGTCTTCTCGCCGTCGACGTAGAGCGAGACCGTCCCGCCCTTGCCGAGGCCGCCGCCGTCGTAGGCGAACTCCATCCGCACCTGGTGGGTGCCCGACGGGAACAGCGTCTGCGCCTTCGACGTAGAAGCGCTGGACGCCGAAGAGGTTGTAACAGTACTTCGGCTTCCCGTCCTTCAGGTACAGGCTCCACCCGCCGAACGCGCCGCCCTGCGCGACGAGCACGCCCTCCGCTCCACTCTCGACCGATGCGGAACTCGGCAGTCACGGAGTGCGACTTGTTCTTGAGGTTGAGAACGACGTTCTCCGTCAGCCTGCCCATGCCGCCGAAGAGCAGCTGCGAGTTGCCCTGGATCAGCGTCGGCCGGCCCGCGAGGTCGGAGTTGAAGCGCTCCACGCGCCGGTCGTCGAGCGGGAGCACGTTGTACTTCCGCGCCTCTTCCATGAAGAGCGCCTGGAGCTCCGCGAGCTTCTCGGGCATCTCGGCGGCGAGATCGCGGGACTGCGTCCAGTCGGTATTCGTGTCGTAGAGCTCCCAGGTGTCGTCCGCGAACGGCGGCAGCGGAGCCATCACCCACGGCGTCGAGTGACGCGTGACGGCCGTCCAGCCCTTGTCGTAGATGCCGCGGTTGCAGAACATCTCGAAGTACTGCGTCTCGTGGCGCTCGGCCGCGGCGGCATCGTCGAATGCGTAGCGCATGCTGACGCCTTCGTAGGGCTTCTGGTCGACGCCGTGCACCTTCTTCGGCTCGGGAATGCCTGCGACCTCGAGCACCGTCGGCGCGACGTCGATCACGTGATGGAACTGGTTCCGAACCTCGTCCTTCGCCTTGAAGCCGTTCGGCCAGTGGACGATCGTGCCGTTGCGCGTGCCGCCCCAGTGCGACGCGACCTGCTTCGTCCACTGGTACGGCGTGTCCATCGCGTGCGCCCAGCCGACGGCGTAGTGGTTGTACGCCTTCGGCGTGCCGAAGTCGTCGATGTGCGCCGTCATGAACTCGGTCGTCTGGAGCGCGCCGGCACCGTTCAGGACGAACAGCTCGTTGAAGCTGCCGTGGACGTCGCCCTCGGCGCTCGCGCCGTTGTCGCCGATGATCAGGTAGACGAGCGTCTCCTCGAGGATGCCGAGATCGTCGAGCGAGTCGATCAGGCGCCCGATGTGATGGTCGGTGTGCTCGAGGAAGCCGGCGTAGACCTCCATCTGGCGGGAGAGGATCGGCTTGAGGTCGTCCGGCATGTCGTCCCACGCCGGGAATCTCGTCGGGCCTCGCCGTCAGCTCCGCGTCGGCGGGGATGACGCCCAGCTCCTTCTGGCGCGCGAACGTCTCTTCGCGCAGCTTGTCCCAGCCCTGATCGAACTTGCCCTTGTACTTCGCCGACCACTCCTCGGGCACGTGGTGCGGTGCGTGCGTCGCGCCGGGCGCGAAGTAGGCGAAGAACGGCTTGTCGCCCATCAGCGCCTTCTGCTGGCGGATCCACTTGATCGCGTGGTCGGTCAGGTCCTCGGTGAGGTGGTAGCCCTCCTCCGGCGTCTTGTCCGGCTCGACCGGGATCGTCCCTTCGTAGAGCGCCGGGTAGTACTGGTTCGTCTCGCCGCCGATGAAGCCGTAGAAGTACTCGAACCCGCCGCCGCCGCTCGGCCACGAGTCGAAGGGGCCGAGCGGGCTCGTCTCCCAGACCGGTACCTCATGGCACTTGCCGAACTGCGCGGTCGAGTAGCCGTTCAGCTTGAGCGTCTCGGCGAGCGGCGCGCACGTGTTCGGGCGCATCGACGTGTAGCCCGGCGCCGACGTCGCGATCTCGGTGATCCCGCCCATGCCGACCGAGTGGTGATTGCGTCCGGCGAGCAGCGCGGCGCGCGTCGGCGAGCAGAGCGCGGTCGTGTGGAAGCGGTTGAACTTGATGCCCTTCGGCCGCGAGACGCTCGGCCGTCGGCGTGTTGCACGGTCCACCGAACGCGGTCGAGCAGCCGAACCCCGCGTCGTCGATCAGGACGATCAGGACGTTCGGCGCGCCGGCGGGCGGACGCAGCGGCTCGATCGGCGGGAACTTCGCGTCCGGGTCCTTCGCGTCTTCGTACACAGGACCGTCATATGGACGGTCGGCGATCGGTAGGACTTCGCGGTCGGCGCGCGTCGGCTCAGGCACCGAAGCCTCCTCTCCGAAATCGTAAGAGGACACCATCGTTGCTGCGCGTCACGCAGCCCGGCTCACCCGATGAGGATGAGTGTCAGTGAGCGCCGAACGACGCGACCGGGCTCTTCGCGACAAAGCTGCCGTACTTGACGAAGAACTGCGCCGTCAGATGCGTGCCCTTGGGCATGTCGATCGGCTTCTGGTACGTGTCGGCGAACGCGTACGGCTTCATGTCGACGCACCAGTGACCGCTGAAGCTCTCGGTCTTGAGCAGCTTCTCTCCCTGGAAGACCTTCAAGAAGATCTCCGGCCGGGCGACAAGGTTGCAACGGATCGTCGTGACGAAGTAGTCGACCGGGCGGCCGTTGTCGAAGTGCGGGTTCCACTTCGCCTTGACCGGGCTGAACTCGATGATCGGCGGGACGACGAAGCTTTGGATCTTGGACGGCGTGATGTCGCCGGTCGCAGTGTCGTAGCCGCCGAGCTGCCAGTAGTACGTCCCCGGCGTGAGGATGCTCGCGCTGTAGTGGTAGCTCGTCTTGCCCTTCACCTCGCCGCTGTCGAGCGACTGGCTGAGGAAGCCGTTGTGGGTCTTCCGGTTGTCCGCGATCACGATGCTGTCGACGACCTCACCGGCCGGGAACGGTCCAGGTGAACGTCGGCTGAGGGCCGTCAACCGTCTCGTTCGGCGCCGGCGAGACCGGGGTGCCGGACGCGGCGGCGATCGCAGTACAAAGCAGGACTGCAGCAGCGGTCAGTGCAGACGCCAGAGAAAGCCTTTTCACGATGAACTACTCCAGATGTTGAGGACGACGGGCCGGCGCCGACCGAACGGCGAACCTCGTGGGTTCTCGGCATCCCCGGACGTCGCTTGAGGCGGTTCTTGTTAAGCCGTGCGTACCTCAACAGCGCACTCGAGCGTTATGCGAAACGAACCTCGTCATCGACCAAGGAGAAGCAATGTTGCTCCTCGTTGTACTCGCACTGCTCACACTCATTCTCTTTGGTGCCGGCTTCGCGATCCACCTGCTGTGGATCATCGCCGTCGTCGCCGCGCTGCTCTGGGTGATCAGCTTCTTCCTCGGCGGATCCCGCCGGCGCGGGACCATCTAGTCGAAGAGGCCGGGTCGCTCCGTGCTGGGGGGCCGGAGCGACCCGCGTCACTTCGCCGCGTCCGTAGGGACGCACACGACGATTGCGCCAGGCTCGACCTTGACCTTGAACTTCCGCTCTTTCTTCCGGTCACCGCCGTCGAGCTCGTACAGAACCTCGCGGTCGAGCTTCACTTTCACCGACTGAGCCTTCGTGGTCTGAGCGAACGGTGACTTGGTCGGCTTCCCGGCGGCGACGCGGGCGAACAACCGGCTCCATTCGAGGAGGCCTTCCGCCGTGACCACACCGAGCTCGAGCTTCCCGTCGTCGGGTCGTGCATCTTCGAAGACCTCGACGCCGCCGAAGAGCTCGCCGATGTTGCCGACGAGGATGCAACTCGCGTTGCCCTTGTACCAGGGCGCGCCGTCGACCGAGATCGTGGCGCCGAACGGCTTGGACCGGAGATTCTTGAGCCCGGTCCACAGGTAGGCGGCACGGCCGACGCGGTCTTTGAGGCCGCTCGCCGCGTCCTGGATCATCGCGGCGTCGAAACCCACGCCGGCCATGACCGCGAACCGCTCGCCGTTGAATCGGCCGACGTCGAGGACCTTACGCTCGCCCCGAAGGCCGACGGCGAGGGCACCGTCGATGTCGGCGGGGATGCCGAGGCTGGTCGCGAACAGGTTTGCGGTGCCTGCAGGAATGATCGCGAGCGGCACATCGGAGCCGGCGAGGACGTCGACGCACCGCTGCACGAGCCCGTCTCCTCCCCACGCAATCAGAAGCTCGGCTCCGTCAGCGAGCGCGCGCCGCACCTGAGCCGGCGCCTTGGCGCTCTTCCGCACCTCACGCCAGAACGGATCGTCAATCCCGGCGCCGGCAAGCGCGCGACGAAGCTCCGGCAGACCGCCGCCCAGCGTCTTTCCTGCATGTGCGACGACGGCCACCCTCATTGGTTACGGCTCTCGGCCACAACACCGGCGGTACGGCACGCGAACACGATCACACTGACCGCGAGGATGCCGACGACGACACCACCTGCGACGTCGAGTGGGTGGTGCATGCCGCGATACATCCGCGAGAGCGCGACGAAGCTGACCAGCGCGACCGCGCCGGCCCACACGAGCATTTTGGCGGCGGGACGCTCGAGCCTCGATGAGACGAGTAGTGCCAGTCCGCCGTAGACCGCGATCGCCGCCGCCGTGTGCCCGGAGGGGTAGCTCGCATTGACCGGGAGGTCTTCCAAGCGTGCGACCCGCGGACGGTGGACACGGCACAGCGAGTGTCGTCAGACGATACGAAGCCGATTCGAGCGCGAGCGCGAAGACCAGAAAGGCGGCGACCCGCCAGCGCCGCAGGAGCGCACAGGCAAGGGCGAGCACCCCGACGAGGAGCGGTAGCACGACTCCACCGGCGACGATGGATCCGACGAGCGATGCGTGCGTCCGCGAGGAATCCCGGTGAAGCGCGAGCCACGCGTCGACGCGCTCGTCGGCTGCGCCGATGCCCCACGCCGGCTCGACCACCCGTGTGACGAGCAGGCCGAGCCCGATCGAGAGCGCCGCCGTCAGCGCCAGTCCTGCGAGCATCACGAGCGTGAAGACGAGCACAGGATGCACGTCCCGCAGTGAGCGCCCAAGCCGCTGCGCAGGCCCGCCGGGGCGCGCCGACAACACGGGAGCGGACTCCGAATCGCTCTCCCTGTTCGGGGCGCTCCAGGTGCCGACCAGCGCCGGCCGATGTGTTTGTTGGTCGATCACGGGGCATCTGCTCCTCGAGATGTCGAACGTTTGGGACACGGAAACGGGTGCGAGCCCGACGACAAAGGGAGGCTGAGGCAGGCGATGTTGCCCCTGCTGCTGTTGCTCGTCGTGATGGTGACGGTCGGTTTCACCGTCGGGTTTGCCGCGTGGCGCTACCCGCGGGCGGCGACGAGCTCTGTGGCGTCGACGGCCGAAGCTGCGCGAGATGTGGGGGCGGCCGTCGGGCGACATCCGAGACTGCGCAGGCTGCTCGACGCGCGGCTCGATCCCGAGACGGCAACCGGCCTTGCGCTGACCGCCGCTCTCGTCTTCGTGATCGGCGGCGGCGTCGTTCTCGGGTTCCTCGCGTACCTCGTCCGGACGAACGCGCGTCTGCTCGCGGTCGATCGCAGCGTCGCGAGGTGGGGCAATCACCACGCGACGGCCACGTCGATGCGCGTGCTCAACGACATGACGCAACTCGGGAACATCTCGGTCGTCGTCTGGCTGTGCCTAATCCTCGCGATCGCTGAGACTGTCAGGCAGCGGACCGTCTGGGTCCCGCTCTTCATCGTGGCCGTCATGGGCGGCGAAGAGATCCTCTCGACGACCGTCAAGCAGCTCGTCGACCGGGTGCGGCCGACATTCAATCCCGCCGCGGCGACACTTGGCCCGTCGTTCCCGAGCGGTCACTCCGCGACTGCGGCGGCGTTCTACGCCACCGCAGTGCTCCTCATCGGCCGCGGTAGACCACGGTCGCAGCGCGCGATCCTCACCGGTCTTGCCGCCGCGATCGCGGTCGGCGTCGCGACGACGCGCGTCCTGCTCGACGTGCACTGGCTGACCGATGTCGTCGGCGGCCTCTCCCTGGGCTGGGCCTGGTTCGCTCTCTGCGGAATCGCCTTCGGTGGCCGCATCCTCCGATTCGGCGCGACAGCAGAGACCGTCGCGCACTCGGCTGAGGAAACACCAGCTCCCAGGTCGCGTGTCCGCCGTACCTCGAATCGCGGCTCCGACGTTTCGTTCCTGTGAACGTGCAGGCATCGGCCAGGGAGCCGCTCCGTCGGGCTGAGCAAACAGGCGAGAAGCTCCAGCGGACAGCGGCGTTCGAGACACTCGCCCGCGCGGGCTTCGTTGCGCGCGGTCTCATCTACGCCATCATCGGTGTGCTTGCCGTCAAGCTCGCAATCGGCGACGGCGGCAAGACAACGAACCAGACGGGCGCACTCGAGACGATCGCGAGGCAGCCGTTCGGGCAGATCTTGTTGATCCTGGTCGCGATCGGGCTAGCCGGCTATTCGCTCTGGCGACTCTTTCGCGCTGTGCTCGGGCACGGCCCGGAGGACAGTGACAGCGGCTTCGACCGGATCGCAGCGTTCGCCAGCGGTGTCGCCTACGCGATCATCTGCGCGATCGCGATCGAGATCCTGCTCGGCTCCGGCGGCGGGCGCTGCGGGTGACGCGAAGCATTCGGCGGCCGGCGTGCTCGGCTGGCCGGGAGGCGCCTGGCTCGTCGGCGTTACGGGAGCCATCTTGTGCGGCGTCGGGTTGTACCAGGGGTACCGCGGAGTCAGCCACGACTTCCTGAGCGACGCCAAGACCGAGGAGATGAGCCCCCGTGTTCGGACGTGGATCACCTGGATCGCCACCTTCGGTCACCTGGCCCGCATGGTCGTCTTCGGATTGATCGGCGTCTTCCTGATCCTGGCCGCCGTGGATTACAACCCGAACAAAGCCGTGGGCCTGGACGGTGCGCTCGCGACCTTGGCGAACCATTCGTACGGCTCGTACCTCCTCGGCCTCGTCGCCGCCGGGCTGGTCGCGTTCGCGCTCTACTCGCTGAGCGACGCCCGCTACCGCGAATCTGAGCATGACGCGGCCTTCGCGAGGCACTCTATCGGCGGAGTGCTGCTGGGAACGGCGATCTCCGAGCAGATCGGTCGACACCACCGTCGGCGGCTTCGGCGACTCGGCTGGGAACGCGCGCTCGACGCATCCGGAACCGGCGGTGGGCCACCGGCGATCCGCTCGCCGCGGCCCGGGAACGCGGTCGAGATCTTGATCGACGGCGCGGAGGCGCTGCCGGCGATCGCCGCCGACCTGCGATCCGCGCCGCTCCCACGTCCACATGACCAGTTGGTACTTGTCGCCGGACTTCGACCTCGTCCGCGAGTGGAGAACCTGTCGTCTTACGCACCTGCTCGGGGAGTTGGCGGAGCACATCGACGTGCGCGTGCTGATCTGGGCCGGAGCGCCCCTGCCGCTCTTTCGTCCCTCACGCCGCGAGGTCCGCGCGATGCGCGAGCGCGTCTGATCGGTCAGACACGAGATCCAGTGCGCCCTCGATGCGAAGGAGCGGCCGATGCACTGCCATCACGAAAAGACGATCGTCATCGACGACCGCATCGCCTTCGTCGGCGGCATCGACCTGACAACCGAAGCCGGCGACCGGTTCGACACGCACCACCACCCCGCCCGCGGATCGATCGGCTGGCACGACGCTGCGGCACGGATCGAAGGCCCCGCTGTCGACGACGTTGCGGAGCATTTTCGAATGCGCTGGCACGAGATCGAAGGAGAGCGCCTCGCGCCCGTTTCGACGTCGCCGACCTGCCGGGGACGTCGAGTTGCAGATCGTGCGTACGGTGCCCGAGCGGGTCTACGACGCCGTTCCGCGAGGCGACTTCCGCATCCTCGAGTCCTACTGCCGCAGCGATCCGCGAGGCGCCGAACGGTTCATCTACGTCGAGAACCAGTTCCTCTGGTCGCCCGAGATCGCCGTCCTGCTCCAGCAGAAGCTGCTCGAGCCGCCGACTCCCGACTTCCGAATGGTCTTCGTCCTGCCGGCCAAGCCGAACAATGGCGCCGATGACACGCGCGGTGTCCTCGCCGAGCTGATCGAGGCGGACGACGAGGATGGGCGTGTCCTCGCCTGCTCGCTCTATGCCCGGTCAGGCCCCCGTGCCGACTCGATCTACGTGCACGCGAAGATCGCGATCATCGACGACCGCTGGCTGACGCTCGGGTCGGCGAACCTCAACGAGCACTCGCTCTTCAACGACACCGAGATGAACATCGTGGCCCACGACCCAGCTCTCGCGCGACAAACACGATTGCGCCTCTGGGCTGAACACCTCGAGCTGCCGGAGGCCGAGATTCCGGACGATCCGGCGCAGGCAATCGACGAGCTCTGGAAGCCGATCAGCCGGGAACAGCTCGAGCGCCATACGCAGGGCCTGCCGTTGACCCACCGTCTCGTGCGGCTCCCGAACGTCTCGCGTCGATCCAGAAGGATCCTCGGGCCGATCAACGGTCTGGTCGTCGACGGCTGACGAACCGGTGGCACGTCTGGCCGAACGTGCCCTTCGCGAACGCGAACACCTTGGCTGGCTGCACCGAGAACACGAGGACCGCGTTGGCACCTCCCTCGTGCCGGAATGCTCCTTCGTGCACCTCGTAGTGCCAGCGGCCATCCCACTTCGTCTTCCACGTCTCGGCGAGACGTTCGAGGACGCTCTCGTCTGTCACGCGCACGGCCTCACCCTCGACAACGACGTCGAGCCCTCGCTCCCAGTCGTTGCAACCGGTCGTCAGGATCACGTTCTTGTTGCCTCGCAGGTTCATGGCTTTTTGCTCGTCATGGCCGGTTGCGAAATGGATCGCGTCATCGAGCCAGACGGCGACGAGCGGCGTGAGATGCGGGCGACCGTCTGCTCGGACAGTCGAGATCCAGAAGAGCTCGGCAGCTTCGAGGACGCGGCGAGTCTCCTCCCAGGCGATCGCCTCTGCAGTAGGGTCGCTGAATCGCGTGTCGAGCTCGGTGGTGGGTTGCGTCATACAGTGCAGACTGGGAAGCCATCGAAGACTCATCGGAGGTGATCGGATGAACGACAACCCGAAGTGGCGCGTGGCGCGCCTCGACGACATCGAGCGCCGCGGCGCGTTCATTCCGGTGCGCGAGCACCTCGGGATCCACTCGTTCGGGATCAACGCTCGCGTGACCGGCGACGACGGCACACTGATCAACGAGCACGACGAGTCCGGTTCGGGCCAGGAAGAGGTGTACGTCGTGCTCGACGGAACCGCGGCATTCGAGATCGACGGAGAGACATTTGACGCGCCGGCGGGCACATTTGTGTCCGTGCAACCCGGGTCACGGCGCAAGGCGACCGGCGACGCAACGATCCTCGCCCTCGGCGGCACTCCCGGCGAGGCCTACCAGGGGCTCGATTGGGGCGAGGCATGGCCGGTTCAGAGCGAGTCCATGGCCGCCTACGGCGAGCAGCGCTACGCCGACGCGCTCGCCATCGTGCGTAGTGGCCTCGAGCGCTTCCCGGACAACGCCGGCCTCAACTTCAACTACGCGTGCTTTGCGTCGCTCGCGGGTGCAGATCGACGACGAGACCTTCAGTCGCCTCCGGCGGTCGTGCGAGCTCTTCCCGCCGTTCCGCGGGCAGGCACGGGCGGACGATGACCTCGCCGCTGCGCGCGAGGATCCCCGGTTCGACGAGGCTCTTGGCTGAGGTGGACCGGAGACTCATAACTCTCGCTTCTCGGCTTCATGCCACGCTCTACCGAGCGAGCAGCGGCCGCCTTGGTGGCCGCTTCAGCAAGACAACGCCCGTCCTTCTTCTGACCACGACCGGACGAAAGAGCGGAAAGCAGCGCACGACTCCCTTGCTCTACCTCCGGGACGGCGACGACTACGCGATCATCGCCTCGGTCGGCGGCGCGCCGACGCATCCGGCCTGGTACCTGAACCTCGGCGCGAACCCCGCAGCGACGATCCAGATCGGAAGCAAGAAGATCGCCGTGACTGCTCAGACGGCGACGCCCGATGAGCGGGCGCGCCTGTGGGGCTTGGCGACGCAGATGTATCCGCAGTACGACGACTACCAGGCGAAGACCAGCCGCGAGATCCCCGTCGTGGTACTCACACCCGCGGCCGCATAGACCGCGATCCTGTAGGACTTGACCTCGAGCTACGCGACAGGAGGCGGATCGTGACCGGTAAGGCCGACTATACGCCCGAGGAATGGAAGCTCATTGCCGAAGGGCCGCCGGCGGCGGGGCTTGCGGTGGCGACCGCATCGCGCGGTGGAACCTTCCGCGAAAGCTTCGCGCTGGCAAAGGCGTACACGGAGGCGCGCGGTGAGCACGGCGAGAGCCAACTGCTCGACGAACTCGTCTCCGAGCGACCGCACGTCAAGCACCAACGTGCGCACTCACCCGGCGAATTGCAGGAAGAGACCCTGCAGCTACTCCGGGATGCGGTAGCCCTCGTTCGCTCAAAGGCGACACCCGACGAGCTCTCCGACTACCGGAGCTTCGTCCTGAACGTCGCAAACCGCGTTGCGAATGCGCACAAGGAAGGCGATGTCGCCGTCGCGCCGTCCGAACAGGCGGTCATCGAGGCGATCACCTCCAGCCTGAACTGACACTGGAAGTCGATGCAGCTGGAGCCGAGAACGACCAGGAGCCGCACAAGGCGGCTCCCGATCTGTCGTCCCTCTAGGTTGTCTCCACTCGCGCGGAGTTCGCCCCCGTCATAGACGGGGAAGCAGAGGCCAGAAGCAACTGCCTGCCTGGGCGTCGAGAATCCTTGTGACCGTGAGCGCCTTCGTCCTTGAAGCGCTAGCCGGGTCCCGCGTATCTCGCCGTTGAACCTTCCGTGGTTCGTGGCGCAACACCGTCATCGCCGAAACGCGCCCGGACTTTAGGACCGTCAGAGACGGCCGTGCTCGCGCAGACATCTCAGCGCGTCGATCGTGACGACGCCACGCCAGTCCGTCGTCTGCGCCGGCGACCACGCCAGGAAGTCGAACATCCAGCCGCCGTCTTCCTGTTGCCCGGACTCGATCTCGTCGAGGTGCGCCTCGATCAAGTCTTCGCCGACGAGATCGCGCGACCGGCTACCGGGGTGCGGCGACAGATCGAGTGCCCGCAACCCCTCCCCGTCCGCCACGACGAACGACGACTGATCGACGCCCGCAGCGAGCGACGCAATTGCGGCGCGAGCGCGCTCCTCGTCGGGCACCGCATCGAGGAACCTGCAGGCGTTCTTCAGCCAGTAGCCGCTTGGGTGCTCTGCGGTCTCGATCGCGCTCCAGCACCAGTCGGTCGCGCTGTCCAGCCACTCGTCATCGGTGACGCCGCTCGCGTGGAGAACCGCGACCAGGTCGAACGTCAGAAACGATCCAGGCTGCGGCGACCACCACGGCGCGTGCGGGTAGTCCTCGAAGCCGGGCAGCACGAATGGGATGCCGCCATCGTCGTCTGCAATCGAGACCAGCCAGGCGCGGGCATCGCGCGCCAACTCGCCCCCGCCCGCTCCGGCCTCGTGCAATACCCCCAACGCGTGCAGCGTTGGCGCCGGCTGGCTGCCCGGGCAGCGCAGGTCAGGCTCGAGCGCATGGCCGAACCCGCCGTCGGCGTTTCGGTATCCACGCAGCGCCTCGACCACCGGCTCGGCCGGACCGTCGGCCAACAGCAGCGCGTAGCGGTGGCGGTCGAGGAGACGCGCGGCGCTCCAGATGAAGCTTGCGGCGGCGGCTTGATCGACCGGCATGACTCACACGCTACGCCGCCGCCGCCGAGCGGTCTTTGAGAAATCGGACAGGCGACACACCGGCGAGCAGGCTGACCTCGGCGGTCATGTGCGCCTGGTCTGCGTACCCGGCCGCGAGCGCCAACTCGAGCAGGGACGCCGGGCCAAGCGCCTGCAGCCGCTGAAAACGCAGGACGCGCGCCAGGAGCTTCGGCCCATACCCGGCAGCGGCTGTGATGAGGCGCTGCAGCTGGCGCGCGCTCACCCCTAACTCCGCAGCAACGACACTCACCCGCGCCTGCGGCCGGCCGAGCGCTTCGACTGCCGCGCTGACGAGCGGATCGGGCCGGCGCACGCCCCGCTCCCGTACAGCGCGCAGGAGCAGCATGTGCGGATCCTCGCCCCGCTCGAGCGCGTCGAGCAGCGGTGCGACGACCTCGTATCCCAGAACCTCGGCGGCATCCGCTGTGCAGTCGCGTAACGCGGACGCCGGCAAGCGCAAGAACCGCGCCGGCGGCGCCCGGTCGCAGCCGCACGCCGACAACCGACGCACCCGGCGCGAGTGTCACCACCCGCGCCTTCGTGTCCGGACCCGCGATGCTCAAGCCGTCGCCCGTCCAGATCAGGTCGACACAGGCATCCGGCACGACCCGCACCTCGCCCGCCGCGGTCGTGCTTCGCTCCCACGTACACGCCACCAACGGCGAAGCGACGAGCCGCTCGGTGTAACTCACAGCGGCTAACCGTAACGCATTGTTGAGGAACGGCTAAGAGCTTTTGCAGCCGCCGGTCAGATGGCCTAGGCGACTGCTGCGGGTGTTTGGCGCTCGCCGACCGGGCAATACCCGGACACGTATGACGAGCCCCAGCTACCCACCGCCGGACGAAGCGACCCCGCCGGCACCGGCGCCCGTCCCTGAGCCGTACCCACCGGACGAGCTGCCGCCTCTCCTACCGGATCCGCCTCCGGAACCGGAGGAATGACGCCGCGGTGACCGGCGTGGACGCGGGCGTCAGTCCTTCGACGTGACCGCGTCCTTCGCCGCATCAGCGGCTTCGTCGAGCTTGTCCTTCGCGGCTCCTGCCGCGCGGTCGATCTTTCCCTCACGCTTCAGGTCCTTGTCGTCGGTCAGGTCGCCGACGGCTTCCTTTACGCGTCCCTTGGCGTCATCCGAGTTGCTCATGTCGTCTGTCCCTTCTGTTTCGGTGCGGAAGCCCGGCTAAGCCCGGCGAACGAAGTACAAGATCATCACGACCAGCAGAACGATCACGAGAATTCCGATCAGGCTGTACCCCGTTCCAGCGATAGCGAGCATCCAAGTCCTTTCGGTTGTCATGGCTCAACAGATGTTCGTGCTGAGAACGCACAGCCGGCGAATCTGGATACGGCTCATGACAGTGGGTGGTCACGGCAGCAAAGTCTCCTCGGATTCAGGGGATCCGCCGATGCCGACGGCGACGCAATCGGAGAACCTCTCTTACCGGCAGCATTCGATCACTAGTCGAGAGGAGAACCCACCGTGACCGAGACCCGCCCGACATCGAGCGAAGAGGCTCAACGCGTAGGAGATGAGATCGGCGTCGACTGGAACCGCGTCGACCTGGATCAGTTCCGACGTGGGATGGACGTCGAGTTCGAGCATGGCTCGCACGATCCACAAACCAACGTCACGAGCGATGATCCGATCCTGACCGGCAAGATTGCGCTCGCGCATCTGAAGGAGTTCCCTGACTACTACGACCGCCTCGAGCGGATGGAGGCAGAGGCGGAGCGCGACCTGCCGCAGGCCTAGTCTCTTACGACAACCTCGACCGATTTAGGAGCCCACCCGTGAGTCAGCCGTTCTTTGCCGATGTTCCCGCGCGCATTCCGTACGCGAGCGCCCAATCGGACGATCTCCTCGCCTTCAAGGCGTACGACCCGGACCGCGTGATTCGCGGCACGCGACTCGAGGACTGGCTGCGGGTGAGCGTCGCTTACTGGCACTCGTTCGCGGCCAACGGGAGCGACATGTTCGGCACCGGTACGTTCGACCGTCCGTGGACGCGCGAGCCGAGCGACCCGATGGCTGCCGCACGCGAGAAGATGGCTGCCGCGTTCGAGTTCATTCAAAAGCTCGGCGTGCCGTTCTACTGCTTCCACGATGTCGATATGGCCCCGCCGGGCGCGAGCTTCCGCGAGTTCACAGCGAATCTCGACGCGCTCGCCGACGACGCGCTCGGCTACCAGGAGCGGACTGGCATCCGGCTGCTGTGGGGCACCGCGAACCTGTTCACACACCCGCGCTTCCAGGCGGGCGCCGCCACGAACCCCGATCCGGAGGTGTTCGCCTACGCCGCCGCGCAGGTCAAGAACATGCTCGCCGTCACGAAGCGGCTCGACGGCGCCAACTACGTGCTCTGGGGCGGTCGCGAGGGCTACGACTCCCTCCTGAACACCGACCTCCGTCGTGAAGGTGACCAGCTCGCACGCTTCCTGCAACTCGTCGCCGAAGAGAAACACCGGATCGGCTTCGAGGGCTCGCTGCTGATCGAGCCCAAGCCGATGGAACCAACGAAGCACCAGTACGACTACGACGCGGCAGTCGTCCACGGCTTTCTCGCGCGCCACGGGCTCGACGGCGAGTTCAAGCTCAACCTGGAGGCGAACCACGCAACGCTCGCCGGCCACTCCTTCCATCACGAGGTCGCGTACGCAAGCGCTCACGACCTGCTGGGCTCAGTCGACGCGAATCGCGGCGACCCTCAGAACGGCTGGGACACCGACCAGTTCCCGAACTCGGTCGAGGATCTCGTAGGGCCGCTGTACGAGATCGTGCAGAGGGGCGGGCTCGGAAACGGTGGCTTCAACTTCGACGCGAAGCTGCGTCGCCAGTCGATCGACCGGAACGATCTCTTCCACGCACATATCGGTGGCATGGACACGCTCGCACGGGCGCTCATCGTCGCGGCCAGACTCGTCGACGACGGCACGCTCGCAGGGATGAAAGCCGAGCGGTACGCCGACTGGGACGGCCAGCTGGGCCAGGCGATCCTCGGTGGAACCTCGACGCTCGAGGAGCTCGCCGATCGCGTGGCCACCGGTGAGATCGACCCGACGCCGGTGTCCGGCGAACAGGAGCGCTACGAGAATGTCGTCAGCGATGCGCTCTGGAAGCCGTCACCCTAGGATTCGGTACCGGCGAGACAAAGGACGAAGAGATCGCACGACGAGCTGACCTCCAGCCGCACGCCGGCTAACTCAGGACGAACTTCGCCCTGCAGGTCTTCGTCGCGGCCGCGAACACGGCGCGTGCGGCGTCCGGGCTCGCCTTCAGCTCTGCGACCGCGCGACTCGCCTTCTCGAAGTCCTTGTACGAGAGATGCGCCTCGATGTACGCAAGTGCGCATCGGCAGTACGCGGTGATCGTGGCCGGCGCCGCCTGGCTGACGGCGTTCGCCTCCGCCTCGCAACTCACCTGGAACCCGTGCTGCACGTCACTGGCGTACTTCGTCGTGAGTGTCCCGGTCGTCGAGCCGGAGCTCGAGCTTTTTGAGCCGCAGCCGACGAGCATCATCACCGCGATGACGGAGCCGAGCACAAGAAGACCTCGAGTGGCGGGCGCCTGCCTCACTCCGTCAGTCTAAGCACAATCGCTGACATCAGTTGGCAAGCCGGACGAAACGAAGACGGCGGGCTTCGAACCGCATCCGCCAGCGCATCGGGAAGGCTCATGAGCTTGCCCTGACATACCCCGATCCTGGGCGGGGGATGGCCCGGAGCGGGTACGCCCTGATCGCCCATCCGGGTGTGGCTGAATCACGCTCGAACGATGATGCTTTGGTGGATCCTCGAAAAAGGGTCGGCCTATGCATGGATGCACGGCCTCGACAAAGGAAAGGAATCCTGTGACAACGCGTCTTACCGCCGTGCGCCTGGGTACGCCTACGGGCGCGGGCGCGCTTGCGGTGGCCGCCGCACTCGCGCTTCTTTCCGCGTCCGGCGGGGCGGCGGCGCCAAGGAACTCGTCCTCTCAGTTTGCTGCCGAGCGGACGGTGTTCGCCGACACGTTTTCGGCGAACACTCTCGACCGCCAGAAGTGGGATTCACTCTGGGGCCGTCAGCGCGTGCGCCGGGGCCGCGCAGAGCTTTCGAGTACTCCTCCCGTGTCGCAGGCGCAGACGTTCAGCAGTCTCGTAGTCAGCCGTCAGACCTGGGCGAACATGGTCTTCTCGCTTGACCTGGTGACTGTCGCGCAATTGCGCACGACCGCTCCGAACGTCTGGGAGGTCCCTTTGGGTCATGTTCTCCTACCGCGACCTGGCGCACTACTACTGGCTGATCCTGAAGCCAAACGGATGGGAGCTCGGCAAGAAGAACGGTGGTGCCCTCGACGGCGACGCAGCGCAGCGCTTCCTCGCATCCGGTTCGGCTCCCGTCTTCCCGATCGGCCACCGCTACCACGTGGAGCTGCTCGTCGACAGCGGGACGATCACCGCCACCGTCAACGACCGGCGGCTATTTCGCTATACCGACCCCGATCCGCTTCCAGGAGGTGCAGTCGGGCTCTACGAGGAGGACAGCATCGCTGCCTTCGACAACGTGTCGGTCTCACCACTGTCTCAAGAACGGCCGTAACCGCTTGTATTAGGGTTCTCGCTTCGTGGCCGGAACGTCGAGCGATGACCGTCGCACCAATGTCCTCGTGCTCGTCGGCACTCGCCCGGAGGCCATCAAGATGTTTCCGGTCGTGCTCGCCCTCGAGCGGAGCACATGGTTCGCACCGGTTGTGGTCACCACAGGTCAGCATCGCGACCTGGTTGCGCCGATCCTAGATCTGGCCGGAATCGAGCCGGCCCTCGATCTCGACGTCGGTCGTCCTGGCCTGACGCTGAACGAGCTCGTCGGGACGGTGATCCAGCGGTTCGACGCCTTTTGCCGCGAGCGGTTCGGAGCGACTGGGATGGCGTCGGCGACTCGCGAGGACGCGGCGCGAGACCGGATTCCCGGTCTGCACGCTCGTACACGGCGACACTTCGTCTGCAGCCGCGGCGGCGCTCGCCTCGTTCAACCTGCGGATCCCCGTGGGGCATGTCGAGGCAGGGCTGCGCACCTGGACGACGTTGACGCCGTTCCCGAAGAGGCGAATCGCCAGATGATCACCCGTCTCGCTGCCTTCCACCTCGCTCCGACCGCGCTCAACCGTCAGAACCTGGTCCACGAAGGTGTTCCTGACGAGCGAGTGATGGTCACCGGAAACACCGGCATCGACGCGCTGCGCTTTGCCGCGGCGCAGGAGGTGAGCTCACTGACGACGCAGTAACAGCGGTGTTCGACTCCGGCCGGCCGTACGTCGTCGTGACCGCCCACCGCCGCGAGAACTGGAGCGGCGGCCTGGCGCGGATCGCAAGCGCGATCGACCGGCTGGCCGAGGCGCATCCGGGAGTCTCGTTCGTCGTTTTCTCTGCACCCGAACCCGGTCGTTCGACGGGAGTTAGGCGACCCGCTCGCAGGCCGCGCAAACGTGGTCCTGACCGAGCCGCTTCAGTACGCCGAATTTGCGCGCTTGATGGGAAAGGCGACCGTGATCGTGACCGACTCCGGCGGCATTCAGGAAGAGGCGCCCGCGCTCGGGGTGCCGGTGCTCGTCGTCCGTGACAGCACCGAGCGGGTCGAGGGCGCTCTCGCCGGAACGTTGACGCTGGTCGGAACCGAGTCGGACAGGATCGTGTCCGCCACCGCCGCAGTTCTGGCCGATCCCGCCGCACACGTCGTCAATCGATCGGCGAACCCGTACGGGGATGGGCAGGCCTCCGACCGCATCGTGGCCACGCTCGAGTTCCTCGCCGGCATCACCCGACCACCGGCGCACTTCGGGCCACCGTTGTCTCGACGTGACGTGCTCGAGGCCTCCGGCTACCCGTTCGAGATGTTCCCGCCTCCCGTCTACGAAGTCGACCAGGAAGATGACGCAACGACGAGCACCGACGCGTGAACGTCTTGTTCCCCGGGCTACCGCTGCTCGTCCAATTGCTCCTGTTCATCGTCTTCCTACTCGTCGTCGTCGTCTTCGCCTGGACGACCGTCCTCTTTGTGCTCTCGCGATCCGCACTCCACAGGGCTCCGGCACCAGATCCAGATTCGGCCGACACATTCCTCTGGGTGTTCCTCGTTCCGGCCCTCGACGAGGCGCTGACGATCAACGACAGCGTCCAGCGCCTGTTCGCAGTCGACGCACGAAACAAGGCCATCTTTGTGATCGACGACGGGTCAACCGATGCGACGGCATCCGTGCTCGCCACGATCGAGAGCGCGGAGCTCGAGGTCATTCGTCGGACGCCCCCTGACGCCCGCCAGGGGAAGGCGGCTGCCCTCAACGCCGCTTGGCGCCGTCTGGACGCCGTGCTCTCCTCCGGGCGTTGGGCCGGCTGGCCACGTGACCGAGTGATCGTGTGTGTCGTTGATGCAGACGGGCGGCTCGACCCTCGCGCACCACTCGTCATCGCGCCGCACTTCACGGCCGAGCGGATCGGAGGGTTGCAACTGCTCGTTCGCATCTACAACCGCTCACGGATTTTGGCGTGGCTCCAGGATGTCGAATTCTCCATCTACGGTCTCCTGTACCAGGCAGGAAGAACGCCGTACGGCGCCGCGGGCATGGGCGGAAACGGGCAGTTCAATCGACTGTCTGCTCTCGACTCGATCGCCGACCCCGAGGTCGGGGGTCCTGGCGAAACCGGCTCACCGAGGACCAGGACCTGGGCTACGTCTGCTCGAGACCGGTTGGCGGAGCGTGGCGGAAGCGAGGGCCAGCGTCGAGCAGCAAGGCGTGCCGCAGCTCCGCCGGCTGCTCCGGCAACGCACGCGCTGGGCGCAGGGAAACCTGCAGGCGATGGCGCATCTGCGCGCCATGGCGCGCCTTGAACGATCGTGGCTTGTTCGCCTCGATCTTGTCGGATACCTCTTAATGCCCGCGTTCCAGGCGACCGTGGGTATCGCGTTCGTCGCGAGCATCATCCTCCTCATCTTCGGAGTAGCGACGTTCGCCGGCACAGGTCTCTGGTGGCTAGCGTTCCTGTTCCTTGTCGGACTTGGCGGGACTGTCCTCGGCTGCGTCGCACGGGGTGCTCGCACCGGTCTCGGCGGCGTCCTGCTGGGCCTGCTGATCGTTCCCGTCTACGCCGCGTACAGCTGGCTCATCTGGCCTGCTCTGTTCCGGGCAACCACTCGCGCTCTGATGCGACGAAGCGACTGGGCGAAAACCACACGCGAACCGGTCGAGCTCTCAGCCAATGTCCAGAGCGATGCGCGCGTCGTCGAGTCGGCGGATCGAGTCCAACCTGCAGACCGCCGATAGGTGGTGTGGCGTTGCAGTCGCGGGAGAACCGCCGCACATGCTGCCAAACTCCTCGGCGCACTACCCGCCCTGGAAGACGGAACCCGGTCGCTTTAGGATTCGCGCGTGGCATCCACGTCTGACTCGAAGGCGACGCACCACCGTTGGGACGACCTAACGAAAGAGCCGCTGAAAGACGGTCTCTCTCGCCGGCTGATCTCAACCGATCGCATGATGCTGGCTCAGGTCTTCCTCGAGAAAGGCAGCATCGTCCCGCATCACTCGCACGAGAACGAGCAGCTGACCTACATCCTGGAGGGCAAGCTTCGCTTCTGGCTCGGCGAGGATGAGTCCCAGGTCGTGGACGTCGCGGCGGGCGAAGTGCTGCACATCCCTTCGTGGGTGCCGCACAAGGCCGAGGCACTCGAGACGACGCTCGACGTGGACATCTTCAATCCGCCGCGCCAAGACTGGCTTGACGGATCGGATGCATACCTGCGCTCGACTGAGTAGTCGGCGCTCCGTGCCACGTCAGCGACGGACGGTGTAGATCGCGCGACCGTTCGCCGGCGAGGTGAGCACGACCCTGTGTGCTCCGAACCAGACCCCGACGCCGTTGTAGGGATGCTTGTACGACGAGCAAGCGACGCCAGGCTCCCGGAAGCGAGGCGCGCCGGAGGCTAGCTCGGCAACGCAAAGCACGTCCGCGACGGGGAAGCGCGCTCCTCCTGATCCTGCGCGGACGGTCACAGTTCCAGCCGATCCAAGGCCGCTCGTGGCAGTAATCGTGAAGCAGACTCCTGCAGTCGCGACACACGCCAACGCTGTCTTCAACATCTCAGCCTCCTCGTCGTATCGAGAGTGGCCCAGGGGCAAGCAGCCAGGCCGACCTTACTGGTACTGGTGCAGCATCAGATGCAGCGCGCCAAGCACGATGAAGCCGCCGCCGACCCAAAACGCAGTCATGTACTGCTGACGCCGCAGGCCCGTCATGCCTCGCTTGCGCGCCCGCACGTAGAGCCCGGCGTTAACCAGGTACATGGCGACCATCAGGATTTCGGCAACGACCCACGTCTCCATCGGCGGCCTCTACGTGCGCTCGATCTGAACGGCGAGCTCCGGTCCCCTCCGGCGGAAGAACCAACAGAAGCCCTCATGAAGAGGGCTTCTGTTGGGACCGATGAGTGGACGCGATCAGGCGCCGGTCGCCGCCCAGGTGCCGTAGGTGAAGAACCCTCCAGCAGCAGACGAGTTCGTGAAGATCGTCGCACCCGAGCGGTTGACGGCGTTCAGCGTCACGCCGACCGAGTTCGTCTTGGACTCCTCGTAGATGCACACGAATCCCGCCTGCGCCTGAGGAAACGTTGCATTGCCAGGACACTCCGCCGGAGCGGCGGCTCCCTGGAGCACGATCTTCACCGTCGGTGACGCTGCGAACGCGTAGACGAAGGAGATCGAGGAGTTGGCAAGCGCGCCCGGCGCGGCTGCCGTCGCGCCGATGTTGTACGCGCCCCGGACCGTCTTCCCTGAAGGCAGCGCGTCGGGGAACGGGCCGGCCGGACCGGCCGCTCCAGCGGGCCCGGCAGGGCCGGCGGGGCCCACGGCGCCTGCCGCTCCGGCGGGAACCTGCCCCGCTTTGAAGTCCGCCCGCAACAACGAGCCGTTCTTGACCTTCAGCGAGGTCACAGCGCTGTTCTTGATCTGCGCTGTGCCGACGCTGTTGGCGGGCAAGCGCACCGCCGCGTAACCGGTACCGCCGAGCGCGACCATGAGCGCGATGCACGCGATCACGATCGCCGGCGACGGCCGGCGTCTCCACACTGGCTTCACCTGGTCCTCCGAGCTCTAGGGCAGGCGCGAGAGCGGTGCGGCGAGCAGGCCCCCACGTTCCTGCTTTGCCCCTCGAGTATCACCCAACGCAACCTACGAGGTCGGCACAGGCCGTGGCCCGCACCGTTGTAGCAATCGGTTACGGCAGTTCCTCTCGCGCGCGAGCGACAGGCGGCCCGAGTCGGGCGGAAGTCTGGCGAGCTCGGCTGTGTCTATTCAGGGCGCATGCTGAACGACGGTCAGTTCGAACGCGTCGCCCGCCCGGGTCGGCGGAGCCAGTTCGCAGCGGAACTGCTCGGCCACGGCGTCGAAGAGATCATTCGCGTTCCGGGGACGCGCGCCGGAGCAGAGGACGTGACGCGCAACCTCTCCGCGCGTCTTCTTCGCGAAGTGGGAGACGACGCGCCGAATGCCTTCCCGCTCTTCTACTACGGCGACGTGAACCCGCGTGACCGAGTCTCCGCGTGGGGGTCGCCAGGCGGCAGCGTAGGTCGCGGATCGGCAGTCGAGGACGACCCTGCCGGCGGCCGCTTCGCCCAGCGGCCCGCTGAGAGCGTCTCGCCAGTACCCGGCGTCCATCTCGCGCTTGTAGGCCGGAACTTTGTCAGCAGGCCGAAGGACGCCGAACTGGGCCGAGACGATCACGATGTTGTGTGCCGCTCGCGGTGGCAGTGTGGCAATCTCGAGCGCGTTATAGAGAACCCCCGTGTAAAGACGCCCCGCCGCGACCGCCGGCGCGTCGCGGAGTCCAGGCTCGAGCAGAGCTGCCCGGAGCGGAGTCAGTGTCGGAAATGACAGCGCTTCTAGATCGACCGGCTTGCCGCGTGAAGGCTCGTACTTCGACTCACTCGGCGGCAAGAGGATCAGCGGAGCCTTGCGACTCACGGTTGGATCCGATCGACGGTAGTCCCGACGCACATGTTCGCGCATCGTGCCAGTACCGCTCGAGATCGAATCCGGCGGCACTGCAAACTGAAAATGGGACAGTTCTGGATTAGGCGCAACGCCGCATCAGGAGCCGGATCTCGAAGGTCACTCGCAGGCCCGTGCACGTTCTCAGTGCGGTGGTGTGTACGTACCAGGCGCGGCGGGATCGTCGCTCATGCCGACCGCGTCTGGGTCGAAGGCCAGCATCTTCTCCGCGCCGGGAGACGCGACAATCCCGCCTGCACGAGTGGTCTGCTCACCGATCGCCAGACGTACGATGTGGCTCCGTGCACCTGCATCTTGAGACGGAGAGGTTGATCCTCAGGCCGCTTGGGTCGGACGATCTCGGGGCCGTCCATGCCTATCTCTCGGATCCCGAGACGATGACCTACATGGGCGGCCCTCAGACGCGCGAGTCGGTGGTGGGCTTCCTTGAGAGGCAACGCGACCTCCATTCCGACAATGGCTATGGCCTGTGGGCGGTGGTTGAGCGCGCGACTGGTCGTGTCGTCGGCGATGCAGGTGTGGTGGCGTTAGGCGGTCCTCCGTCGATTGCAGGGCATCGACTCCGCTACATGGTCAACCGGGAGCTCTGGGGCCGCGGCTACGCGACCGAAGCAGCCGAGGCGTCGCTCGACTTCGCGTTTCGGATACTCCGTCTGTCCGAGGTGAAGGCGATCACGCACCCGGAGCACCGTGTGTCTCAGCGTGTTCTTGAAAAGATCGGAATGGCCTACGGCGGATTGGTGCCGTACGAGGGACTCGACGGGACGACCCTCGTCGCTGTTCACGTCGCACGCCGGGGCGCCTAGTCAAGCTCGCGTCGAAGGTGGCTAACGGCGGCGCCTGAGGTGTCCGCTAGTAGTATGTTCGATCTGTCGCCTAGGGCCGGAAACGTTGCTAGAGCGCGCCAACCGAATTGCACGCCCGACAAACAGAGACAGCCCTACTTACAACTCGGAATCTAATCCAGAACTGTAAGCAGAACTGTCGCAGTGGAGGCGGCGGGAATCGAACCCGCGTCCGCAACCGGCGGACAATTTGGGTGAAGCGAGCCTGTTCGCCCGAAGCGAACCGGCGCTGCAAATGAGCTCGAGGCGAACCTGCGCCACGCCAACCACTCCGCGCTGGTTTTTCGCTTCCAGACTTCTCGGAGAGTCGCGAAGGCTTGCCCGGATCGAAACGGACGGAGTGGACGTCGCCGGACGGCAGGCCGGCGGCCTCTAAGACCTTGCTGCCGATCGAGTCCACCCATCGGACACGCTCACGGCTTAGTTGTCTTATAAGCTCACAAGTGGTTGAAACGCGTCCGGTGCGGCAAGGAAGCAGGCGTGGCGCAGCCAACCACCGGAGGGATGCGGCCGGCGAGATTCGGCGGCGGGAGCGACGCAAAGTCGGCGATCTGGAGCCTGGTCGGCCTCAGCATGGTGGTCGCGCCAATCGTGATCTCACACGACTCCAAGGCGCTGGTCGGTGCGGCCGTCGGAGTCGTATTCGCGACCGCGGCCGTACTCGTCGCGTACCGGCAGCGGAATGACACGCGTCGCGATCGGCGCGGCAGACCCATATGGGTCGGCGTCTTCTTGGCAATCGCAGTGGTGATCGGCGTACCGATCCAGGCGATTCTCGGCGGCGGGTTCGGGCTCGGGTCGGTCGGAGGCACGTTCTTCGTCGGCGGCGTCGCGGGAATGATCTGGCGGCGCCTTCAGATCACGTAGCCGACTCGATCTCTTCCGCCGGCGCGACTCCGGCAGGTGTTATTAGCCGTCACGCGACGGGCATCGACGCTCTGTGAGCGTTCCTGAAGCAACAGCGGGACCTGTTCTTTTCGAGGAGCGCCAGTGGGTGCCTCGGCGGATCTGCGCCTTTATCTTTCTCGTGGTATTTGCGATCGACGTCGTGTTCTCCATCATCGGCACGCTCACCGGCGCTCCAGATGTCTGGACGGTCAGCTTCCCCTCGTTCGTGGTGATCGGACTGTTGTGTGCGCTGATCTTCTGGGGGGTGAACTTCTTCCGAGAGTTGCGCGTGCGGCCGGACGGGCTGCAGTTCGGGCGAAGGTTCGTCCCGTTCAGCGCCATCGAGAGCGCGCGTCACGTTGATCATGTTGAGGCAAAGCGGGTTCAGTCGACGATGCGGTACAGCATGTTGGTCCCATCGACGTGGGGCCAGAAGAAGCGCCTGAATGGTGTCTGGTGGCAGCGGTGGATGGACGGCGCGATCTTTGTGCATCTCAAGCCGGGGTCTCGGGTAATCACCGATGACTGGCTGATCGGGACGCGGCATCCCCAGGAGCTGATGGAACTGATCCAAGCGGGTATCAGCCAGGCACCGAAGGCAGCCCCCACAACTGAGGCAACGTCGTCGCTCCCTGGGGCGACAACTTCGTCGCCAGGGAGTTAGCGACGCCGACGATGAGGGCGGTATTTACCCCGTATGGCTGAAGCCGAAGCTCCATCCGGTGCGACGGGGATCTCTTACGAGGAACGCCAATGGATGCCGTGGTGGGCCTTCCTGCTCTACTGCCTCCCGCTCGTTCTGCTCGTCGGCGTGATCGGGCTTTTCGCTGCCAACGCCGGAGCTTCGGATGTCTGGACACTGGACTTTCCGCTGCTCGCAGCGGCCGCCTTGCTCGCGACGTCGCTCATCTGGGCCACGAATCGCTCCCGCAAGCTGCAAGTTCGCGCAGACCGACTCCAGATGTCCCGCCGGCCCATCCGCTTCGCCGAAATCGAAAGCGCCCGCTACGTCGACCATCAAGAGGCAAAACGGCTACAGGGATCGATGCGCTACAGCCCGCTACGGCCGACGTCGTGGGGCAACCGGAAGCGACAGTACGGAGCCTGGTGGCAGCCGTGGATGAAAGGCGGGATCTTCCTGCACCTGAAGCCCGAGTCGGCAGTGATCACCCACGACTGGATAATCGGGACTCGGCATCCCCAGGAACTGCTGGAACTGATCCAAGCAGGTATCGATCAGGCCCCGAAAGCAGCCGCTGACCCTGCAGATACGCCCTCGCCGGTCGCGTAATCCGCTGTCGCGGCGCTTCCCGCTGAGAAAAGCCAAATCCGCGTTCGCGGATCTGGCTTAAACACTGGGATGGAGGCGGCGGGAATCGAACCCGCGTCCGCGGACGCACCGGTGTGAACGTCTACAAGCATAGGTCGCCCTTTAGATTCATCCGACGGCCGGTGTGCGACCGACCTACCGACGGACTAGCCCTCCTGAGGTGTCGCGCCGCGGGCGAGTGGCTCTCCCTTGGCGCCAAGCCCGCTTAATGATGCCGCACACCGGGACGCGGGCTTGCCCGGGGCGACACGCTTTCTAGGCTCTGTTGAGACTAGGCAGCGAGTGCGAGGTTATTTTCCGCACTTGCGTTGTTTTTCCGGTTGTTTTAGGAGGCCGACCGGAGACCTCCGCTTGCAGCTCACCCGGAGAACCGACCACGTCGAAGCCATGGCGCCCCCGTATGTTCGTAACTCGAGAAGTCTAGCTAGGCGCCCGCCACCGCTGCGGTGATCGCCGAGGACGCCGACGCCGTGCCGTACGCATTCGTGGCGCCGACGGTGACGCGCACCGTCTGGTTGGCGTCGGTCGGCTGCAGCACGTACGTCGAGCTCGGTGGCGCCGGCGATCGCGTTGCAGGTCGTGCCGGTCGCGTCGCAGTCCTGCCATTGGTAGGCGAACGCGGTCGGAGCGTTGCTCCAGGTGCCCTGCGTCGCGGTCAACGTCTGGCCGACCTGGGCCGTCCCGGTGATCGTCGGCAGCGTCGTGGCCGACCGGCCCGAGCACCGACTTGACGTGACCGGCCGTGAGCTCGGTCAACGCCTTCGCATCCGCGAGAGCGACCGTCTTGCCTGTGCCGACCGCGACGTTCTCGACGATGACCCGATCCACGCGGAGCAGCTCGATCGAGAACTTCACGGAGCCTTTCTTCGGGACGGTGGCGACGAAGCCGATCTCCATGGACGAGTCCGGAACGCCGAGCGACCGCGGCTTGATCACCGTCGTCTTCACGCTTCTTCCCTCCTCCTTCGAACTGCTTGATCAGCGCGTTGCGGGTCGCCGCGCTCGACAGGAGGCGCGCGAGGCTCGCGTACGCGGACGTCGCCTTCGCCGTGTCGGTCTCGACAAGCGCCGTGCTGATCACCCCGCTGTACTTCGAGGCCCCGTACGGAGACTTGAAGTTGACGGTGTTCTGATAGGCGGCGACGATCGTGCCCGACGCACCCACCGACCGATGCGACCCGTTGGTCGCGCCCGGGAAGTCGGCTGCCTTCAACACGACCGCGCTCGGATCGGGCGTCCCTGCGGGCACGGCTGCGGTAGCCGCGACTGCCGAGAGCGACGCAGCCGCGACGACGAGCGCCGCGACTCCTGCCTTGCCTGCCTTACCCACTTGTTCCCCCCTGCGTTTGCTGCTCTTACTCGCGGCCGCGACTCTTGAGCGCCCGCTCCATCTGGCGTTTCGCGTCGCGTTCCGCGACGTCGCGCCGTTTGTCCCGCTGCTCCTTGCCTCGAGCCACGGCCAGTTCGACCTTGACCCGCGCACCTTTGAAGTACAGCCGGGTAGGAACTATTGTCAACCCCTTTTCGCGCACCATTCCGTACAGCGAATCGATCTCGTTGCGATGGAGCAGAAGCTTCCGCGGGCGCATCGGCTCGTGATTCATGCGGTTGCCCTGCGCGTAGACGGCGATCTCGAGGCCGTGAAGCCATGCTTCGCCGTCGCGGATATCCGCGAACGCCTGCGCCATCGTCGTCCGTCCGTCGCGGAGCGACTTGACCTCGGTTCCCGTCAGTGCGATGCCCGCTTCGACCCGCTCGAGGAGCTGGTAGTCGTGCCGGGCGCGACGGTTCTCGGCAATCGTCTTCTCTGCCATCGGAAGACGAGGGTAGCGCCCCCCTTATGCGCTCGAGCCTACGATCCGTCACCTTCCCCGCCGAAACGCAGCCAGCTGTCAGGACGGTTGGGCGGCAGCAGGCTCACCAGCATCAGGATCACCACCGTCGCCCCGAAGTACTCGTAGAGCGACTGCGAGCCGGCGAACTGACCGGACGAGGTCTGGCCGAACGAGAGGCAGGCGAACGTCACCAGCGCGATTGCCAGAGCGGCCTGCATCGCCGACTTCCGCCGGTGCGGCAGGAACTCCGCGAGCAATAGGCTGACCACGAGCACGGCGAACACGGCGAACTCGAGAATGCCCAGGATGATCCACGCGGCGTGGACGCCCGGGAACGTGCTGACGAACGAGTCCTTGAACTGCGTGACGACGCCGGCGGGCGGATGCCCGTGCTCGTCGAACAGCTTCTCCTTGCCCGAGTAGAAGAACAATCCGCCGACCATCAGATAGACCCCGACGACGATCGCCCAATAGGCGACTCCGTCCGCGATCGTGCCGGCTCCGACAACAGCGAAATCCGAACGAGCGTGCTCGGCCTTGGCGGCCATGAGCGGACCTCCCCTATCGCTCGAGAATACGGAGGCTCGACCTTAACGCTCGCGGCGGTCGCTTAGCCAGCCCGGAGCAACGGGAGGCTGAGCTCGACCTTGCCGTCGGTCTTCGATACGCGTTCGACCCTGATCTCGATCGGGTCGCCGAGCCGGTAGCTGTGCCCGCTCGTCCGACCGACGAGCCCGGTCGAGAGCTCGTTCAGCTCGAAGTACTCGCCGGGCAGCCGGCGCGCGGGCAGGAAGCCCTCGAACACGTCGCCGAACCGCACGAAGATGCCGGAGCCGATCGCGCCGATGATCTCGCCCTGCCACGTCTCCCCCCAGCCGAGCTCGTAGAGCTTCCGCTCGAGCAGCCACGCGAGGCAGATCGCGTCCGCGAGGTACTCGATCCGCGCGGCGTCGCGCTCTCGCTCTGAGGCATGCTCGGCGAGGGTCTCGAGATCGCCGGGCGGCGAATCGTCGCCGATGCCGAGCTCCCGGAGAAGCGCGCGATGCACGACCAGGTCGGGATACCGGCGGATCGGTGAGGTGAAGTGGCAGTAGGCAGGGCTCGCAAGGCCGGCGTGACCGAGATTCCGGGGGTCGTAGCGCGCCTGTTTCAACGCTCGGAGCACGAGAGCCGGGAATGCCTCACGACCACGCCCGGCCTGCTGGGCGTACCGAGCGACGAGGGTCGAGGCCTCGCCGGCGATCCGCGCCGCATCTTGCGGCGAGAGCGTCTCCGGGACCGGCGGGGTCGGCACGCCGAGGTCGGTCAGCTTCGCGAGCAGATACTCGACCGCCTGCGGGTCGGGACGCTCGTGCACGCGGTACAGCGCCTCACGTTTCCGCGACGCAAGGAACGCGCCGACTGCCTCGTTCGAACAAATCATCAGCTCCTCGACGAGCATGTGCGCGTGCGGCTCGCCTTCGAGCCACGCGTCGGCGACACCACCGTCCCCGTCGAACGAGAACACCGCCTCGGGCGTCTGCACCTGCAGCGCTCCGCGCGCAAATCGCCGCTCGCGCAGCTGTGACGCAAGCTCCTCGTTGAGCGCGATCGCCTCCAGCACCTCGGGCGGCGCCTCGCGACGCTCCGCCTGGCCGTAGGTGAGCCGTGCGTCCGAGCGGATCACCGAGCGGTAAAAGATCGGCTCGCCGGCGGGCGGCAGCTCGACCGTGACACAGAGCCGGTCGACATTCGGACGCAGCGAGCAGAGGTCGTCGGCCAGTTCGTGCGGCAGCATCGGCGCGACCGCGCCCGGCACGTAGGTCGAGAGCGCGCGCTCCGCAGCGCCGCGGTCGAGCGGCGTGCCGGCACCGACGAACCACGAGACGTCGGCGATGTGCACCCAGGCGCGGATTCCCTCGGGCTCGCGCCGGAACGAGAGCGCGTCGTCGAAGTCCTTGGCCGTGTCGGGGTCGATCGTGTACGTCATCAGGTCGCGCAGGTCGACGCGTCCCTCGCTGGACGGACTCGGTGCGTCGTAGGGCTCGAACGGCCGGCGTGCGCCCTTCTCGACCAGGAGCGCCTCGAGCACGTTCTCGATCCGGCTCGCCGGGCCGAGCGCCTGCTCGACCTTCGCCCGCCCGCGCCCGGTTTGCACGACTGCGAGATCGCCGTCGGCGATGTCGCCGAGCCCCTTCGTGTCGAGCACGACCGGCACGCCGGGCGTGAAGTACGGCTCGCCGACGACGAGGCGCCCGCGCCGGCCGACCTCGACGACGACGGCCGGTACGGTCAGACCTGGAGGAAGCGGCGGATCGTCAGGCCGGAGCCGATCGCGCCGAGCAGCAGCCCGCCGACGATCAGCGAGAGCGCGACCACCGGGAACGCCATCGCGTGCACGCCGGAGTCGCCCGAGAGCGACGTGACGTTCAGCGCCGGCAGAACGACCTCCTTGCCGACGGCAAGGCAACAGATCGCGAGCAACGAGCCCGCAACGCCGCAGAGGAGGCCTTCGAGCATGAACGGACCGCGCACGAACCAGTTCGTCGCGCCGACGAGCTTCATCACCTCGATCTCACGTCGTCTCGAGAAGATCGAGAGCCGGATCGTGTTCGAGATGAGCAGGATCGACGCGAAGATCAGCACGAGCGTGGCGATCACGAACACCGCCTCGATCACGTGCGCGACCTCGAGGATCCGGTGCGAGAGCTGCTTGCCGTCGCTGACGTCGTCGAACGATCGGTGACTTGTTGCGTGCCGGTGACCGAGTTGTAGAGCTTGTCGACGTTCTCCGGCTTGTTCGGCGTCAGCTCCAGTCTGTCCGGCAGCGGGTTGTACGGCAGGCCGGTAGTCAGCTCGCCGAAGGTCTTCTGCATGTACTTGAGCGCCTCGGCCTTCGAGACGTACTTGATCCCGCCGGCCTTGACGTACGGGTTGCTCTGCAGCTGGCGCGCGTACGCGGTCTCCTGCGCGCGGGTCGGCTGGTGCTTGGTGTCGAAGTTCACCTTGACCACGAGCTCGCTCTTCACGTGGTTCGACCAGGACACCGTCCACGTGCCGAGCGCGATGAACAGCCCGAGCAGGAACATGCCGATCAGCACGGTCATCGTCGCGGCGACCGTCGTCGAGAGGTTCGCGCCCAGCGAGCGCCACGCCTCGGCGAAGAGAAGCTTTGCCCTACCTGTCATCTCGCCTGCGTAGCCGCCGCGACGCTCGTCGCGCGCCAGGCGGCCACCCTCCAGCTGGATCACGCGCTTCCGCATCTTGTCCACCATCTCGCGGTCGTGGGTCACCATCAGGATCGTCGTGCCGCGCGGTTGATGCGGTAGAGGAGCTGCATGATCCCGACGGACGTGTCGGGGTCGAGGTTGCCGGTCGGCTCGTCGCAGACGAGGAGCGGCGGGTGGTTCACGAACGCGCGCGCGATCGAGACGCGCTGCTGCTCGCCGCCGGACAGCTCGTCGGGGAGCGAGTTCATCTTGTGCGAGAGCCCGACCATCGCGAGCACCTCGGGCACCTTCTTGCGAATCGACGCGTTCGACTCGCCCTGCACCTTCAGCGCGTAGGCGACGTTCTCGGCCGCGGTGCGGCGCGGCAGCAGCTTGAAGTCCTGGAAGACGCAGCCGATGTTCCGGCGCAGCATCGGGACCTTCGAGTGCTTGAGGCGTCCGAGCTCGCGGCCACCGACGACGATCTTGCCGGTCGTCGGCTCCATCTCCTTCAGCAGCAGCCGCACGAGCGTCGACTTGCCCGACCCGGAGGCGCCGACGACGAAGACGAACTCGCCCTTGTCGATGTGGAACGTGACGTCCTTGAGCGCCTCGACGTCCGGCTCGTAGACCTTCGTCACCGCGTCGAACACGATCATCGACGCGGCCGACGGGCGCGGAGAGGTCAGCGGCTGCGCGTCGAGGACGGGCATCGCGGGGGTGGCTGTCAGTTCGGTTTCCTGCACAGGCGATCCACTTGGCGCTACCGCAGCGCCCTTGTGCGAAGGTGAGAAGCAGTGTAGCCCACCGTTTAGACGCCTCTCACAGCGGCCCGGGCGAGCAGGAACTCGTGGATGAACGGATCCAGCTCCCCATCGAGGACAGCCTGGACGTTTCCTACTTCGTAACCGGTACGAGAGTCTTTCACAAGTTGGTATGGCTGCAGGACGTAGGACCGGATCGACTCGCCACCGAAGCCGGTGTCGGCCGAGCCACCCCGCTCCTTCGCCATCAGCGCCTCCCTCTCCTCTTCCTGCCGCTCGACGAGCCGGGACTTGAGGACGCGCATGGCGCTCTGCTTGTTCGCCGACTGCGAGCGCTCGTTCTGGCACTGGACGACGATCCCCGACGGCAGGTGCGTGATCCGCACGGCGCTGTCGGTCTTGTTCACGTGCTGGCCGCCGGCGCCCTGCGCCCGATAGGTGTCGATCTTCAGGTCGCCGTCGTCGATCTCGACGTTCGAGTCGTCCGGCAGGAGCGGCGCGACGATCACCGTCGAGAACGCGGTGTGTCGGCGGTGGGCCGAGTCGAACGGCGAGAGGCGCACCAGACGGTGCTTGCCGCGCTCGGCCTTCAGGATCCCGTAGGCGTTCTCGCCGCCGACCGTGAACGTCGCCGACTTGAGACCGGCCTCCTCCCCCGGGCTCGCCTCGAGCAGCTCGACCTTGAACCCGCGGTTCGCAGCCCAGCGCTCGTACATGCGCAGCATCATCTCGGCCCAGTCCTGCGCGTCCGTGCCGCCGGTGCCCGACTGGAGCGTCACGACCGCGTCGCCGGCGTCGTACTCGCCGTCGAAGAGCGCCGCTTCCTGCAGCTGCGCGAGCTCGCGCTGGAGCGGCGCGAGCGACGCAGCGATCTCGGCGTCCATGTCGCCGCCGTCCATGCCGGCGAGCTCCTTCGCGTCCGTCGTAGTCCTGCATCAGCCGGTGGTAGCCCTCGGCGCGCCGCGAAACGCGCGCGTGCTCGGCCGACACCTTCGCCGCCGTGCCCTGGTCGTCCCAGAACCCCGGCGCGTTCATCTGCGCCTCGAGCTCTACGACACGCTTGTCGAGTGAAGCCGGGTCAAAGGTACTCACGGACCCAGTCGAGCTGGGCCCCGAGCTCGGAGAGCTGTTCCGTGAGTGATTTCCCGTCTTCGGTCATGGCGGCCATCCTAGCGACCGGTCTTCGCGCACACCTGCTTCGGCGAATCGCCGGCGAGCGTCTTCAGCGTCGAGCTGACGCCCACGCCGAACGCCAGCTGGATGAGGCCGGTCTCGTGCGTCGTCAGACTGCGTCATGCCGTTCGCCGTCTCCGAGACGCACCCGGTCGACGGCTGCCAGTACGGCGACCAGCGCACGCGGACGTCGTACGTCCCGGGCGCGTCGAACTGCGCGACGAGCCGCTGCGGCCAGAGCCAGACGACGGTCGCCGCGGCCGGGCCCGGTGATCAGCGGCGTCGCGTGCGGCACCTCGTAGACCGTCGAGGTGCGGATACGCGCGCCACGCGATCGAGCCCGCTGCGTCCGGAGCGGATCAGCGCCGCCTCGGTCCGCGAGCTGTAGTCGACGGGCGCATCGGAGAGCACGACGTAGCGCACCCCCATGCTGCCGCAGCCACGCGTCGTACGCCTTCGAGCCGAGCGTCGAGTCGTAGAGCACCTCGTTCTGCGGGAAGTCGCTCTGGCGGTACCAGCCGCGCACGATCGGGATGCCCGCGTCCGGGAAGTACGCCGCCGGCCAGTGCTCGGCCGTGTCGACGACCTCGACGCGATACGACGGGCTCAGATGGTTCTTCAGGTAGCCGATCGCGGGCTGCCAGTACGCCGCGAGCGCTCTCGGGATCGGTGCTCGCGCGCGCCATGGTCGTCCAGATCGGCGTGCCGTTCCAGACAACCGCGAGCACGACCGCAGGGACGACGAGCCACAAGCGGCCGCCAGCCGCGCAGCGCGACGGCGATCAGCGCGAGCGGGACCGCGACGTAGCGCAGCCGCTCGAGGTTCGAGCCGATGGCCGTCGGCACGAGGTAGGCGACGAGGCACGCGGCGAGGTAGATCCAGAAGAGCCCGTAGAGCGGCCGCGCCGTCGGGATGCCGCGCGTGACGACGAGCCCGAGCGCGCAGAAGAGCAGCGACGGCGCGAGCTGGAGCAGCGCCGTACGGGAAGGTGCCCGCCGTCGCCGAAGAGGCGAACGAGCACGAGCTCGGCAAGCGCGCACGCGCCGACCGCGGCGATCTGGACGCGCGCGCCGCGGAGGCTGCGGCGCGCGAACGCGAGCGCCGCCGAGGACGACCGCGAGGAACGCGAACGCGAGCGGGCTCGCTGCGAGCGTGAGCAGCGCGCACAACGCGAAGCGGCCGCGGCGTCCCTCCTGCAGCGCCCAGAGCGCAAGCAGCGCGAACGAGATCGCGAGCGCGAACGGGAACGCCGCCGCGCCGACGATGCCGACCCACACGACGGCGAACGAGCGGCTCGAGAAACGCGAGACCGGCCCCCACTGCCGGAGCACGACCACGCTGAACGACGGCCGCGGCGCTCGCGATCGACGCGACGCGCCAGCACGCGGATCCCGAGCAGCGCCGCCAGCGGGTAGTAGAGGAGGCTGTAGGTGACGAACGAGTAGCGGCCGGCGTACCAGAAGTTGTTCCAAATCGCGAAGCCGTGCTGGAGCAGGAACGTCCGCTGGTAGGCGTGCGCAGCCCAGTCGATGCCCGGGGGCGTCGTCCAGAGGAGCAGTGCCGCAAGCGACCCGGCGAGGGCCGCGGAGAGCAGCGCCTCGCGCGCCAGCAGCCGGCGGTCGGCCAGCATCATGCCGTCAGCCTACGAGATCAGTCGTTGCGAAGACGTGACCATACGGCCGTGTCGGTCCGCAGCCCGTCCTTGAACGAGACGCTCCGGAGGACGCCGTCGCGCCGGTAGCCGGCCCGCTCGGCGACCTTGGTCGAGGCCTCGTTTGCCGTGTCGATGCGCAGTTCGAGCCGTTCCAGGCCAAGCGTGGCGAGCCCCCAGGCCGTGATCAGCTCGACCGCTCGCGTCGCCGCGCCGCGGCCGCGTGCGGCTCCGTCGAGCATGTAGCCGATCTCGCCCTGCTTACCCTCGAGGTCGAGGTGGACGATCGCGGCGAAGCCGAGCATCGCGCCGTCGGCGGCGCCGCGGATCGCGAAGCCGGCGCAGGAGCCGTTGTCCCAGCCGTCCTCGTAGCGCCGAAGCCACTTGTCGAGGAAGTCCGCGGCCGGGTCGCGTCGGCACGTAGGTGAACCGGCGGATGTCCGGGTCGCCCGCGACGACCCACGCCATCTCGCCGGCGAGCTTCCGCTGGAGCGGCTCGAGCCGGACGACGTCGTCGGCGAGCGGCGGCTCAGGCCGCGTCAGGCGCCGTGGCACTTCTTGAACTTCTTGCCCGAACCGCACGGGCAGAGGTCGTTCCGCCCGACGTTCTCGAAGTCGGAGTTCACCTTCGGCTCGGCGAGCGGGGTCGACGTGCCGCCGCCACCGCCGATGAAGCCGGCCGCCGCGGTCGAGGTGCCGCCGGCCGCGAGGATCGCGTCGGCGCCGGCGAGCGACTGGTGCTCGTAGCTGAGGCCGTTCTGGCCGTACTGATCCGTCTGCTGGAGCTGCTCGCCCTGCTCGGCGGTCACCTCGGCGTGGAAGAGAAGCGACACGACCTCTTCGTGGATCGCGCCGATCAGGTCCTCGAACATGATCGCGCCCTCGTTGCGGTACTCGACGAGCGGGTCCTTCTGCGCGAGCCCGCGCAGGCCGATGCCCTCGCGCATGTAGTCCATCGACTCGAGGTGCTCGCGCCAGCGCACGTCGACGGTCTGCAGCAGGATGAACCGCTCGAGGTTGCGCATCAGGCCGGGCTCGATCTCGTTCATCGAGCGCTCGCGCTCGTGCGTACGCGTCGAGCGCGTCGTCGACGAACTCCTGGACGATCGCGTCGCGGTCGAGACCCTTCAGCTCGTCGGCGGTGACGCCGGTGCCGTAGACCGTCTCCATCGCGGCGACGAGCGCCTCGATGTCCCACTCCTCGATCGCCTCGTCCTGCGTGAACTCGGCGACGACGTTCGAGAGCACCTCGGGGATCCACTCCTCCCGCACCGCCTCGGCGACGTCTTCGCCGTGGAGCACGCGGTTGCGCTCGGCGTAGATCACCTGGCGCTGCACGTTCATCACGTCGTCGTACTTGAGGACGTTCTTACGGGCGACGAAGTTCTGCTCCTCGACCTTCTTCTGCGCGTTCTCGATCTGGCGCGAGAGGATCCCGGCCTCCATCGGCTGGTCATCCGGGAGCTTGAAGCGCTCCATGATGTTGTGGATCCGGTCGCCGGCGAAGAGGCGCACGAGGTCGTCCTGGCCCGAGAGGTAGAAGCGCGTCTCGCCGGGGTCGCCCTGGCGGCCGGAGCGGCCGCGCAGCTGGTTGTCGATGCGCCGCGCCTCGTGGCGCTCGGTGCCGAGCACGTAGAGGCCGCCGAGCTCGCGGACGTGGTCGTCGATCTTGATGTCGACGCCGCGGCCGGCCATGTTGGTCGCGATCGTGACCGCGCCCGGGAGACCGGCGTCCTTGATGATCTCGGCCTCGCGCTCGTGCTCCTTCGCGTTCAGGACGGTGTGCGGCACGCCCTGGCGCTTCAGCAGCTCGCTCAGGTACTCGGAGGTCTCGACGGCGATCGTGCCGACGAGCACCGGCTGGCCCTTCTCGTGGCGCTCCTTCACGTCGCTGACGACGGCGGCGAACTTCGCCTCGGCCGACTTGAAGATGAAGTCGTTGTTGTCCTCCCGCGCGACGTCGACGTTGGTCGGGATCTCGACGACGTTCAGGCCGTAGATCTCGACGAACTCCTTCTCCTCGGTCTTCGCGGTGCCGGTCATGCCGCGCGAGCTTCTCGTAGAGGCGGAAGTAGTTCTGCAGCGTGATCGTGGCGAGCGTCTGGTGCTCCTCCTGGATCGCGACGCCTTCCTTCGCCTCGACCGCCTGGTGGAGGCCCTCGCTCCAGCGCCGGCCTTCCATGATGCGGCCGGTGAACTCGTCGACGATCTTCACCTCGCCGTCCTGGACGAGGTAGTCGACGTCGTTCTTGTAGAGCGCCTCCGCCTTCAGCGCCTGGATCAGGTGGTTGACGAGCTGGACGTTGTTCGGGCTGTAGAGGTTGTCGATGCGAAGCGCGCGCTCGACCTTCTCGATGCCCGACTCGGTCGGCGAGATCGTCTTGTGCTTCTCGTCGTAGAGGTAGTCGTGGTCCTGCGCGAGCTGCTCGTCGTCGAGCTTCGTGCCCTTCGACTGGATGCCGTCGAGCTCTTTGACGATCCGCGCGAAGTCGTAGTACAGCTTCGCGGCGACGGTCGGCTCGCCGGAGATGATCAGCGGCGTCCGCGCCTCGTCGATGAGGATCGAGTCGACCTCGTCGACGATCGCGTAACGATGGCCGCGCTGGACGACGCCGTCGAGCGCGATCGCCATGTTGTCGCGCAGGTAGTCGAAGCCGAACTCGGAGTTCGTGCCGTACGTGACGTCGGCCGCGTAGGCAGCCCGGCGCTCCTCGAACGGCATGTTCGCCTCGATCGCGGAGACGGTGATGCCGAGGCGGTCGAACACCGGACGGTTCCAGTCGGCGTCGCGGTGCGCGAGGTAGTCGTTGACGGTGACGAGGTGGACGCCGAGCCCTTCGAGCGCGTTCAGGTACAGCGGCAGGCTCGCGACGAAGGTCTTTCCTTCGCCGGTCTTCATCTCGGCGATGTCGCCTTCGTGGAGCGCGATCCCGCCCATCATCTGGACGTCGAAGATGCGCTGGTCGGACTCGCGCAGGCGCGCCTCGCGCACGGCGGCGAACGCCTCGAAGAGCAGGTTCTCGAGCTGCTCGCCGTTCTCGAGCCGCTGCCGGAACTCGACGGTCTTCCCGCGCAGCTCCTCGTCGGAGAGCTTCTGGAAGTCGGGCTCGAGCGTGGTGATGTAGGCGGCCTGCTGCTGCAGCCGCTTCAGCCTGCGCCCTTCGCCGAAGCGCAAGTGCCTTGTCGAGCGGTCCCATCCCGGGCATGGCGGACAGGGTACCGAGGTGCCCCTCCTAGAGCGGGTTCGCCTCGACCTCCCAGAGATCGCCGTACGAGCCGAACGGCATGACCGCGAACTCCGCTCCGACGCGCTCACCCGGCCGCCTCGAACGCCGGCACGCTCGCGAGGACACGCTGATCGTCGACCGTCAGGCTGCGGTCGCCGGCCGTGACGACGAGCTCGGCCACCTCCCCGGCCAGTCCGCGCGCCTCGACCACGTCGATGCGCCGGGCGGCGACCGCCCAGAGGGTGCCGCTCCGCCGGATCGCCTCGGCCCGGTACGGCGGCGACACCGAGCGCGTCGGCCGCATCCGCGAGCGGCCCCAGCTGCCGCTCCGGGCTCGTCCGACTCGTCGACGAGCGTCCCGTCCGGAAGCACGACGAACCGCGCCTCGTCGCCTTCGAGGTCGGGCGCGTCGACCGTCACGACGGCATCCCAGCGCCGCGTCCGCGACACGCCGTGGATCCCGGGCTCGCCGCGCTGCTCGCCGTCCCAGCCGGGCGGCTCGGTCGCGAGCCCGACCGGCTCGCTCGGCGTCCGAAGACGCGTCAGTCCGCCCGCTTCGGCGAGCGTCTGGTGCAGCGGCTTGCGACCGCCGGAACAGCCCCAAGCGTCAGGCGACGTCGCCGTGGTGCTCCGCGTGGCGCCGCGGCTCGACGCGGCGGCGCTCGCTGTAGCGCTTCACCTGCCGCTCGAGCTTGTCGACGAGCTGGTCGATCGCCGCCCGCATGTCGGAGGCGGACTCGCGCGCACGAAGCGTCGGGCCTTTGGTGAAGATCGTCGCCTCCGCGATGTGGCTGTTCGCGATCGACGGGTTCTTCTGCTCCGAGAGCTCGACCTCGACCTGCGTCTGCTCGGCGAGCTGCTTGTCGAGCTTGGCGATCTTGCGCTCGGCGTACTCGCGCATCGACTGGGTGAGCTCCACGTTCTTGCCCTTCACCTGAAGCCTCATCGTGCGCCTCCTTCCGGGGCGGTCGTGTCGATGTGGTGAGCGTAACTGAGACCGACCTGCCCAGCGCCGGCAGGCGTCACACCCGCGGCGTTCGCGCGAACGTCACGACGTCGACGCTGCTCGCGCCCGCGCGTCGCAGAGCGCGCGGCGCCGGCCGCCACCGTCGCGCCGGTCGTGTAGACGTCGTCGACGAGAACCACCCGAAGGGGTGACAGGCCTGTCGCCTCGAACGCCTTCCGAGCGTTGCTCAACCGGTCGGCGCGGGCTAACCCTGCCTGGCGCGGCCGCCGCGGCGATCCCGTCGGCACGTCGAGCAGCGCCGCGTGGTCGATCCCCCAGGCTGTCGCCGAGCCGACAGCGCGAGCTCGCGCGGCCGGATGGTGACCGCGACGGAGCAGCCGCTCCGGATCGGGCGGGATATACGTGATGACGTCTGCCGCCGGCGGCGCGAGCGCCTCGACGACGAGCTCGGCGGCCAGGTCGGCGGCGCGGCGGAGGCCGTGCTCCTTCCACGCCGCGACGAACGGGCGCGCCGGCCCCGCGTAGTCACCGCGGCGCGCGCAGTGGCGAACGCGAGCCGACGCCCGCTGCACTCGCGGCACCGCGACACCGGCCAGACCGTCGGTGCACCGCAGCGGGCGCACGACGGCGGGCCCGGCCGGCGCAGGCGCGCGCGGCAACGGCGCGCAGAGGACGTCGGCGGCCGAGCCGCAGGCGACGCAACGCGCGGGAAAGAGCACGTCCAGGAGCCACGCCTCGGACGGTACGCGCGCAACCGCGCGACGTGTCTGTGCCGGCTTTGCGCCGAATGTGTGACTTCGCGCTAGTCGGGCGAGTACGCCGTCGCGCGGCGGCAGGCCGGCGGCGACGCGAAGCCGGTTGTCGGCTTCGAGCAGCTGCTCGTAGTTCCCGATGTCGTACCAGCGCGTCGTCGAACACCCAGCCGTAGACGGGCTCGTGACGCTGGAGCCAGCCGACGAAGCGGCCCGGCTGGTCGGAGCCGTGCTCGCCGTCGAGGTACGGCCGGATCAGGCGCGCATGCTCGCGATGGAAGACGTAGGTCGCGGTCGCAGCGAGGCGTCGACGGCGGATCTGCGGGCTTCTCGACGAACGAGAGCATGCGGCCGTCGTCGGCGAGATCGACCACGCCGTAGTGCGAGGCGAGCTCGAGCGAACCGACGTCGCGCACCGCGACCGCGCTCGCGACGCCCTTCGCGCTCCAGAACGCGACGAGGTCGGCCAGCTCGAACTCGAACAGGTTGTCGCCCGCGATCACGAGCAGGTCGTCGTCGAGCTCCGCCTGCTCGACGACGAACAGCATGTCGCCGATCGCGCCGAGACGATCTTCGTTCGACGTCGTCCCGTCGTCGTGGATCGACGACGTCGTGACCCTTCGCCCACTCGTGGAACCACGGCTGCCTTGCGCGCGTTCGTGACGACGTGCACCTCGTCGACCGCGTCGACATCGGCGATGCTGTCGACGATCCGATCGAGGATCGGCCGCCCGCCGACCGGCAGCAGCTCCTTCGCCCACGTGTCCGTCAGCGGCCGCAGGCGGGTCGCGTACCCCGCCGCGAGAACGATCGCCTTCACGCGGCGACGGCTCCGGCAAGCGACTCGGCATACGGCGCGCGATGAACGCCGTGCTCGGTGACGATCGCGGCGATCAGCTCGGCCGGCGTGACGTCGAAGGCGGGGTTGCGCGCGGCGAAGCGCGCCGTGACCTCGGCCGGGTCGCGCTCCTCGATCGGGATCGCGGCGCCGTCGGCGTCGCCAGATCGACGGTCGAGCTCGGCGCGACGATGTACAGCGGAAGCTCGTGGTGGTGCGCGAGCACCGCGAGCGAGTACGTGCCGATCTTGTTCGCCGTGTCGCCGTTCGCCGCGATGCGGTCGGCGCCGGTGATCACGCAGTCGACCTCGCCCGCCGCCATGAGCGACGCCGCGGCCGAGTCGGCGATCACCGCGTGCGGGATCGACGCGGTCTCGAGCTCCCACGCGGTGAGCCGCGCGCCCTGGAGCAGCGGCCGCGTCTCGTCGACCCAGACGTGCGCGAGCAGCCCGCGCTCGTACGCGGTCAGCGAGCGCACCGACCGCGCTGCCGTAGCCGCCGGTCGCGAGCCCGCCCGCGTTGCAGTGCGTGAGCGCGCGCGTGCCCGGCGCGAGGAGCGTCGGCGGTGTGCGCCGCCATGCGCCGGCAGCGGGACGACCTCGTCGGCGTGGATGCGCCGCGCGTGCTCCGCGCGACGGGTCGCGGCGCATCTCGTCGAGCGCCCACGCGAGATTGACGGCCGTCGGCCGCGACGCGCGCAGCACGCGGTCGGCCTCGTCGAGATCGTCGCCGCGCGCGGCGGCGAGCGCGATCCCGTAGGCGGCCGCGACGCCGATCGCCGGCGCGCCGCGGACGACCATCGTGCTGATCGCCTCCGCGAGCGCACCGGCGGTCGTGCAACGAACCTCCTCGATCCGATCCGGCAGGAGCCGCTGGTCGAGCAGGACGACGGCGTCGTCCTCGAGCCGGACGATCTGCTCGGGCTCGAGGCTCAGGTGCCCTCGTCCCAGGAGGCGAGGTACTTCGCCTGCTCCTCGGTGAGCATGTCGATGTCGACGCCCATCGTCGCGAGCTTGAGCCGCGCGATCTCCTCGTCGATCGGCACCGGCACCGGGTACACCTTGTTCTCGAGCGACGCCGCGTTCTGCGACGGCGTACTCGGTCGCGAGCGCCTGGTTCGCGAAGCTCATGTCCATGACGATCGCCGGGTGACCCTCGGCGGCCGAGATGTTGACGAGCCGGCCCTCGGCGAGCAGGTAGATGCGGCGGCCGTCGGCGAGCGTGAACTCCTCGACGAAGTTGCGCGCCTCGCGCGTCTCGACGGCCAGGTCGTGCAGCGCCGGGATGTCGATCTCGACGTTGAAGTGGCCCGTGTTGCAGACGATCGCGCCGTCCTTCATCACCTCGAGGTGCTCGCGGGCGATGACGTGCTTGTCGCCGGTCGCGGTGCAGAAGATGTCGCCGATCTTGGCGGCCTCGGCCATCGGCAGCACCTCGTAGCCGTCCATCAGCGCCTCGAGCGCGCGCATCGGATCGACCTCGGTGACGATCACGTGCGCGCCGAGCCCCTTGGCGCGCATCGCGACGCCGCGGCCGACCCAGCCGTAGCCGGCGACGACGAACTTCTTGCCGGCGAGCAGCACGTTGGTCGCGCGGATGATCCCGTCGATCGTCGACTGGCCCGTGCCGTAGCGGTTGTCGAAGAAGTGCTTCGTGCGCGCCTCGTTCACCGCGATGACCGGGAACTCGAGCGCGCCGTCGGCCTCCATCGCCTTCAGGCGGATGACGCCGGTGGTCGTCTCCTCCATGCCGGCGATGATGTCGCCGAGCTGATCGCGACGGCGTCGAGTGCAGGACGCTGATCACGTCGGCGCCGTCGTCCATCGTGAGCTGCGGCTTGTGGTCGACCGCGGCCATGATGTGCGCGTAGTAGGTGTCGTTGTCCTCGCCCTTGATCGCGAAGGTCGGGATGTCGAACTCGGCGACGAGCGCCGCGGCGACGTCGTCCTGCGTCGAGAGCGGGTTCGACGCGCACAGCACGACGTCGGCGCCGCCCGCCTTCAGCGTGCGCATCAGGTTCGCGGTCTCGGTCGTCACGTGCAGGCACGCCGAGATGCGGTAGCCCTCGAGCGGCTTCTCGCGCTCGAACCGCTCGCGGATCGCGGTCAGCACCGGCATCTGCCGGTCGGCCCACATGATGCGCCGCACGCCCTTCGGCGGCGAGCGCCAGATCCTTCACATCGTGCTGCTTGGTAGTAGCCATAGATCCTTTCGTCTTTCGTCGCGGGTGAGTCTAGAGACGGTCAGGCGGCCAAGCAGCCGCTCGTGCTTGCGCTGCTCCCATTCGACCCAGGAGCCGGTGTCGTCGGCGGTCGCGAGCCAGCTGTCGACCGCCCGCTTGAGCTCCGGCTCGCGCCGGAGCCGGCGGGCGAACGCGAGCTCGGCGAGGTCGACGCCGAAGACGCGGCGCAGGTCGCCGAGCGAGCGGAGGCGGTTCAGCTCGGCGAGCCCGTAGACCCGGTAGCCGGCCGGCGTGCGCGTCGGGACGACGAGCCCGTGCTCCTCGAGGTAGCGCAGCATGCGGGCCGACCAGCCGGTCTCGGCGGCGGCGGCGCCGACGGTCAGAGGTTCCTGCATCGCCCGAACCTTACCAGACACGTGTGAAGGTTAGGCTAGGGCGCCGAGGTGCCTTCGCGGCCGTACGCGTCCTCGAGCCGGACGACGTCGTCGAGCTGCGGCGTCGAGACCTCGAGGAACGTCGTGTCCTCGATCGCCGTGATGCGGTGCACCGTGCCCGGCGCGTAGTGGAACGCGGCGCCCGGCCCGACGACCTCTTCCTGCAGGACGCGTCGACCCCGGCTCGCCGAGCTCGATCTTCGCGCGGCCGGACTGGATCAGCCACGCCTCGTCCTTCTCCCGGTGGAACTGCAGCGAGAGCGAATGGCCGGCCTTCACGAAGAGCACCTTGCCGGCGTAGACGTCGGTCTCCGCCCAGATCAGCTCGTAGCCCCACGGCTTCTCGACCTTCCGCACGTCGAAGGCCCAGCGGACGAGCGACGTCAGGTTCGGCGAGTCGATGCTCACGTCCGACGATCCTGTCACGCGAGCCACTCCGGATGCGACTCGACGTGCGCCTGGGCGACGCGCAGCTCCTTCGGCGTATTGACGGTGAGCCAGAGGCCGTCGTGCCGGTACGCGCGGAGCTTTCCCTCCGCGGCGAGCTCCGGGAACGCCGCCGACTCGTGGTCGCCCTTGTCGGGGAACCGCGCGATCGCCTCCTCGGAGAGGACGTAGTTGCCGCAGTTCACCCAGTACGGCACGACGCCGGCCTCCTCGAAGCCGCGCACGACGTCGTCGTCGTCCACGTCGACGAGCCCGAACTGCGACTTCGGGCTGCGCGACGGCGATCGTCGCGGCCGCCCCGGTCGCGCGGTGCGCGCGCGAGCAGCGCCGCGAAGTCGACGTCGACGAGCTCGTCGCCGTTCAACGCGTAGACGTCGCCGGACTCCCGGCGCTCGCGCGCGGCGAACTTGATGCCGCCGCCGCGGCCGAGGCGCTCCGGCTCCTCGACGGCGACGATCTCGGCGCCGAGGCCCGACAGCTCCTCGACGAACAGGCGCTCCCGTGTCGGCCGCGCACCGCGAAGATCACGCGCGTCACGCCCGCCGTTGACGAGCCGCCCGACCTGGTACGCCGCGAGCGGCTTGCCCGGCGACCTCGACGAGCGCCTTCGGCCGCCCGCCGGCAGCGTCACCGAGCCGCTCGGCCTTGCCGCCGGCGAGGATGATCGCCTCCACGAGCTACGCCTTGTTGCGGGCCGGCTCGGGCGCTTCCGGAAGAACGTCCGACGGCGAGACCGGCCGGCCGATGCCCTCGTAGGCGAAGCCGGCGCGACGCGTCTCCTCGGGATCGAGCAGGTTGCGCCCGTCGACGATCAGCGGATTCGCCATCGCCTCGCGAACGTCCGAATTGGCGAGCCCGCGCGAGCTCCGGCCATTCGGTGACGATCACCGCCGCGTCCGCGCCCCGCACGGCGTCGAGAGCACGATCGTCGACGATCTCGACGCCCTTCGGCAGCTTCGTCGCCGTCGGCGACGGGATCCCACGCGCGCACCTCGGCGCCTTCGGCGAGAAGTCGCGAGGCAAGCACGATCGACGGCGCCTCGCGCATGTCGTCGGTGCCCGCCTTGAACGCGAGCCCGAGCAGCGCGACCGTCTTGCCGCGCAGCGGGCCGAGGTGGCGCTTGAGCTTGCCGACGACGCGGCGCTTCTGCAGCTCGTTGACCTCGATCACCGCCGAGAGCAGCTGGAAGTGGTAGCCCGAGTTCGACGCGAGCTGCTTGAGCGCGAGCGAGTCCTTCGGGAAGCACGAGCCGCCGTAGCCGATGCCCGCGCGCAGGAAGTGCGGCCCGAGGCGCTTGTCGAGGCCGATGCCCTCGGCGACGGCGACGACGTCGGCGCCGGTCGCCTCGCACACGTTCGCGATCTCGTTGATGAACGAGATGCGCGTCATCAGGAACGCGTTCGCGGCGAGCTTGATCATCTCGGCCGAGTTCACGTCAGCGCGCACCATCGGCGCGTCGATCTTGTCGTAGAGCGCGGCGACTGCATCGGCATCGTCGGTCTCGAAGGCGCCGACGACGATGCGGTCCGGGCTCATGAAGTCGCGCACCGCGCGGCCTTCGGCGAGGAACTCGGGGTTCGACGCGTAGCCGACGTGCTCGAGGCCGCGCTGGTCGAGACCGACGCGCACCTTCTCGCCGGTGCCGACCGGGACCGTCGACTTCATGACGACGATCGGATGCCCGGCCAACTCGGGCAGCTCGTCGACGACGGTCCAGACGCGCGAGAGGTCGGCGTCGCCCGAGTAGGTCGGCGGCGTGTCGACGCAGATGAAGAGGAACTCGCAGTCGGCGACGTCATCCGACGTCGAGCGTGAAGGTCAGCCGGTCGGCGTTCTTCTCGAGGAGCTCCGGCACCTGCTCCTCGTGGAACGGCACCGCGCCGCGCTTGAGCGCGTCGATCTTCTCCGGCACGACGTCGCGGATCACGACCTCGTGACCGAGCTCGGCGAAGCACGCGCCCGTGACGAGGCCGACCCAGCCCGCTCCAAAGATGCCTACCTTCGCCATGCGGTTCGGAACCTTACTTGACGCTTGTTAGAGGTTTGAGGCCCTTCGCGATCGCGATCATCGTCTCGTTCGACAGGTCGTCGAGCAGCGTGTTCACCACCCAGTACGACGCGCCGTGCGACTTGCAGCACGATCATGTGCAGGTGCGAGCCGTTGTAGTAGAAGTCCATCTCGCGGCCGCCGACCGAGTGCCGGAAGCTCCGGTCGGCGAGGAGCGGCGCGTCGGCCCAGTTCGTCTCCTCGATCCCCCAGAACTGGTTGCCGCCGTTGTGGAAGACGAGGCGCACCGCCTTGTGCTTGCCGCGGCTGCCCTTAGCGGCGCGTCGATCCAGTAGAGGCGCGACCGGCTTGTCGCCCGGCAGCGTGTCGGGGTACGAGTTGCGCTCGAGCACGGTCGGCGTCATCAGCGGGAAGTCGACCTTCGCCTGCAGCGGCTTCAGCAGGTCGAGCGCCGTCGCTGGCGTCGTACCGCACGTCGGCCGGCGTGGTGCGTCGGGTCGCCTGCGTCGGGAGCGGCGCGATCGTGCCGCCGAACGTCTGGCCGAGCACGACGACCAGCATCGAGCCCGGGATCCTTCTGGAGGATCGCCGGGGTGCGCGGCAGCTTCTCGACGTCGGCCGGCTGCATCAGGTTCTGGAGCGCCTTCGGCGGCGAGCTTCGAGCCCGCCTGCGCCGGGTCGTAGTAGATCTTCGAGTGGAAGACGTTCGGCGCCGTTCGGCCTCGAGGCCGTTCGGCGGCACATGCGTCTGGTAGCCGCGCTGCGGCCAGCAGGTAGCTCGCGTTCGCGGCCGCGCCCTGGACGCCGTTCCCGTTCAGCACGGTGACGCGTGACCTTCGACGGCGGCGGCGTCTTCTGCTTGATCTTGATCCCGAGCGCCGCCGCGTTCGCCTGCTTCGACGACTCGACGTCGGGGTTCTGGAACTGGTTGACCGCGTTCTGCAGATCGGTCGTCGAGACGGTGCACGTGTTGTGGCACTGCACGTTCTGGAACCGGTCCTGGAACAGGTGGCCGGACGGGAGACCGGCGGCGAAGAGCGCGTAGTTCGAGCACCTCGTCGCCCTGCAGCGACGTGGCCGCCCTCGCCGACTTCGATGTTCTTCGTGATCGTGTTGACGATGCTCGGGACTCGGTGAACGAGAAGTTGCGCGAGACCTGCTCACGCAACGAGCGCACGAACTCCTGCTGGCGCGCGTTGCGGTGCAGGTCGTCGTCGGTGTGGCGGAAGCGGACGAAGTCGAGCGCCTGCTGGCCGCCCAGCAGCTGATAGCCCGGGCTGGAGGTTGATGTTCGCGTAGTCGTCGTAGCCGCTGCCCGTGTTCTTGTTGTAGTAGCGGCGGTCGACGTCCATCCAGACGCCGCCGAGCTTGTCGACGATCTCCTTGAAGCCGTGGAAGTTGACGGTGATCAGGTAGTTGATCGGGAGGTTCGTCAGGTGCTTGATCGTGAGCACCGTGCCCGAGGGGCCGCAGTCCGAGTAGGCCGAGTTGATGCGGTTCTGGCTCGAGACGACGTGACCCCGGTGTCGGTCGCCGAGGAGCCGCAGTAGATCGGCACCTCGAGGTCGCGCGGGAACGAGAGCAGCGAGATCGTGTTCGTCGTGCGGGTCGGCGCGGACGAGCATCAGCGTGTCGGAGCAGCGACGGGTCGCTCTTCGCCTCGTTCGCGCGGTGGTCGTAGCCGATGATCAGCGCGATCGCGGCGTGGTGCGGCAGCGGCGATGTCGAGCTTGTCTGCGGCGCGCACGACGGACTTGGTGTGCGCCCGCACGGCGGCGACCGACTGGTGGAAGTAGAGGTAGGCGCCGCCGGCGACCGCGATCGCCGACCGAGGTGATCGCGAGGACGACGATCGAGCAGGATCCGGCCGAAGAGCCCAAGCGCCGAATGCGACGAAGACGGCGGCGGCTGCCGGTAGCGGGTGACGGTGGAGACGTCGCGTCGGGCGGGAAGATCGCCTTCCCGTTGCCGTTGTGGGACGCAGCGCGCCCGACGCCTCTCTTCAGTGTCGTCCGCATAGAAACAGGTGCGGCGCCCAGCGGGCGCCTGCCGGGCCAGGATAGCCCATGAGTCGGCGCGAAACCTTAAAACAGGCTCGGAGCGAGCCAGCGCTCGGCGTCGGCGACCGGCTCGCCCTTGCGCTCGGCGTAATCGGCCACCTGGTCGTGCCCGATGCGGCCGACCGCGAAGTACTTCGACTGCGGGTGGTGCAGGTAGATGCCGCTGACGGAGGCGGCCGGCGTCATCGCGAAGCTCTCGGTCAGCTCGACGCCGATCGCTCGCGCTCCGAGCAGATCGACGAGCTTCGGCTTCTCGCTGTGGTCGGGGCACGCCGGATAGCCGAACGCGGGCCGAATGCCGCGGAAGTTCTCGCGAATCAGATCGTCGGCCGACAGGTGCTCCTCGGGCGCGTACCACTCGTGCCGCACGCGCTGGTGGAGCCGCTCCGCGAACGCCTCCGCCAAGCGATCGGCGAGCGCCTTCACGATGATCGACGAGTAGTCGTCGTGCGCCGCCTCATAGCGCGCGGAAAGCTCGTCGGCGCCGTGGATCGCGACGGCGAAGCCGCCGAGATGGTCGCCGGCCGGCGCGACGAAGTCGGCGAGACAGCGGTTCGGGCGGCCGTCGCCGTGGTCTGCCTGCTGCCGCAGGAAATGGAACGTCGGGCCCGCGTCGACCACGACGTCGTCACCGTCCGAATGTGCGGGCCAGAAGCCGTAGATCCCGCGCGGCGCTCAGCGACGCGCCCTGCAGGATCTCGCGCAGAAGCGCCTGCGCGTCGTCGTAGAGCTCGCGCGCCGCCGGGTTGTCGAGGATCGCCGGGAACTTGCCCTTCAGATCCCAGGCATGGAAGAAGAACTGCCAGTCGATGTACGGCACGAGGTCGGCGAGCGCCGGCTTCACCTCGCGCGAGCCGACGAACGGCGGGCACGGCAGGTCGTCGTAGCGAAGCTTCGGCGCGAGCGCACGCGCGTCGGCGAGCGCAAGCAGCGGCCGCCGGATCTTCTCGGCATGCTGGTCGCGCAGCCGCTCCTGCGTGGCGCGGTTCTCCACGTCGAGCGCTCGCGCGGCGCTTCGGATCGAGCAGCTGCGAGACGACGTCGACGACGCGGCTCGCGTCGAGCACGTGCACCGTCTCGTTCGTGTACTCGGGCGCGATCTTCACGGCCGTGTGCTGGCGGGACGTCGTCGCGCCGCCGATCAGCAGCGGCAGCTCGAGCCGGCGGCGGGTCATCTCGCGCGCGACGTCGACCATCTGGTCGAGCGAGGGGGTGATGAGGCCCGACAGCCCGATCACGTCGACCGATCTCGCGCTCGGCCGTGTCGAGGATCTTCTCGGGCGGGACCATGACGCCGAGGTCGATCACGTCGTAGTCGTTGCAGCCGAGCACGACGCCGACGATGTTCTTGCCGATGTCGTGCACGTCGCCCTTGACGGTCGCGAGCAGCACCTTCCCCTGCGCGCCGTGCGTGCCGTCCTTCTCGTCCTCCATGTACGGCTGCAGGTAGGCGACCGCGCGCTTCATCACGCGCGCCGACTTCACGACCTGCGGCAGGAACATCCGGCCCGAGCCGAAGAGGTCGCCGACGACGCGCATGCCGTCCATCAGCGGCCCCTCGATCACGTCGAGCGGCCGCTCGGCGCTGCTTCCGCGCTTCTTCGGTGTCGTCCTCGACGAAGTCGACGATGCCGTGCACGAGCGCGTGCTCGAGCCGCTTCCCGACGGCGGCCTCGCGCCAGGGCAGGTCGAGCTCGCGCTTCGTCCCCTCGCCCCGCACGCGCTCGGCGATCTCGACCAGCCGCTCGGTCGCGTCCGGGCGCTTGTTGAAGATCACGTCCTCGACGCGTTCGAGCAGCTCCGGCTCGATGTCCTCGTACACGGCGAGCTGGCCGGCGTTGACGATGCCCATGTCGAGCCCGGCGCGGATCGCGTGGTAGAGGAACGCTGCGTGCATCGCCTCGCGGACGACGTCGTTGCCGCGGAACGAGAAGCTGAGGTTCGAGATGCCGCCCGAGGTGCGCGAGCCCGGGCAGCGCTCCTTGATCAGCGGCAGGCTCTCGATGAACGCGCGCGCGTAGTCGTCGTGCTCCTCGATGCCGGTCGCGACCGCGAGCACGTTCGGGTCGAAGACGATGTCCTCCGGCTTCCAGCCGAGCTCGCCGACGAGCAGGTCGTACGCGCGCCCGCAGATCTCGACCCGGCGCTCGGCGGCTCGTCGCCTGGCCGTCCTCGTCGAAGGCCATCACGACGGCGCCCGGCGCCGTAGTCCTGAATGCGCCGCGCATGCGCGAGGAACTCCTCTTCGCCTTCCTTCAGCGAGATCGAGTTGACGATCCCCTTGCCCTGGATCGACTGCAGGCCGGCCTCGAGCACCGTCCACTTCGAGCTGTCGATCATCACCGGGCAGCCGCGCGACCTCGGGCTCCGTCGCGATCACGTTCAGGAACGTGCGCATCGCCTGCTCGCCCTCGAGCAGGTCGGCGTCCATGTTCACGTCGATCAGGTTGGCGCCGCCGCGCACCTGCTCGAGCGCGACCGCGACGGCCGCCGAGTAGTCGTCGGCCTCGATCAGGCGCCGGAAGCGCGCCGAGCCGGTGACGTTCGTGCGCTCGCCGATCATCACGAAGCCGGTGTCCGGCCCGATCTCGAACGTCTCGAGCCCGCTGAACCGCGGCGCGCCCGGCCGGCTTCGGCAGCACGCGCGGCTCGAGCCCGCGCACCGCGTCGGCGATCGCGCGCGTGTGCTCCGGGCGTCGAGCCGCAGCACGAGCCGGCGATGTTCAGCAACCCGTCGCGCGCGAACTCGTGCAGCAGCGACGACGTGACGTCGGGCGTCTCGTCGTAGCCGCCGAACGCGTTCGGCAGGCCGGCGTTCGGATGCGCCGAGGTCAGGCAGTTCGCGAGGCGCGAGAGCTCGGCGACGTACGGGCGCATCTCCTTGGCGCCGAGCGAGCAGTTGACGCCGACGATCAGCGGGTTCGCATGCTCGATCGCCGTCCAGAACGCCTCGATCGTCTGGCCCGGAGAGCGTGCGGCCCGAGAGGTCGACGATCGTCACGCTGATCCAGAGCGGGAGCTGCGGCGCGGCCTCGCGCGCGGCGGCGATCGCCGCCTTCGCATTCAGCGTGTCGAAGATCGTCTCGATCATCAGCAGGTCGACGCCGCCGTCGGCGAGACCGCGGATCTGCTCGACGTAGGTCTCGACGACCTGGTCGAACGTGTGCGTCCGGTAGCCGGGCTCGTCGACCTTCGGGCTCATCGAGAGCGTGATGTTCAGCGGGCCGATCGAGCCGGCGACGAACCCGTCCGGCCCCATCGCCTCGCGCGCGATGCGCGCGCCGGCGACGTTCATGTCGTAGACCGCGTCCTCGAGCCCGTAGTCGGCCTGGCCGATCGACGTCGCCGTGAACGTGTTCGTCGTCGCGATGTCGGCGCCGGCGGCGCGATACGCGTCGTGCACCTCGCGCACGATGTGCGGCTGCGTGAGGTTCAGCAGGTCGGGGTCGTTCTTGACGTCGTGCGAGTGCTGCGCGAACCGCTCGCCACGGAAGTCGGCCTCGGTCAGGCCGCGGTTCTGCAGGAGCACACCCCAGGCGCCGTCGAGGACGAGGATCCTCTCGGCTGCCAGTGCTGCGTATGTCGTCTGCGACGTCTCGGGTCATAGGGCTCTTTAGGCGTTTGGTGACCCGGTCGCCAAGCTGCTCGTCAAAGTTCTCCGGGATGCGTAAGCGTACCTCGGACCGCGTACGTCACGAACCTGGTTCGGCGAACCAGCTTCTAGCGAACCTGGTCAGCAGAACCAGGTTCGAGTCTGTGGCGTTACGACCGCCGGCGACCGCGAGCTGGTTCTCGGCGTGCTTCAGGCGCTGCTCGGCCTGCCAGCGGTCGGCGGTCGAATCGCCGCGCGTCGATCGCCTCGAGCTCGGCCTGCGCGTCCTCGAGCTGCTTGCGCGCGCGGGCGTCGTCGATCTTCGACGCCTCGACGGCGTCGTCGACCAGCGCGATCGCGCGGTCCTGGAGCACCTGGAAGAAGCCCGGGGCCGGTCGCGAGCTCGAGCACCTCGCCCTGCGGCGGGTGCACGCGCGTCGAGCCGGCCTTGAGCGTCGCGATCAGCGGCGCATGGCGCGCGAGCACGCCGATCTCGCCGGCGGCGCCGGGCACGATCACCATCTCTGCGTCGCCCTCGAACGCCGGCCCGTCGGGCGTGACGATCGAGACCGAGAACGTCCTGCGCTCGGCCAACGCCTACGACCCCGACATCTGCTTGGCCTTCTCCACGGCGCCCTCGATCGGGCCGACCATGTAGAACGCCTGCTCGGGCAGGTCGTCGTGCTGACCGTCGAGGATCTCCCGGAAGCCGCGGATCGTGTCCTCGAGCTTCACGTACTGGCCCGGCGTGCCGGTGAACTGCTCGGCGACGAAGTTCGGCTGCGACAGGAAGCGCTGGATCTTGCGCGCACGCTGAACCGTGAGCCGGTCCTCGTCCGAGAGCTCCTCGATGCCGAGGATGGCGATGATGTCCTGCAGGTCCTTGTAGCGCTGCAGCACCTCCTGCACGCCGGTCGCGGTGCGGTAGTGCTCGTCGGAGACGATGCCCGGCTGCAGGGCGCGCGACACGGAGTCGAGCGGATCGACGGCCGGGTAGATGCCCTGCTCGACGATCGCGCGCGAGAGCGTCGTCGTCGCGTCGAGGTGCGCGAACGTCTGCGCCGGCGCCGGGTCGGTGAGGTCGTCGGCCGGCACGTAGATCGCCTGCACCGAGGTGACCGCGCCCTTGGTCGTCGAGGTGATGCGCTCCTGCAGCTGCCCCATCTCGGTGGCGAGCGTCGGCTGGTAGCCGACGGCGCTCGGCATGCGGCCAAGGAGCGCCGAGACCTCGGAGCCCGCCTGGACGAAGCGGAAGATGTTGTCGATGAAGAGCAGGACGTCCTGGCCCTGGTCGCGGAAGTACTCCGCCATCGTCAGGCCGGAGAGGCCGACGCGCAGGCGCGCCCCGGGCGGCTCGTTCATCTGGCCGTAGCAGAGGGCGACCTTGTCGAGCACGCCCGACTCCTCCATCTCGAGGAGCAGGTCGTTGCCCTCGCGCGTGCGCTCGCCGACGCCCGAGAAGACGGACACGCCGGAGTGCTGCCGCGCGATGTTGTGGATCAGCTCCTGGATCAGCACCGTCTTGCCGACGCCGGCGCCGCCGAAGAGGCCGATCTTGCCGCCGCGGACATACGGGGCGATCAGGTCGATGACCTTGATGCCCGTCTCGAAGATCTCGACCTTCGGAGTCAGGTCGGCGAAGGCAGGCGGGTCGCGGTGGATCGACCAGCGCTCCGCGTCGGCCGGCGGGGCCGGCTTCTCGTCCACGGGCTCGCCGAGCACGTTCCAGACGCGGCCGAGCGTGACGTCGCCGACGGGCACCGAGATCGGGCCGCCGGTGTCGAACACGTCGGTGCCGCGCGCGATCCCGTCCGTCGCGTCCATCGCGACCGCGCGGACGCGGTCGTCGCCGAGGTGCTGCTGCACCTCCGCGATCAGGTCGGGGCCGTCCGGGCGCGGGATGCGCAGCGCCGAGTAGATCTCGGGAGAGCTCGTCGGGGAAGACGGCGTCGACGACGACGCCCTTGATCTCGAGCAGCTTGCCGGGTGCAGTTGCGTTCGTCGACACGTCTAGAGCTCCTGGACGGGTGAAGGTGGGAGTTCGGCCCCGCGGCGTGCGCGAAGAAAGCGCGGCAGCCGCCAGGGCAGGCGCAGACTAGCCGATCGCGCCTCGCGCGGCTCGTGCCAACGGAGCTCCGCCCGCTTCAACGCCACCGACACACGTTCGGCGTGGTCGAGGGCTCAGACGAACGAGGTCACAGGGCTTGGCAGCACCGGCAGCCTCCTCTCATGTCGCCGGACGAACTCGGCCTGGAGGCCGAACGAGCCGATCGGGCAGGCGCCGCTGGTCGCAGTCGTGGGCGGGCTCCAGATCGAACTCGCAGACCGCCGCGCTCGCCTTGCACCAGCTGCTCGTGAAGTACTCGACCTTCCAGCCCGGCGCCGGGCGTGGCGAGCAGGCGGACGTGCGTGCCCCGCAGAAACGCCGCCCGGCACACCTTCGGGCACAGTGACGCCCTGCGGGAAGCTCTGCACCGTCCCGTGACCCGTTCATCGACACGAACACGACGTCGTGCTGGACGTAGCGGCGGTGGCGCCGCTGCTGCGACCGTGACGGCCAGCGAGGCGAAGAGCGCAGCTGCGAGCACAGCCCACCTGAACGTCACAAGGCTCACGATATCCCCTACGCCGCGCTTGCTACCTTCGGTTTCGTGGCCGGACTGCCGCCATCTCCGCGCGTGCGCCGCCGGCTCCGCTGGCTCGCCGTCGTCGTGGTGCTCGTCGTCGCCGGCACGCTCGTCGCCGTGCTCCTGCCGGAAAAGACGCCGCCTCCGAGCACCCCGGCTCCTCCAACCCCGGGGTGCCCGCCGATCGCGGCCGCCAAGAAGACGCACCTGACCTCCGCCGACCGGAAGGCGATCGACCGCGCACTCGACCTCTTCCTGCCGGCCGCGATGGAGCGCAAGAATCTGCGGCTCGCCTGGACACTCGCCGGCCCGGAGCTCACGCAGCGCCCAGACAAGGCGAAGTGGCTCGCCGGGTCGACGCCCATTCCCGACTACCGGGCGAAGGAGAAGACGTTCCACACCTGGCAGGCGGTCGACGTCGAGCCGCGTTACGTGATCTTCAACATCGTCCTCCATCCCGGGCAAGGGCGAGACGAGCCGAGCACCGAGTTCTCGGGGATGGTGACGCGCCACGGCAAGGGCTGGCTCGTGAACCGGCTCTACACGATCGCGACGTTCGGGCTCACGAAGACGACGTCGCGAGGTCGGCCCGGCCGACTTCGGCGCGCTCGGCGGCCAGACGGCCCACGCCGAGCACGCACAACACCGGCGCGATCGGCGACTCGGGCTCGCTCCCGTGCTCGGGCTCCTCGGGCTCGTCCTCGCTCCTGCCGCTCGCGTTCCTGATCGTCGCGATGAGACGTCACGGCGGTTCCGCAACGCGACCGCCGAGGCGTCGCGCGCGCTGCCGCGTCTCCCCCGGCGCTACCGAAGCGAAGAACTGACGAAATTCACACCGGAACGCTCGTACCAACCCTAACTTTCTCCGCGGTACCTTGGTCTTAACCGGGCATGGCGCAGTCGAGCGACAGAATCAGTGGCGGCTTCCTGAGCTCGCCGAAGCGGCAGAAGCAGTTCTTCTGGGGTAGCGCCGCCGTCCTCGCGGTCGGCGTGATCGCCTTCGTGGCGCTCGTCGTCCTCCCCGGCAGCGGGAACAAGTTCACCGACACGTTCTCGAACCAGCCCGCGCAGCTGGCGAAGAAGCAAGTGAAGATGAAGCCGACCGCCGCCGAGCTCGCGGTCGCCCGCAAGTTCATCGAGACCGCCGTCGCCCGCAAGGACCTCGCCGCGTCCTACAACCTCGTCCATGTCGACCTCAAAGGGCGCCTGACGCGCAAGGACTGGGTGACCGGCAACATCCCCGTCATCTCCTACCAAGCGACGAACGCGAAGACCGCGGCCTTCACCCCCGAGTACTCCTACGAGGACCAGGGCCTCTTCGACATCGATCTGCTCGCGAAGACGGGCACGAGCGCGCGCCCCGACCTCCTCTTCTTCATCGGGCTGAAGCGCGAGAAGCTGCAGGACGGCAAGTGGGGCCCGTGGCTCGTGAACTACTGGGAGCCGCACTGGCGGCCGCCCATCCCCGCAGCGCCGGGTTAAGCCGAAGCGCGATCTACGCGGGCTGGCTGAACAGGCCGTGCACCGGGCCGTCGTGGTACGTCGTCGGCTCGACCCGGAGCGCGCGGGACGACGACCGTGGTGCTCGGCCCCGGCTGCGCCGCGACGACGACGAGCTCGCGTTCGCCGGCAGGATCGGAGCGACGGCTGCTGCGACGGTCGTGCTCGCCTCCGGGAGCGCGACGAGGGCGAGCCCGGCGGCGATGGCAACCGCCGCCCCGACCGCGACGAGAGCCCCACTCCGGACGGCTGAGGCACGTGAAGGCCGAGACGCCTGCGGCAGCTCAACCGGGTGCGGCAGAGGCTCGAGCGGCACCCCCCGCAGCAGCTCGGTCTGACGCGCCGCCCCTTCGACGAACGACCGGCACGAGGCGCAACGCCGCAGATGACGATCGAGCAGCGCCGACTCGAACGTCGACAGCATGCCGTCGAGTCGGAGCGACGCGGCTTCGCGAGAGCGTTCACACCGTGCGGAGATCATCATCAGGTAGGACGCAGCATGCCTGTCCAAGTTAGTTCCTGACTAAGAAAAATGAAGTAAGCCTGCAAGTCTCCGTTTTTCGCTCAAAACGTCGCGTGCGCCGGGTCGAAGAGGCTTCCGATCACGACCAGCGACAGAGCCCATGACAAAGAGCAAGATCGCCGTCCGCGACGCCTCCGACCGCTCATCCGGGGTGGCCCGGCGCAGCCGCCGGGCGCCGACCGTCGGCACCGTCTCGCCCTGGTCGGAGACGCCGCGCAACGGACCGCGAACACCGAACAAGAAGCAGCCGCCCAGGAGGGCGATACCGGCGACGTAGTAGCCGACTGCGATCGCGCGCTGGACGTCGCCGACGACCAGCCCGATCAGCGCCGAGACGACCGCGGTTCCGACCAGCATCGCCCCGTAGATCAGCGCAAGGCGACGTGCGGCTTGAAGCCACACGCGGGGAGCCTAGTCCGCCGCGCCGACGATCGACGCGTCGCGGCTGACGAATCTCTTCGTCCGTCATCGGCCAGCGCTCGAGCGGGAAGTGGCACGCCGCCTCGTGACCCGCCCCGCTGCCGACCGGCCGGAGCAGCGGCGTATCGACGTTGCATTTGCCGTCGACGAAGCGCGGGCAGCGCGGATGGAAGTGACACGCATGAGGCGGGTTGAGCGGGCTCGGGACGTCGCCCTCGAGCACGATCTGGCGCCGTTGCCGGCCGACCTCGGGATCGGCGACCGGCACCGCCGAGAGGAGCGCGCCGGAGTACGGGTGCTTGGGCTCGACGTAGAGGTCGTCGCGCGAGCCGATCTCGACCACGCGGCCGAGGTACATGACCATCACGCGGTCCGAGATATGGCGAACCACGTTGAGGTCATGGGCAATGAAGATGTAGGTGAGGCCGAACTCGCCCTGGAGATCCTTGAGCAGGTTGAGGATCTGCGCCTGCACCGAGACGTCGAGCGCCGACACCGGCTCGTCGCAGATGATCAGCTTCGGGTTGACCGCGAGCGCCCGCGCGATGCCGATGCGCTGACGCTGTCCACCGGAGAACTCGTGCGGGAAGCGGTTGAAGTGCTCCGAGTTGAGGCCGACGATCTCGAGGAGCTCCTGGACGCGCTTCTTGCGCTCGGCGTCGGTGCCGATGCCGTGAACCTCGAGCGGCTCGCCGACGATCGAGCCGACGCGCTTACGCGGATTCAGCGACGCGTACGGATCCTGGAACACCATCATCATGTCGCGCCGGACCGGTCGCATATCGGCGCGGTCGAGATGCGTGATGTCGCGCCCTTCGAACGTGATGCTGCCGCCGGTCGGCTCGAGCAGTCTCGCGATGCAGCGCGCCATCGTCGACTTGCCGCAACCGGACTCGCCCACGACGCCGAGCGTCTCGCCGGCGTTGAGCGTGAAGTTGACGCCGTCGACCGCCTTGACCGCGCCGACCTGCTTCTGGAACACGATCCCCCGCGTGACGGGGAAATGCTTCTGCAGACCTTCGACCTTCAGGAGCTCCTCGGCCATCAGGCAGCGTCCTCCGCCATCGCGGCGCGCTTCCCTTGCCAGATCCGTGTCCGCGTCTCGTCGTCGAGATGACAGCGGAAAAAGTGCTTCTCGCCCTGCTCCGAGAGACGGAGCTCCGGCAGCGTCGTGCGGCATTCCGCCATGACGTACTCGCAGCGCGGGTTGAACGGACAGCCGGTCGGCGGGTGCAGCAGCGACGGCGGGTGGCCAGGGATCTGCTCGAGGCGCTTGCCGGTCGAGTTGAGGCGCGGCAGCGAGCCGAGGAGGCCCCACGTGTACGGCATCTCCGGCTTCGCGAAGAGGTCGTCGACCTTCGCCTGCTCGACCACCTTGCCGCCGTACATGACGATCACGTCGTCTGCGAGCTCGGCGACGACGCCGAGGTCGTGCGTGATCATCACGATCGCCGTCCCGTGCTCCTCCTGCAGACGCCGCATCAAGCGCAGGATCTGCGCCTGGGTCGTCACGTCGAGAGCGGTCGTCGGCTCGTCGGCGATCAGGATCTCGGGATTGTTGATCAGCGCCATCGCGATCATCACGCGCTGGCGCATACCGCCCGAGAACTGGTGCGGGTAGGCGTCGACGCGCTGGGTCGGCGTGGGGGATCTCGACTTCCTTCAGGATCTCGATCGCCTGCCTGCGCGCGTCCTTCCGCGTCACGTCCTGATGGATCAGGACCGCCTCCTCGAGCTGCCAGCCGATCGTCTTGACCGGGTTCAGCGAGGTCATCGGGTCCTGGAAGATCATCCCGATCTTCGCGCCGCGGATCTGGCGAAGGCGCGAGTTTCCGGCGCCGAGGATCTCCTCGCCGTCGACCTTCACGGAGCCGCCGACCGTCGCCTGCTTCGGGTCGACGAGCCCCATCACCGTCAGGAAGGTGACGCTCTTGCCGGAGCCCGACTCGCCGACGACGCCCAGCGTGCGCCCGGACTCGAGCGCGAAGCTGACGCCGGTGACGGCCTTGACGACGCCGTCGTCGGTGCGAAAGGAGGTGCTGAGGTCCTTGACTTCGAGCGTCGCCATCAGCTGGGTCTGATTCGCGGGTCGAGGAAGCCGTAGGCGACATCGACGATGAAGTTCGCGATGATCACGCAGATCGTCGCGAACACCACGATGCCGGTGATCAACGGCAGGTCGGAGTTCCCGTAGGCGTTGACGATGTCATGGCCGAGGCCCGGGCAGGTTGTAGACGTCTTCGGTGAAGATCGCGCCGCCGAGCGCCAGGCCGAGATCCATGCCGAGGATCGTCACGACAGGCAGCAGGCTGTTGCGGAGGACGTGCTGGGTCATGACGCGGCTCTGCGACGCGCCCTTCGCGCGCGCGGTCCGCACGTAGTCCTCGTTCATCGTCTCCATGACGTTCGCGCGTATCAGTCGAACGTAGAGCGCGGCGAACAGGATCATGAACGTGGTCCACGGCAAGATCAGGTGGTAGGCCCACTGCGCCGGTCCCTCGCATTGCGCGCCGGCTGTCCCCGGGAAGAAGTTGCAGTAGCCGGCGATCGGCGTCAGATGCAGCTTGTAGCCGAAGACGTACGAGAAGATCAGGCCGATCCACACCGGATGCGCCGAGATCCCGATGAGCACGAAGGTCATCGTCACGCGATCCATGGCCGAGCGAGGGCGCAGTGCCGAGAGGATGCCGATCGGAATCGAAAGCGTCAGCCACATGATGGCGCCGCCGAAGACGAGTGAGGCGGTGACCGGCGCGTCAGCCTGGATGATCTGGCGCACGGACTCGCGGTTCACGAACGAGCGGCCGAGCGACCCGTGGAGCACGAGCCCCTTCAGGAAATAGAAGTACTGCCACCAGATCGGCCGGTCGAGGTGCAGGTAGTGCCGGACGCGGTCGATGTCCGCCTGGGTCGCGGCCTTGCCGGCTGCGAGCCGCGCGGGATCGGACGGGATCACCCAGAAGATCAGGTAGGTGATGATCGTGGCGACCAGGAACAGAAAGATCGCCCAGAAGATGCGCCGGATCAGGAATTGGGCCATGTGCAGATGAAGTGTGTCGGAAAATGATCGGGGAGGCGCCCGAAGGCGCCTCCCCGATCGGTGTCGCTTAGTGGTCCGTTACCCCACCGACAGGGCGTTGAAGTACGGCTCACCGAAGTAGGTGCTGTAGATCCAGTTCTTCGTCCGTGCAGAGGTGAAGAACCGGTTCGTCGAGACCAGGTACGGCACGACCGGAGCGTACTTGGTCATGAGCTGCTGGTCGAGGGCCGCGTAGGCACTCGCGCGAGCGGCGCCCGAGAGCGACGCAGCGTGATCGAGCCCGGCGTTGAAGCCCGCGTTGTTGAAGTACGAGTACGACACGTTGTTCGCGGCCTGGATCTTGCGGCCGTCGAACAGGACGTTGAGGTAGTCGTACGGGTCGAAGTAGTCCGCGCACCAACCACCGTTCGAGGTGAAGTTGTACGTGGTGTCCTTCGAACCGACCACCTGGTAGAAGTTCGTCGAGGGGGTCGGGATGTCGTTGATCTTGAAGCCGATCTGCTTCAGGTTGTACTCCGCCAGCTGAGCGCGGTTGGTCGACGACGCGCTCGTCGTGTGGACGAAGTTCAAGGTCGGAGCCGACGCGATGGCCGAGCCACCGATCGCCTTCGCCTTCGCAACGTCGGCACCTGCGAGCGGGTACGCGTTGAACGGCTTGTAGCCCGGGATGCCCGGAACCAGGATCTGGCTCGTGCGCTTCCCGGCGTACGCGCCGAGCAGGCGAACCTGCGCCGGACGGTCGATGCCGTACTCGACAGCCTTGCGGAGATTCAGGTTGTTGAACGGCGCCTTCGTGTTGTTCATCGACATGTAGTCCACGCACGACGTCGCGCCGACGTAGAAGCGGCTCTTGTTGACGCCGTAGGTCTTCCCGAGATCGGCGGCAGCCGTCGGCGGGATGTAGGCGATGTCGAGGTCGGCCTGGCCGGCCTTGACCTGGAGCAGCGACTGATCCTGGTTCACGTTCGGCGTGAACGACGATCTGGTCGGGGTTCGCCGGACGCGAGCCCTTGTAGTACGGGTTCCGCTTGAGCACGAGCGACTTGCCCGGGTCACGCGAAGAGATGTAGTACGGGCCGGCCGACGGGAACGTGTTGAGACCGTTCGCGTTGTACGCCTCGTTCGGCTTGGTGGCGGTGAACCACATCATCCCGAGGATCGACACGAACGTCGCGTTCGGCTGCGTGAGGTGGAACGTCAGGTTCAGGCCACTCGCCTTGATGCCGGCGATGTGCTGGGCCTTGCCGGCGAGGAACGCGGCACCGCCGACGATCAGGTCCTGAGCGCCGATGTTCACGCCGACCGGCGAGCCCATCTTCGGGCTCAGCACGCGCTCCCAGGCACGCTGGAACGCGGCCGCGGTGACCGGCGAGCCGTCCGAGAACTTCAGGCCCGGACGGATGTGGAACGTGTAGGTCTTGCCGTCCTTCGACACGGTCGGGAACGACGTGGCGGCGACCGGATAGAGCTGAGCGCCGGCGGCGCCCGACTTCTCCGGGAAGCCGACGAGGTTCATCGAGGTCGTGTAGAGCATCGCCCAGTCGTCGGTGCGATAGGCGAGCTGAGGATCGACGTAGTCGAAGTCCCCACTGTTCTCGTTGAGCTTCAGCGTGCCGCCCTTGAGCGCCTCCGCCGAGCCCGGCTTCTTCGTGGCCGAAGAAGCGCCGCCGACGGACAACGCCGCGACGAGCAACGCAACTCCCGTGACGAGCATAAATAGGGAGAGCACCTGCTTCCTGCGCATATGACTCCTTCCTCTTCCTCTCACGGAACCCCTCGCCCTGACGAGCGGCGCCGCATGGTAACAGTGTTGTTTCGAGAAAAACACCAGCGTGCGACGTATGACGCAGCCGCCCGCCGTTAGTTAGCCTCTGCTCCCGGAAAACCCTTCCTAGATCCGGGCGCGAGGGTCGAACGCATCCCGCAGACCGTCGCCGAGCAGATTGAAAGCGAGGGTCGTAAGGAGGATGCACGAGACCCGGCCAGACCATCAGCCAGGGCTGTGTCAGGTAGTAGTCGGGCGCAGCCGCGAGCAGGTTGCCCCAGCTCGCAGTCGGCTGCTTGATGCCGAGACCGAGGAACGACAGGCCGGCCTCGGCGATGATGTTCGACGCGATGATCAGGGTCGAGTAGACGATGATCGGCGCGACGAGGTGGGGCAGCAGGTGCGACCGCATGATGCGGAAGTCGCTCGCGCCGGTCATGCGGGCGGCCTCGACGAACTCCTTCTCGCGCAGCGACAGGACGACGCCGCGCATGATGCGGGCCGGATAGAACCAGCCGAAGACCGAGAAGATCAGCGCCAGCGTGAAGACGCCCGGCGCCAGGAACCCGAGGGTGACCGAGTCGAGCTGCGGGCCGGCGACGACGTCGAGCGGCGACGATGAAGAGCAGGAACGGGAAGACCATCACGATCTCGATCAGCCGCGAGACGACGGTGTCGACCCAGCCGCGGAAGTAGCCGGCGAGGACACCCATGATCACGCCGAGGCCGACCGAGCCGATCGTCGCGAGCAGCGCGACCTCGAGGGACGTCTGCGCGCCGTAGAGCAGGCGCAGGAAGAGGTCGCGGCCGAGGCTGCCGTCGGCGCCGAGGATGAACAGCTCCTTCGGCCAGTGACCGGGCGCACCCGGATACGGCGCGGTGCTGACCCACGTCCAGGGGCCGACCGGCGCGAACGTCTCCGGGTCGACGCCGTTCGCGAAGATGTCGTTCGGGCCGTGCCCGAGGAAGTGCGCGAAGACCGGCCCGCCGACGAACGCCAAAAGCAGCAGGAAGACGACGAAGCCGACGCTGACGACGGCGAGCTTGTCGCGCCGGAAGCGGATGCACACGAGCTCCCAGTAGCCGCGCGCCTTGACGGATTCCGCGCTGCGTATCGACAGGAACTGCGTCGACCGGGACGGCGTCGGTGGTCGCGGCGGCGTCGGGCTTGTCGAGTCCGGTGCTCACGAGGGGCGGAACAGTAGCCGAAGCAGTGAAGACTTTGTGAACATCTGATGCTGAGACTGGGTCCCAGCTGAAAAGTTAGCCCCTTTTGGGCTAGCCCGATAGGGCGTCGGCGCCGGCGACCACTTCCAGGATCTCCTGGGTGATCTCGGCCTGGCGGGCCCGGTTCATCGCCAGCGTCAGGCTGTCGATCAGCTCGCCGGCCGCCTTCGAGGCGTTCCGCATCGCGGTCATCCGGGCTCCCTGCTCGGACGCGGCCGACTCGAGCAGCGCGCGGTAGAGCTCCGTCTCGACGTACACCGGCAGCAGCCGGGCGAGGATCTCCTCGGGCTCGGGCTCGTAGATGAAGTCCGGGCGTGCCGAGCGTCGCTCGCCTCCTCGTCGTCCTCCTGCTTCTCGAGGACGTCGGTCGGGATCGGCAGCAGCTCGCGAACCGTCACCTTCTGGGTGAGCGCCGAGACGAACGCGTTGTAGACGACGTAGACCGCGTCGACCTCGCCGCTCGTGTACGCCTCGGCGACCGCGTGCGCGACCGCCTGCGCGTCGTTGTAGCCGGGACGCTCGCTGAAGCCCGTCCACGACTGGCTCACTTCGAGCCGGCGGAAGCGGAGCGTCGACGCCGCCTTGCGGCCCGTCGAGAACCAGACGACCGCACGTCCCTCCGCCTGGTGCTCGCGCATCAGCGCGAGCGAGCGGCGGATCACCTGCGCGTTGAAGCCGCCGGCGAGACCGCGGTCGGCCGTGACCGGCACGATCGCGACCGTCTTCACCTCGCTCGCGCCGCTCGAGGAGCGGCAGGCGAACGGCGCCGGCCGCCTGCGAGACGCCCGCCATCAGCTCGAGCATGCGGTCGGCGTACGGGCGCATCGCCTCGATGCGCTGCTGCGCGCGGCGCAGCCGCGCCGAGGCGACGAGCTCCATCGCCTTCGTCACCTTGCGCGTGTTCGTGATCGAGCGGACGCGCCGCTTCAGGTCCTGCGTGGACGCCAACTACGCCGCCTGTTCGTCGGTCGACGTGGCGAAGCGGCTCTTCAGCTTCTCGATCTCGGCGTTCAGCTTCTCGGCGGTCTCGTCGGCCAGGTCGCCCGACTCGCGGATCGTCTGCAGGATCTCGTTCTGCGCGCGCAGCTGCTCGCGCAGCTCTTCCTGGAAGCGCGGGACGTCCTCGGTCGGGATGTCGTCGAGGAAGCCGTTGACGCCGGCGTAGAGCGCCGCGACCTGCTCCTCCACCGGCCACGGCTGGTACTGCGGCTGGTTGAGCGTCGCGACCATCTTCTCGCCGCGGTTCAGCGCGTTCTGCGTCGCCTGGTCGAGCTCGGAGCCGAACTGCGCGAACGCCTCGAGCTCGCGGTACTGCGCGAGGTCGAGGCGCAGGCGGCCGGCGACCTTCTTCATCGCCTTCGTCTGCGCCGACGTGCCGACGCGCGACACGCTCGTGCCGACGTTGACCGCCGGGCGAACGCCCGAGAAGAAGAGGTCGGACTGCAGGAAGATCTGGCCGTCCGTGATCGAGATCACGTTCGTCGGGATGTAGGCGGAGATGTCGCCGGCCTGCGTCTCGATGATCGGCAGCGCCGTCAGCGACCCGCCGCCCCGCGCGTCGGAGAGCTTGCAGGCGCGCTCGAGCAGCCGCGAGTGCAAGTAGAAGACGTCGCCGGGGAACGCCTCGCGGCCCGGCGGGCGGCGAAGCAGCAGCGAGAGCTGACGGTACGCATCGGCCTGCTTCGTCAGGTCGTCGTAGATGATCAGCGCGTGCTCGCCCTTGTAGAGGAAGTACTCGGCCATCGCGCAGCCGGCGAACGGGGCGATCCACTTGATCGGCGCCGCCTCTGACGGCGGACGCGACGACGACCGTCGTGTACTCCATCGCGCCCGCCTCGCGCAGCGTCTCGACGACCTGCGCGACGGTCGACGCCTTCTGGCCGATGGCGACGTAGAAGCACTTCACGTTCTGGTCGTGCTGGTTCAGGATCGTGTCGATCGCGATCGCGGTCTTGCCGGTCGAGCGGTCGCCGATGATCAGCTCGCGCTGGCCGCGGCCGACGTTCGTCATCGAGTCGATCGACTTGATGCCGGTCTGCAGCGGCTCCTTCACCGGCTGGCGCTGGATGACGCCCGGCGCCTTCCACTCGACGGGGCGCGTCTCGGATCGACTCGATCGGGCCGAGGCCGTCAAGCGGGTTGCCGAGCGGGTCGACGACGCGGCCGAGCAGCGCCCTCGCCGACGGGAACCGACGCGACCTTGCCGGTGCGGCTGACCGGGTCGCCCTCCTTCAGCTTGTCCCACTCGCCGAAGAGCGCAGCGCCGACGTTGTCCTCCTCGAGGTTGAACGCGAGGCCGACGACGCCGTGCCCGAACTCGAGCATCTCGAGCGCGAGGCAGTTCTCGAGCCCGTGGATGCGGGCGATGCCGTCGCCGACCTGCAGGACGGTGCCGACCTCGGCGAGGTTGGTCTCGACGTCGAACTTCTCGATCCGTTCCTTGAGGATCGAGGTGATCTCTTCGGGGCGCAGCTTCATCTCTGGTTTCAGCTCCTTGCGTGCGTCAGTTCGTGGCGAAGTCGTTCGAGCCGGCCGCGCACGCTCGCGTCGAGCCTCATCGATCCGGCCTGGAGGACGATGCCTCCGATCAAGTCTGGGTCCACCTTGCGCTCGGCCTGCACGGCTCCTGCCGGAGGCCTTCTCGATCTGCTTCTGGATGCGCTCGAACTCGTCGTCCGAGAGCTCGTGCGCGGTCGTCAGCTCCACGTCGAGGATCCGCTCCTCGGCGGCGACGAGCGCGTCGAGCTCGCCGACGACGTCGTCGAGCTCCGCGGCGCGGCCCTTCTCGGCGAGCAGCTTCACGAAGTTCACGACGAGCTCGTCCGCGCCCTCGGCGATGCGCGCGAACGACGTCCTCTTTGACCCGCGTGTCCGCCTCGGGGTTCTCGAGGAACGCGCGCAGGTCGTCGGACGCTGCGACGGCGTCGCGGAGCTCGCCGACCTGGCTGTGCACCAGCTCGAGCTTGCCCTGCTCCTGCGCGGCCTCGAACAGGGCCCGCGCATAGATGCGGTGCGCCGCGCTTACGACCGGCTCCCTTCGAGCTGGGAGAAGTCGATCTCGCTGAGCGCCTCGTCGATCAGCCGCTGCTGGTCGTCGCCGGTGAGCGACTTGCGGGTGATCTTCTCGGCGGCGAGGAGCGAGAGCTTCCCGACCTCGTCGCGGATCTGGCCGAGCGCCTGCGTCGTCGCCTGCTCGATCTGGCGGCGCGTCTCCTCGAGCCGCCGCTGGCGATCCTCTTCGGTCTCCTCGCGCACACGCTCGCGCTGCGCGTCCGCGACGCTTGCGAGCCTCGGCGAGGATCTCCTCCGACTGCGACTTCGCCTGCGCGATCAGCTTCTTGTGCTCCTCGAGCAGGTTCCGCGCCTCGGCGCGCGCGTTGTCGGCCTCGGTGATCGAGTCCTCGATGCGCTCGCGCCGCGTCGTCGATGCGTCTGCTGGATCGGCCCGAACGCCCACTTCTTCAGGACGAACAGGACCACGAGGAAGCAGACGATCGTCCAGATCATCAGGCCCGGCGTGACCTGGATCAGTGGGTTGGTGGCCAGCATCGGGCTAGACGAGGACGTAGGCGAGGATCGAGCCGAGCAGGCCGTAGAACACGACCGCCTCGGTGAGGGCGAAGCCGAGCCACTGGATGCCCTGAAGCTCGCCGCGCAGCTCAGGCTGGCGGGCGACCGACTGGATCATCGAGCCGAAGATGTTGCCGATGCCGACGCCGGCGCCGAGCGCGCCGAGACCGACGCCGAGCGCAAGGCCGATCGCCTTGCCGGCGTGCGTGATCGGCGAGTCGGACGCCGCGCTGAAGATCACGTGGTACCATGGCGAAACGCTCCTTAGTGTTCTGGCTCGATGGCCGAGCCGATGTAGATGGCGGACAGTGCAGCGAAGATGAAGGCCTGGATGCCGACGACGATGATCACTTCGAAGAGGTAGAAGATGATCCCGACCGGCGACGACCGAGGACGCGAGGAAGAGGGTCTGCAGGATGAACAGCAGTCCGATGAACGTCAGGATCAGGATGTGTCCCGCGAGCATGTTCGCGAAGAGACGGACCTCAGCGAGATCAGCCGCATGAACTGGCCGAGGATCTCGAGCGGCACGATCAGCGATCAGCAGTCGGCTTCGGCGCCTCGGGGATCCAGCTCTTGAAGTACTTCACCGGGCCGTTCCAGCGGATGCCCTCGTAGTGCGTGAAGATGAACGTGAGCAGCGCGAGCGCGAGCGTCACCGAGAGGGAGCTCGTCGCGGCGTAGATCCCCCACGTCGGGACGCCGTGGTAGGTCTCGCCGGTCAGCGGCAGCGGGATGAAGCCGAGCAGGTTGACCATGAAGATGAAGAGCATCAGCGTCGCGACGTACGGGAACCAGCGCGCCATCGCCTTCGTCGGCAGGCCCTGCTCCGCGATCTGCGTCTGCGCGAGGTCGTAGACGAGCTCGCCGACCGCCTGCTTGCGTGCTGATCGCCGCGACCTTGACGCCGCATGAAGACGAGCCCGAAGAGGATCGTCAGCAACGCGCCGAGCATCAGGTAGGCGACCGCCTTGGTGATCGAGAGGTTCAGCGGGCCGAGGTGGATCGGGATCCACTCCTTCTGCTCGAACTCGGTCGTCGGGTCGAACGTCGCCGCGCGCGAACGCGCTCGCCGGAGCGAGCAGCGCGATCGTCGTGGCAAGGATGAAAACGCGGCGGAACGTCAACTGGTACCTGCCTTCGGGCCTGAGTAGTAGGCGGACAACTGCAGGCCTAGCTGAGCCGAGTACCCGGCGGCATAGGTCAACGCGGCCGCCAGCCCGAGCCATTTGTCGGACACAGCGACGGCGAAGATCACCACCATCACGGCGATCGCGCGAAAAAGCATTCCAAAAGCCACCACGCCTGCGGCGGCGAGGTTACCCGTTTGCGCGCGCAGCCGCGTGAGGATCCATCCGAACGCCTCGGAGCCGAACCAGAGCACCGCTCCGAGCGCCCAGCCTTCGACCCGCCAGCCGGCGATCAGGAAGATCGGCAGCGCGAGCAGAACGACGACGCTGCCCGCGATCGCGGGCAGCAGCGCCGGCGGCGCCGTGCGAGGCTCGGTCCAGGCTGGGATCGCTTTCTCCTCAGACATTGCGGTACTTGATCACGGTTGCCGCGACGCCGACGGGGATGCCGACGACCGCTCCGAAGGCGAGTCCGTAACCCAGCTTTCCCGCCGCCCAGCCGATCAACGTCCCGATCACGATGCACGCCATCGTGAAACCGATCAGGACGCTGCCGGCGCCGGCGAGGGAAAGCGTCGGGCGCTGGGGCTCCACTTCGGGCGGGAGCATACCAAGGTTTGTGACAGCTGCTTTGTCGCTTGCCAAGCGAGCGAAACGTGCGGTTTGTGACGCTCAGGCCGCGTCGCGCTGGGCGGCGCGGCGGCGGGCCCGCGGCGTCGCCAGCTTGACCAGCTCCAGCACGTAGATCACGTAGGCCGAGAAGGCGATCGCGAGCAGCGCCGCCGTCGCGTCGATCGCCACGTTCACCACGCTCCACTGCGCCGTGCCGGTGATGCGGCGGCGCGAACCGGGTCGCGAGGGCGGCGAGCGCCAGGGCGGCGCACCAGGTCCAGAGGTAGACGACGGCACGGCGCTGGGAGAAGCCGATCCGCATGAATCGGTGGTGCAGGTGCCGCGCGTCGGCGACGTAGATCGGCTGGCCGCTCCGCAGCCGCTTCGCGACGACGAACGACGTGTCGAGCACCGGCACCGCGAGCACGAGCAGCGGCAGCACGAGCGCCGCCAAGGCGGCCGTCTTCACGAGGCCCTGGACGGAGATCGCCGCCAGCGTGTACCCGAGCAGCATCGCGCCCGAGTCGCCCATGAAGATCCGGGCCGGATAGAAGTTGTGGCGCAGGAAGCCGAGGCAGGCGCCGAAGACCGTCGCCGCGAGGACCGCCGGGCCGATCTCGCCGCGCGAGAGCTCGATCGTGCAGAACGTGACGCCGGCGATCGCGCAAACGCCCGCGGCGAGCCCGTCCAGGCCGTCGAGGAAGTTGACCATGTTCATGAGCGGCGACGATCCCGAGCACGGTCAGGGTCGCGCCGACCGCCTCCGGCAGCTGGTGGACGCCGACGATCGGGAACGTGAAGCTGTGCACCCAGACGCCGAAGCCGACCGGGATCGAGGCGGCGAGCACCTGGCCGCCGAGCTTCTGCCACCAGCGCAGGCCGCGGAAGTCGTCGATCGCGCCGATCGTCGTCGCGACGGCGGCGCCGAGCAGCACCCCGCGCATCCCGCCGCCGAGCGGCAGGAACGCGAGCGACGGCACGACGATGCCGAAGAAGAGCGCCAGCCCGCCGAGGCGCGGGATCGAGGGCCGGTCGCGCTCGCCCTCCTGGGGGCGGTTGACGAGGCGGAGATGGCGGGCCGCCGAGCCGACGGCCGGCGTCAAGAGGAGGACGATGACGAGCGCCGACAGCGCCGCGTACAGCGACCTCCGAGGTGGTCTGTCAGCTCGTCCCAGACCATGGCACCAGAGTATTACTTCGTGCCGTAGAGCCGGTCTCCCGCATCGCCGAGGCCCGGCACGATGTACCCCTTCTCGTTCAGCCCGCGGTCGATCGCGGCGACGACGATCTGCACGTCTGGATGGTGGTCCTGGATGTTCTTGATCCCCTCGGGCGCGGCGATGATCGAGATCAGCCGCACGCTCGAGGCCCCCGCGTCCTTCACGAGCTTCACCGCGTGCACCGTCGAGTTCCCGGTCGCGAGCATCGGATCGAGCAGGATCACGTCGCGGTCGGCGACGTCGGACGGGCAGCTTCACGTAGTACTCGACCGGCTGGAGCGTCTCCTCGTTGCGATAGAGCCCGATGAAGCCGACGCGCGCACCGGAGATCAGCGTCAGCACGCCGTCGAGCATCCCGAGCCCGGCGCGGAGGATCGGGCAGACCGCGACCTTCTTGCCGGAGATCTGCATCATCGGCGCCACCTCGAGCGGCGTCTCGACCTCGACCGTCTCCGTCGGGAAGTCCTTCGTCGCCTCGTAGGTGAGAAGCAGCGTCACCTCCTCGACGAGCCGGCGGAAGTGCACCGTCGGCGTGTCCTTGTCGCGGATGTACGACAGCTTGTGCTGGACGAGCGGATGGCGGACCTCGGTCACCGACATTGGCTGTGCGATCTTACGGGCGGATGAAGACGATCGGCGTGCTCGGCGGCATCACCTGGCACTCGGCCGCCGAGTACTACCGCTTGCTGAACGTGCTCGTGAACGAGCGCACCGAGGGGGCGCACGCGGCCCGTTGCGTGATGTTCAGCGTCGACCTCGGCGACGATCGAGCCGCTCATGCACGCCGGACGCTGGGAGGAGGCCGGGCGGCTGCTCGCCGCCGATGCACGCGCGGGTCGAGGCGGCCGGCGCCGAGGTCTTCCTGCTCGCGTGCAACACGATGCACACCGCCTGGGAGCTGATCACCCGCGACCTTTCGATCCCGGCGATCCACATCGTCGACGCAACGGCCGACGCGCTCGACGGGCAGCGCACGGTCGCCCTGCTCGGCACGCCGTGGACGATGGAGCTGCCGTTCTTCCGCGAGCGCCTCGAGGCGCGCGGCTTCGAGGTGATCGTCCCGGACGCCGGGGATCGCGCCGAGATCGGACGGTCGATCCACGAAGAGCTCTCGCTGGGACGTGTCGTCGACCGGACCCGCTCGTGGTACATCGACCTGATCTCGCGGCTCGACGCCGAGGCAGTGATTCTCGGCTGCAGCGAGCTCGGCCTGTTACTCGGCCAGGACGACGTCGACGTGCCGCTCGTCGACACCGTGCGCGCCCATGTGAGCGCCGCCGTCGACTACGCGATGTAGCTCGTGTAGCCGCGGAAGCCCGGGTAGAGCGGCCGCTTGTCGCACAGAGCTGATCGCGCGGCCGCGCAGCGCCTCGACGTCGGCGCTCTCGTCGAGCGCACCGCACGACGATCGAGGCGACCTCGGCGAAGTCGCCCTCGTCGAAGCCGCGCATCGTCGCGGCCGGCGTGCCGAAGCGGACGCCGGAGGCGACCATCGGCGGCCGCTCGTCGAACGGAACGGTGTTCCGGTTCACGGTGAGCTTGCAGTCCTCGAGGCGATCCTGCGCGGCGAGGCCCGTCCACTCGGTGTTGCGGAGATCGAGCTGCACGAGGTGCGTGTCGGTTCCGCCGGTGAGCACGTCGAAGCCACCCTCCTGGATGCCGGCCGCGAGGGCGTCGGCGTTCGCGCGTACCTGCGCCCTGGTAGTCGCGGAAGGCATCGGTCATCGCGATCCCGAAGCACACGGCCTTCGCCGCGACGCGTGCATCAGCGGGCCGCCCTGCATGCCTGGGAACAGCGCGCGGTCGAGCTTCGACGCGTGCTCCTCCTTGGACAGAGGACGAAGCCGGCGCGCGGCCCGGCGAGCGTCTTGTGGCTCGTCGAGGTGACGAAGTCGCAGTGCGGCACCGGGTTCGGGTGCAGGCCGGCGGCGACGAGACCGGCGAAGTGGGCCATGTCGCACATCAGCATCGCCCCCACCTCGTCGGCGATCTCGCGGAAGCGGTCGGCTTCGACGGTGCGCGGATAGGCGGAGCCGCCGCAGACGATCAGCTTCGGGCCGCACCTCCTTCGCGCGGGCGAGCACGTCGTCGTAGTCGACGCGCATCGTCTCGCGCGACGACGCCGTAGTGATGGAACTCGTAGAGCTTCCCGGAGAAGTTGACCTTCAGCCCGTGTGTCAGGTGCCCGCCGTGATCGAGCGACAGCCCGAGCACGCGGTCGCCCGGGTCGAGCACCGCGAAGTAGACGGCCATGTTCGCCTGCGCGCCTGCGTGCGGCTGAACGTTCGCGTGCTCCGCGCCGAACAGCTCCTTCGCGCGGTCGCGCGCCAGGTCCTCGATCTCGTCGACCACCTCGCAGCCGCCGTAGTAGCGCTTGCCGGGATAGCCCTCTGCGTACTTGTTCGTCGGCACCGAGCCGACCGCCTCGAGGACGCTCGGCCAGGTGAAGTTCTCCGACGCGATCAGCTCGATCTGGCCGCGCTGCCGGTCGAGCTCGCGACCGAGAAGCTCGGCGATCTCCGGGTCGATGTCGGCGAGCCCGGCCGCGCGGAGCTGCTCGAAGGTCTGCTGGGCGACGGCCACCCGTTCATCTTAGGGGAGGGCCCTGAGGGCATCCTCCGCAGAGACCGCGCCTTCGCGCAGGACGCGCGGCTCGGGGCCGGTCAGGTCGAGCACGGTCGACGGCGTCCCGGGAAGCGGCCCGAGGTCGAGCTCCGCCCCACAGCCGTTCCTGATGCGGTCGGGAACGGCGTCGAGGGTCGCCGGGTTCGGGCCGCCGGGGTCGTTGGCGCTCGTCGCGAGCACCGCGCCGACGGCTGCGACCACGGCGCGGCTCGGTTCCGGCAGTTGAGGCACACGGATGCCGATCGCGTCGGGGGTCGTGCCCGCGAGCCACGGGAACCGGCGCGCCGGGTTCGGCAATACGAGCGTGAACGCGCCGGGGAGCAGCGCCCGGAGGACGGTCTCGGGTAGCTCCGGGAGCGGCCGCGAGCAGGTCCTCGACGGACGCGGCCAGAAGGGCCGTCGGCTGTTCGGCTGCCCGCCCCTTCAAGCGGTAGAGGTTCGCGGCGGCCTCCTCGCTCGCGGCGAGCGCGCAGAGGCCGTAGACGGTGTCGGTCGGAAGCAGCACCGGCTGGAGCGCGTTCAGAGCTGTGACGGTGTCTGGCACCGCGCCTCCACGACCCGGTCTCGGCCGGCGAGATCCTGCGTGACGCGGCAGTCGGCATAACCGGCGGCGGCGAGCTCTGCCTTGACGCGTTCGGCATGGGCTTCGTGCACCTCGAGCACGATCGCCCCGTCGAGCACCGCGCGCGCGTCCTCGATCAGGCGGGTCGTCTGCCCCTCGTCCACGAGTGCCAGACGCGGCTCCCAATCACGCACCTCCGGTTGCAGCGCGTCGATCTCCCCTGGCTCGACGTACGGCGGGTTCGAGACGACGAGCGCGAACGGGCCGTCAAGCCCGGCGAGCAGATCTCCGTGGACGAAGCGTCACGTCGAGCCCAGTCGCCTCAGCGTTCTCGCGTGCCAACGAGAGCGCATCGGCGGACGCGTCGGTCGCGAACACCTGCGCGTCGGGCCGCTCGTGCTTGAGCGCGAGCGCAATCGCGCCGGTCCCCGTGCCGACGTCGACAGCGCGCGGTTTCTCCACCGTTTCGAGCAGTGCCAGGCACCGTGTCAAAACTGTCTCCGTTTCGGGACGCGGGACCAACGCGCGTGCGTCCGTCTTCAGCGTGAGCCGGCCGAAGTCCCAGTCGCCGAGCACGTACGCGAGCGGCTCGCGGGTGCCGCGGCGCTGCACGAGCTCGCGCGCAGCCGCCCGCTCCGCCTCGGTCAGCGGACGGTCGTACTGCGTATAGAGCTCGATCCGCTGGAGACCGAGCGCGCGGGCGAGCAGCAGCTCGGCGTCGACGCGCGGGCTGTCGACGCCCTTTGCGGCGAGGTAGTCGGTGGCGCCCTTCAGGACGTCGGCGAGCCTCAACGCTCGAGCGCGCGGCGGTGCTCGTCGGCCGTGAGGGCGTCCGTGTATTCGTCGAGGTCGCCCTGCAGGATCTGGTCGAGCCGATGCGTGGTCAGCTTGATCCGGTGATCGGTCACGCGGTTCTCGGGGAAGTTGTAGGTCCGGATCTTCTCGGCCCTCGCGCCCGTGCCGACCTGAGCGCTCCGCGTCGCCGCCTGCTCGGCCGCCTGCCGCTCGCGCTCGGCCTCGTAGACCCGGGCGCGCAGGACGCGCATCGCCTTGTCGCGGTTCTGAAGCTGCGAACGCTCGTCCTGCATCGCGACGACGATCCCGGTCGGCATGTGCGTGATGCGCACCGCCGAGTCGGTCGTGTTCACCGACTGACCGCCCGGCCCTGATGAGCGATAGACGTCGATCTTCAGATCGCTCTCGGCGATCTCGACATCGACGTCTTCGGCCTCGGGCATGACGGCCACGGTCGCGGTCGACGTGTGGATGCGCCCTGCCGACTCGGTTGTGGGGACGCGCTGCACGCGGTGCGTCCCGCCCTCGAACTTGAAGACCGAGTACGCGCCGTCGCCCTTGATCGCGAAGACGGCCTCCTTCACACCTCCGCCGTCGCTCGCGGCGGTCTCGAGCTGCTCGACCTTGAAGCCACGCCGTTCGGCGTAGCGCTGCAGCATCCGCTGAAGCTCGTCCGCCCAGAGCGCCGCCTCGTCGCCTCCGACACCCTGCCGCACCTCGACGATCACGTCCTTCTCGTCGGCGGGATCGCGCTCGGCGAGCGCGAGCTTCAGCTCCTCCTCGAGGCGCGCGACTTCGGTCTCGTACTCCGAGGTCATCTCGGCGAGCTCGGAGTCGTTGCGCGCGGCTTCGAGGTCGGCCTGCGCTTGCCGCCACTGCTGCGAAAGGGCATATGGCCCTTCGAGCTGCTTCAGACGCCTGCCGACCTCGGCCGCTTCGCGATGGTCGTTGTAGACCGCGGGATCGGACATCCGGTCCCGCGTCTCCGCGTAGGAGCGCTCGAGCTCCCCGATGAGGTCATCGAGCGCAGCCACTTACGCGAGCGATGCGTCGAGCGTCACCTCGGGGATGCCGGCAAGCGCCTGTGACACAGGACAGCCGGCCTTCGCGCCTTCGGCCGCCTCCTGGAAACCTGCCGCATCGAGCCCAGGCACCGTGCCGCGAACCGTCAGCGCGCCCTTGGTGATCCCCGTGCCCGGCTGCAGCGTCACGGTCGCCGACGTCTCGAGCTTCTCCGGCGGGGTCCCCGCCTTCGCGAGCCCGGCCGACAGCGCCATCGAGAAGCACGACGCCCAGGCGGCGGCGATCAGCTCCTCAGGGCTCGTCTTGCCGTTCGGCTCTTCCGAGCGCGACGCCCACGAGACGTCGAGCGGTCCGAACGCGCCGCTCGTGACCTGCTCGATCGTGCCGCCACCGTTCATCAGGTCGCCTTGCCAAATGACTTCAGCTTTGCGATCTGTCGCCATTACGCCATCACCTCCACCAGTTGGTCCTCGGGTTGCTGCCGGCCTTCGAGCTCCAGCACCTCCCGCAGCGCCTTGATCGACACCTCGAGCTGGTCGAGCGAAGGCTCGCGGGTGGTCAATCGTTGCAGCCAGAGACCCGGCGCGAGCAAGGTCATCAGCACGCGGTTGTCCGAGTGCTTGCCGGCGAACCGGATCAACTCGTACGCGACGCCTGCAATCACGGGCAGAAGAACGATGCGGCTGATGATCAGCCAGTACCAGACCGGCCGCCCGAGCAGCGCGTAGACGAAGACGCTGACGACCATCACCCAGAGGAGAAACGCGGTGCCGCAGCGCGGGTGGATCAGCGAGTACCGCTGGGCCACCTCGGGCGTCAGCTCCTCCCCCGCCTCGTGCGCATTGATCGCCTTGTGCTCGGCGGCGTGGTACTCGAACACGCGCCGAAGCGACGGGATCAGGCTGAGGACGGTCAGGTAGAGAACGAAGACGGTGACGCGGATCAGGCCCTCGACGAGCACGAACCAGGTGCCGTTCGAGATCGGCAGCGTGTCGGCGAGAAGCGCCGGGCCGACCTTGAAGATCGCCACGGCAAAGCCGATCGCGACCAGGAAGGCGAACGCGAGCGCCCAGCGCCCGAGCTCGATCGGCTCCTCGTCGCCCTCCGCGGCGTCCTGCGCCGCGTAGTTCGCCGAGACGCTGAGCGCGCGGAAGCCGATCGTCAGGCTCTCGCCGAGCGCGACGACGCCGCGCACGATCGGGAGGCGAAGCGTCCAATGATGCGCAGCGAGCGGCTGGACCGGCTTTGCGACGTGCGCGATCTCCCCGTCGGGCTTGCGGACGGCCACAGCCCAGTGGCGCGGACCGCGCATCATCACGCCTTCGAGGACGGCCTGCCCTCCGATGGCCTGCGACATGGAGTTAGGCGGTCGCGCGCTGGGCGCGCTCGGCCTTTTCGAGGCGCTTCTGGAAGCGCTCGACGCGTCCGCCCGTGTCGACGAGCTTCTGCTTGCCGGTGTAGAACGGGTGGCAGGCCGAACAGATCTCGACGTGCAGCTCGGACTTCGTGGAACGCGTCTCGAACGTGTTCCCGCAGCCGCAATGCACGGTCGTGAGCTGGTACTCAGGATGAATGTCGGCCTTCATGGCCGGGCCAGGATAGCAGCGGCGGTACGGCTGGCGACGTTGCCCCCGGAGACGAGGAGCACCGGGTTCTGGGCATCGATCTTGCCCGCGAGCCAGGCTGCGGTCGCCGCGGCGCCGGCGGGCTCGCAGGCGAGCTTCGCGCGCTCGTAGAGGAAGCGGAACGCATGCTCGATCTCGTCCTCGGTGACCGTGTGCCGCTCGAGGTGGCCGCAGATCTCGAGCGGCAGCGCTCCGGCGAACGGCGCGTTCAGGCCGTCCGCGATGCTCGTCGGCGTGACGGGAGTCGGTTGGCCGTGCTCGATTGCGGTGTGGAGCGCGGTGCTCGTCTCGGGCTCGATCGCGATCACGCGTGTCTTGTGCCCGATCGCGGTCTGGATCCCGGAGATCAGCCCGCCCCCGCCCACCGGGACGACGACGGCGTCGGCGTCGGGCGCGTCCTCTTCGATCTCGAGTCCGACGGTGCCGGCGCCGGCGATCACGATCGGGCAGTCGAAGGGATGGACGAGCGTGCGGCCTGTCTCTTCGATCAGCGTGTTGAGCCGCTCGAACGCCTCGCCGGGCTCGTCGCCTCGAGGTCGACGGTCGCGCCGTAGTCGCGTGTCGCGCCGATCTTCTGCTCGGACGCGCCCTGCCACATGACGACGAGCGCGTCGATGTTCTCCGTGCCGGCGGCGTACGCGACTGCCTGGGCGTGGTTGCCGGCGCTGATCGCGATCACGCCGCGCTTCTCTCTCTTCCGAGCTGAGGCTGCTGATGCGGTTGAGCGCGCCGCGCGCCTTGAAGCTGCCGGTGCGCTGGAAGAGCTCGCACTTGAGCCGCGCGCCGATCGTGCGGCTTGTGAGGAGCGGCGTGCGCGGGAGGCGCGCGCCGATCGTCTCGCGCGCTTTCAGGACGTCTTCTCTGGTGGGTGCTGTGTCGGTCACGCCTGAACCGTACGTTGGCGAACGGCTTCGTAGAGGAGAACCGCCGCGGCAGTGCTCGCGTTCAGCGAGTCGGCCGTCGCTCCGCGCATCGGGATCTCGACGTTCTCGTCGGCGATCGTCACGGTAGGTCGTCGGGGAGCCCGTCGTCCTCGGCGCCGACGAGGAACGCGGTGGGTTGCGTGTAGTCGGGACTCGTGTGGGGTGTGCGTTGCCCCGAGCGTCGCGGCGATCTTCTGATGCGGCAGGGCCTCGCAGGTCATCGGCCGTGACGTCGAGGATCGGCAGCGTGAAGACGGTGCCGGTCGAAGCGCGAATCGCGTTCGGGTTCCACGGATCGGAGAGCGCGTCGGCGACGAGCAGCGCGTCGGCGCCCGCTGCGTCGGCGGTGCGCGCCATCGCTCCGAGGTTGCCTGGCTTCTCGATTCCGACGGCGACGAGGAGGAGGGTGCTGTTCTCGGGCAGCGCTGCGTTCAGGGATCTCGACGACGGCGAGCACGCCTTCCGGCTCGGCGCGGTAGCTCATCTTGCGCAGCACGCGCTCGTCGACCTCTTCGGCGTCCGGGTGCTCCCAGGCGAGGAGCGCCGGCGCGAAGTAGGTCGCAGCGATCGTGAGCCCCGCGTCGCGTGCGCGGCTCACCTCGCGCGGCCCCTCCGCAATGAAGAGCCCAGCGCGCCGCCGCTCGCGCCCCTTCCGAAGCCGAAGCACCTCCTTAACGCGCGGATTCTCCAGCGACGTGATCACGGACAGGGCGAATCTAGCCGCGTCTGGTGCCAGGCACCGTCGCGGAACCGCGCCAAGATGTGGAACACGTCTGCGCGGACGCACATCCGACACACCTTGCGTCCTACCGTGATCCGCATGGGAAGACCGCTTCGCGACGAGAGCCCCGGCTACCACCACGTCGTCACTCGCGGCAACAACAAGCGCCGGATCTTTGTCGACGACGACGACCGCGACTTCTTCTGCCTGACCGTCGATCGAATCGCGGCAAGGTTCGGCTGGAGAGTTCTCGCCTATTGCCTGATGGGCAACCACTACCACCTGGTCATCGCAGTCGGCGACCGCGGACTCTCGGACGGGATGCGCGACCTCAACACGGCCCTGGCGTGCCGATTCAACGCAAAGCACGGGCGCATCAACCACCTCTTCGGCAAGCGCTTCTGGAACCGTCGCGTCAGAACGGACGCGTCCATCTGGAGCACCGTGCGCTACGTGGTCCAGAACCCTCGCCGGGCCGGCGGATCGAAGCCGCTCGAGGCGTACACGCTGGTCGAGCTACGCAGCCACGATCGGTGTGACATACGCACGAATCCGACTCGCCCGCGACGAGCTCTTGGCGTTCTTCGGCCGAACACCCGCCCGCGCGGTCGAAGAGTTTCGCGTGTTCTGCTCGGCCCCTGGCTTTACGTGAGCGTGTACTCGGGGCCGCTGCCGCCTTCGGGCGGCGTGAGCCGGCCGCCTTTGGCGGTGATGGCGCCGCACTGGACACAGTTCGACGGGGCGAGCTTCACCTCGACCGTGCCGTCGCCGTCGGCTTCGCCGACCTCGTAGACCTGCGCGGGACACATGTGCGCCCACAGCTCGGCCAGCTCGCGCGGCACCTTCGTCTGCACGCGGATGTGGTTCGGCTGGTCGTCGCGCGTTCGGTTGCCCGACGCGAACACCGACGACAGCTTGTCGAACGTCAGCTGCCCGTCCGCCGCCGGATACGACATCCGCACGCGAGGTTCGCAACAGCGACTGCTCGGCGTCGCGGCTCCGTCGCCGAATCGCCCGGAGGGAAGTGCCCCTTCGTCGCCGTCATCGCGCTCGCGAGCGCGCCGCCGACATAGAAGCCCCGGCCGAACGCCTGGCGCATGTTCCGCACCTCGCGCAGATCGCTCCAGATGAACGACGACCGCAGCGACTCGTCGTACGACGCGAGCGCCGAGCGCGACGACGCACCGCGCGCGACAGCGCGCCACGCCGCCTCCGCCGCGAGCCGGCCCGACTCGACCGCGTAGTGAATCCCCTTCAGCGCCGGCACGTTCACGAGCCCGACGCCGTCGCCGCACAGCAGCAGCCCCGGCGCGTGGAACTTCTTCGGCAACGCGACGAACCCGCCCTCCGGAATCGTCTTCGCGCCCCACTGCACACGCTCGCCGCCCTCGAGCAGCTTCCGCACCCGCGGATGCGTCTTCAGCTCCTGCAGCAGGTCGTGCACCGACAGCTCCGAGTCGCGGTAGTCGAGCCCGACGACCATGCCGATCGTGACCATGTCGTCGCCCATCGGGTAGATGAACGACCCACCGAACTCGCGGTACTTCCGCCCCGCGCGCAGCGGCCAGCCCATCGTGTGGATCACCTCGCGCAGCGGCTGCGGAACCTTCCAGACCTCCTTGACGCCGAGCGCCCACACCTGCGGGTTGTCGCTCGCGAGCCCGAACCGATCCAGCGCCGCGCCGGTGAGATGCCCTTGCGTCCCTTCGGCGAGGATCGTCACGCGCGCGGTGATGTCCGATCCCGGCTCGAAGTTCCCGAGCTCCTCGCCCTCGCGCCCGCGACCGCGATCGCCGGTCCGCACGCCGGCGACACGACCGCCGTCGACGAGCAGCTTCTCGGCCGCCGTCTCGGGCAGGATCGTGACGCCGAGCTCCTCCGCCTCCTCCGCAAGCCACCGGCCGAGCCGCGAGATCGACGCGACGTAGTTGCGGTGGTTCACCATCGTCGGCGGCGTCGGGAGCGGCACCGCGCGCTTCGCGCGTCAGGAACAGCACCGACTCGCCCTACACCTCGCCGTAGAACGGCATCTCGTCGATCCGCTTGCGCCCCTTGAAGAGCCGCTGGAACCCACGCGGGTTGACGACCGCGCCCGACAGCAAGATGCGAACCGGCCGCCTTGCCCTTGTCGAGCACCGCGACCGGCACCTCGCCGAGCCGCTCCGCCGTCTCGGGATCCTCCTCCATCAGCTGACCGAGCCGGATCGCCGCGGCAAGCCCCGCCGGCCCGGCGCCGACGATCAGCAGCCCGACCTCGATCCGCTCGTCGACCGGGTCGGTCGGCGCGAGCAATCGCCTCTGCCGACGACCACGGCGGCGGGAAGTCGGACGGGCGAACGCTCACGAGCGCCGGGCGCGAACGAGCTCGGTCAGCTTCGGAACGATCTCGTGCAGGTCGCCGACGACGCCGAGATCGGAGAACTCGAAGATCGGCGCGTTCGGATCCTTGTTGATCGCGACGATCACGTTCGACCCCTGCATGCCGACCTTGTGCTGGATCGCGCCGGAGATGCCGAGCGCGACGTACAGCTTCGGCGAGACCGTCTTGCCCGTCTGACCGACCTGCGCCGAGTAGGGATACCAGCCCGCGTCGACGACCGCGCGCGTCGCCGCGACCGCGCCGCCGAGCGCCTTCGCGAGCTCTTCGGCGAGCGCGAACTTCTCCGGCTCGCCGAGGCCGCGGCCGCCGGCGACGATCACGTCCGCGTCTTCGATCGACGGGCCTTGCTGCTCGGCGTGCGCCTGCTCGACCATCTCGGCGAGCGACGAGAAGTCCTCGAGCTCGACGACGGCATCCTTGACCTCAGTGGTGCCAGACACCGATACAGAGTCGAGCGCGCCGGCGCGGAAGATCCCGAGGCGAACCGGGTCGTCCAGCCACATCGACGACAACCGTGTCCTGCAGCGCCGGCGCGCGGCCCTGCGTTCCGTCGAAGTCGACGAGGCCCCAGTTGAGTCCCGCCTCGAGCCGCGCCGCGAGCCCCGCTGCGACATCGGCGGCAAGCACCGATTGCGCGAAGAGCACCGTGTCATAGCCCTCGTCGCGCACGAGCTTCGCGAGCACGTCGACGCGCGGCTGCGGCAGCGGCGCCGCGAGGCGCTCGTCGTCTGCGACCCACACGGTCGTGCCGACGCCCTCCGCGAGCGAGCGCACGCCCGAACCGATCAGCACACCGTGTGCGCCGTCGACCTTCGCGAGCACGCCGAGCGAGCCTTTCTGGATCTGCCCCTCGTGGTGCTCGAGGAAGACGAGCGTCTTCGCCATCAGACGAGCCTCTTCTCGGCGAGGAACTCGACGATCTGCTCGGCGGCGCTGCCGTCGTCCTCGATCCGGCGCGCCTCGCCGCGCGGCGGGCGGCGGGCTGAGCGCGACCACCGAGGTGCCAGACACTGCGCCCGACGCCGACACAGTTTCCTGCGGCTTCTTCTTCGCGCCCATGATCCCCTTCAGCGACGGGTAGCGCGGCGTGTTGATCGCGTCCGACACCGCGACGACCGCCGGCAGCGGCGCGCGAATCGTGTCGTAGCCGAACTCCGTCTGGCGCTTGCCGGTGAGCGAGCCGCCGTCGACCGTGAGCTCGCTCACCTGCGAGACGACGGGCTGCCGGAGCCGTTCGGCGACCGCAGCCCAGAGGCACGCGCCGCCGCCGTCGGCCGACTGCTGTCCGAAGAGGACGAGGTCGGCGCCTTCCGACGCCAACGCGTCGCCGAGAGCCTTGGCCGTGCCGAGCAGGTCGGCGCCTTCGAGCGACGCGTCCGTGACGAGCACCGCCCGGTCGGCGCCCATGGCGAGCGCCTTGCGCAGCGCATCCATCGCGCGCTCGGGCCCCATCGAGACCACGACGACCTCGCCGTCGCCCGCCGCCTCCTTGAGCTTCAGCGCCTCCTCGACGGCGTACGTGTCGAAGTCGGAGATGGCGAGCTCGACCGACCGGTCGAGCCGCAGCGTGGCAGGGTCGAGGCGGCGGCCGGCGGCCGCGTCCGGCACGGCCTTCACGCAGACGGCGATCTTCACGGCCGCGACTCTAGCGAGATTGACTCGCTGAATCAACGCCTATACCGCGACGCGCGCCTGGAGGTACTCGACGATCGCGCTCGTCGGCGCACCGGGCGTGAAGACCTCGGCGACGCCCTGCTCCTTGAGCGCGGCGACGTCGTCGGTCGGGATCGTGCCGCCGACGACGACGAGCACGTCCTCCGCGCCCTGCGCGCGAAGCAGCTCCAGGATGCGCGGGACGAGCGTCATGTGCGCGCCGGAGAGGATCGAGATGCCGACCGCGTCGGCGTCCTCCTGGATCACCGTCTCGACGATCTGCTCGGGCGTCTGGTGGAGGCCGGTGTAGATGACCTCCATGCCCGCGTCGCGCAGCGCCCGCGCGATGATCTTCGCGCCGCGGTCGTGCCCGTCGAGGCCCGGCTTCGCGACGACGACTCTGATCTTCCCTGCCACGGGCGCGCCAGTCTAGAAGACCGGAGTCTCCCGCCAGACGCCCCAGATCTCACGGAACGCGTCGCACATCTCGCCCATCGTGACGTAAACCCGCGCGGCGTCGACGATCGCCGGCATCAGGTTGCGCTGGTCGTGCGCGGCGTCCTCGCGCAGGCGGGCGAGCGCGGACTCGACCGCGCGCGAGTCGCGCTGTGCGCGCAGCGCCTGCACGCGATCGATCTGCTGCTGCTCGAGCGCCGGGTCGACCTTGAGCAGCTCGGGCTCGACTTCGTCTTCGAGCTGGTAGCGGTTGACGCCGACGATCACGCGCTCGCCGGCCTCGACCTCGGCCTGGTAGCGGTAGGCGGCGTCGGCGATCTCCTGCTGGAAGAAGTTCTGCTCGATCGCCGCGACGACGCCGCCAAGCCGCTCGATCTGCTCGAAGTACTCCTCGGCCTGCCGCTCGAGCTCGGTCGTGAGCGGCTCCAGGTAGTAGCTGCCGCCGAGCGGGTCGGTCGTGTTCACGACTCCGGTCTCGTGCGCGATCACCTGCTGGGTGCGCAGCGCGATCCGGACCGCGTCCTCGGTCGGCAGCGCGAGCGCCTCGTCGAACGAGTTCGTGTGCAGCGACTGCGTGCCGCCGAGCACGGCCGCCGAGCGCCTCGATCGCGGTGCGGACGATGTTCACCTCGGGCTGCTGCGCCGTCAGCGAGACACCGGCCGTCTGCGTGTGGAACCGCATCAGCAGCGAGCGCGGATCCTTCGCCCCATACCGGTCGCGCAGATGCCGCGCCCAGATCCGCCGCGCCGCCCGGTACTTCGCGATCTCCTCGAAGAAATCGAGGTGCGCGTTGAAGAAGAACGAAAGCCGCGGCGCGAAGTCGTCGACGTCGAGCCCACGCTCGATCGCCCACTCCACATAGGTGAACCCGTCGGCGAGCGTGAACGCGAGCTCCTGCACGGCGGTCGAACCGGCCTCGCGAATGTGGTAGCCGGAGATCGAGATCGGATGCCAGAGCGGCATCTCGCGCGCGCAGAACTCGACCATGTCGGTGACGAGCCGCATCGACGGCTGCGGCGGGAAGATGTACTCCTTCTGCGCGATGTACTCCTTGAGGATGTCCGTCTGGATCGTCCCGCGGAGCGCCTCGCGCGGGACACCCTGCTCCTCGCCGACGCAGAGATAGAACGCCAGCAGGATCGCCGCCGGCGAGTTGATCGTCATCGACGTCGAGACCTCGCCGAGCGGGATGCCCGCGAAGAGCGTCTGCATGTCGGCCAGCGAGTCGATCGCGACGCCCTCGCGGCCGACCTCGCCGAGCGACCGCGCGTGATCCGAGTCGTAGCCCATCAACGTCGGCATGTCGAACGCCGTCGACAGGCCGGTCTGACCGTGCTCGAGCAGATAGCGGAACCGCTCGTTCGTCTCCGCCGCCGTCCCGAACCCGGCGAACTGCCGCATCGTCCAGAGCCGGCCGCGGTACATCGACGGGTACACGCCGCGCGTGTACGGGAACTCGCCCGGATCGCCGAGATCGCGCTCGTAGTCGACGGGCGAGCTCTCCGGCGTGTAGAGCGGCTCGTTCGGGATCCCCGAGATCGTCGAGAACAGGCGGTCGCCGGTCGTCGCCACCGGGAAAGCGTACGTCTCGGCGCGCTAATGCGGCGCCGTGAAGCGCTGGGCGAGCGGCGGGGTCGTCACGCGGGGGCGCGTCGCCCCAACCCGCAGCGTGCCGGTGAACCCGGGCCGGAGTGACCCTGGTGCGAGCCGGACGACGATCCGGACGTACCCTCGTTTGGCGTTCGCGATGGCGATCCGGCCTCCGCCGACATGCTTGCCTGCGACCACGCTCCCGCGCAGAACGCGCACCCAGCGACCCTCGCTCGTCTGGACAGAGACCGAGAGGCGCGCCGGCTCCGCGAGCTGAACCCAGGACGAGACGACGATCGCGCCACTCGTGCGGTGCGCTGTGGGCACGCCGATCGCAGTGACGATGCGCGCTTCCGCCGTGACGGGGGCCGAGAGCGGTCCGCGCTCGCCCGCCTGGTCGACCGCGCGCACCCGGAACGTGGCGCGTCTCGCAGGCCCGAGCGCGACCGTGGTGCGAGTCGTGCGCACCGTCGCGACGAGCTTGCCGTCGCGGAGCACTTGGTAGACCCGCACGCCGAGCCCCGCCTTGGCCGCGTGCCAGCCGAGGTGCACGCGCCTGACCGGGAGCGACGTCGCGTTGACCCGCCCGACAGAGCTCGGCGGCTGCGCGAGCGTCCACACCGTCGCGTGGCGCGTCAGGATCGTGATCGCCCCGTCGTCGTGGAGGTAATAGCCGTCCGGCTGGCCATCCGGGAGCGCGTCGGAGTCGAGCTTCGGAATCGTCCGCCAGTGAATCCCATCCTCGGAGTAGAGCGGGACGTAGTTCGTCGGCTGCACCGGGAAGTCCAGTGCGAGCACGCCCGGGAACTGCGTGATCGCATTCCCTGACGCGTCCTCCACCTCGAGCTGCACGAACGTGCCGGCCGCGAAGTTCGCGTTGGGCACGACAGACTTCGGTGGGACCCGCAGCGTGACGGTGACGGGATCCGCGAAGGAGTCGTGCGTCCAGCTGACGACCGCGACCGCCTGGGCGGGCGTCCCGGTAGCGGCTGCCAGCCTGGGCGGTGCGGCGACCGCACCGCAGCTGCCGGGCGTGCCGGTCGCGGTGATGATGCCCGAGACGGTCGCGCAGAACGTCGGCGGCGAGGCGACGGTGATCCCCGACGGCGTGGTCGGCGTCGGCGTCGAGACGGGCGGGGTCGGCGTGACCGGAGGGGTGACCGAGTCGGTGACGCCGCCGAGCGACACCTCGACCATCCCGATCGCTTCCGCAGAGGCGGGCTGAGCGAGGGCGAGGCGCATCGCCGTGCCGGACACGGTCGCCTCGGCGGTCGCTCCGGCAAGTGCCGTTCCGTCGGAGCGGTCGAGCGCGACCTCGAGCGACCCTCCGTCGCAGGACGGGTCGATCCCGACGACCCTGACGTGGTCGACCGCGAACGCCCCGAGCGTCGGTGCGTAGGTGAGGTCGTAGCCCACCGCGACCCCGTCGGAATCACACGGGAACGACGACGTTGCGGGCGTCGTGTCCGCACTCAGCTGAGCGTGTAGGGGCGACACCACCTGCGAGGCGAGAAAGGCCCCGGCCGCCGCGGCCGCGATCACGCCGGCCGAGAAGGCAAACGAGCGCAGGAGACGCCGCCCGATCCGCCTCGGGGCATGGTGGAACGCCGCAGTTGGAGATGTTTTGGACATTGCGCGCACGGCGGCAACGCACCGCGGCGCCGCACCGGGTGGGTCGATCGTAACGACCCTCCGAATCCTGTAGACCCTCTTTCGGGCCTATGTGCTCCCCCTTTCGAGGGATTTGCCCTGTCCTTTAGAGGGATCTGTGTACCCCGGATCTTGACGCTTCGTCACCCGAACCGCATATTGCCTCTGCGCGCGTGGAAAGCTCATGCGCGAGCTTCGACTGCGGTGGCCTACTGGCCCGAAACTCCAGCGGAAGGACAGATAACGATGAACATCTCCTCACTCCTGAGGACGAAATGGCTGCTGGCCGTGCTCGCAGCGGCCGTGGTTGGCTCTGCGGCGTACGCCTTTGCGGCGACCCTCGGTATCTCGAGCAGCTCGCTCGGCGCGGGCAACGCGTCAGTCGCCTCCTGCATCCCCGCACCGCCCCGGCGAAGGCGACGTATACGACCGCCTACGACAGCACTGCGACCGCAGGCGACTATCCGGTGAGCACCGTCAAGGTGACGCTCGATCACCGGCGACACCTGCGCGGCCGGGTGACACGGTCCAGGTCGCGCTTGCAGGGGAGCGAGCCCTGCTACGGCGCTCGCGACGGCGAGTACACGTCCTGACAGCCGGTGACGTCGTCGGCCAACGACGTTCGACGCTACTCGTACACGATCGTCGGCACGCCGCGGCACTAGCGCTGCGGACGGCCAGTTCGGGCCGACCGCGGTCTCGGCGCAGGCATGTCCAGGGCATCGCCGTCTCGGCAGTCGGCGCCTAGTTCTAAACGCTCGTCCTTCCGGAGATGACGGGTGGGTTCGCCCAGAACCCGCCCGTCATCTTGTTCCCGCGACGTCACCGAGTGTGACCACCGGGCCGACCGGGCAACTCAACGCACCTTGAACCGGGGGGTTCACCAACTCGAATGGGTTCCCACGCGCTTATGACATCTCTGCGGCAAGCGCTCAAAAAGAGATACGTGCTCGCCCTCGTCGTTGGTGGCGTGGTCTTCGCGACGGCGTACGCCTTCGCGGCAACCCTCTCCGTGACGACGAAGACGCTCGGCGCGGGCAACACGACCGTTGCTGCGTGCACGAGCAACACGCTTCAGGCGTCGTATGCCCTGACGTTCCAGGGCGGCACGGGCAACACGATCGGGACCGGCGGAACGGCCTGGACCTACAGCAGCGTGGCCTACGGGAACATCGTCTCGGGGGCCTCCGGCGCACCGTGGGCGGCTGGGCAGTACTACGTCTCCTCGATCACGGTCACGCCCACCGACGGCACGGCGAACCTCAAGAGCTGCGCCGGCAAGCTGCTGACGCTCGACGTGCTCGGAGCGAGCAACGCCGACCTCGCGCAGTACAACGTCACGCTCGGTGCGACCCCGGGCACGAGTTGGACCTCGGCGTCGCGCTCGCAAGCGGCACGGGAGTCGGCCAGGCGATTCCGGTAGCGAACGCCGTCCCGGCGTCGGTCGTCCAGGGCATCGCAATCGCACTCTCGGGCTAGGAACCGACGGCCGGAATGAGCTCTAAGCAGCCCAAGCCTTCGACGTTCCGCCGGATCCTGCACTGGGCTCAGATCGTGCTCACGATCGCCGTGATCGCCTTCTGGTTCTTCGAGCTACGACCCGTCGCGCTCGGCGGAGACGCCAGCTACGCGATCGTCTCGGGAACCTCGATGAACCCGCTGTACCACACCGGCGACGTCGTGATCGTGCACAAGCACGGGAACTACAAGGTGCACGACATCGTCGCCTACAAGGTTCCGAAGCCGAACCCGCAGGCAGGGCTCGAGGTGATCCACCGCCTGATCGGCGGCAACGGCACGACCGGTTGGACGGTCAAGGGCGATAACCGCACCGCCGCCGACCTCTGGCACCCGAAGAACTCCGACGTCGTGGGAAGCGCCTGGCTGCACATCCCCGCAGCGGGCAACGTCGTCCGCTACCTCCACACGCCGATCGGGATCGCAGCGGTGCTTGCGCTCATAGCAATGGGCGTCGTCTTCAAGAAGGGGCCAAGCGGCAAGAAGGAGGGCGACGCACCGGCCGTCGCGGCAGCGCCGCCCCCTCCCGCCCCGGAACCCGAGCCTGCGCTGGTTGCAGCAACAACCGCCTCGCCCATCCCCGACGGTGGGGAGATCGCCCGGCTGACCGCCGTCGTCCAGGCCCTTCAGATCGAGCAGGCCGCCCTCCGGGGGCAACTCGACGCCACGCGCAGCGAGCTCATGGCAGCGCTCGCGAGCTCCGCTTCCGGCGGGGTCGATCCCACCCGACAGCGTGAGCTCGAACGGGCGCTGACCGAAGCTCTTCTCTCAGCCGCGAAAGCGGGAGCCGAGCTGCGCCTCCAGGCGCACCGCGAGGCCGAAGCGATCCTCGCCGACGCGAAGGAGCGAGCAGACCGACTCGAGCGCCTCTCTTCCGGCGAACGTCAGCGGGCCAGCGCCGACCTCGAGTCGATCCGCACCACGCTCGAGAGCTCGCTCGAGGAGATCGCCGACGACGAGCCTCCGGCGGCGCCGGGCGCGTCGATCGTCGAGCTGTTCGAGACCGAGCGCCGGCGCGCGCTCGGCGACGCTTAGGAGTCGTACTTGATCGTCAGCACGGGCCGCCAGCTCGCGTTGCCGTAGCTCGCGCCGCAGATCTGCGTCTGACCGTCGCCCGAGATCGGCGCCAGCTTCCAGCCCCCGTTCGTCGCGTCGCCGTCGACGTAGTCGGCCACGTCGGTCGAGACGTCGATCGTCTGAACCGCCGAGCTGAAGGTCACGGTTGCGGTTGGGCTCGACGCGGCAGTCGGGGCGTTGTTCCAGGTGATCGAGCTCGCGCTCCAGTTCGAGGCGACTCGGTACACGCCGATCTGCATGCTCGTCGTTCCCTGCACCGTGAGCTGAAGCGACGCCGAGTCGACGACCGCGTTGGCCGGGAAGGAGCAGCCGCTGAGGTCGAACTTGAACCACCCGTCCTGTGTGTTGGTGCCATCGCTCTGGTGATAGACGGTGACCAACGAGGGATTGGGGTTGGTGCCATTCGGGTTGCCCTGCATGGTCATTGCGTCCTCGGCCGACGACAGAGTGCAGGTCTGCTCGCTGGTCAGCGTCTTCGTGTGGATGCCGAGCGCCGCCGACGTCACGCCGATCGCGGCGGCGATCGCAACAGTGCACACGACTCCTGCCGCCAGGACGACAAGCCCGACGAGCAGGCGGCGGCGCGTCACGTCAGCTCACGCCCCCGCCAGCGCCACGACGTAGCCGCGCACCGACGTAGCCGGCGCGCCGGTGCCGAAGGTCACACGCGCGGTGGAGCCCGCCACCGTGGTCGAGCCGCCCGCAAGCCCGTTGCCGGATCCGTCGACCAGCTCGACGCTCATCGTGGCGCCCAAGCACGCGCTGTCGATGTTCCCCACGAGCAGCGCAGTCACGTTGTGAACCGAGTTGTTGTCGATCGCGCGCCGCGGGAAGATCAGCGTGCTCGTCTGGCAGGACGAGACGGCGACCGCGCCGGAGCCTGCCGGCTTCGACGGGTCGGTGATCGTCGCCGCTCCGGCGACGCCGACCGAGCAGAGGATCGCGGCGAGGACCGCGCCGAGCAGGAAGCGCCGCCTCATCCCGTCACCCCGGCGGCGATGCCCTTGATCGACGCGGCGGCAACCGTCGACGACGGCGTCAGGACGATCGCCGCGCTCGAGCCGATGTCGCCCGACACCAGCGTGCGCGAGAAGTGGTAGAGGCTCGTGTTCGAGCTGTTGAAGACGTCAGCGGAGAGGAGCGCGCCCACCGAGCACGCGCTCGTGTTCCCCGACAACGTCATCGTGGCGAGCTTGTACGCGTTCGTGCCCGTGTCCCAGGTCACGGCGTACGTGGCCCGCAACGAGCCAACACAGGTCGCGACCGTCGTCCTACCCGCCCCTAGCGTCTTCGACTTCCAGACGAGCGACGCAGCAAAGGCTGTGCCGGCCGAGAAGAGGACGAGCCCGACCAGCACGCTGACAATGCGCACGGGTAGACGCCGGAGGCGGCCGCAGAAGCCTCTACCGATCAAGCCGTCAGTATCGTCGCTCGCGGGATCGGCCATGTCCCTAGAACGGGTGGTTCGGTCCGGAGCCCGCGCACGCTATCTCGCCCCGCCGGGACGCCAGAGCGGCTCTTCGCCGTCCGCGTTTGCCGCGCGCGCGAGGATGAACAGCAGATCCGAGAGCCGGTTCAGGTAGACGAGGGCGAGCGGGTTCACCGGCCGCTCGAGCAGCGCTCGCGAGCACCTGCCGCTCGGCGCGGCGGCAGACGGCGCGGGCGATGTGCAGCCGCGCCGCCGCCTCGCTCCCACCCGGAAGGATGAAGCTCTTCAGCTCGGGCAGGTCGGCGTTTGCCTCGTCGCAGTCCAGCTCGAGCCGATCGATCGCGGTCTGCTCGATTCGCAGCTTGCCGTCGCCCGCCTGGAACGGCACGCAGAGATCGGCGCCGAGATCGAACAGCTCGTTCTGGATCCGGGCGAGGCGCTCGTCGGGGGCGGCGACAACGGCCCAGCCGAGGAGCGAGTTCAGCTCGTCGACGTCGCCGTAGGCCTCGACCAGCGGGTCGAGCTTCGACACGCGCGAGCCGTCGCCGAGCGACGTCTGGCCCTTGTCGCCGCCGCGGGTGTAGATCCGGTCGAGCCGGACGGGCTCGTCAGGACGGCGTGGCAACGAGCTCCTGCCGGCCGAGGATCGAGCGGGCGATGACGATGCGCTGGATCTCGCTCGTGCCTTCGTAGATCTCGGTCACCTTCGCGTCGCGGTAGTACCGCTCGACCGGGAACTCCTTCGTGTAGCCGTAGCCGCCGAGCACCTGGATCGCCTCGGCGGTCTGGCGGCGCGCCATCTCGGACGCGAAGAGCTTCGCCTTCGCGCCTGCCTCGGTGTGCGGCCGGCCCTTGTCCTTCAGCCAGGCGGCGCGGTACACGAGCAGCCGAGCGGCGTCGATCTCCATCGACATGTTCGCGAGCTTGTGCTGGATCGCCTGGAAGTCGCCGATGCGATGGCCGAACGCCTCGCGCTCGAGCGCGTAGCGCCGCGCGACGTCGAAGGCCGCCTGCGCGATCCCCACCGCCTGCGCCGCGATCCCGATGCGGCCGCCGTCGAGCGTCGACATGGCGATGCGGAAGCCGTGGTTCAGCTCGCCGAGCAACCGATCGTCGCCGACGACCGTATCCACGGCGATGTCGTTCGTCGCCGACGAGTTCAAGCCAAGCTTCTCCTCGGTGCGCGTGATCTCGATCTGGTCGGTGTCGAGCACGAACGCCGAGACGCCGCGCCCCGAGCGCGTCGCCGGGATCGGTGCGCGCGAAGAGCAGGACGGTGCCGCCGAGCGAGGCGTTCGTGATCCACTGCTTCGCGCCGCGCACGTGCCAGCCGCCGTCGGCTGCGGTCGGCGCTCGTCGTCAACGCGCCGGCGTCGGAGCCCGATCCGGGCTCGGTCAGGGCGAAGCAGCCGATGCGCTCGCCGCGAGCGAGCGGCGGCACGAAGCGGTCGCGCTGCTCGGCGCTGCCGAACGCGAGCAGCGGCAGCGTGCACGCCGACGTGTGTACGGCGACGGTGACGCCGACGCCCGCGTCGGCCGCGCGAGAGCTCCTCGAGCACGAGGATGTACGAGAGGAAGTCGGCGCCGGCGCCGCCGTGCTCCTCCGGGACGCAGACGCCGAGCAGCCCGAGCTCGCCGAGCTTGTCGAGCAGCGCGCGCGGGAACGCCGTGCGCGCGGTCCCACTCCGCGGCGTGCGGCTCGATCTCCGCGTTCGCGAAGTCGCGGGCGACCGCCTGGATCTCCCGCTGCTCCGCTGCAAGCTCGAAGTCCACCGGCGGCAGACTACTCGCATGAGGTTCGTTGCGATCTCGCTCGCGGTGCTCGCGCTGACCGCCTGCGGCGGCAAGGCAGCCTCGCCCGAGTCGGTCGCCCGCGCCTGGAGCGCGGCGCTCAACAGCAACGACAACGACGCCGCTGCGAAGCTCTTCGCGCCGGGGGCGCAGATCGTTCAGGCGGGCGTGCTGACGCTGCGCACACGGCGCGACGCCGTCCGCTGGAACGCCTCGCTCCCGTGCGGCGGACGGATCGCGAGCGTGCAGCCGCAGGCGGACAACGAGGTGCTCGTGATCTTCCACCTCGACCGGGCGTCCGGGCCACCAATGCGACGGTCCCGGCGACGACGCGGCGGCGCTCTTCACCGTCGTCCACGGCAAGATCGTCATCTGGCACGAGACGGCCGTGCCGACGAGCAGCGCGGTGTGAGGCCCAACTCGCGAACTTAGGTCGCCGAAGCGACCTTCGGTCGCCTCAGCGACCAAGCGGGGTTACTTCGGTTCGGGCTCGAGCTTGTAGCCGACGCCGAAGCGCGTCTGGATGAACGAGTGCCGCGATGCCACCCGGTCGACCTTCTGCCGCAGCCGGCGGACGAAGACGTCGACCGTGCGGTCGCGATGCGTCTCGCGCCTCCCCCACACCTTCTGCAGCAGCTCGTCCCGGGTCACGACGCGCCCGCGGTCGAGCGCCAGGGTGTAGAGCAGCTTGAACTCCGTCGGCGTCAGCTCGGCGCTGCGGCCGTCGACGAACGCCTGCACCTCGCGCGGGTCGATGCGCAGCTCCTCGATCTCGATCGGCTCGCCGCGGCGCTCCTCGGCCGGCCGGACGCCGCGACGTGCGGCCGCGCCGACGCGCGCGACGAGCTCGCGCATCGAGAACGGCTTCACGAGATAGTCGTCCGCGCCGATCTCGAGTGCGTGCACCCGGTCGTGCTCGGTGCCGCGAGCCGAGACGACGACGATCGGCGTCCCGATCCCCTCGGACCGAGCCGTCTCGATCAGCTTCCAGCCGTCCAGCTCGGGCAGCATCAGATCGAGGACGCACACGTCCGGATTCTCGAACCGGAGCCGGGCGAGCCCGAGCTCCCCACGACCGACGACGATCGGGTCGAATCCCGCGGTCACGAGATGGCGCGCCATCCCGTCCGCGATCACGTTGTCGTCTTCGACGATCAGCACTTTGGCCACGCGCCCACCATAGTTGGCAGGACGGTAGTTTCCGGGTGTCGGAATGGTGACTATCTGGTGAAACGGCTCTTTGGTTCGCACCCCGATCGCCAGGATGACGAGGTGATGTCTCCCGGGCCGCCCGACGAGCCGCTCGTCGACGAGTCACGAGCCCGAAACGGAGCACCGCTTCGACGAGCTCAGGACGAGCTTCACCGCCGCCGTCTCGCACGAGCTCCGGACGCCGCTCGCCCGCATCCTGGTCCTGCTCGACTCCACCGAGCTCCCCGGCGCCGACGTCCACGCGCTGATCGACCAGGCGCGAGTCGAGGTCGAGGACGCCGGAGCGCTGATCGACGAGATCCTGTTCCTCTCGGAGCTCGAGAGCGGCAAGGAGGTGGTGTCGCTCGGGCACACGACGGCGGTCCCGCTCCTCGAGGACGTCGTCGCACTCGCACGCCGACTCGGCCGCGCGGGCCGGCATCACGCTGACGGTCGAGGGCGACGAGCTCGTCGACGTTCCGCTCCGGCCCCGCATGCTGCGGATCGTCGCCGAGAACCTCGTCGAGAACGCGATCCGCTACGCCGGTCACGACTCGAACTTCAGCTTCGTCGTCGCCCGGGCAGGCGCGTTCGCCACGATCACGGCGACGGACGACGGCGCCGGCGTGCCCGAGCAGTCGCTCCACCGGCTCTTCGAGCGCTTCTACCGCGGCGACGCCGCGCGCACGACGCGCGGCACCGGGCTCGGCCTCGCGATCGTCAAGCGGATCGTCGTCGCGGCCGGCGGCGACATCGAGGCCGACGGCGGCCCCGGCCGCGGCCTGCGCATCCGCGCGACCTTCCCGGCCTGAACGGAACGAGAACGGGCGCCCTCGCGGGCGCCCGTTCCGATCCAGCTGAGCGGTGCGATCTAGGTGTGGATCGTCTTCAGCGTCTTCTCGGCGGCGACCAGGACCTTCGGCACCGTCGACAGCTTGGCGAACGTGAGCTTCGCCGCGAACGGCGCCGTCTGACCGGTCGTGAGGCACCAGAAGATCATCTTCCGGAGCTCGGCCGCGTGCGGCGTCGTCTGGTGGACGATCACGTAGGTGTAGGTGCTGATCGGGTACGCGAGCGGCGCCGACTTCGGCGGGTTCACGATGTGCAGCTCGTTGTTGGCCGGCACGCTCGGGAAGGCGAGCGCCGCCGCCTGGATGCGAATGAGGCTCGGGAAGAGGAACTTCCCGGCCGCGTTCTTCACGGCCGCGAACTTGATGTGGTTCGCGATCGCGTAGGCGACGTCGGTGTAGCCGATCGAGCCCGCGGTGCGGGAGATGAGACCCGCGACGCCGCTCGAGCCCTTCGCGCCCTGGCCGGCCGGGAACGCCGGCTGCGTCGAGACGCCGATCTTCGTCTTCCACTCGGCGCTGACCGCCGAGAGGTAGTCGGTGAACGCGTACGAGGTACCCGAGCCGTCCGAGCGGAAGACCGGGGTGATCTTGAGGTTCGGCAGGTTCGCGCCCTTGTTCAGCGCGGCGATCGCCGGGTCGTTCCAGCTCGTGATCTGACCGAGGAAGATCTTCGCGATCGTCGCTCCGTCCAGGTTGACGTGGACCGGAGCGCCCGGGACGTTGTAGTCCATCGCGACGGCCGAGAGCGCCCACGGGATCTGGATGCAGTCGGGGCACGCCGAGAGCTGCGCCGCAGTGAGCGGCGCGTCGGAGGCACCGAAGTCGACCTGCTTGCTGGTGACCGCGGTCACACCGGCGCCGGAGCCGACACCGCTGTACTGGACCGTGTAGCCGAACGCATGCCCGAGGGCCGGCGTCCAGGCGTTGACGAGGGGCTGGACGAACGTGCTGCCTGCGCCCGTAATCGTCGTGTCCTGCTTGGTCGTGCTCTTCGCGCCGGCGGCCGCAGCCACGAGCAACGCGAGCGCACCAACGGCAATGAGGGCGAGCCCTCTCTTCATCTGACCTTCTCCTATCCCTGGGGGTTTCGTGTTCGTGAACCTGACGGCGCCACTCTCGCGCCGATTCCGCAGAACGTGGGCTGACGCCGTGTGACGTCCGGGTGACGGAGTGGTGAATGCCGCCGCGTTTTACGAATCAGCGCGACAGGCCGAGCTTGCGGCGGTTGCGCTCGAGCAGCAGGCGGGCCGACAGGCTCGTGATCAGCACGAAGAGAATCAGGACGAACGCCGCCGCCCACGCCTGCTCGTGCAGCGTCGGATCGGCGGACTCCGAGTACTCGAAGATCAAGTCAGCGGGATCGACTGCACCGAGTGCGTCGGGTTCCAGTCGACCACCTGCCCGGCGAGCGCGCACGTGAAGAGCAGCGGCGCCGTCTCGCCCGCGGCGCGCGCGACGGCGAGCGTCGTGCCGGTGAGGATGCCGCCGACCGACGTCGGCAGGACGACCTTGAGCACGGTCTGCCACTTGGAGACGCCGAGCGCGTAGCTCGCCTCGCGAAGGTGGTTCGGAACGAGCGAGAGCACCTCCATCGTCGACCGCGCGACGAGGGGCAGCATGATGATCGAGAGCGCGCAGCCACCGGCGATCGCGCTCTGGTGGTGCCCGAGCCCGAGGAACTTCTGCTGCACCATCACGGTGAAGATGAAGATGCCGATCACGATCGACGGGAAGCCGTTCAGCACGTCGAGCCAGAGCCGGATCCAGCGCGCGAACCTGGCCGGCGCGAACTCGGAGACGTAGATCGCCGTCAGCACGCCGATCGGCAGCGCGATCAGCGTCGCGATCGCGACCACGAGCAGCGAGCCGACGATCGCCGGCGCGATCCCGCCGCCCGACTGGCCGAAGAGCGGCGGGCCCTTCGTGAAGAAGTCGAGGCTGATCGCGCCGATGCCGCGGCTTCCGACCGACCAGATGACGATCACGAGCACGGCGACGGCGGCGGCCGCGGCCGCGATCGAGAGGCCCTCGATCGACCTTGTTCATGAGCAGGCGCCGGCGGCTGCGGCCGGTCGCCTTGAGGCTGAGCGGGGCGCGGCTCGGTCGCGTCGGTCAACTGAGCCCCAGCCGCTGGGCCTCGAAGCGCTTGACGATGCGCTGGGCGAGGAAGTTCGCGATGAACGTGATGACGAGCAGGATCAGCGCGAGGTAGATCAGCGCCGAGATCTGCAGGTTCGAGATCGCGCCCTGGTACTGGTTCGCGAGGCGGCTCGCAGTCGTGTCGCCCGGCTCGAAGATCGAGCGCTGGAGCGGGATGAAGTTGCCGATCACCTGCGTCACGGCGATCGCCTCGCCGAGCGCGCGGCCGAGGCCGAGCACGATCGCCGCGACGACGCCGCCGCGAACCGACGGGACCGTCACCGTCTTGACCATCTCCCAGCGCGTCGCCCCGAGGCCGATCGAGCCTTCCTCGAGCTCGGTCGGGACGCCGATGAAGAGCTCGCGGCAGATCGACGACGTGATCGGGATGATCATGATCGTCAAGATGATGATCGCGGAGAAGACGGTCGATTCGACCTTGTCCTCGCCGTTCGCGAAGATCGGGATCCAGCCGAGGAACGAGCTGAGGAACGGCTGCACGTGCTGGGCGTTGAACGGCGCGAGCACGTAGATCCCCCAGAGCCCGAAGACGACGCTCGGGACGGCGGCGAGCATGTCGACCAGCGTCCCGACCGGCACGCGGATCGCCGGCGGCGCGAGCTCGCTCAGGAAGAGGCCGATCGCGATCGAGATCGGCGCGGCGAGCAGCACGGCGCCGAACGACGTGACGACCGTGCCGATGATCAGGTCGCGCGCGCCGAACTCGTTCAGCGGCGCGTTCCAGACGTTGTGCCAGACGAACGAGAGGTGGAACGCCTTGATCGCCGGCCAGGCGCCGTCGGCGACGCGCCAGATGATCGCGAAGACGACGAGCACGCCCAGGAACGCGGCGGCCGCCGTCAGGCCGTAGAGCAGCTTGTCGCCGACGCGGTCGGCGAAATGCCGGGTGCGCGGCAGCTCGGGCGTGCCGGGTGCGGGCAGGGAGGCGGCTTCCACGGGCGCCAGCATTCCAGCCGCACACCGGTCTGCGCAGCACCGGTCACCACTTCGTCACGGGACGTTCACATGCTGTGTACCCCCTCGCCCGAGTCGCTGCCGGGAGACTCCCCGAGTGACCACCATGGACTCGAAGCAGAATCAGCAGCTGACGCCGAACGTCGGCGTCCAGGCGCCGCCCTCGGCGGCGAACATCAGCCGCGAAGTCATGTTCGACATCGACGACCTGTCGGTGCACTACGGCAGCGCCCCGGCCGTCGTCGGCGTCGACCTCAAGATCCACCGCAACGCGATCACGGCGCTGATCGGCCCGTCGGGCTGCGGCAAGTCGACCGTCCTGCGCTGCCTGAACCGGATGAACGACCTGGTTCCGAGCGCGAAGGTCGGCGGCAAGGTGCTCTTCCACGGCGTCGACCTCTACGGCTCCGGCGTCGACCCGATCGAGGTTCGCCGGCGGATCGGCATGGTCTTCCAGCGCCCGAACCCGTTCCCGAAGTCGATCTACGACAACGTCGCCTACGGGCTGCGGATCCTCGGGATGAAGGATCACCTGGACGATCGCGTCGAGCAGGCGCTCAAGGGCGCCGCGCTCTGGGACGAGGTCAAGAGCCGCCTCAAGCGGTCGGCGCTCGGCCTCTCCGGCGGCCAGCAGCAGCGCCTCTGCATCGCGCGCGCGATCGCCGTCCAGCCCGACGTGATCCTGCTCGACGAGCCGGCTTCGGCGCTCGACCCGATCTCGACCGCAGCGATCGAGGATCTGATGCACGAGCTGAAGCGCGAGTACACGCTCGTGATCGTCACGCACAACATGCAGCAGGCGGCGCGCGTCGCCGAGATGACCGCGTTCTTCAGCCTCGACGTCCACGACGACGGCTCGCGAAACGGCATCCTCGTCGAGTACGACGCGACGGAGAAGATCTTCACGCAGCCCGCCGACGAGCGGACGGAGGGTTATGTCACCGGACGGTTCGGCTAGCGGTTTGCGCGTCACGTTCTCCGAGGAGCTCGCCCAGCTCGAGGCGGCGCTCCAGGAGGAGGGCGACCTCGTTCTCCGCGCGCTGCGCGCCGCGCTGAACGCGCTGGCGCGCGGCGACGAGGAGCTCGCCGACGAGGTGATCAGCTTCGACGACGAGGTCGATCGCCGGTACGTCGCGATCGAGACGGGCGTCCAGTCGCTGCTCGCGCGCCAGACGCCGGTCGCCTCGGATCTCCGGCTCGTGCTCGCGGTGCTGCGCGTGAACCTGCACCTCGAGCGGATGGCCGACTACTGCGTCACCGTCGCCAAGCTGACGAAGCTGATGGGCGACCTCGGGGTCGCCGACGAGGCGATCCTCAGCTCGATCGAGGACATGGGCCAGCGCGCCGAGCAGATGATCCGCGTCGCGATGGACTCGTTCGCCGCGCGCGACGCCGAAAAGGCGCACACGCTCGTCGAGCTCGACGAGCTGATCGACCGCGCGAACCGGAACGCGAGCGAGGATGTCCTGTCGCTCGGCGACTCGCCGGCGGAGCGCGAGTACGGCCTGCGGATGCTCGTCGTCTCCCGGTGCGTCGAGCGGATCGGCGACCACGCCGTGGACATCGGCGAGCAGGTGGCGTACCTCGTCACCGGCGAGTTCCGCGAGTTCAGCGACGCCTCGCACCCGACGGCGTAGGCTCTCGCCATGCGTGAGCCCGGCGTCGAGGACGCCACCCGCCGGACGCGGCTGGCGAACGAACGGACCTACCTCGCCTGGTGGCGAACCGGGCTCACGTGCCTGGCGGTCTGCGTCGGGATCGGCAAGCTCGTGCCGGGCGTCACCGACCACGTCACGCGGTGGCCGTACGAGCTCGTCGGCGCCGGCTTCGGCATCCTCGGGATCGCGTTTCTGGTGCTCGGCTACGTGCGCGCGAACCAGGTCGAGGATGCGCTCGAACCACGGCACCTTCGCCGAGCTCGACCGCCGCCTCTCGTTCGCGCTCGTCGCGGCCGGAATCGTGCTCGCGATCGCGACGATCCTGATCGTGCTGTTCGCGAAGTAATCACGCGGCCGCGCGAAGCTCGTCGTCGAGCCGCACGAGGTACGCCGGCCGCGGCGAGCGGAGGTACTCGATCACCGACGGCTCGTCCTTCGGGCACGGCAGCATCGTCTTCCACGTCGGCATGTGCTCGAGCCGGTGGAAGTCGCCGCTCGCGATCGTCGGCAGCCCCGCAGCCGCGACCCAGCCGAAGAGCGTGTGCCGGTTGAACAGCTCGTAGCGGTCGACCAGCTCGGCGAGCTCCGGGCGCGCCGCGAACGCGGCGGTACCGCGCGTCGCCAGCGACAGCTGCTCGGGCGAATACGGGTGGGCGGCGACAAGCGCCGCCCCTTGTGCGCGCGCCGAAGCGAGCGCAGCATCGAGGCTGGACGACATGTCGACGTACGCACGGACACCGAGCGCGACGGTATGCGCCGCGGCGAGCGGATCGGGGTCGTCGTAGGTCAACTCCAGGCCGGGAATGACGAGCAGGTCGTAGAGCTCGCGGGCGCGCAGCGCCTCCTCGCGCACGTTGCGGAGGTAGGCGTCGTAGTTGCCGGCGTGCACCTCGCGCGCCTCGCGCGGCGCGTGATCGGTGACCGCCAGAACATCGAAGCCGCGGCGCCCGTAGAGATCGCAGAGCTCGCGGACACTCAGATCGCCGTCGCTCCACGTGGTGTGCGCATGGAGCTCGCAGAGGAGCGGGCTGGGCTTCGTCGGCATCTGTCCGCAGTATTCCCTGCTCAGCGCGCGATTCCGCGCGCTGTCTCCGGATCGCTACGCGTTCTTCACGAGGACGTTCCCGACGCGGTGCGCGGCCGTGTCGCAGGCGTCGACGGCGTCCTCGAGCGCCTCGTAGATGTCCTTCCAGCGAATCACGATCACCGGATCGATCCGGTCGTCCTTGAACAGGCTCGCCCGTGCGGCGCGCGCGACATCGTCGGCCTCGTCCTCGATCGCCTTGATCGTCGCGATTCGCTCCGAGTTGCCCGCGAAGGTGGCGAAGCTCACCGAGCAGCGCCGCCAGCTCTTCTGTGGCGCGCACGAGCAGGGCGCAGAGCGCGTAACGACTGCTTGGTCGTGCGATCGACGCCGTAGAGGCCGAGAAGCTCGGCCGCGTTCTCGGCCGCGTCGGCGACCTCGTCGACGGCGAACGCGAGCGTCGACGAGGTCGTCGCGGTCGTACGGCGTCACGAACATGGCGTTGACCTGGGAGAGCAGCTCGGAGACGACCGCATCGGCCTCGTGCTCGAGCGCCTTCACCTCGTCCTGGGACGGGCCGGACGGCCACTCGACGAAGCGCCGCTCGACCGCACGGCACGACGGCGAGCGCCGCCTCGCCGGCCCGCGCGAGCAGGACGTGGATCTCTCCGGAGCCGGGACCGAGGCCGAGCCGCATCAGAAGATCACCTTGACCGGGTACCACAGGAGCGCGGCGACCAGCGCCGCCGCCGGAATCGTCAGGATCCACGCGAAGACGATGTTCCCGGCCACGCCCCAGCGGACGGCCGAGAGCCGCTTCGTCGCACCGGCGCCCATCACGGCGCCCGAGACGACATGGGTCGTCGAAAGCGGGTAGCCGTACTTCGTCGACGCGTAGATGACGGTGCCCGACGCAACTTGCGCGGCGAAGCCGGCCGGCGGATCGATCTTGAAGACGCGCTGGCCGAGCGTGCGCATGATCCGCCACCCGCCCACGTACGTACCGGCGCCGATCGCCAGAGCAGAAGCGACCCTCACCCAGTCCGGAATCGAGGTGACCGTGGTCGAGTTGTGCAAGGCAAGCGCGAACGCGATCACGCCCATCGTCTTCTGCGCGTCGTTTGCGCCGTGCGTGAACGCGACCAAGGTGCCGGAGACGAGCTGGCCGATGCGAAAGCTTCGGTTCGCGAACCCGGGGGTCAGTCGCTGGAACACCCAGTAGATCGCGAGCAGAAGCCCGAACGCGGCGGCGAATGCGATCAACGGCGACCACACCGCCGGCAGGATCACCTTGTGCACGACGCCGTGCCACTGCACGCCGTCGACACCCGACTGGGCGAGCGCGGCGCCGACGAGGCCGCCGATCAGCGCGTGCGACGAGGAGGACGGAAGCCCGCGCCACCAGGTGATCAGGTTCCACGCGATCGCGCCGAGCACGGCGGCGAGCAACGTCTCGGTGGTCGCAAGATTGACGTCGATGATGCCTTGGGCGATGGTCTTCGCGACTGCCGTCGGTCGCGAACGCCCCGACGAAGTTCGCGATCGCCGCGATCAGAACCGCGAGCCGCGGCGAGAGAGCGCGTGTCGAGACCGACGTCGCAACGGCGTTCGCAGTGTCGTGAAAGCCGTTCGTGAAGTCGAACGCGAGCGCAGCAACGATCGTGATGACGAGCAGGACCACGGTTCAGCGGTTCTTGACGAAGATCGCCTCGAGCACGTCCGCGGCGGTCTCGCAGGCGTCGACGGCGTCCTCGAGCTGCGCGTGGATGTCCTTCCAGCGGATGATCGTCAGCGGGTCGGCGCCGGAACGGAACAGCTCCGCGACCGCCTCGCGCTCGAGCCGGTCGCCTTCGTCCTCCAGCTGTCGCAGCGCGGCAAGCTGCCGGCTCGCATCGCGAAACCCGTCGAGCAGCTCGACAGCTTCGTGCAGGTGCGCCGCCGCGCGGTAGATGACATCGGCCTGACGGCGAGCAAGCTCCGGCACCTCGCGCACCTCGTACGCGTCGATGTTGTCGGCCGCCTCGTCGATGTGGTCGCAGACGTCGTCGATCGCCGCAGCGAGGCGGTACATGTCGTCGCGATCGAACGGCGTCACGAACGTGCGGTTCAGGAGATCGATGACGGCACGCGTGAGCCGGTCGCCCTCGTGCTCGAGCTCGCGGATGTCGAGCAGGCGGTTCCGCGGTCTCCGGCCACCCCTCGAGCAACTCGACCAGGACGCGTGCGATATCGCGGGCGTTGCTCGAGGCCTGCGAGAAGAGCGAGAAGAACTCGCGCTTCTGCGGCGTCAGGCGAAGGGGCACCGCCGGGTTCTAGCAGACCCGTTCACCAGATCGTCACGACGACGAAGTAGATCGTGCAGGCGAGCCCGGCGACGAAGCAGTAGACGGCGAACGGGACGAGCGTCCTCGTCTCGAAGAACCGCATCAGGAAACGTACGGAGAGCCACGCGGTGAGCGCCGCGCAGAGCGACGCGACGAGCGCCTGCCCGCGGACCCCGTCGCCCTGCGAGCCCATCAGCTGCGGCAGCTTGAGCAACGCGGCCGCACCGATGATCGGCGTGGCGAGCAGGAACGCAAAACGGGCAGCGTCCTTGTTCGAGAGGCCGACCAGGAGGCCACCGGCCATCGAGGCGCCCGAGCGCGAGAAGCCGGGAATCAGCGCGAGCGCCTGCGCCGCACCGACGCCCACCGCGCCGGCCCATGACGTCTGGCGCGCGATCCGGGCGTCGTCGTCCACGTCGGTCTGCGGCGCCCGGCGACGGAGCAACTCCGCGCCGTAGAGCATGACGCCGTTCAGCGTCAGGAAGATCGCCGCGGAGGTCGGCGAAGCAAAGAGCTTCCGGAGCGCGTCCTGAAGCGAGCAGCCCGAGGATCCCCGCCGGGATCGTCCCGACGACGAGCAGCCAGCCGAGCTTCGCGTCGGTGTCGTCCGGGGCGATCTGCCGATCGCGGAGCGAGCGGCCGAGCCCCTTCACGATCCGCACCCAGTCCTGCCAGAAGAAGCCGAGCAGGACGATCGCGGTCGCCAGATGCGTCGCGACCAGGAAGCTCAGGAAATACGGGTCGTTCTGATGGATGTCCCAGCCGAAGAGACTCGGCAGGATGACGCTGTGGCCGAGGCTCGAGATCGGAAAGAGCTCAGCCACGCCCTGCAGCAGCCCCAGGATGATCGCCTGGGGATACGTGATCAGCGAGGCGAGGATCACGCGACGCTTGAGCGCTTCGGCCCGGACTTGAACCAGGCGAAGACGAAGCAGGCGATCCCGAGCAGGAGGGCCGCGATTCCGTGCTTCACGTGGTGGTGGCTCGACCCGGCGGCGTGACCCGGGAAGAAGCTCGGGAGCGAGCTCGCCGGCTCCGCGAAGTAAATGACTGCGATGATGATGAGGATGATTCCGAGCACGATGCTGAGCGTCACCCAGAGCCGGTCGTTCGTCATGGGCGGAGCATACGGACCGGCTTCGGACCGATTGCAGCGGTTACCAAACTGCAACCCACCGTTCAGATCGTGCGAGAGATACTGGGGGGTTGTGACGGCGACGAAGCACTCTGCGGCTGCGTCAGTTGCCGACGGACCGATCTTCCTGAACCGCGAGCTCTCGCAGCTCGATCTGATCCAGCGCGTCTTCGAGCTTGCCGCGGATCCGGCCGAGCGGCTCCTCGAACGCGTGAAGTTCTGCGGGATCGTCTCGTCGATCCTCGACGAGTTCTTCATGGTGCGCGTCTCCGGTCTCCACGACCAGGTGATCGCCGGCGCCGCCGTCAGGACACATGACGGACGGACGTCGCAGCAGACGCTCGACGAGATCCGCACGCGCGTGCTCGAGCTGACTGCCGCGCAGGGGCGCCTCTGGGCCGACGAGCTCTGCCCCGCGCTCGCCGCCGAGGGAATCGTCATCGCGCGCGTCAAGGACGCGAAGGACGACGAGCTCGCCGAGCTCGAGAAGATCTTCACGGGCCACATCTTCCCGGTGCTGACGCCGCTCGCTGTCGGCCCCGGCCAGCCGTTCCCGTACATCTCCGGGCTCTCGCTCAGCCTCGCCCTGATGGTGCGCGATCCCGAGGCAGGCGAGGAGCGCTTCGCGCGCGTCAAAGTTCCCGAAGGCCTCGATCGCTTCGTCCCGGTCGGCAACCGCGGGCTCCATCTTCCCCTCGAGGACGTGATCGGGCACTTCCTCGATCGCCTCTTCCCGGAGATGGAGGTCATCGAACAGGTTGCGTTCCGGCTCACGCGCGACGGCGAGACGGAGATCTCGGACGACGCCGACGACCTGCTCGAGGCGGTCGAGTCGGAGGTGCGCCGCCGGCGGTTCGGCTCGGTCGTGCGTGTCGAGGTGTCGTCGGCGGTGTCGCGCGAGATGCGCGCCCGGCTCGAGGAGCGGCTCGGCGTCAGCCGCGACCAGGTGTACCCGGTGCGCGGGCTGCTCGACCTCGGCGACGTGACCGAGCTCTACGGGCTCGACCGTCCCGACCTGAAGGACGACCCGTGGCTGCCGTTCACCCAGCGGCGCCTGGCGAAGCAGACCGACGAAGAGCTGTTCGAGGAGATCGCGAAGCGCGACATCGCCGTCCAGCACCCGTACGACTCGTTCGCGACGAGCGTCGAGGCCTTCGTCCAGGCCGCGGCGCGCGACCCGCAAGTGGTCGCGATCAAGACGACCGTCTACCGCACGAGCGAGGACTCGGCGCTCGCGCCTGCCCTGATGAAGGCGGTCGAGAACGGTAAGCAGGCGGTCTGCGTCGTCGAGCTGAAAGCGCGCTTCGACGAGCAGCGGAACATCGAGTGGGCGCGCTCGCTCGAGCAGGCCGGCGTCCACGTCGTCTACGGGTTCCCCGTCATGAAGATCCACGCGAAGACGACACTCGTGATTCGCCGCGAAGGCGACGAGCTGCGGCGCTACGTCCACATCGGCACCGGCAACTACCACGCGACGACGGCGCGGACCTACGAGGACATCGGCATCTTCACCGCCGATCCCGAGATCGGCGCCGACATCGCCGACCTCTTCAACTTCGTCACGGGCTTCGGCCGACCGCAGCGCTTCCGCAAGCTGCTCGTGGCGCCGTTCAATCTGAAGAAGCGGCTCGTCGAGCAGATTCGCGATGTTGCAGCTTCCGCCGAAGCGGGAAAGCACGCGCGCATCAGGTTGAAGTGCAACAGCCTCACTCACCCCGAGATCATCGAGGAGCTCTACAAAGCGTCGCAGGCCGGTGCAGAGATCGACATCATCGTGCGCGCAAGCTGCACGCTCCTCCCGGGCGTCCCGGGCATGAGCGAGAACATCCGCGTGCGCTCGGTGCTCGGCCGCTTCCTCGAGCACAGCCGTCTCTACTGCTTCGAGGCGGGCGACGAGCGGACGTACCTGCTCGGAAGCGCCGACCTGATGCCGCGCAACCTCGACCATCGCATCGAGGTGGTCATGCCGATCGAGGACAGCCAGGTGCGGAACGAGATCGAGTCGATCCTGAAGGCGCTGCTCGCCGACAACGCGCAGGCGTGGGAACTGCAGTCCGACGGCAAGTGGCAGCGCGTGAGCCCGAACAAGTCGGAACGACGCCGTCCCGCGCAGCTTGCGTTCATGCGGCGTCGCGACCGCGCGAGGCGGATTGCTCGAACGCATTAGGGCTGCCGTCAGGTGGCATCTTCACCATGACGCCGTGCCGGTCGGGGTCGTAGACGTGGGTTCGAACACTGTGCGCCTGCTCGTGGTGCACCACGGGCAGACGATCGTGTCCGAGCGGCTGATGCTGCGCCTCGGCGCCGACATCGAGACCAACGGGCACATCCCGGCCGCGAAGCTCGACGAGGTCGCGACCGCTGTGCGCCGGTTCGTCGCCGACGCGGAAGCGGTCGACGTCGCCGCGCTCGAGGTGCTGATCGCGAGCCCCGGCCGCCAGGCCGACAACGGCGAGGAGCTCCGGAGCGCTGCTCGAAGAGGCCTCGGGCCGCCCGACGAGAATTCTCACCGCGGTCGAGGAGGCGTATCTCGCGTTCGCCGGCGCGCTGTCCGTGACGCCAGGTCCCGGCGCGGCGCCCGATCGCCGTCGTCGACGTGGGCGGCGGTTCGGCGCAGGTCGTCGTCGGCACCGGGCACGACGGCCCCCAGTGGACGCGGTCGATCGACCTCGGCTCGCAGCGACTGACGAGCCGCATGCTCTCCGAGGACCCGCCCGGCGCCGCTGCGATCGGGGCTGCCCGCGCCGAGGTCGAGCGGTACCTCGACGGCTGGGACGCTCCCCCGGTCCGCACGACGCTCGCCGTCGGCGGCAGCGCCCGCGCGTTGAAGCGGATCGTCGGCAGCCGCATCGGCGTCGACGAGCTCGATCATCTGCTCGCGCTGCTCGCCGACACGCCCACCGCGGAGGTCACGAAGCGCTACGGCATCGGCGAGGACCGCGCACGGACGCTCGCGGCCGGCGCCGTCATCATCTCCGGTCTCCAGCACCATCTCGGCACGCCGCTCAAGGTGGTCCGCGCCGGGCTTCGCGACGGCGCGCTGCTCACGCTGGCCGCCGAGCAGGCCGCGGCCGCCGCTTAGGGCCGCAGCTTCTCGACGATCCGGAGCGAGGCGTCGACGACGAACGCCTCGGCCTTGTGCCACTTCGGCGCATCGACGAGCGAGCGACTCGAGCCCGCCGTGGCCGCAGATGACCGCATCGCTTCCCGCGAGCGACTCGACCACCGCGGCGCCCTCGCTCCCGTAGCGGTCCTCCCCGAGCTCGTCGCGCGCGACGAGCTCGATCCCGCGCGCCGCAGCGAGCGGACGGATCGTTTCCACGCAACGAACCGCCGGGCTCGTGTGGATCTCCGCAACGGGGAAGCGCGCGAGTAGCTCGACGAGCTGACGTGCCTGGTGCTCACCGCGCCGGTCGAGTGGGCGCTCGCGATCGGGGCCCGCCCACGTCGCGGCGTCGCCCGCCGACGCGTGGCGGACGAGGATCACCCGAACGCCTTCTTGCCCGACCTCGAGCGCGGCCGAGACGACGTCTGGATACGCGGCGCGCGTGGCGCGACGGCGCTTGCGCTCACGCTCGACGAGCCGGCCGGCGGCGATCGCGGTCTTCGCGCGCGCGAGCTTGCGGAGTCGCGCCTCTGCGACGACGGCGTCCTGGTGCTCGCCGATCGTGTCCTGCACGCCCTTCAGGGCCTCGACGGCGCGGAGCGCGGCTTTGCCGCCGCCGAGCGCCGCGAGCTCGGCCGCGTACCGCGCCCGTTTCGCGTCGATCCGAATCTCGTGGAGCGCATCGTCGGTCGGGTTGCGCGGCAGTGCGGCTACCGCCTTGCGGAGGCGGCGGAACTCGTCTCGAGCCACCCGGTCGGCGGCGCCGTCTCCCGCGAGCGGCGGCAGCGTGCGGATCGCCTCCTCGAAGGTTTCCAGGACAGACCGGTAGCGGTCGGACGCGAGCGCATCGAGTAGCCGCTCGCGATCGCGGTCGCGCTCCTCCTCCAAGCCCGCGAGCAGCTGGCGTCCAGCCGGCTCGTCGTCGTCGAGCCGCTCGACCTCGGCACCGAGTCGGTCGAGCAGCACGTCGAGGTCGCGCACCGGTCCGAACATCCCACCGAGCCACTTCAGCTCATCCGCGAGTGGCGTGAGCACCTCACCGAGGACCGGCCGCGTCGCGCGGATCAGCGCACGCGTCCGTCGCGTCGCGACCCGGAACCGGTGTACGTCCTCGGCATCCTCCCCCAGCCGAACGCCGGGATCGTGACCCTCGAGCTCGCGCAACTGCACGCCGAGGATGAACCGAAGGTGGTCGGAGAGTGGCGCGTCCGTCGCGGGCGCGACGTGCGGTTCGAGCTCGAGGACACGCATCAGCTTGGGCGCGCCGTCCGAGCGTTGCGCACCAGCACGTCGGAGTGTCTTTCCGAGGCGCTCCAGGTCGCGTTCGTCGCCGTCGACGAGCTCGACTTCGAGCTCGGAGAAGCCGCCCGCCGACCGTCCGGCGTCGAGGATGTCGACCTTGTCGATCGTCACCTCGGCGATGCGGCGCTCGCCGTCGAGCACGCAGATGCCCGAGCGTCGCGTGCGGAGCGTCGCGACCGGCCCGAGCTTGCCGTGACGGAGATGCCCGACGAGCAGGCGCGCGAGATCGTCGGGTGGCCCGGCCGGGCCGCCGGGCTCTTCGAGCTCCTTGCGCTCGAGCCCGCCGTTGCCACTCTGGCGGGGCAGTTTGAGCTGCCAGAGCGACTTCCCGTTCTCGACGCGGCGGCGAAGCGTGATCCCTGCCCGACCGAGCGAGCGAGCCGGGGTGTCGTGGTAGGTCGAGGTGAACAGACGACCCGGCAGCGAGTCGCCGGGAAGCGCAGGCAGCGCGAATTCCGGATCGAGATCGAGCTTCAGCTCACGTTCGACAGTTGACCGCATACCCCGATCCTAGAGTCGTTGGCGCGACAGACGGCCCGGAGCGCGTTCCCCGTCGCTCCGGACCGTCTGCTCCATTCCCCCAGGCAGCCCCGCCGGGCCCACGGATGCAGAGCGCGGCGCCGTGCCAGCGCGAACCTATGCGGCGGGCTTAGTTTCAGGGGTTACAAATCGGGAACAGTCCGGGGGCGGCCTGGACGCCGGCCCTTTCCAACTGCGGTGAACCCCCTCAACATCCCCGCAAATGCCCACGTTCGCTGTCGTCGCTCACCGTGTGACCCCTACGAATACGCGCCTCGGTGCGGTGATCTCGCCTGCGCAAGCCGTCGCGCGCCTCGGGCCTGGGGACATCGCGCTCGGGCGGCTCGACGTCCTGCCGTCGCTCGACGGCGTCGAGCCGGGGCTCTGGGCGCTCGAGCGTCTGGCGGCTTCGGGCGTCACCGTTCTCAACGGCCGACGTGCGCTGCTCGCCGCGCACGACAAGCTCGCAACAGCGACGACGCTCTTTGCTGCCGGTATCCCTCACCCGCGCACCGTGCACGTCGCCTCCTGGCTGCACGCGCCGGAGCTCGAGCCGCCGATCGTCTTCAAGCCGCGTTTCGGCTCGTGGGGACAGGACGTCATCCGCTGCGACGACGAGAAGTCGATCGAGCGCACGCTGCTCGAGCTCGAGAGCAGGCCGTGGTACGAGGCGACGGGCGCGATCGCGCAGAAGCTCGTCGCGCCGCGCGGCTACGACATGCGCATCGTCGTCGCCGCCGGCCAGGTGGTCGGCGCCGTGCGCCGCGTCGCCGCGGCCGGTGAGTGGCGCACGAACGTCGCACTCGGCGCGCGTCGCGAACCGATTCTCCCGCCGCCCGAAGCGTGCGAGCTCGCGATCGAAGCGGCGCGCGCCATCGACGGCGCCCTCGTCGGCGTCGACCTGCTCCCCGCCGACCTCGGTACGTGGGTCGTTCTCGAGGTGAACGGCGCCGTCGACTTCAACAGCTCGTACTCCGTGGGCGACGACGTCTTCGAGGCGGCGACGGCCGCGCTACGCGGTGTAGTCGTAGAAGCCCCGGCCGGTCTTCCGACCGAGCCGCCCGGCCTGGACGTACTGGCGCAGTAGCGGGCACGGCGCGTACTTCGGGTTGCCGAGCCCGCGGTGCAGCACCTCCATGATCGCCACGCAGGTGTCGAGCCCGATCAGGTCGGCGAGTGCAAGCGGCCCCATCGGATGTGCGAAGCCGAGCTTCGCGATCGTGTCGATCGCCTCGGGCTCGGCGACGCCCTCCATGAGCGCGTAGGCGGCCTCGTTGATGAACGGCATCAGGATGCGGTTGGAGACGAAGCCGGGGAAGTCGCGCGCCTCGGCCGGCTCCTTGCCCGAGATCACGGGCGAGCTCGACGATCGCCGCGGCGGTCTCGTCCGAGGTCTGCACCGCTCGGATCACCTCGACGAGCTTGAGCACCGGCACGGGGTTGAAGAAGTGCATCCCGATCACCTGTGCCGGCCGGTTCGTGACCGCAGCGAGTGAAGTGATCGGGATGGAGCTGGTGTTCGACGCGAGAATCGCCTCTGGCGGGAGCACCTCGTCGGCGCGGCGAAAGAGCTCTTCCTTGGCTGTCGGCGTCCTCGGTGATCGCCTCGATCAGCAGATCGGCTTCGACGATGTCCTCGACTGGCTCGATGCGAGCCGTCACCGACGCCGACATCCGCTCCGAGGCGCGTCAGGCTCTTCTCGATCGCCGCTAGGCCCTTCTCGACGGCGCCGGGGTACGGATCGTGCAGCGCGACGCCGCGGCCCGACGCGGCGACGACCTGCGCAATGCCTCCGCCCATCTGACCGGCGCCGACGACGAGAACGCGCTCGAACCTCACGGCGCGCGGACACTACCCTTCGGCGATGGAGATCCGCGTCGCGACCGGCGACGATGCGCACGCGATCGAGGCCGTGCGCGTGCGCGGCTGGCAGGTCGCCTACCGGCACGTCTTCCCTGCCGCCGAGCTCGACGCGCTGCCCGTCGACGGGATGCGCTGCGGGCTCGGCTCGCCGCCCGCACCCGGGTGGGCAACGTTCGTCGCCGTCGAAGACGAGCGTCGTCGGGCTTCGCAACGGTCGGTCCGAGCCGCGACGAGAGCGGGGTCGGCGAGCTGTATGCGATCTACGTCGATCCCGGACGCGTGGTCGACAGGAGTCGGCAAGGCGCTGTTGCGCCGGGCCGAGGAGCAGCTCCGTCCCGACTACGACGAGGCGACGCTGTGGGTGCTCGAGGACAACCCGCGCGCTCGGCGGTTCTACGAGGCGGCGGGCTGGGCGCCCGACGGCGCGCAAAAGACGGAGGACCGGCTCGGCGTCAGCGCGCGTGGAGGTGCGCTACCGAAAGAACGGAGTGTGCAGGCAACCTGAAGCGTCGCGGTCGTGCTCATAGGTGAGGATCTCGAGCGCCTCGTCGACCGTCGCCCACCACACTTCGTCTACCTCGTTCTGCGCCACCGCCTCGTCCTCCGACGTCAGCCGGAAGTAGCGAACCTCCTTCGACTCCCCGCGCGACTCGTAGTGCGTCGACGCGACGTAGTCGCCGAGCTCGCAGCGCAGCGACGTCTCCTCCTCCACCTCGCGGAGCGCGGCGTCCTCCCACGACTCGTCGCGCTCGAGCTTCCCCTTCGGGAACGTCCAGTCGTCGTACTTCGGCCGGTGCACGAGCAGCACGCGACCATCGCGGACGACCAGCCCTCCGGCTGCGCGAATCACACTTCGAGCAGCAGCGCGTCGCCCTGACCGCCGCCGCTGCAGATCGCGGCCAGGCCGAGACCGCCGCCGCTCCGGCGCAGCTCGTGCACCATCGTCCCGACGATCCGGCCGCCCGAGGCGCCGATCGGATGCCCGAGGGCCACCGCGCCGCCGTTCACGTTCACCTGCTCCTCGTCGACGCCGAGCAGCTTCGCCGAGTTCCAGGCGACCGACGCAAACGCCTCGTTGATCTCGACGCGCTTCACATCGCCGATCGTCTTTCCCGCTCGCTCGAGAGCCATCTCGGCCGCCTTTGCGGGCGTGCGCGCGAGATACGCGAAGTCGTCGGCGACGTAGCCCTGCGCGAGGATCGTCGCGAGCGGTTCGAGCCCACGCTTCCGCGCCCACTCCTCCGAGCAGACGATCACGCAGCTCGCACCGTCGTTGACACCTGGCGCGTTCCCTGCGGTCGTCGTCCCTTGGGGATCGAAGACCGGCTTCAGCGAGGCGAGCTTCTCGACCGTGGTGTCACGCCGCACCGACTCGTCCGCCGTCGACTTCGCCAACAGCGATGACCTCGTCGTCGAAACGCCCGGAGTCCTGCGCAGCCGCCGCGCGCGCATGCGACCGCGCTGCCCACGCGTCCTGGACCTCGCGCGAGATGCCGAGCTCGCGTGCGACCTGCGAGTTCTGCTGAACCATGTGGAGCCCGTCGAACGTTGAAGTCAGACCGTCCGAGACCATCGAGTCGATCACCGTCCCGTCGCCGAGGCGATACCCGAAGCGCGCCTTCTTCAGAAGGTACGGAGCGTTCGACATCGACTCCATGCCACCGGTGACGACGACGTCGACGTCGCCCGACCGAATCATCGAGTCGGCGATCTCGATCGCGCGGATCGAGGACGCACACACCTTGTTGATCGTGTCGGCGGGCGTGTCGATCGGCAGACCGGCGCCGATCGCTGCCTGGCGCGCAGGCGCCTGGCCGGCCCCCGCCTGCAGCACCTGGCCCATGATCACGTACTCCGGCTCGTTCGGCTCGACGCCAATCCGTGCCAGCGCTGCCTCGATCGCCTTGGCGCCGAGAGCCGTCGCCTCATACCCCGCGAGCCCGCCGCCGAGCTTGCCGAACGGCGTACGCACCGCGCTGACGATGACGCTCCGCGCCGCCATCACCGCAGGAACGTTTGATCCGCCGCGAGACCTTCTGCAAACGCAACGAGCAGCTGCACGATCGACTCGATGTCGGCGAGGTCACACATCTCGTTCGGACTGTGCAGATACCGCGTCGGAATGGAAAGCAATCCTGTCGGCACGCCGCCGCGCGACCAGTGGATCTCATCGGCGTCCGTCGAGGTGATCCTGGTGTAGACCTCGAACGCGTGCGGGATCGTGCCTGCCGCCGCGACGTCGGCCAGCAGGTCGCTCACGCGCTTGTTGAGTGTCGGACCGCGGGCGATCATGGCGCCCATTCCGAGCTCGATGCGCCCGGCGCGCTTGGGATCTCCACCCGGCACGTCCGTGGCCGGCGTGACGTCGACCGCGATCGCGACCTGCGGGTCGAGACCGTACGCCGCGGCGCGGGCCCCGTAGAGCCCGATCTCCTCCTGAACTGCGGCAACAGCGACAACATCGACCTGCGCGCGCCCGTTCTCGGCGATCCGGCGCGCGGCCTCGAGTGCGATGTACGCGCCGAGGCGGTTATCGAGTGCCTTCGAGACGAGACGGTCGTTCGGCAGCTCGAGCGGCGGGCCTGCCCAGACCGCGGAGTCACCGGGCCGCACGAGCGTTTCAGCCTCCTCACGGCTCGTTGCGCCGATGTCGGCATGCAGATCGCTGTGCTCGAGCTTCGGGCGGTCGCGTGTCGTCTCCGGATAGAGACGCTTGCGCGAGATCACGCCCGGCACCGGGCCGTTCTGGGTCGAGAACACGATTCGCTGGCCGTGCAACGACTCGGGCGCGATTCCGCCGATCGGCGTGAACGACAACAGCCCGTTGTCCTCGATGTTCGTGATCGCGATACCGATCTCGTCGATGTGGCCGACGATCGCGAGTGTGATCGCACCATCGCCGGCGCGAACGCGCGCGAACGACGTTCCGAGTGTGTCGGAGCTCACCTCGGCGAACTTCTCCGCTGCGGCGCGCCAGATGCGTGCGGGCTCCTCCTCGTGCCCAGAGGGGCCGGAGGCCGTCAACAGTTCGGTCAACAGAGCCGGTGCAGACATCAGCGCTTGCGCATTGAAGCAGGAGCACCTACGCTGAGACCGCTATGCGGATCCCGACCTCGACTGGCTGGTGGCTCTGGCGCCTTGAGCGGGGCGGGAGCCTGCGCGCGTAGAAAACCGCGCCACACAGCCCGCACCGCTCGACCTCGACGACCCTCCTAGGGTCGTTTTTCGTTTCTCATGACCACATTCACAGCAATCGACACCGATCTCGTCACTCCCCTCGGGGCGTACCTCAAGCTGCGCACGCACAGCCGTGCGTCGTTCCTGCTCGAGTCCGTCGAGCAAGGCCGTCTCGGCCGCTACTCGCTGGTCGGGTGCGGCAGTCGCATCGTCTCGCTCGAAGAGGCGGAAGCACTCGACGAGCCGGTCGTCGGCTATCTCGCCTACGACTACATCCCGAGGCTCGAGCCCACGGTGCCGCTTCCTGAGGACGGCCCCGACGTGCCGGAGAGCCGGTTCATCGTCGCCGATATCTTCCTGCGCTTCGACCACGTGACCGGGACCGCCGACGTGTTCGCGGGTGACACGGACGAGATCGAGCGCCTGCTTGCCGCACCGCTCCGTGGGACGTCGTCGCGAGCGGCCAGCGCCGGCGAGACGATCCGGTATCCCGACCGGGAGGAGCACGAGCGGCGGGTCGACGTTGCGAAGGAGCGTATTCGCGCGGGTGACATCTTCCAGGTCGTGCTCTCCCAGCGCGCCGAGCGCAAGACGACGGTCGAGCCGCTCGCGGTCTACCGCGCGCTCCGCCGCATCAATCCCTCGCCGTATCTGTTCCTGCTGGAGCTCGACGGCATCGCGCTCGTCGGGTCGTCGCCGGAGACGCACGTGAAGGTCGACGACCGGCGCGCGAGCCTCAACCCGATCGCCGGCACGACCGCCCGCGGCGACGGCGACGCCGAGCGGCTGCTCACGTCCGAGAAGGATCGCTCCGAGCACGTGATGCTCGTCGATCTCGGTCGCAACGACCTCTCGCGCGTCTGCGTGCCGGGAACGGTGAAGGTCGAGCGCTTCCTGGAAGCGGAGCGCTTCTCGCACGTCACGCACCTCGTCTCCGAGGTGGCCGGTGAGTTGCGCGAGGGCGTCTCGCCGTTCGATCTGTTGCGTGCGACGTTCCCCGCGGGAACCGTCTCGGGCGCGCCCAAGGTGCGCGCGATGCAGATCATCTCCGAGCTTGAGGGCTACCGCCGCGGCACCTACGCAGGCGTCGTCGGCTACCACCTGCCGGGTATCGCGTTCGACACATGCATCGCGCTGCGTACCGTTCGCTTCCAGAACGGAACCGCGTACATGCAGGCAGGCGGTGGGATCGTCGCCGACTCCGTCCCTGCCGAGGAGCACCAGGAATGCCTGAACAAGCTCGCGGCGATCGAGGCCGCGATCGAGGTCGCCGAGGGGGCCGCATGATCTTGTTGGTCGACAACTACGACTCGTTCACCTACAACCTCGCGCATCAGTTCGGCGAGCTCGGCGCCGAGGTCGTCGTGCTCCGCAATGACGAGATCACGCCGGACGAAGCGGAGGCGCTTGCTCCCTCCCACCTCGTGATCTCGCCCGGTCCCGGCCGCCCCGAGAACGCCGGCGCGACGATCGACATTCTCGAGCGGCTCGCCGGCCGTGTGCCGACGCTCGGTGTGTGCCTCGGACATCAGGCGCTCGTCCAGCTGTACGGCGGCACCGTCGGCCAGGCGCGCGAGCTCGTCCACGGCAAGGCGACGATCGTCACGCACGACGGCCGCGGCATCTTCGCGGGTCTGCCGGAGGACTTCCTCGCCGGGCGCTATCACTCGCTCGCCGCGACGGCCGTGCCAGACGTGTTCACGGTGACCGCGACCGCCGTCGACGGCGAGGTAATGGCGATCCGGCACGAATCGCTCCCAATCGACGGCGTACAGTTCCATCCGGAATCCGTGCTGACGCCGCACGGGCGCGACATCGCGAAGAACTTCCTCGAAGGAGCGGCGGCATGATCCAGGACGCGCTTTCCCAGCTACTCGACGGCCGCGACCTGACGCGCGAGCAGTCGCGCGAGGTGATGGACGGAATCATGTCGGGCAATGCCACGCCGGCGCAGATCGGCGGCTTCCTCGTCGCGCTGCGACTGAAGGGCGAGACCTCGGCGGAGATCGCCGGCGCAGCGGAGGCGATGCGCTCCCACGTCATCCCGGTGCAGCCGAAGCGCGACGATCTCGTCGACACGGCAGGGACCGGCGGGGACGGCGGCAACACGTTCAACATCTCCACGGCGGCAGCACTGGTCGCCTCCGCGGCAGGCGCGGGTGTGGCGAAGCACGGCAACCGGTCGGTCTCGTCCCGCACCGGCAGCGCCGACGTGCTCGAAGCGCTCGGCTTCACGCTCGATCTGACACCCGAGCGGATCGCCGACTCGATCGACGAGCTCGGCTTCGGATTCATGTTCGCGCCGACACATCACCCGGCGATGAAGCACGCGGCGCCGGTGCGCAGGGAGCTCGCTGCGCGCACGGTGTTCAACGTGCTCGGCCCGCTGACCAACCCTGCGGGCGCACGCGCCCAGGTCGTCGGCGTCTATTCGCCGCTCCTCGTGCCGGTGATCGCGGACGTACTCGCACAACTCGGGGCCCGGCGCGCGTTCGTCGTGCACGGCGCCGGCGGGATCGACGAGCTGTCGCCCGCAGGCCCCAACCTCGTCGGCGAGGTCGTCGACGGCAAGGTGAGCCAGCGCGAGATCGATCCGCTCGACCTCGGCATCCCTCGCTGCACCCCGGAGGAGCTCCGCGGCGGCGACGCGGCGGAGAACGCTGCCACGATCCGCGACGTCTTCAACGGCGGAAACGGCGGCCGCCGTTCGGCGATCCTGCTGAACGCGGCCGGAGCGATCGCAGCGGGCGGTCACGCGGCCGACCTGCGCGAAGGAATCGAGATCGCGCGGCGAGGCACTCGACTCGGGCGCCGCCGCCGCGCGACTCGACGAGCTGATCGCCTTCTCGCAGGCGGTCCCTGCATGAGGTTCTTGGATTCCCTGTCGGCGCCGGGTTTTGGCGCGATCGCGGAGTTCAAGCGCCGGTCTCCCTCGGCCGGCGACCTACGTCCGGGCGGCGATGTCGCAGACGTCGCCCGGACGTACACCAACTCCGGAGCACGCGCGATGTCGGTCCTCGTCGACGAGCGCTTCGGCGGGACCTGGGACGATCTGCGCGCGGCGCGGGCGGCGACAACGATCCCACTGCTCGCCAAGGGCTTCTTCTCGACGGAGGCCGACCTGCGCGAGGCGCGCGACGCGGGCGCGGACGCTGCGCTGCTCCTGCTCCGCGATCTCGACGACGCCCAGATGCGCGAGCTCCTCGGGATCGCCGCGTCGCTCGGCCTCGACACGCTGGTCGAAGCGCACGACGCCGACGAGCTCGCGCGCGCGGCAACACTCGACGCCCCGGTGATCGGAGTGAACGCGCGCGACCTTTCGACCTTTGCCATCGACAGAGCGATGCAGCTCGAGCTCGTTGCCCGCGCACCGCGCGATCGCGTCGTCATCGCCGAGAGCGGCATCGACACACGCGCGCAGGCCGCCGCGGCCGAGCTGGCCGGCGCAAAGGCTGTTCTCATCGGCTCGACGCTGATGCGCGCCGACGACCCCGGCGCAAAGCTCGCCGACCTGTTGCGCCGCCCCCTCGTGAAGGTGTGCGGCCTGACCCGGCAGGAGGACGTCGACGTCGCAGTCGAGGCAGGCGCCGACCTGCTCGGCTTCATCCTCTCCGACACGAGCCCGCGCCGCGCCGAGGGGCTCCTCGCTGCGCCGCCCACCGTGCTCCGCGTCGCCGTGTTCGTCGGTGACCCCGAGGAGACAGGCGCCGACCTGGAGCAGGTCCACGAGCTCGAGAACGGACACCGCTCCCGCGACGCGGCGCTCATGCGAAACGGCGAGCGCGTCGGCACGCAGGTCGACCTGCCGTGGCTCGAGAGCGACCCGACGCTCTTCGACCGCGCTCGCGCGACCGAAGGACGCGTGATGCTCGCGGGCGGGCTCGATCCGGACAACGTTCGCGAGGCGATCGCCGAGGTGCAGCCATGGGCGGTCGACTCGGCCCGCTCGACGGAGTCGGCACCGGGAATCAAAGACCACGACCTGATCAGACGCTGGGTGGAGGCAGCCAACGCATGAACACAGCCACACGGACCTTTGGAGCCTACGGCGGGCGCTACGTCCCCGAGACGTTGATCCCCGCGCTCGACGAACTCGAGGAGGCGTGGCAGTCGCTGCGCGAGGATCAGTCGTTCCTCGCCGACCTGCACGAGCTCCTGACCACCTACGCCGGTCGGCCGACGCCGATCACCCGGGTCGAGCGCTTCGCGCCGGACCAGCGCATGTATCTGAAGCGCGAGGACCTCATGCACACCGGTGCGCACAAGGTGAACAACGCACTCGGGCAGATGCTGATCGCCCAGCGGCTCGGGAAGAAGCGGATCATCGCCGAGACCGGAGCCGGTCAGCACGGCGTCGCGACGGCGACGGTGTGTGCGCGTTTCGGCGTCGAGTGCGTCGTCTACATGGGCAGCGAGGACATCCGTCGCCAGGCGCCCAACGTCGAGCGCATGCGACTGCTCGGCGCCGAGGTGCGCCCCGTCGACTTCGGAACCCGCACGCTGAAGGAAGCGACGAGCGAGGCGATCCGGGACTGGATCGCGAACGTCGAGACGACCCACTACATCATCGGCTCCTGCGTCGGCCCCGCGCCGTACCCGGAGCTCGTCCGCGATCTGCAGCGGGTGATCGGCCGCGAGGCGCGCGAGCAGATACTCGCGGCCGAGGGACGGCTGCCCGAGGCGGTGGTCGCCTGCGTCGGCGGCGGCTCGAACGCGATCGGCATGTTCTACGACTTCATCCCGGACGAGGACGTCCGGCTGATCGGCGTCGAAGCCGCCGGCGCCGCGTCGCTCGGGAGCGGGCGTGGCGGCGTGCTGCACGGCGCGCGCTCGTCGCTGCTCGCCGACGAGGACGGGCAGATCCAGGATGCACACTCGATCTCGGCCGGGCTGGACTACCCCGGCGTCGGCCCGGAGCACGCCTACTTGCGCGACATCGGCCGCGCCGATTATGTGCCCTGCACAGACGAGGAAGCGCTCACCGCGTTCCACCGGCTGTGCCAGAAGGAAGGCATCGTCCCGGCACTCGAGTCGTCGCACGCGCTCGCCCGCGCACTCGACTGCGGCGCCGAGCTCGTGCTCGTGTGTCTCTCGGGACGGGGCGACAAGGACCTCGCCGAGGTGATCTCTCGCCAGCAGGAAGGCTCGTGATCTACGACCCACGCGCCGCTGCGGCGTTCTACGACACCTACGGCGAACGCGAATGGAGCCGGTTCGAGGCGCCGGGCTGGCAGGCGTCGTTCGCGACGCACACCCACTACCTCCGCCGTCACGTGCAGGCGGGCGACCGCGTGCTCGACATCGGCTGCGGCCCCGGCCGCTTCACGCTCGAGCTGGTCGCGCTCGGCGCACACGTCGTTGCCGCCGACCTGTCTCCGCGCCAGCTCGAGCTCCACGCGCTCAACGTGCCGGACGAAGCGATCGAGGCGCGCGTCGTCGCGGACGTGCTCGATCTCTCCCAGTTCGCCGACAACTCGTTCGATGCGACCGTCTGTTACGGCGGACCGCTCTCCTACGTCCTCGACGAGGCGCCGCGCGCCGTGGCGGAGCTCGTGCGGGTCACGCGTCCTGGCGGTCTCGTCCTCGTCAGCACGATGGCGCTGATCGGCGCCACGCTGTCTGCAAACGGCGGCATCTTCCGGCTCGTCCAGGAATTCGGAGAGGAGACGGTGCGCGAGGTCACACAGACTGGACGGTTGCCTTCTGCGTTATCGAACGGGCATCTCGACATGCAGCTGTATCGCTCGAACGAGCTCCGCGCGCTGCTCGAGCCGCACGGCACGGTCGTCGCAGCCTCGGCGACCGGCATCTTCACGGGGAGCGACGCGGACCCCGCGCTGCTCGCCGCCCTCGAGCTCGACCTTGGCGCCGAGCCCGGTGCGCTCGATCTTGGCAACCACATCCTCGTCGTCCTGGAGGTCGCTCCATGAGTAAGACCCTCGTCGATCTACCTGATGGCGATGCCGGACACGCCCGAGCTCGCGCAGGCGGCCGTCGAGGCCGGCGCCGACGTGATCGAAGTCGGCTTCCCGTTCTCCGACCCGCTCGCCGACGGGCCTCTGATCCGCCGCGCCGGCGAGCGTGCGCTCGCCGCCGGAATGCGGACGGGGCGGTGTCTCGAGGTGCTCGCCCAGATCCGCGACCGTGTCGCGTGCCCCTGATCCCGATGACGTACGCCTCGATCTTCGACGCCTACGGCTGGGAAGAGCTCGTGCGCGACACGCGCTCGGCCGGCGCAACCTCGCTGATCGTCCCCGACCTGCCAGCCGACGAGCGCCCCGACGTGCACCGTGTGCAGCTCGTTGCGCCGACGTCGAGCGACACGCGTCTGCGCATCGCGGCCGAGGCGACGGACGGTTGGCTGTACCTCGTCACCGTGACCGGGACAACGGGCGCGCGCGCGGAGCTCGGTCCCTCGCTCGCGCCGCTCGCCGAGCGGGTGCGGGCGATCACGAGCCTGCCGCTCTACGCCGGCTTCGGCATCTCGACGGGCGCCCATGCGCGCGCGGCCGGCGAGCTCGTCGACGGGGTCGTCGTCGGTTCCCGCGCCGTCGAGGCCGCCGAGGACGGACCCGGCAGCGCTCGCAACGCTTGTGACGGAACTGCGCGCAGGGCTCGACGCCTAGTCTCTCGGGGTGCCGTCCGCACTCATCGTCGGCGCCGGTGTGACCGGCGCATCTGTTGCACGCGAGCTCGCGCTCCGCGGCTTCGATGTCACGCTGGTCGAGCAGTACTCGCCCGGCACCGTCCGGTCGGCATCGGGCGGCGATACCCGCCTGCTCCGCGCCGCGCACGGTGACGTCGCCTGGTACACCGAGCTCGCGTGGCGTGCACGCTCGCTCTGGCTCGAGCTGCAGGAACAGACGGGAACGCGCATCTGGGAGCCGACGGGGCTCGCCTGGTTCGCCCACCGCGGCGACGGGTTCGAGCAACGCAGCCGGACGACACTCACCGCAGCAGGTATCCCGTTCGAATGGCTCGCCCCCGACGACGCCCGTGACCTCTTCCCCTCGCTCGCCGTCGACGACCTGCACGCCGTGCTCTGGGAGCCGGGCGCGGGCGTGCTGCACGCACGGCGTGCCACGCAGCTCCTTGTCGCAGAGGCGCAGCGCCTCGGCGCCTCGCTGCGCGCGGAGCGGATCGTGCCGGCCGACGCGCCAGAGGCAGACGTGGTCGTCTGGGCCTGCGGCGCCTGGCTGCCCGCCCTTTTCCCGACGCTCGCCCCGGTGAAGATCGAGCGGCGCGACGTCTTCTTCCTCGGCGGCGACGCCGCCTGGTCGGGCGCCCCGGGATTCGTCGAGTACGACGCGGGCTTCTACGGCCACGGTGACGTGGGCGGCCTCGGCGTCAAGGTCGCGCCGGACTTCCCGAGTGCCGTCGTCGATCCCGACACGCTCGACCGGACGCCGTTGCCGTCACGCGAGCAGGAGGCTCGAGCGTACGCGGCGCACCGCTTCCCCACTCTTGCGTCTGCCCCCGTGCTCGGCGCGCGCGTCTGTCAGTACGACCTCTCGCCCGATACCCACTTCGTCGTCGACCGCCATCCCGAGCGATCGTCGTGGTGGCTCCTCGGCGGCGGCTCCGGCCACAGCTTCAAGCACGGCCCGGCGCTCGCCGAGTACGTCGCCGACTGCATCGAAGGAAAGCGCGAACGCGAGTCGTTCCACGCCGTCGGCCAGCGCAGCGGGGACGCCGGCCTGCGCACGGGAACGTAGGGCTAGCGCTTCTTCGTCGCGGGCGTCAGCAGCATGCCGCCGTCGACGACGAACGACTGCCCGGTCACGTAGCTCGCCGCATCCGAAGCGAGCCACGCGACGAGCGCGGCCACCTCATCCGGGGAGCCCGGCCGCTTCAGAGGGATTCCCGCTCGCACCTCGGTGTGCGGATCGACCCCTTCCAACCCGGTCATCGCCGTCGCGATCTCGCCCGGCGCAACGGCGTTGACCGTGATGCCGTGCTCCGCGAGCTCGAGCGCAAGCTGCTTGGTCAGGCCACCCAGACCGTGCTTCGCCGCGACGTAGGCCGCCGACCGCGGTAGCGGCACATGCTCGTGCACCGACGTCACCGTGACGATTCGGCCGCCTTGGCCCTGTGCGACGAGCGCGCGTGCAGCCCGCTGCAGGCAGAGAAACGCTCCGTCGAGGTCGACCGAGAGCGTCGTGCGCCATTCGTCCCAGCCAAGCTCCAGGAACGGCGTGACGTGCGAGACACCGGCGTTACTCACGAATGCATCCAGGCCGCCGAGCGCTGCAACCAGCTCGTCGATCTCGGCCGCCGCTTCCGGCAGCGCGGTCAGGTCGAGACGCCGCAGGTGGGCGTTTCGACCGAGCGCCCGAACCGCGTCTTCCGTCGCGCGCGCGCCTGCCTCGTTCGCGAACCAGGTGATCCCCACATCGAACCCAGCGCGGGCGAGCGCGAGCGCAATCGCCTGGCCGATCCCCTGGTCGGCGCCGGTGACGATCGCGCGCGGCAGCTCAGGCCTTCTGAGACCCGGCCGGCTCGCGCGCCTCGAAAGCCAGCATGAGCTTCCGCAAGAGATCGTTCAGCTGTTTCTGCTCCCGCGCTGAGAGCGCCGAGGCAAAGAACGCTTCCTTCCGGCCCTGGATGCTCGCTGCCGCATCCCAGGCGGCACGCCCCTCGTCGGTCAACTCGACGACGATGCCACGACGATCGTCGGGATCGGAGATGCGGCGGATGTGACCGAGCCGCTCGAGCCGGTCGAGCCGGCTCGTCATCGCTCCCGACGAGAGCTCCATCGACTTCGCGAGCCCGCCCGGAGAGCTCGGCTTGCCCTCGCTGCGTAGCCGGAGCGACGACAGCACATGCCAGTCCTCGGGCGTCAGCCCGTACTCGACGAGCGTGTCCCTGAGCGCGTTGTGGATCCGCCGTTGGATCCCGCCGATGCGGTCGACGATCCCTTCGACCTCGAGGTCGAGGTTTACGCCAACCCCGGCGGCGAGCCCGGCAGCGTCGATCTTCGCCAGGAAGCGGTCGACGTGGTCTTCGGTCATAGTCACCATCTTGACATCAATTTACTTGACGTCAAGAGATCTGAGCGTGTAGTTTCTCGATATCGAGATATTCGAGCTCAAGAGATGAGGGAGGGAGCCGCATGAGCATGAGAATCTCCGATCCGCTGTTCACGAAGCTCATCAGCGATGCACGCGTCGAGCAGCTCCGCGGTCGCAAGCTAGTTCGTCGTCCCCGCAGCACGCGCTCTAACTAGGCGCGTCTGCGAGTATCGGTCACCTGCCGCTGCCGGATTCCCGCAATCGACTCATTCTCGTCGCCTGCATCCTCGGCTCGGTGATCGTGTTCGTGGACTCGTCGGTGGTCAACGTCGCGCTCCCGGCGATCGAGGACGACCTCGGCGGCGGGCTCGCCCTGCAGCAATGGGTCGTCGACGCGTATCTGCTGACGCTGGGCTCGCTGCTCCTCGTCGGTGGGTCGCTCGGCGACCTCTTCGGGCCGCGGCGGCTGCTTCTGCTCGGGATCGTCTTCTTCGGGGCCGTCTCGATTCTGTGCGCGCTCGCGCCCGACGGGACGACGCTGATCGTCGCGCGCGCTCTTCAGGGCGTCGCGGGGGCGACCCTCACCCCCGCGGGGCTCGCCGTGATCGCGGCGACGTTCAGCGGCGAGGAGCGCGGAGCCGCGGTCGGCACCTGGACGGCCTGGACGGGCATCGCGTTCATCATCGGCCCGCTCATCGGCGGCTGGCTGGTGACGAACGCGTCGTGGCGCTGGGTGTTCCTGATCAACGTGCCGATCGCGATTGCCACCGGCCTCCTCGCCGCGTATGCGATCCCGAAGCAGGAGCGGACCGGCCCGCGGCCTCATGTCGACATCGTCGGCGCGACGCTGTGCGCGCTCGGGCTCGCAGGCCCGGTCTTCGCGCTGATCGAGGCGCCACGTCACGGCTTCAGCGATCCGCTGATCTACGTCCCGCTCGTGCTCGGGCTCGCGCTGCTCACCACGTTCGTCTGGTGGGAGAGTCGCTGCACGGAGCCGATGCTGCCGCTCGACCTCTTCAAGCGGCGCAACTTCGCGTTCGCGAACATCGAGACCTTCGCCGTCTACGCCGGCCTCTCGACACTCACGTTCTTCCTCGTACTGTTTCTGCAGCAAATCGATGGATACTCGGCGCTTCGTGCGGGTGTCATCCTCGTCCCCATCTCGTTCGTCATGTTCCTGCTCTCGCCGCGAGTCGGCCGGCTCTCGATGCGCCTGGGGCCGCGCTTCTTCATGGGTGCTGGGCCGCTCGTCGCGGCCCTCGGGGTCCTCGCACTCGTCCGCCTCGCGCCCGGCTTCACCTACTGGTGGGAGCTGCTCCTTCCGCTTCTCGTCTTTGCGGTCGGGCTTTCGATGACGGTCGCCCCACTCACCGCCACCGTGCTCAGTGACGTGAAGACCACGGATGCGGGCAAGGCAAGCGGCGTCAACAACGCGGTGGCCCGCGTCGCCGGGCTGCTCGGGATCGCCGTCGTCGGAGCGGCGATTGCGGGCTCCGACAACACGCTCGACCTGGCAGGCTTCCGACTCTCGATGGCGATCACCGCGGGTCTTGTCGCCGCGGGCGGCGTCATCGGACTGATCGGGATCAGGAACACGACGATGAACGCCACGCGCGCAGCCGAGATCGTCTTCGACCACGTGACGAAGTACTACGCCGGTCGCGATGTGGCGGCCGTCGACGACCTCTCGTTCGAGATCCCGGCGGGCTCGTTCTGCGTGCTCGTCGGCCCGTCCGGCGGCGGCAAGACGACGGCGTTGAAGATGGTGAACCGGCTGATCCCGTTCGACTCGGGCGAGATTCGCATCGACGGACGCAGCATCGAGGAGCTGCCGCTCACCGAGCTTCGCCGCGGCATCGGGTACGTCATCCAGCAGATCGGCCTCTTTCCGCACATGACAGTCGCCGACAACATCGGCACCGTGCCGCGTCTCCTCGGCTGGTCGAAGAAGCAGACCGCCGAGCGCTCCGCCGAGCTGCTCGAGCTGGTCGGTCTCGAGGAGCGGGACGGCCGCCGGTATCCCGCGGAGCTCTCCGGCGGCCAGCGCCAGCGCGTCGGACTCGCCCGCGCGCTCGCGGCCGACCCGCCACTCCTGCTGATGGACGAGCCGTTCGGCGCCCTCGATCCGATCACGCGATTCCGGCTGCAGACGGAGCTCCAGCGACTGCACGCCGATGTCGGCAAGACGATCATCTTCGTGACGCACGACATCGACGAGGCGATCCGCCTGGGCGATCGAATCGTGATCCTCCGCGAAGGCGGCGTGCTCGCGCAGTACGACACGCCCGATGCGATCCTCGCCCATCCAGCCGACGACTTCGTAGCGCAGTTCATCGGCGAAGACCGCGCGCTGCGCCGGCTCGCGCTCCGCACGCTGGCCGAGGTCCAACTGGTCTCGGACACCGGAGCGGCGTCTGACACGTTGCGGCTCCCGCGCGAGACGACGGTGCGAAATGCCGTCAGCCTGATGCTCGGCGCGAACGTCGACCGCGTGGTGGTCGTCGACGGCGACCAGGAGCTCGGGACGTTCCGTCTGGAGGATGCGGGAGGCGTCCTGTGAGATACGCGGGCGGCCCGGTCATTCCGAACTTCGGCAGCGGCAGCTCGTGCGTGACCGGCGACCACTTCTTCTGCTGGGGCTGGGTGAAGCAGCATTGGGGCGACACGCTCTGGCCCGCCTTCGTGCAGCACCTCGAGCTGACGCTGATCGCCGTCGGGATCGGCTTCGCCTTCGCGCTCCCGCTCGCGCTCATCGCCCACCGGTACGGCAAGTTCGAGCAGCCGATCGGCATTCTCTCGGCACTCCTCTACACGATTCCGAGCCTGGCGCTCTTCCAGATCCTCGTGCCGTTCACCGGCATCACCTGGACGACTGTCGAGGTCGCGCTCGTCTCGTACACGCTCGTGATCCTCTTCCCCAACATCGTCGCCGGGTTGCGGAGCGCGCCGGCCGACGTGATCGAAGCCGCGCGCGGGATGGGTCTGACGCGGCGGCAGGTCCTCTGGCGCGTCGAGCTGCCGCTCGCGATCCCGGCGATCGTCGGCGGCCTGCGCGTGGCCGTCGTCTCGACGATCGCGATCGCCACGATCGCCGCGACGCTGCTCCCGAAGGGCCTCGGCTTCCCGATCCTGCTCGCGCTGAAGTACCCGACCCCGTTCAAGACCGAGATCTACACGGCCGGGCTGCTGGCCGTTGCGCTCGCGCTCGGCGCCGACCTGCTGCTCGTCGCACTTGCGCCGCGTGCTCGTGCCGTGGGAGCGGCGGTCGACATGACGATGCTCCTCGGCGACGTCGCGAACTTCCACACGTTCGTCGACGGCTTCCGCTTCATCGGCGAGAACCCGGGATTCCTGCTGACGAAGGCCTGGGAGCAGATCGAGCTGTCCGCGGCCGCGCTCGGCCTCGCCGTTCTCATCGCGCTGCCCATCGGCGTCGCTGCTCGGGCACTACCACCGCCTCTCGACGGTCGCGATCGGCGCCTCGATCTTCGGCCGGGGCATCCCGAGCCTCGTCCTGATCGCGGCCTTCCTGACGATCCTCGGGATCGGCTTCTGGAACAACATGGTCGCTCTCGCCGTCCTCGGCTCCGGCCCCGTGCTCACGAATGCGTACCTCGCGATCGACACCGTCGACCGCGACACGGTCGAGGCGGCGCGCGGGATGGGCATGACCGGTCGCCAGATCCTGCGCAAGGTCGAGCTGCCGCTCGGAATTCCCCTGCTCTTTGCGGGAATCCGCATCGCAGCGGTCACGATCGTCGCCACCGCCCCGATCGCCGCGTACGCCGGCGGGGGCGGCCTCGGCGACATCATCGCCAACCAGGCGAGCTATCGTCTTGCCGGTGTTTTGGGAGCCGCGTACTGCGTGATGCTCCTCTCGGCGGGAGTGTTCTTAGCCCTTGCAGCGTTGCAACACGCTGTAACGCCCAGGGGTCTCCGGCGACACTGTCGTCAGAGACCCGTCCTCCTGAAAGGAGTCGTAGTGATCAGGAAGCACACTCGGCGGGCGGCCAAGGCCGCATTCGCGATCAGCCTCGGAGTCGCGATCGTCATCGGCTTGTACGCGGCGGCGTTCACGCGACCCGCGCACGCAACGACCAAGGCGGGGCCGACGATCATTCTCGGGACGAAGAACTTCCCGGAGCAGTACATCCTCGGCGAGGTCTACAAGCAGGCGCTCGAAGCGAAGGGCTTCACGGTCTCCTACAAGGAGAACATCGGCTCGACCGAGATCATGACCTCGGCGCTGCAGAGCGGGAAGATCAACATGTACCCCGAGTACACGGGCGTGATCGTCCAGGACGTCTTCGGGAAGAAGACCTCCCCGAAGACGGCGGCCGCGACGTATGCGCTCGCGAAGAAGCTCGAGGCCGCGAAGGGCTACTCGCTGCTCAAGCCGACGCCGTTCTACGACACCGACGTCCTCGCGGTGACGAACGCCACTGCGAAGAAGTACGGGCTGTCGTCGATCGGCGACCTGTAGAAGGTCGGCGCGTTCAAGCTCGGCGGCTTCCCGGAGTGCAAGACGCGCAACACCTGCTTCGTCGGCTACACGAAGCAGTACGGCCTGTCGAAGGCGTCGTTCCTGCCGCTCGCCGGCATCTCGGCGTACGCGGCACTCGACGCCGGCAAGGTGCTCGCTGCGGACGTCTTCTCGACCGACCCGCCGCTCGGCAAGAACTCCAAGTACACGGTCCTCAAGGATCCGAAGCACGTGACGGGCTTCCAGAACGTCGCCCCGATCGTCAAGACGTCGCTCGCTCAGCAGCTCGGCTCGAAGTTCACGACCACCGTGAACGCCGTGTCGAAGACGCTGACGCTGCCGGCGATCGTCGCCATGAACAAGGCGGTCGAGGTCGACAAGCAGAGCGCTGCCTCTGTCGCCTCGGCGTTCCTGAAGGCGAACCACCTCAAGTAGCTCGCCGCGCGCGGGCGGCTGCCGTTACGGCAGTCGCCCGCCGGCGACGCGTGCGGCGCCGAGCGAAGCGAGCAGCAGCACCGCGGCGGCGCCGACGAACCACGACGACACCTCGCGCTCGACGTCACGCCGCGCGATGCTCTGGCCGAGCGACTTGTAGACCGTGTTGACCTTCGCGGCGGTCTTGGCGCGGAACGTCTGGCCGCCGGTGTCCTTCGCGATCGCCGCGAGCGTGACCGGGTCGGGACGAACGGCGATCGAGCCGAACCCGAAGCCGCCGAAGAAGCCGCCGCCGTTGCCGAAGTTGAGCACGCCGTGGTCCGTGCCGAGCACGACGGTGTAGACGCGGATCCCCGCCTGGCGGGCGAGGTCGGCGCCCTTGGAGCGGAGTCAGGGTGCCGCGCGTCTGCGCGCCGTCGGAGAGCAGCACGATCGTGCCGGGGATCTTCCCTTCCTTGTTGCGCGGCGCGTTGCCGACGCCCGCCTTCACGACCTGCACGGCGACGCCGAGCGCGTCGCCGATCGCCGTGCCGGACTCGGGCGAGAGAAGGCTGATCCCTTCGAGCAGCTGGCTCCGGTCGGTGGTCGGCATCACGAGCACATCCGGGCCTGTCGAGAACGAGACGAGCGCGAGCTTGACCTGCTTCGGGATCTTCTCGGCGAACGTCGTCATCGCGGACTGCGCGGCGCCGAGACGTGACGGCTTGACGTCGTTCGCGCGCATCGACCCGGAGACGTCGACGAGCAGCACGACGGTCGCCTGGTTCGACGGCTCGCTGACGGTGACGTGCGGCCGCGCGACCGCCGCGGACGCCGACGCGACGGCGAGCAGGAAGAGAAGCAGCGGCACGAGCGGCAGCAGACGTCGTCGCCGCGTCGCGACGACCGACGCGAGCACGTCGAGATTCGTGAACGCGACCGCGTAGCGGCTGCGGCGACGCTCGAACCACCACGCGGCGAACGCGATCAGCGGCACCAGCAGGAGCAGCAAGCAGGAAGTACGGCGACGCGAAGGTCATGACGTAGGCGCGCACTCCGCGCCGGCCTGGACGATTGCGCGGGCATCGAGCGAGAGGGCGTCGGTCGCCGAGGCCGTGACGACCACCTTGTTCCCGACGACGACATGCTTGGCGGTGACGAGCCCGGCGGTCGCGCGCGACGGTGGGCTCTTCGTCCGGAACGCGACTGCGTGCCAGGCATCGACGAGATTCTCGGACGACGTGCAGGCGATGCGCGCGAACTTCACGTTGCCCGGCCCGATCACGACGATGCTCGAGCGCACGTCGAGGTTCGGACCCGGTGGGGTGACGCGCGCCGAGACCGTCGATCGGCCTCCCCCACCCTGCACCGGGATGCAACCGAGGAGCGGCTGGAACGTCTCCAGCTTCGACGACGTCGAGTACGCATGGAAGAGCGCATAGCGCGTCGTCGTGACACCAGGCTGCACCGGCGCGCCGAGCTGGCCGTCGAACGTCACGTGCACAGTCGCGTGAGGTGACCTGCGCGTCGAGGCCGCCGACGACGCTTCGGCCGCCGGGACACGTCAGCAGGTACTCGGCTGTGCCGTGCGCGGGCACGACGACCCACGGCCCGGGCACGCGGATGCACTGCTGGATGCCGTGGCACTCGTTCGTCGCGCCGCTCGCGGGCGCCAGCGCGGCGGCGGCAGCGAGCGCTGCCACGAAGGCAAGCGCCAGGCTCTTCACGGGAGCCTCCGCAGCCAGGCGCCGGAGAGCAGGCCGCCCGCGAGCATGAAGACGAGCCCGCCGGCGGCGAGCGCAGCGGTGACCTCGACCGTCTTCTTCCGCTGGCCGACCCGGGAGCCGAGCTCGTCGTAGACGCGCTTCACGTCGACGTTCTCACCCTGCATGTAGAAACCGCTCGTCCCGGTCGCGAGCTGCTGCAGCGTCTGCGGCTGCGCCGGCACCTGGATCTGCTCGGTGTAGCCGTCCTTGAGCTTCTGGTGGACGAGCCCGTTCGGCGTGCCGAGCAGGATCGTCGAGACCGGGATGCCGGCGCCGCGCGCCTTCTGCGTCGCCTGGGCGATCGTCGTCCGGCCACTCGTCTGGCCGCCGTCGGAGAGCACGACCACGACTCCGGGCGGGCGCTTGCCTTCGACGGTGCCCTTGACGCTGCCCACGACCTGGAGGCCTTTCACGACGGCCTCGGCGAGCGCCGTCCCCTGCGGGCCGGTCTTCGCCCGCTGGAGCGCGGCGTCGATCTGGGTCAGGTCGTGCGTCGGCGGCGCGAGGACGGACGAGTGGTCGGAGAAGCGTGACGAGCGACATCTCGTAGCCGTGCGGAAGCTTCTGCATGAACTCGCGGATCAGCTGCTTGGCGTGCGCGATGCGCGTCGGCGTCGAGTCGTCCGCGGCCATCGACCCCGAGACGTCGAGCACCATCACGACCGTCGCTTGCTGCGACTTGACGTGGAACGACGCTGTCGGCCGGGCGAACCCGACGAGGAGCAGCGCGACGCCGACGAGCAGAAGCGACAGTCGGGATCGTCCGGCGCCAGCTCGGCGGCCGGCGAACCATGTTCGGCTGGAGCGCCGCCGGCGCCCACACCGTCGAGCGCGCCGACGCGCCGGCGGTCGAGGTAACGCAGCCCGAAGACCGCGACGGGAACGGCGAGCAGCAGGAGCAGCAGATACGGGCGAGTCGAAGCTCACCGTGCGCGGCCCTTCCGGCGCAGGAACGACGTGAGCTGCCGGAGCCAGTCGCCCTCGGTCGAGAGCGCGACGTGGCGCACGCCGACCGACGCGAGCGTGCGAACGAGCGTCGCACGCTCGTCGGCCGCCGCCGTCGCGAACCGCTCGCGCAGCCCGCGATCGCCGGTATCGACGCGCAGCTGGCGACCCGTCTCGGGATCGACCAGCCGCAACTCGCCGACGTCGGCGAGCTCCTGCTCGCGCGGGTCGCGCACCTCGACCGCGAGCACGGTGTGACGGGTCGGCGAGCCGGAGAAGCGGCGCGCGCCAGGAGGGCGGCCCGCGAAAGTCGGAGACGACGACGACCAGCGAGCGCTGACGCACAACGCGGTCGGAGAGCTCGAGCGCCTCGCCCAGCGTTCCGCCGCCGCCCGACGGCAAGCTCGCGCAGGAGCGCCAGCGTGTCGAGCAGCGCGCGCCGACCCTGGCGCGGCGCCTCGATCATCGGCTCGCCGTCGCCGAAGGCGATCGTGCCGAGCCGGTTCCCGCGGCGCGTCGCGGCGTAGCCGATCGCGATCGCCACCCCTTCTGCGACGTCCGCCTTGGGGCGATCGCCGGTGCCGAACGCCATCGAAGCGGACGCGTCGAGGACGAGCCACGTGACGAGCACACGCTCGGCGAGCTCGACGCGAACGTGCGGCTGACCGGTTCGCGCCGTGACGTTCCACTCGATCCGACGCACGTCGTCGCCGGGCTCGTACGGCCGCAGCTGCCAGAGCTCGCTGCCGACTCCGGCGAACGCCGAGCGGTAGTCGCCGGCGAGCAGACCGTCGACGCGACGACCGACAGCCAGTTCGAGCGCGCGCAGCGACGAGGCCGAGAGGTTTCCCGGCCCCGGGTGCTCCGGTGTCCGCGTCGGTGCGAGCGGATCCGCGCGTTCGCCATGCCTCTAGGCGACGTTCGTGCGGCGGCCGAGGTCGATCTGCGGGAGCGGGACGACGGCCAGCACCTCGTCGAGCAGCGTGTCCGGCGCGACCTCTTCCGCAAGGGCGCGGTACGAGAGCACGAGCCGATGCCGGAACGCATCGCGGACAAGCGTCTCGAGATCTGCGGGCACGACGTAATCGCGGCCGCGGATCAGTGCGAGCGCACGACTCGCTGCGATCAGGCTGATCGGCCCGCGTGGGCTGGCGCCGAACGAGACGTACTCCTTGACGTCGTCGAGGCCACGCTCACCCGGCCGGCGCGTCGCGGTGGCGACGTCGACCGTCCAGCTGATCAGCGCCGGGTCGACGTACACGTCGGCCGGCCGCCCGCTGGAGCTCCTTCAGCTCGTCGAGCGACAGCATCTGCTCCAGCTGCGGCGGCGCCTCGAGCGACCGGGCGACGACGGTGACCTCTTCGTCATGCGCCGGATAGTCGACGAGCACCTTCAGCATGAAGCGGTCGACCTGCGCCTCAGGCAGCGGATACGTGCCCTCGGACTCGATCGGGTTCTGGGTCGCAAGCACGAGGAACGGGCTCGGCACCGGGAAGCTCTGGTGGCCGATCGTCACCTGGCGCTCCTGCATCACCTCGAGCAGCGCCGACTGCACCTTCGCCGGCGCGCGGTTGATCTCGTCGGCGAGCAGGAAGTTGCAGAAGACCGGGCCGAGCTCGGTGTCGAAGTCGGCGCGATCGGGCCGGTACACGCGCGTGCCGACGAGATCGGACGGGACGAGGTCGGGCGTGAACTGCACGCGATGGAACGTCCCGCCGAGCACCGCGGCGGTCGTCTTGATCGTGAGCGTCTTCGCCAGGCCGGGCACGCCTTCGATCAGCACGTGTCCGCCGGCGAGCAGGCAGACGAGCACCCGCTCCAGCATCTGCTCCTGGCCGGCGATCACTCGCCGGATCTCGAACAGCGCCTGCTCGAGCTTGTCGTCACCTGCCATGGGTCCTCCTGCCTCCGGATTCATGTGCCTACAGCATTACCGGTTTGACCTAAGAACTTCTCGTCAAAGCGAGCGCACCGGCCCAGCCAGATCGCAATACCTCCACCTCGTCGTGCGACCGCTTCGGCTCGTATACGGCTCCCACGCCGACCCCGGTTTCGCGTCCAGCCGCCAGCGCGGCTGCGCCGAGAGCGGTCGTCTCGCGCTCGGAGGCGACCTCGACCGGGATTCCGAGCAGATCCGCCTGGAACTGCATCAGGAAGCGGTTCGCGGTTGCCCCGCCGTCCGCGCGCAGGGTCTCGGGCCGCTGGGGCAAGACGTCGACGACGTCGGCAACCTGGTGTGCGATCGCCTCGAGCGCCGCCCGAACGAGGTGCGCGCGCGTCGTGCCGCGGGTCAGCCCGCTGACGAGGCCGCGCGCGTGCGGGTCCCAGAACGGCGAGCCGAGCCCGGTGAGAGCCGGCACGAAATGGACGCCGTCCGTCGACTCCACGCTCTCGGCAAGCGTCTCGCTCTCGGCGGCGTCGGCGACGATCCCGAGCCCGTCGCGCAGCCACTGGATGGCGGCGCCACTCGTCAGCACGGCACCCTCGATCGCGTACCCGTCGGCGGCCGCGGTCTTCAGGAGGCCGTGCGGCGGCTCGCTCCAGTCGTCGCCGGTGTGGACGAGCACGAAGGAGCCCGTGCCGTAGGTGGCCTTGCCCTCGCCGGCGCTCGTGGCAGCCCTGCCCGTAGAGCGCAGCCTGCTGATCGCCCGCGATGCCGCGGATCGTCGACCGTCCGGCCGTGGAGCTGGCCCTCGCCGATCTCGTCGGCCGAGCCCACGATGCGAGGCAGTAGCGCGCGGTCGACGCCGAACAGCTCGAGCAGCTCGTCGTCCCAGTCGAGCGTCTCGAGCGAGACGAGCAGCGTTCGCGACGCGTTGGTGACGTCGATCACGTGCTCTGCGCCGCCGGTCAGCTGCCAGACGAGCCACGAGTCGACGGTGCCGAAGGCGAGGCCGTCACGCCTGCCGTGCTCGCGCAACAACCACTCCAACTTGGTCGCCGAGAAGTACGGGTCGGGAACGAGGCCGGTCTTCGCGTGGATGAAGGAGGCGTCGAGCTCGCGGCAGCGCTCGGCGGTGCGGCGGTCCTGCCAGACGATCGCCGGGGCCACCGGCTCGCCGGTCGGCGCGATCCCAGAGGATCGTCGTCTCGCGCTGGTTCGTGATCGCGACGGTGTCCGGCGCGCCCCCGGCTGCCGCGGCCGCGTCGAGGACGCTCTGCCAGATCTCGCGCGGATCGTGCTCGACCCAGCCGGGCCGCGGGAAAGTGCTGCGGCAGCTCGCGATAGCCGCGGCCGACGATCTGCAGATCGTCGTTGACCACGAGACACGTCGTGCCGGTCGTGCCTTGGTCGATCGCGAGGATCACGAATGCGCGGCGACGAACGCGAGCGTGCGGTTCCACGCGTCGTCCGAGGCGGCGGCGAAGTCAGCCTGCTTACGGTCGAAGAAGCTGTGCGGCGCCCCGTCGTAGGTCACGACGTCGTGCTCGACGCCTGCGGCGGTGAGTGCCTCGTCGAACGCGGCGTTGTCCTCGGCGGTGATGTTCTGGTCGTCACCTGCCTGGAGCGCGAGGATCGGGCACTCCACATCGCCGGCACGAGCCGCCGCGCTCGTCATCGCCCCCGCGCGTCGGCGCGCCATAGAAGCCGACCGACCGGACAAGCCGTGCCCCGAAGCAGCGGAGATCCACGAGGCGCGTCCGCCGAAGCAGAACCCAACGGTGAAGATCGACGACCGAACCGCGCCGGCGCAGCTCCTCGATCGCGGCCTGAATGTCCGCCTGCACGCCTGTCGTCGGTCGTCTGCTCGACGTGCGGCATGTACTCGAACTCGTCGTCGCGCTTCCCCACCCCGGCGGTGCGGCCGAAGTAGTCGATCGCCAGGGCGGCGTGGCCGCGTTCGGCGAACCGTAGGGCGAGCTCTTCGTAGAAGTGGTAGAGGCCGCGAACGTCCGGGAGGATCACGATCCCCGTCGTGGACGGCTCGTCGGGCGTCGCGAGAAACGCGGCGAAGGTGTTGCCGTCGGCGGTGAGCGTCAGCTCGTCGTGCGAGACGGCGGCGCCGGCGATCCGGGGGATCGGCGGCTCGGAGTCGGTGTCGAAGCACATACCCCAAGCCTAGAGGCTCGGCAGGAAAGCTCAGGGATCCGGTTCGGTGACGCCCGAACCGGATCCCTTGAGCCCTGGCTAGGCCGCCAGGTTGAAGCGCCCGACCAACTCGCGGAGGTTGGTCGCGGTCGTCGCCAGCTGCTGGGACGACGCTGCGATCTCCTCCGTGGAGGCGCTCGTCTGCTGCGTCGAGGCCGAGACCTGCTGCGTGGTAGCCGAGGTCTGCTCGGCGACCGATGCGATCTCACCCGACGATTCTGCGATCTCCTGCACGCGTGCGGCGATGTCGGAGACACGTTCCGCGATGACGGCGAACGCCTCGCGGGCCTGTTCGACGACCGCTGCGCCATCCTGGCTGCGCGTCGCGCTTGCGGCGACAGCCTCGACGGTGCGACCGGTGTCGAGCTGGATCTCAGCGACCAGGTCGGCGATCGAGGCAGCCGCCTGCTGCGACTCCTCGGCCAGCTTGCGAACCTCCTCGGCCACGACTGCGAAGCCGCGACCCTGCTCGCCTGCCCGTGCCGCTTCGATCGCGGCGTTCAGGGCCAGCAGGTTCGTCTGACCGGCGATGCCGGTGATCGTCTCGACGATGCCGCCGATCTGCTCCGACTTGCGGGACAGAGACTCAATCGCCTCGGACACCTCGACGCTCGAGTCGCGCACGAGCGTCATTGCGCTCGACGCCTGCTCGGCGGCGTTGATGCCTTCCTCGGCGACTGCACGTGCCTCGGTGGCTGCCTCAGCGGTCTGCTCGGCCGACGTGCGGGCCTGGTCGACCATCTGAGCCTGCCGGTTCGCACCGTCCGCGACCATGCTCACGGCGGAGGCGATCTCCGACACGGCCCGGCCGGCCTCGTCACTTGCTCCGGCGAGCCCTTCGGACGCACCGGCGACCTGATTGCCGGCCGACTGCAGCTCGCCGATCAGCGACTGCAGCGACGCGAGCATCGCGGCAACGGCGTTACCGAGCGAGTCACGATCGGACTTCGGCTCGACCGACACGGTCAGATCGCCCACGGCGACCCGATCCGCCGCATCTGCGATCGGCTTCAGGTACCCGACGATCCGCTCACGCAGCGATGCCGTTGCGAGGTCGATCTCGTCGTGCGTGTTCGCGTCTGCGTTGTCACCGGACAGGTCGCCTTCGGCGATCTTGTCGGCGACCGCGAGCAGGCGCTTCAGGCTCGCGGAGATCGAACGCATGATGAACAGCGCGAGCAGAAGGACGAACGGGGCGGCGAGCAGCGCGACGATGATCAGAATCGTCGTGCTGGACGAGCCCTTCGCCTTCAGCTTGGCGGCGCTCTGGTCGGCGTTCGCCTTCAGGGTCGTCCTGAGGGCTTCGAACTCGACCGGAAGTGCATTCGACGGCTTGAGGTTGTCGACGGTCATCACGTGGACCGCCTTGGTGATCTGATTGGCGGCGCCGTCGTTGCGGAGCTTCACGGAGAAGCTGTTGTAGTCCGCCAGGTTCGACTTGATCTTGGCGATTGCGCTGTGCTCAGCGGGAGTGTTGACGAGCTTCCCGGCGGCGTCGAGCTGCTTGGCGGCGTCCGCATAGGCTGCTGCGGCCTGCCCCCACGTCGTCTCGGCGAGCCCGTGCTGAGAGGGGTCGTTCAGAGCCAGCACGGCTGCGTACATATTCGACTGGTCGTCGTCGAGCAGCCACGCTTCGTACGCGTGACTAAGCGTCGCGAACGTCTGCTGGTCGTGTGTTGCCTGCTTGCTTTCAGAGGTCATTGCTTGGGTCGAGGTGATCGCAACGAAGGCGAACACGACGAGCGCGCCGACGGCGCCGACACAGAGGCCGATCATCCGGGCGCGGATAGAGAGACGCTTCACGTATGCCATGCCGCACGTGATCGACCGCGCGGTCGGAAACTTCACCCGTTACGGGGAAGGCGATCGAGTAAAAACCCGCAACGGTTGTGCGAAAGACCTGCTACCCGCCGCTGATCGCGGCCACGACATCGACTCTCGAAGCAGCTGTGATCGGCGTTCCGAGCGCGGCGCGCTCGCGGTCCACGTAGACGTGGATGTGGGGCCGGAGCTCCGGCCCCGGCACGCAGAGGCGATCGCGCAGCCCGGGAAACTGCTCCTCGAGCTGCCCGATCGCCTCGTCGACCGTCGCCGCATCGAGCTCGACCCGGCGCGGCAGCCCCGCAAAGAGCGGGGCGAGCGTCATCGGAAGATGAACGTCTGCCATCAGTCGAGAACGGCGACCTCGACCGACGAGATCGCCGGCAGGTACCCGGCAATCTCCGTCCAGGAAGCAGCGTCGTCGTTCGACGCGAAGAGCTGGCCGGTGCTCGTCCCGAAGTAGTAGCCCGGGACGTCGTGCGTGTCGTTCGCCATCCCCTCGCGGAGCACGCCGACGTGGGCGCCGTCCTGCGGGAGGCCCGCGATCCGCCCGGCGCCACGTCGAGCCGGCGTCCTCGGTGCGCCAGACGCTGGCCCTGCCGTCGGGCATCGTCCGGCCATGCCCCGGGTCGAGCGGGATCACGTGGAACGTGTCGCGGTCGTGCGGATGCGCCGCCGCGGCGAAGCCGAACTCGGTCGGGAGCCCCTCGGTGATCTCCGTCCACGTCTGACCGCAGTCGTCGCTGCGATGCATGCCGACGTGGTTCTGCTGGAACAGCCGGTCGCCGTCGGAGCGCGAGCGGACGACCTTGTGGACGCAGAAGCCGACGTCCTCGTGCTCGCCCGGCCAGTCGCGGCGCAGACCCTTGTTCCGGGGCGTCCATGTCTTCGCGTCGTCGGTCGTCTCGAACAGGCCGAACCCTTGCACGATCGCCCAGAAGCGCTGAGGATCGTCGGTGTCCGGGATCAGCGCGGAGAGCCCGAGATGGCCCGGCGGCTGGTTCGCGGGGTCGTTCCAGGCCTCGCTGCCGTTCTGGCCGGCCAGGGTGGAGAGGAGCGAAAACGTCTCGCCGTTGTCGGTGCTCTGGAAGATCCCCGGCTCCTCGACGCCGACGAGCAGCCGCCCGTGCTTCGCGGCGATGGTGGAGACCTTCGAGAGCCGCTTGCCTTCCTCGTAGGCGAGCCCGTCGGACGAGTGAGTCCAGGTCTCGCCGAGATCGCTGCTTCGCCAGATCGCCGAGCCGTGCCATTCGCTCGCCGCTGCCGCGAAGATCGTCCCCGACTCGTCGAAGATCGCGTGGTACACAGGCCAGCCCTCGCAGTAGGGGCCGCGCAGGTTCCAGTCGCGGCGCCCCTCGTTGCTCTCGAGGATGAATGCGCCCTTGCGGGTTCCGATCAGCAGGACAGTGCGGGACACGTCTCGCTCACCTCCGGTCTCGGTCGTGGTCGGGATTATGGACCGTCGACGAACGGAAACCTCATCGGTCGACAATTACCTCTGCGACAGAGGTATTATGGGGTCATGGATACCGCCGACGAGCTCCTCGACGCCCTGGCCACCCTCCGCCGGGCGATCCGCCGAACCGCCGATCGGCCGGTCGAGCTCTCGAATCTCACCGGCGCCCAGGTCGAGCTCGTCCGGCTGCTTCGCCGCCGCCCCGGTCTCTCGATCGCCGACGCCGCGCGCGAGCTGCGCGTCGCTCCCAACACGGTGAGCACGCTCGTCCGCCAGCTCGCGGACGCCGATCTGGTCTCCCGGGAGGTCGACCCCGTCGACCGGCGGGTCGCCCGCCTCCACCTCGCTCCCGAGATGCAGCGGAAGGTCGAGGCGTGGCGCGACCGGCGCGTCGACTCGGTCGAGCGGGCGCTCGCGACGCTCTCCCCGCTCGAGCGCAAGCGTCTCGAATCCGCGATTCCCACCTTGCTCAGGCTCGGCTCCGAGCTCGACGAGCTCCTGAGGGCGGCATGACCGTCGCCGTGCAGGAGGCCGGAGAGCCGGCGGTTCGCTGCAGCGGTGTCCACCACCGCTTCGGCGAGTTCACCGCCGTCGACGGCGTCGACCTGACCGTCACCGAAGGCGAGGTCTTTGGCCTGCTCGGCCCGAACGGCGCCGGGAAGACCACGCTGATCCGGCTGATGAACACGCTTCTGCCGCTGCAGGAGGGCTCGATCCAGATCCACGGCTACGACGTCCGCCGCTCGAAGATGGCAGTGCGCAGGCTCCTTGGCTATGTCCCGCAGCAGCTCTCGATCGAGGGCGCGCTGACCGGCCGGGAAAACGTGATGTGGTTCGCGCGGCTGTTCGACGTGCCCGGGCCGAGCGACGGGAGCGGGTCGATGCGGCCCTCGAGTCGATGGCACTCACCGATGCGGCCGACCGGCTCGCGAACACGTACTCCGGCGGCATGGTCCGGCGGCTCGAGCTGGCGCAGGCGCTCGTCAACCGTCCCGCGCTTCTCATCCTCGACGAGCCGACGATCGGGCTCGACCCGATCGCCCGCGACACCGTCTGGCAGCGCGTCGAGGAGCTTCGGAACGCGACGGGGATGACCGTGTTGCTGACCACGCATTACATGGAGGAGGCAGACGCGCTGTGCGATCGCGTCGCGCTGATGCATCTCGGGACGATCCGCACCGAAGGCACTCCCGACGAGCTCAAGGACGAACTGGGCGGCGATGCGACCTTGGAGGACGTCTTCCGGCACTACACCGGCAACAGCCTCGCCGACGAGACGAAAGGAGGCCTCCGTGAGATCCGCAGCTCTCGCAGAACCGCGCGTCGCATGGGCTGAGCGGCCCGCGGCGCCGATGTGGCGCCGCTACCCGAGCCGCGTTTGGACGTTCTGTCTCGTCGAGCTCCAGAAGCTGAGCCACGACCGGACCGAGCTGATGACGCGCGCCGTGCAGCCGATCCTCTGGCTGGTCATCTTCGGCGAGACCTTCAACCGCATTCACGCGATTCCGACCGGGCAGCTCTCGTACATCGACTTCCTGGCGCCCGGGATCATCGCGCAGTCCGGGCTCTTCGTCGCGATCTTCTACGGCATTCAGATCATCTGGGAGCGCGACGCCGGTGTGCTCAACAAGCTGCTCGTCACCCCCACCCCGCGCTCCGCGCTGATCCTCGGCAAGGCGTTCTCGGCCGGCATCCGCGCGTTTGCGCAGGTGATCGTCGTCCTCATCGTCTCCGTGCTCCTCGGCGTCGCGCTGACGTTCAACCCGTTGAAGATCCTCGGCGCGGTCGTCGCCGTCGTGCTCGGGGCAGCGTTCTTCTCGTGCCTGTCGATGACGATCGCCGGTGTCGTGCTCAAGCGCGACCGGCTGATGGGCATCGGCCAGATGATCACGATGCCGCTCTTCTTCGCGTCGAACGCGCTGTACCCGGTCGCGATCATGCCGTACTGGGTGCGCCAGCTGAGCAAGGTGAATCCGCTCTCCTACGAAGTGGACGCCCTGCGCGGCTTCCTGATCGGTACACACGCGCACTACTTCCTCGATTTCGGCGTCCTGCTCGTCGCGGTCGCGGCCGGCGTCACCGCCGCATCGACGCTCGTCAACCGATTGGCGCAGTAGCGGCGCCTCTGAGCAGCCTCTGAGCCGTCTCTGAGGCCGAGGGTCGGCCGGCGGCCCCCGATCGGCCGACGACGTACCGAGGACACGGCCGTCCGGGACAGCGCGGCGCATTCCCTGGCGCGAAGCGCGATTGCCCGGCGGGCGTCACAGTCTCGTCGCACTTCCGCGCGTGTTTGTGGGTGGGCCGCCTCTGAGAACTCTCTGAGCAGCCTCAGAGACGCGGCGACGGGATGTCAGACACCGACGGTGTCTGACACTCCTTGCGCACGCACCAGGTCCGCGAACGCGCTCTGCAGCGCGAGCAGCGAGAACGGCTTCGCGACGTAGGCGGTCTTCGACATCGACATCGCCTCTGCGAACTTGTCCTGCGGATAGCCGGAAACGAAGATCACCGGCACATCGGGACGGTGCTCACGGATCGTCCGGGCGAGCTCGGGGCCTGTGACGCGCGGCATCACAACATCCGTGATCAGAACGTCGTACGGCTCGCCATCCTCGGTCAGCTCGATCGCGCGCTCCGCGTCGGCGACGAGCACGAGCTCGCAGCCGGCCGCCATCAGGAGCTCCTCGGCGATCGCGCGGACCGTCGAGTTGTCCTCGACCAGCAGGGCCGTGACGCCCTGGAGCGCGTCTTCGTCCGACTTCCCGGTCTGCGGCCGGCCGGGCGCCGCTGCCACGGAGAGCTCGAGCGGGAGACGCACCTCGAACCGGCTCCCTTCGCCGATCGTCGAACTGACGTCGATATCACCGCCCGCCCCATCGACGATGCCGTACACCGCCGCGAGCCCGAGGCCCGTGCCCTTGCCGACTTCCTTGGTCGTGAAGAACGGCAGGAAGATCTTGTCGATCACGTGCGGCTCCATGCCGGCGCCTGTGTCCTCGACCGCCAGCGTGGCACGCCCGTCGACAACGGCTGTGCGGATCGTGAGCCGCCCGCCCCCAGGCATCGCGTCGCGCGCGTTGACCGCAAGGTTGATGACGACCTGCTCGATCTGGCCGCGGTCGGCCAGCACCGTGACCTGATCGTCGCTCAGGTCATAACGCACGTCGATCGTCGCCTCGATCAGCCGATCGAGCATCTTCCGCGCATCGCCGACGACCTCGTTCAGGTCGACGCGGCTCGGTTCGATCGGCTGCTGCCGCGAGAACGCGAGGAGCTGGCGCACGAGATCGGTCGCCTTCGAGGCTGCGACGAGGATGTCGTCGAGCTCCTGCCGGTTCTCCGGCGCGGCGGTCTGCGCCGCGAGGAACGCGTTGCCCATGATCACCGTCAGCAGGTTGTTGAAGTCGTGTGCAACGCCGCCCGCGAGCTGCCCGAGAGCCTCGAGCCGGCGGGTCGTCCCCGCGTGCTCTTCCAGTTCCCGGCGTTCAGTGACGTCGGTCTGCACACCGACGTAGTGCGTGACCTCGCCGCGGTCGTCGGTGACCGGCGAGACCGTAAGCGCGTTCCAGAACCGCGTTCCGTCTTTGCGGTAATTGAGGATGTCGATCGAGTATTCCTCGCCGTTCACGACCGCCTGCTCGATCGCTGCAATCGCGGCCGGATCCGTGTCAGGCCCATGCAGGAACCGTGTGTCCCGGCCCTCGACCTCGGCCGCGGTATAGCCGGTGAGCTCCTCGAAGCTCGGGCTGGCATAGACGATCGGCCGGCCCTCTGCGCGGGCGTCGACGATCGTGATGCCCTGCGAGATCGCCTGCATTGCGCGATCGCGAAGCGCGAGCTGCATCTTGTAGGCGCTCCCCCGGCGACGCCAGATCACGTCACGGAATCTCACGCTGCACGCGCCGGCGGGTTCGGAAGCTCGACGAGGTCGATCTCGTACGGAGTCACCGGCCGGCCGTCTGCGTCCCAGCCGACACGAATCCGCGGCTGGTCGAGCTTGGTTTCCGGGAGCTCTACGACGACGCCGCGTCGACCGTCGGCGAGAACGATCTCGCTGCCGGGTGGGTAGGGCGCGACGACGCTCTTGAACGCCGTGACGACCTCGGGGTCGTATTCCGTCCCCATTCCCTCGACGATGGTGCGCCACCCAACTTGCGGCTCCTGGGCGGTCTTGTGCGGACGCTCGCTCGTGATCGCGTCGTAGGTATCGGCGACGGCGGCGATCCGTGCGAACTGATGGATGGAAAGACCCGACGTGCCGTCGGGGTACCCGGTGCCGTTCCAGCGCTCGTGATGCGAGCGAACGGCGACGCGGGCAAGCGGGCTGATCGCGCCCGACGAGAGGAGGTCGAGACCGGCGAGCGGATGGCGGCGCATCAGCTCCCACTCCTCCTCGTTGAGCTCGCCCGGTTTCTGCAGCACTTCGATCGGGACGATCAGCTTGCCGATGTCATGCAACATCAACCCGAGACCGAGCTGAACGAGGCGGCGATCGAGGCGGTCGTAGCGGCGCTCGCCCTTGTGGTCGATCCACCCCGTGTCCAGCAGCAGCCTGCGCCCGATCAGAAGCCCGACGGCGGTCACGTCGATGCTGTGCTGAAGGGCGTATGAGTCGGCCGAGCGAAGATCCTGCAGTGCGTAGATGGCATCCCCGCAGAGAGCGATCTGATCGGCGATCTTCTGCGCGATCTCGGCGAGCTCGACCGCGGTGTCGTTGGTAACGCCCTGCGTTTCGTCGCCGCGGTGGTCCATGACTTTCTTGAACGCAGAGCCGAGCGCATCGGTCGCGGTCGCGCGCATCTCGTCGGAGAGCGCCTGCGGAACCTCGATCCCCGAGCCGAGCTCGTCGTCGATGTAGACGGCGTGGATGCCCGTCCGCTCGAGGGCGGAGAGCTTCTTCACGTCCAGGACCACGCCGCGGCGCAAGAGGGGGGCCCATCCACTCCTGCCGGTGTGCACGTCTCGGGCGAGCACCGTCCCAGGCTCGACCCGCGAAACACCTACTAGCCGCATAGCCTCCGAGTCATCGGCCGAAATTGCTGGGAGTTCACCCCGAAATGTGGGGATTGAGTTACGGCACTTCAGAACCGAGAGGGCGTTGCCGATAACCACTTCGTGCGTCCCCACACACACTCGCGGGCTTTGCCCGTGCTGCCGTTCGCTGTCTTCGCCGCGGTGGCGTTCGCCGCGTCGTCCCTGAACCTCGCCGAGACGAACTGGAACCTGGTCGCCGGAGCGGGCATCGCCACGGCAGCAGTCGCCGGGGTCGCCGCCGCATTCCGCTGGCCGCGACTGCCCACGGCCGCCTTCCTCGCGCTCCCGATCGCGGCCGACCTTCTGATCGCCGCCCTCCGCCAGTCGCAGGGAGGCAGCACCTCGGGCTACGGCCCGCTGGCGATCCTTCCCGTCGTCTGGGTCGCGCTGACGCTCGGCCGTCGTAGCGTCATCGCGATCGTTGCGAGCACCACCCTCCTTTTCGCGCTGCCGATCCTCCTGGTCGGCGCGCCTTCATATCCCAGCTCCGGCTGGCGCGGTGTCGTCCTCTGGACGGTCTCCGCACTCGTTGTCGGCGGTATCGCCAACCACATCGTCGCCTCACAGCGGCGCGAAGCGCAGCGCGCGGACGCGCGCGCCTTCGAGCTGAGCCGGCTCGTCGCGACGCAGGCCGCGATCGCCGTCTCTGCGTTCGACCTCGACAAGGTGATGAACACGGTGGTCGACGAGGCTCGCACCCTGACCGACGCGGCCGCAGCCGTGATCGAGCTGCCGGACGGCAGCGAACTCGTCTATCGCGCCGTCAGCGGGACTGCGGCCGACTACTACGGCACGCGCCTCCCCCAGGCCACGTCGCTCTCCGGCCGCGCGCTCGCCTCCGGCGAGACCCTCGTTTGCTACGACAGCGAGCAGGATCCGCGGGTCGACCGCGAGCTCTGCCGGCAGGTCGGGGCCCGTTCTCTGGTCGTCGTGCCGCTGATTCACGACGGGCACACGCACGGTGTCCTGAAGGTCTATGGCCCGACACCTGAGGGATTCACCGACGCCCACGTCCGGGTGCTCTCGGCGCTGGCCGACATCGTCGGCGGGGCGCTCGCACAGGCCGAGCTCCTGGAGCGTCTCCAGGGTCAGGCCGTGACCGACGATCTGACCGGGCTGCTGAACCGCCGCGCCTGGTACGACCGGCTCGACCAGGCCGTGACTCGTTCCCGCCGCTCAGGCAGGCCGGTCAGCGTCGTGCTGCTCGACCTCGACCGGTTCAAGCAGATCAACGACACCCACGGCCACGCGGCGGGCGACCGGCTTCTCCGCACCGTGAGCGCGTGCTGGAACGAAGCCCTCCGCGACGTCGACACCCTCGGCCGCATCGGCGGTGACGAGTTCGCCGTGATCGTCGAGGACTCGGACTACGACGAGACGAAGGCGGTCGTCGCCCGGCTCGAAGAAGCGATGCCCGACTTCCACGACGTCTCCACCGGGTTCGCGACCTGGGACGGCGACGAGGACATCCCGTCGCTCGTCAATCGCGCCGACCGGCGCATGTACGACCGCAAGCAGCAGCTCGCAGCGGTCTAGACGCGCCCCTCGCCGAAGCGAGGGAGGCCGTCGTCCGGGATCGGCTCCCAGACACAGGCGTAGTCGACGAACTGCCGATGCTGCGGTGTGATGCCCGGATCGCCGTCGACCGTGCCGAGGCGGACACCAACCGCTCCCGTCTCCGCGTTGCGGCTCCAGAGCGCACTGCCACAGGTGCTGCAGAAGCACTTGGGCGCTCCGTCGGGCGGCTGGAACTCTCGCACGAGCTCGGCTCCGGCCACCACGCGAAATACGCTCTCGTTCGTGCGCCCATTCGCAGACGCAGCGGTGCCTGAACGGCGCTGGCAGCGCGTGCAGTGGCAATACGCGGCGCTCTCGAACGGCGCATCGATCTCGTAGCGCACGCCGCCGCACAGACATCCTCCCGTGATCACGGAATCGAACCGTACTGGACGCGCAGGTAAGCTCCGCAGCCGAAAGGCCAGGGGATGAGCGAGTACGAGTACGAATTGCGGAAGAACGGCGCGGTGATCGCGACCGGACGAATCCAGCTGGAGACGACCCCCGTGCCGGGGGACGAGTTGTCGCTGGGCAAGACCCGCGCGCTCGTCCAAGCCGTGCTGCCGTTCGCCGGCCGCAATCGTGTGATTCTCGAACAGGCCTAGCTGCTCTAGTGGAACTCGGCGGGCATCTCGACGTCGCTGACGTCGATGCCCAGGGAGTTCGCAAGGCGCACGCCGTGCTCGAGGTCCTCCTTGAGCATGCGGACATCGGTCTCCCGCATCAAGGCACCGATGAACTCGCGCGCCTTCGGTCGCCACAAGGCGTGCTGAGCGAACAGGGGCAGCATCCTGTTCGCAGCTGCGACGAGCCGCGTCTGCATCTTCTTCCCCGCCCCCTCGAGCAGCACCCGCTCATAGGCCATGCCGGCGCCGTGGTGAATGCCGTCGTCGATCGTCAGGCGGTTGCACAGGTCTTCGAGCACGGTGCCGCGTGAGGAACGCGCGATCATCCGGAACCGCGGGATGATCAGCCGCTCGTAGAACACCTGCATGACGAAGACCTTCTCCTCGAGCGTTTCGGCGTCGAGCGTCATGTGCGCGAGCTGGTCGAGGTAGGGGTCGCGCTCGGTCGGGCCGCCGACCTCGTGGATGAGCTTCAGCCACGCCTCGGTATGACGCGACTCGTCCTGCACCATTGTCGTGTAGTAGAGCTTGGCGTCGTGATCCGGCGCGATCGCGAACAGCTGCGTCGCCATCTGCACCGCAAGCTCGTCGGCCTGCAGCTGTTGAGTGACCACCGAGCGCCAGAGGTCGCGCCGGCGCGTGAGCTTCTGCGGCGAGCCCGAGTACTCAGGAATTGGCGGGATATCGCCCCACGGCAGATCGCGCACCTGCCACTCCGCGCGCTTCGCGAGCTCGTAGTAGCGGTAAACGCCGGACAGGTCGCGCTGCGACTCGTCCGCCTCATCCACGGGGTGCTCCTCGGCTGCCATCGGGCGGAAGCCTAACGATCGGTTGGACGAACGAGAATCAGAGGAATCCCGGATGGATCGTGCAGTTCCGCACCATCCGTGTCCGGCACCTCGATCGTCGCGCGGATCAGCCGTGCCCGATCGGGCGATGCGTACGGCGCGCCCAGGCTCTGCCAGGTGTTCACGCCGACGTGATGGTGGTAGCCGCCGGCCGAGAGAAACGCCGCTTCTCCGCCGTATCGCGCCATCAGATCGAAACCGATCGTGTCGCGGTAGAACGCGACCGCTTCCTCGAGATCGGCGACGCAGAGGTGCACGTGGCCCATCACGGTCCCGTCCGGGAGCCCGGCGAAGGGCTCGGTCGCCGGATCGTCCAGCTCAGCGAAGAGGTCGTCGACGTTCAGGGGGAGCGTTGTCATGCGCTCCGACACCTCGCCCTCCCAGAGCTCGCGAGGCCGGTCGGCGTAGATCTCGATCCCGTGGTGGTCCGGGTCGCGCAGATAGATCGCCTCGCTGACGTCGTGATCCGAGAGCCCCTGGAGTGCCACCCGATCACGGGCCGCATGGGCCAGCCAGCGCGCAAGATCCACGCGCGCCGGGACAAGCAAGGCGAAGTGGAACAGCCCCGAGTACCCGTCTGCGGGTAGCGCGCCCCGCTCCTCGGTCAGCACAAGGAGCGTGCGGTCGGAGCCGAGCTCGGCGGTGCCGTTCTCTCGCGCAAGCACGCGGAGGCCGATCTGGGTCTCGTAGTAGGCGAGCGACCGCTCGAGGTCGGCGACGGTCAGGTGGACAGCACCCATGTGCGTCTCGGCGGGAAGCAACCCCATCCCGCGATGATACGAACGTGGATGGCGTACGGATCGACAAGTGGCTCTGGGCGGCGCGGTTCTACAAGACGCGCGGCCTCGCAACCGACGCCGTGCTCGGCGGCCACATCCACTTGAACGGGGCGCGGGTGAAGCCCGCAAAGGACGTCCACGTCGACGACTCGCTGCAGATCCGCATCGGGCCGACCGAATGGACGATCGTCGTCCGCGGGCTCGCGGAGAAGCGCGGCTCGGCGAAGGTCGCGGTCGAGCTCTACGACGAGACGACCGAGTCGCGGGAGGCGCGGGAGCGGCAGGCGCTCCAGCGAAAGCTCGCCCCGCCTCCCCTCGGCGCCGACCTCGGCGCGCGGCCGACGAAGCAGGCGCGCCGGCAGCTCGATGAGTTTCGCCGCCGTTCGCGGTCCTGAGGTGGATGAGTGACCTCGGCGTCGTCGACCGGCTTGCACGCCTGCAGCTGTGTGCCCGGCGTCGTGGTGTCCGCTTCGCGCTCGTCGACCTGCCGGCGCCTCTGCGCGAGCTGATCGAACTGGTCGGCCTGACAGAGGTACTAGTCGAGCCGCGCCGGGAGGCCGAAGAGCGGGAACAGCGTCGCCGTATCGAGGAAGAACGTGAACTCGGCCACCCGCCCGCCCGATAGCTCGAGCACCTGAAGCGCCCACGGCTCGTAGCCGCCGCCCTCAGCCCGCTTGTACTGGCCGAACGCCGGTGAGCCGTTCGCGGCGACAGTCGGGATCACCCGCGATCCCGAGCACTCGATGCCCGGGCCGAACCACCACGTGAGGATGTCCTCGCGGCCTGAGAGCCAGAGGTCGAACGGCGGCATCGACTGGGTTGCGTCCTCGTGGATCAACGCCGTGAGCGCGTCGAGGTCGTAGTCCTGAAATGCGGCGACGTAGCGTTCGAGCAGCTCGCGATCGACGGCGGCGAGTGGCTCGCCGACGGTCATGTCGCGTGAGGCGATCGTCGCGCGCGCCCGCTGGAGCGCGCTGTTCACGGAGGCAACACTCGTGTCGAGCAACTCCGCGATCTCCGTCGCCTGCCAGCGCAGCACCTCGGACAGGATCAGCGCGGCCCGCTGACGCGGCGGCAGGTGCTGCAGCGCAGCGACGAAGGCGAGGCGAATCGAGTCATGGTCGAGCGCGACCTCTTCGGGCGTCGGCACCGGCTGAAGCCACTCGACCTCGGTCGGGATGTTCAGGTTCTCGATGACCGGCGTGGCTGCGGGGCCAAGGTCCATCGGCCGCGGCCGGCGCTCGCGGCCGTTGAGCAGGTCGAGGCACACGTTCGTGGCGATGCGGTACAGCCACGAGCGCAGCGCCGAACGGCCCTCGAAGCGGTCGAGCCCGCGCCAGGCGCGGATCATCGTCTCCTGCACCGCGTCCTCCGCCTCGAACGGCGAGGCGAGCATGCGGTAGCAGTACCCCGTCAACTCGCCGCGGTACTGCTCGAGCTGCGCGCCGAGATCGGTCACAGGCGGAGCGATGGCCACGTCTCTACGACCACTGGCTTCCGAAGAACTCATCGGTTCTCAATTTACGCAACCACAACATCCGGGCGCGCCGCCTGTCGCGTACCTGCCTACGAACCCAATCGCCGGTCAGGAGGCTCGAATGGGCTCCACTCGCCCACGCACCATCGCGGCCGCAGTTGCGGCCCTGATCGTGGCCGCCATCGCCGCCGCAGTCGCATTCGGCGCCACGTCCATGACGTCCAGCAGCGCGCAAGTGAATGTCCGCGAGACGTCGCTCGGGAAGATCATCGTCGACTCGCAGGGCCGCACGCTCTACCTCTATGCCCCCGATAAGAAGGGCAAGAGCTCGTGCTACGGCCAGTGCGCCACGTACTGGCCGCCGCTCCTCAAGACGAGCGCGAAGCCGGCCGGCGCCGGTGTGAACGCGTCGCTCGTCACGACCACCAAGCGGACGAACGGGAAGGTTCAGCTCGTCTACAACGGGCACCCGCTGTACCGCTTCGCCGAGGACACGAAGGCCGGCCAGACGAAGGGCCAGGGCCTGAACGCCGCCGGCGGCCTCTGGTGGGTCCTCGCGCCGTCCGGTAAGCCGATCGAGAAGAAGATGGCGCCGGCGCCGAGCACCACGACGACCACCACAACGACGCCGACGACCACGTCGGCCGGCGGAGCCTACGGCTGAGCCACCCAGGTGCCAGGCACCCGTCGGGTGCCTGGCACCTAGTCGCCGCTTCGAATGTCGGCGAGCGTGCGCGCGGCGAACGAGATCTCCGAGAAGCGCGCCGTGCAACCGTCGCCGAGCGGCGACTGCGCCTCGAACCCCACCTGCACAGCGGGCGCGTCGAGCCGGAAGTGGCGCACGAGCTCCCACCGCACGCCGTCGTTCGAAGCGTGGAAGGCGTACGTCGAGCCGATCCGCGCGATCCGTAGCCAGGTCGCCGGCCGGTCGAGCGTCCACGAGTTGCAGTCGTCCGAGACCTCCCGCGTCACGACCGAGACGACCGTCGCCGCGCCCACAGGGGAGCGTTCGAGGGCGAGCTTCCCCCACGTGCGCTCGGCCGCCCACACGACGAGTGCGCCGGCATCGAACGTCTCGGCGAGACCGGCCTCGACGCGGGCCGAAAGGATGAAGTCTCCCTCCACGGCAAAGAGCCGCGCCTCGGCGTTCGCAGTCACCGCCCCGGTGCCGGGATCCACGAACCAGTCGGTGCGCGCACCGGCGGTGATCTCGAGGGGCTCGGTGGGAACGCTTATGGGGAGCTCTGAAGCGGACGGGTCGAGACGTGCCCGACCTCGTCGACGGTGATGAGCAACTGCTCGCCGCCGCGTTGCAGCACTGCCGAGTCCCCGGTCTGACTCATCAGCGCCCAGCCCTGGCCGCCCCACGTCGCAACGGTGCCGTCGAGGCGGCGTCGCCGCTCCGTCGGCGAGACGCCAGTTGACTCGTGACCCCGGCTGACTGCGAGGCAGATGACGAGCACGAGCGCGACGCCCGCGATCCCGAGCAGGACCCAGATCCAGCCGTTCCCTTCGCCCTCGGCGGTCGCCTCGTCGGTCGTCGTCGGCGCCGGCACGATGATCCGTTGCGTCGTCGTCTGCTCGACGGTCGTCGTAACGGGCGCGACCTCGGTCTGTGTCTGCGTGGACGTCTCGGTGACAACCGTCGTCGACGTGGTCGTCGTGGTGTCGGCAAGCGCGACGCTCGCAAGCAGCGCGCCGGCGACGAACAGGGCCGCCAGTGCGGGGATCAGCAGCTTCGGCTTCACAGGCTCACGATCTCGCGCGAAAGGGTGGCCCGAGGTCACACGGCGCGGGTGGTTAGCTGGCGGTGGATCGCAGCCGCAAGCTCGTCGGAGCTGAACGGCTTGGCAATCGTGACCACCAGCCCGTCGTCCTCGTAGGGATTCGTTCCGTCCTGGCTCTGGCCGGAGACAAGCACGACGGGCGTTCGGTCGCCTGTTGCACGAAGCGCGGCGATCAGCTCGGGGCCGGTCATCCGCGGCATCATCGCGTCGCAGACGATCAGGTCGATTGCCTCGGTACCAAGCAGTCGAAGCGCCTCGTCGCCGTCGCTCGCGGCGACGACTTCGTACCCGGCTCGCTCGAGCATCTCGACGACGACCATGCGGACTGCGGCCTCGTCCTCCGCGAGCAGGATGCGCTCGCCGCGGCCGGCCGCCACTTCGCGGGTCTTGGGCGTGAGCAGCGTCTCGGGGTCGAGGTTCGCGGCGGGCAACTCGATCACGAACCGCGTGCCCGCGCCCGGAGACGACTCGACCTCGATCGACCCCCCGGCACGGGTCACGATCCCGTAGACGGTCGCGAGACCGAGGCCGGTTCCCTCGCCGACTGCTTTGGTCGTGAAGAAGGGCTCGAAGATCCGCGACAACGTCTCCTCGTCCATGCCGACACCGCTGTCGCGCACCTCGAGGCGAATCGCGGAGTCAGCGACCGACGTGCCGATCGTCAACTGACCGCCCTGAGGCATCGCGTCGCGCGCGTTGATCGCGAGGTTGAGCAACACCTGCTCGAGCTGAACCGGGTCGGCAAGCACAACGGTTGGCTCAGACGTCAGGTCGACGACGATCTCGATGTTCGACTCGATCAGCCGCGGCAGCATCTTCAGCACTGCCCCGACCTCGTCGTTGAGGTCGACGACACGAAGCTTGATCGTGTCGACGCGCGAGAACGACAGCAGCTGACGGACGAGATCCCCGGCGCGATCGGCCGAGTAGGCGATCTCGCGCAAGCGTGCATCCACGCTCTCGGGGACGTCTTGCTCCAGCGCGAGTTGCGCGTTGCCGCCGATCACCGTGAGCAAGTTGTTGAAGTCATGCGCGACGCCGCCCGCGAGGCGCCCGACGGCCTCGAGCTTCTGCGAACGGTGAAGCGTCTCCTCGAGCCGCTGCTGCCGCCGGTTTGCGCGGGCGACAGCACGGGCCGCGGCGAGCGCAGCGGCGATCACGAGCAGCGCTGCGATGCCGCCGAGCACGAGCATGTGCTTGCGCAGGCGATCGGCGGCCGCGAGCGCAGTGCCGCGCTCCTGGACGGCGAGCACCCGCCAGCCGAGCCCCGGATAGGTCGAGTAACCGCTCGATTTGTACGACGACATCAGGTCGGTGCCCGACGTTCCCGGCTGCAACACGTCCGCACGGACGTCTGCTCCGCGCCCGTCGGCCGCGGCCGGTACATCGCGGCCGGCCAGGGGTGCGAAGGTGCCGTCGGGCAGGTCGGAGGCGATCACGCGGCGCGAACGGTCGAGCAGGAACGCGTGCAGTGTCGATGCCTTCGTCGAGGCGACCGCAGACCGCATCACGTTCTCGACGACCGGCCACGAGACGAAGTTCACCCAGACGCCGACGATGTTCCCGTGCGCGTCATGGATCGGTGCGCTGAACGCGACCTGGTACCCCTCGGGCTGCTCGATCCCGACGACCGTCTCCTCACCGTCCAGGGCGCGCTCGAACCACGGCTCGGCGGAGACGTCGGCCACCGCGCTGGCGGGTGCTTCCCCGACGCTCGCGACGATATTCCCGTGCGTGTCCGCGACGGCCATCGCGCGGTAGTTCGGGGCGTAGCTCGCCTGGAGCGACTGCATCAACGGCACGATCTGCTTCGCCTCGAGCGTTCGCGCTCGCGGGTTGCGCGCGAAGGCCTGCACGTCGCCCCAGCGCTCGAAGAGCAAGCGGTCGACCTGCGTGCTGGTCTGCGACGCGGCATCGGCGAGCCGCGTTTCCGTGTCATGGCGCAGCGCGGCTGCCGCAGCCCGATAGCTCGTCACACCGACGATCGCGAGCGGCACGAGGCCGATCACGACGATCGCAAGTGCAACCCATGCGGGGCCTGCCGGCCGGAAGCGACGCTCGTTCATCGCCCTTTCGACCCTAGCGCGTCGTGACGAACTACACGATCTCGCGGGCGCCGGCCGCCGCGCGCGTGACCAGCGCGCGAGCCGTAATTCCGGTGCGCTCGCCGTACGCGTCGACCACCGCGTCGCGGATCACCCCCGCATCGTCCCGGTCGACGAGCGCGACGATCGAGCCACCGAAGCCGCCGCCGGTCATCCGCGCGGCGAGCGCCCCGTGCTCATACGCCAAGTCGACCAGCAGGTCGAGCTCGGGCGTTGTGACCTCAAAATCATCCCGCAGGCTGTCGTGCCCGGCGCGAAACAGCGTCCCGACGAGCGCAAGGTTGGGAGGCTCGGCGCGAAGCGCCGCCACCGTCTGACGCACACGCTCGTTCTCCGAGACGACGTGCCGGACGCGCGCCGGGTCACCGCGCTCGAGCTCGGCGCGCCGGAGCGCATAGTCGCCGGTCTCGTGCGCATGCTTGATCCCGGAGTCGACCACCAGGAGCAGGACCCCTTCCGGCAGCGGCACCGTCTCGTGCTCGAGCGTTCCCGTGTCGATCAGCACCGCGCGGTCGGGCTCTCCGAGGAGCGACGCCGCCTGATCCATGATCCCGGACGGCACGCCGACCGCCCGGTGCTCGGCGCGCTGACAGAGGAGCGCCACCTCGAGCGCCGGTAGCTCGAGCTCCGCCGCCGCGCAGAGAGCGAGCGCAAGCACGACTTCGAGCGCGGCGGACGAGGAGAGCCCCGCCCCCGCCGGCAGATCGCTCGTCAGCGAACCGCGAAGCCCGGTGGGCGGGCGGCCCGCGGCCGCAAGCTCCGCCGCGACGGCTGCGACGTACCGGGCCCAACCCTGCGCGTCCCCCGACCCATCGGGCTCGAGCTCGACGCGGCCGCCGCTGTCCGAGCCGAGCGAGATTCTGTCCGCGGGCTCCCACTCGAGCGTGATGCCGAGGGCGAGCGCGGCCGGCAGCACGAGACCACCGCTGTAGTCGGTGTGCTCCCCGATCAGGTTCACGCGCCCGGGGGCGAAGAACATGCGGCTCATCGACGGAGGATGTAGCCGAAGCGGTAGCTGCGCTCGAGCAGGCGGTGCCGAACCGCCGTGTCGGGGCCGCAACTCGCCGTGCCAAGCCCGCGTTGCGCGTGGTCGAGCGAGAGCACCGTCGTCCGTCGCGGCTGGAGGTCGACCGTGTGGTGCGCCGCATAGAGGTCGTTCGCGGTGTACCGGCTCGCGGAGAACCCGATCGTCGGCGCGCCGACGACTTCGAGTGAGCCGGCACTGCCACTCAGCCGCACCCAGCGCGCGTCGGGGTGGTGGCCATGCTCCTGCGGAAGGATGTACGGCACGTACTCCGCGTCGACGGTCGAGCGATGGTGGGCGACGATCGTGGACGCGCGACGATCGCTGTAGCTCTCCCAAGGCCCGGGGCCGTACCACTCGAGCTCGTCGAAGCCCGGCACGAGCTCCAGCACGACGCCCACGCGCGGCAGGTCGCGCAGCCCGGCGCCGAGGGTGACCTCGTTCTCCACGTGCAAGGCGCCGTCCCGTGCAAGGCGGAGCCGCTGCACATGCCGCGCGTCCGTCCACTTCCCGCGCCCGGAGGCGCGCGACACGATCTCGACCACACCGTCCACCGTGCGTACGCGGTCGACCCGATGCTCGAGCCGGTCGAGGCCGAGGTCGAGCCAGTGCATGAGCGGGCCTTCCCAATGCGCCTCGCGCAGGCCGCGTTCGAGCAGCAGGCGAATGCCGTCGTTGTCGGTCGGCGCCCGCCACAGCTGCAACTGCGGACCTGCTTCGAAGACTTCGACCCCGTCGAATGTCAGTGAAACGCGGCCATCGTCGGTCGCCAAGCGGGCGTCGACACGCGGCCGCGCGACCCGACGCGGCCGGCCGCCGAGTGCCAGCTGGTCCCACGCGACGAGGTGGCCTGCCTCCGCCCATGAGGTCGCGCGCCGCAGCGTGCTGCGGAACGTGACGAAGCGCTCGCCGAGCCCCGCGGGCAGGTCTAGCGCGAGGTCATCGGACTCACCCGCCTCCGTGCGGAGCACCGGCAGAACACCGCCGGCGACGCGCTCGCCGTCTGCCTCGAGCGTCCAGGCGATCTTCAGGTTGCGGAGGTCGTCGACCTCGTAGCGGTTGTGCACCCGGAACCGGCCGGCTCCCAGCGTCTCGACCGAAACGGGCTGGCCGAGGTGCTTGAGCTCCTCGACGGCGGGATGCGGCGTGCGATCGGGCCAGAGCAGCCCGTCCGCACAGAAGTTCGCGTCGTTCGGCCGGTCGCCGAAGTCGCCGCCGTAGCCCCAGTAGTCGCGACCGCGCCGGTCGGTCTTGCGCAGGCCGTGGTCGGCCCACTCCCAGATGAAGCCGCCCTGCAGCCGCGGATAGCGGCGGAACGCGGCGAAGTAGTCGGCGAGCCCACCGTTCGAGTTCCCCATCGCATGCGAGTACTCGCAGAGGATCAGCGGTCGGGTGTCGGCGTCGCGCTCGGCCCATTCGACGATCGCCTCGACCGGCGCGTACATCGGGGGGAGGATGTCCGTGACGCGGTGCCCCTCGCCCCACAGGGCGGTCGACCGGTCCGGGCTGCGGATCGCGCTCTCGTAGTGAAGTGGCCGTGACGGATCGCGTCCGCGCACCCAGGCGCCCGCGGCATCGTGATTCGCGCCGTAGCCGCTCTCGTTGCCGAGCGACCAGAGGATGACGCTCGGATGGTTCTTGTCGCGCTCGACCATGTTGCGCACGCGGTCGACGAATGCGTGCACGTAGCGGCTGTCGTGGCAGAGCTCGAACTCGTAGGCGTGGGATTCGATGTTCGCCTCGTCGATCACGTACAGCCCGTACCGGTCGCAGAGCTCGAGCCAGTACGGGTCGTCGGGATAGTGCGACGTGCGCACAGCGTTGAGGTTCAGCTGTTTCATCAGCACGACATCGCGTTCCATCGACTCGCGTGTGATCGCATGACCGAGGACGTCGTCGTCCTCGTGCCGGTTGACGCCGTTGAGCAGGACGGCCCGGCCGTTGACGAGCAGCAAGCCCTCGCGGATCTCGACGCGCCGGAAGCCGACCTCGCACGAGACGGTCTCGCCACCCGTCGAGAGCTCGAGGGTGTAGAGCGAGGGGCGCTCGGCCGACCACTGCGCCGGCCGTCGCACCACACTCTCGAACCGGCCGTCGACGAGTTCGCCGCTCGAGACGACGCGGCCACGGCTGTCGAGCAGACGAACGTCGCCTTCCGCGTCCGCACGCACGACAAGTTGCCCGTCATGCAGATCGGCGTCGAGGCTCGCGCGAACGTCGACGTCGCCGACCGACGGCGAGTAGACGAACACCGACCGTGGCAGACCGGCCTGCCACCACTGATCCTGGTCCTCGACGAAGCTCGCATCCGACCAGCGCACGATCGCCGCATGGACGACGTTGGGGCGATCGTGATGCACGAGCCCGCTGATGTCGAACTCGGCCGGCGTGCGTGCGTCCTTGCCGATCCCAACGGGGTGCCCGTTGACCAGCACGTACAGCGCGCCCTCGGCTGCGCCGAAGTGCAGAACGACCGGCCGGCGACTCCAGCCGCGCGGCAGCGTGAACCGCCGCCGGTAGATCCCCGTCTCGTTCCGGGCGGGCACGCTCGGCGGCGGATTCGAAAACGGCATCACGACATTCGTGTACTGCGGCCGGCCGAAGCCCTGCATCGTCCAGACCCCGGGGACATCGACCTTCTCCCAACCTGCACGATCGGCGAGCGCGGCCGGAGCATCGTCGGGACGGCCGACGATCCGGAAGTCCCAGCGTCCGTCCAGCGGCAGCACCCGCGAAGGGTCGCGGCGAAGCGTCGCGCGGGGCGGCAGCCGGTTCAGGCCGGTGAGCTCCGGCATCTCCCAGGTCGGCTGCCCACCGAGGTAGAGGAGCTGGTCGAGCACTCAGACTGCGTCGCGCAGCGCCTGGGCTGCGGCGTCGGGAGCGACGGGATTGAAGTAGACCCCCGAGCCGAGCTCGCCCGCCGCGATGTAGCGCGTCACGCCGGGCGCGCGCCACGGTGAGACGATCTCGACGTGCAGCCGCGCGCCGGGCCAGTCGCCGCCGTCGAACGGGCGCTGGTGGATCCAGAGCATGTACGGGGTCTCTGCATCGAAGAGCTTGTCGAACCGTTCGAGCACGTCGACGAGGAGCGCCGACAGGTTCTGGCGACCCGCGTCGTCGAGCGACGGGAGGTCGGGGACGGGGGCAGCCGGGGCGAGGCGCAGCGCATACGGGAAGATCGGCGCAGCTGGGACCCACGCGGACCAGTCGCCGGCGCTTGCGACCAACCGGTCGCCGACGTCCTCGAGCGGCGTGCCGCGCTCGAGCTCGCGCCGGGGCAGATCGGGGACGAAGTCGAACGCGTAGATCTGTCCGTGCGGATGCGCGATCGTCGCCCCCACCTCGGCGCCGCGGTTCTCGAAGATCAGGACGTACGAGACGTCCGGGCGGCTGCCAAGCTCGGCGCTTCGTTCAGCCCACAGGTCGACGACCTTTCGCGCTCCGTCCACACCGAGCGACCAGAAGGTTGAATCGTGCTGCGGCGTGTAGAGCACGACCTCACAGCGGTCGTTCGGCATCGCCGGCCAGCGGTTGACGAACCACCGCACTTGATAGGGCTCGGGCGCTTCCATCCCCCCGGGGCAGAACGGGCAGCCGGCGGCCGGCAGGTTCGGCCGGTCCTGACGCGAGTCGACGACGAACGTGCGATCCCCGGTCAGATCGTCAGTGCGCAGATCGCCGCGCGAGGGCGTGATCGCAGTCATACGACGCCCGCCGTACGCGGACGGCGGGACTCGCCGGCGACCACGAGCCGGTCGACGTGCTCCGAGATCGATGCGCGCGCGTCTGGCGGAAGTGCCGGGTCGGAGACGAACACGTCGACCTCATCGAGGTCGGCGATGCGACTCAGGCCACGGACGCCCCACTTCGTGTGGTCGGCGACGACGATCAGCCGATCCGACGACGCGACGAGCGCGCGGTCGGTCTCGGCCTCGAGCAGGTTCGGCGTCGTGAGACCCGAGTCGCCGGTCACCCCGTGGACGCCCATGAAGAGCGCGTCGAGATGGAGCGTGCGAATCGTCGAGACCGCAATCGGCCCGACGAGCGCATCCGACGGCGTGCGTACGCCGCCCGTCAGCACCACTGTCAGATCGCCGCGCGACTCTCGGTGCAACACGTTCGCGACCTGGATCGAGTTCGTGACGACCGTGAGGTTCGCGATCGCAGCAAGGTGGTTTGCGAGCCGCCACGTCGTCGTGCCCGCCGTGAGCCCGATCGACTGGCCAGGCTCGACGAGCCGTGCGGCCGCGCGCGCGATCGCCTCCTTCTCCTTCAGCTGCCGGTGCGACTTCGCCTCGAAGCCCGGCTCCTCGGCGCTCAGGCCGCCGCGAATCGTCGCGCCGCCGTGCACCTTGTCGAGCAGGCCGGCCGATTCGAGCGCGTCGAGATCGCGGCGGATCGTCATCTCCGAAACGCTCAGGAGATCGGTCAGCTCGCTCACGCGGACGGCCCCGCGGCTGCGGAGCTCGTCGAGGATCAGCTTGTGGCGTTGGGCTGCGAGCATCGTTCCGGGATTCTCGTGCGCACACTACTCAACGCGAACGAACAGAAAGCGTCAAGTCGGTTGGCAGAGAAAAACCCACTTTTTGGCGTCGTTTCGGAAATATCGCGCCAGACTTGACAGAACCACGCCAATCGTGCCAGGGTAGCGCCGTTAGTGATCTTGTTCGATCGTGTGCTGTTTTGCGATCACCGTTTGCGACCCAGGAGGCGCACCAATGTCGGACGAAATGCCGCCGATGCCCGATTCCAAGGAGGTCGGCACCTCTCAGTTGACCCGGCGCGGGCTCCTCGCCGCCGGTGCCGGTGGAGTCGCCGCGCTCTATGGACTCGGAGCCGTGCGCGGCGCCGGTGCTGCCATCGAGCACGCACTCGACTCCGGAACCGTCACGCTCGGGTCATACGAGACCGGCGCGGGCATCAAAGCGCTCGCCGCCGCGTCGGCGAAGTTCACTGCGAACACCGGCATCAAGGTGAAGACGAACACCGTCGACCACAACACCTTCCAGGAGCAGATCAACAGCTACCTGCAGGGTCACCCGGACGACGTGTTCACCTGGTTCGCCGGCTACCGCATGCGCTTCTTTGCGGCCAAGGGCCTGTCCCATCCGATCGACGACGTCTGGGAGAAGCTGTCCCCCGTGATGCCGCCGGCGATCAAGGCCGCATCGAGAGGCGCCGACGGGCACATGTACCTCGTCCCGAACAAGAACTACCCGTGGGCGGTCTACTACCGCAAGAGCCTCTGGAAGGCGAAGGGCTACACGGTTCCGAAGACGTGGGACCAGTACATCGCGCTCGCCAAGAAGATGCAGGCCGACGGCCTCACGCCGATCGCCTTCACCGACAAGGACGGCTGGCCGGCGATGGGCACATTCGACATTCTGAACATGCGCATCAACGGCTACCAGTACCACGTCGATCTGATGGCCGGCCACGAGGGCTGGGACACCGCTCAGGACCCGGGCCGTCTTCAAGCAGTGGGCCGAGCTCCTGCCCTACTACTCACAGGGCGCACTCGGGCTCACGTGGCAGGACGGCGCGACGCAGCTCGAGAACAAGCAGGCGGGCATGTTCCTGCTCGGCGGCTTCGTCGTCAGCAACTTCAAGGCGGCGAACCAGAAGGACGTCGACTTCTTCCCGTTCCCCTCGATCAACTCGAAGTGGGGACAGGACTCGATCGACGCTCCGATCGACGGCTACATGCTCTCGAAGAACCCGAAGAACCTGGACGGCGCAAAGAAGCTGATCGGGTACTTCGGAACCGCGCAGGCGATCAACATCTACAACCCGCTCAACCCGGGCAACCTCGCGGTGAACACGCGCGCCGACAAGTCGAAGTACACGCCGCTGCAGAAGAAGGAAGCGGCGCTGATCGCCAAGACGAAGCACATCGCGCAGTACATGGATCGCGACACGCGGCCGGACTTCGCCTCAACGGTGATGATCCCGTCGCTCCAGTCGTTCCTCAACGCACCGACCAACATCAACAGCCTTACCAGCAGCATCCAGAAGCAGAAGAAGGCGATCTTCGGATTCTGAGCTTGTAGTTTCGACGGGATGGCCAGGGACATCTCCGCACGGGTGAGGCCGAACGGCGCGCGAGCACGGAAGCGCGCCGTTCGGCTCTCAACCACCGATCGCATCGCCGTCATCGCGATGGTCGGGATCCCCGTGATCCTCACGGGGGGGCTGATCTGGATCCCGACGATCGCCTCGATCTTCCTCTCGTTCACGAGCTGGGACGGGATCGGCGGCGTGCACACGATCCAGTGGATCGGCACGACGAACTACCGCCAGATCGCGACGATCTACCCGCCGTTCTGGCCCGCCCTCGAGCACAACCTCTACTGGCTGGGCGCGCTCGCGTTCGTCGGCACGCCGTTCGGGATGTTCCTCGCGTACCAGCTCGACAAGAACCTGCGCGGCTCGCGCTTCTACCAGAGCCTGCTCTACGTTCCGGTCGTGATCGCGCCCGCGATCATCGGCCTGATCGCGGAGCTGTTCCTCTCCCCGACCCAGGGGCTGCTGAACGCGCTCTTCGAGGATCCACAGCATGGGCACCTGATCGACTGGCTCGGCAACCCGAAGATCAACCTCTGGGCCGTGCTCGTCTTCGCGTGCTGGCGCCACGCGAGCTACATCATGATCATCTACCTCGCGGGCCTGAAGGCACTCGACCCCAACTGCGCGAAGCCGCGGCGATCGACGGCGCAAGCGAGGCGCGCACGTTCTTCAAGGTGATCCTGCCGGCGCTTCGCCCAATCAACATCGTCGTCCTCGTAGTGACCGTGATCGAGTCGCTGCGCGCGTTCGACATCGTCTACATCATCAACAACGGCCGGAACGGGCTGGAGCTGCTCTCGGTCCTGATCACCGACAACATCATCGGCGAGGCAAGTCGCATCGGATACGGATCCGCGATCGCGGTCGTGCTGCTCGTGATCTCGGTGGTGCCCATCGTCATCTTCGTGTGGAACAGCTTCCAGGAGGCAGACGCATGACCGACGCTGCAGTCGAACCTCGCCCGCGCCGCGCCCCACGGCCGCGCAAGCGCACCAAGCCCGGACGCGTCGGGCTGCACATCTTCCTGATCGTCACGACGATCGTCTGGGTCTCGCCGATCGTCTGGGCGTTCTTCACCGCGATGCGGCCGTACGCCGACACGTCGCAGTACGGCTACGTCTCCTGGCCGAAGCACTTCAACTTCGACAACTTCAAGAACGCGTACACGCAGTCGGACATGTCGCACTACTTCTGGAACTCGCTCATCGTCGCGATCCCGGCGATCGTCCTGATCCTCGCGTTCTCGTCGGCGCTCGCGTTCGTCGTGTCGCGCCTCAGCTACTGGTGGAACATCCCGCTGCTGATCTTCTTCATGGCCGCGAACCTGTTGCCACAGCAGGTGATCCTCCAGCCGCTGTACCGCATCTACCTCGACATCCCGCTCCCGACGTGGATCTCCGACAGCGGCTATCTCTACGACTCGTACCTCGGCTTGATCCTGATCAACGTCGCGTTCCAGACCGGCTTCTGCACGTTCGTCCTCTCGAACTACATGAAGACGATCCCGAAGTCGCTCACCGAAGCCGCGCGGGTCGATGGCGCTGGCGTGATCCGCCAGTTCGTGAAGATCATCCTGCCGCTCTGCAAGCCGGCGCTCGCGGCGCTCGCAACACTCGAGTTCACGTTCATCTACAACGACTTCCTCTGGGCGCTGATCCTGATCCAGAACGGCAGCAAGCGTCCGATCACCGCCGCGCTCAACAACCTGCAGGGCGAGTTCTTCACCGACAACAACCTGCTCGCCGCCGGCGCGCTGATGACCGCGATCCCGACCGTGATCGTCTTCATCCTGCTGCAGAAGCATTTCGTCAACGGACTGACGCTCGGGGCGAACAAGGGGTGACCCGGATCGCGTTCATCGGCGCCGGCAGCGTCGTCTTCACGAAGAACCTGCTCGGGGACCTCTTCGACTTTCCGGCTCTCCACGACGCCGAGATCGCGCTGCACGACATCGATCCGGGCCGCCTCGAGACGGCGGAGGCGATGGCGCGGTACGTCGCCGACGCGCGCGGCGCACGCCCGACGATCAGCTCGCACCTCGATCGCCGCGACGCGATCGACGGCTCGGACTTCGTCCTCAACATGGTGCAGATCGGCGGCCACGAGGCGACGCTGCGCGACTTCGAGATCCCGGCGCGCTACGGCCTCCGGCAGACGATCGGCGACACGCTCGGCATCGGCGGCATCTTCCGCACCCTGCGCACGGCCGACCACATGCTCGCGCTCGGGCACGAGCTCGCCGATCTTTGCCCGCCGACGGCGTGGCTCCTCAACTACACGAACCCGATGGCCGCGTTGTGCGAGCTCGTCTACAAGGGCACGCCGACCAAGAACGTCGTCGGGCTCTGCCACTCGGTGCAGTTCACGATCGAAGAGCTGTGCCGGCTCGTCGGCAATCCCCGAGGAGGACGTGACGTTCCTCTCCGCCGGCATCAATCACCAGGCGTTCATCCTGCGCTTCGAGCGCGACGGCGAGAGCCTCTATCCGCTGCTCGACGAGCGGATCGACGGCGATCCGGAGCTGCAGCGCCGGGTCCGCGTCGCGCTCTATCGCCGTCTCGGGTTCTTCCCGACCGAGTCGAGCGAGCACGCCGCCGAGTACGTCCCCTGGTTCATGACGCACGACGCAGAGATCGAGCGCTTCCGCATCCCTGTCGGCGAGTACCTGGTGCCGCAGCGAGGCGAACCTCGAGGAGTACGCCCGCGTGCGCGACGCGCTCGCTCATGGCGAGCAGATCGAGCTCACGCGCTCGAACGAGTACGCGTCGGTCATCGTGAATTCAATCGTGACCGGCGAGCCGTCGGTGATCTACGGCAACGTGGCGAACGAGGGGTTGATCGACGCACTGCCGCAAGGCACCTGCGTCGAGGTCCCGTGCCTCGTCGACGGCACCGGCGTTCGCCCTACCCCGGTCCTCGACTATCCGCCCCAGCTGGCGGCGCTCAATCGCACCTACGCGAGCGTGGTCGACCTGACCGTGCGCGCCGTGCTCGAAGGATCGCCCCGACCACATCCGCCACGCCGCGATGCTCGATGCTGCAACGGCTGCAGCGTTGACCCTCGACGAGATCGATGCGCTCTGCGACGAGCTGACCGAAGCCCACGGCGAGCTGATCCCGTTCGCCCTTGCCACCACGACGACGAGGAGCGCCCGATGAGCGGAATCAGTCTCGACGAGGTCACCAAGGTCTACTCCAACGGCGTCGTGGCCGTCGACGAGCTGTCGCTGGACATCGCCGAAGGCGAGTTCTGCGTGCTCGTCGGCCCGTCCGGCTGTGGCAAGTCAACCCTGCTCCGCATGATCGCGGGACTCGAAGACGTGACCGCCGGCGACGTCCTGATCGACGACATCGACGTCACCGAGAAGCCGCCGCAGGAGCGCGACATCGCGATGGTCTTCCAGAACTACGCGCTCTATCCGCACATGACCGTCCGCGAGAACCTCGCGTTCGGCCTGCGTCTGAAGAAGCTGCCGAAGGACGAGTGGCGCCGGCGTGTCGCCGAGGTCGCAAAGGTGCTCGGGCTCGAGGACCTGCTCGATCGCAAGCCGTCGGCGCTCTCGGGCGGGCAGCGTCAGCGCGTCGCCATGGGTCGCGCGATCGTGCGCGAGCCGAAGGCGTTCCTGATGGACGAGCCGCTCTCGAACCTCGACGCGAAGCTCCGCGTCACGATGCGGGCCGAGCTCGCGCGCCTGCACGAGCGGCTTGGTGTCACAACGGTCTACGTGACGCACGACCAGGTCGAGGCGATGACACTCGGCCAGCGCGTGGCGGTCATGCGCGACGGCGTGCTCCAGCAGGTCGACGCGCCGCACGAGCTCTATCACCACCCGAAGAATCTGTTCGTGGCGGCGTTCATCGGCTCGCCGTCGATGAACCTGGTGAATGCGCGGGTCGAGGCGGGCCGGGTGAAGTTCGCGGAGTTCGACGTGCCGCTCCCGGACGGCGCGAAGGTCGGCCCGGAGGCACGCGACGTGATCCTCGGCATCCGCCCGAACGATCTCGAGCTGGCCTCACATGCCGACGCGTCCCAGCCGCGGATCACGGTCAAGGCCGAGGTGGTCGAGGACCTCGGCTCCGAGCTCCATCTGATCTTCGGGATCGACGCACAGGTCGTCTCGGCCGAGGCGGTTCGCGCCGCAACCGAGTCGCTGGACGACGACGAGGGAAAGCTGCTGGCCGACGACACGCGTGCGATCTTCACGGCGAGCCTCGCGGCGCGCGAGCCGATCCGTCTCGGCGAGCTCGTCGAGCTGGCGATCGACACCTCGCGTCTCCACTTCTTCGACCCGCAGACAGGCGCTGTCGTCTAGGAGGGTTCGGCGGGATACCGTTCGTCGTCGGGGTGCGATGGACGTTCCGAGGCAAGGACGCAGGGCGTCCCGATAGCGGGGTTCTATCGGGGCAACCGAGGACGCAGCCTCGGGGCGTCCAGCGCGGCCCGGCGGCACAATCTGTGTTCCGCCGAGCCCTCCTACTTAGGGGCCGGACCGCTCGACTCGCGCACGACGAGCTCGCCGCCGATCAGCAACTGCCGCGCGCGGTGCGTGGCCGCCCCGGAGCCGTTCGATCAGAAGCTCCGCGGCGACGCGGCCGGCCTCGAACGCCGGCCACTCGATTCCCGTCAGTGCGGGAGTCAGCATCTCCGCGTACTGCGCGGCGATGATCGACACGATCGAGAAGTCGTCGGGCACGTGCAGGTCGGCGTCGCGCAGCGCACTGAGCAGGCCGGTGAACTGCCAGCCGGTCGTGATCGCTGCGGTGCAGTCGGGCTCCATCTGGAGAAGCGCCCCTGCCACCGCTTTCGCCTCTTCGGCTGGATGCGGGCACGGCAGATGGATGCCGCGGATCCCGAGCTCGGCCGTCTTGCTTGCGAACGTCTCCCGGGCGAGGAGCGCCGACGTGTAGCCCGCCTCCAGCTGGTCCGGCGGGAAGTTGAAGAGCGCGACGCAGGTGTGGCCGAGCTCGGCGAGATGCTCGAGGCTCTGCTCGACGGCCGCGCCGAAGTCGACGTCGACGAAGTCGATGCCGTCGGGGTGCGCAGTTCGGCCGATCAGGACAAACGGGTGTCCGGCCTCCTGCAGCCGGTCGACGCGCGGGTCGTCGGCGAGCAGCTCCATCAGGATCACGCCGTCGGCGCGGCCGCCGCCGACCACGTTCGCGATGTCGTCGGGATCCACCGCCGAGGTCGAGAGGAGCAGCGCGTAGTCGCCGGCGCTCGTCGCCTCCGTCGCGCCCGCGACGAACGTCTGCTGCACGGGCACGTCCTGCCAGCTCGGCGACGGCAGGAACAGGGCGATCGTGTGGGTCGCGCCGCTCGCGAGCGCGCGCGCCTGGCCGGTGCGGGCGGTAGTCGAGATCCTCGATTGCCGGAAGCACGCGGTTTCGCATCTCCTCGGAGACGCTGCGCTTCCCGCTCAGGACATAGGAGACCGTGCTGAGCGCGACGCCCGCACGCTCGGCTATCTGCGCCATCGTGGCGGGTTTGGAGGTTGAGCTCACGTTGTCGATTCTTCCATGGAGGGTCGAGCAGGCCTTGACGCGGATGTGATCCGGCTGTTACGTTCGAAGCGCTTCGCGAAGCGCTTCGAAGATTCTGACAATGTACCTGTACGACCGGCTCAGAAAGGTGACGAAGAGATGAGGCGAACGGGTTTGAAGCGGCTCGCTCTGATCGGACTCCCGGTTGTCGTCGTGGCGGCGCTGTCGTTCGCGGCAGTGTCGTCGGGTCGTTCGACGGCAACCAAGAGCACGTTCGGTGTGAACGCGACCGGCACCGTCCAGTTCTGGACGCGCGCCGCAACGAGCGGCGTCGGCGTGGCCCTCGTGAAGAAGTTCAACGCCACCCACCCCGGCCTGAAGGTGGTCCTGTCCCAGACCTCGCCGAACCAGGACACCTCCAAGCTCGCGACTGCGATCCGCGCGCATGCCGTTCCCGACGTCGTCGGGCTGAACGACATCGACGTGCCGCAGTTCAGCAGGTTGAACGCGCTGACCGACATCTCGAAGCTGGTCGACGCGCTGCCCTACAAGGGAGCACTCAGCCCAGGCCACCTCGCGCTGGCGGTCTACAACGGGAAGTACTACGGAGTGCCGTACCTGGGCGACCTCTCGGTGCTCTGGTACAACAAGGCGCTCTTCAAGCAGGCAGGGCTCGATCCGAACAAGCCGCCGGCGTCCTTCGCTGACATTCTCAATGACGCGAAGAAGATCCAAGCGCTCGGCAACGGCATCAGCGGCTTCGGGATGGCAGGCAACTGTCAGGGCTGCCTCGGCTTCGTCATGGAGCCGCATCTGTTCGCGGTGAAGAACCAGCTCATCCGCGGTGCGATCGGCCACCAGACGGCGGCGATCCAGGGCAACACCCAGCTCGTCCGCGCTGCTCAAGCTGTACCAGCAGCTCTGGCAGCAGAAGCTCGTCTCTCCGGGCAGCCGGACCGAGTCCGGGCCCGACCTGGCCGAACGAGTTCGAGTCGGGCAAGGTCGGCATCCTCCCGGGCGCGTACGGCTTCTATCCGGGAATCGTCAAGGCGGGGATCATCAAGGACGTCGGCATCGCGCCGCTCCCCGGCCCGACCGGTGGCTACTCGACGTTCGACGGCGGTGACGACTTCGTCATCCCGGCGGGCGCGAAGAACGCCTCCGGAGCCTGGGAGTTCATCCAGTGGATCCTCCAGAAGGCACAGCAGGTGCAGTATCCGGGCCTCGGCTACACGCCGGTGCGCACGGACATCCTGACGCCCGGCGTACAAGGCCAAGAACCCGTACAACGCGGTCGCACTCAAGGCGCTCGCGAACGGGTCGGCGCCTGTCACGACCGTGTACGACGCGGCCTTCAACGAGCCGAACTCGCCCTGGTTCCAGATGTTCTCCAAGGCGGTCTACGGCGGCGACATCGAAGCCGCGCTCAAGCTCGGCCAGGATGGCTTCACCCGAGTGATCAAGCAAGCAAACGACGGTTAACCGCGAAGGCGTGACCAACGTCGAACGCGAAGCGACTCCGGCCGTCGGGCACACGCCCGGCGGCCGGAGCACCGCGCCGGCGATCCGTCGCCGGCACAGCGCCTTCCGCCGCCGCACGACGCGCACCGGCTGGCTGCTCGTCAGCCCAGCGCTCGTCCTCGTCGTCGCGTTCGTGCTCTTCCCGCTCGCGTTCGCGGTCTACATCTCGCTGACCGACTGGCCGCTGATCGGGCCGTACCACTACATCGGCTTCCAGAACTACCGCGACCTCTTCTCCGACACGCTCTTCCGCCATGCAGTCGTGTTCACGTTCGAATACACGCTGCTCGTGACGCCGCCGATCTTCCTGCTCGGCTACGGCCTCGCGCTGCTCCTGCGCTCGAACCGGCCGGGCGCGAAGATCTTCCGGACGCTCTACTTCCTGCCGTTCGTCGTCGGGCTCACGACGATCAGCTTCATGTTCGCGATCGAGCTCCAGCCGAACTCCGGCGCCGTCGACTGGCTCCTCTCGAACCTTCACCTCGCGAGCTCGACCCAGGCGTGGACGGTCACGCACGACCGCGCGCTGCTGGCGATCTCGACGATCGTCATCTGGTTCGCGGCCGGTCTGACGATGCTGATCCTGACCGGCGGCATGCAGGGCATCCCGCGTGAGCTCTACGAGGCGGCGGAGGTGGACGGCGCGTCGTGGCTCAAGAAGGAGCTGCGCATCACGCTGCCGCTCCTGCGCCGGCCGATCGCGCTCAGCCTGATCATCTCGGTGATCGGCTCGCTGCTCGCGTTCAACCAGTTCTTCATCCTCGCGCAGAACAACGCCAGTCTCGAGACGGTGGTCGAGTCGGTCTACCAGACCGGCTTCAGCGAGTACCACCTCGGTTACGCGACGGCGATGGCGCTCTTCCTGGTCGTGATCATCGGGATCGTCAGCATGATCCAGTTCGTCGCGCTGAGGGACACGACCGAGCTGTGACTGCCGGGGGGCTCACAGCGACCCAGCCCGCGGCTGCTCGCCGCAGGAGCAGCCGCGGGCCGGGCTTCTACCTCTACCTCGCGACGGGACTGATGCTCTCGGTCATCTTCGTGCTGCCGCTCCTCTGGGCGATCGCGCGATCGTTCCAACCGCCGAATCTCGCGCGCCGCGAAGCCCCAGCTCGGCCGATTTCTCCCACTTCACGCTCGCGAACTACCGCGCGGTGTTCGGCCAGGAGCACATCCTGCACAACGTCGTGAACAGCCTGATCGCGGCGATCGGCACCGCGCTCGCTCACGACGGTCGTCTCGGCGCTCGCCGGGTTCGGTCTCGCGAAGTTCCGCGTTCCGCGGCTCGGGGATCGTCTTCTCGGCGATCTTGCTCGCGCTGATGATCCCGTTCCAGGCGGTGCTGACGCCGCTCTTCATCGAGCTGAACTACCTGCACCTGACGAACAGCATCGTCGGGCTGATCCTCATCTACTCGACGTTCAGCCTTCCGTTCGGCGTGTTCGTCATGCGCAACACGTTCCAGCAGATCCCCCGTGAGCTGATGGAGTCGGCGCGAGGTCGACGGCGCCGGCCTCTTCGCGACGCTCGTGCGCGTGCTGCGGCCGCTGATCGTCCCGGGGCTCGCGACGACGGCGATCTACGCGTTCCTCTACTCGTGGACGGAGTTCCTGCAGGCGCTGACGTTCCTCGAGACGGACGGGAAGCTGACGCTGCCGGTGAAGCTCTTCAACATCGAGACGTCGACCTACGGGGCGATCAACTACGGCTACATGTCATCGGGGATCGTGATCGCGATGGTCCCGTGCCTCGTCCTCTACCTGTCCTTGCAGCGCTACTACGTCCAAGGGCTGATGTCCGGAGCGGTCAAGGGCTGAGCGCTTGACCGACGCCTGCGGCGCTTGTTACCTTCGAAGCGCTTCGCGAAGCGCTTCGAAATTCGAGAAAAGGAGGACGTAGTTGACGGTGCCGAATGACCTCGTGGCGACGGTCGTCCCCATCGCCGTCGGCGCACGTCCGGCTGCGCCCGGTCGACGCCCGCGGGTCGAGCTGACGGGTGGCCTGCTCGGCGACCGCCAGCGCGTGAACCGCGAGGTGACGATCCTGCGCGGCCACGAGGAGCTCGAGCGGGCCGGCACGCTCGACAACTTCCGGATCGCCGCCGGCCGGCTCGAAGGCGAGCGCCGCGGCATGGTCTTCAGCGACTCGGACGTCTACAAGTGGCTCGAGGCGCTCGCCTGGGAGCTCGGCCGCGGCGAGTCGCGAGGAGCTCGCCCGGCTCGCCGCCGAGACGATCGAGCTCGTCGCGGCCGCGCAGGAGCCGGACGGCTACCTCAACACCTGGTGCACGGTCAACGACCCGGCCTGGCGCTGGACCGACCTCGAGCAGGGGCACGAGCTCTACTGCGCGGGGCATCTGATCCAGGCAGCCGTCGCGTTCGCGCGGTCGACGGGGGACACGCGCCTGCTCGGCGTCGCGCGACGCTTCGCCGACCTGATCGACCGCGAGTTCTCGAACGGCGCGCAGACGGGCACCGACGGACATCCCGAGATCGAGCCGGCCCTGGTCGAGCTCGTCGCGGGTCACGGGCGAAGAGCGCTATCTCGACGCTTGCGGACACGCTCGTCGAGCCGCCGCGGCCGGCACCAGTTCACGACGCCGCTTCGACTTCCGGTACTACCAGGATGAGGAGCCGGTGCGCGGCTCGCGCCAGATCGTCGGGCACGCGGTGCGCGCGCTGTACCTCGCGAGCGGCGTCACGCGACGTCTACGCGGAGACCGGCGACGACGGAACTTCTCGACGCGATGCTCGCGCAGTGGGACGACCTTGCGTCGAGCAAGACCTATCTGACGGGCGGCGTCGGCGCGCGCCACGAGGACGAGTCGATCGGCGACTCGTACGAGCTGCCGCCCGACCGCGCGTACTGCGAGACGTGCGCCGCGATCGCGAGCATCATGTGGAACTGGCGGATGCTGCTCGTCACAGGCGACGCGCGTCACGCCGACCTGCTCGAGCGCACGCTCTACAACGGCTTCCTCGCCGGCCTCTCGCTCGACGGGCGCACGTTCTTCTACGTCAACCCGTTGCGGTCGCCCGGCGGGCACGACCGCGCACGTGTGGGATCCCGTCGCGTGCTGCCCGCCGAACATCATGCGGACGCTCGCGTCGCTGCACCATTACCTCGCGACCTCGACGGACGACGGCGTGCAGATCCACCAGTACGCCCCGTCGACGATCCGACGCCGGCGACGTCGTGCTCCGTGTCGAGACCGACTACCCGTGGGACGGGACGGTCACGATCGAGGTCGTCGAGAGCCCGGACGACCGACTGGACACTCGCGCTGCGGATCCCGGCGTGGGCGCGCGAGGCGACGCTCGACGGCGAAGCCGTCACGGGGGGCGGTTACGCCGAGGTGAGACGCCACTGGCGGGAGGGCGACCAGATCGTGCTCCGACTCGACGTCTCGCCTCGGCTGACCGCGCCGAACCCGCGCATCGACGCGGTTCGTGGCTGCCTCGCGATCGAGCGCGGGCCCGATCGTCTACTGCGTCGAGCAGACCGACCACGCGAGCTCGATCTCGCCGACGTCCGGATCGCGGCCGCCGGCCCGGTCGCAGACAACGGGCCTGTCGAGGTCCTGCACGGTGTCCCGAGCGTCGCCGCGGCGGGCAGCCTGGCAGAGCCCGACGGCTGGCGTCAGCTCGAGTACCGCGACCTGCGCGAGCTCGACCGCGAACAGTCCAGCTGCCGCGCAGCTCGTCGCCGTCCCGTACTTCACCTGGGGCAACCGCGGCGCCGGCCCGATGCGCGTCTGGATGCCCGAGGCCGACGTAGCGATGGCGACCTTGACGCTCGAAGACGTCTGCAAGGTCTACGACAACGGCGTCGAGGCGGTCACCGACCTCTCGACTGCACGTTGACGAGGGCGAGTTCGTCGTGCTCGTCGGCCCGTCGGGCTGCGGCAAGACGACCGCGCTGCGGATGGTCGCCGGCCTCGAGGAGATCACCTCGGGAACGCTCCGGCTCGGCGACAGGGTGGTCAACGACCTCTCCGCCCGCGACCGCGATGTCGCGATGGTCTTCCAGAACTACGCGCTCTATCCACACCTGAGCGCGCACGACAACATCGGCTTCTCGCTCTCGATGCGCGGCGTCGGCAAGACCGAGCGCGACAAGCGCGTCCGCGAAGCGGCCGAGGTGCTCGGTCTCAGCGAGGTGCTCGACCGCCGGCCGCGCGAGCTCTCGGGCGGCCAGCGCCAGCGCATCGCAATGGGCCGCGCGCTCGTGCGCGAGCCGTCGGTCTTCCTGATGGACGAGCCGCTCTCGAACCTCGATGCGAAGCTCCGGGTCCAGATGCGCACCGAGGTGCTGCGCGTCCAACGGCGCCTCGGCGTCGCCACGCTCTACGTCACGCACGACCAGACCGAGGCGATGACGATGGGCGATCGCGTCGCAGTCATGCGCGACGGCGTGCTTCAGCAGCTCGCGGCGCCACAAGAGCTCTACGACCACCCCGTCAACGTGTTCGTCGCGTCGTTCATGGGCTCGCCGTCGATGAACCTCTACGAGGCGAACGGTGACCGGCTCGACGCTGAAGCTCGGTTCGCAGGAGCTCCAAGTGACCCCGCCGGGCGGCCTTGACGGCCGCGTCGTCGTCGGCATCCGCCCTGAGCATCTCTCGGTGTCGGCGGACGGAGCGACCCTCGCGGCCGACGTCGAGCTCGTCGAAGCGCTCGGCAACGAGCAGCTCGTGCACTTCTCGATCGACGCGCCGATCTTCCGTGACGGCGTCCAGATGACCGTCGACGACGACACCGTCCCTGCCAATGGGATCCCCGCCTCGACCGGCATCGCTCGCGTGGCTCCGGGAGTTCGCCTTGCAACCGGCGAGCGGACGACGTTCGCCGTCGAGGTCGAGCGGCTTTCGTTCTTCGACCCAAACACGGGCGCCGCGCTCAGAGGTGTCTAGGATCAACCGCATGGGGCCTGCTCGCGGCGAGAAGGGCGTCCCGGTGCAGAAGCGCCGTGTCGTCACGATGAGCGACGTCGCGGAGGCCGCCGGGGTTTCCCAGAGCACCGTCTCACGCATCCTCAACGACACGCCGCTCTCGATCCCCGTCTCCGCGAAGACCCGGGAGCGCGTCCTCGCCGTTGCGCTCGAGTTCGGCTACCGGCCGCATCCGATCGCCCGGGCCCTCCGCGGTGCGCCGACGATGTTGCTCGGCGCCGTCGTCCGCGACGTCACCGACCTGTTCTTTGCCAGCGCGATCGAGGCGCTTTCGATCGAGGCGCGCGAAGAGCGGCTATTCGGTCGTCCTCGGGCATGCCCGCGAGCAGACAGACGAAGCGCTGGCCCTCGCCGCGGTGCTCGAGGCGCGCCAGTGTGACGCGATCGTGCTCCTTGGTGACCTGCGGGAAGAGCCTCGGCTCATCGAGGACCTGCGGAACGCCGGCATGCCGGTGGTCGGGCTCTGGCACGGCTCCGATCCTTCCAATGACGGGTTCCAGAAGGTCGGCGTCGACAATCGAGCCGGGATCCGGGCTGCCCTCACCCACCTGACCGGCCTCGGCCATCGCCGAATCGCGCTCGTGCGCGGCCCGGCCCTCGGCGATATGCGCGAACGGGAGGCTGCCTACGACGAGTACATGTCGGCCCACCGGACTGGCAGCGCTGCCGGGCTACGTGCAGCACGTCCAGAACACGACTGACGGAGGAGAGGCGGCGCTCAGCACGCTCCTCGCACTGCCCGAGCCGCCGACCGCGATCGTCACGGCCACGGACGTCCTCGCGATCGGCGTGATCCACGCCGCCTACGAACGGGGTCTGACGGTCCCGACGCACCTCTCGGTCGTCGGCTTCGACGACATCCCACTTGCCTCGGCGACCGTTCCCGGTCTAACCACGGTGAAGATGCCCGTCGCGAAAATGGTCGCCGCCGCAGTGAAGCTCGCGATCGGCGCCGACGCGCGGGCCGACCTCGACGGGCCGGCAAAACCCGTCATTTTCAAGCCGAAGCTGATCGTCCGGCGTTCGACCACGCAAGCGGTCCGCCCCTCCTGAAAGCAATGCCAACGAAGTTTTCGCCAGGCTCTTGACTTTCGACTGCAATCGCATGCAGTGTTGCGATTGCAACCTACCCGTTCAACAGGAGGGGTAATGGAACGACGGATCAGGCAGCAACGCAAGACGAGCACGAGGTTCCTCGTGACCGTCATGCTCGGAGCCGCCCTCGCTGCCGCACTCGTGCTCGCAGCCGTAGGAACCGCCGGCACGTCGAACGCGCGGTCGCTCTCGGGGACACCGCTCTTGGGACCCAGCGTGCACCCGCCCGGATTTGACAACACGAAGGAAATCGGGCTGCGGAACGCGCTCGTCGCCGCGATGAAGGGTAAGAGCCTGTCGAGCGTCGATACGTGGATGGTCGTCAACATCCTGGCCGCGTACTGGGTCGCCGGAAAACAGGGCGACGCACGCGCGGCGAAGGAGCTGGGCATCGCCGCCCACTTCGAAGGCCCGTCGCAGGGTCAGCTCGCCAAACAGGTGTCGATGTTCAACACGCTCGCCGCGACGGGCGCGACCGGCTACTTCACGTCGGTGATCGACCCGGTCTCGGAAGGCGCGATCATCAACAAGGCCGTCGCCAAGGGCATCGACGTGGTCGCGATCGACTCGCCGGTTCCGGCGAAGAATGCAAAGACGTTCACGTTCATCGGAACGCCGAACGTCACGGCCGGGTTCGCAGCCGGTGAGGCGATGAAGAAAGCGCTCCCGAACGGAGGCGACGTCGCGATCCTCGTCGGATCGCTCACGGCGACCAACGTCATTCAGCGCACCGCGGGCTTCAAGCAGGCGATCAAGGGCTCGAACATCAACGTGATCGCGACGGAGAACGACAACGGCGTCGCGGCCACCGCGGCAACGAACGCCAGCACGGTGATCGCCTCCCACCCCTCGCTCAAGGGCATCTACGCCGAGTACTCGTATGAGGGACCGGCGGCAGCCGTTGCAGTGCAGACGAAGGGCGACATCGGAAAGATCTCCGTCGTCGCCGACGACAACGAGCCGGGAACGATCACCGGCCTTCAGAATGGCGCAATCGTCGCCTCGATCCTTCAGCAGCCGTTCATGCAGGGCTACCTCGGTGCGTACGTCACCGCGGCCATGCACGTGCTCGGCCCGGCGAAGGTCGCAGCGCTCATGCATCCGTTCTTGACCGCAGGTGTGATCAGCACCGGGGTCGGCACGCTCACCAAGGCGAACCTGCCGGCCGACCTCGCCTACAACAAGGCAATTGGCGCCGGTTAACCCGCCGCCGGTCGAAGCCCTTGCGGATGCCGGTGAGGACCTCGTCCTCACCGGCATCCGCAAGCTGTACGGACCCGCGGTCGTCCTCGATCTCGACCAGCTGGTCCTCCGCAGAGGCGAGGTCGTCGGCCTCGTCGGCGAAAACGGCGCCGGGAAGTCGACGATGATGGGCGTCGTCGCTGGATCGGTGGCGCCCGATGCCGGCACCGTCTCGATCGCGGGTCAGCTCCTCGACTCCCGGGGGACGCTCCACGCCCAGTCGCTCGGAGTCGCGATGGTCTCGCAGGAATTCCCGCTCGTCGGACAGTTGAGCGTCGCAGAGAACCTTCTCCTCGGTCGAAGGCCGAGCGAACGGCGGCTGATCGTCGACAGAAACGCGACGGACGCGGTCGCGAAGGAGCTGCTCGCCGCCGTCGGACTCGACGTCCAGGTGCGGCGACGGGTGGACTCGCTTTCGGTCGCTCAGCGTCAGATGATCGAGATCGCGAAAGCGCTCGGCCGCCGGCCGCTCGTGCTGATCCTCGACGAGCCCACATCAGCGCTCGGCCCGGCGGAGTCCGATCGTGTGCTCGAGCTCGCGCGACAGCACGCAAGCACCGGTGGAATCGTCATCTTCGTCGGCCACAGGCTGAACGAGGTGCGCGCGGTCGCCGACCGTATCGTCGTCCTCCGTAACGGCCGTCTCGTCTCCGACCTCACACCCGCCGAGGCAACGGAGGAGAGGCTGATCCGCGACATGGTCGGTCGCGACCTCCTACCCGAAGGCGAGATCGCGGCACCCGGCGGTGGACCGCTTGCATTCGAGGCGCGACAACTCGAGGCGGACGGCCTCGGGCCACTCGACCTCACTATTCGGCCGGGCGAGGTGGTCGGCGTTGCCGGGCTGATGGGCTCGGGCCGCAGCCGACTGCTGCACGTCGTGATGGGCGCCCGCCAGGCGACGAAAGGTGAGATGCGCCTCGACGGTCACGTGTACAGCCCGCGCCACGCTGCTGACGGAGCGGCCGCAGGGATCGGGCTCGTCCCGGAAGATCGCAAGTCGCAAGGTCTGCTCGTGGACGCCTCGATCCGTTGGAATGTCACGCTCGCGATCCTGCGGCGCATCTCCTGGCAGCGCTTCATTCTTGCGCCGCGCACCGAGCGACGGCACGCCGCCGCGATCGTGAAGCAGGCGCGGGTTCGCTGCCATTCGCCTGAGCAGCCGGCGCGTTCGCTGTCGGGGGGAAACCAGCAGCGGATGATCTTCGGCCGGTGGATGGCAGCGAAGCCGCGCCTGCTGCTCCTCGACGAGCCGACGCGGGGAGTCGATGTCGGCGCCAAGGCGGAGATCTACCGGCTGATCGAAGAGGCGCGTGGGGACGGACTGGCGATCCTCGTCGCCTCCTCTGAGCTCGAAGAGCTCGCGGGCATCTGCCACCGAATCGTCGTGCTCCGCCGTGGCCGCATCGCCGCAGAGTTTCAGCGCTCGGAGTTCTCGAAGGAGCGCATCATCGCGGCCGCCGCCATCGACCAGGCGGCGGCATGACGACCGCTCGTCAGATCGCGCGGCGACTCGCCGACTCGCCGGAGCTCGGGATCATCGCGGCGGTCGGCGTCGCGTTCGCCTTCTTCACATGGAAGAACCCGCTCTTCGCGAGCGGCTCCGAGCTGCAGAACCTCGGGATCGACCTCGCCGAATTCGGGATCCTCGCGATCGGCGAGAGCTTCGCGATCATCACCGGCGGGATCGACCTCGGCGTCGGCTCGCTGACGGCTCTGATGGTCGTGGTGTCCGGCTGGCTGAGCCACTCCGAGGGCCTGCCGGTCTTCTTGGCGTTCGCCGTCACGATCCTCGCCGGTGCCGCGGTCGGGGTGTGGCACGGCCTCTGGATCACCCGCCTCGGCATCGCCCCGTTCATCATCACGCTCGTCACCTTCATCGGTGCCGCGGGCGCCGACGAGGCGATAGCGCAAACACCGATACCGATCAGCTCGCCGATCTTTCTCGACGTCGCGTCGAAGTCCGTCTTCGGGATCCCGATCGCGTTCGTCATCTTTGCCGTCATCGCGCTGCTCGCCTGGTTCTTCCTCGAGCGCACGTATGCGGGCCGTCAGGTGTACGCCGTCGGCGGCAACCGGGAGGCAGCGCGTCTCGCAGGCATCCCGACCAGCCGGCGCATCGTGCTCGCGTATGTCGTGAGCGGCTCATGCGCGAGCGTCGTCGGCATCATCTTCGCCTCACAGCTCACATCCGGCACGGCCGACAGCACGACCGGCTACGAGCTGATCGCGATCGCCTCTGCGGTCATCGGCGGCGTCAGCCTGATCGGCGGCCAGGGCCGGATCATCGGGGTGGTCGCAGGCGCCGCGCTGCTCGTCGTGCTCGAGCAAGGACTCGTGGCGATCAACGTCGACGCGTACTACCAGTCGATGGTCGTCGCCCTCGTTCTTCTCGTCGCCGTCGTCGCCGACCGCCTGCGTGTCCGTCGTCTCGAGCGGATCGGTGCACGCATCGGCAGCCGGGAGACGCCGTCGGCCGTTCCTGCGAACGAACCGGCCCCGGCCGGAGGAGAGTGATGAGCCCGACGCCCGACCCCCTCGACGAGCTCGAGGTCTGGTTCCTCACCGGAAGCCAAAGCCTCTACGGAGACACGATCCTGCGGCAGGTCGCCGAGAACTCCTCGCAGCTCGTGACGGCACTCGACCGGTCGAGCTCGATCCCGGTGCGCGTCGTCCAGCAGCCGGTCGTCACCGAGCCGGACGGGATCCGCCGCCAGATCCTCGCGGCCAACAGCTCGGACCGCTGTGTCGGGGTGATCGCGTGGATGCACACCTTCTCCCCCGCCCGCATGTGGATCGGTGGCCTGCGCGCGTTGCAGAAGCCGCTCCTCCATCTGCACACGCAGTTCAACCGCGAGCTGCCGTGGGCGGAGATCGACATGGACTTCATGAACCTCAACCAGTCCGCGCACGGCGATCGCGAGTTCGGCTACATCGCGACGCGGCTCGGTGTGCGGCGCAAGACAGTCGCGGGCCACTGGCAGGACACAGCGGTGCAGGAACGCATCGGCACCTGGACGCGCGCCGCCTGCGGCTGGGCCGAAGCCCAGACGCTGCAGGTCGCGCGGATCGGCGACAACATGCGCCAGGTCGCAGACACCGAAGGCGACAAGGTGGATGCGGAGATCGTCCTCGGAATCGCGGTCAACGGTTACGGCATCGGCGATCTCGTCGCACTCCTGCCCGACGCGGCCGCAGCATCGGTGACACAGCTCGTTGCCGAGTATCACGACCGCTACCGCGTCGCGGACGGCGTCCCCGAAGCGTCACTCGTCGAAGCTGCACGCATCGAGGCGGCGCTTCGCGCGTTCCTCGAGGAACGCGGCTGTCGCGCGTTCACCGACACATTCGAGAACCTCCACGGCCTCCGGCAGCTTCCCGGCATTGCCGCGCAACGGCTGATGGCTGACGGGTACGGGTTCGGCCCCGAGGGCGACTGGAAGGTGGCCGCGCTCGTCCGCATCGGGAAGGTCATGGCGACCGGCCTCCCCGGCGGCACGTCTCTCATGGAGGACTACACGTACGACCTCACTCCCGGCCGCGAGCTCGTGCTCGGGGCGCACATGCTCGAGATCTGCCCGTCGATCGCGGCCGACACGCCGTCGTGCGAGGTGCATCCGCTTGTCGATCGGCGGCGCCGAGGATCCCGTGCGGCTCGTGTTCGATGCAACCGCCGGTCCTGCCGTCGTCGTCAGCCTGGTCGACCTCGGCGACCGCTTCCGCTTCGTCGCCAACGAGATCGACGTCGTCGAGCCGCCGGCCGAGCTGCCGAAGCTGCCGGTCGCGCGTGCCGTCTGGAAGCCGCGTCCGGACTTCACCACTGCAGTCGAGGGCTGGCTCGCCGCCGGTGGCTCGCACCACACCGTCTACACCGCTGCGCTCGGCCTCGACGCATTCACCGACCTTGCCGAGATCATGGGTGTCGAGCTCGTCTCGGTCGGCTGATGCACGACGAGCTGCGCACTCAGCGTCCTCGCCGCCAACTTGGCGATCGTCAACGCGGGTCTCGTCACCCTGACGTTCGGCAACGTGAGCGGTGTCGACCGCGCCGCGGGCGTGATGGCGATCAAGCCGAGCGGCGTCCCCTACGCAGACCTCACAGCCGACTCAATCGTTGTGCTCGACCTGACGAGCGGCGACACCGTTCTCGGCTCGCTCAGGCCTTCGTCGGACGCGCCGACGCATCTCGTCCTCTACCGCGCCTTCGACACAGTCGGCGGCGTCGTCCATACCCATTCGCCGTTTGCGACCGCGTGGGCGCAAGCCGGTCGGGAGCTGCCGTGCCTGGGGACGACGCACGCCGACCACTTCGGCGGTGCAGTTCCCGTCACCGCGCCGCTCGGGGAGGCCGAGGTTCGAGACAGCTATGAAGCGAACACCGGCGAGGCAATCGTTCGTGCTGCCACCGACGATGTACCCGCGATGCTCGTGCGCGGCCACGGCCCCTTCGTGTGGGGCAGCGACGTCGAGGAGGCGGTCGAGAACGCGATCGCACTCGAGGCGGTCGCGGCCCTAGCGTTCCGCACGCTCGCGATCGAGCCTGACCCGCCCGTGCTCGACGCCCACCTGCAAGAGCGTCACTTCACGCGTAAGCACGGCGCAACCCGGTACTACGGTCAGGCATGAGCTACGCGATCGGCGTCGATTTCGGCACCGAGTCGGGGCGCGCAGTCCTTGTCGACTGCGCGACCGGCGAAGAGCTTGCCTCGGCGATCTACGCCTACGCCAACGGCGTCATCGACGAGCGCCTCCCCGCTCCCGACGACGACGTCGAGCTTGAGGTCGACTGGGCTCTCCAGGATCCGGACGACTACCTCCGCACCCTCAGCCAGACGATCCCTGCCGTACTCGCGGCATCCGGTGTCGATCCCGCCGAGGTGGTGGGCATCGGCATCGACTTCACCGCCTGCACGATGCTGCCGACGCTCGCCGACGGAACACCACTCTGCTCGCTCCCCGGCCTACGACGCGAGCCACACGCGTGGGTCAAGCTCTGGAAGCACCATTCCGCTCAGCCCGAGGCGGACCTGATCAACGAGACAGCCCGCAGCCGCGGCGAGGCGTGGCTTGCGCACTACGGCGGGAAGATCTCGTCCGAGTGGTTCTTCGCCAAGTCACTGCAGATCCTGCACGAGGCGCCCGAGCTCTACGGGCGCGCCGCGCGTCTGGTCGAGGCCGCCGACTGGATCGTGTGGCAGCTCACCGGTGTCGAGACGCGCAATGCGTGCACCGCGGGGTACAAGGCGATGTGGTCGAAGGAGACCGGCTTCCCGACGCGCGAGTACTTCGCCGCGCTCGACCCCCGCTTCGCCGACGTCGTCGACGAGAAGATGTCGTGCGAGATCGCCACCCTCGGCGGGCGCGCGGGCGGATTGAGCGAACGCGCAGCTGAGCTGACGGGCCTCGATCCAGGTACGGCGGTCGCGGTCGCGAACGTCGACGCGCATGTGTCGGTGCCCGCCGTGCGTGGCACCGAGCCTGGGACGTTCGTGATGGTGATGGGCACGAGCACCTGCGACGTGCTGCTCGGAACCGCTCCGGCGATCGTCGAGGGGATGTGCGGGATGGTCGAGGACGGCGTCGTACCTGGGCTCTTCGGCTTCGAGGCGGGCCAGTCCGGGGTCGGCGACATCTTCGCGTGGTTCGCCGACCGCCTCGTCGGTGGCACCCACGCTGAGCTCGAGGAGGCAGCCCGGAAGCTGCGCCCCGGGCGAGAGCGGGCTGCTCGCGCTCGACTGGTGGAACGGCAATCGCTCGGTCCTCGTCGACACAGACCTGCGTGGCCTGCTCGTCGGGATGACACTGCAGACCACTCCGGCCGAGATCTACCGCGCGCTGATCGAAGCGACTGCGTTCGGCACGCGCATGATCGTCGAGGCGTTCGTCTCGGCAGGAGTGCCGGTGAACGCCGTCGTCGCGTGCGGAGGGCTGCCCGAGCGGAACACCTTGCTCATGCAGATCTATTCCGACGTGCTCGGGCGCGAGATCGAGGTCGCCGCATCGACGCAAGCGCCGGCCCTCGGGTCAGCGATGTTCGGAGCTGTCGCCGCAGGCGTGCACCTGTCGATCGACGACGCGGTCGCGGCAATGACGCAGCCCAGCGTGAAGACATACATCCCGAACGCCGCCGCCCAGACGGTGTACGACCGGCTCTACGCCGAGTACGCGCGACTCCACGACCTCTTCGGCCGCGGCGGCGACGACGTCATGCGCAACCTGAACGCGTTACGTCAGGCGTAGAAGTTTCGCACCCAGCGGTGCGCGTGGAGCGTCTCGAGCAACCCGTCCGGCAGCGGGCCGGCCTCGGCAGCCGCGACGTTACGCTCGACGTTTCGCACCGAGCGCATGCCTGGGATGACCGTCGAGACGGCGGGCTGCGAGAGGCAGTAGCGCAGTGCCACGCTCGCGAGCTCTTCCGGCGGGACATCGGCGTCGGCGGCGATCGCCTGCACGCGCGTCCAGACCTCGTTCTTCCGGTCGTCGCGAAAGTAGTTCGCACGGAAGTCACCTTCCGGGAACGTCGTGTCCGGACGCACGACGCCGGCCAGCGCGCCCTCGTCGAACGGAACGCGCACGATAATGCCGACGCCCGCCGCCGCGGCTGCGGGGAAGAGGGCGTCTTCAGGGCTCTGGTCGAAGAGGTTGTGGATCACCTGAAGCGTGTCGACGTGACCTGACGCGACGAGCTTCAGGGCGTTCTCCGGCTGATGGTCGTTGATCGAGACGCCAAAGTTCCGGATCTTCCCGTCGCGCTTCAGCTGCTCGACTGCCTCGGCCCAGTCCCCACGCCCCACCCACTCGTCCGACCAGACGTGGAACTGCTGCACGTCGATCGTCTCGAGGCCGAGGTTCCGCAGGCTGCGCTCCGTGCACTCGACGATCCAGTCGGCCGGGAACGCGTCCTCGGGTGCGATTCCGGACGGCGCGGGCCACATCCGGTTCTTCGGCGGGATCTTCGACGCAACGGCGATCTGCTCCGACGAGGCACGCACCGCGCGTCCGACGAGGTGCTCGCTGTGACCGTCGCCGTACCCGAGCGCGGTGTCGATGAAGTCGACACCCAGCTCGATCGCCTTGGCGAGCGCGCGAAGCGACTCGTCGTCGTCGGCGCCCAGCCAGCCGGTACCGCCGATACCCCAGGCGCCGAACCCGAGTTCGGAGACGCTCAGCGACCCAAGTGAACGATGCTGCATCTCTAGGACACTAGCCGCGCGAAGTCCGCCAGCTGCCGCTGCACGTGACTCGTCGGCAGCTGATGCCCCGAGTACGGATACACGGCGATCTCCTTCGGTGCCGCAATCGCGTTGTACGCCGCGAAGACCGTCGACGGAGGAGTGATCGTGTCGCGCAGTCCGACACCGACGAGCGTGCGCGCCTGGATGCGCGACGCCAACAGCGCGTTGTCGACATGACGCAGTGTGTTGCGGACCGCGTCGTCGAGATCGGGATGAAGCGCCAGGTACGAGACGAGCTCGAGGTACGGATAGTCGATTGCGATCTCGATCCCCCGCTCGATGTCGCTGAGGAACGGCACGTCGGCGTGACACAAGCGGACGAGCTCCGGCCGGAGCGCAGCGGCGGCGAGCGCGAGCGCGCCGCCCTGGCTCGCGCCGGCCACGCCGATGCGAGCCGGATCGACGCCGGGCAGCCCGGCAGCCGTCTCGACTGCACGCACCGCGTCGATGTAGAGGCGGCGGTAGTAATAGGTCTCCGGGGTCGCGACACCGCGTGTCATCACGCCGGGATGCTCCGCACCCGACGCGGCAGCGCCCGGGTCCGGCGTGTCACCCGCTGACCACGCGCCTCCTTGCGCGCGCGAGTCCATGACGAACGCCGCGTAACCGCACGCGGGGTACAGCGCGTGGGCGGCGGGTAGGTCGCGGCCGCCGCCATAACCGATGAACGTGACGCGGCACGGAAGCGGCTCGTCGGCGCGCCCGGCCGGCCGGAGATACCACGCCCGGATCGAATCGCCGTCGGCGCCGCTGAAGGTGACGTCGAACGCCTCGAGGCTCCGATAGGTCTCCGGCGTGAACGGCTCGACCAGCGGCGCCTGCGCGGCGTCGCGTGCCGCCGTGATCGCCTCCGTCCAGAACGCATCCAGCCGTGCCGGCTCCGGCGCACCCGTGCGGTGCCGCTCGAGCTCGGCGAACGGCAGGTCGTAGAGCGGAAACGGCTTGCTCACGCGCGCGGACATCGCCGACGGTGACGGCGACGGCGAGCCCGAGTGCACGACCTCCCCGGTCTGCGGATCGAACAGGTGGATGCGCTCGACGTGGACCGCGAGCTCGATCTCGCCGCCCGGCGCGACCGGCTTGCTGCGTGTCGAGCCGCGCGGTGAACTCGGCTCGCTGATCGTCGGCGAAGAGCGTCTCCTCGTCGGCCTCGTCGACTGCGGCACGCACGGCGTCCGTCGTGCACACGCGGGGCGTCGACGTTGAAGATCACGTGGCTCTCGGCGCCGAGCTCCTCGACGACAACGGCGCGGACGCGCATGCGCGGCAGCGACGGATCGGCAGTTGCGGCGCTCTCGAAGTCGGTCGGCCGGATGCCGACCAGATGCCGGCCGCTCGGCAGCGTCACGCCGGACGGGAAGCGAGAGCACGTGGTCCGCGAAGCGGATTGTCGCCGACGTCGACGTCGGCCTCGACGAGGTTCATCGACGGCGAGCCGATGAAGGCGGCGACGAAGAGGTTGGCCGGGTGGTTGAAGAGGTTGTGCGGCGTGTCGAACTGCTGGATCTGCCGTCGCGCATGACCGCGACGCGCTGGCCGAGCGTCATCGCCTCGACCTGGTCGTGCGTGACGTAGACCGTCGTCACGCCGAGCTGCTCGTGCAGCCGCGCCAGCGATGCGCGCATCGAGACGCGCAGCTTCGCGTCGAGGTTCGAGAGCGGCTCGTCCATCAGGAACGCGACCGGCTCGCGCACCATCGCGCGCCCGATCGCCACGCGCTGCCGCTGGCCGCCCGAGAGCGCGGCCGGCTTGCGGTCGAGCAGCTCGGTCAGGCCGAGCGTGCGCGCCGCCTCTTGCACACGGCGCGCGCGCTCCTCTTTCGGGACTTTGTGCAGCCGGAGCCCGAACGCGAGGTTCTGCTCGACGGTCATGTGCGGGTAGAGCGCGTAGTTCTGGAAGACCATCGCGATGTCGCGATCCTGCGGGCGCGTCTGCGTCACGTCGGCTGCCGCCGATGACGATCGTGCCCGCCGGTCGCCTCCTCGAGCCCGGCGATCAGCCGCAGCAGCGTCGACTTGCCGCAGCCCGACGGGCCGACGAGGACCATGAACTCGCCCTCGCCGATCTCGAGGTCGACAGCGTCGACGGCGAGCACGTTTTCGCCGTAGACCTTCGTGACGTTCTCGAGCGAGATGCCGCCGTTTGCCATGGTTCGATGGGCCTCCTGTCAGTCGATCGAGACGACGCCGTCGAATGCGCGCTCCGGCGGCGTCCCAGCAGGTTTGGCGACCACTTCGACCGTCCCCGCTGAGACGAGATCGGTCGACGAGGTGCCGACGTACACGTCGAACGTACCCGGCTCGACAACGTAGCTGCAGCGAACGATCGTGGAACCCGAGCTGTCCGACCGGCACGCGGAACGTGACGGCGCTCGACTGACCGGGCTCCAGCGTCAGCCGCACGAAGCTCTTCAGCTCCAAAACGGGACGCGTCACGGTGGCCGCGGTGTCGCGCACGTAGAGCTGCACGACCTCGTCGCCGGCGACCTCGCCGACGTTCGTCACGCGGACGGTCGTCGAGAAAGCGTCGTGCCAGTCGACTTTTGCCTCGGCAGTCGCATCGGCGAGCTCGAACTGCGTATAGGCGAGCCCGTGGCCGAACGGATAGAGCGGCGCTACCGGGCCGTCGACGTAGTCGCCCTTCCAGTGCGACCGCCCGCCCGAGACCTTATGGCCGTAGTAGGTCGGGATCTGGCCGACCGAGCGCGGGAAGGTGATCGGCAGCTTGCCGCCGGGCGACGTCGCGCCGGTCAGCGCGTCTGCGATCGCCTCTGCCCCCTTGCTCGCCCGGAAGCCACGCGAGCAACACGGCCGCGCTCTGCTCGTGCAGCCTCGACGCTGCCGCACGGACGGCCGGCGACGAGGACGAGGACGACGGGCGTTCCGGTCGCGAGCACTGCGTGTGACGAGCTCTTCCTGCACGCCCGGGCAGGTCGAGGCTCGAGCGGTCGCGGCTCTCGCCGCGTCGTCGAGTCGTCGCTCAGGCCGGCCTTGTCTCCGACGACGAGGACGGCGACGTCCGCGGCTGTCGCGGCCGCGACCGCCTCGGCGAAGCCGCTCCGGTCGTCGACTCCAGGATGTCGCAGCCACGCGCGTAGGAGACCTTCGCGCCGAGGCGCTCCTGCAGCGCGGCGAGGATCGTCGGGGCGACGGGAACCGGATCGCCGAACTCGAGCAGATCGGGCAGGTTGATCGAGAAGACATTGCCGCCGGACCGCGCCATCTCGCTCAGCGACTCGACGTGTGCGGCGTAGCTGTAGTCGCTCAGCAGGTTCCGCATGCTGTCGGCGTTCGGGCCGATGACAGCCACGTTGGCGCCGGGCGCGAGCGGTAGGACGCCGTCGTTCGCGAGCAGCACGAGGCTCTTGTCGGCGATCGTGCGCGCGAGACGCTGGTGCGCGTCGGTCCCCGACGGCGACTGCAGCCGCCTGCTCGTCGACGTACGGCTGCTCGAAGAGGCCGAGCGCAAACTTGGTTGCGAGGACTCGCCCGACGGCGACGTCGATGTCCGCCTCGGAGAGCAGGCCGCGCTCGAGCGCCTCGCGGAGCGGATCGCCGTAGCAGTCGGTGCTCGGCAGCTCGACGTCGATGCCTGCGACGAGCGCAGTAGCGGCCGCCTCGGGGCCGTCGGCGACCAGGTGGTGGTACGAGTCGAGCTGGCGAACCGCGAAGTAGTCGGAGACGACGCACCCGTCGAACCCCCACTCCCCGCGGAGCAGCTCGGTCAGCAGCTCGCGCGAGGCGGTGCACGGCACGCCGTCCACCTCGTTGTACGCGTTCATCACCGAACGAAGACCCGCCTCGCGGACGACCGCCTCGAACGGATGCAGGTACACGTCGTGGAGCTCGCGCTCGCCGACGTGCATCGGCGCCCAGTTGAGGCCGCCTTCCGAGGCGGCGTAGCCGACGAAGTGCTTCGCGGTCGCGACGACGCCGTCGCGCAGGTCGGCGCCCTGCAGGCCGCGCACGAACGCGATGCCCATGCGCGAGACGAGGTACGGATCCTCGCCGAATGTCTCCTCGGTGCGTCCCCAGCGTGGGTCGCGGCACACGTCGAGCACCGGGGACAGCCCCTGATGCGCGCCGACCGCGCGCATCTGAACGCGCACGGCGTCGGCCAGCGCGCCGGAAAGATCGGCGTCCCACGTGCTCGCGACCCCGATCGCCTGCGGGAACATCGTCGAGCCGCGCGCCATCAGACCGGAGCAGATCTCCTCGTGCACGATCGCCGGGATGCCAAGCCGCGTCTCGTCGACGAGGTAGCGCTGGACAGCGTTCGTAAAGGTTGCCGACTGACGGCTGTCGAAGCTCGAGGCACCGCCGACACGCGTCACCTGGCCGAGCCCGTGCGGCGCGAGCTGCTGCGCCCTGTCGCGCGAGTACTCGCCGCCCTCTGTCAGCTCGAAGCTCCACAGGCTGCCGAGCTGGCCGAGCTTCTCGTCGATCGTCATCCGGCCGATCAGGTCGTCGACCCGCTCACCAAGTGGCCTGCCTGCGTCGAGGTAGGCGGCAGCTTCGCGCTCGGCGGTGGTCACACGGACTCCGCCAGCGCGCGCGTGGACTGCCGGACGACGAGACGTGTCGGCAGGACGATCCGCGCCGGCGCGAGTGTCGGCTCGTCGATCAGCTCGAGCAGGAGCCGGACCGCCTCGCGACCCATCTGCTGGATCGGCTGTTCGATCGTCGTGAGCGGCGGCTCGCCGAGCGCCGACTCGGGGACGTTGTCGAAGCCGACGACCGAGACGTCGTCGGGAACGCGCAGGCCGAGCGACTGCGCGATGCGCACCGTCTGCAGCGCCGTGACGTCGTTCGCGGCGAAGATCGCGCTCGGGCGCTCGAGCTCGAGCAGGCGCCGTGCCGGCTCGGACGCCGTCTCCGCGTCGTAGCCGGCGACCTGGACGAGGCTCTCGTCGATCACGATCCCGGCAGCGGTGAGCGCTTCGCGGTAGCCGCGCTCGCGCAGCCGCGCCGACTCGAGGTCGCGGCGGCCGGCGAGAAATCCGATGCGCCGATGGCCGAGGTCGAGCAGATGCCTGGTCGCGGCAACCGCGCCCTGCAGGTTCTCCGAGTCGACCGTCGGCAGCGTCGAGGAGTGCGCGTTGTGGTCGACCGCGACGACCGGCGTGCCGAATGTCTCGTCGATGCTTCCCGGCGTGACGAGGATCGCCCCATCGGCGAGCGTGCCGGAGATCCTTGAGAGATATCTCCGCTCCCAGCCCGCCTGGTCGGACGCTTGACCGCAACCGGAGAAGACGATCAACTCGTACCCCGTGTCGTGGATACCCCGTGCGACGCCCTTCAAGAGCTCGGCACTGAACGGCTCGAGGTCGCGCACGAGCACCCCGATCACCTTCGTGCGGCGGCTGCGTAGGCTCTGCCCGACGAGGCTCGCGTGGTAGCCGAGCTCGTCGATCACGGCCCGCACCCGAGCGCGAAGTCTGCTCCGCGACGCCGTAGCGATCGTTGATCACCTTCGAGACCGTGGCCACGGAGACTCCTGCCTCCGCCGCGACGTCACCGATCGTCACGCGTCCTTGCCGTTTGGCCCGTGTCACGGCCCGTGACTATACACCGTTATTGAAACCGTTATCGATAACGGTTGACGAAACGGTAACGGTCTGACAAACTCGCGTCCCGTCGCCGTAGACGAAACACCTCGACGTGGAGGGAGGAGCAACTTTGAAGAGCCGTCGTTGGATCACCTGGGCGTTGCTCGTAGGGCTAATTGGGGCCATGAGCGCAGTCGGCGGTCTAGCCGCCGCCCAGGGCAAGACCACCAAGGCAGCAAGCGTGAAGGGCAACACCGTCACGCTTCAGTGGTGGCACAACGCGACCGCAAACCCAGGGAAGGCGTACTGGCAGACCGTCGCGACCAACTACCACAAGCTCCATCCGAACGTGGTCATCAAGTCCGTTCCAATTCAGAACGAGCAGCTCCAGAACGTCAAGATCCCACTCGCACTGCAGTCCTCGAGCCCCCCGGACATCTTCCAGCAGTGGGGTGGCGGTGCGCTTGCCACACAGGTCAAGGCCGGCAAGGTCGCCAACATCACCAAGTACGTGAAGCCCTGGATCAAGTCGCTCGGCGGCGCGGTCGCGGGCTGGCAGGTGAGCGGCCAGCAGTACGGCATCCCCTACAACCTGGGCGTTGTCGGCTTTTGGTACAACAAGACGCTTTTCGCGAAGGCCGGCATCAGCGGGACGCCCGATACGTGGGCTGACCTGTTCGCCGACATCGCGAAGCTGAAAGCCGCGAACATCACCCCGATCGCGATCGGCAGCAAGGACCGCTGGCCGGACGCGTTCTACTGGGACTACCTCGCCGTGCGCGAGTGCTCGAAGGCCGTCCTGCAGGCGTCGGCCGTGACCTACAACTTCAGCGATCCGTGCTGGCTGAAGGCGGGTCAGTTGACGCAGCAGCTGCTGGACGACAAGCCGTTCCAGGACGGGTTCCTCGCAACGCCGGCCCAGCAGGGCGCCGGTAGCTCGGCGGGCCTGATCGGCAACGGCCAGGCTGCCATGGAGCTGCAGGGTCACTGGGACCTCGGCGTCATGAACGGCCTCACCCCGAACGGCAAGGGCCTCGGCAACGCGGCCGGCTGGTTCCCGTTCCCGTCCGTGCCGGGTGGCAAGGGCGTCGCGGGTGCCGCGCTCGGTGGCGGTGACGGATACTCGTGCTCGTGGAAGGCTCCGGAGCCGGCATGCGCCGACTTCCTGAAGTACCTGGTCAGCGTCCCGGTCCAGAGGGGCTGGGCGAAGCTGAACATCGGCCTTCCGACAGCGAAGGGCTCGGAGAGCGCAATCAGCGATCCGATCCTCCGCAACGTCGCGCAGCAGAGGAGCGCGTCTCCGTTCGTGGAGACGTACCTCGACATCGCGTACTCGACGGCAGTCGGACAGGCACTCGACTCGGCGGTCGCCGACATGTTCGCGGGGCAGAAGAACCCGCAGCAGGTCGTGGACGCAATCGCCGCGTCGGCCAAGAAGAAGTAGTGATCGACCGCTGGGGGACAACGGCCGGCCGCACCTCGGTGCGGCCGGCCCTGTCACGTGACCGGAGGCGCCGCCTCGAGCTCGCGCTGTTCATCGGGCCGGCGCTGCTCTTCTTCCTGGCGTTCGTCTTCTATCCGGTCGTCCAGGCGATCCACTACAGCTTCTACAACTGGTCCGGCCTCGGGCCGATCACGGATTTCGCAGGCGTCGGCAACTACCGCGCGGCCTTCCAGGATCCCGCCTTCACCGGTGCGATCAAGCACAACTTCATCCTGGTCGCGCTCTCACTGATCGTTCAGTTCCCGATCGCGCTCGGCGTCGCGCTGCTCGTGAACCGCCCGTTCCGCGGCCGGTCGATCGCGCGCCTCGTCTTCTTCGCGCCGTACGTCCTCTCGGAGGCGATCACCGCGGTCATCTGGCTGCTGATCCTCCAGCCCGACGGGCTCGTCGACCGTTCCTTCAAGGCGGTCGGCCTCGGCGGCGCCGTTCATCTGTGGCTCGCCGACCTCCACATCGTGCTCTTCACGATCTTCGTCGTGATCACGTGGAAGTACGTCGGCTTCGGAATCATCCTCTTCCTCGCGGGCCTCCAGGGCATTCCGGACGAGATCCAGGAGGCAGCCGCGATCGACGGCGCCGGCTCGTGGGCGATGACGCGTCACATCACCTTGCCGCTCCTCGGACCGACGATCCGCATCTGGGCGTTCCTCGCGATCATCGGGTCGCTGCAGCTGTTCGACCTGGTCTGGATCATCACAGCCGGTGGTCCCGCCGAGGCCTCGAACACGATGGCGGTCTACATGTTCGATAACGGCTTCTCGCGCTTTGCCTTCGGGTACGGCAGCGCCGTCGCGGTGATCCTCTTCGCGATGTCGTTCGTCGTCGCACTGATCTATCAGCGGTTCGTGCTGAGCCGCGACACACGCGGCGCGCTGACCAGGGGTGTTCGATGACCTCGACGGCGGTCACCGCCCGGGCCGGGTTCGGGCAGTTCTTCACGCGCTTCTGGGTGTACGTCGTCTGCGCCGTCCTCGGCGTGATCGTGATCGTGCCCCTGCTCTACGTCGTGCTCGGCGGTTTCCGCACGAGCGGCCAGATTGCGGCGCATCCGGTGGCGTGGCCGCATCCGTGGGTCACCTCGAACTACACCGGCGTGATCAAATCCGGCTCGTTCTGGCGCCAGTTCGGAAACAGCGCGATCATCGCTTCGATCGCGACGGTGCTGATCCTCGTGCTCGGCTCGACTGCGGCGTACGGCTTGTCGCGCTACGACTTCCGCGGCCGTGAGGTGATCTACTCGATCTTCACGCTCGGCCTGCTGCTGCCGATCACCGTTGCCGTCCTGCCGCTCTACATCATGCTGCGGCAGTTCCACATTCTCGACAGCCCCCTCGGCGTCGCGCTGCCCGAGGCGGCGTTCGCGCTGCCCGTGACGATCATCATCATGCGGCCGTTCATGCGGGCAATTCCGATGGAGCTCGAGGACGCGGCGGCGATCGACGGCTGCTCGCGCGTCGGCTTCTTCTGGCGCATCCTCCTCCCCAACTCGCGCCCGGCGATCATGACCGTGTCGATCCTCGCGTTCGTCACGAGCTGGAACGCGTACCTGTTGCCGCTGATCGTCCTGAACAACCCGAACGAGTGGACGCTCCCGCTCGGAGTCGCGTCGTATCAGACGGAGTATTCGCAGGACACGGCGGCGATCCTCGCCTTCACGGCGCTCGGGATGATCCCGGCGCTCCTGTTCTTCCTCGCCGCCGAGCGGCGCATCGTCGGCGGCCTGTCGGGCGCCGTCAAGGGGTAAGTCTCAGCCGCTTCGCGAGCCACCCGAGCGTCGTTCCCTGCAGCGTCGTCGAGACGAGCACGACGAAGAACACCGCATTGAAGATCGTGTCGGCAGCGCCGACCTTCGACGAGAGCACGATCGTCGCGAGCACGATCGGCACCGCGCCGCGCAGCCCCGCCCAACCGAGCAGCAACCGCTCGCGATTCGCGAAGCCGACGTACGCGGTCGAGGCCCAGACGGCGACCGGCCGGGCGACGAAGACGAGCACAGCCGTCAGGCCGAGCGCGGTCAGTGCGACACCCGGGAGCCGCGATGGGAACACGAGCAGGCCGAGCACGATGAACAGCGCCGCCTGGGCGACGTACGCGAGCCCCGTGTGGAAGCTGACGAGCTGCGTGCGGTAGCGGGAGGGCGTCGAGCCGACCGCGAGACCGACGAGATAGACGCTCAGGAAGCCGCTGCCGTGGATCACGTCGGCCGCGCCGTACGCAATCGCGGCGACCGCGACTGACGCGACCGGCGCGAACGAGGCGATCGACGCCGGGATCCGCGGAACGGCCCACGCGGCGGCGGCGCCGATCGCGAGCCCGACGAGCAGCCCGAGCCCGATCTGGCGCAGCAGGAGGTCGAGAAGGTTGCCGAAGCCGTAGCCCGGCTGCTCGACCCATGCGATCAGTCCGAGCGTCAGCGCGATCGCGACGGGATCGTTGCCGCCCGACTCGGCCTCGAGCGTCCACGCGATGCGCTGCGGCAGGCGTGTCTGCCGCAGCGTCGCGAACACCGCCGCTGCATCGGTCGACGCGACGACGGCGCCGAGCAGAAACGCCTCCGTCCACGTGAGGTCGAAGAGCGCGTGGGCACCGAGGCCGGTGATCACCGTCGTGACGACGACGCCGACGGTCGCGAGCAGCGCGGCCGGCACCGCGACCTGGCGTAGCCGATGCCACGGCGTCGAGAGCCCGCCCTCGTAGAGGATCGCGACGAGCGAGACGATGCCGACGCGATGCGCGAGCTCGGCGTCGTCGAACGCGATCCCGCCCGGGCCGTCCGAGCCGAGCAGCATCCCGAGCCCGAGGAACGCGACGAGCACGGGCAGTCCCGTCTTGACCGCGCCGAAGGCGAGGACGACGCTCGCGGCGAGGATCACGCCGACGACGAGGAAGACGGAGCCTTCTGCCATGTCGGGGACATGATCCCCGAGCTCTCGCTCGCGTGGCCTCCCGAGACACGTCGGGTCGCCAAACGACGCGACAAAACTGTGACGAACGATCCACAGGCGCCGAATCCCTGGGCGAACAGAGGCGTCCGACACGGGTTGTGGCACTTCCCGTCGCCAAACGACGTAACGAAGCGTCACGGATGTCGCGGCGACGGTGGATCAGCTAGCTGCGGATTCCGCTTCGCGTCGCGCAGCGGTGAGCGCCTGCGTGATCACCTCGACGCTCTGCGCGCCCGACACGCCGTAGCGCTCGTCGATCGCGAAGAACGGCACGCCGCCGATTCCGAGCTGCGCTGCGCGCTGCTCGTCTGCGCGCACCTCCGCGGTGAATGCGTCGCCCGCGAGCAGCTCGTCGACCTCGTCCGCCGGCAGGCCGAGCTCGCTCCCGAGCTCGGCGAGCGTCTCCGGCTCACCGATCGCGAGGCCCTCGGTGAAGTACGCGCGAAAGAGCCGCTCGACGGCCGCGTCTCCCAGGTCGTGGCGCCCGGCGAGCTTGGCAAGCCGATGCGCGTCGAAGCTCGAGCCTCCCTGCGTCGAGGCGAGGCGGTACTCGAGCCCTTCCGCGCTCGCGAGTGCGGTCAGCCGCTCCCACGACGCCGCCACCTGCTCCGGCGTCATCCCGTACTTCGCCGCCAGATGCTCTGCCGCCGACCCTGTCCGCCGCCGCGGTGCTGCGGGATCGAGCTCGAAGCTGCGCCACACGACGGTGACCTCGTCGGGAAACTCCGCGAGCGCCGCCTCGAGCCGACGCTTCCCGAGATAGCACCACGGGCACACGACGTCCGACCAGACCTCGACGTTCATGTGGCGCCGTACTCGTCGTCCGTGACGTGATCGCCCCAGGCCGCGGAGTTCCCTTCGTCGTCCACCTGGAGCATCGCGACGTGCGACATGAGGCGGTTCGGCGCGGCGCCGTGCCAATGCTCCTCGCCCGGCTCGAAGAACACGCGGTCGCCGGGACGGATCGCCTCGACCGGGCCGCCGCGCTTCTGGCAGAGGCCTGCTCCTTCGATCACGAAGATCGTCTGGCCGTTCGGGTGCGTGTGCCATGCCGTGCGCGCGCCGGGCGTGAAGTGCACCCAGCTCGCGCTGCACACGCGAGCCGTCGCTCGGCGCGGCGATCGTGTCGATGAAGACGGAGCCGGTGAACCAGTCACTCGGGCCCTGCGCCGTGTCCAAGCTGCTTCTCGTGATCTTCATTGTGGGTCTCCTCTTCTGCAAGCGTCGCCGCCCAGCTCGCGAGCAGGCGCAGCGCCTCTTCCGATCTCGAGCCGGCCTCGGCGGTGTAGACGAACATTGTCAGGGACGAATCGGCGACGAGCGACATGTTCTCGTAAGTCAAGTTGAGGTCACCGACGACCGGGTGGCGAAGCCGCTTCGTCCCGGTGTCGTGGTTGCGCACGTTGTGCGCAGCCCAGCGTGTTCGGAAGTGCTCGCTGCGTGTCGACAGCTCGCCCACGAGATCCGAGAGGCCGCGGTCGTACGGATCGCGGCCCGCTGCAGCGCGCAGGATGGCCACCGAGTCGGTCGAGACCTGCTGCCAGTCCGGGTAGAAATCCGGCGCACGGTCGTCCAGGAAGATGTACCGCGCCGTGTTCGGCGGCCCGTGCGGGCTGTCGAAGTGCTGCGAATACAGCGCACGACCGAGCCGATTGGCGGTCAGCAGATCCATGCGGTGATTGCGCAGGAACGCCGGCGCGTCGGTGATCGCGTCGAGCATCCGCTGAACGCTCGGCCGGACTCGCGGCGACGACGACCGGCGCCGACCGCGGGCAACCGGCTGGTCGGCGCGGGCAAGGTCGAACAAGTGCGCGCGCTCGGCATCGTCGAGCTGGAGCGCGCGGGCGAGCGCGTCGAGCACGGTTTCGGAGACACCGCCGGCATTGCCACGCTCGAGCCGCGTGTAGTAGTCGACGCTGACGCCGGCGAGCATCGCGACCTCCTCGCGGCGCAGTCCGGGAACGCGCCGGGTCCCGCCGTAGGTGCGCAGCCCCGCCCGGTCGGGCGTGAGCTTCGCCCGGCGCGAGGTGAGGAACTCACTCATCTCCCTGCGCGTGTCCACCGACCGAGCGTAGCCCCGGCTCGTTCGCTGAGGGAGGGCCTACCGGTACCTGGAACCGCAGGGACTCTCACGCACGAACGCCGCCTGCTTGAGTTCGGGCATGCGAGCAACCGTCATGTTCGGCGCGGGAGACGTCCGGATCGAGAACGTCCCCGACGCCACCATCAAGGAGCCGACCGACGCGCTCCTCCGCATCACCCGCGCCTGCATCTGCGGAAGCGACCTCTGGCCCTACAAATCGATGGAGCCGACCGAGACCGGACGCCGGATGGGACACGAGTTCATCGGCGTCGTCGAGGCCGTCGGCGCCGACGTCCACACGCTGAAGCCGGGCGACCTCGTCGTTGCGCCGTTCGCGTGGTCCGACGGCACCTGCGTGTTCTGCCGCGAGGGCCTTCAGACGTCCTGTCTCCACGGCGGCTGGTGGGGCGGCACCGAGTTGGACGGCGGCCAGGGCGAGGCGGTGCGCGTTCCCCAGGCCGACGGAACGCTCGTCGTCCTGCCCGTCGCGCCCGACGACGCGCTGATGCCCGGGCTGCTCTCGCTCTCGGACGTGATGGGCACCGGCCACCACGCGGCGCGCGGCGCGCAGGTCGGCCCCGGCAAGACCGTCGCGGTCGTCGGCGACGGTGCGGTCGGTCTCTGCGGCGTGATCGCGGCGAAGCGCCTCGGCGCCGAGCAGATCATCCTGCTCGGCCGGCACGCCAGACCGCATCGCGCTCGCTCGCGAGTTCGGCGCCACGGACATCGTCAGCGAGCGGGGCGAAGAGGCGGTCGAGCGTGTCCGCGAGCTGACCGGCGGCCTCGGCGCCCACTCGGTGCTCGAGTGCGTCGGTCTCGACCAGTCGATGGAGACCGCGATCGGGATCGCCCGCCCCGGCGGAGCAGTCGGTCGCGTCGGCGTGCCGCAGAGCCCGGCCATGCCGTCGTCGTCGAGCGCGTTCTACCCGAACGTCACCGATCGCCGGCGGCCCTGCCCCGGCTCGGGCCTACATCGAGGAACTGATGCCCGACGTGCTCGAAGGGCGGATCGAGCCAGGCCGCGTCTTCGACCGCGTCGTCGACATCGAAGGGGTGCCGGACGGCTACCGGGCGATGAACGACCGCGAGTCGATCAAGGTGATGATCGCGCCCTGATCGACCGTCGACGCTCACCCGACCAGGGTGAGCGTCGGCAACCCGGCGCGTCCGCATGCTTCCTGGGTATGCGGACGCGTCTCGTCCTGCTGATCCTCCTCGCCGCCTTGGCGCTCGTTGCCGCCGGCTGCGGGCACAAGCAGAAGCCGAAGACCGCAGCCGACTGGGCGAACGGCTTCTGCGGCTCCGTCGCGACCTGGAAGAGCAGCCTGACCTCGGCCAAGAACGAGTTCGCCTCCAACCCCTCGCAGGACACGCTGAAGAGCGCGGGGAACGACATCAAGAACTCGACCGACAAGCTCGTCTCCGACGTCAAGGCCCTCGGGAAGCCGCCGACGGAAGACGGTGCGAAGGCGCAGCAGGAGGCGCAGGCGCTCTCGAGCCAGGTGCACCAGACCCAGCAGACGATCCAGACGGCTGTGCAGAGCATCACCAGCGCGAGCAACGCACTCAACGCCGCTTCGATCATCACGACGAACCTGAAGCACCTGCAGGCCGAAGCGCAGACGACCTTCGATCAGCTCAAGCAGCTCGATCCGGGCAGCGAGCTCGCGACGGCGTTCAAGCAGTCGTCGACGTGCACGAGCGTCGGGTTCTAGCTCGAGCTCTCGCCCTCGTCGTCGTCCATCACGCGCTCCTCGATCCGACGGACGACGAAGTAGCCCGCCACCGCGAGCACGAGCGCCCCACCGGCCGCGAAGAGCCCGTACTTGCCGATCGCCTCCGCGGCAGCGTCGCCTAGGTAGTACGAGATCAGCGCGACGCCCGTTGCCCACACGATGCCCCCGGCCGCGTTCCAGACTGAGGAAGCGCCACCAGTGCATCCGCGAGAGGCCGGCCGTCCAGGCGGCCGTCACGCGCAACACCGCGACGAACCGTCCGATGAACACCGCCTTGCCGCCGTGTCGCGCGAAGAACCGCTCGGCTCGCGGTAGGTACTGCTCGGCGTAACGGCGCGTGAGCCGGTAGCGGTAGAGCAGCTTGCGCCCACCGGTGCGTGCAACGGCGTACCCGATGTTGTCGCCGATGATCGCCGCCGCGACCGCGACGACGACCACCCACTCGATCTGCAGCGTCCCCTGCGAGGCGAGCACGCTGCAGGCGATCAGCGCCGTCTCGCCGGGCAGCGGCAGTCCGAACGACTCGAGCGTGAGCAGCACGAACATGAGGACAAGCGCCCAATCCTGGTTGCCCTCGATGAAGCCGGTGATCGAGGCGACGGCCATCGCCGACCACTATCGCCTAGGCGACGGGCTACTGCGCGAAGAGCTGCGCGGTGACGCGACGGCCCACGCGCACCGGCGACCGGAGGCGCGACTGGCGCAGGATCTCGATCACGATGTCGACGACCTCCGGGTCGAACTGCGTTCCCCGGTTTGCCTTCAGCTCTGCAATCGCAACCTCGTTCGGCAGCGCCTTGCGATAGGGCCGGTCGGTCGTCATCGCGTTGTACGCGTCACAGCAGCAGATGATCCTCGAAACGAGCGGCACCTTGTCGCCGGCGAGGCGATCCGGGTAGCCAGCTCCGTCCCACCGCTCGTGACACGAGCGAACGATGCCGCCGACCTCGCCGAGTAGGCCGCCGACGCGCCGGAGCAGGAGCTCGCCTTCGATCGTGTGCGTGTTGACGATCGTGCGCTCCTCAGGCGTCAGCGGACCCGGCTTCTCGATGATCTCGGCGGGGATCCTGATCTTGCCGACGTCGTGGAGCATCGCTGCGAACTCGGCGAGGCGCCGGTCGCCCGGATCGAGCCCGACGCGATCGGCGACCTCGAGAACGAGATCGACGACCTGGCGGCTGTGATGGCCGGTGTACGCGTCGTCCGCCTCGACGACGTCGCCGAGCAGGAGCGCCGTACCGCGGTACGCGCTCGACAGCTCGAGCATCGAGTCCAACCGCTGCCTGCGCTCGGTCGCGAAGATCGCGAGCAGACCGATCAGCGGCAACGGCAGGAGGAGCGCCGCAAGCTCGATCCGCGCGGCGACCGCGGCAACGAACCCGACGGGCGCGAGCAGAGCGTCGATGGTGAACGCCCAGGCGAGGGGCTTGACCATGGCGCTGAACGCCGACTCGTCGGCACCCCACGCGGCCAGACAGAAGACAACGGACTCGAGGGCGAACTGCACGAGGAGCGCGATCGCCAGAACGACGAACCCATGCGCATTCGCGATGGGCTCGCCCGCCGCGAGGACGACGAGCGCAGGCCCGAGGACAAAGAACGACGTCACGGCGGGCCAGACGAGCCCTCGGCGCCGCGAGACCTTCCCACGCAGCACATCGCGGATCGCGACGAGTGCCATGCCGCCCAGGACGACCAACGGGACGTCCTTCGCCGGCAGCACGAACAGCATCGGCGCGAAGACGAGCTCGGTTGGGAGCGCAGAGCCGACGCCGGCCTCGAAGCGGATCGAGGCCGAGAAGGCGAACCCGACGACGAACCCCGGATAGAGCCACCACTCGGGATGGCGATCGGTGTCCGCGACCAGAGCAAGCGTCAGAGCCGCGGCGAGAAAGGCCGCTGCGAGCACGACCCGAACGACCACCTCGCGACCGACAGGGTTCCGGAGCCGCCGCCCGCGGTGGGCGGTCAAGCGTTCCTCGAGACGCGGGTCGCCGAGAGCCACCTGCCTCTTCACGACTTCGCTATCGGCACCGTCCTGGCTGGGCTTGAGACGTTCCACCACCCGAAAGCCTCGCAGAACGCGGGTTTTTTCACGGTATGAGTTCTTCAGGCCCGATTTGAGGAAGATGACACGTAGATGAGGTGGCTACGCGCTCACGATCCGGGGTTCACCGCGCTGCGGCGCGCGACGCGCGCAGCGATCGTCATGCCGGCGCTGTTCGCGCTCGGCGACGTCGTGATCGGCAACCCGATCCTCGCGACGTTCGCGGCGATCGGGTCGTTCGCATTGCTCCTGCTCGTCGACTTCACCGGCCCGATGCGCGACCGTTTGCTTGCGCAGGCCGCGCTCGGCCTCACCGGCGCGGTGCTCGTCACCGTCGGGACACTCGCGTCGCGGTCGACCTGGTTGGCCGCAGTCTCGATGGCGCTCATCGGATTTGCGATTGCCTTCGCGGGCGTCGTGAGCTCGGTGCTGGCGAGTGCGACCTTCGCGCTTTTGCTCGCCTACATCCTCCCTGTGTCGCTCGTCGGCCCCGCCTCATCGATCCCCGACCGGGTTGCAGGCTGGGGCCTTGCCACTGCGGCGTCGCTCGCCGCGATCTCGCTGCTCTGGCCGGCCCCGACACGCGATCCGCTTCGCCGGCTCGCCGCCGGTGCCTGTCGAGCGCTCGCCGAACGGCTCCGTGCCGAGTCGGCGCAGCTGCTCGGGCAGGCGGGCCCTGAGCTGACGACCGCGGTCGAAGCCTCTGACGAAGCCGTCGCGCGCCTGCGCACGCAGTTCTTCGCGACCCCGTATCGGCCGACCGGGCTGAGCACCTCGGCGCGCGCCATCGTGCGGCTCGTCGACGAGATCGGGTGGCTCGACGCGATCGTCGTCGCGGCGTCGCCGCATCTTCCCGGACCGTCTGTCGATCCGGGGGTCTGCGCCGTGAAGTCCGCTGCCGCCGACCTGCTCGACGAGGCGGGTGCGACACTTGAAAGCATCACCGGCGACCCAGAGCCTCTGCGTGCCGGCGGCCAAAGCCTGCGGGAGAGACTCGCCGAGCTCGAGCGCTCGACGACGTTGCTCCCGACGAAGGACGGCGCCGCCTCCGCGCTGGTCTCGGCGCTCGATCCCGGTTTTCGCGCCCAGGAGCTGACGTTCGCCGTGTCGCAGATCGCCGCGAACGTCGAGCTGGCAGCCCGCGCCGACCGCCGCAGCTTCATCGACCGGGTCCTCGGCCGCCAGCCGGACGGCCTCGGCGGCCCACTCTCGGCAGCGCAGGAACGGGCGGCGGGGCACGTCCGTTGGAGCTCCGTCTGGTTCCGCAACAGCGTCCGAGCCGCCCTCGCACTCGGGATCGCGGTCGGCATCGCGGCCGAGACGGGCGTTCAGCACTCGTTCTGGGTCGTGCTCGGGACGCTGTCCGTCCTCCGCTCGAGTGCGCTCAACACCGGCCAGAACATCCTGCGCGCTCTGGCTGGGACGGCGGTCGGCTTCGCGGTTGGGGCCGGGCTTCTGTCGTTGATCGGGACGAACACGACAGTGCTCTGGGTGCTGCTGCCGATCTCGATCCTGTTCGCCGGGTTTGCGCCGGCAGGCATCTCGTTCGCGGCTGGTCAGGCGGGGTTCACGATCACGCTCGTCATCCTGTTCAACATCCTCCAGCCAAGCGGCTGGCACGTCGGGCTCGTGCGCATCGAGGACGTCGCACTCGGCTGCGCCGTCAGCCTCGGGGTCGGCCTGCTTGTCTGGCCGCGCGGCGCAGCAGCAGCCTTGAGCCGTGCGCTCGATGACGCCTATACGGCAAGCGCCGGCTACCTCGAAGCAGCAGTGGAGTTCGCGCTCGGCTGCTGCGATCGTGGCAAGCCCCGCCTCGACGCGCCGGTTGACGAGGCGACGGGCGCAGCCGCAGCCGCACGCCGGCTCGACGACGCGTTCCGCACCTATCTCGCGGAGCGCGGCGCGAAGCGGGCGCCGCTCGCGGCAGTCACCACGCTCGTCACGGGAGTCGCCGGTCTGCGGCTCGCCGCCGATGCCGTGGTCGATCTCTGGCGCGACCAGCACGACGCGCAGCGCGAACGTGCGGAGGCGACGCTGGAGCTCGTGCCGTTCGCGACGGCAGTCGCAGCGTGGTACGCGACGTTTGGCCGAGGCATCGACCACCATGGCGCGCTGCCCGACCCGCTTCCGAGCGGGCAACTCGCTCAGGACCGCCTTGTCGAGGCGGTCCGGCACGATCTCGCCGACGGGCACGCTGACGTCGCCGTGCGGATCGTCTGGACGGGCGACCACATCGAGACGGCTCGGCGACTTCAGGCGTCGCTGGTCGCCCCCGCGCGGTCGCTGACCGGGATAGCGTCCCACCATGACAGTCCCGCTTCCCGGAAGCCCTTCTCTGTCAGACGCGCAGCTGAACGTGCTCGCCGGGCTCGGCGAGGAGCGCACGGCCGAGGTCGGCGATGTCCTCTATCGCGTCGGCGACCGGACGTACCCGTTCATCGCGATCCTCGAAGGCGAGGTCGCGATCAACGACACCGCTGGCCAGGAGATCCTGCGTCACGGGGCTCGAGGGTTTCTCGGCGAGACGAACCTCCTGACGGGCCAGACCGTCTTCGTCACGGCCGTCGTGACGCAGCCGCTCCGCTACATCGCCGTCGAGCGCGACGCTCTACGCGAGCTGTTGTTCGACGACGGGCCGTTGAGCGACCTCGTGCTCTCGACGTTCATCGTGCGGCGTGAGGCACTGCAGCGCGTCCAGGGAATCGGGATCGAGATCGTCGGGCCGCACTCCTCCGAGACCACGATGCAGATGATCGAGTTCGTCCGAGCGAACCGTCTCCCTTACACGTGGATCGAGGAGACGCCGGCCGGCGAGGAAGCGCCGCCACTCGTGCGCCTTCCGGGCGGCGGAGAGCTGCACCACCCGTCGCCGGGCCAGGTGTCGCGGGCACTCGGGATCGGGCGCGAGCTGCGCGCGCGGGAGGAGGTCGACCTGCTCGTTGTCGGCGGCGGCCCGGCCGGGCTGGGTGCAGCGGTGTACGGCGCCTCCGAGGGGCTCGACACGCTGCTCCTCGAAAGCACTGCGCTCGGCGGGCAGGCAGGCTCGTCCCGGCGAATCGAGAACTACCTCGGTTTCCCGGCGGGGATCAGCGGCTCGGAGCTGACAAGCCGTGCGGTCACGCAGGCGCGGAAGTTCAGCGCGCGGACCGCGACGCCGTACCGGGCCGTCGCACTCGAGCCCGGCAACGACCGGCACGTCGTGCGCCTCGAAGAGGGACAGGAGATCGCCGCGCGCGCCGTCCTGCTCGCGACCGGCGCCCAGTACCGGCGTCTCCCGGTCGACCGGCTCCCGGAATTCGAAGGGTTGAGCGTGTTCTATGCGGCCGGTCCGCCCGAGGCGCAACTCTGCGGCGCAGCGCGCGTCGCGGTCGTCGGCGGCGGCAACTCGGCCGGGCAGGCGGCCGTCTGGCTCGCGCGTGGCGGGGCGCTCGTGACGCTGTTGCACCGTCGCGCCTCTCTCGGCGAGACGATGTCCGCGTACCTGATCCATGAGCTCGAGCGCTTCGGCGTCGCTGTGCGCGACCGCAGTGAGATCTCGGAGCTACACGGCGACGACGGCAAGCTCGAGGCGGTGACGCTGAAGAGCGGCGAGCGCCTGGCGTTCTCGTTCTTGTTCCTGTTCCTCGGAGCGCTCCCGTGCACCGAGTGGCTCGGCGACGTCGTTGCGCGCGACGAGCACGGCTTCGTCCTCACCGGCCTGGCCGCCGACTCGCCGAACCTGCTCGAGACGAGCATCCCCGGCGTCTTCGCCGCGGGCGACGTGCGCTCGGGCTCGATCAAGCGGTGCGCCACCGCGGTCGGCGAAGGCGCGATGGTCGTTCAGCTCGTGCACGGCCGGCTCGCCGCGCCCGTCAGCGTCTGATCAGCGCCAGGCAGTGTCGGAGGCGGCGATCTTCCGGATCGCGGCCGGCAGCTTTCCGGCTGCGACATCGGCGATCGTGACCGTCTCAAGAACGGCGCGGATGTTTGCCCGAAGGGCGATCCAGAGCTGTTGCAGGCCTGCCGCTGACCCTTCGTACTCGAGCGCCGTCGGCCGCTGGCCACGGATCGTGGCGAGAGGGCCGCTGACGGTGCGGATCACCTCAGCGACCGTGATCTCGTCGGCGGGACGGGCGAGCCGGAATCCGCCGTCCGCGCCGCGGATCGCTTCGACGATCTCGCCGCGCTTCAACTCCAGCAGGATGTTCTCGAGGAACGCCGGCGGGATGCTCTGACGTTCGGCCAAATGCTCGCGCTTGACGATCGCCTCGTCGCTCGAGGCGAGCTCGACCACCGCCCGGATGGCGTAGTCCTCTTTTGCAGAGATCCGCACGCCGCCATTGTGTCTGGTCGCAGCGGACGTTGGTTTCCAGACTCGCTCTAGCAAGTTGATCTATAAGATCATCTTACTCGGATGATCTTCCGTCAGTTCATCGACGACGACCTCGGCTGCGCGTCCTATCTGGTCGCCTCCGGCGGGCAGGCGGCCGTCGTCGACCCGGCCTGGGACGTCGCGCCGTATCTCAGCTTCGCGCGCTTCCATCATCTGACGATCACCAGGATCTTCGAGACGCACACGCACGCCGACCACGTCTCCGGGCGCGGGAGGCTGGCCGCGAGCACGGGCGCGAACGTGCTCGTGCCCGTCAACGCGGGCGCGACCGACTTCCACACCGCCGTGTCCGACGGCGACAGGTTCTTCTTCGGCGATGTGCGGATCGACGTGATCGCCACGCCCGGACATCGACCTGAGCACGTGTCGTATGCCATTGCAGACCTCGCGCGTTCGCCGGAGATCCAGGCGGTGCTCACCGGAGACTCACTGCTCGTCGGCGACCTTGCCCGCCCCGACCTGGCGGTCGACGGCGACGACGAACTGGCGCACGCCGCAATCCAGCTAATCGACTCCGCCTGGCGGCTCGCGTCGCTCCCCGAGCATGTCGAGATCTGGCCGGGTCACATCGGCGGGTCCCTGTGTTGCGCGGGCCAAACGAGTGAGAAGCCCTCGTCCACGATCGGAGCCGAGCGCCGGACGAACGCCGGGTTGCTCGCGGGCGACGAGAGATCGACGCGCGCGCATCTGCTCGAGCGACTGCCGGACCGGCCGCCCACGGTGGAGCGCGTCGTCGCGCTGAACCGCGCCGCGGTCGCGTACCCCGAGTTCGAATCGCCCAGGCTGACACCCGCGGCTGCGCGCCGGCTCGTCGACGACGGCGCCCGGGTCATCGACGGCAGATCGGCCGCCGCATTCGACCAGGGGTCGATCCGCGGCGCCCTCTCCCTCCCACTCGACCAGCCGTCCGTCGGCTCACGCGCAGCGTGGCTCATCGGCGATCGGCCCGTCGTTCTTCTCGCGGAGGATCGAGGGGCGGTGTGCCGCCTCGCAGCTCGGCTTGCCGCCGTTGGACTCACAGATGTGCGGGGCTATCTGGTCGGCGCCCCCGCCGAGTGGCGCCGCGACGGCTTCGCGATGACGCAGGTGACGAGCGTCGATGTCGACACGGCAGCCGCCCTCGTCGAAGCCGGGACGGTCGTGCTCGTCGACGTGCGCGACGAGGACGAGCGGACCGACACGATTCCAGGCGCCTTGCTCCTCCCCTGGCGCGAACTTCCCGCTCACACCGCCGAGCTCGCCGAGCTCGATCGTTCGATCCTCGTCGCCTGCGCATCCGGCCGACGAACGTCCGTCGCGGCCAGCATCGTCGCCGGCGCCGTCGGTCGACCGGTGTACCGGATCGCCGAGGGCGGGATTCCCGCCCTCGGCCGTCTGCTCAGCGTCCCGGTCTAGGCTGCCGCCGCCGTCGTCGTAAGGGCGGCATCGACCGCCGGGACCACTTCTTCTGCGAACAGCTCCATCGATGGGCGCAACCGACGCCACGGGATGCCGCCAAGATCGCAGTGGAAGACGTGCACGTCGTGCCGGATGCGATCGTGGATCTCAAGGATCTTCTCCGCTGCCTCCGCGGGCGAGCCACAGATCAGCGGGCCTCGCAGACGCTGCTCGTAGTCGAGCGGCGGCATCGGATCGTGCATCTCGCCCGTCGCGGCACTGAGCGCGTGACGGTAGTACGGCTCGAAGTCGCGCTTGGCCGCCGCACCGTCCCGGTCGACGTACAAGTGGCTCGCGAACGCGACGGGAAGCGACGCTGGATCGTGGCCCGCGGACGCGGCGACCGCCCGATAGTGGTCGACGAGCTCGCCGCAATGCTCGAGCTCGCGGAAGACGCCGGCAACCACGAGCGGCATTCCTCGCTCGGCGGCGAACTCGACCGACGACGGCGCCGTCGAGGCCGCCCACCAGATCGGCGGCGGCGTCTGCTGCGGGCGTGGCCCGATGCTCGCCTCGACGAGCGGCGGGCGGAAGCGCCCTGTCCACGTGATCGGGTCCTCTCGCCAGATCTGCCGGAGCAGGTCGGTGCCTTCGGCGAGCCGGTCGCGCTGCTCGTCGTGATCCTGGCCGAACAACGACCAGGGCTGCGGGAAGTTGCCCTTGCCGACCGCCAGCTCCAGCCGTCCGCCAGAGAGAACGTCGACGGTTGCATAGTCCTCGGCGACGCGGACGGGGTCGAGGTTCGGAATGAGCGTCACCGCGGTGCGCAGCCGGATTCGCTCCGTCCGTGCGGCGATCGACGCGAGCACGACCGGCGGTGCAGTGAGCACCCACCTCCCTGAATGGTGCTCGCCGACCCCGAACGAGTCCAGCCCGAGGCGCTCGGTCAGCTCGGCCGCCTGGACGATCTCTTCGAGCCGCTCGCGCGCGCTCGGCGTCGTGCCCGTGGCGGGGTCGCTCGAGAGGTCGCCGAGACTCGTGAACCCGAACTTCACGCGGGCACCCCGCTCGCCTGCCGGGCCGCGGCCACGTTCGCCTTGACCTGCGGAATGACCTCCTCGGCGAACAGCCGCAGCCCGTCCGGCGGCGACTCCCGGTCGCCATAGAGGAACGTGTCGAAACCGAGCTCGACCGCCGCCCAGGTCAACTCCTCGACCCATTGCTCCGGCGGGCCGATCAGAAAGCCCTCGGACTTCGGCTGGATCTTCTTCGCGATCGTGTTGTAGAGGCGGCGCACCGACGACAGCTCGCGGCCCTGCTTGGCGATCTCCTCGTCGAGATGGTTCGTCTCCTCGACGACGATCTCAGGGTCGATGCTGAACATGCCCGGGAACCAGCCGTCGGCGAGCTCGGCGGTGAGGCGGCGCATACCCGGCTTGATCCCGCCGATCCAGAGGTCGAGACCGGCGCTCGGCGCCGCGGGCAGCTTTGCATCGGCGAGCTGGTAGTAGGTGCCGTCGTAGCTCGCCTCCTCCCCGCCCGACCAGAGCAGCCGGATCACCTCGATCGCCTCGCGCAGACGCGCGAACGCCTCCGGCCCGGGCCACGCCGGGCCGCCGATCGTGAGGATGCCCGGCATGATCCCGGTGCCGATCCCGAGATGGAATCGACCCGGCGCAAGGCGGTCGAGTGTCCACGCCGACTTCCCGAGCACGGCGGGCTGGCGCAGTGAGAGGGACGACACGCCGCTCGCCACGTCGATCCGGCTCGTACGGGCGAGCACCGCCGAGGCGAGTGTCCACCCGTCGACGTAGTGCGGCCAGTCGGCGTGGTCGGGCACAACGATCAGGTCGTAGCCGAGCTCTTCGGCAAGGACGGCGTGATCGAACAGCTCTGGGCCGAGCTCGGCCTTCGGAAAGAGGAAGGACGCAAACGTCAGCTCACGGTTGAGATCGGGCATTCCGAGAACTCCTTTGCTGGGAGAACGGCGGCCGGCTCTTCGCCGACGCCGAGAAGGGCGAGGAGCCGCGCGCGTGCTTCCTCGAAGGCAGGGTCGAGACGGTCATGGAAGAGGTCTCGCGTCTCGACCTCGGCGGCGATGTGCCCGTCGCGAAGCACGAGGACGCGATCGGCGAGCATCAGCGCCTCGTCGACGTCGTGTGTGACGAGGAGCACGGCCGGACGGTGACGGCGATGGAGATCGCGAACGAGCTCGTGCATCTGAATACGGGTCAGGGCATCGAGAGCGCCGAAGGGCTCGTCGAGCAGGAGCAGATCGGGCTCACGGACAAGAGCCCGGGCAAGTGCGACGCGCTGCGCCTCTCCACCCGAGAGGGTCAGCGGCCAGGCGTCGAGATGCCCGGCGAGCCCCACTTCCGACAGTGCCTTGACGGCGCGCGTGCGCCCGGCCGAGCGCGCCAGCCCGATCGCGACGTTTCGCCAGACACGGCGCCAGGCGAGGAGCCTCGGCTCCTGGAACACCACCGCGCGATCGACGGGGACCTCCACGGTTCCGGTGTCGAAGCCGTCGAGGCCGGCGAGCATCCGCAGCAAGGTCGTCTTGCCACCACCGCTCTTGCCGACCAGCGCGACGAACTCCGAGCGCGCGATCGTCAGGTCGAGCCCGTCGAGAACCGTGCGGCTGCCGAAGCGGCGCGTCAGATTCCGAACGACGACTGCAGGCCGGGTGTGAGTTGCGCTCACCAGCGCGCTGCCTTCCCGCGCCAGGCGAGGAGCCGGCGCTCGAGCAGTCGGACGAGCATGTCGGTCAGCAGGCCGAGCGCTGCGTAGACGAGGATGCAGACGACCAGCACCTTCGTCACGAAGAGCGACTCGGCGTTGCTCATCAGGAAGCCGAGACCTGCGCGTGCGTTGATTTGCTCGGCGACCACGAGGCTGAGCCAGCTGATGCCGAGCGAGTAGCGGAGGCCGGTGAGGATCGCCGGCAAGGCCGCGGGGATGATCACGCTGGCGATCAGCTGCGGACGACGCAGTCCGAAGGTGCCGCCCATCTCGACGAGCTTGGGATCGACACCGCGAACGCCGGCGAAGGTGTTCAGGTACATCGGCAGCGAGGAACCGATGACGATGATCAGGATCTTCGGGAACTCGTCGACTCCGAACCAGATGACGAAGAGTGGAAGCATCACGAGATAAGGCAGCGTCCGCATCATCTGCAGCGTTGAGTCGAACGCCTCTTCGACAAGCGACCACAGCCCCGCGGCGATCCCGAGGAGCGCTCCGATGCCGATCCCGATCGAGGCTCCGATCAGAACGCGATGGAGCGAGACCCACAGGTTGGAGAGCAGCTGGCCGTCGGTGAGGAGCTCCCAGAACGTCTGGGCCACCGTCACGGGCGACGGCAGCACTGACGGAGGCCACCAGTGGCGTGAGCTCGCGACCTGCCAGAAGACGAGCAGCAGCAGCGGGACGACGCTGCGCCGAACGACGCTCGGGACCGGCACGCGACGGCTGCTCCGTGCACCGTCCGTCGCGACGAACACCACCGTGCGCCGCGCGCCGGACCGCCGAGGCTCGAGAGCCTCGGCGGCGACCGACTGACCTGCGACAAGGAGCGAACCTTCGCTCACGACGACTTCTTCAGCCACCCAGGCGTCACGAAGTACGGCGCGTACTTCTTCTTGTACGCGGCCTCGTCCTTGGCGATCAGCGTGCTGAGCTTGTTCGAGAACGTGCTCGCCATGTCGACCGTGTTCGTAAGAACGCCTGCCTGCAGGAACGTGTTCGCGTAGTCCTGCTCGTTGGAGATGCTCTCCGGCACGTTCGGCGAGACCGAGGACGGGTAGAGCTTCTCGCCTGCCTGGAAGGTCGCCAGCTCCGTCGCGAGCGGCAGGTTCGTCGCCTTGGCGAGGATCTGCGCCCACTGGGTCGAGTGGGAACGCGCCCAAGCCTGCGCCGTGTTCACGCGCGCGATGTAGTCGGCGATCGCCGCAACCTTGTTCGAGTCCTTCAGGTCGGCCGCATAGGCGTTGTACGTGCCGACGAGCGCGCCGAGCCGGCCCTTGAGGTACGGGCCACCGTCTGCGAGCACCGTCGCGCCCTGCTGTTCCGCCAGGGCGACGTTGCCGAACGTCGCGAGCGCCGAGACGCTCCCGCCGAGCAACGCTGCGAGGCCGGTGGTCGGATCGAGCGGCACAGGAGTGATGTCGTTCCACTTCAGGCCCGCCGCCTGGAGTTGCTTCAACAGGAAGTACTCCGACGTGGTGTTGGGGACGTACGCCACCTTCTTGCCCTTGAGCTGGGCCACGGAGCTGATGCCGGAGCTCTTGAGGGTCAGCGTGTCCTGTTGATTCGTGCTGATTTTCAGAGTCGCAACGGAGAGGAACCGCACGAGGCCGGTCGCTGCGATGAAGACGTTCGCGACTCCGCTACCGCGGGCAAGATCTGCTGTGTGCGTGTTGACGGCCGCGGTCTGCAGTGCGGACGACGGATAGCTCTGGTATTTCACCTTGTACGGCGTGTTCGCGAGACCCGCAGACTGGAGCAGCAAGTCGTCGCCGTTCGGCGACGGGTATGTCGCCTCGTTCAGGGTCACCTTCGACAGGTCGAGGGCGTTGGCCGAGACGTTCGTCGCTGCCGCCAAGCCAGCGACGAGTGCGACGACGCCCACTGCGAGCGCGAGCCAGAGCCGGCGGTCGTTGGTGCTCTTGATCATCAATCCTCCCAGAGAAACACTTATAACTAGACTTAGTCAACCTAATAGCTCAACATTACACTGAAAGGCAACTAGCCCATGTGCGACCTGCACCAGCACCTCGATCCGTCGCTGCCTCCCCTCGAAGCCGACGAGTACGTCCTCGACTCACCGTTCGTGCGCGAGCTGATCGCGGAAGTGCGTCATCGAATCGGCCATGCGAGCGACGCCGCCGGCGCGTGCGTTTCGGTCGCGCCGCTCTTCGAGCAGGCACTGACGAACCGCGGCTGGCTCCCGGAAACGTTCCAGGAGCCGGTGCCCGACAGCGGCATGGGCGGCGGAATCGGACAATGGCTTCTCTACCGGTCGGCCGACCGCTCGCTCTGCCTGTTCAGCCTGGTCGTCCCGTCCGGGTCGATGACTCCGATCCACGACCATCTCGCCTGGGGCCTCGTCGGGATCTACCGCGGAACGCAGGACGAGGAGTTCTATCGGCCGACCGCAGACGGCATCGAGACTGGGCGGCGGCGCCCGCTCGCCCCCGGCGACTACTACACCTTGCTGCCGCCAATCGACGACGTCCACCGGGTCCGCACCACTTCCGCTGAGACGTCGGTGTCGATCCATCTCCTCGCGAATGACACAGGCTGCACCGAGCGGCACACGTTCGACGAACAGACCGGCAAGGCGCATGCGTTCCGCTCGGGCTACGCGAACGCCGTCTGTGAAGCCGAGGCGATGATCTGTACGTGACGGAGACCGGCTGGCCCGCGATCGTCGACCCCACCGAGTTCGGCGGCCATCACGCCGCCCAGCTCGAGGGCCAGGTCAATCTCGACTACGCAGCCACCACGCCGGCGCTGCGCGCGGCGGTGGACGCGGTCCTCGCGCTCCTCCCGGCGTACGGCAGCATCCATCGTGGCGGAGGTGCCCGGAGCCGCATCTCGACGGAGGCATACGAAGAGGCGCGGGCGGCCGTGGCGCGCTTCGTCGACTGCGACGACGAGCATGTCGTGGTCTTCGTGCGCAACACGACGGAGGCGATCAATCTGGTCGCCGCATCCCTGCCGCGGCCGAGCCGCATTCTCTGCTCGCCGCTCGAGCACCACGCGAACCTGCTCCCCTGGCGCGAGCACACAGTCGACCATCTTCCGTTCACCGGATCTGCTGACGAGCTCGTGGAACGCACCGATGAGTTGCTCCGCCACGCCGCGAGCTCTCGGTACCCGTACGACGTCGTCGCCGTCTCCGGCGCGTCGAACGTCACCGGTGAGGTCCTCCCCGTCGAGGAGCTTGCGAAGGTCGTGCACGACGCCGGCGCGCACATCCTCGTCGACGCAGCGCAGCTCGCTCCACATCGCACGGTGAGCGTGCGCGGGCTCCAGGCCGACTACCTCGCGCTCTCCGGGCACAAGCTCTACGCCCCATTCGGCTCGGGCGCGCTCATCGTTCGTCGCGACCTCCTGCGCAGCGTGCCCCCGCTCCTCAAGGGCGGCGGCGCTGTACGAGCTGTCTCGCTCGACGACGTGGCCTGGGCAGAGCTGCCTCAGCGCCTCGAGGCCGGAACGCCGAACCTGCTCGGTGCCGTGGCACTCGCCGCTGCCTGCGACGAGCTCGAACGGTTCGGACGCGATCGGCTCGAGCGCCAGGAGCAGGCCCTCGCCTCCCGGCTCTGGGACGGGCTCGACGACAACCCGTTCGTGACGACGCTCCGCGGCTGGCCGTCCCACGACGACCGGGTCGGAGTCGCCGCCTTCACCGTCGCCGGCGAGGAGTCACGACTGGTCGCCGAACAACTCACGCACGACTACGGCGTGGCAGTGCGGAGCGGGCTCTTCTGCGCGCACCCGTTCGTCTCGCACCTGCTGGGCACACCATCGGATCGGCTCGACGCCGCCCTGCGTGCTCGGCCGGACGAGGACGTCGCGCTGCCAGGCGCCGTACGCGCGAGCATCGGGATTGGCGTCGAGCCTGCGCACATCGACGCGCTGCTCAGCGCGTTGGCAGAACTGACCGACGACGATCTCAGTCCGAGGCGGCCTTCACGATCAACGACTCGCTCGCCGGGATGAAGTAGTACGCGCCGCTCAACGCACGCGTGTAGCGCGTCAATGCGTCACGACGACCGCTCGTGACTCCCGCCATGCTTTCGAGCATTGCGGTGAGCGGTCGCTGCTCCGCACAGAAGCCGACGAACATCGTCCCGTGGTCGGTCACCGTGCCGTAGGGCATGTTGCGGCGGAAGATCTTCCCGAACGTGTCCTGGTCGGTGCTCGCCACGTGCGAGTCGGCGGGCTTGTCGTCGAGCTCGACGCTGTCGGGCTTCGTCCGGCCCATCACCTGCTCCTGCTCCACCTCGGCGAGCGCGTCCCAGGCGGTCGTGTCGTGCACCCACTTCTGGAGCAGCAGGATCGTGCCGCCGGCGCCCGGCCCGCCGTCTGCGATCACCGCGACATCGGGCGCGTCGACAAGCGTCGGATTCTCGGAGCCGTCGATGAACCCGGTGAGATCGCGGTCGTGCTGGTACGGCCAGCTCGATGTCTCCTCGGCGACGGTTGCGATGCCGCGCAGGATGTCGATCGCCCCGCGACAGACGTCGAAGACGACGTCGTACGAGCTCCCCGACACCCAGAGCACCGCATCGTGCTGTGTGGCCGGCATCACGAAGCCGTCGACTCCCATGATGTCCGCCTCGAACCCTGTGAGCTCGGTGGGAGCGTCGTTCGGCATCACACGACGCCAGAGCTCGGGCCGGAATCCCGCCACGAGGTTCACGCCGCCCATCGTCGTTCGCGGCTCGCGCATCCCCGCGATCGTCCGGACGAGGCTCGCGCCGGTGTCGGCGCTCACCGCATCGAGCTCGAGGTAGGCGTGTGACGCCGTCCCGAGCGCGAAGAGTCCCGGCTGCGAGTGCGCCATGCGAAGACACTAATGTCTACGCATGGCCGTAGAGCAGCTGCTCGGCGAGCTCGCCGACTGGGCGGCCGCGCATTCACTTCCCGCGACGACGCAGGCATACGGTCCGGAGCCCGATCAGCGCGCCGACCTGAGAGTGCCGTCCGGCAAGGCACGCGGACTCGTCGTCGTCCTCCACGGCGGGTTCTGGAAGGCGAAGTACGGCAAGGAGATCATGGATGCGGCGGCAATCGCGCTGACCAACGCCGGCTGGGCGACCTGGAACGTCGAGTACCGCCGGGTCGGGGCGGGCGGCGGTTGGCCACAGACCTTCGACGACGTCGCCGCCGCGCGTGCCGCCGCGCCGCCTGCCGAACGGGTCGTCGCGCTCGGGCATTCCGCGGGCGGTCACCTCGCGCTTCTGCTCGCCACGCGCGGGCTCGTCGATACTGCCGTCGCGCTCGGGGCCGTGTGCGACCTGCGTGCGACGGCGACGGAGCGGCTCGGCGACGGCGCTGCGCTTGCGTTCATGGGATCGAGTCCGGATGCAGGCATGGGCGGAGGCCGACCCGCTGGCCCAGGCGCCGCCGCCGGTCCCGGTGGCGCTCGTCCACGGCGTCGACGACGAGACCGTGCCCGTGACGCAGGCACGCGACTACCACGCCGCGGCGGGCGGGCGATCGACGTTGACCGAGCTTGCGTGCGGCCATTTCGAGCCGATCGATCCGCGGAGCGACGCCTGGGCGCAGCGTCCTCGAGGCGGTCGGATGACCACCCGCGAAGACGCCGCTCGCGCTCGACCGCGCCGACCCGCTCGGCCCGTTCCGCGAGCGCTTCGTGCTCGGCGACGAGCCCCGGATCTATCTGGACGGGAACTCGCTCGGTCGACTCCCGCTCGCCACCCGCGCTCGGCTCCAGGCGGCGATCGACGACTGGGGCACGCGCATCGTCACCGGCTGGCACGACTGGATCGACGCGCCGCGGCGCGTCGGCGATCGACTCGCGCACGGCGTGCTCGGCGCCGGCGAGGGCGAGGTGCTCGTCGCCGACTCGACCACGGTCGACCTCTACAAGCTGGCCGGCGCGCTGCTTCCGGAACGGCCCGGCGCGATCGTCGTGCCGCGAGACGAGTTCCCGACCGACCGCTACGTGCTGCAGGGTCTCGCCGAGCAGCACGGTCGCGAGCTGCGCCTGCTCGAGACCGATGCAATCGAAGGCCCGACGCCGGAAGCTGTCGAGTCCGCGCTGGCCACCGGGGACGTCGCGCTGCTCGTCCTCTCGCACGTCAACTACCGCTCGGGCGCCCTCGCCGACCTGCCGGCGATTACCGCGCTGGCCCGGGCGCACGGCGTGCCTGTCGTGCTGGGACCTCTGCCATGCGGCCGGCGTCGTGCCGGCCGACCTCTCGGCGAACGGCGTGGAGCTGGCCGTCGGATGCACCTACAAGTACTTGAACGCCGGCCCAGGGGCGCCCGCGTTTCTCTACGTCGCCCGCGAGCTGCAGGAGCGGCTGCGCTCGCCGATCGGCGGCTGGTTCGCCCAGCGCGACCAGTTCGCGATGGGGCATCCGTACGTGCCCGCCCTCGGGATCGAGCGCTTCCTCGCGGGAACACCGCCGATCATGCTGCTCGAAGCCGTCGACGAGAGCGCGAAGCTCACCGCCGAAGCCGGGATCGCGCCGGCGCGCGCGAAGTCCGTCGCCCTGACGAGCCTGATCGTCGAGCTCTACGACGCCTGGCTCGCGCCGCTCGGCTTCTCGCTCGGCACGCCGCGCGACCCCGAGCGGCGCGGCGCCCATGTCTCGCTCCGGCATCCCGACGCCTGGCGGATCTGCCGCGCGCTGATCGAGCGCGCCGACGTCGTGCCCGACTTCCGCGGCCCCGACTCGATCCGGTTCGGCGTCCCTCCGCTCTACACGCGCTTCGTCGACGTCTGGGACGCAGTCGACCGGCTGCGCGCGCTCGTCGCGGCCGGCGAGCACGAACTCGTCGATGCCGACGCGTCGCGCGTGACGTGAGGCTGCAAGTTTCTCGCCGCCGCGGCGCTCGCGATGGTCGCGGCCGCCGGAGTCCACGGCGCACGCGCGGACAGTCCGACCGTTTCGCAGATGGCCGGACAGCTCTTGCTGGTGCGGATGCACGGCGAGACTCCGAGCGCCGCGTTTCTGCAGCGGGTCAGCAGGGGTCAGATCGGCGGCGTCGTCCTCTTCACCGACAACTTCGGCCCGGACGGCCCGAAGGCGTTGATCGGGCGGCTGCAGGCGGCGGCGAAGGCGGGCGGTCAGCCACCGCTCCTGATCGCGGTCGATCAGGAAGGTGGGACGGTCAAGCGCCTCCCCGGCGCGCCGTCGCTTGCACCCCGCGAGATGCTCGCTCCGAAGACCGCCGAGGCGCAAGGCGAGGCGACCGCGCGCACCCTCAAATCAGTCGGCGTCAACGTCGATCTGGCGCCGGTGCTCGACGTCGGTCGAGGCGGCTTCATCACCCCGCGCAGCTTCGGGCTGCGCCCCGCAACCGTCGCCGCCCGAGGGGCGGCATTCGCCGCGGGCCTTGCCCAGGGCGGGATCCTCCCGACCGCCAAGCACTTTCCCGGGCTCGGCTACGCAAAGCTCACGACCGACGCCGGCGCGACGACGGTCAGCGCTTCGGCAGCTCAGCTGAAGGCGGACTGGCTGCCGTTCACGCGCGCGATCGCAGGCGGGATCCCGCTCGTCATGATGTCGACCGCCATCTACCCCGCGCTCGGTTCGAAGTCGCCGGCCGCGCTCTCACCCAAGGTGGTCGCGGATCTCCGCGGGCTCGGCTTCACCGGCGCGATCGTCACCGACGCGCTCGACACACCGGCGGTGAACACGTCGATGACGATCGCCGGGCAACGGTGCAGGCGATCGCCGCCGGCGACGATCTCGTCCTCTTGGGCAACGCCGCCGACACCGAGACCGCGCCCGGATCGGCGTTCGACGGGCTCGTCGGCGCCGTACGTTCGGGGAGGTTGAAGCTCGCCCAGCTGCGGTCGGCCTACAACCAGGTTCTCGCCCTGAAGCGCGGCTTGGCTACAGGTAACAGTCTGTTACAAGCTGGACGCTTGTAACAGACTGTTACAAGCTCTAGACCGTCGCGAGCTGCGCCTCGAGCGTCCAGAAGCCCTCGCCCTGCACCGCCTCGAGCTTCGCAAGCTGCTCGCGATGGATCTCGCGGACGCGAGCCGCCGTGATCGCCTCGGCCTGGGTCGACCTCCTCGATGACGAGGCTCGTCTTGTCCTCGTAGAGGTGCTCGCCGGCGAGCCGCGCCTGGTCGTCGTACGGCCAGATGAACGCCTGCCGGCTGTAGACGTGGTAGAGCGCGTCGTCGCTCTCGACCTCGTAGCCGACCGCCTTCAGGTCGGCGCCGCGTGCGAGCTGATGGAAGGTGATCTCGTCGCAGACGCCCCAGTCGGCGACCGACAGGCGGTCGTCGGAGTGCCACAGCACCGACTCGCCGACGCTGTTGTAGAACGCGAGCACGCCGTCCTTGCCCTCGATCACGGCCGGGCTCACTCCCCACGTGACGCGATACACCGGGTGGTCGACCATCATGTCCGGCGCGACGATCCGGTCGTAGTCGCCCGCGCCCTCGAGATGCACGTGCCGCCAGAAGTTCAGCAGGATCGCGCGGTGCAGCGGCTTCGTCGTCTCGTCGAGAAGCTTGGCCGTCGGGATCATGCACTCGTAGACCGCCTGCTCGAACCTGTTCATGCTCGCGGTTCCTTTCTCGTCGTCTCGTTGGTGAAAGTATGGTCACCCAATGGCGGTACTGCTCGATCGCCTCGGGGGAACCGTATTTCGCAGGCGCCGACGCGTTGCGATTGTCTGGGCGCTCGTGCTTGTGCTCGTGGGCGTCGGCGCGGCACTCCTCAAGAAGCCGACGAGCGACGTCTTCAGCGTTCCCGGCACTGAGTCGCAGCGAGCGCTGGATCTTCTCAATCAGAAGTTCCCTGGCACGGGCGGAGCGACCGCGCGCATCGTCTTCGCCGCGCCGCCCGGACAGAAGCTCACCGCGCCGAAATACCAGAAGCTGATCGCGCCCACCGTCGCGCTGGCGCGCAAGGTGCCGCAGACGGTCGGCGCCGAAGGGATCGCGAATACGCTCGTCGCCTCGAAGGACGGCGAGGTCGCCTTCGCCGATCTGAACTTCGGCGTCCCGCTGCCTCAGATCTCGGATGAGACCAAGGCTGCCCTCGAGCGCGTCGCCGGCCCAGCGAGAAAGGCGGGGCTCGAGGTCGAGTTCTCGGGCGGCGTGATCAGCACCGGCGGCTCGTCGGGCTCGAGCGCCGAGGTGATCGGCCTCGTAATCGCGCTCGTTGTCCTGCTCGTCACCTTCGGAGCCTTCGTCCCGGCGTTTCTGCCGCTCGTCACTGCTCTAGTCGGTGTCGCGATCTCGGCGCTCGCGATCCAGGCGCTCTCCGGCTTCGTGACGCTGAGCTCGACCGCGCCGATCCTCGCGACGATGCTCGGGGTCGCAGTCGGGATCGACTACGCCCTGTTCATCGCGTCGCGCTACCGGCAGAACGTCGCTGATGGGCTTGACGGAGAAGAGGCCGCGGCCCGCGCGCTCGGTACCGCCGGGAGCGCCGTCGTCTTCGCGGGGTCACGGTGTTCATCGCGCTCGCCGGACTGCTCGTGGTTGGCCTCCGCTTCCTCAGCGTCATGGGACTCGCCGCCGCGTTCACAGTGCTCCTACAGGTCGTGATCGCGCTCACGCTGCTTCCGGCGCTTCTCGGCTTCGCGGGCATGCGCGCGACGAAGGGCAAGCAGTTCGCGGCGACGCGCGAGAACATGGGTGCGGCATGGGCGCGCTTCGTCACGCGCCGGCCGTGGCTCGCCCTCGTCGGAGTGATCGTCGTTTTGGGCGCGATCGCGGTGCCACTGCTGCACATCGAGCTCGGACTGCCGGATGCGGGATCGCAGTCGACGTCGAGCACCGAACGGCGAGCGTACGACCTTCTCAGCAGAGGTTTTGGGCCTGGCTTCAACGGGCCGCTGACCGTCGTCGTCGATGCGACCGGCAAGGAGCACCCGCGGACGATCGCGCTGGCCGCCTCGAAGGCCCTCGGCAAGTTCCCCGGCGTCGCCGCCGCCTCCAAACCGATCCCGAACTCGACCGGGGAGATCTCGATTATCGCGGTCACGCCGGCGAGCAGCCCGTCGAGCGAGGGGACGAAGGACCTCGTCCTCGCGATCCGCAAAGCGGCTGTGCCGGTGCGCGCGAAATACGGGATCGACATCCTCGTCACCGGCGCGACCGCGGTGAACATCGACATCTCGAGCAAGCTCAGCTCTGCGCTCCCGGTGATGCTCGTGCTGATCGTCGGCCTTGCGCTCGTGTTGCTGATGCTCGTTTTTCGTTCCCTGCTCGTGCCGGTGAAGGCGGTCGTCGGGTTCCTGCTGACCATCGGCTCGGCGCTCGGGCTGATGGTCTTCGTCTTCCAGGACGGGCACCTGGACAGCCTCATCGGCGTCGACTCGACGTCACCGATCGTGAGCTTCCTACCGGTGATCATGCTGGCGCTCCTGTTCGGACTCGCCATGGACTACGAGGTCTTCCTCGTCTCTCGTATCCGTGAGAGCTACGTGCACGACGGCGGCGCCACCCGCGCGATCGTCTCGGGCTTCCGCGGCAGCGCCCGCGTGGTCACCGCTGCTGCGATCATCATGACAAGCGTCTTCGCCGGCTTCATCTTCGGCGGCGACGCTGTGATCAAGTCGATCGGGCTCGGTCTCGCCTTCGGTGTGCTGGCCGACGCATTCTTGGTCCGGATGACGTTCGTGCCGGCCGTGCTCCAGCTCCTCGGCGACCGGGCATGGTGGTTCCCCCGCTTCCTCGACCGGGCGCTGCCGAACGTCGATATCGAGGGGGAGTCGCTGGTCGGCCACCTCGAACAGACCGGTTCGTAGTTGGCCGGAGCATTCGCGTGGGGACTGCTTGCCGCATCCTCCCTCGTCCTCGGCGCGGGCGTCGCTCTCCTGTTCCGGGTCGGGCTGCGCACGATCGGGCTCATCATGGGCTTCGGCGCGGGCGTTCTCCTCAGCGCGGTCGCGTTCGACCTCGTCGAAGAGGCGGCCGGGCTCGGGATCGGGCCACGGCGCAGTCCTCGTCGGGTTCTTCGCCGGGTGCGGCGTGTTCTTCGGCGGCGACCTGCTCATCGATCGCGCGGGCGGCGCAAACCGCAAGAGCGCGCGCGGCGGTCACACGGACGAAGCCGCGCTCGCGATCGTCCTCGGCACCGTGCTCGACGGGATCCCCGAGTCACTCGTGATCGGCCTGACGTTCTATGAGAGCGGCGCCGTCGGTGCCGCCTATCTCGCAGCCGTCTTCATCTCGAACGTCCCGGAGGCGATCTCGTCGACTTCGGGGCTGCGGCTGAGCGGCTGGAGCCCGCGCCGCATCATCGCCATGTGGTCGAGCATCGCAGTCGTCTCCGGCCTTGCCTCGCTGATCGGCTACGTGGCGTTCCAGGGCGCGTCGCCGGACACGGTTGCGTTCGTGCTCGCGTTCGCCGGCGGCGCGATCCTGACGATGCTCGCCGACACGATGATGCCGGAGGCCTACGAGCACGGCGGCAAGCTCGTCGGCGTCGTCACGGCGGTCGGCTTCGCGGTCGCGTTCATGATCGGGCAGCTCGACTAGAGCCCTGCCGTCCGGTCGCCTCCGTACCGTGCCAGCGTGCTGGAGAACGCCCTCACGATCGTCGACCGCGACGGCTCCGTCACCGTCACCCGGCTCACGCACGAGTTCGATCTCGATCTCCGGATCGGGACTCTCGTGGAGGACGGCGAGGACGGTCACTGGCACGTCGAGGAGCTCGACCTCGAGCTGCGCTGCCTGACCGTCCTGCGCGTCGAGCTATCGCCCGCTGTGCCGGCGATCGAGCTGCTCGCGGCCTAGCGCCGGCCGCCTCACCCCTGCCACCACTTCTCCTCGCGGGCCTGCTCGGTGCCGACCGGTCTCGTCGAGCGCGTCGAGCTCGGCCATGTCCTCGGCGGACAGCTCGAAGTCGAAGAGGGCCCCGTTCTCGGCGATCCGCTCCTTGTGGGTCGACTTCGGGATCACGGCGACGCCGTGCTGGATGCACCAGCGAAGGAGGATCTGCGCCGGCGTCCGTCCGACCCGTTCAGCGACGCCGTAACGGTTTCGCCGCCGAGATGGCGGCCCGTTCCGAGCGTGCTGTAGGCCACGAGCACGATCTCCCGCTCGTCGCCTGCCTCGAGCAGCCCGCGCCGGTACTCGTGCGGGCTGAACTGGACCTGGTCGACGACCGGCGGAGTCGAGGCGACCGCGAGCAGCTGGTCGAGCTCGTCCACGGCGAAGTTCGACACGCCGATCGAGCGAGCCAGTCCACGCTCCCGCGCCTGCTCCATGCCGGGCCACGCCCAGGTCGCTCCGCCTTGCGGCCAGTGGATGATGTAGAGGTCGAGGTAGTCGAGACCGAGCCGCTCGAGGCTTCGCTCGGCCTCGGCAAACGGATCGGTGTTGCCGGGATAGAACTTGGTCGTGACGAAGATCTCGTCGCGCGGCACGCCGCTCTCGCGGATGCCGCGACCGACGGCCTCCTCGTTCCCGTACGCCTGCGCGGTGTCGATGTGGCGGTAGCCGAGCTCGAGCGCGGAGCGCACGGCATCGACACACTTTTGGTCGTTCTCGACCTGCCACACCCCGAGCCCGAGCAGCGGAAGCTCATAGCCGTCGGCAAGGACGCCTTTGCGCCCGTCGTCGGTCACCTTTGTCGTCATCGATCCTCCCGTCGCATTGCCGTGGGCTCCGCTCCATTCATACAGGCGGCCGTATGGGGGGAGAACCGCTAGAGGTCGGCCGGCCGCACGAACACGTCGGTCGCGTTCGACAGCATCCGACGCAGGTCGACGATCATCTGGCGGTCGATGTCCTTGCCCTTCGGCGGAGTAAGCGTCTCGACCTCCCCGCCTAGCTCGACCTTGAGCTTGCCGTTGTGCTCTTGCGTCACCGCGCCGAGCGCCTCGAGGAGCGACCGTACCTGGCGCCACTCGATGTTCTCGCTCGCCGGAACCGCAAAGAGCCGCTTCACGACGTCCCGGTGATCGCTGTTGAGGTCGGTCGCCGCAACGAATGCGTCGACGTCGAAGCTGGGATGATCGGTCATGCGCGCCTCTCCTTGTTGTCAGCGGTGAGTTTATGGGCGCCGAGCCGTCATATGTAGGTGACAGCCGTTTCGACACGCCGCTGGAGCTGTGGTCGCGCGCGCTGCGCGGTGACGGTGACGCGTTCGCCGCGGCGACAGGCCGCTACCGGCGCGAGCTCGAGGTGCACTCCTACCGGATGCTCGGCTCTGCCGAAGACGCCGAGGACGTCGTGCAAGAGACCTACCTCCGCGCCTGGCGCCGGCGGGAGACGTTCCGCGGGCAGGCGCCGCTCCGCGCGTGGCTGTACGGGATCGCCACCAACGCCTCGCTCGATCTCCTCGAGCGCCGGTCGCGGCGGCTCTTGCCACAGCTCGTCTCCGACCCGGTCGAGCCGGACGTCGTCACCTCCCAGCCGGCCGAGGTGACATGGCTCGAGCCGTATCCCGACACGCGGCTCGACGAGATCGTCGATGCCGAGGATCTCGCCCGACGAGGCGATCGTGGCGCGCGAGACGATCGAGCTCGCGTTCCTCGTCGCGATCCAGCAGCTGCCGCCGCGGCAGCGCGCGGTCCTGATCCTCCGCGACGTCGTCGGCTGGAGCGCGCGCGAGACCGCCGCGATGCTCGAGGTCTCGGTGATCGCCGCGAACAGCGCGCTGCAGCGAGCGCGCGAAACGCTGCGGCTGCACCTGCCCGAGCGCCGCGACGACTGGCGCGCACGTCCCACCGATCCGCACGAAGGCGCCGTGCTGGCGCGCTACATGGACGCGTGGAAGCACACCGACGTGCACGCGCTCGCGGCGCTGCTCAAGGAGGACGCGCGAGCTGACGATGCCGCCGTCGCCGGCGTGGTGCTTCGGCCGCGACGACGTCGCGCGCTTCTTCGGCATGTATCCGTTCCGCCCCGACGCGCGCCGGCACCTGCACGTGCCGACGCGTGCGAACAGGCAGCCGGCGTTCGGCGTCTTCCTGAAGGGCCGGCCGGCCCGGAGCCGTTCGCGCTCGAGGTGCTCCGGATCGAGGACGGTCTGATCGCCGAGCTCCACTACTTCCTGCAACCGGAGCTGCTCGAGCTCTTCGCGATCGCTCCACCCGCATGAGCTGCGACGACGAGCTCGACCCCGACGCGCTCGCGCAGAGCTCACTGTTCTTCCGTCGGCGCGTCGTCGAGCTCGAACCCGGCTCACGCATCTCGCTGATCGAGACGGCGGCGTGGAACGACGCGATCGTCTTCGTCACCGCCGGCGAGATCGAGGTCGAATGCGACCGCGGCGAGCGCCGTCGGTTCTCGTGCGGCGCGGTCCTCTACTTCGCACCACCGGTTCGCACGATCTCGCAACCGCGGCGACGAGCGCGCGCAACTCGTCGCCGTTTCGCGCCGCACGAGACGCACCGGTTAGTCCGCGGACCTCGCCACCGTCACATCACGACGAGTGTTTTCAACCGGGAGGTCCGCATGACCGCTGTGGTGCATCGCTGGCGAGCGTTCGCCGTTCTCGCCGTTTCCTATCTTCATGACGATCGTCGATCTGACGATCGTGAACGTGGCGCTGCCGACGATCGGTCGCGACCTCGACTTCAGCGAGACGAACCTCCAGTGGGTCGTCACCGCGTACGGGCTGACGTTCGGCGGCTTCCTGCTGCTCGGCGGTCGTGCCGCCGACCTGCTCGGACGCCGTCGCCTGCTCATGGTCGGCCTCGCGATGTTCACAGCCGCCTCCCTCGCCTGCGGCCTCGCGCAGACCGACTCGTTCCTGATCGTCATGCGCGGCGTGCAGGGCCTCGGCGCCGCGATCGTGCTTCCGGCAGCGCTCTCGATCGTGATGAACATCTTCCCGGAGGGCGCCGAGCGCAACAAGGCACTCGGCGCCTGGGGTGGCATCGGCGCCGCGGGCGGCACGTTCGGGCTGATCTGCGGCGGACTGCTGACCCGCTACATCGGCTGGGAGACGATCTTCTTCCTGAACGTCCCGATCGGCCTGGCAGCGCTCGTGCGGCTCGCCGCATCGTTCCCGAGAGCCGGCTCGAGACGACCCGCCGCCGCTACGACCCGTTCGGGGCGATCACGGTCACCGGCGGTCTGCTGCTCGGCGTGTACGCGCTGTCGCAGGCCCGCAGTACGGCTGGGGCAGCGCGCGGACGATCGTGCTGCTCGCGGCGTCGGCCGCGCTCCTCGTCGCCTTCCTCGTGATCGAGACGCGCGTCGAGGCGCCGCTCCTGCCGCTGCGGATCTTCAAGCTCAAGACCGTCGCCGGCGCGAACGCCGTGGCGTTCCTGCTCGGCGCGAGCTTCTTCGCGTTCATCTTCGTCGGCACGCTCTACATGCAGCAGGTGCTCGGCTACTCGGCGATCCAGACCGGAATCGCCTGGGCCGTTGCGTCGATGACGTCCGTCGCGCTCGCCGGCCTGTCTCAGGTTCTCGTGACGCGCATCTCGGCGAAGCTCGTGATGGCGTTCGGGATGCTCCTGATCGGCGGTGGCATCCTCTGGACGGCGGCCGCGCCCGTCGACGGGCACTTCTGGAGCGACCTGGTCGGCCCGTTCCTCATCGTCGGCGCCGGCACGGCGTTCGCCTTCATTCCCGTCTCGATCGCCGCGCTGGCCGGGATCAGGCGAAGGACGCAGGCCTCGCCTCGGGACTGCTCAACACGTCGCAGCAGGTCGGAGGCGCAATCGGCGTCGCAATCGCCTCGACCGTCGCGGCCGCGCACACGACCACGCTCACGAACGGCGGCGCCGACGTCAGCAACGCGCTGACCGGCGGGTTCCAGTGGGCGTTCTGGGTCTGCGGCCTGATCGGGCTCGCCGCCGTGCCCGTCACCTTCCTGCTCGTCCGCAGTCGACGACCTTGCACCGACCACCGAAGCGCAACCCGCGCTCGTCGACTGAAGGAGAGACCGATGACCGAGAAGAGCTACACGACCACGTTCCGCGTCCACGCGACCCCCGAGGAGGTCTACGCGGCGATCAACGACCCGCGCGCCTGGTGGGACGGTGAGTTCGAAGGGAGCACCGACAGCGTCGGTGACGAGTTCACCTACCGCTACGAGGACCTGCACACCGCGCGCTCAGCGCGTGACGAGCCTGATCCCGAACGAACAGCGTCAGCTGGCTCGTCGTCGAAGGCGGGCCGACGTTCGTCGAGACGCAGAGACGAGTGGGCGGGACGACGATCGTCTTCGACATCTCGCCGGCCGGCGACGAGACCGAGGTTCGCTTCACCCACCTCGGTCTCGTGCCGAGCTTCGAGTGCTACGACGTCGTGCTCGGGCGCGTGGAGCCACTACGTCAACGACAGCCTGCCGCAGCTCGTCACGGTGGTCCAGGCTACGAGGTAGCTCCATGCTCGAAGAGTTCAATCAGCCAAGGAGGAAGCGTGGTCAAGGAACTGACGGCTCGCGCTGACGGTCGAGGACTTCGATCAGGCGCTCGCGTTTTACCGCGACGAGCTCGGGATGACGGAGCTCGAGATGTGGACCGCCGAGGGATCCCGCGGCGTGTTGCTCGACGCGGGTCGCGCGACGCTCGAGCTGTTCGACGAGGGACAGGCGGCGATGGTCGACGAGCTCGAGGTCGGGCGGCGCGTCGCCGGGAAGGTGCGCGTCGCCTTCGAGGTCGACGCGTCACCCGAGGTTGCCGACAAGCTCGAGGCGGCCGGCGCGACGAGGATCGCCGGACCGGTCGAGACGCCGTGGCGATCGATCAACGTCCGCCTCGAGGCACCGGACGGCACGCAGCTGACGTTGTTCTCGCCGGCCGATTCCTAGGGCTTCAGGCGCTTCGCGGAGCGAAACACTGCGAGCGACCAGAGGCTGAGCGTGATCGCGATTGCGTAGACGACCGCAAGCGAAAGGCCAACGGGAAGGTCTGACTGCCCAAGCAGGCCGGCCCGAATGGCGTCGACGCAGTAGAAGACCGGGTTCGCATAGCTGAGCGCCTGCCAGAGCCCGGGCAGGCTCTGGACGGAGTAGAAGACGCCACTGAGAAAGCCGAGCGGCAACACGACGAGCGTCTCGAGGGAATAGATGTCGTCGAGCGAGCGAGCGTACGTGCCGCCGAGCACACCAATCTGCGCCCCGCAAACAAGGACGCCCGGCACCGCCACCAGCAGGACGAACGGCCGCTCGATCCCGAGCCCGACGAATGGACCGGCGACGACGAGCATGCCGAGCCCGACGAGGATCTCACGCACGATGCCGCCGAGAACCAGCGCGAAGTCGATTTCCCACCAGCGAAGCGGGCTCGTCAACACCCCGTGGATGTAGCGGTCGTTGCGCGCCTCGAAGAGGCTTGTCGTTCCGTTGACGAAGCCGACGGTGATCACCGCCTGCACGGCGAGCCCGGGCAGGATGAACCGGTCGTACGGAACGCCGTCGATCGACTGCACGTTGCCCTTCAACGCGACCCCGAAGACGAGCACGAAAAGGAGCGCGGTGAGGATCTGGCCGACGATCGAGAAGCGCCAGATCTTGAGAAAGCGCACGATCTCGCGCTCGAGCAGCCAGAGGAACGCCGGGCGCTCGGCGCGATACGGCTCGTCGTAGCGCGGAGGCGCGCTGACGCTGCTCATGCAGCCATCACCCGCAGATAGAGCTCGCCAATGTCGCGCGCGCCAAACCGGTCGCGCAACGCCGCTGCGCTCCCGCGCTCGATCACCTCACCGCCGCGTAGGAGTGCGATCTCGTCGCACAGCGCCTCCGCCTCCTCGAGGTAGTGCGTCGTCAAGAGAACCGTCGTCCCCGCGCCGTGCAGCCGGCGGATGTAGTCCCAGAGCTCGGCGCGCAGCTCGACGTCGGCTCCTGCGGTCGGCTCGTCCAGGATGAGCAGGCGCGGACTGTGCACAAGGGCACGGGCAAGCAGCAGTCGACGTTGCATCCCACCCGAGAGCTGGGAGCGCCGCGCCTTCGCCTTCGCGGACAGGTCGAACAGATCGAGGAGCTCGTGCGCGCGCCGCCACGCGTCGCGGCGGCTCAGTCCGTAATAGCCCGCCTGGTAGACGAGGATCTCCTCGGCGTCGATGAAACGGTCGAGGTTCACGTCCTGCTCGGCGAGCCCGACGAGCCGACGCGCCTCGCGAGTCGTGTGCCGGTGACCGAATACGCGTACCTCGCCGGCCGTCGGCCGGACGAGGTTGCAGATCGTGCCGATCAGGGTCGTCTTGCCCGCGCCGTTCGGCCCGAGGAGGCCGAAGAACGCGCCGTCCGCGACCTGGAGGGAAAGGTCGCGGACGGCGGTCAGCCCCTGGCCGTATGTCTTGGTCAGACCGCTGACCGAGAGCGCCGGGGGCACTTCGGTCATGCGGCCCGCGCACCGGCGAGCCGACGAACTGTCGGCCGCGGCAGCTCGTAGTGGTCACGGAGCGTCGTGCCGGTGTACTCGCTTCGGAAGAACCCGCGCTCGCGGAGGATCGGGATGACGTGATCGACGAAGTGCTCGAGCGACGACGGGAGCAGCGGCCCCATCACGTTGAAGCCGTCGGCCGCGCCTGCTTCGAACCACGTCTGAAGCTCATCGGCCACCTGCTCCGGCGTGCCGACGACGGTCCAGTGGCCGCGACCGCCACCGAGGCGTCCGAGCAGCTCGCGGACCGTGAGCCGATCACGACGCGCTAGGGCGATCACCAGGTCGGCACGACTCTGGAACCCTTCCCGATGCTCGCCTGGAACGATGTCCTGCGGCAGCTCGGCATCGAGCTCGAAGGCATCAGTCGGCACCTCGAGGATCTCCGAGAGCTGACGTAGCCCGTACTCGGGGACGATCGCCTCGTCGAGCCGCTCGGCCAGCAGCTCGGCTTCGGCGACCGTGCTCCCGAGCACGGGCACGATCCCCGGCAGGATCTTCACGAGATCGGGGTCGCGGCCGGCACGGCTCACCCGATCCTTTAGATCGACGTAGAACTCGCGTGCGTCGCCGAGCGTCTGCTGGGCCGTGAACACCGCCTCCGCGGTGCGGGCGGCGAACTCCTTGCCGTCGTGCGACGCCCCGGCCTGCACCAGCACCGGATGCCCCTGTGGCGAGCGCGGCACGTTGAGCGGGCCGCGCACCCGGTAGTACTCGCCCTCGTGGTCGATCGGGCGGACGCCGTCGGCACGCGTGTAGCGACCGCTCTCCTTGTCGGCGACGATCGCGTCGTCATCCCAGCTGTCCCACAACTCGAGCGTCGTCTGGACGAAGTCCGTCGCGCGCGTGTAGCGATCGGCGTGATCGGGCCGGTTCTCGAGCCCGAAGTTCGCCGCCGCCTCGCGATCGGCCGTCGTGACGATGTTCCAACCGGCCCGGCCGCCGCTCACGTGGTCGAGCGACGCGAAGGCGCGAGCGAGGTTGTACGGGTCGTTGTAGGTCGTCGACGACGTCGTGATCAGCCCGATGTGCGACGTACGGGCGGCCATGACGGCGAGCAGGATCAGCGGATCGAGCTGTCCGGCCGGACGGAACTCGACACCACGGCCGAGCGACGGACCGTCGGCGAAGAAGACCGAGTCCATCGTCCCCCGCTCCGCGAGCTGCGCGAGACCGACCCAGTGCTCGAGGTCGTAGTCGGCATAGGGATCGCTCTCCTCGAGGCGCCACGCAGCTTCGTGGTGCCCTGAGCTCATCAGGAAGGCGTTGAGATGCAGCGTCCGGCTCACTGCTGCTGCCCCGTAAAGCCCTGCGGGAGGATGTTGTCCAGGATGGCGCTGACGTTCACCGGCTTCGTGATCTGCTTCGCCTTGTAGAACGTGTCAGCAAGCCTCTGCTCGGACTTGAGGATCGACGGCGTGACGTACTCGATCAGCTCCTTGCCGTTGTCGACCTCGATCGTCGCGGTCTTCTGGTCGACACCCGTCTCCTTCTGGACGTCCTTGATCCACTGCGCCGGGTGCGTGTCGCCCCACGCGTAGGCGCGACCGAGCCGCTCGAGCAGGTCGGTGAGCAGCTTGCGCTTCGCTGGGTCTGCGAGATCCTTCGCGTTCCCGACCGTGAACCCGACGTCAGGATCGAGCGGCGGGGTGCCTTTGAGAAGAACGCGATTGCCGGCTTCGATGTCGACGGCGGCCTGCGGGTTCCAGATCGCGATCGCGTCGACCTTGCCGCCGTTGAACGCCGCCTGCAGCGCCGCCGGAACGAGGTTGACGAACTTCACCGTCGCCGGCGAGAGGCCGACGCTCTGCACGGCGTTCAGCAGGAACCCATGCGCCGAGCTTCCGAACGGCACACCCACGCTCTTGCCCTTCAGATCGGCGAGCTTCTTGATCGTCGAGTTCTTCGGGACGATCAGGTAGTTGCCCGCCTGCTTGAACGACGGCGGCACGAGCGCCCCGATCACCTTGAAGCCGGACTGGGTCGCAGCGCCGTTGATCGGCGGAACGTCGCCGATGTCCGTGCCGATGTCGACCTGGCCGGAGGCGACTGCCTGTACCTCCGGCGGGCCGAACGGGAAGACAGCCCACTTGACGTTGTACGGCGCCCCGTTGAGCGCGCCGGAGTCCTTGATCAGGGAGATGATCCCCGACTCCTGCTGGCCGACGACGAGCGTCGGCTTCGATGCGCTCGACGCCGTGGTCGTCGTTGCGGCGACCGCCGCGAGTGCGGCCCCAGCCGCGATCCAGGTCTTCTTCATCGTTCTCTCCTCTCGGGTGGAATCGGTCAAGCCGCGGCGAGGCCAAGCTCGCGCAGCAGCGATCTGCGGATGTGGTCGCGGGCCGAACCGGCGCCGCGTTCGTTCGGAGTTAGGTCGACGGGCTGCTCGTAGGCGATCCGCCCGTCGCGCATGACGAGGATGCGGTCGCCGAGTGCGATCGCCTCGTCGACGTCGTGCGTGACGAGCAGCATCGTCGCGTCGTGACGGACGCGCAGCGCACGCACGAGGTCGTGCATGCGGAGCCGGGTGATCGCATCGAGCGCGGCAAACGGCTCGTCGAGTAGAACGAGCTGCGGGTCGGCGACGAGCGCACGCGCGAGCGCGACCCGTTGCGACTCCCCGCCGGAGAGCGTCTTCGGCCAGGCGTCGATTCGTTCGGAGAGCCCGACCTCGTTGAGCACGTCCAGCGCGACCGCTCGGGCGTCGCTCCCACGCAGGCCGATCGTCACGTTCCGCCAGACGCGCTGCCACGGGAGCAGCCGCGGCTCTTGAAAGACGACCGCACGGCGACGTGGCACCAAGGCCTCTCCCCCGTCCGGCCGGTCGAGGCCCGCAAGCAACCTGAGCAGGGTGCTCTTGCCGCAGCCCGACTGACCGAGCAGGATCACGAACTCGGAGCGACGGAGCTCGAGATCGAGACCGTCGAGCACCGTGCGCTCACCGAAGCGGCGGACGAGCCCGATGAACCTCGACGGCAACCGGCACCGCCCGCAGGGGCGTCTGCTCGGGCGCAAGGATGGCGCTCACCGGGTGGCTCCGTACGCCGGGCGCCAGACGAGGAGCGCACGCTCGAGCACGCGCACGATCTGATCGGCGAGCAGCCCGAGCACGGCGTAGATAGCGAGCCCGAGGAACATCTCGTCGAGCCGGTCGTACGTCTGCGCCTGCGTGATCATGAAGCCGATGCCCGAGGTCGCGTTGATCTGCTCGGCGACGACCAGCCCGAGAACGCTGTAGGCGAGGGCGAAGCGCAGTCCGACGAGAAACCCGGGGAGCGCACCGGGCAACAGGACCCGCGTGATCAGCCGCCAGCGGCCGGCACCCGCGGCCGCCGCCATCTCGACGAGCCGCTGGTCGACGCCTCTGATGCCGGCGAACAGGTTGATGTAGACGGGGATGCCGGCGCCGAGTGCGATCAACAGCACCTTCGACTCCTCGCCGATCCCGAACCACATGATCATCACCGGCAGGAGCGCGAGGAACGGAACCGTGTTGAGGATCTGCACCGGCCCGTTGAAGAGCTGCTCGCCGAACTTGGCGAGGCCGGCAATCGTCGCCGCGATCGCACCCACGGTGGCGCCGATCGCGAGCCCGACGAGCGCGCGCGTCAGCGACACGCGCAGATCCTCGCCGAGCGTGCTGGGAGCACCGACCTGCCACAAGTGAGCCCCGGCCTGCACGACCTGAACGGGCGAAGCCGCGATTGTCATCGGAATCCGCCCCGTCGAGCAGAGCAGCTGCCAGACCCCCAAGAGGATCAGCGGCGTCGTGTAGATCCCGAGGGGCGAACGGAGCCGCCGGAACGCTCCTCCTCTCGATCGACCCGACGCGGGCGAGAACGTCTCCCGCTCGGGTTGGTCGTTCGCCTTCGCCACGAAACCCGGCGAAGCGATCGCGACTGCGTCTTGCGCAAGCGTCATTGGTAGCTCCCTTCATCCGGCGCCCACGTCCCGAAGCGGCGCTGGTAGTAGGTCAAGGGCCGAAGCTCGTCGTCCTGCGCGTCGCCGTGCTCCACATGACCGAGGAAGACGACGTGATCGCCGGCCTCGATCTCCCGCTCGACCCGGCACTCGAGCCACGCGACGACGTGCTCGTGTAGCAGCGGCGACCCGTGCACACCCGACCGCCAGACCGAACCGGCGAACTTGTCCTCGTCCTTCGACGCAAACCGCGCGGCGAGGTCCCCGGCCGATGCATGGACGAGGTTGATCGCAAAGCGCCCGGAAGCTCGAAGCGCCGGCAGCGTTCGACTCTCGAGCCCGACGCAGACGAGCACGAGCGGCGGATCCAGCGAAACGCTGGTCAGCGCCGTCGTGGTGAGGCCGCGCGGCTCGCCGTCCGGGTCGACGGTCGTCACGATCGCGACCCCCGCCGCCAGCGAGGCCATCACGCGGCGGAAATGCGCCGCCTCGATGGAAGGAGATGTGGCGACAGCGGTCATGCCTGCGGCCTCACCGCTGCGAGCGCCGAACCGGGCACGAGCAAACGCGCCAGCTCGACGAGCGCTCGGCCCTGGCTTGCCGCTTGTGCGGCGTACGGCTCCAGTAGCTCGCCGTTGTCGCTCCATGCCTCGCGCGGCAGGTAGAGACCGGGCGGAACCACATGCGAGGCGAAGAACCCGGCGAGCACTCCACGCAGGCCATCCAGCGCGAGGAAGTGATGGAGACTTGCGCCGGTGTGGACGATCGCAACCGGTTTGGCCGCGAGCGGCGACAGACCGTCGCGGTCTCGGGGAATCAGATCGAGCAGTTGCTTCAGCGGCGCAGCGGCCGCAGCGCGATAGACCGGCGCGCCGAGCACGACCGCGGACGACGCGTCGAGCGCCGCCAAGGCGCGGTCGAAGCCATCGGCTTCGCTGAGCGAGATCGCATCGACCGTCGCGCCGGCCATCTCGACTGACCGGCCAACGACCTCGAGCGCAGCAAACGTCTTGCCTTTCCCGGTCGGCGATCCGTCGATCAGCACCGCCCCCACCGAGCGGTCGACCTCGGCGCGTTCCTCTTTGTCCGCAATGTTGATCGGATAGGTCATCTTTATCGACGTTATCAACTTTGCTCATGGCTGCGCAAGTCGAATCGGTCGACGACCTAGCCGGTTCGGCGAACCGGCGTACGTGATCAGCACCACCCGCCCGGGTGGTGCTGATCACATCGAGGTCCCTCTAGCCCGGAGCGGTGATCGGGGGTCCACCGAGTGGACCGCTACCCGCGGGCGCGCCGACGACCTGGCACGCCGGAACGGCGCCCTGCGCGTACCCGATGCCGAGGGCCGTCTCGTTGTCCGGACCGGTCTGGGTCTGGATGACAACCGTCGCCTCGGCCGGAATGTCGGCGCTCAGCGTGAAGCTGACGCCGCCATTTGCCAGGTGCTCGACAATGCTGCCGGTGGCGCCGTCGCTTGCGCGAACAAGCGGCGTATACCACGGCTGCTGGCACATCTTCCCCTCGGGCAGGTACTCCACGGCTGCGTTCACGCCGGCCGCCTGAAGCTTCGCCTGCAACCCGGCGGCGTCCGTCATCGAGTCGATCTCGACCGTCACCGTGCCGTCTGCGTTCTTGGTCACCGCGTAGGCCGCCTGCGTGCCGGCAGAGAGGAAGAACACGCCGGCGACCGCTGTGGCGACGAACGCCGCTGCAACCCCACCCGCGAGGACAAGCCGTGGCCCATGCCAGAGGCGGCGCCGCTGGCCCCGTTCGGACGGCTGCGCCACCACCTTTGTCTGCAACTCATGCAGCAGCCGCTCTTCGAAGTTGCTCACGTTGCTACCTCCGTTATGTCAGTCGTGTCGACGTCTTCGAGGCCGCTCTGCAGACGGCGCCGGGCGCGGTGAAGTCGCACCCGTGCAGCGACCGGCCCGATCCCGAGCGCATGCCCGGCTTCGCCTGCCGAGAGCCCGTCGAGCGCGACGAGCTCGAGCACGGCCCGCTCGCCTGCCGGGAGTCCCCTCAGCTCTGCGTACAGCGTCCGCGCAGACGACTCGCCGTCAATACGATCATGCAGCGCGGCGAGATCGTCTTCTTCGACCAGCTCGCGCCCGCGAATCCGTGCCGTTGTCCGAAGCTCTTTCGCGTTCCGTCGCCACTCGTCGGCGACGACGTTGCGGGCGATCCCGAAGAGCCACGACCCAGGCTCACCGCGGCCCTGTCGGTACGAGCGAGCCGACTCGATCGCGGCGACGAACACATCCGCGGTCAGATCAGCGGCGAGATACGGGTCGTCGACGCGCCGAGCGACGAACCGCTGCACCGCCTCGACGTGCTCGCGGTAGAACGCTTCGAAGGCGTCGGGGTCTGTTGCGATCTCGGCTAACTCGCCCATTCACACAGTTCTTCGGAGGAGGCGGCGAAAGCGTTACAGGCGCCGAGCACGGATCACGGCGTCAACCCCGGTAACCGCGGTTGCACGTCGACGGTCGTCGGCGACGATGAGCTCCCACCGACCCGGATCGAGAGCTGCGCACACCTCCTCAACCGAGACCTGCACCTGTCCGGCGGCGGCCGTCGGCGCTCCGGTGACCGGGTCGATCGGTTGGTGGCCGACGAAGAAGAGCGTGCCCCGGACGCAACGCCTGCGGCCAGCCGCTGCACCAGCTCCTCGACCGAACCGGCAACGTGGACGTAGAGGGAGACCACGAGGTCGTATGCCTCCGGATCGGGCGCCCACGTCGCAAGATCGGCTTCGACCCAATCGATGCGCTCGGCGACATCGGCCGCGATTGCTTCAGCGGTGGATCGCGCATGGGCCAGCGCCGTCGCGGCGTAGTCGAGCGCCGTCACCTGCCAGCCGCGCGCAGCGAGCCAGAGCGTCTCGGCGCCGTGACCGCAGCCCGCGTCGAGCGCGCGACCGGGCGCCAGATCGGCGAGCTCCGTCGTCAGATGCGAATTGGGTGGACGTTGCGGGACGCGATCCCCGTGCTCGCGCAAGGCTCGGGTCCAGCGCGCTTCCCAGGAGTCCTTGCCGTAGTCGCTCAGCGCGCGACTGCGTCGGCCCGACGCGGCAGCACCCAGCCCGGGCGCGGGAAGTGGCAGGTGTAGCCGTTCGGATAGTGCTCGAGGTAGTCCTGATGCTCGGGCTCTGCCTCCCAGAACGGCCCGGCCGGCGTCACCTCGGTGACGACATGCCCGGGCCAGAGCCCGGAAGCCTCGACATCCGCGATCGTGTCCTCGGCGATGCGGCGCTGCTCATCGTCGAGATAGAAGATCGCCGAGCGGTAGCTCGTCCCGCGGTCGTTCCCCTGGCGATTCACGGTCGTTGGATCGTGGATCTGGAAGAAGAACTCGAGGATGTCGCGATACGACGTCTGCTCGGGATCGAAGACGATCTCGATCGCTTCGGCGTGGGTTCCATGGTTGCGATACGTCGCGTTCTCGACATCGCCGCCGCTGTAGCCCACACGCGTCGAGAGAATGCCGGGCCGCTTCCGGATCAGATCCTGCATCCCCCAGAAGCACCCACCTGCCAAGATCGCCGTCTCAGTCGCGCCGCTCATCTCGTCCTCCTCGAGGTCGATGGTCGAAACCCTCGTCGGTCACGGTACCGTTCTCGATCAGGGGTGCGCGTGTCGAACGCAGAACAGCTACAGGTTCTCGTCCTCGGAGGCACGCGCTTCGTCGGCCGAGCCGTCGTCGAGGCAGCGCTCGCGAAGGGCCACGACGTCACGCTGTTCAACCGGGGGCAGACGAACGCCGACCTGTTCCCCGCCGCCGAGAAGCTCCGGGGGGACCGCGCGAGCGATCTGTCGGCGCTCGACGGAAGAACCTGGGACGTTGTCGTCGATACGGCTGGGTACTTCCCGCAGGTCGTCGAGCGGAGTGCGCAGCAACTCGCGAACGCCGAGCGATACGTCTTTGTCTCGAGCGTCTCGGTCTATGCCGATCAGAGCGTTCCCCAGCTGGAAGACGCCGAACTGGAGGCGCTCGACGATCCGGACGACACGAGCCCCGACTCGTACGGCGCCCGCAAGGCCGCCTCGGAGTCGATCGTGCAGCGCATCTTCGGCGATCGCGCGACGATCGTGCGACCGGGCATGATCGTCGGCCCCCACGACTCGACCGATCGCTTCTCGTACTGGCCAAAGAGGGTCAAGGAAGGCGGCCGCGTCCTCGCGCCGGGCGCGCCCAGCGATCCGGTGCAGTTCGTCGATGTCCGCGACCTCGGCGACTTCATCGTGCGCCTCGCCGAGGAACAGACGACCGGCGTCTTCAATGCGACCGGCTCCGCGATCGCGTTCGGCGACTTCCTCGCCACTTGCCGGGAACTGACCGGAAGCGACGCCGAGCTCGTGTGGGTGCCGAGCGATGTACTGCTCGCCGCCGGCGTCGATCCGTGGATGGGCGTGCCGATGTGGATCGCGGCGCCCGGCTGGGAGGCGGCGAATCGCGTACCGATCGACCGCGCGCTGGCGGCCGGCCTCTCGTTCCGGCCGCTCGACGACACGATCAAAGTTGCGCTGACCGACGAAACACCGCCGACGCTCATTACTGCGCTGCCCCGAGAACGCGAAGACGCACTGCTGGCGCACCTGAACGCTAGAGGATGAACGGCACGAGCATCTTGGTCGAGCTCTTGAACGCTGGGTAGTCGGCGGGGAACTGCTCGTCGAGGTAGCGCTCCTCGACCCTCGCGCTGTAGAGGACGTAGATGCCGGCGAGGCCCACAGCGATCAGCCACCGCCAATCCAACGCAACCGCCGTCCCGACACCCGCGAGCAGGAGGCCCGAGTAGATCGGATGGCGTACCAGGTGATACGGCCCGCTGGTCACCAACTCCGGCTCCTCCTTCTGCGACATCGGGGTGCCCCAGTTGCGGCCGATATGGATGCGAGCCCAGATTGCGAAGCCCAACCCGACGGCGAACAGCACGAGTCCGGCGGCCGTTCGCCACGGATCGCCGCTGTGGCTCGAGCCGCGAAACGCGCCCACGTGAACCAGGATGATCACGAGGACAACGATCAGTCCTCTGATCCGAAGCTCGCGCGACCACTGCACGCGACCCCGCTTCATCGAGGACGCAGCGATGAGCCAGTACAGCCAGAACACGGCCCAGCCGACGGCGAAGATGAGCTCGACCGTACTCACCGCGGCACATCGTTCCACGTTGGCGTCGAGGTTGGGATCGGCGGAGGTCGCCGGTGCGAACCTCCGGCAATGCGGTCGACCATGGCGTCGGCAGCGGCGAGACCTGCGTCGATCTGGTCGTGGCCGGGCTGCCCCAACACCACCCCGGTGATCGCTGTCCACTTGCCGTCGATTCGGCGAATCGCTCTGAAGGCGAAGCAGCCGCCGGCCGCGTCGTCCGAGCCCGTCTTGATTCCGACGAACCCGTCATACCCAAGCAAGGTGTCGGTGTTGCGCACCGTCCCGGCGACCGGCAGCGTCACGCTCGATGTGGCGACGACGCTCGCGAACACCGGCAGGCGCATCGCGGAATCGACGATGCGCACCTGGTCGGCGGCAGTCGAGACGGTCGCGTCGTCATAGCCGCTCGGGTCGGTGTAGTGGGTTCGCGTCATACCGAGCGACCGCGCGGTGGCATTCATCCGGGCGACGAACCGGCCCTCGGAACCGGCGTCCCAGCGCGCGAGGACCGCGGCGACGTTGTTCGCCGACGGCAGGAGCAGCGCCTGCAGAGCTTGCAGTTCGGTCAGCTGCTCTCCCGCGGCGACCGTCACGACCGACTCCTCCTGTCCGCGCCTGCGGTCGGTGTCGGCGACATCGCCTTCGCTGATCGTGAGCAAAGGACCGTCCTCGCCCGGTCGCAGCGGGTGATCACGAAGCACGAGATAGGCAGTCATCACCTTCGCCACGCTGGCGATCGGAGCCGGGTGCTGGTCCGGGCCGGCATGAATCTCTGGTTGTCCCGTCTTGAGGAACGCTGCTTGCCCGTCTGCCGGCCACACCGTGCCCGCCACTACGTCACTGCGCGCAGACCGAGCGGTGGGTGACGTCGCGCTGGACGACGATGAGCCCAGGAGCTGGTAGCCGACGGCAATCGCCGCGATGACGGCGAGCAAGAAGACAAGACGGGTCATGCGTCCAGTCTCGGCACCGGCGTGTTTCCGGCCCGTATCCGCTTTTCGATACGCCGACGAAACACGTCCGCTCTAGCATCGGAGCATGCGGGTACTGATCGTCGAGGACGAGCCCTACATGGCTGACGCGATCCGCGACGGCCTCCGGCTGGAAGCGATCGCGGCAGATATCGCCGGCGACGGCGATACCGCGCTCGAGCTGTTGGCCGTCAACACGTATGACATCGCCGTTCTCGACCGAGACATTCCCGGGCCGAACGGCGACGAGATCGCCGAACGCATCGTTGCCTCCGGCAGCGGCATGCCGATCCTCATGCTCACCGCTGCCGACCGTCTCGACGACAAGGCCACCGGATTCGAGCTCGGCGCCGACGACTACCTCACGAAGCCGTTCGAGCTCCGCGAGCTTGTGCTCCGCTTGAGAGCGCTCGACCGCAGGCGCGCTCATAACCGCCCGCCCGTGCGAGAGATCGCAGGTCTGCGGCTGGATCCGTTCCGCCGGGAGGTCTACCGCGACGACCGCTACGTCGCGCTGACTCGGAAGCAGTTCGCGGTGCTCGAAGTCCTGGTCGCCGCCGAGGGCGGTGTGATCAGCGCCGAAGAGCTGCTGGCGCGAGCCTGGGACGAGAACGCCGATCCCTTCACGAACGCCGTCCGCATCACGGTTTCGGCGCTGCGGAAACGCCTCGGCGAGCCGTGGGTCATCGCCACCGTGCCGGGCGTCGGCTATCGCATCGACACGCATGGATAGAGCACCCGGCTTGAGCGTTCGGCTCAAGCTGACCCTGAGCTACGCGGGCTTCCTGATGCTCGCCGGCGCCGTGTTGCTTGCCGTCGGCTACGTGTCCCTCTCGCGTGGCGTACATCCCGGCGTGCTCTTCCTGGTGCGCAGCCATCGCGACCTCCTGCGCGACTTCGCACCGACCGCAGCGATCGTGATGGCGTTCCTCCTGGCGTTCGGCCTCTTGGGAGGGTGGCTGCTGGCCGGCCGCATGCTCGCCCCGCTGACTCGAATCACGGATGCGACGCGAATGGCTGCGACCGGCTCGCTCTCGCACCGGATCGACTTGGAAGGTCGCAGAGATGAGTTCCGCGAGCTCGCCGACGCCTTCGACACGATGCTGGCGCGGCTCGAAGCTCACGTCGCCGAGCAACGGAGATTCGCAGCCAACGCCTCGCACGAGCTGCGTACCCCGCTCGCGATCACGCAGACGATTCTCGACGTCGCGCGTAACGACCCGAACCGCAACACCGATGAGCTCATCAACCGCTTGCGGGTCGTCAACACCCGAGCGATCGACCTGACTGAAGCACTGCTCGTGCTCAGCCGCGCCGACCAGCGATCGTTCACCGGAGAACGTGTCGACCTGTCGCTGATCGCGGAGCAGGCCGCCGAGACGCTCCTCCCGCTCGCGGAGAAACTTGGCGTCACGATCGAGAACACCGGCGATGTGACGCCCGCCGTCGGATCACATGCGCTGTTGCTGCAGCTGAGCATGAACCTCGTGCAAAACGCGATCGTCCACAACCTGCCTGAGCACGGCACCGTGTGGATGACGACCGGCGTGCAGGCCGAGCGTGCAGTGCTCACGGTCGAGAACACCGGCGAGAAGCTCACGGAGGAGACGGTTTCCACGTTGGCCGAGCCGTTTCTCCGCGGTGCGCGGCGCACCCGCACCGACTACGTGGGTGTCGGCCTCGGCCTGGCGATCGTCAAGAGCATCACGCAAGCCCACGACGGGTCTCTCACACTCGCTCCACGAGCCGCCGGCGGGCTCCGCGTGACGGTGGAGCTACCGGTCGGTGCTAACGCTCAGGAGCGAGCTGGATCTGCTGCGGACCGCGGGTCGAGCCAACAGGCCGATCCGGATTCGCCGTGAGATCGCCGTCGACGACCCAGACCTGCGAAACGGACTCGATGTCGTCATACACAGCGTGCCCCGCCTTGCCCGAGCCGTAGTCGCCGGCGTCGTAGCGCGCCCAGATCGCGTCGAAGACGTCGACCCTGATCTTGGCGGTGTACCCCTTGCTCTCGACGACCGCGTCGAGCATCAGGATGAGATCTGCGTCCACCTTGCGCTCGAAGAGCTCACCGTCGGTGTTGCGCTGAAACCGCTGCGTGACGATCGTGCCGGCCTTGATCGGCCCCTCGACATTGGCGACCTTCGACGGCTTCCCGGTTCCGACCTTCGAGCCCGCACGCACCGTGTGGGTCGGCAAGGCCCGCGACGTCTGCGTCGAGGGCGGCGGGCCTTGGATGTCGTCGCGATCGCGTCCCATAAAGCAATACGACCGGCCTCAAGACCGGTCGCGGCAAGCCGTTCGTAGCTCAGTCACGGTAGCAGCGGGTCAAGTCAGCCGGCGATTTCAGCGGCTCGCGGCCGTCTTCTGCGCGAATGCGCCGCCGTGCGTGCGGGCGAGCTCTTCCGCTTCGCTGGCGAGCTGGTCGGCGAGCTCCTTGAACTGATCGAGTGCGGGGTTGACCCCGACGAGCGTGAACTCCTTCTCGACGACGAGCAGGTCGAGCATCCAGACGTCGGCGAGGATGCGACGCATCCAGCCAGTGGCGTGGTCCCAGCCCTCGCGCGGCGTGCCGGCTGCGTAATAGCCGCCGTGGACAGTCGCGAGCAGTGCTGGCTTGCCCGCAAGCAGCGGCTCCGTCCCCGCGGCCATCCGTGGGTCCGTGACGATCAGATCGACGTACGTCTTGAAGTGCTGGGAGACGCCGAAGTTGTAGAGCGGAACCGCGAACAGCAGTGCGTCGGCGGCGACTAGCTCGTCGGTCAGCGAGGCGGCCAACGCGACGGCACGCTGCTGCTCGGGCGAGCGATCCTCTTCCGGGGTCGCGCCCGCCGACACGGCCGCGGGCCAAGCGCCGGAGGGCAGCGGCTGAACGCCAATCTCGCGATTCGTGACGCGACTGTCGGGATAGACCGCCCGCCACTCGCGCTCGACGATGTCTGCGATCGCCCTGCTGTGCGAGCCCTCGGTCCGGATGCTCGCGTCTAGCCGAAATAGGTCCATGTCAGTCACCGGAGGCGTTGTCGTCGAGCAGTGCGTCGAAGTAGTCGGCGAGGCGGTTGAGAACGCGCGCCGCGGCATCAAGCTCATCGTCCGAGAACTCCGCGACGGCGGCCCGCCAGCGCGGCTCCATCTGGGCCTGACGCTCGGCGACCACCTCAGCGCCGCGTTCGGTCAGGGTCGACAGCACCACGCGGCGGTCTTCGTCCGAGCGCGTACGGGTCACGAGGCCCGTCGCCTCGAGGTGCTCGAGCATCTGAGCGACCGTCGCGGGCGTCAGATCGGTGTGGTCCGCCAAGCCCGCGCGCCGAGCACTCGCCCATTCCGGCCAACCCGAACAGGAGCCCGTACTGGGCGTAGCTGAGCTGGTCGGGCCGATGCGTCTCGCGACCGCGCAGCCTTCGCACCGCGACCATCGCGCGCTTGAACGCCAGTCCCAACTGACCGGCAGCGGTCGACGGATCATGAATCGCGCTCGTGGTGGATGATTTCGCGGCACTCATGCGAGCGCCTCCGCGACCGCGCCGGATTCGAGCGCGATGCGATCCGGATCCTCGGCGCCGACGGCCTTCGCGGCCTTGCGGGCGTTCGACTCGGCGCGCATCAGAACGATGCACGGGATGATCGCGGCCGCTGCCAGCGCCGACCGACCACCAGAAGGCTGTGCCGTAGGCCTGTGCAGCCTGCTCCGGGGTGTGCGCGCTGCGTGCTGCGTTCGCGAGCACGACGGCCAGAATCGTCGTTCCGATCGAGCCACCGACGCGGTTCACCACGTTCAGCTGCGGCGTCGCGTGACTGACCTCGCTGCGCTCGAGTGCGGCGAACGCGGCGGTCATCGCCGGCATGAAGCTGGCGCCCATGCCCATGCCGCGGAAGACCATCGCGACGCAGAGGTACGCGACGCTGGTGTGGGCGCCGATCAGGGCGAACGGGATCGTCGTGATGGCGGTGGCGATCACGCCGACCAGGGCGACCGGACCGCCGCCGTAGCGCTCGGTCATCCTCGCGGCCAGCGGCATCGTGATCGCCATGCCGAGGCCCTGCGGGCCGGTCAGCAGGCCGGTCTCGATCACGCTGAAGCCGCGCAGCTCCTGCCAGTAGAGCGGCATCAGGATCATCGCCCCGAACACGGCGGCGCCGAGCGTGAACATCACGATCGACGCAGCCGAGAAGTGCGAGCTGCGGTACAGGCGCAGATCGAGCAGCGGGTTCTTGACCTGCAGCGCACGGAAGGCGAAGCACGGCGATCAGGATCGCCCCGACCACGATCGGCACCCAGACGTGGGGGTCGGTGAACGAGTCGTAGGTGCCGGCCTCGGCCAGGCCGTAGGTGACGCCGACGAGACCGGTCGACATCAGGGCGAGGCCGACGAAGTCGAGCCTGTCGGTCTTCTCGCCGTGCGTCGCCGGCAAGAGCTTCGCACGCCAGCGGGATCGCGAATGCGCCGACGACGATGTTCACGTAGAAGATCCAGTGCCAGCTCGAGCGCCTGCGATGATGACGCCGCCGAGCAGCGGGCCGAGCGTCGGGGCGAGCATCATCGGCACCGCGACGAGGCCCATCACGCGGCCCATGCGCTTCGGGCCTGCAGCGTGGGCCATGATGATCTGCGCGAGCGGCATGATCATGCCGCCGCCGATGCCCTGCAGCACGCGGAACACGATCAGCTCGGTGTCGGACGTCGCGAGCCCGCAGAGGAGCGAACCGAGCGTGAACAGGGTCAGCGAGATCAGGAAGACGCGCTTGGCGCCGAAGCGGCGCGACGCCCAGCCGGTCACCGGGATCACCGCGGCGAGCGAGAGCATGTAGCCGGTGACGACCCACTGGATCGTGGCCAGGCTCGAGTGCAGGTCCTTGCCGAGCGTCGCGAGCGCGACGTTGACGATCGTCGTGTCGAGGATCGACATGACGGCGCCGAGCATCGCAACGCCGGAGATGATCCAGACCTGACGAGGGATGCGGTCTGGGTCGGCCGCGAGCGCGACCGGAGAAGATTCAATCGAAGACATAACCGTATGGTACCAAATCATTCGGTACCACGTTGTTAGCTACCGTCGGAACTAGGTTTTGATTCCCGCGACTTCGAGCTCTGGGACGGCCGGCAGGTCACCGTCGGACGCGGTGGGCACCGGCTTCGTGGCGGTGGCGCGGCCCCCCAACGCGGCGACGGCCAACACCGCCAGCACGAGCAACGTGAGCGTCTTCGGCAGTCCGATCCGATCGGCGAGCAGGCCGATCAGCGGCGGCCCGACGATGAAGCCCGTGTAGCCGATCGTGAAGGTGGCGGCGAGTGAGGGACCGGGCGGATCGAGCCGCCCGGCGGCACTGAAGAGCAGCGGTACCGCGTTCGCGATGCCGAGACCGCAGATCGCGAAGCCGAGCACGGCGGGCACCGTCTCCCCTATCAAGAGCACGCCGCCGAGCGCGACCGCCACCAGTGCCATGCCGCCGCGGATCAGCGTCGGGGCGCCGAGCCGCTCGTTCAGGAGGTCGCCGCCGAGGCGCGCCACGGCCATCCCGAGAGAGAAGCCGGTGAACGCTGTCGCCGCTGCGGCGGCGCTCGCGCCCGCGCTGTGGCGAAGGTAGATCCCGCTCCAGTCGCCGATTGCGCCCTCCGTCATCATCGCCAGGAAGCACAGTCCGCCGATCAGAAGCACGGGACGCGAGGGCAGCGCGAACCCACTCCCCGCCTCGGAACTGGCCGACGCGCTCCCGAGCCGGCTCGTGATCCAAAGCGCGCCCAACCAGAGCGCAACCCCGACGAGCAGGCTCTCGAGTCTCGGGTCGACTCCCGCGGCGGCGGCGATCGCGACCAGGCCGGCCGCAAGGAACCCGCCCACGCTCCAGCCGCCGTGGAGCGACGACATGATCGGCCTGCCGAGCTCGCGTTCGACGGCGACTCCGTGCGCGTTCATCGAGACGTCCATCGCCCCGCCGCTTGCCCCGAAGGCGAACAGGATCGCCCCGAGCATGATCGGACTCGTCGCCAGCAGCGGCAGCGGCAGCATCAGGCAGAAGATCAGCGTGGTCGTGCGAGTCACCGCGGCGCTCGAGCGGCCGTCGAGGATGTGGCCCGTCAACGGCATCGAGATGAGCGCGCCCGCAGCAATGCACAGCAGGCACAAGCCAAGTGTCGCCTTCGAGACCCCGAGGTGGTCCTGCAGCCACGGAAGGTGCGCGACCCAGGTTCCCATCATCGCGCCGTTGATCCCGAAGACGACGAACGTCGCCAGGCGGGGCGTCATACAGCCACGACGTCGATGCCGGCGCTCGTGTACGGGCGTGTCAGCTCGGTCCCGCCGTCGGTGACCAGATGATCGATCTCCGCAAGTTGCGCGACGACCCACGGGCTCGCGGTCCGGAGCTTGTCCGCCGTCGCAAGTGCGATCACCTCGCCCGCAGAGGCCACCATGGCGCGCTTCACGTGCGCCTCTTCCTCGTCGGGCGTCGTGACGCCGACGTCGGGATGCAGTGAGCAGATGCCGAGTACGCAGATATCCGCCCGCACCGTCCGGAATGCCTCGACGGCGGCGACCCCGACCGCGACCTGCGCGTCCTTCAGCAGCCGCCCGCCGACGAGCATGACGTCGGCCTTCGGATGATTTGCCAACGCCAACGCAACCGGCGGCGAGTTCGTGACGACGGTTCCGTCGTAGAGCAACGGGAGACGGCGCGCCAGCTCGAGCGTCGTCGTCCCGCCGTCGAGGACGACCACGCGCGCGCCGACGAGCAGCGGGAGGGCCGCCTCTGCAAGCGCAGCTTTCTCCTCGGGCGAGACCTCGAGCCGGTGCGTGAACGACACGATCGGCGGCGCCGAGGCGAGCGCGCCACCGTGAACTCGATGGAGAAGCCCTTGTTCTGCGAGGTCTCGCAGGTCGCGACGGACGGTGTCCTCGGACACGCCGAGGCTCGTCACGAGCTCGGAGGCGACGACCCTGCCGTCGCGCTCGACGCGCGCGAGAATTGCCTGTCGCCGCTCAGCCGTCAGCATCTGCATGTTTTAGCATGAACATGCAGGTTTGTGCCTGGACGAGTCTCCTAGCCGTGCGCGGCGTACACGTCGTCGCAGAGCGCGAGCAGCCTGCCTGCATACGTGCGCGCAGCAGTGAGAGCGGGTCCTGCCGGGACGGCCAGTCCGGCCGTTCCGATCGGGAATCACCGTGCACGTGAACGAGGCGCTCCGAGCATCGACGACCGAGGGGAGCCGGCCGCCCTCGTAGCCCCACTTTGCGAGACGGCCCGTCTTCGACAGCCAGCGGAAGGTGCCGTACGGCCGGTCGCCGCGATGCGCCCAGAGCATGCGGTCGCCGTCGTCGATGCGTAGGAAGACCTTCACGCCGGCCACCTCGGGGTCGCCGCCGCGCGGGAAGAACGCACAGTCAGCGTCACCGCCGAGTCGGATCGGAGCGACCGCCCCACCGAAGAGCACCGCCACGTGCTGCGGGTGGATCGCCCGGCAGAGCTTGCGGTAAACGGCGTCGCCGGGGCTCTGCGCCGACGGCGCCGCCGCGCCAACTGCGGCCGAGGACAACGCCAGCACCGCGAAGAGCCCAAGCGACAGCGAGCGGAGTCTCGACACGACGCTCGCTGATCGCGTCAGGCGGTGTCAGTCGTCGGTCGCGGGAGCCCGCTGCGGATGTCTCCGTCCAACGGCTTTCCAGCGGGCGGCTCGATCGTGATGTCCGGCAGTGACCGGTCGAGCCAACGCGGGATCCACCACGACCGCTCGCCGAGAACGGTCAAGAGCGCGGGAACAAGCGTCAGCCGCATGATCAGGGCATCCACGAGGATCGCGACGCCGAGCACGAGGCCGAACTCCTTCGAGACACGGTCCGGCGAGAGCAGGAACGAGAAGAAGACCGACGCCATGATCAGTGAGGCGGCGGCAATGACCCGGCCGACGCCGGCGACGCCGTCCTTCACGGACTGCACGGTGTTCGATCCGTGCACGTGCTCCTCACGGATCCGGCTCATCAGGAATACCTCGTAGTCCATCGAGAGCCCGAAGAGGATCGCGAACGCGATCGGCGGCACGAAGCTCTCGATCGGCCCGGTCCGGTCGAGCCCGATCAGCCCCATGCCGTGTCCTTGCTGGACGACAAAGGTGAGGACGCCGAAGCCGACGAGCGCGGAGAGCAGAGTCGTGAGCGCCGCTTTGAGCGCGATGACGGCCGACCGGAACGCCATTGCGAGCAGGAGGAAGGTGATCCCGATGATGTAGAGCAGGAACCACGGCGCGCGCGAGAAGATCTGGTTGCCGATGTCCGTGAAGGCAGCGTTCGAGCCCGAGACGTAGGCGTGCGCGGACGATCCGGCGAGCGCTCGCGGGATGATGTTGTGGCGCAAGTTCGAGACGAGGTCGTCGGTCTTCGAGTCCTGTGGCTTGTACGCGCTGTTCGAGTTGACGATCGCGACCGACGCCTTCTCGGGTGTCTTCGCGTTGTAGATCGGCTTGTTGACCTTGACGATCCCCGGGGTGTTGGTCAGCGCGTTCTCGATCTTGACGGCCGCCTGATGATCGGACTGAAGGTCGACGACGACCGGGATCGGCTCGGTGAAGCCGGGACCGAAGCCGGCGCTGAGCAGGTCGTAGGCCTTGCGTGTCGTCTGGTCCTTCGGCGCGGTGCCCGAGTCGGCGAGGCCGAGGCGGACCGCGAGGATCGGCGATGCGAGCAGCAGCAGCACGACAACCGTGACCGGCAGGACGACTTTTGCCCGGCCGGAGACAAAGCGTCCCCAACGCGCGATCGGGGTGCGCGCCTGGCCTTCGCGCGACTCGTCGACCGCCTTCATCCCCAGGCGACCGCGGTCGATCTTGTGACCGAGGAGCGAGAGCACCGCAGGCAGCAGGGAGTTCGCGAGGAGCACGGCGGTGAGGACGCCGAGCGCGCTCCCGATGCCGAGCTTCGTGATGAAGTCGAGCCCGATCAGTGCGAGCCCCGTGATCGAGATGGCGACGGTCACCCCTGCGAAGACCACCGCGCGTCCGGCAGTAGCGCCCGCCGCGGCCGCCGCTTCCTGCGGCGTCAGGCCGTCGTGCAGGAACTGTCGGAATCGCGTGACGATGAACAGCGTGTAGTCGATCCCCACGCCCAGCCCGATCATCGGCACGAGGATCTCGACGATCGTGTTGAAGTGCGTCACGCGGGCGGCGAGGAACAGGATCAGGAACGCGCCGATCACGGCGACGATCGCGAACAACAGCGGGATCACCGTCGGAACGAGCGCTCGGAAGAGAATCATCAGGACGATGAAGGCGGCGAGCAGGCCGATGAGGTCGCTGCTGCCCTGCGACGGCGGCGCGCTCTCCGCCTCGCCGGTGAACTCCACCTCGATACCGGCCGGGTTGCCAATCGCCTTGAGCTGGTCCTCGAGGTTGACGATCCCCGAGCGCGGCAGCTCAAAGCCGGTCTTGTCGAACTGCACATCGAAGAACGCCTCGCGGCCGCTTTTCGCGAGCTGGCTCGAGTCCGCGAGCGGGCTGGTGATCGCCGACGCGTCCTTCGGGTCTTGCGCCAGTTCGCGTTGCGCGATCTTGCTCGCCGCGAGCATCTTCACGATGGCGGCTTTCCGCGCAGGCGTGTCGACGCTCTCACCCGGCGGCGCGGCGATGACGACGCGGAGGGCCGCACCCTTCTGACCGCCGAACTTGGCGTTGATCAGATCCGTCGCCTTCTGGGTGTCCGACCCCGGGATCTTGAAATCGTTGATGAGCTTGCCGTGGAACGCCGCGTTCAAGCCGATCAGCAGGACGAAGACGCCGATCCAGCTGACGACCACGCGCCACGGCCGGCGCGCGCAGGCACCCGCGAGCCGCGCAAACCCACCGGCATGCGCGAGGCGGCGTTCCTCCTCGATTTGCAGCTCACTCACAGCGTCCCTCCCCGACGGTCTTGTTCCAGACTACCCAGCCGCAGGAGGTCGTCCGCCCTGAGGGGGCCTGCGAGAACCCGGAACAACAGGGCCTCCTAGCCGGTGACGCACGCTGTCACACTCGTCAGCCATGACACATCGCACACTCGGACAAAGCCTCGAGGTCTCGGCGATCGGGCTCGGCTGCATGGGCATGAGCCAGAGCTTCCCGCCGATCCCCCCGAAGGAGCAGGGCATCGCACTGATCCGCGACGCAGTCGAACGGGGCGTCACGTTCTTCGACACCGCCCAGGTCTACGGACCGCTCACGAATGAAGAGCTCGTCGGCGAAGCGCTCGAGTCAATCCGCGACCAGGTCGTGATCGCAACGAAGTTCGGGTTCGAGCTTTCGACCGGCGAGGCACGCGGACTCGACAGCAGCCCGGAGACGATCCGGCGAAGCGTCGACGACTCGCTACGGCGACTGCGCACCGACAGGATCGACCTGCTCTACCAGCACCGCGTCGACCCGAATGTTCCGATCGAAGATGTCGCCGGGACCGTCAAGGAGCTGATCGAGCAGGGGAAGGTCAAGCACTTCGGCCTCTCGGAGGCCGGCGTCGAGACGATCCGGCGCGCGCACGCAGTCCAGCCCGTCACCGCACTCCAGAGCGAGTACTCGCTCTGGTGGCGCGAGCCCGAGGAGGCGATCCTCCCGGCGCTCGAGGAGCTTGGGATCGGCTTCGTCCCGTTCAGCCCGCTTGGCAAAGGCTTCCTCACCGGCGCGATCGACGCGTCCACGCAGTTCGCCGACGGCGACTTCCGCAACACCATCCCGCGGTTCACCGATCCGGACGCGCGCACCGCGAACCTTGCGTTCGTCGACCTCGTCCGCTCGATCGCCGAGCGCAAGGGCGCCACGCCCGCACAGGTCGCACTCGCCTGGGTTCTCGCGCAGAAGCCGTGGATCGTGCCGATCCCGGGCACGACCAAGCTGCACCGGCTCGAGGAGAACATTGCCGCCGCGGACATCGCGCTGACCCCGGAAGACCTGCGCGAGCTCGACGACGCACAGATCGAGGCGCAGGGCGAACGCTACTCCGAGGCAAACCAGCGGATGATCAACCGGTGAGCACGAACCCAGCTATCCCAACGGTGACCCTGAACAACGGCGTCGAGATGCCGGTGCTTGGCTTCGGCGTCTTCCAGGTTCCTGCCGAGGAGACCGAACACGTGGTCGCCGACGCGCTCGCGGCGGGCTACCGCTCGCTCGACACCGCCGCCGCCTACCGCAACGAAGAAGCGGTCGGCAGGGCGATCGCCACGAGCGGGATCCCGCGCGACGAGCTGTTCGTCACGACCAAGCTGTGGACCCAAGACGCCGGCGAGGAGAACGCCAAGCGCGCGTTCGAGCTCTCCCTGAAGCGCCTCGGGCTCGACTACCTCGACCTGTACTTGATCCACCAGCCGTTCGGCGACTACTACGGCTCGTGGCGCGCGATGGAGCAGTTGAACCGCGATGGGTTGGCCCGCGCCATCGGCGTCTCGAACTTCTACCCCGACCGGCTCGTCGACCTGATCGACCACAACGAGATCACGCCGGCCGTCAACCAGGTCGAATGCCATCCGTTCTTCCAGCGCGCCGCCGACGAGGAGCTGATGCGCGAACGCGGCGTGCAGATCGAGTCGTGGGGACCATTCGCGGAAGGTCGCAACGACCTGTTCACGAATCCGGATCTGTCCGAGATCGGCGCAGCGCACGGGAAGTCCGTCGCGCAGGTTGTCCTACGCTGGCTCACCCAGCGCGACGTCGTCGTCATCCCGAAATCGGTGCGTTCGGAGCGCATGCGGGAGAACCTCGACATCTTCGACTTCGAGCTGACCGATGACGAGATGTCACGCATCGCCGCCCTCGACACCGGAGCGTCGCTCTTCTTCGACCACCGCGACCCGGCGATGGCCACCTTGATCGGAACGAGGAGGCTCGACTGAGGCCCGGCGACGACACTCCAACCCTCGCGCAGGCTGGCCGAAAAGCGATGTCAGCGATCCAGGTCGCGAAGCGAGCGTTCGGTCAGGTTGCGAGCCAGCCTCCGTCGACCGGGTAGATCCCGCCGGTGCAGTAGTCGGAGGCGGCTGACGCGAGGAACACCGCGGTGCCTTTGAGCTCCGCAGGTTGGCCGATGCGACCCAACGGCAAACGCCCAATGACCTGCCTACGGAGCGCTTCGGCTTCGGCGGTGTCTGCGTAGAGCGCTCCGTCGCCGATGGCGGTCTCGATGTAACCGGGCGCGATCGCATTGACGCGCACACCACGCGGACCGAGGTTGATAGCCGCCGTTCGGGTAAGCCCCACCACCCCACTCTTCGCGGCGCTGTAGGCGTGGATCCCGAAAAGCGGGTCGCCCCTCAACGAGTACATCGACGCGGTGGTGATGATCTTTCCGTATTGGCGTGGCGCCATCCGCTTGGCCGCGGCGCGGACGGTCAGATATGTGCCGGTCAGGTCGACGTCGATCACGCGTTTCCAGCCCTCGAGCGACGACACCTCGAGGTCTCCGCCTTCGCCCGCGATGCCGGCGTTGGCGAAGGCAATCTGCAGCGGGCCGAGCTCGGTCTCGGCCTGCTCGAAAGCAGCCTCGAGCTCCGCCTCGTCGGCGATGTCGGCTCGGCACCCGATGCTGGCTTGCCCGATCTCCTTGACCCGCTCGGCCGCCCGCTGCGCGCCGGCGGCGTCGATGTCCACGCATGCGACGCTCGCACCAGCCTCCGCCAATGCCTCCGCAAACGCGAAACCGAGCCCGCTTCCGGCGCCGGTCACGAGCGCCGCGCGACCGTCGAGCTTGAACGCGTCGAGGACGTTGTCCACCCGCGAGAGCCTAACCGGGCGCGCTGGGCCGAGACCACCGATGAGTTCCGCCGGCCGGACCAGTCGACCAAGGTGTACGCCATCGAACCGACTGGAGACCAACGATGATCACTCCCGCACACGCCGGCCGCATGCTGTTCGTGAACATCCCCGTCGCGGATCTGGAGCGCAGCAAGACCTTCTTCGCGAAGCTCGGGTTCAGCTTCAACCCGAAGTTCACCGACGACACCGCCGCCTGCATGCTCATCGGCGAGCAGGCATTCGTCATGCTGCTGACCCGCGAGAAGTTCGCAGAGTTCGCGAAGCTGCCGATCGCCGATCCGACGACGCACACGCTCGCGCTCTACTGCTTCAGCGTGTCATCCCGCGATGAGGTCGACACGGTCAGTGCCGCGGCCCTCGCAGCAGGCGGCACCGAAGCGGATGACGCCGAGGACTACGGCTTCATGTACTCGCGCAGCTTCTTCGACCTCGACGGGCACGGCTGGCAGGTCATGTGGATGGACCCGGCGGCCGCAGCGGAAGGCCCTGAGGCGTTCGCGGCTTCAACGCACGAGACAGGCGCCGCGGCCTGATCGAACTCCACCGCCGCCCGGTGAGCGCGTATCGTCCCGCGGCACCCACGCCCGAAGGAGGACGGTACGACTTCCACCACCGAAGCCACGCCTCGCACCTACGCGTCCTTGCGTGCGGCCTGGATCCCGATGGCTGCGCTGTGCATGGCCTTCTTCGTCGAGATGGTCGACAACTCTCTGCTGTCGATCGCGCTCCCGACGATCGGCCGGGATCTCAACAGCGGGACGACCGGACTGCAGTGGGTCACCGGCGCCTACTCGCTGACGTTCGGCGGCCTGCTGCTCACCGCCGGCTCGATCGCGGACCGGTTCGGGCGCCGGCGCGTGCTGTTGGCAGGGCTGGCGGTGTTCGGACTGTTGAGCCTGTGCGTGATCGCCGTAACGACGGCAGGCGAGCTCATTGCGCTTCGTGCTGCACTCGGGATCGCCGCAGCGGCGACAGCGCCCATCACCAACTCACTGGTCTTTCGTCTCTTCGACGACGACGCGCCGCGTATGCGCGCCATCACCGTGATGATCGTCGTCGGCATGTCCGGCTTCGTCCTCGGACCGCTGCTCGGCGGCACCGCGCTGGCACACGTGCGCTGGGAATGGCTCCTGCTCGTGAACGCACCGATCGCGCTGATTGCGTGCATCGGCGTGCGGCTCGGCGTATCGGCCGACCGGCCCGAGGACTTGACGCACGATGCGCTCGACCTTCCGGGCGCCGCGCTGAGCATCGCCACGATCGGCCTCGCCTGCTGGTCGTTGACGAGCGCAGTGCTGCACGGCTGGGACGCCCCGATCACGTTGGCGTCGATCGTCGGCGCTGTCGTCGCCGGCGTCGGCTTCGTCTGGCACGAGCGCGGCAGCGCGGCACCCATGCTCGACCTCGGCCTCTTCTCCAACGGCACCGTCCGAGGCGCGGCGATCGCCCAGATCGGGTCGTCAATCGCGATGGCCAGCGTGATGTTCGGGCTGATCCTGCATTTCCAATACGCCTACGGCTGGAGCCCCTTGAAGGCAGGACTGGCCAATCTCCCGATCATCGTGACGATGCTCGCCGCGAGCCCGCTCTCCGAGTGGCTCGTGCGCCGGTTCGGGCACCGCATCGCGTGCCTGATCGGCGCGGCCTTCCTCGCCGGCTCGCTCGTCGGGCTCTCCTGGGCCGTCGAACATGGCTACGTCGCGATCGCCGTCTGCATGGTGCTGATGACCATTGGACTGCGAACCGTCATGACGATCTGCGCTGTCGCACTCATCGGCGCGATGCCGAGCAACCGTACCTCGATCGGCGCTGCGCTGAACGACACCGCCCAGGAGGTCGGCACGAGCGTCGGGACCGCCGTGATCGGCACCGCGATCGCCGCGCTCGTGACGACCACTCTCCCTCCGGGCACCTGGAGCAGCGACCTCGTCGAATCGTTCTTCCACGGCGAACGGATCACCTACGCGGTGCTCGCGATCGTCGTCGGCGTCATCGCCGGCTGGGGTGCTCTGACCCTCACTGACTCGCGTGCGACCGAGGAAGCGTCCCTTGACGATGCGGTGGCGGCCTAGCGCCATGGAGGAATTCGTCCCGCGCAACTTCGACGTCCCTCGGCGACTCGAGACGCCTCTTTTCGTGCTCGAGCCGCTCGACCCCGAGCACAACGACGCGGACTACGACGCGTGGACATCGTCCATGGAGCACATCTGCGCAACACCCGGTTGGGAGGAGAGCAGCTGGCCGCGGGAGATGACCCCGGACGAGAACCGAGCCGACCTGCAGCGCCACGCCGACGACTTTCGCAAGCGGACGGGCTTCACGTACACGGTGCTCGATCCGGCAAGCCGCGACGTGATCGGGTGCGTGTACATCTACCCGCGACCCGACAGCGACTACGACGCCCGTGTGCACTCCTGGGTGCGGGCGAGCCATGCACAGCTGGACACGCCGCTCTGGCGCGCGGTCAGTGATTGGCTCGCATCCGACTGGCCATTCGGGAGCGTCGCGTACGCGCCCCGCACCGGCAACGGCGACGCATGACGCCGCGGCGGAGACTCAGCGGCGCGGCGGTCGTCCTCATGGCCTGCGCGTTCACCGTTTCCGCGCAGGCCACACGGACAACGGATGTGGAACCAGCGCCGCTGCTCGTGAGCGTGAGCTCCGAGGCGCGAACCGTGGACCAGGACATTCGGAAGCTCGTCCCGGAGCTCCCGACGGACTGGCGTCGCGAGATCGCCCAGCTCGAGCACCTCGAATCCGATCTGCGACAACTCACTGCGGCCGTGGACGAGATGAGGGCGAAGCTCGTGGCGCGGCAGCTGTCGACGACGGATATCCGGAAGACCTCGGCGGCGATCGCTGCCAATCTCTCGGCGACGAAACAGGTACAGCACGCTCTCACGCTGCGTTACAGAACGACCGGCACGGAGATCGATCCCGTCGTCTGGAACCAGACGCTCGTGGCCCTCAGACGGCTCGAGACGCTCGACGCCCGCCTGCAGTCCGAACTACTCGTGCTCAAGCGAGCGTGCACGAGCGGCGTGCATCCTCCGGCGTTCTGCAAGTAGACGACTGCGGACACCACGGCACTTGCGCCTCATAATCTGAGGCGCATGGACGTGCTCACACATCTGATGTTCCAGGACGGTCGCGCGCGTGAGGCAGCCGAGTGGTACGTCTCCCTCCTGCCGGGATCGCGGGTCGACCGAATCGTCGAGAGCGACGCGGGAGGCGCAACCGTCTATTTCACGCTCGCCGATCGAGCTTTCATCGCCTTTGACAGCCCCGTCCGACACGACTTCGACTTCACGCCGTCGGTGTCGATTTTCGTGCGCTGTGACGACGAGGAGCAGGTTCGTCAGCTCTTCTCTCGTCTCGCCGAAGAGGGCGACGTGAAGATGCCCGTCGGCGACTACGGGTTCAGCTCCTGCTTCGGTTGGGCTTCCGATCGCTACGGCGTTTCGTGGCAGGTCGCCACCGACTGAGGACTTGACCTGGAGCGCGCACCAGGTCTTAGCATTGTTCTCGGAGGTGGTTCGAAGATGACCGAGGTGAGGTCGACGAGGACGTACAGCATCGGCGAGGCCGCGGCCGCGGCTGGGGTGAGCATCGACGCGTTGCGCTATTACGAGCGATCAGGGTTGATGCTCGTTCCCGTCGAACGGGCCGTGTCAGGGCACCGCCGCTACAGCGAGCGCGAAGTGGGTTGGCTCGTGTTCCTGACCAAGGTTCGCGGGACGGGGATGCCGATCCGCAGGCTGCGCGAGTACGCAGAGCTCGTCCGAGCAGGCGGCAACGAGGACGAAAAGCTGGCGTTGCTGGAGCAGCACCGGGACGCGGTAGTCGCGCAGCTGCAAGAGACCCAGCGCAATCTACGAGCGATCGAGCGAAAGATCGAGATCTATCACTCGCGAATCGCGGTCGTAGAAAACGGCTTGGCGGAGCAGCCCGCTGCCTGATCTCGCGCTCGACACCTACCGCCTACTCGGTCGCTCAGGCCTGCGGGTCTCACCGATGGCGCTCGGGACGATGACGTTCGGGACCGACTGGGGCTGGGGCGCCGACGCCGCCGAGTCGCGGAGGCTTTTCGACGCATACGTCGAGCGAGGCGGCAATCTCATCGATACCGCGAACAACTACACCGACGGTACCTCCGAGCGGCTGCTCGGCGAATTCGCACGCGGTCGCCGCGACCAGTTGGTGATCGCCACCAAGTACACGTGCTCGACCCGGCGCGCCGACCCCAACTCGGGCGGCAACCACCGCAAGAGCATGATCGCCTCGGTCGAGTCGAGCCTCGAGCGGCTCCAGACCGATTACATCGACCTTCTCTACCTTCACCTGTGGGACGGCACCACGCCGGTCGAGGAGATCCTGCGCGGGCTCGACGACCTGGTGCGTGCAGGCAAGGTGCTCTACGTCGGAATCTCCGACACCCCCGCGTGGCAGGTCTCGCGCATGCAGGCGATCGCTGAGCTGCGCGGCTGGGCGCCGCTGATCGCGCTCCAGGTCGAATACAGCCTGATCGAGCGCACAACCGAGCGCGAGCTGATTCCGATGGCAGGCGAGATGGGTCTTGGCGTGCTGCCATGGGCACCGCTGGCAAAGGGTGTGCTGACCGGCAAGTACAGCCGCGCCGACCTCGGCCTCTCCGACGGCACACAAACCCGCAAGAACCTCGCCGCCGCGGCAGGAGTCCTCAGCGAACGCGGACTGGCCATCGCCGACGCGGTCCGTGGTGTCGCAGCAGAGATCGGCCGCACGCCGTCCCAAGTCGCCCTAGCGTGGACGCTGCTCAACCCGGCGGTGACCGCCCCGATCATCGGCGCCCGCACACTGTCCCAACTCGAAGACAACCTCGGGCGCGCTCGAGGTGTCCCTCAACGACGACCAGCGCGACACCCTGGAGCAGGCCAGCGCCATCGACCTCGGCTTTCCCCACGACCTGCTCAATCGGCCCAGGACCCGCGGGCATGTCTTCGGCGACACTCGTCTCGAAGAGTGCTCAAGAGGGCGATGATTTTCCGCGGCATGCCACGTCCAACGGACATGACCTCGGAAGCTCAGCGCGTCGTCATCACCGCCTTCGAGCGCTCGCCGGACGGAGGCAAGGGGCTCGCGCGCGACATGCGCGTTCGCTGGGCGCTCGAAGAGGTTGGCGAGCCCTACGACGTCTGCCTGGTCTCGTTCCGCGAGAAGCAGGAAGCGGCGCATCTGCGCCTCCATCCTTTCGGTCTGATTCCGACGTATCAGGAAGGCGATCTGACCCTGTTCGAGACCGGCGCGATCGTCTTGCACCTCGCTGACACGCACGCGGGCCTCTTCCCCCAGGATCCCAACGCTCGCGCACGGGCGATCACGTGGATGTTCGCCGCCGTCAACACTGTCGAGCCGCCGATTCTCGAGCTGGTGACCGCCAGGATCCTCGAAGGCGACAAGCCGTGGGCCGAAGAGCGCCTGCCTCTGGTCGCAGCCCGCATTCGCGATCGGCTGACGGCCCTCTCTGCGTACCTGGGAGAAGCCGACTGGCTCGACGGCGACTTCAGTGCGGGCGACCTCATGATGGTGTCGGTCTTACTCAGGCTGAGGCCGTCGGGCCTGCTGGACGAGTTCCCAAAGCTCGCTGCCTATGTCGCCCGCGGCGAGGCTCGGCCGGCGTACGAGCGGGCGTTCGCCGCCCAGTGGGCGATCAACGGTCCGCAAGCGGGCTGACGCCTACGCCTGCTTGGTGAGCAGCGCGTGGATCTGCTTGGTCAGCTCGGCGACCTGTTCGGTTAGCTCTTTGTCCTGGGTAGTCAGGTCGGTGTTCGACTGGAGCAGCTGCACGATCTTGTCGGTCTCGGCCTTGGCCGCATGCTCAAGCCGGGTGTGGCTCTTCTCGACCCGTTCGGAGTGGAGCTTGTCACGGTCTGCCTGGCGGGTCTGGGCGAGCAGGATGAGCGGAGCGGCGTAGGCGGCCTGAAGCGAGAAGAGCAAGTTGAGGGCGATGAATGGGTAGACGTCCCAGGCGAAGCCGAGATGCATCTGGGTCGAGTTCAGCAGCACCCAGAGAAGCACCGCGATCGTCTGCCCGACGATGTACTGCGGCGTCCCGAAGAACCTCGCCGCCTGCTCGGCCAGCCGGCCGAAGGAATCGTTGCCGAAGGCGCCGTGCAGTTGTACGCGGCGATGCTCGAGGTCAGCGCTCGTCGACACGTCGCACCGTTCTTCTAGACGTTCGGAACGGTTCCTTCGGCGGCAGATTCACGACGCATTAAGCAGGCGGAGTAACGTCGGGAGCGTGGACGCAGGTATCGACCTCGATCAGTTGCCCGTCGTCGTCAATGAGGCGGACGTCGAGATCCGAGCCGTCGAGGCCGGGGAGCTGACCGTCTCGCGCGTGAAGTTGGCGAAAGGCCATGACGCTCGAGCGTTGTTCAAGGGACTACCTGACGATCTCTGCCAGTGCCCTCACTGGGGGTACGTGATCAAAGGCTGTCTGCGAGTCTGGACGGCAGACGGAGCCTCCGACGTGCGCGCCGGTCAAGCGTTCTACTGGCCTCCGGGTCATGCGCCGGAAGCACTGGAAGAAACCGAGTTCCTCGAGATCTCCCCGACCGCCGAGCTGCGAACGCTCTACGCGCACCTCGGTTCGTAGCCGCCACGCAGCTCCTCGATGGACGCACAGACGGTAGGCCGTTACCGTGGCTGAAGGATGGCAAGGCTGGTCTTCTCCGTAGAGCCGTCCTCCCCGTTCTCGGAGACCCTGCTGGCGATCGCGCTCGTGCTCGTCGCGCTGAACGTGCTGCTTGTCGTGCTCGTGCACGGGCGACGCATCCGCCAGTACCTGCGCAGTCGTCGCGAACGGGAGTTCCAGGGGCGCATCGCGGAGATCCTCGCGACCTTGGCTTCGTCGACGACCATTCGCGACCGCCTGTGGTTGCGCTGGGAGCTCTCCGGCTTCAACGAGCTCGAACGGCCGCTGGTGGCGGTCGCCCTCATCGAGCATCTCCGCCCCGCCTCGGCGGAGGAACGCGAACAGATCCTCGAAGTCCTGCGGGAGGTCGACGCCGTCGGGCTGCTCGTCGAATCAACGAGAAGCCGGATCCCGTGGCGGCGTGCACTCGCGATCAGGACACTCGGGTGGATCGGCGCCGAGGAGGCTGTGCCGGTACTGATCGAGCGCGCACGCGAACGCAACCGCTACGTGCGCGAGGCGGCGGTGCGGGCGCTCGGACAGATCGGCGACCTGAAGGCGCTACCACTTCTCGGTGAGCTCTTCCATGCTCCCGGCCATGCACCGCCGGGAGTCGTCTACGACGCACTCGTTGCGTTCGGCGTTGCCGCCGAGCCGACGTTCGCCGGCGCGCTCCGGTCCGAGCAGGACTCGGTGAGGGTTGCCTCGTGCTTCGGCGTCGCCGCAGTAGGCAAGCCCGACCAGGCGCGGACCGACCTGCAACCGATGCTCGAAGACCCGCAGGCGTCGGTCCGAGCCGCGGCCGCGGAAGCGCTCGGGCAGGTCGGAGGTGCGACGCTTCCTCCCGGCCTGGCGAACGCCACCCGCGACGAGGTGCCGGTCGTACGGATCAGCGCGACGCGTGCGCTTGCCTTCTACGACGATCCCCACGCCGTCGAACTGGCGCTCAACGCGCTGATCGACCCTGACCGCGACACCGCGGTGAGCGCCGGGGAGACGCTTGTTCGTCTGACGCGCCAGCCGGCGACCGCGGCGGCCGCCGCGCAGGCGCTTGACCGTTCCGCGCACGAATGGCCGGTCGAGCGGGCGCTGGTCATGCAGTCGGTCGGAGCAGTCTGAATGCTCGAAACGGTGTCCTTCTGGCTGTCCGTCGTAATCTTCGTGTACTTCGTCTTCTACGCCGTCACGACGTTCGGCCTGATCTGCCGCTCGCTCTACGAGACCGCGCTGACCCAGGTGCATCGCGGACAGATGTTCACCCCGCCCGAGCGCCGGTACCGGCCGGGCATCAGCCTGATCGCCCCGGCCTACAACATGGCGCCCGTCATCGAGGCCAGCGCGCGCGCCCTGCTCGCCGCCGACTATGAACCCCTCGAGGTCGTCATCGTCGACGATGGCTCGGAGGATGGGACAACGGCAACGCTCGACGCCGCCTTCGATTTGGTCGAGCTGCCTGTCGGCGACCGGCTGAGGATCCCGACCCAGCCTGTCCTGCAGTACTTCGTCAGTCGGAGCGATCATCGGCTGCGCGTCGTGCGGAAGGCGAACGGCGGTCGTTCGGACGCGGTCAACGCGGGCCTGAACGTCGCCCACCTGGAGCTCGTCGCAATCGTCGACGCTGACACGCTGCTCGAACGGGACGCGCTGCGACGAATCGTCGAGGTGTTCGCGGGCGACCCAGACAACGTTGTGGCAGCCGGCGGCACCATCCGGGTCGCAAACGGAGCAGTGATCGAGAACAACGCGGTCACGGTCCCTCATGTCGCACGCGGAGGCACGGAGACGACGCAGACGGCCGAGTATCTGCGCAGCTTCCTCGGCACGCGAATCGCCTGGTCGGCGATGAACGGCTTGGCGATCATCTCAGGCGCCTTTGGCGTCTTCCGCCGCGATCTCGTCCGCGACAGCGGCGGCCTGTCGAGCGCGACGCTCGGCGAGGACATGGAGATGGTGATGCGCCTGCACCATCAGCTGCGCCCGACACACCCACGCACCCGAATCGTTCATGCCCCGGACGCGAACGCGTGGACGGAGATCCCGGTCGGGCTCCGCGCACTGCGGGGTCAGCGGATCCGCTGGCACGTCGGCCTGTGGGACAACTTGCTCATCCACCGGAGGATGATCGGCCGCCCGAGCTATGGCGCGGTCGGGCTCTGGTCATTGCCATACGCACTCCTGTTCGAGGCCGCTGGGCCGGTGATCCAGGTGACGGAGATCGTGCTCGTGGCCGTGCTGTTCGGCTTGCACGCCGTGAGCGGGACCTACGTGGTCTCACTGCTCGTGGTGATGCTGCTTGTTGGGCAGCTGCAGACGGCCGGTGCGATCCTGATCGAGGAGGTCGGCTTCCGCCGCTACACGGTCCGCGACCTGATGGTGCTGGCCGGCTGGGGCCTCGTCGAACTTTTCTGGTACCGGCCGCTGAACGCGGTCTGGCGTCTCTGGGCGATGGCGCTCATGGCTGTTGGCCGGCGGCCGGGCTGGGGCACAATCCCGAGGGGGGCCGCATTCACGGAGACTCCCGAGACAGAGTCGGCGCCGGTGCCGGCTCCGCTACCACGCTGACATGAATCGCTTTCCCTCTCTCGCCGCGCTCGCTGCTCTGTTCCTGTTCGCCGTGTGCGGCGCAGCAGTCGCCGCGCAGCCCGCCGACGACATCACCCAGGTCACGACGACTCTGCCGGCGCTCAACCCAGGCCAGACCGCGTGGGTGTCGACGCTCTGGCGCGGAGCGTCGAGCGACGCGACCTCGTTCGAGCTGACAGTCGTTGAGCCGATCCCGAAAGGGATCAGCGCCAGCTATCCGGAGAACACCGGCAGCTTCTCGTCCCTGTACAAGGAGTCGACGTTGCGCGCGGGCGACACCGACTACTCGTCGATCAAGCTGCAGGTCGCCGACAACGTGCTCGGAAACCAGGAGATCAAGCTGAACGTCGAGTACGTCCTGTCGGGAAAGAAGCAGAAGCAGAAGGTCTTCGTCACCCTCCCGGTCGTCGAGGCCACCGCGCCGACGGTCGAGCAGCTGACGACCACCGCCGGCCCGATCCGAGCCGGCTCCTCCGAGTGGATCGAGGTCAACTACAAGGCGAACAAACCAGGTGTGACCGACGCCCGGCTGACAGCGACACCACCCGCCGGCGCGACCGTCAGCTACCCGAACGAGGGCAGCTCGAGCGGGCTTGCCACCGACTCGACGCTCTCGGTCGGCGAGACGGACCACGCAACCTTCAAGCTCGATACCCGCACCCTTGCGCCGGGGAGCTATGAGATCCGCCTCGACCTCGCGTACGGCAGCGGGCAGCATCTCCCCGGCACCCTCGCCTTGACCGTGAGCTGATGCGGAGGCTGCTCGTTATCGGCCTCCTCGCCGTCCTCATAGCGGGCTGCGGATCGAGCTCGAAGTCGGCCTCGCTCGATCCCCAGGTCGCGACCGCATACGTCGAGGCGCAGGCGCACGCGCTGTGCGTCGTTCAGTCGGCGGCGTTCCCGACGCTTGCCGACCAACACGCCGCCTACAAACGGGCACAGCAGAACTCGACGCTGACCGCCGACGAGTTCGCCGAGGCCCAGGACGCGGCTCGAACAGACCAGGCGTTGCGCGAGCGCGTCAGCGACCGTGTCGCTGCGCTCTGCGGCTGACCTGCTAGAGGTACCGGAATCGGCGATGAGCTCCAGGAACTGGTCGTCACTGACGTGCGGGCCTGGCGTGACTGGCTCGCACAGAACCATGCCGATTTGACCGGCGTACTGCTCGTGCTCGCAAAGAAGGGGACGACCTCGCCAACGAGCCTCAGCTACGACCAGGCTCTCGAGGAGGCGCTCTGCTTCGGGTGGATCGACGGCCAGGTTCGCCGCCGCGATGAACGAACGTACTTCCAGCGTTTCACGCCGAGGCGCACGCGAAGCCGCTGGTCGCAGCGGAACACGATGCTGGCGGAGCGGCTGACCGGCGAGGGCAGGATGCAGCCGTCTGGCATCGCCGAGGTCGAGCGCGCAAAGGGCGACGGCCGGTGGGAGGCGGCGTATCCCGGCCCGGCGACGGCGGGCGTGCCGACCGACTTGGCTGCCGCGCTTGCGGCTGAGCCGAACGCGAAGGCGATGTTCGAGCGGCTCACGAGCCAGAATCGCTATTCGATCCTGCATCGCATCGAAGCGGTGAAGCGACCCGAAACTCGAGTGCGCAAGATTGAAGAGTTCGTGGCAATGCTCGCGCGCGGCGAGACGGTACATCCGCAGAAGCCACCGAAGTGACTCAGCAATGAAGAAGGCCCCGTTTCCGGGGCCTTCTGAGGTAGCGATCGGGGCGCCGGACGATGTGCCTACTTCCAGTCCTCGACGTAGTGCAGGTAGCCGCGGACGATGAGCGTGTACTTCCAGTCACCCAGACTGCCTCGGGTGATGAGGTTGATATGCAGAGGTCCGGTGCGCCCGCCGATGTCGTTCATGTCGTGGCCGCTGTAGGGGTGGACCGTGTGCCCGTCGCGCGACATGTGGCTCTGGGGCTGGATCACCAGCGCCGCGCTACTGAAGTCGCGCAAGGTGTAGCCGCACAGGACCTGAGGCACATCCGCGCCGCCGCGGCCCGCTATCGCGCCGTGGAGGGACACCTGCTTCGTAAATCCGAGATGATGCGTGACGTCCGAGGGGACGCACAGGCTGGTCTGGCCGGGATAGAGCCAGAGGACGCCGACGCTCCCGCCGAACCCGTCCGAGTTTTCGTGCCGCCACTGCGTGCCCTTGCACCAGCTTTTGTCGTTCTGGGAGTCGGCGCCTCGGTCGCAGGTCCCGTAATCTCCGTACGCGTCGATGTGGAGGTTGAAGTACTCGGTCTTGACGGTCGACGCGGCGGCGGCAGCGGGCGCGGCGGCGGGCGAACTCGCAGCCAGAGCAGCGATCGCCGCGAGAGCGGCGATCAGGACGTGTGCGGGACGGGGCATTGGCCTCTTTCCGTAGATGGGGCGCCGACCCTACACGGACCCGGATTCGGTGTTGCCGGTGTCGACGACAGACGTGGCGACGAGGCTCGACCGCGCGGCCTTCTCAGCTCGCTGAAGCCACGGCGTACAGGCGCAAGGCGTTGCCGCCGAGGATCGCGTCGGCCCCGTCGCCCGCGACCGAGCGGATGGCGGTCGTCGTCTCGACGAAGACGTGCTCGTAGCTCCCGTTCAGCAAGGCGACAGGCCAGTCGCTGCCGAACAGCAGGCGCTCCGGGCCGAACGCGGCGACGGCAGTCGCGAACGGCAGGCTCGAGGTCGGCGGCAGACCAATCGCGGGACTGCACCATCGTGTTCAGCCCGGAGACCTTGGCGACCACGTTTTCGCAGCTCGCCGCCTGCTCGAGCTGCCGTCGCCATGCGGACATCTCCGGCGTCCCGAGCGGCGGCTTCCCGAGGTGGTCGATGACGAGCGTGAGCGATGGGTAGCGGCGCGGCCAGCTCGGGGACGTCGCCGAGATGGTCGGGGAAGACGGCGGGCAACTCGAGCAGCAGGCCGCGCTCCTCGAGAAGTGCGAGAGCAGGCTGCACCTCCGCGCGGAGCAGCCAGTGCGGGTCGGCTTCCTGGTGGATGAGATGGCGGATCGCCCGGAGCTTCGGGTGAGCGGCGAGCGCGTCGAGGCGCGTCCTCGCTGCGCCGACGTCGTCGAGCCGGCACCAGGCGGTGACCGCCAAGACCCACGGCGCGTCGTCGACCAGCTCGAACATGTAGTCGGTGTCGCGGTCCTCGCACGCGCTCTGGACGAGCACCGTCGCATCCACGCCGCAGGCGGCGAGCAGCGGCTCGAGATCGGGCGGCTCGAACGCGCGATTGATCGCCGCGTGCTCGTCGGTCATCCATCCCTGGGGGATCCGGGCCGGGTTCCAGAAGTGGTGATGGGCGTCGACGATCATGGAAGGCGTCCGACCAGACTCGGCCGTGCGGATAGGCGTAGTCCGCGAGCGTCGACTCGTGCATCTCGATGCTGTAGCCGGGCGCCTCCGGAAGGACGTAGTGGCCGTCGCTCACCTGCGCCGGATGCACGAAGTGCTCGTGCAGGTGGTCGACCCATTCGACGACGCGTCCCTCGAGCGACCCGCTCACGCTCAGGTAGTCGAACGCCGCCAGGTGCTGAACGTACTCGCAGAGACCGACGCCTCCCGCGTGTGGACAGACGCGAACGCCGAACTTCGCCGCCAGCAGGAGGATCGCGATCACCTCGTTGACCCCTGCGACGCGGCAGGCGTCGATCTGGAGGACGTCGATCGCATCCGCCTGGAGCAACTGCTTGAACACGATGCGGTTCTGCACGTGCTCACCCGTCGCGACTGCGATCGGAGCGATCTCCCGGCGGATGCGCGCGTGGCCGAGCACGTCATCGGGGCTTGTCGGCTCCTCGATCCACCACGGCTCGAACTCCGCCAACTCGCGCATGGTCGCGATCGCCTCGTCGACGCCCCACACCTGGTTCGCGTCCATCATCAGCGTCCCAGAGTCGCCGAGCGCGTCGCGGATCAGGCCGGCGCGGCGGACATCGGACGCGGTGTCCTGGCCGACCTTCATCTTCACGTGGCGGAAGCCGTCGGCGAGCGCCAGGCGCACGAGCTGCTCGACCTTCTCGTCGTCGTAGCCGAGCCAGCCGGCCGAGGTCGTGTACGCCGGATATCCCTTCGCGCGGAGCTCGCGCTCGCGCTCGTCGCGTCCCGCAGCCGCGGCCCGCAGCAGATCGACGGCCTCGTCGGGTGCGATCGCGTCGGAGATGTAGCGGAAGTCGACGGTCGACACGATCTCCTCCGGCGACAGATCGGCGAGGAGGCGCCAGACCGGAACGCCGCGCGACTTCGCCCACAGATCCCAGACCGCGTTGACGACCGCGGCGGTCGAGATGTGGATCACGCCCTTCTCCGGGTCCGAGCCAGCGGAGCTGGTCCTCCGAGACGAGGCTCGCGCCAGAAGCCGGCGAAGTCGCCGGTGATGCCCTCGAGCGTGCGACCGACGACGAGCGGCTCGAGCGCGCGGATGGCTGCGACGCAGATCTCGGTCCCGCGGCCGTTCGTGAACGTCAGGCCGTGGCCCGACAGCCCCGGGTCGTCGGTGTGGAGGACAACGTAGGCGGCCGAATAGTCGGGGCTGCGATGCATCGCGTCCGACCCGTCGAGGGTGCGCGAAGTCGGGAAGCGAACGTCGTGGGTGGTGAGGGCTGTGATCTTCACTCGCTGCACCAAAGTTATATGCTCATCATATGAATAGCGCACGCTACATCGGCAACGGGGCACTCGAGGTGGTCGAGACCGAGTTCGCCCCTCCTTCGCCGGGCGAGGTGCAACTCGACGTCGCCTACACGGGCATCTGCGGCACCGACCTCCACATCCTCCACGGCGCCATGGATGCTCGGGTGACGATGCCCGCAGTCCTCGGCCACGAGATGGCCGGACGCGTCGCGGCAATCGGTGCCGGCGTCGAGAACTGGGCAATCGGCGACCCGACGACGGTCATGCCACTCGTCTCGTGCGGCGCGTGCGCTGCGTGCACGAGCGGCGCCTCACACATCTGTTACCGGCTGGTCTTTCTGGGCATCGACGCACCTGGGTCAATGCAGTCGCGGTGGAACGTGCCGGCAGACGTGCTCGTCCGCCTACCGGAAGAACTGTCGTTGGAGACAGCGGCGCTGGCGGAGCCGACCGCAGTGGCGGTGCACGACGTCCGCCGCTCGGGGCTCGTTGCGGGGGAGCGCGCCGTCGTCGTGGGAGCCGGCCCAATCGGCCTGCTGATCGCGACGGTCGCGCGCTCGGTCGGGGCCGAGGTCGTCGTCCTCGAGCCGAACGAGCGTCGACGCCGGATCGTCGACTCGCTCGGGCTCACGAGCATCGACCCCCTCGCCGAAGACGCCGCGGACTGGGTCGACCGGCTGGAGCGACGGCGCCGGGGCGGCCGTCGCCTTCGAGGTCTCGGGGACAGCAGCCGGGATGGGAACCGCGATCGGCTGCCTCGGCGCACGTGGGCGGGCTGTCGTCGTCGGCATCCACCCGACGCCTCCCCCAGTCGATCTCTTCCGCGTCTTCTGGCGCGAGCTGACGCTGATCGGCGCGCGCGTCTACGAGCGCGCCGACTACGAGGAGGCTGTACGTCTGCTCGCGGCGGGCGCGATCCCGAGCGACACATTGGTCTCGGGCGTCGTTCCGCTCGACGAGGTCGCGGAGGCGTTTCGGGCGCTCGACGCCGGCGAGTCGATGAAGATCCTCCTCGACTGCGCGAGCTGATGTTCGATCTCTCGGGCAACGTCGCGCTCGTCACGGGGTGTCGCCGAGGCATCGGCCTCGCGATGGCCGAGGCGCTCGCGCTCGCCGGCGCCGACATCGTCGGCACGAGCCTCAGCCTGCCGGACGGCGACTCCGACGTGCGTACGCGCGTCGAGGCTGCCGGGCGCTCGTTCGTTCCCTACCGGGCAGACCTCGGCGACTCGACCGCCGCCGCGACTCTCGCCCGGACACTCGCGGACGAGGGCCACACCATCGACATCCTCGTCTTGAACGCCGGGACGATCATGCGGGCGCCCGCCGTCGACCACTCCGACGAGATGTGGGCGACGGTCGTGCAGACCAATCTCACCTCCGCGTTCGTGCTCGCCCGTGAGCTCGGGCGTCAGATGGTCGAGCGCGGCCGCGGCAAGATCGTCTTCACCGCGTCGCTCCTCAGCTTCCAGGGCGGCATCAACGTCGCGAGCTACGCGGCGGCAAAATCGGGACTCGTCGGGCTGGTGCGCGCGCTCTCGAACGAGTGGGCGCCCCACGGCGTCAACGTCAACGCGATCGCGCCCGGGTACATCGCGACCGACAACACGCAGGCGCTGCGCGACGATCCCGAGCGGCACCGTGCGATTCTCGAGCGCATCCCGGCCGGCCGCTGGGGAGAGCCGTCCGACCTTGCCGGAGCAACCGTCTTCCTCGCGTCACACGCGTCCGACTACGTCGACGGGATCGTCCTGCCCGTTGACGGCGGCTGGCTCGGGCGATGACTGACGCGCTCGCACGCGCGTGTCTCCCCCGCGTCCTACCGGTCGCGACCGTCGCGGACGTCACTCTCGCGGTGCCGCTCGCAGAGGCGCTCGCCGCCGGCGGCGCCACGGCGATCGAGGTGACCTTTCGCACCGAGGCCGCGCCGCAGGTCATTGCGGCGCTCGCCGACTCGGACCTCATCGTCGCCGCGGGCACGATTCGAACGCCCGCGCAAGTGGACCAGGCCCTTGCCGCCGGCGCGACGCTCATCGTGTGCCCCGCGCTCGACGCCGCGGTCGTCGAGCGCTGCCTCGACGCGGACGTCCCCGTGCTACCGGGCATCGCGACGGCGACCGAGCTCGCGCGCGCGCTCGCACTCGGCGTCCAAACGGTCAAGCTCTTTCCCGCCGAGCCTCTCGGAGGCGCCGCGCTCATCTCGGCGCTCGCCGCCCCCTTCCCCGAGGCTCGCTTCGTCCCAACTGGGGGGTTGGGGACACACAACGCGGCCGGGTACCTCCAGCTGCCGCAGGTCCTTGCGATCGGCGGCAGCTGGATGGTCGCGTCGAAGCTTCTCGAGGCGAGGGACTGGGACGCGGTGACGCGACTTACAGCCGAGGCGATCACGCTCGGCGTAGCCGCATGACTCCGCGCTACGACATCGTCGCTCTGGGCGAGGTGATGCTCCGACTCGACCCGGGCGAGGGACGCATTCGCAACGCACGCGCTTTCCGCGTCTGGGAGGGCGGCGGCGAGTACAACGTCGCGCGCGGGCTTCGCCGCTGCTTCGGCCTCCGCGCGGCGGTCGTGACGGCGCTCGTCGACAACGACGTCGGACGCCTCATCGAGGACTGCATGTTGCAAGGCGGCGTCGATACGAGCCATGTGGCTCTGGCGGGCATTCGACGGCACCGGCCGCGCCCTGCGCAACGGGCTGAACTTCACGGAGCGCGGCTTCGGAGTGCGCGGAGCCGTGGGAGTGTCGGACCGCGGCCACACCGCAACGGCCGCACTTTGTCCGGGCGACGTCGACTGGCACCAGCTCTTCGCGGTCGAGGGCGCGCGCTGGTTCCACACCGGCGGCATCTTCGCCGCACTCTCGGAGACGGCCCCTCGCGTCGCCGCGGAGGCGATCGCCGCCGCGCGGGCCAACGGCACGACGGTCTCGTACGACCTCAACTATCGGCCGAGCCTGTGGAAGACGCTCGGCGGCTTCGAAGCGGCGCGCGCGGTCAACCGCGAGCTCGTCGCGCAGCGTCGACGTGCTCATCGGCAACGAGGAGGATTTCACCGCGTGCCTCGGCCTCGAGGTCGCCGGTGTCGACGAGCGCCTGACGGGCCTCGACCCGACGGCCTTCGAGGCGATGATCGAGGAGGCGACCCGGCAGTTCCCGAACCTCAAGATCGTGGCGACGACGCTCCGAGAAGTCCACTCGGCGACCCGCAACGACTGGGGTGCCGTCGCCTGGTCTGCCGAAGCGGGCTTCGTGCACGCGACCCCGCGGCGCGACCTGGAGATCCTCGACCGCGTCGGCGGCGGCGACAGCTTCGTCGCCGGACTCGCCTACGCGCTGCTCTCGGACATGGCGCTCGAGGATGCCGTGGAATGGGGCGCTGCGCACGGCGCGCTCGCCATGACCACACCCGGCGACACGTCGACAGCAACGCTCGACGAGGTTCGCGCGCTCGTCGGCGGGGCCGGCGCGCGCGTCAGGCGCTGATGCTCGAGCTCGGCGGTCTGTCGCTCGGCTGCGCGCAGCTCGGAAACCTCTTCGTCGAAGTCTCGGACGATGACGCACGCGCGACCGTCGATGCAGCGTGGAACGACGGCGTACGGTACTTCGACACCGCCCCGCACTACGGGCTTGGCCTCTCCGAGCGACGGCTGGGGGCCGCGCTTGCCGAGCGGCCGCGCGATGCGTACGTGCTCTCGACCAAGGTCGGCCGTGCGCTCGATCCGCTGGACGTCGTGACGGGTCTCGACGACGACAGCTTCGTCGTTCCCGCAACCCACCGCCGCCGCTGGGACTTCACCCGCGACGGGATTCGACGCTCGCTCTCGGAGAGCTTGGAACGCCTTGGCCTCGACCGGGTCGACATCGTCTATCTCCACGATCCGGACGACCACTGGGAGGAGGTGCTCGCAACCGGCTACCCGGCGCTCGCCGAGCTGCGCGCAGAAGGTGTCGTGTCAGCGATCGGCGCCGGCATGAACCAGTCCGAGATGCTCGCGGCGCTGGTGCGTCACACGGACGTCGACGTGCTGTTGCTCGCCGGCCGGTACACGCTCCTCGAGCAGGCGAGCCTCGACGACCTCCTTCCTCTCTGCGAGGCGCGGGGCGTGAAGATCGTCGCTGCCGGTGTCTTCAACAGCGGCCTGCTCGCACAGGCTCAGCCGGCCGACGGCGGGCGGTACAACTACGTGGACGCGCCGCCGGAGATCGTCCAACGGGCGCGCGCGATCGCGGCGATCTGCGAACGCCACGGCACGACGCCTCCCGGCAGCAGCGATCGCCTTCCCACTCGCCCACCCAGCCGTGGCCAGCGTCTGCCTCGGGGCGCGTTCCGCCGCGCAGGTCGAGCGGAACGCCGCGCTGTATCGCGAGTCGATCGCACCCGATCTCTGGCTCGAGCTGAAGGCGGAAGGGCTGCTCCGCGAAGACGCGCCGGTGCCCGCGTGACCCAGGCCGTCGCCTTGCGCTCCCGCCTCCGGCCGGGCTGCGAGGACGGCGTACGACACCGCCCACGTACGCATCCCGGAGGACCTGGTCGAGGCGCACCGTCGCGCTGGGATCCGCGACTGGACGATTTGGCGCAGCGGCCGTGAGCTCTTCCACCTCGTCGAGTGCGACGACCTGGAGTCCGCGTTCCGCCTGCTCGAGCACGATCCGGCGAACGAGCGATGGCAGGCGTTCATCGGCGACTACGTCGAGAGCTTCGACCCGACGCCGCTCCCGCTCGTCTGGCGAATGCGCGACCAGGCAAGCGGCTAGTAGATCGCGAGCCCGGTCTCCGGGATCGAAGAAGTGCAGCGCGGGCAAATCGACCCAGACCTCGACGACGTCGCCCTGCGACGCCTTCGTGTGTGGGCTGAACCGCCCCACGATCGTCACGTCCTGCGCCGCGCCGGCGGCGAGCTTCTCGACGACGCGGTCGTCGCCGACGTCCTCAGCGAGGTCGCGCATGTCATCGGTGACCGCCTGACGCGCGGCGATCGTGAAGTGCACGAGCACCTCCGCGCCGAGCGCCTCACGCAACACGACGTGGCCACGGAGGCGCCCGCCCGCAGCGCCGTTCACGAGCGCGGCGTCCTCGAGGTTCTCCGGCCGTAGGCCGACCACGACCGTCCGATCGACATAGGCGCCGAGCTGCGGCGCGTCGACCGCGAGCCGTGAGTCGCCGAGCACGAGGACAAGGCCTCCGTCGCCTCGCTCCACCCGTCCTTCGAGCATGTTCATCGCCGGGCTGCCGATGAAGCCCGCGACGAACACGTTTCTCGGACGGTCGTAGAGCTCCTGCGGCGGCGCAACCTGTTGCAGCTCGCCCTTGCGCATCACCGCGACGCGGTCGCCCATCGTCATCGCCTCGACCTGGTCGTGCGTGACGTAGATCGTCGTCGTGCCGAGGTCGTGCTGGATCTTCTTGATGTCGGCGCGCATCTGCACGCGGAGCTTCGCGTCGAGGTTCGACAGCGGCTCGTCGAGCAGGAAGACGGCCGGCTGGCGCACGATCGCCCGGCCCATCGCCACCCGCTGTCGCTGTCCGCCGGACAGGGCGCGCGGCTTGCGCTTGAGGTACGGCTCGAGGTCGAGGATCCGCGCCGCCTCTGCGACACGACGGCGGATCTCGTCCTTCGGCACCTTCGCGATCTTCAGCGGGAAGGCGATGTTGTCGCGGACCGTCAGATGCGGGTAGAGCGCGTAGCTCTGGAAGACCATGGCGATGTCGCGGCTCTTCGGCGTCAGGTCGTTGACGGCGCGCTCGCCGATCCGGACGACGCCGCCGCTGATGTCCTCGAGGCCGGCGACCATGCGAAGCGCGGTCGTCTTGCCGCAGCCGGACGGGCCGACGAACACCATGAACTCGCCGTCCACGATGTCGAGATCGAGCCGGTCGACGGCCGTCGTGCCGTCAGCCGAAATTGCTTTGAGACTTTCTCGAATGTCGACGCTGGCCATGGTTTTACTCCTTCACTGCTCCGCCGACGAGACCCCGGACGAGTGCGCGCTGCGAGAAGATGAAGACGATCGCCACCGGCACGACGGCGATCAGCGTTGCGAGCGCGAGCTCCGGCTTGAAGATCTTGAGCGACTGGCCTCCGCCGCCGACCGCCGGATTGAACGACGGCGTCGACGGCGAGCAGGTCCCAGAGCCCGACGGTGATCGGGTACTGGTTCGAGTTCGCGAGCACGACGTAGGGCAGGAAGAAGTTGTTCCAGTCGGCGACGAAGCTGAAGAAGAAGACGAGCGCCACGACCGGCTTCGCGAGCGGCAGCGCGACGCGCATGAACGCCTGCAGCTCGCTGCAGCCGTCGACGCGCGCGGCGTCGAGAAGCCCCGGCGGGAGTGCGGTCGCGTAGTAGAGGTACGCGAGGTAGACGCCGAACGGGAAGAACGAGAACGGCAGGATGACCGAGAGCGTGCTCCCGATCAGATGCATGGCGTTCAGCTCGAGGAAGATCGGCAGCACGAGCGCGGCCCCGGGCACGATCATCACGACCAGCGTCAGCGAGAGGATGAGCTTCCGGCCCGGGAACCTGCCGATCGCGAGCCCGTACCCCGCCGGAATCGCCACCACAAGCGTGATCGCCGTCGCGGTGAGCGCGTAGTACAGCGTGTTGACGATCCAGCGGCGGTAGATGTGGTTGCTGAACGCGTCCAGATGCTTCCACGCGAGCGCGACGTGGTGGAAGTCCCGAACGCGAACGGACTGCTCGTGATGAGCGCGTGGTCGCTCTTCGTCGGCGCGAGAATGAGCCAGACGATCGGCGCGATGAAGAAGATCGCGAACGTCGAGCAGGATCGCACCGCGCGCGCGCTGAGCCCGAGCACACGGACGTGCATCAGTCGTCGGTCCTGAAGAGCCCGCTGCGCGTGACGATCAGCACCGCGCCGACGAGGCCGATCATGAGCAGGTCGACCGCGATCGCGGCGGCGCCGTTGAAGTCTGCGTAGCGGAAGGCGAGCTGGTACGCGAGCTGGTTGGCGGACCACGTGTCGGGCACGAGGCCGAAGCTCGCGGTCTGCACGACCTGCGGCTCGACGAAGAGCTGGGTGCCCGTCGCGAAGGAGAGGATCAGCATGTACGCGATCCACTTGCGGATCAGCGGCAGCTTCAGGCGGAACGCGATCGTGATCGGCCCTGCGCCGTCGATGCGAGCGGCCTCCTCGAGATCGGGCGGGATCGTGTTGAGCGCGCCGTACATGACGACGATCCAGCCGCCCGCGCCGGTCCAGAACGCGATCATCGCGAAGATGTAGGGCAGGTTCCCCGGGGCGATCGACTGGGCGAAGATGTCGGCGCCGAGGCCGTGGTGCAGGATGAACGCGGCGGGGCTGACCGACGGGTCGAGCATGAACAGCCAGACGAGCACGGCCGCCGAGCCGGCCAGGGCGCCCGGGATGTAGAAGAGGAACCGGTAGGCCGACGAGACGCGGCTCGCGCGGCCGTGGAGCAGCAGCGCCAGCCCGACGACGAAGACCATCAGCGCCGCGAGCCACACCGCCGTGTACAGAAGGACGTGCTTGAAGGCGGGGATGAAGCGGAAGTCGTGATACGTCCGCACGAAGTTGTGGAAGCCGACCCATCCGCCGCCGACGTTCGTGAAGGCGAGGTCGAGCGCGTAGATCGTCGGGGCGATGCCGAAGACGATCAGGAACGGCAGGTACGGCAGGACGAAGGGCAAGCCCTGCAGGGCGCGGGGGCCACGCTTGCGCGTGGCCCCCGCATACTCCGACGTAAGGGCGGAACTGGCCAAGTCCTAGTTCCGGACGACCTTATATCCGGCCGCCTGCGCGTTCTGTGCCAGCCCGTCGCCGAAGGCCGGCATCAGCGAGCTCAACGACTTGCCCGCCACGAGCTGTGTCACGACCGTGTTCGACCAGACCGGCTGATCCGGATACGTGACCATGTTCCACCCCGTCCAGACGAGGGGTGCGGCGGCCTTCATGGCCGGCCCTTCGGGAGCGGCGAAGTACGGGTCCTGTTCAGGGACTTCAGCCAGACGCTGGCCATCGGGCCGTACGACGGGTATCCCGGCGACAGCGCGTTGACCTTCGACTTGACCGCGGGTGCGGTCGTAGCCCACTTCACGAAGTCGATCGCCGCCGCCGGGTTCTTCGTGTGCTTGGAGACGACCCACGGGCCGCCGCCGACCTGGCCGGTCACGAGCGGCTCGCTTCCCCAGCGCAGCGGCAGCGCTGCGGTGAGCTCGCCGGCCGGGACCTTCAGGGTGCCGCCGAAGATGTCCTTCGCGTACCACACCGGGCCCGGCATGAGCAGGATCTTGTCGGCGGCGCCGCCCCACTTGGTGGCGAAGTCTGCCGTGAAGACGCTTTCAGGCGGAACGACGCCGCTCTTGATCAGCGGGTCGAGGAGGTTCGCCATGCGCGTGCAGTGCACGTCGCCGGCGTTGATCCGAACAGTGTTCGGCGCGACGACCTGTGAGATCGGGCACTTGTCGGCCCAGAGATAGAGCCACGCACCGTAGGAGTCGCCGATGTTCCCGATGATGTACCCGGGGTGCTCCGTCGCGACCTTCTGGCCGAGCGCGGCCCACTGCTGCCACGTCGTCGGGACGCTGTAGCCGAACTGCTTCATCAGCTTCTGGTTGACGTAGAGCACCTCCTGGGCCAGGTTGTCCTGAAGACAGACCAACCGGCCGTTGACCGTGCACTGGCTGAGTGACGGCGCCGGCCAGCCCGCGAGGAGGTTCTTCGGAAAGACGCTCTTCAGGTCCATGGCGTAGTCGAACGGCTTCTGCGCCATCCAGACAGGGTCGTTGGCCTGCTCGGTGAAGATGATGTCCGGCCAGCCGTGGCCGGTGCGGTTCCAGAGCTGGATCTTCGTCTGCATCGTCGTCGCGCCGTTGCCGTCGCCGTCGTACGTGACGATGTTCAGGTGGACGTTCGGGTGCGTCTTGGCGTACAGCTTCGCGACCGGCAGACGGACCGCGTCGACCCAGACCGTGAGCTTTCCGGAAGCGCCCCTTGGAACCGGCCCGACCGGTCGAAGCAGCGACAAGCGCCGCCGCGGCTGCCGTCACAACGACGAGCGCTGCGAGGGCCAGCCACCGACGATTGATCTTCATGCTGGGACTCTCCTTCTTAGAGGTGACCATGCCGTCAGGTCCGGGACGCCGCGCGGCGCTCCTGGACGAAGTCGGGCAATGCGATGCCCGGGGTCGTAGGGGCTTGGACGAGACCGTCCGGGCCGACGCGGGACTCGCGCACGACCGGGTTGGAGGTCACAAGCGACTCGTAGTAGGTGTTGTTCGGGATCGCCATGCACAGGTGCACCGCCGGCTCGGTCGGGCCATGCACCTCGGCCCGCAGCCGGAACGAGTCCGCGAGGTGTGCGATACGCATCGCTCCGGTCATGCCTCCGCGGTGGTTCGCGCTGGTCCGCACGTACGAGGCACAACCGGAAGCGATGAAGTCGGCCGTGTTGAGATGGCTTCCGTCGGAGGTCTCGCCGACGAGGAGGGGGACGTCGACGCGCTCCGCCAGCCATCGATACGCGGTCACGTTGAACTCGCGCATCGGCTCCTCGTACCAGCTGTACTTGGCCTCGGCCAGCGCATGACCGAGGTAAACGGCGTCAGGAAGGTCGAACGCCGCGGAGCCGTCGTACATCAGCTCGACTTCCGGGCCGACGTGCGCCCGGACGCGCTGGCACAGGTCGGCGTCCGCCCGTGCGTCACCCCACGCGTGCAGCTTGATCGCCGGATAGCCGAGCTCGAGACACTGGTCGCACACATCGAGAAACTCCTCGACGGTCGCGAACGTCGTGGTCGAGGCGGTGGCGGGAATCGAGTCGCGGTAGGTGCCGAGCAGCCGGTGCACGGGAACGCCGAACACACGTCCTTCGAGGTCCCAGAGGGCGACGTCGACGACGCCGAACACCCAGATCGGGAACTCCTCCGTACGGTCGAGCTCCCAGAGCCGATGCCAGAGCCACTCGCGACGATCGGCGCGCTCACCGACCAGCTCGTCGCGCAGGATCCGATCGACGATGTCGGCGAGCATCGGCCCGCTCCACTCGTGGTAGGCCTCGCCGACCGCGCCGTCTTCGGTCGTGATGCGGAGCACCGCCGTGGTTCGCGCCGGATGCGACCCGCGAAGGCCCCTCCGCCACGCATAGGGCGGGGAGACCGCCGGGAGGGCGATTAGGTCGACGTCAATCGAAGCGATCTGCATTCGGGTGATCATCATACGAATGATCACCTGTTGTCAAGTCGCGCCCTTACTTCACTCTTCGGTCGCCGCTTGCGCTCCGCCCACCTGGACTCGATGTGCGCCGAGACCAGGCTTCCGGCGAGCGGCCCGTCTCCCGCGGCAAGCGCCTCGAGGATCGCCCGGTGCTCCACGGCCGTACGTTTGAGCGCAGCTTTCGAGGCGGGGGTCGCCGCAAGAGGCGGGGTGGCGCCGCCGTGACGGTGAATAACGCGAACGATCGTCAAGCCGATCTCGTTGCCCGATGCGCGCATCACGATCTCGTGAAAGGCGTTGTCGAGGGCGCGGAAGCGGTCGTAGTCGTCGTACACCAGCTCCATCGACTCGACCAGGCCCGCGAGCTCGACGAGCTCGGCCTCGGTCAGCCGGCCGGCCGCATTGGCCGCCATCTCGCGCTCGAGCACCCGCCGAACCGTCATCAGATCGTCGAGCAACGACATGTCGTGGTCGTATGCGAGGCCCATGCGCAGCACGTCCGGATCGAGGAGATCCCATGAGCTGCGCGGCTGAACCGTCGTGCCTCTGCCCTGCTCGACCCGAACGAGGCCGCGGCCTTCGAGCAGCTTCAAGCCCTCGCGAACGACTGTGCGGCTGAACCCGAACTCCTCGCAGAGCGCCGGCTCGGTCGGAAGCACGTCTCCGGCCGAGAGCACGCCGGCGATGATCTGGTCGCCGAGTACCTCGAAAATGACAGACGCCAGACGCGCGGGGCGCTGATTGCCGTGCGCGCGGCGCCGGGCGACCGCAGGGTCGGTCTCAGTCGTCTCCACGCCGATCATCATATGGTCCGATGGCTTAGCCGTTAACATATGACGAATGATGACACCCAGCGGACTGACGATCGACGCAGTCGTTCCTTTCGCGACGACGACGACGAGCCTCGGTGACGACTCGACTCCCTACCACCTGTCCCTCTACGGAACGGGCGAGCCCGCAACGGCCCTCCTTCGCCTGGCGCGACGACCGATGTCGGAGACCGACGTCGTGCAAGCGGCAGGCGAGATCGTGACCCGGGCTGGGCTCGTCTTCTCGCGCTGGGAGCTCTGCCGACGGGACGACGGCGCTCTGCTCGCGCAAGCCGATGTGGCTCCGACCGCCGTCCCGCCGCTCGCCCCGTTTCCCTGCGTCGTGCGGTTGTTCGGAGGCGGGACCACCGCCACGTGAGTCGCCGAGTTGCGCTGGCCGCTCGCGCGCTGGTGTTGCTTGCGTTCGGGGCCTTCTTCGTCGTCCCGCTCGCGTGGCTCGTGCTTGCCCCGACGAAGACCGACGACCAGCTGCTCACGCGCAGTCCGCTCGCGTTCGGCGACCTCCACAACGTCTGGGTCGCGTGGCAGAACCTCGATGCGTTCGGCGGCCACATCTTTCGCCGCTGGATGGAGAACTCGCTCTTGTACTCGCTGAGCGCCACAGCAATCGCGGTCAGCGTCGGCATCCCCGCCGGCTACGGCCTCGCAACTGGGAAGTTCCCCGGCCGTAAGCTCGTCCTGTCGCTGACGCTCGTCGCAATGCTGATTCCGGCGTCGTCGCTCGTGCTTCCGATCTATCTCGAGCTGAATGCAATGCGATTGATCGGAAACGCCTTCTCGATCATCTTGCCGTTCGCGTTCTTCCCGTTCGGCGTCTTTCTCGCCTACATGTACTACGCGACGGCGCTCCCGACCGGGCTGCTCGACGCCGCGCGAGTCGACGGATGCAGCGAGTTGCAAGTGTTCCTCCGCGTCGCGTTACCCCTCGCGAAACCCGTCGCGGCACTCGTCTTCTTCTTCAGCTTCGTCGCGGACTGGAACAACTTCTTCCTGCCGTACGCGATCCTGCCGAACCAGACCGAGTTCCCGGTGCAGGTCGGCCTCTCGGACATCTTCAGCTCGTCGCGCCCGGCCCTCGCGCTTGCAACGCTGATCGCGGCGCTTCCGGTCGCCATCGTCTTCATCGCCTCGCAGCGCGCTCTCGTACGCGGAGCGACCGTCGGAGCAACCCAGGGCTGAGTCGGGCCGGAGGCCGGACATCGACGCCGAATCAGGCCTGCCGCCGGTTACGGAGCGAGCTGCTTGAGCAGCTCATCCCGGACACCCTCTGCCGCGACGTCACGCTCGAAGATGATCCTGCCGAGCTTGAGCACCGCGACGCGGTCGGCGACGCGAAGACTCAGGTCGAGGTTCTGCTCGACCATCAGAATCGTGCAACCGAGGCGCTCGCGGAGCGTGCTCAGGACATCGCCGACGGCGGTCACGACCGCGGGGCCGAGCCCGTCGCTGATCTCGTCGAGCAGCAGCACGTCGGGCTGCATCGTGAGAGCCTTCGCGAGCGTGAGCATCTTTTGCTCTCCCCCGCTCAGTGTTCCCGCGCGTTGACGGAGCCGCTCGCGGAGCACCGGGAAGTACGAGAGGATCTCGTCACGCAGCTCGGGTTGGGCGCGCCTGCTCGTTCCGATGGAGAGGTTCTCGGCGACGGATAGATCTCCGAAGAGCGACTGCTCTTGCGGCGTGTAGGCAACTCCGATGCGCGCAAGCCGATAGGTCGCGGTTCCCGTGATCGAACGGTCGCCGAGCGTGACCGTTCCAGTCATCGGCTTCAAGTAGCCGGTTAGGGCCTTCAGCAGCGTCGACTTCCCCATCCCGTTGCGGCCGACGATCGCCAATGCTCCGTGTGCCGGAAGGTCGAAGCTGACGCCATCGACGATCACCGCCGATCCGTAACCGGCGCGCAGGTCGCGTACGGCGAGGTTCATGTCACCGCCGTCCCGACATACGCCTCTTGAACGACCGCGGAAGCTGCCACCTCGGCGGGCGTGCCGGACTCGACCACCTTGCCGCCGTGAAGGACGACGACACGATCGGCAATCCGCGCAACGAAGTCGAGATCGTGCTCGATGAGGACGATCGTCACTCCGGCGCCCAATAGTCGACGGAAGACGTCTCCGATCACGTGACGCTCATTGCCGTAAGCCCGGCCGTCGGCTCGTCGAGAAGGAGCACCTCTGGCCTCATCGACACCGCCGCCGCTAGCTCAAGTCCCTGCTTCAAGCCGTGGGCGAGGCTCGGCGACAGGTCGTTCTCGCGGCCGGTGAGGCCGGTTGCCTCGACGATGTCGTGGACGGATTTGCCGACTTCGACCACCCGCGTCCGCGTCCAAGGTGAAGGCACGCGCCCACGGTGGGATGCCACCAGCAGGGTCTCGGCGACGGTGAGGCTGTCGAAGAGATGCGGGATCTGGAACTTGCGTGCGACTCCGCGCTGGGCAATGCGATGGCTCGGAGCGCCTTTCTGCTGAAGCTCGCCGCTCTCGAGGTGGTACGTCACCCGCCCGCTCATCGACTGCTTGCCGTTCGTGAGGACACCGAGAAGGGTCGACTTGCCGGCTCCGTTCGGGCCGACAATGCACAACAGCTCACCGGCGAGAACCTCGAAGTCCACCCCTCGGAGGACGCGAAGCGCGCCGTAGCCGAACTCGACGTCGCTGATCGTTGCGATCGCCTGGCCGGCAGGACGCAGAGGCGGCGGTTGGCGGGAGACGGTTGCCAGCGAGCGGCCACCCCAGTCTTTTCCAGCAGGAAGCACACGTCGCAAGAGACGGACGATCGGGGGCAGCACGCCGTCCGGAACGAAGACGACGACTGCGACAAACAACAGCCCAAGGAACAGCGCCCATTGCGTGGGCGAAGAGGAGCTGAGCTTGGCCGTAATGAAGCTGAGCCCGACCGCGCCGATCACCGGGCCGAGCACGGTCGAGCGCCCGCCGACAGCGACCCAGATGATGATCTGGGTCGAGAAGAGAAAGTCGAAGAGTTGCGACGAGACGAGCCCGATGAACATCGCGTAGAGGCCGCCGGCTCCGGCGGCGATCATCGCGCCGCCGACGAAGACGAGCAGCTTGACGAGCTCCACGTTCGTTCCGAAGAACCGCACGCGACGCTCGTTGTCGCGAACCGCCCGCATGAGCAATCCGAAGTCGCTGCGGACGAGAACGAGCGCCAGGGCAACCACCAGGACGAGCGCAGCCGCGGAGACGTAGTACCACGCTGTCTGCGAGATGCCGTGGTAGGCGAAGCCGAACATCCCGTTGTCACCGCCCGTGTACTGGGGCAGCTGGCCGTAGATCGTCCCCGAGACGACAGTGAGGGCCAGCGTGACGATCGCGATGTAGAACGGGTCTGCTTCGCGCTGCGAGAACGAGAGCAGCGCAACAACGCCGGCGGCAGCGCCTGCGACAGCCATCCCGATCAGCGCACCGACGATGTGACGCGCGAGCGAGTTGTGCGTGGAGATGACGAAGCCGGTCGGGTCGAGCGTCGTGGTCGCCATCGCCACGCCGAGGGCACCGATGCCGAACCAGAGTGCATGGCCGAGGTCGGGGATCCCGGTGTACCCCCAAACGAGGTCGAGGCTGACGGCCAGGATCCCGTAGATCAGCGACGTCGTCAGGAGGCTCAGGTAGTACGTCCCGAGCAACGCGGGCGCGACGGCGAGCAGCACGAGGCCGGCGAGCGCGGCCGCACCGACGAATACGGCGCCGGCGTTCAGGCGCGCCGAAATGCCAGACCTTCAGGGCGGAAACGAAGGATGACGACGGCGAGGCCGATCACGACGGCGGTCGCCCACACCGCGTTCACGTAGCGCGAAAACAGCGCCTGTGTCGTCCCGAGAAGCGCACACGAGAGAACGAGACCCGGCAGCGTGCGGCCGGCGAGCAGGACAGCAAGAAAGGCCGTCGCCACCGCCGTCGTTCCGAAGTTCGGATCGATTCCCTGGATCGGGCCGAGCAGTGCGCCGGCTGCTCCGGCGAATCCCGCCCCGATCACGAAGGTCAGCTGCCGTGCACGCACCGTGTTGATGCCGTGGCTCCGCGCGAGTGGCTCGTTCGTCATCACAGCACGGATGGTCAGACCGATCCCGGTGAAACGGACGAGCACCCCGAGCCCGACGACGATCACGGCAGCGCAGAGGATCAGCAGAAGCCGGTATGTCGAGTACAGCGTCCCGAACACCGACGTGGCGCTGACGGTCGGCAGGTCGAGGAACTTGTTCTGCGGGCCGTAGGTCAGAGTGATCAGCTGGATGACGACAAGAGAGACGCCCCAGGTCGCGAGGATCGTGTCGAGAGGCCGTGCATAGAGCCTCCGAATCACAACGATCTCGATCACGGCGCCGACAACGGCGGCGACGCAGGCTGCGAGTAGGACGGCCGGCCAAAACGGAACGCCGTGATCGCGGAGGCTCACCTGCGCATAGACGCCTACAGCCATCAACCCCGCGTGCGCGAGGTTGATGACGTGCAAGAGACCGAAGATCAGGAAGAGGCCGTAACAGACGAGCATCAGTGAGCCCACCCCGAACAGGACGTCCAGGGTGAGGCTCACTGATGCACCGTCCGGTTGACGCCGGCTCCTAGCCGCAGGCGCTGTTCGCCGGAATCGGAAGGATGTGCCTGAACTTGCCGACGATGGAGCCGGCTGTCCCGTTGTAGGAGACGAGGGTCATCGTCAGGGAAACGTAATGCTTCCCCTTGAAGGCAAGGTCGCCGCGCGGGCCGGAGTAGGTCGCGTTGGGGAGCGCCGAGATCAGCTTCGACGGGTCAGTGCTGCCCGTCCTCTTGAGCGTCCGTGCGAGCACCCACATGCCGTCCCACGCTGCAGCGGCTGCGCCCGAGATCTGCGCGTTCTTGCCGAAGTACGCCTTCATCACGCGGATGAAGTCCTTGTTCTCGGGAAGCGGGCTGGCCGCGGAGTAGCTCGTGTTGACGATCGTTCCCTTGAGCAGCTTCTGCCCGATAGCCGCTGCGACCCCGTCGTCCATCAGGAAGCTCGCCGTGCGGATGCCGGCGGAACGCGGGTCCGTGCGGAACTGCTTGTAGAAGGAGACTTCGTCGTTGCCCACGAGCACGTCGACGACCGTGTCGGGCTTCGCGGCAGCGATCTTCGAGATGTCGCTCGAGAAGTCCGTCGTGCCGAGCGGCTCGTACGACGTGCCGACGATCGTCCCCTTCGACCCGACGCGAGCCGTCACCTGACCGGCGCCGATGTGTCCCGACGAGAAGTCGCTGGCGACGATGTAGATCCGCTTCGATCCCGTCTTGAGCAGGTAGTCGACGAGCGGGTTGACCTGCTGGTTGCCGACGGTTGCGAGTGCGTAGTAGTTCGACGGGCAGATCGAGCCCGACGTGGAGGTCTGGGCGAGGATGTACGGGATCTTGCTCGCGTACTGATTACACGCCGCCTGCGCAGGCGTCGACTCGAAGCCGAGGATCGCCTGGACGTGGTTCTGGTTCACCAGCTGGTTGCACCGCTGACCCGCGACGGCGGGTGTTGCCGCGTCGTCCGCCGAGGTGAGCGCCAGCTTGACGCCGGCGGCGTTCGTCGCGTTGATGCGCTTGAGCGCAGCGATGATCCCCTGCGTCGCAGCGGCAGAGTTCGTTGCCTGCGTACCGGTGAGACCGCTGATCCAGCCGACCTTGAACGTCTGTGCCGATGAGCGACTCGGAGCCGCGGCCGCAGAAGCTGCGAGCGCCGCAACGGCGACGATAGACAGAAGCGTGAGACTCGAACGAAGCATGTCGACCCTCCAGTGGTCAGTTACGGCGACGCATTGGCGTCCGTGTGTCTTTACCCGACTGACACATTGAATGTCAAGTCGCCTGATATTCGATTAGACGACTCCGTCGGCTCGAAGTTGGGCCAGTCTCGCGCGGTCATACCGCAGCAATCCGCCGTAAACGAAGTCGTTGTGCTCGCCGAGGTACGGCGCCGGGCGGTCGTATCCGACCGCCGCTTCCGAGAACGAAATTGGCAGTCCGCTGCCAATGATCTCCTCGACGTCTCCCAACGTCGGATGGCTCAGCGGGACGGTCTCGCCACGCGCACGGACACTCGGATCGTGCACCGCCTCGGCCGGCCCCCGGACGATCGCAACAGGCACCTGGCCAGCCTCGAGGAGCGAGACGACTTCGTCGGTCGAACGTCCGAGCGCCCAGCGTTCGATCTCCGCGTGGAGCTCGGCTGCATTCGCGACCCTGCGGTCGCGCGAGGCGAATCGTTCGTCTGATGCGAGCTCGGGCCGGCCGAGCGCAGCGAAGACGCCGCGGGCAAACGCGTCCGTGGGCGCGCAGAGCGCGATGTGCCCATCGTTCGTTGCGAAGATTCCAAACGGCGCAAGCCGCGGGACCGTGTTGCCGGTGCGCATCGAGATGCCGGCGCGCTCCATCGTCTCCCAGGGCTCGGTCGCGGCGAGCGCGGTCAGGGAGCCGAGCAACGAGACGTCGACGAGCTGACCCCTTCCTGTCTCCTGCCTTTGGATCAGCGCAGCAAGCGTGCCGATGACGGCGAAGAGCGGCCCGGTGAGATCTCCGAATGGGACTCCGCTCCGAGCGGGCGGATCGCCGTAGGAGCCGGACATGTTCATCAGCCCGCTGAGAGCCTGGAAGATCGTGTCCATGCCTTTGCCGCTGCGCCCCGCGCCGAAGCCGCTGATCGAGGTGTAGACGATGCGCTCGTTGACGGATGAGACAACGGGATATCCGATACCAAGGCGGTCGACAGTGCCCGCGCTGAAGTTCTCCACGACCACGTCCGCGTGACGGACGAGGTCGGCAAAGACATCGCGCGACTGAGGGTGCTTCAGGTTGAGCGTCACACCGAGCTTGTTGCGGCCGCGCTCGAGCATCGACACGGACATGTCCTCGTCGCTCTGCCGAGCGAGTGTCAGGCCCGCGTTGCCGTAGTAGGGAGCGTTGTTCCGCGATGGATCGCCCCCGGCAGGGTTCTCGACCTTGATCACCGTCGCTCCGAGCGCTCCAAGGAGCTGAGTCGCGTACGGCCCGGCCAGCGCGATCGTCAGGTCGACCACCGTGATGCCTGAAAGCGGTCTCATTTGATCGAGCATCAGGTTACTTGATACGTTGCGTGATGACCATGATGGGGTTTCACCTCGCTTCCACTCAACCTGGCGTGAAGCTCGCCAAGTACGAGTGGAGCAAGCCTGCAGGGCCGGCAATCGTACTGCTGCATGGCGGTGGACTTTCCGCCGCCGAGTGGAGCGATCTGGCTCCCGCACTCGCCGCGACACACCACGTCGTCGCGTTCGACGCGCGAGGCTGCGGGGCGACGGGAGCCGACCCGGAACGGCGATACGGCGCAGCAATGATCGCCTCGGATCTGGAGGACCTACGCCTCGACCTCGGGCTCGAGCACTTCGCTCTCGTCGGACATTCGTTCGGCGCGGTCGCTGCATGTCTCTACGCAGCCGACCACGCTGAGAACGTGACACGTCTCGTGCTTCTTGACGGCGGGCCTGCCGATCACGTCCGCCCAACATTCCTGGCGAATCCACCGCTCTCATTCACGACCCGCGACGACGCGGCGCGCGCACTGTCCAAGCTCCTGCCGCGCGGCTTTCCCGACTGGTACCTCGATTCTCGTTTTGAGACACTCGACGACGGAACGCTTACCTGGCGCAGCGACATGCGCGGGCGCGTGCAGTGGTCGCGGGAGAGCGGTGAGCCGCTCATGCCGCAGCTCTGGTCGTACGTGGAACGTCTCCGCATGCCAACTCTCGTCGTCCACGGGGCGGAGTCAACGCTCTTCCCTCTCGAGAACGCCGTCAAGATGGCAGAGATAAATCCGCGAGTCCGCGTCGTCGACATCCCAGAAGCGGGTCACTTTGTTCACATCGACCAACCCGAACTCGTCCTCGCGGCCATCCAGGGGCACTTGGTATGAGCGCCCTCGACGAGCTGCGCCACGCCTACCGCGACCGCTTTGAACAACCGTCCGAGATCGGCTACGTCGGCTCAGACGTTCCGCGTGAGCTGATCGAGGCACACGGCGTTGTCCCTCTTCGCCTTGCGCCCATCCCCGGTGTTCCGACCTCGTTTGCAGACTCGGTCCTCGGTCCCGGTGTTGACGAGGCGATTCGAGCCGTGCTCGCCGGACTTCTCGAAGGCGTGTACCCAATCGATCGCGTCGTTCTTTGCCACGACTCCGACCACACGGTCAGGCTCTATACGGCACTCCGTCAACTCGACGGGATCGATCTCGACCTCTGGTTCGTTGACCTGCTCCACCTCCGGCGGCCGGCGAGCGCGACCTACAACCGGCGCCAGTTGGCCGAGTTCTCGACGTGGCTCGGGGGAGACGTTGACCCTTCGCCCGTAATCGCTGCCGCGAACCGCGCACGAACCGCCGGTGTCAGACTCGCGGCGCTTCGGCGGAATGGTGGGGTTGCCGGCGCTGATGCACTGGCCGCTCTCGGCGCGGGAACGGCGCTACCCGCCGCACGCTACGCCGAGCTTCTCAACGACGCGGTAGCCGAACTCGAACGCAATGCAGGTGCCACCGCCAGGAAGGTGTTCATGCACGGCAGCGACCACTACGACGCCGCCGTGTACGACGCGATCGACGGGCTCGGCGCGGTCGTCGTCGGCGAGTCCCACGGTTGGGGCGAGCGCCTGCTTGAAGGCCGGATCGACGAGATCCAGGATCCACTCATCGCCCTCGGCCAGCACTACGCACGCGAGCTCCAGCCGCGAAACTCGGCCGATCTGGAGTTGGCTTGGATCCGGCCCGGCGACGAAAGCAAGCTCTGGGCGTTGCCGAACGTCAGCGTCGCCCGGTCGATCGCCGAGCTCCGCGAGGTCGTTGGATGAGCGCGCGCGGCGTGAAGAGGCTTCAGGCGCCTGTGGCCGCGATGGAATATCAGCGCGCGTGGTTCGCAGGTCTCAACGGGCCAATCGTCCTCGCGGATGCTGATGTTCCGCACGAGCTCTTCCGGGCGTTCGACGTCCCCTACGTCGTGAACCAGTGGTGGGCGTCAATCTGCGCGGCGAAGCAAAAGGCGCCGCTCTACCTCGAGGAGCTACGCCGGCGCGGGTATCCGGATGACGTCGACCAGTACAGCGCGATCGCACTCGGCTCCGCGCTCGCGAACGACGACGATCCTCCATGGGGCGGCCTTCCTGAGGTCGGGCTCTTCGCGACGCAACGCTGGAGCGACGCGCACGCCGGAATCGCTGCCGCCTGGGAACGCGAGGCTGGTGTTGCGACCTTCAGCTTCGAGAAGGCGGTTGACAGGAGCGTCCCCGAGCGGTGGTGGGAACGCGTGGCGAACGACTGGGAGGAGGTCATCGGCACCGAGCGCCTTGACCTGATGGTGGCGGAGCTGCGTGACCTGATTGGAATTCTCGAATCGCGGTTCGGTCGCGCCTACGACGAGGAGAAGCTCAGTCGGATTCTCGAGCTGGCAAATGAGCAAGAGGAATGGAGCAGGCTCACCCGTGACCTGCTCGCACAAACGTCACCGGCGCCGATCGACATCGTCGACAGCATCCCCGCCGTGATGATCCCGCAGTGGCACCGAGGTACCGAGTGGGGCCGCGATGCTGCGCAGCGATTCCACGAGGAGGTACAGGCCGCGGTTGCGCGTGGCGACGCGGTCTGCCCGGACGAACGCGTCCGCCTGATGTGGATCGGCCGAGGGCTGTGGTTCAACCTCGGCTTCTACCAGCACTTCCAGGAACGTTACGGCGCGGTGTTCGCCTGGTCGATGTACCTCGCGATCGCTGCAGACGGATATCCACGCTACGGCGGCGAACCGCTGCGGCAGCTTGCGGCTCGCTTCTCCGCGTTCACGGATTTCCTCGGAATGCCGGGGTGGGCTGACGCCTGGTATGTCCAGCAGGCGAAGTCCTACGGCATCAACGGGGCCGTCCATCTCGTCGCCCCGGACTCGCGAAGCAGCTGGTTCACGACACGGGCGCTCGAGGATGCAGGCATCCCGGTGCTGGAGATCGACGCGAACAACGCGGACGCGCGGACTTGGGACGAGGCCGCCTTCACCGCCGAGCTCGCGCGCTTTATCGACGAACGACTCTGAGCAGCAAGAGCTCTGGCCCGAAGACCGGCCAGCCGAGCATCGTCGGCTCCTCGGCAAGCTCGAACAGCTCAGTGCGGGCGAGCAGTTCCTCGAGAAACAACCTGACCTCGAGTCTGCCGGTGGTGGCACCGGGGCACTTGTGCGGCCCGTGACCGAACGCCAGGTGTGGGTTCGGGTCGCGATTCGCGTCGAACTCCTCGGGATCGGCGAAGAGGTCGGGATCGCGGTTGGCCGAGGGAAGAACCAGAGCCACCCGCTCACCTGCTTGGATCGTACGACCGCGAATCTCGACGTCGGCCGTCGCCGTCCGCGCGAAACCTTGATTGGGCGCGTACAGCCGGAGGAACTCCTCGATCACGGGGACGAGGTCGCCCGGGTCGCGACGCAAAGCTTCCTGGAGCTCGGCGTCGCGCGCGAGATGGAGAACGGCGCTGCCGATCAATGCGACCGGGGCGACGTGCGCAGCGATCAGAAGCTGCCGCAGACTCCCGGCCACGAACTCGGGGTCGAGCGGCTCACCGTCGACGCGGGCACCGAGAAGCGCGCTCACGACGTCCTGCTCGGGATCGAGGGGAGCCTCTTGCCGCTCGGCAACAAGCTCGCGGCAGATCGCATAGAGCGCCTGGTTCTGCTTCTCCGCCTCCTCGGCGTCGCGATGGGCCTGCGCGGTTTCAAAGCGCTCGCCGAGCCGGTTCAGCTCGTCGGCGACTTCACGAGGGATGTTCAGAAACTCCGCGAACACGAGGCCCACGTACGGCGAGACGGCCCCGAACATCACCTCGCCCCCACCCTGCCCGATGAAGCGCTGAACATGCTCGACCGCGAGGTCCCGGAAACGAGACTCACGCGCTTCGACCTTGTCGTCACGGAGCATCGCATTCAGCGGCCGGCGGTAGCGCGCATGCTCAGGCGGGTCGAAATGCAGAGGCGCACGGCGCCCGGAAACGGGGTTGACCGGCACCACGATTCCCTGCGAGCTGGTGAACGCGGCCGGCCGAGAGCTCGCAGCGACGATGTCGTCGTAACGCGTCAACGCCCAGAAGCCCCATCGGTCGCCCCGCGCGACGGGACAAGACACTCGCAGCCGTGCCCACGTTGCATGTGGATCGCGCGTGAACTCCTCACCAAGCGGGTCGAAGTCGGCAGCGATCATGCGAGGCGCACGGTTGCCGAGAGCGTGCCCCATTCCGGCCAACCCGTCATCGTCGGCTCGCCGTCCTGCTCGATCGAGGTCGTTCGAGCAAGGAGCTCCTCCAGCGTCACGCGCAGCATGAGCGTCGCAAGGGGTGCACCAGCGCAGCGGTGCGGGCCGACGCCGAACGCGACGTGCTTCCCGATGTTGGGCCGGTTGAGCACGAACTCGTCCGGGTTCGCGAAGACGGTCTCGTCTCGGTTCGCCGAGGCGTACACGACGGCCATCGGCTCGTCCTTGCGAATCAGCCGGCCGCCCAGTTCGACGTCCTGCGTTGGAGTTCGCGCGAAGCCGCGATACGGCGTGAGGAGCCGAAGGTACTCGTCAACGGCAGCGGGGACGAGGTTCGGCTCCTCACGCAGCTGGCGCTGCACCTCGGAATGCTGCGCCAAATGGAGAACCATGCTTCCGATGAAGACGCAGGGAGCGACCATGCCGACGACGATGAACTGCCGGATGGTGCCGAGGATCATGTCCTCGGGGAGGGGCTCGCCGTTCACACGAACGGACAGCAGTCCGGTCACAGGGTCATCGGCCGGGTCACGCGGCTCGGCTTTGCGCATGTCGATCACCTCTTGCGCGACGTCGTAGAGCGCGAGGGATGTCGTCTTCGCAGCGTCCATGTCGAACTTCTGGACGGCCGCGACAAACTCACGCGTTGCCTCACGGATCCTCATCCCGAGCTCCGGCGTCAGGTTGAAGAAGTGGGCGAAGACGTAACCGGGGAGCCGGTGTGTGAACTCCGCGCAGATGTCGCCGCCGCCTGCTGCGACAAGCGGCGCGAGCAACGAACCGACGGTCTCGCGCATCGTCGGCTCGAAGGCGGCGATCTTCTCCGGCCGGAAATACGGGTTGAGCGCGCGTCGGTAGGGCGTGTGGTCAGGAGGATCGAGGTGAAGTGGTGGCCGCCTTCCCGTAAACGCGATCTTCGGGACGACGTTCTGCACCGTCGTCGTGTACAGCTCCGGATTGCCGGCGACGGCGACTACGTCGTCGTAGCCCAGCACCGCCCAGTACCCGTTCCACGCATCGGTGTAGGCGACCGGGCAGCGCGCGCGAAGCTGAGCGAACTCCGTATGGAAGCTGTCGAAGTCCTCAGGGGCGAGCGGGTCGAAGTCGACGCTAGGCACGGAAGGTGAGTGGAAGATACGAGACGCCTTGCCGGATGAACGTCGTTCGAATCGGCGTGTCGGAAAGCTCGATGGACGTTGTCCGCGCCAGCAGCTCCTCGAGCGCGACCCGCATTTCCAGCCGCGCGAGAACGCACTCGTCGGGCCGTTCGAAATGCTCAGGGTCGCGATTGGCGGAGGCCCAGTGCGGCATCACCTGGTCACCCGTTCGAGCCGCTGCTTTGTGAAGTACGGCTGAAGCAGTCGGCGAAATACCGAATGCAGCGGCCGGTCTACCTCGAGCGGAGGCCGCGGCGTGCCGAATTGTGGGTCGCCGGAGTTGTTGAAGTCATCCCAACGGCGCGCGAGCTCAACCGTGTCTACGTAACGGCTGACGACCCAGAAGCCACCTTGCCTCTCGCTCCAGGCCACAGGGCACCGCTCACGGAGCTCCCGCCACGATGCCGACGGATCGGCGATGACATCTGGAGCGAATGGATCCCACTCAGCTTTCGGAGTGCTCATCCTATTTGCACAGTAACAGGTGACCTGATATTGAAGCAATGTTCGCGACGACCAGGCTCCCTGACATCATGGCTCGAGTGACCGCAGCAGACGTCTTCCACGATCCGCAGGCTACGCCGCATAACGGTGCCGGCGAGCCGCGGATCAGCTATGTCGTCGCGAGGCTCGAACGCGCTGTGCGGCGCGCGATCAACGAGCGAGTCTCGGCGTATGACCTGACCGTGCTGCAGTACACGACGCTCAGCGTGCTCGGCCGGCGGGGCGAGCTCTCGAATGCTCAACTCGCGCGTCGTTCATACATGTCGCCGCAGGCGATGAGCGAAGTGATCGATGCACTAGAGAAAAAGAGACTCATCTCTCGCAGTCAGCATCCCAATCACCGGCGCGTGTATCCCGCGGCGCTGACGGCGAAGGGGAAGAAGGTTCTGGCGGCCTGCGAACGTCTGGTCGATGAGATGGAAACCGAAATGCTTGCCGATCTGACGCAGGCCGAGCAGCGGAAGCTCCGTAACGGCCTTGTGTCGGCCGTTCGCGGCCTGGACGCTGGTCTGCCCGCGAAATAGCGCCCGGCTCGGACTATCAGGTAGCTTGATTCTCCTTGACGTTCTAGGAGGAGGCAAGGCGAATGGGTGTGCTCGACGGGAAGGCCGCAGTCGTGACCGGGTCGGCTCGCGGCATTGGCCGAGCGACGGCGGAGCTACTTGCGCAGCACGGCGCGCGCGTTTTGATCAACGACCAAGACGCTGACCTCGCCGCAGAAACAGCGGCTCAGATCGATGGCGAGACTGCCTCCTTCGGGGGCGACCTCACCCAAGACGGCGTACCCGAAGCGCTCATTCAGAAGGCTGTCGCCGAGTTCGGCCAGCTGGACATCGTCGTGAACAACGCCGGCTATGCACTTGATGGCGTCCTACACAAGATGACCGATGATCAGTTCCGGGCGATGCTCGAAATCCACACCGTCGTTCCGTTCAAAGTCCTGCGCGCCGCGTCGCCGTACATGCGCGACGCCGGCAAGGCAGATAAAGAGGCCGGACGCGAGGTTTTCCGCAAGGTGGTCAATGTCACGTCGATCTCCGGCACACAGGGGAACTTCGGTCAAGCGAACTACTCGGCGGCGAAGGCCGGCCTCGTCGGCCTTACAAAGACAACTGCGCGCGAGTGGGGAGCGTTCAAGGTGAACGTCAACGCAGTTGCTTTCGGCTTCGTTGAAACCCGCATGACCGCAGAGCTTCCACCGGCGATGCGCGACTTGGCGCCACAGATCATCCCGCTCGGCCGTCCAGCCCAGCCCGAGGAGGCCGCCGGGGCGATCTTCCTTCTGTGCACACCGTGGTCGAACTTCATACACGGCCAAGTGATCACGGCAAGCGGCGGCCAAACGACAGGTATGACGTCGTGAGCTTCGACCTCAGCGCTGTCGGGCGCACCGGGGAGCCACGCACCTATCAGGTCACGGCCGAAGCACTCGCGCGCTATGCCGCGGCGACCGACGACGCTCCAGGTGGCCCGGTGTTCGCGATCGTGCCAGTCTGGTCGACGATCGCACCGGCGTCGAAGTTGGTCGCCGACAACGAGATACGAAAGCGGGTCGTGCACTACGAGCAGGACATGATCCTGCACCGCCCCATCGAACCGGGCATGACTCTCGTCTCCTCTGCGACGCCAATCGCCTTGCTCGGCCGTCCGAACGGCACATCGCTCGTCATCCGCACCGAGACTCGCACGATGGACGACGGGCTCGTGAACGAGCAGTACGTCACCGAGTTCTTTCGTGGAGTCGAAGCTCCCGAGACCATTGGGCAGCGTGCGCCCGGCCACGCACTCGCCGTCGACGGCCAAGCGCCGGTTGCGGAAGTCGCGTATCCCGTTTCGCAAGATCAGACAGTCCGCTACGCCGACGCTTCGGGAGACGACTTCGCCATTCACCTCGACGACGCGTTCGCGCAGTCGGTCGGCCTGCCGGGGCGGATCGTGCACGGCCTGTGCACGATGGCGTTTGCAGGACGCGCTGTCCTCGAGGCCGCGGGAGTCAACGATCCGAACGCCGTCCGGCGGATCGCCGTCCGCTTCTCCGCTCCCCTGTTTCCGGGAGAGACCGTCACGACCCGTGTCTGGCAGACGGATGGGCACTACGGCTTCGAGTCCCTCAACGCCGAAGGCGCGCCGGTCATCAAGGATGGTCTCGTCGAGCTCCGAGCCTGAGACGCGTTCATTTTGAGCGCGAGTGGTTCATAGACGATGACGAGCATCCAACCGGAGCTGTGGGTGGAGAACCCGCGCGAAGCGCTCGCCTTCTACGCCGCCGCGTTCGGCGCAACCGTTCTGCATCTCGTCGGCGACGGCGACGAGATCGTCGCCCAACTCGCCGTCGGCGACGCAGCATTTTGGGTCGCGCCGGCCGCCCCGGCGATGAAACGGCTTGACCCTCGCGCGATCGATGGCACCACCAGCCGGACGCTGCTCGTGGTGGACGACCCCGACGCGGTCGCGGCACAAGCTCTCCGCGCGGGAGCGAAGGCAACCTCACCCGTCGCCGACGAGCACGGCTGGCGGATCGGGCGGATCATCGACCCGTTCGGCCACGAGTGGGAGATCGGCAAGCCACTCGGTCTCTGGCCGCCAACATGAGCCACGCCGACGGCCCTGACACTCGAACTGGATGAGCGTCACGGAACGGGGTGGTTGAGGAAGCCTGCGATGGTTGCTTGGGCGCGGCGGCTCGTGGCAACGGTGATGTGGCCTCGGCTCGGAACGAGATGCAGCTGGCTTCGCGGGATCAATGCGGCGGTCTCGGCGAAGAGCTCGGGGCTGTAGAAGCGATCGCGTTCACCGGCGATGATGAGTGTGGTCGCTTGGATCGGCTGCAGGCAACGAGCGAGGTCGAAGTGCTCTTCTGCCTCGAGGGTCGCCGCGAGATCGGCAGCTCCTACCGAGTCGGCAATCAACCTGCCGGCCGCCGCCCACGTCGTGGCGCGCGCGAGCGTCCGAAAGCCTCGGGGTGCGAGGCTCATACCCACAAGGCCGAGGGCGGAGCGTGTCCGGCCGGAGCGGAGCAGGGCGGCGACCCGGCTCGAAACATCGCGTCCAAACGTGCCGAGTCGACAGGCCGTGCTCAGCAGCACGAGCCTTCGAACGGTCGCAGGGTGGTCAGCGGCAAGTTGCTGGACGATGCTTCCGCCAGTCGACGCTCCCATGACGTCGACCGGCGAGTCGCAGAGCGCCCTGATCGCCTCCGCGTACTCGGTCGCCAGGTCGCTCATCGTGAGGTTGGCAGGAAGACCAGCCCGCCGGTTGAGCACGATCAGGCGCCGACCCGACAGGGGGCGCAGCGGCGCAAACGCTCCCCTGACGAGTCCGTCGCTGTCGACGCCCGTCGACGGCCAAAGGCCGGCAGCGACGACGATTGGGCTACCTGAGCCGATCGCGGCATACGGGATTCCGCTCGCGATCCCTCGCTCGAGATTCACCGACTGACCCTAGCGTCGGGCCGAGCGCTTCCGGCCGCCGACAGCCGGACGTCGGCGATACCCGGGGCCGGTTCTAGAGGGTTCCTGCGACCACGTTCCGGATAGCGGAAGTGCGGCCCGTTGCAGCGTGCAGTCACGGCTTCTCAGGGTGGAGCCACCAGGTGATGCCCTCGCCGATCTGCCGGAATCCGCAGGTTTCGTAGAGCTCCTTGCCTTCGGGTGTGGCGTTGAGGACGGCGTGTCCGGCGCCAGCTTCGCGAGCCACCGCGCAGACCGTCTGGAGCAGCCCGGTGCCAAGGCCTTGTCGGCGAAATCGGGGCCACACCGCCATGTCGAAGATCCCGGCCACGGTGTTTGCACCCTCGGTCAAGTGCGACCAGGCCCGACCGACAAACCGGCCGTCGACGTATGCGGCTGCGGACCAGGTGTGTTGGGGTCGTTCGCGTGTGAGATCGAGCATGCGGACGTAGTCGGCGTATTCGCCCTCGTAGGAGGTCGTCGTCTCCGCGAGCCGTACACGCGGGTCGTCGGTCTTGCCGATGTCGGCGAGGGTCGCGGTCATCCACCAGGGTGACCAGCCGCGTTCGAAGCCGGCCTCGGCGAGTGGTGCAGCGTCGACGTCGAGCGAGAGCCATGCCCCCACGATCTCGCCTGGCCGGCGCGCGCGTCCGAGTCCCCGAGCGAGCGCTTGGGGGTCGATCTCGGTCGGGAAGAGCAGATCGGCGTGACCGAGCCCGCGCGCCCACGTCAGCCCGCCCTCGCTCCATGACTCCCCACCGAGAAGCCGTGCGCCCGTCACATACCAGGACGTCTGGGCCAGCTCGCAGTCGGTGACGGTGATCTCGCGAGGCATCCGACGCATGATGGCCGACAGCCGGTGACGGTCCCGGTCTTGCAAGTTCCGCCCTCAAGCAGGTCGACTATCACGCCAGCGCCAGCGTCAAGGAAGAAGGTGTTGCCAGTCCCTTCTGTTAAGCGATAAAGCGGTGGATGGCTTCGTTGGCGTTGTCCTGAAACGACGGGTTGGCCAGGTCGGGGAAGATGTCCGCTTGGTTGACCAAGGGGCCCTTGAGCGTGTTGGCCGCGCTGGCGTAGAACATGCCGCTAGACAGGGTCGGGTCGGTGACGCCGTCGACCAGTCGCTTCGCACCGACGTCGAGTTTGTGGGCGAAACCCAGGGTGGGCATGACGTACTTCGCGGCGAGGCGCAGCGGCAATTTGAGCTCGTTGGCTGCTTGGGTGCCGGTGGTGTTGCCGGGGCTCACGGTGACGAAGCGGCGGTCGGGGTATTGGCGGGCCAGGTAGGCCATCCATAGCGCGCCGATGTACTTGGCCTGCCCAAAGGCCAAGTTGAAGTCAGCTTTTCCGCCGGCGAAGTAGCTGCCGTCGATCACGGTGGCGAGTTCATCGGCGGAGGTTGAGAGGAAGGATGGCCGTTTCATCCTCAGCTTCGGGACTCCCCTAGCTGCTTCGCTTCCGGCGAGGACCGCCACCTCGCCAAGTCGATCCTCGGCCAGGAGCCCTTCGAGGAGGACGACGTGGCCAAGTACGTTCGTCGCGAACACGGTGGTGACCCCGTCAGCGGTCAACTTCATCGACTGCGGGCCAATGACACCGGCGTTCATGACCAGCGCGTCGAGCGATCCGTCGACGCCCGCAAGGCCGGCGCGGACTGAACCCAGATCGGCGACATCCATGAGAACGATCTCGAAGATGTTCCGGCCTGTCGCAGCTTCGAGCTCAGCCTTTGCCGCTGTCGCCCGGACTCCGTTCCGGCACGCCAGATAGATGCGGGCGATCTCGGGACGTTGTGCCAGTTGCCGTGCCACGTCCTTGCCGATCCCGGTATTCGCGCCCGTGATCATCACGGTCTTTCCTGGGAGAGCGCTCATCGGTGTTCCCTCTCATCTTTTGTAGGTCCCGCGGCAACCGGGGTTGACTGAATGGCGCGGTCGGACCGCGGGTGGAGACGACGGCTAGGCGCTGCTCGGCCCGGCCAGGCACAGGGCTTCTTGCTTTCCCGGCGCTAGCAGTCGAGGCTGTTTGTCAAAATGGAATGCTCAATCCATTCTGCCATACTTTCGCGATGCCATCAAGTCCCGTTCAGCCGCGGTTGACGCCTAAGGGCGCTGTGACGCGCGCGCGGATCGTCGACGCCGCGGCGGAGCTGATCTTTCAGCAGGGCGTTGCCCGCACGACGATCGAGGAAGTGCGCGAGGCTGCGCACGTGAGCAGTTCCCAGCTCTACCACTACTTCGAGGACAAGCCGGCGCTGGTGCGCGCAGTCATCGAGCTCCAGGCCGACAGGGCCATCGGCACGCAGGAGCAGTTCGACCTCAGTAGCCTCGAGGGCCTACGAGAGTGGCGCGATTTCGTGGTCGATCATGCGCGCGGCAAGGAGGGGCGCGGCGGTTGTCCGATCGGCTCGCTCGGCCCCCAGCTCGCCGAGACAGAGCCCGAAGCCAGGGCAGTCGTTGCGGCGTCCTTCAAACGCTGGGAGGCCAGCATCACGGCCGGTTTCCAGCGGATGCACGCGCTTGGCCGAATCGCACCGGAGGCCGACCCGCGCCAGCTCGCGCTGGCCACGCTTGCCGCGCTTGAGGGCGGCCTCCTGCTCGCTCAGATCCAGCGCGACCCGGAACCGCTCGCGGCCGCGCTCGACGCGATGCTCAAGCTCATCGCCACCCTCAGCACCACAAGCACTTCGCTCAACCGCTGAGTCGAAGCCTTCGGGCCTTCGGGCGTCATTCGCGAACACCGGCCTAGCCCGGCGTCGCCTGAGCGCGCAACTCGCCGGGCGACGGCGGGGATCGAACCGCTGTTTGCGTCCACTCCTCCTCGGCCGCTCAGACGATTGCCGCGGGATGAAGTCTCGATTTCCGTCCTGCCGGCTGTTGCTACGGCCACAGACTTCGAGCTTGTGAAGCGGCGTCGAGCAAGGCGCGTCCGTCGATCTCCACGGTCGTAAGCACAATCTCGACAAACGGCCATTCGCACGAGATGTGCACCGGCCCCGGTGGAGGCAGCGGCCAAAGCCAATAACCCGGCTTCATCGTGACGTGTCCGCCACCGGAGTTCCCGCCACCTCCCCCATGCCGGAGAAGCAGCGGCCCCTCAGGCTCTGCATCCGGACTCATCAGTTTTCGGTGCGCACGCAGGCCACCAAGATTCGACACGCGAACCCCGTCGGCCAACTCGAACCCGATCCGTAGCAGCGAGTCGGGAATCTCCTCTTCCTCGAACATGTGCTGCTCGTGAAACACCCGGTTCGCCTGGGATCGCGTAAGGCCCCTCGCCACCGCGAGAAAGTCGAAGGCCACGCCGGTCGAGTACGCGACGGCGTGCGAGAGAGCAACGACGGCTCTGTCCGACTGCCCGAGCACCACGTTCTGCGGGATGACCACGCCAAGTTCCTCTTCGGGAGGTCCGAACCACTGCGGCCGGGTCGGCTCTTCCGGCGGCCGCGACTCGTCGTCATCAGCGAAGCCGAAGGTTTCGATAAAGCCGCCCATGCTCCGACGCTATTCCCAGCCTCGAAGAGACGCAAGCGCCGCAGCCTCGTGCGCGGCACGACAACGGGAATGACCGGGGTTAGAGCAGGAGGACGCTAGTCCTCGTCGCTGCGTGGCCGGCGCAGGATCCACAACAGCGCCGACGGCTCGACGTCACCCGTCTCGTGACCGCTTCCGCCGAGCTTTCCGAGGGTGTCCGCGGCTGCACCGATCCGGCCGAGGGTGCCGGGTATCGGGATCGGCCGGCCGGGCGCTGGCGAAGGTACCTCGTCGCGCACGACCTGGACGAGCTCCCACCCTTCGAGCGCGTAGGTGTTCAGGAAGCTCGTGTACTGGCCGGCGGGCCAGTGGACAGCGCGGTACTCCCACATTGGGGCAGCGTATGCCTCCTCTAGTCCGGCCGGAAGTCCGCGTCCGCGGTTCCGCTTCCGCGACCGCTCTTCTCGATTCGCGTTCCGCTCTCAGGTGTGACGGCTCGGCTCGCCGAGGGAAAGTGCACCTCACGTTGCCTGGGAGCGGCTTATCGACCAGGCGGTATCCGCCGATACGCTGGGGTAGTGGATGAAGACCGGCAAGAGCGTCTTGCGAAGAACGAATCGCTGTTCAGGACGCTCAATGAGAACATCAACGATCTCGCCAGCGGGTTGGGTGGTCGCGAGCCCTACGAGTTCATCTGTGAGTGTTCGACGAGCGGCTGCTTCGAGCGCCTTTCGTTGACCGTCGAAGAGTACGAACGAGTCCGGCGAGACGGGACCCACTTCCTGCTGGCGCCCGGTCACGAAGACATCGAGATCGAGCAGGTGATCGGACATCGCAACGGGTATGTCGTGGTCGAAAAGGATGGGGTCGCAGGCCTGGTCGCTGAGGACGACGATCCTCGCAGCTAACTCCTTTGGTTTGTAATGTTCGCAGTCGGTCAGGAGGGCTGCATGAGTTTGTCCGTCCCCGAATTGGTGCGGCAGCGAAGCATGCTGGTCATCCTCATTGCTGCGTGCACCAGTGCGCGTACAGCGTTTGAAGCGGCGGACAACGTGGTCGACGCACAGCTCTGCGAAGACCTCAACCGAATGATCGAACGCTCCGAGTCTGAGCTCGAGAAGCTCAACGCCGCGATCAATCGCGTCTAGACCTGCCAAGAGGCTCGACGACACGCCCAGGGCGCAGCAGCGAGAGCGGGCATAGAACCGCCGTTCGCGTTCCATGATCGGAAAGGAAGAAGGCGCCCCGTGTGCCGGACCACCTTCGGCGAGCACGCGGGCTGTCCGTCCCGAGGATGTTGGCGCGGCGGACATGGCCTCGCGTGCCGGCTCAGCGTCTTGCCTAGCCCGACCTCACCTGACGGACGCAACGTGGCTCTACCCGCGAGACGCGAGCAATGTCTCCACGACGAGCACCTGCTGGTCATCGGTCAGGCCGGTGCCACTCGGTAGGCAGAGGCCGCGGTCGAAGAGGGCGCTCGAGACGCCGCCGCCGAAGACAGGGCTTTGCGCGTACAGCTGCTGCAGATGCATCGGCTTCCACAGTGGGCGCGCCTCGATGTCCGCCGCCTCAAGAGCCAGCCTGACCCTCTCCCGATCCGCACCGAACACGTCGGGGTCGATGAGGACGCAGGTCAGCCACATGTTGCTCCGCCCATATGGCGCCTCGGGCATGAAGGCGATGCCTTCAACGCCGTCGAGCAACTCGCGGTAGCGAGCTTGCACTCGCCGTCGGGCCGCGACCCGATCGGCGAGCGTCGCCAGCTGCGCGCGACCGACGGCCGCGAGCAGGTTGCTGAGGCGGTAGTTGAAGCCGACCTCCACATGTTCGTAGTGCGGGACAGGCTCGCGCGCTTGCGTCGACAGCTTCCTTGCATGCTCGATCAACGCGCCGTCACGGGACACGAGCGCGCCGCCGCCGGAGCTAGTGATGATCTTGTTGCCGTTGAAGGAGAAAGCAGCCAGATGTCCCTGACCGCCGGCCGCTGCGCTGTCATAGGTCGAACCGAGCGCCTCGGCGGCATCCTGGATCACCGGGATCCCGCGAGCTGCACAGATGCGCGCGATCGCCTCGTAGTCGCAGCACTGGCCGTAAAGGTCGGCAGCGACGACAGCCGCGATCTCCGGTCTCTCCGCGAGCGCCTGCTCGAGCAGATGAGGGTCGAGCGTCCATGTCCTCTCGTCGCAGTCGATGAACACCGGCTCGGCGCCGACGTAACGGATGGGATTCGCAGTCGCGACGAACGTGAAGTCGGAGCAGGCAACCGCGTCCCCCGCCCCGATGCCGAGAACCACCAGCGCCAGGTGCAGCGCCGCCGTGCCGCTACTCAAAGCCAACGCGTGCGGAACGCCGGCGGTCGATGCCAACTCCCTCTCGAACTCGTCGACGTGAGGACCGAGAGGCGCGAGCCAGTTCGACTCGAGAGCGTCCTGCAACAGCTCAAGTTCGCCGCCCGCAAGGTGCGGCGGCGAGAGAAGGATCCTCGGCACTGCTTGAACGTAACCGTTCGGTCGCACTTGCGTGCGCGAGGCGCACACCTCGTCTCTTACGACAAGCCGGGCCCTGTGTCCGCGGCTGGAGGAGCTGAACCCTGAAAAGACCGCGACCGGCTCGATGGCCGGATCGCAGAGACCAGGCGCTTGTAAGCGCAGTCGGCGCCCAAGAACTTCAGCGGTCCTGCGCGTCCGCGAAGAGGGACGGGTACTACGTCTTGCGATACTACGCCCCGCGTAGTAATATGGACGATATGCCAAGAAAACAGGCGCCCAGTCCATCGGCACGGAACCACGATCCGCAGGTCCTGATTCTCACCAGTCTGGCGTCCGGAGCGAAGCACGGCTACGCGCTGCTCCAGGACATCGAGGCTTTCGCCGAGGTGCATCTTGGGCCGGGAACTCTGTACGGCGCGATCGCGCGCCTCGAGGATAAGGGTCTGATCAAGTCCGCCGGTCCGGCTGGTCGAAGGCGGCCCTACAAGCTGACGGCAGCTGGTCTTGCCGAGCTCGAGAGCACGCTGGCCAAGATGCGCACCATCGTCGACGAAGGTGCGTCGCGGCTGGCGACGCACTCGATCATTTCCGGAGACGCGAAGTGAGCAAAGAGCGGACAGCCAGCTTCCTGCTTCGGCTCTACCCCGCCGCTTGGCGCGCGCGCTACGGCGCCGAGCTCGAGTCGCTGATTCTCGAAACGTCAGGCGGCAGCATTCCATGGAGTGTTCGCCTCAACGTCGCCGCAGCCGCTCTTTGCGAACAGGCAAGAACGCTTCTCGGATTTGCCGGTCGGGATCCGCGCACGACGTTGTCCAGGTCGCTACCGACGATGCTCTGGGCGTGGCTTCTCGTCACTCTCGGTGGCGGAATCGTCGGCAAGGCTTCTGAACATTGGGGCGCGGCGGTCCCGCAAGGCGAATCGTCTCTGCCGGCAAACGGTTTTGACGTTCTCGTCGGCGGCGCAATCGTCGGAAGCCTCGTGATGATCGTTGGCGCGCTCATCGCGCTCCCAGCTGCGGTCTCACTATTCAGGAGCGAGTCGCGACGAATGCTGCTCCGCCCCGCTGCGGTCACCGTCGCATCGAGCGCCACGTTCGTCCTCGCCACTGTCGCGCTCGCGTCATGGGCGCACGGACTGACGAGCGCGCAGAGAAACGGACATGACGATCTCTACGTGGCCGCGTTCATCGGGTGGGCGCTCCTCGCGGCGTTCACCCTGGCTACGTGGACATATCTCGGTGCGCGGATTGCCCGCCTCGCCAATCTCCCTGTCGCAATCCTGCGGGTGGAAGCGTTGCTTGCAGCGGTGGGTGCGCTCGCGATGTGCGCAGTGACGATCGGCGCGGCTCTCTGGTGGGCCGGAGTCGCTGATACGGCGCCGTGGTTCCTGAGCGGCGGCCCCCAAAAGGTCCAGAGCTCCGGTGTCACCGCCCCGCTCGTGTTCGCGGTTGTGCTGATGCTCGCCGGCACGGTGCTGGCCGTGTGCGCGGCATCGCGCAGTCTTCGCGCCTGCCGGGCGCTGTAAACCCCTTCCGGTTCACGGGACCGGTGTTCCCTTATCGGGCAGCGGGTAACGAGGGCTGGTCATGTTGCTCTCCTCGCTACCACGAGCCTGGACATCGTGAGACGGGTACGTGCTGTTCGCGATCGGGTCGGCCGCATCTTCGTTGCCGCAGAGGACAAGCCGTGGGCGGTTGTTGCCGTCGCGGCCGGCGCGACCATCGCGACGGCTGCCGTCCTGGGTTCATCGGCGGGATGGCCGGAAACCCTCCGGGTCGTCTTCGCACATCGTCATGCTTGGATCTGGCTCGCCGTCTGTCTTATCTGTGAGCTCGCGGCGTATGCCGGCTATGTGTTGACGATCCGTGACATGGCACGCGTCGACGACGGGCCTGAGATGGACGTCAAGGTGTCGGCCACGACCGTTGTCGCCGGCTTCGGGGTGTTCGCGGCGACCCGATCCTCGGGCGGCTTCGCCGTTGACTACTGGGCGTTCCGTCGTGCCGGCGCAGGGAAGCGTGACGCGGTCGGCCGTGTGCTCGCCCTCGGCTTCCTTGAGTACGCGGTGCTCAGCGGCGCGGCGCTACTCGCTTCCGCCGCGCTCTATTTGCGGCTCGATGGTCACGCGGCCGACGCCATCACGCTCCCGTCATTGACCATCGTGCCGTGTGTGCTCGTCGCGCTCTGGCTGACCTCACCGAAGCGCGCGGCGCGAATGAGCCGCGTCACGCCGCACTCTGGTTGGCTGCGACGAGGTTTCGCGAATTCCGTCGCGGGCGCCCGAAAGGTGCGGCTCCTGCTGCTCAGCCCGCGCGAGCATGGACTCGGCGTCCTTGGTAGCTGCCTCTATTGGGCCGGTGACATTCTCTGCCTCTGGGCCGCGCTGCAGCTCGTCGGAGGCATACGGATCTCCGTGTCCGCACTCGTGCTCGCCTACACCGGCGCCTACGTCCTTACTCGCCGCTCATTGCCGGTCGGGGGAGCGGGGATCGTTGAAGTCGCACTCACCTTCGCCCTCGTCGGGATGGGCGTTCGTTTCGGTCCCGCGCTGATCGGCGTGCTCGTCTACCGACTCTTCAATTTCTGGTTTCCGATCGTCCCCGCGCTCGCGCTGCTGCCGACCATTCGGGAGTTACGCACACGCTTCCAGCGAGCCGAACAAGCTGCCTAAGCCTTGCCCGCGCGCTTATCCGGCAATCGCTGCGCAGATGGAATTCTCACGGGCGCCTGGGATCCTGGAAAGGATCCGGCAGCAAACTCGGAACATCCGCCGGGATGTCGATCGCTTTGAACCAGGTCACGGGCACATGCATTGGGTAATTGGGTAGCTGATGTGGGGCTACCTAACACTCCTGCTCCTAGCTGTCGGCCTAGTCGCGGCGATAGCAGCCTGCCAACTCTGGTCGTCGATTGTGATCGGACTGTTCGTGGCAATTACGGCAGCCGGACTTGGGACTCATCTGATCCTCAGGAGGCAGAGGTGAAAGTCCGCCACCTGCCGGTCTCTCTCGGCTCCGAAAGCTCCCCTCACACCGTTCCAACTTCTCCCCGCCGCGGGAAATCAACGGCCGCACTCGAATCTCGATTTGCGTCCCGCGTGTTCAGACGAACACGCGCGCTCAACCAAGCGAGAAGATGACCGCATACTGCTGTGTTGCGGTCACATGCGCGATTCGGTCCGTCACGGACACCGTGAGCCGTGCAGGTATCGCGAACAACACCATTCCGCCGCCACGGAGGGCGTCGCGGACGGTGACACGGCCATGCTTGGCGATAGCTGTCGTCTTCAAGACAAGTGGTGCTTGCCGGTTTCTCTTGTATCTGATGGTGAGCTTGACGAGTACGGCACGACCAGCGCGTGCGTCCCGAAGCGAAACCGCGAAACCGAAGGGATGGGTCACCGGCACGGTGTTCAGGTGGCCGGAGACAAGCGGCTTCCCCAACGTTAGTGGCTGTACCGAGCCAACCGATAGCGATGCATCACTCCCTGCCATGGCGACCGGGATGAGCGCTAGAGCGAGCAGCACGATGACGGCTCCAGCGAGGATTGAGCGCAAAGAACGGCTAAACGCAAAGGAAAACGGTTGCATCGGAGAACCTCCTCAGGGTGACCGTTCGCGACTCAATCCTAGTTCCTCGGTCGAGGCACGGCGACGGCGGGCATCGACCCCTGCTCACGTTCCATACCCGGAAAGGAAGAAGGCCCCGTTTCCGGGGCCTTCTGAGGTAGCGGGGGCCGGTTATAGAGGGGTTCCTGCGACCGCGCTTAGAGTCGAGGAGATAAGGCTCCTAGCGGCGCCAATCCTGAAGACGGGCATCTGACCACACCCTCGGTGGTCGTTATCGATTCGGCGCGCCCACACGGCGAGCCTCGACCGCGCATAAGTCGTAGTCGTGGCGGGGCGGATCACATGTGGCGCCGCCGGGATGGTCGCAACGCTCTCCGAGGCGACGCCCGCTAACGGGCCGGGTAGACGACCGCCTGGATGAACGCAGCTTTGCCGAGCGAATACGCTTCCCGGTCATCCCGGTGTTGTTCGGCTAGATCAGTCTTTAACTGCGCATAGCGGCTAGCGAGGGAGCGATCAGCCCGTAGTGCGTTGCGGAAGGCGAGCTGTTCAGTCCAACGTGCACTGGCTACGTCCATCAAGTGAAGATGCGCGAACCTTCGATCATCTACGACCTTGACGAAGAATCGCCGCCACGTGTGACCGTCGAGCTCCGGTGGAACGTAATGCCACGCGTGGTCCTTCAGTGCCTCGGCGACCTCGCTTGCCGCCGATAGGTCACGCACGCCTGCCTGAAAATCAAGAATAGGTTTCGCAGCCAGGCCGGGTATCGCAGTAGACCCAACATGCTCGACCGGGCTTACAAGCCAGGGAGCGAGCAAGAGGTCTAGGGAACGCCGCTCTATGTTGCCCTGCGACTCCCAGGACTCGTCGTAGTCGTGTATTTCGACTACTTCAGTAGCCCAGGTTGGCCAATCACTCACGTGTCAGATCCTCCCGAACGCGCGTTGCACTCACGATAAGTTGCCTCAGGCGTCATCGCGAAACACTCGCGCAGTGCACGGATGTCACGCCTGGACGGCGCATCAGCGTTAGTCGGTCAACCTCCCTGGTGTGAGCTGGTTCGAAGGCGTTCCCACCGAAGTCCGCTTCCCGTACGGCCTTTTCAGGATTCCAAGCTTCGGGCATTGGTGCGAGCTGCAGATGACGTCCTATCGCGCCGATTACGGTCCGTTGCTACTGCGGTACGAGTAGAGGCGCGTTGGCCGTAGCTCGAACCATGCGCTCGCCCAGTCAGCCGCCCTTTCGTGGCGCGCTTCCCAGAGAGCGGCAAGACCGGCGGGTGGTTCGGGAGCGATCGTGACCGGCCCATCGGCGGTGATCGCGCGGTGCCGTCCGCGCTCGCCGTCTGCGATAACGACGGAGACCCAGGGCATCCGCTCGAGGTTGCGCAGACGTGGGCCTGCGCCGGTCGCGAACCAAAAGGCGGCCCCCATCACCGTGAAGGCGACGGGCCGTGCCTGCGCGTGATCGCGTGCGTCCGTGGTCGCGAGGACGCAGTAGCGCCGCTCGGCGAGGAACGCAGCGAGGGTAGTGCCATCCATCGCCGACTCGCGCGGCCAGGAACTTCGGAGCGCAGACGTCGCGCGCCCGTAGCTGGCATCCTGGATGGCGGCGAGCGCCTCAGCGTCGATCATGCTCAAGCTGCGTCGTTGATCGGTGGTCACGCCTGTCTTCTCGGACACCCCTCCGAAAAAGTAACGCGCGACCGTGCGACCATCAAACAGCGTCCGGCGCGCGCTGAAAGGACACGGTCCTGGCTGGGCGGTGGTCACGGAACGTGAATCCCGATTCGCGTTCCGCCTCCAGGCGTGAAGGACGCCGCCCGAGCGCGCCAGATATCGTCGAGGCGTGAGGTTCTTCGCGGTCGGCACCAACATGGATGAAGGGCTGCTGCGAAAATGGATTCCGTTTCCACAACGGCTCACCATCGCGTCCTTGTCGGGCTTCACGCTGAGGTGGCACAAACGAAGCTCTGACGGGGGGAAACTCGCCCCGCTACGCACCGGTCGCGCAGATGACGTCGTTTGGGGGGTCGTCTATGAAGTGGACGCACCCGCCTGGCAGCAAATCGACGAAGCACAGCGCGGTGCCGGCTATCGCGAGGAACGCGTGACAGTCGTAGGTCCCGACGGCGCCGAACACGACGCCTCGGTATACGTCGCCCGCGCCGACATGATCGACGACTCGATCATCCCGAGGCGGTCATATCGAGACCCGATCGTCAGCGCGGCACGGGCCAACGGGCTTCCGACGGAGTACGTCGACGAACTCGCCAGAACGCCGGTCGCGGACCCTTAGGAACCAGCGCGCCGCGATCTGACACCGAAAATGTCAGACACCTCTTAGACGCTCGCCGGGCGCAACTCGACAGCGGTCATCGAACCGCCGTTCGCGTTGCATGATCGGAAAGGAAGAAGGCCCCGTTTCCGGGGCCTTCTGAGGTAGCGGGGGCACGCTATGAACGACTTCCTGCGACCGGCTTTCGGCTTGAACAGACGCGATGCCTCGCCAGCAGAGCCTGACCGCTTAATCGAGCCGGAAGATCTCGGTTAGTCCCACCGGCCCGGCATCCGAGATGCGCTGCTCGAGAAAGCCGGCCATTGCGTCCTGCCACTTGGCGCATACCGGCTGGTCGGCCAGATAGGCCTCGGTAGCGGCGCGATCGTCGGTCTCGAAGTAACCGAACACCTGAGTGCCGGCGCGGAAGATCGAGTAGTTGCTGATGCCTGCACCCTTGAGCGCGGCCAGCATCTCCGGCCAGACGGCATCGTGGGCGGCGGCGTATTCGTCGATCTTGTCGGGCTTGACGCTCAGTACGAATCCAACCCGCTCAGGCATCGACGGTCCCTCCTTCGACGATTAGGACAACCAGGTTTCGTGGGCCGTGGACGCCTTCGACTCGTCTGAGCTCGATGTCCGATGTTGCGCTCGGGCCGCTGATGAACGTGAGCGGCTGCGTCGCGAACTGGCCTAGAACGGCGAAGGCCTCTGGGACACTCTCGACGATCTGGCTCGCCTCGACGACGCAGAGGTGGGTGTCGGGTACGAGCGTAAGCGCACGGCGTCCTTCGTGGACGCGCCCGGCCAAGACGAGTGTGCCTGTCTCTGCGATCGCGACGGTGCAGCCGGTGACAACGCCTTCAAGAGCATCGAGCTCTCCCGTGGCGAGCGCGCTGTCCTCGACTGCGCTCGGCGACCGCCATGCAGCCGGCAGCCCCGACGGAACGCCGAATCTCCGAGTTCCGACGATCTTCGCGATCCCGGTCGCGACCTCATCAGCGTCGAGACGGATGACTTCCGCGCGGTAGTCCGCAGCCCGCTCGGCGAACAGGTCGACTCGGGCTGCGGAATCGCGACTGCCGTCGCGTCGGTAGTCGCGAACGATTGGCTCGGCGTGCGTACCCTCGAGCGCAGCGCGAACGCTCGCCAGGATGACGCTACGGGCGTCGCTCATCGCTCCACCACTCTCTGAAGCTCGGCGACCGGAGTGGCGGCAAGTCACGCGAACGACTCCACACGCGAAGCGGCCCCGGCACGAAGCGCGCGAGCGGAGCGCCGAGCCGAGCGGCCTTCTGACCGAGTCCGTAGAGCCTCGGAGACTGGAACGCCCTTCCCAGCAGGCGAAGGGCGACGCGCTCGGTGATCGGATGCGGCCCGGTCGCGCGGAGATGCAAGAGGATCTTCGGGATGTCGATCTTGACCGGACAGACCTCGTAACAGGCCCCGCAAAGCGTCGAGGCGTACGGCAGCGACGTGTGCTCTCCGGTGAGCTGCGGAGCGAGGATCGCGCCGATTGGCCCCGGATAGACACTCTCGTAGGCGTGACCGCCGACGCGGGCGTACACCGGGCAGACGTTCAAGCAGGCGCTGCAGCGGATGCAATGCAGCGCATCACGGCCCACCTCATCCGCGAGCACGCGTGTCCGGCCGTTGTCGAGCAGCACGATGTGCAGCTCCTGCGGCCCGTCACCGTCGGTGACGCCTGTCCAAAGTGACGTGTACGGGTTCATCCGTTCCGCCGTCGACGACCGAGGCAGCAGTTGGAGGAACACCTCGAGATCGGAGAACCGCGGCAGCAGCTTCTCGATGCCGAGGATGCTGATGAGCACCGGTGGCAAGGTCGTGCACATCCGACCGTTGCCTTCTGACTCGACGACGACGAGTGTTCCGGTTTCCGCGATGCCGAAGTTCGCTCCGCTCACGCCGACCTTCGCCCGCAGGAACCGCTCACGAAGATAGAGCCGGGAGACCTCGGCGAGCTCGGCCGGCTCATCGCTGATCTGCCGTCCCTGCGCGATAGTCCGCACGAACAGATCGCGGATCTCGGTACGGTTGCGGTGGATCGCCGGCACGAGGATGTGGGACGACCAGTCGCCGTCGAGCTGGAGGATCAGCTCGGCGAAGTCGGTTTCGATCGCCGTAATGCCTTCGCGTTGGAGGCGTTCATTCAGCTCGATCTCGTCGGTCGTCAGCGACTTCACTTTCACGACCTCGTCCGCGCTGTGACTCCGAGCGACCTGCGCGACGACGGCAGCCGCCTCCTCGGCGTTGCGTGCCCAGTGAACGGTGGCTCCCGCAGCGGTCGCGGCTTGCTCGAACTCGACGAGGTAGCGGTCGAGGTTCGCGACGACGTCGGCCTTGATGCTGCGCCCCGCTTCGCGAAGCTCCTGCCAGTCCGGCACCTCAGCGACGGCGCGCGCTCGCTTGTCGCGGATCGTCGTGGTCGCGTTGCGGAGGTTGTCTCGGAGTTGCTGGTCGCCGAGCGCGACCCGCGCGGCTTCAGGAAAGCTCGTCACTGGCAAGGATCTCCGCGAGATGAACGGTGCGGGCAGTCGCGTTCTGACGCGACAGGCCGCCACCGATGTGCATGAGACACGAGCCGTCGACCGCCGTGCAGACTCTCGCTCCCGTTTCGGCAATCGCTGCGCACTTGTCTCCCAACATCGCCGCGGAGACGTCGGGGTTCTTCACCGAGAACGTCCCTCCGAAGCCGCAGCACTCCGACGCGTCGGACAACTCGACAAGGTCAAGACCACGAACCGCACGTAGGAGCCGCAGCGGGGCGTCGCCGACACGCGTCACCCGGAGCGAATGGCAGGTCGGGTGATACGTGACGCGGCCCTGAAACGATGCGCCGACGTCTTCGACACCGAGCTTGTGGACGAGGAACTCCGACAACTCCCACACACGATCCGCGAGCGCCGGCGCGAGCTCGCGCAGCACCCCGACACACGACGACGACGGAGCCACTACAGCGTCGTAGCCCACGAATATCTCCTCGTTGCGCCGGGCTACCTCGAGAGCCTGTTGCCGATCGCCGCTGTTCAGGTGCAGCTGACCGCAGCAGGTCTGCGCAGTCGGGAACTCGACCGTATGGCCAAGCCGCTCGAGCACCTGAACCGTCGCGCGCGGCACCGCCGGGAAAACGGTGTCGCCGAGACAGGTGGCGAACAGCGCGACGACCATCAGCGGGGATACGCGAGCGCGACACCGCCGTCGACGTTCAGCACATTGCCGGTGCTCTTCCCCGACCGCGCCGGCGACGCGAAATGCATGACCGCCTCCGCGACATCGTCCGGCGTCACGTTCACCTTGAGCGTCGTCCGCTTGCGGTAGTGCTCCTCGAGCTCGCTCTCGTCGATGCCGTAGGCGCGTGCACGTTCTTCGCGCCAGGACGAGTCCCAGATCCGCGACCCTTCGAGCACCGCGTCCGGGATTAACCGTGTTGACGCGAATTCCGTCGCCTCCGAGCTCTTCGGCCAGGCAGCGAGCCAGGTGCAGCGACGCCGCCTTCGCAGCGGAGTACGCAGCAGCGTTCTTTCCGGGCGCAAGGGCGTTCTTCGATCCGATGAAGACGATGCTTCCGCCCCGCCCCTGCTTGCGAAGCAGCCGCGCGGCCTCGCGGGCAACGAGAAAGTAGCCGCGGGCGAGGATGTCGTTGTTCCGATCCCAGAGCGCGAGCGTCGTCTCCTCGATCGGAGCGCTCGAAGCGATGCCCGGCGTTCGAGACGACGATGTCGACTCCGCCGAAGCGTCGACGGCCGCGCCGAATGCGTTCACGATCGAGTCCTCGTCGAGGACGTTCGCCTCGACTGAGACACCGTTGTCGCCGAGCTCACCGGACACCGCAGCGGCACCACTGGTGTCGATATCGGTGACGACGACGCACGCCCCGGCTTCGACGAGCGAGCGTGCGACCGCGCTGCCGATACCACCCGCGCCGCCAGTGATCAGCGCGACGTGCCCTTGAAGCTCCCGCGGTGCCGGCGCCAACGACAGCTTGTAGAGCTCGAGAGGCCAATACTCGATCGCAAACGATTCAGCGTCGTCGAGAGAGACGAAGCCGCCGAGCGAGGAGGCGACGCGCATCACTGCGATCGCGCGGTGATACAGGTCGCGCGCGAGCAGCGCTGCTTTGACCGTGCGCCCGACCGAGACGAGACCGATCCCTTGGATCACGATCACACGCGGGCTGGGGTCGCCGAACTGCTCGTCGGCCCGGTGGTCATCGAAGAAGCCTGCTCGTCTGCTTGCCACTGCGCAATCGCTGCGACCGCGCGATCGCGCAGAGCCTCGGCGGAGTCCGCGGCAGGATCGAACGGCACGAACACCGGACGCCGGCGGGTGTGCACGAGGTGATCGGGGCACGCGGCGCCAACCTGCGACAGCGTGGGCGACTCGGTTCCGCACGCGAACTCGACGACCTCGGGCGCTGGTGTCGACCTTCAGGATCCGCGGCCCGTCGACGGAGACCGCCCCACGGATCGCGGGCAGCACAGCGCGAAGCAGAGCTCGGACCGGTGCGCGCCGGCGACTTCGTCGATCGCCGCACCGCCGAAGGGGGCGTTCGCGATGCGCGCCGACGTGAACGCGGCCGCCCGATTGATCGCCTCGAGGGTCGAGCGGTAGCGACTCCTCAGCGGTGTCGCCCCAGGTCACGAGGCCGTGTTTGGCGAGCAGGACGAGCTTCGCGTTCGGGATGCTCCTGGACGGCTTCGGCGACCAGCTTCGAGAGCGTGAAGCCGGGGCGGATGTAGGGAATCCAAACGGCGTCGTCGCCGAAGCACTCGTGCGCGAGCTGCTCACCATCGACAGTTCCGACGATCGCCCCGATCGCATCCGGGTGCGTGTGATCGACGTGGCGATGCGGCACGAACGCGTGCAGCAATGTCTCGATCGAAGGACGCGGCATCGACGGCGAGAGCTGACACTGGCCGAGGTACGCGACCATCTCCTCGTCGGTCATCTCTTCGCGCTCGAGAAGCGGCAGGATCTCGTCGAGCCGCAGTCCGGTGAAACCTTCGGCCGTGATCGTGGCGAGGTCGCTGCCGGAGCCTTTCACCCACAGGACGGTGCGCTCCGACCGGTGTGATCGGTGCTCGGTGACCTTCACCGAGGTGTTGCCGCCGCCGAAGTTCACGATCGAACGGTCGGAGGCGAGCAGGTTCGAGCGATAGACGAGGCTTTCGAGCTCGCCGTTCCCGGCGGTGGGTGCCCACTGATCCGGTCGTAGACGGGCGGGACGGTCAAGCTCATGAAGCAGCCGACTCCTCTCTCGGTGATCAAATCCATGCTGCGCCTTGCCCTTCCGCGCGTTCTCGGCGCGACCTTCTCGAGATAGCCGGAGCGCGCAGATCGCCGATCGGGTCGGCCGAGCCGCCAAGGCTCTCGCGGACCCCAGCGCAGAGCTGCGCGGACATCGGAAGCGAACGCGGCAGTCAGATGCTCGGTTCGCGGCGAGGACGTCACCGGCCCGCTGTGCTTCAGCGAGCTCGCCGCGATCGACCAGGAGCGCCTTGGCGTACGCCTCCTGGAGATTCATCACGGTCTGCACCATCGCCTCGATCTTCGGCTCGATGTTGTGCGACTGATCGACAGTCAGGCGAACGTTGCGCTCGAGCGCGCCCGTCTCGACGAGCTCACAGAAGATGCGGAAGAGCTGAAACGGGTCGACCGAGCCGACGATCAGATCGTCGTCGCCGTACTTGCGATCGTTGAAGTGGAACCCTCCGAGCCGACCGACACCGTCGAGCAACGAGACGATCTGCTCGATGTTGACGCCGGCAGCATGGTGGCCCAGGTCGACGAGCACCTTTGCCCGCTCGCCGAGTGCCTGGCAGGCGAGGAGCGCCGAGCCCCAGTCCGCCAGATCGGTTGCGTAGAAGGCCGGCTCGTACAGCTTGTACTCCACCAGCAGCTCCATCTCGCCCGGCATCGCTTGGTAGATCTCGTCGAGCGCGTCCAGCAGCCGCCGCCGGCGACCCTGCAGCGAATCCTGGCCCGGATAGTTCGTCCCGTCGGCAAGCCACAGGGAGATCGGCGGCGAGCCGAGCTCGGTCGCGAACGCGACACACTCGAGGACGTGCTCGACGGCCTTGCGGCGCACGCCGGCGTCCGGGTGACAGAGGCTGCCGAGCTTGTAGTCGGGATCCTGGAAGAGGTTCGGGTTAATCGCACCGATCTCGAGCCCGAGATCGGCGGCGCAGGTCTGCAGCTTCCCGAGGTCGTCGACCTTGTCCCAAGGGATGTGGAGCGCGACCGACGGAGCAACGCCGGTAAGCCGATGCACGAGGGCGGCGTCCTCGAGCTTCTCGAACGGGTCTCGAGGTACGCCCGGCTGTGCGAACACCGCGAACCGCGTGCCCGAGTTGCCGTATGCCCAGGACGGCGTTTCGATCCGTTGGGCACGCAGTACGTCTTCGACGCTCACGAGGCCACCGCCTTTGGCTCGAGGACTTCGACAAAACGTCCGTACAGCTCATCCCAGCTGCCACGACGGCTGTCCGGCTCGTACGTGCACGAGCGTCGACGACGCCCTGACGACGTCCCGCATCTCGCCGAGCGAGCCAACGTCACCGAAGGCGCTCAGCTGCACGAGCAGGTTCCCGAGCGCGGAAGCCTCCTCGGGACCGGCCACGACAACGCGGCCGCTCACATCGGCAGTGAGCCGGCAGAGATACGCGTTCCTGGCGCCCCCGCCGATCACGTTGATCGTGTGGATCGGCCGGCCGGTGACGGCTTCGAGCTGTTCGATCACGGTGCGGTACTTGCAGGCGAGGCTCTCGAAGATCGAACGCGCAACGACCGCCACCTCCTCCGTCGCCGAGCTCGCGGCCGCGCAAATGCGCCTCGGCATGTCACCGGGCGTCAGCAGCTCCGAGAGGTCGGGATCGAACAGAAACGAGGTCGATGCCGACTCGGCAAGCGCCGAGAAATCGCCGTACGCGATGGAGTGGCCGTCGCGGTTCCACGCGCGCCGGCACTCCTGCAGCAGCCAAAGGCCCATCACGTTCTTCAGAAGGCGGGTGGTTCCGCCGAATCCGCGTTCGTTCGTCAGGTTCGCCTCGCGAGCCGCGCGGGAGAGGACCGGAGCCGGCAGCTCGACGCCGACGAGCGACCACGTCCCACTGGAGATGAACGCTGCCCCGTCACCGGCAAGCGGTGCGGCAACGACCGCGGATGCAGTGTCATGGGACGCCACCGTGACGACCGGCGTCGCCGCCGGCAGACCGGTCGCCTCCGCGACGTACGGGAGGATGCCACCGCGAACCGTGCCGGGCGCGACCACCGGCGGGAACAGGTGACGTGGGAAGCCGAGCCGATCGATCAGCTCCCACGCCCAATCGCCCGTGCGCGCGTCCAGCAACTGGGTCGTGCTCGCGTTCGTCTCCTCGGCAAGGCGCTCGCCGGTCAACCAGAAGCCGAGCAGGTCGGGAAGCAGCAGCAGCGCCTCCGCCGCCGCGACCTGGGGCAGCGAACGGAGCTGGAACAAGGTGTTGATCGGCAGCAGCTGGATCCCGGTGATCTCGTACAGCTCGTCGAACGGGACCTGCGCCAAAACCCCATCGACCGCCGTCGCGCCGCGACCGTCGCGATAGGACAGGGGGTTGTGAACCAGCGCGCCTCGCCGGTCGACAAGTCCGAAGTCGACCGCCCACGAGTCGATCCCGATGCTGCGAACCTCGGTTCCGGACTGCGCCGCGAGCGCGTCCACGATCTCCGCGTACAGACCGTGCACGTCCCAGTAGAGGCCGTCGGGCAGCCGCACGCAGCGAGTCGAGAACCGGCGCAACTCGTCGAGCTCGAGGCGGGAGCCGTCGAAGGTGCCGCCGATCACGCGGCCGCTCTCGGCTCCGAGATCGACTGCGATCATCGTTGCGCTCACGCGGGAGCCTCTTCGATCATCCCGCCCACCCTGCGCAGGCGCCGCCGGCGCATGAACTCACTGCCGCGGCGCGCGAAGAGGGATGCGTTCGGGATCAGCACGCTGAGCAAGAGCAGTGTGCCGGTGACAACGCCGGTCGCCTGCTGGTTGAAGTTCGTCAGGAAGAGCGCGCTCTGGAGTCCAGCGAACACTCCGATTCCGAGCACGACTCCGACGATCGTTCCCCGGCCTCCGAAGATCGAGATGCCACCGAGAAGAACAACAGTGACGACGTTCAGCTCGAGACCAAGACCGTTGTCCTGCACGGCGGTCGAAAGCCGGAACGTGTACAGCACGCCGGCGAGCGCGCAGATGACGCCGCTCAGAACGAACAGCGACTGCTTGGTGCGCTTCACCCGGATCCCGGCGTACCGTGCGGCCTCCTCGTTGGCCCCCATCACGAACAGAGAGCGGCCGAAGCGGGTTGCATGCAAGCCAACGGCGAAGAAGACGGCGAGGACGAGAAAGATGACGACCGAGTACGAGAGGTAGCCGCCGGTGTGCGGGAACGCTTTGACGCCGATGTCGGTATAGCGCGCCGGGAAGCTCGAGATCGTGTCCGGGCCGAGCAGGATCACCGCGATGCCGCGATACAGAGTCAGAGTCCCGATCGTGACCGCGAGCGACGGAAGCCCGACGCGGGTCACAAGGAAGCCGTTGAACCAGCCGGCCACGGCTCCGACGACCAACACCACGAGGATCGACAACGGAACCGGCCAGCCGTGATGGGTGAGCTCGCCAAGGATCGCGCTCGACATTCCCAGGATCGACGCGACGGAAAGATCGATCTCGCCGGTGACGATGATCAACGTCATCGGCAGCGCCATGATCGCGACCTCGCCGATCGAGAGGTTCATAAAGAAGATGTTCGTCGAGGTCAGGAACTGCGACGACACCGAGACGCCGAAGATGACAACGCCGACAAGGGCGATGAACAGGCCGGTCTCCCAGCGAACCGCGCCGCGCAACCGTTCAGGCACCGAGATGCGCCTTCTTCTTCTTCAGCAGGGAGGCGACCCGCAGCGCGATGCCGCGATCAATGGTGATTGCCGCCAGCAGGAGCGCACCGGCGATCGCCTGATTCCAGAACGGAGAGACGCCGAGCACATACAGAGCGGTGAGGATCGCGTTCAGGAGCAGCGCTCCGAGCGCGGCGCCGACGACGCTGCCGCTCCCGCCGAAGATGGCGACACCGCCAACGACGACCGCGGCGATGACCTGCAGCTCGTACCCGGAGCCGGCGGTCGAGTCGATCGTGCCGTAGCGCGCGGCGTACAGCACGCCGGCGAGCCCGGCGCAGGCGCCGCTGACGACAAACGCCGTGAAGACCCGCCGTCCGCTCGGCAGCCCCGCAAGACGCGCCGCGACGGGGTTCGATCCGATCGCGTACAGCTCTCTTCCTGACCGGAACGACCGGAGGTAGAACGCTGCGATCCCGACCAGGACGGCGATCACGATCGCGAGCGTGGGGATGCCGGCGACCGTGCTCTTCGGAATGTCGATGAAACTGTTGGGTAGAGAGCTTGCGACGACCTGGCCGCCGCCGACGATCAGAACGTCGATGCCCCGGATCATGTAGAGCGCAGCGAGCGTCACGACGAGGCTCGGCACCTGTCCGACGACGGTGACGAGGCCGATCACGATGCCGCAGACGACGCCGATTGCGATCCCGGCGGCGAAGGCAACCGGAATCGGCGTGCCCGGATGTGTCTGGAAGAGATCCGCGCTCAGGAACGCTGAGAGGCCGAGCACAGAGCCGATCGAGAGGTCGACGTTCCGTGTCAGCACCACCATCGTCTCGCCGATCGCCAGCAGTGCATAAACGGTCGTGTCGACGAGGATGAACTGGATGTTCGAGAGGTGAAGGAATCGGGGCTCGATCGACGCCGTGACGATCACGAGGAGCGCCAGCACGGCGACGATGCCGAACTCGCGGAGGCGGAAGATCAGCTCGACTGCGCGGCGCGCATCGGCGCTGCGCTCGGCGGTGATCGTGCCGGCCGTCATGCAGCGACCGCCTGTGTCTGCCCCGTCGCCGCTGAGACGATCGCTTCCTCACCGGCGTTCGCGTGATCGAACTCGGCGACGAGACGTCCTTCGCGCATCACCAGGATGCGGTTCGCCAGTCGCAGGACCTCGGGGAGCTCGGAGGAGATGACGAGGATCGCGACGCCGTCGCCGGCGAGCTCCTCGAGCAGGCGGTGCACCTCGGCTTTCGTTCCCACGTCGATGCCGCGCGTCGGCTCGTCGACGATGAGCAGCGACGGGCGCCGTCCGAGCCACTTCGCCAGGACAACCTTCTGTTGGTTACCACCCGAGAGCGAGGTCATCGGGTTCGAGAGGCGGCCGTACCTCACCTGAAGCCTGGTCGCCCAGTCGGCCGCGAAGCCGCGCTCCCTCGATGAGGCGATCAACCCGAACCGGCTCAACCTGCGCAGCGACGCAAGCGCGATGTTGCGCGCGATCGACTGCTCCATGACAAGTCCCTGTTGACGCCGGTCCTCGGGAACGAGCCCCACCCCGGCGGCCATCGCTCCTGTCGGCGAGCCGGCTCGAAGCTGCTTGCCGTTCACGGTGACGCGCCCACCGTCGAACTTGTCGATTCCGAAGATCGCGTTCGCGACCTCTGTGCGGCCGGCGCCGACGAGGCCCGCGAGGGCCACGATCTCTCCCGCTTTCACCTCGAAGGAGATGTCGACGAAGACCCCTTCGCGCGTCAGCCGCTCGACGGTCAGCACGGGATCGCCGATCGCTTTCTCCGGCGGCACATGGCTCTCGAGCTCGCGGCCGACCATCGCCTTGACGAGGTCCTCGGCGGTCAGCCCAGCGAGCTGATTCGTCATCACGAGCTTTCCGTCGCGCAGGACCGTGACGCGCTGGCAGAGGGCGAACACCTCGTCGAGACGGTGGGAGATAAAGAGAACAGCGACCCCGTGCTCGCGCAGGGTGCTCACGACCGCGAACAGAAGGTCGACCTCGACGGCAGAAAGGGCCGCCGTCGGCTCGTCCATCACGATGACGCGAGCGTTCAGCGAGAGCGCCTTCGCGATCTCGACGATCTGCTGCTCCGCGATCGACAGGCCGCGAGCAATCCGCTCCGGGTCGATCGGCACCCCAAGCCGCTCGAACGTCGCCTTCGCTTCGCGGTGCATCGCACGGCGGTCGATCAGCCGCCAGCGTCCGGTCGGCTGACGGCCGTTGAAGATGTTCTCCGCAACCGTCAGATCAGGGAACTGCACCGGCTCCTGATGGATGATCGCAACGCCGGCGTCGCGCGCCTGGCCGGGATTCTCAAGAAGCGTCGGTTGACCATCGATCAGCAGCGTGCCCCGGTCGGGCAAGTGCACGCCGCCGAGAATCTTCACGAGCGTCGACTTGCCCGCGCCGTTCTCGCCGACCAGCGCGTGAGCCTCGCCGGGATACAGCGCGATTGAAACGTCGTCGAGCGCCTGGATGGCGCCGAAGGCCTTCGAGGCGTGGTCGAGCGCAAGGGTCGGTGCGATGTCGGTCAAGTCAGAAGAGAGCGAGGGCGAGGGCACGCGTCAGCGCGCCCTCGCCCAGGCCTGTCTAGAAGTGGAACTTGGCGATGTTCGCCTTGTTGAAGACGTACGGCGGGCCGAGCAGCACGGTCGCGTGCGGACCGATCTTGAACCTACCGAGCTTGCCGGCGTTGAACCTCTGGCCGGTCTTGCCCGTGATCGTCCCGGACGCGTAGTTGACCGCCGCGTAGGCAGCCAGGTACCCGAGGTCAGCCGGGTTCCACAACTCGAACGCGTCGATCGTCCCGTCGTTGACGTACTTGCGCAGCTGGTTGGGAGTCCCGAGCCCGGTCAGCTTGACCTTGCCGCGGTACTGCGCGGTGTCGAGAACCGCAGCTGCCGCCGCGATACCGACGGTGGTCGGGCTGATGATGCCCTTGAGGTTCGGGTACTTCTGAAGCAGACCCTGTGTGACCTGCGTCGACGTCGTCGGATCGTCGTTGCCGTAGACGACCTCGTCGAGCTTCATGTTCGGGTACTTCTTCAGCTGGCTCTTCATGTAGCCGATCCAGGCGTTCTGGTTCGTCGCCGAAGCTGCAGCCGACACGATCGCGATCTCGCCGGTCTTGTTCAGCTGCTTGGCGAGCAGGTCAACCTCGCTCGTGCCGATCGCCTTCGAATCTGCCTGGTTGATGAAGATGCTGCGACAGGCAGGGGCGTCGGAGTCGTAGGTCACGACTGCGATCTTCTTCGCCATCGCCTGCTTCAACGTCGGGCAGAGAGCCGACGCGTCAGTCGCGGACACGATCAGCGCGTTCGCGCCCTTCGTGATCGCAGCCTGGATCGCCGGGATCTGAGAAGCCGGCGTCGCTGCCGTTCCGCTCGTCTCCGTCCCGCTCTCCTTCAGCGCCTTCAGCGCAGCGAGAGCGCCGCCCGACTTCACACTGTCAGACGTCGTGAAGTACGGGTTCCCGAGGTTCTTCGGGATGACGTACACCTTAAGCCCGGTCTTCAGCGACCCGGCGGCCGTCGCAGTCGCCAACACGATCGCGGCGATCACGCCAATCGCTCCAAGGGAGGCGAAGCACCTCTTCATACGTGTCACTGTCTCGGTGTCCTTTCGCAGACGGTATGTGCCGTGCAGGGGGGCTACTTAGGGCGTACGGCCGGGGACAACGGCCGGGAACGTCAGTGAGTCAGCTGCAGATCACCCACCTCCTTGTCCCAGAGGGCGACGTCGGCAGTGGTCGAGGCTGCGATCACCGTGACCTTCCGTCCGCGCCACTCTTCGATCAGCTCGGTGGGTGCGCGCTCATCGGTGACGATCGTGTCGACCCGTTGGGCCGGAACGAACGACAGGAGCGCGCTCTTCTCCCACTTCGAATGGTCGAACACCCCGACGACGTGCTCGCAGGTCTCCGCGAGCTCGCGCTTGAAGCGAACCTCGTCAGGGTTCAGATCCATCAGACCGCGATCGAGACTCACTCCGCGCGCACCGAAGAAGCCCTTGCCGATTCGCGTCGAGCGCAGAACCGCGTGCGCAAAATCGCCGACAAGTGAAAGTGCGGCCGGCCTAAACACCCCGCCGGGAACGATCACACTGACACCGGGTGCATCGGCGAGCGTCTCGGCGATTCGAAGCCCATTGGTGACCACGACGAGCTCGTGCTTGTCGCGTAGCTGCTGGGCGATGAAGTAGGCAGTCGTGCTCGAGTCGAGTGCGATCGCTTCGCCATCCCCGACGAGCCCTGCGGCCGCACGAGCGATCGCACGCTTTGCCTGCTCCTGAACGCGGAGACGCACGTCGAAGGCGACCTCGGACTGCCCGCGCTGCAGGGCGCGCGCGCCGCCCCGGATCCGCGCAACGAGCCCACGGCTCGCGAGCACCGAGAGATCGTTCCTGACCGTGACCTCGGAGACCTTGAACAGCTGCGCGAGCTCGGCAACGGAAACACCGTCCCGTGCCTCGAGCAGCTCGCACACATGACGCATCCGGTCGTCGGCGGTGGCGAAGTGGGTCTCGACTCGAGCTTCGGCGCTCAATCCATCTCCTACGTCGGAGGTGACGAAGTCGTGAACTTACGATTACTTACGAACGCTGTCAATAGTCTTGCGAAAAGAAAGTTTCGTAAGCGGCAAGCCGTAGTTCCTGAGCGTCTTTCTGGGTCAGCATTCGAACGTCTTGACTTCGAAACGCAAATGTGTTTCAAGGCCGCGGAACACTGCCGCGACAGGACAGGGACAACCCTGACGTGGTCTTCGCTGGGGGGCCAAGCGAGGGGTCGAATTCGCGGCCCCTCGCTTACCCAACGCAGAACGCCTCATACGTGAAGGCTCGGGACGCTTTCGTTTCGCGACCCTTCGCAAACCGCGCGCCGGATGCTCAGGTGAGCTGCTGGTTGGGCGTCGCGCTCCAGCTGGCGAGGAGATTCAACGCTTCCTCGCTTCTCGAGCCGACCGCGGCGGTGAAAGGCGAACATCACGAGGTCCGGATCGGCGGCCGTGAAGCTTCACCGTTCTCGTTGGCGAGGCCGCCGTCAACGAGGAGCATCGAGCCCACGATCACTTCGCCAAGCGCTACGAGAAGACGCGCTCGGGCGCTGCACGGTTGTACGTCCCGGTTGAGACCCGTCTAGAAAGACGAACGGCCTCTCAATGAGGCCGTTCGCAGGAAGTTCTTCATAGCGGGGGCCAGTTATAGAGGGGTTCCTGCGACCGCGTTCCGCATCCGAGAAGTCCGCCCGTGCAGCTCCCTGCGACGCCATAGCTCTGCTTCTGCCCCACGTCCTCGGGCGGGACGGCGATCTTCCTGACAGCCGCATACCGAGCGTTGCGAGTTCGAGTCTCGCCACCCCCTTCATCGGTCACTTTTCATTTCGTCCGGATGTGTTTCGGCGTGCTCGGGATCGGCTAGAAGCAGGTACCGCTGACTGCGGTTGTAGGCGGAAGGTCGTGGGCGGATGAGTGGTTTGTCGTACGGCGCCGCGCCAGGCGATCTGATCCCTGGTGATCCGGTCGAGCTTCGGTGGCTGGCGGCGCGGCTGACGGGTCTCGCTAACGAGTTGGCCGACACGGCATCGCGGCTTCAGGCGATCGATGCAGGTCCTGGGAGGGCTCGGCGGCGGTTGCCTTTCAGGGGGTGTTGGCCGAGCAGCCGCGCCGGTATCTGGCTGCTGCGAACAGCTACGGCGCGGCGAGCAGCGCCGTCGCGTCCTACGCCTCAGTCTTGGAGACCGCTCAGGCTGATGCGGCGGGCGCTGTCTCGTCCTTTGCGGAGGCCGAGGCCACCTCGGCGGCGTGGCGGCAGCGCCGCGCGACCGCGCTCGGACTGACTGAAGCCGAACGATCCGGGCGACGAGGGCCGCTCGCGCGCCAACAGCGTGCTGGCCGCGGCGCGCGAAGAGGTCGACTACGCCGCCGCACGTGTGATCGCCGCGCTCGAGGCCGCGGCAGCGTCGGCGCCGACCCGCACGACGCTCCCCGACGGGCTCCTCAACCCCAACTTCGTCGACCTCCGCTAGCCGGCCGGCCTGTTCGGCCGGGCCGGGCAGCAGTCCGCTTTCCTGACCGAAGCCGAGTTCCAACTGGTCGCGCACCCGCCGACCCTCGATGACGGCCACGGGAGCGCCCCGCACCACTTCTTCAAGGGCGCCTGGGCCGCGATCAAGGACACCGGCGTGGAGGTCTACGACCTGAACCCCTTAGTCAGCCCGAACGCCCCCAAGTACTGGGAGCAGCTCGGCAGAGGCCTCGCCCACGACACCACCCATCCGGTTCAGTTCGGCGAACAGATCATCGCCCTACCGGCACTCAAACAACACGGCTTCTCCTACTGGGTCGGCAACATGACACCCGCTGTCGCAGCAACGCTTCTCTCAGGCGGAGCGGCAGCAACTGCGCGCGCGGCGGACGGTGTTGTCGCAGCCGACGGTCTGATTGACGGCGCCGCACTGGTCAACGAGATGCCGAAGGTGACGCGTGGAATGACCCTTTATCGTTACCACGGCTGGAATGAGGAACCGGGCGGAGGGTTGCGGCTCGTCGAAGGGGCGGCGACTCCTGAGGGAGCTTCGACTCCGAGCGGGTCCGGCGCCTGGGGCCATTCGTGGACAACTGTCGACCCGACAGAGTTCGATGATCCGCGTTCATTTCTGGGGTTGCCGACGGGCGCGGACGGAAACCCGGCGCGGTTCCTAAGCATCGGCGTGCTACAGGATCCCAGCGGCGTCCGCGTCCGTTGGGCGTTGCCACTCGACGGGAACCCCGGAGGCGGCCCTGAGCTTCTGATTCCCGATCCGGCTCGCCAGATTAATCTCAAGGCCGTGAAAGGAGTGAACCCGTCTCCGTGATGGACGACGCCGACTTTTATCTCGGGTCTCAGGAGCTCACGGGCTGGTCACAGCCACGCGCCGTGTCCATCGTGGGGGATGCTCCTGGTGGGCTCCGGGTCGAGCTCGACCCGCCGGCCGGAGACGGCACCAGAAAATTCATTCTGCGTCCCAGGTATGCGGGTGACGTGATTTCGGAGACCGCGCCGCCAGTCGTCGTCAACGTCTTCGCAATGGATGGCAGTCACGTCGGGCTCGGCGAGCTCTACAGGACGCGCGCGGAGGCGGTTGCGTCGAACGGCAGCCTGAGCTCATGACGAACGAGCTTCTCGATGCGATGCGTGTCGCTTCGGAGAGCGGCGATCCCGCGGATCGGCTTGCCGTCTGTCGCGCCTTTTCTGGTTCCGAAGTCTTCGTCCCGCTTCTCGCGGACGGCGAGCTGTTGACCGTGCGCGGACGCGACGGCCGATCGGTCGGCGTCGCTTTCACGGATCTCGACGCTTTCGCAAATTGGCGTCCGGAAGGGACTTGGGGCTCACTGTTCGGTGACGAACTTGCCAGGATCCTGCTCGACGGGGGAGCGCAAGCATTGCTCGTGAACGTCCATGGTCCGTTTGGCGGAGAGCTCGATCGACAGGAACTCAGCATCGTCGCCTCTGGCTCGGCACTTGCCGCGACAGCAGTTGCGCCGGGAATAGTGCAATTCACGGTCACCGAGGAGTCGGCACTTCGGTTACGGTCGGAGACATCGGCTCCCGACGACCTGAGGCAAGCCGTCGTGGAGGCCGGGGCCGCAACGGCGCAAGTCGGCGCGATCTACCTTCTTCGCGTCGACGCCCCAGGCCCGTCGCATCTCGCCCTGGGCGTTTCGATCGAGGAAGGCGCAGCTTGGCCGTCCGTTGCGAAGCGGCTAGGCTCGGCGATTCACCCGCGGCTCAAGTCTGAGCAGGAGCTTGACCTGATCCCGCTCGAGCCGGCGCAACTCGAGTTTTTGGCTGATGCGTCCCCGTTGTTCGAGCGGATCTGACGCGATGAGCCGTCAGCAGAAACGTTGCGCGAAGTGGATGAGGGAGACACAACACCTTCCCTAGCCTCGCGTTACGGGGCGACGGGGCGACAGGCTGGTCGATCTCGTCGACGAACTGCACGAAACCTCTGGAGCGAGGAGCCGCGTGACTGATCGTCGGCCCGCCTCTAATGGTTGTCTTCGCTGCCAGCCAAATACGGCGTTCGGCTCGGATCGTCGGCGCCACACTCGATCGACTCCGTCGTCGTCGACGCAATACCAGCGCGGCTCGCCAACCCCAAGCAGGAAGCCGGGCGCCGCGCCACGCACCTTCCCGCAGCCGCCGCTCTTCGCGGGGCCGGTTCGCAGGAAGTTCTTCATAGCGGGGGCACGCTATGAAGGGGTTCCCACGACCGCGTTCCGGATTGAGGAGGTCCGCCGTGTGCGAGTCCCCACGGCCCGATAGCTCGCTGTGGCGTGCGACGAACTCGTCTAGCGAAAGAGCGGTGCCACGGGCAAACGCCTACGGCCGACCCGCGCGTGCAAGTCGTTCGTCGATGTTCCAGCGGCGCATCTCCGAGTCGGTGAACGGGTACGGCGATTCCCGGTCGGCGAGCCAGCTGTAGGTCATCTTGACGAGGAAGATCACGACGAATACGACGAGCACGGCGATGCCGCCAACCCAGTCCCAGACGCTCGCGAGGTTCTTCGACTCGACGTAGTAGACGTAATAGCCGAGGAGCGCGATGCCGAGCACCATCGTCAGCGTGCCGGGGTTGTAGATCGTCTTGAGCTTCACGTTCGTGACGACGCCGTGAATGACGAACTGACCGACCCAGAAGAGGAGCGTCCCTATCCCGAGCCAGATCTGGTGTTGAAAGATCAGCGCCACGAGCGCGAACGGATACCAGGACACGTTCACGACCATCGCCGAGTTCTGATTGAGCGGATACCGGTCGGGCCGGTCGCTCGGCTGGATGACCTTGTTCATGATCGCGGGCTCCCCGCCAGGCCAGCCGTACTCCTCGAACTCGTGTGCGGGGACCAGCGCGAAGCCCGCGAGCAACACGCGCTGCAAGACATCCAGGCTGCTCCAGGCGACAGCGAGATAGATCAGCGCACCAGTCGCGACCAGCGCCCCGACCCAGTACCAGTTGCGGCGATACCACGCCATCGACGCGTGAACCTATCAGATAACTCAACACTGTTGAGTTATCTAGGGCGGTACCGTCCCGAGATCGCAAAACGGGGACACAACAGCAGCGAGCGCTCGAGCTCGTCACCGGCAAAAAAGGGACGCCGGCCGGGTGAGAGCGGCGCGCGGGCGCAGATCGCCGCCGCTGCAAGCAGACAGTTCGGCGAACGAGGTTACGCTCGCACGACGATCCGCTCGATCGCGACCGAGGCCGCCGTCGATCCGTCGCTCGTCATCCACTACTTCGGCACCAAGCAGGGCCTCCTCAGCGAAGTCGTCGATCTCGGGTTCGACGCAGACTCGATCGTCGCCAGCATCGTCGGCGGTCCTGTGAAAGAACGCGGCTTGCGGCTCGCACGCTTCGTCGTAGACCTGTTGCAGAACCCCCGTTACGGCGCGGCATTCACCGCGCTGCTCGAGGCGGCGTCTCGGGAACCGCGGGCAGCCGCGCTCTGGCGCGAGCGCATCCGGCACGACATCTTTCTGCCGCTGACACGCCAGCTCGAGATTGATCACGCCGAGCTCCGCGCCGCCCTAGCCGCGAGCCAGACATTCGGACTAGTGATCACGTACCACGTCCTGAAGATGGACGCACTCACCGCGCTGTCTGACGACGACCTCGCTGCGCACATCGCACCGGCGCTACAGCGATACCTCGCAGAGCCACTCTAGGCTCGGCCGCATGCTCTGGTTTGAGACTGGAAAGAAGAAGGCCCCGTTTCCGGGGCCTTCAGAGGTAGCGGGGGCAGGATTTGAACCTGCGACCTCCGGGTTATGAGCCCGGCGAGCTACCTGACTGCTCCACCCCGCGTCGCGGCGTCGAGTGTAGCACTGGCGTTCCTAATTCGGCTCTACGCCACGGTCAACGGACGACGCGTAGCGCGAACGAACGCGTATCGAACTGCCCGCGGCGTCGGTCACACGAAGCCGCACTAGGTAGCTCCCGACGACGCGCGGCGCGCCCGTCAGCAGGCCGGACTGCAGCAGATGCAGCCCGGGCGGCGCGCGCTCGAGGAGCGACCAGTGGTCCGGCGCGAGGCCGTCGGCGGCCGCCAGCTTGACGGTGTACGGCTTGCCTTTGCGCGCGACGGGCAGGGTCGCGGTCGTGATCCGCACCGGCTCGCATCGCGAGGCCGGCGGCGACGAGGGTCTGGTGGATGAGCGTTGCCATCGCCTCGGCGCCGGGTGCCACGAGGTGGACGCCGTCGCTCTGGAACCACTCGGGATGGTCTTCGAATAGCCGTCCCAGTCAATGACCGACAGGTAGTCGGCGTGCGCGGTCGCCTCGGTCGCGAGCGTCTCGTTCAGCTCGGGATACGGGCCAACGGACGCGCGCATATCGAGCCACCAGACGTGCTGGACGCCGGCGGTGTGGAACGCGGCGAGCGCGTTCTCGACGTCCTGCCCGAACTCATCCTGCGGCTCGTTGTACCCAACCTCGACGACGACATATGGCCCGAGTCTGCGACCCGAGCGACTGGACGAGCTGGACGAGCGGTCGGTGGGACGACGCCGTTGTCGAGACAACTGACCCCGTCGACGTTCCGGCAAGGCGCGATCTGCAGCTCGACGTTTGCCCTTGCTGCAGCGTCTGCAGCGCGCACGCTGTCGCCCGCGGATCGCATCGGCGACGGAGTCTCCGATCAAGGTCACCTTCGGCAGCCCGGGCGCGGTGGCGGCGGCCCCCGGCAGCGCTGTCACGAACGCGACCACAACGGCGACGATCAACGCACACCGCACCGGGCGATCGTAGCTCTACCATCCTGGAGTGGTGATCTGGCTCTCCGCAGCGTTTCTCGTCGTCGCCGTCGTCGGCTCGCTCGCGGTCGCGGCGACCCGCGGCTGGCGGCTCTGGAAGACGGTGAGCGGCGCGAGCCGCCGGTTCGGCGAGGCGACCGCGCGCGTCACTGCGACGGCCGCCGCGGCCGAACAGCGCGCGCAGTCCCTGACCGAAAACACCGAGCGCCTGAACCGGGCGATCGAGCGCCTGCAGGAGTCGCTCGCCGAGCTCGCGGTGCTGCGCGGGGCTGCGGACGACGTGAGCGCGGCGCTTCGCACCGTGCGCGCGTTCGTGCCGTCGAAGTGACGCGCGTCGCCGCGATCGATCTCGGCACGAACGCGACCCGCCTGCTCGTCGCGGACGTCGACGGGAGCGACGTCGACGAGGTACTCCGCCGCACCGAGATCACGCGCCTCGGCGAAGGCGTCGATCTCACGCCGCCGCCTCCTCCCCGTTCCGATCGCGCGCGTGCGCAACGTGCTCACCGCGTATCGCCGCGACGCGGAGAAGCTCGGCGCCGAGCGCACGCTCGCCGTCGCGACGAGCGCCGTTCGCGACGCCGAGAACGGCGAGGCGTTCCTCGGCGAGATCGAGTGGTCGTACGGCTTCGCGACCCGGCTCCTGACCGGCGACGAAGAGGCCGCGATGACGCTGCGCGGCGTCGGGCCGCTCGAACCGGGCACGGTCGTCGTCGACATCGGCGGCGGCTCGACCGAGCTGATCATGGCCGACTTCCAGACGAGCCTCGACATCGGCGCCGTCCGGCTCACCGAACGCCACGGCGCGGACCTCGACGCGATCGCCGCCGACGTGCGCGCGCACCTGCCCGAGCTGAGCGCCGACCGCGCGCTCGGCGTCGACGGAACGACCGCCGAGCTCGCCGCGCTCGGCGGCGATCCACCTCGCGTCACGCTCGAGACGATCGACGAGGCGCTCGCGTGGCTCCATCGCTCGACCGAAGCGGAGCGCGCCGCGCGCCTGATCCAGCCCGGTCGCAGCGACGTGCTCGCAGCCGGCGTCGTCGTGCTCCGCGAGATGCTTCGCCACCTCGGGCTCGACCAGCACCGAATCCTCGACGCGCGACCTGCTGAACGGTGCGGCACTTGCGGCCGCCGAGCTCCCCGAGCCCTCGGAAGGAGACGCACCGCCGGGCGCCTTTACCTGCTGCTGAGGCCGATATTTGCGTACGCAAGGAATAGCTGCTACCTTTCTTGCGTTCTCAAGTATTGACCAGTCAAGTTTCAGGAGGCACGAACGACATGAGCACCATCACCGAGCAGCAGACGGCAGTCCCGACCGGCACGTTCGCGGCGGACACCGTGCACTCGAGCATCGGATTCGAGGTCCCCTACGCCGTCGCGACGTTCAGCGGCACGGTCAATGACTTCGAGGCCCAGCTCGTCGACGGCACCCTCACCGGGTCGGCCAAGATCGCGAGCATCCAGACCAAGGAAGAGAACCTCCAGGCGCACCTGCTCTCCCCCGAGTTCTTCGACGCGGAGCGCAATCCCGTGCTGAGCTTCTCCGGCGACCTCGAGCGCGACGGCGACGCCGTCACCGCCGAGGGCGAGCTGACGATGAAGGGCATCACCCGCCCGGTCGTCCTCAAGGGCACGATCGTCGGCCCCGCCGTCGACCACTTCGGCGCCACCCGCGTCGGCCTCAAGCTCGAGACGACCGTCGACCGCACCGAGTTCGACATCAAGTGGAACATGCCGCTCCCGAACGGTGAGCCGGCCCTCTCCAACCAGGTCACCCTCAAGGCCGACCTGACGCTCGTCGCCCAGGACGCGTAACCAGTGAAGATCCTCGCGATCAGCGGCTCTCTCCGCGAGGCGTCCAACAACACGGCCCTCCTCCGCGCTCTTGCGGAGGAGGCGCCGGCGGGCGTCGAGGTCGAGCTCTGGAACGGGCTCCGCGCGATCCCGCCCTACGACGGCGACCACGATCTCGAGCTCGGCCCCGAGCCGGTCGAGACGTTCCGCTCGCTCGTCCGCGACGCCGACGCAGTCTTCTTCGCCACACCCGAGTACAACTCGTCGATCCCCGGCGCGCTGAAGAACGCACTCGACTGGGCCTCGCGCCCGATCGCGACGAACGCGTTCCGCAACAAGCCCGTCGCGGTGATCGGCTCGAGCGCCGGCGCGTTCGGCGGCGTGTGGGCGGCGGCGGAGCTCCGCAAGGTGCTCTCGGCGATGGGCGCCCGCGTCACCGAGGTCGATCTCTCGGTCGGTCACGCGCACGAGAAGCTCGACGAGAACGGCGCGCTCGCGCACGACGAGATTCGCGAGCAGCTGCGCGAGGCGCTCGACACCCTGCTCGCCGAGGTCGCTCCCGCAGTCGCCGCCTAGTCGGATTCGTCCGACGCGGCGGCTCGTCTTCTGCGAGTCGCCGCTGCACGGCCGAGCGCGACAGGACACCGATCAGCCGGCCGTCCTCGACCACGGGCACGCGCTCGTAGTCGTGCTCTTCGAGAAACGCGAAGGCTTCGCCGAGCCCCATCGTCGACTGCACGGTGGCATTCGGCCGCTCGGCGAAGCTTCCGACGGTCGTCGTGCGCGGGTCGAGGCCGCGCGCGACCACCTCGCGCACGAGCGTCTTTCGCGTCACGACTCCGGCGAACCGCCCGTCGTCGACGACGAAGACCGCACGGACCTGCGTCGCGACTCAGCGCCTCAGCCGCCTCCTGGGCGTTCGCCGAGGCATCGAGCGCAAGCGGGTCGGGCACCATCGCGTCCTTCGCCAGCTGTTCGCTCACGGATAGAGCCCTCGCGCCTCGAGCGCCGCAGCGACTTCGCGGATCGCTGCGACGAGCGCGGCGTCGCGCAGCGAGATCTCGCGCTCGTCCGACACGCTCCAGACGCGATCGAACGCGTCCGAGAGCTTGTCGGCGAGCCGGCGGCGAATCTCGTCGCGGTCCCAGAAGAGCCGGCCGAGATCCTGCACCCACTCGAAGTACGAGACGGTGACGCCGCCTGCGTTCGTGAGGATGTCCGGCAGCACCGGGATGCCGCGCTCGGCAAGGATCCGGTCGCCGTCGACGGACGTCGGGCCGTTCGCGCCCTCGGCGACGAGCTTGCAGCGCAGCGCGCCGGCGTTTGCGCCCGTCACCTGATCCTCACGGGCGGCGAGCACGAGGATGTCGCACTCGCTCTCGAGCAGCTCGTCGTTCGAGATCCGCTCGACGCCGGCCGTGTAGCCCTCGAGCGACCCGTTCTCGGCGACGTACCCGTGCAGCGTCGGGATGTCGAGCCCGGTCGCGGAGTACACGCCGCCGGAGATGTCGGAGACGGCGATGACGCTCGCGCCCTTGTCGTGCAGCTCGGTCGCGGCGATCCCGCCGACGTTGCCGAAGCCCTGCACGACGCAGCGCTGGTCGGCGAGGTTCCAGCCGAGCCGCTGGCACGCGCGCTCGATCACCATCACGACACCGGCGCCCGTCGCCTCATGCCGGAAGAGCGATCCGCCGAGCGCGATCGGCTTGCCGGTGACGATCTCGGGGACCGCGTAGCCCTTCTGCATCGAGTACGTGTCCATCATCCAGGCCATCGTCTGCTCGTTCGTCGCCATGTCGGGCGCCGGGATGTCGAGCTGCGGGCCGATGAACGGCGCGAGCTCCGCGGTGAAGCGGCGCGTCACCCGCGAGAGCTCGGCGTGCGAGAGCTCGCGCGCGTTGCAGCGGACGCCGCCCTTCGCGCCGCCGTACGGCAGGCGAAGGAGCGCGCACTTCCACGTCATCCACATCGCGAGCGCGGCGCACTCGCCGAGATCGACTCCCTCGTCGTACCGGACGCCGCCCTTCGTCGGGCCGAGCACGGACGAGTGCTGCACGCGATACGCCGGGAACGAGGCGAAGCTCCCGTCGTCCATCCGCACCGGCAGCGTCAGGATCACCGCGCGCTCGGGGTAGCGCAGCCGCGTCGAGACCAGTCGGAGATCTCCGCCAGCTCGAGCGCATGCTCGAGCTGCGTGCGCGCCTGCTGGAAGAGCGGGGTATCCCACTCCAGCTGCCCCGGTGCGTGGACCGCCTTCGTCAAGGCCGGGAGCGTACGCGAAGGGCGCGCTCTCTAGCCGAGGACAGCCCGAAGCGGGGCATCCCAGCTGCCGTCGCTCCGCAGGTAGGCACCGCGGATGACCGTCCAGGCGCGGATCCGATGCTCGTCGAGCCCGGCGCCCACGAACGCGGCGATCCGGCGATCGGCGCGCTTCGTGTCGCTGAGGTCCGACCACATCGGGTTCCAGAGAAACGCCGGCACGTCGTACTCGCGGTCGGCGAGATACGGCTTGGGATCGATCGCGACGTAGCGGTCGCCGTGGCGAAGGATGTTGTGGTGGTGGAGGTCGCCGTGGACGACCCAGTCCGCTGCCGGCTCGATCTCCGCGAGCAGCTCGCGCGCCAGCGGGACGAGCGTGCTGCCCTCGATCTCGGCGTGCCGGAGCCAGCGGTCGATCTCGGGCAGAACCGGGCGAAACGGCGCGGTCGCCGGCTTCCAAAGCCTCGTGGCGATGTCGACCGCGATCGCGGTGGCCTCCTCTTCCGGCAGCTCCGAGATGTCGGAGCCGGGCAGGGCGCGCTCTTCGAGCACGACGCGCCGGGCCGGGTCCGAGCGATAGAGGCGAACGGCGCCGTCGCCGTCCCAGAGCTCGAGCACCTCCCCCTCGTGCAACGACTCTTCGTCGCCCGGCCACGCGGCCTTGAGCACGAGCCCGTCGCCCGCGGGCACGACGAACGAGTAGTTCGACATCGGGTACATCGTCCCGAGCTCCAGGCCCCATTCCTCCGCGACGGCGGCGGCGGTCGATCTCCATCTCGCTGAGGTCGATCGACGGCATGGAAAGAGATGGGGCCGAGGCTGCGGCACCTCGGCCCCACACTGACCGTACTCGCGAAAGTCCGGCTCGCAATATGTCGGCACGATGCGTTTAACCTTTGACTATGGACGATTCCGAGCTGAGAAGGGCTTGGCTCCGGGGGTATCGCCAGGGAGACGTCGAGCTCGCAATTGCTCGCACGACGCTTCGTCGCGAGCAGCTGCAGATGGAGGCCGACGCTCTGCGCGCGCGGACGACCGCGATGCAGGCCGAGATCACCGAGCTCCACAAGCGCGTCGACGATCATCGCGTCCGCGAGCATCAGTTGACGTCGGAGCTCGACGAGGCTCGCGCGCGGCGCGACCAGCTCGAGCGCGAGGCGGACGCGAAGGTGCAGGGCATCATCGCCGACGCCGAGGAGCGGGCACTCACGCTGAAGAGCGAAGCGCTCCGGCAGGTGGGCGAGCTCCAGCAGCAGATCGAGCAGCTGCTCGCGCTCCGCTCCGGCCTCAGCGGCGCGCTCAAGCGGGTGACGCAGGACATCGCCGACTCGCTCGACCGCCTCGCCGCTGCGCCCGCCCGCGCGATCGAGACGCTGCCGCCGGCGGTCACCGGCGAGCGCGTCGACGATCCCTGGGCTTCGTCTAGGCCTAGACGAGCCGCCGGAAGATCGTCACCGACCGGCCGTCGACGGTCACGTCGGCCCCCGGGACGAGCCGTTCCGCCTCGACGTCGCCGGTCGCGAGCTCGAGCTCCCAGTGCGTGCCGAACCGCCGCGCCGGCAGCCGGAACGCGATCTCTTCGAAGTGCGCGTTGAAGAGGATCAGGAACGAGTCGTCGCGCACCTCGACTCCGTGCGACGTCTGCGTGGCGAGCTCGTCGCCGTTCAGGAACACACCGATCGCGCGCGACTCGAGGTTGTCCCAGTCGCGGCGGGTCATGCGGCGCCCGTCCGGCCGCATCCACCAGACGTCCGGAAGCAGGTCGCCCTTCCCCTCGAAGAACTTGCTGCGCCGGAAGACCGGATGCGCGCGCCGCAGCTCGATCAGCCGGCGCGTGAACTCGAGCAGCTCCTCGTCGCACGCGCCCCAGTCGAACCACGACAGCTCGTTGTCCTGGCACCACGCGTTGTTGTTCCCGTTCTGGGAGCGGCCCCACTCGTCGCCGCCGAGCAGCATCGGCACGCCCTGCGAGACGAAGAGCGTCGCGAGGAAGTTGCGCATCTGCCGCGCGCGCAACGCGACGACCTCCGGATCGTCGGTCGGCCCTTCGACGCCGCAGTTCCACGAGCGGTTGTCGGTCGTGCCGTCGTTGTTGTCCTCGCCGTTCGCCTCGTTGTGCTTGTCGTTGTACGAGACGAGGTCGTGCAGCGTGAAGCCGTCGTGCGCGGTGATGAAGTTGATCGACGCGAACGGGCGCCGTCCGTCGCTCTGGTAGAGGTCCGACGAGCCGCCGAAGCGCGAGGCGAAGTCGCGGAGCGGCGCGTCGCCGCGCCAGAAGTCGCGCATCGTGTCGCGGTAGATCCCGTTCCACTCGGACCAGAGGATCGGGAAGTTCCCGACCTGGTAGCCGCCGGGGCCGACGTCCCACGGCTCGGCGATCAGCTTCACCTGGGACAGGATCGGGTCCTGGTGGATGATGTCGAAGAACGCCGAGAGGCGATCGACCTCGTAGAACTCGCGCGCGAGCGCCGACGCGAGGTCGAAGCGGAAGCCGTCGACGTGGCACTCGATGACGAAGTACCGCAGCGAGTCCATGATCAGCCGCAGCACCGTCGGATGCAGCGGGTTCAGCGTGTTGCCCGTGCCCGTGTAGTCCATGTAGAGGCGCGGGTCGTCGGGCACGAGCCGGTAGTAGCTCTGGTTGTCGACGCCGCGGAAGCTGAGCATCGGGCCGAGGTGGTTGCCCTCGGCGGTGTGGTTGTAGACGACGTCCAGGATCACCTCGATCCCGGCGCCGTGCAGGGCTTTCACCATCCCCTTGAACTCGCGCACCGGGTCCGGCGTCGCCGCGTACAGCGAGTGCGGCGCGAGGTAGCCGATCGTCGAGTAGCCCCAGTAGTTCGTCAGACCGCGGTCGTGCAGGAAGCCCTCGTCGATGATGTGGTGGACCGGCAGCAGCTCGATCGCCGTCACGCCGAGCGACTTCAGGTACGCGATCGCGTCCTCGCTCGCGAGGCCGCCGTACGTCCCGCGCAGGTCCTCGCGCACGCCCTCGCGCTCGCGCGTGAAGCCCTTCACGTGCACCTCGTAGATCACCGTCTCCTGCCACGGCGTGCGCGGGCGCACCGCGTCGTCGTCCTGCCAGTCGAACGACGGGTCGATGACGACCGACTTGGGAATGGCGGCGGCCGAGTCGCCGTAGTCGATGACGAGATCGGCCTGCGGGTCGCCCGACGGGACGTACGGCAGCACGTTCGCCGCGTCCCAGCGAACGGCGCCGTCGATCTGCTTCGCGTACGGGTCGATCAGCAGCTTCGCCGGGTTGAAGCGCGCGCCGGTCGCGGGTCGTACGGGCCGTGGACGCGGTAGCCGTAGCGCTGCCCCGGCCCGACGCCCGGGAGATAGGCGTGCCAGTTGAACGCGATGCGCTCGTGAAGCTCGATCCGCTCCTCGGCGCCGCTCTCGTCGAACAGGCACAGCTCGACGCGCTCGGCGTTCTCCGAGAAGAGCGAGAAGTTCGTGCCCGCGCCGTCCCAACTCGGGCCGAGCGGAAACGGCTTTCCCGCCCATGCCTCCGCTGGCTGCGGACACCTACGCGACCGGCCTGAACCAGAGCACGGCGAGCGGCGGCAGCGTCAGCTCGGCGGAGAACGGCTGGTCGTGCCAGCCGCGCTCCTCGACGGTGACCTTGCCCATGTTCCCGACCCCGCTGCCGCCGTAGAAGAGGCGAGTCGGTGTTGATGACCTCCTCCCAGTCGCCGGCGAGCGGGAAGCCGACGCGGTAGCCCTCGCGCGGCACCGGCGAAAGGTTCGCGACGCAGACGATCTGCCGCTCAGCCGTCCGCTGATCGGCGCGCGAACGCGAACACGTTGCCGAGCGCGTCGTTCGGCTCGATCCAGCGGAAGCCGTCCGGCGAGAAGTCGACCTCCCAGAGCGCCGGCTCACCGACGTACACGTGGTTCAGGTCGCGCACGAGGTCGCGAACGCCCGCGTGGTCCGCGTGCTCGAGCAGCCACCACGGCAGCTCGTCGGCGTCGTTCCACTCCCACGGCGTCGCCAGCTCGCAGCCCATGAAGAGGAGCTTCTTGCCGGGATGCGCCCACATGTACGCGTAGAGCGCGCGCAGGTTGGCGAGCTGCTGCCAGCGGTCGCCCGGCATCTTCGTGAGCAGCGAGCCCTTGCCGTGCACGACCTCGTCGTGCGAGAGCGGCAGGATGAAGTTCTCGTTCCACGCGTAGACGAGCGAGAACGTCAGCTCGTGGTGGTGGTAGCGGCGATGGATCGGCTCGTGCTCGAAGTAGCCGAGCGTGTCGTGCATCCAGCCCATGTTCCACTTGAAGCCGAAGCCGAGGCCGCCGACGTACGTCGGCCGTGACACCGCCGGCCACGCCGTCGACTCCTCCGCCGCCGAGATGACACCCGGCTCGCGCGCGTGCACGAGCTCGTTCATCTCCTTCAGGAACGCAACCGCGTCGAGATCCTCGCGACCGCCGAACTGGTTCGGCACCCACTGGCCGGGCTCGCGCGAGTAGTCGAGGTAGAGCATCGACGCGACTGCGTCGACGCGCAGACCGTCGGCGTGGTACTCGCGCAGCCAGAAGAGCGCGTTCGCGAGCAGGAAGTTCTGCACCTCGGCGCGGCCGAGGTTGAAGACGAGCGTGCCCCAGTCGGGATGCGCGCCGCGCTTCGGGTCGGCGTGCTCGTAGAGCGCCGTCCCGTCGAAGCGCGCGAGCGCCCAGTCGTCGCGCGGGAAGTGCGCGGGCACCCAGTCGAGGATCACGCCGATCCCGTTCGCGTGCAGGTGGTCGACGAAGTACCGGAAGTCGTCCGGCGAGCCCATCGTCGAGAGCGTCGCGTAGTAGCCCGTCACCTGGTAGCCCCACGAGCCCGAGAACGGGTGGTGCATGACGGGCAGCAGCTCGACGTGCGTGAAGCCGAGGTCGCGCACGTACGGCGCGAGCTGGTCGGCGAGCGCGCGCCAGTCGAGGCCCTTGCGCCACGACGGTGCGTGCAGCTCGTAGATCGAGACCGGGCGGGCGAGCGGCTCCTGCGCGCGACGAGCCTCGAGCCAGTCGGCGTCGAGCCAGTCGTACTGCGACTCGAACACGACGGACGCGTTCTTCGGCGGGTACTCCGCTTCGAACGCGAGCGGGTCGGCCTTCTCGTGGCCGTCGAGGTGGTACTTGTAGCGCTCTCCGACCTTCGCGCCCTCGACGAGGCCGGCCCAGATCCCGGTCGAGTCGACGGGCGACAGCGGGTCGGCGGCCGAGTCCCAGCCGTTGAAGTCGCCGACCACGCTGACGTAGCGCGCGTTCGGCGCCCAGACGGCGAAGCGCACGCCCGTCTCAGTCGGGTGCGCGCCGAGCTTCGACCACAGCTCCTCGTGCCGTCCCGCGCGCGCAAGCCAGATGTCGAGCTCGCCGAAAGCGGCGGTCATACCGGCACCTCTTCCTCGAGCATCCGCACGATTCCGGCGACGGGGATTCGCACCCAGTCGGGGCGATGGTTCAGCTCGTAGCGGAGCTCGTACACGGCCTTCTCGAGCTCGAAGACCCTGAGCAGCTTGTCCATCGCCGCCCCGGACGGGACGAGCGTCGGCTCGACGGTGTCGCGATAGCCGATCAGGAACTCCTCGCGCACACGCTCCTCCCAGTCGTCGGGCGCTTTCGTCCCGCGCAGCACCTCGGCCGCCGAGTAGGCGTAGGCGAACGAGCGGAGCATCCCGGCGACGTCGCGCAGCGGGCTGCGCTTGCGCCGGCGCTCGGGCATCGACCGCGCGGGCTCGCCCTCGAAGTCGAGGATGATCCAGTCGTTGTTCGACCAGAGCGTCTGGCCGAGGTGGAAGTCGCCGTGATGGCGGATCACGCGGCCAGCACTGCCGAGGTTCGTCAGCAGCCGTAGGCGCTCGCGGACCTCTTCGCCGCGCCCGCGGATCGGCTCGAGCTCGGCGACGTCGTCGGCAGGTCGATGAAGATCGCCTCGATCTCCTCGTCGACGGTCGCCGTCAAGCAGGCCGAGCGACTCTGCCGACGTCGGCTCGGGCGCGAATGTCGGGTCGGTCGGGTCGGAGCCGAGCAGCGTGTGCATCTTCCCGGTCACCTCGCCGAGACGGCGCAGCGAGTCGATGAACGCCTCGTCGCCGCTCGTCGCCGCGTCGAGCGCGCGCTCCCACCCGTCCTCGCCGCCGACGACGAACTGCTGGAGGATCCCGAGCGTCGCGGTCATCTGACGGCCGGCGTACGCGTACCAGCCGGCGAGCTGCGCGATGTTCTGGAAGCCGTGCTCGGTCAGGAAGCGCAGCATCTCGAGCTCCGGGTTGATCCCGGCCTCGAGCCGCCGGAACACCTTGAGGATCAGCTCGTCGCCGAAGACGACCGACGTATTCGACTGCTCGGCCGTGACGACGCGCGCCTCGCCCGGCTCGCCGCTGCTCACGCCGCGGACGGAGCCGAACTCGACGACGCCCTCCGAGCCCGGCACCTCGGCGCCGGCGCGGATCAGCTCGACGAGCTCGCGGAAGCTCTCGTCCGAGACCAGCTGGTACGTCTCGTGCGTTCCCGTGTCGAAGCGGATCTCCACGAGCTGGAGCTCCGAATCCCGCAGCGCAATGCGGTCGATGATCGACGCGTGAGCGACATCACGCGACTTCGAGCCGAACCAGCGCTGGCTCGTGACGAACTCGATCAGATCCCGGTCGTTCATTCCTCCTCGTCCTTCCGCAACTGGAACCAGAAGAACCCTCGCGGCGCCAATGTCAGCAAATAGGACAGTTCGCCGATCCGCGGGAATCGCGTTCGCCCGAACATCTCCTCCGGAATGAGGCCCTCCCAGCGGGAGAGATCGAGCTCGACCGCCTGCGCCGAGCGGGCCAGGTTGTGCACGCAGAGCACGATGTCATCCTCGTAGGTGCGTACGTGCGCGAAGATCCGGGGGTTCTCGGGGCGCAGCGCCTCGTAGCTCCCGAGCCCGAAAACCGGGTGATCCTTGCGGAGGGCGATCATGCGGTGCAGCCAGCGAAGGAGCGAGTTCGGCTGCCGAAGCTGCGCCTCGATGTTGACCGCCTGGAAGCCGTAGACCGGATCCATCAGCGGCGGCAGGTAGAGCTGCTGGAAGTCGGCGCGCGAAAAGCCGCCGTTCCGGTCGCCCGTCCACTGCATCGGCGTGCGCACGCCGTCGCGGTCGCCGAGGAAGATGTTGTCGCCCATGCCGACCTCGTCCCCGTAGTAGAGGACGGGCGAACCGGGCAGCGAGAAGAGGATCGCGTGCAGGAGCTGGATCTCGTCGCGGCCGTTGTCGAGCAGCGGCGCGAGGCGGCGGCGGATGCCGAGATTCAGCTTCATGCGCGGGTCCTTCGCGTACTCCTCGTACATGTAGTCGCGCTCCTCGTCGGTGACCATCTCGAGCGTCAGCTCGTCGTGGTTCCGCAGGAAGAGCCCCCACTGCGCGTTGTCGGGGATCGTCGGCGTCTGCTCGAGGATCTCGACCATCGGCAGCGCGTCCTCCCGCCGCATCGCCATGAACATGCGCGGCATGACAGGGAAGTGGAACGCCATGTGGCACTCGTCGCCTTCGCCGAAGTACTCGACGACGTCAGCCGGCCACTGGTTCGCCTCGGCGAGCAGGACGCGGTCCTTGTAGAGCGCGTCGACTTCCGAGCGGACGCGCCTGAGGAACGCGTGCGTCTCCGGCAGGTTCTCGCCGTTCGTCCCGTCGCGCTCGTAGAGATACGGCACCGCGTCGAGTCGAAACCCGTCGAGCCCGAGGTCGAGCCAGAAGCGCAGGACGTTGAGCATCTGCTCCTGCACCTCGGGGTTGTCGTAGTTCAGGTCGGGCTGATGCGAGAAGAAGCGGTGCCAGTAGTACTGCCCGCGCACCGGGTCCCACGTCCAGTTCGACGGCTCGGTGTCGACGAAGATCACCCGCGCCTCGCTCCAGCGGGTGTCGTCGTCACCCCACACGTACCAGTCGCCGTACGGGCCTTGCGGGATCGGTGCGGCTCTCCTGAAACCACGGATGGTCGGCGCTCGTGTGGTTCATGACCAGGTCGGCGATCACGCGCATGCCGCGCTGATGCGCCTGGTCGACGAACTGCTTGAAGTCGTCGATCGTCCCGTAGTCGGGGTTGATCGTGAAGAAGTCGGCGATGTCGTAGCCACCGTCGCGCAGCGGGCTCGGATAGAACGGCAGCAGCCAGATGCAGTCGACGCCGAGCCACTGCAGGTAGTCGAGCTTCTCGGTCAGCCCGCGAAAGTCGCCCGAGCCGTCGTCGTTCCCGTCGTAGAACGCGCGCAGGTGGACCTCGTAGAAGACGGCGGTCTTGAACCACAGCGGGTCGCGCTCGAACCAGGTGCCGGTGTCGCTCACAGTGAGACTTTGACGATGTGGGCCTGGCCGGGTGCAAGTCGAACGTAGTTCCGGCCGGCGCGCCAGGTGAACGCCTGTCCGGAGAGCAGGTCGCGGCTCTCGAATGCGGGCGGGTAGCCGAGCGCGACGGGGACGATGCAGACGCCTTCCTGCTCGTCGAACGGGTCGATGTTGACCACACAGATCACGTCGTCCTTCGCGTAGGCGACGAGCCGGTCGTTCTCGGTCTCGAGCCAGCGCAGGTTGTCGACCTGCTGCAGCGCCGGCTCGGCGCGGCGGATCTCGTTCAGCCGCGCGATCAGCGGCAGCAGGACGCCGTCGAGCGTGCGCTGCTTCTGCTCGTACTTCTCCGAGTCGAGGTACTCCTCGGAGCCTGGACGCACCGGAAGGTTCTCGAGCGACTCGAAGCCGGAGTAGACGCCGTAGCTGGGCACGAGCGTCGCGGCGAGCACGAGCCGCGCCTCGAACGCGGGACGGCCGCCCAGCTGCAGGTACTCGTGGAGGATGTCGGGCGTGTTCACGAACGCGTTACCGCGATAGAACGGCGCCCACGCAACCAGCTCGCTCATGTACTCGGCGAGCTCGTGCTTCGTGTTCTTCCAGGTGAAGTACGTGTAGCTCTGCGAGAAGCCGAGCTTCGCGAGCGTGGTCATCATCGACGGCGCAGTGAACGCCTCGGCCAGGAAGATGACCTCCGGGTGCTCGGCGCGCACCTCGCGGATCAGCCACTCCCAGAACGGCGCGGGCTTCGTGTGCGGATTGTCGACGCGGAAGACGGTGATGCCGCGCGCGACCCAGCCGAGGACGACATCGCGCAGCGCCTGCCACAGCCCTTCCCAATCGTCCGACTCGAAGTTGAAGTTGTAGATGTCCTGGTAGCGCTTCGGCGGGTTCTCCGCGTACTTCAGCGTCCCGTCCGGGCGCCGGTGGAACCACTCCGGATGCTGCTTCAGCCACGGGTGGTCGGGCGACGCGTTGATCGCGAAGTCGAGCGCCAGCTCGATCCCGGCCTTGCTTCGCGGCGGCGACCATCGCGTCGAAGTCGGCCCACGTGCCGAGCGCGGGGTCGATCGCATCGTGACCGCCGTCCGCGGAGCCGATCGCCCACGGCGAGCCGACGTCGTCAGCGCTTGGCCGTCTCGGTGTTGTTGCGCCCTTTGCGGTTCGTCGTCCCGATCGGATGGATCGGCGGCAGGTAGACGACGTCGAAGCCGAGCTTCGCGAGGTCGGGCAGAACCTTCGCGACGCCCGTGAAGCCGCCCCAGGAGCGCGGGAACAGCTCGTACCACGCGCCGAACCGGGCGAGCTCGCGGTCGACGTCGACTGCGAGCGGGTCGGAGCTCGTCTCGCCGTGCCGGTCGCCGGCGGGCGCGACGAGCGCCTCTTCGAGCGTCACCGTCTTTCCCAGAAGCAGCGCACCTTCCGACAGCTCGCCCGCCAGGTCTCGTTGACCGGCGTCGGACTTGCGGCGCAGCTCGTCCTGCCAGGTCGCGATCCGGTCGGTCCAGGCGGCGACCGCGAACTGCCAGCGCCCCGGCGCGTCGACGGTGAACGTCCCGCGCCAGCGCGCGTTCCCAAGGGGCTCGAGCGGCAGCTCGCGCCACCGCTTGTCGAGCGGCCCCTTCACGCGGACCGCGCCGGCGAGCGTGTCGTGACCGTCCTTGAACACGGTCGCGTAGACCTCGACGGTGTCGCCGACCGTCCGCTTCACCGGATAGCGGCCGCAGTCGAGGATCGGCTCGACGGCCTGGATCTGGATCCGTGGTTGCGGGGTCTTCGGTATCGGCATGTCATGGTCCTACACGTATGAGACTCGAGCGCGCTTCGGGCATCCTCCTGCATCCGACCTCATTGCCAAACGGCGTACTTGACGAACACGCCTACCGATTCGTCGACTGGCTCGCCGCCGCGGGTCAGCGCTGGTGGCAGGTCCTGCCCCTCGGGCCGACGGACGACTTCGGGTCGCCGTACACGTCGCCGTCGGCGTTCGCGGGCTCGCCGGCGCTGCTCGCGCGGCCGCGCGCTCGCGTGTCGGTCGCCGAGCGCGCGGCGTTTCGCGCGCGCAACGCGTACTGGGTCGACGACTGGGTGGACTTCGGCGGCTCGCTCGACGACCAGGTGCGATTCGACCGCGAATGGAGCGCGCTGCGCGCCTACGCGCGCCGCGCGCGGCGTCCGCATCTTCGGCGACGTGCCGATCTACGTCGCGTGGGACGGCGCCGACCATCGGGCGCATCCGCAGCTCTTCCAGCGCGGTGTCGTCGCCGGTGTCCCGCCCGACCTCTTCACGCGCACCGGGCAGCACTGGGGCAACCCGGTCTACGACTGGCCGGCGCTGCGCGCGGAGGGCTATCGCTGGTGGGTCGAGCGTTTCCGGCGGACGTTCGCGCTCGTCGACCTCGCGCGCCTCGACCACTTCCGCGGGTTCGTCGCGTACTGGGCGGTTCCGGCGCGGCACAAGACGGCCGCGCACGGCCGCTGGCGACGCGGGCCGGGACGCGCATTGTTCGAGGCGGTCGTAGGCGGAGCTCGGCGACGTGCCCGTCGTCGCCGAGGACCTCGGCGTGATCACGCCGCCGGTCGAGCGGCTCCGCCGCGAACTCGGCTTCCCGGGGATGGTCGTGCTGCAGTTCACCCGCGGGCGCGTGCCTGCGAGCGCCGAGGAGCAGTCGGTCGTCTACACGGGCACGCACGACAACGACACGACGCGCGGCTGGTGGGAGAAGCTGCCGGCGGACGAGCGCGCCGCGATCGGCGGCGACCCGAGCTGGACGCTGATCGAGCGCGCCTGGGAGTCGCAGCTCGCGCTCGCGATCGCGCCGCTCCAGGACGTGCTCGGCCTCGGCGGCGAAGCGCGGATGAACTTCCCGGGGACCGAGGGCGGGAACTGGTCGTGGCGGTTCCGCGCGAGAGACCTGACGGCCGAGCTCGCCGCGCGGCTGCGAACGCTGACGGCAAGAACCCGCCGCACCGCGTGACACTTTCGGCGCAGGGTTGGCGCACTTCCATGTGTCAGACGTGAGTCTGACTCCTGTCTGACCACGTCGAAGCTCGCTGCGAAAGCGAACCTCGTGCGTAACGTGAGTGCCGGGGGAGGGACTTGAACCCCCACGCCCGAAGGCCACCGGTTTTAAGCCGGCTGCGTCTACCGCTTCCGCCACCCCGGCGCGGTCAGGCTAAGAGGCGCATCACGACGTCGGCGGGCCCGTGCCCGCCTCGTCGGCGGAGAGCGGAATGCCCTCCGGCCCCTTGCCGATGTACGCCTTGCGGAACGCCTCGAACGCCGTCTTCGTCTTCGCGGTGTAGTTCGGGCAGACCGCGATGTGGCCATCGCCGTAGTAGCCGTCCTGCTGGTAGCGCGCCGTGTCGCCCGTCCAGGCGGTGAGCGCGATCTTGCTGCCGAGTGTCGGGTACAGCGTCCCAAAGCCGCCGTCGGGATGCTCGAGATAGAACTCGTGCAGCTGCTGGACGGTCGCCTTCGGCACCTTCGATCCCCACCACTCGATCACGCCGCCGTGCTCCTCGTTGTGCACGACCTGGCGCGGGTTGACCGCCGTGTTGTAGAAGCCCCAGACCGCCCAGAGCGGATAGTGCTGGCCGTTCGACGGCGGATCGGTGTTCCACGGGAGCTTCTTGGTGAGACTGTCGACGTGCGTGCCCTGGCCCTTCGGCACGTACGCCGTCGACCGTCTTGTAGCTGCAGTTCGCGGCCGCGAAGTCGGCGGCGAGCGCCTTCTCGGTCGAGCCGCTACTGCCGCCACCGAACGCGATCACGCAACACGACCACGATCAGCCCGAGGAAGCCGGCTGCCGCGACGAGATACAGGATGCGCCGATGCTGCATCCCGGCGTCGTTGCCCGAGCCTCGCGGAGCGACTCGATCCGCTGCGCTGCTGCGGCGCCTGGACGCGCGGCGGCGTCGGTGTACGGGGCTTCTTCTTCGCCATGGCGTCGCGCCATTCAAGCGGAAACCGGCAGCGCCTCGCCGAAGAATTGCGCCACGGCGGCGGGATCTTCGGCGACCGGGCAACGCGGCAGCGCGGCGAGGAACGCCCGACCGTACGGACGCGTGCGCAGGCGCGGGTCGAGGATCGCGACGACGCCCCGGTCGGTATGGCCCCGGATCAGCCGGCCGAACCCCTGCCGAAGCTGCAGCATCGCGGTCGGCAGCGCGTAGTCGCGGAACCAATCCCCGCCAGCCTGCTCCACCGCCTCACACCGCGCCTCGTGCAACGGGTCGCCAGGCGCCGAGAACGGCAGCTTGTCGATCACGAGCAGCGAGAGCGACTCGCCGGGAACGTCGACGCCCTGCCAGAACGTGGAGGTGGCGAGCAGCACCGACCCAACCTCTTCCCGGAACCTCTCGAGCAGCCGCTCGCGGGGCGCCTCTCCCTGGACGAGCACGTCGTACGGAACGCGCCCCCGCACATGCTCGCGATACGCCTCGAGCGCGCGATAGCTCGACGTGAGGACGAGCGCGCGCCCTTCGGAGAGCGCGAGGAGCGAGACGATCTCCTCGGCAGCACGTGCAGTGAAATCCTCGCTGCGCGGATCGGGCATCGAGCGCGGCAGGTAGAGAAGTGCCTGCTCGCGGAAGTCGTACGGCGAGCCGACAACAGCTTCGCGCGCGTGATCGAGCCCGAGCCGCCGCCGCACGAAGGCCGCGTCCTCGCCGGTCGTGAGCGTTGCCGAGACGAGGATCGCGGTCGGCCCGTCCTCCCACAGCCGCTCGCGGAGCTCGCCCGAGACGTCGACCGGAGCCCAGGCAACCGAGTCGGGCTCCGACCAGACCACCCGCTCCAAGCCGCCCGGCTCGAGACACGCCTGCACCTCGTCGCCCATCGCGAGCGCGCGCCGCGCGAGCGCGTCGAGCTCCTCGGTCTGTCCGTGGAGTGCGGTCGACAGGTCGCTGAGCGCGTCCATCAGGACGAGCGCCGGCTCGGCCGGAAGCTCTCGCAGGCGCCGCCGGCCGGCCGTCGGCGCAACCGACTTCAGGAAGCGCTCGCCCGTCCGGTCGACGCGATCGAGCTCCCGTGCGGGCAACGCGTGCTGGGAATCGCGGCAGGCGCGCTCGATGTCGTGCGCGAGCCGCCGGATGCCCTGACGCGACACGCGCCCGCCGAGCCAGGACGCCGCCGACTCCTCGAGCCGATGCGCCTCGTCGAAGATCACCGCGTCGTGCTCGGGCAGAACGCCGCCGCCCGAAGCGAGATGCGCGAAGTAGAGCGCGTGGTTGACGATCACCAGATCTGCGTGCGAGGCGCGCTCACGCGCCGCCTCGGCGAAGCACGCGGAGACGAACGGGCAGCGCCGTCCGGAACAGCGATCCGGGCCGACCGACAGCTCGCCCCAGAGCGCGGCCGACGGCTCGACCTCGAGCTCGGCGCGATCACCGGTCTCGGTCTCGTCGAGCCAGCCCTGCATCGCCTCCCAGGCGTGACCGTCGCGGCCCTCGGGGAGCAGGAACGGCTGGAACCCCTGGAGCTGACGGCGGCAGAGGTAGTTCGCCCGGCCCTTCAGCACCTGGACGTCGACCGTCCGGCCGACCGCCGCCGCGGCAATCGGGCACGTCTTTGGCGAGGAGCTGCTCCTGAAGCGCCTTCGTCGCTGTCGCGACCACAACCCGTTGCCCGGATTCGAGAGCAGGGATCAGATACGCGAGGCTCTTCCCGACGCCCGTGCCGGCCTCGGCAACGAGGTGTTCGTGGGTCCCGAGCGCCCGATCGACCGCGCTCGCAAGCGCGGCCTGCTCCTGCCGCGGCTCGTACTCGGGCAGCACACGCGCGAGCGCGCCCGCGGGGCCAAAGACCTCGTCCATTCGCGGAAAGCGTACGCAGGCGAACGGATGTTCCCTGCCCGGAATTCGGCCTGTGACGATTTCGCGCGCAAATTGCACCAATCCCGCGATGAACGCCGTTGACGACCTGGCCGCACCGCGGATAGCTTCTCGCACGTCGGATCCGGTAGCTCTTCGGAGTCGCTGGATCCGGCACCAGCCCCGGTAGGTCTTCGGACTCGCTGGGGCTGATTTTTGGTCCGACTCCGTCCGACGGCCTCTCTATCGTCCATCGGCCCATGGCAGCGATCTTTCTCATCCTGGGCCTCCTCGTCGGCGCCGCCGCGGTCTATCTCTGGGCGCGCGCGACGATCGCAGGCGAACGCGCGCAGCGGCAGACACTCGAGGCGAGCCGCGGCGAGTGGGAAGAGCGGATGGGCGCCATGGCCGGCAAGCAGCTGCTCGACAGTCAGACCTCGCTGCTCCAGCTGACCGAGGCGAAGCTGTCGCCGATCAAGGAGACGCTCACGAAGTTCGAGCAGCAGACGCGCCAGCTCGAGGAACGGCGGCTGCGCGAGGTGTCGACGATCGGCGAGACCTTGCGCCAGGTCGCCGAAGGACAGGACCGGCTCCGCGTGGAGACCGGCAGCCTCGTCACCGCCCTCCGGGCGCCCAACGTGCGCGGCCAGTGGGGCGAGCTGCAGCTGAAGCGCGTCGTCGAGCTCGCCGGCATGCTCGACCACTGCGACTTCCACCTCCAGGAGAGCGTGCGCGACGACGAGGGTTCGCTCTTGCGACCGGACATGGTCGTCCGGCTCGCCGGAGGCAAGTCGATCGTCGTCGACTCGAAGGTGCCGATTCAGGCGTACCTCGACGCGATCAACACCGAGGACGTCGAGCTCAAGCGGGCGCACCTCGCCCGCCACGCCGCTCAGGTGCGCGACCACGTCATGAAGCTCGGCCAGAAGCGCTACTGGCGTCAATTCGATCCGTCGCCCGAGTTCGTCGTGATGTTCGTCGACGAAGGTCTCTACCGCGTCGCCCTCGACCAGGACGGCTCCCTGATCGAGACTGCCGCGCAGGCCGGCGTGATCATCGCGACGCAGTCGACCCTGATCGGCCTGCTTGCGAACGGTCGCCTACACCTGGCAGCAGGAGACGGTTGCCGAGAGTGCGCGCCAGATCTCCGAGCTCGGCACGCGAGCTCTACGAGCGCCTCGGCGTCTTCGCCGGGCACTTCGCCAAGGTCGGTCGCAACCTCGATACAGCGGTGGGCTCGTTCAACCAGGCGGTCAGCTCATTCGAGACGCGGCTGCTCGTCACCGCCCGCAAGTTCCCGGAGCACGGCATCTCTGCCGAGCCTCCGACCGAGCTGAAGCAGATCGAGAAGAAGGCGACGTCGGTCGACGCACCCGAGCTCGTCGCGCTGCCGCCGGCCGACGCTGCCTAGACGCCGTCAGGTGCGCATGTCAGACTCTCGCGCATGCGCTTGATCGGACAACTCGCCGTCTCCTGGCTCTGCAATGCCATCGTGCTCGGGCTCGTCGCGTGGATCTTCACCGGCGTTCACGGCGGCACGACCGGGCAGCTGCTCGCGGCCGCGGCGATCTTCGGGATCCTCAACACGTTCCTGAAGCCGATCCTCAAGCTGCTGACGCTGCCGCTCGCGTTCCTGACGCTCGGCCTCGCGTGGTTCTTCGTCTCGATGGGGATGCTCGCGCTGACCGACTGGCTCGTGAAGGGCTTCGACATCGACGGGTTCTGGAACCTCGTCTGGGCGACCATCGCAGTCTGGATCGTCAACCTGGTGCTCGAGGCGATCCTGTTCTTCTGGGCTCGCCCGTCGCAGGCGAGCGGTTCCAGACCGGCTCTAGACCGAGCTCGCCGCCCCACTCCTCCGGCGCGACGTCGGCCAGCGTCTCGGAGAACGTCCAGTGGTGGCCGTACGGGTCGACCGCGGCGTACTGCCGTTCGCCGTACTCGAAGTCGGTCGGCTCCATGCGGATCTCCGCGCCGCGGGCGCGCGCTCGCTCGCAGTGGGCGCGAACGTCGTCGACGCGCACGAGCACCGAGCTCGTCGACTCACCGGGCCGTGGCCGGCGGCGGTCGTGACGCTCGTCGGCGGCGATCACGGCGCCGTGCTCGCCGACGCGCATCTGGCAGCGGTGGTTGTCCGGGATCCAGACCCGCTCGACGAAGCCGAAGGCGTCGACGAGCCAGTCGGTCGCCTCCCGGACGTCCGGGTAGATCAGGACGGGCACGACCGTCGCCTCGGGGATCGACCGGTTTCTCTGCATAGCCCAAAAGGGTACGGTTTCCGCCATGGCTAAGACACTCACTTCAGACCAGGCGGACTTGTTCCGCGGCAAGAACTGGGCGACCGTCGTGACCCTCCGCGAGGACGGTTCGCCGAACTCCACTCCGGTCTGGATCGACACAGACGGCGAGCACGTGATCTTCAACACCGCAGTCGGCCGCGCCAAGGAGCGCCACCTCCGGCGCGACCCGCGCATCTCGGCCACGGTGTGGCGCACCGAGGACCCGCAGGCCGGTTACGTCACAGTCGAAGGCACAGCCGAGCTCTCGGAAGAGGGCGCGAAGGATCACATCGACAAGCTCGCCAAGAAGTACCTCGACGTCGACGAGTACCCGTACCTCCAGCCCGGCGAGCGGCGTGTGATCGTCACGATCACCCCCACGCGCGTCGACGGGTTCGGCCACTAAGCGGAACATCCGGCCGCCCTTTAGCGTTTAGACGTACGAGATGAAAACACGTGAACTGATCGTGATCGGAGGCGGCCCGGCCGGGTACACGGCCGCCTTGTACGCCGCACGCGCCGACCTCGAACCGCTCGTGATCGAAGGCTTCCAATGGGGCGGCCAGCTGATGATCACGAGCGACGTCGAGAACTACCCGGGGTACCCCGACGGGGTTGTCGGGGCCGTAGATGATGGCCGACTTCCGCCGCCAGGCCGAGCGCTTCGGCGCGGAGTTCCTGACCGACGACGTCAGCAGGGTCGACTTCTCCGAGCAGCCGCTCCGCGTCTGGGTCGGCGACGACGAGTACACCGCCCGTTCGGTGATCATCGCGACCGGCGCGACCGCGCGCTTCCTCGGTATCCCGTCCGAGGAGAAGCACAAGGGCCGCGGCGTCTCGGCGTGCGCAACCTGCGACGCGGCGTTCTTCCGTGAGAAGGATGTCTACGTCGTCGGCGGCGGCGACTCCGCCTTCGAGGAGGCGCTGTTCCTGACCAAGTTCGCGTCGCGGGTGCACCTCGTGCACCGGCGCGACGAGTTCCGCGCCTCGAAGATCATGATCGATCGCGCGGAGGCCAACGACAAGCTCGACTTCGTCCTGAACGCGGTCGTCGACGAGATCGTCGGCGACCTGAAGGTCGAGGCATTGCGCCTGCGCAACACCGTCACCGACGAGGTCTGGGAGGTTCCGGCAGACGGCCTCTTCGTCGCGATCGGCCACGACCCGACGACGGCGCTCTTCGTCGACCAACTCGATCACGACGAGCTCGGGTATCTCGTCACGAAGCCCGGCTCGACCGAGACGAACCTGCCCGGCGTGTTCGCAGCCGGCGACGTGCAGGACCACACGTACCGCCAGGCGATCACCGCCGCCGGCTCAGGCTGCATGGCCGCGCTCGACGCCGAGAAGTTCCTCGCGTCGTTCGAAGGTCATCCGGGCACCGCTCTCACCGCCGGCCGCTAGCCGTCCGGGCGCGTCCGTAGCCTGCGGGCGTGGCCGAGCGCCCCGAGTGGATCGACCTGATCGACCCCTCGGCGGAGGAGCTGAAGCAGCACCTGCCGCCGCACGTCCACCAGACCGCGCTGGAGGCGCTGCTCGCGCCGCACGTCCACGACGACGAGCCGCGTCCGCGTCTCGAGTCGCACGGCGACTACATCCTCGGGATCTTCCTGCGTGCCGGTCGCGGTCACGAAGGAGAACCGCGTCTACTACCAGGAGCTCGACGTCATCGCGACGCACGAGTCGCTGGTCAGCGTCTCGAAGACACCACCGGGCGAGCAGCCGTTCGACCCCAAGCCGGCCAAGGAAGCGTGTCGCACCCACGACGACGTCGGCATGTTCATGTACCACCTCGTCGACCAGATCGCCGAGCGCTACCTCGATCTCGTCGACGACCTGGACGACGAGATCGACGAGCTCGAGGACGCGGTCGCAACCGAGCCGGCCCGCGTCGTCGGCCGGCGGCTTCGCGAGCTACGACAGGACGTTCGCGGGATCCGTCGCACACTGACGCCGACGCGCGACGCAGTGCACCGGGTGATCGACGACCGCGTCGAACTGGATGACGGGCGAGCTGTTCCCGCGCGACGTCGAGATCTCGTTCGGCGACGCCTACGACAAGCTCCTTCGCGCAACGGAGGCGCTCGAGTCCTCACGCGACTCGCTGGCGAGCGTGCGCGACTACATCCAGGGAAAAATCGCGAACGACCAGAACGAGGTGATGAAGCGATTGACCGCCGTCGCCTCGATCCTGCTCCTCCCCACGCTCATCGTCGGCATCTACGGCCAGAACTTTCGCGAGATCCCCGAGCTCCACTGGGGCTTCGGGTACGCCTTCTCATGGGGGCTGATCATCGTGACGACGATCGCCCAGCTCGCGTACTTCCGCCGCAAGAGCTGGATCTGAAGCTCCGCGCAACACACGGTTAACGCGCACGCCGGTTAGATGACCCGCGCGTGCGGAGTGACCGGACCGTGTCGGTAGCACTCGCGATCGGCGTTCTTGCCGCCGCCGCGCGACTGCCGCACGTCTGGTCCGACTCGCTGTGGCAGGACGAGGTGGCGTCAGCCCGGATTCTGCGCGAGCCGTCGTTTCTGACGATGCTGCACCGCGTCGTCAGAACCGAATCGACGCCGCCGCTCTGGTACTCGCTCGGGTGGCTGCTGCACGCGGCCGGTGCCTCGATCCTCGATGTGCGGCTCGTCTCGGTCGCCGCCGGCGCGGCGACAGCGGCGCTCGTCGTGGTGCTTGCGCGTCCGCTGATGCCGCTCCGGCTCGCTGTTGTCGCCGGGCTCCTGACCGGCTTCGGACGGACGTTCCTCGCGCACGGCCACGAGCTACGCGCCTATGCGCTCCTCGCGCTCGTGTCCGTCGCATTCGCCTGGACGCTCGTGCGCGCCCAGCGACGACGCGACCTGGTCGCCGTCGCCGCGTGCACCGCTGCGGGAGTGCTGACGCACTACTTCTTCTGCTTCACGCTGCTCGCCGGGTGCGTATGGATCGCCTTCGAGCCAGAGCTCCGCGGCCGGCGGCGTGCGCTCGGCGGCGCCGTCGTCGCGGGCCTCGTCGCCGCATCGCCGTGGCTACCCGCTGCGTTCGTGCAGTACCGGCAAGACCGCTTCTGGTGGATTGGGCCGTTCACGCTGCACGCGGTCGTCAGCACACCGCTCAAGCTGTTCGCGCCCTCGGTCGGTTCGCAACCAGTTCAGGCGGTCGCCAGCCTGGGCTTCATCCTGCTCTGTTACTTCGGCGCCGTTCGGCTCTGGCGCACGTCGGCGCGCGGCCGGCTGTGCGTGCTGCTCGCGGCAGGCCCGCTCCTCGGAGCGGCAGCCGCGTGGGCCGCCGGGTCGCACATCTACGCCGAGCGGAATCTGATCGGCGTCGGGCCTTTCGCCGCGCTCCTCGCCTCGGCTGCGCTCGTGCACCTGCCGCAGCACGCGCGGGCGCTGGCCGTCGCGACTGCAGTAGCTGCGCTCGCCGTCGGGTTCTTCTCGTTCGGAACCGCGGCGACGGCAGCGCCGTTTGACGGCATTGCGCACGCGCTTGTGCGCGAGGGGTGGCGGCGCAACGATCCGATTGCCGTGTTCGGCGGCATGCCCGGCTTCTTCTCGTATCGATCGCCGCTCGAGTGGTACTTGCCGCGCCAGCCCGAGCTGGCGTTCGGACGGCGCACCGGTCGGGCTTGCTCCACCGTCTTTGCCGTTGTTCAGTCGCGCTCGCATGCCCGACGGTTGCGCGCGCTCGGCGACATCGAGTCGCGCTGGATCGACGGCTACGACGTCCTGCGACTACGCCTGCACGGCTGGCACACCGAGCACGAGCTCGGCCGGCCGGCGCTGATCACCGCGACCGTGCACCACGCGAGCTGCGTCGCGCCAGTGCTCAGCGGGAGGCTGAAGCCGCTCGCGTAGTCAGCTCGACGAAGCGGCGTTCCTCGCCGCTCGTCGCGGCTGCTTCGGCCGCCTCGAGCACGTGGAGTGCAAGCTCGCCGCTTGCGCGATGCGGCCGACCGGCGCGCAGCGCCTCGACGAGCTCGTCGATTCCGCGGCCGCGTGCCTCTTGATCGCCGCGCCGTTCGAACGCGACGGTTTCCTCGGGCACCTCGCGGCCGCGACGAAGGATCACATCGCCGGCGAATGCATTCGCGTCGGGCAGGACAAGCGAGCCCTCCATGCCCCAGACGACGAGACCGCTCTCGTACTGGCCGCGCGACTCGAAGCCGACGGTCAGCGACGCAAGCGCACCGCTCTCGAGCCGCAGCACCGTCGACGCGTGCGTCGGCACGTCGACGGTGATCGTCTGGCCCGCCATCTTCCCGGCGCCGAGCAGGCGCTCGGGCGTCGGCGTCTCGACGAAGCCGGCGACCGACTCGATCGAGCCGAGCAGCGCGACGATCGCGGTCAGGTAGTACGGCGCGATGTCGAGCAGCGGCCCGCCGCCGGCGCGGTAGAACATCTCGGCGTTCGGATGCCAGCTGTCGGGACCGCCGACGAGCATCGTCGCCGTGGCGCCGAGCGGCATCCCGATCGCGCCGTCGGCGATCAGCCGCGCGGCCGTCTCGTACGGGGTGCCGAGGAACGTGTCGGGCGCGCAGCCGAGCCGCAGTCCTGCCCGCTCGGCCTCGGCGACGAGCGTCGCGCGCCTCGGCGAACGCTCGCAGCGAGCGGCTTCTCGGTGTAGACGTGCTTCCCGGCGGCGAGCGACGCGCGGACGATCGCTGCGTGCACCTTCGGCGGCGTCAGGTTCAGGACGAGCTCGACCTCCGGATCGGCGATCAGCTCGTCGACGGTCAAGCGCACGCAGGCCGTGCTCGGCAGCGAACGCGTCGCGCGCCTCGACGTCGAGGTCGGCGCAGGCGACCGGCTGTCCAGTTGTCGAACGCGGGCGCGTCCGTGACGTAGCGCGTCGCGATGATGCCGCACCCGACGACCCCGACCCGCAAGCTTGTCGCTCATGCGCCCAGCGTCTTCCGGACGAAGTCCAGCGAACGCTGGACGGCGCCGAACGGATCGGGGCCGACCTCGTCCTCCTCGAGCACGAGCCACTCCGCGCCGGCGGCGATCGCCGCCGGCAGGACGCGCTCGTAGCCGACGATGCCGTCGCCGACCGGGACGTCGTCGCGATCCTCGCGGCTCACGTAGTCCTTGATGTGCACGAGCGGGCAGCGCCCTGCGGTCTTCTCGAGCTCGGCGACAGGGTCGCCGCCGCCGTGCCAGACCCAGCCGAGATCGAGCTCGAGCCAGAGCAGGTCGGCCGGCAGCGCGCGCAGCCGGTCGAGGAACGTCCCGCCGCCGTCGAGCGGCGCCACCTCCGACCAGTGGTTGTGGAAGCCGAGCTGCAGCCCGGCGTCCTTCGCAGCCTGCGCCGCGGCGGCGAAGCGCTCGACGACCGCATCGGCGTCGCTGAGCGCCTCCGGGTCGACCCAGGCGATCGCGAGTCGGTTCGTGCCGAGCACGCCGAGCTCGTCGACGAGCTGGTCGAGCTCGGTCTCGATCGCCTCGACGCGCACGTGGCGCCCGGCGGCGACGAGGCCGTTCTCGTCGAGCCACGCGCGCACCTGCGGCGCGTCGTGACCGTGCAACTGGAACAGCTCGACGCCGTCGTAGCCCTGGTCGCCGAGCGTGCGCAGCGCGCCCTCGAGATCGCGATCGCACTCCTCGCGGATGGTCCACAGCTGCAACGCGACCTTGCTCACGGCGCGCACCTTATAGATGCGTATGGTTGACGACATGCCAAGACGAATCACCCTCTTCACTGGTCAATGGGCAGATCTTCCGCTCGACGAGCTGACGCCGCGCGTTGCCTCGTGGGGCTACGACGGGCTCGAGCTCGCGTGCTGGGGCGACCACTTCGACGTCGCCGCCGCGCTCGCCGACCCCGCGTACGTCAAGCTCCAGCGCGAGCGGCTCGAGCGTCACGGACTCGGCTGCTGGGCGCTCGGCGCGCACCTCGTCGGCCAGGCGGTTGCCGACCCGATCGACGAGCGCCACGCGAGCATCCTGCCGCCCGAGATCTGGGGCGACGGCGATCCCGAAGGCGTGCACCGTCGTGCCGCCGAGCGCCTTGCCGACACCGCGCGCGCCGCGGCGGCGTTCGGCGTGACGCAGGTGAACGGCTTCACCGGCTCGCCGATCTGGCAGCGCCTCTACTCGTTCCCGCCGAACGACTTCGCCGAGATCGACCGCGCGTACGACGAGGTCGCCGAGCGCTTCGCGCCGATCCTCGACGTGTTCGAGCAGGAGGGCGTCCGCTTCGGGCTCGAGGTGCACCCGACCGAGATCGCCTACGACTTCGTGACCGCGCGGAAGACGCTCGACGCCGTCGGCCGCGACAGCTTCGGCTTCAACCTCGATCCGAGCCACTTCGCGCCGCAGTTCCTCGACGCCGCGGAGTTCGCGCGCGAGTTCGGCGACCGGATCTTCCACGTGCACGTGAAGGACTCGAAGCGGCGCCTCGACGGCCGGCGGTCGATCCTCGCGTCGCATCTGAACTTCGGCGACTCGCGCCGCGGCTGGGACTTCGTCTCGCCGGGCCACGGCGACGTCGACTTCGACGAGCTCTTCCGCGCACTGAACGAGATCGGCTACGACGGCCCGCTCTCGGTCGAGTGGGAGGACATGGGCATGGACCGCGAGTGGGGCGCCGCCGAAGCCGTCGGCTTCGTGCGCCGCACCGACTTCGCGCCGTCGGACGTCGCGTTCGACGCGGCGATGCAGAAGGACTAGAGACCGGCTCAACTGGGCGCGATCGCCGAGATCAGACCGTGAACCTGGAGCTCGCTCGCGCCACGCCAGAGGTGCGGGCCGGCGGCGGCGAACAGCGTGTTGCGCGTCCCGGCCATGGCCGCCGTTCCCGAACGCGATCCCCCAGACGCCGTTCAGCTCGAGCGGCTTGCCGTTCGAGCCCTCGAGCGTGCCGTCGTGCTTCCAGCCTGCGCCGTCGCGCTTGAACGCGTCGATGTGTCCGTCGCCGAAGCTCGCGACCAGCAGGTCGCCGCCGTAGCGGCCGAATGACTTCGGCGCGAGCGCGACACCCCACGGCGCGTTGAGGCCGCTCTTCGCGACGCGCGCGACGAGCCGGCCCTGTAGGTCGAACTCGTCGACGTAGCCGCCGCTTGGTGCGTCGTTCCCGTCGACCTCGGCGCGATAGACGTACGTGACGAAGAGGTGGTTCCCGTAGGCGGCGATGCCGTCGGGTGCGTACCACGGCGAGATCGCGTCGTCGCTGAACGCGCCAGCGACTTTCACGCGCTTGCCAGTTGCCGTCGAAGACGTCGATGCGGTCGTTGTGGAAGTCGGTCGCGTACAGCCGGCCGTTCGCGAACGCAACGCCGCGGAAGATCGCGCCGTCGCCCGTGCCGTCGACCGCAACGACTGCCTTCGTCGACCAGTTGTCCGGGACGGTCGGCGTCCACGCGCGGATGTTGCCCGTCCTCGCACGCGTAGACGAAGCGGGCCGGATCGGAGCGACCGTTGCCGTGGACGAGGAACTTTTGGCCACCGTAGTACGCGATACCCGGTCGGACCGCCCGGCACGGCGACGGTCAGAAGCTGCTTGCGGCCATCGCCCGAGTAGAGCGAGCTCGTGCCGCGGGCTTCGTTCGTCGTCCACCACGGCCCGGTCGGGCTGGCGGCGAGACCCCACGTGTTGACGAGCGTCGCGTCGTGGTGCGGCGCCGCGACGCCGCCGTCGGAGACGAGCGGCCGCGCGGAGTACGCGGGGGCGGATGCGCCGAAGCCGCGGGCGACGAGGCCGATCGTGGCAGCGAGCGCCACGATGGCGACGGCGCTAATGATCCGGTGCGGGACCCGTCGAGTCACGGACGACGAGGGTCGTCGCAAGCTCGATGCGCATCGCGTCGAGCCGCTGTCCCTCGATCAGGCGGGACAGAAGGCTGACACCGAGACGGCCGAGCTCTGCGAGAGGCTGGCGCACGGTCGTGAGATTTGGGCGGACGATCGTCGCCTGGAACGTGTCGTCGAAGCCGACGATCGAGAGATCCTCGGGAACACGGACGCCCATGCGATGCGCGACGTTCAGCGCGCCGATCGCAACGTTGTCGTTGAAGCAGAAGATCGCCGTCGGGCGATCCGCTCGCGACAGGAGATCCTCGGCAGCCTGCTCGCCGGTCGGGATGCTCCAGTCGGAGTACAGGATCATGTCCGGGTCGGGAAGCAGGCGGGCGGCGGCCATCGCCGCGCGGAAGCCGATCACCCGCTCGTCGTTCGCATACCAACCGGGTGCGCCTCCGATCGCCGCGATGTTGCGATGCCCGAGCTCGAGCAGGTGCTCCGTCGCGAGCTTCGCGCCGGCGGAGTGCATCGCCGACACGCACGCGATGCCGCTCGGCAGTGGCTCCGCGAGGATCGACGACGACGATCGGGTAGCCGATCTCCTGCAGGTGCTGGAGCTCGGCGGTCGACTCTTCCGGGAAGCATCAGGATCGCGCCGTCGGTCGTGCCGCGCGACAGGCGATCGAGCAGCGAGACCTCGCGGTCGTGCTCGTGCAGCGTCGGGCAGAGCATGATCCGCATGTCCTGCTCGTAGAGCGCCTCCGACGCGCCTCCCAGGATCTGCCCGAAATACGAGTCGTTCACGAGCGGAAGGGTCAGCCCGACGATGCCGGTTCGGCCGCTCGACAAACCACGAGCGCCGCGATTCGTCGTAAACCCATGCTTGCGTACAACCTGCATCACGGTCTCTCGTGTTTCCGGTGCCACGTCCGGACGGTCGTTCAGCACCCGCGACACGGTTGCGATCGACACGCCGGCCAGATCCGCGATGTCGCGAATCGTTGCGCGGCCTCGAAACTTCTGGTCGGGTCTCCGATCAAGCTGGGCCATCGAGGGAGACCGTACCGTAAGCGTTTCCGGAACGGAAGAGCGACACTTTTCGGCGCAAAGATGCAGTACGGTGGCATCGGAACCTTGACAAGGTCGAAACGACCTGTTTACCGTTTCCGGGAATTCCCGGTAGCCCCCGCCCGGTTGGTCAAACATGTGTGTCCCCCGCCCGACGCTGGGCGAGAAAGGAACGGCAGATGTCACGTCACTTCCGCACACCCCGTCGTTTTCGGCTCATTGCCGGCATCGGCGGTGCGGTAATCGTTTCGGCGTTGACGGTCAGCGCACTCGCGCTGGCGTCGACGAGCTCGCCTTCCGCGGTCAAGAAGTCCGCGGCGCACACCTGCTTGGTGCTTGCAGGATCAGGCGATCCTGCATTCGTTCGGAACTTCAATCCCTACACGGCCACGAGCCTTCCGTCGGGCGGTTTCGTCCGCGGTGCGATCTATGAGCCGCTGATCATCACGACCGCTGCCGGTGGCGGCCACCAGTACCCGTGGCTCGCACAGAGCTGGAAGTGGTCGAACGGCAACAAGACGCTGACCCTGAACATCCGCCAGGGCGTCAAGTGGAGCGACGGCCAGCCGCTGACCGCGGCTGACGTCGTCTACAGCCTCACGGCCGGTCGGCAGGACAAGACGATGGACATGGTCGCCTCACTGCAGCCCGACTCGAACATCGCGTCGGTCAAGCAGAAGGGCCTGTACCAGGTCGTCATCAACCTGAAGACCGCCGACTCGCAGTTCATCGGCGTCACGCTGAACGGCCAGTTCGTCGTGCCGAAGCACATCTGGTCGAAGGTCTCGAGCCCGACGAACTTCACCAACCCGCATCCGGTGGGCTCGGGCCCGTTCAACCAGGTTGCGAAGTTCAGCTCGCAGGACTACGTCCTCGGGAAGAACCCGCACTACTGGATGGCCGGCGCGCCGAAGATCCCGTGCATCGAGTACGTCCAGGCGGCGTCGAACGACGCGGCACTGGCCGACATCCAGAGCGGGCAGGTCGACCTGACCCACAACTTCGTCCCGAACGTCGAGACGGCGTACGAGGCGAAGGACCCGCAGCACTTCCACGCGTTCTACGCGACGACCGCGTTCGCGCAGTCGCTCGTGTTCGACGACACGAAGTACCCGTACAGCATCCCGGCGTTCCGCAAGGCCGTCAGCCTCGCGCTCGACCGGAGCTCGATCTCCAAGCTCGGTGAGTACGGCTACGCGCCGCCCACCGATGCCCTCGGCCTCACCGGCCTCTTCTCGGGCTGGTACACGCCGGCTCTGAAGAAGGCTGCAGCGGCTGCCGCTGCCTACAACCCGACGGCCGCGAAGGCGATGCTCGCTGGCCAACGGCTTCACCTACAAGGGGAGCCAGCTGCTCGACCCGAAGGGCAACCCGGTCAAGCTCGACATCCACGTGATCTCGGGCTGGTCTGACTGGGTCGCTTCGGACCAGATCATCGCCAAGAACCTGCACGGCGATCGGTATCGACTCGAGCGAAGTCCTCGAGCCCGACTGGAACTCCTGGTACCCGAACGCGTCGACGACGAGCAACCCGACGCTGCTCTGGCAGAACGTCGCGGGCGCTTCGCCGTTCGGCTACTTCGAACGCGAACCTGTCCCAGAGCAGTTCACGCCGTCTGGGCAGGACGCAACCAACACGAGCAACTGGGCGCACTTCTACGACAGCGACGTCCCAGTCGATCCTGAACAACTGGCGCTCGACGCTCGATACGAAGCAGCAGAAGGCTGACTTCGTCAAGCTCGCCAACCTGTTCCTCAAGGATCAGCCGATCGTCCCGGTGTTCATCGGGCCGCGGTGGTCGACGTACTCCACGAAGTACTTCCACGGCTTCACGTCGCCGAAGAACTTCTACGGAGACCCGATCTTCACGACCGGTCCCGACAACATCCTGACGTTCACCCGCGTTGCCCCTGGGGGCAAGGCAGGCGCCTAACCGCGTCGCGTAAGGGGCGGGCGGAGCGAACGCTTCGCCCGCCCCTTAACTTTTCTGACTGAACTCCATGCGCTGGCTTCTCCGCAGACTCGCCTTCTACATCTTCGCCCTGTGGATGGCGCTGACGCTGGTCTTCCTGATCCTGCAGCTGCTGCCGGGCAGCCCGATCGGCGGCATCCTCCAGCACCTCAGCCCGGCGCAGATCCAGTCGAACCCGCGGGATCATCCTCACCTACGAGAAGCTCTTCGGCGGCAAGGGCGAGTCGCTGCCGACCGCGTACTGGCATTACCTCAACCAACGTCGCGCACTTCAACTTCGGCGTCTCGACCTCCAACTTCCCGACGCCCGTCAACCAGGTGGTCGCGCAGACGCTTCCCTACTCGATCGTGCTCGTCGGGATCGCCTTCATCCTCGCGTTCATCTTCGGCACGACGATCGGCATGTTCGCGGCCTGGCGCCGCGGCGGCAGCGTCGACTCCGTGTTCGTCCCGGTCTTCATGGCAGTCGGCGCCTTCCCCGCGTACTTCACGGCGCTGCTCGTCATGTACTTCCTCGGCCTGAAGCTCGGCTGGTTCCCGATCCAGCACGCCTACGGCAACGACGTCACGCCCGGTCTCAACGGACCGTTCCTCTGGAGCGCGATCGACCACGGGTTCATGCCCGGCGATGGTGATCGTGCTCGCCTTCGCCGGCGGCTGGATCCTCAACATGCGCACCGTGATGATCAACACGATCAGCGAGGACTACGTCGCGATGGCGCATGCGAAAGGCCTCAAGGATCGACGGGTGATGACGCGCTACGCGGCGCGGAACGCAATCCTGCCGCCGCTCAACGGCTTCGCGCCGCAGTTCGCAACAGCTGTCGGCGGCGTCGTCTTCGTCGAGCTCGTCTTCAGCTATCCGGGCGCCGGCTACACGCTGCAGCAGGCCGCCCTCGGCAAGGACTTGCCACTGTCGGAGGCGCTCCTGCTCTTCTTCGCCGTCTGCCCGATCGTCGCGATCTTCATCATCGACCTCGTCAACTTCGCCCTCGACCCGCGCATCCGCGCTTCCTAGCGATGGCCCAGATCCAGGTAGAGCTCCAGCAGCCCGCACCGCTCGCCCCGCTCGCGGCGCCGTCGTCGTCGAAGCGCGGCAGTTTCAGCTTCCGCTCTGGCTGTCGCTGCTCCTCAAGAACCCGAAGAGCCTGCTCGGCCTGACGATCATCGGGACGATGGTGGCGCTCGCGATCATCGCGCCGCTTCATCGCGAGCGCCTCGTCCGCGACGGAGTTCAACATCTTCGCGCGCGAAGCAGGCGCCGTCGTTCCACCACCTCTTCGGCACGACCGACCAGGGCTCCGACGTGTGGGCCGGCGTCACGTTCGGCGCCCGCCGCTCGCTCGCCACCGGCTTCCTCGCCGCCACACTCGCGACCGTCCTCGCGGCGACGCTCGGCATCACGGCCGCGCTCATGGGCGGTCTCGTCGACGAGTTCATCAGCCTGATCACCAACGTCGTGTTCGTCATCCCGACGATCCCGCTGCTGATCGTCGTCACGTCGTTCCTGCACCAGCGCGGCATGACGACGATGGTTCTCGTGCTCGGCCTCACGCTCTGGGCCTTCGAGGCGAGGATCCTCCGAGGCCAGGCGCTGACGCTGCAGAAACCGCGACTTCATCGCCGCGGCGCGCGTCTCCGGCGAGTCGACGCGCAAGATCGTCTTCGGCGAGCTGATGCCGAACATGATCAGCCGCATCGCGGCTGCGTTCGTGCTCGTCTTCTACATCGCGATCCTGACCGAGGCCGGCCTCGAGTTCCTCGGCCTCGGCGACTCGGGCAAGTCGAGCTGGGGCGTCTCGCTGTACTGGGCGCAGAACCAGTCGAGCGTGCTCCAGGGCGAATGGTGGCCGTTCCTCTTCCCCGGTCTCGCGATCGGGCTGACCGTCTTCGCGCTCACGCTTCTGCTCGTCGGCATCGACGAGGTCTCGAACCCGCGCCTCCGCGGCCTGCAGTCCGGCCGCCGCAAGTACCTGCTCTTCGGGAAGCGGCCGGCGTGACCGTGACCTCGGCGCTCGCCGACGCGAGCCGCGCGTCCTACTCGGGCCCGCTCGTCGAGCTGCGAGAACCTCTGCGTCGACTACGGCTGGGGCGAGAACACCGTGCGCGCCGTCGACAACGTCAACCTGTCGATCGCCGCCGGGCGAGATCGTCGGCCTCGCCGGCGAGTCGGGCTGCGGCAAGAGCACCGTCGCGAACACGCTCATGCAGATCCTGCGCGCGCCGGGGCACATCTCCGGCGGCCAGATCCTCTTCCACGGCGACGACCTGACGAAGAAGAGCCCGCGAGGAGCTGCGCAAGTTCCGCTGGCGCAACGTCTCGATGGTCTTCCAGTCGGCGATGAACGCGCTCAACCCCGTCGCGCGCGTCGGCGACCAGTTCGTCGACATGATGCAGGCGCACGAGCGCATCTCGAAGAAGCAGGCGCTGAAGCAGGCGGGCGAGCTGCTCGAGCTCGTCGGCATCGACGCGCGCCGCGTCCGCTCCTATCCGCATCAGCTCTCCGGCGGCATGCGCCAGCGCGTGATCATCGCGATGGCGCTCGCCCTGAGGCCCGAGCTCGTGATCATGGACGAGCCGACGACGGCGCTCGACGTCGTCGTCCAGCGCGAGATCCTGCAGCAGGTCAAGACGCTGCAGCGCGAGCTCGGCTTCGCCGTCCTCTTCATCACGCACGACCTGTCGCTCCTGATCGAGGTCGCGAACCGCATCGCGATCATGTACGCGGGCGAAATCGTCGAGGAAGCACCAGCGGACGAGATCCACCGCGCACCGCGCCATCCGTACACGATCGGCCTGATGCAGTCCTTCCCTCCGCTGTCCGGGCCGATCGTGCGGATGGCCGGTATTCCCGGCGCGCCGCCCTATCTCGGTAACGCGCCGGCGGGCTGCCGTTTCCATCCGCGCTGCCCGCACTGCCGGCCCGAGGACGCGTTCCTCTACCACCGGCAGACGACCGAGCGGCCGAAGCTGCGCACGGTCTCCGAGAACCATCGCGTCGCCTGCCATCTCGTCGAGGCTGAGCAGTGAGCGCGCTGCCGTCAGAGCTCGAGGTCACCGGCCTCACGAAGCACTTCCGCGTCCAGGGCGGCTGGTTCGAGAAGTCGTATGTCCACGCGGTCGACGACGTCAGCTTCACGCTCCGCCCCGGAACGATCACCGCGCTCGTCGGCGAGAGCGGCAGCGGCAAGAGCACGGTCGCCCGTGTGCTCGCGCGCCTCTACGAGCCGACCGGCGGCCGCGTCGTGTTCGCGGGCGACGACCTGACGACGATCCGCAGCAAGAGAGACAAGCTCGCGTACCGGCGCCAGGTGCAGATGACGTTCCAGGATCCGTTCGACTCGCTCAACCCGGCGAAGACGATCCGTCATCACCTCGAGCGGCCGCTCGAGATCCATCACATCGTCCCGCACAACCAGGTCGAGCAGCGCGTCTACGAGCTGCTCGAGACGGTCGGGCTCGTGCCGCCGGAGCGGATCGCCGCGCGGTACCCGCACGAGCTCTCCGGCGGGCAGCGACAGCGCGTCGCGATCGCGCGCGCGCTCGCCGTCGAGCCCAGCGTCGATCGTCGCCGACGAGCCGATCTCGATGCTCGACGTCTCGATCCGCCTCGGGATCCTCAACCTGATGGCCGATCTCAAGCGCGAGAAGAACCTCGCGTTCCTCTACGTCACGCACGACCTGGCGAGCGCCCGCTACATCGCGGACGACATGCTCGTCATGTACGCGGGCCAGATCGTCGAGCAAGGCCCGGTCGACCAGGTGCTGCCGCAGCCGCTCCATCCGTACACGCAGCTGCTGCTCGCGTCCGTGCCCGATCCGTCGCTCGGCGAGCCGCCCCGACATCGAGGTGCGCAAGGGCCACGCCGCCGCGGCCGTCGATCCCGGCGAGGGCTGCCGCTTCGTCGACCGCTGCCCGCTCGCGATCGACGTCTGCTCGCGCGTCACCCCACAGCTTGTCGAGGCGCGCGCGCACCAGAGCGCGCGTTGTCACGTCACCGCCCCCGCCCCATTCATCGGAGAGGAAACCGAATGTCTGAGCAGGCCAGCTTCCCCCGCGACTTCGTCTGGGGCGCGGCAACCGCGTCGTACCAGATCGAAGGCGCCGCCAACGAGGACGGCCGCGGCGAGAGCGTCTGGGATCGCTTCTGCGCGACGCCCGGCAAAGTGCGAAACGGCGACAACGGCGAGGTCGCGTGCGACTTCTACCACCGCTACCGCGACGACATCGCGCTCATGCGCGAGCTCGGCATCGACGCGTTCCGCTTCTCGATCGCGTGGCCGCGCGTCCTGCCGAACGGCCGCGGCGCGGTGAACCAGAAGGGCCTCGACTTCTACGACCGCCTCGTCGACGAGCTGCTCGGCAACGGCATCGCGCCGTACGTGACGCTCTTCCACTGGGACACGCCGCAGGTGCTCGAAGACGCCGGCGGCTGGCCGTCGCGCGACATCGTCGGCGCGTTCGAGGAGTACGTCGAAGCGGTCGGCGAGCGGCTCGGCGATCGCGTCGGGCACTGGATCACGCACAACGAGCCGTGGGTCGTCGCCTGGGTCGGGCACGGCTGGGGCCATCACGCCCCGGGCCGCACCTCCGACGCGGACGCGCTCGCCACCGCGCATCACCTGCTGCTCTCGCACGGCCGCGCCGTCGAGATCCTGCGCCGCCTGCTCGCCGAAGTCCGAGGTCGGGATCACGCTGAACCTCGACTTCCCGTACGCCGTGAGCGACGACCCCGAGGACGTCGCGGCGGCGCGCTGGGTCGACGGGCTGCACAACCGCTGGTTCCTCGATCCGCTCTTCCGCGGCGAGTACCCGGCCGACATGCTCGAGGCGTGGCAGGACCTGATGCCGGCGGTCGAGGACGGCGACCTGAAGACGATCTCGGCGCCGATCGACTTCCTCGGCGTCAACAACTACACCTCGCCGCTCGTCGGAGCCGACGAGAACGGCGGCCGGTCGCGGATCCTCGTCCGCGCGGACGTCGACCGCACCGACATGGGCTGGGAGGTCGTCCCGGACGGGCTGCACGACCTGCTCGTGCGGCTGCACAACGACTACGAGCCGCCGGCGATCTACGTCACCGAGAACGGCGCGGCGTTCGCCGACGTGCGCGGCCACGACGGCAGCGTGCTCGATCCGGAGCGCGCAGTCGTACCTCCACGAGTACGTCGATGCCGCCGGCCGCGCGATCGCGAAGGGCGTGCCGCTGCGCGGCTACTTCGCCTGGTCGCTGCTCGACAACTTCGAGTGGGCCTGGGGCTACTGGAAGCGCTTCGGGATCATCTACGTCGACTTCGCGACGCAGGAGCGCGTGCCGAAGGGCAGCTTCTACTGGTACCGCGACTTCATCGAGTCGCAGCGGTGCACGCAGCGAGGCAGCCGCATAGCGCCGGGTAACCTGGCGCGACCGTGCCGTACTTCATCTGTCCGCGCTGCAAGGAGCGCTCCGTCGACATCGATGCCCGTGAGGGCTTCTCGGCGGACGCTCCTGCGTGCCGGCACTGCGGGTTCGGCTTCCTCTTCGAGCTGCTCGACGACTACTACCCCGCGCCGGACACGGGGATGCTCGTCACCGACCAGGAGCGCCGCGTGCTCGCGACCGGGCGCGGCTTCTTCGAGCTGTCCGGCTTCGAGGAAAAGGACCTGATGGGCAGGGACGTGGTCGAGGCGCTCCAGTTCTCCGACGCGAAGCCGTTCGAGCTCGCGCAGGAATGGGGCGTCCGCCGGCTCGGCGAGCAGCTCTCGATCACGACGCGCGGCGGCCATGAGAAGCGCGTGGTTGTAGACGTCTTCCCGGCGTACGACGAGGACGGCGGGCTGATGCTCGCGCTCACGCCGCACCGCGGCTCCTCTTTGGGTTGACCGTCGTCGTCTCGACGCACTTCGACGACGCCGTCTTCTCCTGTTACAGCGTGCTCGGCCCGGAGACGATGGTCGTGACGGTTCTCGCGGGGATTCCCAGCGGACGACGTGCTCGGGGAGTGGGACGCAGACGGGGGCGCGACGAGCTCGGTCGAGCGTGTCCGCGAACGGCGCACCGAAGACGCGCAGGCGCTCGCGCTCTCCGGCAGCCGCGCGGTGCACCTCGACTTCCTCGACAAGCAGTACTGGAACCCACACGGGCCGTCGATCGAAGAATTGGCCGCGGGGCTCGAGCCGCGCCTCGTCGGCCCGGTCTACGCTCCGGCCGGAATCGGGAATGACCAGCACGCGCTTGTCCGCGACGCGGTCTTGGCGGTGCGGCCGGATGCGGTGCTCTACGCCGATCTCCCCTACGCGCTGAGGCACGGCTTCGGCGAGCCCGGACGCGACGTGGAGCTCGACGATGCACTCGTCGCGGAGAAGCTCGCGGCATCGCGGTGCTACGCGACGCAGCTCGACCAACTCGTCGCCGACTTCGGCGACTTCCTGACGACTGATGCGCTTCGGCGCGAGCGCTTCTCTAGATAGAGAGGCCGTGGCCGTACGGATAGAGCGGGTCGGCCGAGTCGCCCGGCACGTCTTCGAGCTGCGCGCGCACCGCGTCCATCGACGACGGCAGCTCGAACGGGAGCTTCCCTTCGGCTGCCACACGACCGTGCAGGACGTCGGCGACAGCCTCGTCCGACGCGCCGAACACGGCGACGACTGCGGCGCACGCCTCGTTCAGCTCCGGGATCACCGCCGGGCGCTCGAGATGCAGCACGAGCACCGTCGGCTTCGCCCGCGCCTGCTCGAGCAGCTCCGAGAGCTCGGGCTCCTTGAAGTCGAGGTCGCCGGCATGGAAGACGCTCTCGATGAAGTTCGACGTCCGCGGCTCGAACGGGGTCGCGCGACGAATGATCTCGACGTCGGCACCCTCCGCGAGCGGCAGGACACCGTCGTTCTTCAGGATGACCGCGCTCCGGCGCTGCATCCGGTCGCCGGCGGCGACGAACTCCTCATTGCCGCAGATGCGCTCGGCCTCGCCGGGATCGAGGATCGGGTTGTCGAAGAGCCCGAGGCGGAACTTGTCGCGCAGCAGCCGTCGCGCGGACTCGTCGATGCGGTCTTCGCCGATGCGGCCGGACTGCACGAGCTCGACGACGATCTCCGGCAGCCGCTCGCCACCGAACTGGTCGCAGCCCGCGTCGATGATCTTCGCGACGCGATCCTCGGCCGAGAGATCCTCGACGCCCCATGCCTTCGCCTTCCAGATCGAGCCGTCGGGCATCGGTGTATCGGAGACGAGCGCCCAGTCGGTGCAGACGACGCCGTCGAAGCCGTAGCGCCCGCGCAGCAGCCCGGTGATGACGTCGCGGTTGTAGCCGAAGCCGACCTCTTCGTACTCCGTGCCGACGGGCCGGCCGTAGTACGGCATGATCTGCGCCGTTCCGGCCGCGAAGGCGGCTTCGAAGACCTTCAGGTGGTACTCGAACATGCCCGCCGGGATAGACCTGGTCCTTCCCGTACTCGAAGTGCGGGTCCTCCCCGTCCTTCTGCGGGCCACCGCCCGGGAAGTGCTTCGTCATGCACGCGACCGAATGCGGGCCGAGCGTGCCGCCCTGGAAGCCGCGGATGTACGCGCCGAGCAGCTGCGCGGCGAGCTCGCCGTCCTGGCCGAACGTGTGCATGGTGCGCGCCCAGCGCGGCTCGGTGGCGAGGTCGGCCATCGGATGCAGCGCGACATGGACGCCGACGGCGCGGTACTCCTGGCGCGCGATGTCGCCGAACTCCTCCATCGCCGCGATGTCGCGCAGCGCCCCGAAGCCGATCGGCTCGGGCCACTTCGAGAAGCCCTCCGACGAGAACGCGGCGCCGAGGTTCTCCTCGAAGCTGTGCCGCGGGTCGGACGAGATCGTGACCGGAATGCCGAGGCGCGTCGACGCGGCGATCTCCTGCAGCCGGTTATGCCACTCGGCGTGCTGGCGCGGCGCCGGCGCGAAGTAGATGTTGAAGTGGTTGAGATTGGCGGCTTGCGATCAGGTCGGTCGTGGCGCCTCCGACGAACCCCGCCTCCTCCTCGATCGTCGTCCCGTCCGGGTTCATGAAGATCGGCGGGTGGAACATCAGCCCCGCTTTCTCCTCGAGCGTCATCTGGCCGAGGAGATCCTCGACACGCTGGTCGATCGGGACGGACGAGTCGCGGTATGCACTGGTCGTGGCCATGGCTCAGACCACTCTACTTGACGGGCAGAGGTCCGCTGCGAGCGGACACTCCTCGCAGAGCGGCTTGCGCGCGTCGCAGATCCGGCGGCCGTGCCAGATCAGGAGATGCGGGAAGCGCGCCCAGTCGTCGCGCGGGACGAGTCGCACCAGATCGCGCTCGATCTTCACCGGGTCCTCCTGACGCGTGAACGCGAGCCGCTGCGAGATCCGGCGGACGTGCGTATCGACGACGATGCCCTGGGCATTTCCGCGCTCGGCGGAGACGACGTTCGCGGTCTTGCGGGCGACACCGGGCAGCTTCAGGAGATCGTCGAAGTCGGTGGGCACCTCGCCGTCGTGCAGCTCGATGATCCGCTGCATCGCGCCGCGTAGCGACTTCGCCTTCTGACGGTAGAAGCCCGTGGCGTAGATGTCGCGCTCGAGCTCTTCCTGCGGCACCGCCAGGTAGTCCTCCGGCCGCTTGTACTTCTGGAAGAGCTTCTCGGTGACGCGATTGACGTTCACATCGGTCGTCTGCGCCGAGAGCATGACGGAGATCAGCAGCTCGAGGTCGTTCGCGAAGTGGAGCGCGATCTGTCGCATCGGCATGCTCGATCGCGAGCCGCTCGATGACCGGGCCGATGCGCTCCTTCTTCGGCGCGACCTTCTTGCGGCGCGCCTCTGCGACGTAGCTCCGCGGCATGCGCTACCCCTGGAGGATGTTGACGGCGCGCGCCGCCACCAGCAGCAGCGTGACGATCGAGATCCCGGACTGGAGCAGCATCAGCAGCTTGGCGCGGCGGGTCAGCGGCATCGTGTCCGTCGGGCTGAACGCGCTCGCATTCGTGAACGCGACGTACAGGTAGTCCGTGAACCGCGCCTCCCACCCCTTCGCGCGCACCTCCGGGTCGGTCATCTGGACGAACGCGAAGTCGCGCTCCTTCTCCGGCGCCTCGCCCGTGCGCGCGGCGGACCGGGCCGCCGCCGTCGAGCTCCCAGTACCAGAGCGCGAACACGATGACATTGGTCGCCCAGACGTCGAAGGACGCGAAGAGCAACGTGCGGCCCGCGATGCCGCCGCCGTAGAGGAGCTGGTGGAGCAGCAGGCCCAAGGCGATCGCGTTGCCGAGGCCGATCAGCGCGATCAACGCGATCGAGGCGTGGCGCCGCTTGCCCGACTCGACCAGCCGTCGATGCCAGCTCGGCGTAGCGAGGACAGCGATCAGCACGAGCTCGAGCACCGGGATGACGTAGCGGATGACCGGCGAGCCGATCAGCAGGTCCTGCGGCAGCATCAGGTAGAGGACGACGGCCACCAGCACCGCCAGCCGCCTGGGGCCACGGGCGCTCGTTCATCACGCGCTCGCCACGAGCTGAGCCGGCCCGTTGCGCAGCCGCGGGCCGGCGCACACGAGATCGAGGGCGGGACAGCCGCTGCAGGTGAACTCGCTCGGGGACGGCGTGAACTCACCGGCGTCGATGCGGCGGATCGCCGCCGACAGCTCCTCCTCGAGCGCCGGCAGCTCGAGCCGCTCGAACGTCGTCGAGACGACGGCGTCGGGCCGCTCGAGGAAGTGGTAGACGACCTCGACCTCGTCGGCGCCTGCCCGGAAGCACGCAAGCGCGTAGACGAGCCGCTGCAACCGGTAGTCGGCCTCGATGATCTCCTCGGGCGTTCCCTCGGCGAGCGAGTTCGTCTTGTAGTCGAGCACGACTGCACGCGGGCCGTCGCGCCAGAGCACGTCGAGCCGGCCGTGCAGCAGGACGCCGTCGTGCTCGAACGCGAACGGCCGCTCGGGGACCGCTCCTGCGAGCCCTGCGATGCGTCGCGCGAGCTCCGACCCGCAATAACTGGCGACGAACGTCTCGATGCGCTCGAGCTCCTCGTCGGTGACATCGCGATACCAGTCGCGCACGACCGCCGAGTCCGGGGCGCTCGGCGCCGCGAGGTCGACGAGCTCGAGCAGCCGGTGCACGGCGTCTCCGACCTCGGTCGCCTTGAGGCCGCCGCCCTCGCCGCCGGGCATCGTCGCCCGCTCCTCGCGGAGACCCGCGACCCGCTCGGCGTAGTAGCGGTACGAGCAACGCTCGAAGAGCGCCAGCGCGGAGTACGACAGGCGGCGCACCTTGTGAAGCGGCGGCGCCGGCAGGGGCGCGAGCTCCGGCAGCCGGTAGCCGCGCGGTGCCGGCTCGGTGGGAAGCGCGTCGAAGAGAAGAAGCTGTCCGCTCGGCGACGGCACCGGCTCGGGCGGAGCCGACGGCGTGTAGCGGTTGACGCGAAAGGCAAAGCGCGCGTCGCCGCGTTCGAGCTCGCCGTCGAGCGCGTCGTCGGGGATGCCGAGCTGTGTGAGCACCCAGCCGATCGGTGTCCGCAGGTCGCGCGTCTTCTCCGGGTCGATCGCGCCGGACACGATCAGCCGGTCGATCGCACGCGTCATCGCGACGTAGTAGAGGCGCAGGCGCTCCGCTTCGTCGTCGGCGTCCTCCGCGTCGCGGACCGCCTGGTAGTCGAACACGCCGCGCTTCTTGCCCGACTTCGGGTCGACGACACGGAAGCCGAAGCGCCCGTCGGGGCGCACGAGGATCTCGTCGGCCGAAGGCGCGCCGCCGGTGTCGCGTCCGGCGTCCGCGACGATCACGACCTTGAACTCGAGGCCCTTCGCCGCGTGGATCGTCAGCAGGCGGACGGCGTCGGCGCCTTCTTCCTCGGACACCGCCTCGAGCTGCGAGGCGCCGAGCGCCTCCTGGTCGCGGATGAACTTGACGAAACCCTCGATGTCGGCGCCGCGCAGCGACTCGTACGAGCGCGCGAGCCGCATCAGCTTGCGCATGTTCGCGTAGCGGCGCTTGCCGTCCCACCGCGCGAGCACCGCGAGGTCGTAGTCGTGCGACGAGACGATCTCCTCGCAGAGACGCTCGAGTCCCGGACCGCGCCGAGGCGGCGACCAGTCGCTCGTAGCGCTGCTTGAACGCGCGCACGAGCCGCTCGTCGTCTTCCGAGAACGGCTCCGGCAGCGAGCGCTCGATACCCGTGTAGAGCGGCCGCTTGCCGGCGTGACGACGGATGTGGACGAGCCCGTCGTTCGAGACGCCGACGAACGGCGAGGCGAGCACGGTGACGAGCGCCTCGTCGTCGTAGCGGTTGTGCAAGCAGGCGCAGGTAGGCGAGCATGTCGACGACCTGCTGCTGGCCGAAGTACCCGCGGCCGGTCGCGCGGTAGGTCGGCAGCCCCTCGGCGCGGAGCGCGGACTCGTAGCGCTCGGCGTCGGTGCCGGCGGCGAAGAGGAGGACGATCTCGCCGGGGGCTGCGACGCCGGCATCGACGAGCTCGCGGACACGCGTCGCGATCGCCTTCGCCTCGCCGTCGCGCCAGGCGACCGGCTCGCCCTGGAAGCTGCGCTTGTCGGTGACGAGCAGCTCGACCGGATGGCCGAAGACCGGATCGGGGAACTCGCCCGAGGCGGCGAGCTGCTGGTAGCCGTCGCCGAACTCCTCGCGGAAGAGGTGGTTGACCGCGGCGAGCACCTCGGGCCGCGAGCGGTAGTTGCGCGTGAGCGGCAGGCGCTGGGCGGCGCGCTCGCGGCGATCGCGGAACACGTCGACGTCGGCGTGGCGGAAGCCGTAGATCGACTGGAACTCGTCGCCGACGAAGAACACGTCGCGCTCCAGGTCGCCGCCGCGCAGCAGGTCGATCAGATCGCACTGGAGCCGGTTCGTGTCCTGGAACTCGTCGACCATGATCGCGCGGAACCGAAGCTGCTCCGCCTCGCGCACGGCGGCGTCGTTCGCGAGCAGGTCGCGCGCGAAGAGCTGCAGGTCCTCGAAGTCGAGCGCCGACTCGCGCTGCTTCGCCGCGGCGTACTCGGCGGCGAACAGATCGAGCAGCTCCTGCAGCAGACTCGCGGTCGCGCAGCGCCAGCTCGTCGAACGCGGCCTGCTCGAGCCGCTTGCGCGCGCCCTCGAACTCGGCCGCCCGATCGCCGGATGCCTTGAGCGTCGTGAGGTCGAGCAGCTGCTCGGGGTTCGTGGTCGAGAGCGCCAGCGCGGCATTCGCGGAGGCGAGCTGCTTCTCGGTGACGCCGGGATCGGCGGCGAGCGTCTGCGCCGCCGCATGCAGCTCGGCGAGCCGCTCGGCGACGACCGGCAGCTCGCCGAGCTCGAGCGTCAGCTCGCGTCCGGCGGAGCGGAGCGTCTCGTAGACGCCGGTGAGCATCCGGCGCAGCCCGTTCGCGCCGTAGGTCGCGAGCAGCCGCAGCCGTTCGCTGTCGCGCGTCGCGCAGAACGCCGCGAGCGCGCGCTCGAACGACTCGCCGCGGATGACGGCGCCGTGTTCGTCGTCGAGCTCGCGGTAGCGCGGGTCGATGCCGACCGCGAACGGATGCGCGCGCAGGAGCCGCGAGCAGAAGCCGTGGATCGTCGAGATCCACGCGCCGTCGAGCTGCCGCGCGAGGTCGTGGCGGCCGCGCGCACGCAGCGCCGCCCGGATGCGCGAGCGAAGCTCGCCCGCCGCCTTGCGCGTGTAGGTGATGACGAGCACCGACTCGACGTCGAGGCCCTGCTCGCACACCGCGCGCACGAACCGCTCGACGAGCACGGTCGTCTTGCCCGTGCCGGCGCCGGCCGAGACGAAGACCTCGCCGGTCGCTTCGACCGCTGCGCGCTGCTCCTGGTTCACGGGCGCTCGATCCGGCACATCGTCCAGAGGTCGCACCACGAGGGGCACTCGCCGCCCTTCGGGTCGTGGTGCACGTCGCCGGCGCGGATCCGCTGCGCGTAGCCGAGCGCGCGATCGCGGGCCGTGTCGACGAGCGACCAGAACTCGGTCTCTTCGAGGTAGTCGTTGCGCTGGAAGCCGGGCAGGTCGCTCTCCTCGCCCTTGTGCAGCAGTCCGCGCGTGACGCGCGCACGCCGGCGAGCGCGCGGTAGACGCCGCCGAGCGGCTCGATGCCGACGAGGTCGCGCAGCACGAGCATGTACAGCGGGATCTGCAGCTTCAGCTCCTCGTCGATCTGCTTCGCCGAGTGCGCGGTGCGGCCCGACTTGTAGTCCTGCACGATCCCGCGCGCGCTGAACGGGATCGACGTCGATGCGGTCGATCTTGCCGCTGAGGAAGAGCCCGTCGCCGAGCGCGAGGCCGCGTTGCAGCTCGGGCGCCGAGCGGTCGGAGCCGAACGACACCTCGAACCGGCGCGGGAGCAGCTGCAGCGGCGAGTCGGCCTCGTCGTGGACGAAGCCCTCGAGGTCGCGCCAGAGGCTCTCCTCGAGCTCCGCCGCCTGCAGCTCGGTGAGCTCGAGCCGCACGCCGCCGCGGAGCGCGTCGTCGAGGCAGCGGCGCATGAAGCCGAGCGCGCGCTCGAGGTTCTCCGGCGTGACGCGGTCGTGGCCGAGCTCCTTCGGAAGGCCCGCGTAGAACTTGTGCAGCGCGCTGTGCGCGACCGACCCGCGCAGCATCGGATCGACCTGCGGCGTCGATCGTCCGCGGCGAGATCACGCGCTCGAAGAGCCACGCCGAGGAGCAGTCGGCGAACCGCTCGAGCTCGGTGACGCCGAACGTCGTGCGCGCGCCGTAGATCGACGCGAAGCACCTCGCTGCGCAGCCGCGTCTCGCGACGGCTGCGCCTGCTGCGCGCGGCGAAGCCGGCGCTGCCAGTCGTTCGCGTCGGCGAGCGCGCGCGCCGCGTCGGGATCGGCCGCGCCGAGCTGCGCGAGCGAACGCAGGCGCTCGCGTTCCGACGGGCGCTCCTTCGAGCGGCCACGTGAGCGCCGACAGCGCGCGGCGCGACGTCGCGTGCTTGACGTCCTCGGCGTCGAAGACCGCCGCGACCTCTTCCCAGAACGGGCTCGGCTCGACGCGGCGGGCCGTCGTCGGTCGCCGCTTCGCGCACGAGGTAGAGACGCCGGGTGGCGCGCGTGCACGCCGTGTAGAAGAGGTAGCGGTCGCGGCTCACCTGGTCGGGCCGCTCGAGCCGACCGCCGAGCGCGCGCCGCCGGTCGTCGTCGAGGAACGGCGAGGTGCGGGAGCGCCGCGGCAGCGAGCCTTCTTCGAGGCCGAGCACGAAGACGACGTCGAAGCGGCGCGTGCGCGCGCGCAGCAGGTCGAGGACGGCGACGCGGCCGGCTTCGCCGGACGACGCCAGCCGCACCTCGCAGCGCTCGAGCGCGGCGAGCAGCTCGTCGCGGTGATTCCGCCCAGCCGTCGAGCTCGTCGAGCAGCTCGAGCGCGTGGCCGTAGGCGCGCAGGTCGAGGCGCGACGTCTCGCCGGCCGGCGGCGCCTCGGTTCCGTAGGCGGACGCGCAGCATCGCGCGCAGTACGACGCGGACGGCCGCGACCGGATCGTCGGCCGCGCGCAGTTCGGCGAGGCCCGGAACCGGCGCCTCGCGCAGCTTCTCGGCCTCCTCCTCGATCCGCGAGGGCGTGTGGATCGCGCGACCGCGCAGCCGCCCTTCGACGTAGTCGACGGACGAGCGCGCGAGCCCCGAGTACGGGGTGCGCAGGTAGGCGAACAGCTCGCGGCGGCCCGCATCGGCCCACGCGTAGCGCAGGAACTGCAGGAGCGCGTGGCCGAGCGGCGTCGCGCCGAGTCGCGCGCGCGACTCGACCGCGTACGGGACGTCGAGCGCCGCCGAGCACCGTCTCGAGCGGCCCGCGCCAGCGTCTCGAGCGACGGCGCGACGAGCGCGATCCGCTCCGGCGCGACGCCCTGACGGATCAGATGCGTCAGCTCGTCGGCGACGAGCTCGAGCGTGCCGCGCGTGCCGGCGCCTTCGAGGAAGCGAACGGCGGCGTCGAGATCGGGCGCGGGCGGCGGCGACTCCTCGAAGAGCGCGCGCTCGAGATGCGCGAGCGCCGGATGCTGATACTCCGCGGAGCGCGGCGGCAGCTCCTCGACGCGTCCGTCGGCGAGCCCCGCCAGATCGGTCGCGGTGCGCGAGAGCGACGCGAACGCGACGCGCCCCGGCTCGTACGGGCAGCGACACCTCGACGTCGGCGCGGCCGGCGAGCGCGTTCGAGCAGCGACCACTCGGCGCCGGTCAGGTCTTCGAAGCCGTACGCGAACACCGGCTCGCCATGCCACGCGTCGAGGTCGGTCTCGAGACGCTCGGCCGCGCGGCGGCGCAGCAGGTCGCGATCCCAGAACTCGAGCCGGTCGAGCTCGTCGCGGTAGGCCGCGTAGAGCCGGCGAGGTCGCCGTCGAGGTCCTCGGGTCGAGCATCCCCTGCTCGAGCTCGCCGAGCGTCGAGACGAGCACGTCGGCGAAGCCCGACGTGCGGGCCGAGCGCGAGAGGCCGTTCAGCGACGCCGCTGCGAGCACGCGGCGGACGAGGAGCGCGCGCTGCGCGTCGGAGACGACGCGCCTCTGCTCGGGGTCTGCCGCACGAAAGCCGGCGGAAGAGGTCGTCGAAGGTGACGATCTCCCCGCTGAAGAGGCAGCCGCAACGCGCCAGCAGGTCGCGCTCGACCCGGTCGACGTCCGACCCGTTCGGCACGATCAGGACGGGTTCGTCGTCGAGGCGCGCCAGATAGCGCTCCAGCAGGAGCGCAACTTTGCCCGCGTTGGCAGGCCCCGCGAGAAGGGACAGCCCCACCTTCCCATCGTAGGCTCGCGGTCGGACAGGTCGGCGGCGGAAAACGGCGCAAACAGGGAGAATGCGGGAGTGGCGTTCCTCGTCCTGCACGGCATCGAAGGCTCCGGCCCGGGCCACTGGCAGACGTGGATCACGGGCCGGCTCCGCGCGCTCGGCCACACCGTCTCGTACCCCGAGCTGCCGAACGCCGACCTCCCTCGCCTCGACGAGTGGCTCCCTGCGCTCGAGACGGAGCTCGCGGCGCCTGCCGCTCGCAGAGACGACGGTGCTCTGCCACTCGCTCGGCGGTCTCCTCTGGTTGCACCGCGACGGGCCGCCGGCCGCGCGGGCGCTCCTCGTCGCGCCGCCTCAGCCGGACGTCGAGGTGCCCGGTTCGACCGGGTTCCGCCCCGTGCCGCTCGACCGGGCCACCGTGACACGCCTCGTCTGTTCGACGAACGATCCCTGGTGCCCGCCCGAGCGGTCGGCCGAGCTCGCGACGGCCGTCGGCGCGCCGGTCGACTGGCTCGTCGACGCCGGCCACATCAACACCGACGCAGGTTTTGGCCCGTGGCCCGAGCTCGAGGCGTGGTGCCTCGGCGAGCGCGACTCCCTTACTCGCCCGTAGCGGCAGCCTTCGGGCGGCGGCCGCGGCGCGCGGCGGCGCGGCCCGGCATCTGTCCCGGCGCAGTCGTCGCAGAGATCGGCGACTTTCGAACCGCGACGCGCATCGACGTAGGTCACGCGCAGCGTCGCGCCGTGCGACTCGTCAACTTCCTTGCCGCACTTGTCGCAAACAAGAATGGTTTTCCTGGCCATTGTCGGTCCTCCAGAGACGGAATGAATTTCACGGCAGTTTACGCAGCGGCACGCGATTCGCGAATACGCCAGGAACGAAGCAGGCTGAGCGTCGCTTTTTCCTCGGGATCGAGGTCGATATCCCGTGCGTTGACGACGCGAAGATGCCGCGGCCGAAAGTCGTCGATCGTTCTCCCGTCGAGGTATTGCTCGACGACTGCCGGGCTCACGTAGGACGAACGAGCGACTGCCGGCGTGTTCCCGAGCCGCTCGCCGACCGTCTTCATCACCGCGGCGATGCGGCGCTTTGCCTGGGTCGGCGTCTCGGCCGGCGCGCCCGCGGCGAGCTCGATCGCCGCGACGAGCGTGCCTCCCCAGGTGCGGAAATCCTTGGCCGTGAACTCCTCGCCGAGATGCTCCTTGATATACGCGTTCAATCGGCGCTGGTCGAGGTTGCATCGGCCGCCTTCGGGCAGCTCGAACTGGAAGAGCCGCGACCCCGGGAGCTCCCGTAGATCCCGCATCGCCTGTGCCAGCTCGGGGTCGACGACGACGCTTCGCACCATGATCGAGTGCTTGCCGCGGTAGCGAAACGAAATCCGCGCGCCGCGCACGGTCGCGTGCCTTTTCCGGAGTGTGGTGATGCCGAACGTGCGGGAGCCGCGCGCGTACCGCTCGCCGCCGACGCGGAACCAGCCGTGGTTGATCAGCCGAACGGCGATCGCCGCCACCTTCTCCTCCGGGAGCCCGTCGAGCTCCATGTGCTGCGCCATCGTCTCGCGGAGGGCGGGCAGCCGCTCGGCGAAGCGGATCAGCCGGTTGTACTTCTCCTGCTCCTGCTTGGCGCGATAGGCCGGGTGGTAGAGGTACTGCTTGCGGCCCGCCGCGTCGACGCCGGTCGCCTGGAGCTTGGCGTTGGCCGAGCGCGCGATCCAGACGTCGCGCCACGCCGGCGGAATCGCAAGCGCGCGGATCCGCTCGAGCTTCTGCTCGTCGGTAATCGCGCGACCGTCGGCGTCGACGTAGCGAAAACGCCGCTTCGACCCCGAGCGGCTCCAACCGATTCTGGCCGCCACGACGCACAGCCCGTTCCCCTATCGTGCCGCCGTGAACCTGAACGCGATCGTCGTCCTCGAGGGCGACGAGACCGGGCAGGAGCTTCTCGAGGAGTCGCTCCGCGTCCTCGCCCCCGACGTGATCGGGCTCGACGGTCGACCTTCCGCGCTTCGACCTCTCGCTCGAGAAGCGGCGCGCGACCGAGCAACGGGATCGTCCACGAGGCGGCAGCGGCGATTCGCGAGCCCGGGCTCGGCCTGAAGGCGGCGACGGTCACGCCGGAGGTGCGCGGCGACGTCGGCTCGCCGAACCGGATCCTGCGCGAGGAGATCGGCGGCAAGGTGATCGTCCGCACCGGCCGCCGGCTGCCGGGCGTCGTGCCGTTCGGCGGCGTCCACGCGCCGATCTCGGTCGTGCGGATGGCGGTCGGCGACGCCTACGGCGCGAAGGAGTGGCGCGAGGGCGAAGGCGACGACGAGGTCGCGTTCCGCACCGAGCGGATCGAGCGCAGCGTCTGCCGCGCCGTCGCGGAGTTCGCGTTCCGCGAAGCCGAGCGCACCGGCGCCAAGGTCTTCGGCGGCCCGAAGTACACGGTCTCGCCGACCTACGAGGGGATGCTCAAGGAAGAGATGGACGCGGCGGCCGAGCGTCATCCGGCCGTCGTCGTACGAGCCGCAGCTGATCGACGCGACGTTCGCGCTCCTGATCGCCTCGACCGGCGACCCGATGGTCATTCCGGCACTGAACCGCGACGGCGACATCCTCTCCGACCTCGTGCTGCCGCTCTTCGGCTCGATCGCCGGCTCCGAGTCGATGCTCGTCGCGTTCGAGGGCGCCGACCTCGAGCCGACTGCGCTGATGGCGGAGGCCGCGCACGGGACGGCGCCGTCGCTCTACGGCAAGAACGTCGCGAACCCGCTGGCGATGATCCTCGCCGCGGCCGCGCTGCTCTCGCAGACCGACGACGGCGCGCACGGCCGGCCGCGCGATCCGCGAGGCGGCGCTCGAAGCAGTCGCGCAGGGCATGAAGACCGCCGACCTCGCGCGGCCACTCGACGACGACCGAGTTCACCGACGAGGTGATCGCCGCACGCGCACGAAGCTCGAGGTCTGGTCGTCGCTCTAGACGATCGCGAGCAGTACTTCCGCGACCTGCGGATCGAACTGGCTGCCCGCGCAGCGCTCGACCTCGGCAATCGCCTGCTCCTGCGTCAGCGCCCGGCGATACGGCCGGTCGAAGGTCATCGCGTCGTAGGCGTCGGCGACCGCGACGATGCGCGCCTCGAGCGGGATCTGCGCCCGCGAGCAGCCCGTGCGGATAGCCCGAGCCGTCCCACCGCTCGTGGTGGTGGAGGACGCAGTCGAGCCCGCCCTGCGCGTCCTCGACCTCGGCGAGCATGTGAGCGCCGACGACCGGATGCGTCCGAATCTGGTCGAACTCCTCCGGCGCGAGCGGGCCGGGCTTTTGCAGGACCTCGGTCGGCACGCCCAGCTTGCCGACGTCGTGCAGCGGGCCGCCGGCGCGGATCGCGTCGAGGCGCTGCCCGCTCGCGTCCAGCGCCTCCGCAAGCCGCAGCGCGAGCGCGGTCACACGCGCCGCGTGTCCGGCCCCGTCCGGGTCGTGCAACTCGAGTTGCGCGCTCAGCTCTGCAGCCGTCGCCACTGTCCGGATCCTCCCCCGATCCTTCGTACTCCCCCTGTACTCACCCATTGTGGTCGGGAATCGCCTCCGATTCAACCTCTTTGCGATGACGGCGCTTCCAGAAGCGGCGTCCGACGAATGCCAGCAGCGGCGAGTACGGCGAGCACGACGCACTGCATAGAGGCTGTACTTGTCGATCGCATCCGCGACGGCCCGGCCGGCGAAGTAGGCGAGCAGGCCGTAGCCGGTCGCCCAGACGATCGCGCCGACGACGTCCCAGATGAGAAACCGCCACCAGTTCATGTGGGTGATGCCCGCGAGCCAGCCGGCGGTCGCGCGCAGGAGCGCGACAAACCGCGCCAGGAAGATCGTCTTCGTCCCGTGCCGGTGGAAGAAGCGCTCGCTCGCCGGGCAGCATCTTCTCCGCGTAGCGGGCCGAGACGCTCCAGCGCGCGAGCAGCCGGCGACCGCCGAGCCGCCCGAGCCAGTAGCCGGTCGCGAAGCCGAGCGCCGCGGCGAATGCTGCGACAACGATCACCGAGGCGATCGAGAAGTGGTGGTTCGACGGCTGCGCCAGGACTGCCGCGGCGATCAGCGCGATCTCGCCCGGCAGGAACGGCAGACCGGCCGATTCGAGGAAGACGAGCAGGAAGACGATGACGAGCCCGTAGTCGGCAATCAGCGTCGTCACTGCCGAGGCAGTCTACGGAGATGCGATAGCGTCGCCCGCTCATGAGAGTCGGCGTCCCGAAGGAGGTCGTCCCCGGCGAGCGGCGCGTGGCGCTCGTTCCCGAGACGGTCGGCCGGCTCGGCGAGGGCATCGAGGTCGTCGTCGAGGCGGGCGCCGGAGTCGCAGCGGGATTCTCCGACGACGCGTATCGCGACGCAGGCGCGACGATCGGCGATCCCTGGGCCACGGAGGTCGTGGTGAAGGTCGCGGCGCCCACCGCGAGACGAGGTCGGACGCCTCGCGAGCGGCCAGGTCGTGATCGCGTTCCTCGAGCCGCTGACGAACCCGGCCGGGATCGAGCGGCTCGCGTCCGCCGGCGTGCACGGCTTCGCGCTCGAATCGGTCCCGCGCATCACGCGCGCGCAGCCGATGGACGCGCTCTCGTCGCAGGCGACCGTTGCGGGCTACAAGTCGGCGCTGATCGCGGCCGACACGCTGCCGCGCTTCCTGCCGATGCTGATGACCGCGGCGGGGACGATCCCGCCCGCGAAGGTGCTCGTGCTCGGCGCAGGCGTCGCCGGCCTGCAGGCGATCGCGACCGCGCGCCGGCTCGGCGCGGTCGTGTCGGCGTTCGACGTGCGGCCCGCCGTGAAGGAGCAGGTGGAGTCGCTCGGCGCGACGTTCCTCGACCTCGGCGTCCAGGGCGAGGAGACCGAAGGCGGCTATGCGCGCGAGCTGACACCCGAGCAGCAGGCCGAGCAGCAGGCCGAGCTGCAGGCGCGCATTCCCGAGCTTCGACGTCGTCATCACGACCGCCGCGATCCCCGGGCGGCCGGCGCCGAAGCTCGTCACCGCCGACGCGGTGCGCGGGATGCGCGCCCGGCTCGGTGATCGTCGACCTCGCCGCCGAGACCGGCGGCAACTGCGAGCTGACGCAGGCCGGAGAGATCGTCGACGAGGGCGGCGTGACGATCGTCGGCACGACGAACCTGCCGTCGACGATGCCGACGCACGCGAGCCAGCTGCTCGTCGCGCAACATGGCGTCGCTGCTCGGATTGCTCGTGAAGGACGGAGAGCTCGTGCTCGACTGGGACGACGAGATCGTCGCGGGCGCGTGCGTGACGCGAAAGGAGAGCCGCATGAGCCATGACACGTTGCTCGTCTTCGAGGTGACGATCCTCGTGCTCGCGATCTTCCTCGGCTTCGAGGTGATCTCGAAGGTGCCGGCGCTCCTGCACACGCCGCTGATGTCGGGCACGAACGCGATTCACGGCATCGTGATCGTCGGCGCGATGATCGTGCTCGGCCAGCCCGACAAGAGCGCGTTCACATGGATCATCGGCTTCGCCGCCGTCGTGCTCGCCTCGGCGAACGTCGTCGGCGGCTTCGTCGTCACCGACCGGATGCTCGAGATGTTCAAGAGGCGCGAGCCGCCGAAGAGCGAGGACGCTTGAGCATCAACGTCACGAATCTGCTCTACCTGGTCACGATCGTGACCTTCATCCTCGCGCTGCGGTACCTGTCGAACCCGGCGCACGCGCGGCGCGGCAACCAGATCGGCGCGGCCGGGATGCTGCTCGCGATCGTCGTCACGTGGATCGACATCGGCACGACGAGCTGGTGGGCGATCGCGATCGGCATGTTGATCGGCGGCGGCTTCGGAGCGGTCGCGGCGCGCAAGGTGAAGATGACCGCGATGCCGCAGATGGTGGCGCTGTTCAACGGCGTCGGCGGCGGCGCGGCGGCGCTGATCGCGCTCGCGGAGCTGCACCGGATCCTTCCCGAGGCGGGCAAGCCGACCGAGGACATCTCGGTCGCGATTGCCTTCTCCGCGCTGATCGGCGCGATCTCGTTCTCGGGCTCGACTGGTCGCGTTCGCGAAGCTGCAGGAGCTGATCGGCGGTCGTCCGATCACGTAGGCCGGGCAGCAGTTCGTGAACGGCGCGCTGTTCATCGTCGCCGTCGCCTCCGGCGTCGCGCTCGTGCGCCGGCGTGCAGGACGAGTGGCTGCTCTGGGTGCTGATCGCCGCCGCGCTGCTCTTCGGCGTGCTGTTCGTGCTGCCGATCGGCGGCGCCGACATGCCCGTCGTCATCTCGCTGCTCAACGCGTTCACCGGGCTCGCCGTCGCCGCGGGCGGCTTCGAGCTCGAGAACAACGTGCTGATCGTCAGCGGCATGCTCGTCGGCGCGTCGGGCACGTTGCTGACGCTGATGATGGGCCGCGCGATGAACCGCTCGATCGCGAACGTCCTCTTCGGCGCGTTCGGGCAGATCCAGGCGGGCGCCGGCAGTCGACGACGACGATGGACGGCACCGTGCGCCCGACGACGGCCGACGACGTCGCCGTCATGCTCGCGTACGCGCACAAGGTCGTCGTCGTGCCGGGGTACGGCATGGCGGTGGCGCAGGCGCAGCACGACGTGCGCGCGCTCGCCGACCTGCTCGAGGCGCGCGGCGTCGAGGTGACGTACGCGATCCACCCGGTCGCGGGCCGCATGCCCGGCCACATGAACGTGCTGCTCGCCGAGGCGAACGTCCCCTATCCGGCGCTCAAGGAGATGGACGAGGCGAACAACGAGTTCTCGCGCACCGACGTCTCGCTCGTGATCGGCGCCAACGACGTCGTCAACCCCGACGCGCGCAACAACCAGGGCAGCCCGATCTACGGCATGCCGATCCTGAACGTCGACCAGTCGAAGGCGGTCGATCGTGCTGAAGCGCTCGATGAACCCCGGCTTCGCCGGCATCGACAACCCGCTCTTCGTCGAGCCGAACACGATGATGCTGTTCGGCGACGCGAAGGAGTCGGTCGCGAAGCTGACCGCCGCCGTCAAGGCGCTGTGAGCTCGGTCCCGGTTCTCGACGCTGCCGCCGTTCGAGGCGGCGGTCTCGCCCTGCGCGCGCCGTCGAGGCGGTGCGCGACGCGTTCATCGCGCACGCGCGCGGCGAGTGGACGATGCCGCCGAAGGTCTACGTCACGAACTACCCGGCCGGCGACTTCCGCGCGATGCCGGCGCTCGGCGGCGGCTACGCGCTTCTCAAATGGATCACGTCGTTCCCGGGCAACCCGGCCCGCGGCCTGCCGACCGTGACGGGCGTGGTGCTCGTCTCGGACGCGGCGAACGGCGAGCTGCGGGCGGTGCTCGACGCCGGCTCGGTGACGGCCCTGCGCACCGGCGCGGCGGCGGTGCTGGCGTGCGGAGACGCTCGGCCGCGCCGACGCGGCCTCGGCGGCCGTGATCGGCGTCGGCGTGAACGGTCAGGCGGCGGCGCAGACGTTCCTCGCGCGCGGCCGGGCCGTTGCGCTGTGGGACGTCGACGCCGACCGCGCCGCGCGCGTCGCGGCGGAGCTCGGCGCGACGGTCGCGCCGATCGCTCGAGGACGCGCTTGCCGCCGACTCGTCGTCACCGTGACGCCCGGCCACGAGGTGCTGCTCGCCGACGGCGCGCTTCGCCCGGGCCAGCACGTCTCGCTGATGGGCGCCGACGGCCCGGGGAAGGCGGAGGCGACGGCCGCGGAGCTCGAGCGCGCGCGTCTCTTCTGCGACGACTGGGAGCAGGCGTCGCACGGCGGCGAGCTCGCGCATGCGGTCGAGGCCGGGATCGTGACGCGCGACGACGTGACGACGATCGGCGACGTGCTCGCCGCACGCGGCGCCGGGTCGGGCGAACGAAACCGAGATCACGATGTTCGACTCGACCGGGCTCGCGATCCAGGATCTCGCGATCGCGATCGCCGCGCTCGAGGCCGTCGAAGGCCTCGAGCTACCGCAGCTCGAGCTCTAGTCGCAGCGGATCGAACAGCTCGAGCTCGGGCGGCTGCTCGCCGAGGATCGCGCGCGCGACGAGGTCGCCGCACGCGAGGCCGAGCGCGTTGCCGTGCCCCGAGTAGCCGCCTGCGACCCAGACGTCATCTCGCCCGGGAACGCGGCCGACGAGCGGCAGCAGGTCGGGCGTCGTCCCCCAGATGCCGGCCCAGCGGTGGGTCACGGTCGGAGCCTCGCCGAGAAGCAGTTCGGCGAGCTCGTCGAGGCGCTGCTGGATCAGCTCCGTCGTCTCCATCGCTGCCGTCTCCTCGGTCGCGAACGACGCGTCGCGCTGGCCGCCGAGCACGAACCGGCCGTCGGGGAGCTGGTGCCAGTAGTCGAAGCCGTTGCGCGCATAGTGCGGCCGGTCGTAGCGAAGCTCGGCGAGCGGCGCCGTCGCGAGCACCTGCCCACGCGTCGGCTTGACGACGGCCGCGAGCTCGGGAAGCAGCGAGGCCGTGAAGCCGTCGCCCGCCACGACGACGACGTCGGCGTCGAGCTCGTCGACGGCGACCGCGTCGTGCTCACGGAGGTCGGCGCCCGCTGCGGCAGCGCGTGCGGCGAGCCGCCGCACCCAGCGCGCCGGCTGGAGCGCACCGTCGTCGCGGATGGTGGATCGCGCCGTGGTACTGGCGGTCGAGCGGCGCCTCGAGCGTGTCGACCCACTCGACCGCGAATCCGTGGCCGCGCAGCGCGTCGTGCTCGCGCCGGAGCGCGACCAGCTCGTCGTCGTCCCAGGCAAGCCGAAGGCTTCCGACGCGCCTGAAGGCATCGCCGGCGAGCTCTTCCATCCGATCGAGCGACCGCTCGGTGAGCTCCATCACCGAGCCGCGCCCGGTCGTCGCCGAGCTCGCGCCGCGCCTCGTCGTACGGCACCGCTGCGCCGCGGAGCGCGAAGCCGCCGTTGCGGCCGCTCGCGCCGCCGGCGATCTCGCGCGCCTCGTGGAGGCGGACGCGGACGCCGCGCTCGGCGAGCGTCAGCGCACACGAGCAGCCGGTGACGCCGCCACCGATCACGGCCACCTCGGCGCGTCCCTCGAACCGTGCTGCCGAGCGGAGGTCCGGGCGCGCTCCTCGAGCCACAACGACGTTCCCACGTAGACGATCGTAGTTCGCCTCACCGCGGTGTCGCCGCCCGGTAGAGCCCGTCGGCACGGCTGACGAGACGAGCAGCGGAGGAGAGAGTAGCTAGCGCAGTGCGGTGAGCAGAGCGTGGTAGAGGCGGCTTGCGAGTGAATGCGCGTGCGGAAAATAGAGTGGAATTGCAGGAAGTGCAGTAGCGATTGGTGCATGCAGCGAGGCACGTAGCGAAGGGGATTGCGGTGGCGATGTGAGCGAGGAGCAACTGCGATAGTGTGGGAACTAAGAAAGCGTTTGCTACGCGTGGGATTGCAGGGCGTATATAGAGCGCGTGGTAGTAAGAGTGGAGATAGCTGTGCGGCGTAAGCGAGGTGTGGGCGCTGGTAAAGCGTATTGAAATGCAGGTAAGCGAAAGCGCTGTGCGGTAGAAACATCGTAGAGGATGAGGCAAACGCGCGTGTCTGCAGATCGCGCGAAGAGCAGAGCGTAGGCGACATTGTGCAACATCGCAGCTGAGGATGTAAGTGGCGATCTACGGGATAAGCTCAGCGCACGTGAAAGAGATAGGCGCATCGCTGCAGCGTGAATTGAAGATGTTGTTGCAACGCACTGCCTGTGGATCGAACTAAGGCGAAGCAGATGAGCTGTACATAGGCATGGGGATGAGCAGGATGCACCGGTACAGCTCGAAGACCGTGAGAATGCGTAAGGTAGTGCAAGGGCGCGAGCTGTAGAGCGAGAGGCTGAATCGATGCGGCGCAGCTGGCTGGATCGTGAACGCTGTGCGTGGCGCCGGAGTGAGCGCGAAGGCGAGGTGCTAAGCTAGACTCGCTCAGATCGGCGTAATATAGGTGTGACGTACGCGCACGCGTGAGTGCACGCACTGCGCTCTGAGCGTCTGCACAGGCGGAAGTAGCCGACGAACACAAAGTAGGTGCGGGATAAAGACGCTGGAGCTGAAGCTCTGCTAGCGCCGTACTAACCAGTGAACGTAGATATGCGAGAGATCAGTCACGAGTTATGTGGATAAGGTACGAGCCGAGTTGCACTGCACGATCAGAAGGCGAGAGCAGAGTACGCGTAACAGGTTGATAGAGAGGCAGTGGGAGCGTGAGCGCTGCGCGTAGATACGAATGCGAGCGGGAGTCGTGCTAATGCGATATGCGCGCGCGAGTGATCAACGACCTGTGAACGAGGAGCCAGCGCTGTATCGAAGTCGGCGGACGCGAGTGAGCGCAGGAGATGCTAGCTGGCTGGGCAGCGAGTAACACAGCGCGCGTGTGCTGCGATGCGGCAGTACGCACGCTGCGAGCACAGTGGCTCGCCGCACGCCGCGAGCTCGGCGCGCGCCGCACGTACGGGCAGCTCAGCGTCAGCGCCAACTCAGCGGGCAGTGAGCGCGCCGGAGAATCTGGGTGGCGCCGAGAGCTGTGAGCAGCAAGGTAGGAGCGTGGCGGCGCGGCAGAAGCGCTAGAGAACGGTCCGCGCAGACAGTGGCCAGCGCACGCTCAGACTGGGAGATGAGCTGATTGCTCTCTGCGAGTGAGCAGCTCACGAAGTCCTCGCGTGCCTGACGCGCGAGGCGCGCGATGTCGGCACTGCAACTGCAAGAATGTCACCGACGGAGGAGCATGTAGGTAGAAGATGGGCATCGCGGATCGCTCTCTGGCGGCGAGCGCGGGTGGGATCTGTGAGCGCGCAGCAGCTCGTCGCTCGGCACGAATGCTCGGGACTCCGCAAGAAAGTCTGATATGCGAGCTCGTAGTCACGCAGGGTTGCACGCGTCATACAGCGCGCCGCGGTGCGCGTCGGACACCGCAGAGCTGCGCGTAAACGGCATAGGGTGCGAGTGCAAAGCGTCACCGACACCCGTAGCGATCTCAAACAACACCGACAGGAGATAAAGATCGGCACGAAGCATGGCGAGCGGGTCGCATCGCAAGTAGCAAAGGTACCGGCGGAGCGAAGGCGGGGTCGCCGCACCTGGTAGTCAGCCCGGTGCGAGATGCGGGAGACGTGTGTGCTGCGTCAAAGTCGCTGAGCGACGACGGGTCCGGCGCGAGCCGAGCGCGTATCGGCCAAGTCCGATCACAGCGCCAGTGCATCTGATGCGTGCCCACGACGTCCGGTACACGTGAGTCGGTCAGCCAGCGACCGATGACGACGAGCGATACGTCGGCGAGCGAGGCCTCAGCTAGTCGAGGATCAGTACGAGACGGCCGCGAGAGTGGTGGCAGGTCCCCAGCGAGGAGTTGCAGGTGTGCGCCTGACGAGCAGCTCAACGATGTGCGCACCACCAGCACGCCAGCAGGCGCTCTCCCAAACTCCGCACGGCCGCGGATCCGGGACGACGCGATCGACAGGATCCGCGCGACCTCTCGACCACGGGTCTGACCAACGCCGAAAACGCCGGAGAACGCGCCGCCCCGGACTGCGCACCTCATACCGACCGCCGAGGCCTGGCCAGAGTAAAACTGAACCTCAGTCGGATCCATACTGTCCGGAGCTGTGGATCAATCCGGGTGGCGCGTGAAGATGGCCCACGTCGGGTGGGAGGCGCCCCTCGGCCACTCGAGCATCTCCGCCGGGACGGCAGAATCGCAGCCTACCATCAGCTCCCGAGGACTGCTTCGCCCCGTTCAAGACAGATAGATAGGAAGGATCCACACCACGCTGGGCGGCCGAACGGAGGACTCCGCCACGCCCCGCGGAGCTCCCGCGAGAGAGGTGAGCTGACGATCGGGCAAGCCACGCCGACGGACCCGCGACGGCGGCGAGACGGCGCCCGTGGGGCCGCGTCCGCGCCCGCGCCGCCGAGAGCCCGAGACGGGCCACGCACCAGTGTGACGCGTGCGCGCCGCGACGCCCGCGCCGCCTCTGTCCGCCGGGACGTGGCGACCCGAGGCCGCCAGACGCGCCGGCGCGCCGGCGACCGGGCGCGCGGGCGCGGGCCGCCCCGCAGCGCGCCGGCGCGCCGCGGCCGCGCAGGGGCCCGGCCGGCCCCCGGCCCGGCCGCGGGGCCGCGCAGCGACGCGGGACCGGCGCCCCGCCCCCGGGGCGCGGGCGCGGCGGGGCCCGCACGGCCCGCCGCGCGCGCGCGCGCGCGCGCGCGCGCCGCCGGGCGCGCCGTGAGAGGCCGCGGGCGCCCGGGGGGGGGGAGGGGCCGTGGCGGAGGGGCGGGGGCGGCGGGGGGGGAAGAGAGGCGAGGCGGGGTGGGAGGGCGAGGGGATGAGGGGAGGGAGGGGGAGAGAAGGGGGAGGGAGAGAGGAGTGGAGGGGATGGGAGAATGGGATGGAAAGGTTGTGATGTATATGAAGAAATGGGGTGGTGAGGTGGGGGGGGGAAGGAAGGGGGGGGGGGGGGGCGCTCGGTCCTCGCCGAGCTCGCGCCGCGCCTCGTCGTATGGCGCCGCGGCCCCGCGGAGCGCAAAGCCTCCGTTGCGGCCGCTCGCGCCGCCGGCGATCTCACGTGCCTCGTGGAGGCGGACGCGGATGCCGCGCTCGGCGAGCGTCAACGCACACGAGCAGCCGGTGACACCGCCGCCGATCACCGCCACCTCGGCGCGCCCCTCGAACCTCGCTGCCGAGCGGAGACCGGGCGCCTCCTCGAGCCACAACGACGTTCCCACACAGACGATCGTAGTTCGCCCTCACCGCGGTGTCGCCGCCCGGTAGAGCCCCTCGGCACGACTGACGAGACCGAGCAGCTCGAGCTCGACGACCGCTGCGGCGACCTCGGCGGCGGCGAGACCGGTGCGCTGGGCAATCTCGTCGGCGGCCGCCGGTGCATCGGCGACGGCCTCACGCACCCGGGAAAGGCGGTCGGGGAGCGGAGGTGCTTGGGTCTCGGTCGGCTCGATCCCGACCGCAGCGAGGACGTCATCCACGCTCGTGACCGGCGTGGCGCCGAGCCGCAGCAGCGCGTTCGTGCCGGCGGAGAGGCGCGAGGTGATCTCCCCAGGGACTGCGAGCACTTCGCGTCCTTCGTCGAGCGCGAGGTCGGCGGTGATCAATGCCCCACTCCGCTCGCGCGCTTCGACGACGACCGTGGCATCGGCGAGCCCGGCGACGATCCGGTTCCGCGCCGGGAAGCGCCACGGTGCCGGCTCTACTCCCGGTGGGTACTCGGAGACGATCAGGCCGCGCTGCGCGATCGCCCCTGCGAGAGACGCATGCGCGCGCGGATAGTCGCGGTCGATGCCGCAGCCGAGCACTGCGACCGTCTCGCCGGCGTCGAGCGCACCGCGATGGGCGGCGCCGTCGACGCCCCGGGCCAAGCCGGAGATGACCACGACGCCGGCAGCCGCCAGCTCCCGGCCGAAGGCAAGGGCGACGGCCGTCCCGTAGGTCGAGCACGCGCGGGCACCGACGACGGCGATGCACGGCCGGTCGAACAGCGAGAGCGGAGCGCCGCCACGAACGAAGAGCCCGGGCGGTGGATCGTGGATCAGGCGCAATCGCGCCGGGAACTGTTGGTGACGTCGCGGCACCCAGCGAAAGCCGCGGGCCGCGAGGTCGCTGAGGAACGCCGCTTCGTCGAAATCAGCGCGAAAGCGTTGGAAGCGCAGTGAACGCGGCGCCTCGAGCACGTGCGATCCGGTCTCGGCGGCGAACGCGGCGACGGCGAGCTCGCTCATTCGGTCAACTCGGACGGCGGACGGTAGGAGAGCGCCTCGGCAACGTGCTCGGGCAGCACCTGCTCGGACCCGGCGAGCGCCGCGATCGTCGTCGCGACGCGCGCAACGCGTGCGCGCCCACGGCCGGACAGCGGCATCCGTTCGACCGCCTGGGTCAGGAGCGCGTCTGCCTCGTCTGTTCGGGGCGGAACCGCGGCGCGCAGTGCCGCACGCGCCGAGAGGACGCGCTCGCGAACCTCGCGCGACGCCTCGCTCGGCGGACCCGCGAGCTCTACTCCTCGCGAACGCGGTGTGACAAGTGCGAGATCGAACCGGTCGAGCAGCGCGCGGGAGAGCTTCTCGCGGTAACGCTGGATCCGCTCGGGTGTGCACACGCAGTGCGCCGCGGAGTCGCCACGCGCACCGCAGGGACAGAGATTCATCGCGCCGATCAGCTGGAAGCGCGCCGGGAACAGCGCGCGGCCCGCGACGCGCGCAACCGAGACGACACCGTCCTCGAGCGGCTGCCGGAGCGCCTCGAGTGCGGGCCGCTGAAACTCCGGCAGTTCGTCGAGAAAGAGGACGCCGCGGTGTGCGAGGCTCGCCTCGCCGGGACGCGGCGTTCCCCCGCCTCCGCCGATCAGGCCGGCCACCGACGTCGAGTGATGCGGGGCGCGGAACGGCGGCACGCGGACCAGCCCGGATCCCGGGGCGAGCAGTCCCGTAACCGAATGGATGCGTGTCACCTCGAGTGCGGCATCGTCGTCGAGGAGCGGCAGGATCCCCGGCAGCCGACGGGCGAGCATCGTCTTACCGGTGCCGGGCGGCCCGGCCAAGAGCAGGTTGTGGTCGCCTGCGGCAGCTACCTCGAGCGCGCGACGTGCACGTTCCTGTCCGCGCACCTCAGCGAGGTCGGGGACGCCCGCGAGCGTCTCGAAGTCGTCGGGTGGAAGCGGGACATCGGGCGGGGCACGCTCACCGCGCAGGTATGCGACGGCTTCGCCGAGGTGCGACACGCCGACCGGCTCGACCCCGGCGAGCGCGACCTCCGGAGCCGACTCGGCGGCACAGACGAGGTACGTCAGCCCCGCTCGTCGCGCCCCCTCCGCCGCGATCAACGCGCCGGGCACCGGTCGGAGCCGTCCGTCGAGGCCGAGCTCGCCGAAGGCGGCGTGGCCGTCGAGCGCAGCGATCGGCACCTGGTGCGACGCGGCCAGGACTGCGAGCGCAATCGGAAGGTCGAACCCGGAGCCCTCCTTCCGCAGTGCCGCCGGCGCGAGATTGATCGTGATGCGGCTGCCCGGTGGCCACTCGAGCTCGGCCGCCGAGACACTGGAGCGGACACGCGCCTTCGCCTCCTGGCAGGCGCGGTCGGCAAGCCCGACGATCGCGAATGCCGGCAGACCGCGCTGAATGTGCGCCTCGACCTCGACCCGGCGAGGATCAAGACCGACCAATGCGTGCGTGACGGTGCGAGCGAGCACGTTGCCACGCTAGACGACAACCTGTCACATGTCTGTCGCGGAACGCGAGCGCTTTTGTGTCAATCGTCGGCGGTTTCGAGCCAGCTGTAGGCCGCTTCGACCGAGTTGACGACCCGCGCCCGCGACGCAATCTCCTCACTGGTGAGCGACTGCCACATACGGCCGAGGCCGAACGCCGACGGCTGGGGCATCACGATCGCGACGCGCCCCCCACGTCCTTGGTAGTCGCCGTCGGTGTTCGATGCGATCGCCCTGATCTGCTCGGTTGTCACACCGGACAGGTCGAGCTGGGAGTGGTCGAGAAGCATGTTCATCCCGTCCGTGATGCGCGGATCCGTCCGGAGCAGGTCGTTCAGCTCCGTGAAGACCCTCACCGACGCGACGCCGGAGGTGCGCAGGATCACCTGGAAGGGGCCATCGACAACGTCGAGCTCGTACTCCACGTGTCGATCCTATGGTGAACGGCTGACTACATCGCAGCGCGCCCTTCCTCGCCGCCGGCCGGCCGGCGGCAAGGAGGCGGCCCGCTTCGTGCAGGTCGGTGGCGACTCGTCGAACTCCGTCAGCCGTCGCTCGACTGCTTCTCGAGCAGATCCCGGAGGTTCTCGACGATCGACTGCCAGCCGCCCGAGACACCTGCGGCCGTCTTCGGCGCGCCCTCGAGGCGATCGTGGGTGACGGTCAGAACACAGACGCCGTCGCTTTGCGGCTCGATCTCCCACGTCACCCGGCTCTCGTCCTCAGCGGCCAGTTCGGGGTCGTAGAGCGAACGCCAGCCGTGGACGATCCGTCGCGGCGGGTCGAACTCCTGGACGCCTTCGTCGCCCCACACATCGCCGTCAGGTCCGAGACTGAGGTAGTGATCGGGCACGATCGTGATCCGCGCGCCGTGGAAGTACTGGGCCGTCCACTCCGGACGAGTGATTGCCTCCCAGATCTGCTCGGGGGTGGCCTTGATGGTCACCTGGTAGACCTGCGTCGTTGGCGCGGTCTCCGTGGTCATCGTCGTTCCTCCAATCGTTGCTTGAGCTCCGTGAGCGCCGAGACCCGGCGCTCGGTGTACTTGTCGATCCAGCGGTCGTGGATCAGGCGGATCGGCACCGGGTTCAGGAAGTGGTGCTTCTCGCGCCCCGACTTCCGGGTGACGACGAGCCCCGCGTCCTCGAGCACCCGCAGGTGCTTCATCACGCCGAAGCGCGTCATCTCGAGCTCGGACTCGAGCTCGGAGAGCGTGCGGCCGTCGCGCTCGAAGAGCCGGTCGAGGAGATGGCGCCGGGTGGGATCCGCGAGCGCCTTGAAGATCCCATCGTCGTCGTGCATCACGCCAACATACGTGACCATATGGTCACCTGTCAATAGACTCCCCACGATGGCGCGCTACGACGGCCAGACCGAGTGGTACGAGGAGTTCGCCGCGACGGAGCCGTTCGTCATGCTGCGGGCGAGCGTCGTCGCCCGGCTCGGGCCGGGCCTGGGCGCTGCCTCGATGTCGGCTGCGGCACGGGCCTTGCCATCCCGCTTCTCCAGCAAGCGGATTGGGAGGTCACGGCGGTCGACTCCTCGGCGGATCAGCTCGCAGCGGTCCAGACGTCGGACGCAACCCTCCTCCAGGCCGACGCACACGAGCTTCCGTTCGAGGACGCCTCGTTCGACGCCGCGATCTCGATCCTCACCCACACGGACTTCGACGATGCCGGCGCAGCCTTCCGCGAGATCGCGCGCGTCCTCGCACCCGGCGCGACCTTCGTCTACGGCGGCGTCCACCCCGCCTTCGGCTCACCGTTCGCCCAGGCGCTCGAGGACGGGACGACGCTGCTCCATCCCGGCTACCGAGACGAGGCGTGGCACACCGTTTCGCGCGACCCGGACAAGCCCGGAATCAGGTCGCGCGTCGGCGTCAACCACATCATGCTGTCGACCCTCTTCACGAGCCTGCTCGACGCAGGCTTCACGATCACCGCGTTGGCTGAACCGGGAGAGCGCGACCCGCCGCTCTTCCTCGTGCTGCGCGCGGTGAAGCAGTAGCGACGAGCACCGACTCGAAGTACTCGCCGGCGCGACGCCCAGTCCGCCGGTTCACGTGCCGCTGGTAGTGCTGCTCGAGCGAGAGGCCGGCGCGATCGAGGATCTCCGGATAGAGGTCGCGCCGGTCGTTGACGACGATCACGACCCGGCCGCGCGGCTTCAGCGAACCGACGCATGCCGCCAGCACGTCGCCGATGCCCTCGACGTACGAGGAGAGCGCGGCGCGCGACGTGCCGCCTTCGGCGGCGCCGATCTCGCGTCCGCGGAGATCGTCGAGCCCGAGCAGCTCGTAGGCGTAGCGGTGCTGCTCGTGGTAGTCGATCAGTCCCGGATACGGCGGCGAGGTGACGACGGCGTCGAAGGCGCCGGGCAAGCTCGAGCTCGCGCGCATCGCCGTGGAGCACCGCGACGTCCTTGGGCGCCCGTACCCGCGCGAACGCCTTGAGCCGGGTCAGCGTGTCGAGCGTGTACCGGCGGACGAAGTGATCGGCGCGATCGATCGGCTTGCACTCGCGCTTGTGCTTGAAGCACCAGTACGGCGAGGTCTGCGGCGCAGTCGGGAAGTCGAGGTCGAAGTGCGCGGTTCGGCGCGCCGAGCGAGCGGCGCGCGCCAGAACGATGCGCAGGACATCGGCGTGCTCGTACTCGGCCGCAAGCGCGCGGAAGCGGAGGAGATCCTGCTGCGCCTGCGGCGCGAACCAGTTCGCGGACATAGGCGGTTGGACGACCCGGCTTGCCTTCGCCGCGCTCGAAGCGCGCGAGCGCGTCGCGCAGGTCGTGCTCCAGCGCAAACGGGTTGTAGTCGGTCGTCTTCACGCGCATGAGCAGGCAGTTGAACGCCGCGATGTCGACGCCGGCGGAGTCGTGCCCGCTCTCGAGCGCCTGGACGAGCGTCGTCCCCGAGCCGGCGAACGGATCGAGCACGCGCCCCTTCGCAGGCACGTGACGGCGGAAGAGCTCTTCGACGAGCTGCGGGATGTACTTGCCCAGGTAGGGATGAAGCCGGTGGACGTGCTTCGTCCGCTCGCGCTCCGGCAGGTCCTTCTCCGACCACGACAGGTCGAGGTCCAGCCCGGCATAGAGCTGCTCTTGCGTCGCGGCCATGTCTCCGAGTTCGACATCAGTCAGAAGGCGTCCTGCAACACCTCCAAGCGTCCCGCACGCTCCGCGACGACGTCGAAGCGCACGCGGGCGGCCGGATGGACGGCCAGCCACGCCTGCGCGGCGCGCCGGATTCGCTCGATCTTCACCGGCGTGACCATCTCCAGCGGGTCGCCGAAGCCGCTGCCCGACTTCGACTTCACCTCGCAGAAGACGACCGTGGAACCGCGCCGGACGACGAGATCGAGCTCGGCGCCGGCGAGCCACACGTTCTGCGCCAGGATGCGATAGCCGCGCCGCCGGTACCAGCGGGCGGCGCGCTCCTCAGACGGGTGCCGGGTCGTACGCCCGCGACCGCCAGGAACGGCGGTGGATCTCGCAGGGCCCTCGCTCACGCACCTCGCGCGTATGCGAGGGCGTGATGTACCCGACGTGAGAGGCGAAGCCGTAGCCGGGATAGAGCGCGTCGGCGGTGCGCATGTAGCGGTCGCGTGTCACCTTCGCGATGATCGACGCCGCGGCGATCGCGGCGCTCTTCGTGTCGCCGTCGACCACAGCCCGATGGGGCGGCGCGAGCGGCCCGAGCTTGAACCCGTCGACGAGCGAGACGTCGGCCGGCTGGCAGGCCCACAGCGCCTCGCGGAGCCCACGCAGGTTGCACTTGTGCAGACCGTCGCGGTCGATCACCGCGGCCGGGAAGACCCGCACCGATACGCGCTCGGCGCAGGCGATGACTGCGCGATAGAGCTCATCGCGCGTCTCCGGATCGACCTGCTTCGAGTCGTTGAGCAGCGCGAGCGGCCGCACGCGATGGTCGCGCAGCGCCGCATAGTCGAGCAGCACTCCCGCGATGACGAGCGGCCCGGCGAGTGGCCCCCGGCCCGCCTCGTCGGCCCCCGCGACGAAGCGGACGCCGAGGTTGCGGTCGTACCGCAAGAGCTTCGGACCGCTCGGTCGCTTCTTCACGGGCATGCGACGAGCGTAGCCCCGCGAACGGTCGCCGACTGTGTCAAAAGTGCGGAAAGTGCGCGAGGACGCGATCGAGCGGCCGCGGGACGCGCTCGAGGTCGACCGCCTCGACGAGGAGCACGGCATAGCGCTGCTTGCGGTTCCACATGAAGCCGTGGAGCTGTTCTTCCAGCGTCCGGTCGCGATGCGCAGGCTGCTTCTGGTAGGTACGGAACGCCCGCAGCTCGCCCTGCCCGGCGAGCACCTGCTCCATCCGCTCCGGCCCGACCGCCCGCGTCAGCTCGTCCTCGAGGTCGCGCGTGCACGCATAGAACCCGGCCCGCTCCAACTCGTCGCGATCGGAGCACTCGAGCGCGCGCAGGAAGTGGCGTTCTTCGCCGGCGTCGTAGAGACCGGCGAGCTGATGACCGTCATGCTGCTCGAGGAAGCGCGGCAAGTTCCCGTAGCCGCCCATCGGGACGACGACGATGCCTTCGGCTGCCAGATCGCGACCGTGTCGAGAAGCGAGCGCCTCGACGGCGAGGCGGTCGCTCGTACCTTCCACGAGCACCACTCCGCGCAGCTCTACTCCAGAGGATCCGGCTAGTTCTGGCGCAGCTCGCGGACGCGAGCCTTCTTGCCGACCTTGCCGCGCAGGTAGTACAGCTTCGCGCGGTGCACGTCGCCGATCGCCCCGACCTCGATCTTGTCGATCTTCGGCGAGTGCAGCGGGAACGTGCGCTCCACGCCGACACCGAACGAGTTCTTGCGGACGGTGAACGTCTCGCGCGAACCGGCGCCCTGGCGCTTGATGACGATTCCCTCGAACACCTGGATCCGCGAGCGGGTGCCCTCGATGACGCGGAAGTGCACGCGCACAGTGTCGCCCGCCTTGAACCGCGGCACTTCGCGCAGCTGGCCGCGCTCGATGTCCTGGATGATCGTGCTCATGTGAAAAGGGGCCGAAGGCCGTCGCGGATGGTAGCAGGAGTCCCGATCACTGGATCGAGATCCGCTGGGGCGGCCAGTAGGTGGCGATGACCTTGCCGATCAGGTTGCCGTGCGGCACCGTCCCCCAGGAACGGGAGTCACAGGACGAGGCTCGGTTGTCGCCCATCATGAAGTACTGCCCCTCGGGGATCTTCAGAGGCCCGAGCGTGCGGTCGTCGCGCCGGTCCTGCTGGATGTACGGCTCGTTGAGCTTCTTGCCGTTGATGTAGACGTAGCCGTCGCGCTCCTCCCAGGTATCGCCGGGAAGGCCGATCAGGCGCTTGACGAACGTGCCGCCGGCGCCACAGGCGATCTCTGCCTTGGGCGGCGTCTTGAAGACGACGATGTCGCCCCGCTTCGGCGACCAGAAGTGGTAACAGAACCGGCAGGCGAGCACCCGGTCCGAATACGTGGCCTCGCAGCCGATGTCCGGCTTCGCGCAGTGCAGAGTCGGCTCCATCGAGCTCGAGGGGATCCGGTACGGGTTGACGACGAAGGCCTTGATCGCGAGCACGATCGCGATCGCGCCGAGGATCGTCACGAGCCAGTCGATCGTGATCCGCCAGCGATTTGGCAGCCCTGCGGTCAGGTGGTCGATCGGATTCCTCAACGAACGTGCTCCCTTCGCCAGCCTTCGATCTTGGCGTGGTCACCCGAGAGCAGCACGTCGGGAACCCGCCACCCGCGGAATTCCGCAGGACGCGTGTAGTGAGGGTACTCGAGTCCACCGCCGAGCTCTTCGGAGAACGACTCGAGCTCGCCGGAGCCTTCGGCAAGCGCGCCCGGTAGCCGACGGGCGATCGCGTCGACGAGGACCATCGCCGGCAGGTCGCCGTTCGAAAGCACGTACGGGCCGATCGAGATGGCATCTGTCGCGAGGTGCTCGACGATGCGCTCGTCGAAGCCTTCGAAGCGGGCGGAGAGAAGCGTCACTGCGTCTTCGACGGCGAGCTCCTCGACCACGGCCTGCGTGAGCTGCCGGCCTTTCGGAGTCAGCGCGACGACGCGGTTCGACGGCGCGCCGCCATAGATCGAGTCGAGCGCGTTTGCGACGACGTCGACGCGCAGCACCATGCCTGCACCGCCGCCGTAGGGCTCGTCGTCCACCTGCCCGGCGCGCAACGGCGAATAGTCGCGATACGAGAAGAGGCGCAGGTCGAGCTCGCCGCCGAGCACCGTCGCGACCGGCCGCTGCTCGGTGAGCCAGGAGAATGCGTGCGGCACGAGCGTGAAGACGTCGAGGCGCATCAGTCGGCCGCAAAGCCCTTCGCGACCTCGATGCGACCCGCCGCGAGATCAACCTTGCGAATGCAGTCCTCGACCATCGGCAGGAGCGTTCCGCCGTCGAGCTCGAGCACATCGTTGGCGATGCCCGGGGTCACGGTCTTCACCGTCCCAAGCTCGCGGCCGCCCTCCTCGACCACCTCGAGCCCGATCAGCTCGAACGCGTAGTACTCGTCTTCCTCGGTCGGCGGCAATTGATCGCGCAAGACTTCGAGGACGGCGCCGCGCTCGACCGGAGGCTCGACCTTGATCACCGGGCGCCCGGAGGACGTGCGGTGCGCGATCACCTCGACCGTTTTCCCGGCGGCGAGGAACGTGGCGCCGGTCTTCCACCAGCGCGCGTCGTCGGATGGCTGCTCGACGAAGAACGCGCCGTCGATCCCGTGCGGGCGCCCGACCTTCCCGATCGGGACGTTCACCGCTGCGCCTCGAAGTGTGCAACCGCTTCGTCGCGTGAAACCACCTCGAGCAGGTTCTCGGCGACGAACTCGTCGCGTTCCTCCCAGTCGCTCGCGCGCACCCGCTCGACCGCATGCTCGATGTCGAACGGCGTGCGCATGAACTGCGGCTCACCGTTCTCCATGAGCAGCCAGAAGGCGGCGATGTCGCTCTCGTAGGCCATCCCCACGGAGCCGGCATTGATGACTCGAAGGTCGCCGATGCGCCGGTCGTACTGGTGGTGCGAGTGCCCGATGACGAACGTGCCGCGGTCGCCGAAGAGCTCGACAAAGGCGTCGTCGGGCGTGATCGCCGTCGTCAGCGGCATGTTGTCGGTGGGTGTCGCGTGGCAGTAGACGACGCCGTCGAGCTCCACCGCGAGCGGCAGCTCGGCAGGTGCGCGGATCGTCGTTCTCCGCGTTGCCGCGAATCAGCACCGCGTCCTTGACCCCGAGGATCCGTTCATAGACCTCTTCGGCATACGGGCCGCCGAACCAATCGCCGCCGAAGACGATTGCGTCCGCGTCCGTCACCTCGGCCAGCACGGCCTCGAGCGCCCACGGCATCCCGTGGACGTCGTTCAGAACGGCGACGCGCATCTACTCGGGATCGGCGATCTCGACGAGGACGCGTCTGCCCTCGCGTACCGCACTCGCACGCACGAGCGTCCTCAGGGCGCGCGCGATCCTGCCCTGGCGGCCGATTACCTTGCCCACATCATCCGGCGCAACGTGCAGCACGAGGACGAGCGAGCCTTCACGCTCCTCCTCCTCGACACGCACGGCGCTCGGGTCATCCACGAGCTCGCGCGCCAGGTACGCGAGCAGCTCCGCCATTACTTTTCGATGCCGGAGATCTTGATCAGCTTCGCGACCGCTTCGGTCGGCTGAGCACCCTTGCCGAGCCAGTCCTTTACCTTCGCCTCGTCGAGGTCGACGGTGGACGGATCGGTCTGCGGGTTGTAGCGCCCCACGATGTCGAGGAACTTCCCGTCACGCGGGTGCACGCGAATCGGCGGCGACCACGCGGTAGATCGGGTTCTTCTTCGAGCCCACGCGGGTGAGCCTCAACTTGACTGCCATGTGATTCCTTTCAACACGTTTTTCATCAACGCTTCGCCCGTTTCTTCTTGGGCTTGACGCCGGTCTTCCGGCCTGCGGAAAGCGACTGTTGCACTTGCTGGGTCGGGAGGGCCGGCATTTTCCCCTTCCCCATCGACTTCATCATCTTCTCCATCTGCTTCCGGGCTTCGAGCAGCTGATTCACCTGCTCGACGCTGGTTCCGGAGCCCTTGGCGATGCGAATTCGCCGTTTGCCGTCGATCACGATAGGCGAACGGCGCTCCTGTGGCGTCATCGAGAGCACGATCGCCTCGACCCGCCCCATCTGCCGCTCGTCGATATCGACGTCGCCGAGCTGGTCCTTCATGCCCGGGATCAGCTTGAGAATGCCCTGCAGCGGCCCCATCCGGCGCAGCATCTTGTACGCCTTCAGGAAGTCGTCGAAGGTGAACTGGCCGGCGGCGATCCGCTTCTCCATCTCCGCCTGCTCGTCCGCCTCGACCGCAGCCTCGGCACGCTCGATCAGCGTGAGCACGTCGCCCATGCCGAGGATCCGCGAGGCCATCCGGTCCGGGTGGAACACCTCGAGCGCATCGATCTTCTCGCCCGTCGACGCAAACTTGATCGGCTTGCCGGTGATCGCCTTCACCGAGAGCGCGGCGCCGCCGCGGGCATCGCCGTCGAGCTTCGTCAGGATCACGCCGTCGAACGCGATCCGCTCCTGGAATGCCTGGGCGACGTTCACGGCCTCCTGGCCGGTCATCGCGTCGAGCACGAGGAGCACGTTCATCGGCTTCGCCTCGTCGCGGACGCGCGCGAGCTCGTCCATCAGCTCCTCGTCGATCTGGAGCCGGCCGGCCGTGTCGACGATCACCGTGTCGAGACCTTGCTCCTTCGCGCGCTCGAGCCCGCTGCGCGTCGCCTCGACGGCGTCCTTCGTGTCGGTTCTGAACACGGGAATCTCGATCTGCGCGCCGAGCTGCTCGAGCTGGTCGATCGCTGCGGGGCGCTGCAGGTCGGCGGCGACGAGGCCGGGCTTGCGGCCCTGCTTGCGCAGATGGAGCGCGAGCTTCGCGGCGGTCGTCGTCTTGCCCGAGCCCTGGAGGCCGGCGAGCAGGATCACCGTGAACTTGCCGAACGCGAGGCCCGACTCGCCCTCGCCCATCAGCTCGGTCAGCTCGTCGTGAACGACCTTCACGACCTGCTGGCCGGGGGTCAGGCTCTTGAGCACCTCCTCGCCGAGCGCCTTCTCGCGCACACGGGCGACGAAGTCACGGACGACCGTGAAGTTGACGTCCGCCTCGAGCAGCGCGAGGCGGATCTCGCGCATGGCGCGCGAGATCGACTCTTCGTCGAGCTTTCCCTTCTTCCGAAGGTCGCCGAGGGCGCCCTGGAGCTTGTCTGCGAGGCTGTCGAACACGACCGCGCATGGTAGCCCGCTAGCGCTCTAACACTGCGAACGCGCCCGCGACCGCCAGGCCGTAGACCAGGTGGTACGAGAGGTCGAGCGCGAGCTCCTTCGCCGGATACCGCCAGGGCGGCTGATAGATCCCGAGCGGCACGAGCTCCGCGTACGACGCCGCCCAGGCGCCTGTCCCGAACGCTGCTCCGGCCAGCGGCGCGCCGGAGCCGACCGCGACGCCGTAGGCCACCTCCCAGCGAGATGCCGTAGAGCCAGTGCATGACGTTCGTCAGCCTCGGTACGTCCTCCCGCGTGAAGCGGCGGCCATGACCGAGCGCGTCGGCCGCCTTCTTCGCGACCTGGGCCGGCGCGGGCGCGTCGGCCCAGCGATGCGGCACCGGTGTTGCGAGCGGCTTCCCTTGCGCCTTTGCAACTGCCAGTTGGTAGGCGGTCATCGCGGCGGTGCCGACGAACCCGGCGACGACTCCCTTTGCAAGCGACCTCAGCATGTCGGTTGCCTTTACCATCGTTGGCCATGCCTTACACCGCCTCTTCCAATCGTTACGACTCGATGCAGTACCGCCGCTCCGGCCGGAGCGGCCTGCAGCTCCCCGCCATCTCGCTCGGCCTCTGGCACAACTTCGGCGGCGACCGGCCGCTCGAGACCTCGCGCGCGATCCTCCGCCGCGCCTTCGATCTCGGCGTCACCCACTTCGACCTGGCGAACAACTACGGCCCGCCGTACGGCTCGGCCGAGGAGACGTTCGGGCGGATCTTCGCCGACGACTTCCGCCCCTACCGCGACGAGCTGATCATCTCGACGAAGGCCGGCTACGACATGTGGCCCGGCCCCTACGGCGAGTGGGGCTCGCGCAAGTACGTGCTCGCCTCGCTCGACCAGTCGCTCGGGCGCATGGGGCTCGAGTACGTCGACATCTTCTACTCGCACCGCTTCGACCCGGAGACGCCGCTCGAAGAGACGATGGGCGCGCTCGATCACGCGGTGCGCTCGGGCAAGGCGCTCTACGCCGGGCATCTCGTCGTACTCGCCGGAGAAGACGCGCGAGGCGTACGAGCTGCTGCGCGCCATGGGCACGCCGCTCTTGATCCACCAGCCCTCGTACTCGCTGCTCAACCGCTGGATCGAGGACGGGCTGGTCGACACGCTCGGCGAGCTCGGCGTCGGCTGCATCTGCTTCTCGCCGCTCGCCCAGGGGATGCTCACCGACAAGTACCTGGACGGCATCCCGGAAGGCTCGCGGGCAGCCGAGAACACGTCGCTCTCGCCCGACCTGCTCACCGAGCAGGCGCTCGCGAAGATCCGCGGCCTGAACGAGATCGCGAAGAAGCGGGGCCAGTCGCTCGCCCAGCTCGCACTCGCCTGGACGCTGCGCGATCCGCGGATGACCTCGACGCTGATCGGCGCGTCGAGCGTCGCGCAGCTCGAGGACTCGCTCGGCGCGCTCGCGAACCTCGAGTTCTCGGACGACGAGCTCGCCGAGATCGACGGCTTCGCGACCGAGAGCGACATCAACCTCTGGGCGCGTTCGAGCGCCGAGTAGCGCTTACGACGCGACGGCGAGGACCCACTCGCGCAGGAACGGCTCCGCGATCGCGTAGCCGGCCGGCGTGCGCTCGACGAGCTCCTCCGCAAGAAGCTGCTCGACCGCCCGCTGCACCGACGACGCGGCAGGCAGATCGTGCCGCGCGCGGTAGTCGCCGCCGTAGACCCGCCCGGGCTCGACCGCGAGCGCCTGCAGCACGAGCCGCTGCGTCCGCGAGGCGCCGTCCCAGAGGAGCGTGAAGTGCGCGTTCTCGGAGCGCACGACGGCGTCGATCGCGAGCGCGAGGTCGGCCGATGATGCGCTGAACCCCTCCGGGACGAGCTCCCAGAGCGCGTAGGCGAGCTCCTGCGTGCCGTACGGATGGCCGCGCGTGATCGCGACCAGGCGATCGGCGACACCATCGGCGAGCGCGCGGTCGGTGCGCTGGAACTGCTCGTCGACGAACGCGGCGAAGAGCGGCGGCGCGATCCGGCCGAGCTCCATCACCTTCGCGCTGCGGAAGAACGGCTCGTTCTCGTCGGTGAAGAGCCGGTGCATCATGTCGCGCCGGCTGCCCGCGTAGACGTGCGCGACGTGCGGCTGTTCCTGGAACACCGCCCGCATCAGGGCCGGCAGGTGCGGATCGATCGCGGTCACTTCCTGGAACTCGTCGAAGACGATCACGACGCGGCGGTCGCGCTCTGCGCCGAGCTGCGCCGGCAGCTCGAGCAGCCGCTCGAGCGTCGCGTCGAGATCTTCGCGGCGGTGCGTCGCCGAGAACGAGAACGTCGGTGAGCCGTCGGCGGGGTCGACGCTGATCGTCGGGCGTGATCCGCAGGCCGGAGAAGATCCGCAGCCGCTCGCGCGCGCGGAAGAGCGGCGAGGCGATGTCGTCGTGGATCGCGCGCGCGAGCTTGCCGGCGAGCTTCTCCTTCGTCGGCGCCTTCATCAGGTCGACCTCGGCGACGAGGACGCCGTCGGCGATGAGCGCCTGGGCGGCACGGCGGAGGAGCGACGTCTTCCCGTAGCGGCGCGGGGCGACGAGCGCGACGTTCTGGCCGTTCGTCAGGTCGCTCCGCAGCACCGCGAGCTCCTGCTCGCGATCGGTGAACGCCTCGTCGAGCGCCAGATCGCCGTAGCGAAACGGGTTCGTCGGCACGCAGCTCAGTGTAACGCACTTCTGCGTATTCAGTATGCGTTACTGCGTAACGCTAGTTGCGTAACGATGGAACTCGAGCTGGCGCAGATCGATCGTCGCCGCCGAGCGCGGCGAGCGCGAGGCTCGCCGGGCCGCCCGCCGGGACGTTCACGTAGCGGACGACCTCGTCGCGCTGGCGACCGCGCAGATGAGCTGCCGGGCGGTCGCTTCGTCGCGCGCCTCGAGCTGGAGGATGTGGGCGCCGTGCGGGCGCCGCACGAAGAGGACCGCCCCACCGTCGACCTCGAGGCGCTCGTAGTCGGCGGGGAGCGACTCGTCGGCGCTCTGCCAGGGAACGTCGGCCTGGCCGAGCGGGCGCGGCTCGGCCGCGCGCGCCTCGGCCGGCGGGACATCGCCGGTCAGCGTCCAGAGCTCCAGCACGCGCGTCTGCTCGAAGCCGAGCTCGCGGTAGAGGCGGAGCGCCGGTTCGTTCGCCTCGATCACCTCGAGCGACACGTCGGCGGTGCCGCTGCGAGCACGCTCTCCATCAACGCGCGGCCGAGCCCCGCGCCGCGCGCCTCGGGAACGACGCCGAGCCCGCCGACCCACCCGCGCTCGCCGCGAACGCCGAGCAGCACGAGCCGACGGCCGGCCGTCGTCGCCGACGGCGACGCGCGAGCGGTCGAGGTCGATGTCCCACAGGTCGATCACCGCAGCCATCTGCGCCGCCGTCGAGCACGACCGGGCACGAAGTAGTCGACGTAGCCGGCCGTCATCACCGCCGCGAGCGCGTCGTGCGTCGAACTGCGACGCGGGAACGATGGTCATCCGCGAGACGAGCGCGCGCGCGAAGTCGTCGGCGTCGAACGGGCGCAGGTCGTCGAGCGTCTCGCCGACGCCGACCAGCTTGACCGGGATGCCGAGCTCGTAGGCGATCGCGACCGCGATGCCGCCCTTCGCCGAGCCGTCGAGCTTCGTGAGCGCCACGCCGGTGACGCCGACCGCTTCGCCGAAGAGCCGCGCCTGCTGAAGGCCGTTCTGGCCGGTCGTCGCGTCGACGACGAGCAGCACCTCGTGCGGCGCGCCGTCGCGGCGGCCCGCGATCACGCGGCGCACCTTGGCGAGCTCGTCCATCAGGTTCGTCTGCGTGTGCAGACGGCCGGCCGTGTCGACGATGACGACGTCGGTGTCGGCGCCGACCGCGTCGTAGGCGACCGCGGCCGGATCGCCGCCGCGCTCGCCGCCGACGAACGACGCGCCCGCGCGCTCGGCCCAGATCTCGAGCTGCTCCTCGGCCGCGGCGCGGAACGTGTCGGCGGCGCCGAGCGTGACCGTGCGCCCCGACGCGTGCAGCCGGCTCGCGAGCTTGCCGATCGTCGTCGTCTTGCCGGTGCCGTTGACGCCGACGACGAGGATCACCGCCGGCCTGTCGCGAGCGCGAGCGTCGGCGGCTCGCCGAAGAGCGCCGCGATCTCCTCGGCGAGCGCCGCGTTCAGATCGGTGCAGGTCGGCGCGCGCCTCGAGCCGCCGCACGAGCTCGGCGGTCGCGCGCACGCCGACGTCGGCGTAGATCAGCGCCTCCTCGAGCCGCTCCCACGACGCATCGTCGGTCGGATCGAACGCGGCGACCTGGATCTGCTCCGTGAGCGCGCGGCGCGACTTGGACAGCGACTCGCGCAGCCGGCCGAAGAAGCCGCGCTGCTCGGTCTCCGTCTCGGCGGGCGCGTCGGTGTCGCCCAGCAGCTGTGCCCAGCTTCTCGCCATGCCCGCGGCAGGTTAGCCTCAGGCCATGGCGACGCTGGGAGGACGTCCATCGCATCGCGGCCGCGCTTCCCGATGCCGAGGAGACGACGACGCTACGGCCGGCCGTGCTTCAAGGTGAACGGGCGGCCCTTCGTCAACACCGGGCGCGTCGAGGGCGCGTTCGTGACGCGCGCGCCCGACGAGGAGCGCGACCTGCTGATCGCCGCGCGACCCGACCTCTACTTCGTGACGCCGCACTACGACGGCTGGGAGGCGGTGCTCGTGCGGCTCGACGACATCGACGAGGACGAGCTCGCGGGCCGGATCGAAGACTCCTACGCGTTCATGGCGGCGAAGCCGCCGGCAAGCCGCCGCGCAGCTAGGCCGCTGCGTCGACGCGGTAGCTGTGCCGGTAGCTCGCGAGCGCCGCGGTCGACGCGACCCGCAGGTGCCCGTTCGAGTTGAGCACGTTGTCCGGCCAGCGATGCGTGCGGCGCGCGAGCTCCGTGTACCAGCCCTGCTCGTCGTGCCGCACGAGGAACAGCTCGACCGCGATCCCTTCGAGCAGGAAGGCGCGCTTCCACTCGTACCGCTTCGCCACGAGCCAGTCGAACGGCTGCCCATCCACCTCGTCCCACGACTCTGCGGGATAGAGCAGGTCGAGATCGACATGCTCGCGCGGGCGGATCAGCCCGCGGAGCTCCTCGCCCCAGCCACCGAACACCCACGTCTCGATCCCGTGGGCGCGCAGCGTCGTCTGCGCACGCTCGACGAAGGCGAGGTCGTTCACGCGGTTTGCGCGACCTCCTCGTCGCGCGGCAGCCGCCGCGAGACGATCTGCGAGACGCCGTCCGGCCCCATCGTCACGCCGTAGAGGACGTCGGCCGCTTCCATCGTGCGCTTCTGGTGCGTGATGACGATGAACTGCGCGCGATCCGCGTACGTGCGCAGCAGCTCGGTGAAGCGGCCGATGTTCGTGTCGTCCAGCGCCGCCTCGACCTCGTCGAGGAGATAGAACGGGCTCGGCCGCGCGAGGAACAGCGAGAACAGGAACGCGATCGCCCCGAGCGCCTTCTCGCCACCGGAGAGCAGCGAGAGCCGCGTCACGCGCTTGCCGGCCGGACGCAGCTCGACCTCGATGCCGGGCTCGTCGCCGTCCTCTTCGGCCTCGGTCAGGCGCAGGCGGCCCTCGCCGCCCGGGAAGAGCGTCGTCGCGACCTCGTGGAAGTGCTTCTCGACCGCGGTGAACGTCTCGGCGAAGCGCGTCTCGACGGTGCGCGTCAGATCGTCGCGCAGCTTCTCGAGCTCGGCGAGGCTCTTCTCGAGATCCTCCCGCTGCACGGACAGCTCTTCGAGCCGCTCCTTCTCCGCCTCGTACTCCTCCTTGGCGAGCGGGTTCACCTGGCCGAGCTGCTCGCGGCGCTTCTCGTAGCGCGCGAGCTTCTCGGCGAGCTCGTCGCGATTCTCGCCTTCGGCCGGCTCGGAGCCGGATGCTTCGAGCCGACGGCGTGCCTCGTCGCGCTCCGCGTCGGTGCGCGCGAGCTCGACGTCGATCGCCGATGCTTCTGGCTCAGCTCCCCGGCGCGCGCTGCCGCAACTCGACCTCCGACGCGCCGAGCCGGCGCAACGCAGCGCCGAGCTCGCTCGTGCGCGCGGTCTGCGACTCGGCGCGCGTGCGCACCGGCGCCTCGAACCGCTCGACGTCGACCGCGAGCGCCTCCTCGAGCCGCTCGGCGCCACCGACGAGCGTCGCGAGGACGAGCTCGCTCGGGCGGCGGCGCGCGGCCGGGTCGGCGTCGGCCAGCGCGCGGGCCGCAGAGCGCGCGCGTTCTGCGGCATCGTCGGCGGCCTTGGCCGCCTCGGCCGCACGGGCAGTCAGATCCTCAGCCTCCATCAGGAGCTCGGCGAGCTCGCCGACCGCCCCGGCGGTGCGGCCGTTGGCGCGGCGCTCCGCTGCGAGCGCGCGGGAGTCGGCGTCGGTGACGGCGCGGCGCAGCTCCGACTCGCGGCCGGAGATGCCGCGCAGCTCTTCGGCCAGCTGGCCGGCCCGCTCGGCGAGCGGCGTCTCGAGGCGCCCGGCGGCGGCGGCGGCCACGCGCAGCGTCTCGTCGAGGCGCTCGGCGCCCGAGACGATGCGCCCGAGGCTCGACGCGTCGGCCCGGCGAACGTTCCGGAGGTGCGCGACCGGCGCAAAGCGTTCGGCCGCGGCGCGACTCCGCTCGGCGGCGGACGCTGCCGCCTGGTCGGCCTCGGCAGCCCGCTTCACGAGCTGCTCGACCTCGGCGGCGAGATCGCGGCGGCGGGCGTCGAGCTCGAGCAGAACGGCCTCGGCGGTCTCGCCGGCGAACCAGAGCTCTCCGCGCTGCGGATCCCAGCCGATCCCGTCTGCGGTCACGGCCGGAACGGACGAGGCAAGCAGCTGATCGCGCTCGACGACGGGCAGGTCGACCGAGCCGGCGCGGATCGCAGCCGACGAGCACGAGCACCGAGCCGAGGCCGGCCGCTTTCGCCTTCTCGACGAGCGCGAGCGCGCGCTCGGGATCGGCGGCAAGGACGGCGGACGCACGGTGGCCGAGCGCCGCGGCAGTGGAGCGCTCGCGACCCGCCTCGACCTCGAGCATCTGCAACGCAAGCTGTTCGCCTTCTTCGGCGAGCGCGCGCGCCGCGGGCGGCAGCCCTTCGCGCTCGGCGAGCGACTGCTCGAGCGCGGCCAGGCGCTCGCGCGCGAGCGTGACGCGCGCTTCCAGATCGTCGTGCTCGCGGACGGCGGCGCGCACGGCAGCGTCGGCCTCGTCGGCCGCGCGACCGAGCTCGGCGGGCGAGGGGCCCGACGGCGCGCGCTGCGCCTCGGCAAGCTCGCTCCGCGCTTCGGCGAGCAGCCGCTGCGCCGACTCGTGCCGCACCCCGAGGCGCTGTGCGGCTCCCCGCAACGTGAGGAGCGCGTCGCGCGACCCACCGGTGAGCGTCGCTTCCGTCTCGGCACGGCGCGTGAGGACGGTGTCCAGCTCGGCCGCGTAGCCGGCCTGCGACGCGCGCTCGATCGCGCCGATCCGCGCCCAGCGCTCCTCGGCCTCGACCTGCAGCCGTGCGCGTTCTCCGGAGGCGGCCTGGGCGGCGGCTGCCGCGTCGCGTGCCGCGCCCTCGAGCTCGACCGAGGCGCTCGGGTCGAACGCGCGGGCCGCCTCCAGCTCCGCCCGGAGCGAGGCGGTCAGCGACGCAGCCGACTCGCGGCGCAGCGAGAGGCGCTCGCCTCCGCTCCGCAGGCGGTACAGAGCCGCCGTTGCCTGCTCGCGCGCGCCCGCAGAGTCGGTCAGCTCCTCCTCGGCGCGCTCGCGCTCGGCAACGAGCGCGGCAATCTTCTCGTCGAGCGCGTGGCGCTCGGCCGCGGTCGTCGAGCGCCGCCCTTCCGCCTCGGCGCGCCGCTCCGCGAGCCGCGCCAGGTCAAGCGTCGCGATCGCGGCCTGAACCTTTCCGATCTCGACGCTGAGCTTCTCGGCGCGCTCGGCGGCGGTCGCCTGCAGCGCAAGCGGACGCAACCGCTTCTTGACCTCGTCCTCGAGATCGCGCGCACGGTCGACCTGGATGCCAACCCGGGTGAGCTTCAGCTCGGCGCGATGGCGCCGGCGCTTGAAGCGGCCGAGCCCGGCCGCCTCCTCGATCAGCTCGCGGCGCTCGGCCGGCTTCGAGTTGAGCACCGTCTCGACGCGGCCCTGCGAGATGACCGAGCGCAGCCCTCCGCCGAGACCGACATCCGAGAGGAGCTCGACGAGGTCGATGCGGCGGACCGGTGTCTTGTTCACGAGGTACTGGCCCTCGCCGCCGCGATGCAGGCGCCGGGCAAACCGAGACCTCGCTGTAGGGCAGGTCGGGCCACGCGCCGTCCGAGTTGTCGAAGAGCAGATCGACCTCGGCGAAGTCGACCGGCGAGCGGCCGGTGGTCGAGCCGGCGAAGAGAACGTCGTCGGGCTTCTCGGCCCGCAGTTCGCCCGGGCTCATCGAGCCCGTCGCCCAGAGGATCGAGTCGGAGACGTTCGACTTCCCGGAGCCGTTCGGGCCGACGACGACGGCGACGCCGGGCTCGAGGCGGACCTCGACCGGGTCGACGAACGACTTGAACCCTCGCAGCGTGATGGCCTTCAGGTGCACGAGAGGGCCAGGCTACCGAGGGGTTAGGACGGTGCCAGGGTGAGAAGAGCTTCCTTCGCCGCGGCCTGCTCCGCATCCTTCTTGGAGCGTCCGACGCCGGTGCCGAGCACCTCGGCGTCGACGATTGCGGCGGCGGTGAACGAGCGGTCGTGCGGCGGGCCCTTCGACCTTCAGCGTCGCGTACGAGACGGTGTGACCGCGGCGGGCGAGCTGCTCCTGGAGCTCGGTCTTGTGGTCGACATGGCTCGTCAGGGCGTACTCGATTCGCGGGTCGAACGCGGCGACGACGGCCGGCTCGACCGCCTCGAAGCCGTGCTCGATGTAGACCGCCGCGATCGCCGCCTCGAGGAGCGCGGCCAGGACGTTCCGGTTTCGTGCGAGCCGCTGCACCTCGTCCACCGGCAGCCCGGCAGCCTCCTGCAACAACCGCTCGCCGAGGCCGAGCTCGCGCGAGACGACCGCACAGCTCGCCCGCGAGACGACGTGCGAGCGCACCTTCGCCATCCGTCCCTCGCTGAATTCCGGGAAACGGTCGTACAACGCGCGAGCGACGGCCAACTCGAGCACCGAGTCCCCGAGGAACTCCAGGCGCTCGTACGAGGCCGTGCGGTCGGCGGCCCACGACGCATGCGTGAAGACCGCCGCCGCTCGTTCGGCCGGGAGCCGATCGATCAGCTCACCGAGAGTTCGCCCCTTACTGGTGCGACGTGACGTAGTCGACGGCCTGACCGACAGTCGTGATCTTTTGGGCGTCTTCGTCGGAGATCTTGATCCCGAACTGATCTTCGAGCTCCATGATCAGCTCGACCAGGTCGAGAGAGTCGGCGTCCAGGTCGTCCTGGAACGACGCCTCTTCGGTGATCTGATCCTCTTCGACTCCGAGCTGTTCGGTCAGGACTTCCTTGACCCGCTCGTAGACCTCTTCGCGCGACGCTGCCATGTCACCTCATTGTGTCTTAGGGGGCTGGTAAAACCGGGCGATCATACACCGACTCGCTCCGGAAGCCGCTCTGCAAGCCGGGTGATGATTCCATGGTCGGCGCCACGGGCGGCCAGCCGGATCGCATTCGCGACCGCGCGGCGTCCGCTGGAGCCGTGTCCGATCACGGCAATCCCGCGCAGACCGAGCAGATACGCGCCGCCGTAGGTGTCCGGATCGAGACGCGACCGCAGCCGGTTTGCGGCGGGGCGGATCAGCGCGCCGCCGAGCTTCCCGGTGGTCGTCGCCATCAGCTCACTGCGAAGCGCGTCGAGCAGCTCCTTGATCGTTCCCTCGAGCAGCTTCAACGCGATGTTGCCGGTGAAGCCGTCGGTGACGATGACGTCTCCGGCTCCGCGGAGCAGATCGCGGCTCTCGGCGTTCCCCTGGAAGTTCAGGCCGGTCTCTTCGCGGAGAAGCCGGTGCGCCTCGAGCGTCAGCTGGTTTCCCTTCTCGTCTTCCTCGCCGATCGAGAGAAGTCGCACATCAGGGTTCGGGACGCCGAGGATCTTCTCGCTGAAGGCCGCGCCCATGTAGGCGAATTGGACGAGGTGCTCGGGGCGGGCATCGGCGTTCGCGCCGGCGTCGAGGAGGACGCTCGGCCCTGAGCGGGACGGGAGCGGGACGGCGATTGCCGGACGCATCACGCCGGGGAGCCGCCGAAGGTGGAGAAGGCCGGCGGCCAGCATCGCGCCGGTGTTCCCGGCTGAAAAGACCGCGTCGGCCTCGCCGTCTGCGACCGCACGAACGGCCGCCACGAGACTCGAGTCGGGCTTCGCCCGAACCGCCTCGGCCGGTTTCTCGGCCATGGCGATCACCTGCGTCGTCACGACGAGCGGCAGGCCGTGTGTGTCGAGCCCGGCCGGGCCGTAGAGGACGACGTCGATCCCATCGGCAGCGGCCTCGAGCGCGCCGAGGATCACCTCGCCGGGTGCAGTGTCTCCGCCGAGTGCGTCGACTGCGACGCGCAATACCTAGGGTGCCTGGAGGCGGAGCGGCTCGACTTCGCGTCCCCGGTACGTGCCGCAGGTCGGGCAGACACGGTGCGCGCGCTTCGGCGACCCGCACTGCGGGCAGGTGTTCACGCGCGGCGCCTCGAGCGAGTGCGTCGCCCGACGCTTGTCGCGGCGAGACTTTGAGGTTTTCCTCTTGGGGACAGCCATAAGCGGCCGCCAGTCTAGCCGAAGTCGCGAAATCGGCTGCTAAAGTCGCCTTCGGCCCTCCGACGGGCCGTCCCATGACGGATCTCTAGACCGAACCCACCGCGTTCTCGCCCTTTCGGTCAAGGAGGTCCGCCCATGCCGGGCTCGCTCGTCGCTCGTGACATCTCGAAGTCGTACGCCGCCGTCCAGGTGCTGGACCGCATCTCCCTGGTCGTCTCGGCGGGCGACCGGATCGGGATCGTCGGGCCGAACGGCATCGGCAAGACGACGCTCCTCCGCGTCCTCGCCGGGCTCGACCCGCCGGATGGGGGCGAGATCGTCCGGAGCGGCACCGTCGGCTATCTGCCGCAGGAGCCGGAGCCGCGTCCCGGCGAGACGATTCGCGGCTATCTGGCGCGCCGGACCGGCGTCGGCGCCGCCGAGGCCGAGATGGACGGGCTCGCGGCGCGCCTCGGCGACGAGCCGGAGCTCGCACTCGCCTATACCGAGGCGCTCGACCGTTTCCTCGTGCTCGGCGGCGACGACTTCGACGCCCGGGCGAACGCAGTCCTCGCCGAGGTGGGCCTCGGTCGTCTGCTCGACCGCGAGCTCGCGACTCTCTCCGGGGGCGAAGCGGCCCGGGCTGCGCTCGCGGCGATCCTGCTCGCCCGCTTCGACGTGTTCCTGCTGGACGAGCCGACGAACAACCTCGACTTCGCGGGGCTGGAGCTGCTCGAGCGGTTCTTCAGCGGTCTCGCCGCCGGCGTCGTCCTCGTCTCGCACGACCGCACGTTCCTCGACAAGACCGTGACCCGGATCGTCGAGCTCGAGGCCGAGACCCGGAAGATGCACGAGTACGCCGGCACCTGGAGCGACTACGAGGCGGCCAGGGAACGCGCCCGGGCCCAGCACGAGGCTGCGTACTCCGAGTACGCAGGCGAACGCGACCGCTACTCCACGCTGCTCGCCGACCGGCGGGAGCAGGCGCGCACCCTGGGCACGAAGCAGACAGGCCGCAGAGAGACGAAGGCCCTGGCCGGGAAGGTGAACCAGGCGAAGAACCACCTCGAACGCCTGGAGACGGTCGAGAAGCCGTGGACTCCCTGGCAGCTCGACCTGCGGTTCGCAACCGCCCCGGCGACGGACACGATCGTGACGCTGACCGGCGCCGTCGTCGAGCGCGGCGCGTTCCGGGTCGGGCCGATCGACCTCGAGCTCCACTACGGCGACCGCCTCGCGATCGTCGGCCCAAACGGCGCCGGCAAGTCGACCCTGATCGGCGCGGTCACCGGTGAGCTGCCTCTCTCGTCGGGCGACCGGCAGGTCGGCGGCGGCGCGATCTTCGGCGAGCTCAACCAGGCGCGCGACCTCTTCACCGGCCCGCTCCTCGACGACTTCGTCAGGCTCTCGCAGCTCGAGCCGACCGAGGCGCGCACGCTGCTCGCGAAGTTCGCACTCGGCGCCGACGACGTCGGGCGGCCCGCGGCTTCGCTCTCACCGGGCGAACGGACGCGGGCCGCACTCGCCCTGCTCGCCGCGAAGGGCGTCAACTGCCTGATCCTCGACGAGCCGACGAACCACCTCGACCTGGAGGCGATCGAGGAGCTCGAGAAGGCGCTCGGCGACTACGAAGGCTGCCTCGTCGTCGTCTCGCACGACCGCCGGTTCCTGGAACGGCTCGCCGTCACCCGCCGGCTAGACATGTCTTAAGTCAGCAAATACAGTGCGACCCGATGAGGGCAGGCATCGGGGTGGCAGTCGTGTGCGCGGTCGCGTGCGCCTGGGCGGGATCGGCGGTCGCGTCGCCCGCGTCAACCGACGCGCCGGCGAAGTGCGTCGTGACGAAGAAGCACCACTGCCCGGCCAAGCCCAAGCCGAAGCCGAAGCCCAAGCCGAAGAAGACGGGCGGCTCGGGAGGGGGTACGACCACGAAGTCCACCGGGCCGCCGCCCTGCGGCGTCTGGAACCAGCAGTACCTCGTCGGCGAGGGTCTCGCGGCGAAGGGCACGAGCCTTTCGCCAACCGGCACGCTCCGGGTGCTGCTCCTGTTCGTCGACTTCCCCGACGATCCGGGGACCGTGTCGACGCAGTCGGTCGCCGACACCTTCGCCTCGAAGGTGACGCAGTTCTACGCCGCCAACTCCTACGGCAAGCTCAACGTCCAGCTCACCCCGACGCCGAACTGGTCGAGAATGCCCATGCCGTCGAGCGCCTATACGGACACAGCGAAGGGCGGCCTCGTCAACGATCCGGTCTCGTACATGCACGACGCGATCGCGGCGTCAGACGCGACGGTGGACTTTTCCAAATACGACGCAACGCTGGTCGTCGTCCCGCCGAACTCTGCAATCACGCGCTCAGAAGCGGGGCTGTACCCGACCGCGTGGGGACTGGTTGCAGACGGCGCGCATGTCAGCTTCTTCGCGCCGCTCTCGAGCCAGATCGAGCAGTACCCGACCTATGCCTGGACCGTCGCCGTTCACGAGCTCGGCCACCTCTTGAGCCTTCCTGACCTCTACGACGTCTCGTCGCTCGACCCCAACGCAGAGCAGACCATCGCCGGTGGCTGGGACATGATGGCCGACAGCTGGGAGGGCCATGAATTCGCAGCCTGGGACCGCTACAAGCTGGGTTGGCTCTATGCGAGCCAGTTGGGCTGCCTCTCCGGGCACGGGACGATGGAGCAGACGGTGACGCCCGTCGAGACCTCGGGCGGCGTGAAGGCGCTTGTCGTCGACCTTGGCTCGAGCTACGACATCGTCGCCGAGGTACGGGGCGCGATCGATTTCGATCAGTCGCTCTGCCACCCCGGCGTTCTCATTACGCGCGTCTGGCAGCTCGGAGTCACCGGGGCGCTTCCGCCGTTCAGCCCCTTAGCCGTCCAGCCGGCCGCTCCGACCGACCCGGGGTCGGTCCAGTCCTGCGGCTACCTGAACAACGCTGCCTTCGGCGCCGGCCAGACCTATACGGACGCCGCCGACGGCGTGACGATCCAGATCGAGTCGGCGAACCCCGACGGCTCGTACACGATCCGCGCCACGCGCTCCTGATCGCACCCTAGTCTTGGGGCATGAAGGTCGAGGCCCTCCAACCGAGCGACTGGCCGGACGTCCTCGCGATCTACGAGGGCGGGATCGACGTGGGGACGTTCGAGGAGCTGATCCCCACCTGGGACGAGTGGGACAGCGGACATCTCGTCTGGCCGCGCCTCGTCGCGCGCGAGGACGGCCGTGTGCTCGGCTGGGCGGCGCTGTCGCCGTATTCTCAGCGCGCGTGCTACCGCGGGGTGGCGGAGAACTCGATTTACATCGCGCGAGAGGCACGCGGCCGCGGCATCGGCAAGACACTGCTCGAAGAGCTCGTCCGAGAGGCGGACGGTGCCCACATCTGGACGATCCAGGCGAGCATCCTCGACGGGAACGAGGCATCGGTCGCGCTCCACGAAGGATGCGGGTTCCGGATCGTCGGTGTGCGCGAGAAGCTCGCTCGCAAGCGCGGCGAGTGGCGCGACGTGATTCTGATGGAGCGCCGCTCAGCCTTGGTCGCGTAGAGCTTCCAGCGCCGCCCAGCGGGGGTCGCGGACCTCCACTTCGTGCGTGTGCGGCTCGTCGTTCAGGTTCTTGCCGCACGTGCCGCAAAGACCGGCGCAGTCGGGCTGACAGAGGATCTTCTCGGGCAGCGCCAGCGCGATCGCATCGCGCGCCCAGGCCGAGATGTCGAGCATGTTTCCCTCGATGTACTCGGTGCGGAGCTCCTCGTCGTCCACCTTGTCGTCCTGGTACTCGCGCGCCTTGATCTTCAGCTCGAGGACCGCGTCGCCGAGACAGCGGTAACACGGGCCGAAGAGTCGGGCGGTGAAGGCAAGGGTGAACACTTCGCCGGTGATCGCGCGCGTGATCTCGAGCGCCGCCGGAACCTCTTCGGGCACCGGGATATAACGCTGCCCGCCGTAGTTCAGCGGCGAGAGCCCGACCTCGAGCTCCTCGCGATGCTGCTCGCCCGGACGGAGCTTCACTTGTCTGAGACTGAAGCTCGTCATCTTCGTTCACGGTAGCGTGTCATCAGTGCCTGACGAAGCACACCTCGAGCAGGTCGGAAACGGCCTCGCGCCCGTCACAGAGGGCTGGTTCGTCGTGAACGCGCGCGAAGCCCCGTGGCTCGAGAACGACTCCTTCGGCTTCCGGTGCAGGTTCGAAACGGACGGGCGGATCGCCGGCCTCCGCGAAGGGACGGAGCCGCAGATGTTCGGCGAGATCGGCTACACGCTCGCCGTGCTCCACCCCGGCAAGCCGAGCGGGCTGTACCACGCCGAGGGCCAGCAGGAAGACTTCTTCGTCGTCTCGGGCGAGTGCCTCGCGATCGTCGAGAACGAGGAGCGAACGCTTCGCCAGTTCGACTTCCTGCACTGCCCCGCCGGGACGAGCCACATCCTTGTCGGGCTCGACGCGCCCTGCGTGCTGCTGATGATCGGCGGCCGGACCGGCGAGCGCTCGATCTTCTACCCCGTGTCGGAGGTCGCCCTGGCGCGCGGCGCAGGCGTCGAGCAGGAGACGAACCTCCCGCACGAGGCATACGCGCCGTTCGCGCACTGGCGCGGCGCCGAGAGCAAGCCCTCGATCTAGTAGTTCGAGCCGTTGTCGGAGAGGTCGACCGGGCCGATCCCGGCGACGACCGACTCCTGCGAGCGCTCGTGCAGGCGTTCGCGTCCACGGCGCACCGCGGTGAGGAACTTGTCGAGGTTCGTCTCGAGCGTCGCGAGCATCCCGTCCGCCCAGTCCTCCATCTCGAGGCGCATCTCGCGGGCCTGCCGCCGCGCCTCGTCGATGATCTCCTGAGCCTGGCGCTCGGCGAGCTTGACGATCTCGGTCTGCGAGGCCTCGCGCACCGCCTGCTCGCGCGCTTCCTGCAGGAGCCGATCCTGCTCCCGCTTCGCCTCGGCGAGCATTTCCTGGCGCTCCTTGACGATCCAGCGCGCCTGCTTGATCTCCTCCGGGATGGTCGCCCGCATCTGGTCGAGGATCTCGTAGATCTCCTCGCGGTCGATCCGCACCTGGTCGGTGAGGGGAACGGCCTTCGCGTTGTGCACGAGGTCGTCGAGCTTGTCAATCAGAACCAATACGTCCATGACGTTCCAGTCTACTCCTGGTCGGAGACGGGAGCGCCGCCGCGGCCGTTGGGGAACATCTCCTTCAGCCGTGCCGCAACCGCCCTAGGTACGAGCTCTTCGACATTTCCCCCGAAAGAGGCGATCTCCTTCACGCCGCTCGAAGAGACGAAGCTCACCTGGGGGCTCGCCATCACGTACACCGTCTCGATATCGGGCGCGAGCGTCCGGTTCAGCTGGTTCATCTGGAACTCCCACTCGAAGTCCGAGAGGACCCGGAGGCCCTTGACGATCACCTTCGCGTCCCAGCGGCGCGCGAAGTCGACGACGAGCTCGCTGAAGACGGCCACCTCGACGTTTTCGACCAGCCCGGCGAGCGCCTCCTTCAGCAGGTCGACCCGTTCGGGCACGGCGAACATCGGCGATTTGTGGCGTGGGTTGTTGACCACGCCGACGACGACGCGGTCGAAGATCCGCGACGCGCGCGTGATCACGTCGACGTGCCCGTTCGTGACGGGGTCGTAGGTGCCGGGATAGATGGCGGTGATCACTGTTCGAACAGGGTAAGTCGTGCGGAGCCGTACTTGCGCGTAGTTCGTTGCGCGAGGCCGGGGACCTCCGGCGGCTCTTCGCGGCCCGAGGTCTCCCAGACGAGCACGCCGTCGGCCGTGAGCAGCTTCGCGAGTTGCGGCACGAGGCGCTTCTGATCGAAGTCGTACGGCGGATCGCAGAGCACGAGGTCGTAGTGGAGGCGCTCCTGGCCGAGCGAGCGAATCACGTCCGAGCAGAGCACGGTGCCGTGCAGGCGAAGCTTGTCGAGGTTCGCGTTGATGATCCGGCACGCGTCGCGATCCGACTCGACGAACGTCGCGCGTGACGCGCCGCGCGAGAGCGCCTCGAGCCCCATCGCGCCCGAGCCGGCAAACAGGTCGAGCACGTTCGCGTCGTCGACCGGGCCGATCAGGTTGAACGCGTTCTCGCGGACGCGGTCCGACGTCGGTCGCGTGTCGCGTCCCTTCGGGGCGGCGATGCGCTGACCGCGATGGGTGCCGGCGATGATCCTCACGGCGACAGGCTAGGGGTCAGACGCCGGTCTCGGCGTCGGCGGAGAGCTTGTCCGCCGCGTCCTGCCAGGGGCCGTCCTCGTCACGCAGATCGCCGGCGAACGCCTTCGCCTGCTCGATCAGGTCGCGATCGTCGCGCAGCTTCGTGAAGCGGAGGTCGCTCCAGCCGGACTGGCGCTTGCCGAGCAGCTGGCCCGAGCTGCGTAGCTCGAGATCCTTCTCCGCGAGCTCGAACCCGTCGGTCGTTGCGACAAGTGCGTCGAGGCGCTCGTCGGCGGTGTCGGTGAGCTCCTCGCGCGGCCGCGAGATCAGCAGGCAGTAGCTCTGCTCCGCCCCACGCCCGACGCGGCCGCGCAGCTGGTGGAGCTGCGCGAGGCCGAAGCGGTCGGCCTCCTGCACGATCATGATCGTCGCGTTCGGGACGTCGACGCCGACCTCGATCACCGTCGTCGCGACGAGCACGTCGAGCTCGTGCTCCTTGAACTGGCGCATCACCTCGCGCCGCTCGGCCGGCTTCAGCTTCCCGTGCAGCAGACCGACGCGGTAGCCCTTCAGCTCGGCGCGCCGCAGCCGCTCCGCCTCGGCCTCCGCCGCGCGTGCGAGCCGCGTCTCCGACTGCTCGATCAGCGGACACACGACGTACGCCTGCCGGCCCGCGTCGAGATGCACGCGCAGGCGCGTGTACGCCTCGCTCGACCGCTCCGCACCGACGCGCGCCGTGATGATCGGCTTGCGGTCGGCGGGCGGCTTCGCGATCTCGCTGACCGACAGGTCGCCGTAGATCGTCAGCGCGAGCGTCCGCGGGATCGGCGTCGCCGTCATGTGCAGCACGTGCGGCGAGCGTCCTTCCGCGAGCGCCTTCCGCTGCTCGACACCGAACCGATGCTGCTCGTCGACGACCGCGACGGCGAGATCGCGGAAGTGCACCTCGGGCTGGATCAGCGCGTGCGTCCCGACGACGATCGGCGCGTCCACGCTCCCCTTCACGGCGCCGGTGAGCAGCGCGACTTCGATCCCGAGCGGCTCGCAGAGGCGCTCGACCGTGAGGAAGTGCTGCTCGGCGAGCGTCGCCGTCGGCGCCATCAGCGCGCCCTGCCGGCCGCTCTCGACGGCGCGCAGGAGCGCGTAGAGCGCGACCACCGTCTTGCCCGAGCCGACGTCGCCCTGCAGCAGCCGCTGCATCGGCGTCGTCTGCGCCAGATCGAGGTCGATCTCGAGAATCGCCTTCTCCTGATGCGCGGTGAGCTGAACGGGAGCACCGAGCGGTAGCGCTCGATCAGCTCGCCCGGCTCGGCGAGCGATGCGGCGACAGCGTCGGTCGTGCGCAGGCGCGCGACCACGAGCTGGAGCGCGATCAGCTCGTCGAGCGCAAGGCGGCGGCGCGCAGCCTCGGCTTCCTCGTCGTTCTCCGGGAAGTGCAGCGCGAGCAGCGCGTCGGCGTGCAGCGACTGCTCGAGCTCGGCGGGCAGCGTGTTCGGCAGGAACCGGCCGTAGGAGCTGAGCGCCGACGCGCACGAGCTCGCGCAGCCGCGTCGACGGCACCTGCTCGCTCGCCGGGTACACCGGCGCGAAGTCGGCGGTGCGCTTCGCCTCGCCGATGTCGTAGCTCTTGACGTCGAAGCCGTAGCGGCCGAGCTTCCCGCGCAGCCGAAGGACGGTGCCCGGCGTCAGCTTCTCGAGCAGCCACGGCTGGTTGAAGAACGAGGCGCCGATCTGGCCGGTGCCGTCGGTGACCGTCGCGGTCACGAGCGTCCGCCGCCCGCGCAGCGGGCGCGAACGCGCGGTGACTACTCGACCCTCGATCGCGACCTCGCCCTCCGTGAGGCCGAGCTTCGCGATCGACACCTCCTCGGCCGCGTTCTCGTACCGGCGCGGTGCGTGACCGAGCAGGTCGCCGACGCTCTGGATGCCGAGCGTGCGCAGCCGCTTCGCGAGCGACGCGCCGACGCCGGGCAGCGTCGTGACGTTCAGCGAGTCGACGCGCTGCGGCGGCGTCCAGCCGCGCGGGCGCGGCCAGCTGTGCTGGACCACACCTGTGAAACCCGTGTGCATTCGGGTCATCGTCGCCACCTGGACCGGAGGATAGGACCCGGTCCGGACGGACACGGTCTACGCGTCGTCTTCGTACCAGAAGAAGCCGACCGTTCCCGGGCCGGCGTGCGTCCCGATCACGGCTCCGAGCTCGGTCGTCATCTCGATCCGCGCATGCGGACGGACGTGCTGCGACGAGCTCGCGGAGCGCCTCGAGCCGTTCGGGTGCGGCGGCGTGCGCGATGCCGATGATCAGGTTCGGCGAGTCGGTCGAGGTCGACTCGAACAGCGACCGGAACTCCTCGAACGCCTTGTGGTTGCCGCGAACGCGCTTGAGCGGGATCACCTCGCCGTCGCGGATCGTGAGGATCGGCTTGACGTTCAGCAGGTTGCCCGCGAACGCCGCGGCCTTGCCGATGCGGCCGCCCTTCGCCAGGTACTCGAGCGTGTTCACGGTGAAGAGCAGGTGGTGCGTCTCGCGGTAGTGCGCGACGAACGCGTCGATCTCCTCGTCCGTCGTGCCTGCCTCGAGCCGGCGCTGGATCCCGATCGCGAGCAGCGCGATCGACGCGGCGACCGTGCGCGTCTCGATCACGCGCACCTTGTCGCCGCCGAGCATCTCGGCCGCCGCCTGCGCGCTCGCGAACGTGCCGGAGAGCGTCGAGGAGATCGGCAGCACGAGGATCCGCTCGTACTGCGGCGCGAGCTCCTCGAAGACCGCGAGGAAGTCGCCGGGCGTCGGCTGCGACGTCGTCGGCAGCTCGGTGACCGTCTGCAGCCGCTCGTAGAAGCGCGTCGGGTCGATGTCGATGTAGTCGCGGAAGCTCTCCTCGCCGAAGAGCACGTACAGCGGAACGACGCGGAAGTTCGGGTAGCGCTCCGCCGCATCGGGGAAGTCGGCGGTCGAGTCGAGGACGATCGCGGTGTTCGTCGCGTCGAGGTTCATCCGGCCGCCGCCTCCTGCACGACCTGCACGAGCCGGTCGAAGTCCTCGTCCTTCGTCAGGCAGGCGAGCGCGCCCGCGGCGAGCACCTCTTCGACCTCCTCGCGCCGTGACCGACGCGGTCAGGCAGACGACCTTCGCGGCCGGCGCCGCCGCGAGCACGGCACGCGTCGCCTCGGCGCCGTTCAGGCCCGGGCATGCGGTAGTCCATCAGCACGACGTCCGGGCGCGAGCTCGCGGCACACGTCCGGCGCGTCGTCGCCCGAGGCGACGCTCCCGACCACTTCGATCTCCTCCCGGAGCCCGAAGAGCAGCTCGAGCGTCTCGCGAAACGTCTCGTTGTCCTCGACCAGCACCACGCGAACGGCTGTCATTCCGCCGCCAGCAGTAGCGGATAATGCGGCTGGCCGCCTTGGTGCACGTCGAGCTCGAGGTCGGGATGCGCGGCGCGAATGCGCTCGAGCAGGCGCGTCGAGCGCCGGCGGCTCGTCGCCGGTCAGGAGCGTGACGAGCGCCGCGCGGCTCGCGCAGGAGCTCGTCGAGCACGGCCACGGCCACGTCGTCGAACGTCTCGCCGCCGGCGACCGGCTCGCCTTCGGCGAGCCCGAGCCACTTGCCGGACTCGACCGAGACGCCGTTCAGCTGGACGTCGCGGCTCGCGATCGTGACCGCGCCCGTCGCGACCGCGCCGACCGCCTCGCCGAGCGCCTCGACGTTCGTCTCCGCGTCGGCGGCGGCATCGAACGCGACGAGCGCAGCGAGGCCGGCCTGGATCGACCGCGTCGGCACGACACGCACCTTCTTCGACGAGTGATCCGCCGCCTGCTCGGCGCTCATGATCACGTTGCCGTTGTTCGGGAGCACGACCACCTCGGCGGCTGCGACCGCCTCGATCGCGTCGAGGAGGTCGGCGGTCGACGGGTTCATCGTCGTGCCGCCGTCGACGACGCGCGCGCCGAAGCTCTCGAAGAGCGTCCGGTTCCCGTCGCCCGGCGGCGACCGCGACCACCGCTGTCACATCGGCGGCGTCGTCGGCGACCGGCGTGCAGGCCAGGCGCTCCTCGCGCTGCTGCGTCTGCACGTGCATGTTCGCGATCTCGATGCCGCCGACGACACCGCGCGCGACGCCGAGCGAGAGCGCCTTGCCGGGATCGTCGGTGTGGACGTGGACCTTCAGCGCCGTGTCGTCGCCGACGACGAGCAGCGAGTCGCCGAGCTGCTCCAGCTCGCCTTCGAGCGCGTCGGCGTCGAGGTGCTCGCCCTCGACGACGAAGACGGTGCAGTACCGGAACTGCGAGAGCTCCTGATGGATCGCGTCGAGGCCGAGCTCCTCCTCGAGCTCGGGCGGCTCGGGCAGCGTCTCGCCCGTCAGCGCGGCGTAGATCCCGCGGACGATCTCGACGAGCCCCGCCGCGCCGGCGTCGACGACGCCCGCCTCCTTCAGCACCGGCAGCATGTCGCGCGTCTGCGCGACCGTGTCGTCGCCGCGCGCGATGATCGTCGCGAGGTCGCCACCGTGCTCGGCCGCGTCGGCCATCGAGCGGATCGCGGTCAGCATCGTCCCCTCGACCGGCTTCTTCACCGCGCGGTACGCGGCGTCGCTCGCCGAGCGAAACACCTTCGCGAGGTCGTCGCTCTCGGCGAGCGCGTCGCAGGCGCCGCGCGCGATCTGCGAGAGGATCACGCCGGAGTTGCCGCGCGCGCCCATCAGCGCCGCGCGGGAGATCTCGTGCGCGAGCCCGGCGCGGTCGTCGGGGCCGTCTTTCTGAAGCGCCTCGTCGATCGCGCGCACGGTCAGCGTCAGGTTCGTGCCGGTGTCGCCGTCGGGCACGGGATAGACGTTCAGGTCGTCGATCCGGCGGCGGTGCGCCTCGATCGACGCGCGCGCGCCCTCGACGAGCTGACGGGCGCGCTGCCTCACGCGCTCTGCCTCACGCGCTGGATGACGACCTCGACCGAGACGACGGTCAGACCGGTGAGTCGCTCGACTTGATACGCGACCTGCGAGCGGACGGTCGATGCGACCTCGGCGAGGTTCAGGCCGTGCTCGACGACGACGTGCACCTCGATCCGCAGCGCCTTCGCATCGCCGTCGACGCTGATCCCCTCGCGGCGGAACATGCGCTTCACGCGGCTGCCGGCGGTGAGCCCGACGACGCCGTAACAGGCAAGGGTCGTCTCGGCCACGATCTCGGCAACCGCGTCTCTGGAGATGGTGAGCCGGCCGTGCTCGAGCTCGAGCGTCAGTTCGTCCGCCACGGCGGACAATTAGACCTGAACTAGACGGCCTTGGTTACTTTGCCGCCCTTCAAGCAGCGGGTGCACACGTAGGCGCGGGTCGGCGAGCCCTTCAGAAGGATCCGAACCCGCTGGAGGTTCGGGTCGAAGCGCCGCTTCGTGGCGACCATCGAGTGCGACCGGTTGTTCCCGAAGCCGGGCTTCTTGCCGCAGATTGCGCAAACCTTGCTCATAGCGGCGGCAGTGTAGCGGCTAAGCCCGCGAGCTGGCGCGGAGCCGGGCGAAGAGGTCGGCCATCTCGAGCGCCGAGCGGACGGCCTCGGCGGCCTTGTGGATCCGCTCCTCGGCCTGCTCGACGTTCTCGACCGTCAGGACGCCGAAGGAGACCGGCACGCCGGTCTCGAGCCCGGCGAGCTGAAGGCCCGACGCGCACTCGGAGGCGACGTACTCGAAGTGCGGCGTCTCGCCCCGGACGATCGCGCCGAGCGCGACGATGCAGGCGTAGCGGCGCGTCTTCGCGAGCGCCATCGCCGCGAGCGGCAGCTCGAACGCGCCCGGCACCGGCATGACGGTGATCGCGTCCTGCGACACGCCGAGCTCGACGCAGCGTGTCGAGCGCGTTCTGGAGCATCTTGTCGGTGACCCCGCCGTTGAAGCGGGAGACGACGACGCCGACCGAGCGACGATTGCCGAGCGGCTGGCCTTCGAGCACCGTGAAGCCGTCGGGAACCTGGACCTCGCCGCGGACGTGCTCGACGCTCGCGCCGTCGGGCGGCGACTCCTCGATCACGGCGGCGGACTCGGCGGCCGGCCAGCCCTCGAACGGGTCGCCGCTCTCGCGCGACTCGTCCGTGTCCTCGTGCGGCTCCAGCGGAATCTGCTCGCTGCTCTCGTCGGTCTGGTCGTCGAACTCGCTCATTCGGGCTCCGGTTCGTAGTCGAGGTTCTTCAGGTCCTGGTGGTGCAGGCGGTGTCCGAGCTTAGCCCGCTTGGTGGCTAGATACCGGCGGTTCTCGCTCTGCGGCGCGACCTCGATCGGCACCTGCTCGACGACCGTCAGGCCGAAGCCGTCGATGCCGGTCAGCTTCTTCGGGTTGTTCGTGAGGATGCGGATCGTCGTCAGGCCGAGGTCGGCGAGGATCTGGTTGCCGATCCCGTAGTCGCGCGCGTCGGCGGGGAAGCCGAGCTCGAGGTTCGCCTCGACCGTGTCGAGCCCCTGCTCCTGCAGCTCGTAGGCGCGCAGCTTGTTCAGGAGGCCGATGCCGCGCCCTTCCTGCGCCATGTAGAGCAGCACGCCGCTCCCCTCCTCCTCGATCTGGTCGAGCGCCTGCTCGAGCTGCTCGCCGCAGTCGCAGCGGAGCGAGTGGAAGACGTCGCCGGTGAGGCACTCGGAGTGGACGCGGACGAGGACGTTCTCGGCCGCCGTCGACGTCGCCCTTCACGAGCGCCACGTGGGTCTTGCCGGTCAGCTTCTCCTTGAACGCGATCGCCGTGAACTCGCCGTACTCGGTCGGCAGCCGGACGGAGGCGCCGCGCTCGACGAGCTTCTCGTGGCGGCGGCGGTACTCGACGAGGTCGGCGACGGTGACCATCTTCAGGCCGTGCCGCTCGCAGTACGGGATCAGGTCCGGGACACGGGCCATCGTCCCGTCGTCGTTCATGATCTCGCAGACGACGCCGCTCGGATTCAGGCCGGCGAGCCGTGCGAGGTCGACGGCGGCCTCGGTCTGGCCGATGCGCTCGAGCACGCCGCCGGGCTTCGCGCGCAGCGGGAACACGTGGCCCGGCTGCACGAGGTCGTGCGGCGTCGAATCGGGATGGATCGCGACCTGGATCGTGTGGCTGCGGTCGGCGGCCGAGATGCCGGTCGTCACGCCTTCGCGCGCCTCGACGCTGACCGTGAACGCGGTGCCGAGCGGCGCCTCGTTGTGGTCGGTCATCGGGCGCAGCGCGAGCTCGTCGGCGCGCTCCTCGGTGAGGCAGAGGCAGATCAGCCCGCGCGCGTGCGTCGCCATGAAGTTGATCGCCTCGGGCGTCGCGAACTGCGCGGCGATCGTCAGGTCGCCTTCGTTCTCGCGGTCGGGATCGTCGACGACGACGACCATCCGCCCCTCGCGGATGTCCTCGATCGCCTCCTCGATCGTCGCGAACCGGGTTGTGACCGCCACAGCGAACAGGCTAGCGAGGGAGCAGTTTCTCGACGTACTTGGCGAGCACGTCGGCCTCGAGATTCACGCGATCTTCATGCTCGAGCGTGCCCAGAGTCGTGTGCTCGAGCGTGTGCGGGATGAGCGCGACCGCGAATCCCGTCTCGTCGACGCTCGCGACGGTCAGGCTCGTTCCCTGGACGGCGATCGAGCCCTTCTCGACGACGTAGCGGAGGATCTCCGGCGGCGCGTCGAACGTGATGCGCTTGCCGTCGCCCTCGACGGCGACGTCGCGCACCGAGCCGACGCCGTCGACGTGGCCCTGGACGTAGTGGCCGCCGAGCGCCTCGCCGGCGCGGATGCGCCGGCTCGAGGTTGACGCGCGAGCCGGGCGCGAGGGCGCCGAGGCTCGTGCGCGAGAGCGTCTCCGGCACTGCGTCGAAGGCGAGCGTGTCGTTCGCATGCGCGACGACCGTCAGGCAGGCGCCGTTGATCGCGATCGAGTCGCCGAGCTCGGCGTCGAGCGTCGACTCGATCACGAGCCGTCCGCCGTCCATCGAGACGACCGTGCCGACCTCTCTGACGAGCCCGGTGAACATCCTAGTCGCCGTAGACGAGCGTCTCGACCGCTTCGCGGACGAGCACTTCGAGCTGCGCGCGCTCGCCGGGCGACGGTCGTCTCCAGCTCGGTGAGGAGCTCCTTGACCGCGTCGCGGCCGCCCGGCGTCAGCTCGTCCGTGCCGACCGCCTCGACCCTGCGCCGCAGCTCGTCGTTCCCGAGCTGGCGGGTCAGCCAGTGGCTCAGGTACGAGACGATCTGGTCGTCGGCGCGCTGGGAGTCAGGGGACGTGGACATACGCTTCGAGGAGCACGTCCGCCCCGACTTGCCGGGCCTGGAGCCGCGCGAGCGTGCGGGCTGAGCCTAGCGCAGCCGGAAACGCGGTCGCGCCCGCCCCGGCGAGCGTCGGCGCGACGAAGAGCAGGATCTTGTCGACCAGGTCGGCCTCGAGGAACGCCGCGGCGAGCGTCGGGCCGCCTTCGAGGAGCAGCGACTGCACGCCCTCCGCGGCGAGCGCTCGGAGCTCGTCTTCGAGCGGCCCGGTGCGGAGCTCGAGGTCGAGCCCGTCCGGCAGCGGCCCCTTCGAGAAGACGAGCCGGCGCGGCTGGCCGCGCGGCGTCTCGACGTCGCGCGCGTCGAGGCGGGGCCGGTCGGCGCGCGCGGTGCCGCCGCCGACGGCGACCGCGTCGACCTCGGCGCGCAGCTCGTGCACGAGCCGGCGGCTCTCCTCGCCCGTCACCCAGCGCTCGCCGGGCACCGTGACGCGGCCGTCGAGCGTCATCGCCGCCTTGTAGATCACGAACGGGCGCTTCTTCGTCACCCAGGTGCGCCACGCCTCGTTGACGGCGCGCGCCTCGAACGAGTCGACGAACTCGACGTCGACGCCTGCCGCGGCAGCCGCTCGGCGCCGCCCGCGGCCTCCGGGTTCGGGTCGCGCGCGCCGAAGACGACGCGCTCGACACCGGCGGCAAGGATCGCGTCGGTGCACGGCGGCGTCGTGCCGTGGTGGTTGCAGGGCTCGAGCGAGACGTACATCGTCGCGTTGCGCGCGCGCTCTCCGGCCGCGGCGAGCGCGACGACCTCGGCGTGGCGGCCGCTCGGCTCGGTCGCGCCTTCGCCGACGACCTCGCCGTCGCTGACGACGACGGCACCGACCGTCGGCTTCGGATACGCGCGGTTCGCGTCCGTCGCGCGCCAGCTCGATCGCGCGGGCGAGCGTCACGCGAGCGCTTCCACGAGCTGCCGGTAGGCGCTCGGCGGATCGTCGTGCGAGAAGACCGAGTTGCCCGCGACGAAGCAGCGTCGCGCCGCACGTCGTTCAGCCGCCCGATGTTCTCGAGGCCGACGCCGCCGTCGACCTGGATGTGGAGACGCTCCGGCAGCGCGGCACGCAGCCGCTCGACGCGGCCGTACGACGTCCTCGCGGAACTTCTGCCCCGAGTAGCCGGGATGGATGCTCATGCAGAGCACGAAGTCGGCGTCCGCCGCGACCGCGGCGACGTCCTCGGGCTCGCTCTCCGGGTTGAACGCGACGCCGACCTGAAGCCCGTGCTCGCGGGCCGCGCGCGATCGTCGCGGGCACGTCGTCGACCGCCTCGTAGTGGAACGTGACGCTGTCTCCGCCGGCGTCCTTGAACGGCTCGAAGTACTTCGCCGGGTTCTCGACCATCAGGTGCACGTCGATCGCGCCGCCGTGGCGGTGGATGATGCGGCGAGATCGACGCGAGCACGATCGGCCCGATCGTCACCGGCTCGACGAAATGCCCGTCACCGACGTCGAAGTGGAAGACGCGGCAGCCGGCACGCCATCAGCGCCTCGATCTGCTCGCCGAGCCGCGAGAAGTCGGCGGCATAGAGCGACGGCTCGACCTCGGCGCCGCGGATCCACTCGTTCCAGGACACGAGCGCGATGTTACGCACGCAGGCGTGCGATGAAGAAGCCGCTCGTGCGGTCGCGGTCCGGCCGCGTCAGCAGGAACTCCGGCCGCGTCGGATGCGCGTACTGCGGCCACTCGTCCGTCAGCGGCTCGACCTCGAGCCCGCTCGCATCGACGATCGCCTCGTTCTCGTCGGCATTCAGCGTGCAGACCGAGTAGACGATCGTGCCGCCGGGCTTCGTCCGCTCCGCCGCCGCCTGCAGCAGCTCGAGCTGGAGCTCCGGCAGCGGCCGAGCGCGCCAGCGCAGGTCGGGCCGCCGCGCGAGCACGCCGAGCCCGGAGCACGGCGCGTCGACGAGCGCGCGGTCGAAGCCGGACTCGTCGAGCTCGCGCGCGTCGACATTCACGACGTGGACGTTCGGCCCGACGTTCTTCGCGAGCGCCTGCGCGCGGCCCGGGTGCACCTCGACCGCGGTCACCTCGCCGCGCAGCATCGCCGTCTTGCCGCCGGGCGCCGCGCAGGAGTCGAGGATGCGCTCGCCGTCCTGCGAGCCGACGACGAGCGCCGCCAGCTGCGAGGCCCGGCTCATCGGCCGCATCCGAGATATATCGACGGTATCCACCTCATATGCGCCCGGGATATCAGTCGGCGTGCCGACCGGCTCGGCCGCTCGCACCTCGAGCGCAGGCGGCTCGTTTTGGCTTCGCATCAGGGAAAGCGCCTCGTCGGCGCCGAAGTCGCGGTGAAATATCTCCGATATCCAGTCGGGATATGAGAGCTTCACCGGCCCCTCCGGGAGCGAGGCGACGAGTCCGTGGAAGCCCTGCGCGAGCCGGCGCATGACGGCGTTCGTGAACGGGACGGCCCGCTCGAGCCGCGCTGCGCGGACGAGCTCGACGGCGTCGTCGACCACCGCGTGCTCGGCCTGGTCGGTGAACGCCAGCTGGTAGGCGCCGAGACGGAGCGAGGCGAGCACCGGCGCGATCGAGCTTTCGCGTCGGGCGCTTGCCGAGCTGGTCGATGCCGAAGTCGAGCATCGCGTGCCCGCTGCACCGTCCCGTAGGCGAGGCGCTGCGCAAGCGCGCGGTCGCGGTCGTCGAGCCCCGCGACGGCGGAGGCAAGCGCGCGGTCGGCGTACGCCTCGTTCTCGAAGACGCGCCGCACGACCTCGAACGCGGCGCGCCGTGCGGGAGCGATCATCGGACGCCGCGCAGGAACTCGTCGTAGCTCATGCGGCTGCGACCCTCCGGCTGCACGAGCTCGGGGACGTAGGCCCCGTCCTCGAGATGCCCCTGCCAGATCGTCACGCGGCGGCCGTGCAGCTCGGCCCACGCCCCGATGTGCGGCGAGAGCGCGCGGACGCGCCGCCACGTGTCGAGCGGGTCGGCAAGATCGAGCTTGCGGTCGTCGGGGCCGATCTTCTCGGCGTAGACGGCGCCGCCCTCGGCCTGCGGCGTGAACTCGGGCGCCTCGAGCACCGCGTTCAAGAGCTGGACGGCGAGCTCGCCGGAGCGCGAGAACACCCCGCCCGCATCGAGATCGCCGACCGCGAACGACTCCTGTGCGGCGATCGGGCCGGCATCGAGCTCGGCGACCGTCTCGTGGATCGTCACGCCGGTCGTCTCGTCGCCGGCAAGGATCGCGCGCTCGACGGGCGCCGCGCCGCGCCAGCGCGGCAGCAGCGACGGGTGCACGTTGAGGAACAGCGACTGCGCCAGCAGGCGCGGCGGGATGTAGAGGCCGTACGCGCAGACGACGACGCGCTCGACCTCGAGCGGCAGCTCGGGCTTCTCGGGCTGGTGCACCGGGATGCCGAGCCGCTCCGCGACCTCCTTCGCCGGCGGCGCGGCGAGCTTGCGGCCGCGGCCCTTCGGCGCGTCGGGGCGCGTGAGCAGAAACGCGATCTCGTGCGAGGCGGCGAGCCGCTCGAGCACGTCGGCTCCGAGCGGTGCCGTGGCGGCGACGCCGATGCGCACTAGCGCAGCACGGCGCGCGGCCGCAGCGTCGACGAGCGCCTGCTTGCGGTGCTCGTCGTCGGTGCGGTCGATGATCAGCACGCCGTCGAGATGGTCGAGCTCATGCTGGACGACGCGCGCCGGGTAGCCCTCGAGCTCGAGGCGCACGTCCTCGCCGTTCGGATCCTTGCCCTCGAGCACGACGCGCACCGAACGCTCGACCGGCACGCGCACGCCCTGCAGCGAGAGGCAGCCTTCCTCGTCGACCTCGGTCTCGTCCGAGCGCTCGGCGATGACCGGGTTGACGATCGAACGCGGGCCTTCCTCGTCCGGCTCGTACACGAACAGCCGGCGAAGCACGCCGACCTGCGTCGCCGCGAGGCCGACGCCCTGCGCGTCGTGCATCAGCATGAGTCATCCGGTCGACGAGCCGCCGCAGATCGTCGTCGACGTCCGCGACCTCGTGCGCCTTCAGCCGCAGCGCCGAGTCGCCGTACTGGCGGATCTGCGAGAGCGCGAGCTGGCGGCGGGCCTCGGCCTCCGTCTCGGCGCGCAGGTCCTCGTCGAGCTCGCTCCACGTGGTCGTGCTCGTGCTCGTGGTCATGCTCGTGATCGTGGTCGTGTTCGTGATCGTGGGCCACAGCGCGAGGCAGTGTAGTCGTTACTCGCGAGCTGGAAACCGCTCGAGGATCCACGCCGCGTCGAGCGGATCGCGCCGATACGAGCGGCCGCCGACCTTCACGAAGTCCTGCGTGCGCGGGTCCATCGGGAGCCGCGCCTCGATCGGGTACCAGCGGTTGTGCCGATCGATCAGGTCGTTGATCTCGCCGAAGTCCCACCGCTCGGCAAACCGGCGCCACGAGGCAGCGTCGCCTCGATGCTCGGCGTAGGCGACGGCGAGGCGCTCCAGGTGCTCCTCCTCGGCGTCCTCGATCTGGCGCAGACGCTGCATGAACGGCAGCGGCCCGCCGAGCGAGGCGAGGTAGCGGTCAGCCTCGGGACGGAAGCGCCGGATGCGCCGCTTCTGCTTCGTGCCGATCAGCGGGTTGAGCTCGACCTCGGCGGCGAGCGCCTTCCGCTCCGCCTGCGACGGCGGCGTCACGTCGCGGACGCCCCACTCGCCGATGATGTCCTCCGGCCGGCGCTTCACCGCCACCCAACGTATCTAGAGCGACTGCGGATCCACGTCGACAACCGCGCTCAGTCCGGCGCGGCGCATGTTCGGCGCGGCAGCGGCGAGCAGGTGCGCCGCCTGCGAGGCGATTCGGCGCGGCTGCGACGTCTTCGCGACGAGCTGCGCGCGGTGCTTCCCGCGCAGCCGCAGCAGCACGGCGGGGCCGAGCAGCTCGGCGTCGCTGATCCCCGCCTTCAGCTCCTCGAGCGCCCGCACGACCGGCTCGATCGCCGGGCCGGTGACGACGATCCGCACGAGGTGCTGGTACGGCGGGTAGTCGAGCGCTTTGCGCCGCTCGAGCTCCTCGGTCAGGAAGCGCGACGACGTCGTGCCGCGCGGCGTGGACGATCGGCCGCGCGTCGGGCTGGAACGTCTGGACGAGGACGCGGCCCGGGGCGTCGCGGCCGCTGCGCCCGGCGAGCTGGGTGATCAGCTGGAACGTGCGTTCCTCGGCGCGGAAGTCCGGCAGCCCGAGCCCCGTGTCGGCGTCGACGACGGCCGCGAGCTCGACACCGGCGAAGTGATGGCCCTTCGCGACCATCTGCGTCCCGAGCAGGACCGCGCCCTCGGCGTCGGCGAACCGCTGCAGCAGCGCCGCGAGCTGCTCGGGCTTCGCGACAGCGTCGGCGTCGAGGCGGATCAGCTCGAGATCCGGCAGCTCGCGCTCGAGCTCGCGCTCGAGCTTCTGCGTCCCGGCGCCGATGCGCGCCAGATCGGGCGAGCCGCACGCCGGGCAGTTCGACGGCGCGTCGCGCGCGAAGCCGCAGTGGTGGCACTGCAGCGACGAGTCGCCGTGCAGCACCAGGGCGACGTCGCAGTTCGGGCAGCGGATCGTCGTGCCGCACGCGCGGCAGTGGAGCGCCGGCGCGATCCCGCGCCGGTTGAGCAGCAGGATCGCCTTGCCGCGGTTCTCGGCGACGCGTCGCAGCGCGTCGAGCAGCGGCGCCGAGAGCGGATAGCCGGCCTCGCGGCGCAGATCGATGACGCGCACCGGCGGCAGATCGGCACCGATCCGCCCGCCGAGCGCGCAGCCGCTCGAGCGACGCCCAGCTCTCCGGGCGCGGCGTCGCCGAGCCGTAGACCGCGACCGCGCCCTCGAGCGCCGCGCGCTTGGCCGCGACGGTGCGCGCGTCGTAGCGCGGATCGGAGTCCTGCTTGTACGACGCGTCGTGCTCCTCGTCGACGACGATCAGGCCGAGCCCGCGGATCGGCGCGAACACCGCGGAGCGCGCGCCGACGACGATCCGGGCCTCGCCGCTCGCGATGCGCGCCCGCTCGTCGCGGCGCTCGGCGTCGGTCAGCGCCGAGTGCAGGATCGCGACGCGGTCGCCGAACCGTGCCCGGACCCGGCCGACGGTCTGCGGCGCGAGCGCGATCTCGGGCACGAGGATGATCGCGCCGAAGCCACGCTCGAGCATCGACGCGCACGCCTGGAGGTAGACCTCGGTCTTGCCCGAGCCGGTCGCCCCGTAGAGCAGGAGGTTCGTGCCGGGCGGCGCCGCGACGATCCGGGCGACCGCCGCCGACTGCTCGGGCGCCAGCTCGGACGGTGCGCTCTCGCCGCCGAGCGCCTGCCGTTCCGCCGGGAGGCGCCTGCTCCTTCCGTCGCTTCGGCGTCTCGGGCGCGACGAGCGCGAGCGCGCGCGCCGGCGTCGAGCCGTAGTAGTCGGCGAGCCAGAGCGCGAGCTCGACGAGCGGCGCCGGGATCTCGCCGACCACCGACTCGATCGGCCGCGCTTCGACACCTTCGGGCGGGCCGTCGACGAGCGCCGTGACGATCCCGCGCGCCCGCGAGCGGCCGAACGGCACGCGGACGATCGCACCGACCCCGACGTCCTCCGGCACCTCGTACGTGAACGCGCGCGCGACCGCGCGCGCCGTCACCAGCGGATAGACCGACGCGAACGGCACTAGACCGGCTGTTCTTCGGCGCGCGCCTTCGCGCGCAGCTGCTTGAACGAGAGCGTGCGCGCCATGAACGCGATCGCGATCGTCCCGAGCAGCAGGTTCGTGATCGTGATCGCGATGTTCATGCCGACGCTGAACGCGAGCAGGAGCGTGTGCGAGGTGCCGCGACCGCGGAAGAGCAGCTCGGTCAGGCCTTGCTTCGTCCCCGCGCCGCCCGGCGTCGCCGGGAAGAGCGTCGCGAGCGAGTCGACGACGAGCGCGATCAGCGCGTTGTGGATCGTCGCGGTGACGGCGAACGCCTCGCAGGAAGAAGTACAGCGACGCGACGCGGAGGAACCACGAGATGGCCTGCGGCGCCATCACCGAGCGAACGAACCGCGGCCGGTCGTGCAGGATCGCGAAGCCGAGCCCCACCTTCTCGCGCAGGCGGTCGACGCGCGCCCGCGCGATCAGCCAGCCGACGATCGCGAGCACGAGGAGAACGCCGAGCCCGTACAGCGTGTATCGCTCGTGCCGCAGGAAGAACCGCCAGTCGACGTCGGGATGCGCGAGTACACCTGGTGTGCCGGGAGAACGCCGGTCGCGAGCGCCCAGACGATGATGATCGCGGCCGTCACCGCGTCGAAGAGCGTCTCGACGATCAGCGTCGGCGTCAGCGTCGCGTAGCTCGACCCCGGGATCCGGTTCTTGATCAGGTAGAGCTTGACGAGGTCGCCACCGCGCGCCGGGACGATCGAGTTGACGCCGACGCCGGCGACGTAGGCGCCGAACGCGGTGCGGTACTTCAGGCGCGCGGCCGGGTACGCCGCATCGACGATCGCGCGCCACGCACCCGCGCGGAAGAAGAGCTTCGCCACGTGGCAGGCGAGCGCGAGCGCGAGGTACTCCCAGCGCACCGCCGTGAGGTGGTCGAAGAAGACAGCGACTGCGTGGAAGAAGGGGCCCAAGGAGGGCCAGGGTAGTTCAGGCCCCGGCGGCTACGAGAACCCAGTCCGTGCCAAAACCGAGGAACATCCCGAGCAGCAGCATCCACCAGACGAGCGTCGTTCGCTCGAAGCGCTTGCAGACGTCGAAGAGCTGCATGACCACGTAGAGGATCGACCCGCCGGCAGCCCCGAAGAAGACGACACCGAGCGCCGGGCTGACCCACGCCTGCCCGACCAGCGTGCCCGAGGAACGTCGGCCCGCCGCCGATCAGGCCGAGCACGATCAGGAAGCGCCAGCTCGGCAGCTCGGCCTCGGCCGACATCGGGCCGACGATGCCGAACCCCTCGGTCGCGTTGTGCAGGCCGAAGCCGATGATCAGCACGAGCGCGAGGCTGATCTCACCGGCCGCCGCCGACTGCCCGATCGCGAGACCCTCACCGAAGTTGTGGAGGCCGATGCCCGTGGCGATCAGGAGCGCGAGCCGCCGGGCGGGCGTCAGCCCGTGGAGCCACGAGCTCTCGTCGACCGTCGACCGGCTGCGCTGCATCCAGGCCTCGTAGTAGACGAGGCTCATCAGGCCCGCGGTGAAGCCGGCGACGAGCAGCGCCGCCTCACCGCGAACGTCCACCACTGGTGCGCGTCGATGTTCGACTCGATCGGCTCGACGCCGTGCGACATCACGTCCCAGAACAGGAACACGAGGATCCCCATCGCGAGCGCCGAGAGGGCCGCGCGCAGGCGAGAGCGAGACGTTTCGCAGGCGGCCGATCGGCAGGCCGAGGAAGATCGTCAGGCCCGCGATCGCGCCGAGGATGAGGATGCCGCCGGTGCTCATAAAGATGTAAGGGGCACCTTACACACGTCGAGAACTCTACGATCGGAGCATGTCCGAGAGCCACGGCATCGACGAGTACCTCGAGACGATCTACTTCCTCGCCTTTCCGATCGGCGAGTACCGGCCCGTCGTGGGCAGCTCGTCGCAGACGATCGCCTCGCGGATCGCCGAGATGCTCGGCGTCTCGCGCGCCTCGGCCGGCGAGATGCTGAAGCGCCTCGAGGCCGAGGGCCTCGTCGAGCGCGGCGAGCACAAGGAGGCGATCCTCACCGAGGCCGGCGCCGAGCGCGCGCGCAAGGTCGTGCGCAAGCACCGCGTCATCGAGCGGCTCCTCACCGACTTCATGGGCTACACCGCCGCCGAGGCGCACGTCCACGCCGACGAGCTCGGCGGGACGTTCAGCGACGACATGGTCGAGCGCATCGAGGAGAAGCTCGGCAATCCCGGATCGCTGCCCGCACGGCTGGCCGATCGATCCCGACTTCGAGCAGGAGGAGAACCGCGAGCTCGAGCCGCTGTCGGATCTACCGGCCGGCATGAGCGCGACGATCGTCCGCCTGGCCGAGCACGACGGCGATCTCCTGCACTGGTTCTACGACCAGGGCCTCGTCCCCGGCACGCGTCGTCGAGCTGCGCGCCGCCGAGCCGGCGGCCGGCCAGTTCCGGGTCAGCGTGAACGGCGGCGACAAGGCGATCGGCGAGAAGGCCGCCGCCGGCCTGTTCGTGAAGCGCGCGGCCTAGCCGACTGCGGGTCGATACGTCCCGAAGCTCCAGACGTGGCCGTCACAGTCGCGGGCGCTGTACTCGCGTGAGCCGTACGGCATGTCCGCCAGCTCGCGCGTGATCTCGGCGCCGGCCGCCTTGGCCGTTCGCGTAGTGGCGCGTCGACATCGTCGACGGCGACGTAGACGCCCTGCGACGTCGGATCGCCTTCGCCGAGCATGACGATGCCCGGCCCCGAGTGAAGCTCGGCGTGCACCACACGGCCGTCGTCGCCACGGTGCACTTCGCGCTCCTCGAAGCCGAAGGCGTCCTTCAGGAAGGCAAGACCTGCGTCGGCATCGGCGAAGCGCATGAACGGATAGATCGTGGGTGCGGTCATGACCGGACCCTAACCCGCCGCGCGCGCCGGAACTAGACGGTGGCGGAAGCCGCGAGCCCTGCGGCTGCGCGAAGCGCCTCGGCCTTGTCGGTGCGCTCCCACGAGAAGTCGTGGTCGTCGCGGCCGAAGTGGCCGTACGCCGCGGTCTTCGCGTAGATCGGCCGGCGCAGGTCGAGGTCGCGCAGGATCGCGCCGGGGCGCAGGTCGAAGTGCTCGTCCACCAGCTCCTCGATCCGCGTCACGTCGATGTGCTCCGTGCCGAACGTCTCGACGAGAATCGAGAACGGGCGCGCGACGCCGATCGCGTACGCGACCTGGATCTGGCAGCGGTCGGCGAGCCCGGCGGCAACGACGTTCTTCGCGACGTAGCGCGCGGCGTAGGCCGCGGAACGGTCGACCTTCGTCGGATCCTTGCCGGAGAACGCTCCGCCGCCGTGCGGCGCGGCGCCACCGTAGGTGTCGACGATGATCTTGCGCCCGGTGAGGCCGGTGTCGCCCATCGGGCCGCCGATCACGAACTTGCCCGTCGGGTTGACGTAGAAGAAGTCGGGGTTCTCGAGGCTCCGCTCGTCGTAGAGGTCGCGCGGCAGGATCGGGCGCAGCACGTGCTCGGCGAGGTCGGGCTTGATCATCGACTCGGCGTCGAGACCCTCACGATGCTGCGTCGAGATGAGCACGCGCTCGATCTCCACCGGGCGCTGGCGGCCCTCGGCGTCGACCTCGTAGCGCACCGAGACCTGCGCCTTGCCGTCCGGGCGGAGGTACGGCAGCACGTCGGCCTTGCGCACCTCGGAGAGGCGCTTCGCGATGCGGTGCGCCAGCATGATCGGCAGCGGCATCAGCTCGCGCGTCTCGTTCGACGCGTAGCCGAACATCATCCCCTGGTCGCCGGCGCCGAGCAGATCGAGCGGATCGTCGTCGCCGGGGTTGTGCTGCACCTCGTAGGCCTGGTCGACACCCTGCGCGATGTCGGGCGACTGCTCGTCGAGCGCCACGATCACGCCGCAGGTCTCGGCGTCGAAGCCGTACTTCGCGCGCGTGTAGCCGATCCCCTTGACCGTCTCGCGCGCGATCCGCGGAATGTCGATGTAGTGCTCGGTCGTCATCTCGCCCGCGACGACGATCAGGCCGGTCGTGATCAGCGTCTCGCAGGCGACGCGGCTGGAAGGGTCGTTCGTGAGCGCCGCGTCGAGGACGGCGTCCGAGATCTGGTCGGCGATCTTGTCCGGGTGACCCTCGGTGACGGACTCCGACGTGAAGAGAAAGCTGCGCTCGGCCATAGACGGCTGAGGGTACCCGAAGCCTCTAGCGCGTCTTCACGTAAGCGACGACCGTCGTGAGGTCGCCGTCGCGCGAGCCGTACAGCGAGCGCCGTGTCGAGCGGCTTCAGGTTCGCCTCGAGCTCGGGCGGGATCGGCTTGCTCGCGAGCTGCGCCAGGCCCTCGACCACGGGCAGGAGATCCTTGGCGTCGACGTAGAGGAAACCCTCGTTGTCGTCGGGCATCCCGGCGGCGCCTGTCGCGTCCTTGAAGCCGGAGTCGTCGGCCAGCTTCCCGGCGCTCCCGTTCAGCTCCGACACCGCGTTCGCGCTGTCCGTGACGACGACCTCGCCGCCGTCGGTCGTCCCGTAGTAGATCGCGAGCCCAGGCCGAGATCGACCTTGAGCATGGTCGCGCCGCTGACCGCTGCGGGGCTCGCGCTCGAGCCGCGTGAGCTTCTTGATCAGACGCGCCGACCGCGAGCGCCGACCGCGGCCGGGTGCTGCGGCTTGGAGGCGATCGTCACCTCGGGGATCGGCGCGCCGGGCCGGACGTAGGCGATCGATCGGCCCGCCGAGCGCTCCCAGCACCGGCCCGAGCGTCGTCGCGAGTCGCCTTCGGCAGCGCCTGCAGCTCCTTCGACAGGCCGGCCGTGATCGCGGAGCCCGACGCCCGAGAGGCTCGCCGCGACGAGCGCGCCGGACGGGATCTGATCGGCGATCGAGCCCGCTCGTCGCTGCGTCGTCGACGTGCTGCGTCGCTTCGCGTGGAGCTCGAGCTTCAGCGCGCCGTCGCTCGAGGTCAGCGCGCCTGCGACCCAGTTCGCGGACGGAAGCCGAGCGATGCTCAAGGCACCGGCGGCCGGGTGACGCTTCTTCAGCCGCTTGATCGCGCTGCGCGATCGCGGCAGCCGAGACGTAGGCGCGCGCGACGGCGTCCGCCGGGCCGGGAACGGTCGCGGCGGCGGCCTTGTAGTCGGCCGCGTCGGCGAGGTTCCCCGTGCGGTTCTTGACCGCGTCGAGCAGCGCCTGCTTCTCGGCGAAGACCGTCCAGCCGTCGATCTGCTCGTGCACCACGTTTGGTGCCGAGCTGCGGCGACGAACGCCTGCTCGTCGCTCGGCTGCGCGAAGCCGAGCACGGCCGGGGCTCGGCGTCGCCGGAAGACCGGCGACGTCGAGCACCGGCCCGATCGAGGACGCGACCTTCGACGGGTCGACGCCCGACGTCGCGAGCACGGAGGTGACCTTCTGAAGCAGCTTCGATCCGTCCGGGAACTTGTCGAGCACCGCCTTCGCGCTCGAGAGCTGGTCCGAGCCCAGGTCGGTGTTCACCGTCGCGTACTCGAGCGCGCTCTGCGGGACGATGCTCGCCGCATCGGGCGTCGAGTTGCCGCCGCTCGCGCTCCCGCAGCCTGCGGCGAGAGCGGCGAGGGCTACGAGAACTGCCAGACGCCGGCTCACGCCGCGGATGGTACCCCTCACTCTTTGCTCGGCTGGCGGCCCATGAGGCGTCTCGGCGAGCTCGTGCAGCGGCATCCCGTCGAGCACCGCGCAGACGCCTTCGGTGATCGGCAGCTCGACCCCGATGCGATGCGAAAGCTCGCGCAGCACCGGCGCCGTCGTCAGGCCCTCGACGACCTGGCCGATCTCCGCACGCGCCTCGTCCGGCGTCGCGCCGCGCGCGATCAGCTCGCCCGCGCGGCGGTTGCGCCCGGTCGGGTGGAAGCACGAGACCATCAGATCGCCCATGCCGGCGAGGCCGGCGAACGTCTCCGACGACGCGCCGTACGCCTCGCCGAGCCGCGCCATCTCGACGAGCCCGCGCGTGATGATCGCGGACTTCGCGTTGTCGCCGAGCCCGAGCCCGTCGACGCCGCCGGCCGCAAGCGCGATCACGTTCTTCGCCGCGCCGCACAGCTCGACGCCGACGACGTCGGTGTTCACGTAGACGCGGAAGACGAGCGAGTTGATCGCGGCCTGCAGCTTGCAGCGCGAGCGCTTCGTCCTCCGAGGCGATCACCGCCGCGCCCGGCAGGCCCGCCGCAACCTCGTCCGCCATGTTCGGGCCGGAGAGGACGGCGACCGGGCGGTCGTGGACGAGCGTCGAGAGCCGCGCGCCCGTCGCCGGGTCGAGGCCTTTCGAGAGCGAGAGGATCGGCGCCGATCCGTGCACGCGCTCGAGCACCTCGCCGAACGCGTCGCTCGGGACGGCGAGGACGACGAGGTCTGCCTCCTCGTACGGGCGCGTCGTCGAGCGTGTCGCGCCGGGCGACGAACACGTCGTTGCCGCGCTCCCGGAGCACGTAGGCGAACGCGCTCCCCCACGCTCCGGCGCCGACGACGACGACGCGCACCGGCTCAGCTCCGCTGGCGGAAGTCGACGACCACCGGGACGCCCTCGAGCCCGAGGCGGTCGCGAAGCTGGTTCTCGACCCAGTAGGCGTAGTCGCGCGTCACGAGCCCCGGGTCGTTGACGGTGAAGCGGAAGCGCGGCGGCCGCGTCGTGACCTGCGCGCCGTAGAGCAGGTTCAGGCGGCGCTGGCCCTTGGACGGCGGCTGGCGGATCTCCTTCAGCTCGGCGATCAGCTTGTTCAGGTCGGCCGTTGATATCCGGCTGATATATCGGTCATATATCTCCGCGACCTTGTCGAGCAGGCGCGAGACGCCGCGGCCTGTCTCCGACGAGACGGTGATGAAGTCCGGCCGCTGGCGCAGGCGGCGCTGCAGCTCCGGGCGAATCTCCTCGATCGTCACCGTGCCGATGTCCCACTTCGAGAGGACGATCAGCGTCGCGCAGTGCGTCTTGCGCGCCATCTCGACGGCGGTGATGTCGCCTTCGACGATTCCCATGCTCGCGTCGATCAGGACGAGCGCCACGTCGGCGCGCTCGGCCGCTTCGAGCGCACGCAGCTCCGAGTAGTACTCGATGCCCTGGCGCTGCTTGCGCTTGCGGCGGAGCCCGGCGGTGTCGATGAGCTGGAACGTGCGGTCGCCGTGCTCGATCATCGTGTCGATCGTGTCGCGCGTCGTGCCCGGCACCTCCGAGACGATCGTCCGCTCTTCGCCGACGAGCTTGTTGTAGAGCGACGACTTGCCGACGTTCGGGCGACCGAGGATCGCGACGCGGATGGCGTCGCCGGCCACGCTGCGCGACGACTCACCCGGCAGCAGGTCGAGGATCTCGTCGAGCAGGTCGCCGGTGTTCGAGCCGTGGAGGCCGGAGACCGGGAACGGCTCGCCGAAGCCGAGCCGGTGGAACTCGAGCGCGAGCGTCTCCTGCGACGGGTCGTCGATCTTGTTCGCGATCACGAGCACGGGCTTCTTCGACTCGCGCAGGATCTGCGCCAGCTCCTCGTCGCCGGGCGTGACGCCCGCGCGCGCGTCGACCACGAACAGCACGAGGTCGGCCTCGTCGATCGCGGCGCGCGCCTGCTCGGCGATCTGGCGGGTGATCGGGCTCGGGTCGGCGATGTCGACGCCGCCCGTGTCGATCAAGAGGAACGACCTGCCGTTCCACTCGCAGATCAGCTCCTTCCGGTCCCGCGTCGTGCCCTGCGTCTCGTGGACGACCGCCTGCCGCGTCGCGGTCAGCCGGTTCACGAGCGTCGACTTGCCGACGTTCGGGAAGCCGACGATCGCGACGGTGCCTTCGAGCTTGAGCGGCTCGGCGTTGTCCGGTTCCGTGTCGGTCATAGCGGCGGTTCGAGCCCCTTGGGCCTGCCCTGGGCGTGAACCTCCGCGAGCCAGTCGAAGAGAACGTTCAGCCGCCGCTCGATCTCGGCGCTCGCCTCCTTGTACCCGCGTCCGCCCTTCGGGAGCCCTTCGAAGCGCATCGGCTCGCCGAACGCGACGGAGCACGGCGCGAAGTTGCCGAACTTCCAGAATCTGCGTGCCGTAGATGGCAACCGGGATCACCGGCACATCCTCCTGCAACGCGACCATCGCCGCACCGGGCTGCGCCGTCCCCGGCCGGCCGGTCTTCTGGCGCGAGCCCTCGACGAAGAGCCCGACCACGTGACCGTTGCGCGCTTCCTCGCGCATTCTCCGCACCGCGTCGCGATCCGACTCGCCGCGGCGGATCCCGATCGCGCCGTGCAGGCGAAGGAACCAGCCGAGCAGCCGATGATCGGCCGCCTCGGTCTTCGCGACGAACCAGACCGTGCGCGGCGAGAGGACGCCGACGAGCGGGATGTCGATCCAATGCAGGTGGTTGATCGCGTAGACGACCCCGCCCGTCTTCGGGACGCGGTCGGCGCCGTACGACCGTGCCGCGCGCGAAGATCCGCGCGGGCCAGCCCATGTAGATCCGCCCGAAAGCCCAGGCGGCGTCCTCGCGCGTCACGGGGCCGCGAGCGTTCGCGTGCGCACGAGCTCTTCGATGCGGGACACCACGTCGTCGACCTCGAGATCCGTGGTGTCGATCCGCACAGCGTCCTCGGCGGGCTGCATGCGCTCCCGATCGCGCTTGTCGCGTTGGCGCAGGTCGGTCGCGAGCGCGTCCGGGCCGATGTCGGGGCGCTCCGCCTGGCGGCGGCGGGCACGAATCTCGGGGTCGGCCTCGAGGTAGACCTTGACCATCGCGTCCGGCGCGACGACGGTGCCGATGTCGCGGCCCTCGATGACGACGTCGCCGAGCGCGCCGAGCTCGCGCTGGCGCTCGCGCATCACGTCACGCACGGGCGGATGGCGGGCGACGACCGAGACCATGCGGTCGATCCGCGACTGGCGGATCGCGGAGGTCACGTCGACGCCAGCGATGAAGACACGCCCGGCCTCGTCGAAGACGACGGGGTTCCGGCGGGCCAGGTCGCCGATCGGCTCGGAGTCGGCGAGCGGCAGGCCCTTCGTGCATCGCGAGCCACGTGAGCGCGCGGTACATCGCCCCCGTATCGAGGTAGCGGAAACCGAGCCGCTCCGCGAGCTTGCGGGCGACCGTGCTCTTGCCGGCTCCCGCCGGTCCGTCAATGGCAACAATCATCGTCTCAGGGTGTCTACGAGGTCGTAGAAGCCGGGGAAGGATACTCCGACACTCTCGGCGTCCAGAATTTCGACCCCTTCGCGGCTCGCAAGCCCTGCAACAGCCCCGAGCATCGCGATCCGGTGGTCGCCGCGCGCCTCGACTTTGCCGCCCTTCGGCCGGGCCGGAACGCCGGTGACCTCGAAGCCGTCCGGGCGGCCCTGGGCGCGCACGCCGGTCGCGCGCAGCGCGTCGACGAGCGCGTCGATCCGGTCGCTCTCCTTGTGCCGAAGCTCCTCCGCGCCGGTGACGACGCTCCGGCCGCGGGCGTGCGCTGCAAGCAGCGCGAAGAGCGGCAGCTCGTCGATCAGCGCAGGCACCTCGTCGGCGCCGATCGTGGTCGCCGTCAGTTCCGCCGAACGCACCTCGAGGTCGCCGACCAGCTCCTGGCCGAGCTTCCGGCGCGCGACGACGCCGACCCGGGCGCCCATGCGGTCGAGCACGTCGAGCAGCCCCGTGCGGCGCGGGTTGAGATTGACGTCATGAATCGTGATGCGCGACTCGGGAACGATCGTCGCGGCGACGATGAACGGCGCGGCAGACGAGAAGTCGCCGGGCACGTCGACCGTGCCGAGCCGCAGGCGCTCGGGTGGGTCGATGCTCACGGAGTTGGGGCGCGAGGTGACGCGCACACCGGCCTGCCGCAGCATCAGCTCGGTGTGATCGCGGGTCGGGACCGGCTCGATCACCGTCGTCCGCCCCTGCGCGCCGAGACCGGCAAGCAGCATCGCGGACTTGACCTGCGCGCTCGCGACCGGCAGCTCGTAGTCGATCGCCTGGAGCTCGCCGCCGGTGACCGTGAGCGGCAGGCGGCCGTCGGTCGTCTCGATCTGCGCGCCCATCTGGCGGAGCGGCCCGGCAACCCGCTCCATCGGGCGCGACGAGAGCGACTCGTCGCCGGTGAGCGTGAACTCGCCCTCCTGGAACGCGAGCAGGCCGACGATCAGCCGCGCGAGCGTGCCGGCGTTGCCACAGTCGATCTCCGCCGGCCGGAGTCCGCGGAGCCCGACGCCGTGCACCGTCAGCACGTCACCGTCATCGTCGACCTCGACGCCGAGCGCACGCACAGCGCCGAGCGTCGAAAGCGTGTCGGCTGAGCGGCCGAAGCCGCGGATGACCGTGTCGCCGTCCGAGATCGCGCCGAAGAGCAGCGAGCGGTGCGAGACCGACTTGTCGCCCGGCACCGCGAAGTGCCCCTCGAGGCCGGCTGCAGGCTCAATCTTCATCGATCACCGCCGACACGACGACGCTGTAGCCCTGGCTCTCGAGCATCGTCGCGGCGCGCTGCGCCTCGCCCGCGCCGGAGATGAGCACCGTCAGCGTCCCGCCGCGCTCGGGCGAGACGTGGTGCAGCTCGAAGTCCTCGATGTTGATGCGCTCGGCGCCGAGCGCCTGCGTGATCCCGGCGAGCACGCCCGGGCGGTCGGGGACGTGCACCCGCACCCGCTGCAGCTCGCCGGGATCCGGGTACTCGCGTTCGAGCATCCGCCTCCTGTTGCCGGCAGCCTCGCCGATCCAGCGCGCGAGAAAGCCCGCGTCGCCCTGCTCGAGCGCCGCCTCGACCTGTTCGATGCGGCGGCGATGCTCCTGGAGCGCGTCGCGGACGGCGTCGGCGTTGTCGAGGAAGATGTCGACCCAGATCCGCGGGTTCGCGCCGGCGATGCGCGTCATGTCGCGCAGCGAGCCGCCGGCGTGCGCGAGCGGCTCGTGGCCCTCGACGCGCGAGGCGCCCGTCTGGTTCGCGACGATGTTCGCGAGCACATGCGGCACGTGGCTCGTCATCGCGACGAGCCGGTCGTGTGCGTCGGCGTCGATCGCGACCGGCGTCGCACCGAGATCGGAGACGAAGCCGTGCACGAGCCGGTGCCGCGCCGCGTCGGTCTGCGCGACCGGCGTCAGGAACCAGGTGGCGCCCTCGAAGAGGCGTTCGCTTGCGTGCTCGGGGCCGCGCGCTTCGGAGCCGCAGATCGGGTGGCCGCCGATGAAGCGTGGCGAGCCGTTCGCCGCCCGCACGACCGAAGCCTTGGTCGAGCCGACGTCCGTGACCGTCGCATCCCCGCTCGCCTCGAGCACCTCGGCGACGACGGACGGAAGCTGGGCGATCGGCGCCGCGACGACGACGAGCTCGGCGTCCCGCACCGCATCCGCGATCGACGCGGCCGGCTCGACCGCCTCGCGGGCCGCGGCTGCCGCGAGCACCTCCGGATCGGCGTCCCAGCCGATCACCTCGTCGCCGCGCCGCCGCGCGGCCAGCGCGGCGGAGGCGCCCATCAATCCGGTTCCGATGACAGCTACACGCATTGCGCGTCCATTGAACATGAGACGTCACAACGACTCGGAGCCGAAGCCCGCGGCGGTGATTCTTTGCTCGGCCTCGGCGTCCCCGTGCAGCAGCGCGAGGAGTGGCTTCAAGTACCGCGGCCGCTTGTCTCCGAAGAGGATGAATGCGTCCCGGATGAGCTCCGACTCGTGCGAGGCGAAGGTCTGCTCGAGCAGAGGCTCGATCGCAGCCAGCAGTTCTGCGGACGCTCCGAGAAGCGCGTAGTTCGACTGCGTCGCAAAGACGGCCCAGCTGCCGCTTGCCGCGTAGACGGCGTTCTCGTACAACCCGCCGACCGAGAGGTCGATGTTCGAAGGGTCGTACCAGTCGCGCCACCAGAGCTCGTTCTGCTCGTCCGAGCGCTCCAACAGGCGCAGGTAATGGCCGAGCCGGTCGGTCGCGTCGCTCGCCGTCGCACAGAGGGCGGCGGTCAGGTCGGCGCCGAGCTCGTAGTTGTTGCCGATGACGACGACCCGCAGGCACTCTGCGCGCGGCCAGATGCCAAGCGACCAGCGCGTAACGTCGACGACGAACGACTCGTCGAAGCGACGAAACGCCTCCTCCGCCTCGGCCCCTTGCAGTGACCGCATGGCGCGACTCTGACACGATCCCCCGGTGCTGGCGGCCACCCCACCCGCGCTCGTCCAGTCGCTCCGCGCCGACGAGGCTGCGCTGATCACGGCGACCGCCGCCTGGAACGGCGTCGGCCCGGCGCCGAAGAAGGTGATGCTGCTCGCGATCGACCGCGAGCGGCTGATTCGCGAGATCGCGCTGTCGAAGAAGAACTCGGATGCGGTGACGGCGATCGCGCCGGACGAGGCGGACGACATCGCAGGCCGAGCGCGACCTGCTGAAGCTCGGTCAGAGCACGCCGCCGCCGAAGGGCGCCCTCGAGCTGCGCCCGGCGCCGCCAGCGAGCAAGCTCCTCGGCTGGTACCAGGAGGCGCAGGCGCGCTTCGGCATCAACTGGGCGCTGCTCGCCGCGATCAACTTCGTCGAGAGCGCGTTCTGCCGCGTCAAGAACGACAGCGGCACCGGCGCGCAGGGCCCGATGCAGTTCGAACCTGACGACGTGGAAGTCGTTCGGGATGGGCGGCGACGTGCACAGCGCCCGCGACTCGATCCTCGGCGCCGCGAACTACCTCGCCGCGAGCGGCGGCGCGACCGACGCGCGCGAGTGCGCTCGGGCACTACAACCCGTCTCCGCTCTACGTCGACGCGGTGCTGCACTACGCGCACCGGATGGCGCACGTGCCGTCGGCGTTCTTCGAGTACTACGCGCGCTGACGCATCAGCTCGGCCAGGCGGAACGCCAGGTCGAGCGACTGCCGCGCGTTGAGCCGCGGGTCGAGCAGCGTCTCGTAGCGGTTCGGCAGGTGATCCTCGAGCACGTCGTCGGCGCCGCCGAGGCACTCGGTCACGTCGTTGCCGGTGAACTCGAGATGGACGCCGCCCGGCCAGACGCCGACCTCCCGGCACGCCTCGAAGAAGCCTTCGAGCTCCGCCATGATCGTGTCGAAGCGGCGGGTCTTCATGCCGTTCTCGATGCTGATCGTGTTCGCGTGCATCGGGTCTGACGCCCAGAGCACCGGATGCCCCTCCTCGCGCACGGCGCGCAGGAGCGGCGGCAGCAGCTCGCGGACGCGATCGGCGCCCATCCGCGCGTAGAACGTGAGGCGGCCCGGCACGCGCAGCGGGTTGAGCCGCTCGCAGAGCTCGATCACGTCGTCGGCCGTCGCGGTCGGCCCGAGCTTCACGCCGATCGGGTTGTGCACGCCGGAGAAGAACTCGACGTGCGCGTCGTCGAGCCCGCGCGTGCGCTCGCCGATCCAGAGCAGGTGCGCCGAGCAGTCGTACCAATCGCCGGTGATCGAGTCGCGGCGCGTCAGCCCCTCCTCGTAGTCGAGGAGCAGGCCCTCGTGGCAGGTGAAGACGTCGACCTCGTGCAGCCGGCGCTCGGCCGAGAGATCGATGCCGCAGGCGGCCATGAACGCGAGCGCGCGCTCGATCTCGGCGGCGAGGCGCTCGTAGCGCTGCCCCTCGGGCGAGGTCGAGACGAAGTCCTTGTTCCACATGTGGACCTGCGTCAGGTCGGCGTAGCCGCCCTTGGTGAACGCGCGCAGCAGGTTGAGCGTCGAGGCGGACTGGTTGTAGCCCTCGAGCATGCGGCCCGGATCGGGGATGCGCAGCGCGGCGATCGGCTCCTCGCTGTTCACCATGTGCCCGCGGAAGCTCGCGATCTCCTCGCCGTTCACGATCTCGAACGCATCCGAGCGCGGCTTGGTGAACTGCCCCGCCATGCGCGCGAGCTTCACGACCGGCAGCGTCGCGCCGTACGTGAGCACGGCGGACATCTGCAGCATGATCTTCAGCTTCTCGCGGATCCGCTGCGTCGAGATCTCGTTGAACGACTCGACGCAGTCGCCGGCCTGCAGCAGGAACGCGCGGCCGTCGATCGCCTTGGCGAGCTGCTCGCGGAGTACGCGCGCCTCGCCCGCGAAGACGAGCGGCGGGCTCGTCTTGAGCCGTTCGAGCACCGCTGTCGCGGCGGCAGGGTCCGGCCACTCGGGCTGCTGGAGCGCGCGATGCTCGCGCCAGGACTCGGGACTCCACGTTGCTGGGGTGACCGCCATTTCCCCAGTGTAGATGGGCCTTTGCACTACCCTGGACAAACTCATGCGCGTCTTCTCCGGCATCCAACCCACCGGCGCCAAGCACATCGGCAACTACATCGGTGCGATGCGCCAGTACGTCTCGACCCAGGACGCGAACCCGGGCGAGGCGCTGTTCTGCATCGTCGACCTGCACTCGATCACGGTCGACTACGACCCGCAGGACCTGCATGACCGCTCGCTCGACCTGGCGGCGCTGCTCTTCGCGGTCGGGCTCGACCCCGAGCGCTGCACGCTCTTCCTGCAGAGCCACGTGACCGCCCACGCCGAGGCGGCGTGGCTGCTCTCGGCCGTCACCGGGTTCGGACAACTCGGGCGCATGACCCAATTCAAGGACAAGGGCGAGGGCAAGGAGTTCATCTCCGCCGGCCTCTTCACCTACCCGGTGCTGATGGCGGGCGACATCCTGCTCTACCAGACCGACATCGTCCCGATCGGGGACGACCAGCGCCAGCACCTCGAGCTCTCGCGCGACATCGCCGAGCGCTTCAACTCGCGCTTCGGGCAGACGTTCACCGTGCCGAAGGGCGTCTACCCGGAGGTCGGTGCGCGGATCATGGATCTCCAGGAGCCGACGAAGAAGATGTCGACGACCGGCGGCACCGCGCAGGGCACCGTGCTCGTGCTCGACGAGCCGGACACGATCCGCAAGAAGTTCAAGACCGCGGTCACCGACTCGGGTCGCGAGATGCGCTACCTGCCCGACGAGAAGCCCGGCGTGTCGAACCTGCTCGAGATCCTCGCGGTCGCAACGCGGACGGCCGATCGCCGAGGTCGAGGCCGGCTACGACGGCAAGGGCTACGGCGACCTGAAGGGCGACACCGCCGAGGCGGTCGTCGAGCTCTTCACGCCGATGCGCGAGCGCTACGAAGAGCTGCGGGCCGACCCGGGCGAGCTCGAGCGGCTGCTGAGGATCGGCGCCGACAAGGCTCGCGAGCTGTCAGCGCCGACCCTGCGCGAGATGTACGAGCGCATGGGCTTCGTCGCTCCCTAGCTCGCGCCACGCTCCCGGCTCGAGGCCGTCGACCGTCAGGTTCGCGTACTGCGAGCGGTGCAACTGCCGCACGCGGTGCCCGACCGCCTCGAACATGCGCTTCACCTGGCGGTTGCGGCCCTCGTGGATCGTCAGCTCGATCTTCGCGCCGTCGATGCGGCGCACCTCCGCCGGGCGCGTCGGGCCGTCCTCGAGCTCGACTCCGTCGCGCAGGCGCTGCAGGTCGGCGTCGGTCGGCTGCGTCCAGCAGTCGACGACGTAGACCTTGTCGACCTCGTAGCGCGGGTGCGCGAGCTTGTGCGCGAGGTCGCCGTTGTTCGTCAGAAGGAGCGCGCCGGTCGTGTCGGCGTCGAGCCTGCCGACCGGAACGACGCGTGAGCCGTGGTCGACGAGGTCGACCACGGTCGGGCGTCCTTGCGGGTCGCTGGCGGTCGTGACGACGCCGGCCGGCTTGTTCAGGAGGACGTAGGCGACGCGTCTGCTTCGCGAGCGACTCACCGTCGAGGCGCACGTCGTCGGCCGCCAGCACGAACGTGTTCAGCTGGCCCGGCTCGCCGTTGACCGTGACCCGGCCGGCCTTGATCAGGTCATCTGCCTTACGGCGCGAGGCGACCCCCGCGCGGGCAAGCCACGCGTTGAGCCGCATTACTCCGCGTAGCGCGAATCGTGCGCGGCGGCTGCCTTCGTGAGCAGCCCGACGAGCGTCTTCCGCTCCGCCGCAGTAGAGCCCCGAGAAGAACTCGTCGTCGAGCTGCTCCCTGACCTCGCGCAGCCGGCGGAGCTCCTTCTCGCCGGTGGGCGTCATGCTCACGACGTGGCGGCGCCGGTCGGTGGTGTCGCGCCGCCGCTCGACGAGCCCGTGCTGCTTCGAGGTCGTCGAGCACGCCCACGAGGTAGCTCGGGTCGTAGCCCAGCACCTCGGCGATCGTCGACTGCGTCTTGCAGGCGCCACCTTCGAGCACCGCGAGGACCGAGTACGTGAACGGGCCCGCAGCAGCGGAGTCGAAGGCTTCGACCGTCTTCTCCTTGGCGAGGATCCCGATCCGCTTCAGCAGAAACGTCGGGGTCGTCAGGAGCTCACGTGGTGTTTGGAGGACTTGGCTTATGACCATTTCGAGTCAAGTGTAGCGTGAATCAATAGTGGTGTGGTATGATCGTTGTAGGAATCAACGATTTGGAAGGATGATCGATGAGCTCTACCGCATTTCCTCGGCGCTACGGCGCCCTTGCCCTGATCGTGATCGCCCAGTTCATGGTCGTCCTGGACGTCTCCATTGTGAACGTCGCGCTGGACGCGCTCAAGAGCTCGCTCGGATTCTCGGAGAGCGGCCTGCAGTGGGTGATCACCTCGTACGCGATCGTCTTCGGCGGCTTCCTGCTGCTCGGTGGACGGATCGCCGACCTCTTCGGCCGCCGGCGCATGTTCGCGGTCGGCGTCGCTGTCTTCGTCATCGGCTCGGCCCTGTGCGGCCTCGCCTGGTCATCGGGCTCGCTGATCGCGTTCCGCGCCCTCGAGGGCTTCGGCGGCGCGCTGTTCGCGCCGGCCGGCCTGTCGCTCCTGATGACCGCGTTCCCCGAGGGGAACGGGCGCAGCCGCGCGATCGCCGTCTGGGGCGCAGCGTCCGGATCGGGCGGCGCCGCCGGCGTCCTGCTCGGCGGGCTGCTCGTCTCCTACACCAGCTGGCCGTGGATCTTCCTGATCAACGTGCCGGTCGGCCTCGCCGTGATCGCACTCGTTCCGCGCTATCTCGTCGAGGCGAAGCGGCTCGATGCCGTCCGCCACTTCGACGTTGCCGGTGCGGTGACGGTCACCTCGTCGCTGATGCTGTTCGTCTACGCACTGACCTCCGCGAGCCAGCACGGGTGGGGCTCGGGCGTGACGTTGACCGTGCTCGCGGCGTCGGGCGCGCTGCTCGCCGCGTTCATCGCGATCGAGCAGCCGCACCAAGGCGCCGCTGATGCCGCTCGGGATCTTCCGCGTGCGGACGCTCGCGGCGGGCAACATCGTCACGGTCGCACTCGCGTCGATCGCGTTCTCGAACTTCTTCCTGCTGGCGCTCTATCTGCAGCAGGTGCTCGGGTACTCGGCGGCGCAGAACGGCGTGGCGTTCCTGTCGATCGCACTGACGGTCGCGATCGTCTCGAACTTCGCGGGTCCGCTCGTGCACCGCTTCGGCGCACGCCCGGTGCTCGCGACGGGGTTCGGGCTGCTCGCGCTCTCGCAGGCGTGGCTGCTCCGGCTGCCGACGGACGGCCACTACGCGTTCGACCTGCTGCCGGCGTTCCTGCTGATGGGCTTCGGCATGGCGCTCTCGTGGGTGTCCGTGACGATCGCCTCGCTGGCCGGCGTCTCGCCTGCCGACGCGGGCATCGCGTCCGGCATCGTGAACACGTCGCGTCAGATCGGCGGCGCGCTCGGGCTCGCAGCGGTGACGACGATCGCCGCCGCGAAGAGCGGCGCGAGCGCGGCAACGCTCACGAGCGACTTCCACAACGCGTTCGTCGTGCTGTTCGGGCTGCTGCTCGTCGCGATCGTCGTGACGCTCGCGTTCCTCCATCCGCGCAAGCAGTCCGCCGGCGCGGTGGAGGAGCTCGACGAGGGCGTCATCCTCGTCGAAGCGGCCTAACCCAGGAACCGTGTCTCACTTCCGTCGCCAAACGAGGTGACGGAAGTCGAGACGAACGTTCCACGGCTGGGGACAAATTCGGCGGCCAAGCCGACCAAGATCGGCGGAATTGGCTTAACCAAGCCGACTGGGACTGGCCTGCCGAGACGGGTCTCTTGGTCAGACCAGGGTTACGGCTCTCGCCAAACGTCGTGACAGAAGTGTCACGGGAGCAGGAGGAGCTTGCCGGTTGTTCGGCGGGCGGCGAGATCTTCTTGCGCTTGGCGGGCTTCCGCGAGGGGATAGCGGTGGCCGATGCGCACGTCGAGCTTGCCCGCGGCGATCAGGCCGAAGAGGCGCGTCGCGAGATCCTGGAGGAGGTCGGGGGTGCGCGTATAGGTCGCCAACGTCGGGCGCTGCACATAGAGCGACCCGGCGGGCGCGAGGAGGCGCGGCTCGAACGGATCGGGCTCGCCGCTCGCGGCGCCGTAGAGGATCATCCGGCCGGTCGGCGCGAGCGCCTTCAGCCCCTCCTCGAACGTCGTCTTCCCCACACCGTCGTACACCGCGGCGACACCGCCGTCGCTCAGCTCCTTCGCCCGCTCGGCAAAGCCCTCGTACCGGAGCACTTCGTCGGCTCCCGCGCCGCGTGCGAGCTCCGCCTTGTCGTCGTTCGACGTCGTCGCGATCACGCGCGCGCCCTGGAGCTTCGCAATCTGTGTGAGCAGCAGCCCGACGCCGCCGGCCGCGGCATGGACGATCACCCAGTCGCCCCGCTGGATCGGATACGACTCATGCGCGAGGTAGTACGCGGTCATCCCTTGCAGCAGCGCCGCGACGGCCACCTCGGTCGACACGCCGTCCGGGATCTGCACCGCCTTGTCGCGCTCGACGGCGACGCGCTCGGCGTAGCTCTCCGTGCCATGCGCCCACACGAGCCGCTCGCCGTCCGCGGCCGTGCCGCCGGCCTCCGTACCGATGATCGCCGGCGCCGCCGCGCCGTACCCCTCGCGCTCACGCTCGTAGATGTCCCGATAGTTGACGCCGATCGCCTCGACCTCGACGAGCACCTCGTTCTCTCCGGCGACCGGCTCGGGTGCGTCGACGTACTCGAGAACGTCAGGCCCACCCTTCCGCTCGAAGCGGACCGCCTTCATCCGTGCTGACGAGCGGAGGTGATCTCGCCGGTGTTGAAGCCGAGCCAGTGCATCCGCCCGAGGTAGCGCGCGTGCTCGACCTTGACGCAGCGATCCATGACGACGTCGAGGCCGCCCGCTTCGGCGATCTCCACGCCCTCCGGACTGATCACGCCGTACTGGAGCCACAGCGCCCCGGCGCCGATCGCAACCGCTTCGCGCGCGATCTCCGGCACCGCCTCCGGCGCGCGGAAGACGTCGACCACGTCGACGTGCTCCGGCACGTCGGCAAGCGACGGATACGACTTCTCGCCGAGGATCGACTCCTCGCGCGGGTTCACCGGGATGATCCGGTAGCCGTGGCGCTTGAGGTAGTAGCCGACGAAGTGCGACGGCCGCAGGTCGTTCGGCGAGAGCCCGACGATCGCGAACGTCTTCGCGCGGTGCAGGATCGAGAGGATCGTCTGCGGCTCGTTCACAGCGCCTGCTCGAGATCCCAGATCAGATCGTCGGCCGTCTCGATGCCGACCGAGAGCCGGATCGTGCCCGCGGCGATCCCCGCGCCTGCAAGCTCCTCGTCGGAGAGCTGCCGGTGCGTCGTCGACGCGGGATGGATGACGAGCGACTTCGCATCGCCGACGTTCGCGAGGTGGCTCCAGAGACGCAGCTTCTCGACGAACGACTTCGCCGCCTCGCGGCCGCCCGCGAGGTCGAACGCGAAGATCGAGCCCGGCCCCTTCGGCAGATAGCGCTGCGCGAGCGCGTGGTACGGCGACGAGGGCAGACCCGCGTAGCGAACGCCGTCCACCGCGGGATGCGCGGTGAGCCACTCGGCGATCGTCTGCGCGTTCGCGACGTGGCGATCCATGCGCAGCGACAGCGTCTCGAGCCCCTGCAGGAAGAGGAACGAGTTGAACGGGCTGAGGCACGCGCCGAGGTCGCGCAGCGACTCCGCGCGCAGCTTCATCAGGTAGCCGTAGACGCCGTAGGTCTCGATGAACTCGAGCCCGTGGTAGGCGGGCGACGCGTCGGTGAGGATCGGGAAGCGGCCGTTCGCGAAGTCGAACGTGCCGCTGTCGACGACGACGCCGCCGATCGAGGTGCCGTGGCCGCCGATGAACTTCGTCGCCGAGTGGACGACGATGTCGGCGCCGTGCTCGCCGGGCCGGCAGAGGTACGGCGAGGCGAAGGTGTTGTCGACGATCAGCGGCGCACCGTGCTCGTGCGCGATGTCCGCGACGCCGCGAATGTCGAGCACGTTGCCGCCGGGGTTGCCGATCGTCTCGCCGTAGAGCACCTTCGTGTTCGGCTTCAGCGCGGCGCGCCATTCGTCGAGTGCGTCGCCGTCGACGAACGTCACTTCGAAGCCGAACTTGCGCTGCAGGTGCTTGAGCTGCGTGATCGTGCCGCCGTACAGCGCGGCCTGCGCGACGACGTGGTCGCCCGGCTCGAGCATCGTGAACAGCGTCGCCGCCTGCGCGGCGAGCCCGCTCGCGAATGCGACCGCCCCCACGCCGCCCTCGAGCGCGGCGACGCGCTCCTCGAACGCCGCGGTCGTCGGGTTCATGATCCGCGAGTACGTGTTGCCGTACTCCTGCAGGTTGAAGTACGCCGCCGCGGACTCGGCGTCCTCGAAGACGTAGCTCGCCGTCTGGAAGATCGGCACAGCGCGCGCGCCCGTGTACGGATCCGGGCGCTGCCCGGAGTGCACCTGGCGGGTGTCGAAGCCCCAGTCGCGGTCGCCGCTCATCCGAGAAAAGAGCGTACGTACGGAGCCTGGGTCTGCGCCTCGAGCAGGAACGCGTCGTGGCCGTAGCTCGTCTCGAGCACGACGTGCTCGACGTCCTTGCCCGCGGCGCGGATCGTCTCGGCCAGCGCCTCGTTGTCCTCGGGCGGATAGATCCAGTCCGAGCTGAAGCTGAGGATCAGGAAGCGCGCATGCGTGTTCGCAAGCGCGGCTTCGTCGAGCTGGAAGCGCGTGAGCGCCATCGAGAAGAGCAGGTACGTGTTCGGGTCGAACCGCTTGACGAACTTGTCGGCCTGGTAGTCGAGGTACGTCTCGACGCCGAAGCGGTCGTCGCCCGACTTCTCGCGGATCGACTCGCGCGAGAGGTAGGTGATGTGCCCGATCTGGCGCGCGATCGCCATGCCCTTGAGGGGATCGGGATGCGTGGAGATCGCGTTGCGCGCGACCGCGTTCAGCGCGACGCCCTGCGTGTCGAGCGCCTTCGTGCACGCGATCGAGACGACGGCGCGGACGAAGTCCGGGTAGTCGGTCGCGAACTGGAGCGCCTGCATTCCGCCGAGCGACGCACCGGCGACACCGGCGAGCGACGGGATGCCGAGCTCGTCGAGGAACAGCCTTCTGCGCGCGGACGAGGTCGGCGACCGTGAGCGGCGGGAAGCTCGCGCCGTACGGCTCGCCCGTCGCCGGGTCGAGTCGATCCCGGCCCGGTCGTGCCGCGGCAGCCGCCGAGCAGGTTCGTCGAGATGACGTGGAAGCGGTCGGTGTCGAACGCGCGGCCCGGGCCGATCATCGCGTCCCACCAGCCGAGCGAGGTCGTCTCGATCTCCCCCGCGCTCAGCTCGCCGGGCGACTCGCCCGCCGCATGCGCGTCGCCGGAGAGCGCGTGGCAGACGAGGAGCGCGTTGTCGCGCGCCTCGTTCAGCTCGCCGTAGGTCTCGTAGGCGATGCGCACCTCGGGCAGCGTTCGTCCGCAGTCGAGCGCGAGCGGCTCGGGCAGGTCGAGGAACTGCGTCTCGACGATCAAAAGAGCTCGGAGGCGAGCTTGCGGCGGTACTGCGTCGTCAGCGGATGCTCGTGACCCAGCTCGCCGAAGAGCGTGACCATCGTCTCGCGCGTGCCCTCGGGGTCCTCGCGGACGCGTGAGAGCAAGAGCTCGAACGCCCGCTCGAAGTCCTGGTCGTCGAGCGCGTCCTTCAGCTCGGCGTCGTCGGTCGTCTCGGCGAGGCTCGGCTTCGTCAGCTCCTCGAGGAACGTCTCGACGCTTGCCTTCGGCAGCGCCCCTGCGAACTCGGCGACGACGTGGCCGTTCCGGAACGCCTTGACGGCCGGGATGCCGCGGATGCCGAAGTCGTCGGCGAGCTGCTTGTTCGCGTCGACGTCGATCTTCGCGAGGACGACGCCCGCCTCGGCGGTCGCCTCTTCGAGCACCGGCCCGAGCGCCTTGCACGGCTCGCACCACTCGGCCCAGAAGTCGACGACGACCGGCTCCTTGTGGGAGCGGTCGATGACCTCCGTCTGCCAGGTCTCTCCCGTGACGTCCACGGGAAAGACGGTAGCTACGCGGGGCGCTTCTCTGCGACGGCTTCGAGCCGGTCGCGGATCTCGGTCACGTCGGCGCCGATGTCGTCGACGCGCGGGAGCGCGGCAAGCGACTCGAGCCCGAAGATGCGCTCGAAGAGCGGCGTCGTGCGGTACCGGATCGCGCCGAACTCGTTCTCGCGGCCGCCTTCGGCGATCAGCCCGCGCTCGACGAGCCCGGAGACGACGCCGTCGACGTTGACGCCACGGATGCGCGCGATCTCCGGCCGGGACACCGGCCCGAGGTACGCGACGATCGCGAGCGTCTCGAGCGCCGCCTGCGAGAGGCCCTTCTCGGCGGGCTTCTCGAAGAGACGCGCACAGGCCTCGGACGCGGCCGCGGAGGCGCGGAACGCCCAGCCGCCTGCGACGTGCTCGATCACGATCCCGCTGCGGCCCTCGGCGAAGCGCTCCTGGAGCACCTCGAGCGCCTCCTCGACCTGGGCCGAGTCGGCCTCGGCGGCCGCGGCCAGGTCGGACACGGGCAACGGCTGCGACGCGACGACGAGCAGCGCCTCGATCGTCCGTGCCAGCTCGGCAGCGGGAGCGACCTCGGTGGTGATCAGGCGGAGTGGGCTGTCCAAGACAAGCTCCTTTCGGCGTCGGCGCGGGAAATCCTTATCGGCGCGAACGGCGCGGCTTGCGCGATCGCGATCTCGTTCTGCTTGCGCAGCTCGAGCAGAGCCAGGAAGGCGACGGCGACCTCGACGCGCGAGAGCCCGGCCACCTCCTGGTCGAAATCGAAGCGACTGCGGCGCCGCAGCAGCGAGCGCCAGCGGTCGAGGAACTGCGAGACCGGCGGGAAGCGGAGCGCCATGTGCGCCGTCGAGGGCGCCGGCGGCTCGACGGCGAGGAGCCGGAGCGCGTTCGGCGAGCTTGTCGGGCGACTGCGGCGCGAGCTTCCGCTCGACCTTCGGCGCGAGCGGCGCCGGGCCGAGCCGGAAGTGCAGGTCGCGGCGCTCGTGCAGCCGGTCGCGCAGGAACTCCGCGGCCTCCTTGGCGCGCCGGTACTCGGCGAGCCGGCGCGCGAGCTCCTCGGCGGCCTCCTCGGGCTCGAGCTCGTCGAGCTCTGCGGCCTCCTCGGGGAACATCTGCCGCGCCTTCAGCTCGAGCAGCGCGCTGATCAGGACGAGGAACTCGCCGCATGCGTCGAGATCGAGCTCGCCCTTCTCGGCCAGGTGCTCGATGAAGGCGATGACGATCTCCGCCAGATCGACCTCGCGGAGGTCGAGCTCCTCGCGGAGGACGAGCGAGAGCAGGAGGTCGAATGGACCCTCGAACGCGTCGAGGTCCAGCTCCAGCTCGCGGACGGCAACGGCCACGCGGGGAGGGTACTTGCCCTACCGGACGCGGCTCTTGGGGATCGCCATCGCCGGCCGGTGCTCGGCCTCGGGCGCCTTTCGGCGCCGGCGCGGCGGCCCGCCCGGCCACCCGAACTGGTGCCGCAGGAAGTAGAAGACCGCGACGAAGAAGAGGATCGCGCTGACCCAGGCGTTCAGGCGCAGGCCGGCGATGTGGTGCGCCGGATCGATGCGCAACAGCTCTTCGAAGAACCGTCCGAAGCAGTACCAGACGACGTAGAGCGCGAAGAGCCCGGGCGGGATGATCCGGTAGCGGCGGCCGACCCAGATGAGAACGCCGGCGCCGATCAGGTCCCAGATCAGCTCGTAGAGGAACGTCGGGTGGTAGGTCGTCTTCGGGAAGTCGATCGGGTTGTTCGTGATCTTGAGCGCCCAGAAGACGTTGGTCGGCTTGCCGTAGAGCTCCTGGTTCCACCAGTTGCCAATGCGGCCGACCCCCTGCGCGATCAGGATGCCCGGCGCGGCGCAGTCGGCGAAGAGCGCGGCGTTCGCGCCGGCGCGTCGCAGCACGACGACGGCCGCGAGCACGCCGAAGAGGATCCCGCCCCAGATCCCGAGGCCGCCGCGCCACACCTCGAAGATCCCCTGCCACTTCGGGTGCCGGCACCTCGTTCCAGGAGGTGATGTCGTGGTAGAGCCGCGCGCCGACGACGCCCGCGGCGACGCTCCACACGGCGACGCGCGTGACGAGATCCCAGTCGCCGCCGAGTTTGACCCAGCGGTGGCCGGTCAGCCAGATGCAGAGCAGGATCGCGACGAGCAGCGTGAGCCCGTACATGTGCAGGGTGAGCGGCCCGATCGAGACGACGCCCGTGTGCGGCGAGGGGATGTACGACAGCACGCCGCGAAGCTACCGGAACTAGTTCGCCTGAGGCGAACTTAGTTCGCGCGGTGACTCTTAGCGCAGGATGTCGGCAGCGAGCGAGGCCGGGCAGCCGCTCTGGAGCAACTCGGCGGCGCGATGCAGGTCGATATCGGGGCGCGTCGCGAGCTCGGCTGCGACGTCCTCGGGATAGCCCGCCCGCTCGAGCGACAGGGCCCGCCAGCGCTCGACGAGCTCCTGCTCCGTCAATCCCGTGGTGGATTCCATAGTCGTCGGCATCAGTGAGTCCCCTTCTCTTTGTACACCTTCGTTCGTTGTAACGCGCGGATCGGTTGTTGCAATACCGGTGAATCGGCGAACTAACAGACTTCTTACGCCCTCCCCACCTCGTTCAATCCGGTAAGAGCGGCATCTCCATGCCCGCGGCGCGGCCGACGAGCACTCCGCGCGTCACCGCCTTGGAGCCAAAACGGTCGCGGACGGCGTCGATTGCCGAGTCGAGATCGTCGCGTCGCGAGCCGTCGAAGTCGATCGCGAGCTGGACGCGCTCGGCATTGTCGAGGTTCGCGACCGAGATGCCGACGAGCGTCAGCCCGCGCTCTTCCAGGAGCGGAAGCGCTTCGTCGAGCAGCTCGCCGGCCGCCCGCAGGATCGTCTCGGTGCTCGCTGTCGCCTGGACGAGCGTGCGGGAGCGCGTGGCGCGCGTGAAGTCGTCGAAGCGGAGCCGGAGCACGACCGTGCGCCCGACGCGCTTCGCCCGGCGCATCCGGCGCGTGACGCGGTCGACCAGCGCGACGAGGTCGGCGTCGACGTCCTCCTTCGTCCACGGCCGGCGGCCGCGGGCGCGCTGCGAGCCGATCGACCCACGCCGGCGCCCGGTCTGCACGCGCCGCGGGTCGCGGTTGTGCGAGAGGGCGTGCAGCTGCCGCCCGGCCGCGCGGCCGACGATCGCCTCGAGCAGCTCTTTCTTCGCCTCGGCGACCTGGGCGACGGTGGTGATGCCCCAGTTGTGCAGCTTCGCGGCCGTGACGGGGCCGACGCCCCAGAGCCGCTCGACCGGCAGCGGGTGCAGGAACTCGAGCTCGCCGTCGGGCGGCACGAGCAGCAGCCCGTCGGGCTTCGCGACCGCGCTCGCCACCTTCGCGAGGAACTTCGTGCGGGCGATGCCGACCGTGATCGGCAGGCCGACCTCGTCGCGCACCCGAGCCCGCAGCCGTTCGGCGATCTCGAGCGGCTGCCGAAGCTGCGCTCCATCCCGCGCACGTCGATGAACGCCTCGTCGATCGACAGGCCCTCGACCGCCGGCGAGGTGTCGTCGAAGATGCGGAAGACGTGCCTTGCTCGCCTCCAGGTACGCGCTGAACCGCGGCGAGACGACGCGCGCGTGCGGACAGAGCCGTGAGCGCCGCCTTGTGCCCCATCGGCGTGTAGACGCCGAACGCCTTCGCCTCATAGCTCGCGGCGAGCACGACGCCCATCCCGACGATCGTCGGCTTGCCCGCGGAGCGACGGGTCGTCGCGCTGCTCGACGGAGGCGAAGAACGAGTCGAGATCCGCGTGCAGGATCACGAACGTATGTTCGCACACTTCAAATGGAATAGTAATGCTGAATCGCTCGTTCCCGAGCGAAACGGTTGGCTAGCTAGAGAGAGGTGTTGTTCGATGACGGCGATCGACAATGGAGTCAACGTCCAGGCACTGCTCGACGCGCGCGACGTGCTCGTCGGCGCGCCGGAGGCGGCGCAGTTCACCTGGCGCGCCTCGTCCAAGTGGACGAACGGCGTTCACAGCCAGACGACGATCCAGAACTTCTTCGGCCTCGGCGAGGAGCAGAGCCACAAGACCGAGACCGTGTTCGACGCCGACCATCCGGCTGTCTTCGCCGCGACCGACAACGGGATCACGCCGATCGAGTACCTCCTCGTCGGCCTGGCGAGCTGCCTGACCGCAGGCGTGGCGTCGGTGGCGCAGAACCGCGGCATCCAGCTGCGCTCGGTCGAGTCCACGGTCGCGGGCAACCACGACATCCGCGGCATCCTCGGCGCCGACAGCGACGTCCGGAACGGCTTCAACGACGTGAAGGTGACGTTCAAGATCGACGCGGACGCAACGCCGCAGGAGATCGAGGCGCTCGTCGCCCAGTCGCAGAAGCGCTCGGCCGTGTTCGACGCACTGACGAACCCGACGGAGGTCACCGTCGAAGTCGCCTGACGCCAGCGAGCGCGTCACCACCGCTGTCATAGGGGCCGGGCATGCCGGTCTCGCCGCCAGTCACTTCCTGCGTGAGCGGTCGGTCGACCACGTCGTGCTGGAGCGCGACGAGGTCGGCGAGCTCGTGGCGTCGCGAGCGCTGGGACTCGTTCCGGCTGCTCACGCCGAACTGGCAGAGCGGCCTGCCCGGCCTGCCCTACGACGGCCCCGATCCCGACGGGTACATGACGGCCGCGGAGCTCGTCGGCGCGGCTCGAGCGCTTCGCCGCCGACGCGCCGGTCCGCACGGGCACGAACGTCGACGTCGGTGCGGCCGGTCGACGGCGGCTACCGGCTCACGACGAGCGCCGGCGAGATCGAGGCGCGCACGATCGTGATCGCGACCGGCGCGTGCAACCGCGCCGTCGTACCCGCGCTCGCGGACGCGCTGCCACCCGAGGTCGAGCAGCTGACCGCGCTCGAGTACCGGAACCCGTCGCAGCTCGCCGAGGGCGGCGTGCTCGTGGTCGGCGCGTCGGCGACCGGCGTGCAGCTGGCCGCCGAGCTGCAGGCATCCGGCCGGCCGGTCGTCCTCTCGGTCGGCGAGCACGTCCGGCTGCCGAGGACCTACCGCGGCCGGGACATCCTCTGGTGGATGGACGCGTCGGGCCTGTGGGATCAGCGCTACGACGAGGTCGACGATCTCACGCGCGCGCGACGGCTCCCCTCGCCGCAGCTCGTCGGCACAGCCCGACGACGCTCGATCTGAACGCGCTGACCGCGCTCGGCGTCGAGCTGGTCGGGCGCCTGGCAGCCGTCCGCGACGGACGCGCGCTCTTCTCGGGTGGCCTGCGAAACGTCTTCGCCCTGGCCGACCTCAAGCTGGAGCGGCTGCTCGACGGGTTCGACGAGTGGGCCGGAGGCGACGCCGGCGAGCGCCTCGCCCCGACCGAGGTGCCGCAGTCGCCGAGGCTCTCGCTCGATCTCCGCAGCGGCGAGATCCGCACGGTCGTCTGGGCGACGGGGTTCCGCCCCGACTACTCGTGGCTCGACGTGCCGGTGATCGACGCGAAGGGACGGCTCCGTCACGACGGCGGCGTCGTGGAGAGCCCCGGTCTCTACGTGCTCGGGCTTGCCCGTGCTGCGGCGGCGGAAGTCGACGTTCATCCACGGGATCGAGGACGACGCGCGCGACGTGGTCGACGAGCTCGCCGGCTCGCTCGCAACCGCCTGAGCGGCGAGCGCGAGCGCGGCGACCGTCACCACCGGCAGCTGCCAGTCCCAGTCGACGCCCGCGTGGATCGCGTAGACGGTCAGCCCGGCGGCGGGCGCGACGAGCTCGTGGCGGATGCTCTCGACGAGCGGCACCGTCACGAGCGCGACGACGAGCAGCAGGCCGACGACGCCGAGCTCGGCGAGCGCCTGCAGATAGAGGCTGTGCGCGTCGTGCGCCGGCGGGAAGCGGTGGTAGACGAGGTGGAACGTCCCGGCGCCCGTCGCCGCCGAGCGGGTGCGCGGTCGCCATCGCGTGCGCGACGTGCCAGTAGGCGACGCGGTTCCCGAGGCCTGACGGAACGAAGACGAGACGATCGCACGAGCGCGAGCGCCGACAGCGCGACGACCGCACCGGCGAGGCGCGGCAGCGACGGCGACGACAGCAGCCGGCGACGAGCGCCGCCTCGGCCCCACGGCTGTTCGTGAGCAGGAGCGCCGGCAGCAGCACGACGAGCGGCAGCGCGAACGCGCGGTGCACGCGCAGCGCGAGCGCGACGGCGACCGCGGCGCCGATCGCCATCGAGCCCGCCGAGGCCATTCGCGTACCCGATCGGCCCGACGAGCAGCTTCCCTTCGTAGGGATCGACGTGCGCGCCGTTGAGCAGCCGTCCGCCGAGCGCCCAGACGGCGACGACCGTCGCGCCGCCGACGACGCCGGCCGCGAGCCCCGGCCCGGCGAGGGCGAAGCAGCACGCGGCGGCGAGGTAGAGCAGCGTCCGCTGCGAGTCGAGGAGCGAGACGTGCGCGTCGAGCGACCAGAGCGCCGACACGAGCGACCAGAGCCCGAACGCGGCGATCAGCGCCGGCACGACCGCCATGCGCCAGCGTGAGCGTCACCGGCGTCCAGAGCCAGAGCAGCCCCGCAGCCGCGAAGAGCGCGACCGCGCCCCAGCGCCACGCGTTCGGCGCGAACCCGCCCTGGTCGGCGGCGAGTGCGACGACCGCGGCGGCGGAGACGAGTGCTCCGCGCGCCGCGGTCATCGACAGCGAGTGGCCTAGGTGCCGTTCGGCGCGGCGATCGTCGCCTGGACCAGGCGGCGCGTCGACGAGCCGGTCAGCAGATCCTGGCCGGAGACCCGTGCGCGGACGAACATCGTGATGTAGCCCGTGTGCGGGAAGTTCTTCGTCGGTGTGATCTTCACCGTCGCCCATCCCGTGGAGTCTGTCTGAGTCTCCGGCGATGTTCTCAATGCGGCTGTACGGGACGCCCTGGACATAGACGAGCGCGCCCTGCACCGAGTTGTTGTTCAGGTCGGTGACGTGGATCCGCATCGTCGTCGGCGTCTTCCGTGCCTTGATCGGGTTCTGCGAGTACGTGACCGATGCGATCGTGAGCAGGTTCGGCAGCACGACGTTCGCCGCGGCGATCGTCCCGTTGCTGCGGCACGGTCACGACCGCGGTCTGCGCGGACTGCGCCGCGGTCGAGCCGCTCGCGTTGGTCGCGGTCACGGCCGAGCGGATCGTGTGCCCCTGGTCGGCGCGCGACGAGCATGTAGGTGCTCGCGGTCGCGCCGCTGATCGCGGCGCAGTTGGCACCCGCCGTGTCGCAGCGGTTCCACGCGTAGCGTGAACGTCGCCGCGCGTGTCGCTCCACGTGCCGTTCGACGTGGTCAGCGTCTGGCCGACCTGCGCGGTGCCGGTGACGGCGGGCGCCGCGGTGTTGGTCGGCGCGCCGTACTGGTACTGCGCTCGACTGGAGCGCTCGCAGCCGACTCGCGAGCCACCGCCGCCCGTCACGAGCAGCGTCGCGGCCGCCGCCATGGCGGCCGCGAGCGCAGATGCTCGCGAGCAGGCGTGCTCTCGGTCTGTCTTTCGCCATGCCTATCCCCCTCGTTTCGAGTGTCTGGGCAAGTGGTGTTCGAAAGCCTGGCCGAGCAAACCGCAAAACGCGTAAGGATCGCGTTAGGTTTTCTCAGGCAACCGCAGATTCGCCGAGCAACATCTTCACTTCGGCGTAGAAGTCCGGTGCCGGCTTCACCTTGAACTGCGGGCCGAACGCGTAGACCTTCTTGCCGGTCGACGTCGTCAGGTCGGCGTACACCGGCGACTCGCCGGGGAAGTCCTTGATCAGCTCGGCGAGCTCGCGGATCGTGCCGGCGGCGGCCGTCGTCGCATCGATCTTGAGCCACACCTCGCGCTTCTCCTCGACCGCCTCGAACGCCGCGAGCTCGAGCGCGACGAGCTTCGTCTCGCCTTCCTTGCGGTCGATGCGCCCCTTGACGATCAGCACGCGGTCGGTGGTGCAGAGGTCGCGCGCCTTCTCGTACGTCGAGTTGAAGACGACCGTCTCGACGCCGCCGGTGACGTCTTCGAGGCGCAGGAACACCATCGCGTCGCCGCGCTTCGTCGTCATGTGGCGCAGGCTCGAGACGATGCCGCCGACGGTGACCGTCTCGCCGTCGCGGCGGCGGTCGAGCTCGCCGATCGTCGCGTCGGACTTGCGGCGCAGCTGGTCGCGGATGCCCGCGAGCGGGTGCTCGGAGACGTAGAGGCCGAGCACCTCCTTCTCGAGCTTGAGCAGGTCGCCCTTCTCGAACTCGTCGGTCGGCGTCACCGGATGGTGCTTCGGCGCGGTGTCCTCGACGGGCGCGAGGTCGAAGATCGAGCCCTGGCCGGCGAGCCGGTCGGCCTGCTGCTTCTGGCCCCACGCCGACGGCCTGCTCGAGCACCTCGAGGTTGCCCTTGCGCGAGCCGGCGATCGCGCCGCACTTGACGAGCGCCTCCATGCACGCGCTTGTTCGACGCGGACTGGTCGACGCGCTCGGCGAAGTCCCAGATCGAGTCGAACGGCCCGTCGGCCTCGCGCGCGGCGATGATCGCGCGGCAGGTGTTCTCCCCCACGCCCTTCACGGCGTTGAGGCCGAAGCGGATCTTCCCCTCGACGACGGCGAAGTCGGTCATCGACTCGTTCACGTCGGGCGGCAGCACTTCGATGCCGAGCTCGTGGCACGCGTTGACGTAGAACGGCACGCGGTCCTTGGTCGACATGACGGAGCTGATGAGCGCGGCCATGTACTCGCACGGATGGTTCTGGCGGAGCCACGCGGTGCGGTAGGAGATGAGCGCGTAACAGGCGGCGTGCGCCTTGTTGAACGAGTAGTCCTGCGCCTTCTCGAGGTCTTCCCAGAGCTGCTTCGCGACGGCTTCCGAGGTGTTGTTCTTGATGCAGCCCTCGATGAACTTCGTCTTCAGCGAGGCCATCAGCGAGTGGATCTTCTTGCCGATCGCCTTGCGGAGGTCGTCGGCCTCGGGGAGGCTGAAGCCGGCGATCTGCTGCGCGATCTGCAGCGACTGCTCCTGGTAGACGCTGATCCCGAAGGTCGGGCCGAGGATCGGCTCGAGCCGCGGGTCGGCGTAGACGACGCGCTCCTTGCCGTTCTTGCGCGCGGCGTACGTCGGGATGTACTGCATCGGGCCCGGGCGGTAGAGCGCGCCGAGCGCGACGAGGTCGTCGAACTGCGTCGGCTTCACCTGGCGCAGCGCCTCGCGCATGCCCGACGACTCGAACTGGAAGACGCCGACCGCGTCGCCGCGCGCGAGCATCTCGTAGGTCTTCTTGTCGTCGAGCGGGATCGTCGAGATGTCGAGGTCGCCGAGGAGCTGGCACGCCTTGTCGATCACGTCGAGGTTGCGCAGCCCGAGGAAGTCCATCTTGAGGAGGCCGAGCGCCTCGATGTCCTTCATCGAGAACTGCGTCACGAGCTCCTGGTCGGCGCCCTTCTGCTGCAGCGGGACGACGTTGATCAGCGGCTCGGCGCCGATCACGACGCCGGCGGCGTGGATCGAGTCGGCGCGCGTCAGGCCTTCGAGCGGCATCGCGAGCTCGAGGATCTCCTTCGCGACCGGGTCGTCCTTGACGGCCTTCTGGAGCTCGGCCGACTCGGCGAGCATCTGCCCCGGGCCTTCCGGGATGAGCTTCGCGATCTTGTCGACGACGCCGTAGGGAACCTCGAGCACGCGGCCGGCGTCGCGGACTGCGGCGCGCGCGGCCATCGTCGAGAAGGTGATGATCTGCGCGACGCGGTCGGCGCCGTACTTCTCGCGCACGTAGTTGATGACGCGCTCGCGGCCTTCCACGGCGAAGTCGATGTCGATGTCGGGCATCGACTTGCGGCCCGGGTTGAGGAAGCGCTCGAAGAGGAGGTCGTGCGCGATCGGGTCGAGGTCGGTGATCTCGAGGCAGTAGGAGACGATGCTGCCGGCGGCGGAGCCGCGGCCGGGGCCGACCGAGACGCCGTGCGTCTTCGCGAAGTGGATGAAGTCCCAGACGATCAGGAAGTAGTCGGTGAAGCCCATCTCCTTGATCGTCTTGAGCTCGTACTTGAGGCGCTCCTGCAGGTCGGCGTCGATCCGGTCATAGCGCTTTTGCAGGCCTTTTTCGCACTGCTCGACGAGGTAGTCGAACGCGTCGCGGCCTTCCGGGACGTCGAACTTGGGGAGCAGGATCTTGTCGAGCTCGATCTCGACGTTGCACCGCTCGGCCACCTCGAGCGTGCGGCGCATCGCCTCTGCCTGGCCGGGGAAGTCGAGCGCCATCTCCTCCGGCGACTTGAAGTAGAAGTGGTCGGTCTCGAACTTCCAGTGGTTCGGGTTCTTCAGCGAGTCGCCGGACTGGATGCAGAGCAGCGCCTCGTGTGCGCGCGCATCGGTGTCGCGGAGGTAGTGGACGTCGCCGGTCGCGACGGTCGGCAGGTTGCGCTTGCCGGCGAGCTCGATGAGCTGCGGCAGGATCCGCTGCTGGATGTCGAGGTGCGCGTTCTGCAGCTCGACGTAGACGTTGTCGTTGCCGAAGACCTGCGAGAGGCGGTCGAGCTCCTTCTCGGCGTCGGTCGGGCGGTTCTCCTCGAGCGCGCGGCAGACGCGACCAGAGAGGCAGCCCGAGAGGGCGATGATCCCGCTGCGAGTGGCGCTCGAGGAGCTCCCAGTCGACGCGGGGCTTGTAGTAGTAGCCCTCGAGGTAGCCGAGGCTCGAGAGCTTGATCAGGTTCGAGTAGCCGGTGTTGTCGGCCGCGAGCAGCGTGAGGTGGGCGTTGCCCTTCTCGTGCGCGTGGCGGTCGTTCGCGACGTAGACCTCGCAGCCGATGACCGGCTTGACGCCGGTGTTCCGGGTCGCCTTCCAGAGCTGGACGGCGCCGGCCATCGAGCCGTGGTCGGTGAGGCTGACCGACGGCATCTCCAGCTCTGCGGCCCGGCTGACCAGGTCGGGAATCCGACACGCCCCGTCGAGGATCGAGTACTCGGAGTGGACGTGCAGGTGGACAAAATCGGCCTGGGCCATCGGGGAGGGTCAGTGTACGTCTGCCCTCGGCGGGCACCCAACGCGGCCTAGATCAGCCCAAGGAACCGCGCGAGTGCCAGCTCAACCTCCGCAATTCGTGGGGTGCCAGGTGTCCGACCTTCGTCCCGAGACGGCCCCGATCCGCCGTGACAAGCTGGTCGAGCAGGACCCGCGTTCGTTTCCCCTTGACGGTCAGCTCGGGCCGGAAGACGGCCGGTTGGCGGCGGTCGACGTTGGCGCAACGGTGACGGTGTTCAGGCCTTCGAACTCGTTCGACTGGAGCACAACAGCGAACCGATCGCTGCTCACGCCCTTTCGAGGCTCTGGCGGCGGAACGCGTAAGATCACCCCGGAAGATCGAGCTCACCGAAGAATTCCTCGATCGCGGCCATCTCGGCCCGGTCGACAGGATCGCTGCGATCCGCTTAGCGTCTTCGCGGACCTGCGCGACCAGGCGGCACGGGATGCATCGACCAGCGCCTCCCGGATCGCCTCCGACTGCGTACGCCGGCGCCATGCTCCGCGAGCGCTCGTTGTGCCTCTGCGTCGAGCCGGACGGATATCGCCTTCTCGGCCATGTCTGCCGAACGTATCACGTTTGTCATACGCCGGAGCTACAGATCGACTAGAACTCCGTCAGAAGACCGTGCTCGTCGAGGATGTCCCACGCGAGCTGGAACGCGTGATGATGGATCACCCTTCCCGCGACCCACGACTCCGAGCCGCGCTCCGCGAGGTCGTCCTGCGCTTCGACGACCCGCGCCGCCTGGACGAGGTAGCGCTCATGCAGATCGGCAAGCGAACGTCCGCAATCCGCCGCGATGTCGCCCCAGGCGTCGGCAACAACCTCCGTCGCGATCCGTTCTGCCTCCATGAGGTCGTGCCACTGCGTTCCGGGCTCAAACGCCACTCGTAGCCGCCCGAGCAACGCCTCTCGATCGACCTGGACCGCCGAGCGACAAGATCGCCGAGGATTCGTCCGCATCAGCTGGTGGCTCCATGCCTCGATCAAACCAGCGTACGACGCGCTGTCATCGGATCAAACAGCCAGGTGGACAACTTGTTACACGCTGTTGACTGAAGAAAACGGAGACTTCTCCAGGGTCGCGGTGTAGAGTCGGCTCGAGGGTTGTTGGGGTCAGAGGGTCGGCTTGTCGGGGGAGGCAAGCACTATGGGGGAAGACGCGCGTCGCGTGACACTGCGGCTAGTCGTGACCGTTCTGGTGGTCGCGGCGGCGTTTCTCGGCTTCGCCGGCCGAGCGCTCGCGGGCGAGTGGATCGTCCAGGTCGACCAGGCCGCCAATGGCCAGGTCTCGGCGGACGTCCAGCTGCCGTCAGTCACGCAGAAGTCGGTGAACCTGACCGGCGTCGCGGCCCTGCCGTTCGGCGTCGTCACGTGGAGCCACTCGAGCCACACGTGCTCGTACTCCCCGGCGAACTGCGTCGACATCCCCGACGCCGAACTGACGCACCAGCCGTTCATCGCCGAGGCGGTGCCGAGCCAGCGCGTGTTCCTGACCGCGCAGCCCGACCCCGGGTACTTCTTCCAGGGCTGGACGGTCACGAACGGCGACCCGAGCCTGAACCCGTGCGACAACTCGCCCGTCTGCGAGATCCCGTTCCAGCAGCGCGCCGACGTGACGCCGATCTTCGCGACGTGCCCCGCCGGACAGAGCTGCCTCACCGTCGTCGCCTTGCCCGCGGGCGCCGGCTCGTTCACCGTCCATATGGGCTCGAGCGCAGGCGGGACGCCTGTCGACCGCGACGAGCTGCACCGGGAATCTCTGCACCTACGGCGCGAACCTCGGCGACGTCTTCACGATCGTCCCGACCGGAGCAAACGGCGCCGTCGCGACCGCGTGGAACGGCTGCACGACGAACGGCGACGGCTCGTGCACGGTCACGGTCGCGGGGGACACGACAGTGACGACGACGTTCTCCGACAAGATCACCGTCACGAAGAGCGACGTCGTCGAGGCGTCGAAGAACATCGCGCTCGCGCTCTTCGACAACCAGGGGAGCTATGGTCCAGAACGTCGCATTGACCAGCATGCGCGACGCCATT
>CAWFVQ010000005.1:0-397637 GCA_963819335.1 uncultured Thermoleophilia bacterium
CGGAGGGTCAGTGTACGTCTGCCCTCAGGAAGGCACCCTCCTGCGCTCAGAACAGGTCGAAAATCAACCGCAACGAGCGCTCAACGGCTCGCATGTCCGCTGGCTCCAGACGACCCTTAGACCGCCCGAGCCGCGAGCGGTCCACGACCCGGAGCTGGTCGAGAAGAACCAGGGTTCGCTGCCCGCGCACTTGGATCTCTGGTCGAAACGTGGTCGGCTGAGCGCTGGGTCGAGGTCGGCGCGACCAGGCTCGTCGAAAGCCAGCGACGCGTCGTCGGATTGGAGCACGATCGCTGGTCGCGACCCTCGCTGCTCGTGACCAACCGCTCCTTTCGTCGCGCGAAGCGCAACGATCTCACCCCGGCGGAAGTTCGAGCTCACCGAAGAACTCCTGAATCGCCGCTATCTCTGCCCGGTCGACAGGGTCGTTTGCAATGCGTTTCGCGTCTGCCTGGGTTTGGGCGCGCTCCTCCAACCGTGCCGCCCGGATCAGCGCCTCGCGAATTGCCTCGGACTGGGAGTACCGTGTCCCATGATCCATTCGAGCGCCCGTTTGCGCCTCGGCGTCGAGCCGAACGGAGATCGCCTTCTCGGCCATGTCTGCCGACCGTATCACGTTTGTCATACGCTTGGCGAACTGAACTAGTACTCCGTGACCATTGCCGTACTCGTCGAGGATGTCCCACGCGAGCTGGAACGCGTGGTGATGGAGTCACCCCTCGCGCGACCCACGATTCCGAGCCGCGCTTCGCAAGGTCATCTTGGGCTTCGAGAACGCGCGCCGCCTGGACGAGATAGCGCTCGTGGAGCTCGGCGAGTGCGCGTCCGCAATCGTCCGCGATGTCGCCCCAGGCGTCTTCCACGACCTCCGTCGCGATCCGCTCGGCCTCCATGAGGTCGTGCCAATGCGTCCCTGGCTCGAACGCGACGCGCAACCGCCCGAGCAAGTCCTCCCGATCGACCTGAACAGCCGACGACAGATCCCCAAGGATGCGCTCCGCGTCAGCGGGTAGTTCCATCCTTCGATCAAAGCACCGCCTTGTCGCGCCGTCATCGGCTGCTCGGGACAGGAGTCGCGACGAATGTGTGCCGTGTTATCCACACCGTAGGATCGGCGGGTCAATGCGGGACGACGACGTCCGGAGTTCGTGCTTCGCGTCACTCGATGTCCTCTGCGGCGCGGTTCGGTGAGGATGATTCCGTACCGCGGAGGACTCGATGCCGGCTTCGCGTTTCGCGGGGAGCGCATTCCCCTTTCCTCTGACGCAGAAAGGCATCTTCCACGCGGCGGCGCAGAGGCGGGCCGGCCGCGCTGTCGATCCAGACGTCCTGGAAGTCGCCGTATGGGGACGCCGAGACGGACGACGGCTACCTCTACGCGTACCGCGCTGGCGGCGATCGATCAGCCCGACAATCGAGCCCTGCGCGCGGCGTTCGCGCTTCAAGTCCCGATCATTCACTTCGTCTCGACGCGCCCGGGTGTTACTACGAGCCGATCTATCCGTGCTTCGTGGTGGCGGGACGACCCTGGCTACCCGCTCGCGTGCTGGTGTCGCCCGGGAAGATGGTCGGCCCGCTCGACGAGCAAGAGCCAGTTGCCCTCGTCGACCCGATCGAGCGCGAGTACGTCTTCCGCCAGACCCGGGTGCGCGTCCACCAGACGCGGGCTTCCGCGCACAGGTCGTGCCCGCGTACGGCGAACAATGCGCGATCTGTCTGCCTCAAGGAGCCGCGACTCCTTGACGCCGCGCACATCATCGGCGACACGGAGGAGCACGGACTGCCGTCGATCAGTAACGGGCTCAGCCTCTGCTCAATTCACCACCGCACCTTCGACCACAACCTCGTTGGGATCACGCCTGATTACGAAGTGCGAGTTGGCCCGGCGTCTCCGCGACGAGGAAGACGACCGATGCTCGAGCTCCTCAAAGGGTTCCATGGACAACCGATCGTCACGCCAAAGCGAGCTGCGTGGTGCCCCGATCGCGAACGACTCGCCAAACGGTTCGAGCGGTTCGCAGCCGGCTCCTGATCTATGCGCGGGGCGAACGAGAGCCCCGGACCTACACCGTCAGAGACGCGGGGACAATGATCGAGGTGGCTTCACTTTCAGCTCGATGGATCGCCCGACGCAATCCTTGCCGAGATCGGAGTGATCGCGGAGCGCATCCGGCAGCTCGCGCGTACCGGCATGCGTCGCCAACGACTGAACGCGACTGCCCGTGAAGTTCTCGCAGCGGACTAGCGCTCGACCTGGCTCCCGCCCACGATCGCGTCCCGCCCGTCCGAGAACCGCACCCACGCCTTGTTCGTGCCGTCGTAGTCCGGCGCCCAGAGGATCAGCGTCGCCTCCTCGCCACGCACGCGGCACGGCAGCTCGCCCTCCGCGTCATGGCCGCGCCAGACTCGGATGAACGGGTTCATCTCCCACTCGTCGCCGATCGACGACGGCAGCGTGTGGCCCGGATGGATCCGCGTCTCGTGGGGGAGCTTCATCAGCTTCTCCATGATCGAGTTCACCTGGTCGGCGTAGCCGGTCGGGCCGCCGCCCATCGTGCCGCCGACCGTTCCCTTGAACAGGCAGTCGGCGGTGAAGGCATCCGTGCCGTTCACGACGAGCGCGTGGTGGTCCGGGCAATGGCCCGGCGTCGCGATCGGCGCGATCGACAGCGAGCCTGACTGCAAGCGTGTCGCCCTCGGCGAACAGCTCGTCGATCGGCACGCCCGCGGCGCGCGTCGCGGCGCTCCCCCACACCTTCACGCCGAACCGCTTCGCGAGGCCCTGCACGTCGACGACATGGTCGGCGTGCTGATGCGTCACCAGCACATGCGTGATCTCGATCGCCTTCGACTCGACCAGCTCGAGCAGCGGCTCCTCGACACCGTTCGAGTCGATCAGCACGCCATGGCCGCCCTCCTCGTCGGCGACGAGGTACGCGTTCGACGTCCACTTCGGATGCTCCGCGCGCTCGATGATCATGCGAACTCGATCACGCTTCTGATCCCGTCCTGCTGCTCCATCAACTCGAACCCCCTGTTGACATCGTCCAGTCCAATCCTGTGGGAGATCAGCGACTCCGCGTCGATCTCGCCGGCCAGCCACCTGATCGACGAACACCGGCACGCCGTCGCGGCCTTTGACTCCTCCGAACGACGAGCCCGCGATCCGGCGGCCCGTGATCAGGAAGCGCGGGATCACATCGAGCGTCTCGCCTCTTCCGGCGACGCCCGCGACCGTGCACAGGCCCCAGCCCATCCGCGCCGACTCGACCGCCTGCTTCATCACCGCGACGTTCCCCGTCGCCTCGAACGTGTAGTCCGCGCCGAAGCCGCCGGTCATCTCGACGATCCGCTCGACCGTGTCGGGGCCGCCGACCATCGTCTCCGTCGCGCCGTGGTGCGTCGCCAAGCGCCAAGCGCCCATCCGAGAGGTCGACGCACACGACGCGCTCGGCGCCCGCGAGCCGGCAGCCGATCACGGCGCCGAGCCCGACCATCCCCGCGCCGAAGACGACGCACGTCGAGCCCGGCTCGACCTTCGCCGTGTTCAACGCGGCGCCGATGCCCGTCGACAGGCCGCACGCAAACAGCGCGGCGCCGGCCAGCGGCGCTTCGGGGTTGACCCGCGCGAGCGCGATCTCCGGCATCACCGTGTACTCCGCGAACGTCGACGTGCCCATGAAGTGGCGCACCGGCTCGCCGTCCAGCGACAAGCGCGTCGTCCCGTCGGGGAGATACCCGAGGTTCTGCTGCTCGCGGATCGCGAGGCAGAGATTCGTGCGATCCGAGACGCAGTGGATGCACTCGCGGCACTGCGGCGAGAACAGCGTCACGACGTGGTCGCCGACAGAAACCGACGAAACGCCCGTCCCGACCGCCTCGACGACCCCGGCGCCCTCGTGCCCGAGCACCGTCGGCGCATAGCCCGACGGATCCGCGCCCGACGCCGTGTACAGATCCGTGTGGCAGACGCCGCACGCGACCAGCCGCACCAAGCACTTCGCCCGCCTGAGGCTCGGCGAGCTCCACCTCGCGCACGACGAGCGGCGCTCCGAACTCCTCCAACACCGCGGCCTTGATGCGCACGCCGCGATCCTAGTTAGATTCACCCCCATGACGACCATCGCCGAAGAAGCCCCACCACGGCCCGCCCGCCGTTCGACCGCTCGAAGATCGAGATCATCCCGCTCGCCGGGCTGCCCTTCGCGGCGCTCGCCGTCATCGGGCTGATCGTCGCGATCGCCGGCAACTGGCTCTGGGCGCTCGACTTCTTCCACGTCGTCGGCGGCGGCGCCTGGACGTCGATCGACCTCTTCCTCGGCTTCGTGCTCGGCCCGATCATCGGCCGGCTCTCGATCCCGGCGCGCATCGAGTTCTCGGCGCGGCTCATGCCGAAGCTCGTGCTGCTGATCCCGACGCTCGTGACGATGACGCTCGGCTCCGGCTTCCAGCTCGCGCACAACCTCGGCTACCTCGACTCGAGCTACCCGCGCCACGACTGGATCGTCGCGTCGTTCATCGTCGTCGGGATCATGGCCGTCGTCGCGATCGGCTACCTCGAGCCCGCGAACATCGCCGTCCTCTACGAGCTCAAGAAGCCCAAGCCCGACGGCGAGCTGATCGCGAAGCTGATGCGGCGCTTCCTCTACACCGCCGGCATCACCGGCGCGCTGCAGATCGCGACGCTGATCATCATGACCAGGATCGCGACATGAGCAGCACGGCTCGCCGACGTGCGCCGGCCGCCGATCTGGGAGTGCGGCGTCGTGACGCTGATCCTCGTCGTCGTCAGCGTGATCGTGCTCGCGTCGTACATCCCCGACATCCCGAACACGATCCCGGTCTACATCATGCTCGCCGCCGGAACGATCCTGATCGGCGTGCAGCTCTTCCTGATCGGCTCGCTCGACAACTTCTCGCGCAGCTCGTTCCACACGGTCGGCGGCTGCGCACTGCTCGCCTACATCGTGATCGGCGGGATGATCGAGTACACGTTCATCCGCAACCACGTCCGCGGCGAAGAGCTCGCGCTCCTCACGTGGGGAATGGCGCTGTTCGTCGTCGACGTGCCGCTGATCCTCGGCTTCTCGGTCGCCCGGTACCAAGCGCCCTGATCGACAAGCCACCTCCGCAACGTCGCACTGCTCGTTGCGGCGCTGCTTCTTCATGGAGATGCTCGACGGGACGATCGTCGTCACCGCCGCGCCCAAGATCGGCGAGTCGCTGCACGTGCCCGGCCAGCTCGGTCAGCCTCGTCGTCACCGCCTACCTGGTCGCGCTCGGCGCGCTGATCCCCGTCGGCGGCTGGCTGACGACGCGCTTCGGCCCGCGCGCCGTCTTCATGACCGCGATCGCGATCTTCACGCTCGCCTCGCTCGGCTGCGCGCTCAGCCAGACGCTCGGCGAGCTCGTCGCGCTCCGCGCGATCCAGGGCGCCGGCGGCGCGCTGATGGTGCCCGTCGGCCGCTACGCCGTCCTCCGCGACGCGAAGAAGTCCGAGGTCGTCCGCCTCGTCGCCTACGTCGTCTGGCCCGGGCTGGTCGCGCCGGTGATCGCGCCGCTCGTCGGCGGCGTCATCACGACCTATGCCGAGCTGGCAGTGGATCTTCGTGATCAACATCCCGCTCGGGATCGTCGCGTTCTTCTTTGCGCGCGCGCTGATGCCGCGCGAGCGCGACGCAGCAGCGCCAGCGACTCGACGTGCTCGGCGCCGTCCTCACCTGCGGCGCGCTCGGCGGCCTGACCTACGCGGCGCACCTGATCTCGGACACGTCGCCGGCACGCTCGAGCTCGTCGTCGCGTGCGTCGGCTCGGTCGTGCTGCTCGTCGCAGCGACCGTCCATCTCGTGCGCAGCCAGATGCCGCTCGTCAACCTCCGCACGCTCCGGCACAGCACCTTCCGCACCTCGACCGGCGGGATGTTCCTCTACCTGATCCCGGTCGGGGCGACGCCGTTCCTGCTGCCACTGCTCTTCCAGACGGTCTTCGGCTGGAGCGCGGTCAAGTCGGGCGCGATCGTGCTGTTCGTGTTCCTCGGCAACATCACGATCAAGCCGGCGACGACGCCGCTCCTCAATCGCTTCGGGTACCGCCCGACGTTGATCGCAGCGACGTCGCTGCTCGCGGTCTCGATGCTCGGCTGTGCAGCGTTCAAGGACGAGCACGCCGCTCGCGGTCATCTGCGTCGTCGCGTACCTGAGCGGCGTCGCGCGCTCGACCGGCGATGACCGATCTACATCACGCTCGCGTTCGCCGACGTCGACGCCGACGAGACGACGCGACGCGAACACGCTGTCGCTGACCGCGCAGCAGGTCGGCTTCGGGATAGGGGTCGCCGCCGGCGCCGTCGCTCTCCGCTTCGGTGGGACGATTGCCTCCACCGAGCGGGGTGCATACGCTGCCGCGTTCGTCGTCATGGCGCTCGTGGCGCTTTCGACGACTGCCGGTGCGCTCCGCCTCGAGCGCGGCGCCGGCGACGCCCTTCTCACCTAGCCGTTCATGCTGCGGAGCACGCGCGTGATCTCGCGCTCCGAGGCGTTCTGACGAACCATCTCGTCGACCATCGCCCGTAGGCGGTAGTCGTTCGCTTCGCCGGTGCCTTCGCGTGGCACACCAACGAACTTCAGAACAGATGCTCTGAGTTGGGACATGGGGTCTCCTCCCAGGTCGGGAAGTGCCGCTCCACTCACAGCGTCGAGAGCAAAGAAAGCACGTGGCTTGGACTTGCGAGCCGCGGCGCTCACATCACGGGGCGGCGTCATCACCAGCTCCGTGTCTTCACAGTAGCGAACGGACTCGTCGGCGTAGCCCCGCTCAGCAACATCCTTACCGCCCCATCACGTCTTCGACCGATCTCGGTAGCGTTCCGGAAATGCCCGACGGCCAGCCGAGCAAGGCGACGATGCGCCGCATCGCGGAACAGGTCGGCGTCTCGGTCGCCACCGTCTCGCGCGTGATGAACGGCCGCCCCGACGTCTCGGCGCGCACGCGCGAGCTCGTCCTGCAGGCGGTGCGCGACCAGGGGCTGCGCACCGGCCATTCGCTGAAGACGGGCTTCGTCGGCGTCACCGTGCCGATCGTCCAGTACGAGTACTACGCGCTGATCCTCGCCGGCATCGCCGAGGCGCTCTACGAGCGCAACCTGCGGCTCGCGCTCTGCCTGACGCGCTACGAGCACATCCGCGAGCGCACGCTCGTCGAGCTGCTCGTGCACGACGCGTCCGACGGGGGCGTCCTGATCACGCCGACCGAGTCGCCCGACGAGCTCCGCACGCTGCAGGACCAGGGCTATCCGTTCGTCGTCGTCGACCCGCGCGAGGAGCTGCCGGTCGGCATCCCCACCGTCTCCGCCGCGAACGTCTCCGGCGGGATGGAGGCAGGCGAGCACCTGGTCGGACTCGGCCACCGCCGCATCGGCGTCATCACCGGGCCGCGCGACCTCGCCTCGATGGAGGATCGCTACGCCGGCTTCTGCGCAGCGCTCGCGGGCGCCGGCATCCTTCCCGACCCCGAGCTCGTCCACCGCGGCAACCTCGACGCGCAGTCCGGACGCGCCGCGGCGAAGGCGCTGCTGCAGCTTCCCGACCGCCCGACGGCGATCTTCGCGCTGAACGACAACATGGCCGCCGGCGCGCTCCAGGCCGCCCGCGAGCTCGACCTCGCAGTGCCGCGCGACCTCTCGATCATCGGCTTCGACGCGCTCGAGCCGTCGCGCATCTCGCTGCCTCGGCTCACCACCATCCGCCAGCCGCTCGAGGAGATGGGACGGCTCGCCGTGCAGCTCCTCACGAACGTGCTCGACGGCCAGCGCACCGACGCGATGCGCGTCGAGCTCGCGACCGAGCTCCTCGTCGGCGAGTCGACGGCGCCGCCCGCGTAGCGGGCGGCGCCGTCTCCCCTCACCTAGCTCCCGTAGACCTGGAACTCCCAGAGCGAGTAGCCGTAGGCAGTCCCGCGGGCTGTGCCGTACATGCGCACGTAGCGCCCGGAGCCGGACACGTTGAGCGTCTGCGTGCCTCCCGTGCCCGTCGTCGTCGAGTAGATCGTCGTCCAGCTCGACGCATCGTTCGACGTCTGGATCTGGAACGACTTGCCATAGGCCGCCTCCCAGTTCAGGACGACCTTGCTGATCGTGTGCGTCGCACCGAGATCGACGTAGAGCCACTGCGGATCGCTGAACGCCGACGACCAGCGCGTGCCGGTGTTGCCGTCGAATGCGTTCGCCGCCGGGAACGTCGCGTTCTCGAGCGACGAGGCGACCGCGGTATGCCCCTGCGAGAGGAGCGTCCCGCCGCCTCCACCGCCCGGCGTCCCCTGCACCTGGAACTCGTACAACGAGTAGCCGTACGCGGTGCCGCGCGCGGTTCCGTACATGCGGATGTAGCGGCCCGTGCCCGTCACGGCGAGGTCGTCGGTGCCTCCGTCACCGGTCGTCGTCGAGTAGATCGTCGTCCAGGTGGACCCATCCTGCGACGTCTGGATCTGGTACGCCTTGCCGTACGCGGCCTCCCAGTTCAGCGTCACGTGCGTGATGTTGTAGGACTGGCCGAGATCGACCTGGAGCCACTGCGGGTCGCTGAACGCAGACGACCACCGCGTCGTCTGGTTGCCGTCGACCGCGTTCGAGGCCGGGAACGTCGAGTTCTCGAGCGACGAGGCAGTTGCCGTCTTGCCCTGCGCGATGTTCGTGCCGCCACCGCCGCCACCCGACCGGCGCCTTGTTGTAGACGGCGACGTAGTCGGCGTTCAGCTGGCCGCCCGAGGCCGTGGCCGTCGTCGGCGTCGTGCAGCCGCAGACGCCGTTCGGGAAGCCGCCGCCCATCGCGAGGTCGTAGATGATGAAGAACGGGTGGTCGACCGCGTTCGCCCACGTCGTCGCATCGACCTGGCTCGAATTCACCGTGAAGTAGTTCACGCCGTCGAGGTACCAGCGGATCTGCTCCGGCGACACCGAGCGGTCGATCTGGACCGCGTAGGTGTGGTACGCGGTCTGGCAACCCGAGCACGCGTGCGCGCCCGAGCCGATGCCGCTCGTCTCGTTGCACGGCCCGCCGGGGCTCACCCCGCAGTGGAGCGTGCCGTAGAGGTTCGACAGGCTGTTGACGTCCTCGAGGATGTCGACCTCGCCGACGCCCGGCCACGTGCCGCCGTTGCGTAGGCCGTTCCCGAGCATCCAGAAGGCGGGCCAGTAGCCGAGGCCGTTCGCGGCCGTTTCGTTCGGCTGCTGGATCGACGACTGCATCATCACCTCACCGCCCGCCGGGGCGCCGAAGTCGTCGCGGGCGGTCTCGATGCGCCCCGACGTCCAGCCCGCGGTCGGATTCGTGCCGGTGTGGAGCGCCTTCAGCACGAGATGCCCGGCACCGTCCTCATAGACGTTCGACGTGCTGTTCGTCATCGTCTCGATCTCGCCCGTGCCGAAGTTGCTGCCCGGGCCGGTGTCGTATTGCCAGTCGCTCGCCGGCACCCCCGTGCCGGAGGCGCCGGTGAAGTCGTCGCTCCACGTGAGCGTCCAGCCCGAGGGCGGGCTCGGGACCGCGGCGCTCGCGATGCCTGCGTAGAGCAAGGCACCGACGGCGAGCGCGGCGACTGCAACCGCGAGTCTCCTCATGAGTTCCCCCTGCGTCGATTGGTTGGCTCCCTCACCCGCCCGGACGCCACGGACGGCCCCTGTGCCGAGCGATTACCGGAACTGTTCCGGTAACTCGACCGGGCGAGATTAGGAGGTTTTCGGCGCTGTTTGTCAAGCCGAGAACGCGCGGTAGACGCGCACGAGCTGCTCAACCAGGTCTTCGTCGCCCACCCGAATGCCGGAGGCGCCGAAGCGATTCGGCACCGACTCGGGCGGGCGGCGGCCGGCCGGCGGCAGCGACGGCAACGGGCCGCCCCGCCAGGGGTCGCCACCGACCGGGATGTGGTCGTAGCCGCGCCAGCGGAGCAGGAGCTCCGGCTCTTCTTCCACGGCTTCGGCGAACGCGTGCAGCAGCACATCGGCGTGCTCGCCTGCCTTGACGATCTCGCGCGGGACGAGCGGCCACTCCCACGTGTGCGAGAGGGTCTGCGCCAGATCGCGCGAGGTGACGTCGACCTCGGCCCAGACGCCGCGCGGGATCGGGTTCGCGGAAAGGGACGCCGGCTCGCCGTCGACCTGCCCGGTCACCAGGGAAGGTTCAACGGCTAGATCAGAAACTCGCGAACTCAGGTCGGCTTCGCCGAGCTGAGTTCGGGCAGCGAGTTGCACCGCCCACGGGTTTTTCATACGACGGCCGCCTCGTAGACGTCGGGCGCGAGCGAGACGGCGGCGCGGATCGCGCCCAGGTCGAGATCGCCGAGCCAGTCCTCGGACGTGCCGGCCATCACCTTCTGCACGAGCTCGCGCTTCGACTCGAGCAGGAAGTCGATCCGCTCCTCGAGCGTCCCGCGCGTGATCAGCGAGTGCACGAACACCGGCTTGCGCTGGCCGAGACGATGCGCGCGGTCGGTTGCCTGCTGCTCGACCGCGGGGTTCCACCAGCGGTCGAAGTGGAAGACGTGGTTCGCCGCCGGCAGGTTGAGGCCGCGGCCGCCGGCGCGCAGCGAGACGACGAGCGCGCCGAACGACTCGTCCGCCGCGAACTCCGTCAGCAGCTCCTCGCGCTGCGTTGCGTTGAGCGAGCCGTGGAAGAACTCGACCCGCTTCCCGAGCTGCTCGCGCGAGATACGGGACGAGCGCCTCGAAGCGCGTGTACTGCGTGAAGATGAGCGCCTTGTCGCCGGCCGGCACCTTGCGCAGGAGCTCCACCATCCGATCGAGCTTCCCCGAGCGGCCGGTGAGCGAGCCGCCCTGGCGCAGCAGCATCTCCGGGTGGTTGCACACCTGCTTGAGCTGGCCGAGCATCGCGAGCACGGCGCCGCGGCGGCCGAAGCGATCCTCGTGCGCCTCGACGCGCGGCAGCCACATGTCGACCGTCGCCTGGTAGAGCGAGGCCTGCTCGAGCGTCAGGCGGCAGTAGTCCTTCTCGAAGGTCACCGGCGGCAGGTCGAGCTCGACCTCCGGGTCGTCTTTCGCCCTTCTCAAGATGAACGGCCGGACGATCCCGCGCAGCCGCTCGAGCGCCTCCTGGTCGTCGTCGAGCTGGATCGGCTCGGCGAACGCACGGTGGAACCACTCGCGCGAGCCGAGCAGGCCCGGATTGAGCAGATCCATGATCGCCCAGAGCTCGCCGAGGTGGTTCTCGATCGGCGTGCCGGTCATCGCGAGGCGGCGGCGCGAGCGCAGCAGCCGTAGCGACCGCGCGCGGCGCGTCTGCGGGTTCTTCACGTCCTGCGCCTCGTCGAGGAGCAGCCGGTCCCACTCGAGCTGCTGCAGCGTCTCGACGTCGCGCGTGACGATGTCGTACGACGTGACGACGACGTCGGACGCGCGCGCCGCCTCGATGAGAGCTGCACCGGTGAGCCGCTCCGGCCCGTGATGCAGATGCACGCGCAGGCCCGGGGCGAATCGCTCGACCTCGTGCACCCACTGCCGCGCGACGCTCATCGGGCAGACGACGAGCGTCGGGCCGAACGCGTCCTTCCCGAACTGCTCGCGCTCCGAGAGGAGCATCGCGATCGCCTGCACCGTCTTACCGAGGCCCATGTCGTCGGCCAGCACACAGCCGATGCCGAGGTCGCTCGAGCAGGCGCAGCCAGCCGTGGCCCGCCTCCTGGAAGCGGAAGAGCGCGAGCTCCATGCCGGCCGGCGTCGCGAGCGGCTGGAAGCGCGCGTCGCCGTCGAGCAGCCCGGCGAGCTTCTCGTCGAGCGTGACCTCGCCGAGCTCGAGCCCGAAGTCGTCGAGGGCAAGTCCGGAGGCGGCGCGGACGAGGTCGACCATCGAGCCGCCGCCCTCGCGGCGCTCGAGGAAGCGCAGCGCGCGCGAGACGTCTTCGCGGGAGAGCGCCTGCCAGCGGCCGTCCGCCTGCACGACGGGATGCTGCTGCTCGGCAAGTGCGCGCAGCTCGGCGGCGTCGAGCCCGAGGTCGCCGACGGCGAGCTTCCAGTCGAACTGCGCGAACGCGCCTTGTCGCCGTGCGTGCCGTCAGGTCGGCGCGGATCCGGGCGGGCCGCCGCGTCCACGACGGCGGCAGCACGACCGGCACGGCGAGCTGCGGCATCAACCGACGCAGGAAGAACGACGCGTCGTCCGCGTCGAGCTCGACCTCGTTCGGCTCGGCGAGGTCGAAGCGGATGCCGTGCTCCTCGAGCAGCGGGCGCAGCTCCGCGAACGAGCGCGCGAGGTCGTTGGCCGGGTCGGCGTCGCGCAGGAAGAGGAACGCGTCCGGCCCCGACTCCCAGAGGAGCGACGCCGGCAGCGCGACGGTCACGTCGTCGGACGCGTGCAGCCACACCTGCAGCACGAGCGACGAGCCGCGCTCGTCGAGGTGGAGGCCGACGCGCCACGGCGCGCGCACGAGATGCGCGAAGCCCAGGTCGACCCAGCGGGTGATCTTCCGTTCGAGCGGTGCGTACGACGGGCCGTGCGGCAGGTCAGGCTCGGGTGAGGTGAGGCCGTGCAGGAACGCCTCGACTGCGCGGCCGCGGCCGAACGCACGCTCGGAGCCGAGCCGCAGATCGGCGGCGACGAGCCGGTCACGCGCGATCCGGTCGACGAGGCGCGGGTAGACGTCGTGGACGACAGCCGCGCGGTCACCGTGGAAGTAGTCGGCGACGACGGACGGCGTCGCCGCCGCGATCGCGGTCAGCGTCGACTCGATCTGCCCCTCGAGCGTCGCGCCCCAGAACGCGAACCAGTCGCCGCCGATCTCCGCGAGCTGCGGGAAGATGAGCCCCTCGGAGACGGCGAGGCGGGCGAGGTCGCGTACGGCGAGGAGCGCGCGGGTCGAATCGCCGAGCGGCTCCTCCGGCTCCCAGACGGCGAGCTCGTCGACCGAGAGGAAACGGCCGGGGCGCGTCTCGCCGAGGACGTCGAGCTCTTCCTCGCCGGGGTACGAGTCATCGTCGCGAAGAAACGCGAATGCGAGCGCATCGGGATGCCAGACCGCCTCGAGCACGGCCGACCATCGTAGGCGCGCGAGGTCCTACTCCGTCGGGGAATCGTCCGACCGGCGTCGCCAGAAGAAGACGATTCCGGCGGCGGTGGCGAGCGCGGCGGCGATCAGGCCCTTGTGCGGGACGACCGGCTCGCCCTTCACGACCGAGCTCTTGCGCGTCTTGAGGACGGCCCAGCCGACCAGGGCGTTCCGGCGATTGAAGATGGTCACCGGCTGGACCCTACAGAGAAAAAGGGGCCCCGCCTCTCTGCGGCGGGAGGCGGGGCCCCGGAGAGTGCCGGAAGCCCGCGGGCGGGCGAGGCTTCCGGCGGGGACGAGGGCACGTCCGACCAGTTAGATGCCCGCTCAGCGAAAAACTTGTCCTCTTTGGCCAAGTCTTACGAAGCCCTTACGTTTGCCCCGGGGGTGACTACAGTCGGCGCTGTGCAGGGCGAAACACGGGAACTTGGTCCGCCCGCGGCGAACCAAGTTCCCGGAGTCGTCAGGCCTTAGCGGCGGCCTTCTTCTTGTTCGGCAGGTGGATCGCGCGGCCGAGCGCGACGAGGCCGGCTTCCTTGATCGCCTCGCTCAGCGTCGGGTGCGCGGCCATGCCGTCGGCGACGGTCTCGACCGTCGACTCGGCGTCGATCGCGACCGTGCCGGCCTCGATCAGGTCGGTGACGTGCGGGCCGACCATGATCAGGCCGAGCAGCTCGCCGTACTTCGTCTCGTGGATCGACTTGACCCAGCCGACCGTGTCGTTCTGCATCACGGCGCGCGCGTTCGCGACCCACGGGAAGACGCCGACGGCGACGTCGTCGCCGTACTGCTCGCGCGCCTGCGCCTCGGTGAGGCCGACGCCGGCGATCTCCGGATCGGTGTAGATCGGGCGCGGCACCGCGCGGTTGTCGACGACGGCGTCGTGGCCGGCGGCGTTCTCGGCCGCGACCTCGCCCTCGCGGAACGCGGTGTGCGCGAGCTGCCAGTAGCCGGCGCAGTCGCCGACCGCGTAGATGTGCGGCACGGTCGTGCGGCGGTGCTCGTCGGTGGCGATGCCCTTGCGCTTGTCGAACTCGACGCCGGCAGCTTCGAGGCCGATGCCCTCGACGAGCGGCCCGCGGCCGACGGCGACGAGCATCAGGTCGCACTCGACCGTCTCGCCGTCGCCGAACGTGACCTTGAGCGTGTTGCCCTGCTGCTCGACGCCGGTGCACTGCTTGCCGAGCTGCAGCGTGATGCCGCGCTTGTCGAGCGCTTCGCGAGCTCCTTCGCCGCGTCGGCGTCCTCCTGCGGGATCAGCGTGTCGAGCATCTCGATGACGGTCACCTCGGAGCCGAACCGGTTGAAGATCGAGGCGAACTCGGCGCCGATGATGCCGCCGCCGAGGATCACGAGCCGCTTCGGCACCTCGGTCTGCGCGAGCAGGCCGGTCGAGTCGACGCACAGGTCGCTCTCGAGGCCCGGGATCGGCGGCCGCAGCGGGAACGAGCCCGTCGCGACGATCGCGCTCTTGAAGGTGACGTCCTCGCCGCCCTCGACCGAGATCGTGTTCGCGTCCTTGAACTTGCCGTAGCCCTTGACCCACTCGACGCCGTTCGCCTTGAGGAGGCCGGCGACGCCCTGGGTCATCTGCTTGACGACGTTGGCCTTCCACTCGTTCGCCTTGCCGAAGTCGAGCTCGGGCTCGGAGACCTTGACGCCGAGCTTGCCGAACGACTCGTGCGCCTGGTGCATGAAGTGCGCGGTCTGCACCCACGCCTTGGTCGGGATGCAGCCGACGCGGAGGCAGGTGCCGCCGAGCTCGGGCTCCTTTTCGATACAGGCGACCTTCGCGCCCAGCTGGGCCGCGCGGATCGCCGCGGAGTAGCCGCCGGGGCCCCCGCCGAGGACTGCGATGTCGAATTCCATACGGCGATCGTACCGAGCCGTTGTCAGCCGTCGCGCACGGTGCTGGCGGTCCGTTGACTAAAAAATGCGAGTCGGGAATCGTACTCGAGGCGGGCTGGACTCGACCCAACGGCGTCTGGGCTCGACCCGCGCGGATGCTCCCGGACGAGTCGCTCGAGCCCCCGCGGATCAGGCGGATTCCGACGAGATACCGCGCGGTGGGCGGTCATGCTTTCGGCTGAGTCGCGGCGTGGCTTTCCGCCACCACAGCTCCTCGAAGATCTCGCAGTCGACATCGACGAGCTCAACGCGTCCCTTCGGGCGGCGACCGAGGCGCTCCGACGAACTGCCTCCTCGCGAACGACCAGCTCCGCGAGCAGTCGTTGCCAAGGCAGAGGCGTCGATCCACGGGCCCCGTCTACGCAGGTGGCAGCCCACGCCGGGTGGCTGTCGCCGGCTCGGAGCAACGCGCAGCCTGCGGCTGCGAGCCGGGAGCACGGTGCGGCCGACGCCGCGAACGATGCCGTCATCTGAGCGAAGCCAACGCTGGCGGATCTAGCGCGCATCAGGGACGATCACGATCTTCCCGAACTTGCCGCCCGCCTTGAACCGCTCGTACGCCTCCTGCGCGCGGTCGAGCGGGAACGCCTCTTCGACGGGCACGGTCAGCTCGCGGCCGGCGATGAACTCGCCGAGGCGGCGGACGACGTCCGCCTTCTCCTCGCGCGTGCGCGAGCGGAGCATCGAGCCGTGGATGCGGCCGCGCTTCCGCATCAGCTTGTAGAAGTCGATCTCGGCGCTCCCGCCCGCGCCCATGCCGATCAGCGCGATGCGTCCCTTGAGCGCGAGCCGGTCGAGGTTCGCGGCGAGGTTCGTCGCCGCCGACGAGCTCGAGGATCACGTCGTACTCGCCGTCGACGTCTGTGGCGGCGCCGAGCGCGCGCAGCTCGTCCTCGTGGTGGCGCGCGCTCGCGGTCACCTCGGCGCCCGCCGCGAGCCCGAGCTGAACGGCGGCCACGCCGACACCGCCCGCCGCGCCGTTCACGAGCAGCCGGTCGCCCGCGACGAGCTCGGCCTGCGTGAAGAGCGCGTCGTGCGCGGTCGCGAACGTCTCCATGAAGCCGCCCGCCTGCTCCCAGCTCAGGTGCTCCGGCACGGGCAGGACGTGCTCGCGCGGCACGACCACGAGCTCCGCCTGGCCGCCGCCCGCGAGCAGCGCCATCACGCGCGCGCCGTCGGCGGTCTCGCCTGCGCACTCGAGCCCGGGCACGTCGGTCACGCCGGGCGGCGGCGGGTAGTGGCCCGCGCGCTGGCCGAGATCGGCGCCGTTGATGCCGGCTGCCGTGCACGCGGATCAGCACGCTCGCCGTCGCCGGCAACCGGGTCGGGGCGCTCCTCGATCTCGATCCGCCCATCGACGACAGCAGCCGCACGCATTCCGTCATGCTACGAGCCATGAAGCTCAACGGTGTCCACCACGTCACGTGCATCACCGCCGACGCGCCGGCGAACGTCGAGTTCTACGCCGGCGAGCTCGGGCTCCGGATGGTCAAGAAGACCGTCAACCAGGACGACCCGACCGTCTACCACCTCTTCTACGCCGACGAGGACGGCTCGTCGGGCTCCGACATCACGTTCTTCGAGTACCCCGGCGCGCCGAAGGGCCGCGCGGGCGACGGGATGGTGCACACGGTCTCGTTCCGCGTCGGCTCGGAGGCGTCGCTCGACTTCTGGGAGCAGCGCGTCGGCGGGCAGCGCTCCGACGGGTCGCTCGTGTTCGAGGATCCGGAAGGGCTGCAGCTCGAGCTGCTCGTCGACGACTCCGGCGACCAGCCGCTGACGGCCAACGCGCCCGACATTCCGGAGGAGCACCGCATCCGCGGCTTCGCCGGCGTGCATGCCTACGCCGCGCATCCCGAGCGCAGCGAGCAGCTGCTGCTCGCGCTCGAGTTCGAGCGCGGCTGGGAGGCGCGCGGCCAGACGCGCGGCGGCTTCTACCGGTACGACCCGCCGCCGGAGGAGCGCGGTCTACAGGCCGCCGGCACCGTGCACCACGTCGCCTGGGCGTCGCCGCCGGACGAGCACGAAGCCTGGCGGCAGAAGGTGATCGAGGGCGGCGGCCAGCCGACGCCGGTCATCGACCGCTTCTACTTCAAGTCGATCTACTTTCGCGAGCCGTCCGGCGTGTTGTTCGAGATCGCGACGATCGGCCCCGGCTTCACGGCCGACGAGCCGTTCGAGACGCTCGGCGAGTCGCTGTCGCTGCCGCCGAACTACGAGCGGTACCGCGACCAGGTCGAGAAGCTCCTGACGCCGCTGCCGAATCCGCGCCGTGCTCGTTCGTGAACGGCCGCCGGCCGGCGAGGCCGAGGGCGCGCTCGTTCTCTTCCACGGCCGCGGCGCCGACGAGGACGACCTCTTCCCGCTGCTCGACGTGCTCGATCCCGAACGGCGCCTGCACGGCTACACGCCGCGGGCGCCGCTCTCGCTGCCGCCGGGCGGCGCGCATTGGTACATCGTCCCGCGGGTCGGCTACCCGGACCCGGAGACCTTTCACTCCTCATACGCCGAGGCGGGCGAGTGGCTCGACTCGCTCCCCCACTCGCGCATCGTGCTCGGCGGCTTCTCCCAGGGCTGCGTCATGTCGCTCGCGCTCGGCCTCGGCGTCGGCCGGCCGCGTCCGTTCGCGATCTGCGGCTTCTCCGGGTTCATCCCCTTCGTCGACGGCTGGGAGCTCGACACGACGCCGCCGCTGCCGCCCGTCGCGCTCGGCCACGGCGAGTTCGACCCGGTGATCGGCGTCGAGTTCGGCCGCCGCGTCACGCGACCAGCTCCTCGCTGCAGGCGGCGAGCTGTTCTACCGCGAATATCCGCTCGGGCACGCCCTCGATCCCGGGTTCATGTACGAGGTGCGCGACTGGCTCCAAACCAAGCTGTCGGCCACCTAAGAACCCGGCGAATTCGCGGAAACGGTGCTTACATGCGGGGCATGCGCCGCATCGCCTTCCTCGTCGTGTGCGCGGCGGCCGGCTTCGCGCTGGTGCAGTCCGCGTCGACGGCGACCACAACCCAGCTCGCCTTCAACGATCTGAACGGCTCCATCTTCGTCTCCGGCACGTCCGGGACGAGCCCGGCCACCGTCTACGACGCGAGCGCGTCGGCGGGGTTCATCACGGTCGGCATGTCGCCGGACGGTAAGTCGATTCTCGTCGCAGACGGGAACAACCTCGACCTCGTGCCCAGCACCGGTGGGTCGCCGAGCGCCATCTCCGGCACGAGCGGCGCCACCTCAGGCGCCTTCTCGCCGAATGGCTCGAGCGTCGTGTTCGCAACGCCAGAGCGGGATCTACACGGTGCCGGTCGGGGGCGGCACCGCCACGACAGTCGTCTCGACGCCCGACAACGCAGTCGATTCACTGCCCACCTACTCCCCGAGCGGGACGCAGATCGCGTTCGCTCGCGACGCGTTCGACGCGAACGACAACGAAACGACGACCGTCGAGCTCGTGCCGGCCGCAGGCGGCTCGCTCACCGATCTCGCGGCATCACCGGTGACGTCGGCCGGCTCGGGCGGTCGCCTCTCCTACTCGCCCGACGGCAAGACGATCGCCTACGCGGGCGACGACGGCATCGCGACGATCCCGGTCGCGGGCGGCTCGTCGCGCCAGCTGACGAACGACAACGACGGCTCGCCGGTCTACTCGCCCGACGGGAAGACCATCTACTTCACGCGCAGCGCCTACAGCACGAACGCCGATGGGCAGCAGCCGTCGCCGACCCATCCCTCGAGCAACGACGTCTCGGAGCTCTGGTCGATGAACGCCGACGGCTCGAGCGCCGCCGTGATCCAGGAGGGCGACTACGAGAACATCGCGCTCTCGGGCACGTCGAGCGCGACGACCACGTCCAAGACGACCACGTCGAAGACGACGACCACCACCGGCACGATCACCGGAACGCTCACGTCGACAACCCCGACGGCACCGGTGCCGAAGGCGACCGGCGCAGTGACGTCGCTCAGCATCTCGATCAGCGGCGACCGCTACCGCGTCACGTGGGCCGGCAAGACCTCGGCCCGCTGGAAGGTGACGCTGAAGGTCGGCAAGAAGTCGACCACCGCGCTCGTCGCGAAGACTGCGCGCACGCATCTGTTCACGGTGAAGACGAAGGGCGTCGTCACCGCAACAGTCGTCCCCGCGAATTAAAACGGGGCACCCGGCCGCCCCCGCTGCCGGGTGCCTCTCGCCTTCTTCGGAAAAACGCGCGCTTCGGTTCGCACTCACGAACTTGGTTCGCCCTAGGGCGAACTAAGTTCGGGTGTTTGACAGAGTTGGCACATTCAGCGTTGGCGGAGCCGTCACGATCAGTGAATGCGTCCGACCCACGCCGGCCTCTTTCACGTCACTTCGCGTTCGAACGCCGAGGAGCACATCTTTCGCGACGAGCGGGACTACCACGCCGGCATCCAGATCCTGGCGGAGCTTGCGACGAAGCGGTTCTTCCGCTGCTTCGGCTTCTGCCTCATGCCAACGCACTACCACCTGTTCGCCGAGTTCGATCACGACATGCTGACGCCCGCGATCCACCGACTGAACCGACGTTACGCGTCCGGGTTCAATCGACGGCACGGCCGCCGCGGCAAGGTCTTCGACTCGCCGTTCAGCGCGACGGAGATCACGACAGAGGGCCATCTCTGGCGGCTCCCGACCTACATCGCGGAGAACCCGCCTCGGCGGCCTTGGCCCTGGAGTTCCTTCGATCGCGATTTCAGCTTCGTCGAAACTCACGAACTTAGTTCGCCCTAGGGCGAACTAAGTTCGAGGGTCTTGCGCATGACGACGCCGCCCTCGGACTCGCGGACTTGCTGGAAGCCGTTGCGCTCGTAGAAGCCGACGGCGGGCGAGTTTGCTTCGACCGAGAGCGAGACCGCGCTGTGGCCGGCTTCGCGGGCTGCGGCGAGGAGCGTGTCCATCAGCTCCTGGCCGAGGCCGTGGCGGCGGCGCGAGGGGACGATTGCGATCGAGAGCTCGGGCGTCTGCTCGTCGACGAACCCATAGCCCGGCTCGCTCGTCGTGAAGATGCGCAGCCAGGCAGCACCGACGCGGTTGCCGGTCTCATGGGCGACGATCGCGACGTCGCCGGGGCGGCCCCAGTTGTCGACGTAGCGCGTGAGCGGGATGTCAGCCTCGAACGCGTTGACGCGCCACGCATAGGCGTGCGCGAGCATCGAGCGCATGAACGGAACGTCGGCAGCCGACCCCTTCCGGATCAATGGAGCTCCTCGGTCAGCTGGACGCGATTCCCGTCGGGATCGAAGATGTCCACGAGACGCAGTTCGCCTGCCACGTCGAGCACGGTGCCCACTTCGACGCCTTCGCCCCGCAGCCTTTCCGCCAGCACCTTCACGTCTTCGACGTCGATCGCCGCGACGCCGCCCGACAGCGTGGGCTCGCCTTCGGCGAGCGCGATTCGCATCGGGCCGCGCTGAAGCTTCGACCACTTGTCGTCCCAATCGACGAACGTCTCCTCGAACCCGAGCAGGCGCTTGTAGAAATCGCGACCCTTGTCGAAGTCGCGGACGAGGTACCAGACGCGTGGGTCGAGGCTCACAAGGCCAGGGCGGGATCTTCCACGAACAGCTTCACAGTCCGTAGGAAGTCTGCACCTTCCGCACCGTCCACGGCGCGGTGATCCACCGTCAGCGTCATCGACATGATCGGCCTGATCTCGACGGCGCCGTTCCGAGCGACCGGCGTATCGACCGTCGCACCGACGGCGAGGATCGCCGCCTGCGGCGGATTGATGACGGCGACGAACTGCTCGATCCCGAACATGCCGAGATTCGAGATGGTGAACGTGCCGTCTTCGAAGTCCTGAGTGGTGAGCTTGTTGTCGCGCGCCCGGCTGACCGCATCGCCGCGGACACCGGCGACTTCAGCCAGCGAGAGCCGCTCGACCGAGCGGAGCACCGGCACGACAAGACCCTGCGGCGCGGCGACGGCAATGCCGACGTTCGCCGTCGGGAACTTGAGCAGCACATCGTCCGTGTACTGGACGTTGACGTCGCGATGACGCATCAGCGCCTGCGCGCAGACCTTCGCGAGCAGGTCGGTCACCGTGATCCGCACGTCGGGGTTCAGCTCGCGCGCGGCGGCGACGAGCTCGTTCGCGCGCGTCATGTCGGCGCTGACGGTGAGCTGGAAGACAGGCGCCTCCCAGGCCGCGGTCAGGCGGCGCGCGATCGTCTTGCGAATGTTCGTGAGCGGGATGCGCTCGACCTCGCCGGCCGGAATCGACGCGCCGGCCGGACGTGCCTGCGCGCCTTCGACGTCCTTGGCGACGATGCGACCCTCGGGGCCGGTGCCGGAAAGCGACGCGATGTCGATGCCGCGCTCGCGCGCCAGGCGGCGAGCGAGCGGCGAGGCCTTGACGCGGCCGTTCGAGGAGACGGGAGCAGGCGCCTCAGACTCAGGAACCAAGGTCGGCTGCGGCGACGCTGGTTCAGACGTTTCCGTGGGCTCGGCCGACCGTGGTTCCGGGGTTGCCGCCGCAACCTCTTCCCCGGCCTCGCCGATCCAGGCGATCGTCTGGCCGACCGGCGCTTCGCCGGAGGCGAGGACGATCTTCAGCAGGACGCCGTCGAAGTCGGACTCGACCTCCTGGGTCACCTTGTCGGTGTCCACCTCGAACAACGGCTCGCCCTTGGAGACGGAGTCCCCTTCGGACTTCAGCCACTTGTTCACGGTCCCGGCTTCCATGCCTTGACCGAGGCGCGGGAGCTTGACCTCGTTCGCCATTACTTGCCTACTGTACGACGGATCGCGGCGAGGACGTCGTCGGAATCCGGCACGACGTACTGCTCCATCACCGGCGCGAAGGCAAGCGGCGCGAAGCGTGCGCCCACGCGCTCGATCGGCGCGTCGAGGTAGTCGAACGCCTTGTACTGCAGCACGGACGTCACCTCGGCGCCGAAGCCCATGCGCGTGACCGCCTCGTGCGCGACGACGGCGCGGTTCGTCTTCTTGACCGATGCAACGATCGAATCCTCATCGAGCGGCTGCAGCGTGCGCGGGTCGACGATCTCGACCGAGATGCCGTCCTCCTCCGCCTTCTTCGCCGCGTCGAGTGCGCGATGCACGAGCGGGCCGATCGCGATCACCGTGACGTCGGTGCCCTCGCGCACGACACGCGCCTTGCCGAGCGGGATCGGCTCGAGCTCGTCGGGCACGTTGCCCTTGACCGGGTACAGCAGCCGGTGCTCGAAGAAGACGACGGGGCTGTCGTCGTAGATCGACGTCCAGAGCATCCCGCGAACATCCTCGGGCGTCGACGGATACGCGACCTTGAGCCCCGGAACGTGCACGAGCCACGCCTCGAGCTGCTGCGCATGCTGCGCGCCCGGCGACCAGCCGGCGCCGCCCTGCGTGCGAATCGTCAGCGGCACGGTCACCTGACCGCCCGACATGTAGCGGTGCTTCGCAGCCTGGTTGACGATCTGCTCCAGAGAGAGCGTCAGGAAGTCCTCGTACATGATCTCGACGACCGGGCGCATGCCCGCCATCGCCGCGCCGATGCCGGCACCGACGATCGCCATCTCGGAGATCGGCGTGTTCCGAACACGCTCGGGGCCGAACTCGTCGACCAGGCCCTGGGTGACGCCCATCGAGCCGCCCATCTCGGCGATGTCCTCGCCCATGATGAAGACGTCGCTTGTCGGCGCGCATCGCGCTGCCGAGCGCGTCGCGGACTGCTTCGCGGTAGGTGATCTCAGGCATAGACGTTCTTCATCGCGTCTTCGGGCTGCGGGTCGGTGCCGTTCTGCGCGAACTCGAGCGCCTCGTCGACGACCTTGTGCGCCTCGGTGTCATACGCCTCGAACTCGTCGTCCGAGAGACCGAGCCGCTCGCGGAGCCGCGGGATCGGGTCGCGCTCGGCGGCGTCCTCGCGATCGTCCTTCGAGCGGTAGACCTGCGGGTCGCCGATGTAGTGGCCGTGCATGCGGAAGGTCTCCACGTCGAGGAAGACAGGGCCTTCGCCGGTGCGCGCGTGCTCGAGCGCTTCCTGGGTCGCCTCGTACACCGCCTCGACGTCCTGGCCGTCGACCTTGATCGACTTCATGTCGAACGCGAGCGCGCGCTTCGACATGTCGTCCCAGACCGGCGAGTGCTGCCAGCCCGGGGTCGACTCGGCCCAATGGTTGTTCTCGCAGACGAACACCGTCTTCGTCTTCCAGAGCTGTGCGAGGTTCAGCGACTCGTGGAACGTGCCGATGTTCGTGGCGCCGTCGCCGAAGAACGCGACCGCGACGCGCGCCTCGTCGCGCAGCTTGAACGCGAGGCCCGCGCCGGTGACCGCCGGCAGGCCGCCGCCGATGACGGCGTTCGCGCCGTAGTTGCCGCGCTCGACGTCATAGAGGTGCATCGATCCGCCGTAGCCGTGGCAGCAACCTTCGACCTTGCCGTAGAGCTCGGCCATGACCGCGTTCGGATGGGTGCCGCGGGCGAGCGTGTGCGCGTGCGCGCGGTGCGTCGACGCGAAGATGTCTCCGTCCTCCATCGCGCTGCAGACACCGACGGCCGTCGCCTCTTGCCCGATCGCGACGTGCAGGAAGCCAGGCAGCTCGCCGGCGCGGAACCGCTCTTCGACCTTCTCCTCGAAGCGGCGGATCATGAGCATCTCGCGCAGGAAGTCCTGCAGCTGGGCATCGCCCAGCGTCTTCTTCTTCTCGACCTTGGCCAAAGCTCCGGCAGTGTACGTTTCGATTGTGAGCGTTGCCCAGCAGTGGAAAACCATTGGATCCAATCTGCCCGACGGCTGGGCGCGGGCCTCGCTGCGCCTCGAGCTGAAGCGATCGACGAGACGGCCGATCAGGCCGCTGCGATGCTCGGCCCGACGGGGCCGTATCGCTCCGCTCCCAACGTGCTTCTGTTCACGGTTGCGCGCGACGGCAGCGCGACGAGCCCCGCCAACATCACGCGTCTGCTCGCGAACGTGCCGAACGGCACGCTCTCGCTTTCTGGATCCCAGGGGGCCGCAGAAGCCGTCGAAACTCGCGAGGCATTGCCCTTGACAGAGGCGTGGGACCACGCTCTCGCGACCCTTCCGGCCGACTGGAGCGACCTCTACGCGGAGATCGAGCTCACCTCGACGGACTACGTCGAGCGCGCAGCGGTCTTCTGCATCCAGTGCAACCCGCGCCGCGAAGGAACGCGCGCGGCGTTCCGCTTCCGCTCGGCGCGGCTCGCCGGCTACGGCGTCTCGCCCGAGATGGCGCGCCGCTGCTTCGAGCGCTGCGACGGCGCCGGGATCACCGGGCGGATCGAGATCCTGCGCGTCATCTCAGGCTCACGCCACGTTGCGACACAAGGGCCTGTCTGGCTCTCCGCAGGTAAGACGATCTGATGGCCGATCCCGTCTCCTGGCTGATGATCGAGCCGGGCTGGCGGGTGATCTCCGCCGACGGCCAACAGGTCGGGCGGATCGAGGAGATCACCGGCGACTCGAACGCCGACATCTTCGACGGGCTCGCCGTCGCTTCGACCCTCTGGGCGCACCAGCGCTACGTCGCCGCCGAGAGCGTCGGCGTGATCACGATGGGCGAAGTGCACCTGCTCGTCGACGCGGCCGCGATGGAAGCGACTGCCGAAGTACGAAGAGCCCGCGGAGTCGGCGGAGATCGAGGCCGAGAAGGCCGGGCACCTGCAGCGTGCGGAGGCTTCGGTCGTTCACCCGAACGAACAGGCACACGGCACGAGCTTCATCCACCGTGTGCTCGAGTGGTTCGGGCTCGCGGGGAAGCGCTGAAGGACGCACTCGCTCTCGCCGCCGAGGTGCGCGCCGGCGCGGTGTCGCCGCGCGAGCTCACCGAGCAGGCGATCGCTCGAATCGAGCGCGCGAACCCCGAGCTGAACTTCCTCGTCACCGAGTGCTTCGAGCAGGCCCTCGCAACCGAGCCTGCGGACGGGCCGTTCCGCGGCGTGCCGATGCTCATCAAGGATCTGAACGAGACGGCCGGCGTGCGCACGACGTTCTCGTCGCGCGCGTTCGAGCACTGGGTGCCCGACGACGACACGGCGATGGTGCGCCGCCTGAAGCAGGCGGGCTTCGTGATCCTCGGCAAGTCGAACACGCCCGAGTTCGGGACCACGTGCGTGACCGAGTCGGATCTGAACGGCGCGTGCCGGAACCCGTGGGACACGTCGCGCACGCCCGGCGGCTCATCGGGCGGCGCTGCCGCCGCGGTCGCGGCGGGCGTGCTGCCGCTGGCGCAGGGCTCGGACGGCGGCGGCTCGATCCGCATCCCGGCCTCGTGCTGCGGGCTCTTCGGGCTGAAGCCGTCGCGCGGCCGTGTCTCGCCGGCGCCGTGGACGTCGGGCTCGCTGGAGCTCGCGCAGAACGCCGGGCTCTCGGCGACGGTGCGCGATGCTGCCGCGCTCCTCGACGTGCTCGCGGGCTACGAGTGGGGTGACGCGCACTCGGCGACGCCGCCGGCGAGGCCGTTCCTCGACGAGGTCGGAGCCGACCCCGGTCGGCTCCGGATCGCGCTCACGATCGAGCCGCCCATCCCGTACGACGTCGACCCCCGCGTCGCCGCGGTCGCCCGCGACGCGGCCGATGCGCTCAGCGCACTCGGCCATGACGTGGTCGAGGCGACGACCGCCGTGGCGCGACGAGGCGCTGATCGAGCTCTTCGCCCGGCTGTGGGCGACCGGCCCGGCGATGATCCCGGTCGATCCCGATCTGCTGATGCCGCTGAACCGCTTCCTCGCCGAGCGCGCCCACGCGACCTCGAGCGTCGACTTCGCGCGCGCCGTCACCGCGCTGCAGCAGCTCGCGCGCCGCGTCGTCTCGTTCTGGCAGGACGTCGACGTCGTGCTGACACCGACGCTCGCGAAGCTGCCGGTGCCGATCGGCTGGGTGCTCGAGCCCGAGGATCCGTGGGAGCAGTTCCTGCGCGGCGGCGAGTTCACGCCGTTCACGCCGATCGTCAACGTCACCGGCCAGCCGGCGATGAGCGTGCCGTTCGGCGAGGTCGACGGGCTGCCCGTCGGTGTGCAGCTGATCGGCGGCCCCGAGTCCGAGGCGGTTCTTTTTCGGTTGGCCGGGCAGATGGAAGCCGCACACCCGTGGAAGCTCCCGTCGTAGAGTCTCGAAGCGATGCCGAACCCCATCGCCGCCATCAAGGAAATCGTCACCCGCCTCTCGACGCTGGCGCGGCTCCACCTCGAGCTCGCAAAGCTCGAGCTGAAGCAGAAGCTGACGGCGCTCGGGATCGGCGTCGGCCTCGTGGTCGCCGCCGCCGTGTTTCTCTTCTTCATGGCCGGCTTCCTGTTCGCGACGATCGCGGCCGGGCTCGCCACGTTCCTGCCGTGGTGGCTCTCACTGCTGATCGTCACGCTCCTGCTCTCGCTGCTTGCGATGCTCTGCCTCTTGATCGCCAAGAACCGCTTCGCAAAGGCGACGCCGATGATGCCGACCGCGGCGATCGAGGAGGCTCAGCGAACCGCTGAGATGTTCAAAGGCACATGACCCAGCCGCCGCCCCGCACCCGTGAACAGATCGCCGCCGAGATCGAGGCCGAGCGGCAACAGCTCGGCGTGGCCGTTGGCGGGCTGCGCAAGAGCGGCGGCGCGGTCGCGAAGAAGGCGAAGCGCACGCTGCCGATCGTCGCGGTGATCGTCGCGGTCGGAGGGTTCCTCGCGACGAGCGCGTTCCTCGCGACGCTGCGCTTCCTCTGGCGCCGCGTCCGCGGCTAAGAGTCCGCCGCCGGGAAGATCACGGTCGGAACCTCGACCTCGGCCGGGTCGACTCCGCGAACCGTGACGTCGACCACCGTCGCGAGCAGCGCCGCGATCGGCACGGACAGCAGCACGTAGAAGCCGCCGAGCAGCACGCTCGATCACCGAGACGGAGATCAGCGTGAGCAGCGGCGCGAGGCCGACCGCGCCACCGAGCACGCGCGGTGTGACGGCGTAGTCCTCGACGAGCCGGATGATGAGCAGCGCGCCGCCTGCGAGCGCGGCCGTCTGCCACGACACGGTCAGCCCGGCGCCGACTGCGACGAGCAGCGCGACAAGCGGGCCGACCACCGGGACGATCTCGAGGAACCCCGTGACGATTCCGAGCAGGAGCCAGTACGGCTCCCCGACGACCGCGAAGGCGATCGTCGCGAGCGTGCTGACGAACAGGATCAACACGATCTCGCCGCGGACGAACGCACCGAGCTTCTGATCGATGAGCGTCCAGGCGTCCCGCAGGGTCTTCCGCTTCGGGCGCGGCAGAAGGCTCGCGACGAGATCGACCGTCGCGTCGCGCTCGAAGATCCAGTAGGCCGCGACCGCGAACGTGAACAGGATCGCGGCGATCGCCTTCAACGCCTGTTCGCCGACAGTGAGTGCCGGATGGACGAGCTTGTCGGGCGACGAGAGATGATGCAGACGCGTGGCGAGGGCGTTCAGCGCCTTCTGCTTCAGGCCACCGCCCGTCGGATGCGCCGCGCGCGTGGCGTCGAGCGCGTTCTGCACCTGGTCGGACAACGTCGGGGCGACGAACCAGAGAAAGACTGCGAGCAACGCGAGCAGCACGGCGTAGTGGAGCAGCACGCCGACGACTCGTGGGACGCGCCAACGGGCGAGCCGATCGACACTGGGTCGCATCGCCGCGGCGATCGTGACTCCGAGCAGGAGCAGCGCCAGGATCACGCGGAGCTTCCACAGCGCCATCGCGAGGACGATCACCGACAGCGCGACCACCGTCGCGACGAGCGCCTGCTTCGCGGTCGCCTTGCGCAGGCGACTCCTCCGTCACAGGTGCGTCCACTTCTTCTCCTTCTCTTTCTCTCGTTCCGCGTTGAACTCCGCTCCGAAGAGGAGCGCGAGAGCAGTGAGCCAGAGCCAGGTGAGCATGATGATCACCGCTGCGAGCGAGCCCCAGGCCTTGTTGTACGACCCGAAGCTCGCCGTGTAGACCGCGAACCCGCCCGAGACGACGAGCCAGATCACGACGGCGATCACCGAGCCCGGCGTCAGGAAGTGCCAGGATCGATCTGGCCGGTCAGGCCCGAGCCAGAGCAGCGTGGCGAAGGCGAAGAGGAGCGCGACGATGAGGATCGGCCACTGCGCTGTCCACCACACGTACTTCAGTCCCGTCGGGTTGCCGACCGCATTGCCGATCGCGCTCTCGAGCGGCGGCCCGAAGATGAGCAGCCCCGCCACGAGCAGGAACGCAAACCCGAGGCACGCGATCATCAGGACCGCGACCCCGCGCTTTCTGATGAAGCTCCGCTGATCCTTCTGCTCGTAGGCGAGGTTGAGCGCCGTCATGTAGGCGGACATCGCTCCCGACAGCGACCAGAACGCCAGCACGAAGCCGACGATGGTGATCGTGATTCCCGTCGACGGTCGCTGGTCGATGCGCACGATGCTCTGGCGGAGCAGGTCGGTTGCCTCGTGCGGCATCACCCGCCCGAGATGCTGGAAGACGGTGTCGATCGTCGACGGGCTCGAGAACAACGTGAACAGCCCGACGACGACGAGCAGCACCGACGGGATCGCGAAGAACGTGCTGTAGGCGAGCGCCGAGGCGATCATCAGCATGTTGTCGGCCAGCATCCGTTTGCCTGCGCGCACGGAGATCGTCATGAAGTCGCGCGCTGAGTAATCCATCCGCCCTCCTCCAAACGCAGTTGGGCGCTTCCCGAGATACGTGGGTTAGGACGCAGTAAGGGTTCCGCAAATGCCTTCGCGAACGCGCTCCGCCTCTGGACGGGCCGGGAACCCAGTCCCGGTAACCACGAAAAGGAGCAGCGATGAAGAAGACCACCCTTCCGGTGCTGCTCGTCGCAATCGTGGCGGGGCTGACCCTCGTCGCAAGCGCGTTCGCAGCTGCGCCGGGCAACACCACCGATCCGACCGTCACCGGGTACCGCCAAGGTCGGGGAGACGCTGAGCGTCTCGAACGGCACCTGGACCGGTAGCCCGACGAGCTACGCCTACCGCTGGCAGCGGTGCACGAGCTCCACGACGTGCACGAGCATCGCCGGCGCGACCGGCCAGACGTACGTCGTTCGCAGCGCCGATGCGGGCCGCACCCTGCGCGCCATCGTGACGGCGTCGAATACCGACGGCTCCTCGACGGCGAACTCGAACATGACCGACACCGTCGCCGCCGGCACGACGGCGGCCGCACCGGCGAACACCGTCCGGCCGTCCGTGACCGGCGACGCGATCGTCGGCGGCACGCTGTTCGCGCACAACGGCACCTGGACGAACAGCCCGACCTCGTTCAGCTACCAGTGGCTGCAGTGCGACCGCTTCGGCGGCTCCTGCGTCCCGGTCGCCGGCGCAACCGGCCGCTCCTATGGCATCCGCTTCGCGGACGTCGAAGGCACGCTGCGCGTCGACGTGACCGCCAAGAACGCGGGCGGCTCGACGACGCGTCGCTCGACGCCGAGCGACGTCGTCCAGCCGATCCCCGTGCAGACGACGCCGGGTAACAAGGCACCGACGATCACGTTCCTCTCGCTGAAGCGTCTCGGCGTTCACGTCTACGCGCGCTTCCGCGTGTGCGACGACGCGGCGAAGGCCGTCGAAGTCGTCGAGCGCGACACGAAGGCCGGCGCTCTCGCGTACGTGCGCAAGTTCAGCGTCGTGCCGAACTCGTGCGTGACCGCGACCCGCAGCTGGGTGCCGGCACCGCGGTTCCGCACGAAGGGCCGCTACATCGTGACCCTGAACGCGGTCGACAAGTCGGGCGCGTCCAGCCGCTTCGCCAGCCGCTCGCTGGTGAAGGCCTAAGCCCGAAGCTGTGCGCCGAACCGGGCCGCGAGCGTTTCGACGATCGCGGCCCGGAGGCGCGCAGCGTCTTCCTCGACGAGCGTGCGATCGGGCGCCTGGAACGCGACCGAGAACGCGACCGACTTCTTGCCCTCGGGGATCTGGTCGCCGCGGTAGTCGGAGAGGAACGTCGCCTCGCGCAGCTCCTCGCCGGCCGCCTCGCGCGCGGCGGCGATCAGCTCGCCGGCCGGCACGGTCTCGTCGACGACGAACGCGAGGTCCTGCCGAAGCGGCGGGAACGTGATCACGTCGCGGTACTCGATCCGCTCGGGGACGAGCTCGAACAGCTCTTGCAGGTCGAGCTCGAACGCGCTCCATTCGCCGTCGAGAGCCATCGGCCCGTAGGTCGCGACCCAGCCGCCCTGCACCGCAGCGGCGACGACGAACTCGTCGCGCAGGTCGGTGCGCGCGAAGATCGGCTCGACCTGGAGCGCCGCGAACACGGCCTCCACGATGCCCTTCGCGCGGAAGAAGTCGCCCTGCACGATCCCGCCGAGCGTACCAGCGCTCTTCCGGCACCGGGCCAGGCGGCAGGTAGACGTGCGCGACCTCGAACAGGCCGACGTCGGCGTTCCCGCTGTCGATGTTGTGGTGCGCAGCGTCGAGAAGGCCGACCGAGAGCGTCGTGCGCAGCAGCCGCTGCTCCGACGAGAGCGGCACCGGCAGCTCGAGCGCGTTCGGATCGGGGTCGGACCCCTGGAGCGAGTAGGTGTACGCCTCGTAGAGACCCGGCGCCGACGAGCACGTCCTCGACGCGGCGGCGCAGGCGCTGCGCGTGCGTGAGCCGACCGAACATCGCCTGGCGTACGAGGCAGCGTCGCGGGAACGTCCTCGAGACGGAAGCGCGCAACCTCTTCGACGACGTCGACGTCGCGACGGACGTCGCGCAGCGCGCCAGGTCGGCGGCGTCACCGCCCAGTCGTCGGCGACGTCGAAGCCGAGGCGGCCGAGCCGCTCGCGCTGTTCGTCCTCGGCGATCTCGAGCCCGAGCGCGGCATTCGCGTATGCGGGCGTGTAGGCGATCGGCGCCGGCCGCGGCCAGCTCGCTGCGCACTTCGTTCTCGCCGGTCCAGCGCGCACCGGCGAGCTCGGCGAGGAGCTGCGAGGCATAGGTCGCTGCCGAGCGCCGCCGCTTCGACGTCGACGCCCTTCTCCCAGCGGGTCTGCGCCTCGGAGCGCATGCGATGCCGTTCGCCACTCCTCAGCACGGTCAGCGGCTCGAAGTTCGCCGTCTCGAGCACGACCGACGTCGTCGACTCGGAGACCTCGGTGTTCTCGCCGCCCATCACGCCCGCGAGGCCGATCGGCCGGTCGGCGTCGGCGATCACGAGGTCGGCGGGGTCGAGTGCGCGCTCGGTGCCGTCGAGCGTCACGAGCTTCTCGCCCGGCTTCGCGCGACGCACGACGATGCGGTTCCCGTGCAGCGTCTCGGCGTCGTAGGCGTGGAGCGGACTGCCGATCGCGAGCATCACGTAGTTCGTGATGTCGACGACGTTCGAGATCGGGCGCATGCCGGCGCCCGAGAGGCGTGCCTTCAACCACGCGGGCGACTCGCCGAGCGTCACGTCGCTGAACGTGCGCGCGATGAAGCGCGGGCACGCGACGAGATCCTCGACGTCGATCGGGAACGTCCCGTCGCCGTCGCGCTTCGGGTCGGTGCCAGGCACCGGCTGGAGGGTCGCGCCGGTCAGCGCCGCGACTTCGCGCGCGATGCCGTAGATCGAGGTCAGGTCGGGGCGGTTGTAGAGCGTCTCGATCTCGAGGATGTCGTCGCCGAGCGGCAGCACCTGGTCGAGCGGCGTCCCGGCTGCGAGCTCGTCGGCGAGCAGCATGATCCCGCCGTGGTCCTGGCCGAGCTCGAGCTCGCGCTCGGAGAGGATCATCCCGTCGGAGACCTCGCCGCGGAGCTTGCGCTTCTCGATCGTGAACTCGCCGCCCGGCATGACGCCGCCCGGCACGACGACCGCGACGGTCGCGCCGGCGCCGAAGTTCCAGGCGCCGCAGACGATCGAGCGCGGCTCGCCGTCCCCCACGTCGATCTTCGTCAGCTGCAGCTTGTCGGCGTTCGGATGCTTGGTCGCCTCGAGCACCTTGCCGACGACGAAGTGCTCGTAGTTGCCGTTCGCGTTCGGCACGCCGCGACGCACGATGCGATCGACCTCGCAGCTCGTGAACACGAGCTGCCGTGCAAGCTCCTCGATCGGCAGATCGAAGTCGACGTACTCGCGCAGCCAGGAGACGGGGACCTTCATCAGAACTGCCCCAGGACTCTCAGGTCGTTCTCCCAGAACGCGCGCAGGTCGGGCAGGCCATGGCGCAGCATCGCGATCCGCTCGATGCCGAAGCCGAACGCGAAGCCCTGCCATTCGGCCGGGTCGAGCTCCACGTTGCGGAAGACGTCGGGGTCGACCCAGCCGGCGCCGCCCATCTCGATCCAGCCCGAGTGCTTGCAGGTGACGCAGCCCTGGCCGCCGCAGATGAAGCAGGTCACGTCGAACTCGACCGACGGCTCGGTGAACGGGAAGAAGCTCGTGCGCATGCGAACCTCGCGCTCCTGGCCGAACAGCGCGCGGAAGAACTGCAGCACCGTGCCCTGCAGGTCGGCGAGCGTGATGCCGCGATCGACGGCGAGGCATTCGACCTGGTTGAAGATCGGCGAGTGCGTCGCGTCGGGCGTGTCGCGGCGGTAGCAGCGGCCCGGCGAGACCATGTAGATCGGCGGCGTGCGCGTGAGCATCGCGCGGATCTGATCCGGCGAGGTGTGCGTGCGCAGGACTGTGTCGTCGTCGATGTAGAAGGTGTCGTTGATCGAGCGCGACGGATGGCCGGGGTCGCTCGTCAGCGCGTCGAAGTTCTCCCAGACGGTCGCGACCTCGGCGCCGTCCCAGACCTCGTAGCCCATGCCGAGGAAGATGTCCTCGATCTCGCGGCGGATCTGCGTCAGCAGATGCAGCCGACCGCGCGCGACCGGATGGCCGGGGATGGTGACGTCGATGCCGCGCTCGGCGGCCTGGCGATAGACGAGCGTGACGAGCTCGTGCTGGCGCGCATCGACCGCTGCCTCGAGCTTCGTGCGGATGCCGTTCAGCAGCATCCCGCTCTCGCGGTCGCGCACGCCGCGCAGCGCCTGGGCGAGCTCGGACTTGCGGCCGAGGTACCGGACGCGGGCGTCCTCGAGCTCCGCCTCCGACAGCGCGGCGGCTGACGGCGGCGAGCGCCTCTTCTTCGTATGCGGTCCAGTTCACCGCGGCGAGACTATCCAAGGTTCCTCCTTTCGCTCGGTACGGGGCTCGATCAGGCCCCGGTGCGGCTGGAGGGCGCTACGCAACGCGCCCCGGTGCGCACCGGGGCCGAGTAAAACTTTGCGTATGCGTCGCGTGCATCGTGGTAGAACGGTAGCCAATGTCCGCCTACGACGCCATCGCGCGCGTGTACGACCCGTGGTCGGTGAGCGTCACCGAGGACGTGCCGTTCTACGTCGCCGAGGCCAGAGCGCACCGGCGGCCCGGTGCTCGAGCTCGGCGTCGGCACCGGGCGGATCGCGGTCCCGGTCGCGGCGGCGGGCATCGAGGTCGTCGGCGTCGACATCTCGGCCGGGATGCTCGAGGTGGCGCGCGAGCGCGCCGAGCTGGCCGGCGTGAGCGTCGACCTGCGCCAGGGCGACATGCGCGACCCGCCGGTCGAGGGGCAGTTCCCGCTGGTGCTCTGCCCGTTCCGCTCGCTGCTCCACATGGAGACCGACGAGGACCGGCGCCTGGCCCTTCGGGCCGTGTCCAGTCGTCTGGCCACTGGACATGGCCGTTTCATCTTCGACGTCTTCACGCCGGGGCCCGACGACATCGCGGAGACGCACGGCCGCTGGCTCGAGCGCGAGCCGGGGATCTGGGAGCGCGCCGACTGGAACGAGGAGACGCGCACGCTGATCCTTCAGCCTCCGAAGCCCCGAGGGCGAGACGGAGATGTCGCTCGCGTGGCTGACCGTCGCCGAATGGGGCGATCTCCTCCGCGAGGAGGGCTTCGTCGTCGACGCGGTCTACGGCTGGTTCGACCGCAAGCCGTGGCGCGGCGGCGAGGACAGCATCTGGATGTGCCGCCGAAGCATGTAACAGACTGTTACTTGCTCGCCCGTGCGAGCTCGTAGAGCGCGATCGCACCGGCCGCGGCGACGTTCAACGACTCCGCGCCGGCGATCGGAATCGTCGCCTCGAAATCGCGCTCAACCGTGTCGGGAAGCCCTTCTCGCTCGGCGCCCAACAGGAACGAGACCCGGCCGGAAAGGTCGACGGACGAGAGCGGCGTCCCGCCGTGGGCCGTGAGCGCCACGCACTTCGTCGCTTGTAACAGACTGTTACTTGCTTCCCAGGCGCCGAGCGGGACGCGCCAGATCGAGCCGGCGCTCGCACGCAGCGCCTTCGGTGAGGTCGGGTCGGCGCAGCCGTCCGAGAGAGCGACCGCGGCCCCGAACGCATCCGCCGTGCGGATCAGCGTCCCGACATTGCCGGGATCGGCGAGCCGCCACAGCGCGAGCGTCGCGTCGCGCTCCTCCCACGCCGGGAGGTCATCGCGGCGGAAGACGGCGACGACGCGCGGCGGATGCGGTGCCGATGCGACCTCGGCGAGCAGCTTCGGCTCGACGTCCGCCCCGGCCCAGAGCACGTCGACCGGGTCGGCGGTCGCAGCCTCGACCGCGTCCTCGCCCTCGACGAAGAAGAGGCCGAGCTTCTCGCGCCAGCGCTTGTCGTGCAGCTTGCGGATCAGCTTCAGACGTTCGTTGTCCTTGCTCTCGATCAAGGCCGTGACGCTACCTTGACAGATGTATTCCGATATCGGAATATATCCAAATCGTGGCCCGCTCCTCCACCACAGCGGACGTCTTCAACGCGGTTGCCGAGGTGCACCGCCGCGACATCCTGGACACGCTGATCGCAGGCGAGAAGGCGGTCGGGACGATCGTGGCCGACCTGTCGCTCTCCCAACCGCAGGTCTCGAAGCACCTCCGCGTGCTCAGCGAGGTGGGGCTCGTCAGCTCAGCCGAGCCGACGGGCGTCGCCGGCTGTACCGCCTGGAGCCCACGCGGCTTCAGCCATTCCACGCGTGGCTGGCGAACTACGAGCAGGCGATGAACGACCGCCTCGATCGGGTCGACGACTACCTCAAGGAACTGCAAGGAAAAGGAGAGCCGCAGTGAGCCCCATCGAATTCCCGAACGAGCTCGAGATCCTCGTCACGCGCGAGTTCGACGCCCCCATCAACCTCGTCTTCGACGTCTTCACGAAGGTCGAGCACGTGCGCAAGACCTTCGCCCCGTTCGGGGAAGAGGTGACGGTCTGCGAGATCGACCTGCGCGTCGGCGGGAACTACCACTACGTGATGGTGACCGACGACGGAATCGAGTGCTCGTTTCGCGGGACCTTCCTGGAGGTCGAGCCGCCGACCCGGACCGTCCAGACGTGGCACTTCGGCGGCTGGCCGGACGCAGAGGCCGTCGACACGATGGATCTCCGTGAGACCGACGGCGGTACGAGGCTGACGTGGAGCATGGCGTTCCGCGACCAGGCCGGCCGCGACCACATGACGAAGTACGACGGCATGGAATCGAGCTTCGACAACATCGCGAACTACCTCGCAACGCTGGTCTAGCGACCCCAGTCGAGCCACGCACCGTGGAAGTCGAACACGGCGAGCCGCTCGGCGCGGCCGTCGGGGTACCGCTCGACCTCGAGCGAGAACCCGTCGTCGTCGGGCGCGCGGCCCGTCGTCAGGTAGATGAGCGGCTCCTCGCGGCCTGCCTCGTGCAGCGCGGCGCGAAGCCGCTCGGCGGCACGGCGCTCGAGGTACATCGTCGACGCGGTCTGGAACACGATCAGCTGCGCGCCCTCGCGGCGGTTCCGGAGGAGCGCCGGGAGCGCGTCGACGTAGTCGCCCTGCATCAGCTGCGGCGGGTCGTGCCGCACCACCTCGATCGCACGCCGCAGCCGCTCGAGACGGTCGAGCTGATCGGCCCAGACGAACGACTGCAGGACGAGCGAGCCGTGCTCGGTCGTCACGTCGATCGGGTTCAGATCGATCCCGCGCCGCCGCACGACCTCGACCTCGCGCGCGAACAGCTCGGCCGGCGGCGGCGAGGCGGTCGTCGCCCGAAAGCTCGAGCGCGCCGTCGCCCCACGTTCCCGTCGAGAACCGGTAGGCGTAGCGATCCCAGAGCAGGTTGAGCCCCGCGGACGGCCCGAGCTCGAGCAGGTCGAGCGGCCGGCCGTCGGTCAGCGTGAGGAACGCGGGCAGCAGCGCCCAGGAGCGCTGCACCTCGTTCGTCTGCACCTCCTGCTCGGCGCACCAGCGCGCGAGGAAGGCCGTGTGCTCGGCGAGCGCCCCGTCCACGTCGTCCCACGAGGCATCGCCCGAGAGGACGAGGTAGTGCAGGCCTCCGAGGAGGCGGAGCGGCAGGTCCCAGGAGAGATCGGGTGCGAGGTCGTCGACCCGCGAATCAGTGGCGAGCCGACGACACACGCTTGCGTAGAGCGGCGAGCGGCCGTCGCAATAGCTGGCCTGCCGCTCGAAGATCTCCCGCTGTCTGTCTATTTCGCGAGTGCGGCTTTCGCCTGCTCGACGATCTCGCCGAACTTCGCCGGGTCGGCGATCGCGAGATCGGCAAGCACCTTCCGGTCGAGCTCGATCTCTGCGGCCTTCAGACCGGCAATGAACTGGTTGTACGAAAGGCCGTTGGCGCGAGCGCCGGCGTTGATCCGCATGATCCAGAGCTTCCGGAACTCACGCTTGCGAACCTTGCGGTCGCGATAGGCGTAGGCGAGCGAGCGCTCGACCTGCTCCTTCGCATACTTGTAGTTCGTGCTCTTGAGGCCCCAGTAACCCTTGGCCTGCTCGAGGACCTTACGGCGCTTCTTCTGCGCGTGTACCGCACGCTTGACGCGAGGCATTCGCTACCGCCTCCCCAGCATGCGGTTGACGGTCTTCTCGTTGTCGCGGTCGACCGGGTGGTCCTTACTGAACTGCGCGCTTCTGCTTCGGCGACTTGTGCTCCAGGTTGTCCGACTTCTGGCTCGCCGACCGGCGCATCAGCTTGCCCGTCCCCGTCACCTTGAATTTCTTCTTCGCTGCCGAGTGTGTCTTCTGTTTCGGCATCTCGTTTTGACTCCTGCGTTCTTCGTCGGGCCGAGCACCATCGTCATGTTCCGCCCTTCGAGGAGCGGCTGGGTCTCGATGAGACCGATTTCCTTCACGTCTTCCGCCAGGCGCATAAGCAGGTCACGCCCACGATCCGGATGCTCGCGCTCTCGGCCGCGGAACATGATCGTGATCTTGACCTTCGCGCGCTGGTTGAGGAAGCGCTCGACGTGGCCTTTTTTGGTCTCGTAGTCGTGAATCCCGATCTTGGGTCTGAGCTTGATCTCCTTGACGTTGATCTGCGTCTGGTGCTTGCGGGCGAGCTTCGCCTTCTGCTCCAGCTCGTACCGGTACTTCCCGTAGTCCATGACCCGGGCAACCGGCGGATCCGCCTGGGCCGCGACTTCGACGAGATCGAGGTTCTTGCCGTACGCGTACTCGCGTGCCTCGTCCGTCGTCTTGATTCCGAGCTGTTCCCCAGCTTCCCCGATCAGGCGCACCCGCGGAACGCGGATCGCGTCGTTGATGCGAGTCTGCGGCTCGGGCCGGCGGGGTGCTTCAAACCCCCCGGAGCGGCGACGCGGCCTCAAATGTCCTTCACCAAGCTCGTGTTGACCTCCTCGTGGTACAGAAAAACCGCTGGCATGCAGCGGCGCGGGGTCTCGTCAACCTTGCTCGGTTGAACCTCCGAAGCGTGAGCTAGGAGGTGAGAGACGGTTCCGCCCCTGCTTGCCAGGGAGTCAGGGTAGCAAGTTTCGCCACGAATTCTGCAAGAGCAAGGGTTTCCTGCGCCCCGCCGTGCTCCCGGATCGCGAGCGCCTCGTCGGACTCCTTGTCCCCGTAGACGACCACGAACGGGATCTTCTCGATCTCGGCGTTCCGGATCTTCTTGCCGACGGTGTCGTCGGCGATATCCACCTCGACCCGATACGGGATGCCGCGCGGCGAGATCGTGGGCCGCACCGCGGTGCTGCTCGCCCACCGGCAGGATCCGCACCTGCACCGGCGCGATCCAGAACGGGAATGCGCCCGCGTAGTGCTCGGTGAGGATGCCGATGAAGCGCTCGATCGATCCCATCAGCGCCCGGTGGACGACGTACGGGGTGTGTTCGACGTTGTCGGCGCCCACGTAGCTGAGCTCGAAGCGGGCCGGCATCTGCGCATCGAGCTGGACGGTGCCCATCTGCCAGGCCCGGCCGAGCGAGTCATGCATGTGCAGGTCGATCTTCGGGCCGTAGAAGGCGCCCTCGCCCGGGCTCTCGATGTACTCGAGCCCACGCCGATCGAGCGCCGCACGCAGCGCACCCTCGGTGAAGTCCCACTCCTCGTCGGTGCCGAGCTTGTTGTCGGGCCGGAGCGACAGCTCGAAGCTCGACTCGAGCCCGAAGAGGTCGTAGACCCACTTGGCGTAGTCGAGGCAGCCGAAGACCTCGTCCTCGATCTGCTCGCGAGTGCAGAAGATGTGCGCGTCGTCCTGGGTGACATGCCGCACGCGGGTCAGCCCGTGCAACGCACCCTGGAGCTCGTTCCGGTGGAGCGGCGCGGCCTCGGCATAGCGGAGCGGCAGCTCGCGGTAGCTGTGCAGCCGGTTGCCGTAGAGCACCATGTGCCCGGGGCAGTTCATCGGCTTGAGGGCGAGGGTGTGATCGTCTTCCGGGATCAGGAACATGTTCTCGCGGAACTTCTCCCAGTGGCCCGACCGCTCCCAGAGCGACTTGTCGTAGATCAGCGGGGTCTTCACCTCGACGTAGCCGCGGGCCGCGTTCTCGCGCCGCCGCATCGCTTCGAGCTCGTTGAAGATCACCATCCCCTTCGGGTGCCAGAACGGCGATCCGGGCGAGATCTCCTCGAGGTGGAAGAGGTCGAGCTGCACGCCGAGCCGCCGGTGATCGCGGGCGCGCGCCTGCTCGAGCCGCTCGAGGTGCACGTCGAGGTCGGCCTGCGAGTAGAAGGCGGTGCCGTAGATGCGGGTCAGCTGGGCGTTCTTCTCGTCGCCGCGCCAGTACGCCCCGGCAAGGCTGGTCAGCTTGAACGCCTTGATCGGCTTCGCGTTCTGAAGGTGCGGGCCGCGGCAGAGGTCGGTGAACTCTCCTTGGGTGTACAGCGAGATGTCGCCCTGCGCGGTGTCGACGAGCTCGACCTTGTACGGCTCGCCCTCGGCCGCGAACCGCTGCTTGGCCTCGTCGCGTGAGATCTCCTCGCGCGACCACTCGCGGCCCTCGCTGATCTCGCGCTGCACCTCGGCTTCGATCCGCTCGAGGTCGGCTTCGTGGATCGGCTCCGGGAACTCGAAGTCGTAGTAGAAGCCGTTCTCGATCGGCGGCCCGATCGCGACCTTCACGCCCGGGTAGAGCCGGCGCACCGCCTCCGCGAGCAGATGGGCGGAGGAGTGGCGGAGGACGTAGAGCGCGTCCGGGTCGGACGAGTCTCGAGTGGTCAGGAAGTGGATGTGAGCGCCGTCGGGCAGCGGCAGCCGCAGATCCTGCGGCTTGCCGTCGACCTTGACGAGGACGGCCTGCTCGGCGAGCTTCGGCCCGATCGCGCGCGCGGCGTCGAGACCGGACGCGCCGGCTTCGAGCTCGAGCTGAGAATTGTCAGGAAGAACGACGTTCACGGCAGACAAGGTTCTACACCCCCGGTGAGAAATGGACGGAGAATCGCCGGGTTACGCCGCGTGCGGTCCGGCAACGGTCGCCCGCACGCGGCATAGCGTGAGCGTCGTCGTCTGCCGGATCGCTTCCATGTCCGAAGCCTACCGTGCGAAGCGCATGAGCACCCACTCCGCGGTGTGCTCGCCGTCGGCCGGGTGGCGCGACACCTCGACAAAACCGGCGTTCGCCCAGCCGCGGACTCCCTGCTCGTTCCAGGCGTACGGGTCGACCGTCACGGCCTCCCAGCCTTCGTCGAGGAGGCTCTCAGCAAGCCGGCGGGCAGCCTCCGGCATCAGCCCGCGGCCCCGTGCCGCGGGGATCAGGAACCCGTCGAGGCCGGCGACACGAGAGTCGTCCTGTTCCCACCATTGCTGGAGAAAGCCGACCGGGACGCCGTTCTCCTCAACGATGAACGGGAGCCACCGCTTGCGCTCGAACTTCGCCAGCATCTCGTCCCGGGTGAAGCGCTTCTCGTCCCAGAAGCGGCTCACCTCGGGATCGGCGTGCCACGAGACAAGAAGATCCACGTCTTTGCGGGTCGCGGCGCGGAGTGTCGTTTGCACAGAGCCCTCCACGGGGTAGAGAGTGTCGCATGGGTCAGATCAGAGAGCTAATGACGGTACGGCCGCGGACGGTGAAGCTCGGCGATTCAATCGTCGAGGCGGCCAAGCTGATGAAGGGCGAGGAATCCGGGATGGCGCCGATCATGGACGGCACCCGGCTCGTCGGTGTTCTCACCGACCACGACATTGCGGTACGGGTCGTGGCTGAAGGCCGCGATCCGAGGACGACCCGGGTCGAGGAGATCGCGTCGACGAACCTCGTGACCGTCGAGCCCGAGCAGGACCTCGCAGACGCGCTGCGCCTGATGGCGAGCAACCACGTCTGGCGCCTGCCGGTCGTCGAGGAAGACGGCAGCCTGATCGGCATCGTCGCTCAGACCGACGTCGCTCGACACGCGGAAATCGCGCACTGAGCGAAATTTTCGTGCGGACGCCCTCTTGCGGCAGGGCGTCCGTACGAAATACATTGCGGCTCCCGTCGAGTGCGGAGCGCGAGTAGGTCGAAGCCCCGCCGAGTGACTGCAGAAGGCGCAAGCCGGAAGCGGCCAGTCGGTTGGGTGGACGAAAGCGTCTCCAACCTCGGCGGGATTTTTTGTGGTCCCACGCCTAGAATCGCGCCATGGACTTCACGCTCTCCGAAGAACAAACGCTGATCCGCGCCACCGCGCGTGAGTTCTGCGACGCCGAGATCGCGCCCTTCGCGGCCGAATGGGATCGCACCGAGACGATCGACCGCGGGATCGTCGGGAAGCTCGCAGAGCTCGGGTTCCTGGCAGCCGCGCTGCCCGAGGAACACGGTGGCATGGGGCTCGAGATGGTCTCGTACGCGCTCGTCGTGGAAGAGATCGGTCGCGCCGACTCGAACGTCCGCGGGATCGTGTCGGTCTCGAACGGCCTCTACGGGAAGACGGTCGCCAAGTGGGGCACCGAGGAGCAGAAGGCGCGGCTCCTCCCCGGCCTCGCGTCCGGTGAGGCGCTCGGCTGTTACGCGCTGACGGAGCCAGGCGCGGGGTCTGACCCGGGCGGGCTCGAGACGCGCGCGGAGCCCGACGGCGACGGGTGGCGGCTCTCGGGCCAGAAGATCTTCATCACGCTCGGCTCGTGGGCGACGAACGCGCTCGTCTTCGCGCGCACCGGCGAGGCCGGCCCGCGCGGGATCACCTGCTTCGTCGTCCCGACCGACGCCGACGGCTTCGAGGCGCGCTCGATCAAGGGCAAGCTCGGCCTCCGCGCGCAGGACACGGCCGAGCTGTTTCTCGACGGAGTTCGCGTCGGCCCGGAAGACGTCGTCGGCGAGCTCGGCGGTGGCTTCAAAGTGGCGATGTCGGCGCTCGACCATGGCCGCATCTCGCTCGGCGCCGGCTGCGTCGGGATCGCGCAAGGCTGCCTCGATGCGTCGATCACGTACACGAAGGAGCGCCAGCAGTTCGGGCGGAGCGTCGCGAGCTTCCAGCTCGTGCAGGAACTGCTCGCCGACATCGCGGTCGAGACCGAAGCGGCACGTCTCCTCGTGTGGCGCGCGGCGGCGACCGCCGACCGCGGCGAGCGGCACACGGTCGAGGCGTCCTTCGCCAAGTACTTCGCGTCAGAGGTGGCCGTGCGTGCGGCCAACGCGGCGGTGCAGGCGCACGGCGGCTACGGCTACGTCGACGAGTACCCGGTCGGCAAGTACCTGCGCGACGCGCGGGTGACGACGCTGTACGAAGGCACGTCGCAGATCCAGAAACTGCTGATCGGCCGCGCCTTGACCGGCGAGAACGCGTTCGTTTGAGCAGAATGCGCCCGTGAGCCTCGAACGCCCCATCGTGTCCAAGCCGACCGGCGACGTCCCGTTCGACCTGATCGTCGAGGACATCGTCACCGGCGAGGGCGACGAGGCGACATCGGGCACGATCGTCTCGGTCCATTACGTCGGCGTCGCCTTCAGCAGCGGCGAGGAGTTCGACGCCTCATGGAATCGCGGGAAGCCGTTCGAGTTCAAGCTCGGCCGCGGCCAGGTGATCCCCGGCTGGGATGCGGGCGTCGAAGGGATGCGCGTCGGCGGGCGCCGCAAGCTGACCATCCCGTCGGCGATGGCCTACGGAGCACGCGGCGCGGGCGACGTGATCAAGCCGCACGAGCCGCTCGTGTTCGTGGTCGACCTGCTGAACGTCAGCTCGTAATCCGGTAGACCGCGCCCAGCTGCTTCAGCAGCTGCGCCGCGATCAGGTCGCCCGCGGCGGGCGTGTAGTGCGTGCCGTCGGAGAGCCGCAGCAAGGTCAGCTTCCCGTGGACGCGCAAGTACGACGCGTAGCGGCCGTGCGTGTCGCTGAGCAGCTTCCACGTGTCGACGAACGCGGCCTTGCCGGGATGCTTGGCGACGGCGTGCTCGATGATCGAATTGACGATCGGGAAGCTCTGATGGAACCCGTGGTGATCGGTGTTCGGCAGACCGAGCCAGACTACGAAGATCCCCTTCGCGACGAGCTCGCTCGTCACGCCGGCGACGCGGCGCCCGTACTCGGCGTTCCACGAGGGGCTGCCGAGTGGGCCAACCGTCTTCCCGGCGGGCACGCCCGCGAGATAGTCGTGCGCGTCGTCGGCGCCAAACGAGAGCACCACGACCTTCGGATGGAGCTCGGCCGGCACCTGCTCGATCCGCGTGAACCAGTTGTAGAGGTCGGGGCGCGCGAGCCCGGTCGAGAGCCTGCTCTCGACGCCGACGACGTCGACCGCGCCGCCGACGCGCTGGAGCGCCTGTCCGGGGATCTCCGCGAGCGAGTCGCCGCCCACCCAGACGCGCAGCGGATGGGCGGCGGTGAAGAGCGGCTTCGGCGTGGGCGTCGTGCGGCGGCGCGCAGGCTTCGGTGTGTGCACCGGCGTCGTCGTCGCGGGCGGCGGCAGCTCGAACTGCACTTTCGTGTTGATCGCATCCGCGTTGCGGCGCCCGATCGCGTCCTGGAGCTCGTGGCGCGGCCAGGTGATCCCCAGCGCGTCGCTCACCGAGAGCAGCGGCTTGGTCACGGCCAGCGCGACGTTCCGTTGCAGCCCGGCCGCCTGGATCGTTGCCTCCTTGCGCAGGCCAGCCGCCTGCAGGAACGCCGCCAGGAAGAGCGAGAGCGCGAGGATGACGATGCCGCGATAGGCCGGAAGCATTAGAAGCGGAAGTAGATGAAGGGGGCCACGCCGGTCGGCCCCAGCGTGTTGATCAGGGTGAGCGCGACGGCAACCGCCGCGGCCTGCGCGACCACCGGCAGCCGGCCGAAGCCGCCGAGGATCGACGCGGCCGCAGTCGGCCGGACGTACTGCGCGCCGATCCCGACAGCGATCGCAAGCACGACCGAGGTCGTGACGAGCGGCGACGACTGCCCCCACGCGTCGAAGAGGCGCGCGATCACGTCGCGCGCATTGGCGAACGACGACGCGCGGAAGAAGATCCACGCGAGACAGACGATGTGGAACGTGAGCAGACGACCGAACCACTGCTGCGCGCGCGTGTGGGGCCGCCAGCCGATCGCGCGCTCGACGCAGAGACCCGCGCCGTGGATCCCGCCCCACACGACGAACGTCCACGCAGCCCCGTGCCAGAGCCCGCCGAGCAGCATCGTCAGCATCAGGTTCCGGTACGTCAGGAAGCGGCCCTTGCGGCTGCCGCCGAGCGGGATGTAGAGGTAGTCGCGCAGCCAGCGAGACAGCGTCATGTGCCAGCGCCGCCAGAAGTCCTGGAGCGAGACCGCGGTGTACGGCCCGTTGAAGTTCTGCGGGAACTCGAAGCCGAGCAGCAGCGCGATCCCGATCGCGATGTTCGTGTAGCCGCAGAAGTCGGCGAAGATCTGGACGGCGTAGCCGTAGACGGCGACGAGCACCTCGAGCGACGAGTGGTCGTTCGGCGCCGCGAAGACGTCGTCGACGATGTGCGTCGCGAGGTGGTTCGCGATCACCACCTTCAGGAAGAGCCCGGAGACGATCAGGAAGTACGCGCGCGTCGTATCGACGCGGCGCGGGTCGCGCGGTGTCTCGAGCTGCGGCAGCAGCTCGCTCGCGCGCACGATCGGGCCGGCGATCAGGTGCGGGAAGAACGCCTGGAACACCGCGAAGCGGCTGAACGACGCGGGCACGAGCTCGCCGCGATACGTGTCGACGACATACGAGATCGCCATGAACGTGTAGAAGGAGACGCCGACCGGCAGCGTCACGCTCGTCAGCCAGCTCGTGCCCGCAACGTTGTCGAACGAGCTGAGGAAGAAGTTCGAGTACTTGAAGTACGCGAGCACGCCGAGGTCGAAGCCGACGGCGAGCGTGAGCAGTCCCTTGCGCGCGGCGATCGCCTGCGCGCGGTAGATCGCAACCGCGAGCACGTGGTTGACGACCGTCGACGCGGCGAGCAGGAAGACGAACCGCCAGTCCCACCAGCCGTAGAAGACGTAGCTCGCGACGAGGATGAACACGCGCCACGCGCGCGGCATCCGCATCAGCCCCCACGAGATCGGGAGCACGATCAGGAAGAAGACCGCGAACGTGACGGTCGGGAAGAGCAACTACGCGGCGATGCGGAGTGTCAGCCGGCGCGTCGCCAGGAACCCGGCGGCGTCGCGGACCTCGACGTTGAACGTGTAGCTGCCCGGCTTCGCGCGTCGGCGTGCCGTCGATCGCGCCGCCGGGCAGGAGATGGATCCCCGCGGGCGCGCGCTCGAGCAGCGACCAGCCGAACGGGGCGGTGCCGGCGCCGGTGGCGAGCTTTGCGCGATACGGGTGACCGCGGTGCGCGACCGGCAGCGCCGTCGTCACGATCCGCACCGGCGGTGTCGTCACGCCGGCCGAGACGAGCGTCTTGTGGATCAGCGTCGACATCGCGATCGCGCCGGGGTGCAGCAGATGCACGCCGTCGCTCTGGAACCAATCGGGATGGTTGCGCGAGTACGCGTTCCAGTCGATCACGCTGACCCAGCTGCTGTTCTCCGCGGCGGCGGACGCGATGTCGTCGTTCATCGTCACGTAGGGATGGCGCGCCGCGCGCAGGGTCACCCACCACACGTGCTTGACGCCGCTCGCCTTCATGGCCGTCGAGCGCGTCGGAGATGTTGCCCGCGTACTGATCCTCGAAATCGTTGTAGCCGATGTCCATCACGACGTTCTGGCCGAGCTTCGAGCCGAGCGACTGGATCACCTGGAGCGCGCTCGGCGGCGTCGAGCCCTGGTACGGGCAGCCGACCCCCTCGAGCCGGCGGCACGGGGCGACCTGGAAGTTGACGACGACGCCTTCCTTGAGGATCGACGCCGCCTGGTTGTCGAGCTGGATCGCAGTCGGCGACCGAGTCGCCGAAGAGCGTCACCTGCTGCAGCTGCGTCGGGTGCGGCGCAGGCGACGCTGCGACGCAGACCATGCGCGACGAGATGCGCAACGACCACGTGCGGTGAATCCCCCTTTCACTCGACCAGGCTAGCGAGGACTCTCAGGCGACGCTCGGCTCGAGCTAGCGCAGACTTGTAGGGCAAGGCGTGCCAGCCTGCCCAGACCCAGTACCACGCAGGCGGGTGCTTCGGCGCGGTCTTCGGCCGCGGGCCTGAGCTGGTGCTGGAACGCGTACAGGCCGATACGCCCACTGCGGGACCGCGCGCGGGATGCCCGCCGGACGCTTCTTCACCTGGACGACGATCGGCCGCGACGACGGGCCCGACGTTGCCGGCGGCGTCGGTCGCCTGAACGCGGTACACCGTCTGCGCGCCGCCGCCGAACTTCGCGCAGCGTCGCCTTGTGCACCGTCGACGGCCAGCGTCTGCACCGAGACGCCGTTCCTGAGGAGCGCGTAGCTCGCGACGCCGCTGTTGTCGGTCGACGGCAGCCACGAGAGGTAGAGCCCGGTCGGCAGCAGCTTCGCGGTCAGGCCCGGCGCGGTCGGCGGCGTCGTGTCGGCGATCAGGCCGAAGAAGCCGGGGACGAGCGTCTGGATCTCGATCGTCCCGTCCGGGTCGACGCTGTACGCGGTCAGGACGCTCGTCGCTGAGCCCGGCGGTCGTGAGCTTCGGCAGCGCCGTCCAGGTCGACGCCGTCCGTCGAGAACGCGGGCTCGAGACCCGTCGGCTGCTTCAGCAGGTGGACGGTGACCGGCGCGCCGAACCCGGAGATCGGCGCCTGGTTGTCGGTCTCGACCGCCGTCAGCTGCACGCCGTAGCCGTTCGGCGCCGGCGGCTGCGCGACCGGCGTGAGCGTCACGACGGCCTGCGTCGCGAATGCGGCCGCCGGCCAGCTCGCGGTCGCGAGCCCGTCGCCGGAGTTGACCTGCCCGGCGGGCGGCGGCGGCGTCGGCGGCGGAGGCGGCGGCGCGCTGCCGCCGACGACGGTGCTGTCGACGACGCTCGAGTCGATGTTGATCGTCACGCCGCCGTACGCCTCGTTGTGGCCGCCCTTGTACTGATGGATCCGCTGGTGGTTCGACCAGAGCTCGTCGCTCACGTTCGGGTCGCCGAAGACGCTCTGGACGCCGTTCCAGTTCGCGATCCAGACGAGATCGGGAACCGTCTGCAGCTGCGAGACGTCGCGGATCGTCGACGCCGCGCTGCCGTAGACCCCGGGGACGAACCCGCGCGCGTGGAGCTCGGCGTCCCAGCGCGCTCGACGAACGACTGCACCGCCTTCGTGCACGTCGCGTCGTGCAGCTTGTAGCCCTCCATGTCGAACCAGATCGGGCTGCCGGCCGGCAGGCCGAGGCTCGTCGCCTGCGCCGGCGGCGTCGTCGGCCGCGACGCGTCCCTGCGTCGCGGCGGTCGTCGGCGACGTCGAGACCTTCGCGAGCCCCGACTGGCTGACGCACGGCGCCTGCAGGCCGACGTAGAGCGGCAGCAGGTTCCAGCCCATCGCAGCGCGTGGACTGCACCCACGTCGAGCGTGAGGTTCGGCTGCTTGCAGGCGCGGTTCGTCCCGCCGATGTAGACGCCGACCGCGCGGTACGGCGACGCGATCCAGGCGGTCATCGTGTTCGTCGACGGCGCCGAGCAGGCGTCGAAGGCAAAGCCGGTGAACACACCGGCATGCGATTGCCCGGTCGCCGCGTTGCCGCTCAGCGGCACGAGCAGAACAAGCGCGACTACGCGATCACCCCCAGGCGCCTCACGCGCGGCACGATGCCGCACGGTTGTTCGAAAGTCGTTAGGAGCTGCGGCCGCCCGGTGGGTCTCCGGGCGGCCGCAGAGTCGGTCAGTTGGGCTTGCAGCTCGGATCGCCGAGCGCCTTGATGTCGGCGTTCGCGGTCGCGTCCGCCGCCTGGTCGTACGCACCGGGCGCCGGGCCCTGCCACATGACGTCCGGCGTCACGCCGGGGCCTTCTGCGGTGGCGCGGTACTCGGTGCCCTTGCCGATCGGGTGCGCTCCGTGCGCGAAGAACCCGTAACAGAACGCGCCCTTCGGGCTGTGCGTCAGGAAGCTGTTCTCGCGCTTCCAGCCCGGTCCCGTAGGCCGAGTTGAGCGTGTCGACGTAGATGTTCCGCCCGAAGCTGTCGAGCGGTGCGCCGGCCGACGTCGACTTGAAGCCGAAGACGCCGAGCCCGAGGTAGGTGTACGTCCCGTAGAGCTGGTCGAACTTGCGGTACGACCAGTCTTCGGAGATCGACGAGCACCGGCAGCGCACCGTTCCAGTGCGACAGCCGGAGCTCGACGGCCGACTGCGCCGCGTTCGGCGCGACGCCATAGTCGGGCAGGCCGCGCTGCCAGGCCTGGAGCGCCCAGTAGCTGCCGTCGGGCGCCTTGCACGCTGCGACGACGAGAGGCGAGCTTCGGCCCGTCATAGGGCAGGCACGCGCCGAACGCCGGTCGCCCAGTAGTGCTGCGTGTGGTACTTGCCGTAGCCGCCCGAGTAGTCGAGCTTGAACGCGACCTGCTTGCGGCCGCGGGTCGGCGGGATCGCATCGATCGCGCCCCAGGCGAGGACGTGCTTCAGCATCCCGCCGGACGTGTACGTGAGCATCGCCTCCTGCTTCGCGTTGACCTTGAGCGACACGTTCGTCGCGTTCCGGTCGATCGAGCTGCGAAGCGGAGGCCGTTCCCGCGGCGATCGCCGCGAGGAGGAGCGGTCGCCAGAGCCGCGGTGGCGGCCCTGGCGACTGACTTTGAGTGGTGAGCGTGTTCATCGTGATTCTCCCTTCGCGACCGGCCTAGACGAGCCGGTGCTGCCGCCCGCCTCAGGGCGGCGCCCGCCCCGAGCGAGGAAGGCCGCCAGCAGGAGCCACGCGAGAAGGGCGAGGCCCGTGAACGGCAGCGTTCCGCCGATATGGGTGACTGGCCGAGGACGCCGGTGTCCGGCGTGGTCGGCGGCGTGATGGTGCGTCACGCCCGCGCCGGCGACTCCGGCGGCCGGAACGGGGATCGTGACGACGACGGTCGGTGCCGTGCGGCGGCAGGCCCGGGATGACGCGTCAGGCTCCGGCGTCGGCGTCGTGGCCGGCGGCCGTCGCGCTCGAGAGCGAGCGCGTGCGGCCCGGGCCGCCGGGCGGCGTCGTGGTGGTGGTTCCGGCCGGACCGCCGCCGATCTGGACGATGCCGGTCGAGTCGGTCGAGGTGTTCGGGCCGGTCCCGTCGGTCGAGACGGGGACGGTGGTCGTGGTCCCGCCCACCGAGCCGGTCGGCTCGGTGGTCAGGTTGGACGTCTGGACGGCGACGGTCGAGCCGGTCGCGGTGTTCCCGCCACCGATCTGGACGGCGCCGGTGTCGCTCGTTGCCTGGTTCCCGGAGCCCTGCCCGACGCTCACGGGCGCGGAGGTCGAGACCGGGTTGGTGCCGCCGGTGCCGCGGCAGGAGCGTCGTGACGCCGAGGACTGCACGGCGCCGGTCGAGCCGTCGGCGGTGTTCCCGCCGCCGATCTGGGCGGCGCCGGTGTCGTTCGTTGCGTCGTTCCCCGAGCCCTGCCCGACGCTCACGGGCGCCGTGGCCGAGACCGGGTTGGTGCCGGCGAGCGCAGTCGCGGGATCGGCCGAGATCGCCGAGGACTGGACTGCGCCGGTCGAGCTGTCGGCGTCGTTACCGCCGCCGAGCTGAACCGCCCCGGTGTCGTTCGAGGCGTCGTTCCCCGAGCCGGGCACCGAAACGGGCGCCGACACGGTCAGGTCGTTCGGAGTAAGCGTCGAGGAGGACACGAGCGGGCTCGCGTCGATCCCCGAGGACTGCACGGCGCCGGTGGAGCCGTCGGCGAGGTTTCCGCCGCCGAGCTGCACCGCACCGGTGTCGTTCGTGGCCTGGTTGCCCGAGCCGCCGATCGACGCGGGAACCGTGGCCGCGGTGTCGTCGGCCTGGGCCGACGTGGTGTCGGAGAGGCCGGACACCTGGACGGCGCCGGTCGAGTTGTCGGCGTTGTTGCCGCCGCCGACCTGCACGGCGCCGGTCGAGCCGTTCGCCGAGTTGGTGCCGTTCGAGTCGGCCGTGCCGAGCGTCGTCCCGGCGGCGACCGGGGTGCCGCTCACCGAACCGGTGACGGCGGGCGCCGCGTGGACCGACGTGACCTGGACTGCGCCGGTCGAGTTGTCTGCGGAATTGCCGTTCCCGGCCTGGACTGCGCCGGTCGAATCGCTCGAGCTGTTCCCACCCGAGCCGGTGGCGACGGTGACCGGAGCGGTCACGTTCGCTGAGTGGAGCCGGCGTCCGCCGAGACGGACGGGTCGCTCGTCGTCGGCGCGGCCTGGACGGCCCCGGTCGAGTCGGAGGCGGTGTTCCCGCCGCCCACCTGGGCGGCGCCGGTCGAGTCTGTCGGCGGTATTCGCCCCGTTCGACGTGGCGACGGGGGCGCTGACCGCGGTGCTGTCGGGGCCGGCGACCGTCGGAGCGGCGGTGACCCCGGACACCTGGACGGCGCCGGTCGAGTTTGTTGCCGTGTTGCCGGTGTCGGCATAGGCGGTTCCCGCTCCCAGCGCACCTGCGCACAGGACTGCGGAGACCGCGACGAGCAAACGTCTCATCGTTCACTTCCTTTCGAAACTGCAAGTCGGGTGACGCCCGAGGAGGGCGTCGAGGCACGTGCTCGGGCCGCCGATTAGTCGGGGCGTTCGAGCACGAGCAGCGGCTTGTAGCCGCGCCCGAGGAGCGATTCGGGTGGGAACACCGTTGCGCCGGCGGGTGCGACAACCGGCGCGAAAGAGGTGAGGGCGGCGGCGGGGATGCCGCTGCCGGGGAGGGTCGCTGCGGAGGATCCGCTGCCGGCGCCGCTGCCGCCGAGGACCGACTCGAGGGCTGTGAGACGCGAGCGGGCGCCGGCGTGCTCGACGGAGCCGCGGCGGGCTTCGCGGCGGCCGCGATCGGCTCGACGCGGGTCCGCGAACGGACGATGGCGTACGGCGGTCGTGGCGTTGCAGCGGCGACGACCCGGACCCGCGGTCGGCTTCGGCGTTGCGACCCGGCGCGCCACGACGACGTGGCGGACGACCGGAGCGACGTCCTCGGAGACGGCGACCACCGGCTGCCGGACGGCCGAGACCGACGACGCCGTCGCGACGACGGGCTTGCGCCGTCTGGGAGACGCGTCGAGGCGACCGGCGCGGCCGTCTTCTGAACGGTCTTGGCGACGGCTGGGAACCGGCTTCGCTGCGGCGGAGCGTCGCGACCGGTCTGCGAGACGGCGTCGCGACGACGGGCGTCGCGGTCGTGTCGACCGCGGTCGCGACGGTGTCGACGGCAGCCTGAACCGGCGCTGTGACCGGTGTCGCGGGCAGGCCGAGCCTGGGCGGAGCCGGCAATCCGTCTGCGAGAGCGACGGATGATGCCGCCGAAGAGGCACGTGGCCACGAACAACTGCGGCGAAAACGTGCTTCCGGAACCGGGGAGACCCATTCCCCATACCCGTACAACGGACGAGGCCGGCGATCCGGATACGGCTCGTTGTTAAATGCGCCGGGCGCCGACGTAGCTGGTTGCCGAAGTCGGAGATCGGCTCGATCTTGACCACGTCGCCGGTCTCAGGCGCGTGCACCATGTCACCGCCGCCGATGTAGATCCCGACGTGGTTCAGGTTGTCGAAGAACACGAGATCGCCCGGCTGGAGCTGGCTTTTCGGCACCGGCACACCCATTCCGAACTGCGCGGCGGCGAAATGCGGCAGCTGGATGCCGAGCTGCGCGTAGACGTACATCACGAGGCCCTGAGCAGTCGAAACCGGCGCGGCGTCGCGCCGCCCCACTGGTACGGGAATGCCCAGGTATTTGAGCGCGATCTGGGCGGCCTGCGGGTGGCCGGCCGGGAGCGGCGCCGTCGGCGCAACGGCGTCGTCGTGACGGTCGGCACGATCGCCGTCGTCGTCGGGGCGTCGTCGTGCGGGCGGCGCGGTCGGGGTCGGCGGCGGTCGTCGTCGGCGTCGCGGCCGCCTTGCGCGCTGCGCCGCGGCTGCCGCCTTGGCCGCTGCCGCCGCTTCGGCGGCCTGCTGCGCCGCCGCAGCGGCCTGCTTCGGCCGCGAGCCGCGCCTCCGCCTGGGCGGCGAGCAGAGCCTGCTGACGGGCTTCCTCGGCCTGCAGCTTGCTCACCTCCGACTGGATCCCGGCGAGCAGCCGCTTTGCGCTGCCGAGCAGCGAATCGACGTGACGGCGCTGCGAGTCGAGCTGTCTGACCTGCGCGACCCGCTGGCCCTCGAGCGCGGCGGTCTGCTTCTCTGCGGCCGCATAGCGATCTCGCGCCTGTTCGGCCTGGACGGGCGAGATCGTGGTCGGCCGATGCCACCGCGTGGGCGGCGCTCAGCCGGTCGAGTGCCTCGGAAAGGCTGTAGCTCCCGAGCAGGATCCCGATCGTCGTCGGGTCGTTCGGCGCTCTCGTAGAGCGCAACGAGGCGCGTCTTCGACGCGCTTGAGCGCGATCCGGCGCTGCGTCTGGGCCGCTTCAGGCTCGCCTGTCCTTCTTGAGCTGCTTCTGGGTCAGCCCGAGCTCGTATCTGGCGCCGTTGTAGGCCTCGTCGCTCGCAGCAACCGCTGGCCGAGCGCGTTCACGCGGTCGAGCACGGACTGCGCCTGCGCCTGCTTCTCCCGGATGCGCTCCTTCGTGCCGGGAGCCGCCGAAAGGTCGCCCGCAAGCGTCGCACCTACCAGGAGCGCCAGTCAGCGCCACGAGTGTCGCCTTCGGAATCCGCACGATCGTGGTCCTTCGGCCTCGGTCGACCGTAGTCCTTCCGACCGGACGGATCGAACTTCCTTACAGAGTGTTTGCGTTTGCGTCGGTCTGGACGCCGCGGCGCAGGCCGACGAACGCAACCACGGCCGCAGCGGCCATGATCCCGGCCATCGCGTGGAAGACCGACTGGGTCGCATGCGCGAAATCGAGCCGGACGAAGTGCGGGATTGCCTTGACGTCGCCGCTTCGCGACTGGGAGATGCTCGCCGCCTGTGAAACCGCCTTGTCATGCGGCTCGCCGAGCCCGACAAGCGACGTCGTCAGGTGCGACTTCATCTGCGAGACGCTCAGGCTGCCGAGCACCGCGATTCCGAGGCTTGCGCCGTAGTTCCGCACGGTCTGCGTGATGCCGGTCGCCTCGCCGTAGGAGAGCCGTCCGGCGCGGTTCACGGCATCGGTGCTCGACTGGCCGAGCATGAAGCCCATGCCCGCCCCGGTCAGGACGACGAACCAGATCTGATTGCCGAGGTCGAGTCCCGTCACCTTCCCGGCCCAGAGCCAGAAACCGACCGCCGCGAGGACGCAGCCAAGGACGACGGGTCGCTTGGCTCCGATCCGGTCGAGCATCCGCCCGCCGATCTGCGCGGCGACGACGAAGCCGAGGAAGAAGTAGAGAAGGACGAGGCTCGCCGACGACGCGCTCTTGCCGAGTGAGATTTGCGCATATTCGCTCGCGAAGAAGAAGGTCGGGATGAACGCAAGGTTCGAGACGCCGAGGATCACGTTCTCGACCGTGAACGGGCGCACGTTGAAGATGCGGACGTCCATCAGCGGCTCCGACGTACCGCGCTCGACGACGTAGAAGACGACGAGCAGCGCCGCACCGACGACGATGCAGCCGATCGTGCGCGGGTCTGCTCCACCCCCACGTCGCCGACTGCTGGAAGCCGACGATGCTGAGCGCCACACCGGAGGCGATCAGAGCGAGCCCGCGGTAGTCCATCCGCGCCGGGCGATAGTCGGTCACCGGCTTCGAGATCGCGATCAGCACGAGCGCGATTGCAGCGACCGGCAGGTTTACCCAGAAGATCGCCCGCCACGTCCACTGCGTCAGGAAGCCGCCGAGCACCGGCCCGATGGCGGTCAGTCCGCCCGCGACTCCGAAGAAGAGCGCGAGGGCCTTGCCCGCGCTCGTGCAGCGAGAAGGTCTGAACGACGATCGCGAGCGCGGCCGGGAACATGAGCGCCCCGCCGATGCCCTGCACCGCGCGGAACGTGATCAGCCACGCTCTCTGCGAGGCTCCCTTTCGGGGTCAACCCGCAGAAGCAGCGACGCGAGCGCGAAGACGATCACGCCGAGCGTGACCATGCGGCGGTGTCCGACCGTGTCGGCGAGGCGCCCGCCGAAGGCAAAGAGCGCCGCCAGGGCAAGCAGGTACGAGTTGACCGCCCACTGGACGCCGGTGCTCGTGAGCCCGAGCTCGCGTTGGATGTTCGGAGCCGCGATCGAGACGATCGTCTGATCGATGAACGTCATCGCGACGGCGAAGATCATCGCCGCGAGGATCAGGTTCCTGTTGCTCACGCGCCGATCATTTCACGGAGCGACGAGCGCGTCAGTCGAGAGGCTCGATCCCGGCAAGCCGCTCCGCCAGATCGTCCGGCAGTTCGTACCGCGCGGCCAACTCGGACGGCGCGGTGTAGCCGATCGTCGTCTGCGCCGTCGTCGTCCCAGACGAGCACCTTCAGGGGCAAGTCGAGCGCGACCCCCGGCACTGCCTCCATCACCGGCGTTCCCGCGAGCGGGCTCCCGAAGATCACGACCTTTGTCTGGCGGAGCTCGAGCCCGTTCGCGGCTGCCTCGCCGCTGTGATCGATCACCGCGAACACCTTCAGCCCTTTCGCGTCGCAGAGCGAGACAAGGCGCGCGACGGTCTCGTCGACCGAGCGTGGGCTGCGCTTCGTAACCACCGTTAGAGGCCGAGGGCGGCGACGACGCACGCGAATGACGATCACCGCCGCGACGGCGCCGCACCCGAGGGCGGCGAACGAGGCGAGCAGGATCAGCGTCGGCGACTGTCTCATCCGTCTGCGTGGTCGACGATCGTCACGGTGAACGGCTGCTTTCCGGGCGGCGTGACCGAGTAGGTCAGCCCCCAGTGGCCGACCATGACGAGCGCCGGCGAGCTGCGGGAGTAGATGCCGGGCGAGATCTCCTTCAACTGGTACTCCTGGTTCGTCATCAGCATGTCGAGCATCGCGAACGTCAGGGTGACGTCCGCGCCGGTGACGGGCTTGCCGTTCTGCGTCACCTTCAGCGCGAAGTCGTTCGGCGCCGCCGCCTTGTTCGGATCGACGAGCGCCTGGACCGTGTAGCCGCCCTGCTTGACGGTCTCGGCGACCTTGCCGGGGCCGACCTTCGCCTGCGCGGAGCCCTCTTCGGCGAACGACGGAGGCGGCGGGGCGAGGCTCGAAAGCACCGAGGCGGCGAGGATCGCGCCGGCGACGAGCAGCGCCTCGCCGGCGACGAGCCCGCGCAGCAGCCGCGCCGAGCCCTCCGCGTGCCCACCGGCGAGGCCCGGGCTTCGTCCGCAGGAGGTTGACGGACGCGAGCAGCATCGCGGCGAGCAGGATCCCGGCCTTGAGCAGGATCACCTTCCCGTAGGTCGTCTGCCAGAGCGCATCCAGAGACCGGCAGGTGGACGATCGCCTCGCCGATCCCGGTGCCGAGCAGGACGAGCACCGAGAAGAACGCCACGTTCGAGAAGCGCGGCACGACGACGGCGAGCCCGCGCGAGCCGGCCGCTGGCCGAGGCTCCACCAGAGGACGAGCAGGCCGATCAGGCCACCGACCCAGACCGAGCCGGAGATCAGGTGCACCCAGTCGAGCGCCAGCGTCAGCCCGCGCGGCGAGGTCTGGGCGGCGTGCCCGACGGCGCCCGGAAGCGCAAGCGTCGCAGCGGCGCCGATCAGTGCACCGCTCGTCGCGAGCAGCGCGGCAACCGACCGCGTCTGCCGCTCGGCGCGGTCGACCCAGATCGAGACGAGCGCCGCCGCGACGAAGAGCGCGAAACAGAGCTCCACGTCGACGTACCCGCGCCCGTTCGCGGTCGACCCGCCAGAGCGGCACGAGCGCGCCGACCGCAAAGAACGAGCGCAGCGAGTCGATCGACGTCGCCTCTTCGAGGTAGACCGGGATCGCGAGCAGCGCGAGACCCGCGGCGACCATGAACGCAATCGAGAGCGGTCGCAGAGCTCGCCCCCTCGACGCGCCGGACGAGCGGCCGCGCGATCAGGATCCGCAGGACGAAGAGGCCGATCGCAGCCATCATCGTCAGGAAGGCGATCCACTTCGTGACGACGAGGCGGGTCGACGTCGCGGTCGCGGCGACATGCGGGATGACGAACTGCGGCGCCGGCCCGGGGTTCGGGCCGACCGCGAACGTGAAGGCGCCCTGGACCGGATGGCCGTCCACGGAGATCGCCCGCCAGTAGACGAGGTACCAGCCTTCCGGCAGCTTCTTCACCGGGACGACGAGCGTGTCCGGGTCGGCAGGCGAGCGCGTCACCGGGCCGGTCGTCTGCGAATGCGCGTCGACGTCGGTGACCGAGATGATCGCGAAGCGCGGCTCGACGGCCTCGTCGAAGGTCAGCTGCACGCTCGCCGGTGACGTACTCAGGAAGCCGCTCGCGCTCGGCGAGGTATGGACGAGATACGCGTGCGCGGCCGCCGCCGCCGGCACGACGAGTGCCAGGACGGCGGCGGCAGCCGCGACGGTGAGGCGCACGCGCGACCGTCACGTCAGGTTGCGCCCGCCCTTCGAGAGAAGCGCGAGGCCGCCGAGCAGCACGCCGATCGCGCCCACGACGAGCGCGATCAGCGACAGCGTCGACGAGCTGCCGCCGCCGAGCGAGTCGGCGACCTTGATCGTCGGCGCCGGGTCCGCCCCGGTCTCGGGATCGGTCCAGTTGACGATCTCGCCGTCGGAGTAGGTCTGCTGCACCTGGAACGTGTAGGTGCCCGTCTTCGCCGGCTGCGCGAGGAACTGGAAGAGCGAGTCCTCGCCCGTCGGCACCTTGCCACCGGTCCATGTCACCTTCTGGATCACCGCGTCTTCGCCCGAGCCGGTCTGCTGGAGGACGCGCGTCCAGCCCGGGCTCGGTACGAACGAGTCGATCGAGAACCCGGACGGGACGGTCAGGACGATCTTCGTCGTCGTCGCGTTCTCCTTCTCGGTCGGGACGGCGAGGCTGTACAGCTGCAGCTCCTTCGCCACCGAGACGGCCGGGCTGACGCGCGCGTGCGCAGACGCGGCCGCCGCCGCGACGAGCGCGATCGCCGCAACTACGGGAACAGCGCCCGTGAGCTTCTTCAACTGATTCATCGGATTCATGGCTCCTTCGTCGCCTGATTGGTCGTCGGTTCGCGCCGCACGCAGGCGCTGCCCGCGGACGGGAGCGGGCGTGCTGGCGCAGCTAGCGAGACGACGAGCGAGCGGCGGCGCACGGCCGGCGGCGGAGCCGGCGAGCGGCGCGAGCCGCGGCAGGAGCACGGCGACCGGGCACACGCCGCGTCGCGAGCGGCCGGCGCGCGACGACGCGCGAACGCCGGCGGGCGACCACGTCCGCGACGGCGGACGCGGCCCGGGAAAGCAGCCTCGCGATCAGGTACGCGGCGAGCCCGAGCGGGACCTGCAGGACGAGCCCGCGCCAGAACGACGGCTCGAGCGCCGCCCACCAGGGGAAGACGCCCATGTCGAAGAGCCGCTCGAGGTGCTCCTGCAGCGTGAAGCCGACGAGCGGGATGACGAAGAACGCCCAGGCCGGCAGCTGCCGCGACGGCCGGTTCCGCGCGCGGTCGGCGACGTCGACGCCGAGCGCGACGAGCTCGATCGCGGCGAGCAGCGCGATCGCGACCGGCGCCCAGGCGAAGTAGCCGTGGCCGGAGCGCGCGAGGATCGGAGGCGCGCAGATCCGTGTCCGGATAGGCCCACCAGTAGGCGAGCCCGTGCGCGACCTCCGACCCGACGACGATCACGGGCAGAGCCACCAGCCAGGTCAGCGCACGGCGCACTCGGAGAAGTGTGGCAGATCAGGTGCCGGAGACCTGGCTCACCACGTCTTCAGCGAACGCGGCCCCGTCGGCGTGCGCACGCGCACCCGGGCGTCGACGGCGACGCACCCGTCGGGCAGCGCGATCACCGGGTTCAGGTCGAGCTCGGCGACCTCGGGCCGATCGTCGACGAGGCGGCCGAGCCGGTGCAGCAGGTCGGCGAGCGCGTCGCGGTCGGCCGCCGGCGCCTTCCGGTAGCCGTCGACGAGCAGAACCGGCCTTGCCGCTCGAGAGCAGCTCGTCGACGTCGACGTCGCCTGCCGGCGCGAGCGCGAGCCGCGTCGAGCCGATCAGCTCCGCATAGACGCCACCGGGGCCGAACGCGATCAGCGGCCCGAACACCGGATCCTGCACCGCGCCGGCGAGCAGCTCCACCCCGCCCTGCACGAACTCCTGGACGATCACCGGGCCGCCGATCGCGGCGCACGCGCGCCGAACCGCATGCGCGTCGCGCAGATCGACATGGACACCGCCCGATTCGGTCTTGTGCGCGCCGGCGGCAGCCGTCTTGACGACCACCGGGAAGCCGAGCTCCTCGGCCGCCGCAGCAGCGTCGTCGGCGGTCTCGGCGTACCGCTCGCCGACGAGCGGCAGGCCGTACGCCTCGAGCAGCCGCCGGGTCTGCGCCGGATCGAGCCAGACGTCGTCGGTGTCAGCGAGCGCTTCGTCGACGACGGCGGCGGCACCTGCGCGATCGATGCCGTCGAGCTCGGGCGGCGTCGAGACCGGGCGGCGCAGCCAGGCGGCGCGTCGCGCGGCGAGACCCGAGTGCGCGCGCGGCCGACTCCGGATAGCGAAAGCCACCGGCCGGCGTCCCGTCCGCGCTCATCACGACCGAGAGCACCGGCTTCTCGGCGCCGGCTGTCGCTCGCGCGATCGCGGCGGCAACATCGACCGCGGTCGCGACGACCGGCGGCACGAACAGACAGATGACGGCATCGATCCCCGGATCGGCGAGGAGCACCGGGAGCGTCGCCTCGTAGGTCGCCGCGGTCGCCGAGCCGAGGATGTCCACCGGGTTCTCCGAGCTCGCCTCCTCCGGCATCACGGCGCGGAGCGCCTCGACCGTTTCGGGCGCAAGCGCCGGCAGCGTCAGCCCCGCGATCTCGCAGGCGTCGGCGCAGAGGATCCCGAGCCCACCGGCATTCGTGAGGACGGCGACGCGGTCACCGCGCGGTAGAGGCTGCGTCGAGAGCAGGACCGCCGCGTCGAGTAGCTCCTCGAGCGTCCGTGCGCGCAGCACGCCTGCCTGCCAGAAGAGGGCATCGACAGCCAGGTCGGAGCCGGCGAGCGCTGCCGTGTGCGAGCTCGCCGCGCGAGCTCCGGCACGGCTCGTCCCGCTGCGCATCGCGAGGATCGGCTTGCGGCTCGCGACCCGCGTGGCGACTCGCGCGAACTTGCGTGGATTGCCGAACGACTCGAGGTACAGCAGAACGACGTCGGTGCCCTCGTCGTCCTCCCAGTACTCGAGCAGGTCGTTCGACGAGACATCGGCCTTGTTGCCGATCGAGAGAAAGCTCGAGAGCCCAAGCCCGCGCGCGTCGGCTTCTTCGAGGAGTGCCAGGCCGAGCGCGCCGCTCTGCGACGAGAAGCCGACGCGTCCCGCCGGCAGGCTGCGCCGCGCGAACGTCGCGTTGAGACGCGTCGCGGTCGAGGCGATGCCCAGGCAGTTCGGCCCGACGAGCCGCGCGCCGTGCGCCCGCACGAGCCGAAGCAGCTCGTCCTGACGCTCGCGACCCTCGGCCCCGGTCTCGGCGAATCCGGCCGAGATGACACAGAGCGCCGTCACACCGGTCGCAAGGCTCGCAGCCGCCGCCTCGAGCACGGCGCCGCCGGGCACGCAGATGACCGCGAGGTCCACGACCTCCGGGACGCCTGAGATATCCGAGTAGCCGGCCACGCCGCCAACGGAAGCGCCGTCGCGGTTGACGGGATATGCCGCGCCGACGAAATCCGCCTCGAGGATGTTCCGGAAGAGCTCACCGCCGATCGTGCCCCGCCGCGGCGAGGCGCCGATGACTGCGACCGAACGCGCCTCGAAGAACGGACGCACGGACGCAGCGACCGCAAGATGATCGCGCCGGTCGCGGCGCGCGACGGACTCACCGGTTGCTCCGAGCCGGAGCACGACTTCGACGACGCCCTGCTGAAGCCGCCGCACGGCCGCGAACCCTGCCTCGTCGAATAGCCGCAGCATCGCGGTGTTCTCGGGCAGGACGTCTGCAACGAACTCCTCGATCCCGGCCGCCGCCGCGTGCGCCGCGAGTCGCTCGAGGAGCCTGGTCCCCGAGCCGCGCCCGTGCATGCCGTCGGCGACGGCGAAGGCGACTTCGGCACGGCGCGGATCGCGCAGTCGCACGTACGTCGCGATCGCGATCGGGCGAACCTCGCCGTCCTCGGACGCAAGCTCGCCAAGCAGCGAGCCGCGAACCTCCCAGTCGGTATCGAGCGCCGATGCGACCGTCTCGTGCCCGACGTTCGTCGCGCCGTGGAACCGGAGGTACCGGCTCTCGGGCGACAGCCCGCGGAAGAACTCGATCAGCTCGTCCTCGTCGGCCTTCGTCGGGACGCGGAGTCGCAGCGTCGACCCATCACGCAGGATCACATCCTCGACGACGCCTTCGACTGCCATGCCCCCATCCTCGCCCGTCAGACGACCTTCCGTCCAGCGGGAAAGTACGCATCCGTTTGCCGCGACGCCACCGATGTCGTTCGCCGTCGCCGGGGCGACGATTGAGGTGTCGTTAGGAAAGGAGATTGAGCGATGAACCCGATCATGCTTGCCACCGACGGCTCGCCCACTGCGGAGGCCGCAACTGACCAGGCGATCGAGCTCGCGCAGGCGCTCGGCGCACCGCTCGTGGTCGTCTGCGTTCGGCACGACAAGACGCCCGCCTACGGGTACTACGGCTACGCGGAGATCGTCTCCGACATGCGTGAGATCGAGCAGGAGCGCATCGACGAGGTGTCAGCGCGCGTCGAAGACCGGGCGACCGAAGCCGGCGTCGGGTGCCGCACGATCGTGCTCGATGGGCTCCCCGGCGAGCAGATCTGCAAGGCCGCAGAGGATCGCGAGGCGCGCCTGGTGGTCCTCGGCGCGCACGGCTGGGGCCGGATCGGGAGGCTGCTGCACGGCAGTGTCTCGACCTACGTCCTGCACCACGCGACGACCCCGGTGCTCATCGTCCAGGGCGAGGAGGCCCTGGTTCCAGAGCCCGCCGGGCTATAGCCTGGACAGCGTGACAACGCGGACGACCGACGGTCGCCTGCGCGAGCTCTTCGAGGCCAGCGTCGCGCTGGCCTCCGAGCTCTCGCTTGAGTCACTGCTTCAGAAGCTCGTCGAGACGGCTGCGCGCCTGACCGACTCGCGGTACGGCGCCCTCGGCGTCATCGACGAGTCCGGCCACGGACTCGAGCGATTCATCACTACCGGCATCGACGCCGAGACCGCGACGGCGATCGGCGACCTCCCGCGTGGACGAGGCGTCCTCGGGGCGCTGATCGAGGAGGCGAAGTCGCTGCGCTTGGCGGACCTCGCCGACGACCCGCGTTCGGTCGGCTTCCCGCCGAACCATCCGCCAATGCGCTCGTTCCTCGGCGTACCGGTAACCATGCGCGGCGTCGCGTTCGGCAACCTCTACCTGACCGAGAAGAGTGAGGGCCGGCAGTACACGGCCGAAGACGAGGAGATTGTCTCGCTGCTCGCGTCGCAGGCGGCGGTCGCAATCGAGAACGCACGCCTGTACGAGTCGGCGACACGCTGGTCACGGCAGCTGGAGACGCTCCACGAGGTCGTCCGCTCGATCGTCGACGAGACGGAGGTCGAGCGCCTGCTGCAGCTCGTGTGCGACCGCATCCGCGAACTGACGAACGCGCGAATCGCCTTCGCGGCCCTCGGCTCGGAGCAGGACGACACGCTCCGCATCGTCGCGGCAAGCTCAGAAGGAACGGTTGACGAGCTCGTGGGACGGGTGCTTCGCCGCGACGGAACCAAAGCCGGCCGTGTTCTCGAGCGCCGACAGACAGTGCGCGTCGACTCATTGCTCGACGATCCGGACGTCGCACAGGCCGAAGCCAGGGCGATGGGCGTGCGTACCGGGCTCTACGTTCCGATGGTCGCGCGCGACCGCGCGCTCGGCGTGATCGCCATCCACGACAAGTTGGGGCGCGACCCGCGCTTCAGCGATGCCGACCAACGAATCGTCGAGATCTTCACCGCCCGGGCATCCGTCGCGGTGGCGATGTCACAGCGCGTGGAGCGGGAGACGGTGCGCCGAGTCGTCGCGGCGCAGGAATCGGAGCGGCGGCGCCTCGCGCTCGAGTTGCACGACGAGACAGGCCAGGCGCTCACCTCCATCTTGCTGGGCCTGAAGTCGATCCGGGCCGCGCCGACAGACGCCGAAGCAACGACAGCGGAGACCGATCTGCGCGAGCTGGTCGTTCAGGCATTGCAAGACGTGCGGGCGCTTGCCGTCGAGCTTCGCCCCGCGGTGCTCGACGACTTCGGGCTCGGGCCTGCGCTCGAGCGCCTCGCGCATACGTTCGGCGAGCAGACGGGAATCCAGACGTCGATCGAGACACGACTCGACGAGCGACCGCCGCCTGAGGTCGAGACCACGCTGTACCGCGTGGTGCAGGAAGCATTGACGAACGTCGTCAAGCACGCCGGCGCCCAGCACGTAAGCATCGTCATCGCGAGACGCGACGGTCAGGCGATCGCGACGATTGACGACGATGGCCGCGGCTTCGATGTAGACGAGGTCAGAGAAGACGCCCTCGGCCTGCTCGGCATGCGCGAGCGGCTCACCCTGATCGGTGGCAGCCTCACAGTCGAGTCGTCGCCCGGCTCCGGGACGACGATCGCAGCGCAGGCGCCGTTACCGGCGCGCTGAACCCGGGCCCGCCGACGAGAGACGAGATCTCTTGGAGCGAGCCGGCGCCACCAAGGCTCGCGAGGCGCACCTGTACGCCGTCGGCGAGATCGAGCGTCAGCGCGGGAAGTCCTCGGATACGACGTGCGGGGCCACGCTCGATCACGTGATCGCCGACCCCGGACACCGGAGACGAGAACGACCGGTCGCGAGCAGTCAGCGTCAGCCGGCCATCTTCGATGTCGAGCCGGCCGGTTGCGAGGACATCGTTGAAGAGCCACAACACGGGAAAGGTCGATCTCATAGGTCCACGGTAGGACGGAGAGAAGCGAGCGTCCTCGGCGTGCGGCACAGAAGATTTGCGGATTACTGCGTACGCGCTGCCCGCCGGAAGGATTAACGTCGACCCATGGCGCCTCCGACTCGCGTCCTGATCGTCGACGACCACGCGGTCGTCCGAACGGGCTTGCGCCTGCTGCTCGACCAGGCGGAGGGCATCGAGGTCGCCGGCGAGGCCGCCTCCGGCCGTGAAGCCGTCTTCGAAGCGCGCAGCACGAAGCCTGACGTCGTCCTGCTCGACATGGTGATGCCGGACGGCAGCGGGCTCGAGGCGATTCCCCTGCTGCTGCACGAGAGCCCTCGACGTGGGGATTCTCGTCCTTTCGATGCAGGACGACCCGCGCTACGTCCGCGAAGCGTTCGGCGCCGGCGCCCGCGGCTACGTCCTCAAAGAGGCAGCCGACACCGAGGTCGTCGCGGCCGTGCACGAGGTCGCGCGCGGAGGGCGATACGTCCATCCCGAGCTCGGCGCGCGGCTGATCGCCGCCGAGGCGGCAGAGGCGCGCCGCGCCGAGGAAGACCCTCTGTCCGACCGCGAGCGCGAAGTGCTCAGACTGCTGGCGCTCGGTCACACCAATCAAGAGATCGCGAAGCAGCTCTATATCTCGGTGCGCACAGCCGAGACGCACCGCGCGCACATCATGCAAAAGCTGCAGCTCTCGAGCCGCGCCGAGCTCGTGCGCTACGCGATCGCGCAGGGTCTGCTCGACGAATGAGCGAAGGGCCGCTTGCGCGGCCCTTCGCCTGCCGTGCTGAGCTGAGGTGGACTAGACAGCCAGCGGCTTCGCTGCCGGCGTCTTCTTGTGGAGCCAGGTCAGCACCGTGTCGGGATTCCGGAGCGCCCCGCCGATCGCCAGGATCGCGAAGCCGATGCCGGAGAGCAGGAGGGCGATGCCGACGACGATTCCGAAGAGCGCCATCTGCGTTGCCATGTAGCTGACGTTCAGTGCGGTCGTCAGCGCGGTCTCCTGGATCCAGAGGTCGCGGGCCGCGTTCGCAACCGGCTGCCCCTTCGAGACGGAGAGCCTTCGTCGCGTCGTTCGTGCCCTTGCCGTCCGCCGTCGCGTACCGCGGCATCATCGCGTAGGGAACGCCGCCGGTCGCTTCGAGCGTGTGAATCCGCATGTACTGCGCGAAGCACCGTGCCCGGGTGCCATTGGTCACAGCCAGCCCGGCGACGGAGCAGGTCGGGTAGCTGATCCCGGTCAAGCCCGCCTTCGTTGCCTCGGCCTTGATGCCGGACGGGGTCATGTCGGGCGTGCCCGTGATCTGCTCCAGCTTCAGGCTGTTGTTCACGGTGTTGCCGCCCTGAACGCCCATCACGATGGCCGCAACGCCGAAGCCGATCAGGACGACCGCTGCAACGAGTCCACCGATTTCAAAGACTTTCCGCATCTCCCGTCTCCTTCCGTGAGGGCTACTTGCCTCTTCGAGATCGAGTGTGCGAGAGATCGAAGCGCGGGCCATCGTGGCTCGCGCTGAACCGCGTTACGGGTTTCCCGCAGGGGCGAGGAGCTCGTGGTCGATCGCCCAGCGCACGAGCTCGGCGCGGCGGCTGAAGCCGAGCTTGCGCATCAACCGAGCGCGATCGGACTCTGCCGTCCGCAGCGAGACATTCAGGGCACGCGCGACGTCGGAGTTGCGGAACCCGTAGGCGAGCAGCCTCGCGACGGTGCGTTCGCGCTCAGACAGGGTGTCGTCGCTCACGACTCGCACGATCCGCCTGTCCATGACACAGCGGCATCGGGACTTCACCGTAGTTCGGCCGCGTAAGGTGCGGACATGAGCGTCCCAACGATTCAACTCAACGACGGCACCTCGATCCCGCAGCTCGGGTTCGGGGTGTTCCAGGTCCCGCCGGCCGACACCGAGCAGGCAGTGAGCGTCGCCCTCGAAGTCGGCTACCGGCACATCGACACCGCCGAGATGTACGGCAACGAGCAGGGCGTCGGCGACGCGGTGCGCGCGTCCGGGCTCGACCGCGGCGACGTCTACATCACGAGCAAGCTGAACAACGGCTTCCACCGGCCCGAGGACGCCCGCCGTGCATTCGGCGAGACGCTCGAGGCGCTCGGCTCCGACTACGTCGACCTGTTCCTGATCCACTGGCCGCTGCCGACGCTGTACGACGGCGACTTCGTCTCGACGTGGCAGACGATGGAGGAGTTCAAGGCAGCCGGCGGCGCAAAGTCGATCGGCGTCTCGAACTTCCAGGTCGCGCACCTCGAGCGCCTGGCGAACGAGACCGACACGGTTCCGGCCGTGAACCAGATCGAGCTGCACCCGTACTTCCACAACAGCGACGTCGCCGACTACTGCGCCGCTCACGGCATCGCGATCGAGGCCTGGGCGCCGCTCGCCGAAGGACGCGGTCATCGACGACCCGGTGCTGACCGAGATCGGCGAGCGTCTCGAGAAGACGTCGGCTCAGGTCGCGCTCCGCTGGCACATCCAGCGCGGGCACATCGTCTTCCCGAAGTCGGTCACCCCGGCACGCGTCAAGGAGAACTTCGAGCTGTTCGACTTCGAGCTCTCGTCCGACGACGTTCAGCGCATCGATGCGCTCGACCGCGGCGAGGACGGACGGAACGGCCCGAACCCGGACACGTTCGCCTACATCCCGAGCTGAGCGAGGAAGTCGTTTCCGAAGGTGCCGGCGGGATCGAGTCGCTCACGTAGCGCTCGGAACGCCGGCAGCTTCGGGTAGCTCTCGGCCGGCGAACGGAGGAACACCTTGCCCCAGTGCGGCCGCGGCGCGAACGGCGCCAGCGCGTCTTCGATCGCAGGCAGTACCGCGAGCACCTCGGACTCGAGCGGCTTCCAGGTGAAGTGGAAGGCGACGCTCTCGCGCTCGTAGAACGGACTCAGCCAGAGACGGTCGGCGGCGATCGCGCGGATCTCCGAGATGAGGAGCAGCGGCGTGATCCGCGGTCCGAGCCGGCGGAGCTCGGCGACGACATCGAGCGCGTGCTCGCGCCCGACGATGTACTCGGTCTGGATCTCGTCGCCGCCGCTCGGCGTGAAGCCGAGCCGGAAGTGCGGCAGCCGGTCGCCGGACGGGCCGGGAACGCCGAGCTGTGCCGGTGCAGTTCTCAGGCGACGCGCCCGGCACGGGATTCAGCGGCGCGTCAGCGGCACGCGCACCGAAGTACTCGTCGCCCGGTTCGTCCTGCGACTTGAACCACACCTGCTCGACGCCGGCGTCGGTCCAGGTCGTGAAGAGGCTGACGCTGTACGCGCCGGCGAGGATCTCGGCGAGGCTCGACTCGACGACCGACCACGGCAACCGCTCGAACACCGTTTGCCGAAGGTCGAAGGCGGGGACGACGTCAAGAGTGATGCGAACAACCACACCAAGCGCTCCGAGCGCGACGACTCGCGCCGTCGAAGTCGTCGTCGCCCCGTCGCAGCGTGTGGAGCGACCCGTCGGCGAGCACGAAGTCGATCGCCGAGACCGCGGCTGCGAGCGACTGATTCGCGACACCCGAGCCATGCGTCGACGTCGCAACCGCGCCGCCGACCGAGATGTGCGGCAGCGACGCGTAGTTCGCAACGGCGAGTCCATGTTCCAGAAGACGGACGCCGAGCTCGCCATAGCGCACGTCCAGCCTCGACGGTCACCGAGCGCTCGCCGACGTCGACGACGCGGTCGAGGTGCTCGGTCGAGAGCAGCACGTCTGTCGTATCCGCAAGGCGGCTGAAGGAATGACGCGTGCCGAGCGCGCGGATCGCCGGCTCGTGCGGCAATCAACTCCTGCGCCTCGCCGATCGTGCGCGGACGCACGATGCGATCGTGCGTTGTAGGTAACGTTCCCGCCCAGTTACGCATGTCACTAAACCCTAGATCGAGGGATCTTTGTCGACATGAGTCAAATCACCCTCTATGGTGATTGCGAGGGATGGGGGTCTCCACTGCGGCTGACCTCTGCGGATATGGGCGCGCCGGTTCATCGGTGCGCGGGGTCAACTCATGAATAAAGGAGAACTGGTGTCGAAACCACGTTCGAGTAGTCGTGCGCGCCTTGTCGGCGGGCTGAGTCTTCTAGCACTTGTCATCTGCGCCTTCGTGGTTGCTCAGCCGCGCGCGCGGCGCGAACACGCTGACGGTCTGCAACCGACCTCCCGGCGGCCGAGCTGCGACCTACAGCTCGATCCAGGACGCGATCCAGGCGGCGCAGTCGGGTGACACGATCATCACCGTCGCCGCGGGGACGTACATCGAGTCGGCGGCACTCTACGACATCGGACGTCGGCTCAGCACCGTCACGAACAAGAGCAACCTCACGATCGTCGGCGTCGGGAACGGCACCGATCCGCGACCTCGACGATCATCGACGCCGCGGCGCCTGCTCGGGCGCCTGCCTCTCGACACACCTATGGCATGTACTTCAGGGCATCGACGGGATCACGCTGCGAGAACTTCAGGCTGATCGGGCCGAACTCGACTGTCACGGCTCGCACAGCACGGCTACGGCCTCAAGCTCGAGGGCGACACGAACGTCATCGTCGACGAACGTGACCGTCACCGACTCGCAGCGCTCGAACATCGACCTGAACGGCGTCAACGCACGCGACGTTCACGAACGTCACCGCGACGACGCCGCCTACGGCAACGGCATCGGGATCAGCGACTCGAACGACATCACGATCAACGGGTCACGACGTCCGGCAACGCCTGGGGCGGCATCGCCATCTACGCGAACGGCAGCGTTCTATCCCTGCGGCGTCAACGGCGTGACGATCACGAACGCGAGCCTCGGCGAAGCGTCCGCCATCTACACGGGCATCGACTATGCGACGTCGACGCACGGCGGCACTGCGCGATCACGAACCTCTCGGTTCCGACGAGCACTCTGCCGTACAAGGTGCTGCTGAACGGGCCGGAAGGCGTCGACCGTCGGCGATCCGCAGGACATCTACGTCAAGACGCTCGCCGACGCGACGACGGTCGGCAACGAGCGCTCAGGCACGCCGAGCACGACACGCCGGTCCTCTACTCGACCGCCGACGGCAGCAGGCCTGGGTCACCTCGGGCTTCAAGCTTCAGGACGCGATCGACGCGGCTCGTTCTCCGGCGAGACGATCGACGTCCCGGCCGGCACCTACACGACGGGCTTCACCGTCAGCGGCAAGACCAACCTGACGATCGCCGGCGCGGCGCCGGGATCGACGACGATCCAGCCGAGCACGCTGATCAGCTCGGGCGTCGCCCACAAGTACACGAGCAACATGCAGGTCTCCGCGCTCGTGAACAACTCGACCGGCATCACGATCTCGGGGATGACGATCACCGGTAACGGCTCGGCTCCCGGAGCGGGCGGCCCGGACGCGATCGTCCTCTGGAACCAGTCCACCGGAACCCTCCAGAACGACAGCATCGTCGGCAACTACCCGATCAACGGCGTGCAGACGGCCAGGGCATCGCCGTCGACGGCAGCACCGGGACCACTTCGCTGGCGGTCAACAACTCCAGCATCAGCGGCATCCAGAAGAACGGCATCGACGTGGTCGACGGCAACGGCGCAACGAGCGGCGCCCGGCGACACGACGACGCTGACCGTCTCCGGCAGCGTCATCACGGGCGCCGGCCCGCACGAGCACGATCGCGCAGAACGGGATCGTCCTCTGGGATCGCGGCGGCGGGTCGGTGTCGGGCTCGATCACGCAGCTCGACGATCTCCGGCTTCCACTACACGGGTGGCGGCAACTACGCCACCGACGTCCTGACCTACGGGACGAATACCTCGGCGACGATCTCGGGCAGCTCGCTCACCGACGCGGACGTCGCCGTGGTCAACGCAACCGGAGCTCCGGCACGCTGAATGCCGCGAATAACTGGTGGGGTTCGGCTTCGGGGCCGGGGTCGTTGGCTGGTGTGTCGACGTCGCCGTTCTGTGTGAATAGTGGTTGCACGACGCCGGCGGCTCCGCCGGCAACCACCACCACGACCACGACGACGACGACACGACGACGAGCGCGCCGCCGGTCAGCGCGCAGTCGACGGCGCCGAACGCTCCGGCGTCTGCGCCGGCTGCGTTGCACTCGAGCGGCACCGTCTCTGTTGTCGTCGCTCCGACGGTGACGGCGACGTCGCCGACTGGTCGACGACGAAGGTGGATGTACCGGTGAGCGTCGCGACGACCTGGGCGCCCGACACGTTCGCGACGCCGGTGACCGTGACTGTCACACCGCAGCCGATCCAGGCCTCGACCGGCGGGACGGGTGGTTCGACCACACCGACTCCGACGGCAGTCGCGGGCGGCTTCTCGGTCGGCAACACGGTCGTCCAGGTGACGATCACCGACGACGCGACCGGCCAGGCCGTCACGCAGTTCTCGGCACCGCTCGTCATCCACATCTCGGCGCTCGCGCCGGGCGAGGTGCCGGCGTTCAGCCACGACGGCACGACCTGGACGACGATCCCGGCGCTCGCTTCCGCGAGCCTGCCGGACGGCCAGTCCGACGGCTACTTCCTCAACCCGGACGGCAGCATCGACATCTACACGCGCCACGCGACGCTGTACGGCCTCCTCGTCGACACGCAGGCACCGACGGCGCCGACGGCGAAGGCGCTCCTCCAGAAGTCCGGGATCCGGCTCAGCTGGGCCGGCTCCAAGGACAACCTGAAGGTCGACCACTACGTGATCAGCAAGAACGGTCACGGCTACCAGACGACCAAGCGCACCGTGCTCGTGCTCCCGCTCAAGACCGGCACCTACGTCATCCGCGCACTCGACGCGGCAGGCAACAAGAGCGCCGCCTCGACCAAGATCACGATCACCCGGACAGGCAACGCGACACACCCGTTCGCCGTCCACATCGCCTAACGGAGCACACCCCTCGGTACGGATCGGGGCCCACGGGCCCCGATCCGCCGCTCCGTCAAGCCAAAGCCGCGATCAACTCCTGGGCTTCGTCGATTGTGCGCGAATGCACAATCACCCCGTGTTGCAGCTACCGTTCCGGCGCAGTTCTCATGGCACTTAACCCTAGATCGAGGGATTTTTGTCGACATGAGTCACATCACCCTCTACGGTGATTGCGAGGGATGAGGTCTCCAATGCGGCTGACCTCTGCGGTTCTTAGGCGCGCCGACCGTTCGTGCGCAGGGTCAATTTGCGAGCAAAGGAGAACTGGTGTCAAAACCACGTTCGAGTAGTCGTGCGCGCCTTGTTGGCGGGCTGAGTCTTCTAGCCCTGGCCATCTGCGCCTTTGTGGTCGCAGCCGCGGCGCATGGCGCGACCGTGACGGTTTGCTCGTCGGGGTGTGGTTTCACCACTATCCAGGCCGCGATCGGCGCAGCCTCCTCGGGCGACACCGTGAGCGTTGGGCCGGGCACGTACGTCGAGAACGTGAGTGTCAACAAGAGCAACCTCACAGTCGTAAGTACGGACGGCGCCAGCAGCACGACGATTCAGGCGACCGACGGGAACTCGACACCGGTCTCGTTCGGCAGCGGCATCAGCGGCTCGACAGTCGATGGCTTCACCATCACTCACGTCTACACCTCGGGTGAGCTCGCGGCGTGGACGTTCAACAACAACGGCGTCATCTTCCAACAGTCGGCACACGACAACACGCTGAAGAACAGCGTGGTGACCTTGAACCGCAACGGCGTGTACATCAACACGTCGAAGAACAACAAGCTGGTCAACGACCAGCTCACGAACAATCGAACGGGTCTGAACATGACCGGCGACTTCACGGGCACCGAGATCACCGGCTCGACCCTCTCGGACAACTGGACCGAGGGGTTGGTGATCTACGGGACCAACTCCCCGGGGATCGACCTGTCGACCGTCAGCCTGAGCGGCGACTCGATCGGCGGCAACTGGTACGAGCAGGTGGAGATCAAGAGCCCGACTCACACCTCGACGTCGACCTTCACCGGACACCTGAATGTCAGCAACGTGACGTTTACGGACAGCCCGGTCACGTACTCAACCTCCGGCGATGCCAGTTTGGACGAACCGGCCTTCGCCGACCAAAAGCCGAACGTCGCCGGGATCGGCGGCTCAGCAGCCAAGCCGAGCACGGCAGCGCCGACTCTGCGCATCTACGGCACGCCGGGTGCAGTTCTCGAGTACGACCACGCGAAGACCGTGCTGGTCGGGCCCGGACAGACCATTCAGTCCGGTGTCGACGCAGCAGCGAGTGGCGACACGGTCAGCGTTCCGGCCGGCACGTATCCGGAGGACGTCACCGTCAACAAGGCGCTGACGCTCGATGGCGCGCAGGCCGGAGTCGACGCGCGCACCCGCTCGGGTAGCGAGTCGCTCGTGAAGTCGATCTCGATCAGCGCGAGCAACGTCAACGTCGATGGCTTCTCCTTCAACGGCACCGCTTCGCAGGTGTCGGTCAACTCGACCACCTCGATCCTCTCAGGGCTCGCAGTCAAGAACGACATCTTCAACGGCTACGGCAGCGTCGGCCTGATGACGTTCAACGCCGGCAACATCGCCGTCTCGCAGGACCTGTTCGAGCATGCGGCGGCCTCGAGCGAGGCCATGCAGATCAAGGCCAGCGATCCGAGCCTTCACGGCTGCACCGGCTCGACCGTCCAGAACAACTCGTTCAGCGCCGCGACGAACAACGGCGGCTCGGACATCAACTTCAGCTGCACGGGCTCCGACTCGACCAACGTTACGGTGAGCGGCAACGCCTCGACCGGGATGAGCGGCGGTTCGTCGCTCACGGCGTTCTCGGGCGTCGACGACGGCATCTCGGTGACGAACAACACCGCGACGACCGACGGCTCATCCGTGTTCTTCTTCGGGAACGTCTCGGGTTCGGCGTCGATCACGGGCAACACGTTCACAAGCACCACCGCGAACGCTGTCTCGATCCACGGCGGTGACGTCGGGACCACCGACAGCCCGAACTCCGGCACGTTCACGATCTCGAGCAACAAGCTCTCGGCGGCGGCCAGCGGCGTCGCAATCGCGGCCGCCACGCTGACCGGCTCCGCCGCGATCCACAACAACGATCTCTCGGGCGCTCACGTCGGCGTGACGAACAATTCGGCCGGCAGCGTGAATGCCACCAATAACTGGTGGGGTTCGGCTTCGGGGCCGGGGTCGTTGGCTGGTGTGACGACGTCGCCGTTCTGTGTGAATAGTGGTTGCACGACGCCGGCGGCTCCGCCGGCAACGACCACCACGACCGACGACGACGACGACGACGAGCGCGCCGCCGGTGAGCGCGCAGTCGACGGTGCCGAACGCTCCGGCGTCTGCGCCGGCTGCGTTGCACTCGAGCGGCACCGTCTCTGTTGTCGTCGCTCCGACGGTGACGGCGACGTCGCCGACCGGTACAGACGACGAAGGTGGATGTACCGGTGAGCGTCGCCACGACCTGGTCGCCCGATACGTTCGCGACTCCGGTGACCGTGACTGTCACACCGCAGCCGATCCAGGCCTCGACCGGCGGGACGGGTCGGTTCGACCACACCGACTCCGACGGCAGTCGCGGGCGGCTTCTCCGTCGGTAACACGGTCGTCCAGGTGACGATCACCGACGACGCCACCGGCCAGGCCGTCACGCAGTTCTCGGCACCGCTCGTCATCCACATCTCGGCGCTCGCGCCGGGCGAGGTGCCGGCGTTCAGCCACGACGGCACGACCTGGACGACGATCCCGGCGCTCGCTTCTGCGAGCCTGCCGGACGGCCAGTCCGACGGCTACTTCCTCAACCCGGACGGCAGCATCGACATCTACACGCGCCACGCGACGCTGTACGGCCTCCTCGTCGACACGCAGGCACCGACTGCGCCGACGGCGAAGGCTCTCCTCCAGAAGTCCGGCGATCCGGCTCAGCTGGGCCGGCTCGAAGGACAACCTGAAGGTCGACCACTACGTGATCAGCCGGAACGGTCACGGCTACAAGACGACCAAGCGCACCGTGCTCGTGCTCCCGCTCAAGACCGGCACCTACGTCATCCGCGCACTCGACGCGGCAGGCAACAAGAGCGCCGCCTCGACCAAGATCACGATCACCCGGACAGGCAACGCGAACACCCGTTCGCCGTCCACATCGCCTAACGGAGCACACCCCTCGGTACGGATCGGGGCCCACGGGCCCCGATCCGCCGCTCCGTCAGACCGGTGCGGCGATCGGATCGACCGGAGGATCGGTCGAGCCGGTAGTCGCCTCGGCGCTTCTGCGCAGCGCGGCGAGCTGACCGGAGATCTGGATCGCGGCTGAGGTCAGCGGCGCCGCGAGGATCATCCCGACCATGCCGAACAGGCAGCCGGCGCCGATCGTCACGACGAGCACGAGCAGCGGGTTCAGCTTGAGCGTGGCGCCAAACGCGATCGGCTGGAAGATGTTCTGAAGCAGCCCGTTCGCGAGCAGGACGATCAGGAGCATGATCAGCGCCGTCGTCGTCCCTTTCGCGCCGAGCGCGAGGATCACCGCGAAGGCGCCTGCGACGAACGCACCGATGAACGGGACGTAGGCGGTGACGAAGCTGACGACGCCGATCGTTCCGGCGAGCGGCACGCCGAGGATGAGCGCGCCGATCGTCGACCAGAACGCCGTTGAAGGCAGCGACGAGCGTCACGCCGCGCGAAGTAGCGCTGCAGCGAGCGAATGATGTTGTTGGTGACGATGTGCGCGACGGGCTGCCCGACTCCCATGTGCCCGTCGACCCACCGCCGCATCGACGGGCCGTCTTTGAGCACGAAGAAGATCGTCAGCGCCGTGAACGACGCGGCGAACGCGACCGATGCGAGGCTCTTGATCCCGGTGAAGACCCCGTGCAGGAGCGTCGAGACCGTCGGGCCCGTCGCGTCCTTGGCGTTGTCTGTCGCGCCCTGCGCGCCGCTCGAGCTGATGCCGAGGTCGGTCAGCCAGTGCTGGATCTTCGGAACCGCCTCCTCGGCCTGTGCGCGAATCGCGCCGTCCTGACTCGTGATCCCGCCGATCACCAACACCAGGATGAAGACGGCGACCGCAACCAGCGCGAGCAACACGAGCGCGGCGCCGAGCGCGCGAGGTGCGCCTATGCGCTGCAGCCGGCTGACGAGCGGCGCGGCGACGGTCGCGACGAGGATGCCGACGGCCACCGGCTCGACGATCGTCGCCGTCACCGCGGCGAGGAACATCAGCCCACAGAGCAGGATCGCGATGCCCGCGAGGAACCACGATGCGAGCCCCAGGTCGCGCAGCCACTTCGGCGCCGAGAACACGTTCGAGAGCGCGCGGAGTTGCTCGGCGTCGACCTCGATCACGGTGTGCTCCGCGGGCGGAGGTTGCGAGGGGTCGGCCGGCGGGTGTGCCTGTCAAACAGCCGCGGGAACTTCACGATTGCGGCCTGGGTTCGACGCGAAGCATGCTCACCCTCCTGCGTGCCGCTCAGACGCCAAGCTGCGTCGCGGCCAACTCGGTGCCGAGCACCCGTGCGCGGATCTTCTCGAATGCCGTGTCGCGCGCAGTCGACGTGTCGTCGCCGAACGGCGAGAAACCGCAGTCGTCCGTCGTGCCGAGACGGTCGAGCGGGATGTACTCCGCCGCGAGGAGGACACGATCGCGAACCTCCTCAGGCGTCTCGATCGACGGGTCGATCGGGTCGGTCACGCCGACAAAGATGCGCTGGTCGGGAGTCGAGTGCTCGCGGATCACGCCGAGCACCGCGGCTGGATCTTGCTCGCCTGCCAGCTCGACGTAGAAGTTCCCGGCGCGCAGGGTGAAGAGCGTCGGCAGCAGGTCCGCGTAGTCGACGTCGGCGCTGTGGGTCGAATCGTGGTCGCCGCCAGGACACGTGTGGACCCCGAGCCGCTTCTTCTCGGCGTCGCTGAACCGGTCGAGGACGCTGTTGTTCAGGTCGACGAACATGCGGAGCAGCCCGCCCGACGGATCCAGCTTGAGCGACAGCCGCGCTTCGGTGAAGTCGATCTGCACCGAGTCGGCGCCTGCGTCGAGCGACCGCCGGATGTCAGCCTCTGCCTCGTTCACGAGATCGGCGACGAACGCATCCTGCGAGTAGCCCTCGATCCCGTCCTGCGGATAGATGAGGCTGATCGCCGAGGCGGAGATCACCGCCTGCTTCACCGGCTTCGTGGCGTAGCGCTTCGCTTCGGTCACGTACGCATCGGCATAGGTCGCGTAGCGGAACGGCCCAGCGGTGAGGCGCGGGAGCTGACGCGTGTGACCGTCGACGAACGGGATCACGACGCCGTCAGGCGCGAGCGCGGTCAGCCCATGCAACGGATACGTCGCGAAGCTCGGCTTGCGCTGCTCGCCGTCGGTGATCACCGGCGACCCCGTCTCCTCGAAGCGCGCGATCGTGTCCTTCAGCGCGTCGACGTAGAGCGCATCGAGCTCGGCCGCGTCGATCTCACCTGCCGCGGCAGCCGCAGCGCCTGCCATCAGCTCGGGCGGGCGCGGAATGCTTCCGATCGGCTCGGTTGGGATCGGCACGAGGGACAGCCTGACGTATTGCGTCGAGCCGGGTCAACCTCCTTGACTTTGCCGTGCAAAGTACGCTAGCTTTGCGGCACAAAGTCAAGGAGGCGAACGTGGACGACCAGCCGGGAACCCAGGAATTCGAGTCCCATGAGGCGGCAGCTCTGCTCGAGCAGACAACACGCAGCGCCGAGCGGCAGTTCGAGCTCCGCCGGCCCCTGCTGATGGTCGTCGGTGCGGCGGTCGTGCTGCTCGTCTACGGCGTCCTGTGGCTGTCGGTGCGGCACCAGCATCCGTACACCGGCCCCACCGGCGTAGCGCTCGGCGTGCTCTACGGGACGTTGGCCGTGTGGATCGCGTTCGTCTCGGTTGCGCGCTGGCGTGCACACCACGGCGTCAGTGGCCAGTCAGTCCGCGAGCGGAAGATCACTGGTGCCGCGTTCGCGGTGATCTGGGTCGCGGTCTATGTCTTTCAGGGTGCGCTCGAGCACGCCGGTGCTTCCGACGCGATCGTCTATGGGATCTACCCGGCGACTGCGCCGTTCATCATCGTCGGCTCGGGTGCGGCCGCGTACATGGCGGCGCGGCAGGACACACGCTCGCTCGCGTGTGCGCTCGGGGCAATCGTCCTGGGAGTTCTCGCCGCGTTCTTCGGCCCGGCCGCCGTCTGGGGCGTGATGGGGATCGGCAGCTGCGCACTGCTCCTCGCCTATGCCGCGTCCCTCGCCTGGCCACGCCACGCGTGATCGACGACGAGCTCGATCCGGTCATCCATGCACCGGCGCGACTGAGGATCGTCGCGACGCTCTCGGCGCTCCCCGCCGGAGACACACTCTCGTTCCCGCGATTGCAGGAGATGATCGGACTGACGCCCGGCAACCTGATCACGCATCTGCGGAAGCTCGAAGACGCGGGCTACGTCGCCACCGTCAAGACCGGAAGCGGCGTTACCTCCCGCACTTCGGTCGAGCTGACCGCCGCGGGCCGAGCGGCGCTCGACGCATACAAATCGGCGCTCCGCACACTGCTCGACTAGCCTCACCGGCAATGGCGACAGGCGAAGAACTCGGACGCGGCGGCCGCCTCCGCGACTCCGCGGCCAACGAGCTCGTCGCCGCCGCGTTCGCCGCGGAGAGCGCGCACGGCCCGCGGCTCGCGCACAGCCTCTCGCTCGCCGATCTCGCCCATGCCGTCGCGCTCGTCGAGGGCGGCGACCTCGCCGGCGACGACGCACGCGGGCTCCTGAGCGGGCTGCTCGAGCTGCACGAGATTCCCGGCGACGAGTTCCCGTGGGACCCGTCGCTCGGCGACGCGTTCAACTCGCGCGAAGCGGAGCTCGAGCGTCGCGTCGGCCGCTCCGCCGCCGGGTGGCTGAGCGCCGGGCGGCCGCGCCGCGAGGCGTTCCGGGTCGGCGTCCGCCTGACCGCACGCGGCGGGGCGCGCGAGCTGCACGACGCGCTCGTCGCGCAGGCCGCCGCGCTCGTCGCGCACGCGCGCGAGACGAAGAGCGCGCTCGCGACCGACTACACCTACCTCCAGCCGGCCCAGCCCACGACCGTCGGGCACCTGCTGCTCGCCTACGCGTATCCCGCGCTGCGCGACGCCGACCGCGCGCGCTCTTCGCATGCGGCGCTGAATCTGAGCGTCGCCGGCGCCGGCGGCAGCGCCGGCTCGCGCTGGTCGCTCGACCGCGCGCGACTCGCCGAGCTGCTCGGGTGCGACGGATTGATCGAGCACGCGAAGGATGCGGCGTGGCAGTCCGACGTCTACGTCGAGCTGCTCTCGACGCTGGCGATCGCCGCGACGCACCAGAGCCAGCTCGGACAGGACTTCGAGATCTACGCGAGTCAGGAGTTCGGGCTGCTCGAGCTCGCCGACGCGCACAGCCGCGCAAGCGCACTGATGCCGCAGAAGAAGAACCCGTACGCGCTCGCCGCGATTCGCACGCAGGCCGGGCAGGCGGCAGGCGATCTCGCCGGTGCAATCGTCGCGCTCCACACCGGCTCGGCGCGCACCGATCACTTTCATCTCCTGAACGGCACCGTGCCGCGCGCGCTCGAGGAGGCCGTTGCGATCGCGCGGCTGACCGCGTCGGTGCTCGAGGGGATGGAGCTTCGTACCGCGCGGTTCGAACAGATCGCGCGGGAGAGCTTCGTCACCGCCGCGGATGTCTCGGATGTGCTCGCGCTGTCCGGTGCACTGGACTACCGCAGCGCGCACAAGGTCGTCGGCCGCGCCGTGCGCGACCTCGTCGATGCCGGCGAGCCGCCGTCGGCGCTGACAGCCGGAACTGCTGAGCGCCGCCGCCGAGGCGACCGTCGGGCAGGCGGTGACGCTCGATCCGGCAGTCCTTGCCGACGCACTCGATCCCGCACGGTGCGCCGAGGCGCGCCGGCAGACCGGCTCGTCGTCGCAGGCTGCGCTCGCCGAGATGCTCGACGAGCTCGGCGCTGAGCTCGAGCGCAACATCGCGTGGGGCGACGAAGCGCGAGCGCGTGAGGAAGCCGCTGAGACGGCGCTCCTCGCTCGCGCTCGCGAGCTCGCCTGAGCTGAGGCCGAATCGGCCGTCGAGGATTACGAGACTCCAGGAGTGGGCATGAGATCGCCTGTAGTCAACCCCGAGCCTGAGGAACCACGCCATGGCGCCGATCGAGGTCGAGGAGCAGGAGCTCATCGCAGCTGCCTCGAGGATCGAGCAGAGCGACCGCAACTCCGGCCGCCGCGTCTATCGGCGCAACGCACATCGCTTGGGGTGGGCCTCCCTTCGTGCTGGTCGCCGCACCGCTGTTCGTGATGCCGGCGATCTTCGGTAGCAACCCTGTGTACCTCCTCGGCGCGATTCCGTTGATTTGGGTGGCGTACCTGATCTTCCGGATCGGCGTGTTCGTCGACGATGCCGGCGTGACCGTCAGGGACATTTTCAGCACCAAGGAGCCGGGTGCGAACGGCTCACAACCTTGATCGGGCGTCCAAAGCTGCGGTCTGATCCCAACACCGGCAGACGCGTCTACCGTCGCGACGAAGGTCGCGTAGTCGGCTCTGTCTTCTTGCTCGCAGGAGCGGCGATCTTCGGTGAACTGGCGCGGGTCAACCTTCTGTTTGTCATCGGCGTCGTCGCGCTTCTCTGGATCGCGTATCGACTCTTCCGGATCGGTGTCTTCGCCGACGACGACGGCGTAACTGTCCGTGACGTTCTGCGAACGAGGAAGCGTGTGCCATGGGACGAGATCGACCGATTCGATCTAGTGAGAAAGCGAGGGTACGACGCCGGCGGCATGTATCTGAAAGACGGCTCGCTTTTCACGCCGATCGCACTGCAGGGACCTTGGGGCGAAGGGACGGCGGTGCCGCGTGCATTGTCGGGACTGAACGAGGAACTCGCTCGCCATCGAAGGACCTGTCGACCGACGAGCGAGAGCACAACGGCTCCCGTCGAGGCCACTGACCAGCTCACACTCCCAACGAGCTAGACCGCTCAATGGAACCCTCCCACCCGCCCGTACCTGATCGGAGCCGACGCGTCTACCGTCGCAACGAGCATCGCCTGCTCGGACCGGTCGTCTTGCTGACGTTGGATCGTTGTTCGTGATACCGGTGATCTTCGGGAGCAGCCCGGCGATAGCCCTGGGAGCGATCCCCTTTGTATGGGTGTCGTACCGGATTTTCCGGATCGGCGTCTTTGTCGACGAGGAGGGCGTAACGATCCGCGACATCTTCAACACACACAAGCGTGTGCCCTGGCAGGAGATCGAGCGCTTCGATTGGGGCACGCGGAGAGGCTCCAACTTCGGCGGCATCTATCCCACCGATGGGGCATTTGTGGCTGCGACCGCACTCGAGGCACCATGGGAGTGGCGTCGAGGCGATGACCATGCAGTGCCGAACGCGCTGGTAGCGCTGAACGACGAGCTCTCTCACCACCGAGCCGCGCCACCTGCGACGAGTGTCGGTTCGACGCCTAGCGCCGACGTCGAACAGCTCTCGCTGCCGACGAATTAGGGCGCCCTTGAAATCGCGCCGCGTCTACCGTCGTAACGAGCACCGGTTGGGCGTGCCGCCGTTTCTGCTTGTTCCCGCAGCGCTCTTCGTGATACCCGTGATCTTCGGGAGCAGCCCGCTCTTCCTCATCGGCGCGATTCCCTTTGCGTGGCTGGCGTACCGGATGCTCCGGATCGGCGTCTTCGCCGACGACGAGGGCGTGACGGTCCGTGACGTTGTGCGAAGGACGAAGCGAGTGCCGTGGGACGCGATCGATCGCTTCGATCTGATGGGGAAACGCGGGTACGACGTCGGCGTCATGTATCTCAAGGACGGGACGTCGATCACTCCCACCGCGCTGCAGGGGCCATGGGGCAAGGGAAAAGCAGTGCCGCGAGCACTGGCGGGACTCAACGAGGAGCTGGCTCGTCACCGAACGGCGGCTCCTTCGACGAGCCACAGCACCACGGCTCCTGTCGAGAGCGCGAATCAGCTCACACTGCCAACGAATGAGCGCGACGCCGCCCGCACCGAGCACCCAGAGAGACGAAAACCCCCGGGCTAGCGGGGGTTTCCGAGGTGGTCCAACTGGGCAGCTCTCAAACCTCTCGAAGCCGCTTGGGACCCTCCTCGTCACCGGCGGCGAGACGCGTCTCGTCGAGCAAAGCGGCAACCGCGACGGCCTCGACGTAGCGGTTCGTGACACGGCGCTGAACGAGCCGCGTGAGGGGCGCGCCGATACGGGCTACTAGATCGACCGTACGCGAAAACGAGACGATCTGGAAGACGACACGGCCGGCGCGATCCCGCTCGACGATCATCGCTGCCTCACCTTGCTCGGGGTGTCCCGGCAGAGTCCCATAAGCGAAGCTGAACCGATCCGGTTCCTCCGCGACGTAGACAACCCGGCAAGGAGCGGTTGCCCAGAGCCCGGCCGTCTTGATCAAGAAGACGACCGTTTCTCCCGGCGCAACACCTGCTCCGCTTGGGATGATCTCGACGCCTGCGCCGATCTGCGCCTGCCAGCCGCGCAACGCGTCCACTGCCCGCTCGAACACACGGTCACCCGAGCCGAGCTCACGCCGGTACCGGTCGAGACGATAGCCGCCGGGCATCGGCGAGTCCCTCGTTCGGCCCTGCTCGTCATAAGTGAGATCCGCCGCGCCGGCGTGCGCCAGCAATAGTGCGAGCTCGTCACGCGATGGCCGGTTCAGCCGAAGCACACGCGTGGCATACCACGGCGGTTACCGTTCAACTCGTGGAACATGTCCCGACTCCACTTCTCGTCTACGACGGCGACTGTTCGTTCTGCAGCTCGTGCACCCGTTGGCTCGGGCACGCTGGCGGCGGCCGGTCCGCGCCATTGCCTGGCAGCACTTCGAGCGAGCCCCAACTCCACGCGCTCGGTCTTTCGTTCGAGGATGCGCGACAGGCAGCGTGGTGGATCGACGTCTCAGGAAATCGATTCCGCGGCCACCTCGCCGTTGCTCGCGCGCTGAGAGCTACGCGTGGCGGCCGTCCTTCGTAGGTCTGATCCTGCTGATCCCTCCGGCCCTCTGGCTCGCGGCAGCCGCGTACCCACTCGCCGCCCGTTGGCGGCACCGCTTGCCTGGAGGAACACCCGCGTGCCGAATGTGATGACGCGCAGGTGCTTCCTGCGGCCGAGAAATGGGCGCTACCTAGACTGAAAACGGATCGCGGTGTTCTTTACGCGAGACCGTGCGAGCTATGTCGTATTTTCAGCTCAGACGGTAGGCGGGTTAGCGTGTTGTGCGAGACGCCAGATCGTCGTCACCCCGCTGTTCCACTCGCTGCGCGCGTTTGCCCACTTCGTCGTGAACTGCGCCAGGGTCGCAGGGTTTGGGTTGCCCGTCCAGGCGACAAGCGCGCCCATGGCGTTCTTCATGTCATCGGCTGCGAGCATCACGTTGTTCTGAGCGTTCGAGAACGAGTCGCTGCCGCTGGCGTACGGAAAGTCGCTGCGCAGCACGTCAAGATCGTCGTGCGCCTTCTGTGCGCTACTGGCAACGTCGTCGATCGACTTGCCGTTGATCTTCGTTTCGACAGTTGCGATCTCGTACGCCACGTATCCGGCCTTGTCCCCATTCGACTTAATCCACGAAAGGGCTGCCCCGCTCGGTTTGCTGGCTGACTCATCGGTTGCTGCGCTCGTTGTCTTGCTGCTCGGCTGTTTCGACGACGTACCGGTCGCCGCGGCGCTCTTCTTCGCTGCCTTCGGCTTGGTCGATGACGTCCCGCCAACCGCCGCGCCGATTCCTGCGACCACAAGGATGAGAACCCAGAAAGCCCCTACGCCGATGAGGAACTTCTTGAAAAGACGCCGCCGCTTGCTGCCGCTAGCAGCGCCGGTGGCGATGTTTGTGCCGGTCATGTTGCTCCCTCTACTTGATATGACGTCTAGCGGCCTCGCGGCTGCAACGAACGCCATCAGGACGTTCGGCCTCGCGTGGCCTGCGAACTACCCTGGCGGTAATCGTCCACGGCGGCTGCCACTTGAGCGTGACGAATCGTGACGGCGGTCGGCGCTTCCTCGCCCAACGATCAGAGCAGGGCTACGTCCACGACGTACATCACGCGATGCGCGACGACCCGGAAGCCGTCTCCGAGGCCGCAGTGCGCCCGACATACGATGCAGCTTCGATGCCGCGCCTGTTCAGACTGAGAATGCGCCACGCGAGTTTCGTCACCCTGACCCCTGACGATGAGAGCGAACCACGGACCCTCGGCAGGCCCAGGGGAAGAAGTCGTTGTTCGGAGCAGACAGCAGCATTTCTCGTCCGTGGGCGCGTAGCGGACGTCACCGAGGTCTACGACCCTGACAAGAGCGATCATTCGCTGCCCTAGAAGGCGTGCTGCACGGCGTCTGGCACCGCCTGCGGGCCGTTGATCGCGCGGCGGCTCCTAGTCGAAAGTCCCAGCACTGGTGCTCCTTGACACGCGACGCGCGGGAGCGGGTTTGCGCTTTTTTTCGCGACGAGGTGCGCACCGCCCACTGAGTCCGCCTGACCCCCCGATACCCCCAAGAAGCGCCCGTCCGCATGGGGCGCAGAAATCTCATTCGCAGCCCTCTCTCAGGCGTCATTCCGGGCAGTGGCTCGCTCGAAGGCGCGACATACTCGTTCGGAGCGCGAGCGGACGAAGCAGCCGCAGTAGGCTTGCGGCGCCCATGGTCTCGCGGGAGTTCAGTTGCGACAGTGACAGTTATTCTGGCGCTAGCACTCGGGGGTTGTGGCGGCAGTTCGCAAGGCACCTTGAACGGGCGCGACGTGTCGTCCGCATTTCAGAAGGAGGGCGTCTCCCTCACGGAATACGGAGGGATCGACGGCATCCGCGAGTACGTCCTTGCCCACGATGGCGTAGTCAACCTCGATCACATCAACCGCCTAGACGTGCAGGTCTTTCCGACTGTCAAAGAGGCGGACAGGGTTCAGTCGATCGGCGGCAACATCGAAGCCAGCGACGGCCATCTAATCGCACCGCTCGCAGTGGTGCGGAACGTCGTGGTGACGATCGATCAATCCGCGGGCCGTGAGCTTCGCAGGCGCTCGAAGCGTGCTGTTGCCACCCTCAGAACCAGCCCAGGAGGATGATGTACAGCGGTTCGGCGAGACGAGCGCGGGCATCGAACCGCCGTTAGCGACCCGCCCACTGAGTCCGCCTGACCCCCCGCGCTACCCCACCTATCGCGCCCTCTGGCGGGAGACGCTCGCTGAAGCGATCCGACCCTAGTGCTGCACCGCTGCGCACCTCGGCGACGTTACAAGCTCCCTCCCGGACCCGCCTTCGCCACCTCTTCACCCGCCCTCGCCTGAGACGTAACGTCTCGAACGACTCCAGCGTCTTCGATGAAGCATTTCGACGTCCCGTTCGGCATGCGGCAGTCATAGAGCCACCGCAGCTTGTTGTCGATCGGACTGCCGGTCCTGATCTTGGTGCCAAGCAAGATGTCGCCCCGAGCACTGCGAGCGACCTTCGATGCCTCCTTGTCCGGAGCCGGCACGCGGCAAGTCCGAGAACGACGACCAGCAGCGTCAAACCCTTCTTGTCGCGTAGGCGCACAGATGCAGCTTGCCCAACGACCCAGGTCTCCACAACTGTCACCGTCTGCCGTGATCCCAGCAGTGACCAGTCGATAGAGACTTACTCGGTCTCGTCGTAGACCAGCGGGTCGCTGGCACCAGCGGCGGTGAAGCGACCCAGCACGGCGTCGAGCGGCGGTTTGATGCGACGCTCGCGCACCCGCCTCCGTCGTCGTGAGTAGAACGTTCCGCGAGGCTGTCCTTGCCGACCACTCGGCGTTATCCGCGATCAGCGCGAGCGCCTGATCGAGTGGGTCAGTGCTCGCGCTGCTCGCTCGGCTGCTTGAGAACCGGGCCAGTGACGACGAGTATCAGCGGGTACTCGGCGTCGCGGCGCACGGCATCGGCCACGCCAGCAGCGAGGGGCTCTGTTCGCCACGCTGGCATGCCGTCGTTGTAGAGTGGTCAGTCGTCGGTCCGGTCCCAGCCGAGAATCAGGAGTGCTAGATGCAAGACCCGATCGAAGGCCGGAACGGCGCTATCTAGTTCACTACTCGGACGGCGGCTCGGGCATGCACGCCCACGACGCCGCTCTCGTCGTCGGCTCCGAGGTCACGGACGGCGGCGCGCGCTATCGCGTCGTGCGCGTCGAGAAGCCGCCGCACGAGCGTGCGTTCGGGCACGCGTGGGCCGAGCTGATCGCGGGGTAGTTACCGCGTTTCTTCGCGAGATACTGGGCATCTTGCGGCCGGAGGGCAGTCCTCCTAAGCTCGAAGACATGAGAAGCTCGAAAGCGCCGCGCAGCACGATAACCGCTTCGGCGGTCGAAATTGACTCGAAGGACTGTGGAGCAGCGCCCGTTCTCGCAGAGGGCTTGGGGGACCCATTCGAACCGACCTGGTGGCCCGATGACACTGGCGCGGTGACGTACTTCCTGGACGAATCGCCGTCGCATGTCACATACCGGATTGGGTCAATCCGCGACGACGGGACGCCAATTGTCGTTATCGGATTCCCAGGAGAACAGAAGGAACGGACGCTCCCGCAAGGGAACTGGTCTCGCCCACCGGAGCCTGAGGCATGGCGTGGACTCGTCCGCACGAACGACGCGCACATTCACGCCGTCCTGTACCGCGAGCAGCAGACCATCCACCTGATCGGCTATGCGAGCGAGAGCGAAGTCGTGCGCGCAGCCAGAAGCCTGCGCCGAGCGGGGTCATGACCGCGCGTTCCCCGCGCAATAGTGCGCATTTCGTGCGCACCGGCCGAAAAACCGTTAGCGGCTGAGCAAACAAAAGCTCTGCGGTTGCAGAGCTTTCGTCGATGGGCGCTACTGGGCTCGAACCAGTGACCCCCAGCTTGTCGAGGAGGCAGGCGTTCGCGCCCGTTCGCTTTCCGCTGGTGATCGGCGGTTTTGGGCTTGTGCCTGTTCGCGCCTGTTCGGTCTGAGCGAACAACGAGTGGCCCCAATGGCCCCATTTGTGATCCGGCGTCACAACCCAGCTGAGTCGTTATCGCTGACGTGAGCGCAGCTCACGAAAGAACTGTGCGTCGCCGCTGCTGTCGTGACAAGTCCATAGATGACCGTCATGTCGTCCTCGTCGTCGCTCGGGGCGATCCAGTGTGTGTCCTGATCGATCACCACCAGGGCTTCGTCAAGCGTCAGGTCGCGGTCCTTGTCGGTGACTTCGAACATCCGAACGAGACCATCGGTAAGCGCGTCCTGAAGGGCCGGACGTAGGACCTCGATGCTCATGGCGGGCTGATCCGGCTCACCGTTCAGGGAGGTCGCCTAGGTCAAGTGAATCAAGAAGTCCTCGTCCCACGTATGGGACAGAATCTTGAACGTCGCGTCATTCCACGAGACGACCATAGTCGCCGTTGCGGCACCGCGCCAGCGGCCGCCCGGGTTCCCGAGAAAGAAAAACCCCTACGCCAGGGGGGTTTCCGAGGCGGGCGCTACTGGGCTCCCACCCGAGACCCCCAGCTTGTCGAGGATGGGCAGCCGTTCGCGCCCGTTCGCGCCTTCGAGCCCTTCGATTTCCGCTGGCAGTCAGCGGTTTGGGCTTGTAGCTGTTAGCGACGGTTCGGTCCGAGCGAACGATGAGTGGCGCTAGTGGGACGAATGTGACTCGGTGTCACAATCCACGGCCCGGCGGTCAGCTTCGAGGCGACCGTCGCTTTCGCCCCCACGCAGAGGCCCGCGAATTATCGCTGGCGCGCTCTTAACACGCGAAAGAACTGTTTGTCGTCGTTCGGCTCCGTCTAGCCCGCAGCCGCGACGCCGGCGAAGGCCGTTTCCTATGCAGCCGCGAAGGTCCCGCGCCGGACACCTCGTCTGAAGCAAGGCGCGGCCGCGATGAGGAAGAGGAACTGCTCCGGGCAACATCGGCAAAACCTTGACAACTAACAACAAGGCGAAGGAGCAGCAGGCCGCCTCAGGGATTCGGCGGCTACGTCTGGTGCCTGCGGCGCGGCCAGGATGTCCGTCAACGCCGGCGCGATTCCGACCGTAGCAATCCGTGAAGCCAAGCGGTGGCGAAGACATGCGCGGAAGGAACCAATGGATATGTGGCATGCCGGCACGTCGCCCACAACTGTGGATCGTTCCGCCCCCGACACCGGCGAGCATGACGCTCGGACTCGCTGCGCGAAGCGTCCAAACGGACGGCCGGGCCTAGCACCCTGAAAAACGAAAACCCCCGGGCTAGCGGGGGTTTCCGAGGTGGGCGCTACTGGGCTCGAACCAGTGACCCCCAGCTTGTCGAGCTGGTGCTCTCCCAACTGAGCTAAGCGCCCGGGTCGGCGGGAAGGATAGCGGCTTCGCCGTTCACCATCCCGCGCGGGTAATTGACACCGGCGGTCCACACACGGACGATGGCGGCTCTCTAGGGTGGGGTCGGGAGGGCGACATGAGCGTCGAGCGCGAGCGGGTCGAGACGTTCGGACGTCTCGAGAACGGGCTGCGGCAGGCGAGTGACTGGTACCACTGGGGCCCGTATCTCAGCGAGCGCCAGTGGGGCACCGTCCGCGAGGACTACAGCGCCGGACGGAACCGCCTGGGACTACTTCCCCCACGACCACGCGCGTTCGCGCGCGTATCGCTGGGGCGAAGACGGGCTCGCCGGCTTCTCCGACGTCGAGCAGCGCCTCTGCCTCGCGCTCGCCCTCTGGAACGGCCGCGACCCGATCCTCAAGGAGCGCATCTTCGGCCTCACCGGCCAGGAGGGCAACCACGGCGAGGATGCCAAGGAGTACTGGTGGTACCTCGACGCGATCCCGAGCCACTCCTGGAACCGCTGGCGCTACCACTATCCGCAGCGCGCGTTCCCGTACGACGACCTCGTCGCCGAGAACGGCCGCCGCGGCAAGCTCGACCCCGAGTACGAGCTCCTCGACACCGGCGCGTTCGACGCCGACCGCTACTGGATCGTCGAGGCCGACTACGCGAAGGGCGACCCGCACGACCTGCTGCTGACGATCCGCGTGACGAACGCCGGGCCCGGACACCGAGACGCTGCATCTGCTGCCGACGGCCTGGTACCGCAACACGTGGTCGTGGGGCAACCGACGGCGAGACGCGGCCCGAGCTCCGGCTCGACGGCGCGTCGCGCATCGTGACCGAATCACCCGTTCCTCGGCCCGCTCGAGATCATGCGCCAGGGCGAGCCCGACGTGCTCTTCTGCGAGAACGAGACGAACGACGCGCGCCTGTTCGGAGCCGCGTCGTCGACAACGACGCCGAAGGACGGGATCAACGACCACGTCGTCTCGGGCGCGGCGACCGTCGCGACCGAGACGGGAACGAAAGCGGCGTTCTGGTACCGCCTCGACCGTCGCTCCCGGCGCGACCGCGACGGTGCGCGTTCGCCTCCGCCCCAGTCGACCGCCACGGCAGCCCCTGGACGGACTTCGACGAGATCGCCGCGACGCGCAGAGACGAAGCCGACGAGTTCTACGCCGAGCTGACACCGCCGGCGACGACCGACGACGAGGCGCTCGTCCTTCGCCAGGCGCTCGCCGGGATGCTCTGGAGCAAGCAGCTCTACGCCTACGACGTCGCCCGCTGGCTCGACGGCGACCCGACGCAGCCGACGCCGCCCGCGTCGCGGCTCAACGGTCGCAACAGCCACTGGCGGACGTTCGACGCCTTCGACATCATGTCGATGCCCGACAAGTGGGAGTACCCGTGGTTCGCCGCGTGGGATCTCGCCTTCCACTGCGTCGCGCTCGCGCGCGTCGACCCGGCGTTCGCGAAGTACCAGCTGATCCTGCTCTGCCGCGAGTGGTTCCAGCACCCGAACGGCGCGCTCGCCGCCTACGAGTGGTCGTTCGACGACGTCAATCCGCCGGTGCAGGCCTGGGCGGCGCTCGAGGTGTTCGCGATCGACGGCGGCCGCGACACCGAGTTCCTCGACCGCGTGTTCGACAAGCTCCTCGTCAACTTCACGTGGTGGGTGAACCGGCAGGACGCAGACGGCTCGAACATCTTCGAAGGCGGCTTCCTCGGCCTCGACAACATCGGGCCGCTCGACCGCTCGCACCTCGCGCCCGGCTGGCTGCTCGAACAGTCCGACGGCACCGGCTGGATGGGGTTCTACGCGCTGAGCATGGCCGCGATCGCCTCGATCCTGAACGACCGCGGCCGGCCGGCGACCGACCTCGTCCTCAAGTTCCTCGAGCACTTCGCGCTGATCACCGACGCACTCGAGTCGCAGGGGCTCTGGGACGAAGCCGACGGCTTCTTCTACGACCGCCTCCGCCTGCCCGACGGCGTCGCAGGTCCCGATCAAGGTGCGCTCGATCGTCGGCGTGCTGCCGCTGCTCGGCGTCGCCGTGATCGACGAAGAGGTCGTCAAGCGCGCCGAGACGGTGAACAAGCGCGCCGCGCAACTCCTCACGGTCGGCGCACCCGATCAGCGGCGGCGCCGACGGCCGGCGCGTCCTGCTCGGCGTCGTCGGCGTCGCCCGCGTCCTTCGCCTGCTGTCGCAGCTCGTCGACGAGAACGAGTTCCTCTCCGACTACGGCCTGCGCGCCGTCTCGCGCCGTCACCTGCAGGAGCCGTTCGTGCTCGACGTCGAAGGCGTGCACTCGACGATCGACTACGAGCCGGCCGAGTCGACCACCGGCATGTTCGGCGGCAACTCGAACTGGCGCGGCCCGGTCTGGATGCCGGTCAACTTCCTCGTCGTCGAGGCGCTCACCCGCTACGCGCGCTTCTTCGGCGACGAGCTGCAAGATCGAGTACCCGAAGGGCTCAGGGCAGCGAGCACACGCTGATCGAGATCGCCGACGACATCCGCGACCGGCTGATCTCGCTGTTCCTCGTCGGCGAGGACGGCCGGCGGCCGTGCTTCGGCTGGGTCGAGCGGTTCCAGACCGATCCCGCGTGGAAGGACAACCTGCTGTTCTTCGAGTACTTCCACGGCGACAACGGCGCCGGGCTCGGCGCCAGCCACCAGACCGGCTGGACCGGGCTCGTCGCGGAGCTGATCCTGCGGGCGCGCGGCGTGCCGGTGCCGACGATCGGCGAGCTCATGTCGGCGACACGGAGATGAGATCCGCTTCGGGCCGCAGCCGTGCGGCGACCTCGACGCGGCAACAGCGCGCGAGTGGCTCGTCGCGGACGGGCTCGGGCGGCTACGCAATGGGCACGGTCGCCGGGCCTGCGCACCCGTCGCTACCACGGCCTGCTCGTCGTCGCCGTCGACGGGCCGGCGCGCCGCATGCTCGGCCTGGCGGCGCTCGACCCGGTGCTCGTCATCGGCGACGCGCGCATCCGGCTCGCGACCGACGAGTGGGGCGACGGCACCGTCGACCCGCGCGGGCACGAGCTGCTCGCCTCGTTCGACCTGACCGACGGCGTCCCGCGCTGGCGCTGGCAGGTCGGCGCGCGTGATCGTCGAGCGCGAGGTCGCGGCCGCGCACGGCTCGGCAGCGGTCGGTGTCGTCCACCGGCTCGTCGCAAGCCGACCGGCCGGTCGCGCTCGAGCTGACGCCGCTCTGCACCTGGCGCGACGCGCACGGCGAACGCCACGCGAACGGACGCCCGGCAGTCGAGTCGGACGACGGCGGCTTCGTCTTCGAAGGCGCCTACCGCGTCGCCGGCGCGGGCTGGCAGGCGGGCGGCGAGTGGTACCGCGACGTTCGGATGCGCGAAGAGGCGGCGCGCGGGCTGAACGACCGCGAAGACCTCTGGGCCGCCGGGCTGCTTCCGCGCCGAGCTCGAGCCCGGCGGCGTGCACGAGGTCACCGCCGCGGCGGCGCCGTTCGACGCTCCGCAGGCGGAACGGCGATCGTCACCGCCGCGCGCGCCCGCGCGCGCGAGCTGATCGCCTCGTCGCACGCGCAGCGACGAGATCGACGCGCAGCTCGTGCTCGCGGCCGACCAGTTCGCGATCACCACCGGCGGGCGGCCGACCGCCGTCGCGGGGTATCCGTGGTTCGGCGAGTGGTCGCGCGACCTGATGACCTCGTACGAGGGCCTCTACCTCGCGACGAACCGCTACGACGAGGGACGCGAGGTGCTGCGGGCGGCCGCCGCGACCGTCTCCGAGGGCATGCTCGCGAACACGGCCGACACCGGAACGCTCGAGTACAACACGGTCGACGGCACGCTCTGGTTCGTCCACGCGGTCGACCGCCACGTCGCCGTCACCGGCGACGACGGACCTCGGCGCCGAGCTCGCTCCCGTCCTCTCGCAGATCGTGCAGCACCACCTCGACGGAACGCGCTTCGGCATCGGCGTCGACCCGCCGACTCGCTGCTCCGGCAGGGCGCCGAGGGCTGGGCGCTCACCTGGATGGACGCGCGCATCGACGGCAGCTCCCGTCACGCCGCGCGCCGGGAAGCCGGTCGAGGTGAACGCGCTGTGGCTCCGCGCGCTCGACGTCACGGCACGACTCGCGCACGACGACCGCTCCGCTGCGCTGCGCGAGCGCGGCCGCCGCGTCGTTCGTCAGGCGCTTCGTGCGCGCCGACGGGCTCGGGCTGCTCGACGTCGTCGACGGGCCGAACGGCGACGACGCGTCGGTGCGTCCGAATCAGCTGCTCGCCGTGTCGCTCCCGGGATCGCCGCTCGACGAGGCGACGACGCGCGCGGTCGTCGACGTCTGCGGCCGCTCGCTGCTGACGCCGCTCGGGCTGCGCTCGCTCTCGCCCGACGACCCGCGCTACCGGCCGTACCACCGCGGCAGCTCGGCCGAGCGGGACGAGGCCTACCACCAGGGAACCGTGTGGCCGTGGCTGCTCGGCCCGTACATCGACGCGAGCCACGACGCCGGACGTGCTCGCCGGGATCGAGGCGCATCTCGGCGACTGGGGGCTCGGCTCGGTCTCCGAGACCGCGGACGGCGCGGCGCCGCACAACGCGACCGGCTGCCCGTTCCAGGCGTGGTCGGTCGCCGAGCTCCTGCGCGTCAGGGCAGCCGAGGCCGCCAGGTACTCCGCTCGACCATCCCTTCGTTCTGCGTGATCAGGTAGGCGAAGAGCCCGACGAACGGCAGGACGACGGTCGAGCAGGAGCCAGATGACCTTCGTCGCCGCCCGAGATGTCCATTCGCCGGAAGATGTCCGACCAGACGAAGAAGAGCAGGTAGATCCAGATCGCGAACGCGAAGAGCGCGAGCATCGTCCAGACGATGTCGAGCAGCGGATACGAGGACGCGAGGATCACGCCGCGCTCTTCGGCGACCGGCGTTTGACGAGCCACCAGATCGCGCCCATGATCACGCCGGCGGCGAGGATCCCGAAGGCGATCCAGCCCCACTGCGCGTTGCTCGCGGTCGACGTGGCTTCCGTGTTCTGCGAGGCGATGGCCGCGCCGGCTGCGGCCGCGGCGGCCGGGTTCACGGTCGTCGTCGTCGTGTCGTGGTCGTCACCGGCGGCGGGGCGGGCTCGGTCACCGCGACCGTCTCCGTCAGCGAGACCGTGGCGGTGACGACCTGCTGCGGTCGTCGTCGTGACGAGGAGCGTCGTCGTCTCCGGCTCGGAGCACGACGGTCGTCGTCGGCGTCGCGGCGGTCGTCGTCTCGCCGAGCGGCGGTCTCGGTCGGCGTCGAGATCGTGCGTTGCGTCAGCGTCGTCTGCGTGAGCAGCGCGCCGGCGTTGCGGTTACCGCTGCCGCACGAGCTGAGCAGCAGCCCGAGCGCGGCCAGCGCAAAGCAGCGCGAACACCTTCCCGCAGTCATAGACCCAACCAAATCGCACCGCTGGGCGAGCCAGGGTCATCCCCGCTGGGTGATCAGACCATCGGCTTGTCGAGCCGGAACACCGGCGTGACCCGGATCACGACGCGCGGCGCGGGCCGCGGCGCGACCAACGGACGCAGGACGGTCGCGAACGGGCTCACCGCCGTGCCGTCACGCCGAACCTCGAAATGCAGGTGCGTCCCGGTGCAGTCGCCGGTGCAGCCCGCGGTGCCGATCCGTTCGCCCGGCTGGATGACCTGACCCGGCCGAACCTGCCACGCCGAGAGATGCGCGTAGACCTCCTGGTAGCCGGCGGACTCCTCGACGATCACGTTGCCGTAGCCCTCGAAGCCGGTCGGCTCGCCGACGAGCTCGACGCGGCCCGGCACTGCGGCGACGACGTCGAGCGAGCGCAGCTCGCCGATGTCGACCCCGGGATGCCAGCGTCCCTCGGTGTGGCCGAAGGGCGACGTGATCGTTCCCTGGGCAGGCCAAACAGGCCGTGTGTCGACCTGCTGCCGGTGCTGCTGCGCCGGATGCGCATGCAGGACCAGCGCGATGATCAGCGCCGCAATGCCCATGAGGATCCCCAACCCGGGGAAGCCGGGAGGCTACCTCAGAAGATCTCGGGGCACCAGGGCGCGACGCGTCGTGCGAAAGAGCGAATCCGCACGAGCGACCGCGCCTTCGACGAGCTCACGCGCCCTGCCTGCGGCACGAGCTCGGAGAACGTGAAGCCGCCGAGATACGTCGAAGCCGAGCGCGTCGACACCGAGCTCGAGCTCTGCGCTCCGCGTCCGTGCGTTCCGCTCCCGCCGTCGCGTCACACGCCAGCGACCCGCGTTGTCGGGCAGGAACCGGTCCTCGATCTCGAGCACGATCTCGCCGTCGCCCTGGTACGCCGCGCGCCGAGAGCGCGGCGCCGACGTCGAGGAGCCGGACCCAGACGCCGTCGCCGAGCGTGAAGTTCATCCGCCGCGGCTCGGCGAGCAGCAGGAAGAGCGGATGGTCGACCGGCAGCAGGCCGGCGGAGAACTGGGACGTCCAGTCGAAGTCGAGCAGCCAGCGCCACAGCTCGCGCGTCGCCTCCGGCGTCGGCGCGACCGCCTCGACGATCGACACCGTCCCGGCCGAGACGCCGCCCGCCCAGTCCTGCTTCACGTTGTAGATCGCGTACCCCGCAGGCGCGCCGTCGAGCTCCAGCAGCACGAGGTTCTTCGGCCCGCCGCCGCGGCGACGCGACGGATCGTCGTGGAGGCGGCGCAGCTCCCACCACTCGCGCTTCCGCGCGAACATGCCGGGCCGTTGCGCAAAGCACTGCTCGTACAGCGGCGGGAACGTCTGCAGCGCCTCGTCGGGGTCGACGAGCCTGACGGATCCGCGCGGCTCGAACGGCTGCGCGAACTGCGCGCGGTCCTTCGCGATCGTCGACCTCTCCCGCGAGCGACGCCATCCCGTAGCCGAACCGGCCGTAGATCGTCGCCTCGGACGCCCAGAGGTAGGCGACCGACTTCGCCGCGCGCGCGGCAGTCGTCGAGCTGCGCGCGCATCATCGCCGTGAGCGCCCCACGCCGACGATGCGTCGGCAGCACGCCGACGACGGTCACGCCGGCGGCATCGATCTCGCCGCCGGGGATCGAGAGGCGGAACGGAAAGACGCCGGCGCCGCCGACGATCCGGCCGCCGTCGCGTGCGGTGTGCATCCGCTCCGGCGCGAGCAGCGGTGTGAAGCCGCTCGACGTCTTCGAGCTGTTGCTCGAAGCCGAAGTAGTGGCCGATCGCATCCAGCCCGTCACGCAGCTCCTCCGTCGAGGAGCACGTCGTGATCTCGAGAGCCATGGCCTCAGCCTATGCGTTCGAGCGGGGCGTACTCGAGCATCAGGCGACGCTCGTTGCCGTCCTCGAAGCGAACCGTGACGACGCCGCCCGCCTCGATGCGCGTGACGATCCCGGTGCCGAGCGTCGAGTGGCGCACCGCGTCGCCGGTCGACAGATCGGGGAACGACTCGCGCGGCGCGAACTCGCGCTGCACCGCCTGGCGGCCGTAGTCCGACCACGACGTCGGCCGCAGCCGCTCGCGCTCGACGCCGAGGTTCGGCAGCTCGTCGAGGAAGCGCGACGGCAGGTTCGCGTCGTAGCGGCCGTAGAGATTGCGACGCATCGCGTGCGTGAGCGTCAGCCGCTCCTGCGCGCGCGTCATCCCGACGTAACAGAGGCGGCGCTCCTCCTCGAGCGTGTTCTCCTCGATCGACCGGGAGTGCGGGAAGATCCCCTCCTCCATCCCGATCATGAAGACGGCGCGGAACTCGAGACCCTTCGCGTTGTGCAGTGTCATCAGCGTCACCTGGCCGCCTTCGCCGTCTTCGCCCTCGCGGAGCGCGTCCTGGTCGGAGTACAGCGAGATCTCCTGCAGGAAGCCGCTGAGCGACGGCTCCGGTGCCGCGGCGTCGTACTCGCGCGCGACGCCGACGAGCTCCTCGAGGTTCTCGATGCGTCCGCGTGACTCGATCGTCCGCTCGGCCTCGAGCGCTTCGAGGTAGCCGGTGCGGTCGAGCATCGCCTCGACGATGTCGGCGACGCTCGCGTCGGTCGCGGTCGCCATCAGCGACTCCATCGCGTTGCGGAAGCCCGTGACCGCCTTGATCGCCGCGGCGCCGACCCCCGCCTCTTCGGGATGGCCCATCGCCTCCCAGAGCGTGCGTCCCGAGACCGTCTGCGAAGACGCGAAGGCGCTCGAACGACGTGTCGCCGATTCCGCGCCTCGGGCGATTGACGATGCGCTGCAGCGAGACCGCGTCGAACGGGTTGTCGAGCACCTGCAGATACGCGATCGCATCCTTGATCTCGGCGCGCTCGTAGAAGCGCGGGCCGCCGATCACCTGGTAGGCGATGCCCTGCCGCACGAGCACGTCTTCGAGCACGCGGCTCTGCGCGTTCGTCCGGTACACGACCGCCAGCTCGCCGGCGCTGTAGCCGCCTTCGATCAGGCCCGCGATCTCGGCGGCGACGAACCGCGCCTCGGCATGCTCGTCCTCGGTCTCGACGATGTGCACGGGCTCGCCGTCGCCGAGGTCCGACCAGAGGTTCTTCTCCTTGCGCTCGCGGTTGTGCGAGATGACCTCGTTCGCGGCGATCAGGATCGAGTTCGTCGAGCGGTAGTTCTGCTCGAGCGGGATCACCTTCGTGTTCGGGAAGTCGCGTTCGAATTCGAGGATGTTGCGGATGTCGGCGCCGCGGAAGGCGTAAATGGACTGGTCCGGGATCGCCCACAGCCATCAGGTTCTGGTGGCCACCGGCGAGGAGCTTCAGCAGGACGTACTGCGCGTGGTTCGTGTCCTGGTACTCGTCGACCATCACGTAGCGGAACGACTTCGCCCAGTGGTCGCGCGCCTCCGGGAACCGTTGGAGGACGTCGACGGTCAGCATGAGCATGTCGTCGAAGTCGACGGCGTTCGAGCCGAAGAGGCGACGCTGATAGAGCTCGTACACGTCGGCGACGGTCTGGTCGTAGAAGCTCGCGACCCGCGACGCGTACTCGCCGGGGCCGATCAGCTGGTTCTTCGCATTCGAGATCTGCGAGTGGATGCCGCGCGGGACGAACCGCTTCGGATCGCGCTCGAGCTCCTCGAGGCACGCCTTGACGAGCCGCACCTGGTCGGACTGGTCGTAGATCGTGAAGTTCGAGCGGTACCCGAGGCGCTCCGCCTCACGGCGCAGGATGCGTCCGCAGGCGGAGTGGAACGTCATCAGCCAGATCGCGCGTGCGACGCCGCCGACGGCGCGTTCGACGCGCTCCTTCATCTCGCCGGCCGCCTTGTTCGTGAAGGTGATCGCGAGGATCTCGTTCGGCTTCACGCCGTGCGCAGCGAGCAGGTGGCCGACGCGGTGTGTGAGAACACGCGTCTTCCCCGAGCCGGCTCCGGCGATCACGAGCAGCGGGCCTTCGGTCGTCAGCACCGCCTCTCGCTGGGCCGGATTCAGGTCGGCGAGGGAGGTCTGCGACTCGACGGAGGCCACTCCTCGAGGGTAGCGATCAGGCCAGTCGAGCGAGCCCGTTGTCCAGGAACGCCGCGGCCTCTTCGAGCGCGTCCGGATCAGCCGATTTGAGCACGACCTCCACCTCCGGCCCGGAGGGCGGGAAGCTCGGATACGAGCCGACGAGCACTGCCGGCCAGCGCTCCGTCGCCTCCTCGAGGAGCGGCGTGATCCGCCGTTCGGTGATGCCCACGAGCTGTCGCCGCCAGGAGCCGATCGGCGGGCCGGCCGATATATCAGCCGTATATCGCTGATACATCAGTTCCATCTCAATCGGCAGGCCGGGAAAGACCCAGACGTTCCCGAGCCGGAACCCGGGCGCACCGCCTCGCGGGTTCTCGAGCGGCGTCGCTCCCTGTGGGAGCTCGGCCCAGCGGACGAAGTAGCCGTCGTCGTCTGGGAAGCGCGCCCGGATCTCGGCGGCCACCTCGGGCACGACTGCCTGGCCGACACCGAAGGCGGCGGCGATCGCCTCGCGGGTGAGATCGTCGGGCGTCCCACCGAGACCACCGGTGACGAACAGGTGGTCGACGAGCGGCCCTTCGCGTTGGATGAACGTGACGATGCGCTCGAGGTCGTCGGGGATCGCGGCGGTCAGCACGACCTTGACGCCGAGCCCTTCGAGCTCGCGTGCGAGCCACGACGCGTTCGTGTTCTCGACGTCACCCGACACGAGCTCGTTGCCAATTGTCAGGATGGCGGCGAGCACATGGCGAGTATGACCATCAGACCGACCGAACCGGAACGGGACGCGATCGAGCTCGTGGCAGTGATGCGCGAGGCGAACCCGACTGATCGCTCATCGACGTTCCGACGTACCTGCACCGCCAACGCACGTCGCCGGAGCGAGCGGAGCGGCAGTCTTGGGTGGCGGTGCTCGACGGCCAGGTCGCCGGGCGTGTTCTCGTGATGCGTAACTTCTTCACGGCCGGCTCGACCACTGCGATCCTCGAGGTCATCGTGCGCAAGTCCGCGCGGCGTCGCGGGATCGGGCGCGCGCTTTTCGAGACCGGGCTCACTTACGCGAACGAGCTCGGCGTCGACAGAGCTCCTCTCGAAGTTCCACGAGTCGGACGCCGGGGCGGCGTTCGCGACGAGCTGCGGCTTTCAGCTCGCGCGCGCCGAGGCAGTGTCACTGATCGACCCGCGAACGGTGACCGAGAGGCCGCCGGAGGACGTCGAGCTTCGTCCGGTTTCCGAGATCGACCCGAGGCTCGTCTACGAGGTCGACACGCAGGCCTCGCTCGACATCCCGCTCGTCGAGCAGTTCAACGAGATGCCATACGAGGAGTGGGTGCAGCACGTCCTCGAGCAGCCGCAGTTCGCGGCCGACGGCTCGTTCTGCGCGATGGTGGACGGCGTCGCGGCTGCAACGGCGTTCCTCAACGTCGACCGGGAGACAGGACGCGCCTTGAACATGTTCACCGGAACGCTGCGCGCGTATCGCGGCCGAGGGCTCGCGCGCGCGGTCAAGCTCGCCGTCACCAACTGGGCGGCGGAGAACGGCGTGACGCAGATCGTGACGATGAACGACGAGAGCAACGCCCCGATGCTCGCCGTCAACCGCTCGCTCGGCTACCGACCTGCCGGTCGCGAGGTCGACTGGCTCAGAGAACTGGTACCGCCGGCGCGTTGACGACGCGCACGAGCGGCGTTCCGTCGAACCAGTCGACGATGCTGACGCCGCCGTAGCTCTGGCCAATCCGGAAGATCGCCGCTGCCGGCATGGCGAGGCAGTCGGCGAGCACCGCGCGGAGCGGCCCTCCGTGGGCAACGACGACCCGGGTTCCGCCGAGAGCGAGCAACTCGTCGATCGCGGCACGAACCCGCGCCGCGAGCGTCGCGTAGCTCTCGCCGCCGGGGAACTCGACCTCGGTCGGCTGCTCCATCCAGCGGCGGTAGAGCTCGGGCCTCGTTCGCTCGACCTCCTCGTAGGTGAGCCCTTCGATCTCGCCGAAGTCGAGCTCTCGGAGCCGCTCGTCCACCGTCACCGTCAGCCCCGCACGCATGGCGATGGGCTCGGCCGTCTGGACGGCGCGCAAACGCGGGCTCGAGACGACCGCGTCGATCCGCTTCTGACGCGAACCCTTCGGCAAGCGTCAGTGCGGCAGCGCGCCCGCCGTCCGAGAGACCAAAGTCGAGCGAGCCGTAGCAGCGTCCGATCGCGCTCGGCTCGGGCTCGCAGTGACGGACGAGGATCAGGCGCGTCACGTGGCCACCGCCACGACGAGCGCCGCGAGCTCCGCGAGCTCGGCCGATGCACCGAGCGTGTCGCCCGTCACGCCGCCGAGCCAACGGCGACAAACGAGCGCCGCCCCCACGCCGACGAGGACAGCGGCGGCGGCAAGCTCGAGACCGGTCACGCCGGCGACCGCGACGGCAACGACGACTCCGAGCACGGCGGCGACCGCGGCACGGCTGCGCGATCCCGACGTGAACGGCGAGCCGATCCCACCGCCGGCCCGTGCGTACGGGAGCGCACTCGCAATGCCGACCGGGACCGCGCGCGCGACGGCGCCTGCTGCGACGAGATCCGCGACGACATGACCCTGATCGAGCAGCGCGCCGACCGTGAACACGCGCACACCGACGTCGAGCACGAGGGCAAGAGCTCCGTACGTCCCGATCGTGTGGTCGCGCATGATCTCGAGCGCTCGCTCGCGCGTCGAGCCGCCCAGCCCGTCCGCCGTGTCCGCGAGCGCGTCGAAATGCAGCGCACCTGTGAGCAGCGCGAGCGCTGCGGCAGCGAGCACTGCGGCGAGGAGCGACGGCAGGAGGTGAGAAAGGCCAAGTGCGACCAGTCCGGTCACCGCCCCGAGGCCCGCACCGACGAGCGGAAAATACGCCCCGGCGCGGCGGACGTCGGCGCCGTCGAGCGCAGCCGCGACGGGTATTCGAGTGAGGAACGCGACTGCCGCAAGCGCGGCACGGAGCTCAGTGCGCATCGTCGAATCGCTCGAGCGCGAGCCGTCGGCCGGCCACGACCAGGTATGCCTCGTCTGCCGCCGCAGACCACGCCGCATTGACGCGACCGAGCGCATCTCGGTAGGCGCGGCCAACCGGATGCATCGGCACGAGCCCGAGGCCGACTTCGTTCGTGACCACCACTGTCAGCCCCATGCGACCGGCGGCAACTCGCGCTGCCGCCTCTGCCTCCGCGACGATCTCGCGCTCGGACGCGGTCTCGAGCACATTGGAGACCCAGAGCGAGAGACAGTCGACGACGAGCGTCGCGTCCGGGGGCGCGTCGGCAACCGCTCGGGCGAGCGCGCGCGGCTCCTCGACCGTCTGCCAGCCCGCCGGACGCTCGGCGCGGTGCGCTTCGATCCGAGCAGCCATCTCGTCGTCGGACGGCTCGCCGGTTGCCACGAAGACGACCTCGCCGCCATTCCGAGCGGCCAGTTCCACGGCGAGGCGCGACTTGCCGCTGCGGGCGCCGCCCACCAGAAGAACGAGCATCAGCCGCTCCGCGCCACGCCCGCCTCGTCGAAGCGGCGCATCTCGGCGTGGAGGCGCGCTGCGAGCCCGATCAGCGGGAACGCGAGCGCGGCGCCGCTTCCCTCTCCGAGGCGCAGGCGAAGATCGAGGAGCGGCTCCAGCCCCAGCTCGACGAGGACACGCTCGTGTGCGGGCTCCGCCGAGCGGTGGCCGGCGAAGAGATAGTCGCGAACGGCGGGATCGAGCCGCACGGCGACGAGTGCTGCGACTCCCGTCGCGAAGCCGTCGAGCAGTACCGGTGTCCGGGCGGCTGCCGCCGCGAAGATCCCGCCGACGAGCGCAGCGAGCTCGAAGCCGCCGAGCCGTTGCAGGCAGTCGAGCGGCGCGTCCGGATCCGGCCGGTTCGCCGCCAGCGCAGCCGCGACGAGGTCGCGCTTGCGCGCGAGTCCCTGCGCGTCGAGCCCGGTGCCGCGGCCACAGACCTCGTCGGGCGGCAACCCGGTGAGGCCGGCGAGCAGCGCGCTCGCAGCGGTGGTGTTACCGATGCCGATCTCACCGAGGATCACGACGTCAACGTCCGCGGCCACGTCGCCGACGGCGCGACGACCTGCCTCCAACGCTTGCTGTACCTCCTCGGCCGTCATCGCCGGCCCTTCGGTGAAGTCGGCTGTGCCGGCGCCAAGCCCGACGTCGACGACGACCAGGTCGGCACCGTGCGCGCGCGCCAGGACGCCGATCGCGGTCTCGCCCCGCTCGGCCGCAGCCGCGACCTGCGCTGACACGCGACCGGGAAAGAGACTGGCGCCGCGCGCGGCGATGCCGTGATCGCCGGCAAAGATGACGATCGCCGCGTGGGGATCGGCCGGGGGCGGCTCACCGGTCGCCGCGGCCCAACGTTCGACGAGCGTCTCCAGCGCACCAAGGCTGCCCGCAGGCTTGACGAGCTCGTCCGAGCGATCGCGGACCTCGATCGCGGCGCGCACGTCGGCGAAGGGAACAGCGGTCGGCGCAGCGGGGCCGGCACCGGGCCACCGGTCGCTGAACACGTGTGCGTCGAGCGACTGGCGGCGATCCCAGCCGGATGCCTCGAGCCCAGGCCGCTCCGGGCGTTCGTCTGGATAGCCGACGCAGAGCCACGCCACCGGGACAACGTTCGCCGGCAGGCCGAGCAACGCCCGCACGTCGTCCTCCCGGTAGAACGAGACCCAGCCGACGCCGACCCCCTCGGCACGCGCGGCGAGCCAGAGATTCTCGACCGCGCAGCACGTGCTGTAGAGGTCGGTGTCACGGATCGTGTGACGTCCGAGCACCTCACCGGGGAGCCGCTCGCAGCAGACGCACACACTGATCGGCGCCTCGCGGATCCCCTCGATCTTCAGGTCGAGGAACTGGCGGGCGCGCTCGTCGAAATGGTCGCGCTGCACGAGTCGCTCGCGCGCGGCGAGGGCGTGCATCCCCGCCTTGAGCTCGTCGCTCTGGACGACGATGAACCGCCACGGCTGGGAAAGGCCGACCGACGGCGCCTGGTGCGCCGCCTCGAGCAGCCGACGAAGCACGTCGTCGGGCAGCGGCTCCGGCCGGAACCGGCGGATGTCTCGACGTGCGGCGATCACGTCATAGAGCGCGCGACGGCTCTCCTCCGGAAATGCCCAACCCGCAGGATCGGCGCCGCGCTCGCGGGCGCGCGAGTCGTCAAAGCCCTCGGGTAGCTCGGGCCGCTCGAACGTCATCGCGCTCGTCTTCGCGGAAGCACGTACACATGGCCATCCTCGCGCACGATCTGAATCGTCGCGTCGTACAGCTCGGTGAGCAGCTCTTCCGTGAGCACGTCGGCGGGTTTCCCGTCGCCGATCACCCTCCCCCGGTCGAGCAGCACGAGCCGGTCGGCGTACTGGCCCGCCAGGCTGAGGTCGTGCATCGCAGCGACGACCGTCAAGTCGTGGTCGTGGCGCAGCTCGTCGACGAGCTCGAGCACGAGCTGCTGGCGCCCCAGATCGAGCGCGCTCGTCGGTTCGTCGAGCAGCAGGATCGGCGCCTCCTGCGCGAGGGCGCGCGCCAGCACGACGCGCTGCAGCTCGCCGCCGCTCAGCGAACCGAGCGAGCGGCGCGCGAAGCCGCGGACGCCGAGCCGCGCCATCGCGCTCTCGGCCGCGACTCGATCGGCCCGGCTCTCGCCCGAGAGGTAGCGCGATGTGCGGCGTGCGGCCGAGCAGGACGTACTCCGCCGCGGTCAGATACGGCGGCGTCTGCGGCGACTGCGGCACGAGCGCGACGAACTTCGCGACGTCGCGCCGCGCGAGCGTCGCAAGCGAGCGGCCGTCGACCGAGACCTCGCCTTGATACGGAGACGAGCGCCGCAAGCGCGCGCAGCGTCGTCGTCTTGCCGGCGCCGTTCGGGCCGATCAGCCCGAGCCACTCGCCGCTCGCGACGCTCAGCGAGACGGAGCGGACGATCTCGGCGCCGCCGAGCGTGACAGACAGCTTGTCGGCCTCGATCATGCGCGCCGCCCGATCCCGCGCAGAGCACGACGGCGAAGAACGGCGCGCCGAAGAACGCCGTGACGACGCCGATCGGCAGCTCCGCCGGCGACATCACCGTGCGCGCGAGCAGGTCGGCGATCACGAGGAACCCGCCGCCGACGATCAGCGAGAGCGGCACGACCGCGCGGTAGCTCGTCGAGACGAGCAGGCGGATCGTGTGCGGGACGATGATCCCGACGAAGCCGATCAGCCCGCTGACCGCGACGGCCGCGGCCGTCCCCGCGGTCGCCGCGAGCACGAGCAGCAGCCGCGTCCGGCGGACGTTCACGCCGAGGCCGTCGCCTCCTCGTCGCCGACGCTGAGCACGTCGAGCACGCGGCGATGCAGCACGATCACGAGCGCGCTGAGCGCGATGTACGGCAGCACGATCGCCGACCTCGTGCCAGGTCGACGCGCAGAAGCCGCCGAGCAGCCAGGAGTACACCTCGCGCAGCGTCTCGGAGTGCTCCTGCTGGACGAAGGTCTGCACCGCGGTCAGGAACGCCGCGACGGTCACGCCCGCGAGCATCAGCGTTCCGGTGCCGAGCGCCCCGCCGACCGACCGGCCGAGCCCGTACGCCAGGCCGACGCTGACGATCGCGCCGGCGAACGCGGCGATCGGCAGGAGCGGTCGTCGCGCCGTCCGGAGATCGTAGGCGATCGCGATCGTCGCCCCGAGCCCCGCGCCGGCCGCGACGCCGAGCAGGTACGGGTCGGCGAGCGGGTTCCGGAACACGCCCTGGTAGGCGGAGCCGGCGACGGCGAGCATGCCGCCGACGAGCGCGGCAAGGACGACGCGCGGCGCGCGCAGCTGCCAGACGACCGCCGAGTCGACGGTGCTCAGGTGCGAGTGCACGTCGATGAACGGGACGTGCGAGAGCGCCGACTGGAGGATCGGCCAGGCGCCGATCGAGACCGGCCCGCTCGCGAGACCGACCAGCATCGCGCCGGCGAGGAAGACGAACGAGCCGATCCACCACACGGTCGAGACGCCACGGGCAGCGGATCTCCGTCGTCCGGACGCTGCCTTCGCCCAGCGCGTCGCCGTTGTCCGAGGAGAACTCCTCGAGACACGTGGCGCAGAGGCAGTCGTCGGCGAGCCCGCGGATCTGCTCGAGCGCGTCGGGAGTCAGGGCGACCGCCTCGCACCAGCAGCCGGCCTTCCCGTCCGCGCAGCGGAAGCGGTTCCCGCAGCGCGGACAGGACTTTGCGACCGTCGCGAGCTCGCCGACTGCCATCGTTACTTCGACTGCGCCTCGAGCGTCTTCACGGCGCTCCCGATCGCCTTCAGGAAGTAGCACGACGCGCGTGCCCCACTGCGAGGCGATCGAGTCGTCGACCGCCACGACCTCGTGGTGCTTGACGGCCGCGATCGTGTCCCAGCCCGGCCGGGCCGAGACCGTCTTCCAGCTCTGGCCGCAGCACACCGTGTCGGCGAGCACGATCAGGTCGGGATTCGACGCGATGATGTACTCGGCGGAGAGCTGCGGGTAGTCGCTCGTCCCGCCCGCCTTGTCGGCGATGTTCTTCAGCCCGAGCAGGGTGTAGAGCTGCCCGATGAACGTGTTCGAGGTCACCGAGTAGTACGTCTGGTCGAGCTCCTGGTAGTAGGTCAGCGGCGTTGCGGGACGTGGGATCGACTTCACGATCGCGCCGACCTGCTTCTTCATGCGCGCGACGACCGCGTTCGCGCCGGCGGAGTGACCGGTCACCGTGCCGAGCTGCAGGATCTCCGCATAGACGCCCGCCAGGTTCGTCGCGGCCGGCTCGATCAGCGTCTTGATGTGCAGCTTCGCGAGCTGCTCGACGATGTGGTTCGTGTCGCCGGAGAGAACGACGAGGTCGGGCTTGTAGTTCGCGATCGCCTCGACGTTCGGCGTGTACGCCGAGAGCTTCGTCACCGGCGCCTGCTTCGGATACGTCGAGTAGGAGTCGACGGCGACCACCTGCTTGCCCGCGCCGACCGCGAAGAGATCGTCCGTCGAGCTCGGCGAGAGCGAGACGATCCGTGCTGGGATCAGCCGCCGCGTGGTGCGCGGGAGCGGCGGCCGCCGTGGCGACGGCTGCCAGAGCGGCGAACCGCCACGAGGAGCATTCCGAGCCTGTTCATACAAAAACCTCCGCTGATTCGCGGAGGGAGGTGGTTCGCCGGTGGGAGCCGGGCGCACCGCCCTTCCTCCGAGGGCTTGTTCGCACGGAGCGGTGCAGGCGACCTGGCTCGTCCCCGATAGGCGGGGCATCACAGTTGCGGGACAGCGCCGGGCTCACACCGGCTTCGCTGCATTCACTCCGGCCGGGGATATGTGCCCGGCGCGAGGAGCCTAGCGGATGGTGAACGGAAGACCCGGGTCGGCGACTCGCGCTCCGGGTGCAACAGGTGCGCGAGCTGCCGCACGCCGTCTGCAAGGCGCGGCGCAGGCCGTGAGAAGTGCGCGTCGCCGTCGACGATGACGGTCCGCACCGGCAGGTCGAGACCGACGGTGCGCTCGACCGACTCGTCGTGGGAGAAGCCACACGCGGCGACCACGATCACGTCCGGCTCCTCTGCGAGCACCGCCTCCCAGGTGGTCCGGAAGGAGAGCTCGCCGGGCCGGCCGAGGACGGCCGACGCCGCCCGCGGCATCGACCATCTCGGGCAGCCAGTGACCGGCGGAGAACGGCGGATCGAGCCATTCGGCGACGAAGACGCGCGGGCGCGGCCTGCCCGCGACAGCAGCGCGCACCGCGTCGATCGTCTCGCGCATGCGGCGCGCCACCTCACGGCCCTTTGCTTCGGCGCCGAGCCGCCGGGCGAGGTCGATGACGCTCTCGGCGACGTCGTCGAGCGTGCGCGGGTTCATCGAGTAGGTCTCGGTGCCGATCGGGCAGGCGGTCGCGAGGTCGTCGCTGGAGACGGCGCACACCGTGCAGAGATCCTGTGTGATCACCAGGTCGGGCCGAAGCTCGTCCATCAGCTCGGCGTCGACGACGTAGAGCGAATGGCTCGTCGAGGCGGCCTCGGAGACGAGGCGGTCGATCTCGGCGCTGGAAAGGGTCGCCACGTCCATCCGGGTGCGGGCGACGAGCGGCTTGTCCCGGATCTCAGGCGGCCAGTTGCAGTCATCCGAGATGCCGACGAGGTCGTCGAGGAGGTCGAGCTCGGCGATCACGTCGGTTGCGCTCGGCAGAAGGGAGACGATGCGCACCGTTCCAACTCTAAGATAGAGCGATGGAGCACGGCGAGGTCACGGACCGCCAGCTCGAGGCGCTGCTCTCGCGGCTCGACCGCGTGGTCGAGGAGCTGGCGCGCATGAACGCACGTGAAGAGCGGCGCGAAGAGCTGACCGTCATCGCCCACGAGCTCCGCAACCTGAACGACTCGCTGCAGGCGATCACCTACGCCGCCCTCGGCACGCAAGGCCCGCAGGTGCGCCGCCGCCGTACCGGCTAGCCGTGGCCGACGGAGCCGTGATCGTGGTCGGGGCCCTCGCCCTCACGGCCGGGCTGGCGCTGTTGACGAACTTCCGTGATACGGGTGAACGCGTTGCGAGGTTCGGTGGGGCTTTGACATTCCTGTTCGACGGCGGCACAACCCTGCGCCACCGGCAGCGCGCCTACCGAACCTGGGGCCTCGTCCTGAGTGCGGGCGGTTCCCTAGCCATCCTCGTGGGGATCGCAGGCCTGACCTGAGTCGGTGCCAGGCACCGCGACGAAAGCGCGACGGAAGACACGCCAAGTTGTGAACTCCCTGCTCAGGGCGGGTACGCGCGTCGGACACGTCCGGTGCCAGGCACCGTGACGGAACTGTGACGGCGGTCAGCCGGCGAGCTTGTACAGGGTGCCGCTGCTGACGGACATGAGGTACAGGGTGTTCTGCGAATCGACCCCGAACGACGACAGGCCCGGGACCTTGAACGGCTCCGTCCGCTTCGACGTCGCGTGGCCGTTCACCATCTTCAGGCTCCACACCGTGCCGCTGCACTCGTCGCCGTAGAAGTACCGGCCGACCGCGGCCGGGATCGCGGAGCCCCGATAGACATAGCCGCCGCTGACCGCACAGCCGAACGAGTGCGAGTACTCCGTGACCGGTGGGACGTACTGCCCAAGACGCGCGAGCGAGACGCTCGCGTCGTAGATGTGGTCTCCCTCGTACCGCTTCCAGCCGAAGTTCGGGACGCCGGAGTGGCCGTGGCGGAGATAGTCGATCTCCTCCCAGTGATCCTGGCCGACGTCGCCGATGTAGAGGTCACCGTTCGCGCTATCGAACGAGAAGCGCCACGGATTGCGCAGGCCGTAGCCGACGAGACGCCAGTAGGGCTTTGCCACACGGACGTTCGTCTTGATGATCCGGGCGAATGGACGGCTGACGTTCTGGCCGAGGTTGAGCGGGTCGCCCTCGTTCCCTCCGTCGCCGTTGCCCCAGTAGAGATCTCCGTCGGGGCCGAACTGCAGTTGGCCACCGTTGTGGTTCGGCGCGATGTCCTTGATGTCGAGCAACACCTTCTCCGACGACGGGATCACCGCCGTCGCGGTCGTGCGAAACCGCGAGACACGCTGGTCGCCGCTGAGCGCGGTGTAGGAGACGTAGACGAAGTGGTTCGAGGCGTACTTCGGATCGAACGCGATCGAGAGCATCCCCTGCTCGCCCCCGCTCCTCACGTGCGAGCGAAAGTCGAAGAACGGCGCCGAGCGCACCTTCCCGTGATCGAGCACCATGACGCGCCCTGCCTGCTCGACGACATAGAGCACGCCGGTCTGGCCGGCAGGCGCGGTCGCGTATACCGGCCCGGCGAACTGTCCGACCTTGACCAGGTGCAACGCCGTCGTGCGCGCGGACGCGGCCGGCACGACTGCAACCGCTGCAAGCGCAATGACGAGAAGCGCTCTCAGGGCAGGCGGAAGATGTCGAGGACGCCGGACGTCGCGTGGTCGTTCGCGTTTCCCTCCGGAATCGCGAGGCGGCCCGCCGCGACGACGGGGCTCTGCCAATGCAGGCCGCCGATCGGAAGCGACGCGACCTTGTGGCCGTTCGCCGGCGTGTACACGTTGATCGCGCCGCTCCCGGCGACGTAGAGCAGGCTGCCGGCGATCACCGGCGAGTTCCCGGCGCTGCCGTTCGACCACACCGCGTGCAGCCGGTTGCCTGCGAGCCGCCACGCCGCCGTCCCGCCGCCGGTCGCGAGGAACACCCACGTCCCCTTCCAGATCGCCGGCTCGCTGAACATGTCGGTCGGCCCCGGCACGGGAACGGTCTGGAGCTCGCCGCCCGTCTTCGCGTTGACACCCGGAAGCGTGTTCAGGTTGAGCAGCCGTAGCTCACCGTCCTTGCCGCCCTGCACCGCGAGGCCGCCGTTCAGGAACGCCGGGCTCGTGGAGCCGAGGTCGAGGTCGGAGTCGTTGAGATGCGCCTGGTTCGCAGGAGTCCAGTGGCGAAGCAGCTTCGAGGCGTCGGGCGAGAGGACGAGGACGCTGTCGCCCCAGTTGGTCTTCCCGTCGTACGGGGCGTTGCCGGTCGCGACGACGAGGTCGCCGTTCTGCGGGTCGACGCCCGCACCGTTCCGCGACCAGATCGCCGAATCGCTCGCCGGGCACGTCTTCGGCAGCATCAGGTGCGTGACGTTCGAGCAGAGGGAGTTCCAGACGTGGTCGATCTTCCCGTTGCTCTCGAACATCGTCACGACGTGCCCCTGGTACGGCGGCGCGTCGCCGATGTAGCCGCCGGTCGTCGCGAGCACGAGCCCGCGCGAGACGTTCAGCGGCGAGGTGATCTTCTCGCGCGAGGGATCACGCGTGATCGTCGTCGTCCAAAGCACCTTCCCGTCGGAGAGGCGCAGCTTGCGGATGCGGCCGTCCGAGGCGGCGGCGTAGACCGACTTACCGTCCGTCGAGACAGCCGGCGACGAGTTCGTGATCTGCGCGCTCCTCGCAAGCCGCCCGTACGCGGGCGGTGTGAACCGCCAGAGGACCGCGCCCGTGCTCGCGTCGATCGCCTCCGTGCGCCCGTAGGTCGTCGTGACGACGAACGCGTCATGGCCGCGCACGCCCTTGGCGACATAGATCGGCGACGAGTCGACCGTGCCGTCGAGCTGCACCTGTTTCCGCACGAGCTTGCCGACGTTCGCAGCGGTGATCGTCGTGTCGGGCGAGACGTTCTGTCGAGAGGCGGTGTAGCCGAAGCGCCCCCAGTCCGCGTTCTGCGGGCCGCTCGTCGCAGCCGCCGCGGGCAGCACCGCGGCGACGAGCGCCAGCAGTGCCGCGAGCCGCCTCATCGAGCGGCGAGATCCGGTGACTTGACCCACGGCCCCGGCGGCGTCAGCAGCGACTCCGCGTGCAGGTACGCGAGGCCGGCCAGCGGCAGGTCGCTCCAACGCTCGAAGCAGAAGTACCGCCGACGCCAGTGCGGGAAGAACTTGCGGTTGAAGCTGTGCAACCGCTCGACCTGGAAGAGCCGGTCGGCCTTGAGCAGCCCCCAGCGCGCGGCCCGCGTCCAGCGGCCGGCGTTCTCGTCGGCCCGCAGGAAGTCTGCGAACACCGCGAAGTTGAGCGACAGCTCGGCGACGGCATGCGCCCGCGACCAGGCAACGGTCTCGGTGATCAGATACTCCATCAGCCCGTTCGGCGTGTCCTTGCGCCGCCGCATCGAGGCGAGCGAGTAGCCGTCGCTCGCCGGTGATGGGACGAGCTGCAGGAAGCCGCCGACCGAGCCGTCCGGGCCGACCGCGACCGCGAGCACCGTGTCCGGGTAGAGGAAGATCGCGTCCATGGCCATCGCGAAACCGCGCTCCGGCCAGTTGCCGCGCCACTCCTCGGAGACGGCGCGCAGCTCGGCACGGAGCCGGTCGTCGGCGTCTGCGGTCGAGAGCACGCGCACCACATACCCACTCTTCTCCAAACGCGAAACGGATTGGCGCACCTTCCGAATCGCGCGGCCGTCGAGCGAGAACGTGGCCGGGTGGATCACCGCCTCGTCGCCCAGGTACATCGACTTGAAGCCGCTCGTCGCGTAGTCCTCGAGCGCCTCGTTCGACGCACCGGCGATCGCCACCCGCCAGCCCTTCGTGTGCGCGACGCGCACGAACTCGCGGATCAGCTCGCCGCGCTCGGCGGCCTCGCCGATCGGGTCGCCGGCAACGAGTGCCGTGCCGCCGATCACGCGATACGCGATGAACGAGCGGCCGCTCGGCGAGAAGAAGTAGCTCTTGTCGCGGCGAAGCGAGAAGTACGAGAGGCTGTCGTGACCGTGCTCCTGCACCAGCTCGGCGGCGCGGTCGCGGTCCTTGGCTGCGGGCGGGATCACCGGATGCGGCCGAAGCCAGAGCCACAGCGCGCGACAGCCGAGCGCGCCGACGAGCAGCGCCAAGGCCAGGTCGATGCGCTCGGAGTACATGTCCGTGTCGAGGATCCCGAGGGTGAGCGCCGTCCCGGAGACGACGAGCGCCGAGCCGACCTGAATCAGCGGCCGCACCGTCGCGGGATCGCCCGGGGCGACGAAGTGCCGCCTGGCCCGAAGCAGCGCGATCAGGAGCGCTACGTGGACCGCCGCCTCCTCGATGTCGAGGCCCTTCGCGAGGTGCGCGATCGCCGAGGCGATCACCAGCACGACCGCAAGCGTCCAGGCGCGCCGCTTCCGGCGGGCAAGGCCGCGCGAGAGGTAGATCATCCCGAGCCCGAGTGCGAGAGCCACGGTGCGCGCAGCGCTCGGGACGCCCGGCGGCAGAACGGCGTGGACCAGCCGCATCCGATCCGCCATTTCGGGCGTCAGAGAGGAGACGATCGAGAGCAGGCCGGCGAAAGTCGCGGCCCACGCCAAGAGCACGGGAGTGGCCGGGCGGCGCACAGCCCCACGGTAGCGCCTATTCCCTGAGAAGAGCCTTGCGGAGCTCGTCTTCCTTGCCCGGCTCGAGGATCGCGAGCACCTGGTCGCCGATCTCGAGCTGGGTCTCGTCGTCCGGGACGGCGGCCTTGCCGTCGCGAACCACGGAGATCAGGCGGGCGCCCTCGGGGAGCCTGAGCGCCCGGACGCGCTTGCCGTGGCAGTTTGCGGTCTTGTCGACCGTGATCTCGACGATCTCGAGGTTCTCCTTGCGGAGCTCGAGCAGCTGAACCAGCCCGTGCTCGGGCACCTCGTGCTCGATCAGACCCATGATCGCGCCGGTCGCCGAGACGGTCGGCGAGATCCCGAGCAGGTCGAAATACGGCTGGTTCCGCGGATCGTTGATCCGGGCGATCACGTTGCCGACGCCGTACTTCTCGCGGGCGAGCTGGCAGATGACGATGTTGTCCTCGTCGTCGCCCGTCGCCGCCACGAGCAGGTCGGGCGGGCGCTTGATGCCGGCGCGCTCGAGGACGAACGTCTCGGTCGCGTCGCCGCGGATCACCTGGTGCTCGAACTCGGCCTCGAGCTTGTCGAAGCGGTACGAGCGCTGCTCGATCAGCGTCACCTCGTGGCCGGCGCGGAGCAGCGACCGAGTGAGGTTCGCGCCGACCTTGCCGCCGCCTGCGATCAGGACGTACATCAGGCAGGCACTTCTTCGGCCTGGCGAACGGCGCTGACGAGCGTCTCGATCGCCGAGGAGGTCGGGCAGACGATGCGCAGGCCGCGCGCGGCGTAGAACTGCGCGCGGGCCGGATCGAGCAGGCGGCAGACGACCGTCGGCACCTCGAAGTGCTTCTGCGCCGCCTGGGCGATCACGATGTTCGTGTTGTCGCCGTCGGTCGTCACGACGACCGCGTCGGCCTCTTCGATCCCCGCCTCACGGAGCAGCTGGAGATCCATGCCGTGGCCGACCACGAAGCCGCCGGTCCAGCTCTCACCGAGCCGCCCGAGCGCGTCCTCGTTCTCGTCGAGGACGGTGACGTCCCAGTCCGAGCCCTGGAGCTGCTGGGCGACCGCCGAGCCGACCCGGCCGCACCCGATCACAATTGCCTTCACGGTTGCGGAGCGTAGCTCGCGCGCGCTACGTAGCGGCGAGTTCCTCATCGAGGACCGACTGCGGGAAGGCGACGATCAGCACCTCGCAGGGCGCCCGGCGGAGGACGTAGTCGACGGTCGGCGAGAAGAACCGCGACTGGCGGCGCCAGCGGGGCGCCGAGCCGAGGACGATCAGGTCGGCCCCGGCCACGAGCGCGGTCTCGACGATCGCGTGGCCGATCGCCCGAGCCCGGATCGTCTCCCCCTCCACCGTCACGCCGAAGTCGGCGCCGAGGAGCTTCGCCTCGGCGAGCGATGCCTCGGCCCGCTCGTCCTCGTCGAGCATGGCGGCGTCGAGCGGCTGGTCGAGTGGGACACGGATCACGTGGAGCGCGCGCACCTCGGCGTCGTGCTCGGCGGCGAGCTTGACCGCGGTCGCCAGCATCTCCTCGCCGATCACGCCGAGCTTCATCGGCACGAGGATGCGGTGGAACTGCGCGACCGACGGGACGTGGTGCTCGTCCGGCGCCTCGACGCGCTCCATCAGCCCCTCGCCGTGCGAGACCCGCACGGCGACGAAGACGACGAGGCCGGCGGCGAGCCAGGCAGGGCCGGCATACCGGGCCGCAGGGTGCGTCGCGAGCGCGATCACCCAGATCGCGAACGTGGCGATCGCGCCGAGGATCGACGGGAGCGGTACCTCGTGACCGGCGATCCGGACGCCGAACGGGACGCGATACGGCCGCGCGAGGTCAGGCTCGGCAATGCGAAGCTTGATCACCGCGAGCTGCGCGGCGGTGAACGCAAGCAGCACGCCGAACGAGAAGAGGCTCGCGAGCGAGGCGACGTCGTGCTTCACGAACGATGTGGCGATCACGATCGCCGACGAGACCATCGCCGCGGCGACGATCGCCTGCGGCGAGACGTGGGCGCGCCGGCTCAACCGGCCGAAGCTCCGCGGCAGCTGGCCGTGCTCGCCGAGCGAGTAGGCGAGCCGCGAGAAGCCGGAGATCGACGTCGTGATCGCGACGAGCAGGATGAACGCACCGGTCGCGCCGACGTAGAACTCGAGGATCCCGCCGAAGTGCCACGGGAGCTCCTCGCCGATCCGGTCGGCGAGGCCGAGCATCGGCGCGCGCAGCCAGGTGCGTGCCGAGCTCGGTGTCCGGGCCCGGGAACGCCGAGACCGCGACGACGGCGATCGCGACGTAGATCGCAACGACCGTGGCGATCCCGGCGAAGACCGAGCGCGGCAGGTCGATGCCCGGCCGCCGCGCCTCGGCGGCGAGGTTCGCGACGGTCTCGAGCCCGGTGAACGCGAGCATCGCGAGCGGCAGCGCGAACGCGATGTTGTGCCACGTCGGATGGGTGCCGAGCGAGAGCCCCTGCGTGAGTGCGTGCGGCGAGAAGACGAGCGCGAAGCCGAGGACGACGAGCAGCAGCTGCGTGAGCAGGTCGAGCCCGGGCACGAGGATCCCGACGCCGTAGAGCGACGGCCGCCGCACGACCCGGATCAGCGCGACGAGCGCGATCGCACAGACGGCGACGATCACGTCCCACGGATTGCGCGCGAGCGCGTTCACCTGCAGCGCACCCGCCAGGTAGTGCGGCAGGAAGAGCGCGGACAGCGCGATGACGATCAGGTAGTCGAGGAACAACGCCCAGCCGGTGAGGAACCCGGCGACGTCGTTGAAGGCGCGCCGAACGAACGTCGCCGCGCCGCCGGTCTCCGGCAGCGCGGCCGTCCCTTCGGCATACGAGAGCGCAGACGACGAGGAAGACGACGCCGACGACGAGCAGGACGATCGGCGTGAAGCCGAGTGCGTGGGCGACCAGGATCCCGAGGGCGAAGTAGATCGACGAGGCGATCTCGCCGTAGGTGACCGAGAAGAGCGCGCGAGCGTCGAGCTCGCGCTTCAGGCCGGGCAGCTTGCGGGCCATTAGGCGGCGCGCCTCCGCGACATGTACAGCCGTCCCACACCGGCGGCGACGAACAGCACGCCGAGGAGCACGCCGACCCCGAAGCCGTCGATGAGCGTCCGCACGAGGATCACGAGGCCCAAGCCGATCATCAGGAAGGAGAACGTCAGCGTGAGCGACCGGTACATCAGGCGGCACGCTTCCCGGCGGCGATCATCACGCGCGACGGCGCGTTCTTGAGGACGTAGTCGACGGTGTGGCCGAAGATCGCGCGGTGCCGGCCGCGCGGCGCGCCGAGCACGATGATCTCGGCGCCGCGGCGCTCGGCTTCCTGCACGATCGCCTTGCCTGCGTTGCGCGCTCGGACGACACGCTCGACCACGCGCACACCGTACGGCGCTGCGATCGCGCGGTGCACGTCGAGCAGATCGTTCGCGGTGTGCAGCTCCTCGGTCAGGTCGGCGTCGAGCGGGAGCTCGAGCGGCACGACGACCACGCGGAGGAGGACGATGCGCCCGGCGCGCTCGGTCGCGAGCCGCGCGGCCAGCTCGACGGCCTCGCGCGACTCGCCGCCCGAGACGACCGGGACAAGGATCGTCCGGTACTCGAGCGCGATCGCCGCGCCGATCGGCACCGGCGCGCGCTGCGTATGGCTGAGCGGGATGCCGAGGCGGCGCCGGTAGAGGACGTAGAAGACGAAGCCGACCGCGAGCCAGGCGAAGCCGGCGTACCGGGTCGCCGGGTCCTGCTCGACGACGACGAGCCACGCGATGCCCGGTGCCCAGCCCGCCGACGATCGCGAAGAGCGGCCAGTCGATGCCGCGGATGCGGAGATTTGGGCGGGCGCGCCACTCGAGCTCCGCGTCGCGATGCTTCACGCGCAGCGCGACGATCGATGCGTGCGCGATCGTGAACGAGAGCATCGCCCCGAACGCGTACATGCGACCGAGGAAGTCGACCTTGCCCGGAGAGCAGGAACAGCGTCGGGCCGATCGCGCCGAAGACGATCAGCGCGAGCCACGGCGTCTTCAGCTTCGGGTGCAGCCGGCGGAAGACCTCCGGCAGCTGCCGGTGACTCGACATCGCGTAGGTGATGCGCGAGGCGCCGATCACGCCTGCGTTGGTGGCGATGAAGAGGATCGTCGCGGCGAGGATCCCGACGTAGACCTTCGCGATCGCCGAGAGCATGAAGCCGTGCAGGCCGAGGTTCTCGACGAGCCCGAGCACCGGGTCGTTCTTGAACCCGCCGTGCGCCGGATCGAGGCCGAGCTTCGTGACGTAGTGGCCGCCTTCGTTGACGACCGGCATCGCCGAGAGCGCGATCCAGGGCAGCGTGAAGTAGATGGCGAAGACGGCGATCGCGACCCACGAGATCGCCCGCGGGATCGATCGGACCGGGTCGCGCGCCTCCTCGGCGAGGTTCGAGACGGTCTCGATCCCGGTGTAGGCGATCATCGCCACCGGGATCGCGAGCAGGAACGCGCTCCAGCTCGGCGCGATGCCGAAGTGGACGTTCGCGCGGAGCACGTGCGGGTGGAAGACCAGGAAGAAGCCGAGCGAGACAAGCAGCAGCTGCGTCGCGAAGTCGATGACCGCGAGGAAGACGTTGAGGTTCGCGGCCTCTTTGATCCCGACGATGTTGATTCCGACGAGCAGCCACGTCAGGACGATGCCGACGATGATGTCCCACGGGTTCGTCCGCAGCGGCTCCCAGAAGATCGAGAGGTAGTGCGGGACGAAGATCACCGAGATGGCGACGGTGATGACGTAGTTGAGCATCTGCGCCCAGGCCGCCCCGAACGAGACGAACTCGTTGAAGGCGTGGCGCGCGAAGCTCGACGAACCGCCGGCCTCCGGATAGCGGACGGTGCCCTCGGCGTAGGTCGCCGCGGTCGCGGCGAAGATCAGCCCGCTGATGATGAAGACGATCGGCGTCAGGCCGAGCGCGATGCCCGCGGTCAGGCCGAGCGCGTAGTAGATCGACGAGCCGACGTTCCCGTACGCGGTCGCGAAGAGAGCGGGCGCGCCGAGGACGCGCTCGAGACCGGTGTGTTGCCGCCGCCGTCTGGGCACGACGGACAAGGGTACGCTCTAACGGAACAGCTGGTAGGGCACCGACGAGAGAATCACGTGCTTCTCGAAAAGCAGCGTCCGTTTGATGTAGAGGGCCCGCTGGTTGTGGAGCGTCCGGGCCCAGCCGCGGACGACCATCTCGGGCATGACGATGTTCACGACGGTGCCCGGATCGGCGGTCAGCGCGCGGACGTAGGCACGGAGCGGCTGCCGACGTCGCGGTACGGCGCGTCGCTCAGGTCGAGCGGGATCGGGATGCCCGCCTTCAGCCACTCGCTCCCGGAAACGCGCTCGCCTCCTCCTCGTCGAAGGCGAAGGAGACCGCCCGGATGTCCTCGATCCCGAGCGACCGGGCGTAGCTGATCGCCCGCATCGAGCCCGCGTGGACGTTTGCCAGCAGCACGCGGACGACGATTCGGTCGGCGTCTTTCCTTCCGGCCCGCGCTGGCTCGTCACGACCGGCACGTCCGTCACCACCACTCCCGGCTCCGACAGCAGCCTGACCTTGAGCCGGAACGAGGTGCGGCCGGCCGCGGAGAGCAGCGACTGCCGCTTGAACTGCTCGGGGATCACGACAGTGACGAAGTCGGACTCGCCGCGCGGGAGCCGCCAGACCTCTTCGAGCACCGCCTGCATGCGGCCCTCGTCGGTCGGGAGCGTCTCGAGCCGCGGCTCCTCCTGCGCGAAGTCCCACCAGCGCGGGCGGATGCCCGGGATCGGTGTGCGCGCCCGGTGCGAGCAGCGCGCGGATCGGCTGTCCCTTGGCGATCGTCCGCGCGTACCAGAGCGCGCCCTCGGTCGCGACGTCGATCGACTCGACCCAGAGCAGCACCTTGTTCGTCGGCGTGCCGGCGAGCTGCACCGCGCTGACACCTGCCTTCAGCCGCCGCGCGAAGCGGCGGTAGTGCCGGTTGATCCCGAGGAAGAGCAGCACGAGCAGCGGGATCGCGACGATCACGAGCCAGGCGCCCTCGGTGAACTTCGACCAGATCACGACCACCGCGACGACGCCGGTCGTCGCCGCGCCGAGCGTGTTGATCGCGCCGCGGTAGCGCCAGCCGGGGTCCCTCGTCCGCAGCCAGTAGCGCACCATCCCCGCCTGCGAGAGGGTGAAGGCGGTGAACACGCCGACCACGTAGAGATGGATCAGCGAGTTGACGTTCGCGTGGTAGATCAGGATCAGCGCAACCGCCGCGCCGGTGAGGACGACGACGCCGTTCGAGAAGACGAGGCGGTCGCCGAGGTTCGTGAACTGGCGCGCGACGAAGCGGTCGCGCGCGAGCAGCGCGGCGAGGCGCGGGAAGCCCTGGTACGAGGTGTTCGCGGCCAGGACGAGGATCGCGAACGTGAAGATCTGGACGACCCAGTAGAGGAACGAGGTCGCGCCGCCGGCCGGGAACGCCGCGCGGGTGATCTGCGAGAGCACCGAGGCGCTGCTGCTCGGCCGCGCGTGCATGTGGACGGCGAGCCACGAGACGCCGAGGAAGAGCGTGATCGCGACGGCGCCGAGCACGAACAGCGTGCGCGCCGCGTTCGCCGACTGCGGCCGCTTGAAGGCGTTGACGCCGTTCGCGATCGCCTCGACGCCGGTCAGCGCCGACGCGCCCGACGAGAACGCCTTCAGGATCACGAAGAGGCTGACCGCGCCGGCTCCGGCGGCGAGCGGATGCGGCACGGTCGCGTGCGGGCAGGTGCCGCTCGCGCAGCGGGCGAGCCCGGTGCCGATCACCGCGTAGAGGCCGACGATGAAGCCGTAGGTCGGGATCGCGAAGAGGATGCCCGGCCTCCTTCACGCCACGGAGGTTCACGAACGCGATCAACGCGATCGCGACCAGCGAGAGCTCGACGCGGTAGCCGTCGAGCGACGGCGCCGCGGAGGTGATCGCGAAGATGCCGCTCGCGACCGAGACGGCGACGGTGAGGACGTAGTCGACGAGCAGCGCCGCCGCCGCGACGAGCGACGGGAGCTTGCCGAGGTTCTCCTTCGCGACGATGTAGGCGCCGCCGCGACTGCTCGTACGCGCGAACGGTCTGGCGATACGACGCGACGACGATCGCCATCAGCACGGCGACCGCGATCGAGATCGGGAGCGTCCACTTGAGCGCGCCGACCGAGACGCCGATGAGCACGACCATCGCCGCCTCGGTCGCGTAGGCGACCGACGAGATCGCGTCGGCGGAGAAGATCGGGAGCGCGAGCGGGATCGCCGAGCAGCTGGTCGTCCATCTGGCCCGAGGCCATCGGGCGGCCGACGACGTAGCGCTTGATCCGCGGCATTGCCGCAGAAGCTAACGGGTCAGGCGGCTGCGGACTCGGGCGCCGGTCGCAGGACGACCGTCTCGAACGGCGCGTTCGTGAGGATCCAGGTGAGCTCCTTCGGCGTGAACCCCGCCGCGGGCGCGACGATCCGGTCGAAGCTCTCGACCTCCCAGAGCCGCCGAAGGGCGTGCGTCAGCGACCGGCCCTTCTCGATCCGCGCGTCGACCGGGACGCCCTCGCGCAGCGCGGCGTGCTCGACCGCCTCGAGCAGCGGCAGCGCCCGGCCGACCTGCTCCTTCTGCGGCCGAGTCCTCGGGGTACTGGAGCGGGACGACGAGCAGGTAGGCCGCCACGAGCACCGCGTTCTCGGCCCGGGCGATCCGGATCGCCGCGTCGAGCACCGTCTGGTCGAGCGCGCCCGAGAACGGCACGAGCACGCGCCGCGTGCCCTCGTAGGCCGCCTTCCGCCGCCGGAAGCCGATCACTCCGGCTGCTCCCGGTCGACGCGGTTCGCGATCACGCGGATGTCGACGCCGGGCAGGTTGCGCACGAGCGCCGAGACGAGCGAGCCGTGCAGGATCTCGCGGCGGCGGCTCTCGTCCGGCGTGCCGACGAGCACGTAGGTCGAGCCGCGCTCGCGCACGACGCGGCGCACCGTCTCGACGAGGTCGTCGCCGTCCTCCTCGAGGAAGTGCGCGCCGAGCACGACGGCGAGGCGGCGCAGCGCAGCGAGCTGCACCTGCTCCTCGGCGGAGAGCTCGCGGCCGGGCCGGTGGACCCAGAGCGCGTCGAGCGGGGCGCCGAGCCGCTCGGAGGAGCGCCAGGCGCGGCGGAGGATCCGCTGCGAGCGCGGCTCCGGCGTGACCAGCGCGAGCACCCGCTCGGCGACCGCCTGCGCGCTGAGCGGGTCGAGCACGACCGACTGGCGGCGCGCCTCGACGTCCTCGGCCACCTCGCGCAGCGCCAGCTCGCGCAGCGCCGACAGCCGGTCGCTGCGGAAGAAGTTGTTCAGCGCGACGTCGACGCGATCGCGGGAGTAGACCTTGCCGGCGCGCAGGCGCTCCTGCAGCGCCTCCGGGCGTCAGGTCGACGAGCACGACCTCGTCGGCCGTCTCGAGCACCGCGTCGGGAAACGTCTCGCGCACGCGCACCTCGGTCAGCTCGGCGATCGCGTCGTTCAGGCTCTCGAGGTGCTGGACGTTGACGGTCGAGATGACGTCGATCCCGGCCGCCAGCACCTCCTCGATGTCCTGCCAGCGCTTCTCGTTCCGCGCCTCCGGAAGGTTCGTGTGCGCGAGCTCGTCGATCAGCGCGAGCTCGGGCGCGCGCCGGATGACCGCGTCGACGTCCATCTCCTCGAGCGCGAGCCCGCCGTAGCCGGACTGCAGGTGCGGCACGAGCTCGAGCCCCTCGGCGAGCGCGGCGGTCTCGGGCCGGTCGTGCGGCTCCAGGTAGCCGATGACGACGTCGCGGCCCTCCGCGTGCGCCGAGCGGCCCTCCTGCAGCATCCGGTACGTCTTCCCGACTCCGGCGGCCATGCCGAGCAGGATCCGGTAGTGGCCCCGCATCGCAGCTCACGCGCCGAGCAGGTTGTGCACGATCAGGTCGATCAGCTTGATCCCGATGAAGGGAAGGATCATCCCGCCGAGGCCGTAGATCAAGAGGTTGCGCCGCAGCAGCGCCGTCGCGCCGATCGCGCGGTACTTGACGCCGCGGAGCGCGAGCGGGACGAGCGCCGGGATGATCAGCGCGTTGAAGATGATCGCGCGAGAGGATCGCGCTCTTCGGGTCGCCCAGGTGCATGACGTTGAGCGAGTTCAGCGGTCCGCGCTTGCCGGGCTCCGTCGCGTACGTGTAGGCGAACATCGCCGGCAGGATCGCGAAGTACTTCGCCACGTCGTTCGCGATCGAGAACGTGGTCAGCGCGCCGCGCGTGATCAGCAGCTGCTTGCCGACCTCGACGATCTCGATCAGCTTCGTCGGGTTCGAGTCGAGGTCGACCATGTTGCCGGCCTCCTTGGCCGCGGTCGTGCCGGTGTTCATCGCGACGCCGACGTCGGCCTGGGCGAGCGCGGGGGCGTCGTTCGTGCCGTCGCCGGTCATCGCGACCATGCGGCCCTTGCGCCTGCTCTTCCTTGATCAGCGCCATCTTCGCCTCGGGCGTCGCCTCGGCGAGGAAGTCGTCGACGCCGGCCTCCTGCGCGATCACGGCCGCGGTGACGCGGTTGTCGCCGGTGATCATCACCGTGCGGATACCCATGCGGCGCAGCTCGTCGAAGCGCTCGTTCATGCCGCCCTTGACGATGTCCTTCAGGTGGATCGACGCCGAGCGCGAAGTTGTCCTTCGCGACGACGAGCGGCGTGCCGCCCTGCTCGGCGACGCCCTGCACGATCCGGTCGAGCTCGGACGGGGCCGCGCCGCCCTGCTCGGCGATGAAGCGCTTGACCGCGTCGGCGGCGCCCTTGCGGATCAGCGTGCCGTTCATGTTCACGCCGCTCATGCGCGTCGTGGCGCTGAAGGGCACGAACTCGTGCTCGCCCGAGCTCGCGCTCGCGCAGGTTGAAGCGCTCCTTCGCCAGCACGACGATCGAGCGGCCTTCGGGCGTCTCGTCGGCGAGCGACGCGAGCTGCGCGACCTCGGCGAGCTCCCGCTCCTCGACGCCGTCGACCGGCAGGAACTCGGAGGCCTGGCGGTTGCCGAGCGTGATCGTGCCCGGTCTTGTCGAGCAGCAGCACGTCGACGTCGCCGGAGGCCTCGACGGCGCGGCCCGACATGGCGAGCACGTTGCGCTGCACGAGCCGGTCCATGCCGGCGATGCCGATCGCCGAGAGCAGCGCGCCGATCGTCGTCGGGATCAGCGCGACGAGCAGTGCGATCAGCACGGTCTGCGACAGCCGACGTGCCGGCGTAGAGGGCGTACGGCCGCAGCGTCACGACGGCAGCGACGAAGGTGATCGTCAGGCCGGCGAGCAGGATGTTGAGCGCGATCTCGTTCGGCGTCTTGCGCCGCTCGGCGCCTTCGACGAGGGCGATCATGCGGTCGAGGAACGACTGGCCCGGCTCCTGCGTGACCTCGATCACGAGCCGGTCCGACAGGAGCTTGGTGCCGCCCGTGACCGCCGAGCGGTCGCCGCCCGACTCGCGGATCACCGGCGCCGACTCGCCGGTGATCGCCGACTCGTCGACCGAGCCCGACACCCTCGATCACGTCGCCGTCGGCCGGGATGACCTCGCCGGCCTCGACGATCACGACGTCGCCCCTCTGGAGCTCGGCGGCCGGGATCGACCGCCCGTCGCGGAGGCGCGCGTTGGTCGTCGTGCGCGTGGCGCGCAGCGCGTTCGCCTGCGCCTTGCCGCGACCTTCGGCGATCGCCTCGGCGAAGTTCGCGAAGAGCACCGTCAGCCACAGCCAGACGGCGATCACGCCGACGAACCAGAGCGAGCCGGTCTGGCCGCGCACGAGGTCGAGGAAGAAGATCACCGTCGTCACGACGCTGCCGAGCTCGACGATGAACATGACCGGGTTCTTGAGCTGGTTCCGCGGGTCGAGCTTCGGGAACGAATCCCGGACTGCGGCGAGCGCGAGCTCGCGCGAGAAGATGCCCGAGCGCCGTTCCGCCATTACTGCTGCCCTCCGAGCTTGTCGAGTGCGAGGTTGAGCTCGAGCACGTTCACGCCCGGCTCACCGAAGAAGCCCAGCGAGCGTCCGGCGGTGTTCTGCTCGATCAGCTTCTGCACCGTCGCGAGCGGGAGGTGCCGCACGGCGGCCACGCGCCGCGACTGCAGCGCTGCGTTCGCCGGCGTGATGTCGGGGTCGATGCCCGACGCGGAGGTCGTGACGGCGTCGACCGGGATGTCGTGGACCGTCAGACCCGGGTTGTACGGGCCTTCGAGCTTGAGGATCGCCGCGGCCTCCGCCTTCACGTTCTTCGCGAGATCGGGATTCGTCGGGCCGAGGTTCGCGAACGTCGTGGCGCCCGCGTTGTAGGCCGGCGACGTCGCCGACGGGCGCTCGTGGAAGTACTGCGTGCCCGTGAAGGCCTGCGCCGCGAGCTTCGAGCCGACGACCGTGCCGTTCTTCTTGATCAAGCTGCCGTTCGCCTGGTGCGGGAACGCGGCCTGGGCGAAGCCGGTCATGACGAGCGGATAGACGAACCCGAAGAACGCGGTGATCACGACGATCGCGATCACGCGAGCTCACGATGTTGCGCATCAGTGCATCAACCCTTCGACGATCGGGCCGAGAGTGAGGGCGGGGAAGATCATCAGTCCCGGCGGTCAGAGCGATCACGCCGACGAGGAGGACGACGAACGTGACGCCGTCGGTGCGGAACGTCCCGGCCGACGCGGGGACGATCTTCTTCTTGCCGAGCGCGCCGGCGAGTGCAAGCGCCGCGATCATCGGCACGAACCTGCCGAGCAGCATCGCGATCGTTCCGAAGTCGGCGCTGAAGTTGGTCAGCCCGAAGCCGGCGAACGCGCTGCCGTTGTTGTTGCCTTGCGAGTCGTAGGCGTAGAGCGTCTCGGTGAAGCCGTGGACGCCGCTGTTGAAGATCGACGCGAGCCCGCTCTTCGTGACGATCGAGAGCGCGGCGAGCGCCAGCACCATCGTCGGCACGAAGAGCGCCCCGAGCGCCGCGTATTTGATCTCAGCGCGCCTCGATCTTCTTGCCGAGCCATTCAGGCGTTCTGCCCGACCATCAGGCCCGCCACGAAGACGGCCATGATGATGTAGAAGAACATCCCGTAGAGGCCGGAGCCGACCCCGCCGAAGATCACCTCGCCGAGGAAGAGGTTGACGAGCGGGACGGCGCCGCCGAGCGGCGTCTGGGCATCGAAGCCGGCGTTCACCGAGCCGTTCGACGCGTCGCTCGTCGCGGCCGTCCAGAGGGCGCTGTTGGCCAGCCCGAACCGGACCTCCTTGTCGGACATGTTGCCGCCGGATTGCCCGTGGCCCTGCGTGATGTTCACGCCCGGAGCTGCGGAGGACCGCGCTTCCGTGCTGCTCGGCGGGCAGGTTGATCGCGATCCCGAGCAGGAACACGACGAACATCGACGCGAACACCGCCCAGGCGTGCCGCCGCGCAAGAACCATCCGCCCGAACATGAAGACCTGCGCCGCCGGGATCAGCAGGATCGCCAGCAGCTCGATGAAGTTCGAGAGACCGGTCGGGTTCTCGAACGGGACGGCCGAGTTCGAGTTGTAGAACCCGCCTCCGTTCGTCCCGAGCTGCTTGATCGCGATCTGCGAGCCGACCGGGCCGCGGGCAACCGTCTGCGTCGCGCCCTGGAGCGTGTGCGCGGTCGCGTGCCCGCTCAGCGTCTGCGGGACGCCCTGCCAGACGAGGAGCACGGTGACGATCACAGCGAGCGGCAGCAGGATGTAGACGAGCGACCGGTAGAGGTCGACCCAGAAGTTGCCGAGCGTGCCCGACGAGCGGCGCGCGATCCCGCGGACGACCGCGGCAAGGACCGCCATGCCGACCGCCGCGGAGACAAAGTTCTGCACCGCGAGGCCTGCCATCTGCGTCAGGTACGACATCGTGTACTCGCCGCCGTAGAACTGCCAATTGGTGTTCGTGATGAAGCTGGCGGCCGTGTTCAGCGACAGGTGCGCCGGGACGCCCTTCACGTGATCCGGGTTCAGGAACAGGTGTCCCTGAACGCGCTGGATCAGATAGAGCAGCCCCCAGAAGAGAACGCTGAAGACGAGCACGGTGACGCCGTAGCTCTTCCAGTCCTGCTCCTTGCTGGCATCGACTCGGAGCAGCCGATACGCACCGCGCTCGATCCTGCCGCCGATGCCTTCCGCCATGTAGATCCGCGCCATGTAGAGCCCGAGCGGGTAGCCGAGGGCGATCAGGACGACGCAGTAGAAGACGATCTGGCTCAGCCCCTGAGCGCCCATTTAGAACCGCTCCCCACGAAACAGCGCGTACACGAGGTACGCGAGCACGAAGAGCGACAACGCGAGGCCGATCGCATCGCCTGCCGACATCAGACCTTCTCCAGCACATGGAGCAGCAGGAAGGCGAATGCGAAGCACGCGGCTGCGATCCCGATCGCAGCAAGGTCATACATCAGCGAGCCTCCAGGTTCTCGAGCACGCCACGAAGGCACGCCTCGACGTCGTCGACAGGGGCAAAGAGACAGCTACCGGGGCTCGTGAGGAGCTCGTTGACTGCGAGCATCCCCGCGGGCGAGACCGGCTCAGGCGCGAGCAGCACCCGCTCGAGCAGCTCGAGGTACAGCAGCGTAGTCACGGAGCGCAGCACGACGGATCGGCGCTGCGCCGGGCAGCTTCGAGCCCTGGAGCTCGTCGATCACACCGCGGACGGAGCGCGCGCACGCCTTGCGCTCGTGCTCGCACGTCAGCTCGGCGACGCGCCACGGATACCGCGAGGCGAAGCCGTGACCGATCCAGAAATCGGCGTCGCGACGAGCGCGGCGCCGTTCGAGCCACACACGGGGATGGGCGATGACAGACATGCCGCCAAGCTAGGACGGCGCCCATCAATGGGGCCTCAAGCTTTCGGCGGCGCGCCTAAAAGTGTTCTAAAGGTCGACGAGCCGGTACCCGGCGCCGGGCTCGGTCACGACGAGGCCGTCGCCGATCTTCGCTCGAAGATGCGAGATGTAGACGTGCAAGTAGTGGGCTTCGTCGCCGTAGGCGGGCCCCCAGACTTCGCGCAAGAGCATGCGGTGCGTCAGGAGCTTGCCGCGGTTCTGGGCGAGCACGCGCAGCAGATCGAACTCGTGCGGTGTCAGCTTGATCCGCTCGCCGTCACGACTCACGATCCGGTCGGCGACGTCGATGCGCAGGTCGCGGATCTCGATCACCGGTCCTGCCTCGGGCCCCGAGCGTCGGAGCACCGCCCGCAGCCGAGCGAGCAGCTCGTCGACGCTGAACGGCTTCGTCACGTAGTCGTCGGCGCCCGCGTCGAGCGCCGCGATCTTCTCCTTCTCTTCCCCGACCGCCGAGAGGACGATCACCGGCGCGTCGGTCCAGGTGCGGAGCTCGCGGCAGACATCGGTCCCGCGGCCATCGGGCAGGACGAGGTCGAGGATGACTCCGGCCGGCGGCTGCGCGGCCGCTGCGACGAGCGCACCCTCCGCCGTGTCGGCGGTGTCGACCGTGTAGCCCGCGCCGCGCAGCATCGTCCCGAGCGCGCGCAAGATCTGCGGCTCGTCGTCGACGACCAGGATCCGCTGCCCCTCAGACATCGAGAGTGACCGGCACCTCGACGACCGGGAGTGCCAGCGCGAAGGTCGCCCCCTGCCCCGGACGGGACTCGGCCCAGACACGACCGCCGTTCGCGGCTGCAAACCCGCGCGCAATCGCGAGCCCGAGGCCGGCGCCCGAACGATCGTCGCGCCGGTAGAACGGCTCGAAGACCCGCTCGAGCTCGTCCTCGGCGACGCCCGGCCCCTGGTCGACGACGCGCACGATCGCCTCCTGCCGCGTCGCCGTGATGCGCACGTGGACCTGCGCGGCCGGCGGTGAGAACTTGAGCGCGTTCTCGAGCAGGTTCGCGAGGACACGTTGGATCTGCACGGGATCGACACTGACGAGCGGCGACTCGCCTGCGACGTCGACGCGCTCGGTCAACCCGAGATCGTCGACCACCTCACGCACGAGCTCTTCGGCCGACCACACCTCCGGCTCAGGCTCGGCGCTTCCCGCCTCGAGCCGGGAAAGGTCGAGCAGGTCGCCGACGAGCTTCGCAAGCCGGTCGGCGTCCACGGCAATCGTCTCGAGCAGCTCACGGCGGTCGGCATCCGTGAACACGAGCTCGTCGTTGCGCAGGGCGCCGATGGCGGTCGTGATGCTCGTCAGAGGCGAGCGCAGGTCGTGCGAGACCGCGCGCAGTAGCGCAGTCTTGACGAGGTCACTGCGGCGCAGCGTCTCGGCCTCGAGCGCTTCCCGTTCGAGCCGGCGCCGGTCGAGCGCAACGGCCAGCAGCGCAGCCAGCGCCGGCAGGAAGCGGCTGCGCACAGCCGGATTGGGTTGGGCACCGACGGGCGTGTAGATCGTCCCGACGAGGCGCCCGTCGACCTCGAGGCGGGACGGCGAGTCGCCGCTGCGGCTGCGCTTGCCGCCCAGCTCGATCTCGGCACGAGGCACACCGAGCACCTCGGCGGCGCGTCCGTCGATCCACGCCAGCTCCTCCTCCACGGCCGTGCCGCCGAGCAGGTGTCCTGCGATCTCGGCAAGCAGCGACGCCTCGCGCTCGCGCTGCTCGGCGTCGGTTGCTCGCCGGCGCGATCGTGCCGCCAGCTCGCTGACGACGACCGCGGTCGCCGAGTACGCAAGCAGAGCGAACCAGTTCGCCGAGTCGTTCAGCGTGAACGTATGCGTCGGCGGCAGGAAGAAGAAGTTGAACGCCAGCATGCTCGCGATCGCCACGGGCAGCGACCAGCGGATGCCCCAGAAGACCGCCACCGGCAGCACCGCGAACATGTAGAGAACGCCGAGCGAGAGCGTCGGCGCGATCGGCTCGAGCGCCCAGACGAGCAGCGTTGCGATCGTCACTGCGACGATCGAGCCGGCGAGCGGCAGCGCGAGCTCCTTGCGCATGACTAGAGACGGTAGCGCCGCGCGGGCCGAAGCCCGCGCGGCGCAGCAATCGCGTCGTTAGTGAATCGAGACGAGCAGCGGGATGATCAGGATCGCGACGATGTTCGTGATCTTGATCATGGGGTTGATCGCGGGGCCTGCCGTGTCCTTGTACGGGTCGCCGACGGTGTCGCCGGTGACCGACGCGGCATGCGCCTCGGAGCCCTTACCGCCGTAGGCGCCGTCTTCGATCAGCTTCTTCGCGTTGTCCCAGGCGCCTCCGCCCGAGGTCATCGAGATCGCGAGGAAGAGACCGGTGACGATCGAGCCGATCAGCAGCCCGCCGAGCATCCGGATGTTGATGATCCCGACGATGATCGGGAACGCGATCGGGATCAGTGCCGGCGAGAGCATCGACTTGATCGCCGAGCCGGTCACGATTCCCACTGCCCGACTGTAATCAGGGCGTTCAGTGCCTTCCATGATCCCGGGGTGCTCGCGGAACTGGCGGCGCACCTCTTCGACCACCAAGCCGCCGACGCGACCGACCGCCTGCATGGCGAGCGACGCGAACAGGAACGGCATCAGGCCGCCGATGAAGAGACCGGCGATCACCCACGGATCCGACAGCGTGAAGATCGTGTTCACGCCGTTCTCGTGGAGGCCCGTCGTGTACGAGTCGAACAGGATCAGAGCAGCGAGCGCGGCCGAGCCGATCGCGTAGCCCTTCGTGACGGCCTTGGTCGTGTTGCCGACGGCGTCCAGCGGATCGGTGATGCCGCGGACCTCCTCCGGCAGATCGGCCATCTCGGCGATCCCGCCTGCGTTGTCGGTCACCGGGCCGTACGCGTCGAGGGCGACGATCAGGCCGGTCATCGAGAGCTGCGCCATCACCGCGACGCCGATGCCGTAGAGGCCGGCGAGGTGATTGGCGACGAGGATCCCGGCGACGAGGACGATCACCGGCGCGGCGGTCGCCTGCATGCCGATCGCGAGCCCTTCGATGATGTTCGTCGCGTGACCGGTCTGCGACGCCTTGGCGATCGCCTTGACCGGGTTCCAGCGGGTGCCGGTGTAGTACTCGGTGATCGCGACCAGCAAGAACGTCACGACCAGACCGACGATCGCCGACCCGTAGAGGTCGCCGAAGCCGTACTTGCCGCCGTCGAACGCCTTCGTCACCGGGATGAACCCGATCGCCGAAAGGACGGTCGCGGCGAGCACCGCCTTGTAGAGCGCGTTGATCACGGCGTTCTCGCCGCGGCCGAGCCGGGCGAAGAACGTGCCGATCACCGACGCGATCGCGGCGACGCCGCCGAGCGCGAGCGGATACAGGTAGAGCCGCGCCGAGAGGTCACCGACGATGTTGGCGTGCGTGCCGAGCAGCATCACGGCGACCGCGGTCACCGCGTACGTCTCGAACAGGTCGGCTGCCATGCCGGCGCAGTCGCCGACGTTGTCGCCGACGTTGTCGGCGATCACGGCCGCGTTGCGCGGGTCGTCCTCGGGGATGCCGGCTTCGATCTTCCCGACCAGGTCCGCACCGACGTCGGCGGCCTTCGTGAAGATGCCGCCGCCGAGGCGTGCAAACACCGAGATGAGGGAGCCACCGAAGGCGAGACCGATGAGGTCGTTGATCGCCGACGTCGGCGTGTGGTTCAGAGCGCCGGTCAGGAACCAGTAGTAGCCCGTGACCCCGCCAAGCCCGAGTCCGACGACGAGGAGACCCGTCACGGAGCCCGCCTTGAAGGCGACGTCGAGAGCCGGCTTGAGCCCTCCCCGCGCCGCCTCAGCGGTGCGCGAGTTCGAGCGCACGGCGACGTTCATCCCGATGAAGCCGGCCGCAGCCGACAGCGTGGCGCCGATGAGGAAGCCGAAGGCGGTTCCCCACCCGAGCTTGTCGTAGACACCGATCAGGATGAACGGCACGACCGCGACGATCGCGATCGTCGTGTACTGCTTCTTGAGGTACGCCGCAGCGCCCTCCTGGACCGCTCCTGCGATCTCCCGCATCCGCTCGTTTCCAGCGGGCTGCTTGAGGAGCCACCAGGTCAGGTAGAGCCCATACGCCACGGCCACGGCTGCACCGATCAGGCCGAGGAGCACGGGATGATCCGAGAACCAATGCATCCGTTTCGCTCCCTTGCAAAGTCAAGCGCCGAAGGGCCTCCGGCGCGGGCGATTATGTATCACACCCGCCGGTGTGACACCTTCGGAACGGGGTTTCTCGGCTCGCCGGCTTTGACCTCCATGGCATAGATCTCCTCGAAGCTCGCACCCTGCTCGAAGCGGGCGATCTGGCGTTCGGAGGCGTTTTTCTCCGGAATCGTCAAGTAGGGAGCGGCGCCGATCTCCTCGGCGACGGGCGCCACCCAGTCGAGGAGCTGCTCCAGGCGGGCGCGGGCCGGGATCGACTCGCCACGGGCGAAGTCGAGGAGCTCGCCCGAGAGGCCCCATCGGATCGCCCGCCACATGTTCTCTTCGAGGAGACGGTTTGGCAGGCTCGGCAGCGTCTCCCCCTCGTCGTGTGCGCGGGCACAGCGCGCGGCAAGCGCGTAACAGAGGGCGGCGAGCGACTGGGCATCGGCGAGCTCCGGCTGGGCGTCGCAGATGCGGATCTCCACGGTTGGGTACGCGAGGTGCGGCCGGACGCTCCACCAGATCTGCGTGTGCTCGCTGATCGAGCCGCTGCGGTAGAGAAACGAGACGTAGTCCTCCCAGCCTTGCCAGCTGCCGTAGGCGTCCGGGATGCCGCAGCGCGGGAACATGCGCGTGAAGACCTCGGTGCGCGCCGAATGGAGGCCGCTGTTCACGCCCTCGACGAACGGCGAGCTGGCGGAGAGCGCGAGCAGCTCCGGCAGGAAGTTGCGGAGTGCGTCATGCACCGCGATCGCACGGTCGGCGCCGGCGATGCCGACGTGCACGTGCAGCCCAAAGGTGTTGTTTCGCCAGACGACGTAGCGCAGGAGCTCGTCGTTCCGGCGGTAGTGCGGCGTGTCGATGATCCGCTGGTCCTGCCAGCGGCTCCACGGATGTGTTCCGGTGGCGCCGAGGCCGAGGTCGGCCTCACGCGCGAGCCCGTGAATCTGGCTGCGGCGCTCCTGCATCACTGCCGCGGCCTCGGTGAAGCTCTCGAGGCGGCCGGTGCGAATCTCGATCTCGGACGCGATCAGCTCGCCAACGATGTGCTGCTTGAAGTCGGTCTCCTGCGCGGCGGCATAGAGCTCTTCGAAGCGGTCGGTCAGCTCGAGTGTTCGCGGATCGAGGAGCGCGAACTCCTCTTCGACCGCAAGCGTGAAATCGGTGCCTGCGTCGAACTCCTCGCGGCTCTTCGCGAGGAGCTCCTGCCAGGAGACCTTCTGCTCTTCGCCCATCGGCGGGAGCGTAGCTTTCAGCCGACGGGCGCCAAGAGCCGTCGCGCGATTCCCGCCCACGACCAGCGGTCGACGACCGCTTGGCGTGCTGCGTGCCGCAACGCGTCGCGCTCCGCGTCCGGCAGCCCGAGCAGCTCGTTCAGCTTCGCGCGCAGATCGGCCGGATCTCCGGTCTCGAACGAGGCCAGGTGACGCTGCGCCGCCGGGTATTCCTCTTCGAGCCCGGCCGCGACCTCCGCGAGGCCCGAGTGCCGCGCAACGAGCGGCGGCGAGCCCGCGGCCGCTGCCTCGGCAGCGACCATGCCAAACGCCTCGGGGAAGATCGACGGCACGACCGTCACGTCGGCGAGCGGCAGCAGCTGCACCAGATGGCGGTGCTCGAGCGGCCCGGTGAACAGCGTGCGCTCGGGCGCGAGGCGTTCGAGCGTCTCGCGATACGGGCCGAAGCCCACGACGACGAGCCGGGCGTCAACACCGTGCATCGCCTCGAGCAGCACCTGCACGCCCTTCTGCTCGATCAGCTTGCCGAAGTAGAGGACGGTCGGCTGATCGCCGCCGAGGAACGACGCGAGGCGCACCTCGTTGCCGTCGTCCGGCAGCCGCTCCTGGGCGTTGCCGGGGTTCGGGGCGTCCCGCCGCGCCTCCTCGAGGAGCGCCGCGTACGCCTCGTCGCGCGGGCGGAGCCGGAACTCGTCGATGTCGACACCGGGCGGCACTTCGAAGACCCGCTCGGTGTGCCCCGTCACGTCGGCGAGCACCTGGCGGATGTGGTCGGAGCCGACGTAGGTCGCTTCGGCCGCGGCAAGCGCATGGGCGCCCCAGCGCTCGAGCTCCGGCCGTCCTCGCATCGAATACTCGAGCTCGGAGCCATGCGCCTTGACCCGGAACGGCGCACCTGACCGCTCGCCGACCGGCCCGCCCATCAGCACGTGGTTCGTGAAGACGACGTCGGCCGGCAGCAGCTCCTTCAACGCGTTGGCGTTCGCCTCGACGTATGCGCCCTTCTCGCTCGCAGTGAAGTCCTGCAGCAGTCGCGGCTCGAGCCCCGCGTACCGGTCCATGACGAACACCGGCAGCAGCTTCTCCGGTAGCTCGACATTGACGACCGTCGCACCGCCAAGGTCGTACTGCTCGGGCTCGCGCTCCTGGCAGACGATCACCACCTCGTGCCCGTCGTGGCTCCACTCGCGCGCCAGCATGCGCGTGTAGACGTTCGACCCGGTGCCGCCGAGCAGGTAGCCGTGCCAGAGGAGGATCCGCACGAGGCGGACGCTAGCTACGTGAGGTGGAAGTACAGGGCGTGCAACAGCTCGACCGCGGGATTCGAGGTATGCACGGTGACGTCGCTGGGGACGTCGAGCAGCGCTTCGGAGTAGTTGAAGATGATCCGCACGCCCGACTCGACGAGATCGTCAGCCACCTTCTGCGCGGCACCGGCGGGAACGGCGAGCACGCCGACGACGATGTTCTTGTCGCGGACGGCGTCCTTCAGCCGGCGCTCGTCCTCGACGGAGACGCCGCCGATGTCGGCGCCGATGACCGTCGGGCTCGAGTCGAAGACAGCTGCGATGTTGATCCCGTGCTCGGCAAAGATCGTCGAGCTCGCGATCGCCTGGCCGAGACGGCCGGCGCCGACGAGGGCGATGTTGTGCTGCCCCTGCGTCCTCAGGATCTTCCGGATCTCGGAGAGGAGCGACTCGATCGAGTAGCCCACCCCCCGCTTGCCGAACTTGCCGAAATTCGACAGATCGCGGCGGATCTGGGTCGCGTTGATGTTCGTGTAGTCGGCGATCTCCTGCGAGGAGATGCGGTCCTTCCCCATCTTCTTCGCCTGCGTCAGCACCTGGAGGTACCGGGAGAGGCGGGCGGCCACACCGACCGTCAAACGGTCAGGGTTAGCCCCGTTCGGAACGGGGAGTTTGCAACATCACGAACCTATTGTGCCGAAGGCTCGGCTGCGCTGGTTCGGTTGTCACAAACCCTTACGTTTGTGACGCTCTGCTCAACTTTCTACGCAGAGAATTCTCGTCCACGAAGTAGACGAAGGCACGCTCGCCGTCGATCTCGAGGACGGGGAGCCACTCCCGGTAGGCGGCCTCGAGGCCCGGGTCGGCAGTGATGTCGACCGAGTCGTACTCGACCCCGACCCGGTCGAGGATCTCTTGTGCGCGTTCGCACAAGCTGCAGGACTGCGCCCAGAAGAAAACGAGGTGCGGCTTAGGGGTAGAGGCCACGCGTGACCGTCGCCTCGGCGACGCGCTGGACGGCCAGGCCGTAGGCGGCCATCCGCATCGACGTCGACCGCTCCTCGCGCGTCGCCCACGTCTCGTCGAACGCGCGGGTGACGATCTCGTTCAGCCGCGCGTTCACCTCGTCTTCCTTCCAGAAGTACTCCTGCAGCCCCTGCACCCACTCGAAGTACGAGACGACGACGCCGCCTGCGTTCGCGAGCACGTCGGGCAGGATCAGCACGTCGTTCCCTTCGAGGATCGCGTCGGCGGCCGGCGTGACAGGCCCGTTCGCGCCCTCGACGATCACCGACGCCTGCACGCGGTCGGCATTCGACTCGTTGACGACCTGCTCGAGCGCGCACGGGGCTAGGACGTCGCAGTCGCTCTCGATCAGCTCGTCGTTCGTGATCGCGTCGCCCACCTTCAGGTCGGCAAGTGAGCCGCCCTCGCGCTTGTGCAGCACGGCGGCTTCGACGTCGAGCCCGTTTGCGTCATAGCGTCCGCCACTCGAGTCGGAGATCGCGACGACCTTCGCGCCACTCTCGGCGGCGAACGTCGCGAAGAACGAGCCGACGTTGCCGAAGCCCTGGACCGCGACCCGCAGCCCGTCGAGCGTGCGCTCCTGGCGACCGAGCGCCGATTCGAGGCAGAACACCGCGCCCCGCGCGGTCGCCTCGGTGCGGCCGAGCGAGCCGCCGATCGTCAGCGGCTTGCCGGTGACGACGCCGAGGACCGAGTGGCCCTTGTTCATCGAGTACGTGTCGAAGATCCAGGCCATCGTCGCCGCGTCGGTGCCGACGTCGGGCGCCGGAATGTCCTTCTCCGGGCCGATCTCGTTGATGATCTCGGAGGTGTAGCGGCGCGTCATCCGCTCGAGCTCCCCGCGCGACATGTGCTTCGGGTCGCAGATGACGCCACCCTTGGCGCCCCCGAACGGCAGACCCAGGAGCGAGCACTTCCAGGTCATCCACATGGCAAGCGCCTTCACCTCGTCGAGCGTGACGTCCGGGTGGTAGCGGATGCCACCCTTCGACGGGCCGCGCGAGACGTTGTGCGTGACGCGGTAGCCGGTGAACGCCTCGACGGAGCCATCGTCCATCGAGGTCGGGATCGAGACCTCGACCGCCTTCTTACAATCTTGGAGCACGTTGACGAGCCGATCGTCGATCCCGTAGACGTCGGCGACGTTGCGAAGCTGCTGCTGCGCGAGCCGAAATGGGTTCTCGCGCAGATGCGACTCGGTGGCCGTGGCCATCGGGGCGTGAATCTACTCGATTCGGAACGCGACCTGCGCCCGGGTCGGTTGCGCGGCGAGGGGCAGGGTCGGCCACGCCGCAATCCTCAGCTCGTAGGCGCCTGGTTGCAGGCGGAAGCTCTGCGGCCCGCGGCCCGTGATCCCGAAGCTGTACGCGCCGGGCAGCAGATCGCGTTGCCGGGCCATCACGCCGAGGAACTTGCCGGCGGCGGTGTAGAGCAGGACGTCGAGCCGGCGGACCGGGACGATCTGCGTTCCGTTGTCGTGAACGACAGCGCCGGCCCGCACCGTGAGGATCGCCGGCTTCGCATCCGACGGGGTAAACGCCCGGCTGCTGATCGTCACCGGCCCGAGCAGGCTGGCCTCGGTCTGCTTGAACACGAGCGCCCACGGGATGCGCAGCGTCTCGCTCCCCGTCGCCGAGACCTGGACGGTGCCGGTGACGAGCCTCGCCCGCGACGCGGCCGGTGCGATCACCGATACCTGGACTTTGCGCGCCTTGCCCGGCGCGAGGGAGAACCCGAGTGGACTGACGTGGAAGCGAACTGCCTCCGAGTCGCCGTCGACCGCGACAGTCGCGGCGACCGCGAGCCGGCGCGAGGAAACGTTGCGGACGACGATCGTTCGCGTCGCGTGCCAGTGCGGGCCGCCCCAAACGCCGAAGCCGATGCTCGTCGGCTCGGACGCGAGCTCGCCGACCGCCGAGGCGCCGAGGTCGAGCGTGCCGCTGCCGACGGCCGACGCCGGCGCACCGGTCGACTGCGTGTAGCCGGCGAGCAGGCTCTCGAGCGCCGGCCCGCCGAGCGCCGGACGCAGCTGCGCGAGCAGCGCGGCCGCGCCGGCGACAGTCGCGGCGGCCACGCTCGTCCCGTTCACGGTGCCGTAGAGCGCGGACCCGTCCGACGCCTGACCCGGCTCGGAGGTCGCAATCGCGACGCCGGGCGCGGCGAGGTTCGGCTTGACCCCACTGTCGTAGGCGAGCCCGCGCGAGGAGAAGCCCGCGACGAATCCCTGCGCGTCATTCGTGGCCGTGTGCGCCGCCCCGAGCGCGACGCCAACGTCGAGCCCGGCACGCTGCGCGGCGAGCAGCTCGACAGCAGCGGCGGTCGGGACGACGACCGCGGGAGCGGTTGCCGCGGCCGAGAGCCGCAGGCCGCCCGGCGGCAGCGTCGCGCCGTAGAGGATCACTGCAGCCGCGCCCGCCTGCGACGCCGCGACCACCGTCGCCTCGGGATCGCTGCCGGCGGGGACGATCACTGCCTTGCCGGCGGCCACGCTCAGGCCTCGCGCGTCGAAGAAGCGAGCCGGTTGGCGCGACGGGCTGCAGCGTCAGCGAGTGCGACGGATGCAACCGCGCCGAGGAGCGGCAGCTTCTGGTCGAGGATCACGTCGAGACCGCGCCGAAGGACGACGCGCACCTCGGGCAGGCTCGTCCGCGAGTCGGTCGCTGCGACAGCCAGCGCGTCGGGTGCTCCGGCCGGGCCGGCGACCGAGCCGAACGTCGGCCCGGCCAGTCCGTCGTTCCCGGCCGGGGCGACGACGATCGTGTTCAGCTGGAGCGCACCTTGCACTGCCTGGGCCTCGGGACTGTCGGCGAATGCCGCATACGGCTCTGCGACGCCGACAAGCGCGACCCGCACCGCGTCGTGCGCGTCGCCGTCGCCGTTCGGATCGACGGCGCGGTCGAGCCCGGCGATCAGCTGGTCGGTGCGGCCGTACACGAGATCGGTTCCGTCGGCGGCGGGCTGCCAGCCGGCAACGCGGATCGGCAGGACGCTCGCGCCCGGAGCGACGCCGTGCAGCCCGCCAGGGCCGCCTGCGCCGACGAGGATCCCGGCGAGCTCGGTGCCGTGCTGCTCGACGCGCGAGGGATCTTGCGGGTCGGTGTGCACGGAGGCGTCCGGGCCGTGGTCGATCTCGTCGATCCCCGGCAGCATCCGCCCACGCAGATACGGCTGCGCCTCGTCGACCCCGGTGTCGAGGAGCGCGATCGTCACGCCGGTTCCGTCGTAGCCGGGCAGGTCGGCGTCCGGTCGATGCCCCGACGCCGCCGAGAACTCCTTTGCCGCGAGCAGCCGCTCGGAGACCGACGCGGGATAGGCGATCCGCACCGGGTAGACGCCGGTCACCTCGGGCATCTGCTCGAGCAGCGACACCGCGCGCGCATCGAGCTCAGCCGAGAAGCCGTCGAGCACGCGGTAGTACTCGTAGGTCGGGCGCACGGAGACACCGAGGGACGCCAGCTTGAGCAGCACCTGCTTCTGCGCCGCGTTCGCGGACGCCGACCAGGTGCGCTCCTGCAGCTCGGTCGCGTACGCCGTCCTGCTGCTTCACGCGCTCGGCAACCGACGGCGTCTTGAGCACGACGATCATCCGGTTCTGCGACGCGACCGGCGCCCGTGGGCTGCCGACGAGCCCGAGCCAGCTCGCCGGCGAAGGCGGCGAGCTCTCGTTGCGGCCGGGCGACGAGACCACGAGGGCGCCGAGCGCGATCGTCGCCACCGCGACCGCGAGCAGGACCGCGCTACGCGGTTGGACGAGCATCGAGCGAAAGGTACTCCGGATACGGGACGGGCTCCGTGTACCGGGCCGCCGACGCGATCATCGCCGCGTTGTCGGTGCACAAGCGCAAGCGGGGCGAGCGCTGCCCCCGGCAGCGCGGCGCGCAGCTCCGAGTTGGCGGCGACCCCGCCGACGACGGCGACGCGGTCGGCTCCGGTCGCCTCGATGCGCTCGACGAGCGCGCGCACGATCGCGCGCTGGTAGCTCGCGGCGAGATCGGCGCGGCGGGCCTCGATCTCGCCGGCGAGAGGTCGCGCACCTTGTAGAGAAGCGCGGTCTTCAGCCCGGAGAACGAGAAGTCGAGGCCGGGAACCCGTGCGACAGGGAAGTCGTACGCCGTCGGGTCGCCCTGCTTCGCGAGCGCGTCGATCTCCTTTCCGCCCGGGTAGCCGAGCCCGAGCAGGCGAGCGCCCTTGTCGAACGCCTCGCCGGCGGCATCGTCGAGCGTCGTTCCGAGCACCTCGTACCCGCCCCGGTCGCGCACGTCGAGCAGCATCGTGTGGCCGCCGCTCGCGAGCAGGCAGGTGAACGGCGGCTCGAGGTCGAGTGGCTTCAGGTAGAGCGACGACACATGCCCGTGCAGGTGGTTGACGGGGATGAGCGGCAGGCGGCGCGACCAGGCGAAGGCCTTCGCGGCGGACACGCCCGACGAGCAGCGCGCCGATCAGACCGGGCCGCGTGGTGACGGCGATCGCATCGACCTCGTGCCCGTCGAGCGCCTCGGAGATGACCGGGGCGATCAGCTCGAGGTGTCGGCGGCTCGCGACCTCCGGCACGACGCCGCCGAAGCGCGCGTGCAGCTCCGCCTGGCTCGCGACGACGTTCGAGACGATCTCGCCGTCGTCGTCGACGATGGCCGCGGCCGTCTCGTCGCAGCTCGTCTCGATGCCGAGGATCACGCCGTGGGGTGGCGGGCGTCGCGCCACATGATCAGCGCGTCTTCGCGGTTGTCCGTGTAGTAGCCGCGGCGGATGCCGCGCGGCTCGAAGCCGAGCTGCTCGTAGAGGCGGATCGCGCCCTCGTTCGAGACGCGCACCTCGAGCGTGTAGCCACGGCGCTCGTCGTCGTGCGTCAACTCGAACAGGCGCTCGAGCAGCGCGGAGGCGACGCCGCGCCGCTGGCGGTCCGGGTCGACGGCGACGTTCATCACGTGCCACGCGTCGACGTAGCGCGAGTTGACGACGTAGCCGACGAGCTCTTCTCCTTCGAACGCGCCGAGGCAGATCGAGGTCGGCTTCGCGAGCTCGGACGCGAACATCGAGCGCGACCACGGCGTCGGGTACGCGCGCTGCTCGATCGACTCGATCGCGCTGAGGTCGGCCGTTTCGAGCACGCGGATCCGGACGGCGACCGCGGTCACGGCTGCGGCCTCGCGTCCGGCTCGCGCACGTAGAGCGGCTCGACGAGCTCGGCGGGGCCGAACGCGCCGGCGCGCTCGAGCAGCAGGAGCGGATCCGGGACGTGCGCCGGGTCGTCGTCGGCGGGGATCGTCGCGCCTGCAGACTCGAAGAGCTCGCGGTAGCGGATCGCGCCGTCGCCGACGAGCGTCAGGCCGTCGACCTCGAGCTCCTCCGGGCGGCAGACACGCGGCCCCGGCGCGAAGACCTCGCCGCGCCGCGCGTCGATCACCGGCGTCCCACCGGCGTACGCGTCAGCGTCGACGCACCTGCGACCGGGACGTCGAGCGACAGCGCCAGCGAGCGCGCGACCGCGAGGCCGATGCGGATGCTCGTGAAGCTCCCGGGGCCGCGTCCGACGACGATCCCCTCGAGCAGGCGCGGATCGTCGACGAGCTCGTCGACCGCGGCGAGCAGGTCGCCCGCGCGCTCGGTGCGGCCGCGGCCGCCGGTGGACACACCGCAGACGGCGCCGAAGGAGGTGGCGGTGTCGAAAGCCAGGATCACTTGATGCTCACGCTCCGATGGGACTCGTCGACGTGGGCGAGCGTGACGCCGACGCGGGCTGCGGGGAGCCAGTCGCCGCCATGCTCGGGCCATTCGACGAACGCGATCGTGCCGTCGAAGTATGGCTCCAAGTCGCCCCACTCCTCCGGGTCAAGGCCGGCGATGCGGTAGAGGTCGAGGTGCGCGACCGGCACAGGCGCCTCGTAGCGATGGCCGATCGTGAAGGTCGGGCTCGAGACGGGGCCGGTGACGCCGAGCTCGCGGGCGGCGCCGCGAACGAACGTCGTCTTGCCCGCGCCGAGGTCGCCGGAGACGGCGACGATGTCGCCGGCGCGCAGGCTGCGCGCAAGATCGGCTGCAAGAGCCTCGGTCTCGGCGGGCGAGCCGGTGACGACCTCCATTGAGCGGAGGTTAGAAGAGGCCGAGCTGGACCGGCTGCTCGAGCGGCTGTTCGACCGCCGGCTCGGGTGCGGGCGGAGGCGGCGGCGCGACGGCATGGCCGAGCAGCTCGGGGATCCGTGCGAAGTCCTCCTGCAGCACCTGGAGCATGCGCGGCGTGTAGAGCGCGGCGGCCGGGTGGAAGATCGGGTAGAGCGTGACCGCGTTCCCGCCGAGCGTCACGTCCTGCGGGCTGCCGTGCACCTGGGTGATCCCGTTCGGCCGGCCCGACAGGAGCTTCGTCGCGAAGTTGCCAAGCGTGCAGATCAGCTTCGGCTGGATCAGCTCGATCTGCTTCCACAGGTGCGGCTCGCAGGACTCGATCTCCTCCTGGAGCGGATCGCGGTTCCCCGGCGGGCGGCATTTCAAGACGTTGGCCACGTAGACGTCGTCGCGCTGCAGGCCGATGCCGTCGAGGAGCTTCGAGAGGAGCTTGCCGGCGGCGCCGACGAACGGGACGCCCTGCTTGTCCTCGTGGAACCCCGGCGCCTCGCCGACGAACATCAGGTCGGCGTCAGGTGAGCCCGAGCCGAACACGACCTGCGTGCGTCCCTGGGCGAGCGCGCACTTCGTACAGCCCGCGACCGCGTCGGCGTACGAGAGGAGTGAGAGCTCAGCAGCAGCCACAGCCGCCGCCGCAACAACCCCCGCTACCAAAGCTGGGCTGCCCGGAGGTGCCGTGCGCTGCAAACGAGGTGCTGAACTGCTTTACGACCTTGGTCGCACCGCAGTCCGGGCATGTCGGATCGGGATCGGACATGCCGACGAGCTCCTCGAAATGGGACTCGCAGCTCATGCAGACGTAGTCATAGATCGGCATCGTGAGGTGACCCTAGCAGGGGGCATCTTCCCGCCCGCCTCGGACGGACACGGCCGGTGCCAGGCACCGTCGCAGCTTCGTCGCGCATGTGTGCCGTAAGGGATACGCTTGATGGTGCCCGGTACCCGTCAGGGACTGGAGCACCACATGTTCGAAGACGTCACCGTCATCGGCGCGGGTCGCGCCGGCTCGGCGATCGCTGCGCGACTGCGCGAGCGAGGCGTGGCCGTGCGCGACGACGCGGAGCTGCGGCTCCTCTGCGTCCCCGACCGGGCGATCGCCGAAGTCGCGCGGTCGATCGAGCCGGGGCCGTGGGTCGCGCACGTGTCGGGCGGCACGCCGCTCGCCGCGCTCGATCCGCACACGAACCGGTTCTCGGTGCACCCGCTGCAGACGCTCACGAAGGAGCGCGGGCCGGAGCAGCTCGACGGCGCGTGGGGCGGCGTGACGGCCGAGAGCGACGAAGCGCACGAACGCGCCGTCTGGCTCGCGGAGACACTCGGCCTCCGGCCGTTCGACCTGCCGGACGAGACCCGTGCGCTCTACCACGCGAGCTGCGCCGTCGCGTCGAACTTCCTGGTGACGCTCTACCGCGTCGCCTCGGAGCTCGCCGCGAGCGCGGGTGCGCCGCCCGAGGCGCTCGTGCCACTGATGACGCGGACGATCGAGAACGGCTTCGAGCTGACCGGCCCGATCGCCCGCGGCGACTGGGAGACCGTCGAACGACACCGCGCCGCCCTGCGCGACACGCGGTTCGCCGAGCTCTACGAGCTGCTCGCGGCGGAGACACGACCGTGAACGTCATCCGCACGGTCCACGAGCTCGAACTGCCGCGTCACGGCATCGTCGGCCTCGTGCCGACGATGGGCGCGATCCACGACGGACACGCCGCGCTCTTCCGCGCTGCACGGCCCGAGTGCGACGTGCTCGTCGCGAGCCTGTTCGTCAATCCGACCCAGTTCTCCGACGCGAGCGACCTCGCCGCCTACCCACGCGACTTCGAGCGCGATGCCGCGCGGGCGGAGGCGGAAGGCGTCGACGTCCTCTTCGCCCCGACGGCGGCCGAGATGTACCCGACCGGGTTCGCGACCTGGGTCGAGCCCGAAGGCGCCGCAGAGGGGCTCGAAGGAGCGCACCGCCCCGGCCATTTCCGCGGCGTCGCCACCGTCTGCCTCAAGCTCTTCAACATCGTCCGCCCGGAGCTGGCGTGGTTCGGCCAGAAGGACGCTCAGCAGGTCGCCGTCCTGAAGCAGCTCGTGCGCGACCTGAACGTCCCGGTCGAGATCCGGGTCGTCGACACCGTGCGCGACGAAGACGGCCTCGCCCTCTCGTCGCGCAACGCTCGCCTCTCGCCCGAGGAGCGCGCCCGCGCACTCGCAATCCCGCGTGCGCTCGCGACGCTCGACGCCGAGCAGGCACGCGCCGTCCTCAACGCAGCCGGCATCGAACCGGAATACGTCGCCGTCGCCGATCTCGACGGCCCAACCCTCGCGATCGCAGCCCGCGTCGGCGAGACGCGGCTGATCGACAACGTCCCGTTAGGAGAGAGATGAGCACCCGCCCACGCACACCCGCTCCAGCCACTCCCGCCCCGGGCAAGCTGCCGCTCCCGGAGCTCGCCGAGATGAAGAAGCGTGGCGACAAGATCGTGATGATCACCGCCTACGACGCGCCTGCCGCGCGGATCGCCGACGACGCGGGCGTCGAGCTGATCCTCGTCGGCGATACCGCGGCGATGGTGATGCTCGGCCACGAGTCGACCGTCCCGGTGACGCTCGACGAGATGATCTTCCTGACGCGAGCGGTCACACGCGCCGCGCGCCGTCCGCTCGTCGTCGGCGATTTGCCGTTCGGCACGTACGAGATCTCCGACGAGCAGGCCGTCGGGAGCGCGATCCGCATGGTCAAGGAAGGCGGCGCCGACGTCGTCAAGCTCGAAGGCGCCGGGCGCATGCTCTCGCGCGTCCAGGCAATCTCCGACTCGAACATCGGTGTGATCGGGCACATCGGGTTGACGCCGCAATCGGCGACGAAGCTCGGCGGCTTCAGGGCGCAGGGGCGCACGTCGGAGGCCGCGAAGCGCCTCTACGACGACGCGCTCGCGCTGCAGGAGGCCGGTGCGTTCGCAATCGTCCTCGAAGCGGTGCCGGCCCCCGTTGCCGCACGCGTCTCGGCAGCGCTGGCCGTCCCCACGATCGGCATCGGTGCCGGTGCCGGAACCGACGGCCAGGTGCTCGTCTGGCACGACATGCTCGGGATGTACGCGGGCCGCACGCCGCGCTTCGTCAAGCGCTATGCGGACATCGCCCACGAGATCGGCGAGGCGGTCGCGCAGTACGCCCACGAGGTGCGCGCGGGCGAGTTCCCGCAGGAACAGCACACGTACTCGATGACGGACGATGAGCTCAAGCGCTTCGAGGAGACGATCGGCTAGGGCGCTACGCTTCGAGGCGTGCGCTGGCGTTCGAGCCTGTTTCTCGTCCCGGCGGCCGCGCTGGTCGTCCATGAGGCGCGCTACTGGCTCGCCTACGGCCCTCGCGCGAATGCCGAGCTGGCCGCCCAGGGCCACTCCTATCTGACCTCGGTCGTTCCGTGGACGATCCTCGCCCTCGCGATCGGGGCCGGCGCGTTCCTGCGACGCGTCGCGCAGACGGGCTCCTTGCCCACTGCAACCGGGAAGCTCTGGGTGATCACGACTGCCGGGCTGATCGCGATCTACGCCGTGCAGGAGACGCTCGAGGGGATGGTCGTCGCCGGCCACCCGGGGGGCGTCGCAGGGGTCTTTGGCCAGGGCGGCTGGTGGGCGGTACCGGTGGCGGCGCTGCTCGCGGTTGCCGTCGTCGCGCTCCTCCGTGCCGGCAACACAGTTCTTCGCCTTGCCTCGAACGTCCACGCGACCTGGCCGCGCGTGCCCCTCGTCTTCCCGGTCTCACCGATCCTGCTCGCCCCCGCGCCACTGGCGCTGGCGGGCGCCGGTCGGGCGCCGCCGCGCGTTCGCAGCTTCCGCTAACTGCGAACCCCGAAGGAGGACCCTTGAGACGAGGCACGATCGTGCTGTTGCTCGCCTGCGTAACGCTCGCGCTGCCGGCGCGTGCGTCGGCGCACGCGCGCACGGCAACGGTCGCCCTCGACTACAAGCTCGTCCTCGACCCGCGACCGCCGGACGGGGTCGGAGTGTCGATCCTGGACGGCGACCGTTCGCTCCGCGTCACGTCGCCGGCCCAGACATCCGTCGTGGTCGGAGGCGACCTCGGCGAGCCAATGCTGCGGCTCGGCCCGCACGGGGTATGGGTGAACCGGGGATCGGTCACCGCCGTCTCGGAGAAGCTCACGACACCCGGCTCCGGCTGGCAGCGCCTCTCAGGCGGCTCGACGTACACCTGGCACGAGCATCGGCTCGCCCCGCCGCCGTGGCAGTCGGCGACCGGCGCCGTCGCGCGCTTCTCGATCCCGATCGCGATCGGCGGCGCGCACGGGCGGATCACCGGGACGTTCGTTCGCTATGCCCGGCCGTCGCTCTGGCCGTGGCTCGCCGCCGCGGTCGTCCTCGCAGGCGTCGTCGCCGCGGCAGTGCGGCTCGGCCGAGGAGTGACGACGCTGCTCGGCGCTCTCGCGGGAGCCGCAGCTGTCGTCTCGCTGATCGCGTTCTCGGTCGCGGACGCGCCGAATGGACAGGTCGCCTGGGTGCAGATCGTGCTGGGAGTCGGGCTCGCGATCGCGATGTACGCCCTGCTCGTCCGGTCGCATGGGCCGCGGCGCTCGGCAGTCGCGGGGCTGCTCGGCGGCGCGGCTGCGGCGGTGAGCCTCGGCTCGCTCGGGATCTTCCGGCACGGTGTGGTCGTGTCGGCACTGCCGGGAACCGCAAGTCGCGCCCTCGTCGAGCTCGCCTTCGTCTGCGGCGTCGCCGCGGCCGTGACGAGCCTCCGCCGGGAGAACCTCCGGTGATCCTCGGGACGCCACCACCGGTCTACCCGTGGCCGATCGGCGTGGGGCCTCGCTACCAACCGGCCGCCCGTCCCGTCAGCGAGCTCACCTGTGCGAGCGGACGCCGCTTCGCAGTGCACGTCGAGCTGTTCGCAACCAGACGCGTGATCGTCGTGCCACGAGGCATCGGCGTCGCCCCGAGCGGCTGCCGAAGCCCCCTGAGCACGAACGCGCCGACCGGCGTCGTCGAAGTGCTCGCCGGCCGGCGGTACACGTTGGCCTATCTGTTCCGCGTCTGGGGCCGGACGCTCTCACCTTCGCGACTGCTGTCCTTCCGCGGTCGCGTCTCCGTGTTCGTCGACGGCAGGCGTTTCACCGGCGATCCCCGCACCGTGCCGCTCACCCGGCACGCGGAGATCGTCATCGAGACGGGCGGGTATCTCGCGCCGCACGTCGACTACCTCTTCCCGAAAGGAATCGGATGATCCGGCGCGCGCTCTTCCTGTTCGTCCCTGCGCTGCTCCTGGCCGGCTGCGGCGGGTCGTCGACGACGAGCGGCGCTCCGACGATCCAGGCCGCGAAGCAGTACACGCTCCAGGACTTCACGCCGTCGGCACCGGTGGCTCCGGGCACGCCGGTGCGCGTGTCGTTCGTGATCCAGCAGCCGAACGGGACGCCGCTGACGCAGTACAAGACCGGGGCCGGGCCGCATACAGGCGTCCACCTGATCATCGTGCGACGCGATCTCTCGACGATCATCCATACGCATCCGCCGATCGCGCCCGACGGAACGATCAGCGAGACGGTCACGTTCGCGAAGCCCGGCCCGTACCGCGTGGTCGTCGACGCGTATCCGAAGTCGACCGGGCCGCAGCAGAACTTCCAGCTCTTTACGTCGCTTCGCGTCAAGGGCGCCTACACACCCGAGCCGCTGCCGCCGTTCTCGCCGGTCGTCAAGACCGACGGATACACGATCAGGATGATCGGCAAGCCTGACCTGCACGAGATCCAGCCTGACTACCTGCATCTGACCGTGACCGACCCGAACGGGAAACCGCTGACGTTCGTGCCCTGGTACGGCGCGCTCGCGCACGCGATCTTCTTCCGCAACGGATCGCTCGACTACTTCCACACGCACGTCTGCGCACCTGGAATGGCTGCGTGCACCGCGGCGACCGCAAGCACGAAGATCGCCGGCACCTCGACGACGCCGGGCAAGATCAAGGTCGGCGTGCTGGTACCGGTGGCGGGAACGTGGCGGCTCTTCCTGCAGTTCCTCGCGGACGGCAAAGTGATCACGGCGCCGTTCACCCTGGACGTGAAGCCGTGAGGAAGGGGCTGCCGATCCTGCTCGCGCTCGCCGCTCTGATGGTGGCACCGCTCGCCCGCGCGGACGGGGACCCGGCGAGCGACTGGCTCCTCTCGCAGTCGATGTTCGTGCCGCAGGACGACGGCGTGCCGTCGTCGTACTCGACCCAGCTGCAGAGTGTGCTGCGCGACGCCAAGGCGCGCGGCTACGACATCCGCGTCGCCCTGATCGGTACGCGCTACGACCTTGGCTCGGTCTACGAGCGGTGGAAGCAGCCGAAGCCGTACGCGCGGTTCCTCGGCACCGAGCTCTCGTTCGTCTACAAGGGGCGGCTGCTCGTCGTCATGCCGAACGGCCTTGCCGTCACCCGCGCCGGCAAGCCGATCGCCGGAGACCAAGCGGTTGTCGACCGGATCGCGGCGCCCGGGGCCGACGGCGCAGCCCTGGCGTCCGCAGCCACCGATGCCGTCGTCAAGCTCGCGGCGAACCACGGTGCCGTCGTGACGGCCCCGCCGCTCGGCAGCAGTGGCTCCGGCTCGTCGCAGAACCGCGATCGCGTCACAATTGCGGCCGGAACGCTCGTTGTGCTGGCATTGCTCGGAGTCGCTGCAATCTGGCGCAGGCGAAGGAGGAGACGGTGAAGAAGCTCGTTCCATTCCTGGCGGTGATCGCGCTGTGCGCAGGGTGCGGCTCCGCCGGCAAAGGGAAGACCATGGTCACCGTGATGACGACCCCGCAGGGCGACGGCGTCGCGCTCAACCCGCCCACGCCCGCTCCGGCGTTCCTGCTCCGCGACCAGACGTCGAAGCTCGTCGGCCCGCAGCAGGACAAGGGTCACTGGACGGTCGTGACGTTCCTCTACACCCACTGTCTCGACGTATGTCCGCTCGTCGCGAATCAACTCGGCGCTGCGCAGCGGCAGAACGCCGGCCTGCGCGTCGTCGCGGTGAGCGTCGATCCGAAGGGCGACACGAAGGCAGCGGTGAAGCACTTCCTCGCCGCGCACCGACTCGGACCGCGGTTCCGCTACACGACCGGAACCACCGCGGCGCTCTCACGCGTCTGGATGAAGTACCACGTCGCGGCGACGCCCGGCCCGAAGGGCACGGTCACGCACAGCACGTTCGAGATCCTCGTCGATCCGCAGGGCAAAGAGCGTGTCTACTTCGACACCGGCGTGACGGCCAAGGACGTGCTCAACTCGATCGAGCAGCTGAGCTAGAGCGTCGAGAGCACCAGCACGACGGCAACCGGCAGCACGAGCGCCAGTCCGGTCGCCGCCGCCGCACGCGTCCAGGTCCAGCCGTGTACGGCGCGGATTCCGAGCACGAGCAGAACCAGCGCCCAGACGAAGAACGCGTACGTGAGCAGGTCGAAGATGCCGCCGCCGAGGCCGGTGTCGCTGCCGCCACTCCGGAACCAGTCGCTCCCGTAGAGCGCGAGCTTCACGGGCCAGAGCACGAGGGAGAATGCAAGGGGCACTGCTGCGAATGCGAGGACGTGACGCGCGCGGCGGTACGTGCCGCGTGAGCCGAGCGCCCGAGCGCTGAAGTAGAGGAGCCCGCCCACCGCGAAGTACCCGAACGCGCCGTAGATCATCCCGAAGAAGAACGCCCAGATCGGGATGACGATCCCCGTCAGGTCGCCGTCGTCCGAGAGATGCGCCGCGGTCGACGTCGTCAGCACGGCAGCGATGCCGGCGAGGATCACGATCGCGAGGACCTGCTCGGAACGGTCGGAGGCTGCCTCCGCGCTGTCGTCGCGCAGCGCCACGAACACCGCGCGTGGATGCTGCACGACGAGCAGGGTGCGCAACCACCAGTCGCGCACGCCGCTCGCGGCGGCGGCCTCAGTCCTGGGTGGTGACGATGCGGCCGTCATGGCACTTGTAGTCGACCAGACCGAGCATGTCGTTGCGCTGCTGGACCGGCGGCAGGCCGTCCTGGCAGATCGTGTGATGACGGTTGTGCCAGGCCGCTGCCATGCCCCCGACGAAGACGACGAAGCAGACAGCGGCAAGCCCGAACAGGACCGTGCGTCTCGAGGTCCAGTTCATGCGGCGACGGCTGAGCGCTCGAGCAGCGGGCGCAGGAACGTGCCCGTGTAGGACTCGGCCACCTGCGCGACCTCTTCGGGCGTGCCGACGGCGACGATCTCGCCGCCCGCCTCGCCGCCCTCGGGGCCGAGGTCGACCAGGTAGTCGGCCTGCTTGATCACGTCGAGATTGTGCTCGATCACGAGCACAGTGTTGCCGCCATCGACGAGTCGCTGCAGTACCTCCAAAAGCTTTTCGATATCGGCGAAGTGCAGCCCTGTGGTCGGCTCGTCGAGGATGTAGAGCGTCTTGCCCGTCGCGACCTTCGACAGCTCGGCTGCGAGCTTCACGCGCTGCGCCTCACCGCCGGAGAGCGTCGTCGCCGGCTGGCCGAGCGTCATGTAGTCGAGCCCGACGTCGTGCAGTGTCTGCAGACGGCGACGGACCTTCGGGATGTTCGTGAAGAACGCCAGCGCTTCCTCGACGGACATCTCGAGCACGTCGGCGATCGTCTTCCCCTTGAACCGCACCTCGAGCGTCTCGCGGTTGTAGCGCTTGCCCTTGCACGTCTCGCACGGGACGTAGACGTCGGGCAGGAAGTGCATCTCGATCTTGATCTGGCCGTCGCCCTTGCACGTCTCGCAGCGCCCGCCCTTCACGTTGAACGAGAAGCGCCCGGGCTTGTACCCGCGCACTTTCGCGTCGGGCGTGAGCGAGTACAGCTCGCGGATGTGCGTGAAGAGATCCGTGTACGTCGCGGGATTCGACCGCGGCGTCCGGCCGATCGGCCGCTGATTGATCTCGATCACCTTGTCGAACGCCTCGATGCCCTCGACCCCGGCGTGCGCACCAGGCTTGGTGCGCGACTTCTGGAGCTGGTTTGCGAGGGCCTTGTAGACGATCTCGTTCACGAGCGTCGACTTGCCGGACCCGGAGACGCCGGTGACCGCGATGAACCGGGCGATCGGGAACTCGACGTCGATGCCCTTCAGATTGTGCTCGGAGGCCCCGAGCACCGTGAACGACCCGTGATCTTCACGGCGGCGCTCGGGCACCGCGATCGACCGCGCGCCGGAGAGGAACTGGCCGGTCAGGGACTTCTTGTTGCGCTGCACCTTGGCGGCAGTGCCCTCGGCGACAACGTGGCCGCCGTGCTCGCCCGCGCCCGGCCCCATGTCGACGAGCCAGTCGGAGACGCGCATCATCTGCTCGTCGTGCTCGACGACGACGACGGTATTGCCGAGGTTGCGCAGCCGCTCGAGCGTGCCGATCAGCCGGTCGTTGTCGCGCTGATGCAGCCCGATCGACGGCTCGTCGAGGATGTAGAGCACACCGACGAGCTGCGAGCCGATCTGCGTCGCGAGCCGCAAGCGCTGCGCCTCACCGCCGGAGAGCGTCGCGCTCGCGCGGTCGAGGTTCAGGTACCCGACACCGACGTCGTCGAGGAACGTCAGCCGCTCGCGGATCTCCTTGACGATGCGATGGCCGATCAGCTGCTCGGTCTCGGTCAGCTCGAGCCCGAGCAGGAACTCGAGCGCGCGCGTGATCGAGAAGCGGGTGAAGTCGTGGATGTTCTTCTCGCCGACCGTGACCGCGAGCACCTCGGGCTTGAGGCGCGCTCCCTTGCACACCGGGCACGGACGGAACGACATGTACTCCTCGATGCGCTCGCGCTGCGTCGACGAATCCGTCTCGCGGTAGCGGCGCTCGAGCGACTTGACGATCCCCTCGAAGTCGACCATGTACGAACGGCGCCGCCCCATCTTGTTGCGGTACTGGACGTAGACCTTGTCGCCGCCCGTGCCGTAGAGGAAGAAGTCCTGCTGCTCGGTCGAGAGCTCTTGCCACGGCACGTCCGTCGCGATCTCGTAGCGGTCGGCGATCGCCTGGATCACGGACTCGTAAAAACCGGAACCACCAACAGCCCACGGCACGAGCGCGCCGTCGTCGATCGAGAGGCTCGGATCGGGAACGAGCAGGTCGGGGTCGATCTCCTGCTGCGCGCCGAGGCCCGTGCAGCGCGGGCAGGCGCCGTGCGGTGCGTTGAACGAGAAGATGCGCGGCTGCAGCTCTGCGAGCGACACGCCGTGCTCGGGGCAGGCGAAGTTCTGGGAGTAGGTCATCGTCTCGCCGGTGTCGACCTGATCGACGACCACGAGCCCTTCGGCAAGCGCAGCGGCTGTCTCGACGGACTGCGTCAGACGGGTGCGCAGGTCGTCCTTCATCACGAGGCGGTCGACGACGACCTCGATCGTGTGCTTGAACTTCTTGTCGAGCGTCGGCTGTTCGTCAAGCGCGTACTGCTCGCCGTCGACCTTGATGCGCGAGAAGCCTTCGTTCCGCAGGTTCTCGAAGAGGTCGCGGAACTCGCCCTTGCGGTCGCGCACGACCGGCGCGTTGACCGTGAAGCGCGCGCCCTCGGGCAGAGCGAGGATCTGCTCGACGATCGAGTCGATCGACTGGCCGGAGATCAGCCGTCCGCAGACCGGGCAGTGGGGCCGGCCGACACGCGCGTAGAGCAACCGCAGGTAGTCGTAGATCTCGGTGACGGTGCCGACGGTCGAGCGCGGGTTCCGCGAGGTCGTCTTCTGGTCGATCGAGATGGCCGGGCTCAACCCGTCGATCGAATCGACGTCCGGCTTCTCCATCATCTGCAGGAACTGCCGCGCGTACGCGCTCAGCGACTCGACGTAGCGGCGCTGGCCCTCTGCGTAGATCGTGTCGAAGGCAAGGCTCGACTTCCCCGAGCCGGAGAGCCCGGTGATGCAGATGAGGGCATTCCGCGGGAGCCGGACGGTGATGTCCTTGAGGTTGTGCTCCCGGGCGCCATGGACGACCAGCTCGTCAGAAACGGCCATGTGGGGCCATTCTACCGCGCGAACGTGTGTTCGCCTAGAGGAGGCGACTTCCGTTTTCAGTTAAGTTCGGAGACGCGTGAGCTCGCCCGACTTCGACCTCGTCGCTGCCTCGCTCCGCGCCGACCGCGGCGACCTGAAGGCATTCGTCGAAGCGCTCGCCGTGAAGCTCGAAGGCGCCCTCCCCCAGTCGGCGACGATCAAGCGCGCCGGCGGCCGCTTCGGCGGGAAGAAGCACGTCGAGCGGATCGACGTGCAGGTCGGAAACGACTCGTACGAGCTCGCCCACGACGAGGGACGAGTCGATTGCCGTAAGCGAACGCTCGTCCGCGGCATCGCGCTCAAGAATGACGAGCTCTCGATGGATGAGTGGATCGACGCCGTCTCACGGGCGCTCGTCGACGAGGCGTCCGAGAGTGAGCGCGCCCGCGTCGCGCTCGAACGGCTGCTGAACGCATGACGCGTCAGGACCAGGACATCGCGGCGATCGAGGCGGGCGGCATCCCGCTGGCGGCGCAAGAGCGGCTTGCTGCTGTTCGCGCCCAGAACGACAAGTTCTTTACGAGCGACCTCTCGGTCAACGAATTCCTGCTGCTGCGCCAGGCGGGCTTCGAGCCGGTCACGCAGGTGATGGGCTCGAGCGTCTATCAGGTGGGCTGGCAGCAGATGCCGTGGGGCTCGACGTGGTCGTACCCGGTGGGCGGCACCGTGGAGCTCGACACGTTGACCGGCGCCTGGAACGACGCCCGCGGCCGCGCGCTCGCGCGCCTCACCGAAGAGGCGACGCGGGCGGGCGCCGATGCGGTCGCAGGCGTCCGGATGAAACGGGGTCAGTTCTCGGCGTCGTCGGGGCTCGTCGAGATCGCCACCTTCGGGACGGCGATGCGCTCGACCCGGTACGAGATCGAGAACGCGCCGGTGCTCACCAACCTCACGGGACAGGACTTCGCCAAGCTCTACGCACACGGCTACTGGCCCGTCGGTCTCGTCGCGGCGACGAGCGTCACGTACGTCGTGTCGAGCTGGCAGACGCAGAACGCGATGCGCGGCTTTCGCGCGAGCTTGCAGAACCAGGAGCTCACCGACTTCACGCAAGGTCTCTACGAGGCACGCCAGCGGGCGCTCCTGCGCCTGACGCGGCAGGCGCACCAGGCCGGCGGCCAGGGAATCGTCGGCGTTCAGATCGAGCAGCACCAGCAGGAGCACGAGGTCGAGCAGAACGGCAAGCGCACGGATCTGATCGTGACGCTGCACGCCGTCGGAACGGCGATCGTCGAGCTCCGCCAAACCGAGGAACGGCCCACCTATATCGCGCTAACCATGGAGGACACCGGATGAGCGACGAGCCGCTGCAGGAAGAAGGGCAGTACGACCCGCAATCGACGGCGGGGATCCCGGAGCACGGTCGCGAGCGCCTCGCGCAGATGAAGGGCGCGGGCTTCTTCACGAGCGATCTCTCCGTCAATGAGTTCCTGCTCGTCAAGGAAGCGGGCTTCGACCCGCTGGGCCTCGTCGTCGGCAGCTCGATCTACCACATCGGTTTCCAGCAGGGCCAGTGGAACCAGAACCAGGAGATGGACGTCCTGACGCAGGCGATGTACCACGCGCGCGAGCTTGCGATGACGCGGATGGAAGAAGAGGCCGATCAGCTCGGCGCCGACGGTGTCGTGGGCGTGCGCCTCGACGTATCGCGGCACGAGTGGGGCAACGACCTCGCTGAGTTCATCGCGATCGGCACGGCCGTCCGACACCGTGAGGGCGTCCTCCACCGCGCACCGAACGGTCGGCCGTTTACGAGCGATCTGACCGGCCAGGACTTCTACACGCTTCTCTCCGCGGGCTACCGGCCGCTCGGGCTCGTGATGGGGACGTGCGTCTACCACGTGTCTCACCAGGGGCTCGGAGGTTGGTTCAAGCGCATGGGCCGGAACGCCGAGATGCCGAACTACACCCAGGCGCTCTACGACGCGCGGGAGCTCGCCATGGAGCGCATGCAGGCGGAGGCGCAGGCGCTCGAGGCGCGAAGGCATCGTCGGGGTGCAGCTGCACGAGGGCTCGCACGGCTGGAGCTCGCACGTCATCGAGTACTTCGCGGTCGGCACTGCGGTCATGCCAACCGCGAACGATCACACGATCCCGGCGCCCTCCTTCGTGCTCACCCTCAACGACGGCCCGCGGCAGGATCGGCTCAGCGGGTTCTGATCAGAGCTCGGCCGCAAACGCGGCATAGACGTCATCGTTGAAGAGCACGAAGCGGATGACCTCGAGGTCATGGCCGTGCTCGCGCGCGGCGCCGATCGCGATCGGCGCAGCCTGGTCGACCGGGTAGCCGTAGATGCCACACGAGATCGCCGGAAACGCGACCGACCGCGCAGCCAGCTCGCGCGCGACCTCGAACGAGCGCCGGTGCGTCGAGGCAAGCAACTCCGCCTCGCCGTTCCCGCCGCCGTGCCACACGGGGCCGACCGCGTGGATCACATACCGCGCCGGCAGCCGTCCGCCGGTCGTCGCCTTCGCGTCACCCGTCTCGCAGCCGCCGAGCAGCCGGCACTCGGCCAGGATCTCCGGGCCGCCCGCGCGATGGATCGCTCCGTCCACCCCGCCGCCTCCGAGTAACGAGGAGTTGGCCGCGTTGACGATCGCGTCGACCTCTTGCGTTGTTATGTCGCCGCGGACGAGCTCGATCACGCTTTGCGCCAGCGGCCAAAGATCAAGCCGCCGAGGGTAAAGCCCAAACCGAACGTCCCAACGGCGAAGCCGCCGATCGCGATGCCCTTCCGCCAGGCGGACAGGCGCTGCCAGCGTCCAAGCGCCTCGCGCTCCTCGTCCGTCAGCGGCTCGCCGCGGCGCTGCTTGCGCAGGGCGCCCCCGGCTCGTAAACCGAGGTAGAGGTCGTCAAAGATCTCCGTCGACTGCTCGTCGGCCATCTCACCCACTGTATAGCCTGCTTCGCCGGTGGATACGCGCATCCTGCACGTCTCGGATCTCCACGTGGGCGCGCGGGACGATCCGGATTTGACCGCTCTCGTCAAGAGCAGCGCGCCGGAGCTCGTCATCGCGTCGGGCGATTTGACGAATCGCGGTCGACGCGAGCGAGCACGAGCGGGCAGCTGCGCTGCTGCGCGCGTCCGGCATCCCTGTGCTCGCCGTGCCGGGAAACCACGACATTCCGTACACCTTCCCGGCGCGGTTCACGCACCCTTGGCGCGAGTTCGAGCGCGAATGGGAGACGACCGAGCCGGTCTGGGCAACCGCGTCCGCGCACGTCGTCGGCGTCAACTCGGTGCGCCCGTGGCGCCACCAGTCGGGCGGCGTCGCCGACGCCCAGCTCGACCGCGTCTGCGAGCGCCTGCGCGGCGCCGCCGCCGGCTCGCTGCGCGTCGTCGTCCTCCACCACCAGCTGATCGGCGCGCCCTGGCGCTCGCGCAAGAAGCCGGTGGCCCGGCGAGACCACGTGCTCGCACGGCTCGTCGACGCAGGAGCGGAGCTGATCGTCGGCGGCCACATCCACCAGGCGGCGGTCGCCGAGCGGCACGAGTTCGAGGTGCTCGACGCCGACACGCCTGGCGCCGTCGTCTCGATCGCTCCCGGCGTCGGCCAGCCGCGGCCTCACCGTCGCGGCGAGGCGCGCGGGGCCGTCCTCTACACGGCGAACGACTCGACGCTCACGATCGAGACGTCGATCTGGGACGGCGCGGACTGGGCGCCGATCGCCACGCGCACCTTTTCCCGGCGCTAGCTCGGAGCCTGGCTGTGAAGCTGTTCGCGCTTGGCGGCGAGCTCGTCGTCGTCGAGAAGGCCTGCCTTGTGGAGCTCGTTCAGCATCGCCTCGAGCCGGACGTGCTCGACATTCTTCGGATCGGGCCGCAAATGGTCGGGGTCGAGGCCGAGCTGCTTCAGCTTCTGGCGCTGCTCGGCGACGCCGAGGCCTTTCTCGGGGAACGTGAGAGCACCGGGGCCGAAGATCGGACGCTGCTGCACGAACCGGCGGTAGCCCGCGACCAGCGCCATCGCGACTCCGAACGAGAGGAACGAGACGACGTAGCCGTTGTTGCCGGCGATCGCATCGCCGACGACGGCGCCGACGATCGAGCCGACGAGGCCGATCGCAAGGGTCAGCCAGATCGGCATCGGGTCCGGGCCGGGGATGGCGAGCCGTGCCAGCCCGCCTGTGATGAAACCCGAGACGAGGATCGCCAAGACGAATCCGAGGCTCACGCCGGCACCTCCGCGAGCGCGTTCAGGTCGCGCCGGATCTCCTTGATCTCGTCACGCAGCTTCGCCGCGTACTCGAAGCGCAGCTCCTCGGCGGCGGTGTACATCTCTTCCTCGAGCGTCACGAGCAGCTTTTCGAGCTCCTCGCGGTTCATCCCTTCCGCCTTGTCGCCGCGGCGACGGCGCGACTTCGGGACGTGCGGCTGCTCGAGCGACAGGAACTCCGCGATATCGGAGACACCCTTCGTGATCGAGATCGGCTTCGTTCCGTGCTCTTCGTTGTACGCGAGCTGCACTGCGCGCCGGCGGTTCGTCTCGTCGAGCGCGCCCTTGATCGCCTCGGTCTGCTTGTCGGCGTACATCAGCACCTTGCCCTCGACGTTCCGCGCGGCGCGGCCGATCGTCTGGATCAGCGCTGTCTTGCCGCGGAGGAAGCCTTCCTTGTCGGCGTCGAGGATCGCGACGAGCGACACCTCCGGGAGATCGAGCCCCTCACGGAGCAGGTTCACGCCGACGAGGACGTCGTACTCGCCGAGCCGCAGCTCCCTGATGATCTGGATGCGCTCGAGCGTGTCGATCTCCGAGTGGAGATACCGCGTCTTGACGCCTGCCTCGAGCAGGTAGTCCGTCAGGTCCTCCGACATCTTCTTCGTCAGCGTCGTCACGAGCACACGCTCGCCCTTCTCCTCGCGGCGGCGGATCTCGTTGAGCAGGTCGTCGATCTGGTTCCGCGTCGGACGCAGCTCGACCTCGGGATCGACGAGGTACGTCGGCCGGATCAGCTGCTCGGCGATGTGCGTCGACTGGCGGAGCTCCCAGGCGCCGGGCGTCGCGGAGACGAACACGGCCTGCGGCACCTTTGCGAGGAACTCGTCGAAGCGAAGCGGGCGGTTGTCGAGGGCGCTCGGGAGCCGGAAGCCGAAGTCGACAAGCGTCTGCTTGCGCGAGCGGTCGCCCTCGTACATGCCGCCGATCTGCGGCACCGTCTGGTGCGACTCGTCGATGAGCACGAGGTAATCCGACGGGAAGTAGTCGAGCAGCGTGTGCGGCGCAGAGCCCGCCGGGCGGCCGTCGAGGATGCGCGAGTAGTTCTCGATGCCGTTGCAGAAGCCGAGCTCGCGCATCATCTCCATGTCGTACTCGGTGCGCTGCCGGATGCGGTGCGCCTCGAGCATCATCCCCTTCGACTCGAAGAGCTTCACTTGTTCTTCGAGTTCGTGGCGGATCTCGACGAGCGCGCGCTCGATCGTCGGCGCGGAGGTGACGTACTGCGTCGCCGGGTAGACGGTGATGTGGTCGAGCTTCGACAGGACCTCGCCCGTGAGCGGGTCGAAGTGCGTGATCTGCTCGACGTCGTCGCCGAAGAACGAGATGCGGTAGGCGGTCTCCGAGTGTGACGGCTGGATCTCGATGACGTCGCCCTTCACGCGGAACCGGCCACGGCCGAGGAGCGTGTCGTTGCGGGCGTACTGGATGTCGATCAGCTTGCGCAGCACGAGGTCGCGGTCGGTCGACTCGCCGACCGCGAGCAGCACGAGCTTCTTCTCGTACTCCTCCGGCGAGCCGAGGCCGTAGATGCACGACACCGAAGCGACGACGATCGTGTCGCGTCGCGAGAGGAGGCTCGACGTTGCCGAGTGGCGCAGCCGGTCGATGTCGTCGTTCCGCGAGCTGTCCTTCTCGATGTAGAGGTCGGCCTGGGGGACGTACGCCTCGGGCTGGTAGTAGTCGTAGTACGAGACGAAGTACTCGACCGCATTGTTCGGGAAGAACTCGCGGAACTCGTTGCAGAGCTGCGCGGCCAGCGTCTTGTTGTGCGCGATCACGAGCGCCGGCTTCTGCGTCTGCTCGATGATCCACGCCATCGTCGCCGTCTTGCCGGTGCCGGTCGCGCCAAGCAGCGTCTGGTACTGCTCGCCGGCGCGGATGCCGTTCGAGAGCGACTCGATCGCCTGCGGCTGATCGCCGGTCGGGACGTACGAGGTCGATGTTTTGAGCGGCGGCACGACAGGGACAGGGTAACGGCCATGCCACACCAGACGACCCCGCCCTACGCCGCCTATGCCGGAATCCTGGCCGCGTTCGCCGGCAGCCTCGCAGGCGCCGGAGCGCTCGCCCGGCTGCTCGGGCACGACGCGCGCGACCAGAGCGCGCTCGACCTCGTCGTGCTCGCGCTCGCGACCTACAAGACGTCCCGCACGATCGCGCGCGACGACGTCGCGAGCGTGCTTCGCGAGCCGTTCGTCGAAGGCGACGAGCCGGTCGCCACCGGCGACCTGCGCCAGGCGGTCGGCGAGCTCGTCACCTGCTCGCGCTGCGTCGGGACCTGGGTGGCAGCCGGTCTCACGACCACGCAGATCGTCGCGCCGAAGTTCGGCCGAGTGCTGACCTGGACGCTCGCGACCGCCGGCGCCAACGACTGGCTCCAGGCGGGCTTCGCCGCGCTCACGAGCAAGGCGAATGCCATCGAGCTAGCGTCTGGAGAGTGAGTCTGTGGAACGTCGACGGCTACGTCCGGCATCGCCGCGGCGGCGATGACAGCGCGCTCGAGCTCTACGCCGAGCGCCACGTCGTTCCTGGGACGCGTGTCCTCGAGGTCGGGTGCGGCCCCGGCCGAGCCGCCGCCGCTCTGGCGCTTCGCCACGGCGCGCAGGTGACCGCCGTCGACGTCTCACCGGAGATGCTCGAGGCGGCCCGCGCGATCGTGCCGGCGTCAGTCGAACTGGTGGAGGCGCCGGCCGAACAGCTTCCGTTCGCCGACAGCTCATTCGACGCCGCCTTCTCGAACTTCGCCGTGCACCTCTTCGATCGGCCCCGCGCGTTCGCGGAGGTTCATCGCGTCCTCGAAGCCGGATCGCCGTACTGGGTCAAGACGGCCGACCCCGAGAGAATCGGCGACCACTGGTCGGCACCGCTCTTTCCCTCATTTGTCGAGATCGAGGTCGGCCGCTTCCCAGGGGAGACCGAGCTCCGGACGCAGCTCGAGGGTGCGGGGTTTTCCGTGGAGGTCGAGCGGCGCGAGACCAACGAGGAGCTCTCGCGCGCCGAGGCGATCGCGCGACTGACGAGCGGGACGTTCTCGACCCTGGCCCTCCTACCGCCCGACGAGCGAGCGGCGGGAATCGCGCGCGCCCCCGAGCTCCTCGACGATCCCGTTCGCGATCTTTCGACCGTGCTCGTCGTCACCGCCTACGCGTGAGCCTGGTCGCAGAGCTCGCCGCGGAGATCGCGCCGTACCGGCGCGTCGCGATCGACGGCGTCGACGGCGCGGGCAAGACGTATCTCGCCGATGCGCTCGCGGCCGCGATCGAGCCGCGGCCTGCGCGGCTCTCGATCGACGACTTCCTGCAGCCCGCCGAGCTCCGTTACGCCCGCGGACGCCGATTCGCCTGACGGGTTCTTCCTCGACTCGCACGACCTCGCTGCGTTCGTCGCCGCCGTCGAAGGGACGGACGGACAGCTGATCGTGGACGGCATCTTCGCGCACCGTGACGAGCTGGTCGGTCTGTGGGACTACTCGATCTGGCTCGATGTGCCGTTCGACGTCTCGATCCCGCGCGGAGCCTCGCGCGGCCACGGGTTTGGCGATCCGGACCCGAACGCGGAATCGAACCGCCGGTACGTCGAAGGCCAGAAGCTGTATCTCGCCACCTGCGCCCCGCAGAGTCGCGCGACCGTCGTGATCGACAACCGCGATCTCGACGCGCCGCGGCGCGTGACGGGCTAGTCGCCCCAGTCGAAGTCGCGCGAGCGCGACCAGAGGTTCTCGTCGGACGGCTGGTCCGGATCGAGCGCCTCGGGCGGGAGAGCTTCCTGCGTCGCGTCGGGGTCAACGACCGCCGGCTCGGCCGGTGCGTCGATGAACGTGTCGTCGGTGGTCGGCCAGTCGAGCGAGGTCTCCTCGCCTTCGATCCCTGCGACGCCCCCCATCGTGTCCTCGAGCCGCGCCTGCTCCTCCGTCTTGAAGAGCGGATGGTTCTCGAACGGGTCCGCTGCCAGATACCGCTCCAGCGGCATCTCGTGCTCGAGCGCAGCGTTTCTGCGCTTCAGCTCGAGGTGATCCTGGATCACCTGCGCGAACATCGACGAGGTGTCGACGGCCATGAATTCCTCCTGCTCCGACGCCATTTCTCCCGCCCCGGAGTTTAGACGATCTCTTCCGAAGTGGACTCGACCGCGCTGACGACGCGGTTCCGCCCTTCGCGCTTGGCCTCGTAAAGGGCCGTGTCCGCCGCGGCGAGCAGATCCTCGGGGGTCCGCCACGTGGGGAATGACGCGACGCCGAAGCTCGCGGTGACGGTGAGCTCGCCGCCGTCCGGCAGCGTTACAACCCGTTCGGCAAGGGCCACGCGCGCCCGCTCCGCGAGATGAAGGGCACCGTCGATATCCGTGCCGCTGAGCACGAACGCGAACTCCTCGCCTCCCCACCGGCCGGCTGTGTCGCTCTCGCGCAGCGTCTCGCGTAACGCCGCAGCGAACTCCTTCAGCACCTCGTCGCCGGCGGCATGACCGTATTGATCGTTGACCTGCTTGAAGCGATCGAGATCGGCGAGCACCACCGACATCGAGTCGCCGAAGCGCGTGGCGCGCGCAACCTCCGCGCTCAACGTCTCCTCGAGGCTGCGCCGGTTCGCGAGCCCGGTGAGGCTGTCGAAAAGCGCCTGACGTTCGACGACGGTGTGCAGCCGTGCGTTCTCGAGCGCCACGACGACCTGCGCGGCGAGCGACGTCGCAGTCTCGACCTCGGACGCCGCAAAGGCGTCGCCCGTGAGCACCAATAGCCCGAAGTCGGATGTACCGACGCGCAGCGGTAGAGCGATGCGTTCGGCGCCGGCGTCGGGGTCACCGGCACGCGCGAGCTCGCCGTCCGGCCCGAGCACGACACCTCCGGCCGCGCCGGTCGCTTCCACCGCGGACTCGACGACGACACGAACAAGCTGCTCGGTGTCGTGGGTGGCGGCGAGCGCCTCACCGAAGCGCGCGACCGCCTCCTGAACGCGCGCACGCTCGGCCTGCAGCTCGCTCAGCCGCTGCTCGAGCTGAGCGGCCATACCGTTGAAGGCACGTCCTAGCTGGGCGAACTCGTCGTTGCCGCGCACCTCGACGCGCTCGGACAACTCACCCGCGGCGATCGCGTCCGCAGCGCCGGCGAGCCGGCGGAGCGTCGCCACAACCGACCGCCCGAGGAGAAAGGTTGCGATCGCGAACAGGAACAGCGAGGCGGCGAGCGCCGCCAGGATGCGGCGCTCGGCCGAGTGCGCCGCCGCGTCGATCGCCGACTGGGGTGTGAGCGCCGCGAGCTCCAGCCCGCGCGGTGCGCCGAGCGAGCCGGTGAGGAGGCCGCGATACGCGTGGCCGTCGACGGTCACGCGGGCCGGCACGCCCGGCCGAAGCGTCAGCGGCGTTCCTTCGCCCGGCCCGGCGACGATCCGGCCGCCACGAACGGCGACGAGCTTGTCGGCGGGCCCGAGCCCGCCCGAGAGCGCCGTGAGCAGCGTGCCGCGAATCGGCAGGTAGGCGGAGACCTGCCCGAGGACCCGGCCTTCGCCGACCACCGACACCGTCCGGACCGCGGCCGGCGATGCTGCTCGCGGCGGCAGGAGACGCGCGAGCGCGGCCCGGTCGTGGGCTCGCAGGGCGGCCTGGACCCTCGGCTGGGCGGCAAGCTGCCGGGCGGTCGCAGTGGCTGCCTCGAGCCGAGTGGCGTAGCCGGAAGCGGCCGCGCGGACACCCGCCTCGAGCGAGGCGTCTGCCCGCCGCGTCTCGCTGCGGCGAGCAAGCGTGTCGTAGCCGTAGAACGCGATCGCCAGCGGGATCAACGCTAGGAGCGCGAACCAGACGACGAGCTTGACCTTGAAGCTCCCCATTTGGCCCTCAAGGTATCCGGCGGGCTGCCGATACCTGTTGTGTCGTTGTCGGTCTCTTTGGGGGGAAACATGAGGCTCTCTTGGACGCATACTGCGACGGGGGCACTAACTGCAGTGGTCGTGGCGGGCCTGCTGCTTCTTCCTGGGCGTCTGCTCGGGCCGGATACGGGCGCCCGCGACGTGGTCGCGCTGGCCACGACCGCCCCGCGCCCCGTTGAGGCCGCTCCTGTGGCTGCCCGGAAGGCTCCGGCACGTCAGGTAACGCCTCAAGGCACGAAGCCGGCAGCTGTCACGCCCGCGACCAAGCACGCCACGACCGTCACGATCGTCAATGGGGTGACGGCGCCCCTCCACTCCACCAAGCGGAAGGCGACGACCAAGCCGACCACCCAGCGTGTGCAGCAACAGCTTCCCGCCGCGCCCGTGGTGATCGTGCAACAGCAGACGCCTGCGTCGCCGCCCGCCGCCACAGCCGCCTCGACGACCACCCCCGCGGCGGCGACCCCGACGGCAACCGTCGCTGCAGCGGCTGTCCAACAGCCGGCTCCCGCAGCCACCACTGTCACCGTCGCCGGCGCGATCGCAGGTGCCAACGTTCCGAGCACTACGGGCAAGACCGGTACCGGGAACGTCTTCGGCCACGATGCGTCGCATGCCGACTCGTCGCATCACGACTCGTCACACGACGACTCGTCGCATCGCGACGACCGCGGCCACTCCTACCACCGGTAGGCACAATGCGGGCATGGCTAGCCCGAAGCTCAAGCGCACGATCCCGCTGACCACGGCCCTCGCGGTCTGGGACGTCTGGCGGCGCCTCCCGCCGAGTCAGAGGCGTTGGATCACGAGCCAGGCACGCACGCACGGCCCGCGCATCGCCAAGCAAGCGCTGGCGTCGCGGAAGAAGAAGTAGCTAGCTCGAGATCGTCAGCGAGTCGCGCGCGATGCGGTCTTGCTCGATCAGGTGCGCCGTCGGGTAGCCCTCGGACGGGCTCGCGCGCCACGGACGGCCGATGTAGCGAAGCGGGACGCCGGCGGCCGCCTCCTCGAGACGATGCCGGATCGACCGCCAAGGCCCCATGTTCTGCGGCTCTTCCTGCGCCCAGACGATCTCCTCGAGCGACGGGTACGACGCGACCAGTGCGCCCGCGTCGGCGATCGGGAACGGATAGAGCTCCTCGATGCGCGCGACCGCGACCGATTCCTTGGCTGCCGCGTGCGCTTCGTGCCCGACGATGTCGTAATAGACCTTGCCGGCGCAGAGCACGAGGCGGCGCGTCGCGGTCTTGTCCTCCCGCGGGTCGTCGATCACCGAACGGAAGCCGCCGGTGCTCAGATCGGTCAACGTCGACGTCGCTTCCTTCAGGCGCAGCAGGCCCTTCGGCGTGACGACGATCAGTGGGCGGGCTGTCGCATCGAGCGCCTGGCGCCGCAGCAGGTGGAAGTACTGCGCCGAGGTTGTGCAGTTCGCGATGCGGATGTTCTCCTGCGCGCCGAGCTGCAGGAACCGCTCGAGGCGTGCGCTCGAGTGCTCGGGACCGTTGCCCTCGTAGCCGTGCGGGAGGAGCAAGGTCAGCCGGGACGTCTCGCGCCACTTCGAGAGGGCCGAGGAGATGAACTGGTCGATGATGATCTGTGCACCGTTCGCGAAGTCGCCGTACTGCGCCTCCCAGAGGACGAGGGCCTCGGGCGCTGCCGCGGAGTAGCCGTACTCGAAGCCGAGGCAGGCGTACTCGGAGAGCGGTGAGTTGTAGACCTCGAACGATGCGCTCGACTGATCGAGATGCTGCATCGGCGCAAACGTCTCGTTGGTGTTCACGTCGTGCAGCACGAGGTGGCGTTGGGCAAACGTGCCGCGCTGGACGTCCTGGCCCGTGAGGCGGACCGGGATTCCGTCGACGAGCAGAGACGCGTAGGCGAGCGCCTCGGCGTGGCCCCACTCGATCCCGCCGTCGACGATCGCGTCGCGGCGGCGCGCGAGCTGCTTGGCGAGCTTCGGGTGGACGGTGAAGCCGTCAGGAGTACGCAACAGCTCTTCGTTCAGGCCGATCAGCAGGTCGGCATCGACGGCCGTGACGACCGCGCCACCGGTGGAGGCGGGAATCGCGCCGTCGTGCTCGACCTTCTCGGTGTCGCCGAACGACGCTTTCAGATGCTCGTGCGCGTTGCGAAGCATCTGCTCGACCTCGGAGACGGAGCCCTCCGCCTCCTCCTGGGTGAGGACGCCTTCGTCGATCAGCTGCTCCTGGTAGAGCTCGCGCACGCTGCGGTGGGCGTTGATCTGCTCCACCATCAGCGGCTGGGTGTACGCGGCCTCGTCCTGCTCGTTGTGGCCGAAGCGGCGGTAGCCGACGAGATCGACGACGACGTCCTGGCCAAAGCGGCGGCGGTAGGCCATCGCAAGCCGGACGGCCGCAATCGATGCCTCGGGGTCGTCGGCGTTCACGTGGATGATCGGGCAGTCGTAGCCCTTCGCGAGGTCGGACGAGTAACGGGTCGAGCGGGCCTGGGTCGGGTCGGTCGTGAAGCCAATCTGGTTGTTGGTGATCAGGTGCAGCGTGCCGCCGGTCGAGTAGCCCTCGAGACCGTGGAGGTTGAACGACTCGGCGACGATGCCCTGGCCGGCGAACGCAGCGTCGCCGTGCAGCACGACCGGGAGCGCGACGGCGGGGTCGTGCGCTCCGTTCTTCGTGGCCCGGTCGGTCTGCTCGGCTCGGGTGCGGCCCTCGACGACGGGATTGACCGCCTCGAGGTGGCTCGGGTTCGCCACCAGGCGCACGCCGATCTTGCCGCTCAAGGTCGTGCGCGTACCGGCCGCCGCAAGGTGGTACTTGACGTCCCCGGTCCCGCCTTCGGGATCGGCGGTGACGGCGTCGATCGTGCGCTCGCCCTCGAACTCGCGGAGGATGTACTCGTACGGCATTCCGATCGTGTGTGCGAGAACATTGAGCCGCCCACGGTGCGCCATGCCCATGACGACCTCGTGCGCGCCGGCTTCCGAGGCAAGCTCGATCGTCTCGTCGAGCATCGGGATCATCACGTCGAGGCCTTCGAGAGAGAACTGCTTCTGGCCGAGGAAGCGCTTGCGGAGGAACCGCTCCATTCCCTCCACCTCGCAGAGCCGGCGGAACAGCGCCTTCTTCTCGTCCGAGCGCAGCTGCTGCCGGTAGCGACCGGACTCGATCGCCTGGCGCAACCACACGCGCTGCTGATGGTCGGAGATGTGCTCGAGCTCGTAGGCGATCGTGCTGCAGTAGGTCTCGGCGAGGAGCGGCAGCACCTCGGCGAGCGTCGCGCCGGGTACGTGCACGCGCAAGACGGATGCCGGGATGCGTGCCTGGAGCTCCGGCGTCAGCTTCGGCTCGAGGCGCATCGGCTCGAGCGAGGGGTCGCCGACCGGCTCGGCGCCGAGCGGGTCGAGCCGCGCTGCGAGGTGGCCGTGTGTGCGGTGTGCCTTGACGAGCGCCATTGCGGCAGCGACGCCACCGAGCAGCTGTGCGTCCGGCGACGAGTCGACCGGAGCCGCCGGTGCGGCCGGAGCGGCGACGTGGCCGTTGCCCGATCCGTTCCCGTTCTGCGGCAGTTGCTCGAGCAGTCGCGCGATGCCGGGATGGGTGGCGACAAGGTCCGATGCGCCACTCTCGAAGTGCGCGCGCCATTCCGACGGCACCGCCTCGGGGTTCTCGAGGTACTCGTCGAGGAGGGCTCGCGCGTAGCCGGCGTTCAAGCCGTCAACGTCGTGCGTGCTCACGCCTGTGTTGTACCAGGGGGCCATAGGTTGTCCTTCGCCCAACCGGGCGAATTCTTGAACCTAAAACAGCGGGTGGTGAACCAGAATCTGGATCGCCGCCCCGGCGACGAAGCAGATCCCGACGACCGCGAACCCGATACGAACGAGGCCCTGCTGCTGGCGGCCACCCATCACGGTCGCGATCAACAGGAAGATGACCGCGAGCGGGCCGAGGCGAAACGGCCGGTAGAAGAGCTCCATCGCTCCGAGAAAGATCGCGCCCGCGGCGAGAATGCCGGCGACGGCTTCGGAGGGTTTGATGCGCTCGCGCTCGGTGGTCGTCGACGTCACGACACGACTCTATCGCGCCGGACGTGCTCGGTCCGGGCGGAGTCGCGCGTGCCGTGGGGACCGCCGCGGCGCGGACGGGGACCGTCGGGCTTCTTCCAGGGCCGCCAGAGCGAGTACTCGCTCGGATCGACGCCGGGCTCCGGCTCCGCCTTGATCGCATACCAGACCACGATCCCCAGGTAGATCAGCGGGATCTTGAGGACAAGCATCATGAACACGAGCTCCCAGGCCTGGCCCGACATTGCACCAAAGTGTACGAGATCCGGCGCTCTCCGGACGTCACCCAGATCTCACCCGGGTTGACGCATCCCTGTAGGTACGCTCGAAATCGTGACTCGTCTCGCGCACTTCGTCCTGCGTCATCGCCGGCTCGTCGTCGGTTTTTGGATCTGCCTGACCCTGTTCGGGGTCTTCTCCGCCGGTCAGGTGTCGAAGCGCTGGTACCAGTCGTTCTCGATCCCCGGCTATTCGGCGTACGAGGCGAATCAGCGGATCCTGAAGACCTTCGGCAACGGCCAGGCGGAACCGATGCTTGCCGTCGTCACCGTCCCTGGCGACGTCACGAAGACAGCGGGCGTCGCCGCGGCACTCAAGGCAGCAGGCGCCGCCAACCCGGGCGCGCGCACGAGCTCGTACTTCACGACCGGCAGCAACCTCTACGTGTCGAAGGACCGGCACACGGCGTTCGAAGAGATCTTCATCCGCGGCCAGCCGGGATTCGGCTCAGACGTCGGCGACGGGAAAGCGCGCGACGCGCTGCTGGCGAAGCTTCCGGCCGGCGCGACGGGTCATGTCACCGGCGATGTCGTCATCCAGGCGTCGAGCAGCAGTTCGGGCGGCCCGTCGATCCTCGGCGAGACGCTGATCGGCGGGCTCGGCGCGCTGATCATCCTGCTCTTCGTCTTCGGAACGCTGCCGGCGGTGGCGATGCCGTTGCTCACCGCCGCAGCGTCGATCCTCAACACGTTCACGCTCGTGTGGGTCTTGACCTACATCACGAACGTCTCCGTGATCGTCCAGTTCCTGATCGCACTCGTGGGTCTTGGTGTCGCGATCGACTACGCGCTGCTGATGATCTTCCGCTTCCGCGAAGAGCTGCGTCACGGCGTGACAACCGAAGAGGCGATCGTCACGACGATGGAGCACGCGGGTCGCTCCGTGATCGTCTCCGGCTCGACCGTCGCCGTCGGCCTGCTGAGCATGATCGTGCTGCCGCTGCCGTTCATCCGCTCGATCGGTATCGGCGGCATGTTGATTCCCGCCGTCTCGGTGCTCACAGCGATCACGCTGCTACCCGCGATGCTCGCCATGCTCGGGCCGCGGATCAACCGCGTGCGTGTGATGCCCAAAAGGATCGTCGAGGGCACGGATGCGGAGACGGGCTTCTGGGTCTGGTGGGCCGGCGTCGTGCGCAAGCGCGCACCGTTGACCGCAGCGATCGGGCTCGTGATCTGCGGAACGCTGCTCTTTTGCGGCATCCAGCTCAACCCGAGCGAGGCGCAGGTCAAAGATCTCTCCGGCGGCGGCGACGCGATCGCCGGACGCACCGCGATCACGCACGCCAGTCTCTCGGCGGGTATCTACGAGCCGTTCGAGGTGCTCGTCCAGGGCAACGTCACGCCGGCGAAGCTCGCGACCGTCGTGAAGCACGTGGCAGACACTGACGGCGTCGTCGGGGCTGTCGCGCCGACGCAGTGGCGCACGCCGGACGCGGCGATCGTCGAGGCGATGCCGACGGCGGACGGCTCGTCCAGCATCGGAAAGCAGACTGTCTCGCGGCTCCAGCACAACACGCTGCCCGCTGCGGCGAACGAGACGGGCCTGCGCGTCGCACTCGGCGGCACGGCGGCCGTGAATCAGGACTTCGTGCACGCCGTATACGACAACTTCCCCTACGTCTTGCTCTTCGTCGTGCTGCTGACCTACATCCTGCTGGCGCGGGCGTTCAGGTCGCTGGTGCTGCCGCTGAAGGCGGTGATCCTGAACCTCGTCTCGCTGGGCGCCGCCTACGGAATCATCGTCTTCATCTTCCAGTGGGGGCACGGCGCCGAGGCGATCTGGAAGGTCCCGGCGACGAACTCGATCATCCCGTGGATCCCATTGATGATCTTCGCGTTCCTCTACGGGCTCTCGATGGACTACGAGGTCTTCATGCTGACGCGGATGCGCGAGGCATACGACGAGACGGGAGACACGTCGAAGGCGATCGCGCTCGGGCTCGCGCGCACCGGCAAGCTCGTCACGAGCGCCGCCCTGGTTCTCTGCCTTGCATTCTTCGTGCTGTCGACGAGCCCCGGCACCGACATCAAGCAGTTCGGGATCGGACTCTCCGCCGGCGTGCTCTTCGACGCGACCGTCATCCGCGCGTTGCTCGTGCCGTCGGTGATGCATCTACTCGGCCGCTGGAACTGGTGGTTCCCGAAGCCTGCCGCGAAGATCCTCTTTGCCCGCGAGCCGACTCCGGCTCCCGAGCCGGCGAGCAGCTAGTAGAGCGTGTAACCCGCGATCGCGAGCGACGTCGGCGCCGCGACGTCGCGTGAGAGCAGCAAGAGCCCCGGAACCGGCTGAAGCTGCAGTCCGGCGCGCAGCACGACCTCGACCAGCTCCCGCGACGACCCGGGCAGCTGAACCTGAACGCCCCCCTCGGCACGCGCGAGCTCGGCAGCAAGCGCGGCGGCCGCCGCCTGCGGCGTCAGCCCGCCGACCGGTCCGATGCCGCCGCCTGGCACCGCGTACGAGTACGCATCCCCCCACGTCGTTCGACGCGCATGGGACGCCCAGAAGGCATGGTCGACGGAGCGGTCGAACCCGTATGCGGCGTCGTCGATCGCAACGAGGTCGGCGTCGGCTTCCTCGAGCGGCGGCGCGTCGATCACCGGCTCGCCGCTGAACGTCAGAACAGGTGTCGCGGGGATCAGGCCGCGCCGGCCGTAGATCACGTTCGAGACAGGCTGAATGGCATCGGTGATCGTGCGACGCCGGTCCGCCTCGCCCCACACCGCCTCGAGCAGCGCCGGCCCGACACCGCGGCCCTGCGCCTCCGGCAGCACGAAGAGCGAACAGAGGAACCAGTCGCCGTCACGGGTGATCGAGGAGCCGAACGCGAGCACCTTGCCGTCCTCCTCGGCCACGTACGACGCGCCTGTGTCACGTGCATGCCGCTGGAGGCTCGAAAAGACCTCGAGCGAGCGGCCCGGTGGCACGAAGGCGTGGCGACGAAAGAGGTCGCCGAGCGCCGTCAGGAACGTCACGTGCATGGCGGGCAGATCGCCGTCGGTCGTGGGACGAAGCTCCACGACCGCGACGATACGTCAGAACCCTTTGAGCTTCAGGATCGCCCAGAGGACGAGCGCGACCAGAAACCACGCGATGAACGCGAAGCCGATCCAACGCCAGGGATTCACTAGCCGGGGTTCACCGTGGTGTAGACGGTGTCGGTGTTCGCGATCGGCACGGGCGGCAGGAACCACTCCGCGTGTCCGACGAACGTCGCCGATCCGGAGCCGACCCCGCCGCTCGTCAGGTAGGCGGATCCAGCCGTGCAGTAGGCGACACCGCGAAAGTCACACCCGTGCGCGGCGATCGAGAGGCTGGTGATGATCCCGTTCACCTTGCAGTAGCTGATGACGAGGTAGTGGTTGAACGCAATGACGCCGAGGTCGGCCGAATGGTTGTTCTGGGCGGTGGAACACCCGGTAAAGCCTGTCTGTCCGCCGATGCACGTCTGCCCGCCGCACAGGACGTGAGGACTCGGAACGCCGGTCGCACCGGCGACGCTCGCACAGGTAAGTGCGAGGGCCAGTACGAGCCCGAGAATGACCTTCCGCACGAGAAGCTCCTTTCGTTGTCGTTTTCGACAACGCTAGAAGAGAAGGTCCGACGTGTCTGTGCCGTCTCCGTGCCGAAAGCGTGACGGCGCGCACCGCCCCCGACAAGTGTCCAAAGAGGACAGTGGCCGCTAGGGCGTCCGGACGAGCGTCGAGCAGAGACCGAGATCGCGGACGACGGCGTAGGGCACGCCGACGTCCTTCGCACCCGCGGCGCACGTCATCCCCTGGAGCGCGATGAACCAGCCGTACACCGTCCACTTGCCTTTCACGTTGCGGACGAGCGCGTTGAGGCCGGCCGGCAGCTCGGTCTTGCCGGCGGTGTGCGTCCGGAGCTGCGCGTAGCCCCAGGTCGGATCGGCGGACGAGATCAGAATCGACGGAGCGCGCACGGTCCAGCGCGAGCACGGACCCTCGTTCTTCGGGATGTAGGAGCACCACCACTTCTGCGCAGCGGCGACGATCGCCTTGCTCTGCGCGGGCGTGGGCTTCGTCGCCGCGGCCGCGGTCGCCGTAACGACGAAGGCAACGACGAGGAGCGCGGCCAGAGACGTCCGAATTCTCACTTCGGCAGCCTTACCGCGAACAGCCGTTGCGGGACGTTCTGCGCGATTCCGTGCGGCCAGACGGACGGCGCCACCGGGCCGCCCGGCACGGCGGGCGTCGGCGAGTAGAACTGGCGGAGATCCTCGTACAGCGAGACGGTCTTCCCCCGGGCGCTCGCCGGCAAGACGAGGCGGAAGTTGCCGCTGCGGTCGGGCCAGTTGCCCCCCACCGGCACGATCGTCCCCTGCGGCCCCTGCACGCCGATCAGGAGCCCCTCGTAGATCGCTCCCGGCTTCGTCGTCGGCGTTGACGGGATCGGGTTGCCCGGCGACGCCGGAAGCTGGAAGTCCACGCTCGCGCTCCGCAGCGCCTTGAAGTTGACGGTGACGCCGACCGGCAGGCCGTAGGCGACCGAGCCGAGCGTGACCTGCATGCTCAGCGGCACCGGGTCCTTCCCCGCCTGGTCCGAGGCCGTGTAATTGGAGCGGTAGTCACCGTTCGCGTCGGACGGCTGGGAGAACGTCCAGAAGTTCCGGTCTGCCGTGCGGGTGACGACGAAGGCGCCCTGCACGGGCTTGCCGCTCGCGTCAGTGATGCGGCCGGTCAGCTGGTAGGTGTAGAGCACGACCGTCGGCGGCGGCACCCCCGTCGAGTTCTGGAGATGGCCGGTGACGACAACGTTGCCGTCCTTCCCGATCTGCGCGTGGACATTCGAGATCGCGTACGAGACGGAGAACGCCGAGCCTGCGTTCAGCACCTGCGAGCGCTGCGCGCTCGAGAGCGGCCGCCCGCCGACCTTGGCGGACGCGACAGATGCGACGGAGACGAGATGCCGGCGGACGAGCGTGTAGTCGGCGGGATAGCTGAAGCCGCCGTTCGCGCCGGTCACTCCCGGCAGGACAAACGAGTCGACACGGATCTTCGCGCCCGTCACAGGACGACCGCCGAGAAGAAGCCGGCCCGTGACGGCGACGGTGTCGTTGGACGACGGCGTCCAGCCGCGCACGGTCAGGTTGTGCGTGTCCGTGACGATCCGCGCGGCGCCCGCGGCGCCGGCCGTGACGTGTGCCCCAGACGTCCGTACTGCGTTCCGCGCCTCGGGCACGCTCACTGCTGCCGTCGTCCGCTCGCTGGCGACGATGCGCCGGGCGTGCGTCGACGAGCCGAGCGAGAAGACCATCAGCTGCGCAGCGGTGCCGCCGCCCGACGACGTCGGCGTTCCGCCAACGGTGATCGCGATGTACTCGGTCCCCCCGACCGAGAAGATCGACGGGCCGGCCGCGATCGGGAAGCCCGCGGTGAACGTCCACAGGATCTTCCCGGTCTTCGTCGAGAACGCGCGGATGACGCCGTCGCCGCCGCCGGCGAATCCGAGACCGGTCGCGGTCGTCGTCACGCCGCCACGTTCGGGCTCCGGCGTCTGGAACTTCCAGACGCGCTTACCGGTCGCGACGTCGATCGCGCTGATCGAGCCGTGGTCGTGCCAACCGGGGAGCAGCGTCCCGAAGTCGCCGTTCGCGAGACCGAGGAAGACGTCGCCGACAAGCTTGTTCGCGAGCTGGGCCGGCGTGAGCTGCACCTGATCCTCGACTGCCGCAGTCTCGGCCGCGCCGTTGATCACGTACCCGGTCGCCGGATCGAACGATGCCGGCGAGTAGTTCACGCCGCCGAGCGACGACGGGTAGACGACCACGGGCTTGCCTGCCTGGAGCGCCGGATGCTCGGTGCGGTCGATCACCTGCACGCGCTGATAGATCGGCTGTCCCGTCGCGGCGTCGTAGGCGAACCAGACGCCCTCCATCGTCGCGACCGAGACGATCCGGCGATCCTTGCCGCCGACCTTCGCCGTGTAGACGAGCGGGGGCTGGGCAGTGTCGTACGACCATTCGTTGAACGCCATCTGCTGCTGCCACCACTTCTGCTTGCCGGTCTTCAGGTCGATCGCGATCAGCGAGTCGGCGCGTGGGTTCTGGCCGGGGCGCAGGCTCGGGTAATAGAGCGGCGTCGCCGAGCCGGTCCCGAAGTACAGCGTGTCGGTGGTCGTGTCGATCGCCTGGGGCGTCCAGTCGACGCCACCGCCGACGAGCCGTCCCGCCTTACGCCACTCGGTCTGCTCGGGCGGGATCGTCCAGTACGGATTCGCCCACGCCGGCGTCAAATCGGTGTGGTAGCCCATCACGAAGCCGCGCACGCCGTACTCGGAGCCGGCGGCGCCGACAACGAGGACATGATCGGCGCAGACCGGCGCACTCGTCTCGGAGTACCCGAGGTTCGACGCGGCGCCCTCGACGGCGTTGGCGATCGGAACGCTCTTGATCAGGTGGCCGTCGCTCGGTGCAAGCGCGTCGATGTGCATGTCGAGCGTCGTCAGGAAGAGCTTTCCGTCGCAGTAGGCGAGACCGCGGTTCGCGACGATCCCGAAGTTCTTGAAGAGCGCGACGTTCGGCGGCTGGAAGCGCCAGAGCACCTTGCCGGTGGTCGCGTTCAGCGCCCAGACGTTGTCGTCGTTCGTCGTCATGTAGAGGACGCCGCCGAACTCGAGCGGGAATGACTGCTCGCCGTTCTTGATCGTCGAGTCGATCGAACGGAAGTTGACCGTGTAGTCGCGCTGAAGCTGGCCGACGTTCGTCGGCGTGATCTGCGTCAGCGGGGTGTGGCGGTTCTCGTCGGGCGTCCGCCCGAAACCGAGCCACTCGCCGGCCGGCACGGCTGCCGCCGCGGCGCGTGCGGTGTGGGTCTTTGCCGAATGCGCCGCGGACGAGGCGATCGCGAACGGCGCAGCGAACGCCGCGACGATCGCGACCGCCTGGATCGCGCGAAGTCGGCGGCGGCGCGGCTTAGCCGACGTCGACGTAGCTACCGCGCTTGACGTTGATGATTCCGCGCTGCGACGGCAGGCAGTTCAGCGTGCACTTGTAGACGTACGGACCGAAGTCGTCGAACGCGACCGCGAAGTCGTCGAACTGACCCGGCTTGATCGGGTTCGTCGCGTGGTCGCCAATGATGAAGTTGTGCGTCTTCTTGCCGACGTTGCGGATGCGGAAGCCGATGACCTGCACGCCGCTCGACGAATGGCGCGAGATGTACAGCGTCTTGTCACCGAGCCGAACGTTCGCAGTGACGAACGTCCCGGGCACGCCGGTGGTCGCCGACGCAGAGAGCGCAACCGTCACGGCGGCGATCGCAACAACCAGCAGAACCACTCCAAGTCTCAGACGTGACATAGCTCCCCTTGCCTCGAACGACAGTTTCTAACTAAACCGTTGCTTACGCAAGGAGTGTAGCTCGCTCACAGAGCGACAAACAGACGGCGCCAGGCGAGCACTGCGAGCGGAACGAGCGCCAGGAGCGCCAGCCACGGCGCGAGCGGTGTCCGCCGGGTCGTCGCCGCTGCGTTCGTCGTCGGCCCGGCTCCTGCGCTCTGGCGAACCGCTTCCGCGGCGTTGCGGATCTGGCCCGCCGAGAACGCGGAGCCCCCGGTGGCAGAAGCGAGCTCTTGCGTGAGCTCCGCGCTCGCCGGATCGGGCCGGTAGTCCGGCGCTGCGACGCCGTTCACGTAGACCCGTTCGTGTCCGCCCCAGAGACGGACGACCACGACCGACGTTCCGGAGAGGCCGGTGGCGAGCGCCGCCGCATCGAAGGGGACGCTCTCTCCGTCCGTGAACACGACGACGACCCGATGGCGGTCGGACGGCGAGAAGAAGCTCTGCGTCCCGAGCGCGGCGAGCGAGCTGAAATCCGTCGCGTTCGGCGCCAACGCGTTCGGCGGCGGCCCGTCGACCCGGACGACGTTTCGCGCCACGCTGTCAAACACCGCCTGATCACTCGTCGGCATCAGCAGCGGCACGACGCGGTCGGTCATCGTCGCGACGCCGAACTTCAGCTCCGGGACAGCTGCGCGCAGCGCGATCGCCGCTGCGCGGGCACGCGCAAGGCGCGTCGCGGGCCGACGGCGACGAGGCTGCGAGCATCGAGCGCGACACGTCGAAGACGGTGAACACCGAAGCGTCCTTCCGGGTCGGCTGCGAGCCGCGATGGTCGATCGCCGGCTGCGTCGCTGCGAGCGCGAGGAGCACCGGCACGAGCGCGAGGACAGGCAGCGCCCAGCGCTCGCGCCCAGGGGCGGCGAGCCGGAGCGCAGTCCGCACGCGCTCGCTGCGGCGCGCGCCGAGGATCGCGGCGGCAACCGGAAGCGCCGCCGCGAGCGCCACGATCGCGCCCCAGGGCGTCAGGAAGGTGAGCGACACGTCAGTAGCCTTCGCCGGCCACGCCCGCACCTGCGCCGTGGTGCCCGCTCGAATGCGGGCCGGCGGCGGTGCTCGGCCCGACGCGTGTCCCGTGTGCTTCCAGGAGCCGGAGGACGAGCTCCAGATTCGCCTTCGCGGCCGTATTCGCCGGGGCGAGCCGTACCGCTTGCGTCAGATCGTCGACGGCGCGAATCGCCGCGGCGCTGCCGCCGCCGGCCGACGAGTCGCCGAAGAGCAGCAGCGCGAGCAGGTCGAGCGCCTGGGACGCGCGGGCGGGATCGGGGTCGCTCGCGGCCGCTCCGAGCGCCGACTCGGCTGCGTCACGCGCCTTCACCGCGTCGAGCCCGCTGTTGAGCCCCGGGAGCGTGGCGTAGGTCTGGTTGAAGCGGCGGATCGCGAGCCGGAGCGACCGGTCGCGCCCGACGCCAAGGATGCCCTCCGACCAGCCCGCCGGGAAGATCGTCGCCGGGCGCCACTGCGTCGGCCGACCCGCCCGCGCCTTCAGGTCTCCCGTCGCAAACGCGTGCGGCCAGGCGCGCACGTCGTGTGCGAGGAGCACTGCGGCGATTGCCCCAACAGCGCAGAGGACCGCCGCGCCCCAGACGAGCGCCGACCTCATCGCGCCTCCTCCACTCGCAGGCACGGGGAAGAGCAGCTCCGAGGCGGCGAGCAGCGCGGCCGCCAGGAGCGCGGCCAGCACGATGCCGTACGGGAAGCCCGCGTGCGCAGCGGCTGGACGCGCGCCGGGCGCAGGAGCCGCGTGGATCGCGGCGCCCGATCCGAACAGGTGCGCGAAGAGCTCCTCGTCGGAGGTCTGCGCGCTGAGCGCGACGACGCGCACCGGCACATGCGCCTTGCGGATCGCGAGGGCGGTCGGCCGAGACGCGGCGCAGGTCGCCGGGGTCGTCGTTCAGGTCGCTGATCAGGAGCAGCGACGGATGCTCGAGCGCGTCGCGCCGGATCAGCTTGAGCCCGAGGTCGAGCCCGGTCGAGATCGAGGTGCCGGAGCTGAACGACTCCGTCCAGGGATTCGTCGGGAACGAGGTGCCGAAGCCGTTCTTACCGCCCTGCACCTGGAAGTAGCGAACGAACGACTGGAGCTCGCGGGCGGGCGTGCCCGGCGGCAGAGCCTCGTACGCGGTGGACGAGAAGACGACGAGGCCGTAGCGGCCGCCGCTCTTCGCGAGCAGCGAGAGCGCGTCGCCGATCTGCTGGAACGTGTCGGTCGAGATGCTCGCCGAGAGGTCGAGCACGACGATCCCGTTCGAGTCTGCGGGGAGGTACGGGTGGGATGTCGTCTTCGGGTGGCGGGCGACCGCCGCCGCGGCGAGCACGCAGACGACGACGCCGGCGACGAGCGCCACGCGGACGGCGCGCGTGCGCAGCGAGAACCGCCGCAGCAGTGGCGCATCGCTGATCGGGAGACGCAACGTCATGTGCGCTCCTCCACCCCGCGCGCGATCTCTTCGAGCTCAGCTCGGCGTCGGGTCGTCCTCCGACCACGCGGCGGCCTTCGACTCCGGCGAGGACGTCAGGCGGGCGAGCAGTGCGAGCGCGCGGCGGCGGTCGGGAGCGGGTCTCGTCTGCGCTTCCCGGACGAGCGCCAGCGCGCGAGCAAGCGGCGGCACGACAGTCGCGCGCCGCCGGTCGGCGGCGACGCAGCTGGGAGACCGCCAGCGCGACGGCGGCGGCTGCGAGGACGAAGGCGAGGAGAACGAGCAGGCCTGACCGCGAGCCCGGCGGAGATCCGCCCGTGCGCCGGCGGCGGTTGGGTCTGGAGGGCGAAGGGCGGCCGCGCCTCGTTCGCGGCGCCCGACGGCGAGGCGGCTCGCGACGACGATCGGCGGCCAGGCCGCGTGAATTCGCACGGTTCCGCCCGCGCGGCGACGGACGGTCGCAGTGAGCGGCGGCAGCGTCAGCTTCGTAGCGGCGCCGGCCGGGACGCATGCGGTGGTGCGGCAGACGAGCTGAAGCGCGAGGCTCCTCGAGACGAGACGCCCGGCGCGCGCCGAGCGTCGAATCGCGCGACTGGACCACCCACGGCCCGGTCGGGGCAGCGATCGCGATCGTGGACGGGTCGTAGACCGAGCTGTCGACGGCGACGGTCGCCGTCGCGACGACGGGATCGCCGAACAGCACCGCTCCGGGCGAGACCGCCGTCCGTACGACCGGCGCGGCGGCCGCCCCACCGGGCACGGCGAGTGCGACGACCGCGGCGGCGACCACGACACGTTTCATCGCAGCACCGGTGCGCGCCGGAGCAGCCTGCGGCGCGCAGCCCACTGGGCGAACGCCGCGTCGACGTCGGCCGCCGACGCCGAGGTCACGAGCGCGGCGTCCGCACCGAGCCGCCGGAAGCCGTCGACCAGCCCACGCACGCGGTCTTCGTTCGCAGCGCGGCGCGCGGACGCCTCCTCCGCGGACAGCCGCGTACCGACCGCCGAGCCACCGGCCGGGTCGGCGAGCGGGACGGTGACTCCGCCGATCGGCGGGAAGCTCGCCTCCCAGACCGGGTCCTGGACGATCACCGGGACGACGTCGAGCCCGCGACGGATGGCGGTGTGCCAGCTACGCATGTCAAGCGGCTCAAGGTAGTCCGAGAGGACGAAGACGAAGGTGCCGGCAGGAGCCTCGGTGCGCCGTTCGATCACGGTCGAGAGCGCGCGGTCGAGGCTGCCCGGTGGGCCGTCCCAGGCTCCCGCGAGGCGGCGCTCGACGACGCCGCGCGCGAGCGCGTTGTGCGGAGCGAGCCAGAGCTCATCCTGAGCCGAGACGTCGCACCAGCCGAGCTCCGCGCGGCGCGGCACGCGCGCTGGCCGAGATTGCGGTCACACACTCGTGCACGGCCGACGGCTTCGAGAGGAACGGCAGCCGCTCGTCGGACAGGCCCATCGTCGGGCGGCGGTCGCAGACGACGATCACCCGCGGCGCGTCCTCGGCGTACGTCTGCCGAACGACGAACTCGTCGCGTCCGGTGGCAGCGGAGAGACGGGCCGACGCGCGCCAGTCGACCGACGACAGCCGGTCGCCCGGGCGGTACGGGCGCGAGCCGGCGACGTCGTTGCCGGGCCCCCGCCGCTTGCTCGCGAGCGTCCCGAACGCGGTGCCGGAGAACGGACGGAGTGGCAGCAACGGGAACGCTCGCCGCCGATGCGGCGAGGTCACGAGGTCTGCGGGTCCGCCTCGCGGTCCCAGGCGGGCTCGGGACGCGGGACGCGGTCCAGACAGTCGCGCCGGACCTGTTCGAGCAAGGTCGCCGTGTCCATGCCGGCGTCGGCCAGGGCGAACGGGTCGAACACGAGCCGATGGCCGACGACGGGGACGAACAGCTCTTCGACGTCGTCGGGCTCGACGTGGCCGCGGCCGTGGACGAGCGCCCAGGCCCGCGCCACGCGCTCGAGGGCGATGCTCGCGCGGACGGACGCGCCGAGCGCGACCTGATCGAGGTGCCGCGTCTCGCGAACGAGCTCGACGAGCCATTCGAGCAGGAGGTCGTCGACATACACGTCTTCGATCGCACCCTGCAGCGCGAAGAGGTCGTCGAGCGAGGCGACGGGTTGAAGGTCTTCGAGCGGATGGTGGGCGCGCTGCGCCTTGATCACCGCCATCTCCTCGCCGATCGACGGATACCCGAGCGCCGTTCGGACGGCGAAGCGGTCGAGCTGCGCCTCGGGGAGCACGAACGTCCCCTCCTGCTCGACCGGGTTCTGGGTGGCGAGCACGAGGAACGGAGGCGGCAGCGGCCGCGTGATGCCTTCCACGGTCACCTGGCCCTCGCCCATTGCCTCGAGGAGCGCCGACTGCGTCTTCGGCATCGCGCGGTTGATCTCGTCGACCAGCAGAACGTTCGCGAAGACGGGGCCGGGACGGAACTCGAAGCGCCGCTCAGCCTGGTCGTAGATCGACAGCCCGGTCACGTCGGTCGGCTGGAGATCGGGCGTGCACTGGACCCGGGAGAACTCGGCACCGCCGATGCTCGCGGCGATCGAGCGAGCCAGAACAGTTTTGGCCGTTCCCGGCACATCCTCGAGCAGGACGTGGCCGCCGGCGGCGAGCACGGCGATCACGAGCTTCACTTGCTCGGTCTTTCCACGCACCACCAGCTCGACGTTTTCGAGCAGGGAAGCGGCAAACGAGGATGCCGCCGCGATGCGTGGACTCGGGTCAGGCGAGGCCGGCGGCACGGGCGGATTGTATGCAGGCCGGCGACATGTAACGAACTTGTTGGATAACGTCAACCATTTGTGCTTCAGTTGCAGACGGCGCAGGGAGCGCTGACCATCGATCTTTCGGCCTCAGGGGGTTAGTGGATGCGTTTAGGCGTTATTTTGGTCGTCATCGCAGCAGCGACAGCAGCTGTCGCGCTGTCGTCGGCGACCGCAAGCTCGAAGAAGGTGACGGCGATCACGCCGGCGCCGGCATGGAGTGCCGACCAGCTCGCTGCGAATCCGAGCACTGACTGGATCAGCACCGGCGGGAGCCTGGCAAACCAGCGGTACTCGCTGCTCAACCAGGTCTCCACCACCAATGTCGCAGGCCTCACGCAGGCCTGGATGACGCACCTCGACGGCTCGGGCTCGGCCTCCAAGTACTCGCAGGAGGACTCGCCGCTCGAGTACAACGGCGTGCTCTACGTCGTGACTGGTAATGACGACGTCTTCGCGATCGACGCGACGACGGGCGCGCATCTCTGGACGTACCTCTCGAAAACGAACCAGAAGAACGCGACGGTGTGCTGCGGCTGGGATGCCCGCGGCGTCGCGCTCGGTGGCGGCAAGGTCTACGTCGCACAGCTGGACGGCGATCTCGTCGCACTCGACCAGACGACCGGTCAGGTCGACTGGAAGACGCAGAACGTGTGGTGGGAAGACGGCCAGACGATGACCATGTCCCCGACTTACTACAACGGCATGGTGTACGTCGGCATGTCGGGTGGCGAGTTCGGTGGCCGCGGTAGTGAGACGGCCTACGACGCCAACACCGGCCTGCGCGACTGGCGGTTCTTCACCGTCCCGACGCCGGGCGAAGTCGGCTTCAGCACTTGGCCGGACAACAACGAGTGGGTCCACGGCGGTGCGACGATCTGGAACAACCCGTCCATCGACCCGGCCACGAACCAGCTGATCTTCACGACCGGCAACGCCGACCTGTGGAGCGGCCGTGGTCCCGGCAAGGACCTGTTCAACAACTCGTTCGTCTCGGTCAATGCATCGACCGGCCAGTACAACTGGCACTACCAGGTCGTCCACCACGACATCTGGGACTACGACTGCCCGTCCCCGACGGTGCAGTTCCAGGTCACGATCGGCGGCGTTCAGAAGAACGCGGTCGCCGAGGCCTGCAAGACCGGCTGGGTCTACGAGATCAACCGCGACAACGGTCAGCCGTTGATCCCGGGGAACATCGTGGAGAAGAAGGTGCCGCAAAACGCCTTCCAGAACACCTGGCCCACGCAGCCCTACGTGCAGTCGAAGGCGCTCGTGCCGCAGTGTGCTCGCCCGCAGGACTTCAAGGGCGACTCGCCGGCCGGTACGCCGTACAAGGTCGGCTGCATCTTCACGCCGTACGACACGAAGACCTACGCGGCCTTCGCTCCGACGGCGCTCGGCGGCAACAACTGGCCGCCGATGAGCTACAGCCCGCAGACGCAGTCGCTCTATGCGTGTGAGACCAAGACGGACATGGCGCTCGGCGCAATCCCGCCGGCGCTGAAGAAGCCGTACGTCGGCGGTCAGGGCTACACGAACGTCGGGTTCGGCAAGCTCGTGAGCTTCGGCGGCACGGTTACCGCCGTTGACGCGACGACGAACCAGATCAAGTGGCAGATCAGCAACACCGACCCGGCTCAGACCTGCTACGGCGGGACGACGTCGACGGCCGGTGGGCTCGTGCTCTACGGCACGCTCGACGGGTACTTCCATGCCGTCGACGCTGCTACGGGCAAGGAGCTGTGGAAGTCGCCGAAGCTGGCCTATGGTGCCGACGCGCCGCCTGTCACCTACTCGGTGAACGGCAAGCAGTACATCGCGATCGTCGCCGGCGGCAGCGTTCTCGGCTCCGCGAAGGGTGCCGCTCCTCACGGAGACGGTGTGTACGTCTTCGCACTTCCGAGCAGCTAAGCCGTTTGTAACTAAACGTTTGTAAACAGCTCGAAAAATGACGTCGAACGGGGCCCCAACGGGCCCCGTTCGACGTTATGACCAGTGCTACCGTCAATTCGTAACCTGCAGCTGCGACAGACGCCTGCAGATGACGCTTACAGAAGGAGTTCCAGTTGTCTCGGATTCGCATTGCCCTCGTGGGGCTCGCGGTGGTCGTCGTCGGGGTCTTCGTGACCGCCGGCATCGCAGCCGCGAAGCCGGCCACGGCAAAGAAGGCGACGGTCGGCACCGTCGTCAGCGTGTCAGCGAAGGAGTTCAGCTTCAAGCTCTCGACCAAGTCGGTCTCGAAGCCTGGCGCCGTCGTCTTCAAGGTGAAGAACAACGGCAAGGAGCCGCACAACTTCGTGTTCCTCTCGGGGATCAACAAGGGAACGGCGCTGATCCTCCCCGGCAAGACGAAGTCGATCACGATCGTCTTCAAGAAGAAGGGCAGCTACACGTACGAGTGCACCGTGGGCGAGCACGCCGAAGAGGGCATGCTCGGAACGTTCCTCGTCAAGTAACGAGCCTGTCCGACCTCTTTCCCTCGCCCGCGGTCTCCGGTCGAACGACGCGGTGGCCGCGGGCGGGACTGGTCGTCCCGCTCGCCGTCGTTGCCCTCCTTGCAACCGGCTGCGGCGCCTCCAAGCATCACTCCTCTACAGCGCGCGATTGGTCGCTCCCGAACAGCGACCTCGCCGGAACGCGGGTGGCGCACAGCTCGATCGACTCGAAGAACGTCGGCCGGCTACGCGTTGTCTGGCGCTTTCAGCTGAAGGCCGGCGCCACCTTCTCCGGGCTCGTCACGGCCACGCCGCTCATCGTCGGCTCGCGCGTCTACATCCAGGATCTCGACAGCAATGTCTTCGCACTCGACCGCGCGACCGGGAAGCTCGTCTGGCGCCGCCGGCTCTCCTCGCCGAACGGTGGCCCGAACGGCCTGAGCTATTCCGACGGGACGCTGTACGGCAATACGAACCTCGGCACGTTCGCGCTCGACGCCTCGACCGGCGCGATCCGATGGATGCGCCAACTCGCGAACCAGGCGAACCCGATCAACCTCGCGCCACTCGTCACGCAGGGAATCGTCGTCACCGCTACGACTGGCGCCTCCCCGGGGGGACGCGGTGTCGTCATCGCCCTCGATGCACGAACGGGGGCCGAGCGCTGGCGGTTCGACACGATTGCGGCGCCGTGGCAGCACCCGTCGCTCGCGGGGGGCGGCGGCGTCTGGCAGACACCGACGGTCGACGCGGCTGGCCATCTCTGGCTGGGTACGGCGAACCCGGATCCGTGGGGCGGGTCGAAGGCGTACCCCAACGGCGGCATGTATCCCGGCCCTGTCCACTACACCGACTCGATCCTCGAGCTCGACCCGAAGAACGGCAAGCTTCTCTGGTCAGACCAGGTGACCGCACACGACATCCGCGACTACGACTTCCAGGACCCGCCCGTGCAGGACGGCCAACTCGTGATCGGCGCCGGGAAGGCCGGACACGTGATCGCGTGGGACCGCTCGAGCCGCAAGCGAGTCTGGGACACGCCCGTCGGCCTGCACCGCAACGACACCGGACCGCTCCCGACGAAACCCGTGTCGGTCTGTCCCGGCTTCCTCGGTGGCGTCGAGACGCCCCTTGCAGTTGCCGACGGCCGCGTCTTCGCGCCGGTCGTCAACCTGTGCTTCGAGGAGAGCGCGCTCGGAACCTCGAACACCGCGTTCCTCGCCACCGACTACGCGAAGGGCCGCGGTGCGTTCGTCGCGCTCGACGAGAAGACCGGCAAGCCGCTCTGGCGGCGACGCCTCTCCTCGCCGGACTTCGGTTGCGCGACCGTCTCGAACGACGTCGTCTTCACATCGACCTACGCCGGCAAGGTGCTCGCCCTCGGAGCCAAGGACGGCCGCCTCCTCTGGCAGTGGACCGCACCCGCCGCCGTCAACGCGTGCCCGGCGGTCGCCGGCTCGCTCCTCGTGGTCGCGGCAGGCGCCGCGTATCCCGAGCCACGCAACGAATCTGACGAGGTCGTCGCCTATGCGCCGGCTTCCTGAGCTCGCAGCCGGAGCCGGCGCGCTGCTTCTGCTTGCCGGGTGCGGCGGTGGGTCGACGTCGGCCGGACCGACGATCGCCCCGGCCGTCGTCACGCCGCCACGCGGTGCTGTCGTGGACGCCCGCCAGTGGAACGACCGCGACGTCGCGCTCGCGCGAAGGCCCGGCGCCGCGACGGTGCAGGTCGTCGACAATCAAGGCCACGGAGTCGACGGCCTCTCCGTCCAGATCAACGGCCGCAAAGCCGAGCCCTGCCAGAACGGCTGCTACCGCGCCGCGGCGGGCGACGGCCCCGTCCGCGTCCGCATCGGCGACAGCAGCTGGGTGTTCACGATCCCCGCCACCGCGCCATCGGGCCAGGCACTCGTCCGGAAGGCGATGGCCGCGTACGCCAAGCTGAGCAGCGCACGGCTGCTGCAGAGGTTGACGGCGAGTGACACGATCCCGCCGCTCGTCACCCGCTTCGTCTTCGAGGCGCCGGACCGGCTGAAGTACACGAACGTCGGCGGGTCTCAGGGGATCGTGATCGGCACGCGTCGGTGGGACCGGCCGTCGGCCGGCGCCACGTGGACGGAGAGCCCGCAGACTCGGACACGCGTCATGAACCTGCCGTGGGACCGCACGATCGACGCGCACGTCATCGCACCGAATACCGTGACGTTCTTCGACCTGACGACCCGGGCCTGGTTCCAGGTCGTCTTCGATCGCCCGACCTCGCTCCCGACGACCGAGCGGATGACCGGCATCTCCCACTTCATGGTCGACCGGTACTCCGGCTACAACGCGCCGGCGCTCATCGTTCCGCCCCGGCGTTAGTGCAGATGCCGGTCGCGGTAGGCCGCGACCTTGGCGCGGTTGCCGCAGCTCTGCATCGAGCACCAGGCGCGTGAGCGGTTCTTGGCCGTGTCGAGGAACACCCAACGGCAGTCCTCCGCGCGGCAGGCCTTCATCCGCGACCACGTCCCGTCGGCCATCGCCTCGGAGACCTCGGCGAGAATCCGCCCGACCGCGCCGCGGACGCCGCCGACCCCGGGCACGAGTCGCATCTCGCAGTCGACGAAGCGGAGCGCGAGATCCGCGCGGCAGATGCCGTCGTCGAGCTCCGACCCCGCGCGCTCGACATCGACCTGGAGCTCGTTCTGCGCCGAGAGCAGGTCGCGGAGCGCCTCGCGGACGCGCTTCGCCTCCTCGAGATCGCTCGTCGTCACCTCGACGCCGGGCTCGAGCAGACCGTCGGTCAGTGAGCCAGGCACCGAGCGCCGCCGGGGAGTCCAGCGACTCCTTGTACGGCCTCAGATCGAGCGTATTCACGAAATCGAGGATCAGATCGGGATCGCAGTTCACCATTCACCTTGCTTTGGAGGTTACTAACTGCTATTATCGTATCACTGGTTACAGCGGATCGGCAAGGAGGCAGGAAGATGCATGACTACGAGTTTCGCCGGATGATCATGAACGACCACATCGAGTCCCTCCAGCGGGCTGCGACGCGGCCGCCGGTTGCGCCGGCGCCGCGGATCGAAGCCCCCGACATCGAGCTCCGGCTCTGCAAGTCGGCCGACGACTTCGCCCTCGACCAGCTCGGCGAGCTGTCGGAGCAGCCCGTCCCGGCCGGCCGGCTCGTCGTCGCGATCGTCGACGGCCGTCTGGTGGCCGCGCTGCCCGTGGCGGGCGGCCCCGCTCTGCGCGACCCGTTCGTCCGCACGGCGCACCTGCTGCGACTGCTCGAGCTCCGCGCCGAGCAGCTCCGCGAGCCGGTCCAGCGACTCGCACGGCACGTCTGCTCCACCGGCATGCGTAAGACGGCGGCCTCCCGGTAATAGGACCGGGACGTGGCGAAGACGATTCACATCGAAGTGCCGCGAGACGGCCTCGGAGACGATCTCGACCGAGGCGCTCGCGGCACAGGGGCTGATTGCGGAAGTGGTCGACGAGGACGACCACTGGGCGCTCGAGGTGCGATATGCCGACGAGCACGAGCGGCTGCTGGAGCGATGCGATCCACGCGATCGAGGGCTACTTCGCCGACCGGAGATGCCGTTCCTCGTGCAGCGCGACGGGCGACGGCGCGGTCGTGCGGCCGCCGGGCGACTGACGCGCTCTTCGTTAGCCACGACCTCGATTGATGGACCCAGTCGGGATCGAACCGACGACCTCCTGCATGCCATGGCGGCGCTCTCCCAGCTGAGCTATGGGCCCCAGGAGCCTGCGGCAGTGTAGCCCCGAACTCGTAATCACTGTGCCCAGTGGACGCCGCGCTGCTGGTTGTTCATGGCCGGCCCGAGCCGAAGCTGGACAGCTGCGCGCTCTGACCGACAGCTCGTGGGGCAAGAGAAAGCAGCGTCAGATCTCGGCGCAATACGCGCCGATCGCGTCGATCTCGCCGGGCTCGTAGGGCCTGACGGATCAATCCCTCCGGCCCTCGCCGACGCGTCGTGTACGACCGGATGACCACGACGTCGCCGCTCCGCGACGCCCACTTGCACTGGACGCGCAGCAGCTGCTCGCCGGAGATCGAAGATGAGGTCGTAGCGCTCGTCGCCGAAGACGGCGCGTAGACGCCGTACCGCGACCGCGAGCGCCGCATTCGGCGAACGCGGCCTCGGCGATCGCGCCCTTTTGATTCGTCGTCAGCACCGGCAACAACGCTAGCGCCGCCACGAACGTCTGTCTGCTGGCTCTTTAAGCCGTGGCTTCGAGTGCCTCGTGCGGGACGTCGTCCCACAGCTCTTCGAGGCGGTAGAACTCGCGCGCTTCGGGCGTGAACACGTGCAGCACGACGTCGATGAAGTCCCCGACGATCCAGGTCGCTTCCTGGCCACCGTCGGCGCTCCGCGCCAGCACGCCGTGGTCGCGCTTCATCACCTCGTGCACCTCGTCCCAGATCGCCTTGGTCTGGCGCGGGATTGCCGCCCGTGGCCACGACGAAGTAGTCCGTGTACGAGCAGACGGGCTGCATATCGAGGATGACGACGTCGCGGGCCAGCTTGTCCTGGGCGAGGGCCGCGATTCGGCGTGCCTGTTCGAGAGGGCTCAAGCGGTGGAAGTGTAGCCGTGGTCAGCGTCCATAGAGCCCGTCCCGCCTGATGATCTCGGCAACGGCGGACGGCACGTCCTCGCCGACGTCCTCGCCGCGCTCGAGCCGCTCGCGCAGCTCCCGGGAGGCGACCGGCGTCGGCTCGATCTCGAAGAACGCGACCCGATCCGGCTGCCCGAGCCGCGCCAGCACGCGCGTCGAGGCGCTCCTGCGGGAAGCCCGGGCGCGTGGCCACGAGGAGCCGCACCCGCCGCAGCACCTCGTCCGGCTCCTTCCAGTCGGGCAGGTCGCAGAACTGGTCGGCGCCGATCAGGAAGTCCGCGCCGTCCCACTCGGGATGCGCTCGGAGCGTGTCGATCGTGCGCGCGTGCTCGTCGAGCACGACCTCGTCGTCCGGGAACGCCGCGCGCGCCATGGCGAGGCGTTCGTCCGCCGGCGTTGCAACGTCCTTGTGACCCGGCGCTGCCGAGACGAGCACGACGAGCCGGTCGACACCGAGGATCTCCTTCGCCCGCCGGGCGAGCTCGATGTGCCCGCGGTGCGGCGGGTCGAACGCGCCGCCGTACAGCGCGGTCACGCGAGCTCGAACTCCTCGTCGCCGATCTCGACACTGACGCCGCGCTTCGCGCCGGCCGCCTTGAGCGCGCGCTCGAGCTCCTCCTCGGACGGCGGCGTGCCGAGCACGCGGTAGCCGCCCTCGACGCGAAGCAGCCGCCACGGCCGCGCCTTCGTCTCGGGCTTGTAGACGAGGTAGTCGGCGAGATCGTCCTCGCCGCGCTCTTCGACCTCGGGCTCCGGCACCAGCGTGAACAGCCGGCGGCGGAAATCGTCGATCCCCTCGCCGGTCGCGCACGAGACGCGGAACACGGCGACGATCCGCGGGTCGTCGATGTCGAACTCCGGGTTCGGCTCGAGGTCGATCTTGTTCAGGACGACGATCTGCGGACGCTCGTCGAGGCCGGCGCCGTAGGCGCCGAGCTCGGCGTCGATCGTGCGCCACTGCTCGTCGGGCGGGTGCGACGCGTCGATCACGTGCACGAGCGTCCGCGCGCGCTCGAGATGGGCGAGGAACTCGTGGCCGAGACCGATGCCTTCGCTCGCGCCCTCGATCAGGCCGGGCACGTCGGCGACCACGAGCTGCCGGCCGTCCGGCGCCTCGACCGTGCCGAGCACCGGCTGCAGCGTCGTGAACGGATACTCCGCGACCTTCGGCTTTGCGTTCGAGATGCGCGCGATCAGCGACGACTTGCCGGCGTTCGGCAGGCCGACGAGCGCAGCGTCCGCGAGCAGCTTCAGATGCAGCTCGATCTCGCTCTCCTCGCCCGGCGGCCCCACCTCCGCGAAGCGCGGCACCTGACGCGTCGACGAGACGAAGCGCGCATTGCCGCGGCCACCCTGACCGCCGCGCGCGAGCGATGACGCGGGCACCTGCGTGCGCGAGGTCGGCGATCAGGTCGCCCTCCTCCGAGAACACCTGCGTGCCGACAGGCACATGCACTTCGACGTCGTCGCCGTCGGCGCCGTGCTTGCGCGCACCGGTGCCGTTCCCGCCCCGCCCCGCCTTGATCAACTTGCGCCGCTGGAGCGCCGAGAGGTCGCGCAGAGAGGCGTCCGCGCAGCAGCACGACGTCGCCGCCGCGGCCGCCGTCGCCGCCGTCCGGGACCGCCCTTGGGCACGAACTTCTCGCGCCGGAAGCTCAGCCCGCCGTCGCCGCCCTTGCCAGCCTGGACGCGAATCCGCGCCCGGTCGCTGAACATGGCCGCTACGCCGCGTCGACGACCGACACGAAACGGCGCTCGCCGCTCGTGCGGAACGAGACGGTGCCCTCGCGCACGGCGAAGATCGTGTCGTCGCGACCGATCTGCGTGCCGGGGCCCGGGCGGAACTTCGTGCCGCGCTGGCGGACGATGATGTTGCCCGGCTGCGCCGCCTGGCCGTCGAACATCTTCACCCCGAGGTACTTGGGGTTCGAGTCGCGACCGTTCTTCGAGGAGCCGAGGCCCTTCTTATGTGCCATCTAGCTCTCCTCCTTCGCTTTCAGTGCCGACTCGAGCGCCGAGATCGCGCCCTTGCGCGCGGCGTGAGCCTGTTCGTATTCGAGGGCCGCCTCGAGCATCGGGCGGTTCCACGTCCTTCGCGCCGCGCTGACACCTGCGCGACGGTCATCCCCTCGTAGTCCTTCGGCATGCCCTTGATGTGATCCTCGGTCGGGGCGGCAGCGGCGCTTCGACGGCCGGCTCGGCTGCCTTCGGCGCGGCTTCCTTCTTCGGCGCTGCGGCGGCCTTCTTGGGCGCGCTGCCACCGAGCGAGATCTCGAGGCGCGACTGCGCGGCGCGGAACCCGTTGTGGCGCTTGTAGCCCGTCCGGCGCCGGTACTTGCCGATGCGGATCTTCGGGCCACGCTTGTGCTCGAGCACCGTGGCGGTCACCGTGGCGTCGCCGAGCAGGACGTCCGGGCTGAAGCGTCTTGCCCTCGTCGGCCTTGACGCGGTCCACGACGATGGTCTCGCCCTCGCGGACGCGGTACTGCTTCCCACCGAGACGGATGATTGCGTAGTCCATAAGAGAAAAGGCGCAGGCGGAACGCCCGCGAGCGGCCGCCAGTGTAGCGACTGGCGCTACTTCTCGTCCAATCCCCACTGGCTCATCGGCGTGTAGCCCCAATCCCCGTCCTCTTCGGCGGATTCGGACTCCGGGGCCTCCTCCGGCTCGGGCTCGGGCTCGGGCTCCGGCTCGGCTCGATCTCCGGCTCTGCCTCGAGCTCCGGCTCTGCCTCGAGCTCCGGCTCCGACTCCAGCTCGGACTCGACCTCAGGCTCGTCGATGCCGTCCGTCTCGGCCGCCCCGACGGTCGCCGGCTTCTTCTTGCGGTTCCGGCCACCGCGCGAGCCACGGCGGGTGCGCTTCTTCGCGGGCGTCGCTCCGTCGCCGTTCTCCTCGGTGCCGAGCTCGCGGTCCGGCAGGTGGATCACCGGGCCGGCCGGCTCCTCCGTCTTCCCCGCTGTCTGACACCTCTTCGGTGTCGGACACCGGTTCGGCGCTGTCAGACGCCGGTTCGGCGCTGTCGGACGCCGGTTCGGCGCCGTTCGCCTCGGCCGCCACCGGCGGCTTCTTCTTGCGGTTCCTGCCACCGCGGGAACCGCGACGCGTCTTCTTCTTGACCGGCGTGGGCGTCTCGCCGTCCTCGGCAATCGCCTCGACCTCGTCGATCTCATCGACCTCGTCGGTCTCGTCGTCTTCGAGGTCCTCGGCCTCTGCGACCTCCGCCTCGGCCAGCTTCTTCGCACTGGGCGCGCGGCGGGCGCGCGTCGGCTTCTCGGCCTCGGCTTCGGCCGTGAGCGGCTCGTCGGACGGCCTCGACCGGCGCGACCAGCTCGGCCCACGCCGTGCCCTCGGTGAACGTGGTGACGCGGGCCGTGACCTGCTTGCCGACGAGCTTCGCTGCATCGCCGACGACGATGTCGACGTCGCCGAGCTTGCCGACACCGGCGTGCGGGTCGTGGAGCCCGATCTCGCCGAGCTTCACCTTGACCTCCTGCCCGATGTCGACCGGCAGCTTCGGCGCGACCTTCTCGAGCGTGCCCTGCTCGAGCACCTTGAAGTGATCGAGATGCTCGCCCTCCTTGCCGATCAGGAAGAAGCGCCGCTTGGTCGTGTCCTCGAGCTCGCGCAGCCGTGTCCCGCCGGGGCCGGCGACGAGCCAGCCGACCGTTGCCGAGACCTCGACCTTGAAGGCCTTGTCGCGCGAGCCCGGCGTGACGAGCGTCCGCAGCCGGCGCTCGACGTCGACCGCCGCTGTGTGCTCGGAGACGACGATGCCGTCGCCGCCACAGGTGGGGCACTTCTTCGTCATGACCTCGCGCGGGCCGTCGGTGACGTTCTGGCGCGTCATCTCGACGAGGCCGAGCGGTGAGATCTCGACGACGTACGTCTTCGTCCGGTCGCGCTCGAGCTCCTCGCCCAGCGCCTTCTCGACGGCCGCGCGGTTCTTCGGCGACGCCATGTCGATGAAGTCGATGACGATGATCCCGCCGATGTCGCGCAGCCGGAGCTGGCGCACGACCTCCTTCACGGCTTCGAGGTTGTTCTTGGTGATCGTGTCCTCGAGCCGGCCGCCCGACTTCTTCGACCGCGAGCCGACGAAGCGGCCGGTGTTCACGTCGATGACGGTGAACGCCTCGGCGTAGTCGAAGATCAGGTAGCCGCCCGAGGGAAGGTCGACGCGGCGGCTGAGCGTCGAGCGGATCTCCTGCTCGACGCCGAACGCCTCCATCAGCGGCTCGCGCTCCTTGTACCGCGTGACGCGCTCCGCCATGTGCGGCGAGGTCTTCTTCAGGTAGCCGACGATCCGCTTGTGCGTCCGGTCGTGGTCGACCATCAGCCGCTCGAAGTCCCCGGTGAAGAGATCGCGGACGACGCGCAGCGGCAGCTCGGCCTCCTGATAGACGAGCGACGGCGCCTTCGACTCGTTCGCCTTCGCCTCGATCGTCTTCCACAGGCGCTGCAGGAAGTCGAGGTCGCGCTCGATGTCTTCGGCGGACGCACCCTCGGCCGCGGTGCGAACGATCACACCGCCGGTCTTCGGGGCGCACTCCTTGAGGATCGCCTTCAGCCGGTTGCGCTCGTCGTCTTCGAGCCGGCGCGACACGCCGAGCCCTTCGCCGTGCGGGACGAAGACGACGAAGCGGCCGGGCAGGGAGATCTCGGTCGTGAGCCGCGCGCCCTTCGTCTTCATCGGGTCCTTGACCGCCTGGACGAGGATCTTCTCGCCGCGCTGGATCAGGTCCTGGATCTTGCGGGCGCCCTTGCGGCCCTCGAGCTCCGGGCCGACGATCTCGTCGACGTAGAGGAAGCCGTTCTTCTCGAGACCGATCTCGACGAACGCGGCCTCCATCCCGGGCAGGACGTTGTCGACGACGCCGAGGTAGATGTTCCCGGCGATCGAGCGGCGCTCCGGGCGCTCGAGATAGACCTCGGCGACCTTGTCGTCCTCGAGGACGGCGACGCGCTTCTCGCCGGCGTCGACCGAGATGAGGAGCTCGCGCTTCGCCTTCGGCAGCGGCGCGCGCTTCGGCGCCGTCCGGCGCCGCGTCTGGGACTGCGCCCGCGGCTTGCGCTCGGACGTGCGCTTCTCGGCGGCGGGCGGCGGCCGTGGCGACCTCGGCGGCCGCGCCGTTCGGCGAGGCGGCAGTCGTGCGCTTGCGGTTGCGCCCGCCGCGCGTACCGCGACGACGCTTGCGCTGGGCGGCGGTGGTTGCGGTGCTTTCGTCTGCGTCGGAGCCCGGCTCTCGAGCCGGCGCCGCGACGGTTACTGCATTAGCTTGTGGTGCTTCGGCGGCGCGCGTTTCGCGCGCCAGATCCTCCGGCTTCTTGCGCCGGAACCAAGGGAGTGGCAAACGATGTCTCCTGAGTCGTGCGCGCGCGCAGCCACGCTCTCGGCGGGCGCGCGTCGCGGGTTAGGTGGAAAAGCCCTGGCATAGGCCTGCTCGCAGGGTATCAACGCTGCGGCAGGCGCTCGGAAAGGCTTGACCTAGGCGGCTTCGGCGGCCGGCCGGAGCTTCGCCCGGCGGGCTCGAATCGCGCGGAGACGCTGTGACAGCCGCGCCCAGGCCCATGGCTCGACCTCGACGTAGCGGACGGCGGACTGCCCGCGCGTCGCGTCGAGGTACTCGAACCAGGCGTCTGCCTCTTCCATCAAGAGCAGCTCGTACGCTTCCTGCGTGCCGGGGGTTATGGACATGTCGGGCGTCACCTCCATCTCGATGGAGAGAGCCTAGGACCTGGACCGGACGGAACCGCTGCTACGCGGGGATCTGGGCGACGAGCTCGCGCGCCAGCTCGTCGAGCATCGCCTGCACGTCCTGACGCTCGCCCGTGTCCCAGCCGTCCAGCAACTCGCCCAGCGCCTCGCGCCGCGCGTCGACGACGCCGCGCGTAGACGCGCTCGCCTTCCGGGAGTGAGATCCAGGCCGTCGACGAGGCCACGCTCGTGCAGGGAGGTGTACGCCGCGCTCGCGTCCGGGCAGGTCGACGGCGACCTGGGTTCCCTCGCCCAGGCGCGCGATCAGCCAGAGCTCGGCCGGATCGAGCTCGACGTCCGCGCGGTCGGCGAGCTCGCGGTAGACGCGCCAGCTGTTCTCGTGCTGCGCGAGCGACGAGACGATCCGCTGGAGCTCGGGCAGCGACTCGGCCTCGCGTGGCATCGCGAACGCCTCGGAGATGCCGTCCGCCTGGGCGCTCTTGCGCAGCGGCACCTCACGCAGGAGCCACGTGAGCAGGAACCCGACGACCGAGATGCCGGCAGCCGCCGCGAACACGGGTTGGAGCGACTGCACGAAGGCACCGAGATAGAGCGCGTGCAGCGCGGCCGGGAGATGCTTGATCGCGTCCGGGCGTTGCGTGAGTGGGCGGGTGCACACCGGGCGGCAGGAGATTCGCGAGGTTCGACGCCAGCTGGTTGGCGAAGATCGCCCCGAAGATCGACACGCCGATCGAGCCGCCGATCTGGCGGAAGAGGGTCGAGCCCGACGTGGCGACGCCGAGGAGCTCGTACGGCACCGCGTTCTGGGCGGCGAGGACGAGCACCTGCATCGTCATCCCGAGCCCGAGGCCGAGGATCACCAGGTAGCCGCCGGTCTGCCAGATCGGCATCGAGACGCTGATGCCCGACAGCAGGTACATGGCGACGCACATCAGCGCTGTCCCGGCGATCGGGAACGGCTTGTAGCGCCCGAAGCGGCTGATCAGCTGGCCGCTCGCGATCGACGTGATGAGCAGCCCGCCCATGAGCGGCGTGAGCAGCAGCCCCGAGGTCGTCGGGTCGTAGCCCTTGACCGTCTGGAGGTAGAGCGGCAGGAACGTCACGGCGCCGAAGAGGGCGAAGCCGACGATGAAGCCGATCGCGCTCGTCACCGAGAAGACGCGATTGCGGAAGAGCGCGAGCGGCAGGATCGGCTCAGCGGCCGACCGCTCGACGAAGACGAACGCCACGAGCACGACGATGCCGATAACGATCAGCCCGATGCTCTGCGCCGAGTCCCACGACCACGTCGTGCCGCCGAGGCTCGTGAACAGCACGATCGCCGTCAGACCGGCGCCGAGCAGCACTGCGCCGAGGTAGTCGATCGTGTGCTTCACGCGGTCCGTGCGCGACTGGAACGCAACCGAGATCACCGCCAGCGCCACGCCGCCGAGCGGGAGGTTGATGTAGAAGATCCAGCGCCACGAGAGGTTGTCCACGAAGAAGCCGCCGAGCAGCGGCCCGATCACGGTCGAGACCCCAAATACCGCCCCGAAATAGCCCTGGTACTTCCCGCGGTCGCGCGGCGCGATGATGTCGCCGACGACCGCCATCGACACGACGATCAGCCCGCCGCCGCCGAGTCCCTGGATGCCGCGGAACGCGATCAGCTCCGCCATGTTCTGCGACAGGCCGCAGAGTGCAGAGCCGATCAGGAAGATCACGATCGCCGTCTGGAGGACGAGCTTCCGCCCGTAGAGGTCGCCCAGCTTCCCGTACACCGGGCCGACGACGGTCGACGCCAGCAGATAGGCGGTGACGACCCAGGAGAGGTGGTTGACCCCGCCGATCTCACCGACGATCGTCGGGAGCGCCGTCGAGACGATCGTCTGATCGAGCGACGCGAGCAGCAGGACGAGCAGGAGCGCGCCGAAGATCAGCCGGACGCGTGTTGCCTGCTCGGCGGGCGCTGCGACGGTCTCGGTCACGCTGCTCCCATCGGGGAAGCATCCTCCCCGACCAAGGGGGCGGGTGTCACCCCCAGGGGATGAATCGACCCGCTGGACGGATCAATCGGCTCTTGCTTCGAAGTACCGCACGGCGGCCTCGCCGATCGCACGCGTGCCGCTGTAGGCGACGCCGCCCTTGACCGCCCAGCCGGCGACCGGCACGAAGTCGAGCAGCGAACGCGCAATCGCGCGGAAGCCGAAGCCGGCGCCGACGATCGCGCCGATCTCGGCGAGGCGGTTGTTGTCGACGACGACGCCGTGCGCAAGACCGATGCGAAGCACGAGGCGAATCTGGTTCAGCGTCAGGACCGGCAGGTCGACGCCGGGGATGAACACCGCCGCGCCGATCACGGCGTTGCGCCGCGAGAACGAGGCGATCAGCGCCTCGCAGACCGGGCCGCGCACCACCGGCAGGCGGGCGGCGAGGCTCGTCGCGTCCTCCCCCAGCCTGCGTGCGACCGCCGCCGCGATCTCCTCGACGGGGAAGCCGGCGCCCGGCTTCGCGCGAACGATGTCCGTCGCGTGCACGTACGGCAACGAGTCGTCGTCGCTGAGCGCGATCACCGGCACGCCTGCGCGATCGGCCGCGTGCAACTTCTCCACGTCGGGCGGGCCGACCCACACGAGCACGGCAATCCCGTCGAGACGCTGCTCGACGACCGCCGCTGCGTCGCCGCCCTCGCGGAGCTCACGCGCGAGCAACGGCACGAGCTCGCGCGAGCCCGCGACCGACAGCGGCCGAGGGTCGCCGCTCCCGCGGCGCATCTCCTTGAACACGGAGAACACGGTCATGGGGCCGAACTTGGCGCGCGATTTCATCGGCGGCGCCTCCCGACGCGTCGCATGTAGATCGCCTGGAGGATTCCGACGGCGATGAAGTTCGTGATCATCGCCGATCCGCCGACCGAGACCCACGGCAAGGGGATGCCGGTGATCGGCGCGATCCCCATCGTCATCGCGGTGTTCACGAACACCTCGAAGAGGAACATGAACGCGATCCCGCCCGCGACGATCGCCGAGTAGAGGTCGCGCGCGACGGTGACCACCTTCAACGCCCGCCAGACGACGAGCAGATAGAGCAGCAGGAGCACCGACGCGCCGAAGAAGCCGTGCTCCTCGGCCAGCGAGGCAAACGCGAAGTCGGTGCCGTGCGACGGGAGGTAGTCGAGCCCCGTCTGCGTCGCGCCGAGCACACCGCGGCCGCGCAGGCCGCCCGCGCCGACGGCGATGATCGACTGGCGAAGGTTGTACGTCGCGCCGCGCGGGTCGTTCGACGGATGCGTGAACCCGGTGAGGCGAGCGGTCTGGTACGGCTTGAGGACGTTGACGCCGGCCGACGGCAGCAGCCAGAGGATCGCGAGCGCGCCGGCGACGGTTACCGCGAGCAGGATCCCGAGATGGAGCCAGCGCACGCCTGCGACGAGCAGCGTGCCGGCGAGCGCCGCCGTGAAGACGAGCGCGGTTCCGAAGTCAGGCTGGACGAACACGAGCACGATCGGCACGAGCGCGTAGCCGATCGCCCGCAGCGGCGTCAGCGCCGCGGTCGTCGCTCGCCCGCGATCGACGAGCATGCCGGCGATCGCCAGCACGAAGAGCACCTCGCCGAACTCGGACGGCTGGAACTGGAAGAAGCCGATGTTGATCCAGCGCGTCGCGCCGTTGCTCGCGGCGCCGAGCCCGAGCACGAACGAGCAGCGAGCCGAGCAGCGTGAAATAGAGCACGCGCGTCATCCGGCTGAACCACGCCGGGTCGAAGAAGAGCATCACCGTGAACGCGACCATGCCGACGACTGCGTAGAGCGCCTGCCGGTGCATCGCCGAGCCGCCGGGATCGTCGCGCGTGATGCCGTCGATCGCATAGAGCCCGTAGAGCGAGACGGCGAGCAACGCTGCGAGCAGCACCCAGTCGAGGCGTCCGATCAACCCTGCGACGCCGACGGCGTCCGCATTCCGTTGGGCGCGAAGCCCACGTCGCTCTGGTGTCTGACGGCTTCGATCGTCATCAGTCGGAGAGCGCCTGCGTGTCGAGTGCCGTGGCGTTGGCCTTGAAGTACGACTCGAACACCTTGAGCGCGGCCGGCGCAGCGGCGCTTCCGCCTTCGCCGCCGTTCTGGATCATCGCGCAGACGGCGATCTTCGGATCGAGGTACGGGCCATACCCGCACCACCACGATTGCGTCAGCTTCATCGCGTTCGGATAGCCCGGGATCTTCACGATCTTCTCGGCCGAACCCGTCTTGCCGGCGATGTCGATCGGGAAGTGCCCGAAGACGCCGTAGCCGGTTCCGTTCGGCGAGTGCGTCGCGTCGTTCAGGCCGGCCTGCACGGCCTGCAACGCGCTCGTGTCGACACCGGTCGACTGCGGCGTCTGCTGGCCGAACGTCCGCAGCACCTTGGCGGTCGTGCCGTTCGTGTTGAGCTCTTCGACGTCCTCGGCAACGTGCGGCGTCACGAGCTTGCCGCCGTTCGCGATCAGCGCGTAGAAGCGAGTCATCTGCAAGCGGCGTGACGAGCAGGTCGCCCTGGCCGATCGCGAGCTGGATCGAGTAGCCCGGCTTCCAGGTCCGGTCGATGACGCCGTAGCCCTGGCTCGCGGGGAACGCCTTCTTGCGCCACTCGGGTGTCGGCATCAGCCCGTCGGTCTCACCGCCGAGGTCGATGCCGGTCGGCTCGCCGAACCCGAAGCGGTTCGCCCACGCCTGGAGCGGGTGGCCGCGATCGGCGGGCAGCTGGTAGAAGCGCTGACCCACTTGGTAGAAGTAGGTGTCGCAGGACTCGGCGAGCGCCGTCTCGAGATTCATCGGCTGATCGATCAGGTCGGTCCAGTTCTTGAACACCTGCTTGTAGAGCGGTGACCTGCGGCGAGCACTGCAGCTCCTCGTCCGGCGACAGCAGCCGGCCGGTGCCGTCCTTCCCCAGCTCCATCATCGCCGCGAGCGCGGTGACCGGCTTGAACGTCGAGCCGGGCGGATAGCTCGCCCCGATCGCGCGGTTGAACAGCGGCGCGTCGGGCGAGTCCAGGACCTGCTGCAGCTTCTTGCCGTTCGTGCGGCCGGAGAAGATCGACGGCTGATAGGTCGGGCTCGACGCCATCGCGAGGATGGCGCCGGTGCTCGGGTCCATCGCGACGATCGAGCCGCCGTCGGCGAACTTCCCGTCCGTCGTCTGGTGCGCGAGGCCGATCCCGTAGGCGATCGCCTTCTGCGCCGCGCGCTGCAGGCTTGGCGTTGATCGTGAGCTGAAGCGCGTCGCCCGGCGTCGGCTGCGTCACCGGCACGGCGACGCCCTTCGGCCGGCCGAGCGAGTCGACCGTGAGCTGCGCCGTGCCGTCCTTGCCGCGGAGGTACGTGTCGTAGGCGTACTCGATGCCCGTCTGGCCGATCTGGTCGGTCGGCTGGTAGCCCTTCTTCTTCAGCGTCGCGTACTCCGCCGGCGAGATCGCGCCGACGTAGCCGAGCACCTGCGCCGCGAGCGACTGGTACGGGTAGCGGCGAAGAGGCGTCTGCTGCAGGCGGACGCCGGGGAACTGCGCCTGGTTCTCCTCGAGGTAGAGGATCTGGTTCTGCTTGAGCCCGCGCTGCACGACGATCGGCGTCACCGGATCGTCCTTGCTCTTCTCGAGGTTCGCCAGCATCGTCGCGACGCTCACGCCGGTGACATTCGAGAGCGCACGCAGCTCGTTGCGCTCCGTCGGCCATTTCTTCGGCAGGTCGGCCGGCCACAGCTCGACGCGCGTGCCCGCGACGTTCGTGACGAGCACCTTGCCCGTGTTGTCGAGGATCACGCCGCGCGGCGCCTCGATGCGGAGCGTGCGCACGCGGTTGTCGTTCGCCTGCGTCAGGTAGGTGTTGCCCGACAGCACCTGCAGCGCCCACAGCCGCAGGAAGAGGACGGCGAAGACGCCGAGCGTGAGGAACGCGAGCACCGCGACCCGGAACGCGAGCTGCGGCGTCAGGCGGTACGGCTCGGAGACGCGCGGGTCGCCGGGCAGGAAGCGGCCGCCGGTGCTGCTAGCCAAGGAGACGCACCTCCCGGACGCGGTCGCCGAGCTCGGCCGGCGGGAAGAGCCGCCGCGCGAGCGCGTAGACCGGCAGCGTGAGCAACAGGTTCAGGAGCACTGCGCCGGGGAGGCCGTGGAGCGCGATGAGCGCCGGCGCGGGCTCGCCGAGCACGAAGCGCAGCACGAGCTCGCCGAACACGTACAGGCACGTCACGACCGCGACCGAGAGGAACGGCGCGTGGAAGCGGTCGCGCGCGGTCGTCTCGCCGTAACGGCCGATCCAGAAGCCCGCGACGGTGAGGAGCAGCGAGGTGACACCGAGCGTGCCGAGCGTCGCCGTGTCGAGCACCAGGCCGGTCGCGAAACCGGCGATCGCGCCGAAGACGGAGCCGCGCAGGAGCGCGATCGAGAGCAGGACGACGAGCACGACGCTGGCTGTACGGAAGGCGTGGTACTCGGTGAGGACGGAGAGCTGGAGCAGGCAGGCGACGAAGAGCACCAGCCCAGCCTTCAGACCGTCCATCAGCCCTTGGTGCCGTTCGGGACGAGCACGATCACGGACTGAATCGAGGAGAGGTCGACGAGCGGCTGCACCTGGATGTTCTGGAAGAGATCGGCGTCGCTGTTCGTCTGGCTCGTGACGGTGCCGATCGGAATGCCGTGCGGATACTTGGACTTGAGCGGGCCGGAGCCGAGGTTGCCCGCGGTGAGGATCGTGTCGCCGACGTTGACCGACCACTGCTTCGACACCCGGTCGAGGATCAGCGAGCTGCCGCTGCCGGGCCGAAGGGCGCCGATCACGCTCGGCTGGCTCAGATCGGTCGCGGCGACCGCACTCTCGCTGTCTGTCAGCAGCATCACGCGCGCCGAGTCCGCAACGACTTTGTCGACGGTCCCGATCAAGGCTCCGGTGCCGTCGGGGTTCCCGGTCGGCTCGATCACGGGGTCGCCGACGGTGACGCCGTCATTCGAGCCGAGCGTGATCGTGAGGGTGTTGTCGATCGCGCTCTGCGGGTCGGCGAGAACGCCGCCGTGGAGCTTCGTGTAGTCCGCGATCGAAGGCGGCCCCTTGTAGTTGAGCTCCTGCTGGAGCAGCACGTTCTGCTGAAGGGCGCCCTCGTCCTGGATCCGCTGCTGCTGGAGCTCGGCGATCTGCGCGTGCAGCTTCTTGTTCTCGTTCTTCGCGTCGACGAGGCCGTGGAACCACCCGACCGCGTCGCGGAAGGGCCGGGTGACGCGGTCGGCAGCGGTCTCGAAGGGGCGCAGAACCGTCGCGCCGGTGCTCTGAACGCTGTTCAGCGCGCTCGACCGGAAGGAAACCGTGATCAGGACAAGCGAAGCCAGCACAAGGACACCCACGATGATCCGGCGCTTGACGGCGCTGGACCGGCTCGAGGGGAACCCGTAAGGGGCGGCGCGCTGGACGGACGAGCCCAGGACCGCAAAACGGACGGTCCGGTTGCGTGGCACGTAGCGGACAGCCTAGCGGCGTCGCACGACAACCGTGTTCAGGCCTCGTTCAGAGTGTTATGACCGTGCAGGTCAGCAGGACGGCCGGCTCGAAGCCGATCTTCCTGTTGACCGCGAGCATCGCGGCATTCCGCTCGGCGTTCATCGTCCCGACGAGCTGCACGTCGGGACGCGCCGTGCGCAGCTGCCTGAGGCTCTCGAGCTTCACGGCGGTCGCGAGGCCACGACCCCGCTGCGACGGGAGCGTCGCGGTGTCGTCGGTCACGGCGAACGCCTCCGGGTTGATGCGAATCAGGGTGATCGCGGCCACCTCGCCGCGCTCGAGTGCCGCGGTGGTGTGCAACTCGAGCCCACGACCCACAATCGACCGCTCGTCCTCACGCTGGCGTTCAACCGTCCAGGGCGGGAGCGTCAACTTGCCTGCGACAGGTGCGTCGCTGATCGCGGACCGGGCGATGACAAACGACTCCACGAGTGCGTCAGGGCACGGGCCGACCCACGTTCGCAGCTCGACACCGGGAGGCGGTGTGGGCTCCGGGAGCTCGGCTTCGTGCAACCGCAGGATCGACTTCACATCGAGCTGGTCGTCGTGCGCGCCGAGGCTGCGCGCGAACGCAGCTCCCGCCTCGGTGCCGTGGTGGCCGACGAACGAGTTCAAACCGTATTCGCGGGCCACCTCCTCAACGCGCTCGAAGAGCGCCGTGCCGACCCGCTGACGGCGAAACCGCGGAATCACGCCGACATCGGCGGTGACGAACGTCGGCGAATGTCCGGTGACGTACGCGAAGCCCGCAGGCTCGCCGTCGACGAAGGCCAGCCAGTAGCGAACCTGCGCGTTCGGGTTGCGGTAGCGCCCGACGCGCTCGGCTTCCGTCGGCACGGGCGCTCCGCCGGCCAACTCGGAGGTTGCCTGGCTCTGGACGCGCGCCAGCTCGACGAGCTGCTCGTCGGTCGCGGTCACCCCATCGATTTCGAAAATCTCGATCAAAGCGTGAAAACGCTCGTAGTTCGGATGTATGTCGGCACGAATCCGACCTTTGTATTCACAGTCCGCATCCCCACGTTTCCCTCGGCATTCACAGTCCGAACCACCTCGACGTCGGGGCGTTCGGCTCGTAGCCGCCGGAGCGACTCCCGCTTGACGGCCGTCGCGAGCCCTCGGCGGCGCGCCCACAACGCGGTAGCGCTGTCATCGGTGTCGGCGACCTGCGATGAAGGGGGCGACGTCCGAATGTCGGTAAATGCGCCCACTTCGCCCCGTTCGTCGACCGCGACCGTCACCCAGATCTCCCGGTTCCGGGCAGCCGCGGTCTCCTCCATCGCGCGCACCCAGGCGACGTCGATCGGATCCAGGGCGAAACCATCCGGGCTCGGTGCGTCGTCTATCGCGGCGCGGGCCTGCGCGTAGCTCTCGATCAGCTCGTCGGGTGCGGGGCCGCGCCAGGAGACCAGGCGCCAGCCGGGGGGCAGAACGGGCGCCGGAATCTCCGCCTCACGCAGCCGCACCTCGGAGGCGACGTCGCGCTGCCCGTCGACACCGCCCAGCTTCTCCGCGAACGCGGCGCCCGCCGGGTCGGAGTGGTGCATGAGGTACGACGCGATCCCCTCTTCGCGTGCGGCGGCGTTCACCGTCTCGAAGAGCGCCGTCCCGAGCCCATGCCGACGGGAGTCCGGACGCACGAAGAGCTGCACGATCGAATACGTCGGCGCCGGCGCCATCAAGAGGGCGGTTCCTGCCGGCTCGCCATCGTCGAGGCTCGCCATGAAGCGCCGGCGAAGACCGTCCGACCAGTGGCGGTAGTAGGCAAGCGACAGGCTCGCCGGGCGAAACGGGCGGTCAGGCACGCAAGCGGCCTCGATCTCATGGACGGCGAGTAGCAGCTCGTCCGGCGCGGTGCGCGGGTCGAACTCCTCGATGCGCACGGAGTTACCTCCGGCCGTTGCGGGAGCGCGACTTGCTCGAGCGGTGGATCGCGTCGAACTCCTCGAGGCTGCGTCCCGAGCCGACTGCGACACAGGTCAGCGGCGACTCGGCGAGGTGGACGGGCATGTGCGTCTCGTGGCGGAGCCGCTCGTCGAGACCTTGCAGCAGTGCGCCGCCGCCGGCGAGCACGATGCCGCGGTCCATGATGTCCGCCGCGAGTTCCGGGGGCGTCTTGTCGAGCGTCGACTTGATCGCGTCGATGATCTGGTTGACCGGCTCCTCGAGGGCGTGGCGGACTTCCTCACTGCTGAGGATCACCGTCTTCGGCAGACCGGTGAGCATGTCGCGCCCGCGAACCTCGGCCTGCACCTCTTCCTTCATCGTGAAGGCGGAGCCGACCTCGAGCTTGATCTCCTCGGCGGTCTGCTGGCCGATCAGAAGCTTGTACTCGCGCTTGATGTGATTGATGATCGCCTCGTCCATCTCGTCGCCACCGACGCGGAGCGACTGCGAGACGACGATCCCGCCCAGCGAGATGACGGCCACCTCGGTCGTGCCGCCGCCGATGTCGACGATCATGTTCCCGGTCGGCTCGGCAACGGGAAGACCGGCACCGATCGCCGCGGCCATCGGCTCCTCGATCAGGTACGCCTTGCGCGCCCCGGCGTTCAGCGTCGCCTCTTCGACGGCGCGCTTCTCGACGCCGGTCACGCCTGACGGAACGCAGACGACGACGCGCGGATGCGCGAAGCGATGCTGGTGCACCTTCTGGATGAAGTGCCGGAGCATCTGCTCGGTCACGTCGAAGTCGGCGATGACGCCGTCCTTCAATGGGCGGATCGCGCTGATCGTGCCCGGCGTGCGGCCGAGCATGCGCTTCGCCTCGAGCCCGACGGCGTGCACGTCTCCCGAGCGCTGGTCGATCGCCACAACCGACGGCTCGGAGAGCACGATCCCGCGGCCGCGCACGTAGACGAGCGTGTTCGCCGTGCCCAGGTCGACGGCCATGTCGCGACCGCCGAAGCCGGTCAGATAGTTGAAGAGACCCATAAAGGTCCGGCCACTCTAGCTAGCCCAGTACTTCGCCCAACCAACGCGTGGCTTCGTGCACGAGCGGTGGGTAGCTCGCGAGTGTGTAGTAGCCGAGCGCGATGAGCGCCTGCGACACGAGCCAGCCCTGTGCGCGAAGCCAGGTGGCATCGTCGATTCCGAGCGCCTCCCGGAAGCCCGGCCGGTCTGCGGGCTCGAGGAGCTTCCACGCGGCCATCACGTCGACGGCCGGGTCGCCCGCTCCGGCGCCGCTCCAGTCGAGGACCGCGGCGAGCCGTCCGCCTCGAACGAGGAGGTTGCGGGCGTCGAGATCGCAATGCACCCAGACCTTTGCGCCGTCCCACTCCGGCGCGTCGCGCGCCGCTTCCCAGAGCTCCACCGTCCCGGGTGGCGGGTCATACCGGGTCAACGCATCCCGTACGGCATCGTCGCGGGCCTGCAAGGGACGGCCGCGCCCACCGGCGGGCTCCGGTGCTCCCGTCGCGTCGAGCTCGTGCAGGGAGCCGACGAGCGCAACGAGCTCTTCGAGCGCAATCGGCTCGTCGGGCAGGCGACCGTGCAGCCAGGTGTGAATCGACCAGACCCATGGGTAGCCATGGCCGGGCTCCCCTGCCCCGACCACGCGGGGCACGTCGAACGGGACGCTCTCCGCCACCGCAGCAAGGATCGCGGTCTCGCGTTCGTGACTCGCCCAGTCGCCGCCACGACGCGGCAGGCGCACAGACAGGTCGTCACCGAGCCGGTAGATGACGTTGACGGTCCCGTCGCCCGCGCGTGCGAGCGGCAAGTCGGCCCACGCGGGAAACTGGTCTGCGAGCAGAGCGCCGACGAGCATCTCGTCGATCTCGTGCTCGTCCTCGTGGACGCGCATCAGCCGAATCCGTAGACGCCCGCGAACCGCGTGGCGAGAAGGCGGACGAGCAGCGCGGCGGGCAGACCGACGACGTTCAGGAAGTCGCCCTCGATTCGCTCGACGAGCGACGCTCCGAGCCCCTGGATCGCATACGCGCCGGCGCGCCCCTCCCACTCGCCGGCAGCGACGTAGCGCGCGAGGTCGCGCGGCGTCAGCTCGCGGAAGGTGACGCGCGTCGTCTCCTCGTGCAGCTCTTCCCACGCCTCGGTGCGGAGGCACAGCCCCGAGACGACGTGATGCGTGCGACCCGAGAGCGCCTCGAGCATCTCCTCCGCCTCGCCCGGCTGCTCGGCCTTCCCGAGCAGCCGTCCGTCCAAGCAGCACCTCGGTGTCGACGCCGAGGACCGGGCTGCCGGCGCCGTCGACCGAGCGCGCCTTGCCGGCTGCGCGCTCCAGGGGCGAGGTGCCGGGCACCTCGTCGAAGTCCGGCGCAACGACCTCGAACGGGATCCGGAGCTGCGTCAGGATCGCCCGCCGCTGCGGGCTCGTCGACGCGAGGACTAGGAGGTCTTCCGTACGGACCAGATCTCCTCGCACGGCCAATTGCGGGCCCAGTCGGCGGTGACGTAGGCGTAGTGCTCGTGGGTGACTGCGTCGGCCGGCGCCTGGACCTCGATCAGCCGCTCGATCTCGAAGCCGTTCTCGCGCAGCACGTCGATCCATTCGCCATGGGCGAGGTGGAACTCGACGCCGCCTTCCGGCCACTCGAACCGCTTCATCCCGAACTGCGGGCGGACGAGATGCTCTTTCGCAGGCATCTCGTCGTCGGAGCAGAGGATGACGAGCGTCGAGTTGCAGAGGAACACGAGGCGGCCGCCGGGCCGCAGGAGGCGCGCCGCCTCGGGGATCCACCGGTACGGGTCGACCCAGATCGAAGCGCCGTACTCCGAGATGGCAAGGTCGAAGCTTGCGTCCGGGAGCCCAGTCTCGGCAGCGTCGGCCTCGATCAGCGGGAACTCGATCCCGGTCTTCGCCATCATGCGCCGCGCCGTTGCGAGCTGCGCCGGCGTGACGTCGACGCCGACGGGGCGAGCGCCGAGCTTCGCGAGCCAGGCAGAGAAGTACGCGGTGCCGCAGCCGAGCTCGACGACATCGAGACCGGAGACGTCACCGAGAACGTTCAGCTCGGACTCGTCGACCCCCCAGATGCCCCAGGAGATCTCGTCGAGCGCCCAGTTCGTCTCGGCGTTCTCGTCCGTGTACTCGGCGTTCGACTGCGTCCAGAGCGCGACGTTCTTCGCCGCGTCAGCTTTTGGATCAGACGAGGCCATCGGGGAACCAGATCCCGATCTCGCGCGCCGCCGACTCGGGCGAGTCGGAGCCGTGCACGAGGTTGTTCGGCATCGCGAGCGCGAACTCGCCGCGCAGCGAGCCGGGATCGGCGTCCGCCGGGTTCGTCGCGCCGATCGTCTTGCGGCACGTCGCGATCGCGCCCTCGCCTTCGAGCACGAACGCGAGCGTCGGCCCGGAGGTGATGAAGTCGACGAGCTCGCCGAAGAACGGCTTCTCGCTGTGCTCCGCGTAGTGGGTCTCGCCGATCTCGCGGGTCGCAGTCACCAGGCGGGCGGCGCGCAGCTTGAGGCCGCGGCGCTCGAAGCGCGCGAGGATCTCGCCGGCGAGGTTCCGCTCGACGGCGTCCGGCTTGGCGAGGATCAGTGTCTGCTCGACGGCCATGCGGTCGCCTAAGGTAGCTGGTTTGCGGGCGTGTCGGTTGCTTCCACGATCGGTGTCTCGCAGTAGGGGCAGATCTGCCAAAGGCGCTCGAGCGGACGGCCGCACTTCACGCACGCCTGCCTGAGCTTCGTCGTGCAGACGGGGCAGACGAGGAAGTCCTCGTCGACCTCGGCGCGGCAGACCGGACAGTGGAGGTCGCGGGCACCGAGCCGGGTCTCCATCGCGCGGATCTCGAGCTCGCGCTCGCGAATGTCTTCGAGGTACTCCGGCGGGCGGAAGAGCATGTAGATCAGCGGCCCGATGAACGGCACGACACCGACCGCCGTGAACACCCAGACGAGCATCGGGTCGGTGAGCCGACGGCGCGCGTCCTTGTAGACCCAGTAGATCGTCGCGATCCAGAAGACGACGACGAAGAACACGAACAGGTTCCTGACCACGTACCACGTCGACGAGTGGAAGAAGTCGTGGGCGCCGCCGAACGTCGATGCGATCACACGAGCATCCTTCCTAGTCCGTAACCGGCTGCAAACGCGAGCGCGACAAAAAGGACGAGCAGGAACAGAGCGAACAGGAAGACGCTGATCCGTTCACGGGCGCGACTCATGGTATGCGGCTTACGAGGCTTCGGCGAGATCGGCAAGAAGGTACAGCGAACCGGTGACGAGCACGCGGGCTCCCAGCTGCGTGGGCGCGGCGGACGGCGGCGGCGGGTCGGGCTCGACCTCGACCTGCGCGAACCGTCCCGCGGCCGCCGCGGCGACCGCCTCGGCTGGGAGCGCGCGCGGGTTGGACGAGCTCGTCGCGACGAGGGTCGTGCCGGCGCGCGCCAGCCGGTCGAGGATCGCGGTGAGCTCCTTGTCGCCGAGGATCGACGCGACGACGACGTAGTCGTGCGGCTCCGGGAGGCGCTCGAGGAGCCAGTCGGCGGCCTCGGGCGTGTGCGCGCCGTCGCGGACCTCGTTGCCGTCGGATCTCGAGCCTTCCCGGGAGGCTCGCCTCCGCGAGCGGGACGTGGCGGCCGAGGAACGCGTCCGCGGCCTCCTGCGCGCCGCCGATCCGCACTTCGCCCGGGACGAGGTGGGCGAACTCGTCGTCGGGCAGCACGACGATCGCGCCGGGGCCGGCGACGGCGAGCTTCTCGGCGGCGATCTGCTCGCGCGTGTCGCCGAGCACCTCGGTGTGCTCGAGCCCGACGTTCGTCAGCAGGACGACGCGCGCGTCGATCACGTTCGTCGCGTCGTGGCGGCCGCCGAGCCCGGCCTCGATCGCAGCGACCTTCGCTCCGCGCGCGGCGAAGTCGGCGAACGCGGCCGCGGTGAGCGCCTCGAACTGCGTCGCGTCGACCGCCTCGGCCGCGGCACGGACGCGCGCGACCGCCTCGCGAAGCCGGCCGGGTCGGTGTCGAGCCGCTCGTGCCAGCCGGCGACGTGCGGCGAGGTGTAGGCCGGCCCGCCGATCGTGCGGGCGATGCGCCGCGTCGCGGTCGACTTGCCTTTCGTCCCGACCACGTGCACCGCGTCGAAGGACCGCTGCGGGTTGCCGAGCCGGTCGAGCAGCGCGTGCATCCGCTCGGTGCCGAAGCCGTCCTTCGGCCACGGCGAGAGCGACTCGAGCCACGCCACGGTGGTGCCAGGCACCGTCACGAGACGCGTGACCTCCCGTCCACAGCCGGACAATCCGGCTGCAAAGCCCACAGGCGCACCGAGCCATGTCCGGTGCCAGGCACCGTCACGGAAGTGCAACGCGCTCACGGCCGGACGAACCGATACGCGGTCGTCGTGCCGTCCTTGAACTGCGCGTACCGCTCGATCTCGCCGACGCGGCGGAAGCCGGCCCGGGCGGCGACTCGCTGCGACCGCTCGTTCTCGGGATGCGTGCACAGCTCGATCGTGTCCTCGCCCTGATCGTGCAACCAGTCGCAGACGAGCACGAGACTGCGCGTCGCGAGCCCGCGACCCCGGGCGTCCTGGCGCAGGTAGTAGCCGACCTCGAACGGCCGCTTGTGGCCAGGCGCACCAGATCCGACCGACCGAGCATTCCGTGCTCGACGATCGCGAACATCGGTGCATCGGGATCAGCGCTCCGGAACACCGCCGGGCAGCGACCCGAAGTAGCGACCGATCTCATCGTCGTCGAGCCAGACTCCGATCGCCTCGCGATCCTCCTCGTGCCACGGCCGCAGGACGAGGTCGCCGTCGGCGATCTCAGCCGCCGATGGCATCGAGCTCGCGCCGGTAGCGCTCGAGCTTCGCGCGCTCGGCGTCGACCACCTCGGCCGGCGCGTTCGCGACGAAGCGCTCGTTGGCGAGCATCTTCTCGGCGCGCGCGATCTCGCCGCGCAGCCGCTCGCGCTCGGCGTCGACGTTGCCGTTGTCCTTCTGCGGCGCGCGCTCCGGCTTCACGACCGCGTCGAAGATGCGCTTCTCGTCGCCGTCGAGCTGCGGCACGACGCCCGAGCGGCGGAACACCTGCGCGACTCTCCTGCACCCGCTGCAGCGCGTCGGCCTCGTCCTCCGACCCGGCTTCCGGCCACGGCGCGACGATCAGCCGCGACTCGCGCGCCGGCAGGTACGACCAGATCTCCTCCGTGACGTGCGGCATCGCCGGGTGCAGCAGCTTCAGCAGCCACTCGAGCGCGAACGTCGCGGTGGCACGCGCGTCGGCGTCGCCGTCGTACAGCCGAGCCTTCACCGCCTCGAGGTACCAGTCGCAGAAGTCGTCGAACGTCAGGTGGTACAGCTCGTCCATCGCGTGCGCGAAGTCGAACTCGTCGAGGAGCTTCTCGACCCGCCGCTGCGTCTGCGAGAGACGCGCGAGGATCCACCGCTCCTCGAGCGACGACGGCTTCGCGACCGGCGCAGCGCCCTCGCACGCCGTCACGATCAGACGCGCGGCGTTCCAGAGCTTGTTCGCGAGCTTGCCGCCCTCTTCGATCGCCGAGTACGAGAAGCGCACGTCCTGCGTGAGCGAGTTCTTCATCAGCCCGTAGCGCGTCGCGTCGGTGCCGTAGCGCTCGATCAGCTCGAGCGGATCGATGCCGGTGCCGAGCGACTTCGACATGCGGCGGCCGTCGGGCGCGAGCACGGTCGAGTGGATGATCACGTCGGTGAACGGGATCTCGCCGAGCAGCTCGAGCCCGGAGAAGATCATCCGGTTCTCCCAGAGGCGGATGATCTCGCGCGCGGTCGTCTGCAGGTTGCCGGGATAGAAGTACGCGAGGTCGTCGGTCTCGTCGGGCCAGCCGAGCGTCGCGAACGGCCAGAGCGCCGAGCTGAACCACGTGTCGAGCACGTCGGTCTCGCGCGTGAGCTCGGCGGAGCCGCACTCGGCGCACGCAGCTCGGCTCCGTCTCCTCGACGGTGATGTGGCCGTCCGGGCAGTACCAGACCGGCAGCTGATGCCCCCACCAGATCTGCCGCGAGATGCACCAGTCCGGCGCGTTCTCGAGCGAGTCGATCGCGAAGCGGTGCTGGCTCTCCGGGTGGAAGCGCACCTCGCGTGCGCGCAGCGCCTCGAGCGGCCGCTGCTTGATCTCCTCCATCGAGCACCACCACTGCAGCGAGATGCGCGGCTCGATGCGCGAATGGCAGCGCTCGCAGAACGCGACGCTGTGGCGGTAGTGCTCGCGCTTCTCGAGCAGGCCGCGCTCCTTGCACCAGTCGAGGATCTTCTCCTCGGCCTCCTTCTGCGTCAGCCCTTCGAGCCCGGCGGCGGTGACGCGGCCGTCGGGGCCGATGCAGCTCGGCTCGGGCAGGCCGTGGTCGCGGCCGATCTGGAAGTCGGTCGGGTCGTGGCCGGGCGTGATCTTCAGCGCGCCGGTGCCGAAGTCGAGCTCGACGCGCTCGTCGGCGATCACCGGCACGCGGTTCTCCGTCCACGGCACGATCACCTCGCGACCGACCAGGTGCTTGTAGCGCTCGTCGTCCGGATGCACGGCGACGGCGACGTCGGCCGGGATCGTCGCCGGCCGCACCGTCGCGATCGCGATGTAGCCGTCGCCGTCGGCAAGCGGATAGCGGATCGTCGAGAGCGTGTCGTCGACGTCCTCGTGCTCGAGCTCGAGGTCGGAGAGCGACGTCTCGTGGTACGGGCACCAGTTGATGATCCGGTTCGCGCGGTAGATCCAGCCGCGGCCGTAGAGGTGCACGAAGAAGCGCATCACCGCGCGCACGTAGTTCTCGTCCATCGTGAAGCGCGTGCGCCGGTAGTCGAGCGACGCGCCCATGCGCCGGAACTGGTTGAGGATCTTGCCGCCGTACTCGTGCAGCCACTCCCAGACGCGCTCCTCGAACTTCTCGCGGCCGAGCTCGTCGCGCGACGTGCCCTCCGCGATCAGCACCTTCTCGACGACGTTCTGCGTCGAGATGCCGGCGTGGTCGTAGCCGGGCTGGAAGAGCGCGTTGAAGCCCTGCATGCGCTTCAGACGAATGACGGTGTCGCCGACCGCGAGCTGGAGCGCGTGGCCCGTGTGCAGCTCGCCGGTCACGTTGGGCGGCGGGTGCGCGTCGACGTACGGCGTGCGCGACGGGTCGGGATCGGCGTTGTAGAGGCCCTCGCCCTCCCACGCCTGCTGCCAGCGCTCCTCGACGCCGTGCGGGTCGTACCTCGGCTGCATGCTTCGCCACCGCTCATCGAGCAGCCCATCCTAGGGCTGGTGGGGGCTACGCAGCGACTATGCGGCGATTCTACCGCGCCGCGGCCCAGTCCGAGCTGACGTGCGCCAGGACGGTCGTCAGGAGCTCGAAGCTGTGCATGACGTGCTCGCGGGCGAGCTCGCGCGCGCCGGCGACCGAGCTGGCGACGAGCGCCTGCCGGATCGCGCGGTGCTCGGCCTGGTTGCGCTCGTAGAGCGCGTCGAGCTCGTCGTCGACCGGCGCCCACACGGTCGTGCCGGTGAACGTGCGCCGCGCCGACTTCGACGACGGACTCGACGTAGGGCAGGTCGGCCGCGCGGTAGAGGACGTCGTGGAACGCGTGGTTCGCGCCCATCCAGTCGGCCATCAGCGAGCGGCGGCTGCCGCCCGGCTCGTGGGAGCGCACCTCTTTCGTCAGCCGGCCGAACCGCTTCTCGCAGTCCTCGAGCTCGACGAGCTCCTCCGGCGTGATCTTCCGCGCCGCCTCCTCGGTGACGAGCGCCTCGAGCTCGGCGCGCACGAGGAACGCCTCGCGCAGGTCCTCGTGCGTCAGCGTGCGCACGCGCACGCCCCTGTTCGGCTCGAACGAGACGAGCCCGAGCGCGGCGAGCCGGCGCAGCGCCTCGCGCACCGGCGTGCGCGAGACGCCGAAGCGCTCGGACAGCTGCTCCTGGCGGAGAACGGATCCCGGCGCGAGCTCGCCGGAGACGATCGCCTCCTCGATCAGCACCGCGATGTCGTCTGCCTTCGTGCTCTCGAGGCTCACGCCAAGCAAATCGTACGCCGTCAGCGTCAGGAAGTCCTGCAACGGGACGGTCAGCGCAACCTCCGCGAACACCTCTTTGGCGGCGTCGGAGGCCTCGATCTGCGCGATCTCGTCGCGCACACGCGCCTCGTCGAACCGGCCGGCCTGCACCCACGACCAGACCTGCGCGCGCGAGATCTCGGCGGTCGCGGCGTCCTCCATCAGGTTGTCGATCGCCGCCGCGCCGACGCCCTGCAGCCACGCGTCGACGTAGCGGACGCCGACGCTGACGTTCGTCCGCAGGCCGTCGTCGGTGATCTCGCCGCCCGGGATCTCGAAGTCGACGAGCTGCTCCTCGCTCACGGACACGTCATCGCGCTTGCGCTCGACCTGGTTCGGGCGGTCGCCGAGCACCGCGTCGAACTCGGCCAGCGCGACCGGCACGAGATCGGGATGCGCGACCCACGTGCCGTCGAACCCGTCGCCGCCTCGCGCCGCTTGTCCTCGCTCACCTTCGCGAGCGCAACCGCGTTCACCTCGGGATCGCGGCGCGACGGGATGAACGCCGCCATGCCGCCGATCGCGTGCGCCTCGCGCGCGTGGCACGTCTGCACGAGCAGCTCGGTGTACGCGCGCATGAACGGCACGGTCATCGTCACCTGCGCGCGGTCGGGCAGCACCGCGCCGAGCTTCTTGATGCAGCTGAAGATGTAGTCCCAGCGGCCGGCGTTCAGCGCGCACGAGTGGTCGCGCAGCTCGTAGAGGATCGCGTCCATCTCGAACGCGGCGAGGATCGTCTCGATCAGCACCGTGCACTTGATCGAGCCGTGCGGGAGCCCCAGCTCGTCCTCGGCGATCGCGAACGCGCGCGCCCAGAGCCGCGCCTCCTCGTGCGACTCGAGCTTCGGGAGATAGAAGTACGGGCCGGTGCCGCGCGCGAGCTGCTCCTGCGCGTTGTTGAACACGGTCAGCCCGAAGTCGAAGAGCGACGCGCTGACCGGCTCGCCGTCGACCTCGTGGTGGCGCTCGACGAGATGCCAGCCGCGGTTCCGGATGACGAGCGTCGCGGTCTCGTCGTTCAGGCGGTAGCTCTTCTCGGCCGTGTCGAGCTCGATCTGCCGGCGCACCGCGTCGTAGACGTTCCGCTGGCCGTCACGGACGTTCTCCCAGGTCGGCGAGTTCGCGTCCTCGAAGTCGGCCATGAAGACCTTCGCGCCCGAGTTGAGCGCGTTGATCATCATCTTCCGCTCGACCGGGCCGGTGATCTCGACGCGGCGATCCTGCAGGTCGGCGGGCGCCGGCGCGACGGTGAAGTCCTCCGGCGCCCGCACGAACCGCGGCTTCTGGCCCCGCCGCGCGTCCCGAGCCGCGAGCAGCCGCTCCCGCTCGGGATTCAGCTCCCGGTGGAGGCGATCGACGAACGCGAGCGCCTCGCTCGAGAGCACATCGTCCGCTACGCGAATTGCGCCGCCTCCGTCGACCCGTGGAGCGCGAGCGTCGAGCTCTCGCCGCCTGACACTGCCTGCATCACGAGATCGAAGTATCCCGCACCGACTTCGCGCTGGTGCTTCGTAGCGGTGTAGCCGTCCGCCTCCATCGCGAACTCGCGCTCCTGCAGCTCGACGTACGCGCTCATGCCGCGGTCGCGGTAGCCGCGGGCGAGCTCGAACATTCCCTCGTTCAGCGAGTGGAAGCCGGCGAGCGTAATGAACTGGAAGCGGTAGCCCCACTCGCCGAGCTGCTGCTGGAAGCCGGCGATCGCCTCGTCGTCGAGCGCCTTCTTCCAGTTGAACGACGGTGAGCAGTTGTAGGCAAGCAGCTTGCCCGGGAACTTCTCGTGGATCGCCTGCGCGAACTCACGCGCCTCGCCCAGATCAGGCGTCGCCGTCTCGAACCAGAGCACGTCGGCGTACGGCGCGTATGCCAGCGAGCGCGCGATCGCGGCGTCGAGCCCGTCGGCAACCCGGTAGAAGCCTTCACTCGTGCGCTCGCCGGTGACGAACGGCTGGTCGTACTCGTCGATGTCGCTCGTGAGGAGCGTCGCGCTGAGCGAGTCGGTGCGCGCGACGAGCACCGTCGGCACGTCGAGGACGTCCGCAGCGAGACGCGCCGCGGCCAGCGTGCGAACGAACTGCGAGGTCGGCACGAGCACCTTGCCGCCGAGGTGGCCGCACTTCTTCTCCGCGGCGAGCTGGTCCTCGAAGTGCACGCCGGCGGCGCCCGCCTCGATCAGCGTCCGCATCAGCTCGTACGCGTTCAGCGCGCCGCCGAAGCCGGCCTCGGCGTCGGCGACGATCGGCGCGAGCCACTCTGCGTCCGTCCGCCCTTCCGACCAGTCGATCTGGTCGGCGCGCAGGAGCGCGTTGTTCAGGCGGCGCACGACCTGCGGCACCGAGTTCGCCGGGTAGAGGCTCTGGTCCGGATAGGTGGCGCCGGCGAGGTTCGCGTCGGCTGCGACCTGCCAGCCCGACAGATAGATCGCCTTCAGGCCCGCCTTGACCATCTGCACGGCCTGGCCGCCGGTCAGCGCGCCAAGCGCGTTGACGTACTCGCCTTCGGCGAGGAGCCGCCAGAGGCGCTCGGCGCCGAGACGCCCGAGCGTGCACTCGGGGACGACCGAGCCGCGCAGACGGACGACCTCGTCGCGGTGTAGGTGCGGGTGATTCCGGCCCAGCGCTCGTCCTGCGCCCACGCGCTGTCGAGTCGGCGGCCTGATCCTGGATCCGAAGCTGGACTGCTCACGGCGGCCTCCTTGGTCGTCGCTTCCGGGATTCTTGGATCCTAGATATTCGGAATCTCGCCTGTCAAACCCCATATTTGCCCATTCTTCTGCTAGATTGGATCCAATCTTGTTGACTCTGGATCCGAAAGGAGCGCCCGTATGCCCGAGATCGCCGTGAGCACCGAGGAGCAGCAGCGCGAAGCTCCGCTCGAAGCGCCGTGGGAGCACGCCGAGTGCACGTGCCCCGACTGGTGCGAGCGCGACCACGAGCTCGACTAGCGGGCGTCGCGACTACGTGTAGTGGCGCGAGAGGCTCTCGGCGACGCAGACCGGCTTGTCGCCGCCCTCGCGCTCGACCGTGGCCTTCATCGTGACCTGCGAGCCCCACTCCTGCTCGTCGACCTCGACGACCTCGAAGTGCACGCGCAGGCGCGAGCCGACCGGCACCGGCGCCGGGAACCGCACCTTGTTGGTGCCGTAGTTGATCCCCATGCTTCCGTGCTGCGGCACGACCTCGAACGACGCGACCGGCAGCAGCGAGAGCGTCAGGTAGCCGTGGGCGATCGTCGTTCCGAAGGGGCCGTCCTTCGCCCGCTCAGGGTCGACGTGGATCCACTGGTGGTCGCCCGTCGCCTCGGCGAACTGGTCGATCTTCTCCTGCGTGATCTCGATCCAGCTCGAGGGGCCGAAGGTGTCGCCGACGTTCATCGCAGCGATCTTATGCAGATTCTTCGGCGAGCTCTTCGGGCTCTGCGTTGCCGGCGCTCGTGACGAGGGTCGGCTTGAGGCCCTTCTCGATCGTCTCCTTCGTGATCACGCACTTGGAGACGTCCTTGCGCGACGGCAGCTCGAACATCACGTCGAGCAGCGCGTTCTCGATGATCGAGCGAAGGCCGCGTGCGCCGGTCTCGCGTGCGAGCGCCTTGCTCGCGATCGACCACAGCGCGTCGTCGGTGAAGACGAGGTCGATGTCGTCGTAGTTGAAGAACCGCTGGTACTGCTTCGTGAGCGCGTTCTTCGGCTCGGTGAGGATCTGCACGAGGTCGTCGCGGCGCAGCTGATGCACGGCCGAGAGGACCGGCAGGCGGCCGATGAACTCGGGGATCAGCCCGAAGTTGAGGAGATCCTCCGGCATCACGTCGCCGAGCAGCTCGGCGCTCTCGGCGTCGCGCTTCGCCGAGATCTCGCGCCCGAAGCCGACGGCGTTCTTGCCGACGCGCTTGGCGATGATCTTGTCGAGGCCGGCGAACGCGCCACCGCAGATGAACAGGATGTTCGTCGTGTCGATCGAGAGGAACTCCTGGTGCGGGTGCTTGCGTCCGCCCTGCGGCGGGACCGAGGCGACCGTGCCCTCGAGAATCTTCAGCAGCGCCTGCTGCACGCCCTCGCCGGAGACGTCGCGCGTGATCGACGGGTTGTCGGCCTTGCGCGCGATCTTGTCGACCTCGTCGATGTAGATGATCCCGGTCTCGGCCTTCTTGATGTCGAAGTCGGCGGCCTGGATCAGCTTGAGGAGGATGTTCTCGACGTCCTCGCCGACGTAGCCGGCCTCGGTGAGCGCCGTGGCGTCGGCGATCGCGAACGGGACGTTGAGGATGCGCGCGAGCGTCTGCGCGAGATGGGTCTTGCCGCAGCCGGTCGGGCCGAGCAGCAGGATGTTCGACTTCTGCAGCTCGACTTCGCCGTCCTCGGTGCCCATCTGGACGCGCTTGTAGTGGTTGTAGACGGCGACGGAAAGCGTGCGCTTCGCCTCTTCCTGCGAGACGACGTACTCGTTCAGCGCCGTGTAGATCTCCATCGGGCGCGGCAGGTTGTCGAGGTCGAGCGAGCTCGGAGTGGTCAGCTCCTCGTCGATGATCTCGTTGCAGAGATCGATGCACTCGTCGCAGATGTAGACGCCGGGACCGGCGATGAGCTTCTTGACCTGCCGCTGCGACTTGCCGCAGAAGCTGCAGAGAAGCTGTTCGTTTCCTTCGCTCGCGCGCGCCATCCCCGTCTCCTTTTACCCCGAAATCGCCGAAACGGCTAGTGCCGGCCGGCTACGCGGCTTCCTCGGTCTTGATGCCTTCGCGATGGGTGATGACGGTGTCGATGATCCCGTAGTCCATGGCTTCGGTCGGGCTGAGGAAGAAATCCCGTTCCATATCGCGCGAAATCTCCTCCTGCGTCTTGCCGGTGTGGTGCGTGTAGATCTCCTCCAGGCGCCGCTTGAGGCCGATCACCTCGCGGGCCTGAATCTCGATGTCGGTGCCCTGGCCCTGGAACCCGCCGGACACCTGGTGGATCAGGATCCGTGAGTTCGGCAGCGACATGCGCTTCCCTTTCGCGCCGCCGGCCAAGAGGAGCGAGCCCATGCTCATCGCGATGCCGACGCAGATCGTCTGCACGTCCGGCTTGATGAACTGCATCGTGTCGTAGATCGCGAGACCCGCGTACACCGACCCGCCGGGCGAGTTGATGTACAGGAAGATGTCCTTGTCGGGATCCTCGGACTCGAGATGCAGGAGCTGGGCGATGATCAGGTTCGCGATCTGGTCGTCGACCGGCGTGCCGAGGAAGACGATGCGCTCGGCGAGCAGGCGCGAATAGATGTCGAACGCGCGCTCGCCGCGCGACGTCTGCTCAACCACCATGGGGATCAGCGGGCTCATCTCAGCTCCTTCTACGTGCCGGGGGTCCAGAGTTTCGGTGTCTCGGCCGGCTGCTCCTTCTCCGGCGTCCAAATCGATTCGCGCGCCTCGTGGAGCTCAGGCGCAATCGGCTTGACCTCGGACGCGATCCGGTCGAGAGCACTCTTCAGACGAATGTCGTCGCGAACGCGGTCTGCCCCGCCCTCCGCGATGAACTTCTCGATGTCTTCGTCCGATTCGCCTGCCGTCTTTAGCTCTTCGCGGATCTCGTCGTCCGTGACCTCGATCCCGAGCTTGTCGGCGACCGCCTCGAGCACGAGCTCGCGGGCGACCGAGAGCGATGCCTCGGCGCGGAGGCGCTGCTCGAGAACCTCCCGCGTCTGACCCGTCAGCTGGAGGTACGTGTTGGCGTCGATGCCGCGCGCCTGAAGGCTGCGGGCGAGGCCGCTGAGCAGCTCGCGCGTGCGGGCCTCGACGAGCGGGCCGCGGGCGACGAAGCCGGTTGCGCGGACGAGCTCGTCGATCGCAGCGGCGCGGAAGAGCCCCTCGACCTCGTCCTCGATCTGGCCGCGCAGGCGCTCTCGGCGTCCTCGCGAAGCTCGTCGAGCGTGTCGAACTCGGTGGCTGCCTTCGCGAGCTCGTCGTCGAGCGGCGGGGCAACGCGCTCCTTGAGCTCCTTGAGGACGACGGTGGCGGTGCGACGGCTGCCGTCGGCGAGCTCGTAGGCGATCTCGCGGCTCTCGCCGGGCGTCAGGCCGAGGATGCCGTTCTCGATCTCCTCGACGAGCCGCTCGGAGCCGAGCTCGACGACGTAGTCGCGCTGCGCGGTGCCGTCCGAGGCCTCGAGGTCGACGACCGCGGTGTCGCCGTCCTGCGCCGGGCGGCCGTCGACGGCGACGAACTCGGCGACGGTGCGCTGCAGCAGCTCGAGCTCGGCCTGGATCGCCTCCTCGGGCACCTCGACCTCGTGCTTCGGCACCTCGAGGGTCGTCCAGTCGGCGGGCTCCGGCTTCGGCTGCACCTCGACGGTCGCCGAGAAGCTCCAGTCCTCCGCGTCGGACTCCGGCAGGTCGTACTCGTACTCCGGCATCGCGATCGGGTTCACGCGCGCGGCGGCGGCGGCGTTCCAGAACCAGCCGCCGATGTGCGTGTCGACCGCCTCGGCGTAGATCCGCTCCTTGCCGATGCGCTGCACGAGGAGCGGCATCGGAACCTTGCCCTTGCGGAAGCCCGGGATGCGAACGGTGGCCGCGAGGTCGGACGCGGCGTGCTCGACGGCGTGGTGCACGTCGTGCGCCGGCACGTCGACCGTCAGCTTGACCTTGTTCTCCGGGAGCTCTTCGACAACGGTGGGCATCTCGGGCCATTGAACCAGGTCGGTACCGTGCTGGGCCGTGGAGCTAGACGCAGCCATCCGGGCCCGGCGGACGCACAAGCAGTTCGGCGCCGAGCCGGTCGACGAGCAGATCGTGCGCGAGTTGGTCGACCTGGCGCGCTCCGCGCCGAACCACAAGCTGACGAATCCGTGGCGGTTCCGCGTGCTCGGGCCGGAGACGCGCGCGCGGATCGACGAGGTCGTCGACGAGAACGAGGCGATGAAGCTCCGTCGCGCGCCGACGCTCGTGCTGGTGACAGCGGTTCTCTCGGACGACCCCGTACTGGCCGAGGAGGATCTGCTCGCCGCCGGGTGCGCGGTCTACGTGATGCTGCTCGGCGCGACCGAGCGCGGGCTCGCCTACTACTGGCGCTCGCCGCAGTGCTTCCGCGAGGAGCCCATCCGCGCGCTGCTCGGGCTCGCAGACAACGAGGTGATGGTCGGGCTCGTCCACCTCGGCGCGCCGGTGAGCGATCCGCCGGGCAAGGAGCGGGCGCCGCTCGACGACGTCTTCGCCGTCCTGCCGTAATCAGTGCGGGCGAGAGGAGTCGAACCTCCAAGGACCGAAGCCCGCCGGGACCTAAACCCGGTGCGTCTGCCAATTCCGCCACGCCCGCATGCGCTAGCTGAGTGGCCCCGGGTGGAATCGAACCACCGCACGGAGCTTCGAAGGCTCCCGCTCTGTCCGCTGAGCTACGGGGCCGTGCCGCCCAAATGTAGCGGCGCGACCAGTACGCGACGAGGGTGGCGAACGGGACTCGAACCCGCGACCACCGGGACCACAACCCGGGGCTCTACCAACTGAGCTACCGCCACCGTGCGGCGCTCATGGTAGCGGCGCCTCGGGCTCCTCTTCGGGCTCCGGCTCCGGCGTCTCCGTCTCGGTGTCGGCCTCGCGGAGCTCCTCGTCGTGGTGACGGCTCGTGTGCTGTTCCTTCTCGTACTCGGACACGTGTCACTTCCTCGCCGATGGTTGAGTCGTGCCTGAGGGATCTTGACCCTTCCCGGCGCCAAAGGAATGACGATCTGGCGACGGCGAATGCGCCCGGAGGGATTCGAACCCCCGACCAACGGCTTAGAAGGCCGCCGCTCTTCCACTGAGCTACGGGCGCCCGGGACGAACGGTAGCCCGCGCCGCGGTTAGTGGCGGACGCCGAAGTCGGTCGTGATGATCGTGACCGGCTGGCCGCCGTACGTGCCGCCCGCCGTCGCGAAGTGCATCGCCGAGATCCCGATCAGCCGCCAGCGCGGCGCCAGGATGTTCGCGCGGTGCTCCGGCGAGTTCATCCAGAGCTTCATGGCCCCGGTGGCGTCGACGTCGGGCGACGACCAGAGGAGGTTCTCGCCGACCGACCAGTAGCCGTAGGTCCCCGAGCCGAACCAGTGCTGGATCCGCTTCCAGAACGCGGTGCCGTCCGCCGAGGTGTGCTCGAAGTACCCGTCGACGCCCATCTCGTGCGTGTGCTGCGCAGCAGACTGGTCGAGAGCTGGATCGGCGCGGAGGGCGACGAGCCCGTGCTGCGCGCGAATCTGGTTGAGCTGCTGCAGAACGCCGCTGTCGAGGGCGCCCATCGACGTCGTCGGGGCGCTCGAAGCCGGGCTCGCGAGCACCGCGACGGCCGCAATCGCAGCCAAGCGCAGCGAGCGCTTGCATGAGTCCCCTCGGCACCTGTCGAGGATCACGCCATTACCTGCGCGGCGCATAGGTCGCTCGGCCGATCTTTTCGGCCCGCTGGTCCTACGGTTCGGCGGGTGCGAGTCCCGGCGACCGGGCCCGGGCGCGATGCGCGTTGAGCTGGTCGCGGACGATCACCTGCAGCGTCCCCGCAACCGGGATCGCGGCGAGCGCGCCGAGGATCCCGGCGAGCTCGGCGCCGACGAGCACCGAGACGAGGACGACGAGCGGCGAGAGCTGCACCGTCCGGCCGTAGATGACCGGCTGGAGCAGGTGGTTCTCGAGCTGCTGGTAGGCGACGAAGAAGACGAGCGTGACGATCCCGGCGGGGATCGAGTGCAGGAATGCGACCAGGCACACGATCACGCCGGCGACCGTCGCCCCGGCGAGCGGGATCAGGTCGAGCACGCCGACGAGCAGGCCGAGCGCGACCGCATACGGCACGCCCATGATCAGCAGGACGATCGTGATCGAGATGCCCGCGATCACGCTGATCAGGATGTTCCCGGTGATGTAGCCGCCGACCGTCTTGTAGATGTCGTCGCCGACAGCCCGCCAGCGCGGACGCGACTCCTCGGGCAGGAGCCCGTACATCCGGTCGACCCAGCCGCGGCCCTCGAGCAGCATGAAGAAGGTCAGGAAGACGATCGTCACCGTCGCGGCGATCACGGTGATGATGCTCTTGGTCACGCTCACCGCGGCGCCCGACAGGCCGAGCACGCGCTTCGCGCCGCCGTTCTTCACCTGCGCACGCACCTTCTCGACGACGTGGTACTTCGTCTCGAGGAACCCGAGCCGGCCGCGACCGTGCGTCAGGTCGTGGACGTAGTTCGGAGTCGCCTGCACGAGGCCGTTCACCTCGTCGATGAGCTTCGGCACGAACGTCGCCCCCACGCCGATCGACGACGGCGATCACGATCAGGTACGCCACGCCGATCGACAGGCCGCGATTCAGCCTGGTCCGGCGCTGGATGAAACCGACGAGCGGGTTGAGGGCCAGCGCGAGGAACAGCGCGATCACGATCCAGGAGATCACGTGACGCGAGATCCAGATCACCTCGAGCGAGACCGCGACGACGAGAACGATCCCCAGCACGCGGAGGATCGTGCGAGGGCGCAGGTCGACCACGCGCACAGGCGTCACCTGTCCAGCATCCCGCCCGTGTCGGACGTTGTACGTTCTCCCTATGACCCTTTTCGGAGAACCCGTTGTCGAGCACGCCGCACTCCCGCACGGTGGCACCGTCACCGTCTGGGTCGGCGTCGTCGACGATCCGTATTACGACGACAAGTCCCAGTTGACGACCGTCGACCTCCAGCTCCACGAGGGGCGCGGGGTCGTCGCGAGCGTGGAGACCGTGCTCGACCCGGATCAGCACAGCGAGGCGGTCGCGCTGGCGCGCGAGGTGAAGGCTGCGCTCGAGGCCGGGCGAGATCGGGATGCACGCGCACGAGCTCGAGCCGTTCGCGGACAAGCTGCGCTAGAGCAGCTCGCGGTCGACCCAGTCGAGCGTCACCGCAAGCTGACGGCGCTGGATCTCGCGGACGAGTCGGCGCGGTCTCCGGCGGCGGCAGCCCGGCGACCGCCGCCCAGATGCCGGCAACGAAGGCCACGAGAGCTGCCCGCGTCCGGGCACGAGCTCCCACGGCGGCGGCCCGCCCTCGAGGAACATGCTCGGGGCAAGGCGGAGATATCGGCCCGCGGATTGGCGCGGCAGCACCAGTTCCAGTCGACGAGGATCGCCTTTCCGTCGCGGAAACAGAGGTTGTCGCTGCGGATGTCGTAGTGGCAGAGGGCGTCTCCCTCGACTTCGGCGACCTCGACCGCCGCGAGCAGGTCGGGGAGCGTCCGCTCGAGCCACCGCGCGTCGCGGAGGCCCAGGCCGAGGAACGGAGCCGGATCGGCGGCGACCGTCTCCCAGCGACCCCAGATGTCCGGGAACAGCTCGCGGATCGTCGGGGTGCCCGCCGGAGGCGCGCTTGCCGCGAGCATCCCGATCGCTTCGAGCACGGCGTCGACCCGTCCGGCGTCCCAGCGAACGCTCCAGTCGGCGTCGCTCAGGTCTTCGATGACGAGCGTCGCGCGCTCCCCGTCGTCGTCCCAGCCGAGAAGCTTCGGCATGAACGAAGCGGCGAGCGCCACGTACACCTCGTGCTCGCGACGCAGCCAGTCGGCAAGGTGCGGCGTCGCCGATGACTTCGCGAACACCGAGCGCCCGTCGGCGAGCTCGACGGCGTAGCGATCGGCGGTCGAGTAGCCACCGGCCCGTGGCGTGAAGCTCACCGGCCGCGAGCCGAGCGCCCTCGACACGGCAACGGCGAGCTCTTCCATCAAAGGATCTTAGGGACGGCTTAGCGAAGAGTGATGTGATGCCGACCATGCGGAAGACGACCGTCCTCGTCGTCCTGCTCGCAACGGGGCTCGTGGCGCACGCCGCCACGGCCGCGACCGGCCCGTCGCCGACGACAGGGCCGAGCGTCAGCGGCACGCTGAAGGTCGGCCAGAAGCTCACCGGCCTCACCGGCACCTGGCTCGGGTCCGGGACGATCTCGTACAAGTTCCAGTGGTATCGCTGCGACGTGAATGCCGCGCATTGCAGCTCGATCCACGGCGCGACCAAGGCGACGTACACGGAGGTCGCAGCAGACGCCGCTCATTCGATCGGGCTGACGGTGAACGCGACCGACACGACCGGCACGGCTCCCGCCTACGCCCCGATGACCGGCCTCGTCGCCGCCGCGACGTCGACGCTCGCCGCAACTGCCCAGCCGCCGCTCGCCGGCGACCCGATCGTCGGCACGCCGGTGACGGTGCAGACCGCGGCCTGGACGAGCGACACCCTCGGCAAGCACGACGACCTGGCTCCGCTGCAACGCGAACGGCCGTGCCTGCACCGCGATCGCCGGTCAGACCGCCGCGAGCTACACGCTCACAGCCGACGACCTCGGGCACACGGTTCTCGCGGAGGTCGCGGCCACGGCCGGCGCCGCGAAGCAGACGGTCATGTCACTGCGCACGGATGTCGTGCGCCAGGCACCAGGCCCGGTGCTGACCGTCGCACCGACCGTCACCGGCACGCTGCAACAGGGGAAGAAGCTGACCGGGTTTCAGGGAACGTGGACGTCGGGCGGCACGATCACCTATGCGTTCCAGTGGTACCGCTGCGACGCGAACGCCGCGCACTGCAGCTCGATCCACGGCTCGACCAAGGCGAGCTACACCGAGGTCGCGAAGGACGTCGGACAGACGCTCGCTCTGACCGTGCGCGCAACGGATTCGACCGGGACGACGGCCGCGTATGCCGCGGTCGCCGGTCTGGTCGCCGCGCCGACCTCGACGCTCGTCGCCAACGCGCAGACCGGGCTCGCCGGCAACGCCGCCGTCGGCACGGCGCTCACCGCACAGTCGCCGACGTGGGTGACGGCGCCGACCACCTCGACGCTATGCGTGGCTCCGCTGCAACGCGAACGGCCGCGCGTGCGCCGCGATCGCGGGCCAGACGAGCGGGAGCTACACGCTCACCGCCGACGACGTCGGCCACACGATCGTCGCGGTGATCACCGGCGCCTCCGGAACGGCCAAGCAGACGGTGCTCAGCCTGCCCTCGAGCGTCGTCCACACCTAGACGAACGCGAAAAGCGGGTGGCGGGAATCGAACCCGCGTAAGTAGCTTGGAAGGCTACGGCTCTACCATTGAGCTACACCCGCGTGCTGCACGACTAGCGTAGCCGCGGTGCTCCTCGCACACGCCTCTTCGCCGTACGCCTGGCAGGCGGATGTCGACACGACCGTCGTCATCCCCGCGCTGACGCTGCTGTACCTCTTCGCGCTGGGACGGCTCGGCGCGCCACGCTGGCGGATCGTCTGCTTCGGCGTCTCGATGGCGCTCCTCGCCGTCGCCTTCTGGACGCCGCTGCACCACCTCGGCCTCCACTACCTGCTGACGGCGCATCTGCTCCAGAACGTGATCCTCGCCGAGTGGGCGCCGCTCTTCGTCGTGCTCGCGATCTCACGTCCGATGGCCGACGTGCTCGCGCGCTATCGCCTCTGGCGCGTCCTCGTGCATCCCGCCGTGGCATTGCCGGTGTGGCTCGTCGACTACTACGTCTGGCACGTCCCGGCGATCTACGACGCCGCACTCGAGCACCAGACGTGGCTGATCCACCTCGAGCATGCGTGCTACTTCGCGACCGGCCTCCTCTTCTGGTGGCCGATCGTCCAGGACACGCCGCGACGGCTCGCCTCCGGCGCGCGCGCCGCCTACACGTTCGCGGCGTTCGTCTTCGCCTCGCCGCTCGGCCTGCTCTTCGCGCTCGTGCCGAAGGCGATCTACCCGTTCTACGTGCACGCGCGCCCACGCGTATGGGGGCTCTCGCCGCTCACCGACCAGGAGATCGCGGGCGTGACGATGGCGAGCGAGCAGGCGCTCGTCCTCTTCCTCGTCTTCCTCTACTGGTTCCGCCGGTTCCTGGCGGAAGAGGCCTAGCCGCTACCCCGAGAGGCAGTCGGTGACCGTCGACACGTCGCTGTCGCTCGGGTGCACGTGCCAGAGCATGACGGCGTTCTGCTGCGTGCGCAGGACGTCGGCGAGGCCGACGTTCTCTGCGTGGAAGCGCTCGTACGCCTGGTCGATGTTCGTCGCGTCGTCGAGCGTCAGGCCAAAGGAGAGCGTGACCTCGTTGTCGGCGGGACGGACCCGCAGCGCGCCACCGGTCGCCGAACTGGCCACGAAGTCGGTCGTGTCGCTCACCGGCGTCACCTTCAGTCCGGCTTTCTTGAGACAGGCACTCGTCGCGTCCCGCGTATACAGCTTGGGCGCGCTGCTGCTGCTCCGCAGGCGGCGGCAGTCAGGGCGAGCGCAGCGATCGCGACATAACGTTTCATCGGCGGCGTAGTGTACGGACCGTTTCGGCCGGGCTGTTGACCAGCGTTATGGTTCCCGGCCCGTGCCGGCTCCCGAACGCGTCGAAAGCTATGCCCGCCTCGCAGTCGAGGTCGGCCTCAACCTTCAGCCAGGTCAGGTCCTGGGCGTCAACGCGCTCCTCGAGCACGCCGAGTTCGCGCGGGCGGTCGCCGTTGCGGCCTACCGGGCCGGGGCGAGCTACGTCGACGTCTTCTACAGCGACCAGCACGTCCGCCGGTCGCACATCGAGCATGCAACGGAGGACCGGCTCGGCTACTCGCCGCCGTGGCTCGTCGAGCGCTACAAGGAGCTCGGCCGCATCGGCGGAGCGCTCCTTGCGATCACCGGCAACCCGGAGCCCGAGCTGTTCTCGGACCTGGACGGGGAGCGCGTCGGTCTCGCCCGCATGCGCGAGGTCCAGGAAGCCTCACTCGAGCTGACCGACGGCCTGATCAACTGGACGATCGTTGCCTACCCGAACGCGGGTTGGGCGGAGACGGTCTTCGGCGAGCCCGACGTCGAGCGGCTGTGGGACGCACTCGGCCACGCGGTCCGCCTCGACACTCCCGATCCGGTCGCCGCCTGGCGCGCTCATCTCGACCGGCTCCAGCAGCGTGCCGCGGCGCTGAACGAGCGGCGGTTCGACCACCTGCGCTACCGCGGGCCTGGCACCGATCTGACGATCGGTCTCCATCCGAACGGCGACTGGCAGGCGGCGCTCGACCGGTCAAACGGGATCGACCACGTCGCCAACATGCCGACCGAAGAGGTGTTCACGGCCCCGGATGCGCGGCGCACCGAGGGAACGGTGCGGTCGACGTTGCCGCTGCAGATCCAGGGCAACATCGTGCGCGGGCTCGAGGTGACGTTCAAGAACGGCCGCGCGATCGAGGTCCGTGCAGAGACCGGCGAAGACGTGATGCGAACGCACGTCGCCAGTGACGAGGGCGCGGCGATGCTCGGCGAGGTTGCGCTCGTCGACGGCAGCTCGGCCGTCGGCGAGACCGGCTTGATCTTCTACGACACGCTCTTCGACGAGAACGCGTCGTCGCACATCGCCTTCGGCGCCTCGATCGTGCAGGCGGTTCCGGGCGCCGGCCAGCTCGAGCCGGAGGAACGGCACGCGCGGGGCATCAACCATTCCTCGATCCACACCGACTTCATGATCGGCTCGCCCGAGCTCGAGGTCGACGGGATCACCGCCGCCGGCGACGCCGTCCCGCTTCTGCGCGGCGGCGTCTGGCAGCTCTGAGCCGAAGATCGGGACGGTCGGATTCGAACCGACGGCTTCTGCCTCCCAAAGGCAGCGCTCTACCAGGCTGAGCTACGTCCCGCTCCAGATGAGTCTAGAGCCCTTCAACGAATTCGCCGCGTGAGCGAAGCAGCCTTTCCCGTCGAGCCGGCGCGCCGCCGGCATCCGCGCCTGGGCTATCTGATGGCCGCCTCCGCCGGTGTCCTCTGGGGCGTCAACGGTGCCGTCTCGAAGACGATCCTCGTGAGCGGCATGTCGTCGGAACGGCTCGCGCAGGTGCGCTCGCTCGGCGCTGCGGCGGGGCTGCTCGCGATCCTCGCGCTGACTGCGCCGGGTCGCCTGCGGCTCACGCGGCGCGAACTGCCCTACCTCCTCCTCTTCGGGATCGGCGGCCTCGCGTTCGTGCAGTTCTTCTACTTCCTCGCGATTCACCGGCTCGCGATCGGCATCGCGCTCCTCGTCGAGTACCTGGCACCGCTGATCGTCGCGCTCTGGGCGCGCTTCGCCCAGAACGCGCACGTGCGACGACGGATCTGGGTTGCGCTCGCCCTGGCGTTGACGGGGCTCGGGCTGATCGTCGACGTCGTCGGTGGCGGCACGTCGCTCTCGACCGCCGGTCTTGCCTTCGCGCTCGGGGGCGCGTTCGCCTATGCGCTCTACGTCCTGCTTGCCGAACACGTCGTCGGCGGTCGAGACCCTGTCTCGCTGCTCGCCTGGGGGTTCCTGTTCGCTTCGGTCTTCTGGGCGGTCGTCGTCCCGTGGTGGAGCTTCTCGCTGAGCAGCCTCACGAAGGACACGAGCCTCGGCGGCCACCTCGCCGCCCACCACCTGCCCGTCTGGGTGCTGGCGCTCTGGATGGTCGCGCTCGGCACGATCGTCCCGTTCTTCCTGCTGATCAGTGCCCTGCGGCACCTGCCGGCGACCACCGTCGGGATCGTCGCGATGATCGAGCCGGTTGTCGGCGCGATCGTCGGGTGGCTCTGGCTCGGCGAGTCGCTCAACGGCACACAGCTCGCGGGGGCGGCCGTCGTGCTCGCGGCGATCCTGCTCGCCCAGACCGCCCGCGATTGAAGATCCCCCGGATCGAGGATTGGTTGCACGCCGGATCGCTGCCAGGCTGCGATGGCTCGGGAGCTCACCTGCGGAGTCGTCCAGGTCCAGCGCGTCCCCAACCACCGCCACGGCGGGGATGACGCGTTCTTCGACGGTGAAGCAGGGGCCGCGTCTCGGGCGATCACCCTCGGAGATGCGGAGTCGGCCCGTCGGGGGGCGGGCCGCTCCTCGTCACGGGGCTGGGCGGGTTACTCGCGCTCGATCAGCGAGCGGAGCTCGCTGAGCTTCTCGCGGCGGAGGTCATCGCGCTCGCCCCGCGCGACGCGGTCGAGCAGGCCGCGGACGAGTGGCGCGAGCTCGACCGGGTTGAACGGCTTCGTGACGTAGTCGACGCCCCCCAGGTCGATCCCGCGCGCGCGGTCGCGGAGCTCGGCGCGGGCCGTCAGGAAGATGATCGGGATCGTCTCGGTGCGCGAGTCGTCCAGCAGCTCTTCGGCCACCCGCCAGCCGTCGAGGCCCGGCATCATCACGTCGAGCAGCACGACGTCGGGTATTTCGTCGCGCGCCTTCTCGAGCCCACTTGGCCCGTCCGCCGCCTCGAGGACGTCCATGCCCTCCGCCTCGAGGTTCACACGGCAAAGCAGCCTGATCGGCGCTTCGTCGTCGATGACGAGAACTCGCGTGGCCATCTAGTCGCTCTTCCCTTCGATTCCGCCCAATTGAACCTCCTCGACCGGCGCCAGCTCGAATGCGAATCTCGAGCCCCGGCCCTCCTCGGATTCGACCCACATACGGCCGCCCATCTCTCGAACTAGTCCTCGTGCGATAAACAGCCCGAGGCCTGTGCCCTGCCCGCCGCCAGCTTTATAGAACTTCGAGAAGATGCGGTCGCGCTCTGACGGCGCGATTCCGATCCCTTCGTCGCTCACTGCGACCTCGATCGCGTCGGCCCGCCGGAGCGCCGAAACGGTCACCGTGCCTCCGTCGGGCGAGTACTTCACAGCGTTCGAGACCAGCTGGTCGAGCACCTGCCGCAGCTTCTCGGGATCGGCACTCGCCGTGCACGGGAGGCCGTTGACGTCCGCGACGAAGCGATGCCCGTTCACGTCGGCCGGCGCCGAGGCGACCACGTCGCTCACGACCGCCGAGACGTCGGTCGGCTCCAGCGAGACGGAGAGGTCGCCGGTGTCGAGGCGAGCGGCGTTGAGGAGTGCGTCGACGGTCGTCGTCAGGCGCTCGGACTCACGCGCGATGTACTCGAGGAAGATCCGCCGCTCCGCGTCGCCGAACGCGACATCCTCGCGAAGCAGCGTCTCCGCGAAGCCGTAGATCGACGTGAGCGGCGTGCGAAGCTCGAGCGAGACGGTCGAGACGAAGTCCGACTTCATCTGCTCGACCGCGTGCTCGGCGGAGATGTCGCGGAACGCGAAGATGCGGCCGGCGACGGCGCCGCTCGGGTCGCGCATCACCGTCTCGGAGAGCGAGAGCCAGACGTCGAGGTCGCCGCGAGCGATCGCGACGAGGCGGTTCGTTCCGCCGGTGTCCGACTCGAGATCGCGTTGCAGGACCTGGGCCGGGGTGCGCCCGACCGCTTCGACGGCGGGAACACCGCGTGATCTCCTCGGCGGCGCGGTTCCACAGCACGACGCGGCCCTCGCGATCGACGGCGACGATCCCGTCGGCGATGTTCGCGAGGATCGCGACGCTCTGTTCGCGCTCGACCGCGACACGCTGGTACAGCTCGGCGTTCGCCAGCGCGACCGACGCGTTCGCGGCGAGCGCCACGAGCGCCTGCACCTCTTCCTCGCGCCAGAGCCGCGGCGCGGCGCGCGTAGACCGAGAGCACGCCCTGCACGGCGCCTTCGCGGCCGGCGAGCGGCACGCCGAGATACGCGGCGTGGCCGCGGGCGAGGAACGCGTCGGAGCCGATCAGGCTCTCGTTCGCCGGAGACGTCCTCGTGACGGACGGGCGCGCGGGACTGGACGACGTCGCCCGCGACCCAGCCGGTCGCCGGCGAGCGCGCGCCGAGCACGTCGTCGGCCGCGTCGCCGACGGCGGCGGCCACGACCAGGTCGCCGTCCTCCAGCGCCGCGAGCGCCGCGGCGTCGGCTCCGAGCAGCTCGGCCGCCTCGCCGACGATCGCCTCGAGAACCGCGGCCGGGTCGAGCTCGGTGGCGAGCAGGCGGCCGGTGCGGGCGAGCTGCTGCGAGAGCGAGCGCGCCGGTCCGCTCGGCCTCGAACAGCCGGCTGCGCTCGAGCGCGCCGCGCGCAGCCGCGGCGACCTGCTGGGCGAGCTCGAGATCCTCGGTCGAGAACCGCCGCTGCGACCGGAAGCCGACGAGGACGAGCGCGGCCGGCTCGCCGCTCACCGGGATCGCGAGGAGCGACGCAAGCGGCGCCGCCGTCCAGTCCGCGTCGAAGCGCGCGTCGGTCGCGAGGTCGGTTGCGGCGAGCACGTAGCCGTCGGTCGCCGCCTCGGCGAGCGCGCGCGGGATCGGCAGCGCCCGCAGCTCGTCCGGGACGTCGTGGCCGCCGGCAACCGCGAGGCCGCCCGCCTCGCGGACGAGCACCGCCGCGAAGTCGCCGCCGAGCGTCTCGGCTGCGGCGAGCGCGGCCGCGTCGTAGGCATCCGCAAGCGAGAGCGGCTCACCGAGGAGCGTGGCGATGCGATAGAAGCCGCGCTGCACGCGCGCCTGATGCGACCGCTCGGCGAAGGTCTCGGCGTTCCGCAGCGCGAGCGAGGCGAGCGACGCGAAGGCGCCGAGCAGCTCCTCGTCGTTCCGGTCGAACTCGCGCGACGCGTCCTCGATGCCGACGCCGATCACGCCGAGCGTCTCGCCGCCCGCACCCCATCGGCGCGACGAGCGCCCGCGAGAACCCGTCGTAGGCGGGTTCGGGACCGGCGCGGCGATCGCCTGGTAGTCGTCGACCGAGACCGGGCGGCCGGCGACGATCGCCGCGGCCGCTACGCCCTGCTCGGGCGTGAACTCGAAGCCGACGAGCGACGGGTCGAGGCCGTGCACCGCGGCGCAGCGAAGGACGTTGCGCTCGCGGTCGAGGAGGTAGCAGTCGGCGGCGTCGGCCTCGAGCAGCTTCGTCACCTCCTCGACGAGCAGGCGCAGCACCGGCTCGAGCTCGAGCTCGCTGGCGACGACCTGCGCCGCGAGGAGCAGCGCGGACTGCTGCTCGAGGCGGCGGCGGTTCTCGGCCAGCGCGTCGCCGAGCGCGACCGCGGAGCGAAGCCGCTCGAGCGCGAGCGCCGACTCGGACGCGAGCGTCTGCAGGAGCGCCGAGCTCCTCGGCCGTGAAGGCGCGCTTCTCGCCCGTCGCGGCGACGACGAGCACCCCGACGACGCGCTCCTCGGCGATCATCGGCACCCACACGCCGCTCTCGGCGCCGACGAGGTTCGCGAGGCGCCGGCTGACGAGCGGCGAGCTTCGGACGTCGTAGACGGTCACGGGCGCGGCGTCGAAGACGGCGCTCGCGATCCCGGAAGGCTCGTCGACGCAGGTCGACGCGCAGTCTCCTCCCACCAGCCGACCGGCTCGGCCGCCAGCTCGCGCGTAGAGGCCGGATGCCTCGTCGCCGTCCTCGTCGACGAGCGCGACCCGACGAACCCGACGCCGAGAAGCTCCGCGACCTGCCGGGCGAGCGGCGCCGCGACCTCGCGGGCGTCGCGGGCGCGGGCGAGGGCAGCCGAGATGTCCTGGACCGCGCCGAGCTCCCGCTCGCGGACCGGGACGCGCGCTTCCGCTACGCGGGTGCGATCGCGCCGTCGGACGAGCACGACGACCGCCGCCAGGAAGAGCAGCAGGATGCCGCTCCACACCACTGCTTCCAATGCCTCGCTCACTGGGCCGCCACATGGTACGTCGCGGGATCAATACGCGCCTTGCTTTCAAAGATGGGCCTTCCGGCCTATTTCACCGGGACCCGCCGAGGGTTAGCCTCCCCGATCTGGGCGATGCGAACCGCGGCGCGCATTCCTGGCCTATGCCGCGGTGAGCGATCACGAGGAGCCCGCTGCGACGACCCCCCGAGCAGCGGGCTTCTTCGTTTCTAGGTCAGACCCTCTGGGTCTGACCCCGTCCTTCGCCGCTACGCTCCACCAGGTGGTCAAGAAGGTCCTACTCGCGTCCCCCCGCGGCTACTGCGCCGGGGTCGAGCGCGCGGTCGAGACGGTCGAGAAGGCACTCGAGCTGTACGGGCCGCCGGTCTACGTCCGCAAGCAGATCGTCCACAACCTGCACGTCGTGCGCGATCTCGAGGCGCGCGGCGCGGTCTTCGTCGACGAGGAGACCGAGGTGCCCGGAGGGCCAGACGGTCGTCTTCTCGGCGCACGGCGTCGCGCCGTCGGTGCACGCGAACGCCGCCGCGCGGCAGCTGAGCACGATCGACGCGACGTGCCCGCTCGTCACCAAGGTGCACGTGCAGGCGCGGCGCTACGCCGCCGCCGGCTACACGGTCATCCTGATCGGCCACGAGGGCCACGAGGAGGTCGTCGGCACGATGGGCGAGGCGCCGGAGTCGATCGTCCTCGTCGAGTCCGTCGAGGACGTCGGAGCGGCTCGAGTTCCCGCCCGACGCGCGGCTCGCGTACGTCACGCAGACGACGCTGTCGGTCGACGAGACGTCGGAGATCATCACCGCCCTGCGCCGCCGCTTCCCGACGATCCACGCGCCGAAGAAGGAAGACATCTGTTACGCGACCTCCAACCGGCAGTGGGCGGTCAAGGAGATGCTGTCCGAGATCGACCTGCTGCTCGTGATCGGCTCGCGCAACTCGTCGAACTCGAACCGGCTCGTCGAGGTCGCGCGCGCGGGCGGCGTCGCGGCGCACCTGATCGACGACGAGACGGAGATCGACGAGGCGTGGATCGAGGACTCGATGGAGGTCGTCGGCGTGACGAGCGGCGCCTCGGCGCCGGAGAAGCTCGTCGAGCGCGTCTGCGAGTGGTTCCGCGCCCGCGGCGTGACCGAGATCGAGCCGTACCGGCTCGTCGACGAGGACGTCGAGTTCCGGCTGCCGGTCGAGCTGCGCCGCGAGCTCGCGCTCGCCGAGACGCAGACTGAACCCCGTGAACTTGGTTCGACTTCGTCGACGACGTTACGGTTCACTGACGTTCGACGTCGAACCAGTTCATGCTTTCGACCCGCAGCGCGCCGATCGGCCAGCTCGACCGCGAGCGTCTCCTGCTTGATCCGCTCGCCGAACCGCTCGACCAGCTCGGCGTCGGGGAGCCAGAGCCGGATGCGGTCGGTGACCTCGAGGCCCTGCTCCTTGCGGAGCACGTTCACCTCGTGGATGCGGTCGAGCAGCTCGCGCCTCGAGCAGCAGCTCGTCGTCGAGCGCCGTGTCGAGCGCGACCGTGAGCCCGGCGTCGCTCGCGACCGCCCAGCCGTCGCGCCCGACGCGCTCGACGAGCACCTCGTCCGGCTCGAGCACGTGACCGTCGACCTGGAACCGGCCGCCGTCGAGCTCCTCGAACTCGCCGCGCTGCAGCCGCTCGCGCACGTCGCGAAGCGCGGCGCCGAGCTTCGGCCCGAGCACCGGCAGGTTCGGCTTCACGCGCAGCTCGGACGCCTCGACCTCGCCGAACTCGACCTCCTTGACGCGCAGCTCGTCGGCGATCTCGTCGGCGTGCCCGTGCGCGACGTTCGACGCGCCCGCGACGACGAGGCGCCGCAGCGGCTGGCGCAGCTTGAGCTGCGACGCCGACGCGCGCCTGCCGGCCGAGCTCGACGACGCGCCGCACCTCGGCGATCTCGGCGAGCAGCTCGGTGTCCGGCGCGCCGGGCTCGGGCCACGGCGCGAGGTGGACCGACGCCGGCCCGTCCTGGACGAGGTTCCGCCAGAGGTGGTCGGCGAGGAACGGCATGACCGGCGAGATCACGCGCAGCGACTGGACGAGCGCGTACCAGAGCGTGCGGAACGCCGCCTCGTCGAAGGAGTAGAAGCGGCGGCGCGAGCGGCGGATGTACCAGTTCGAGACGTCGTCGACGAACGCCTCGAACGCGCGCATGACGTCGACGGTGAGCGTCGCCTCGTAGGCGGCCTCCGCTTCCGCGACGAGCTGCTTCGTCCGCTCGACGAGCCAGCGGTCGAGCGCGCGCAGGTCGCCGGTCGGCTCGAGCGCGTCCCACGACGGCGCGAAGCCCTCGATGTTCCCGTAGTCGACGAGGAACTTGACCGAGTTCCAGAACGTGAGCAGCTTGCGCTTGATCTCGTGCGCCGGCCCGAAGCCGAAGAGCAGGTTGCGGTCGGGCGGCTGCGCGCAGTACTGCCAGCGCATCACGTCGGCGCCCATCCGCTCGAACGCGTCCTCGGCCTCGATCATGTTCCCCCACGAGCCGTGCATCTCGCGGCCCGTCTCGTCGAGCATCTTCTCGTAGCCGAGCACGCGGTTGTACGGCGAGCGCCCGACGAGCACGACCGACATGAAGAACTGCGAGTAGAACCAGAGCCGGATCTGCTCGCGCATCTCCGTGACCCAGTCGGCGGGGAACCACTTCTCCCAGTACGCGTGGTCGGGCAGGTCGGCGTGCGTCAGGCCCTTGGCGGCGCCGGTCGCGTAGCCCTCGTCGATCCACTCGGGGTTCTGCCAGCCGAGCGTCGAGAACGGGACGATGCCGGCGTCGAGCCAGACGTCGCCGACCTCGGGGACGCGGTCGACGCGTCTCGCCGCACTCCTCGCAGCGGATCGGCACGCGGTCGATCCACGGGACGGCGCAGCTCCTCGAGCTGGTCGAAGCCCTCGATCGCGCGCTCCTCGAGCTCGGCCTTCGACCCGATCACGTTCAGATGGCCGCACGCGCAGGGGTAGAACGGCAGCGGCAGGCCGTAGTAGCGGCGGCGCGAGATGTTCCAGTCGCCCATGTTGCGCAGCCAGTCGTCCATGCGCTTGCCCATGTACTCGGGCACCCACTCGACCTTCGCGTTCTCCTCGAGCAGCTTCGGCCGGATCTCCTCGACCGAGATGAACCAGTCGTCGGAGAGGCGGTAGATGATCGGCGTGTCGCAGCGCCAGCAGTGCGCGTAGTTGTGCAGGTGCGTCCCGGCCTCGACGAGGAAGCCGCGCTCGCCGAGGTCGCCGACGATCTGGTCGGCCGCCTCCAGCGTCGAGAGGCCGTGCAGCCAGCCGAAGTCGTCGTAGAAGTGGCCCGACTCGTCGACCGGCGGGATCACCGGCAGGTCGAGCGCCTGGCCGAGCTCGAAGTCCTCGGGGCCGCAGCCCGTCGCGATGTGGACGATGCCGGTGCCCTCGTCGAACGGAGACCTCGTCCCACGGGATGACGCGGTGCTCGACGGCGCGCTCCGGGCGCGAGCGTGTCGAACGGGCCCTCGTAGCGCAGCCGACGAGCTCCGAGCCCTTGCGCGCGCTTGACGAACGTGTCGTCCGGGAAGCGCGACGCGAGCACCCACTCGCCGCTCTCGCGCAGGCCGTACTCGCCGTCGGGATGCACGGCGGCGGCGACGTTCGCGGGCAGCGTCCACGGGCGTCGTCGTCCAGACGACGAGCGACTCGCCCGGGCGGTCGAGCAGCGGGAAGCGGACGTAGAGCGACGGGTCGCTGCGCTCCTGGTAGACGCCGCTCTGCGTCAGCTCGTGCTGCGAGAGCGACGTGCCGCAGCGCGGGCACCAGGCGGTCGCGCGGTGGCCCATGTAGAGCCAGCCGCGCTCGTGGACGATCTAGAGGAACTTCCAGATGTACTCGATGTTCGTGTCGCTGAACGTGAAGTAGTCGTTGCCCCAGTCCATCCACTGGCCGAGGCGCTGCGAGCCGCGGGTCAGCTCGCTCGGACGAGCTGACGACGACGTCGCGGCACTTGCGCGCGAACTCCTCGAGGCCGTACTCCTCGATCTCGCGCTTCGAGTTGAGCCCGAGCTCGCGCTCGACGCCGACCTCGATCCAGAGCCCCTGGCAGTCGAAGCCGTTCTGGTAGCGCTGGTCGAAGCCGCGGAGCGCCTTGTAGCGCTGGAAGACGTCCTTCAGCGTGCGGCCCCAGGCCGTGTGGACGGCGAGCGACTTGTTCGCGGTCACCGGCCCGTCGATGAACGACCACTTGGGACCGCCACGGTTCCGCTCGCGCAGCTGCTCGAACGTGCCCTCCCGCTCCCAGAGCTCGAGGATCTCGAGCTCGAGCGAGGGATGATCGGGCTTGTCCGACAGCGGCGTGAACATGGTTCAGTGAGAGTACCGCCCGGGAACAAGCGATCCTTGTCCCGCGTTGCAGAGATGTGAACGCAGAAACCGAAAGGAATCGAATGGCAACGAACGCAACGACCGACACGTTCGAGCAAGAGGTCATCCAGAGCGACGGCAAGGTCATCGTCGACTTCTGGGCCGAGTGGTGTGGCCCGTGCCACGCCGTCTCCCCCGTGCTCGACCGGATCGCCGACGAGCACGGCACGAAGCTCGTCAAGGTGAACATCGACGAGGAGCAGGATCTCGCGCAGCGCTACGGCGTCGCGTCGATCCCGTTCATGGTCCTGTTCGAGGGCGGCCAGCCGCAGGCGTCCGCCGTCGGCGCGATGCCGAAGGGCTCGCTCGAGAAGGCTCTGGGGCTGGTGGAGGCGTAGGCCTCCACCGCCCCCTACCCTCCTTACGACGTCGAGTCTTCGAGGAACGCCTGGAAGGCAGGTGCTTCGCGAGGTACGCCTCGATCGCGCCGACGCCTGCCCCGGCAGGTCCTCGACCCACGTCTCGTGAGGTCGTCCTCGATCAGATGGAGGATGCCGCGATCTTCCATGAGCCGATGATCGGGCCTCGACCGGACGTCCGCATGAGCCGTTCGGCCCATCTTTCACGGCACGATCGCAGCCCAGTGTCCCGCGGCATACTCGACGAAGCGTCGGGAACGCAAGCTCGGCCGCGGACCGGCGAGCTCGCGCGCGCCTCGAACCAGCGAAGCTCGACCAGGTCGTCGCCCGCGCGCTCCTCAGCCGCGCGACCGTCGGCCTGGCGCGAGCCACGTCAGGCACGAGCACCGTCCGGTCCCAGTAGGCGCTGCGTTCGAGCGTGCCGAGGAACTCGACGCGGCTCGATCTCGAGCCCCGTCTCGCTGTCGACGCCCTCGCGCCGGCGCGCGGCAAGCGCGTCCAGACGCGTTCGTGCAGCGAGCGCTGCGGCGCCGCCGTGGGAGCGACGAGAGCGGTCGCGCACCGCCGTCGAGGCACCGCGCCGGGCGATCCCACAGCCCCTGTGCCCGGATCGGCGAGCGCCGCCGGCCGAGCAGGCACGCGGCCGTCTCGGACGATGACGCGCCTGCGCGCACCGGGGACCGAGTTCCCCCAGTAGACGCTCACGCGCAGCCCGTCGCAGCCGGAGGTGATCGTCGTCGGCGGGCGAGATTTCCGGCACAACGGGGACAGAACGCGCCACGAATCGAGCACACTCATCGAGCGAGATCATGAAGAAGGTCGTCCTCATTCACTCGGCGCTCGGCGACTCGCGGCTCTGGCAGCGTCAGGTCGCGGTGCTCCGGCCGCAGTTCGAGGTGGTCGCGCCCGACCTTCCGGGTTGGGGCGGCACGCCGCTGCCCGAGACGCCGTTCTCGTTCGTCGAGACGGTCGCCGAGCACCTGCCGGCCGCGCTCGTCGGCAACTCGTTCGGCGGCGCGGTCGCGCTCCGCACCGCGCTCGCGCATCCCGAGCGAGGTCGAGAAGCTCGTGCTGATCGGCGCCGGGCTTCCGACCTGGGACTGGACGGAGGAGATGCGCGACTACTTCGCGGCCGAGGAGGCGGCGATCGATCGCGGCGACCTCGACGCGGCGACCGAGGTGAACCTCGCGTTCTGGGTCGCCCCGGAGCACTGGGACGAGGTGCGCCCGCAGCAGCGCCGCGCGCTCGAGCTGCAGACGGCGCACGAGGAGCCGGAGGTGCTCTGGCCCGAGCTGGCGGAGCTCTCGACGCTCGACGATGCCGACGCTCGTCGTGGTCGGCGAGAACGACAAGGGCGACTTCCAGGCGATCGCGGAGCACCTCGCCGAGCAGATCCCGGACGCGACGCTCGTCACCGTTCCGGGCGCCGGCCACCTTGTCGGCGTCGACCAGCCGGACGCGCTGAACGCGCTACTGCTCGAGTTCCTCTAAGCACCGCGTCCGCAAGGCGCGGCCACGCGTCCGCCGCCCAGTCGCCGAACTCGAGGTCGGTCAGGCAGCGCGAGCGCGATCCCGGCCTCCGGGTCGACCCAGAGGAACGTGCCGCTGCGGCCGAAGTGGCCGAACGTCGCGCGGCGAGTTCCGCGGCGCCGGTCCAGTGCGGCGACTTGCCGTCGCGCAGCTCGAAGCCGAGCCCCCAGTCGTTCGGCTCCTGGCGGCCGAAGCCGGGCAGCACGCCGACGAGGCCCGGGAACTGCACCGTGCGTCGCCTCGGCGAGCGTCTCCGGCGCGAGGCGCGGCGGCGCCTGCAGCTCGCGCGCGAGCGCGAGCAGGTCGGCGAGCGTGCCCTCGACGCCCGAGCCGGCCGAGCCGTCGAGCTCGGCGCCGGTGCCGGCCCAGACCGGCGCGAAGTAGTCGGCGAACGGCATCTCGGCGCGCTCGGCGACGAGCGCGGCCGCGACCTCGAAGCCGTAGTTCGAGTAGATGCGCCGCGTGCCCGGGCTGCGCGATCGGCGCGCCCGCCTCGAACGGCAGCCCCGACGCATGCGCGAGCAGGTGCCGGAACGTCGAGCCGGGCGGGCCCGGCGGCCTCGTCGAGGTCGACGATCCCCTCCTCGGCGGCGACCAGCATCGCGACCGCGGTCGCGAGCTTCGTCACCGATGCCCACGGGAAACCGGCGCGCGACGTCGCCGTGCGTCGCCTCGACCGCCCCGGTCACGGCGACCGCAACGTGCGCGCACGGCCACCCGTCGACCTGGCGCAGCGCATCCACGAAGCGGCGAGACTAGCGAGATGGAGCGGCAGCTCATCTCGTCCGGCGCCGCGTTCGAGGAGCGTGTCGGCTACTCGCGCGCCGTGCGGGTGGGCGACCGCGTCTGGGTCTCCGGCACCGCGCCGATCATGCCCGGCGACGCCGACCCGCCCGCCGACGCCTACGAGCAGGCACGCGTCTGCCTCGAGATCATCGAGCGCGCGCTCGCAGAGGCCGGCGCGAGCGCTCGACGACGTCGTGCGCACGCGCATCTACGTCACCGACGCGCGCCTGATCGACGACGTCGGCCGCGCGCACGGCGAGGCGTTCGCCAAGGCGCGCCCGGCGACGACCGGCGATCGTGACGCAGCTGCTCGACCCGCGCTGGCTCGTCGAGATCGAGGCGGAAGCGGCGATACTGCAGCCCGTGAAGCAGATCTTCCCGCCCTCGATCACCGGCAAGGGACCCGACGGCCCGGCGGCGGCGCGAGCGTGCTCGACCACAGTTCGGCAAGGGCGACCCGTACACGCTCGGCGTCGAGGAGGAGTACATGCTGCTCGACCCCGAGACGTGGGATCTCGTCCAGCACATCGACTCGGTGCTCGCCGCGGTCGAGGACGGCGAGCACGAGGACCGCATCCACGCCGAGCTGATGCAGTCGGTGCTCGAGGTGACGACGCCGGTCTGCCACACGGCGGCCGACGTGCACGCGCGCTCGCGCAGCTGCGCGGCTACGTCGCCGAGATCGCGCGCGCGCAGGGCTGCCGCTTCGGCTCGGCCGGCACGCATCCGTTCAGCCTCTTCGAGCGCCAGCGCATCACCGCGCGCGACCGCTACCGCCAGCTCGTCGACCAGCTGCAGTACATCGCGCGGCGCGAGCTGATCTTCGGCATGCACATGCACGTCGCGGTCGACGAGCCCGAGAAGGCGATCCAGGTGATGAACGGGCTGCTCGTGCACCTGCCGCAGCTGCTCGCGCTGTCGGCGTCGTCGCCGTTCTGGCGCGGCGAGCCGACCGGGCTCGTCGTCGAGCCGGCAGATGGTGTTCGCGGCGTTCCCGCGCTCCGGCCCGCCGCCGCGCTTCAAGGACTACGCCGACTACGCGGAGGTCGTCGGCCAGCTCGAGCGCACCGGCTGCATCGCCGACTACACGCACATCTGGTGGGACATCCGCCCGCATCCGCGGCTCGGCACGATCGAGATGCGCGTGTGCGACGCGGTGACGCGCCTCGAGGACGTCGTCGCGATCGCAGCGTTCTTCCAGGCGATCGTGAAGATGTACTGCGAGCAGTACGACGCCGGCAAGGAGATCCCGAGCTGGCACCGCATGCTCACCACCGAGAACAAGTGGCTCGCCGCGCGCTACGGGCTCGAGGCGCCGATCATGGATCTCGCCACCGGCCGCCGCAACCGCGTCCCGGTCGCGCAGCTGATCCGGCGGACGCTGCGCGACATCGAGCCGCACGCGCGCGAGCTCGGCTCGGAGCGCGAGCTCGAAGGCATCCGCGAGATCCTCGCGCGCGGCAACGGCGCCGACCGGCAGCTGCGCGTCTGGAACGCGAACCGCGACATCGTCGAGGTCGTCCGCGAGATCGCGAGCGCGACCGAGGCCGCCGTCGACTGCCAGCGCAGCGGCCGAGCCGACTGACGCGGCTCGCTTCGCCGACCACCCAGAGCGCGCTCTGGTCGGGCGCGAAGGCGAGCGCCGAGCGCAACATGCGCCGGCTCGGCGACCACCGTCGCGATCGGCGAGTCGCGAGCCAGACGTGCTGCGCCGTCCGTGACGGCGATGCCGCTTCCGTCCGGCGCCAGCGCCGCGTCGCCCGGCGTTTGAAGTCCAGTTCGCCCGGTGCGAAGCGCGTATGCGACGCGCGACGGCGTGCGTGCCGAGGTCGATCACTGACGACGCGTCCGAGCCGGGGCTGATCGCCCAGAGCCGTGCGGTTGTCCGTGTCCGCGACGAGCGTCCAGGTCGATCGCGCGAGTTGAAGTCGCCTGTCGCCCGGCAGGTCGATGCAGTGCGCCGTCGGCGGCTTCAGGTCGAGCTCGTGGATCATCGCGCCGCCGTCGCCGCCGATGTAGAGCGTGAACAGGTAGCGGCCGTCCGGCGAGTCGACACGCGCCCGAACGGAACGCCCTGGATCAACGCGCTGTCTCGTGCGGGTCCTTCAGCGGCTGCTCGGCAGCGTGTTCGTCGCGAGGTCGTAGAGGCGGACGTCGTAGCCGTTCGGCATGTCCTGGATCAGGAAGAGGTTCGGTGCCGCTGAGCGCGTCGAACATGCCAGTCATTGCCGGCGAGCGTCACGAGTCCTGCTCGCCCGACGCGCGACCGACGATCGCGAACGTCGTCGAGCGCTTCTGCGTCCGCGCCGAGCACCGCGACGCTTCGCGTCCTGCGAGACGCCGACGAGCTGAACTTGTCCTGCTGCCACAGCGTCGCGTCGCCGGTGCGCTACCGGTCGCCGCGTCGTACCAGGTGAGGAGGCGGCCGTGCTCTGGTGGACGAGCGTGTCGCCCTGACGATCCCCGCGGGCAAGCGCGCAACATCGTCTCGCCGGTGCGCAGGTCGACGACGTCGACCGGCGACTCGACGCGCAGGCGCGGACGCCGAGCGAGCTTCCCGTGCTCGAGCAGTGAACTGGCTCGGCGCGCAGTCGAGCGGCGAGCAGGCGGCGGCGTGCGCGGCGCCCGGGAGGAGCACGACGACCGCGGCGAGCGAGGACGGCGCAAGACGCTTCATGCCTCGAGTACGCGTCGCCGGACCCGCCGAGGTCCCTCAGTCGTATGGACCTCGTGAGACGTTCCCGTCGTAGAGTCGCGTGGGTGGCGGAGCGCGCCTGGATCAAGGGTGCCCAGCAGGGGTCTGTCGCCGACCTCGAGCTGCTCTTTCGCGAGCACTGGCCGCGGGCCTTTCGCGCTGCGCGCCTCGTCACCGGCGACGCCGCCGCCGCCGAGGACATCGCGCAGGAGGCGTTCCTCGCCGCCGTGCGCAATCTCGACCGCTTCGATCGCCGCCGTCCCTTCGGCCCGTGGCTGCACCGGATCGTCGTCAATCGCGCGATCGACTGGACGCGCGCGCGCAAGCTGCGCGCCGAGGTCGAGCTCGGCGACCACGTCGCCGCGCCGAGCCGCTCCCGAGCCGGGACGGCGGAGCGTTCGCGCGCATCGCGCGAGCTCCCGCCCGAGCAGCGCGCGGTGATCGTCCTGCGCTACGTCCTCGAGTACACGCCGGGCGAGATCGCGCGAGCTGCTCGACCTGCCGCGCGGCACCGTCAACTCGCGGCTTCGCCGCGGCCTCGATCGGCTGAAGGAGCTGCCCGAGTGACACCCGAGGATCGCGCCTGGGAGATCGTGCCGCCGCGCCTACGCGGAGCGGACGCCGCAGCCGCGGCGGCCGCGACCGACGGTTACAGCGCTCGCCGCCGTGGTCGTCGTGGGAGCGGTCGTCGCGGCTGCGCTCTCGCCACCCGGCCACGCCGTCTTCGAACGCGTCCGCGGCGCGGTCGGCGTCGAGCACGCGGCGCCCGCGCTCTTCTCGCTGCCCGGCGGCGGCCGGCTGCTCGTCGTCTCGCCGGGCGGCCGCACGTGGCTCGTCGAGCCGGACGGGCTCAAGCGGCGGATCTCGGCGCGTACGACGACGCGGCGTGGTCGCCGCACGGCCTCTACCTCGCCGCGACGCGCGGAGAACGAGCTCGTCGCACTCGACGCCGAGGGGAACGTGCGCTGGTCGCTCGCGCGCCTCCGACGCCGCCTGCGCCGCAGCTGGGACGGGCACGCGACGTCGACACGCGCATCGCCTACGACGCCGGCGAGCGGCCTGCGCGTCGTCGCCGGCGACGGCACCGACGACCACCTGCTCGACGCGCACGGCGGGCCGAGTCCGCACCGGCGTGGGACCCGGCGCGCCACTTCACACGCTCGCGTACGCCGCCCGCGGCGCGATCGTGCTGCGCCACGACGACGGCGACGCTAGCTCTGGCGGCGACGCTGCCGGTCACGCCCGACGAGCCTCGCCTGGTCGACCGACGGCCGCTGGCTTGCCGTCGTTCGCACCCACGCGCGTGCTCGTGCTCGACGCGGCCGGGCAGCGTCAGGCGGACGGTCTCGATGCTCGGCGCGCGGCATCGCGGGCGGCGCGTTCCGACCGGGCTCGCACCGGCTCGCGGTCGTCATCCGGCCCGGCCGGCCGCAGCGAGGTCACGTCGTCGACCTCGACCACCCGGGACGCGGGAAGCTCGCTGCTCGCAGGCCCGGGCGCCTTCGGCGACGTCGCCTGGTCGCCGAACGGCGAGCTGGCTGCTCGTCGACTGGCCGGCCGCGAACCAGTGGGTGTTCCTGCACGGCTGCGCAGCGCGCACGCCGTCGGCGAACATCCGCGCGCAGTTCGGCGAGCGCCGACGCACCTCGACCGAGCAGCTGGTGCTGCGCTCAGTTAACCTGGGGGCGTGCTCAAGGTCGGCGACACCGTCCCGCGGCGACGGTCTTCCTCGGACCGGGCCAGGCGCTCACGTGCAGGAGCTGCGTCGAGGACGGGCCGAAGCTGCTCGTCTTCTATCTCGTTCGACTGGTCATCGACCTGCACGAACGAGATGGAGCTGCTCCGCGACAGCCGCGAGGCATTCGAGGAGGCGGCGTCCAGCCGGTCGGCATCTCGCGCGACTCGCCTGGACGCACATCGCGTGGACGCAGGTGCTCGACCTGAACTTCGGGCTGCTCTCGGACTTCAACGGCGAGGCGGTGCGCGCCTTCGGCGTCGGCTTCGAATACCGCGGCTTCCACGACGTCGCGCGCCGCTCGGCGTTCCTCGTCGACGAGCAGGCGTCGTGCAGGCGGCCTGGGAGTACGACACGGGCGAGGTGCCCGATGTCGACGCGTGGCTCGACGCTGCTCGCTCCCTACAGCCTGCGTAGGGCGAAACTCAGCAACCTGGTTCCGCCGACGGCGCCATGGAGGCGAACTCAGGAACCTGGCTTCGCCGTCGGCGGCAACCAGGTTGCGCCGGGCTCACATGCCCATCGCGTGGTAGCCGGAGTCGACGTACAGCGTCGTGCCGGTGACGTTCCGGGCGCCGTCGCCGAGCAGGTACGCGGCCGCTGCGCCGACATCGTCCGCGTCGACGTGGCGATGGAGCGGCGCAGCGCTCCTCGACGATCGACTCCATCGTCGGGAACCCGGCGATCGAGCGCGCGGCGAGCGTCCGCACCGGGCCGGCCGAGATCGCGTTCACGCGGATGTTCTTCTGCCCGAGATCCCACGCGAGGTACTTGACGGAGGAGTCGAGCGTCGCCTTGGCCACGCCCATCACGTTGTAGTGCGGCACGGCGCGCTCGCCGCCGAGGTAGGTCATCGTCACGATCGACCCGCCGCCCGCCGCCTCCATCAGCGGCTCCGCAGCGCGCGCGACGCGACGAGCGAATAGGCGCTGACGTCGATCGCCATCCAGAAGCGATCGCGCGGCGTATCGGTGAAGCGGCCTTCGAGATCCTCCGCCGCCGCGAACGCGACCGAGTGCACCAGGATGTCGAGCTTGCCGCCGAACACCTCGCCCACCTCCGCGAACACGCGGTCGATCGCCGCGTCGTCGCGCACGTCGAGCTCCGTGACGAGCGGGCTCGAAACGGACTCGGCGAGCTCGCGCACGTTCTTCTCGATCCGCTCGCCCTGGAAGGTGAACGCGAGCTGCGCGCCGCCGTCGGCGAGCCGCTGTGCGATCGCCCACGCGATCGAGCGCTTGTTCGCCACGCCCAGCACCAGTGCACGCTTGCCTTCGAACATTGCGGGCGATCTAATCCGCGGGTTCGGCATACTGTGCGAGCCTTGCGCCGCCCTCTGTCGCTGAGCGCGGCTGATCGCGCTGGTCGTGGCACCTCGGCGTCTGCGGGGCTGCACCGCCGTTGCGCCACGACTACCGCGGGACGCTCCGGCTGCCGCGGTGCGCGCCGGGACGATCGCGATCCCGGCCGGCGCGGCCGCGGCACGAGCGCGTGATCGTGCGGCTCGCCCCGCCGCCGCTCGCGGTCTGGAACGCCGGCGGACGCTCGCGTCCGCCGCTGCACGCAGCACCGGCTGAACGTCCACACCGCGAGCTCGCAGGCCTACCTCGCCGAGCTCGCGCGGGCGCAGGCACGCGGTCGACGCCGCAGCTCCGCGCAGCGATCCCGCCGGCGCAGGTCGAGGAGCGCTTCTCGATCCTGCTCGACGGATTCACCGTCAGCCTCCCCGCGAAGCGCGCTCGCCGCAGCTCGTACACGGTGCAGCGGCGTCGACGAAGGTCTACCCGAGCCTCGCGTACATCGCGACGATCGGACCGCGGCCCGTCGGTGATCCACGCGACCGACCTCGCAGCGCGACCGGCGACAAGGGCCAGGGCGTGAAGATCGGCGTCGTCGACACGGGCGTCGACGCGTCGAGCCCGTACCTGAACCCGGCGGGCTTCCGCTACCCGGCCGGGTTCCCGAAGGGCGACAAGAAGCTGACGACGCCCAAGGTGATCGTCGCCAAGGTCTTCCCCGGCCCCGTCCGCGACAAGAAGAGCAACCAGGCGTTCGACGCCACGCGAGCCGCACGGCACGCACGTCTCCGGCATCGCGGCCGGCGACGAGAACACGACCGCTCCGGCCGGTCCCGACCACCCGCGGTCACGGGGCTCTCGGGCGTGGCGCCGAAGGCGTGGATCGGCAACTACCGCGTCTTCACGGTGCCGACGCCGCTCGGCCACGAGGCCGACACGCCCGAGATCGTCGAGGCGTTCGAGGCGCCGTCGACCGACGGCATGAACGTCATCAACTTCTCGGGCGGCGGCCCGCAGACCGACCCGGCGAACGACGCGATGTATCGAGACGATCCACAACATCGTCGCTCGCCGGCGTCTTGCCGGTGATCGCGGCCGGCAACGACCGCGAGGACTACGGGCTCGGCACGATCGGCTCGCCCGCGCTCGCGCCGGACGCGATCACGGTCGCGGCTACCTCGAACGGCGAGGTCTACGCCCCGGCCTCAGCGTCGATCGGCGGCCCGCCGTCCTCAGTGCGATCCCGATCCAGACGCGGCCGGCGCCAAGCTCCCCGGCGCGTGGTCGACGCTCGACCAGACGCTCGTCGACGTCGCGCACGATCATGGGCACCGACGGCAAGCCGGTCGACGCTACCTCTGCGGCGGTCGACGATCCCGAACGGCGGCACGGGCACGCTCCCGAAGGGCTCGCTGACCGGGCAAGATCGTGCTCGTCTCCCGCGGCATCTGCACGTTCGCGTCGAAGGCCGACCGCGCCGACATCGGCCGGCGCGGCCGGGATCATCCTCGTCGACAACCGCTTCGGCGAGGCGAACGCGATCCCGGTCCAGCTCGCCGATCCCGGCGGGCATGGTCGCCGACCTCGACGGTGCGCAACCTCCGCGCCTACCTGGAGGCGAACGGCGGCCAGGCGAAGATCCGCGTCGTCGAGCGGCATCCAGGAGATCCAGACCGGACCGAGCGGCGTCATCGCGAGCTTCTCGTCCGCCGGCCCGACCGACTTCGGCTGCGACGCTGAAGCCGGACATCGCCGCACCGGGCCTCGACGTCCTCTCGTCGACGCCGCCGCTGACGACCGGCTCGACCTTCTCGGTCTTCGCCGGCACGTCGATGGCGACGCCGCACGTCGCCGGGCGCCGCGGCACTGCTCCTCGCAGCAGCATCCGAGGTGGGCGCCGTGGCAGGTCAAGTCGGCGCTGATGTCGACCGCCGGGCCCGCCTGGCAGAACACCGCGCGCACACAGGAGGCGACCGTGCTGCTCGAGGGCGCCGGCCTCGCGAACGTCGCTCGCCGCGAACGACCCGAAGATCTTCACCGACCCGCAGTCGCTGTCGTTCGAGAAGGTCGACGTCGGCGACGGCGACAGCGGAAGGCGATGCTGCTGTCGGTGTCCGACGCCGGCGGCGGCGCCGGCACTGGAACGTCTCGGTCGAGCCGCAGGAGCAGACGACTCGGCGTCGCAGATCGACGTGCCGGCGACCGTCGACGTCGTGCCCGGCGGCGGCTTCGACCATCCCGGTCGTCGTGACGCGCGCCGCGAACGCGGGCACCGGCGAGAACGACGGCTTCCTCGTGCTCTCGGGGAACGGCGTCGAGCGCCGCGTGCCGTACGCGTTCCTCGTCGAGCGCCCCGCGCTCGCGAACGCGTTGGCGACGCCGCTCAGAAGCTCCAGGTCGGCGACACCGCCGTCGGCGCGAACCGCGTCACGACCTACTGCTGCCCGTCCGGCGCCGTTCGGCCCGCCGCCGGACTACCGCGGCGCGCCGATGAACGAGGACGGCGCCGAGCATCTCTACTAGCATCGACATCAACGAGCCGGTCGTGAACTTCGGCGTCTCGGTGCTCGACGAGACCCCGGGCGCGCGTCGTCGACCCGTTCGTGCTCGGCTCGAAGGACGAGAACGACGTCCAGGGCTACGCGGGCATCCCGACCGACGTGAACTCGCTGATGTACGACGCGAACATCGACGATCGGCGCCGCCGGCGCCGCAGTTCCCGCGCGTGCAGCGCTTCTACGTCTCGGTCGACTCGCGCACCGACGAGTTCACGACCGGTCGCAGAAGGGCCAGTACCTCCTCAACGCGTGGGTCAACGACCTGACGCCGCCGGCGATCCAGCTCCTCACGACGCGCGTCACGGCCGGCCGGCCGCTGATCGCCGCGCCGGCGACCGACCTCAGTCGGGCGTCGATCCGCTCTCGCTCGTCATCGGCTACAACAAGGCGCTGGTCGGCGCCTCGGCCTACGACCCGGTCAGCGGCCTCGTGCTGTTCGGCATCCCGACAGCGGCGCCGGCGTTCAAGGCCGGCAAGACGCACGCTGGTCATGGAGGCCTCCGACTACCAGGAGACCAAGAACATCGACACGGTCGGCGACGAGGATCCTCCCGAACACCGCGTTCCTGAGCGAAGAAGATCACCGTCGTCGACGGGCCGACCGTGTCGTGGCTCGACCCGCCCGCCGGCGAGTGCGCTCGCGAAGAACGACGCAGCTCGCCGTCGTCGCGCGCCTCGACGACAGGAGGTGAAGCAGGTCACGTTCGCCGCCAACGGCGAAGACGGGTCGGCGTCGACAAGGCCGGCCCGGGCGGCATCTACACGCACGCCTTGAAGACGACGGGGCTGAAGAAGGGCAAGCACACTGCTGACGGCCGACCGTCGCTCGACGCAGCGGGCCGCACGTCCACCGCCGGCCGCGGCGTCGCAGTCCTGTCTGCGGGTAGCGGTCGTCACCGGCGCTCCTCGGGCATCGGTGCCGAGCTCGGTCGCGAGCTCAGGCAGCGCGGCGTCACACGTCGTCGGCCTGTCGCGTTCGCCGTCGGAGGCCGACGAGCACGAGGAGTGCGACGTCTCCGACCGCGAGGCGGTCGACGCGGCCGCGGCGCGCGTCCTCGCCCGCCACCCGCGCATCGACCTGCTCGTCTACAACGCCGGCGTCGCCGGCGCGCGCGCAGCTACCTCGACCGCGACCCGGAGCGCGATCGAGCAGGTGATCCGCGTCAACTACCTCGGCACGGTGTGGACGACGCTCGCGTTCCTGCCCGGCCTCGGCAGCGGGCTCGCACCTCGTGAACGTCGTCTCGGTCGCCGGCACTGATCGCCGACGGCCCGTACTCGGCGTCGAAGCACGCGCAGCTCGCGTTCTCGCGCTCGCTCGCGGTCGAGCTCGCGCCGCGCGGCATCAACGTGCACACGGTCAACCCCGGCTTCGTCGAGACGCCCGGCTTCCCGCAGCGCGCAGCGCGTGCCGCGGCTGGTTCTACCGCTTCGTCGTCGACCCGCCGTTGGTCGCCGAGCGGATCCTCGACGCCGTCGACCAGCGACCGGCGCGAGATCATCGTCCCGCGCTGGTACCGCCCGGCGGCGTGGTCCAGGCGCTCGTGCGCCGGGGCTCGTTCGCTAGCGCGAGAGCACGTACCAGCCGACAACGCGCCTCGTAGCCCGTCGGCGCCAGGCTGCGGGCACGCGTCGCGCGTCGGCGCCCTCGCAGCCGGCGAGGTCGAGATACGCCTCGAGATCGCGCGGCTCGCGACGACCGTCTCGAGCGCGAGCACGAGGCTGTTCGCGTCGAAGAGCGCGCGCAGGTCGGCGTCCGAGAGGACGCGGGTCGTCGACGGATCGCGAGCGCGCTCGAACCGGTTCAGCTCGAGCGCGGCGAGCGGATCGACCGGCGCGAGCTGGTCGGCGACGAGGATCGTCCCGCTCGGCCGCGTCACGCGGACGAGCTCGGCGACCACCCGCTCGGGCCGCGGCGTGTGATGCAGCGTGCGCACGCGTCGCCGCGAGCGTCGAACGAGAACGGCTCGAACGGCGAGGCTGCTCGCCGTCGCCCACGAGGAACTGCACGTTCGCCGGCGCGTCAGCTCGCGCGCGCGAGGCGACCGCGTCCTCGTCGCTCTCGACGCCGACGACCTCCCGGACGCGCGGCGCGAGCGCGAACGCGAGCGCGCCGGTGCCGGTGCCGACGTCGAGCAGCGCGCTCGTCGCCGTCGAGCCGGGCAGCAGGTCGAGCAGGAACTGCGGCGAGAGCGCCTGCGCGCTCGCGCAGCCTGCAAGCTCGGCGCGCCGGTCGAGGCTCGCTCATGACGCGTCCATCACGACGCGGCGTCGCGCGCGTCGGGGACGAGTTGAAGCCGCACGCGAGCTCGTAGGTGATCGTGTCGGCGAGCGCGCGCATGCTCCTCGAGCCGGAAGCCGTCGCCGACGAGCGTCACCGGCGTCCCCGGCGTGCAGCTCGCGATCGAGCTCGACCGCCGATCGCGTCCATCGAGACCGCTCCGATGACCCGCCGCCGCTCGCCGTCGACGAGCACCTCGGTGCCCGTGAGATCGCGGCGGAAGCCGTCCGCGTACCCGACCGGGACGATCCCGATCCACGTGTCCTGCGCTCGGCGACGAAGCGGCGGCCGTAGCCGGTCGACTCGCCTGCGTGGAGCAGCTTCGTGAGCGCGAGCTCGCTCGTCCACGAGAGCACCGGCTCGAGGCCGTCCTCCGCCGGGTCGGTGCCGAACGGGCGAGATCCCGTAGAGCGCGATGCCGCAGCGCGCGGCGTCGAAGCGCGACTCGGGGATGCGCAGCGCCGCCGCGCTGTTCGCCACGTGCCGCGGCAGGTGCGGGTACGGCTCGGTCGCCGTCGCGGAAGCGCTCGATCTGCGCGCGCGCGAACTCGAGCGTCGGAGTCGGCCGTCGCGAGGTGCGTCATCAGCCCGACGACCTCGCGCACCGGCGACGGCGAGCTCGGCAGACCCCCACCGCCCCATGCCGGTGTCGAGCTTGACGTGCACGGCCACGCCCTCGGGGATCGTCGTCGCTCGCGACGACGAGCTCGAGCTCGCGCCTCGCGCGCCTGCGGCGACCTCGCGATTCGCCGGCGGGCCCGAGCACGAGGATCAGCGCGCGTCGGGCAGCTCGCGCGCAGCTCGAGCGCCTCGGCCGACCGTCGCGACGCACAGCGCCGTCGCACCCGCGCGAGCGCTGCGGCGCGCGCAGTCGACAGCGCCGTGGCCGTAGCCGTTCGCCTTCACGACGGCCCACAGCTCGGCTACCGTCGAGCGCGCGGACGAGCGTCGCGACGTTGCGCCGCAGCGCGCCGAGGTCGATCGATGATCTCGGAGCTCACTGCAGCGGCGCGCGCTGCCAGGCCGTGGCCGGCGAGCGCGAGCTGGAGCCCGGCAGCAGGTCGGAGGCGATCGAGCCCGGCCTGCGGCTCGACGAGCTCGGCGGCGACGCCGTGGGCGACGGCCGCGAGTCGCCGCGGCGAGCCGCGGCTCGAGCCCCTTCGCGAGGAACGCCGCGACGATGCCCGTCAGCACGTCGCCGGTGCCGGCGGTCGCGAGCGGCGGGCGTGCCGTACGTGGCGACGAGGACGCCCTCGCGCGGCGCGGCGACGAGCGTGTCGGCGCCCTTCAGGAGCACGACCGAGCCGAACCGTCGACGCCGCACGCCGCACCGCGTCGAGCCGGTGCGCGTCGACCTCGCGCGGCGTCGACGCCGAGCAGCCGCGCGAGCTCGCCGCTGTGCGGCGTGAGCACCGTCGGGCGCCGCGCGCGTGAACGGCTCGAGCTCCCAGAGCGCGTCGGCGTCGAGCACGACCGGCAGCTCGAGCCGCTCGAGCAGGATCCGCACGAGCTCGACCGTGCCCTCGGTGCGGCCGAGCCCGGGCCCGATCGCGACCACGTCGGCCTTCTCGGCCGCCTCGAGGATCGCATCGGCGGCGCGCGGCAGCAGGTGGCCGGCCGAGTCCTCGGGCAGCGGCTGCTTCACCACTTCGAGGAGCCGCGCCTCGAGCACCGGCAGCGTCGACTCGGGCGCGGCGACCGCGACGTAGCCCGCGTCGGCGCGGAACGCGGCGAGCGCGGCGAGCATCGGCGCGCCGGTCAGACCCGCGCGAGCCGCCGACGACGAGCACCGAGCCCGGCGCAGTACTTCGTCGAGCTCGCGCTGCTTGCGCGGCACCTCGAGCAGCGCCGACGCCGGGACGAGCGCGTGCTCGTGCTCGCGCGGCCGCAGCCCGATCGGCGCGATGTGCACGCTGCCCGGCGTGGAAGCGGCCCGGCGCGATGGCGAGGCCCGACCTTCGCCGCGCCGAACGTGACGGTGACGGTCGCGCGGACGGCAGCGCCGGCACCTCGCCGGTCGAGGCGTTGACGCCCGACGGAACGTCGACCGCGACGACCGGACGGCCGCACGCGTTGATCAGCTCGATCATCCGCGCGGCGTCCTCGCGCGGCGCCTCGCGCAGGCCGATCCCGAGCAGCGCGTCGACGATCACGTCCGGCGTCGCCGAGGTCGCCGACGCCGTCGACGACTGGCACGTCGCGGCCCGCCTCGCGCAGGACGCGGGCGCAGACCTTGCCCGTCGCCGCCGTTGTTGCCGCCGCCGCAGACGACCGTGACGCGCCCGGGGAAGCGGCGCAGCACGACCTCGGCGACCGCGGCTCCGGCGCGTTCCATCAGCTCGTCGAGCGGGCCCGGGTGCGCCTCCTCCGCGCGCCGCGTCTCGTCGGCGGTGAGGAGCGGCTCCAGCCTCATCGAGCGCGACGGCGACAGCAGCGGCGAGCTCGACGCGAGTGCGTCATCGACAGCTCGATCTGTGCCGGCGCCGACCTTCTCCGCCCACGCCGCCGTGCGGCCGCTGAGGTGGACGCCCGGCTTCGGCCGGCCGCGGATCTCGATCTCCTTCCAGGTGAAGTACACGCCCGAGCCGAGCGCCTTGCCGACCGCCTCCTTCGCGGCGAACCGGCCCGCGTAGTGCTGCGGCGGGTTCGGCTTCGAGTCGCAGTACGCGCGCTCGGCCTCGGTGAAGCAGCGCTCCTTGAAGGAGTCGCCGTGCCGCTCGAGCGCGCGGCGGATCCGCTCGATCTCGATCAGGTCGACCCCGACTTTCATAGAGTTTGCCTCGAGCCAGTCCGGGAGCTGCGCGATCGACGAGACGATCCCGTCCGGCTGGATCGCCGAGCGCTCGACCTCGTCGGGCCGGAACTTGCCGGTGCGCACGAGCACCGTGCGCATGCCGTGCTTGTGCGCGCCGATGAAGTCGCCCTCGAGGTCGTCGCCGACCATCCAGGTCAGCTCCGGCTCGGCGTCGAGCGCCGCGAGCGCCGCATCGAAGTACGCGCTCGCTCGGCTTGCCGAGCACGGTCGCCTCGGTGTCGGCGGCGTACTCGAGCCCGGCGACGAACGCGCCGGCGTCGAGCCGCGGACCGTCGGCGGTCTGCCACCAGCGGTTCTTGTGCAGGCAGTAGAGCTCGGCGCCGGCCTCGAGCTCGTGGAACGCGCGGTTCAGGTTCAGGTACGAGAAGACGCGGCCGGTCTCCTCGCCCTCGTCGGCGCCGCCGATCAGCACCGCGTCGACGTTCATGCCGACGAGCTGCAGGCCCTCGAGGTCGTCGAGCAGGCCCGGCATGGTCAGCGCGAGCACGCGCTTGCCCGGCGAGCATGCGCGCGGCGACGTCGCCGGTCGTCTGCAGCTCGTCGTCGTCGAGCTCGATTCCCATCGTCTCGAGCTGTTCGGTGAGCTGCGACGCGCGAGCGGGTCGTCGAGTTCGTGACGAAGCGCAGCCGGTGCCCAGCCTCGCGCAGCCGGCGCACCGCGGACGGCCGCTCCTGCGATGGGCGCGCCGGAAACGTGCAGGACGCCGTCCACGTCCAGGAGAATCGCGGCCATGGACGTCGAGTCTATTCGGTCGGAGATCGCCTTCCGCTTCTCGCGCTCGAGCGGGCCCGGCGGCCAGCACGCGCAGAAGAGCTCGACGCGCGCCGAGGCGCTGTTCGACGTCGCGGAGTCGACCGGGCCTCAGCGAGGCCGAGCGAAGCGCGCGTGCTCGAGCAAGCTCGGCCCGGTCGTGCGCTGCGATCGCCCAGGACGAGCGCTCGCAGCTCCGCAACCGCGAGCTCGCGACCGAGCGGATCGTCGAGCAGCTGCGCGAGGCGGTGCAGTGTGCGGCGCAAGCGCCAGCCGACGAAGCCGACGACGGCCGTCGCGGGAGCGGCGCCTCGACGACAAGCGGCGCCGCTGGCGAGACGAAGCGCCTGCGACGTAGCCTAGGACGACTGACTAGCGTGGACGAGATCATGGGCGAGGCACGCGCCGCGGTCGCGGCGGGCGGCGACCCGGACTGGAAGGCGCTGCGCGACCGCATCCGCGGCGCTCGAGCTCGGACGAGCACTGCGCAGCGCGACGCGCTGAAGCAGCTCGAGCGCATCGGGGCCGTGCACCGCGCGCGCGCGAGCGTCAAGCCGACGCCGGCGACCGCGCCGCGCGAGCCGCTCCGCCGCGCAGAGCGGCGCTGCGCACACGCCCGTACGCTGACCGGCGAACATCGACGTCCGCCGCGAGCGGCGCGGCGACTCGTTCGAGCTCGCCTGGCGCCGCCGAGCAGGGCGTCGAACGTCTGGGAGGTGCGCATCAGCGAGCGCCCCGACCCGCGAGAGCGACTACGTCGTCCGGTCGATGCGCACGAGCTGCCGGGCGCGACGACGCGCTTCGCGCTGCCGCTCGAGCGACACTCCGCTGCGCGTCCACCTGCTCGGCCGCGATCGCGGCGGCCGGCTCGTGCGCCGCACGATCATCTCGGGCCTCACCCGTGTGCACTGGGATGACCGCTGGCAGCGGCGCGCGACCGCGAGCTGAACGACTCCGGGATCGGCGTCGAAGCGCTCCTTGCAACCCGGCCCGCAGAAGTGCAGCACGTGCGTCCGTTCACGACGTCGAGCTTGCCGGCGTGCCGGTCGACACGTCATCCCGCACACGGGATCGCGTCGCACCGCGGCGCAACGTCAGCGCGATCAGCGCGACGAAGACGACGGCGAAGCGATGTCGAGGAACGACGTGTAGTTCCAGGTCACGTGGCGCTCGGTGATCGAGCGACCGACGGCCGCTCCGACGGCACGAGCCCGAGCAGCCGAGAACAGCCCGTCGACGGCGAGCGCCGCGACGACGATCGCGCCGAACATCGATCCCGACGAGCAGCGCCGCGAACCGGCGGCCGTAGACCTTCCCGTAGTACGCGACGATCGGGAGGATCATGCAGGTCGGCGAAGAGGAACGCGAGGACGCCGGCGAACGAGATCCCGCCCGCCCAGAGCACGGCCGCGAGCGGCACGTTCCCGATCGAGCAGACGAACGACGAGCGCCGCGACGATCGGCCCGACGAGCACGTTCTCGACGGCACGCCACGGCTCCAGGGGCGTGTCGTGAGGAAGAGCGCGTTGAAGAAGTCCGATGCGGCAGCAGCGAGACGTAGCCGGCGATCAGGAAGCCGAGCCGCGATCTCCTTCCAGAGCATCTGCCAGTCGCCGCGGAAGTTGTGCGCGACGTCGGACCAGGCCTGAGCGACCGAACCTTCCGGCGCAGCGGACCGACGGATGGACGCGACGGGTGCACATGGCCGGCCTCGGCGAGCTGGCGCGCGCGGCGCAGACGCGCTCCTCGCGCCTGGCGGCCGACGAAGCGCCGCAGCCCGAGCCAGAGCAGCGCGATCAGCGATCAGCCCGCCGACGAACTCGCGCGAGCGTGAAGCGCCAGCCGATGAGCAGCCAGAGGACGAGCCCGAGCTCGAAGACGAGGTTCGTCGACGCGAACTGGAACGCCATCGCCGAGGCGAGGCTCGCCCCTTTCTCGAACAGCGACTTCGCGATCGCGATCGCGGCGTACGAGCACGACGACGAGGCGGCGCCGAGGCCGGTCGCGAGGGCGGCCTCCGGCGGGCCGCGGCCGCCGAGCGCCCGCTGGAGCCGCTCGCGCGGCACCCAGGCCTGGACGACGCCGGAGAGCGCGAAGCCGAGCACGAGCGCCCACCAGACCTCCCAGGCCATGCGGAGCGCGTTCTCCAGCACCGTCGCCAGGAGCCACATGGGCTCCCAGGCTACTGCGGTGCCGAGGGCTTAGAGCTGGCGGCCGGGGCGGTCGATGCGCGAGTCGGCGCCGAAGACGGCGGCGAGCACACAGACGCCGACGAACGACGATGAGAGAAGGCGATCAGCGGTCATGGCCTCTAGGGTGCCTGAGCAGGGTCTATCAGCACAAATGCGAGTTACTGATTGATTCCTATTATGGAACCTAATAGATTGGCTTGGGCGTCGAACTCCGCCACCTCGCGGCGCTGCAGGCGATCGCCGCGGAGGGCTCGTTCGGCCGCGCCGCGCAGCGGCTCGGCTACACCCAGTCGGCGGTCAGCCAGCAGATCGCGACGCTCGAGCGGATCGTCGGCGAGCGACTCGTCGAGCGGCCGGGCGGCCCGCGCGCCCGTCTCGCTGACCGAGGCCGGCGATGCTCCTCCGCGGCACGCGGACTCGATCGTCGCGCGGCTCGCAGGCCGCGCAGGCCGACCTGCAGCGCTCGCGAGCCGGCGAGCGTCGGCACGCTGCGCATCGGCACGTTCCAGTCGGTCGGCGCGCGCGTCGCTGCCGGAGGTGATGCGCCGGTTCGGTCGCGAGTGGCCGCAGCATCGAGGTCACGCTCGATAGAGCTCGAGGACGACGCGGTCGCGGCGGCGATCGAGCGCGGCGAGATCGACGTCGGCTTCGTGCTGCTGCCGATGGAGGACGCGCCGCTCGAGACGATCGAGGTGCTGCGCGACCCGTACGTGCTCGTCGTCACAGCCGAAGGGATCACCCGCTCGGGACGACCGTCAGCTTGCGCGAGCGATCGCCGCGGAGCCGCTCGTCGGCTTCCGCGACTCCTCGCCATCGCGAGCGTCGAGGCGGCGTTCCGCGCGGCAGGGCGTCGAGCCGCACTGGGCGTTCCGCGCGAACGACAACCCGACGGTGCAGGGGCTCGTCGCGGCCGGCGTCGGCGACGCGTGATGCCGCGGCTGACGGTCGACGAGCGCGATCCGCGGGTCGAGGTCGTCGACCTGCCGTCGGTCGCCGCCGCGCATCATCGGGATCGCGCGGCACCGCGACCGCTACGCGTCGCCGGCGACGCGCGCGTTCATCGAGACCGCGGTTACTCGACGGTGACGGTCTTCGCCAGGTTGCGCGGCTGGTCGACGTTCAGGCCGCGCAGCCGCGCGATGCGGTAGGCGAGCAGCTGCAGCGGCAGGATCGCGAGCGCGGCCTGGAGGAACGCCGGCGACTTCGGGACGTAGATCACGTCGTCGGCGTGGTGCTGGATGTCCTCGTTGCCGTCGGTCGCGATCGCGATCACGTGGGCTCCGCGCGCGCGCGTCTCCTGGATGTTCGAGACGATCTTGTCGTAGACATGGATGCGCGTCGCAACGACGACGACCGGCGTCCCCTCCTCGAGCAGCGCGATCGGCCCGTGCTTCATCTCGCCGGCCGAGTACGCCTCGGTCGGGATGTAGGAGATCTCCTTCAGCTTCAGCGCGCCTTCGAGCGCGACCGGCAGGCCGATGTGGCGGCCGAGGTAGAGGAAGAACGGCTTGTCGTGGAAGCGCTGCGCGATCTCCTCGATCGGGTGATCGGCGTCGAGGAAGCGCTGCATCTTGTTCGGCAGGTCGTAGACCTCGTCGAGGATGAACTCGACCTCTTCCTTCGGCAGCGTCTCGCGCACCTGCGCGAGCTTCAGGCCGATCAGGAAGAGCAGCGCGATCTGCGCGGTGAACGTCTTCGACGCGGCGACGCCGACCTCGAGCCCGGTGCGCGTGTAGATGCACGGAGTCGACCTCGCGCGTGATCTGCGAGCCCATCATGTTCGTGATCGCGACGGTGCGCGCACCCTTCTCGCGCGCGAGCTTCATCGCCTGGATCGTGTCGCGCGTCTCGCCCGACTGCGAGATGCCGATCACGAGCGTGCCCGGATCGAGGACCGGGTTGCGGTAGATCCACTCGCTCGCGACGTCCGGCTCGACGGGCACGCGCGCCCACTCCTCGATCGCGTAGCGACCGACGACGCCGGCGTGGTACGCGGTGCCGCAGCCGACGACGACGATGCGGCGTAGGTCGCGCAGCTCGTCTTCGCTCATGCCGAGCCCCTCGAGCACGAGGTGGCCGTGGCGGACGCGGTCGCCGATCGTCTCGGCGACGCCTTCGGGCTGCTCGTAGATCTCCTTGAGCATGAAGGTCTCGTAGCCGGAGCGCTCGGCGGCGTCGTCGTCCCAGTCGACCTCGACGACGTCGTGCTCGACGGGCTCGCCGGTGACGGCGTCGATGATCTCGACACCTTCGGGCGTGATCGACGCGATCTCGCCGTCGTTCGGGAACTGCACGCGGCGCGTCTCCGAGAGGAACGCCGCGAGGTTCGATGCGAGGAAGTTCTCGCCCTCGCCGAGCCCGACGACCATCGGCGTCTGGTGGCGCACGCCGACGAGCTGGTTCGGATGGTCGCGGTGGATGACGACGAACGTGAAGTGGCCCTCGAGCCGCCGGTAGACCGCGCGCACTGCCGCCACGAGGTCGCCGTCGTAGGCGTCCTCGAGCAGGTGCGCGACCGTCTCCGCGTCCGTCTCGGAGCGAAGCGTGTGGCCGGCCGCGGCCAGCTCCTCGCGCAGCTCGCGGTAGTTCTCGACGATGCCGTTCAGGACGATCGCGAGCTGGCTCTCGTCGCACGCCGTCAGCGGGTGCGCGTTCTCCTCCGTGACGCCGCCGTGCGTCGCCCAGCGCGTGTGGCCGAGACCGGTCGTCGAGACCGAGCCGTTCGGGCCCGCCTTCTCGACGAGGTTCTCGAGTGGGCCGACGGCGCGGACGTACTCGAGGCCGTCGGCCTCGAGCAGCGCGATCCCGGCGGAGTCGTAGCCCCGGTACTCGAGCCGCTGCAAGCCCTCAAAAGCAGTGGCTTGGAAGGCCGGCTCCCGACGTATCCAATGATCCCGCACATGTCGGCTCCTTCCGTCTAGAAACGGCTAAAAGCCCGGCTTCGAAAAAGGCCCGCTCCTACAGCGAAACGGTCAGCCGAGCTCTCGTCGAACGAGCGCCGCGATGCTAGCACAGGCGTCTTTTGCCACCTGCAGCGTCCTCGGCCTCCGCCAGCACCCGGACGAGCGGCTCCGTGCCGGTCGGCCGCACGAGCACGCGGCCTGCGTCGCCCCACTCCCGATTCAGCCGCTCGACCTCGGCAACGAGCTCCGGGGTCAGCTCCTTGTCGGCGACGCGGACGTTCTCCTTGACCTGCGGGAACACCGGCATCACCGCGGCGACCTCGCTGAGCTTGCGCCCCTTGAGCGCGCTCGCAGAGCAGGAGACCTGCGGCGAGGCCGTCGCCGGTGACGTGGTCGCGAAGCCAGATGATGTGGCCCGACTGCTCGCCGCCGAGAATCGCGCCCTCGCGCTGCAGCGCCTCGAGCACGTAGCGGTCGCCGACGTTGGTCGTGTGCACGCGGATCCCGCGCTCGCGCATCAGCGCGTGGAAGCCGAGGTTCGTCATCACGGTCACCGCGACCTGGTCGACGCCCTGGTCGAGCGCGAGGATCGCGACGATCTGGTCGCCGTCGACCGCCTCGCCGTTCTCGTCGACCGCGAGCATGCGGTCGCCGTCGCCGTCGAACGCGATGCCGAGGTCGAAGCCGCCGTCGACCACCGTCCGCTGCAGGAGCGCGAGATCGGTCGCGCCGCAGCCGACGTTGATGTTCATGCCGTCGGGCGCGTCGCCGATCGCGTGCACCTCGGCGCCGCAGCTGCTCGAACGCGTCCGGCGCGAGGCCGGCGTAGGCGCCGTTGGCGCAGTCGACCACGATCCGGAGCCCGGTCAGGTCGGTGCCGAAGCGCTCGAGAATGTGCGTCGAGGTACGAGTCGGTCGCGATCTCGACGTGCTCGATGCGGCCCTGGTCGATGCCCGGCGCCGCCGCGAGCAGCTCCTCGATCTGCTCCTCGGACTCGTCGGAGAGCTTGTGGCCCTTCGCAGTCGAAGAACTTGACGCCGTTGTACTCGGGCGGGTTGTGCGACGCGGAGATGACGACGCCGAGGTCGAGCGCGAGCAGCGCGACGGCCGGCGTCGGCAGGACGCCGCCGAGGATGCAGTCGCCGCCCGCCGAGACGACGCCGCGCGCGAACGCCTCTTCGAGCTCGACGCCGGACGCGCGCGTGTCGCGGCCGACGAACACCTTCGCGGCGCCGGTCCAGAGCGCCGCGGCGCGGCCGAGCCGCTCGACGAGCTCCGGCGTGAGGAACTCGCCCACGACGCCGCGGACACCATCGGTGCCGAAGTACTTCCTCGCCATGGTGGGCGGCGCGGTTAGCGCTTCGAGAACTGCGGGGCCTTGCGGGCCTTGTGCAGACCGGCCTTCTTGCGCTCGACCTGGCGTGCGTCGCGCGTCAGGAAGCCGGCGCGCTTCAGCGGCACGCGGAGCTCCGGGTTGACCTCGACGAGCGCCCGGGCGATGCCGTGACGCACCGCGCCGGCCTGGCCCGACGGACCGCCGCCGTGCACGCGCACGCGGAGGTCGTACTGGCCGTCAAGGCCGGCCGTCTTCAGCGGCGAGGTCGCGAGCATCTGATGGACGATGCGCGGGAAGTACTCCTCGAGCGTCTTGCCGTTGACCCACGTGCCGCCGTCGCCGGGGCGCAGGATCACACGCGCGACAGACGTCTTGCGCTTGCCGGTGCCGAGGTATTGAGCGGGAGTCGACATTTACACCTCGAGGGGGGTCGGAGCCTGTGCCTCGTGCGGATGCTCCGGGCCCGCGTAGATCTTCAGCTTGGTCAGCTGCGCGCGGCCGAGCTTGTTCCGGGGAAGCATCCCCTTGACCGCCTTGCGCAGCACCTCCGTCGGCTGACGCTCGAGCTGCTCGCGAAGCGTGCGCTCGCGCAGACCGCCGGGATAGCCGGAGTGCCTGTAGTACATCTTCTGGTCGAGCTTCTTCCCCGTGACCGCGATCTTCTCGGCGTTGACGACGACGACGAAGTCGCCGGTGTCGACGTGCTGGGTGAAGATCGGCTTGCCCTTGCCGCGCAGACGGTCCGCGATCACGGTCGCGAGACGGCCCAGGGTCTTCCCCTCGGCATCGACGACGAGCCAGTCGCGTTGAATCTCGCCCGGTTTGGCGCTGTAGGTCTTCATACGGAGAAAGGGCGGACAAGGCGTCCGCCGGGGGCGAATCGTAGCAGCCCAGCGCGGAACTCGGCCAGTCCGCCGTGGGACGGATGGCGGACGTACGTTCCCCCGAGCGCGCTCTGGGCGATGCGGCCGACCGCCACGACGCGGCGCCCCTCGGCCAGGAGCTCTGCGAAGACACGGCCCGCTCCCACTTCCGTGCGGGTCGGCGCCCGGTTCGAGGTTGCCGTGCCCGGGTGCGTCGGCACGACATTCCAGAGCAGCACCTGGTCGGTCAGGCCGAGCTCGGCGAGGACGCGGTGGACGATCGTCGCGGTCGCTTCGGCCGGCCCGGCGCCCGTCAGCTGGCGCTCGGAGGTGAACGGAAGCCCGGAGACCCGGGCGCCGCGGTACCCGGGCGCCTCGCCGACGAGCAGGAGCGGCGCGTCGGCGCGCGACTCGAGGTAGGCGGCGAGCCGGGCACAGCGGACGTCGGCGCCCGCGCCGTCCCTGTAGAAGTTCACCGTCCGCCCGATCCGGGCGGCGGCGAGCATGTCGATGAACGAGCGCATCCAGATCCGAACTCTGACGGACGGCGGCCAGCAGCCGGTGGAGATCGCGCACGCCGTCGCCGACGTTCCTGGACGGGGCCAAGTCCACGCTCGACCTCGCCCAGTACGACTTCAACCTGGGCGCGGAGACGGGCGCGATCGTCGGCGACGCGATCCGCCGGGCGGCGGCGCGCGGCGTGAAGATCCGGTTCGCCTACAACGTCGACCACGCCAATCCGATCCCGGTGCCGCCGCCGCCGGAGCCGGACGTGACGCTGATCGCGACGCTGCCGGTCGACGGCAAGGCGATCGCCGGCGTCCCCGACCTGATGCACCACAAGTACGTGATCCGCGACCGCGAGACCGTCTGGACCGGCTCGCTGAACTGGACCGACGACTCGTGGTCGCGTCAGGAGAACGTGGTCGCGGTTCGTTCGCTCGAAGCCGATCGCCAAGGCGTTCCGGATCGACTTCGACCAGCTGTGGGGCAGCAGCGACGTCGAGCAGACCGGCTTCGTCGACCCGCGCTGGGAGCAAGGCGTGCGCGTGTGGTTCACGCCCGGGCACGGCGAGGACCTCTCGTCGCGCATCGCGAAGATGATCCGCCGTGCGAAGCGGCGCGTCCGCATCTGCTCGCCGGTGATCACGACCGGCCCGGTGCTCGGCACGCTCGCGCAGGTGATCGCCGACAAGTCGGTCGACGTCGCCGGCTGCGTCGACACGACGCAGATGCGCGACGTGATCCGGCAGTGGCAGGCACTCGGCAACGCGTCCTGGAAGCTGCCGCTGCTCGAACAGGTGATGGGCGCAGGCGTCTTCACCGGCAAGCTGTCGACGCCGTACGGGAACGGGACGGTGCACGACTTCATGCACGCGAAGGTGACCGTCTGCGACGACACCGTGTTCGTCGGCTCGTTCAACCTCTCGCGGAGCGGCGAGAAGAACGCCGAGAACGTGCTCGAGCTGAAGGACGCTGCGATCGCCGATCGGCTCGCCGCGTTCATCGACGAGGTGCGGCTGCGGTACCCGGCGTTTACCAGCGCTGCCGGTGGACCAGCTCCGGCAGCACCCGCTGACGCTCCTTGAGCCGCGAGCCGGCGGGGGCGTCCTCGCCCGGCTTGCCGATCAGCGCGAGCCCGATCGGCACGACCTCCTCAGGCAGGCCGAGCAGCTCGTCGAAGATGCGCTTCTGGTCGGGGTGGCCGATGAACGCGCTCGCGAGCCCTTCGTCGATCGCCGCCAGCAGCACGAGCATCATCAGCGCGCCCGCATCGACGAACCAGTACGGCACCGGCCACGTCACCTCGACCCCACCTGTGGCGGCGAGCTTGTCGGCCTCGTTGTAGCGGGCGTGGTACAGCGACTCGTTCGCCGAGATGACCATGTGCACCGGCGCGTCGAGAATGAAATTGCGTCCGTTCTTCGAGTAGTGCTCGTCCCCGAAGGCGCGGGCGATCTCGGCGCGCTTGTCGTCGTCGGTGACGACGACGATGCTGCCGCCCTGGCTGAACCCGCCGGACGGCGCGCGGCGGATCACGCCGGCGATCCGCTCGATCTGCTCGTCGCGGGATCGGATCGGGCAGGAAGGCGCGGTGCATGCGCCGTTTGGAGAGGACGTCGCGGAACTCCATGTCGGCACCGTATAGCCTCCGGCGCATGACGAGATTCCAAGGTAAGACGGCGTTGGTGACGGGCGGCGCGAAGGGCATCGGCGCCGCGACCGCAAAGCGGTTCGCAGAGGAGGGCGCGACGGTCATCGTCGCGGACTTCGACGACGAGGCCGCGCAGGCAACGGCGCAGGAGATCGGCGGCCACGCCGTTCGCTGCGACGTGACGAAGGTCGAGGACGTCGAAGCGGCGGTCGCGAAGGCCGTCGAGGCCGGCGGCTCGCTCGACATGCTCGTGACGTGCGCGGGGATCATCCGCGACAACATGCTGTTCAAGATGAGCGACGACGACTGGAACGCGGTCATCGACACTCACTTGAAAGGAACGTTCTACGCGGCACGCGCGGCGCAGAAGCAGATGGTCGAGCAGAAGAGCGGCCGGATGGTGCTGATCTCGTCGGTGTCGGCGCTCGGCAACCGCGGCCAGACGAACTACTCGACCGCGAAAGCGGGCCTGCAGGGCATGACGAAGACCCTCGCGATCGAGCTCGGGCAGTTCGGCATCACGGCGAACTCCATCGCGCCTGGATTCATCGAGACCGACATGACGCGCGCGACGGCGGAGCGCATCGGCGTCCCGTTCGACGCATTCAAGGAGCACGCTGCCAAGGAGATCCCGCTGCGCCGTGTCGGCCAGCCGGAGGACGTCGCCGCGCTGGTCGCCTTCCTCTGCTCGGATGAGGCAGGCTTCGTCAGCGGCCAGGTGATCTACGCCGCCGGCGGTCCGAGGGACTGACCCGCGGCGTCGTACGCCACGTACGAGTACGTGTCGCGCCACGGCACGAGCGGCGTACTCCTCGCGCAACATCGTCAGCAGCACCATGTCCCCGCGCCGCTCATTCGGGCGGCCGGGGATGCGCTGACGAAGGACCCCTTCGTGGATGAACCCGAGCTTCGCGCTCACACCGAGGCTCTTCTCGTTACGTGAGTCTGCGCCGATGTCGACGCGGTCGACGCCGCAGACCTCGAACGCGGCGCGCGTCAGCACAGCCGCCATCTCGGTCGCGATCCCCTGACGCACCGCGTCGGCCGCGACCCAGTAGCCGATCTCGAGCGAGCCAGGTCCGCCGCGAGCATGCAGGCCGGTGCCGCCGAGGATCCGCGACTCGTCGCGGGCGAAGATGCCGTAGATGTAGTCCTCGTCCGCATCGAACCGCGCACGAAAGAAACGCAGGCGATCGGTGATCGTCGAAAGCTCCTCCGGCTCGGCCGGCGTCCACGCCATGCACTCCAGAGGTGGTCGCGGCTCCGTTCGACCGCGTCCTTGAGAAGCGGCGCATCGGCCGGGTCGTAGCAGCGGATGACGAGACGCTCGGTCTCGATCCGGTACGGCGGGGTGGCGACGCCGTCTATTCCCACTCGATCGTGGCCGGCGGCTTCGACGTGACGTCGAGCACGACGCGGTTCACGGCGGGAATCTCGTTCACGATCCGCGAGGCGATCGGCTCGATCAGGTCGTACGGCAGGCGCGCCCAGTCGGCGGTCATCGCGTCCTCGGACGTCACCGCGCGGATCGCGATCGGATAGCCGTAGGTGCGCGAGTCGCCCTGCACGCCGACCGAGCGGATCGCCGGCAGCACGCAGAAGCTCTGCCAGAGCTCGCGGTAGAGGCCTGCCTTGCGCACCTCTTCCTGCAGGATCGCGTCGGCCTCGCGCAGCGTGTCGAGCCGCTCCTCGGTGACGTCGCCGATGATGCGGATCGCGAGCCCCGGGCCGGGGAACGGCTGGCGCCAGACCATGCGCTCGGGCATGCCGAGCTCCTCGCCGACGCGGCGCACCTCGTCCTTGAAGAGCAGGCGCAGCGGCTCGACGAGCTTCATCTTCATGTCGGCCGGCAGGCCGCCGACGTTGTGGTGCGACTTGATCGTCTCGGCGACGCCGTCGGTGCCGCCGGACTCGATCACGTCCGAGTAGAGCGTGCCCTGGACGAGCCAGTGGAGGTCGCCGAGCTTGCGCGCCTCGTCTTCGAAGACGCGGATGAACTCCTCGCCGATGATCTTCCGCTTCCGCTCCGGGTCGGTGACGCCGGCGAGCTTCGCGAGGAAGCGCTCCTGCGCCTGCACGTGCACGAGCGGCACGTGGAAGACGCCGTCGAACATCTCGACCACCTGCTCGGCCTCGCCCTTGCGCAGCAGTGCCGTGGTCGACGAACACGCACGTGAGCTGGTCGCCGACCGCCTTGTGCACGAGCAGCGCCGCGACGGCCGAGTCGACGCCGCCGGAAAGCGCGCAGAGCACGCGCTCGCTCCCGACCTGCGCGCGGATGCGCTCGACCTGCTCCTCGATCACCGCCGCGGGCGTCCAGACGGGCGCGGCGCCGGCGACCTCGTAGAGGAAGTTCTTCAGCACCTGCTGGCCGTGCGGCGTGTGCACGACCTCGGGGTGGAACTGCACGCCGTAGCGCCCGTGCTCGTCGTCCTCGAACGCGGCGACCGGCGTGTGCTCCGACGTGGCGACGATCCGCGCGCCGGCGGGCGGCGCGACGACCGTGTCGCGATGCGACATCCACGCCGTCTGCTCCGCCGGGAGGCTCGCGAGGAGGACACCCTCGCCGCTCGTCCGCATGTCGACCTTGCCGTACTCGCCCGCGCCGGTCTGGTCGACGCGGCCGCCGAGCTCGAGCGCGAGCAGCTGCGCGCCGTAACAGATGCCGAGCGTCGGGATGCCGAGCTCGAAGATCGCGGGGTCCATCGCGGCGCGCCGTCGGCGTACACCGACGCCGGCCCGCCGGAGAGGATCAGCGCGAGCGGGTTCTTGGCTCGGATCTCGTCGGCCGTCGCGCGGTGCGAGACGAGCTCGGAGTAGACGCGCGCCTCGCGCACGCGCCGCGCGATCAGCTGCGAGTACTGGCCGCCGAAGTCGAGGACCAACACCGGGCGCTCCGCGTCCGGGAACAGCTCGACGACCTCAGCCGCGGCGGTAATTCGGCGCGTCCTTCGTGATCGTGATGTCGTGCGGATGCGACTCGCGCAGACCGGCGCCGGTGATGCGGACGAACGCGCGCTCTTCATCGCCTCGATCGTCGGCGCGCCGCAGTAGCCCATCGCCTGGCGGAGGCCGCCGACGACCTGGTGCAGGACGCCGACGAGCGGGCCCTTGTACGGGACGCGCCCCTCGATGCCCTCGGGGACGAGCTTCTCGACGTCCTCGACGTCGCCCTGGAAGTAGCGGTCCTTCGAGTAGCCGCGGCGCATCGCGCCGATCGACGCCATGCCGCGGTACTCCTTGAAGCGCTCGCCGCGCGCGAAGACACGTCGCCGGGCGACTCCTCTGTGCCCGCGAGCATCGACGCCGAGCATGACCGTGTCGGCCCCGGCGGCGATCGCCTTCGCGACGTCGCCGGACGAGGTGATGCCGCCGTCGGCGATCACCGGCACGCCGTGCCGGGACGCAGCCTCGGCGACGTCGTAGATCGCGGTCACCTGCGGGACGCCGACGCCGGCGACGACGCGCGTCGTGCAGATCGATCCCGGCCCGATGCCGACCTTCACCGCATCGGCGCCGGCGTCGATCAGCGCTTCGGCGGCCTCGGCGGTGGCGATGTTCCCGGCGATGACCTCGAACTCGCCGGAGAGGCCTGCGATCCGCGCGACCATCTCGATGACGCCGCGCGAGTGGCCGTGCGCGGTGTCGACGACGAGCACGTCCGCACCCGCGGCGATCAGGGCCTGCGCGCGCTCGAACGCGTCGGCACCGACGCCGACCGCCGCGCCGACCCGCAGCCGGCCTTGCGGGTCCTTCGTCGAGTTCGGGAAGTCGACGCGCTTCTGGATGTCCTTCACCGTGATCAGGCCGCGTATCCGGCCGTCGCCGTCGACGATCGGCAGCTTCTCGATGCGGTGCGCGTGCAGGCGCTCCTCCGCTTCGGCGAGCGTCGTGCCGACCGGCGCGGTGACGAGGTCGCGCGAGGTCATCAGCGCCGACACGGGCTGGTCGAGGTTGCGCTCGAAGCGCAGGTCGCGGTTCGTGAGGATGCCGACGAGCAGGCCGTCGTCGTCGGTGATCGGGACGCCGGAGACGTGGTAGCGCTCCATCAACTCGAGCGCGTCGGAGACGGCGAGCGTCGGGCGGAAGCGTCAACGGCTCGACGATCATCCCGGCCTCGGAGCGCTTCACCTTGTCGATCTCGGCGACCTGCGCCTCGATCGAGAGGTTGCGCTGGACGATGCCGAGCCCGCCCTCGCGGGCGAGCGCGATCGCCATGCGCGCCTCGGTGACGGTGTCCATCGCCGCCGAGACGACGGGAACCTCGAGGACGATCGTGCGCGTCAGCCGCGTCGCGGTGGAGACCGCGTTCGGCAGCACGGACGACTCGGCGGGCACGAGCAGGACGTCGTCGAAGGTGAGGCCTTCCCTGGCGAACTTCTCCGGAAGCCCAGTCCCGGAGGGCGCCAAGTCGAGATTTCCGACGTCCATCGCGAAACGGTACAGACCGTCCCGGATGAGCGGTCCCTCCGAGGCGTGTCTCTGAGTCTGCTCAGAGAGGTCTCTGAGCAGACCGCCCCGCAAACGGTCGAGCGAGGCGTGCCGACACGTCGTGAACGGACGGTGGCGAGGAACCCGTTTGCCCACCGGCCACTGCGGCACGCACGTTGCAGTTCCGTTTCACTTCCGTGCGCGTTTGTGGGTGGGCCGCCTCTGAGACGTCTCTGAGGACACCGTTGGGGCGCTGGGGCGCTAGGCCTCGACGGGCTCGAGCTCGGTGAGCTCGACGCCGGCCTGCAGGCGACCGGCCTGGCGCGGGTCGAAGCGGCCCGCACCGACCTCGAGCGTCGACGCAGCGCCGGCGGCGACCGCGGCGCGGAGCGCCTCCTCGTTCGGGCGGCCCGCGTGGCGGGCGGCGAGGTACGCGGCGAGCAGGACGTCGCCCGAGCCGACGACCGAGACGGGATCGACGCGCGGCGCCCCCGCGCGGTAGCGCCGCGCGTCGCGGTCCTCGCGCAGCAGCGCGACCGCGCCGTCTTCCGTCGTGATCAGCACGTTGCGCGCGCCCAGGTCGGCGATCCCGTCGAGCGCCAAGAGGAAGTCCTCGTCGTCGTGGAACTCCTGCCCGACGAGGCTCTCGGCCTCCGCCTGGTTCGGCGAGACGAGGAACGGCTCCGCCTCGACGCCGAGCCGCAGCGGCTCGCCTTCTGTGTCGAGCACGGCCGAGACGTGCCGCCGCGCCAGCTCGCGGGTCGCCTCGGCGTAGAAGTCGTCGGCGACGTCGCGCGGCAGCGAGCCGGCGAAGACGACGAGCTCGGCGTCCTGCGTCAGGTAGCGCAGCTTCTCGAGCAGCGTGTCGAGCTCCTCCGGGCGCACCGCCGGCCCCCACTCGTTGATCTCGGTGTAGGTGCCGCCGGTCGGGTCGACGACGGCGGTCGACGTGCGCGACTCGCCCTCGATGTGGACGAAGTCGTTGAGGATCGCCTCGGCCGTGAGCTCCTCGACGATCCGCGAGCCGGTCGTGCCGCCGACGAGCCCGGTCGCGACGACCGGCACGCCGAGCGTCTTGAGCGCACGCGCGACGTTGATGCCCTTGCCGCCGGCGAGCGTGACGCTCGCGCTCGCGCGATGGCGCTGCCCGCGCTGGAAGTTGGGAACGGTCAGCGTCCGGTCGATCGCCGCATTGAGAGTGACGGTGACGATCATCAGATCAGGTGGGCAAGGTGGTGGAGCGTCCTGCCGGCGTACCACCCTAGACGCCGAACGACCCCCGGTTTGTTAATCGTGCTGGCTGCCACGAGGTCGCGCCTCCCGACGAGACGATTCCCGTCGCGAATCTCCACGGAGCCGAGCACGCGCCCGCCGCGACGGGCAGCGAGACGGACGCCGGCGCGACGACCGTCTCCGTCAGCGGATGCCCGAGCCGCGCCACGGCGGTGAGCGGCCTGGCCGCGACGAGCCCGAGCGGCGCCAGGCCGTAGGGCACGGCGGCCGTGGCGTACGTCCGCGACTGCTGCACGATCGGCACGACGCGGAACTGCGCGAGTCCCCAGATGAGGAGCGAGCGCAGGTCGTCGTTGCGCTGCGCGCGCGAGGGCGAGCCGAGCAGCGTCGCGTAGACCGTCACGCCGGGCGCCGCAGCCGCCGCGACCTGGCACCAGCCCGCCTCGTCGGTATGGCCCGTCTTGACGCCGATCGTCCCCGGGAACTCGCCGAGCAGGTCGTCCCACGTGTGAAGCGTCTCGCCGTCGGCGATCGTCGCCGACTGCATGCGCACCGTCTGGCGCACGAACGGGTTGTGCATGACGATGCGTGCGAGCTTCGTGACGTCGGCGGCGCTCGAGTACTCGCCCGGCGCGTCGAGACCGTCGGGGCGCACGAAGTGCGTGTCGTGCAGCCCGAGCTCGGCCGCCTTCGCGTTCATCAGCTCCGCGAAGGCCGGGATAGCTCGGCGCCATCGACAAGCGCGAGCGCAGTCGGCGGCGTCGTTCGCCGACTGGATCAGCGCGCCGTAGAGCAGGTCGTGGACGGTGATCTGCTGCCCCGGCTCGAGCTCGATCGCCTCCTCGCCGACGCGGCGGCGCGCGGGTCGACGGTGACGACGTCGGTGAGCTTGTGGTGCTCGAGCGTGAGCAGCACGGTCATCAGCTTCGTGATCGACGCGATCGCAACGCGCTCGTGTGCGTTCGACGACGCGAGCACCTCGCCCGTGCGCGCGTCGACGACGTGTACGCGTGCGCGTCGACCGGCGGGACGGGCTCGTCGCCGTCCGCCGCGCGTGCCGGAGCCCGTGCCGGCCGCCGCGAGGACGAGCAGGCAGAGGACGAGTATGCGCTTCATTTGATGCGGATCTTCTCGCCGATGAAGAGCGACGTCGACTTCACGGTCGGGTTGAGCTGCTCGATCGTCGCGACCGAGACTCCGGTCTTGGTGGCGATCACGGCAAAGGTATCGCCCGCCTTGACCGTCCAGTACGCCTTGGCCTGAGCGGTGGTCGTCGTCGCCGCGACCGTGGTGGTGGTCGTCTTCGGCGGCGGGGCCACCGTCGTCGTGATGCCCGGCGACGTGTCGGGCGAGGAATGGCCCGACTCGAGGCCGGAGCGCACGAGCACGACGGCGACGGTGACCGCGAGCAGGAACGCCGCCGGCGCGACATAGCGGCGCCAGTCGCTCGGCATCCGGCTACCAGCCCGAGGCGAGCCAGATCTGCTGCTTGAGCCGAGCCGCCTCGGCGCCTGCGGCCTCCCGGTAGTCGCCGCCCGTCTCGCGGTAGGCGTAGTCGACCGACCGCGACGCGTTGACGAGCGCGCTCGCCGGGCCGCTCTGGAACGCGCGGACGAGATCGTCGACCGCACCGCCCTGCGCGCCGATACCCGGGAGCAGCAGGACCGCCTGCGGCATCAGCCGCCGCGCCTCGGCGACTGCCCGCGGATGGGTCGCGCCGACGACCGCGCCGACCGACGAGAGGCCGACCTCGCCGACGAGCTCCTCGCCCCACTCGGCGACGAGCGCCGCGACGTGGTGCCACATCGGGCGGCCGTCGTTGAGGACGACGTCCTGCACGTCGGCGCCGGCGTTCGACGTCTTGACGATCACGAAGATCCCCGCGCCGTTGCGGCGCGCGGCGGCGAGGTACGGCTCGACCGACTCGCGGCCGAGGTACGGGTTGACGGTGAGCGCGTCGGCGCGCGGCGGCTCGCCCTCGAGATACGCCTCGGCGTACGCGCGCGCCGTCGAGCCGATGTCGCCGCGCTTGCCGTCGGCGATCACGAGCAGGCCGGCGCGCCGGGCGTAGCTGCAGACCTGGTCGAAGGCGGCGCATCCCGGCCGGGCCGAGCGCCTCGAAGAACGCGAGCTGCGGCTTGACGGCGACCGCGTGCGGCGCGACCGCGTCGACGAGGCCGCAGCAGAAGCGCGCGACGTCGCCGCGCAGCTCGACCGGCATCAGGTCGCGCTGCGGGTCGAGCCCGACCACGAGCTGCGACCGCTTGCGCTCGACCTCGGCGGCGAGGCGGTCGGCGAAGGTCTGCGTGGCGACGGCCATCGGGGAGAAAGGTAACCGGAGACGCGGAAGGCGGCCCGAGAGCCGCCTTCCGCCGAACGATCGTTCGCGTCGGGTGCTCAGCTCTTGAGTGCGGCCTTCAGCTGGCTGCCGGCCGAGAACTTCGGCACGGTCGTCGCCGCGATCTGGACGCGCTCGCCGGTGCGCGGGTTCACGCCCTGGCGCGCCGCGCGCGCGGACGCGGAGAACTTCCCGAAGCCGGTGAAGTTGACGGTGTCGCCGCCCTTCAGCGTCTCGGTGACGGTCTCCATGAAGGCATCCACGGCCTTGCCTGCATCACGAGCCGAGAGCCCGCTCTTCGTGGCGACCTTCTGGATGAAGTCCTGCTTGGTCAACGAACATCCTCCTGCGTCGGGGACTTGTAATCAGACCTTGGCCCGACAGGCTAACAACGTGGTCGGAATATCGCTCAACCAAGCGGATTTGCGGGGATTTCGAGCTAGCGGAGATGAGCTCGGAGGCCGTGATAGAGCGGCCGCAGGCGCACCGCATGGCGCGCGAACTCGTCGACACCCGCCCTCCTCGCGGTCGACCACGCAAATCGCGTTGGACACACGCAATCCGGCGTCACGGAGCACCTGAACGGCCTCGAGCGCGGCTCCGCCGGATCGTGACGACGTCCTCGACGAGGCAGACGCACTCGCCCTCGGTCGAACACGCCTTCGAGCTGGTTGGCGGTGCCGTAGTCCTTCGCCTCCTTGCGCACGATCAGGAACGGCAGCCCGCTCTCGAGCGACGCGGCGGTCGCGAGCGCGACCGCGCCGAGCTCCGGGCCGGCGAGGCGCACCGCCTCGGGCTCGTGCTCGCGCACCGCCTCGGCGATCGCCTGGCCGAGCGGGCGCGAGCAGGTCCGGGCAGCGTCTCGAAGCGGTACTTGTCGAGGTAGTACTTGCGAGCGGCGTCCCGAGCGCAGGACGAAGTCGCCCTCGAGGTAGGCGGCCTCGCGAAGCTTGCCGGGCGAGCTCGTCGCGCGTCACAGGCTGGCGAGCAGCTCGTGCGCGATCGGCAGGAGGCGCTCAGCCTCCGGCGTGCCCTCGGTGAACGAGTGCATCGAGCCGTCGGCCGCGTAGAGGTCGATCCGCGCCTGTTTGCGCGCGGCGCGCCGGCGGACCAGCACCGAGCCGGCGAGCGAGCCCGCGGCGAGCAGCACACCCGGTGACGACCTTACGCCGCGGCATCGTCGGTCTCCTTCTTGGTCGTCCGGCCGCACGTGGCCTTCGGCTTCGGCTCGTCGATCGAGCGCAGGCAGGTCTTCAGGTCGTAGAAGACGAGCCCGACGGTCGGCTCCGGCGTGGTCGTCGCGGCGATCAGCCGGTCGCCGTCGCGGACGACGAAGACGCTGCCGGCGACGGTCGCCGCCTCGAGCTGCGCGAGACCGGGCGGATCGGCTCGGCGGCGTCGAGCAGCTGCCGCGCGCCGTCGAGCGAGCCGCGTCGCAGAGCGCGCTCGTCGCCGAGCGTTCGAGCCGCCACGAGCGACCCGTCCGCCGCGGTCACCGCGACGCGCCGCACCTGCGGCGAGATCTCGGTCAGATCGGCGATTGCCTGGGCCGCGTCCATGAAGCCGAGCATACTTGGCGCGCCATGCGGGCAGTCATCGACAAGTTCTTCGCCGACCGCGGAACCCACCTCGCCGCGATGATCGCGTACTTCGCGCTGCTCTCGTTCGTGCCGCTGCTCTTCCTCTCGCTCGCGCTGCTCGGCATCGTCCACCAGGCGAGCCAGGGCTCGTTCTTCGTCCGCGAGCTGTCGAGCACGTTCCCGAGCACGTCCGTTGAACTCGATCCTGCGCGCGGTGCGCGCGATCCAGGCGAACGCCGCCGCGCTCGGGCTCGTCGGCGCTGCGTTCCTGCTCTGGTCGTCGCTCTCGTTCTTCAGCGTGCTCGAGAGCGCGTTCAACATCGTCTACGGCCGGCCGAACCGCGGCTTCCTGCACGGGAAGGCGCTCGCGACGCTGATGATGGTCGGCTCGCTCGTCGCGCTGTTCTTCTCGCTCGTGGTCGGCTCGGTCGGGCAGGAGATCCTCAAGCGCTACGCCGGCTTCGAGGGCAACGCGGCCTCGGCGCGCGTCGTCGCGATCGCGATGTCGATGGTCGGGGTGTTCGTGTTCCTCGCCTCGGCCTACTACGTGCTGACGAACGCCGACGTGACGCCTCCGCGAGGTGCTGCCCGGCGCTGCGGTCGCGGCGGTGATCTCTCGAGGCGACGTTCCAGGCGCTCCCGGTGTACGTCGACGTCCTCGAAGCACAACCCGGTGCTGCAGACGCTCTCGGGGCCGGCGATCCTGCTCGTCTGGCTCTACGTGATGGCGAACGTGATCGTGTTCGGCGCCGAGGTCAACTGGTGGCGCTCGGGCCGGGCGAACGCGTCAGACCGCATCCGCGTAGCGCCCGCGCGGCAAGGGCGCGGTGCGAATGCAGCGCCTTCCAGGCGTCGCCGAGCTCGGCGACCGTGCGCGCCTCGCCGTCCGGAACGAACACCGGGTCGAACCCGAAGCCCTCCGCTCCTGCGGGTGCGAGCGCGACCGTTCCCGGGAGCACAGCAGTGCCGCGGAAGACGTCGCTGCGTCCGGCGAGACAGGACGAGCTCGCAGACGTATTGCGCGCGCCGGTCGTCTCACCGTCGAGCGCCATGAAGCAGCTTCTCGACGTGCCGGTCCTCCGCCCACCGCGGCTGACAGAACCCCGGCGCCGCCGCCGAGCGCAGCCACCTCGATGCCGGAGTCGTCGGCGAGCATCGACCGGTCGGCCGGCCCGACCATGCGCCCGTAGCGCGCCTTGATCAGCGCGTTGTCGTAGTACGTCTCGCCGTCCTCCGGCGGGAAGTCGGCGTCGGCCGAGCAGCTCGAGCGTCCCAGTCGCGGGAAGAGCTCGCGGAACTCGTCGAGCTTGTGCGCGTTCCCCGTGCAGACGTCGCCCGGATCAGCGCCGCCACTCGACCCCGATGACGTCGTCGAGGTCGCTGATCCGCGCGACCAGCTCGTCGCCGACGTCCGGCGACTCGAGCTGCACGATTCGATGCTTGGCCGTATCGCATCACCTCGAACCGACTGCACATGCGGCGAGCTGCGCGAGCAGCGGCCCGACCGGTGCGCCGGTCTGCAGCTCGACCGTCGAGGCGCAGGCTCTCCGGGCGCGACGCGGTCCATCGCCTCAGCGCGGTCGAGGAACCGCAGCGGCCAGAGCGCGAGGAGCACGAGCGGCCGTCCCGATGAGCGGCGGCGCTGTAGAAGCCCGCGCCGGAGGCCATGCCGATCGCCGCGACCACCCAGAGCGTCGCGGCCGTCGTGAGCCCGCGGATCGAGCCGCCCTGGCGGATGATCGCGCCGGCGCCGAGGAAGCCGATGCCGGTGACGATCTGCGCGGCGATGCGCGACGGGTCGAGCCGGACGTAGGCCGCGAGTTGTCGCGAAGGACGTCGTGGAATCCGTAGGCCGAGATGATCGTGAAGAGCGCCGCGCCGACGCGAGACGAGCAGGTGCGTGCGGAGCCCGGCCTCGCGTTCATGCACTGACGCTCGAAGCCGACGGCCGCGCCGAGCGCCGCTGCGAGGCGCAGGCGCCCAAGCGTGTCGTACCACCGGGAGGTCGGCGAGCCTAGCCGCGAGGAGCTCGATTGCCTCCTGCTGGAACCGCTGAAGCTCCTCGATTCCTGCGGCGGCGAGGTCGAGCAGCTCGTCGAGCCGCGCGCGATCGAACGGGACGCGCTCGGCGGTCGACTGCACCTCGACGAAGCGGCCGTCGCCCGGTCATGACGACGTTCACGTCGACGTCCGCGTTCGAGTCCTCCGAGTAGTCGAGGTCGAGCAGCGAGACGCCGTCGACGACGCCGACCGAGACCGCGGCGACGGAGCCGGTCAGCGCCTTCGAGAGGCCGAAGCGGTCGAGCGCGCGCTGGGCAGCGACGAACGCTCCGGTGATCGCAGCGCACCGGGTGCCGCCGTCCGCCTGCAGCACGTCGCAGTCGAGATAGACGGTGCGCTCGCCGAGCGCCTCGAAGTCGACGACGCCGCGGAGCGCGCGGCCGATCAGGCGCTGGATCTCGACCGTGCGGCCACCCTGCTTGCCGCGCGCCGCCTCGCGGTCGGTGCGCTCGCCCGTCGAGGCGGGCAGCAGCGAGTACTCGGCGGTCATCCAGCCGCGGCCCGAGCGGTGCAGCCAGCGCGGGACGCCTTCCTGCACCGACGCGGTGCAGAGGACACGCGTCTTTCCCTGCGACCAGAGCACGACGCCGTGCGGCTGCTCGAGGAACGCCGGGTCGGCGACCACCGGGCGCAGCTGGTCCGGGCCGGCGTACCGTCGTTTCTGCTCACGCAGCCGCCTCCAGCTCGGCAACCGAGACGCGCTCGACGTTCGCCGAGCGGCAGTTGCAGGAAGCGCTCGCCGAGCGTCGCGGAACTGCGCCGGGTCGCCGGTCGTCAGGAAGCGGTAGGTGCCCTCGCGGCCCGAGGCGTTCTCGAAGCCCTTGCGCGCGAGCGTCTCGGCGACCTCGCGCGCGGTCTCGTCGGCGGAGAAGACGAGCGTCACGTCGCGTCCGAACGCGCGCTGGAAGACCGGCCGAAGAAGCGGGTAGTGGGTGCAGCCGAGGATCACTGTGTCGCAGCCTGCCGATTTCAGCGGCGCCGCGTACTCGCGAACCGCCTCGACGACCTCTTCGCTGTGGCGTGTCGCCCGACTCGACCAGCGGCACGAGCTTCGGGCAGGCGAACGGCGGTGAAGCGCACGCCGGCGTCGAGCGCACCGCACGAGCGACTCGTAGCGGCCGCTCGCAACGGTCAGCTCGGTCGCGAGCAGGCCGATGCGCCGGTTGCGCGTCGCCTGCACCGCAGCGTGCGCCTCGGGGACGATCACGCGACACGACCGGCACCGCGAGCTGCTACTGGAGATCGGGCAGCGCGGCCGACGTCGCGGTGTTGCATGCGACGACGACCATCTTCACGCCGCTGCCGCTCGAGGTAGACGCCGATCTCCTGCGCGAAGCGGCGCACCTCGTCGCGCGGTCCGCGGCCCCTACGGGCAGCCGCGCGTGGTCGCCGAGATAGACGAAATCCTCGTTCGGCATCGTCACGAGGCACTCGTGGAGGACGGTCAGTCCGCCGACTCCCGAGTCGAAGACACCGATAGGCCGCTGGTCGGGCACCGGGCGATTCTAGATCCAGCGAGCGGCTACCATTGCCCGTCGTGAGGGGGGCCTTGCTCGTGTTCCTCGCGTTCTTCCTCTGGGCCGGGTCGGCACAGGCGTTTGCCAAGCAGACCGGGTTCCAGACGATGAGCGACGGGACACAGATTGCGTACGACCTCTACGAGCCGGATGGTGCGGCGCCTGCGGGCGGCTGGCCGGGGGTCGTGCTGATGCACGGGCTCGGCGGCTCGAAGGACGACATGGCGTCGTTCGCCGAGACGTTCGCCGCCCACGGATATGCCGCGCTCGCGTACACAGCGCGCGGCGAGGGGACGTCGACCGGCTACCTGACGCTCGCCGGCCCCGACGAGATCTCGGACGAGCGGGCGATGGAGAACTGGTTCTCCGGCCTGCCGGAGGTGAGCGACACGCAGATCGGCGCCTGGGGCATCTCGTACGGCGGCGGCCAGGTCTGGAACGGGCTCGCCGCCGGCATTCCGTACAAGGCTGCGTGCGTCGTCGCCACATGGACCGACCTCTATTCGGCGCTGTGGCCGCAGAACGTCGCGCGCTCCGGCATCGTCACCGGCTTCCTCGCGTCGGTGATCACGCGGTCGCCGCTGCTCCAGCAGTACGCCACCGACGCGGTCCAGTCGCTCAACCTGCCCGCGATCCAGGCGCTCGTCCAGGCGCGCTCGGCCTCCACGAAGCTGTCGTCGATCACCGCGCCGGTCTACATGTTCCAGGGGCGCGTCGACTACGCGTTCGACGTGACGCAGGCGGTCAACGGCTACCTCGGCGTGCGCGGCCCGAAGCACCTCTACATCGGGCAATTCGGCCATCCGCCGTCGACGTTCACGACGCCCGACATGGCCTACATGCAGTCGCAGAGCGTCGCCTGGCTCGACCACTACCTGCGCGGCGTGCCGAACGGCATCGACAAGACGAAGCCCGTGACGATCGCCGCGGCGACCGGTTCGCGCAAGGTGTCGTACACCGGATTGCCGAAGACGAAGGTCGTGCCGGTCGGGTTCCGCGGCACGAGCCTCGTCCGCACCGGAGCGAGCTTCCTGCAGCCGGTCGAGACCTTCGGCGTCTCGCTGCTCAAGGTGCAGGTTCAGAAGGTGTCGAACTACCCGCGCCTGGTCGCAACGATCAAGGCAGGCGGCAAGGTGATCACCCACGGCGCGATCGTTCCCAAGGTCGGACTCCAGACGATCCGGCTCGCGAACTACGTGCAGTACGTCCCGAAAGGCACGAAGTTCTCGGTCACGTTCGGTCCAGCGTCCGCGCGGGGAGACATTGCGTATCTCGGCTTCGGGGGCACGGGCTCGATCACGCTCGGCTCCGCGGACCTGCAACTGCAGGTCCTCACGAAGCCCGTGACTCAATAACAAGGGGGAAACCATATGAAGAAGACCTTTAGGCTCGCGCTCTTCGGCTGCGCGGCAGTCGCGTCGCTGGCCTTCGCCGGCTCGGCGTTCGCGTCCTTTGCACCGAAGCTCGTCGTCTCCGCGGGGACGGCTGCCGTCGGCGGCCCGGCGCGCATCGGCGTCCAGGTCGGCGCTGCAGACAGCCCGACCGCCAAGACGACGATCTACGTGCCGACGGGGTACCAGGTCGGACGCCGGCAGCCGGCACGAAGCTCGGCACCGTCACGGCGACAGCCGCCGCGCTCGACCTCGGCGGCGTCGTCCTGCCGCTCACGGGCGAGCTCGACGCGATCGCGCCGACGTCGACGACGGCCGCGCCAGCTCAGGCCTGCGGCGTCTCGCCGACCCAGACCTGGGATCTCCACCTCGACGCAGCGGGCACGCCGCTCGACATCCCGCTGTTCGTCGTCACGTCACCGGCCCCGGTGGTGAGCGCCGGCTATTCCACGGAGCTCGTCGTCTGCCTGCCGCCGCCCGACGTGCCCGTCGGGACGCCCGGCCGCTCGTTCGACGGGGCGAAGCTCCTCTCGACGACGTTCACCGCGTCGGCGATCACCGAGCCGTCCTCGGCCGGCGACTACCGCTGGACGTCGACGTTCACGCCGTATTCGCCGGGCACCGGCCAGCCGAACGCGGCCGGCACGGTCGAGACGCAGTCGCTCCGCCACATCCCGACAGCGCTCAACCTGACGGTGACGAAGCGCCACGTCACGACGACGAAGGTCGTGAAGGTGAAGGGCAAGGCGAGGCGCGTGAAGGTCGTCACGACCAAGGTCGCGTTCTCGTCGAAGGTCACCGAGAACGGCAACGCCGCAGCGGCGGCCACGATCGTCACGACCGCGAACGGCAAGCGGGTCGGTGGCGCGTCGGGCTCGTTCACGCTCGTCGGCCGCTCGGCGACCGTCACGGCGACAGCCGTCGTGAACAGCAACAGCGGCTCGGTCCCCACCGGCGTCACTGCCGCGGCGACCGACCTCTTCTACCACGACCTCGGTTCGACCGGCTGCACGGCGACGCCCATCTTCCAGGGGCTCCCGTGCAGCGACGCAACCGTCGGCGGCTCGACTGCTCGTCGCGAAGACGACCGTCCGCAAGTAGGACGCTGAAGGCCGCGAAGCGGGGCCTGCGCCACGCAGGCCCCGCTTCGTATGCTCAGGGCGTGGCGGCACCCGTTCGCATCGGCACGTGCTCGTTCGCCGACGAGGCGCTCGCCAAACACTGGTACCCGCCGGGCACGCCGCCGAAGGAGCGCCTTCCCTACTACGCCGAGCGCTTCTCGACGGTCGAGATCGACTCGACGTACTACCGCGTCCCGGACGAAGGGATGGTGCGCGGCTGGGCCGACCGCACGCCGGACGGCTTCGTCATGCACATCAAGGCGTTCGGGCTGATGACCCGGCACCCGGTGAAGCTCGAGCAGGTGCCGCCCGAGCTCCGCGAAGGGCTGCCCGTCGACGACCGCGGCCGCGTCGACCGTCCGCCGCGCGAGGCGCGCGCCGAGATGTTCCGCGCGTTCCTCGCCGCGCTCGAGCCGCTGCGCGCAGAGCGGCAAGCTCGGCGGGATCCTCTTCCAGATGCCGCCCTACGTCGTCTGGAAGCCGACGTCGCTCGACTACCTCGAGTGGGCGCGCGAGCAGGTCGGCGACGACGCATTGCTCTTCGAGCCGCGCCACCAGTCCTGGTTCGCGGAGGACGTGCGCGACGAGCTCCTGCGCTTGCTCGAGGAGCGGAAGATGACGTGGGTCGTCGTCGACGCGCCGCAGACCGACGGGAAGAACGTTCCCGACACGCTCGTCGCGACGACGACGCCGATCGCGTACGTCCGCTTCCACGGCCGCAACGCCGCGACGTGGAACGTGCGCGGCGGCGGCGCGTCGCACCGGTTCGACTACCTCTACGGCGAGGACGAGCTGCGCGAGTGGGTGCCGCCGCTGCGCGAGCTGTCGAACGAGGCCGAGCGAGGCGTACGCGTTCTTCAACAACAACAACCAGACGAACGGCGTCGCGCAGGCGCCGGCCGGCGCGTTCCTCTTGCGCAAGCTGCTCGAAGAGGAGAAGGTGCCGACCGCATGATGCGCATCCTCGCCGTCACCCACGGCCCCGACGCCGGCCCCGAGCTGTTCGGCGAGGTCGTCGCGGAGCCGGCCACGAGCTGGTCGAGTGGGACATCCGCACGCACGGCGCGCCGCCGCACGAGGCCGACGCGGTGATGGTGTTCGGCGGCGACCAGAACGTCGGCGAGGAGGAGCGGTACCCGTGGCTGCACGACGAGTACGACGCGCTGCGCCGCTGGGTCGAGAACGGCACGCCGCTGCTCGGCGTCTGCCTCGGCGCGCAGACGCTCGCGCACGCGTTCGGCGGACGGGTGACGCGAGCGCGAGACAGCGCTCGCCGGGTTCTACGAGACGGAGCTGACCGACGCCGGGCGCAGCCGACCCGGTGCTCGGCGTGCTGCCGCGAGCGGTTCGAGGCGTTCAACGCGAACGGCTACGCGTTCGAGATCCCGCCGGACGCGGTCGAGCTCGCGCGCGGGCCCGGTGGAGCAGGCGTTTCGCATCGGCGACTCGCGCGTGGGCGGTGCAGTTCCATCCCGAGATCCGCCGCGACCACGTGCTGCGCTGGTTCGAGCACGACTCGCCGCGGCCGCCTGCGGAGATCGCCGCGGAGCTCGACGAGCAGCTGCCCGCGTGGCAGGAGCTCGGCACGCGCTCTGTGCTTGGCGTTCCGTCGCAGGTCGGCTAGTTCTCGATCGGCAGGTCGTCGTGGCGCGACCATTCGTGCCACGAGCCGACGTAGTTGCGCGCCTCGTAGCCGAGCGCGCGCAGGGCCTGCGCCGCGATCGCCGAGCGCGAGCCGCTGTGGCAGTAGGCGACGACCTCGGCGCCTTCCTCGAGCCCGAGCTCGCGCTGCACTCGTCGGGCGGCATCTCCATCAGCCGGTAGACGTCGAGGTCTGCGCGCGCCGGGGATGTGGCCCTGCCGCGGGTCGCAGGCTTGCCGCCGCTGCCGTCGTACTCCGCGCGGCGTGCGGACGTCGAGGATCGGCACCTCGCCGAGCCGCGCGGCGAGCTCGTCGATCGCGATCTCGGTCACAGACTGCGGACGAGCTCGATCTCGGCGGCGACCGAGGGCCGCTCGCGCGAGCTTCTCGAGCCAGCGTCGACGCTGCTCCGGCAGCGTCGACGCCGAGCATGTCGCGGCGCGGATCACCCACGGCACGTAGGCGATGTCGGCGAAGAGGCACACTCGCCGACCTCGAGTGCCGCGAGCTTCCCGGCAGGTCGTTGTCGTCGCCGCGCCGGAACGCGTAGTAGTCGCGGCCGAGGGTCGTCGAAGCGAGAGACGGCGAGATGCGCGCCTTGCGCGACCCTTCAGATCGGCGGGCAGGAGCGGCGCGCTCGGGATAGCGCTCCTCGAGGTAGCCCATGATCACCTCGGACTCGGGCAGGACGAAGCCGTCGTCGAGGACCGGCACGCGGCCTCGGCGGGTTCAGCTCGAAGATCCACTGCGGGCGCTCGTCGAGGTCGACCTCGACGCGCTCGTACTCGAGCCCTTTCTCGGCGAGCGCGATGCGCACGCGGGCGCAGTACGGACAGCGCGGTGCGTCGATCAGCTTCACGGCTCGAGCCCCATCAGGTTCGCGATCTGCGCGTACAGGTCGGCGGCCGGCGGCAGCTCGGCCGGCGACGCCGCCGTGCGCGCGATGCGGCGCACGTCGTCCTCGGTCGGCGCCGGTGAGCCGCGCGACGAGCGTCGGGTTCGCCTCGAGCGCGAGCTCGTCGCCGTTCGGCAGCGGGCCGTAGTACGTCGGGACCGAGAGGTACTCGTCGACCATCCGGCCGCGCTCGTAGAGGCGGAAGCGCACGACCTCGCCCTCGATCGCGAGCGCGACCGTGACCGCGCCGAGCCGCTCGGACAGCTCCTTCGCGAAGCGGCCATGCGCCTCGCGGTCGGTGTCGAGCATCGGGTCGGCGACGCGGATCCAGCTCTCGCGACGACGTCACCTGCGGCGCCTCGAGCCGCGGCAGGAACTGCGCGACCGCGCGCTGCACCGAGACCTCGTCGTCGGTCTGCACGTGCGTCGAGCTCGCGATGCTCGCCCGCCTGCTCGTGCGAGACGTGCTCCTCGAGCGGTCGAGCGGCGCCGTCATCGAAGCGCTTCGTGTCCTCGAAGCCGAGGCGCGCGCCACACCGCGCGCGCGAGCTCGTTCGACGTCGAGCACCTCGAGGCTCGACGCACGTGCGCGCCGTCGCGTCTGGGCGTCGGCAAACGCAGCGGCGAGCAGCGCCTTGCGCGACGCCCTGCCGGCGAGCGCGCGTCGCGGACGTGCGACGAGTTGACATGTCGAGCCCGTCGCTCGCGGCGCCTCGATGCGCGCGACGCCGAGCGGCGCCCTCGTCGTCCTCGGCGAGGAACACGCCGCCGCCGCGGATGTCGTCGAGCGTGTCGGCCCACTCCTCGTCCCACGTCTCGCCGTCGCCGAGCGGCGGCGGGCACCTCGCCTCGAACTCCTCCCAGAGCTCGCGGAGTCGCCTCGTCGGCCTCGGTCGCGCGGCGGATCGTCACGGCATCAGCGAGCCCGGTCAGCAGGTAGTGCGCCGACAGGTTCTCGAAGGGATGAAGCTGCGGGCCGAGCTCGTGCACATCGACACCGTAGAGACTCTCGGCCGCCTTGCGGAGCGCGAGGTCGCCGGCCGGCCAGGCGTGCGGGCGGGCGAGGTGGCGCGCGAGGAACCACTCGGCCGTCCACGGGCCGAGGCCGCGCTGCGCGGTGATCGCCACGCGCACCTCGTCGTCGTCGAGCGAGCGCGAGCGCGTCGAGGTCGAGCGTCGCTGCGCGCGAGCGCGACGGCGTACTCGGCCTTGCGGTGCGTGAAGCCGACGGCGAAGAGCTCGTCCGGGTGCGCGGCCGCGATGCGCTCGCGCGTCGGGAACGCCCACGCGTCGCCGACCTGCTCGCCGAAGCGCTCGATCAGCCGGTTGCGGATCGCGACCGCCGAGAACAGCGAGACCTGCTGCGCGGTGATCGAGGTGACAGCGCCTCGAACGGGTCGGGCTGGAGCGGCGGCCGGAAGCCGCGCAGCCGCTCGGCGAGCTCGGCCATCGGGCCGGCTCGCCCAGGCGTAGAACGGCTCGAGATCGAACTCGGCTCCGAGCAGCTTCAGCACGACGGCGCGGGTCTCGTCGTCGAGCGGCTCGACGTCGACGCCGCCCGGCGCCGCCTCGATCGCGACGTCGCGGCCGCCGACCGCGCGGTGGAGAACGCCGTCGACGAAGCGGTTCGCGAGGTCGGTGCCGAACGCGACGAAGCGGCCCGTCGAGAGCGCGAAGTCGTACGGCTCGGGGAGCGGAGGAGCTCAGAAGTGCGAGGTGACGCCGGCCTGGTCGTCCGACGAGGCGTCTCTCGGCCCACGAGAACATGTACTTGCCGTCGTCGAGGTCGGCGGCGAGCGTCGTCAGCTTCAGCGGATGGAACGTGTCGCACATCACCGCGTACTCGTGCGTCTCGGTCATCCCGAGCGACTTCTCGGCGAGGCCCGGCTGCGGGCCGTGCGGCAGACCCGACGGATGCAGCGTGACCGAGCCGACCTCGATCCCCTTGCGCGACGAGAAGTTGCCGTCGACGTAATAGATCATCTCCTCGCTCTGCAGATTCGAGTGGTGGTACGGGATCGGCACCGCCTCGGGGTCGAAGTCGAGCTTGCGCGGGCAGAACGAGCAGATGACGAAGTTCGGGCCGGCGAACGTCTGGTGCGACGGCGGCGGCATGTGGATGCGCCCGGTGATCGGCTCGAAGTCGTGGATCGAGAACGTCCACGGATAGACGTAGCCGTCCCAGCCGACGACGTCGAACGGGTGGTAGTCGATCACGTAGGTCTGGTAGCCGTCGCGCACGCGCACCTTCACGACGTGCTCGCCGCGGTCGCGGTGCGTGTGCAACTCGGTCGGCGCATGGATGTCGCGGTGGTAGTACGGCGCGTGCTCCATCAGCTGCCCGTGCTCGTTGCGGTAGCGCTTCGGGATCGTGATCAGCCCCGGCGTCTCGAAGACGAGGTAGCGCTGCTCGCCTTCCGGCGCGAAGCGGTAGGTCGTGCCGCGCGGGACGACGATGTAGTCGCCCGGCTTGTACGGCAGGTCGCCGAAGATCGTCTCGAGCGTGCCCGAGCCTTCGTGGACGAAGATCACCTCGTCGCCCTCGCCGTTCCGGAAGAAGTAGTTCATCTCCTCGGTCGGGCGGCAGAGCGAGATCTCGACGTCGTTGTTCCACATCAGCAGCTGGCGGCCGCCGACGGCGTCGCCCGCCGGCGGGCACGTCCCACGTGCGGAGGTGGCGGTGCGCGTGCGCGTCGGGCACCCACTCCTCGCGCACGATCGGCTCGAACTCGCCGCAGCTCGATCACGCGGCACGGCGACTGCAGGTGGTACAGGATCGACTCGAGGCCGGAGAAGCCCTCGAAGCCCATCACCTCTTCGGTGAGGAGCGTCCCGTTGTCGCGGGCGACGATGTGACGTTTCCTGGGCAGCTCGCCGAGTCGCTGGTAAAACGGCACGAGTGGAGAATATCGCCGCGCGGATCGAGCGCGAGGTCGGGTCGTGGGACGGGCGTCACGACGCACGAGCACCGCTTCGGCGGCATCGAGTTCCGGCTCGGCCGCCGCGAGCTCGGCCACCTGCACGGCGAGCGCTGGGCCGACCTCCGCTTCCAGCAAGGGATCCGCGACATGCTCGTCGAGACCGGCCGCGCGCAGCCGCATCACGTGCTGCCCGAACACCGGCTGGGTGTCGAAGCAGATCCGCTCGAGGAGGACGCCGACGAGGTGATCGAGCTGTTCCGGCTCAGCTACGAGCGCGCGCGCGTCGCGCAGAACGTCCACGAAACGCGCGGGTAGGCCCGTGTCGGAACCGCTCCCGTCTGTGGTGCTGCTCGACCTGGACGACACGATCCTCGACGACACGGGGGCACGTGACGAGTGCTGGCGTGTTGCGTGCGCGGAGGCGGCGGAGAGTCATCCTGGGCTGGACGCCGAGAAGCTCCTCGCGGAGATCGAGCGGGTGCACGAGTCCTGTTGGGGCGATCCCGAGTGGCACCGCGAATGGCGGCAGCGGGCGCGCGAGGCGTGGGGGCAGATCTCCAACGAGGCGCTCGCGTCACTCGGCGTCGACGATCCGGCTCTTGGAACGCGGATCGGCGACCGGCACTTCGAGCTGCGGGACGCGCGATCGCGCCGCTTCCCGGCGCAGTCGAAGCGCTGCATCGCCTCCGGGCACACGGAGCGCGGCTCGGACTGGTGACGAACGGCGGAAGCGAAGGCCAGCGGGCGAAGATCGAGCGCTTCGCGCTGGCCGCGCACTTCGACTACATCGGGATCGAAGGCGAGGTCGGCTGCGGCAAGCCGGACCGCGGCGCCTACGACGCTGCCCTGCGCAGCCTCGGAGCGAGCCCGGAGGACACGTGGATGGTCGGCGACAACCTCGACTGGGACGTCGCCGGCGCGCAGGCAGCCGGGATCTACGGGATCTGGCTCGACAAGGACGGCACGGGACTACCTCAGCGCCGCACCGGTGCAGCCCGATCGCATCATTCGCTCGATCGCGGAACTACTGCCCGACTCGGGACCTAGCGCGCTTCGATGTAGTCCCGGAGGTAGCGGATCTCGTAGCTCTGCTGGTCGGTCGCGAACTTGACGACGTCGCCGATCGAGACGACCGCCACGACCTTCCTGCCCTCGACCACCGGCAGGTGACGGATGCGGCGCTCGGTCATCAGCGTCCGGCACTCGTCGAGCGTCGTGTCGGGCCGGACGACGATCAGCGGTGACGACATGATCTCGCGCACCGGCGTCTTGCTCTCGTCGCGTCCCTCGAGCGTGACGCGGCGCAGGTAGTCGCGCTCGGTGACGATCCCCGCGATCCGGCCGTCGACCGTGACGAGGAGCGAGCCGACATTCGCCTCGACCATCGCGCGCACGGCGTCGAAGACGGATGCATCGGCGTCGATCCGGTAGAGGCTGCGGCCCTTCGCCTCGAGGACATCCGAAACGGTGCTCACGGCGAACCCCCTATCGTCGCTTCTGGTCTCCTATTGTTGCATTTGCCACGATTACGAGACAAGCTCGGCGAAGCGCTCGGCGCCGACGTTTCCGCCGGAGAGCACGATGCCCGACCGACGGCGCCTCGACTAGTCCCTGCAGCAGCGCTGCGATGCCGACGGCGCCGCTCGGCTCGAGCACGAGCTTCAGCCGCTCGAACGCGAACCGCATCGCCTCGACGATCTGCTCGTCGGTGACCGTGACGATCTCGTCGACGAGCCGCGAGCCGACCTCCCACGTGTGCGCGCCGGGCGCGTCGTCTGGAGCCCGTCGGCGATCGTGCGCGGCACGTCGATCGCGACGATCTCGCCGGCGGCGAGCGACTGCGCCCAGTCGTCTCCCGCCTCAGGCTCGACGCCGACGACGCGGCGCACGCCCAGCTCCTTCGCGATCGTCGCGCAGCCGGAGATGAGCCCGCCGCCGCCGACCGGCACGACGAGCGTGTCGACGACGCCCGCGTCCTCGATCAGCTCGAGCGCGGCCGTGCCCGGCGCCGGCCATGATCAGCGGGTCGTCGTACGGCGGGACGATCGCGGCGTCGTGCTCGGCTGCGAGCTCGGCCGCGATCGCATCGCGGTCGCCGGTGTAGCGGTCGTAGGTCACGATCTCGGCGCCGTAGCCGCGCGTCGCGTCGAGCTTGAGCTGCGGCGCGTCCTCGGGCATGAGGATCGTCGCCTGCGCGCCGAGGAGCTGCGACGCGAGCGCGACCGCCTGCGCGTGGTTGCCGGACGAGAACGCGACGACGCGCGCCCCGGGCGGCAGCGACGAGATCTTGTTGTACGCGCCGCGGAACTTGAACGCGCCGGCGCGCTGCAGGTTCTCGGGCTTGAGCACGACGTGCGTCGCCGAGCGTGCGCGAGCGGACGACCGGCGTGCGGTGCGCGACGCCGTCGAGCAGCCGCGCGGCCGCGCGGACGTCGTCGGGGCCGATCACGCGATCCGTGTTCCGCAGGACGCCGATGCCTTCGATCTCGAGCTCGACGACGTCGCCGCGCTGCAGCCAGCGGCCGTCGCCGTGCTCGAGGATGCAGCCGTTGCCGACCGTGCCGGAGCCGATCACGTCGCCGGGCGCAGCATCGTGTTGCGCGCCGCCTGCGCGAGCAGCGCGTCCCACTTGTGGAACATGCGCGCGAGGTTGCCGCGCGAGCGCTCCTCGCCGTTGACGCGCGCGACCATCTCCCCCGCGCTGCCGTCGAACTCGTCCGGCGTGACGACGACCGGCCCGAACGACGTGGCGAAGTCCTTGCCCTTCGCCGGCCCGAGGCCGACGCGCATCTCCTGCGCGCTGCACGTCGCGCGCCGACCAGTCGTTCATCACCGTGAAGCCGCCGATCTGCCCGTCGGCGCCGATCATCGCCGCGCACTCGAGCTCGTAGTCGAGCTCCTCCGTTCCCTCCGGATACGGGATCGTCGTGCTCGGGCCCGTAGATCGCGTGCGGGTTCGAGAAGTAGAAGACGGGGATCTCGTACCACTCCTCCGGCACCTCGGCGCCGCGCAAGCCGCGCGCGTTCGCGACGTGCTCCTCGAACGCCATGAAGTCGCGCACCGACGGCGGGTGCAGCACCGGCGGCCGCAGGTCGACGTCGGCGAGCGCGTACTCCGCGTGCTCGCGCGCCGACCCGCCGCCGGTGAAGAACGACTGCAGCGTCTGCGCCGCGAGCTGGATGACGCGGTCGCCCTCGATCCGCCCCGGCCAGCCGCGCTCGAGCTCCAGCTCCCTTCGGCGAGAACATGCAGAGCTTCATGCTCCGACCCTAGCCGACGCCTGTGGACAGTCCGCCACAGTTCGGTCACGTCGTTTGGCGACGAGATGCGTCTCGGATAGCCGTCCCGATTCGGCTCTAGAGCCGGGCTACCGGCGACTGTGGATTGTTTGTCGCATTCGACACCTGGTTTGGCCACTGGACGGCTCGGAGGCTCCTTAGGCTCCGTGTGGACGATCACGTCGGCGATGTCCGGGCGCTCGCGGCGGATGCGCTCCTCGATCTCGCTCGCGCGCGCGTGCGCGTCGTCGAGCCGGCTCGTGCCGTCGAGGCCGAGCGTGAGGAACGCGACGAGGCCGGCGTCGGTGCGCAGGAAGCGGAGCGCGCGCGGCTCGCTACCCGTCACGTCACGCACGACGCGCCGAACGAGCGCCTCCGCGTCGGCGTCGACCTCGTCGGCCGGTGCTCGCCTCCGTGAGCGGCTCGAGATGCGTCTGCACGCCGGTGATCTCCGGAACCGCGCTGCAGATCGCCTCCTCGAGCTCCTCGGCGATCTCGTGCGCCTCGTCGAGCGACAGGTCGCCCGGCAGCTTGACGTGCAGCGACAGCTCGGTCCGGCCGTCGACGTCGACGAGCGCGAGGTTGTGCACCTCGCGCACGCGCGGCACCGCGACCGCCGCTGCATGCGCGCGCTCGCGCACCGAGCTGTCCTCGATCGGCTCGACGTGCACGACGACGTCCGCGTTCGGGAGCGCGCCTCCGACCGCCGCCTCGACCGCGTCGGCGGCCGCGTGGCCCTGCCCGACGGCCGCACCGGTCGGCACGCCGATCACGACGTCGGCGAACTGCTTGCCACCCGCCTGGCGCATGCGCAGCCGGCGCAGCTCGACCGCGGGCCGGATCGCCCGATCGCCAGCAACGCGGCGGCCTCCGCCTCGGCCGGCGCGCGGTCCATCAGCACGTCGATGTTCACCTTCATCAGCCGCGCCGCGGCGAGCAGCACGAGCACGCCGACGAAGAGCGCGGCGATCGGGTCGCCGTTCGGATGCCCGGCTGCGCGAGGAGCAGTCCGACGAGCACGGCGACCGAGCCGACGAGGTCGCTGGCGAAGTGCAGCGCGTTCGACGCGAGCGCGGCGCTCTGGTAGCGGCGCGACGTCCGCCACGAGACGACGGCGCGGCTCGCGTCGATCGCGATCACGACGCACACGACAGGAGCGCGTACCACGTGGCGTGCACGACGCGTGCCGGTCTGACCGGTCAGCCGCTCGATCGCGCGCCACGGAGATGAAGAGGCTGACGAGCACGAGGAACGCGGCCTCGGCAAGCGCCGCGAGATGCTCGGCCTTGCCGTGCCCGAACTGGTGCGTGACGTCGGCGGGGCGCGCGGCGACGCGGATCGCGAAGAACGTGAGCAGCGCCGCGACGAGGTCGGTGCCCGAGTGCGCCGCCTCCGAGACGAGGCCGAGGCTGTGCGTCGCGAGGCCGACCGAGAGCTTGAGCACGACGAGCGCGGCTGCCGCCGCGACCGAGATCGAGCGCTGAGCGCCGTTGCGGGCTCATGGTGGAGAAGAGGCTAGAGGTTGCCGCGGAGCGCCTGCTCGCGCTCGATCGCCTCGAACAGCGCCTTGAAGTTGCCGTCGCCGAAGCCGCGTGCGCCGTGGCGCTCGATCACCTCGAAGAACAGCGTCGGCCGGTCCTGCGCCGTCTTCGTGAAGATCTGCAGCAGGTAGCCGTCGTCGTCGCGGTCGGCGAGGATCCGCAGCCGCCGCAGGTCGTCCCAGCTCTCGTCGATCTCGCCGACGCGGTCGGGCGTCTCGTCGTAGTACGCCTCGGGCGTCGACAGGAAGACGATGCCGCGGCGCTGCATCGCCTCGACGGTCTCGACGATGTTCGCGCTCTGCATCGCGATGTGCTGCGAGCCGGGGCCGTGGTTGAACTCGAGGTACTCCTCGATCTGGCTCTTGCGCTTGCCCTCGGCCGGCTCGTTGATCGGGAACTTGATCTTGCCCTGGCCGTCCGTCATCACCTTCGACATCAGCGCCGAGTACTCGGTCGAGATGTCGTCGTCGCTGAAGTGGATCATCTCGGTCATCCCGAAGACCCGCTCGTAGAACTCGACCCAGTAGTCCATGCGGCCGAGCTCGACGTTGCCGACGATGTGGTCGAGCGCGATCAGCCCGACGCCGTCGTCGGGCCGCGGCTCACGCGCGACGTAGCCCGGCAGGAACGCGCCCTCGTAGGCGTGGCGATCGACGAACGTGTGGACGACGTCGCCGTACGTCGCGATCGTCGCGAGCTCGACCTTGCCGAACTCGTCCTCGAGCGCATGCGGCTCGGCCACACCCGTGCGCACCGCGCTGCACCGCCTGGCGGTACGCCTCGGTCGCGTCCGGGCACGCGCAGCGAGATGTCCTTCACGCCGTCGCCGTGCGTCGACGCGAACTCGCCGATCTCGTGGCCGCGGATGCAACGCGCTCGAGAGCACGAAGCGGATCTCGTTCTGCTCGAGCACGTAGCTCGCGCGGTCGCGCACGCCGGTCTCCGGCCCCGCATACGCGGTGCAGCGGAAGCCGAACGCGTGCTCGTAGAAGTACGCGGCCTGCTTCGCGTTCCCGACCCAGAGCTCGACGTGGTCCCAGCCGTCGAGCGGCATGAAGTCGTCGGCCATCGGCGGGCAGTCTAGTCCCCGGGCGGCTCGACCGGCGTCGTCTGCCGCGAGCGCTCGACCAGCACGGCGCCGAGGATCAGCGCCCCGCCGACGAGCTCCCAGCGTCAGGCTCTCGCCGAGCAGGACGAGCGCGAAGAGCACGCCGAAGAACGGGCTGCAAGTTCGAGAAGAGCGACGCGCGCGACGGGCCGACCTCGTTGATCGCCGTGAACCAGAGGATGTTCGTCAGGAACAGCGGCCCGATCACGGCGTAGGCGAAGCAGATCCACATCAGCGTCGAGAACGCGAACGACTGGCTCGTCGTCTGCCGGAAGCCGACGATCGCGAGCGGCACCCAGCCCGAGAGCGAGCACGAGCGAGCTGATGCGGAACGGCGAGTAGCGGCGCATCAGCGGCGTGATCGCGACCGAGTACATCCGCCCACGTGAGCGCCGTGCCGACCGCGAGCAGGTCGCCGACCACGTGGCCCGAGAACCCGCCCGAGCCGGTCGCGACGAAGCCGACGCCCGACGATCGAGACGACGCGTCGCGACCCAGAAGCCCGCGGCCCATCCGCTCGAGGCCGATGGCCGTCGCGACGATGCCGATGAAGATCGGCGTCATGCCCAGGATCAGCGTCACCGTCGCGGCCGACGTCTTGTCGATCGCGTAGACGAAGCAGAGCTGGTTGACGAAGATCATCCCCGCGGCGATCGCCACGTAACGAATGTCGCGTCGCGCGATCCGGAACGAGCCTTCGCGCAGGTAGGTGAAGATCCAGAACAGCCCCGTCGCGGCGGCGTAGCGGACCGTCGCGTAGGCGAGCGGCTGGAAGCCGTGGGTCAGGACGTACCGCGTGACGGTCGAGTTCAGCGCCCAGAGGAGGACCGTCCCGAGCAGCAAGAGGTCGACGGTCCGCCTGCGCATCGCTTCGACGTTAACTACGCTGTCCGCGCCATGGAGCGCGAGCCAACCCGCGACGACGTCGACGCCCTCGTCGGGCCTGCGACGCCGCACTTCGCGTACCAGCTCCGCGCGCGCGTGCGCGAGCTCGTCGCCGGCCTGCCCGAGTCGAACGAGGTCCGGCGGTACGCCGAGTAGCAGATCGAGCGGCTCGACCGCCTCGGCCACGCCTCGTCGAAGGCGGACGAAGGTCAGCGCGAGTCGCCGTCGCGGCTCGGCTGGGACGAGATCCCGTCGTCGGCGCCGGCCGACAGCCCGCTCCCTCGCCGAGCGTGAACGTCTTCGTCACGGGCGGGTCGCGCGGGATCGGGCGCGCGATCGCGCTGCGGTTCGCACGCGACGGCGCGAAGCGCGTCGCGATCGGCTACCTGCGCAACGACCGCGCCGCCGAGGAGACGGCCGAGGAGCTGCGCGCGCTCGGCGCCGAGCCGGTGCTCGTGCGCGGGAACGTCACCTCGCAGCGCGTGCTCGACGAGGTCGGCGCGCTCGGCCCGCTCGACGTTCTGGTGCACAACGCGGCGACCGGTGTCATCCGCCCGGCGCTCGAGACCGAGGACAAGCACTGGGACTGGACGGTGAACGCGAACGCGCGGGCGCTGCTCCAGCTCGCGCGCGTCGCCGCGCCGCAGATGCCGGCGGGCTCGTCGATCGTCGCGATCTCGTCGCTCGGCGCACAGCGCGTGCTCGAGAACTACATCCTGGTCGGCACGTCGAAGGCGGCGCTCGAGTCGCTCGTGCGCTACCTCGCCGTCGAGCTCGCGCCGCGGCATCCGCGTCAACGCGGTCTCGGGCGGCGTCGTCGAGACCGGCGCGCTCGAGCACTTCCCGAACCGCGAGGAGATGCTGGCGGCCGGCAGCGCGAACCCGGTCGGCCGGCTCGTCGCGCCCGACGACATCGCCGGCGCGGTCGCGTTCCTCTGCTCGCCCGACGCCGACATGATCCGCGGCCAGACGATGATCGTCGACGGCGGCTTCTCGCTGCGGGCATGAGCGAGCACGCCGAACAGAATCGTCGCGCCTGGAACGAGATCCACCGCCGTCGGCACGAGACGGCGGGGCACCGGTTCGGGCCGATGCCGGGCCTGCTCGACCGCCTCGAGCCGCTCGCCGGCAGGCGCGTCCTCCACCTGCAGTGCGCAACCGGCGAGACGAGCGCGCGCCTCGCCGAGCTCGGCGCCGACCTCGTCGGAGTCGACATCTCGGAGGAGGCGGTCGCGATTGCCGCCGAGCTCGCGCCCGGGGCACGGTTCGTCGCAGCCGACGTCCATCGCCTGCCGGCTGACCTGCAAGACGGCACGTTCGACGTCGTCGTCACCGAGAGCGGCGTGATCGTGTGGCTCCACGACCTCGACGCCTGGGCCGCCGGCATCGCCGCCGCGCTTCGACCCGGCGGGCTCTTCGTGCTCGGCGAAGAGCATCCCGTCATGGCCTGCCTGGACGACGAGCTCCGCTGGACGGACAACTACTTCGACGACTCGCTCTACACCGAGAGCGGGTGGGGCCACTTCGAGCTGACCGGGCCGCCCGCGGTCGAGGAGAAAGCCGAGCGGTTCTGGGGTCTCGGCCAGATCGTCACAGCCGTCGCGCACGCGGGGCTCCGGATCGAGGAGCTCGCGGAGCAGCCGGGCAGCTGGCGGCGCGACGACCCGCGGGTGCCGGGGTCGTTCCTGCTGACCGCGTCCAAGTCCTAGAAGGGCAGGAAGCGGCCGAGCGTGTCGGCGGCGATGTAGCCGGCGATCTTCGGGTTCTCCTGGAGCCGACGCACGGAGTACTCGTACCACTCCGTCCCGTACGGGACGTAGACGCGCAGGCGATGGCCGGCGGCCACGAGCTCGTCGGCTCGGTCGGAGCGCACGCCGAGCAGCATCTGGAACTCGTACCGGTCAGGCGAAAGGCCGGCCTCGTCGACGATCCGCAGCGCCTCGCGGATCAGGTGCTCATCGTGCGTTGCGATCCCGACGTACGTGCCCTGCGTGACGAGGGCCTCAAGGCAGCGGACGTAGTTGGCCCGCACCGAGTCGAACTCGCGAAACGCGATCCGCGGCGGCTCGACATAGATCCCTTTGCACAACCGCGCGTTCTCGAGGCCCGGCAGGTCGTCGGCCGTGCGGCGCAGATAGGCCTGCACGACAACGCCAACGTTTGTGTGTCCGGCGTCACGCAAGCCGCGGTAGAGCGCGAGCGTGCGGTCGGTCGTGGACGAGTCCTCCATGTCGATGCGCACGAAGTTGCCGCGCGCGGCCGCATCGATGACGATCGATTCCAGGTTCTCGCGACAGAGGTCTTGGTCGACCTCGAGCCCGAACCCGGTGAGCTTCACCGATACGTTTGCGTCGAGACGCTCCTCCTCGATCCGAGCGAGAACGTCGTGGTACTGGCCGGCGATCGCACGAGCCTCATCGGCGGTCGCCACCTCCTCGCCGAGCACGTCGATGGTCGCGAGCTTCCCTTTCTCGTTCAGCTTCCTGACAACGCGAAGGGCATCGTCGAGCGTCGAGCCGGCGATGTACCGGGACGCGAGCTGGCGCACGATCGGCTTCGGAACGGCGGGCAGCAGGCGGACGATCGTCTGGTCGAGCAGGTTCACAGGCGGCAGGATCGTAGAGCAAACCGATCCCTCGGAGCAGTCGTAAACACGGTCATGAAGCTGACGCGCGCAACAACTGCAGCGGCCGCACTGGCGGTCGCCCTGCTCGGCGCCTCGGCCGCGGGGGTCGTCGCACACGCGAGCGCGACCACGAAGTCGATCAACGTGACCGAGCGAGAGTTCCATATCGGTCTGTCGACGAACAAGGGCGCTTTGGGGAGCGTCCGCTTCGTGGTCAAGAACACCGGCAAGCTCTCGCACGCGCTGGAGATCTCGGGGCCAGGCGTGAAGAGCAAGCGGACACCTCTGATCAAGCCGGGGAAATCCGCAACGCTGACGGTGACGCTCCGTGACGGCGCCTACACGCTGTGGTGCCCCGTCCCGGGCCACGCGGCGCAGGGAATGAAGACGTCGCTGACGGTCGCCGGGGCGATGACCACCACCACGCCCGCCCCGACGACGACCGGCGGTGGCGGAGGCGAAGCCTGGGGGTAACCCCTTCGCTCCGCACGACCCCTGATGCGACGGCGGGACCCGGGGTCCCGCCGTCGCTCGTTGTCGGCTTCGCCGTCGCTGCGATCGGCGGGCCGCTCGCGCTCGTCGCGATCTACGTCCCACAGGCGGGCGACATGCGGTCGGCCGGGCTGCTCGTCGTCCTCGGCGCGCTCTTGTTCGCCTGTCCGCTGCTCGTCTGGCTGCGCTACAGCGAGGAGATCGCTTCTGCCGGCGGCCTCGCGGCATTCGTCGAGGCGGGTGCGGGACGAAGGCTGGCGCTGCTGCAAGCCGCGGTGTGGTCGATCAGCTACTTCCTCTACCTGCCGTACACGATCACCGACATCGTCTACGAGCAGCTCGTCGACGTCTTCCCCGGTCTCGAGCCGTGGCGGTGGGTGCTCGAGATCACGCTCCCGATCGGCATCGTCGCGCTGGTGCTCGCGGGAACGCTGCCCGCGCTGCGCGTGCTCTTCGTCTCGGCGGCTGTTCAGCTTGCGATCGTTCTTGCGTTCGGCATCGTGCTGCTCGCGCACGTCGGCGCACCGGCGCGCTCGTTCACGCACGAGCACTCCGTGGTGCACGGCAGTGCGGCGATCGCGCTCCTCTTCATCTGCGCGAGCCTCGTGCTCTTCCTCGGCGGCGAGGCAGTCGGCGGCAGTAAGACGATCCGGTACGCGCTCGTCACCTCAGGTGTCGCGGTCGCGGTGTACCTCGTCTTTGCGATCTTCCCGCTGGCGGCGGTCGACGCATCGGTGCGCAGCACCGACTTCACCGGCCTCGACGCGGCGACGCTGTACGGCGGCCGCGGGTTCGGGATCCTCGTCGGGCTCGGCGCGATCGTCTCGGTCGCAGGCGTGATCGTCGCGGAGTACATCGCGCTCTCCCGCCTGCTCTACTCGGTCACAGGCGTGCCCGTGCGGCGGTTGCTGCTCTGGATCGCCGTGCCGTTCGTCGCGCTCGACGCACTGAGCGTCATCAACCCGCACGCGTTCGACGAGCAGGTCCTCCGCCTCTCGCTCGGCGCGCTCTTCCTCGCACAGCTGATCGTCTTCGCGGTGTACCCGCTCTACCGGCGACTGCGCGGCCGCCTGACGGCCTTCGACGTCCTGATCGCCGCAGTCGCGTTCGTGCTGATGGCCTGGGGCCTCTGGCGTGCGATCAGCGGCGACGTCGCGAGCTAGCTCTCGCGCATGAACCCCTGGCGCGCAGCGCTGACGAGCGCCACCGCCTCGGGGAACAGCACGCGCATCGCGTCGCGCAGCGCAACCGCCTGCTCATCGACCGGCCCGGCCACCTGCACCTGGGAGAGCGCCGCCGCGGTCAGCTCGACGGCGGTGTTCAGGGTCAGCGTCGCGAACTGCTCGCGCTGCGCCTCCTGCACCGACTCCGCCTGCTGCTCCGCGAACTCGCGCAACCCGCGGAGCAGATCCTCCGGGTCGCCGCCGAACGGGAGTCCAAATCCTCCACCTTCCATGCCGTCACGGTAGCGTGGACCACGGTAGCCCGACTCGACGTCCTTGACGAACTCGTCCACTGCGCCCGTCGCGCCGCGGATCGCCTCGGAGAAGGGCGACGTCAACTCACCGAGCGCGCGCTCGAGCGACGATCGTCGCGGCGCCAACCTCGTCGAGAAAGGCGGGCGTCGCGACGCGCGGCGGCGCACCGATCGCGCGCTCGAGCGCCAGCGCGGCGTCCTCCGCCTCCTCGATCCCCGGCGGCTGCTCGACCATGCGCACCTGGGCGAGCTGCACGCGAAGCTGCTCGAGGTCACCGCCGCCGGCCAGCTCCTCGGCGAGCTCGCACATCGCGACGATCGACGCGACGTCGCGAATGTCCTGGCGCTTCTCGACGATCGCGCCGGCGTCGTCGAGCACCAGCCAGCGGCGCCCGTCGTCCCCGCCGAACGCGACGAGGTAGAACCGCCGCGCGTGCGCGGGCTCGGCCGCGAGCACACCGGCGACGTCGCCGTGCTCGGCGGCCTGGGCCGCGATCCGATCCAGATCGTCGCTGAGAGCCATAGTCTCAAGCGTATGGATGCGAAGAAGCTCTTCGCGCCGCTCGGTCCGCGCTACGACCGGCTGGGGTCGCTGCTCTCGTTCGGGCAGGACCCGCGCTGGCGGCGGTTCCTCGTGACGCGGACGGACGCCGGCCCGCTCGACACGGTGCTCGACGTCGCGACCGGGACGGGACTCGTCGCGCTCGAGCTCGCGCGGCAGAAGGACTGCTTCGTCGTCGGCGTCGACCGCAGCGCCGAGATGCTCGAGGTCGGCCGCCGCAACGTCGCGCTCGCCGGTGCGACCAAGAAGATCCGGCTCGAGCACGGCGACGCGCGCTCGCTCCCGTTCGACGACGGCCTCTTCGACGCAGTGACGTTCACGTATCTCCTCCGCTACGTCGAGGATCCGGCCGCGACGCTGCGCGAGCTCGCGCGCGTCGTCAAACCGGGCGGCACGATGGCCGGCCTCGAGTTCGGCGTGCCGCGCGGCGTCTGGCGCGCCCCGTGGGAGCTGTGGGTGCGGGTCGGGCTTGCCGGTGCGGGCCGCATCATGGGCGACGGCTGGCAGGAGGTCGGCGCGTTCCTCGGCCCGTCGATCCGCGGGCACTACGAGCGCTGGCCGCTGCCGCGGCTGCTCGACGCGTGGCGCGACAGCGGGAATCGACGACGTCCGCGCGAAGCGGCTCAGCCTCGGCGGCGGGATCGTGACATGGGGACGCAAGAAGACGTAAGGCCGGCGTTCTACGCGCTGCGGAGCGGTGGCTGGCGCGACTACGTCACGCTCCTGCACCTGCCGTACACGCTGTGGAACCTCTCGTACGTCGCGGTCGGCGCCGCGATCGCGCCGACGTTCCATCTCAACCGGATGCTCTGGGCGATGGCGGCGTTCTTCCTCGCGCTCGGCGTCGCCGCGCACGCGCTCGACGAGCTGCACGGGCGGCCGCTGCGCACGAGCATCCCGTCGGGCGTCCTCATCGCGCTCGCGGCGATCGCGCTCGGCGGGGCCGTCGCGATCGGCATCGGCGCCGCGGCCGCCTGGGGATGGGGCCTGCTCGTCTTCGTCGCGGTCGGCGCGGTGCTCGTCCCGGCCTACAACCTCGAGCTCGCGTTCCACAACGAATGGGGCCTCGCGCTCTCCTGGGGAGCGTTCCCGGTGCTGACCGGCTACTTCGTCGAGGCGCAGACGATCCGGGTCGAGGCGGTCGCGGCGGCGGCCTACGGGACGATCCTCGATCCTCGCCCAGCGGACGCTCTCGACGCCCGTTCGCGCTGCCCGGCGCGATCACGGCACGACCGAGGGGACCGAGCCGCTCGAGCGCGCGCTGCGGCTCATGAGCTGGGCGGCGATCGCTCTCGGCGTCGCCCTCGTCGCCGCACGCCTACGATGACGGCGTGACCGCCGCCGCCATCGTCGCCGTCGTCGCCGCCGCGCTCGCGGGCGTGGCGCTGGTCGGCTGCGTCCTCGTGCTGCGCAAGGTGCGCTCACATCAGCGCGTGCTGGAGCGCGAGATCGAGCGCGGCAAGTCGGCGTTCGACGAGGTCGTCGCCGCCGAGCTCGCCGAGCGCGCAGCCGAGCTCGAGGCGACGCTGGCGCGGGCGCGCGCCGACTCGCTCTCGCAGCTCGCCGAGGAGGAGCGGCGGATCGCCGAGGAGCGGCGCCGCGACGTCGCCGAGCGCGAGCGCGACGCAACGGCGCGGCTCGGCGAACAGCTGCTGCAGGCTCAGGCGGCGGTCGAGCGGCGGCTCGGCGACTGGCAGGGCGACATCGAGAAGCTGCAGGAAGGGCTCAACGAGGAGCTGAAGCGCGTCGAAGACGAAGCAGCGTCAGCTGATGACGGAGGTCGAGTCGAAGATCGGCCAGGACGCGGAAGGGCTGCAGGGCGAGATCGAAGAGCAGCGCGCGGTGCTCGCACGGATGCGCGCCGATCTGAAGCGCACAGCCGAGGAGGTGGCGCAGCAGGCGAATGCCGAGCTCGAGCAGCACGGCGCCGAGCGCCGTCACGCGCTGCACGAGGTGGCGGATCGGCTTCGCCGCCGCGAGCGCGACCTGCAGGAGCTCGTCGAGCGCGAGTCGAACGACGCGGCCGCGCGCATTCAGATCGCGCTCGGCGACATCGAGCGGCGCCAGGTCGAGCAGCTCCAGCGGGTCGTGACGCGCGAGACGACGCGGTACGCCGAGGCCGCCGGGGCGCAGTTCGAAAGCGCGACGAAGACGGCACGCGAGGAGGCAGCGCGGCGGCTGTCGCGCGAGCTCGACCTCGCGGTCGAGCGGTTCGCGCGCGAAGCGGAGGGCGTCCTGACCGAGCGCCTGAACGCGGTGAGCGACGCCGCGGCACAGCGCGTCGAGGAGCGGCTGGCGCGTCTGCGGGCGGCGCTCGAGCGGCAGCGCGACGATGCGCTGGTGTCGCTGGAGGATCGCGCGCACCAGGTGGAATCGAGCCTGCGTGACCGACTGCGCGAGATCGCGGCGGACGCAGAATCGGAGCGCGCAGTGCTCGACGGACGTCTGCACGAGCTCGCCCGGCGCCTCGACGAGCTGACGGCGCGAACGTAAAGCAATCGTTTTCGCGACTTTTTCGCGCCAACTTCCTGTGAAAGGGTTCGTCTAGGAGAAGGCGAAAGCGAATCTCATGCCGCAGACGATCGAACAGCCACAGACCGAGCGCGAAAAGGTCGAGTCCTGGCGCCTGCACGTGCTGATCGAGGCGGGCTATCCGCTGCCGCTGGCCGAGAAGCTGGCGCATTCGGAAGCCGATCTCCATCGCGCCGTCGAGCTGACTCGCACGGCTGCACGTTCGAGACGGCGACCGAGATCCTGCTCTAGGTGACGACGGGTCGGGGACCGTCTGGGCCCTAGGCTTTCGCGCGGGCGACGAGCAGCCGGGCGAGCTCGACGTCGGCCGCAGCGACCGTGGCGACATACGCCCCCGACGTCGTCGAGCTGAGCGAGATCTCGGTCCGACCCTTCGTCACCAGGACGTCCTCGATCGCGATCGGCTGCGTCTTGCCGTTGGCGACGACATCGATCCTCGTGACGAAGGCGCGTGCGTGCGTGCCAAGGCTCGGGAACGGAATGCGCGTGATCGAGACGAACTTCTCCTTCGTGCCGCTGAAGTTCTTCTGGATCTGCTCCTTCGTGCACGGGAACGCCGCGGGATCGGCGACCGTGCGCTTCCAGTCCGCCTCGACCATCGCGGCGGTCTGGAGAACCTGAGCTTCGGTGTCGAGCTCGAGGTTCGAATGCGTCCAGACCGTCTCGGCAGCACCGGTGACGACGAGGTCGGACTGCTTCGGGTTGAAGTTCGCGCAGGTCGGCCCCGGCGTGAGGTCCGGCTTCGTGACTCCGCCCTTCCAGCCCGTCTTGCCCAGGTCGCTCTTCAGCCACGACGGCCGTCTTCGCCGCGCCTGGTCGGCCGCGGTGAACTTGTGCTGCTCGCGATCGGACACCGAGGCCAGCGCGGCGGCCGCGGATGCCAGTGCGCCGAGCGCCGTCGCGACATACAGGAGCCTGCGCATGTCTCGCACAGCATGCCCGATACGATCGAATTGTGAAGGTGGAGGCGACCGAGATCGACGGGCGCAAGGTCTACAGCGTCCGCGGGTTCAACCAGGGAGTCGCAACGTGGCTGAACCGCCTGCCGACCCTGTGGATCGAGGGCGAGGTGACGGAGCTGCGCCGCCAGCAGCGCTGGGCGTCGGTGTTCTTCACGCTCAAGGATCCGGAGGACGGCGCCTGCCTGCCGGTGCAGATGCCGCGCGGCCAGTTCGACGCGCTCGACCTGAACCTGCAGGAGGGCGAGCGCGTCCACGTCTTCGGGCGCGCCGAGCTCTACGAGCAGCGCGGCGAGCTACGGCTGAAGGCGCTGACGATCGAGCGCTACGGGCTCGGCGCCCACCTCGCCGCGCTCGAGCGCCTGAAGAAGCAGCTCGCGGCCGAGGGGCTGTTCGCCGCCGAGCGCAAGCGACCGCTGCCGCGCTTCCCGCGCCTGATCGGGCTCGTCACCGGCAACGACGCCGCTGCGAAGCGCGACGTGCTGACGCACATCGTGCAGCGCTTCCCGCCGGCGAACATCGTCGTCGCCGAGACGTACGTGCAAGGCCCGCGGGCGGCTGCCTCGATCGCGACGGCGATCGGAGATCTCTGCCGGCGCGGCGCCGACGTGATCGTGCTCGCCCGCGGCGGCGGGAGCTTCGAGGACCTGCTGCCGTTCTCGGACGAGCGCGTCGTGCGCGCCGTCGCCGGGTGCACCGTGCCGATCGTCTCCGCGGTCGGCCACGAGCAGGACACGCCGCTCTGCGACCTCGCCGCCGACGTGCGCGCGTCGACGCCGACCGCTGCCGCCCGCCTCGTCGTGCCCGATCTCGCCGAGCTGCGCGAGCGCCTCGCCCGCACGCGCGACGGTCTGCATCGCGGCGCGCAACGCGCCACCGAACGCCACGCCCAGCGGCTCGCGGCCGCGCACGAACGGCTCGGCCGCGCACCGCTGCTCGCGCTCGAGCGGCGACGCGCGCGGCTCGACACCGCGCACGCGCGGCTCGGCGCGCTCAGCCCGCGTGCGACGCTCGAGCGCGGCTACGCGATCGTCCACCGCGGCGACGAGGTCGTCCGCTCACCGCAGCAGGTCGCGCACGGTGACGGGATCGACGTGCGGGTCGCCGACGGCACGTTCGGAGCGACCGTTGAGTGAGCCGACGTTCGAAGAGGCGCAGCGCGAGCTCGAGGCGATCGTCGAGCGGCTCGAGCGCGGCGATGCGGGCGTCGACGAGCTGACGAAGCTCTGGGAGCGCGGCGAGGAGCTCTACCGCATCTGCGCCGCGAAGCTCGAGGCCGTTCAGGGCAAGATCGAGGAGCTGAGAGCCAGCTCCTCTCCGAGCTGAGCGAGATCCTCGCCCGCAGCTCGGGTCGCCCGAGAGGGCGTGCGCCTCGATCCCGTCGCGCACGAGCCCGCCGAAGAGCTCGCAGCGCACACCGAGCCGTTCGCAGCGGCGGCGCACCGCTCCCGGCGCCTTCCCTCGAGCGTCGTCGCATCGACCGTGCCCTCGCCGGTGACGACGAGGTCGGCGTGCTGCGCGAGCTCGTCGAAGCCGATCGTGTCGAGCACGAGCTCGGCGCCCTCGCAGAGCTCGCCGCCGAGCGCCGCGAACGCCGCGCCGAGGCCGCCGCCTGCGCCGGCGCCCGGTAGGTCGCGGTACGGCGCGAGCTCGTCGAGCGCCGCGAGCCGCGCCTCGAGCTCGTCGACCATCCCGGGGTCGGCGCCCTTCTGCGGGCCGAAGACGCGCGCGGCGCCACGCTCGCCGAGCAGCGGATTGCGGACGTCGCACGCGACGCGGATCGGCACGTCGCGCAGCCAGGTGCCGACCGCTTCGCGCATCCCGACGCCGCCGTCGACGGTCGCCGTGCCCCCGACGCCGACGAGCAGCGAGGTCGGCTTCTCGGTCAGCGTCGCGAGCAGCAGCTCGCCGAGCCCGTGCGTCGACGCGCGCAGCGGGTCGAGCTCGTCGACGCGCAGAAGCGGCAGCCCGACCGCCTCGGCAGCGTCGACGACCGCCGTGCCATCCGGCAGCAGCGAGCCAGCGCGCGGCGACCGGCCGGCCGAAGGGATCGCCGACCGTCGCCGTGTGCCAGACGCCGCCGAGCGTCGCGTGCAGCACCGCGGCCGTTCCCTCGCCGCCGTCGGCGACAGGCGCCTCGACCGCCTCGACGCCGTTGACCCGCCGCAACCCTGCCGCGAGATGCCGAGCCGCCTCGGCGGGCGTGAGAACGCCCTTGAGGCTAGTCGGCGACGCGAGAGCGAAGATGCTCCAGCTCCACCTTCTCGAGCTCCTCGAACGTCTCTTCGACCGGCTCTTCGATCTGCTTCAGCGTCGCGTACGAGAGGCCCTCGCGCGCGAGGAAGATGAAGCCGACGCCGATCCCGACCGACGCCTCGATCGCCTGCAGGCCGATCCCGAAGGCGATGCCGTGCCCGTAGTCGACGCCGTAGGGGACGAGCGGCGTCGCGATCGCGACCTGGAGGGCGCCGACGTTGCCGGGCCAGAACGGTGACGATCGTCGCGACGTTCATCAGGACGAGCACGAGGCCGGCCGCCGGCAACGGCAGGTCGATGTGGAACGCGCGCATCGTCGCCCAGACCGCGAACAGCTGGCAGGTCCAGCCGAGGAACTGGAACGACGTCGCCTTCAGCGCCGGGAGCGGCCGCCGCATGACGGCGAGACCCAGGCGCGCACGGGCGATCGAGCTGCGAGATGCGGCCGAGCGAGTCGAGCTCGCGGTGCTGACGGCGCGCGAGGAACAGAGCGACGATGAACAAGAGGATCCCCAGCGCGAGCGCGGCGGCGATCAGCGTGTAGACGCTGTGCGGGATCTTCGCCGTGAAGAGCACCCAGACGACGAGCGCGAGCGTCGGGAAGAGATCGAACATCCGATGCGCGAACACCGAGCCGATCAGCGTCGCGGTCGTGCCCTTCCGCCCCGGCATGTGCCGGCGCAGCACACCGCAGCGCGCGAACTCGCCGACGCGGCCGGGCAGCACGGCGTTGGCGAAGAGCCCGACGCAGAACGCCGAGAAGACGAGCCGGAAGCGCGGCCTCGGTGGATCGACGGACTGCTCGATCACCGTGTCCCAGGCGACCGCGCGGGCGACGACCGACAGGAGGTTGAGCCCGATGGCACCGGCGACCCACGGCCACGAGACCGCGCGTGAAGCTGTGATGAACGGTGTGCCAGTCCGGCCCGCGCCAGATGATCAAGACGATCCCGACCGCGAGCAGGGCGACTACCCCGACCGGCGCGAGCCAGCGGTATCTCTTCACGCGGTCACCTCGTCATAGACCTCTTCGAGCCGACGCGCGATGTCGTCCCAGGCGTAGTTCGCGAGCGCATGCTCGCGCGCTGCGATCCCCATCTCGACGCGACGGTCCTCGTCGGAGAGCACATCGATGATCGCCGCCGCCAGCGCATCCGGGTCGGAGGGCGGCACGAGCCGCGCCGCCTCGGGCCGTCGCGACGGCCGCGTAACCGGGGATGTTCGACGCAACGGCGGGTGTCGCGCACGCGAACGCCTCGGCAAGCACGAGGCCGAAGCTCTCGCCGCCGAGCGCCGGGGTCACCGACACCTTCGCCCGGAGCAGCTCGTGCGTCCGCGTCTCGTTCGGGACGATCCCGAGCACGTCGATCCCCGACTCGTCGAAGCCCATGCGCGCGTGCAGCAAGCCGGTACTGCAGCGGGTCGGTACCGATCAGCCGCAGCCGGGCGCCGGTCGCTGCGTGCACCTTCGGCCAGGCGCGCAGCAGCGTCGGCAGGCCCTTGCGCGGGTCGTGGCGGCCGATGAACACGACCGTATGGTCGCGGTTCGACGGGTCGGCCTCCGGCGGGATGAGGACGCCGTTCGGAATGACGCGATAGTCGCCTGGAATCCACCGCTCCGCCGACTCCGCCGCCATCGGCGAGACGGCGATCCGAGCGTCGATGCGCTCCATCAGGAACCCCCAGAACTTCAGCCCCTGCTTCATCCAGCCGAGGTCGCCGTGAGCATGATGCGTGGCGACGATCGGGCACTGCGCGAACGAGAGCGTCGCGACGCACACGGCAGGCGTCATCGGCTCGTGCAGATGCACCACGTCGAACTGTTCGCGCGCGAGGATCGAGCGGATGCGGCCGATGCTGCGCGGTGAGAGGACGATGTTCGGGAGCGAGCCGTTCGCCGGCACGACGACCGAGCGGCCGACGGGGATGATCCCCTCCGGCAGCGGCCCGTGACGGCCGCTTCTCGGGTGCAGGAAGCGCGTGAAGTTCCCGGGCGGGTCGTTGCCCATCAGGATCGTCACGTCGTGACCGCGGTCGCGAAGCGCGGCGGCCTGGTGCTCGGCGTGCTCGACGACGCCGCCCCAGTACGACCACGAGAACGGGACGACGATTGCGATCTTCATGCGGCAACCCCCGCGAACGCCTCTGCAGACGCTCGGCGCCGAGCGCGATCACGTCGTCGGACACGGCCAGCGAGAGACGCGCCCAGCCGGCGCCGCTCGGCCCGAATCCTTCGCCGGGCGCGACGGCGACGCGATGCTCTTCGAGCAGCCGCTCGGCGGTCAGTCCCTCCGGGAAGCTCGACCCAGACGAAGAACGTGCCTTCGCAGACGATCGGGACGGGCAGCGCCGCGGCGATCGCGTCGCGCCGGCGCTCGTAGGCGGCGACGCGCTCGGCGACGGAATCCTGCGGCCCTTCGAACGCCGCGATGATCGCGCGCTGCATCGGCTCGAAGATGCCGGTGCGACTGTGGTCATTCCACAGGTTGATGCGCTCGACGATCTCGGCGTTGCCCGCGACAAAGCCGATGCGCCATCCCGCCATCCCATAGGTCTTCGACATCGACCAGAGCTCGACCCCGACGTCCTTTGCGCCGGCCGTCGCGAGAAAGCTCCGCGGCCGACGGCCGTCGTAGACGAGATCGATGTACGCCGCGTCATGGACGATCGCGCCGCCGGTCCGCGCGGACCAGGACACCGCGTCCTCGAACAGGCCGTCGGGCGCACAAACGGCGCACGGGTTCGACGGGTAGTTGAGGTACAGGGCAGCGGCCTCGGGTGCCGCGTCGAGATCGGGCGCCCAGCCCGCATCGGGATCGAGCGCAATCGTCTGGAGGCGCGCACCGGCAAGCGCTGCGCCGGAGGGATAGTCGGGGTAGTACGGGTCGGGAAGCAGCAGCGTCTCTCCCTCGTCGACGAGCGAGAGGGCGAGCTCGACCAGGCCGGTCTTCGAGCCGGGCACGAGGGCGACCTCGCGCTCGGGATCGAGCTCCACGCCGTACACGTCGCGATAACGCGCCGCGAACGCCTCCCGGGTGCGGGCAAGGCCTCGAATCGGCGCATAGCCGTGGACGTCGGGGACGGCGTGCGCTCTCGACGAGCGCCTCGACGACATGCGGCGGCGGCCCGATCTCGGGGTTCCCGCGGCCGAAGTCGACGACCGGCAGACCGTCCTCCGCCGCAGCCGCGGCGACGCGGCCGAGAAGGCTGACGAAGTACTGCTGCGGCAGACGACGCAGGCGTTCAGGTCTTTGGCGGCCCACCTTCTCTGACTCTAACGGCGCACCCCCGTCGCCAGATGACAGGGGTCCGACCGCCAGCCCGGTTGCGTACGGTTTGTCCATGAATCTCATCGAGGCGCTTGCGGAGGGGATCGGCCCGCGCCCGGCCGGAAGCGAGGCCACCGCACAGGCCGCGGAGACAGTCGCGGACGCGTTCCGCGAGCTCGGTCTCGAACCTCGGTTTCAGGAGTTCGAGCTCGTCGGCTATGAGGCGGACGAGCCGGAGCTCTTCGTCGAGGGCGAGCACTGGCCCGCCGGGCCGTGCATGTACGCCCATCCGTTCGACGGTGAAGGGGTCGTGAAGCGCATCGGCTCGTCGCCTGCGCCCGTCGGCGACAAGCGCCTGCCGAACTTCGCGGTCGTCGACGAGACGGGCCGGGAGGTCGCGCGTCTACTCACGAGCCCGTTCTCGACGGGGGCGATCCCGTTCATGTCGATGCACGTGCACATCACGACCCCGCCGACCGCGTTCGTCTCGATCGCGGACTCCGCCCGGCTCGAAGACGGGATGCGCGTGAAGCTGAAGGTCGGCGGCCGTTTCCTGCCGGGCCGCCGAGAGCGCAACGTGATCGCCGACATCCCCGGCGCGAGCGACGGCCACGTGGTCGTGAGCGCCCACTACGACTCGGTGTGGCGCGGTCCGGGTGCGATCGACAACGCGACGGGCGTCGAGGGTGCCCGCCGCGTCGGTGAGACGCTCGCAGGACGCAAGCTCGAACGCGGCGTCCGGCTCGTGGCCTTCGCGGCGGAGGAGATCAAGCTGACCGGCTCGCGCTACTACGTCGACGAAGCGACTCTGCGCGGTGAGCTCGACGAGATCCTCGGCGTCGTGAACCTCGATTGCATCGGCCACGGCTCGGAACTGACCATCCTCGCGTCGCCGGATGCGCTCCTCGGTCGCGGCATCGAGGCTGCGCGCGGCCTCGGCCTGCTCGACCGGCACACGCTGACGACCGGGCCGGGGACCGGCGGCATCGATTCGCATTGGTTCGCCGACCGCAAGGTGCCGGCGGCGACGCTCCTCCACTTCCCGTACGACGAGTACCACCTGCCCGCCGACGTCCCGTCGCTCGTCGACGAGCGACTGATGGACGACGCGGTCGCGCTGGCCGTCGCTCTCGTCGAGTCACAGCTCGCGGAGCCGGTGCCGCGCTAGCCCTTTGAGCGTTCTTTGATTGGCACCGCCTAGAACACCCTCCGTAGCGGCAAGGGGGATCGAGCCGCAGTCACGTCACACGGAAGGGGGTTATCGCGATGAACAAGGTTATGTCTGGTCTTGCAGCGTGGGGCTTCGTCGGCTGGTAGTGCAGAGCCCCGCCGCACGGCGGTCTCGCACTCATTGATTTCGGGTGGTCTCGACGGCCCCACCTCTGATCAACGGGAGCTCTCATGCGCAACGGTCTTTATTCTTGGTAGGTGCTTCGGGGCGGCTTCGGCCGCCCCGATCCGTTTGGTTTCGCACTTCCCGTAGCCGGTGCAGCGCGAGCCCTTTGAGCGTTCTTTGATTGGCACCGCCTAGAACACCTTCCGTAGCGGCAAGGGGGATCGAGCCGCAGTCACGTCACACGGAAGGGGGTTATGCGATGAACAAGGTTATTGCTGGTCTTGCTGGGTGGGGCTTCCTCAGCTGGTAGTGCAGAGGAGCATCGCCCTCGGGCGGTCGCGCACTCACCCGTAGACTTCGGGGCGGCCTCGGCCGCCCCGAAGTCTTTTGACCTTCCTTTGAGCCGCCCGCCGTAGAACGGTGGCATGCGCGTCTTGCTCGTCCATGCCAATCCGTTCCAGCGCCTCCTCGTCGCGTCGCCCGACACGCTGGAGCAGCTTCGCTCGAGGCTCGGCGATCTCGCTGAGACGCGGATCGCAGACCCGTTCCGGACCGGCGACTGGCGGGCCAACATCGACGACGCGCTCTCGGACTTCCAGCCCGACCTGATCGGGTTCGGCGTCCGCGCCATCGAGGACGTCGTCTCGCTTCTCCCGGAGGTACGGGCGCTTCGCGATCGGGTCGGGGCGCTCGCACCTGGCGTGCCGATCGTCGCAGGCGGCACGACGCTGCCCGACATCGCGCCCGCGCTCCTGGCCCACCTCGAGATCTCTTGGGGGATCGCCGACGACCTCGCCTTCCGTCACCTCGTCGAGCGAGCGGCATGCGGCCTCGACTGGCGCGGTGTCGCCGGCGTGATCAGGGCGGCGCGCGGCGGTAGCGGCGGTCACACGACCTTCGGCGGAGCGTTCCTCGCATGGCCATGAGCAGCGGCCCGACGCAGGCCCGCTACGCCGTCGTACGGACAAACCCCGCGTTCCGAAGCCTGCTCGCCTCACGGTTCACCTCGGCCGCCGGCACGTACCTCGCCAGTGTCGCGCTCACGATCGAGATCTACGACCGCACGAGCTCGCTGACCTGGGTCGCGGCACTCATGTTGATCCAGTGGGTCCCATCCCTCGCATTGGCGACGTTCGCCGCGCCGCTGCTCGATCGGTGGTCGCGGCGGCGCGTGATGATCGGCTCCGACCTGGCGAACCTCGCGGTGTTCTGCGCGTTGCCGTTCACGACTTCGGTGTCGCAGATCGTGCTGCTCGTTCTCGTCTCGGGTGTCGCGACAGGCTTCTTCGCACCGCTCGTCTATGCGGGCGTTCCGAACCTCGTCGAGAAGGGCGACCTGCCTGTTGCAAACTCGCTCCTGCAACTCGCCGACAGCACGTCGAAGGTGGTCGGGCCAACGGTCGGAGGCATCCTGGTTGCGGCGTCGGGATACAACGCCGCGTTCCTGATCAATGCGGTGTCCTTTGCGCTGTCGGCGTTCTTCATCGCGCGCATTCCGGCGCACCGCCTGCAGCAAGAACGCGCCCCGCGGCAGGGATACTTCCGCGAGGTACACGAGGGCTTCCGGCTGCTGGTCGTGACACCCGCCGTCCTTGCGGTCACCGTGTCCTGGAGCATCGTGCTGTTCTCGTTCGCCGGGCTGAACGTCGCGGAGCCGGCGATGGCAAAGACCGTTCTGCACGCCGGCGACGTCGGCTTCGGCCTGCTGGTGACAGGATCGGGCGCCGGCTTCTTCGCCGGCGTCCTGCTCGCGCCGTGGCTCATCGAAAAGCTGACGCTTTCGGTCACGCACACGACGGCGATCTTCGTCTGCGTGATCGGGCTTGGTGCCGGATCGATCGCACCGTCGATCTGGCTCGCGATCGGGTGTCTCGCCGTCTTCGGCGTTGGTAACGGCTTGGCGGTCGCGTCGAACTCGCTGCTGCTCCAGCAGGGCACGTCGGACCAGACACGCGGGCGGATCATCGTCGCCGTGATGGGAATCGGAAACACGGCAGCGGTCATCGGCTACCTCGTCGCCGGGCCATTCGCAGAGGCGCACGGAGCACGCGCGGCCTGGCTGGCCGCCGCGTCGCTCGGCTTGCTCGGCGCGCTCGCGTCACGTGTCCTGCTCGCCCGCACCACGGCCGCGCCTCGGTCGGCCGCGCTCGGCACCCACCCGTAAACTTGGACGCATGTTCGAGGAGGGCCTCGCCGAGCTCCACACGCACCTCGGTGGATCGGTCGCCTCGGACATCATGTGGAGCCTCGCGCACGAGCAAGGCATCGCACTCCCGACACGCGACTACTGGGAGTTCGACCGCATGGTCACCGTCTCAGATCCGCGCGGCGTGCCCGATCTCGACTCGCTCGACCGCATCTATCACCTGACCGAGCTGATCCAGAGCTCGCCGCTCGCGGTCGAGCGGAGCGTGCACGCGGCAATCGGTGGCGCGTATCGCTCGCAGCGCATCACGACGCTCGAGCTGCGGTTCAACCCGATGAAGCGAAACAGGGGCGGCGAGCGCGACCTCGACCACATCATCCTCGCGGCGATTCGCGGGCTCGACCTCGCATCGCTCGAGTACCCGCAGGTGCGCGCAGGTCTGATCCTGATGATGGATCGGACGTTCACCGCCGACCAGAACATGGTGATCGTCGAGAAGGCGCTGCGGTATGCGGCGCGCGGTGTCGTCGGCGTCGATATCGCGGGGCCGCGACCCGGAGGCGCGCGGTACGACTACACCCAGATTCGCGAGCACGTGGAGCTCGCGCGGAGCGGCGGCCTCGGGGTGACGATCCACGTCGGCGAGGAGGGCGGCGAGTTCGGCGTGGAGGAGGTCGGCGAGGTCGTCGAGTCGCTGCGGCCCGACCGGCTCGGCCACGGCATCCTCGCCGCGCGCGATCCGTCACTCATGGAGTCGATCCGCTCCTTGGACATCACGCTCGAGATCTGCCCGACTAGCAACCTCCTGACGAAAGCGCTTGCCGACGACGACGCCGTGCGAACGACCTTCCGCACGTTCGTCGAGCACGGCGTGCCCTTCACGATCGCGACGGACGGCCCCGAGATGATGCGAACGCACTTGCGTGACGAGTTCGAGCTGCTTCTGCGCATCGGCGCCCTCGACGAGGACGAGCTCGCCGCCGCGAACGCCCGCGGCCACGACGTCTCGTTCGTGACCCGCCGCGCGCACGCCTACCCCTCGTAGATACACCCTTCGGCCGATAGTGCGAATACAGGGCCGGCTCTAGCCTTCCTGCATGCAGGCATTACGAGATCCTTCCGGCATCACGGCTCGGCAACGGGAGGTCGTCGAGTTGATCGCCCAAGGCCTGTCGAATGAAGAGGTGGGGTTGGTTCTCGGCATCTCGCCTAGGACAGCCAAGGCGCACTCCGACATCCTGAGGCAGAAGCTCGGGGTCCCACGACGGAGGCAAATTCCAGTCGCTTTCCGGCTGCTGACGGGTGAAGACCCGTTGGCTAAGCGACTGGCGTCGGCGCGAGCCGACAACGGGGGCTGACGGCGAAGCGGCGTTCGTGGCGAGACCCTCCGCCACGAACGCCAGCCCCCTTCCGTCTGCGGCTCAGACGAACTAGGTTGACGAAGGACAACCGGGCGAAGCGGCGCGCCTTGTGATGAGGGCAGGCAAGCATGACGGCAAGTGCGCCAGCACAATCGAGAGCGGTACGGCGAGAGCGAACGATCATCGAGCGTCCGCGCCTGATCAGGCTGCTCGACGAAACGAGCGCGAAGACCGTTCTGCTGTTCGCCCCGGCCGGCTACGGCAAGACGACGCTGGCGCGGCAGTGGACGAAGACGCTTCAACGGGCTGTCTGGGTCTCGCTTACACCCGCGCACCGCGACGTAGCCGCGCTCGCACATGACTTCGCAGCGGCGATCGACACCGTCGGCGGCGAGGCGTCGGGCCTGATCGCCGAGCACCTCAAGGCGCAGACGAATCCGCAGCGTGCGGCGCGGGAACTCGGCCGCGCGCTCGTCGGATGTCTCGAGACTGCGCGTGCGCAGTGGCTGATCCTCGACGAATACGAGGATCTCGAAGGCGCCGACGGCGCCGAACTGCTGATCGAGACGGTCGCGTCGGAATCGGAAGGACGAATTCTCGTCACGTCGCGAGTCCGTCCCGGCTGGTCGACAGGGCGGAGACTTGTCTACGGCCAGCTCGAGGAGATTGGACAGACCGAGCTCGCGATGATCGAGGACGAGGTCGCGCTCGTTCTTAAGTCCAACCGCGCCGGCGCGTGGATCGCAGAGCGAGCGAAGGGTTGGCCAGCAGTCGTCGGCTTGGCGGCTGCCGTGGACCGGAGAGCGTTCCTACAGACACGATGCCTGACGCGCTCCATCGCTATCTGGCCGAGGAGCTGTATCAGCGCGCGTCAGAGCGGCTGCAGGGTCAGCTCGTGACGCTCGCACTCTTCAGCGACACGTCTGAACGCGCGCTCGAGATGCGCTTCGGCGAGGACGCCGAGCGATCGTCGCGAGGCAACCGATCTCGGGTTCGGCTCCGGCGACGCGACGTTCGAGCTGCATCCCCTGTTCGGGAGTTTCTGCTCGGAAAGGTCGCCGAGGACCGGAGGCTGACTCGCGGGTTGAGGAGGCGATCACAGCTCACCTAGACGCCGAGGCATGGGAGAGGGCATTCGAACTAATCGTGCGGTTCAAGCGCTGGGACGACGTCGACCGGGCCCTTGAGGGTCGCGTTCAAACCTCTCGTTCGAAGCGGAAGGCTTGAAACGCTCGCCTCGTTCGTTTCAGCAATCGAGATGACCGACTCGTTTCCCCCTCCGTCGGTCGAAATTGCCTTAGCAGAGCTCGCGCATCGCGACGGGCAATTCGAGCTCGCAAGAGGTCATGCTCGTTCGCGCCGAACCGATGCTCGAATCGGCTCATCCTCTGCGATCGCATGCCGCCACACTCCGTGGTCATGCCAGTTGCTTTCTCTTCGACTTCCCGACCGGTACAGCCGCCTACCGCACTGCGAGAGCACTCGCCGACGATGAACGGGACGAGGTTGAGGCTGTCTACGGACTCGCGTTGGCCACGTCGGCCGGAGAGCTCGACGAACGGACGGACGCCGTCGCGGAGCTAGCTCAACGACGCGATCGCTCACCGCTACGATCTCAGCCAGATACGTCACGGCCGACATCTGGCGGCGACGACTCAGCTGGGACATGCGCGCCATGAACGGCCTTCCCGAATTGGCCCTCGCACGCCAAGCGTTCGGGCATATCGGGACCCGCGGGCCCGCTCTGGAATGAGCTCTACGGTTGCATACGCACTCGCCCTGTGCGCGCGGTACGACGAGGCGAGGGAGTGGCTTGAACTGGCCGCCTGGGATGTCGAGGAATTCGGGCTTGCATTCGCAAAGCCACTCATCAATTGGGTAACCGGGCAGATAGCTCTTGGCCAACGCCGCTTCGGAGCGGTTGAACGGCTCCTTCAGCTCATCGAGGACGTCGCGTTACGAGAGCACCTGAGTCACCACACCGCAAATGCCCGCATGCTCCGAGCGCGGTTGCTCCTTCAGAACGGCGAGGTCGAGAACAGCTTCGAGTGTGTCCGGCCGGAACCACCGGCGCTCCTAGCGGGTCGCGTGGAGGGTGAGTACTTGGGCACGCGGGCTGTCGCGCTCGCGTGTCTCGGGGCACAGGACGAAGCACTCTGCTCAGCGTCGGCCGCGGATAACATGTCAACGGCGATGGACGTGCGTCTGCTCGCTCAAACTGCGCGTGCGATCGCGGGCGCAGGTCAAGCAAACGATGCCGGGATTCGCCTGATCGAAATGGCCGAGATCTCAGAGCGTCTGGGACCCTGTCGTGTGCGGGCTCAGATCCTCAACGCTTCTTAGCTACTGAACTAGCGGACGACCCCGAGACGCGACCTGCGCTCGCCAGCCTCTACCAGCGGACTCAGGACAGTGCTCTCGCCCGACGCGCTGGTCTCAGGACACGAGCGATGGGCACCCCCGACACTCTTCTCTCACCTCGCGAGCTCGAGGTACTCGGGCTGATCGCCCGCGGCTTCCGCAATCAGGACATCGGGAGAGCCCTCTTTATCGCCGAATCAACCACGAAGGTGCATATTCGCCACATCTTCGAGAAGCTAGGCGTCCACACACGCGCCGAGGCAGTTGCTCGTCTCGAAATTTTCGAGGGCTAGGTCTGAAGGATCAGGCGATCGCGGCGAGCGGCGCCAACTGGTGGGGCTCACCAGCGGTTGGCGATGAGAGTTGGAAGTCAGGACCGCGGGCGGTGCGATAGTCCTCGGTCGCCGAGGCCAGGATCGCTTCGAACGCAGCCACAACGGACGTATCGAACTGGGTTTCGACAGACTGGGCAAGACGGAGCCGCGCTACACGGCTGGGCATCGCGTCACGATAGGGCCGGTCCGAGGTCATTGCGTTATACGCGTCAGCGACCGCAATGATGCGCGAGAGAACCGGAATTTGGCTACCGCTCAAACCGTCCGGGTATCCCTGGCCGTCGACCCGTTCGTGGTGGTGCCGAACAACAGCCGCGATTTCGGCATACGTGTCCACCTTCGCGAGGATGCCCTCTCCGATCTCCGAGTGTCGCTGCATCTCACGCCGTTCATCGAGCGTGAGGGCTCCTGGCTTCTCGAGAAGGCCGGCGGGAAGGCCAATCTTGCCAATGTCGTGCACGAGTCCACAAAGGTAGGCGAGCTCCTGCTGATCGGGAGCGAACCCCATTCGCGCCGCGATGTCCGAAGCATAGAGAGCCACCGCCGCGGAATGACCCGCCGTGTAGCGGTCCCGGGCGTCGAGAGTCGCGATGAGGCCCCTGGCAAACGAGAGGTTCGCAGCTTGGAGCTGATCGTTGAGACCTTGCAGGTCACCGGCAAGTCGCCTCTGCTCGTGATACATAAGGAACCATCGCTGCGCGGCGACCGCAGGGCCGAAAAAGAGGGGCAGCGTCCAAGAAGACACGTCGCGATACGCGAGCACTAGGAGCGCGACCGCGGGGCTGTACATCGGAATCGCCGCGATCATCATCGGCAGCGCGTCCGCGAGTAGCCCTCGGAACGACGCGACGCCTCTCAGTTTTGAAAGAAGCCCTGTCGTCGATGCGTCGACGACAGCAGCGGTCAAGGCAGCGCAAGCGGAGGCCACGATGATCTCACCCGCGCCAGCCGGCATAACGGCAATAACCACCGCTACTACGCCAGCTGCAGCAGCCGCGGTAAGCATCCGACTTGCGCCGTAGGCAACGCGCCCCGCAATCGGGAAGCCTGTCGCACCGACTACCGAGATCCCATAAACGATCATCGCCGCCAGCGGGCCAAGAAGAACGGCCGCGAAGACCGCCGGGAACATCGAGATCGAGACGTCGAGGCTGTCGTTGGACTTCAGCTCGATCCGTCCACGCTCGGAGACGATCGCAACAACAGCTAGACAGACGACGCAGGGCCAGTTCACCAAAGCCGACGTGCTCCCGCAGCAAGACGGCCGTGATCAGCGCCACAAGCGCGTAGAGCACCCCGATGCAGGTGAGCACGGGTCCGGTGAGGTCAGCAGTAGCTGCGCGAATCTTGTGAAAAGTTGACATATCCCCCAAAAGGGTTACACTGAGCCCTGCCGTCAGTCCAAACGATATGGGGGAATAGATATGCGCAAGTTTGTTGATTTCGTGCGCCGTGGGACGACCGTCCCCGGTGGCCTGCTCTCCTGGTAGGGAGCTTTCGTACTTAACTGAGTTCTCCGCCCTGTGGCCTCCCCCTTTCGAGGGTGTTGTCCACAAGGAGTGGATAACCAGTCGAAATACCTGAGGGCCGTCCGAGAGGGCGGCCCTCATTCTTTGAGAACGCGTTAGGGGCTAGCCCATGAGAACGCGTTCGCGGGCCGCGCACCACGCGTCGAAGGCAGCCCAGGCGCCGAGGTAGTCGCCGAACCTACGCAAACCGTCCTCAATCTCGGCCCTCACCGCGAACGTGCAATGGACGCAGTAGGGCCGGTCGGGCGCGGTCTCGTGTTCATGGCAGCGGATGCACACGGCACCCGTGGAACGCCCGAAAAGGTCCCGAGGTTACGGCTCGAGCTGCTCGTCGATCCCTGCCCGCCACCACGGGTCCGGGGCCGGCGAGCGAGCGGCGAACGCCTCGGCGATCGCCTCTGCAACCTCATCCGACTGTTTCGGGTCGAGCTCGAGCTCCATTCCGCACAGCCTAGATGGTCGTTTTCCGACTCGTCCGATCGAGGGATTTGGCGCTGAGAGAGGGCCGTTCCCCCATTCGGGTGATGGCCGTAACCCGAACCGTGCACGAGACTTTCACAGAAGCGGCACCCGTCTCGGAAGGAAACGCCACATGCAGCAGAAGAATTCGAAGCTGACGCTGATCGTCCTGATAGCGCTCCTGGTCGCGTTCTCAGTGATTCTCGGCACCATCGGCTGGGCCAAGTTCACCATCGGCTGGTAAGCGCACTCCACTTGATATGAGTGGCAGGGCGCTACCTCCCGCGAGGTTGCTCGCGGTCGTCGCGCCCGTTTCTCTGGTCGGCGTCGCCGCGTACATCGCGGCGACGTTTTCCTTTTTTAAGGAGCCGGGTACGGCGACGACGATCGTCGGCGTCTCGGTGTTCCTCATCGCGACGATCCTCGCGGAATGCTTCCCCGTCCCCCTGGAAGGGGCCGACGCTTATGGGGTCTCGCTCGGGTTCGTGCTCGCGGTCGCGAGCACCGTCCTCTTTGGCTGGGCACCGACGACGTTCATGTACGTGACCGGCACGGTGATCGCTGGGATCATCCTGCGCCGCAGCCCGATGCGCACGATCTTCAACGGTGGCGAGTTCGCGATCTTCTGCACGCTCGCGGCCCTTGCCTCGAGCCAGTTCACCAATGACGACGCCCTGACGCTCCTCGTCCAGGTTGCCGTCGTCTCGGCGATCATCTACTTCGTCAACGTGATCCTGGTGACGGCGGCGATCGCGGCAGCGGGCTCCGACTCCAGCTACTTCAGGCTGATCCGCTCGACGATTCGCTGGACTGCCATCCCGATCGCACTGATGGCGTCGGCGGCGCTCATGCTCGTTGTGCTCTGGGAGCGCACGCCGTACCTGGTTGCCGCGCTCGTCGGCCCCCTCGTCGCCATCTCGCTCTACCAGCGCTCGACCCACAAAGCCCTCAACGCGATCCGCCTCTCGCTGACCGACCCGCTGACCGGGCTCGGGAACCATCGCCATTTCCACGAGCGCCTGCAGCGCGAGCTCGCGACAGCCGAGGACGCCGACAGCTCCGTGTCGCTCGCCTTCCTCGACGTCGACGACTTCAAGCGGATCAACGACCAGTTCGGGCACCCGGCCGGCGACCGTGTGCTCTCGCAGGTCGCAGGGCGGCTGCGCCAGGGCGGCGAGGCGTTCCGGCTCGGCGGCGACGAGTTCGCCGTCCTCCTGCCTGCCACCGACGAGAAAACCGCTGTGAGCATCGCGGGCTCGATCATCGAACGGATTCACGAATGCGACCTCGGCGAGATCGGAACGATCACCGTCAGCGCCGGCGTCGCCACCTACCCGCACCACAGCCGCGAGCGCGATTCGCTGATCCGCCTCACCGACGGCGCGCTGTACTGGGCAAAGGAGCACGGCAAGAATCAGGTGCGCGCGGCGCGTGCCGACGTCGTCGACCTGTCCGAGTTCCGCCGCGTTGCCGAAACCACCGATCGCAACGCCAAGTTCCAGGCCGCCGCGTCGCTCGCACGCGCGATCGACCAGCGCGACGCCTACACCGGCAGCCACTCCGAGCGCGTCGCTTCCATCTCCGTCGCGATCAGCCAGCAGCTCGGTCTGTCGTCGGAGGACGTCGAGCTCACGCGGCTCGCAGCAAGCCTGCACGACCTCGGCAAGCTCGCGATCCCCGAGGAGATCCTCCGCAAGCCGACCACGCTCACCGAGGCGGAGTGGGTCGTCGTCCAGCACCACCCGCAGATCGGCCACCGGATGCTCGAGAGCCTCGGCATCGATCCGATCGCCGACTGGGTACTCCACCACCACGAGCGTTGGGACGGCGCCGGCTACCCGGACAGGCTCGTCGGCGACAGCATCCCGCTCGGCTCGCGCATCGTCTTCGTCGCCGACGCGTTCGACGCGATGACCTCGGAGCGCGACCTACCGCGCGTCGGTCGGACGCGAAGACGCGCTCGCCGAGCTCGAACGCTGCGCGGGGGCACAGTTCGATCCGGACATCGTTCAGGCGCTCGTCGCCGCTCTCGACGCGGCTGAGCCCGTCGGCGCCTCTGCCTAGAGCGGGATGTTCCCGTGCTTGCGCGGCGGGCGCCGCTCGCGCTTCGTGATCGCCGCGCGCAGCGCATCGATCAGCACCGGCCGCGTACGCCGCGGCTCGATCACGTCGTCGACGTAGCCGCGCTCCGCGGCGGTGTACGGATTCGCGAACGCCTCGCGGTACTCGGCGATCAGCTCGGCGCGCCGCTCCTCGGGATCGTCCGCCTCGGCGAGCTCGTTCCGGAACACGATGTTCACGGCGCCGTCCGGCCCCATCACCGCGACCTCGGCGGTCGGCCATGCGAAGTTGAAGTCGGCGCGAACGTGCTTGGAGCTCATCACGTCGTACGCGCCGCCATACGCCTTGCGCGTGATGACGGTCAGCTTCGGGACCGTCGCCTCGCAGTACGCATAGAGCAGCTTCGCGCCGTGCCGGATGATCCCGCCCCACTCCTGCGCCGTGCCCGGCAGGAACCCGGGCACGTCGACGAACGTGACGAGCGGGATGTTGAACGCGTCGCACGTCCGCACGAACCGCGCCGCCTTCTCCGATGAGTTGATGTCGAGCACACCCGCCAGCGCACGTCGGCTGGTTGCCGACGATGCCGACGCTGTAGCCGCCGAGCCGCGCGAAGCCGCACACGATGTTCTCCGCGAACAGCGGCTGGATCTCGAGGAACTCGCCGTCGTCGACGACCGCCGTGATCACCGTCTTGATGTCGTACGGCTTCGTCGGCTCGTCCGGGATCAGGGTGTCGAGCTCGGGCGCCTCGCGGTCGACCGGGTCCTCGGGCGGGTCGAACGGCGTCGGCTCCGTGTTGTTCTGCGGCAGGAAGCTCAGGAGGTAGCGCGCGTCCTCGAGCGCCGCCTCCTCGTCGGGAGAGACGAGATGCGCGACGCCCGACTTCGTCGCGTGCGTCATCGCGCCGCCGAGCTCCTCGAAGGTCACCTCCTCGCCGGTCACCGTCTTCACGACGTCGGGGCCGGTGATGAACATGTACGACGTCCCCTCGACCATCAGGATGAAGTCGGTCATCGCAGGCGAGTAGACGGCGCCGCCGGCGCACGGCCCCATGACGAGCGAGATCTGCGGGATCACGCCGGAGCTCTGAACGTTCCGCCAGAAGATCTCCGCGTAGCCGGCGAGCGAGACGACGCCTTCCTGGATGCGCGCGCCGCCGGAGTCGTTGATCCCGATCACGGGGCAGCCGTACTTCGCCGCCAGGTCCATCACCTTGCAGATCTTCTCGGCGAACACCTCGCTCAGCGAGCCGCCGAAGACCGTGAAGTCCTGGCTGAACACGAAGACCTGGCGGCCGAAGATCGTGCCGTGGCCGGTGACGACCGCGTCGCCGTACGGCCGGCGCTCGAGCATCCCGAAGTTCGACTCGCGATGGCGCACGTAGCGGTCGAGCTCGACGAACGACCCCGGATCGCAGAGCTTCTCGGCGCGCTCGCGCGCGAGCAGCTTCCCTGCTTCCTTGTGCTTCGCGACCGACTTCTCGGAGCCCGCGTGCTGCGCCTCGTCGCGCAGGTCCTCGAGCCACTGCAGCTTCTCGGCGGTCGTCTCGTGCGTTCGCTTCGCGGCCTTCGCCATGCGCGTGAGCCTAGTGCGTAGAGTCAGGGCGTGGCGCAGATCGACCGTTCAACCGCGTGGCCCTTCGACGAACGCGGCGAGCCGCGCGAGTTCATGTACCAGCGATACGCCCACCCGACCGGCGCGGCGGCCGAGGCGGCGCTCGGCGAGCTCGAAGGCGGCGACGCGCTGCTCTTCGGCTCGGGCACGTCTGCCGTCACCGCCTGCGTCTTCGCGCTCTGCCGGCCGGGCTCGAAGATCGCGCTCGCCGAAGGCGCCTACTACGGCACGGGCATCACGTTCGGGCAGTTCGCGCCGTGGGGGCTCGAGGTCGTCGAGTACGACCAGACCGGCGCGCCGCCGGCGGACGCCGACGTGGTCTGGGTCGAGGCGCCCGCGAACCCCATCCTCACGCAGCCCGACTGGGAGGCGTTGCGCGCGCACCCGGGTCGCGTGGTCTGCGACGCGACGCTCTCGACACCGGTCTTCCTGAAGCCGCTCGATCTCGGCGCCGACATCTCGCTCCACTCGGCGACGAAGTACCTCACGGGTCATCACAACGCCCTGCTCGGCGCGACGATCACGCGCGATCCAGAGCTCCGCGAGCGGCTCTATAACGCGCGAACCCGCATCGGGCTCTCGGCCTCGCCTGACGCTGCAGCCGCGCTGCTCCACGGGCTCGAGACGCTCGAGGTTCGCGTTCGCCGGCAGAGCGAGACGGCCGCCGAGCTCGCCCGGCGGCTCGAACGAGCATCCCGCGGTGCTCCTCGTGCGCTACCCGGGACTCGGCGGGGTGATCTCGTTCGACGTCGGCGACGACCGCGCGCGCTCGGTCGAGACGGGGCTCACGGCTGATCGCGAACCAGACGTCCCTCGGCGGCGTGGCCAGCTCGCTGGAGAGCCGCCACCGCTGGGAGGGCGACCGCATCCCGCTCGGGCTGCTTCGCCTGTCGGTCGGGCTCGAGGACGTTGACGTGCTCTGGGCCGACCTGAGCGCTGCGCTCGGCTAGAAGCCGGAGAGGGGACTCGAACCCCTGGCCCATCCGCATTACAAGAGAGGTGCTCTACCAGCTGAGCTACTCCGGCGCAGAGCCATCGTACCGCCGGGCGTGTTGTCTGTTTTGCACACGGCCCGTCCGAGGCTTCAGGCACCGTGAGCTCGATGCGGCATCCAAAGGACATCGGCGACGAATCGACGATTGCCGATCATGCATGCGCTGATCGATTCCGGGTACGACGTCTTCATGCCGTTTGGCGAGAACACCCGCTGCGATCTGGTGATCGACAACGGCGCCGCGCTGCGGCGAGTTCAATGCAAGACCGGTCGGCTCCGAAAGGGCGCCGTCGTGTTCCGAACGTGCAGCAGCTACGCCCATCACCCGAACCCGAAGGTGCTCCGTCGGGACTACCACGGCCAGATCGACGATTTCGCCGTCTTCTGCCCCGAGCTCGGGGCTGTTTACCTCATCCCGATCGAGGACGTGACCAACAGGACGACGTCGGCGATGCTGCGCGTCGATCCACCGCGGAACGGCCAGCAGCAAGACGTATCCGGCTCGCGGCGGCACTACGAGATCGCGCGGCTTCGACGTCTACTGAGAGAACAGCGCGTGCGGCCTGGTGCGTGAGGATCTTCCGCTTCACCCGCTGCAGCGCGTTGTCGATCGTCTTCGTGTCGCAGCCGAGATCTTCCGCCATCTCCTCGTACGACGAGCCCTCGAGGTAGAGGCGGAGCGCGTCCGACTCGAGCGGCGACAGCGTCGTCGAGAGGCAGCCGACGAGCGACTGGAGCTCCTCGGTCGAGATGACCTTGACCGACGGATCGTTGACCGCCGGGCCGGGCAGCGCGTCGCCGAGGGTGCAGTCGTCGCCCTCCTGGCCGGCGGGCGTGTGGCTGAACGAGACGTACGGTGTTCAGCGGGGCGTGCTTGAAGCGCGTCGCCGTCTTGATCGCCGTGATGATCTGGCGCGTCACGCACAGCTCGGCGAACGAGCGGAACGAGGTCTCCTTGTCCGGGCGGAAATCGCGCACCGCCTTGTAGAGACCGACGAGACCCTCCTGGATCAGATCCTCGGAGTCGCCGCCGGCGAGGAAGTACGAGCTCGCCTTCAGCCGGACGAACGAGGTGTAGCGGCGCATCAACTGGTCCATGGCGACGCTCGAGCCGTTGCGCGCCTTGAGGACGAGCTGCAGATCCTCAAGCTCTCGTTGAGCCTTCTGCGCGGTCTTCGGTGCGGTTGCGGTACGGACGGCCACGGTGCAATACCCCCGGTATTTGCAGACATTTTCAGACGAGCCTTCTGGTCGTTTCGACCGAAGTCTCACCCTTAGGTTGAGGTAAATCTAGCAAGGTCCCGCAAAGAGCACAAGTCACGTTTGCGGTGGACCCGCATACTCGCCTCCGTTGACCGCGGTAATCGGCCCTGCCATGCTCTGGCGGTGGGCAGGCTGAGCTCTCTCGTCGTCGTCCTAGCGGCGACAGGGTTCGTGGCGGCGTCCGTTCTCGCTGCCGGCCGCCCCGACCGGAACTTGCACGGCCTGCCCAGAAGACACAGCGCAGCTGCGGCGGCAGGGTCGTATGCCAAAGCCATGGCGGCGGCGCGAAAGCGATACTTCGCTGAGCACAAGAGCGCGGCCCTCCGCAAGCGGTTCGTCAAGCAGCAACAGGCGCGCCTCGCTGCCCTCCGCGCCGCCGCCGGGTGCGCCGTCGCGAGAACGAACACGCCCACCAGTCCGGCGACGACCTCGACGACGCAGCAAGCGCCGAACGTGTCGTTCGTATTCGACACGAGGATCGATCCCGACAGCGCAGGCAACCATCCGCGACGTTCGTCGAGAACGCCGCTAACGACGAGCTGGCCCTCACCGGAGTCGCACTCAGTCAACGCGACTGCGTACGTGTCGACGGATTCGAACTGGCTCGGTCAACGCCAGTGCGTCGTGCTACCGCATCACGTCGGGGAACTGCGCCTCGGCCGAGGGCGCTGCGTACAAGGCCGGAACAGTGGCGGAGGGAGGTCCCGGGCGCATCGTGGGTCAACTGGGCTGCGCCCGACTTCCAGACGTCCCGAGCTAACGTCCAGAAGATCCTGGCGCACGAGCTCTTCCATGTAATCCAGTTCCAAGTCGGTGGCTTCTCACGCGACAGCGGGACGCCCGACAACGTCGTTCGAGCGTCAGGCCCATGGTGGTCGACGGAGCGATGGCCGAATTCATCGGCTTCCGAGTGCACAGCCGATGTGGGCCTTCAGGACTACGCGACGTCATTCGCTCAGCAGGTCGGGGTCGCGCGACAGATCACCGTGCCCCTCGATCAGCTCGAGACATTTACTGCTCGAGAACTCGGCGCCCAGCATCTATCACCTCTAGGAGGTCGCCGTGGACCATTTGGTCTCGGAGGCTCCGGATGGGCATCGATGTCCCTAATCGACCTACTACAAGGCCATCAGCACCGGCGACGAACTGGCCGGACGCGTTCACGCAGTCGTTCGGCCGCACGATCGACGCGTACTACGCCGACTTCGCGCGCGTACCGCGCGACGCTCTAGCCGCCGCGCCGGCGCCGCTCGAGCTCGGCCAGCGTCTCCGGATCGAGCTTGCCGCCGAGCCCGTGCGGGCGATCCTCGATGTGCGCCGCCTGCTCGAAGTCGCGCAGGAACGTCTGCGAGGAGAGCCTCGCAACCTCGCGGCCCGCCGCCGCAGCAAGGGTCGAGTCGCTCGTCACGAGCAGCACTCGCTCCGCGACGCGGTGCTCGGCGGCGAGCCGCTCGAGCAGCGTGTCGGCGTGCGGCGCGTAGCGCACCTCGAGCGGCCCGCGCACCGCGTCCTCTCCGACGCCGTCGAATACGACCACGCCGCGCGCGCCGCGCAGGGCGACGTAGCTCGCAAGCGCGTCGACCAGCTCGCGCGCGTCGGCGAACGAGCCGGAGTGGAGCACGTTGTACCCGTCGAAGAGGTAGAGGTCAGCCACCGCGCTGGCGACGCGCCTCGTACAGCAGCACCGCAGCGGCGACGCGAGACGTTCAGCGACTCGACGGCGCCTTCGAGCGGGATCGAGACGAGCGCGTCGCACGTCCGCTTGACGAGCGGCCGCAACCCTTTGCCCTCCGCGCCGAGCACGATCGCGACGCCGCCGGAGAGATCGGTCTCCCACATCGAGCTGCGCGCCGCTCTCGCCGGCGGCGCCGTACACCCAGAGGTCGGCGCCCTTCACCTCTTCGAGGTAGCGCGCGAGGTTCGTGACGACGGCGATCGGCAGATGCTCGACGGCCCCCGCCGACGCGCGCGCGACCGCGGGCGTGACGACCGCCGAGCCGTGCGCCGGCACGACGACGCCGGTCGCGCCCGCGCCTTCGGCGCTACGGCAGACGGCGCCGAGGTTGCGCGGATCGGTGACGCGGTCGAGCACGGCGAGCAGCGGCCGCTCCGCGGCCGCGAGCTCGTAGGCGTCGGCGTAGCGATACGGCTCGACCAGCGCGATGACGCCCTGGTGGTCGCGCGTCTCGGCGCGCTCGGCCAGCTCGCGGTCGCCCTTCAGCTTCGGCTTCGCCTCGGCGAGCCAGGGCTCGGCCTTGATCGCGCGCTCGGTCGCCCAGAGCTCGAGCACCTCGCGCCGTCCGCGCAAGCGCCTCGCGCACCGCGCGACGGCCGTAGACGAGATCAGGCGTCACGGACCAGCGTGAAGCCGCCGCCGGGCTCGTCGCGCATCTGCCAGCCGTGCGCGGCCAGCTCGTCGCGCAGGCGGTCGGACGTCTCGAAGTCGCTGCTCGGCGCGCGCCTGCGCGCGCCGCTCGGCGAGCTCGACGACCTCCGAGCGGCGCCTCCTCGCGCTCGGCGAGCGACTCGAGCCCGAAGACGGCGAGCCCGCGCCGGAGCAGGTCGAGCTGCCGGTCGTTGGCCCAGTCGTGAAGCACGGCGAGCGCGGCGGGCGTGTCGAAATCGTCGTCGAGCGCAGCGGCGAACGCCTGCCAGCGCGCCTCGTCGGGCGCAGCGGCCGGCGAAGGTGAACGCGTTTCGCAAGCGTGTCGCGCCGCGCCGCCGCCTGCTGCATCGTCTCGGGCGAGAAGTCGATCGGCTTCCGCCACGACGCGGTGAGGAAGAAGACGAGGATCGCCTCGCGCCCCCACTCGTCGAGCACCTCGCGGATCGTCGCGACGTTGCCGCTCGACTTGGACATCTTCTCGCCGGTGAAGCGCAGCAGCCCGTTGTGCGCCCAGATGTGCGCGAACGGATGCCCGAGCGCCCGCGACTGCGCCACCTCGTTCTCGTGGTGCGGGAAGACGAGGTCGAGCCCGCCGCCGTGGATCTCGAACGCCGGGCCGAGCAGCTCCTCGGCCATCACCGAGCACTCGATGTGCCAGCCGGGCCGCCCCGGCCCCCACGGCGAGTCCCACTTCGTGTCCTCGGTCGCCGGCTTGTTCGCCTTCCAGAGCGCGAAGTCGCGCTGATCCTCCTTGAGCCCGCTCGGCTCCTCGCCCTGCTCGACCTGGTCGGGCCGTCTGGCCGGAGAGCCGCCCGTACTCGGGGAAGCTCGCGACGCGGAAGTAGACGTCGCCGCCGCTCTCGTAGGCGTGCCCGCCCGCGATCAGCTCCTCGATGAACGCGACGATCTGCGGCACCGACTCGGTCGCCTTCGGCAGGTGGTCGGGCATGCCGAGACCGAGGTCGCCGGTGTCCTCGAGGTACCACTCGGTCGCGCGCGCGGCGAGCTCGGCGCTCGCGCCCGGCGCGGCCTCGTAGATCTTGTCGTTGATGTCCGTGATGTTGTGGACGAGCTCCACCTCGTACCCGGTCTCGCGGAGCCACGAGCGCAGCCACATGCCGACGACGAACGGCCGCGCGTTGCCGATGTGCGCGCGGGCGTAGACGGTCGGCCCGCAGAAGTACATCCGGATCGGGCCGGGCGGCGACGGAAGCTCGACGAGCCCCCGGGTCGACGTGTCGTAGAGGCGCATTACGGTGAGGGTAGTGCGCGGCGCAACGCTTCGTCGCGCGGGAGCGCACGCAGCACCGCCCAGAGCTCCGGCCCGCGCGGTGCGCCCGTCAAGCGCGAGGCGCAGCGAACGAAGATCGCCGCCGACCGCCTTCAGCTCGCGGACGACCGTCTTCGCCTGATCCTTGTCGAGCACCTCGGGAAGCTGCGCGCGCAGCTCGACGAAACGCGCGAGCGTCTCCGGCTGACCGGGCTCGAACGACGCCGGCTCGAGCACCGACGCGGCGAGCGCGCGCGCCTCGACGAGGTCGTGCGCGCCGCGCGCGAGCGGCGCGGCCTCGACCGGGACGCCGAGACGCGCCGCGAGCTCCGCGTCGTCGAGCCGCGAGAGCACGTCGACCGACAGCGAGCGGATGCGCTCGAGGTCGAGATGCACGTCGTGGCGCGGCAGGTCGAGCTCCTCGAGGTACGAGCGCACCGCCTCCGCCGGGAAGCCCGCGTCGCGCAGCGACGCGACGGTCGCGCCGTCGGCGCGCTTCGACAGCTTCTTCCCGTCGTCGCCGACGATCAGGCCGTGATGGATCACGTGCGGCGGCTTCGAGCCGAGCGCGCGGTGCAGGTTCGCGTGCAGCTCCTCGTTCGCCTGATGGTCGGAGCCGCGGATCACATGCGTGATCCCGAAGTCGATGTCGTCGACGACGCTCGCGAGGTGGAACGTCGGCGAGCCGTCGTCGCGCCACATCATCACGCCGTCGAACCGCTGCGGCAGATCGGCCTCGCGCGCTGCGGCGATGTGCCGCTCGGCGCGATCGCTCTGCCGCACCGGCCCCTCGTCCCACTCGATGCCGAGCCAGCGGAGATCCTCGAGGATCGCGTCCTCGCCGCCCGGCACGTTGCGCGCCGCGTCGGTGTCGTCGATCCGCAGCAGCATGAAGTCGCCGAAGCGACGGTTCACGACGGCGCTCAACGCGTTCCCGACGTGCAGCGTTCCCGTCGGGCTCGGAGCGAACCGGACCCGGATCACGACGACCTAGTCCCCGAGAGCCGGTTCGGTGAAGGTGCTCATGCGTTGGCGAGGCACGAGCAGCGCCGCGATCGCGCAGACGAGCAGGAAGCACGTCGACATGACAAAGCTGATCGTGAAGCCGGTGACGGTCGGATAGCCGTCCCTCACGTGACTCGCGAGGAAGGTCGCGGTGAGCTGGCCGCCGAGCGCGCCGCCGACCGTGCGCAGCACCGTGTTCATGCCGCTCGCGACACCGGTCTGATGCTCGTCGACCGCCTGGACGACGATGTTGCCGAGCGCGGCGAACGCGAGCCCGATCCCGGCGCCGAGCAGCGCCGAGCTGATCAGCATGTCGTACGGGTGCTCGTGCTGAGCAGAGATCAGCGCGAACGACGCAGCCGTGACGAGCGACCCGGCGATCAGCGCGTTGCGCGAGCCGAACCGCGCCGGCGATCGGCCCGGCGAAGAAGCCGGTGACGAACATGCCGATCGTCGACGGCAGCAGGTAGAGCGCCGAGACGACGACCGACGACGCCGAAGCCGAAGCCCGTGCTCTTCGGCAGCTGCGCGAACTGCGGGAAGATGATGAACGACGCGTACATGCCGGCGCCGAGCAGGAAGGCAGCGAGGTTCGCCGTCCAGACGGCGCGGACGCGCATCAGCTTCATGTCGATCAGCGGGTTCGAGCTCCGCACCTCGACCGCGACCCAGGCGACGCAGGAACGCGCGCCGACGGCGAGCCAGAGGATCGTCTTGCTCGAGCCCCACCCCCACGTCGTCGTCTCGCTGACGGCGACGAGCACGACCGTCATGCCGATGCTCATCAGCGTCGCGGCGAGCCAGTTGATCTTGCCGGGCACGCGCACCGGCGACTCCGGGACGAACCGCCAGGTGCAGAACGCGGCGACGATGATGATCGGGAAGCGGCAGCCAGAAGAGCCAGTGCCAGTCGAGGTGCTCGACGATCACCGCGCCGACGAGGATGCCGATCCCGCCGCCGATCCCGAGGAGCGCCGACATCAGGCCGATGCTGCCGGCGACCTTCTCGCGCGGGAACTCGTCCCGGATGATCCCGAAGGCGAGCGGGAAGATGCCGCCGCGCGACGCCCTGGAACGCGCGCGCGACGATCAGCAGCGACGAGGGAGCCGGCGACGCCGGCGAGCGCCGTGCCGACGGCGAGGAGGCCAAGCGTCCAGAGGAGCAGGTGCTCCTTGCCGTACATGTCGCCGAGCCGGCCGATGATCGCCGTGCCGACCGACGCGGAGAGCAGGTAGCCGGTGAGCACCCAGGCGACGCCGTTCTCGTTCGTGTGGAGGTCGTGCTGAATCGTCGGCAGCGCGGGAATCACCGCGGAGCTCAGGACCGCATAGGCGATCCCGGCGACCGACAGGACCGCAAGGGTCAGGTTGGGATGGATCCGCTCCGGGTGCCCGTGCGCCTCCATTCTCGGAGCGTACCGAGGAGCCGCGCCGCGGCCGCCGCGGTTCGGCAGACTCGGGGCATGAGCGACTCGGGCATCGTCGGCGCCTCCAGGCGCGCCTTCGCCTACTTCCAGGCGCGGCCGCGCCTGACGAAGGGCATCCAGTTCGCGCTCGTCGCGGTCGACGGCGGTCCTCTGCGTCCTGGCGCTCGTCGACCAGTGGCACAAGGCGGAGCCGGCCCTCGCGAACGCCAAGCCGGGCTACCTGGTGCTCGCGCTCGTGACGCTCGCCTCCTACTACCTCGTCTTCATCCTGGGCTGGATCCGGATGCTCGAGCAGTGGGCGATCCGCGTGCCCTACCGGATCGCGCTTCGGGCGGAGATGGTCTCGATGCTCGCGAAGTACCTGCCCGGGCGGCGTCTGGACGCCTGCCGCGCGGACGGTCGCGCTTCGGCGCTCGGGCGGCGTGACCGAGACCGGCACGGTGCTCGCCACGATCCTCGTCGAGGCCTGCCTCTCGGCGATCTCGGGCGTGATCGTCTTCATCGTCAGCCTCGCCTGGGTGCGCAGCGTGAAAGCCCCGCTCTGGCTGCTCATCCCCTTCGCGATCATCCTCGCGCTCGTTCCTGCACCCGCGGATCTTCAAGCCGGTCTCGGAGAAGCTGCTGCGCCCGTTCGGCGCCGAGGCGATCGAGCCGCTTCCGTTCGGGCTGACGATGCTGCTGCTCCTCTTCTACTGCGCCACGTGGCTCCTCGGCGGGCATCGCGGTCTACTTCATGCTGCGGAGCCTCGGCTGCAACCCCGGCCTCGCGACGATCCCCTACCTCGGCGGCGTCTCCGCGATCTCGGCGATCGTCGCCGTCCTCGTCGTCTTCGTGCCCGGCGGGCCTCGGCTTCCGCGAGGCGTCGATGGCCGCCCTGCTCTACGCGCTCCCCGAGGTGACGAGCGGTGTCGCGATCGGCGTGACGCTGATCAACCGGCTCGCGATCACGCTCGTCGAGCTGGGGCTCTTCGGCGCGGGCGTCGCCGCCTGGCGGCGACCGAGCCCCGAAGCGGCCTCAGAGGGGTAGGAGCGCGCCCTCGTGCTCGAGCAGGAACCGCTTCAAGGGCAGCCCGCCGCCGAAGCCGGTGAGCGAGCCGTCGGCGCCGATCACCCGGTGGCACGGCAGGATCACCGGGATCGGGTTCTGCCCGTTCGCGGCGCCGACAGCGCGCGCTGAGTCCGGCCCGAGCCCGATCCGGCGCGACTGCTCGCCGTAGCTGACGGTCTGCCCGTAGGGGATCGTCGCGAGCGCGAGCCAGCAGTGCCGCTGGAAGTCGGTGCCGTCGAGGTCGAGCGGCAGATCGAACGCGATCAGCTCACCGGCGAAGTACGCGTCGAGCTGGTCCGCGGCGTCGTCGAGGACGGCGCAGCTCGTCGTTCGGCAGGCCGTTCGCCGACCAGTGCACCCGCGACGAGCCCGGCGTCGGAGCCGATCGAGCCCCAGCGTGCCGATCGGGGTCTTCACGGCGCGGCTCGGCATCCCTTAATCGTGCCAGTCGGCCAACCCTCTAGGCTGCTACGCGCATGGCTCACACGGACTTGGCGCACGCGGCTGCGCTCGTAGGCGCAGCGGGCTGCGTCGGAGCCCTCCTCGCGCGATCCCGCCTCGGCGTCCTCGCCGGAATCGTCGCGCTGACGCTCGCCGAGCTCGGGTTCGGAATCGCGCTCGTCCCGAGCCACGACCTCCACCGCCTCGTCGCGACGCCGATCCACATCGCGGCGCTCCTCGTCGCCGCTCGGCTTCGTCGCCCTCGTCGCAGCCGCGTTCGTCCGCTACCCGGGCGTCGCGCTCGTCTGCCTGCTCGTCACGGCGCCGTTCCGCATCTCGGTGACGCTCGGCTCGACGCACGCGATGCTGCTGCTGCCGCTCTACGGCGTGCTCGCGGCGGCGGTGCTCGCCTACCTCTGGACGATCTTCCGCGGCGCGCACGTCCGCGCCCTGCCACCGCAGCTCGCGTTCCCGAGCGCCGCTCCTGCTCGGGATCTACGCCGTCTCGCTGCTCTGGGGCGAGGACCTGCGCGCCGGAAGCGTCGAGCTCGCGGCGTTCCTCTTCCCGTTCGCAGCGCTCGTCGCCGTCGTCAGCCGGACGCAGCTGCCGCGCGTGGATCCCGCGCGCGCTCGCGATCACGCTCGTCGCCGAGGCGGGCTTCTTCGCGCTCTTCGGGCTCTGGGAGGAGGCGACGAAGCACGTCTACTTCTCGCGCTTCCTCGAGGTCTCGAACGCCTACACGACGTACTACCGCACGAACTCGCTCTTCTACGACCCGAACATCTACGGGCGCCACCTCGTGCTCGCGATGGCCGTCGTCGCCGTGCTGATGTGGCGCCGGGCCGTGTCGTTCTGGCTCGCGGCGCCGGCGATCGTCGTCCTCTTCGTCGGCCTCTTCTTCTCGTACTCGCAGTCGAGCCTCGCGAGCCTCTTCCTCGTCGTGCTCGCGATCACGCTCGTCGCCGGCGACCGGTCGACGAGGCGGATCGTGGTCGTCGGCGCAGTCGCGTGCCTGATCGTCGGCTCGCTGCTGGTCGTTGCGAGCGGGCGCGGGCACTCGGTCCGCCACCTGACGAGCGACCGCTCGCACCTGATCACGCTGACGCTCAACACGATCAAGACGCATCCCGGTGTTCGGCGTCGGCGTCGGCTCGCAGCCGTCTGCCGGCGAGTCCGGCAACGGCTCGGTGCGCGCGGTGAAGAAGAACGCCTCGCACACGACGCCGCTGACCGTCGCGGCGGAGATCGGCGTGGTCGGCTTCGTCGCCTACCTCGCCTGGCTCGTCGGCTCCGCGCTCACGCTGCTCGCGGCGTGGCGACGCGAACGGACGGTCGGGCTCGCGCTCGCGGCGATGTTCTTCGTCCTCTTCACGCACTCGCTCTTCTACAGCGGCTTCTTCGAAGATCCGGTCACGTGGGGCGTCCTGGCGTTCGCCGCCGCGTTCGCCGCCGAGGTCGTGCCCGTGCCCGTGGCGCGAGCTACCCGGGCGCCGTGCTTCGCCTTCGTGCGCCGCCCGATCGTCGCGATCCCGCTGGCGATCGTCGGGGTGGTCGTCCTCGCCGTGCTCGGCTACGCGCTCTCGCTCCGCTTCCACCATCGCTCGCTCGGCGGGATCATCAGCCCGGCGAAGAGCGCGACGGTGGTCACGCAGAGCACGCCGGCCGGTCAAGACGACGAAGCAGCACGGCCCGACGGAGCTCTGCTGGAACGAGTTCGGCGGGAACCCGGCGCGCACGCTCTCGCGGCCGAACATCAACCTCGGCAAGCCGGGCAAGTCGGTCTGGGCGCTCGGGCTGCACGACCTGATGGAGTACCCGCCGAGCTACTGCGACGGCTATCTCTACGTGAACCTCGAGAAGGGCAAGACGGTCGCGATCGACGCCGAGACCGGCAAGAAGATCTGGTCGCGCCGTGCGCCCGGGTTCACCGCGTCGACGCCTGCGATCGCCGGGCCGCGGCTGATCGTCAGCTCGCACGGCGGCACGGTCACCGCGTTCGAGCGCGCGACGGGGCGCGAGCTCTGGCAGCTGAAGACAGGCGCGCCGGTCGAGTCGTCGCCGGTCGTCGTCAACAACACGGTGTACGTCGGCTCGTCGGACGGGCGGCTCTTCGCGCTCAACGTCGTCACGGGTCATCCGCGCTGGATCTACAACACCGGCGGCCGGATCAGCTCGAGCCCGTCGGTCTTCCGCGGCCGCGTCTGCATCACGACCTACGGCGGCGTCGTGCTGTGCCTCTACGCCGGGAACGGCCATCGCATCTGGGCGGACGCGGTGCGGCGCGACTTCCTGCAGTACGAGAGCTTCTACGCGAGCGCCTCGTCGGACGGAAAGCGCGTCTTCACCGTCGCGCGCTCGGGCAAGGTGCTCGCGTTCGAGGCGAGCGAACGGCCGGCGCGTCTGGACGTACCACCTCGGCGCCGAGGCCTACGGCACGCCGGCCGTCGCGAACGGGCGCGTCTTCGTCGACGACCTGAGCGGCAACGTGACGGCGCTGCGCTCGACGAGCGGTCATCTGCTCTGGCGGACGCACGTCTCCGGCCGGATCCTCGCGCCGCCGCTCGTCGTCGGGGACCTCGTCTTCTTCTCGACGCTGAGCGGCAAGACGTACGGCGCGCGCACGACCGACGGGAAGATCGTCTGGACGTTCGCAGCCGGCAAGTACTCGCCCGGCATCGCGACGAACCGGCACTACTACTTCTCGCTGAACGGGCTGCTCGTGGACTTCGACGGCACGCCGCGACGATGAGCCTCGAGCGCAACGACGCGTGGCTCGTCGTCGGCGCGCTCGCGCTCGTCGTGCTCGATCGGCCTGCCGACGCTCGGCGACGGCGGCTGGGTGTTCCACCCCGGCCACGTCGTCGCAACCGGGCTCTTCGCGCCGCTCGTCCGCGCGGCGCACGAGCGCTGGGACCTCGGCGTGCTGCGCTCCGGCGCGATGCTCGCCGGCGTGCTGACGGCGGCGCTCGCCGTCGTCGTGCTCGCGCTCGGCCGGCTGCCTCGCTGGCTTGCGATCGCGGCGGCCGCGCGTCGTCGCGTGCGTCATGGTGCTGCCGCCCGTCGCGCTCCAGGCAGGACTCCGCCAGTCGAGCGCCCCGTGGTTCTTCACGAACGACTCGACCTACCAGATCGAGCTGGCGGGAAAGCTCGTGCGCCACGGCTCCTCGCCGTACGGTCACGACTACTCGGCGTCCGGGCTCGAGCGCTTCTACAGCCTCGACGGCTCGGTGCCGCCGCAGACGAAGACGCGCCAGGTCGCGCTGCGGCACTTCGCCTACTTCCCCGGCTCGGCGCTCGCCGCCGCCGTCTGGGGCGTGCTGCCGAAGCCGCTCTCCGACTACCGCTTCTTCGTCGCGCTGTGCGCGCTCGCACTGTTACCGGCGGCGCTCGTCTTTCCCGGACCGCTCGGCGTGCGGCTCGCGCTCGGCACCGTGCTCGCGGCGAATCCGCTGATCGTGCAGGCGGCGTGGTTCGGCACGGCCGATGCGCCGGCGCTGCTGCTGCTCGTGCTCGCGTTCGGCCTGATCGCGCGAAAGCGCTGCGTCGAGGGCGCCGCGCTCATCGGCGCGGCGATCGTCTTCAAGCAGTTCGCAATCGTCGCGCATGCCGTTCGCCGCGCTGATGATCCACGCTCGTGCGCGGACGCCTGCTCGCGCCCGGCGGCCGCGTGCGCGGCTCGTACTGCTCGTCGGGATGCTGCCGTTCCTCGCAGCGCATCCGCACGCGTTCTGGTCGGACACGATCACCTACGGCGCGAGCACCTATCGGATCATCGGCTACGGCCTCGCCGGGCTCCTGCTTCGCGCGCACGTGCTGAAGAGCCGCACCGGCTCGTACCCGTTCCTGCCGCTCGCGCTCGTCATGTGGCTGCCGGTGACGGTGTGGCTCGCGTGGCTGCAGTACCGGCGCCGGGAGCTGTGGGTCGGCGCCGTCGGCTTCACCGTCTCGGTCTTCATGCTGCTCTTCGTCGCGCGCGTCTTCCAGACGTCGTATCTCGTCTGGCCGCTCGTCGGCGCGGCCGTCGCGCTCCTGCTCAGCTCGTGCGAGGCGTCACGACGACGGTCGCCCGAGCCGCATGGCCGTTCGCAGCCGCAATGAGCACATGGCGGCCGGCCGCTGCCGGACTTGAGCACGAGCAGGCCCGGGCTTCGTCACGCCGCGCTGACCGAGGTACTGCCAGTGCACCGAGCGCGCGTCGCTCTCGATGAAGACGCCGAAGCGCGTTGCCGCCTTCGCGTGCACAAGCGTCGCGGCGGAACTCGACGAAGCGGATCGTCACGGGCACCGGCTTCGTCGGCGCCGACGACATTGCCCGCGAGATCCTGCGCGACCAGCGAGAGGCGGTAGGTGCCGGCCGGAAGCGCGTGCTTGTGCGAGCGTGCCGCCCCAGTAGATCGTGCCGCTGAGCGGCGCGCCGCGATGCCGCACCGCGAGCTTGCCGTTCACGAGCAGCGCGCACCATGCGCGGGCTCGTCAACCCGGTAGCGAAGCGCGATGCGGTCGGCGCGATGGTCGCCGTCCGGCGAGATCGTCGTCGGCGTCGCCGAGACGACGGTCAGCTTCGGCTTCGTCGTGTCGACGACGGTGTCTTTCGGCAGGACGATCTTCCGGTGTTGGCCACCGAGCAGCACGCGGATGCGGTACGCGCCGTCGGGGACGAGCGCGCCGGAGTCCGTAGCGGCCGTTCCAGGTGAAGTGATGCCGACCGGCCCGGAACCGCTTGCCGTGGACGAGCGTGCGCACGACCTTGTTCTGCGGCGTCGTGATCGCGAGCGTGAGCGCGCCGGTGTGGACGAGCCGGAACGCGATGTTCGCGACGCCGCTGCGGGCAGTTGCAGACCGGCGAGAAGACCGAGTCGATCTGCGGCCCGCTGACCGGGTTCGTCTCGAGCTTCAGCGATTCGATGCGTCCGAACGCGACGGCCGTGGCCGCCAGCAGGACGAGCGTGAAACCCAACACGAGCCAGCGACGCAAAGCAGGTGCGATTGTACGGACCTGGTACTCCATCACGAGCTCCGCGAAGCCCGCCTGCAGGGCCTCGTGGACGCGGCAGCGCGGCTTCCGCGCTGCCTGAGCCTCGAGCAGGGAGACGAACTCGTGCTTGAAGCGGCCGCGCGGCAACGCTGCGAGGACGCGGGCGGTCGTCGGCTCGTCGAGCGCCGCGCCGCGGTGGCCGAGCGCGTCGACGGCTGCGCCCTGGGCGAGCAGCACGGCCTCGACGTCGTCGTGGTCGTCCGGGCCGCTCCAGTGGTGGCGAATCGCGTTGGCGGCCAGCTCGGTGCGCTCGCTCGTCCAGCCCGCCGTCGCAAGCAGGCCGCGGGCTGCGTGGGCGCCGTCGGTCTCGAAGCAGCGGCCCGTGTCGAACGCGGGCGTGAGCCCGACGTCGTGCAGGAGCGCGGCGACGTAGAGCACCTCCGCGTCGAACGTCCGCCCCGTGCCGGCCCCGATCAGCGCGCCCCACACATAGGTGCGCAGGCTGTGATTCAGAAGCGAGCCCGAGTACACGCGCACGGCGAGCTCCTCGGCCTCGCGCGCGGCGGCGGTGTCGGGCACGCGCGCGAGCCCGTGCACCGCATCGCTCGCTCGTTTCGATTCTCGGGTCGAGCAGCCCATTGTTGCCTCCCTCTTCACTCGAGGTGGTGGGTCGGAGGGGCGGTTGCGGCCACCCCTCCGACTCGGTCGTGCGCTGGCTATCCCACCGCCAGCGCGTCGTAGTACGGCTCGCCGAGGTACGAGCTGTAGATCCAGTTCTTCACCCGCGACGAGACGAAGTACCGGTTGCTCGCGATGTAGTACGGCACCCACGGTGCGTACTTCGCCATGATCTCCTGGTCGAGCTTCGCGTACGCCGCGGCGCGGTTCGCACCGCTCAGGCTTGCGGCGGCATCCATCTGCTTGTTGACCGCCGGGTTGTCGAAGAACGAGAGGTTGACGTTGTTCGTCTGCTGCATCGACCGGCCGTCGAGCAGGACGTTGATGTAGTCGAACGGGTCGAAGTAGTCGGCACACCAACCGGCCAGTGCCGATGTTGTAGGTCGTGCCCTTCGTCCCGATCTGCGTGTAGTAGGTCGTCGCCGACGTCGGTACGTCCTGCGCCTTGTAGCCGGCCGCCTTCAGGTTGTACTCGATGATCTGCGCACGGTTCGTCTGCGACGACGACGTCGTGTGGATGACGTTGACCGTCGGCGCCGAGGCGATCGCGCTGCCGCCGACCTGCTTCGCCTTGGCGACATTCGCGCCGGCGATCGCGTAGATGTTGTACGGCTTGTAGCCGGGGATGCCGGGGACCAGGATCTGATCGGTCCGCTTGCCGGCGTACTTGCCGAGAATGCGCAGCAGCGCCGGGCGGTCGATCGCATAGTTGACCGACTTCCGCAGCGTCACGTCGTTGAACGGCGCCCGGGCCGTGTTCAGCGCGAGGTAGCTCATACACGACGTCGAGCCCACGAAGAAGCGGCCCTTGTTGATGCCGTACGTCGCTACCGAGATCGGCGGCAGCGGTCGGCGGCACCGTCTCGATGTCCATGTCGACCTGGCCCGCCTTCGTCTGCAGCAGCGCCTGGTCCTGGTTCACGTTCGGCTGGAACGTGATCTCGTCCGGGTTCGCCGGGCGGCTGCCCTTGTAGTACGGGTTCCGCTTCAGCACCGTCGAGCGGCCCGGGTCGCGGTTCGCGATGTAGTACGGGCCGGCCGACGGATACGTCTGCGAGCCCCGTCGCTCGAGTACGGCATGTCGGGCTTGACCGCGCCGAACCACTGCATGCTCAGATACGCGACGAAGGTCGGGTTCGGCTTCGTCAGATGGAAGATCAGCGTCTGTCCCTTCGCCGTGATCCCGGCGATGTGCTGCGTCTTCCCGAGCAGGAACGCGTTCGCGCCGACGATCACGTTCTGAAGGCTGTCGTTGACGCCGACCGGCGAGCCCATCTTCGGGCTGAGGTTCCGCTCCCACGCGCGCTGATACGCGGCAGCTGTCACCGGCGAGCCGTCACTGAACTTCAGCCCCGGCCGGATGTGGAACGTGTACGTCTTGCCGTCCTTCGAGACGGACGGGAAGGCGGTCGCAGCCTCCGGGTACAGCTGGCTGCCTGCGGCGCCCGCCTTCTCCGGGAAGTTCACGAGCAGCATCTGCGTCGCGTAGAGCATCGACCAGTCGTCGGCCCGGTACGCGAGCCCCGGATCGACGAAGTCGAAGTCCGTGTTGGACATGACGAGGCGAAGCGTTCCGCCCTTGAGGGCCTCCGCCGACCCCGGCCTCTTCGTCGCGGACGACGCCCCGCCGACAACGAGCGAGACGACGAGCAGCGCCGTGCCGACGACGAGCATGAAGACCGAGACCACCTGCTTCCTGCGCATATCGCTCCTTCCGAGAGTGCGGTTAGGGCGAGAGACGCACGCGCGTGCGGAAAAGTCGGGGGCCATCACGAGACGTGATGAGAGCGTTCGGTCCCGGCGATAACTCGAACCGGACCGCGCGGCGGCGACCATCGCCGCGCAGTGCTTATTCAGGGAGACGTGCATGAGGCCCGGTAGAGGCCGCCGGCAGGAAGAGGAAGAATCGCCGACGACCCCCGACCCAAGCTTCACTGTTACCGCTGCAAGGTTGGCCTAGACATTCGGCCGGCGCCACGCAGGTCCGCGATAAGCGTCAACGCGAACGCTTCTATCACTTCACCATCGAAAGTCTTGACGGTCGAACGAGTTGGAGAGGCGCCTCGCGGCGCCCCTCCAACAGTCCGAGTCGAACTAGTTGACCGTCAGCGCGTTGTAGTACGGGTCGCCGAGGTACGAGCTGTACACGTAGTTCTTCACACGCGACGAGACGAAGTGCCGCATGTTGGCGACGTAGTACGGGATCCACGGCGCGTACTTGCCCGTGATCTCCTGGTCGAGCTTGGCGTAGGCAGCAGCCCGGGCGGAGCCACTCAGGTTCGCCGCTGCGTCCATCTGCTTCTCGACGGCCTTGTTGCTGAAGAACGCCGTGTTGACGTTGTTGGCGGCCTGGATGCTCCGGCCGTCCAGCAGCACGTTGATGTAGTCGTACGGATCGAAGTAGTCGCCGCACCAACCGGCCGTGCCGATGTTGTACGTCGTGCCCTTCGTCCCGATCACCTGCTGATACGTGCTTCCCGGCGTCGGCATGTCCTGCACCTTGAAGCCGGCGGCCTTGAGGTTGTACTCGATGATCTGAGCACGGGTCGACTGCGATGACGACGTCGTGTGCACGACGTTGACCGTCGGGGCGGAGGCGATGGCGCTGCCACCGACCTGCTTCGCCTTGGCGACGTTCGCGCCCTTGATCGCGTAGACGTCGTACGGCTTGTAGCCGGGGACGCCGGGGACCAGGAGCTGGTCGGTCCGCTTGCCGGCGTACTTGCCCATCACGCGCAGGAGCGCCGGGCGGTCGATCGCGTAGTTCGCGGCCTTCCGCAGGTTGACGTTGTCGAACGGCGCGCGGGCGGTGTTCAGCGTCAGGTAGCTGAGGCATCCGCTCGAGCCGACGAAGAACCGGCCCTTGTTGATCCCGTAGGTCGAACCGAGATCGGCAGCGGCGGTCGCCGGCACGGACTCGATGTCCATGTCGATCTGATTCGCCTTCGTCTGCAGCAGCGCCTGGTTCTGATCGACGTTCGACTGGAACGTGATCTGGTCGGCGTTCGCCGGGCGGCTGCCCTTGTAGTACGGGTTCCGCTTCAGCACCGTCGTGCGGCCCGGATCGCGGCTCGCGATGTAGTACGGGCCGGCCGACGGATACGTCTGGAGCCCCTCGCTCGAATACGGCATGTTCGGCTTGACTGCACCGAACCACTGCATGCTCAGGTACGAGAGGAACGTCGGGTTCGGCTTCGTCAGGTGGAACGTCAGCGTCAATCCCTTGGCGGTGATGCCCGAGATGTGGTCGGCTTCCCCGGTGAGGAAGGCGTCCCCGCCGACGACCACGTTCTGGAAGCCGTCGTTCACGCCGACCGGCGAGCCCATCTTCGGGCTGAGGTTCCGCTCCCACGCGCGCTGGTACGCGGCGGCCGTCACCGGCGAGCCGTCGCTGAACTTCAGCCCCGGCCGGATGTGGAACGTGTAGGTCTTGCCGTCCTTCGAGACGGCCGGGAACGATGTTGCTGCTTCCGGATAGAGCTGGCTGCCTGCGGCGCCGGTCTTCTCCGCGAAGTTCACGAGCAGCAGCTGCGTCGTGTAGAGCATCGACCAATCGTCGACGCGATAGGCCAGACCCGGATCGACGAAGTCGAAATCCGTGTTGGACATGGCGAGACGGAGGGTGCCGCCCTTGACGGCCTCCGCCGAGCCTGCCTTCTTCGTCGCGGACGACGCGCCGCCGACGGCCAATGCCGCCACGAGCAGCGCCGTGTCCGAGCGACGAGCATGAAGACTCGAGGCGACTTGCTTCCTACGCATGAATGCTCCTTCCGAAGCTGCCGCAGTCAAACACCGTACGCCCGGAGGAAACTGGTCGACCTGAGCGACTCGGCTTAGTGCTCGAGCGTCCGGCGGCGCGCTTCGACGCGTGCCGCCTCGACGAAGCGCGCGATCGTCCCGGTCATCTGCCGATGGCGGTGCCAGGCGACACCGACGATGCGCGGCGGGATCCGCTCGAGCGGCACCGCGGTGAGCCCGACTCGCCGTCGGGTCAACGGCCAGCGACGGAACGAGCCCACAGCCGACGCCGGTCTCGACGAGCACGCCGACCGAGCGGTAGTCGTTCATGCGGAGGACGATCCGCGGGATGACGCCGGCGGCGAGAATCGCGTCCTCGGCGAGCCGGGTGCTGCGCGGCGTGATTAAGGCTGTGTGAAGAGGAACGCGGTCGAGCGAGATCAGCGGCAATCCGGCAACAGCCTCGACGGGCAGCGACGCCTCGCCGCGCGAGCGGATGATCGGTCCGCATGAGCAGATACCACGGGTCTTCCATGATCTCGATCGTGCTCAGCTCGCTCGAGTCGAGCGGCAGCAGGACGAACGAGACGTCGAGCTCGCCGCCTTCGAGCATCATGCGCGAGAGTCTCGATCGCGGCGTCCTCGTAGAGCGTGGTGCGAAGCGCAGTCGGGCGGGCGCGCGAGCGATCGCATGATCCCCGGCAGGAGCGTCTGCGACACGGTCTGGAACGTCCCGCCGCGGAGCACTCCGGTCTGTCCGTTCTGCACGGCGTAGAGATCGGCGCGGGCGGCGTGGATGCGTGCGGTGATCGCGGACGCATGCTCGAGCAGGAGCCGCCCCTCCTCGGTCAGCTCGACCCCGCGCGACCCGCGCAGGCGCGAGAAGAGCCGGGCGCCGACGATCCGCTCGAGAGCGGTCACCTGGCCGCTCACGGCCGACTGCGTGTAGCCGAGGCTTTCTGCGGCGGCGCTGAACGACTTTTCGCGCGCGACAGCCTCGAGCGCCGCCAAATGGCGCAACTCGACACCATGCCAAGAGCTGGCCGCAGCTCTCTCCATGTGCGCTTAGACGCACAATCGCGATGTTTTGCTGTTCGATAACAAACTTTCTTGTCAACCCGGCGTCGGCCTCCGGTGAACATCCGGCGACCGGAGCTTCTTTAGGCTGCGCCTGAGTGCGGCTGTCCGTGTTCACCGACGAGATCGACCCGAGCCTCGCGCGGGCGCTCGACGTCTGCGACGAGCTCGGCATCGACGCCGTCGAGCTTCGCGTCGTCGACGGCCGCCCGATCGTCGGGTACGACGACGACGAGCTGCGATCGCTGCGCGCTCGAGCTCGACCGCCGCGGCTTCAGCGTGTCGGCGATCGGCTCTCCGTTCCTCAAATGCGACCGCGGACGACGACCTCGAGGAGCAGTTCGCGATCCACGAGCGCGCGGTCACGGCGGCGAAGGCACTTGGCGCGCCGGTCGTGCGGGCGTTCTCGTTCTGGCGCGAAGCCGATCCGCTCGCCGCGCTGCCCGAGCTCGGCGCCGGCGCTGCGCCGTGCCGCCGAGCTATGCGCGCCGCCGCCGGCGTGACGCTGGCGATCGAGAACGAGCACGAGTGCAACGTCGGCTCTGCCGCCGAGGTCGCAGCCGCGCTCGCAGCCGCCGGCAGCCCGAGCTCGGCGTGATCTGGGACGCCGGGCAACGTCGGCGATGCTCGATCCCGACGGCTATTCTCGGGGCTCGGCGGGCTCGAGACGATCTTCGACCGCGTCGTCCACGTTCATCTGAAGGACGTCGACCGCGACCGGAACTGGGTCGGCATCGGCGACGGCGTCGTCGACCACGCGGCGCTGTTCGCCTTCCTGCGCGAATCCGGGTACGACGGCTATCTCTCGTTCGAGACGCACTACGACCGCGACGGCAGCCGCGAGGCGGCGACTCGCGCGAACGTCGCCGCGGCGCGGAGGCTCGGCGCATGACGCTCCGCTACGGCATCGTCGGCGCGGGCGTGATCGCGCCGCTCCACGTCGCCGCGATCGAAGCGATCGAGGACGCGGAGCTGATCGGGATCAGCGACGTCGACGAATCGCGCGGCAGCAGCTACGACGAGCTGCTCGCGCTCGCGCCGGACGTGGTCGTCGTCTGCACGCCGCATCCCTCCCACCCGCCGCTCGCGATCGCCGCGCTCGAGGCGGGCGCGCATGTTCTCTGCGAGAAGCCGCTCGCGGTCGAGACCGACGCCGCCGACGCGATGATCGCCGCCGCGGAGCGTGCCGGTCGGCTCCTCGCCGTCTGCTTCCAGCAGCGGTTCCGGCCGGTGATCGTGCGGGCACACGAGCTGATCGCGGCAGGCGAGCTCGGCGAGCTCGTGCGCGTGTCGGTCGTCGACCCGCTCTACCGGCCCGAGGCCTACTACGGCACAGCCGGCTGGCGTGGGACGTGGGCCGGCGAGGGCGGCGGCGTCCTGATGAACCAGGCGCCCCACACGCTCGACCTGCTCTGCCACCTCGCCGGTCCGCCGGCGCGCGTCTGGGGTCTCGCGCGGCGCCGCTCGCAGCCGATGGAGGCCGAGGACACCGCGTCCGCACTGATCGAGTATCCGAACGGTGCCGTCGGCTCGCTGGAGACCTCGACCGTCGAGGTTGGCGTGCAGCGCATCGAGCTCGTCGGCGATCGCGGCCGGATCGTGATCGTCGGCGAGACCTTCGCCTTCCAGCGCTTCGAGCCGCGCGCTCTCAGAGCACCTGGCCACCTCGCAGGAGATGTTCGGCGCGCCGGAGATCGTCGACGTGGAGCCGCCCGCAGAACTCGGCCCAGGAGGCGACCACTTCGACCTGCATCGCGATTTCGCGTCGGCGATCCGAAACGGGCACGAGCCACGCACCCCGGCTCGCGAGGCGTTGTGGTCGCTCGAGCTCGCGAACGCGATCGTTCTCTCCTCGCAGCTCGATCGCTCGGTCGAACTGCCGCTCGACCGCGCTGCGTACGCCGCTGTGCTCGGCGCCCTTCGCTCCGGCGACGCAGTCCTGTGAAGCTCGCGTTCTCGAACCTCGCAGCCCCCGCGTGGTCGCTCGAGCGCTGCTGCCGAGGCGGTGCGCGAGTACGGCTACGACGGGCTCGAGCTGCGCCTCCACGCGGGCGAGCCGATCGATGTCCTCGATCCGCCCGATCTCTCGGCGATCGACGTGCCGGTCTGCTGCCTCGACACATCGATCCAGCTCGCGGGAGCGTTCGAGCGCGAGCTGCCGGCGGCGATCGAGCTGGCGAGGCAGATCGGCGCACCCGCGGTCCGGGTCTTCGGCGGCGAGGTGGCTTCGCTCGAGGATGTCGCGCGCCGCCTCGAGCCGCTGCTCGCGCCCGACGTCACGGTCGCCCTGGAGACGCACGACGCCTTCTCGAGCGCCGCGCGCGTGGCCGAGCTGCTCCGACTCGTCGACTCCCCGGGGTTCGGCGCGCTGTGGGACGTGTGCCACACGTGGCGCGTCGGCGAGTCAGCGGCCGAGGCCCTCGACCTGCTCGGCGACCGGATCGCACTCGTGCACGTGAAGGACGCGCGTCGCGACGGGCAGCTCGTGCTGCTCGGCGAGGGCGAGGTCCCGTGGGCCGAGAGCCTCGCGGGCTACGACGGCTGGGTCTCGGTCGAGTGGGAGAAGCGCTGGCACCCCGAGCTCGAGGAGCCGGAGGTCGCGCTGCCGCAGCACGCAAAGCTGCTTCGAAGAAGTGTCGATCGGTCGTAGCTCTCGTTCGTCGTCAGGTAAACGACGAGAGGAGCCGACGATGTTCACCGGATTCGAGACGACCTACCTGTACGAGGCGGAGCGCCCCCGCACCGCTGCCGAACACCGCGCGACCGACCGCGCGACCGGCGAGCTCTTCGCCGGCCTACGGCCGGAGGCCCGCGAGCACCACACGCACGTAGCGCTGCCAATCGTCCGGGCGCTCCGCATGCTGTGAGGCAAGGATTGCGGCCCCGACCAGGGCGCCGAGGTCGCGCGAGTCGAGGTCGCGGCGAACGGCGCCCTCGCGCCGCGCGCGCTTGATCAGCTTGTCGACGACCTCGTGCAGCTCGTGCTTCGTCTCCGCGACGTCGGCGTCGAGGCATTTCTCGACCCCTTCGAAGAGAGCGCGGTCGCGGCGGCAGCAGCCGGCCGCGACCCACACGAACTCCTCCAGAGCGGCACCGGCGTCTGGCCGTTCGAGCAGCGTCCGCGCACAGACGAGCATCTCGTCCAGACGCTGGGCGATCACAGCCGCCCGCAGCGCGTCCTTCGTCGGGAAGCGCCGGAAGACAGTGCCATGGCCGACGCCGGCCCGACGTGCGATCTCGCTGATCGTCACGTCCGGGCCGACCTCGGCGAAGGCAGTCGACCGCCGCCTCGAGGATCCGGTCGCGGTTCCTCTGGGCGTCGGCGCGAAGAGCAGTCGTCGTCATCAGGCTCCGACGATAACCGGCTCAGGTTCGTGGATTCGCTGCTCGATCGCGGCGACGTGCCGCTGGCGGAGCAGGTCGCGACCATCACGATCAGGCCCGCGATCATCACGACGGCGCCGGCCGCGAAGGCCCAGTGGAAGCCGACGACGAGTGCATGTGTCGCCGAACCGCCGGCCGAAGCCGACTTGCTCGCCGCGAGCGTCGAGAGGACGGCGAGGCCGAGCGCGCCGCCGATCTGCTGCGACGTGTTGAAGAGACCGGAGGCGAGCCCCTGGTCCTCGTCCTTCAACCCGGTCGTCGCGATCAGCGTGAGCGGCATGAACACGGCGCCCATTCCGAGCGACGAGACGATGATCGATGGCAGCACGTCAGAGGCGTACGAGCCGTGCGTCGGGAGCTGCGTCAGGAGCAGCAGGCCGATCGCCGAAAGCGTCAGCCCGATGCCGGCGACGAGCCGCACGCCGACCCTCGGAGCGAACGTCGACGCGAGCCCGGCCGAGACCATGATCCCTGCGGTGAACGGCAGGAACGCCAGGCCTGCCTCGAGCGGCGAGAAGCCAAGCACCTTCTGGATGTAGAGCGTGTTGAAGAAGAACATCGCAAACATGCCCGACATCGCCATGAACATGACGATGTTCGCGGTGAGCAGCGAGCGCACCTTGAAGATCGACAGCCGCACGAGCGGCGCCTTGGCGCGCATCTCGATCAGCACGAACGACACGAGGAGCACGCCCGCGAGGATGAAGAACCCGATCGTCTTCGTGGAGCCCCAACCGGCGGTCTCGGCGTCGACGATCGCGTAGACGAGCGCCATCAATCCACCGGTCACGGTGATCGCGCCGGCGATGTCGTAACTGCGCTCCGCATGGATGTCGACCGACTCCGGCACCAGGCGCAGCGAAAGGATGAAGGCGACGATGCCGACGGGGACGTTCACGAAGAAGATCCACGGCCAGGAGAAGTACTCGGTGAGCGCGCCACCGAGGACGAGGCCGACGGCGGAGCCGCCGATCGCGATCGCAGCCCACACGCCGAGAGCCTTCGCGCGCTCTGCGCCTTCCTCGAAGGTCGTCGAGATGATCGAGAGAGCGGCTGGTGCGATCAGTGCGGCGCCGAGGCCTTGCAGCGCCCGGGCGGAGATCAGGAAACCCTCGCTGTTCGCGAGGCCGTCGAGGAACGACGCGGCCGTGAAGATGATGAGGCCGAGCAAGAAGATCCGCTTACGACCGAGCAGGTCGCCGAGACGACCGCCGAGCAGCAGGAAGCCACCAAAGGTCAGGGTGTACGCGTTAACGATCCACTGAAGGCTCGCCTCGCTGAGGTTGAGGTCCTTCTGGATCGAAGGAAGGGCGACGTTCACGATCGTCGCGTCGAGGACGACCATGAACTGCGCCAGGCAGATCAAAACTAGGACGACCCAAGGGTTGGTGGCGTTTTTTGCCATGCGCGGCAGCTCCTCTGCTCTCATCTGGACTCTGTAGTCCGCTTACGCTAGCAAAAGCGGACTACCCGGTCCGGTTTCAGTCTGGTGACATCAGAGGAGACCGTCGCGCGGCCCGAAGTTCATCGGTCGCGCCTTGAGGTCAAGCCTCGTCGGTCGCCGGAGGCTGTTCGCGGTGGAGCTCGGGGAGGTGCGGATGAGGCAGGTGCGGATGGTTGACCGCATCCGCGTAGACGAGCTCGGGCGGCGTGATATCCGGCTTCTTCAGCTGGAGGAACGCCACCAGGCAGACGATGATTCCGAGGAAGACGTAGCTCGTGATCGACGTCCCCAGGTTGAGCCCCTGGTTGCCCTTCTGGGAGAGGAAGTCGCCGGTCGATGCGCCGAGCGGGCGGGTCATGATGTACGCCAGCCAGAACGCCAGCACGCCGTTGATCGAGGTGAACCTCCAGAGCACGGCGATCACGGCGATCACAGCCACGAAGAGCAGCAAGGTGGTCAAGTACCCCAAGCTGAACTTCTCCGCGATCAGGTCGCCGACGGCCGTGCCGGTGGCGAAGGTGACCAGGATCGCGAGCCAATAGAAGGCCTCGCGGCGGACTGTCCGGATCGAGTGCATCGACAGCGTCCGCTCGACCAGCCACCAGACGAAGAACACCACCACGAGGAGCGTAAGAGACACGATCGTGATCGCCCACATGTTGTTGGGCTGGTCGCCGTTCCCCTCGAACTGGTCCGTGATCTGCGTCCCCACGAGGCTGATGACGACGATGTTTGCCCAGTAGATCGCTGCGACGTAGCGCTTTCGCGTGAACTGAATCACCAGAAGAACCGCCAGCACCGCAACCGTGACCACCATCACCTTGACCGACGCGACATCCAGGGCGTGCACGCTCGGGTCGCTGCCACCCGCCCAGCTCGACGTCAGGTTGTCCGAGAACGTCTCGCCGATGGTCGTGCAGAAACACTTGATGACCCAGAAGTAGAGGGTGACCTCGGCCACCTTGTTGAGCATCTGCCGGCCCGTCGTCTTGCCCGGCTCCAGGGATGAGGGATACGCCACGAGCCCAAGGTAGGCGGAGAACGCTTGCGAGATCCTGACCGCCTAGGCTTTCGCACATGAAGCCCCTGCTTTTGGCCTGGTACAGCCAAAACGGACGCGATCTCCCCTGGCGGAAAACGCGCGATCCATATGCGATCTTGGTCTCGGAGGTCATGCTGCAGCAGACGCAGGTCGATCGCGTCATCCCGCGCTGGCACGCCTGGCTCGAACGCTGGCCCACCGTCCAAGCGCTCGCTGAAGCGTCCGCCGCCGACGTGATCGTCGCGTGGCAGGGCCTCGGCTACAACCGCCGCGCGATCAGCCTCCACCGGGCTGCGCAACACGTCGCGGAGCACGGCTGGCCGGACGACCTGACCGAGCTCCCGGGCGTCGGCCCGTACACGGCAGCGGCGGTCGGCAACTTCGCGTTCGGCCGCGACGTGCTGCCCGTCGACGTGAACATCGCCCGGGTCCAGGAACGGACCGGCGAGCAGTTCGACGCGGACTGCGCGCAGGCGCTCTTCGACCTCGGGGCGACGATCTGCCTCGCGCGCATCCCACGCTGCGGCGAGTGCCCGCTCGCCGCCGGCTGTCCGTCACGCGGGCAGCGCTACGAGCCGCTACGCAAGCAGTCGAAGTTCGAGGGGTCGTTCCGGCAGCGGCGCGCGAACGCGCTCCGCGAGGTCGCAGCCGGGAACCAGCCGACCGACGGCGACGCGCTCGTGGCGCTCGAGCGTGACGGGCTCGTCGTGCTCCGCGACGGCGTCGCCGCGCTCCCCGGTTAGACGCCGAACGCCCAGGCCAGGCCGGCGTCGACCTGCGCGATCCACTCGCCCTTCGTCTGGGAGACGACGAGCGTCTGGACCGGCAGTCCGTCCTTCCTCAGCTCGGCGGCGAACGCCGTCGTCTCCGCCGGCTTGAACCAGTGCGAGTGGTACGGGCCTGTCGAGAGGAAGAACCTGAGTTGGAGTTTCGCGCCGTCCTTCGCGACGAGCATCTGCGGATCGTTCGCTGCCAGCACCGACTTCGTCGCGACCTTGAACGGGCCGTCGCGCAGCGGATGGAAGTAGCCGCTCCAGGAGACGACCGAGCCGAAGACGCTGGGATTGCGGATGCCGATGTCCGCGGCTCCGAAGCCTCCGGCGGACAGCCCGGCGATCACGCGTCCGCTTCGTGACGCAATCGTCGAAAGGTGCGCGTCCACGAACGGCACGACCTGGTCGACGAGCTCGCTCTCCCACGGCCCCGCCCACTCGCCGTTGTACTTCGGCGCCGGGCCGGCCGCGGGCAGCACCGCGATGAACGGCTTCAGCTGCCCGGAGGCTGATTCCGGTATCCGCGAACGAGGCGAGCTGGGTCCCGTCCAGGTACTCGGTCGGCGAGCCGGGCATCCCGTGCAGCAGGTAGACGACCGGGTACCGACGCGTCGGCGTGTAACCGGGCGGAAGGTAGACGTAGCCGGGCCGTTCGCCACCGGGGAACACGCCCTTCAGCACCGTGCCGCCGTCCGGGCCGCTCGCGAACGGCGTGAAGCCGGGGAGCAAGAGCGCGATCACCGCAGCCAGAACGGCCATCCGGCGACGTTAGCCCGAGCTTCATGAACGGCCGGTTACGTTGGCGTTCGTGAAGTGGACGGTGCGCATTGCGCTCGTCGTCCTGCTTGCACTCGCGGTCGTCGCGGCCGCAGGCGCCCGCTTCCTCCGCCAGTCGCATGCGGGCGATGAGCCGATCCGTTCGATCGCCCTCAACGGCACCGTGCACGCGCGCGTGATCCTGCCGCCCGACTATGCCGACAGCGGGAAGCGCTACCCCGTCGTCTACTTCCTGCACGGACTGCCGGCGACCGCGAAGGCGTACGAGGGCAACGACTGGATGATCGACGCGATGGAGCAGGCAGGCCCCGCCATCCTCGTCATCCCGCAGGGCGCCCGCGCGAATGACACCGATCCCGAGTACCTGAACTGGGGCGCGGGTCGCAACTGGGAGACGTACATCTCACGCGAAGTGCCTGCGTACATCGACAGGCACTTCCGCACGATCGCCTCACGGAGGGGACGCGCGATCGTCGGCGTCTCCGCCGGTGGCTACGGCGCAATGATCATCGGCCTCCACAACCTCGGCCGCTATGCGGCGATCGAGGCGTGGTCGGGGTACTTCCACGCCACCGACCCAACCGGGACGACTGCTGTCGCAGGACCGAATGCCAACGCCCACAACTTCGTCCAACCGCTCCACCGCGACGAGCAGAACCGACCGACGCTGCTCGCCTTCTACATCGGCAAGCAAGACCAGTATCAGCAGTTCGTCGCCGAGAACAAGCAGTTCCACCGTGAGCTGACGGCGGCACGCGTGCCGCATCTGTTCGAGCTCTACACCGGCGGACACACCGAAGCGCTGTGGAAACGGCACGCGGTCCCCTGGTTGAAGCTGGCGCTCTCGCGGCTCGCGAAGCCACGCTGAACCGACCCTTAACCTCACCGTCACCCGCCCTTCAGCAACGCGGTCGTACAACCACGGGTGGTGATCAGCGCTCTTCCCCGGCTTGCTCCTCGCGCCGCGGTTCTCGGTGGCGCGTGCCTGCTCGGTGTGGGGTTGCTCGGCGTCTATCGCTACGTCGACAACTACTGGAACTACCGTGGCTTCGCGCCGCCACACGACGCGGCGTACGTGCGGTCGCAGGGCACGGCGACGCGTTTCTACCTCGCGAGCCCCGCGCTCGCCGGACGCCGCCAGCCGGTCGACGTCTACCTCCCGCCCGGCTACGCGACACATTCGCATCGGCGCTACCCCGTCATGTACCTGCTGCACGGCGTCCCGGGACGGCCCGGCGCGTTCCTCGCCACGGTGCGCATGGGCGTGGTCGAGGACGAGCTCGTCGCGCTGCACAAAGCGAAGCCGGCGATCCTCGTCATGCCCTTCGGCTCGACGAGCTCGTTCACGGACAAGGAGTGGGCGAACGGCATCGGCAAGGGGAACGGCTGGGAGACATTCGTCGCCCGCGATCTCGTGCGCGCGATCGACCGCCGGTACCGCACGGTCGCCCGACCGAACGCCCGCGCGCTGATGGGGCTTTCCGAGGGCGGCTACGGCTCGATCAACATCGCGATCCACCACCCCGGCGAGTTCCGCATGGTCGAGAGCTGGTCCGGCTACGAGACCGCCGACCGGATCCTCTCGATCTTCGGCGACAAGCGGTCGCTCCTCGCTGCGAACTCGCCGCTGCTGACGCTGAAGAGCACGGCGCCGAAACTGCGCCGTGCGCACACGTACTTCTGGTTCTACAGCGGGACGGACGACTGGTTCCGCAAGCAGAACGCAGAGTTCGCACGCGAGCTGAAGGCTGAGCACCTGCCGTACCGTTACTTCGTCGTCCGCGGCGGCCACAACTGGGCGCTGTGGCGCGGGAACGCGGCGCGCGCCTACCTCGCTGCCTCGAGGGAGCTCCATGCTTCGTAGGACGGCGTCGCTCCCGCTCGCCGTAGTCGTCTCGGCGTCCGTCGCCGGCTGGCTCTACCTCGTACGGCCTGGGGCGCCCGGGCCGCGGATCAACGAAGCGCTGCCTCTCGACGAGCTCTCGCGCCACGCCACCGCACCACTCGTCTGGTACCTCGTCGTCTGGCTCGCCGCCGCCGCATTGCTCGGGTACTACGCGCGCTGGGCGCGCATCGACCGGCTGACCGCCGCGCTCCTCCTCGGGCTCGCCGTCGGCGTGTTTGCCTACCTGCAGACGAGTTTCTCGATCTCGGTCGTCCGCCAGGTGTCGATGAAGGACGCGCTTGACGCCGCCGCAACGATGAAGGCCGTCTACCTCCCAGCCACGATCACCGCGGTCGTCATCGCCGCGATCGCCCGCCCGCAGCGCCGAGCCGGGCGAGGGCCCACGGTCGTCGCGGCGGTCGTGGCGGCCGGCGCGGCGCTCGACCTGCTGCACGTGATCCTCCCCGGAAAGAGCAGCGGCCTGCTCCACTCGCTGACACCCGATGCAGTCGGCCCGCTCGCACACGCCGCGTGCGCGCTCGCCGCCGTCGCCCTGCTCGCCGCGGTGCCCGGTCTCGCCCGGCGCCGCCATCGTGCCTGGCAGGTCGCCGTCGGCCTCTCCGCCTTTTCGACGTCGCTCCACGTGCTCCACGGCTTCACCGACGGGACACTGCTCTCGGCGGCGACGCTCGTCATCCTCGTCGCACGTCGCCAGGACTTCGACGGCCCCGGTGACGTCGCCGGCCGGCCGGTGGTGCTGACGCGCGTCGTGATCGTCGTCGCCGGCATCGCCGCCTACGGGCTCGCAGCGTTGTGGCTGAACCGGGTGGCAGCCGACCAGGTCTTCACGTTCCCGTTCGCGTTCCGCGAGCTCGGACGGAGCCTCCTGGCGCTCGAGCTGACGGGCTCGCCCCACTTCCAGGGTGCGTTCGGGAACTGGTTCCCGCTCTCGATCTTCCTGCTCGGCGCGACCGGCGTGCTCTGGGTCGTCTCTGGGTGGCTCGCACCCTGGCGACACCGCGTGCTGCAGCTCGACAACGAGCGCGCCCGCGCACGGGAGCTCGTCCGCCGCTACGGCGACGACACGCTTGCGCCATTCGTCCTGCGCGCAGACAAGTCGTACTTCTTCAGCGAGGACGGAGCAGCGTTTCTCGCGTACCGCGTCGTCGGTGGCGTTGCCATCGTCACCGGCGACGCGATCGGCCCACGCGACCGCGCCGACGCGCTCGTGGCGAGGTTCGTCGCCCACGCTCGCGCGCGCGACTGGCGCGTCGCGATCCTCGGCGCATCCGAGCCGTGGCTTCCGCTCTACGCACGGCACGGCTTGCACGCGCTCTACCACGGCGACGAGGCGATCGTCGACACGGCGAGCTTCTCGCTGGACGGTCGCGCGATCCGCAAGGTGAGGCAGTCGGTGCACCGGCTCGAGCGAGCCGGCTACACGACAGCCGTCCTCCGGCCCGGCGAGATCGACGAGAGTCTCCGTGCGGAGCTCGACGACGTCGCCCGCTCGTGGCGCGGCGACCAGCCGGAGCGGGGGTTCGTGATGGCGCTCGATGCCCTCTTCGCGCTCGGGGACGACGACGCGATCTTCGTGGTCGGCTTCGCACCGGACGGCCGCGCCGCCGGCTTCCTGCACTTCGCGATCTCCGAAGCCGCCCGCGCACTTTCGCTGTCGTCGATGCCACGACTTCGCGCGACACCGAACGGCTTCAACGAACGACTGATCTGCGACGCGATCTGGTGGGCGCGTGCGCACGGGTTTGCGCATGTCTCGCTCAACTTCGCGCCGTTCGCCGCATTGCTCGCGCCCGAGACGGAGCTGACCGGCATGCAGGAGGTGCAGCGTCGCGCGCTGCTCCGGCTCAAGGGGCACTTCCAGCTCGACAACCTGCTCGCCTTCAACCGCAAGTTCTTTCCGCGCTGGGAACGGCGGTTCGTCGTCTACGAGCGACGCCGCGACCTGCCGCGCGTCGGGATCGCGGCGCTCGCCGCCGAGGCGTATCTGCCGTTCCAGAGCTCTCGGCGATGAGCGCCGCACTCGGTCTCACGCTCGCCCTGCTCTCTGCGTGCGCGCTCAACTGGGGCTGGGTGGCGCAGCACGGCGCCGCGAGCCGGCTGCCGACGCTGACCTTCCGGTCGCCGCTCCAATCGCTCCGCTCGCTCTTCGGCGACCTCTCCTGGCTCGTCGGCTTCCTGGTCGGGGTCGCGGGCTGGGCGCTCTACGTCGCAGCACTTGTCTTCGCACCGCTCTCGCTCGTGCAGGCGGTCTCGGCAGGTGGCGTCGGGGCTGCTGGCGCTGTTCGCACGCCGCCGCGGGGAACGGATCTCGCGGGCGCATTGGCTCGCGGTCGGGATCGCGATCGGAGGCCTCGCGCTTCTCGGCATCTCACTGGCCGGCGGAGCCGCGACCGGGACATTCCCCCTCCCGGCCGCGCTCGCCGGCTGGCTCGTCGTCTCCGCCGTCGTCGCGGCAGCCGTGGCGACGCGCAGCGTGTCGCTTGGCGTCGCAGCCGGAGTCCTCTATGCGGCCGGCGATGTGGCGACGAAGGCCGCGACCCTCGGGGGAGTCTGGCTCGTCCTCGTGCCGGTCGTATTGCTCATGCACGGAAGCGCCTTCACGGCGCTTCAGTTCGGCTTCCAACGCGGCGGCGCACTCGTCACCGCCGGGACGGCGACGCTGCTGACGAACGCGATCCCGATCGTCGCAGGCGTCGTGTTGTTCGGCGAGCATCTGCCGGGTGGAACGCTCGGCGTCGTGCGCGTGGTTGCTTTCGCCTGCGTCGTCGCGGGAGCGGTGCTGCTCTCACGCGATGACGTGGTCGACCCAGACGCAAGGCTCGCGATAGACCCCGCGCCCCTCGGCGAACTGCACCGGCACGAGCGCGCCGGGGACGACGTGATCGCCGTCGGCTGAGAGCTCGAGCCCCGTCCAGCCCTCCCAGTCCGCGCGGCTCCCCTCGATCACCATCGCGTCCTCGGCAGGCCCGACGATCCGGCCGCCGAGCCGCTCGTGGGTGCGCAGCCAAGGATCGAAGTGCGTTCCGTCCTCACGGCGCCAGCCGGCGTAGTCGGCGGTCGAGACGAGCGGATGCTGTTCCTTCAGCGTGGGCCGCACCGGCGCGACCAGCAGACCGAGATGCGCCGCCGTCTCGCGCATGTGGGTGAGCATCAGGGTGCTGAGGCCGGCGCCGCGGCGCTCGGGCGCGACGATGATCGCGAGCGCGCAGACCCGGTCGGGCTCGCCGCTTCCCTCGAATGCGCTGCGAATCGCTTCGCGCCAGCTGGCCGGCTGCCCGCACACCGGCACGCAGTTTCCTTCGGCGACCACACGGTCACCCTCGAGCCCCAGGAACTGGAAGGCCGGCGAAGTCCGTGTAGAGGCGACTCCAGTAGCGATTCGAGATCGCGTCGTGCAAGAGGAACTCGGGCCAGACCCCGAGCAGGTCGGAGTAGCCGGGTGCGTCCTCGAGCGCCTTCGCATCCGGGTAGTGGACGAACCTCACACGACGAACGCGGACACGGCGCGGAACGGCGCCCCGGAGCGATTCTCGTACCGGTGCGGAACCTTGCCGGGGATGCGCACGACCTGCCCGGCGCGCACGATGCGCGCCTGCATGCTCGCCGAGGAAGTACGTGGCAGCGCCCTCGACGACGAACACGACCTCCGCGGTCGGGTGGGTGTGCTGTTCCTCGACCGCGCCGTCGGCGGCCGCCGATCAGCTCTCCCTCGCGCACCTTCAAGTAGAAGCCCGGCCCCTGCAGCTCGTCCTCGACCGCGACGGCGTCGAACCACGCCTCCTCCGCGCTCGGGATGCCGTGCTCCTTCAGCGCGGCGAGGACGTCGTGGTCGTCGTCGTAGCGCCCGGCGAGGTCGACGCACGAGCTCGGGCGACACGTTGAGCCGCGCCATGCACGTGTGGTCGACCGGGCAGCCGAAGAGGTACGTGCCGTTCGTGCCGGCGATCGTCGCGCGCGCCTTGTCGAGCATGCGCGGGATGTACGCGTAGCCGTCGAGCACCGAGTCGAACGGCGCGGGCTGCTCGACGCTCAGATCCTTCGCCTTCACGCGCGCTCCAGCAGCGCGACCGCGTGCGCGGCGAGACCTTCGCCGCGGCCGGTGAAGCCGAGATGGTCGGTCGTCGTCGCGCGCACGTTCACCTCGCCGCCGCCGAGCGCCTCGGAGAGACGGCGGCGCATCTCCTCGCGGTGACCGGCGATCCGCGGCTCCTCGCCGACGAGCACGCAGTCGGCGTTGACGAGCGTGCACCCCGCCTCGCGCACCTGCCGGTACGCCTCGCGCAGGAGGTCGACACTGTCGGCGCCGCGGAAGCGCTCGTCGCCCGACGGGAAGAGCGAGCCGATGTCGCCGAGCCCGGCCGCGCCGAGCATCGCGTCGACGAGCGCGTGCGCGAGCACGTCGCCGTCGGAGTGACCGGCGAGGCCGCGTCGGATGGTCGATGCGGACGCCGCCGAGCACGAGCGGCACGCCGTCGCTCGAGCGCGTGCGCGTCGACGCCGATGCCGACGCGGAAGCTCACGGGAGCACCGCCGGCAGCTCGTCGAGCGAGCGGATGCGGATCGCGCCGGCGCGGCGGCTCCTGGAGGTAACCCCACGGGCCGCGGCGGATGTGCACGCCGACCATGCCGGCGGCGAGCGCCGGGCCGACGTCGTTGTCCGAGCGGTCGCCCACGTACGCGATCCTCGCAGCCGGGACACCCGCCAGGTCGACGACCCGCTCGAAGAACGCGGGTCGGGCTTGCCGACGCCCCAGCTCGCCGACGACGCGACCGCGTCGACGTGCGGGCGCGAGATCGTCCTCGATCGACGCCGGCGTGTTGCCGGAGGCGCAGACGCGGTAGCCCGCCGCGCGCAGCCGCGCGAGGCACGGACAGCGCGTCGGGGTACCAGTCGTCCATCGTCCACTTGCCTGCCGGGTGCTCGACCCCGAGCAGCGTCCCACACGTCGGTGTGGTCGCGGCCCTGGGCGATCAGTCCGCCGAGCACGCCCATCAGCGTGAACGGCGGCACGCCGGCCGCCTCGGCGACGCGCGTCCACATGTCCGTCTCGTCGACGAGCGTCTCGCCGACGTCGAAGACGACGGCCTCTACAGCCACGCGGCGACCCGCTCCAGGTCGGCGCGCGTCGTCACCTTCAGCAGCCGCTCGTCGCCCGCGACGACCTTGACGCGGCCGCCGTGCCGCTCGACGAGCGACGCGCAGTCGGAGCCCTCGTCGCCGCGCGCGAGCGCCGCGCGCAGCACCGTCGCAACGAATGCCTGCGGCGTCTGCACGGCGACGAGCTGCGAGCGGTCGAGCGTCTCGGCGACGACGTCGCCGTCGACGCGCTTCACCGTGTCGCGACCGGCAGCGCCGGGACAGCGCCGTCGAAGCCCTCGCCGAGCGCCTCGAGCACGCGACCGACGACCTCGTCCGGCAGCAGCGGCCGCGCCGCGTCGTGCACGAGGATCACCGCCGCGTCGTCGGGCACCTCGGCGACGCCGATGCGCACCGACTCGGTGCGGGTCTCGCCGCCGGTGACGCAGGCGGTCACCTTCGAGGCGCCGAGCTCCTCGGCGAGCAGGATCGCCGGCTCCTCCCACTCCGGCGGCGCGACGAGCACGACCGCGTCGATCCACTCGCTCTCGTCGAGCCGTCGAAGCGGCTCGGCGAGCAGCGGGAGCTCGCCGAGCCGAACGAACGCCTTCGGCCGGTCTTCGCCGAGCCGCTCTCCTCGCCCGGCGGCGACGAGAACGGCCCAGACGCTCACCGCGCCGCGGCGGGCTTCTTCGGCGGCCGGCTTCTTCGCCGCAGCAGTCGTCGTCTTGCGCGCGTCGCGGCCGGCTTCTTCGCGGCGGTCGCAGCGGCAGACTTCTTCTCGGCGGCGGCTGCGGTCTTCGCGACCTTCGGCTTCGCGCCTTCGGTCAGCGTCTCCTCGAGCCACTCGAGCGCCTCGTCCTCGGACATGTTCTTCGCGTACATGAGCTCGGAGGCGAGGATCTTCTTCGCCTTGACGTACATCTGCTTCTCGCCGGTCGAGAGACCCTTCTCGCCATCGCGGAGCGCGAGGTTGCGAACGACCTCGGCGAGCTCGTAGATGTCGCCGGTCTTCATCTTGTCGCGGTTGTGCTTGAAGCGGCGGTTCCAGTTCTTCGGCATCTCGGTGCCACCGGAGGTCAGGTACTTGACGACCTTCTTGACGGCTTCCTCGTCGATCACCTTGCGGAGACCGACGCGCTCGGCGTTCTCGGCCGGGACGTTGACGGTCATGTCGTTGTGCAGGATCTTGATCGTGAGGTACTCGCGCTTCTCGCCGAGAACTTCCTTCTTCTCGCGCTTCACGACCGTGCCTGCACCGTGGTGCGGATACACCACCTTGTCCCCGACCTTGTACAAGAGCTCCTCCGGTTTCCGTCGTAGTCGCGAAAGCGCCGGCGGCCCTGGAGGCTCCACCGGCAAGGAGTGACAGGGTACCAGAAACCCTGCAAAATACGCCATTTTTCGGCGAAAATCCCTGCTTACGCAGGGGATTCGGCGAGCGCCTGAGCCGAGCGCCTGCCGAAGTGTGTCGATCTCGGGGCCGAGCACCGTCCGGCAGCCGAACTTGCGGCACTCCTCGAGCCGCCGGTCGGTCTGGGTCGGCCGGCCGCAGGCGGCCGGTCAGGCCGATCTCGCCGAAGGCGGCGAGCCCGTCGCGCGACCGGCACGCCCTTCGCCGCCGAGGCGATCGCGAGCGCGATCCCGAGGTCGGCGCCGGGCTCGTCGATCCGCACGCCGCCGGCGACGTTGACGAAGACGTCGGCGCGTGCCGAGCGGCAGGCCGGCATGCCGGGAGAGCACGGCGACGATCATCGCGAGGCGCTTCGGATCGACGCCGGTGCCGACGCGGCGCGGCATCGCCAGGTCGGTCGGCGCGACGAGCGACTGGATCTCGAGCAGCAGCGGCCGCGTGCCCTCGAGCGCGCAGGTGACCGCCGCGCCCGACCTCGCCGCCGTGCGTGCGGCCGAAGATCTCCGACGGGTCGGGCACGCCGACGAGCCCTGCGCCGGTCATCTCGAAGACGCCGAGCTCGTTCGTCGAGCCGAAGCGGTTCTTCACCGCCCGCAGGATGCGATGCGCGTGGTAGCGGTCGCCCTCGAACTGCAGCACGCAGTCGACGAGATGCTCGAGCACGCGCGGGCCGGCAACCGAGCCGTCCTTCGTCACGTGACCGACGAGGAACGTCGCGACGCCGCTCTCCTTCGAGACGCGCAGCAGCCGCGCCGCCGCCTCGCGCACCTGCGAGACCGAGCCGGGCGCCGAGCCGATCTCCTGCGACCAGAGGGTCTGCACGGAGTCGATCACGCAGACGGCCGGGCCGCTCGCGCTCGAGCGTCGCGCAGACCACGTCGAGCTCGGTCTCGGCGAGGATCTCGACCTCGTCGCAGCCGCCGAGCCGCGCCGGCGCGCAGCTTCACCTGCGCGACCGACTCCTCGCCGGTGACGAGCAGGGCGCGCCGGTCGCGCGAGATCGCGCCGAGCGCGCTGAGGAGCAGCGTCGACTTGCCGACGCCAGGCTCGCCGCCGACGAGCACGAGCGAGGCGGGCACGAGCCCGCCGCCGAGCACGCGGTCGAGCTCCGGCACGCCGGTCGGGATCCGCTCGGCCTCCTCGGCGACGACGTCGACGAGGCGGAGCGGCGGCCGCGCCTCCCGCGCCTTCGCCGCCGCGCGGAGCCGGCGCCTCGGCGACCAGCGTCCCGAACTCGCCGCAGCCCGGGCAGCGCCCGAGCCAGCGGCCGGACGCGGTGCCGCACTCGGTGCAGACGTGCTGGATCGCCGCCGCTTTCGCCATGGGCAGATGACGGTACTCCCACCGCCCGACGGCAACTGTGCCAACTTCGAAACGATGGCGCGTCGCAGACTCCGGTCGCAGGCAGAGGTGATCGAGCGGTGCCGGGCGCTGCGCGGCGAGGTGCGGCGGCGCTCGAGCTGCTCCCGTCGGACGACCCGGCCGTGATCGACACGGTCTGGCGCGGCGAGGCGCTCGGGACGCTGCTCTGGGCGCTGCAGCTCGCCGAGCTGCCGCCGTACGACCGCGCCTTCGCTACCGACGAGGTCGTCGCGCGTCGACCGGCGGCGGGCGGCTTCGGGACGCCGAGACGAGCTCGAGCTCGAGCGCGAGTCGGCGCGGCTCTGGCACTGGCGCGCCCGGACGACCGACGCTCCAGGCGCGCGGACGGCTGTCGAGCTGCCCGAGCCTACGCGACGCTTCGACCAGCTGGTCGCCGCGACCGCGATGCGCGGCTACGAGCACGGCCTGCTGCCCGGCGCCGCTCCGCGGCGACTTCCGCGCCTTCGGCAAGGTCTACCGGCAGCTCGAGGCCCGGACGAGCTGCGCGAGGCCACTCGATCGCGCTCGAGCGCCACCACGCTCTCAATGGCTGGCCGGCGAGGGCGACGACTGGGACGACGTGCCGCTCGACACGTGATATCCGAGTCTCTATCATCAGGCGCGTGCCGGACCGCCTCGAGCGCTTACGCCGACCTGATCGTCCGGGTCGGCGCCAACGTGCAGCCGGGCCAGACGGTCTTCGTCGACGGCCTCGTCGAGCACGCGCCGCTCGTCCGCGCGCTCGACGCATGCCGCCTATCGCGCCGGCGCGCGTACGTCGACGTCCACTACGGCGACCTGCACGTCCGCAAGGCGTTCATCGACCACGCCGCCGACGAGGCGCTCACCGAGTCGCCGCCGTGGCATCGTCGAGCGCATGAAGGCGCTTGCTCGACGGCGGCGCGCTGATCATGGTCGCCGGCGAGCCCGAGCCCGAACTGCTCGCCGGCTCGACCAGCAGCGCGTCGGCAAGGCGCGTCCGCTCGAAGCGCTCGCAGATCCAGCTGCGAGCGCAGTAGCGAGCGGCACGACGAACTGGGTGATCGCCGCGTACCCGACCGCGGGCCAGGCGGAGCAGATGTTCGGCGAGCCGGACGTCGAGCGGCTCTGGGAGGCGGTCGCCTATGCCGTCCGCCTCGACGAGCCGACCCGGTCGCGGCCTGGCGCGAGCACATCGAGCAAGCTGCAGCGAGCGGTGCCGCGCAGCTGGACGAGCTGCGCCTTCGACGCGATCCGCTTCAGCGGGCCGGGCACCGACCTGACGATCGGGCTGCTCCCGGGCGCGCGCTGGATCGGCGGCGGCGTCGAGACGCAGAGCGGCGATCTTCCACGTCGCCGAACATGCCGACCGAGGAGGTCTTCACCGCCCCGGACTGGCGGCGCGACCGAGGGCACGGTTCGCTCGACCCGGCCGCTCGCGCTCGGCGGCACGGTCGTCCGCGACCTCGAGTTCCGCTTCGAGGGCGGCGCGATCGTCGAGGTGCGGCCTCGGCCGGCGCCGACGCCGTGCGCGGCGCAGCTCGACATCGACGAGTTCGCGCAAGCACCTCGGCGAAGTCGCGCTCGTCGACGGCACGTCGCGCGTCGGCAAGACGGGGATGACGTTCTTCGACACGCTGTTCGACGAGAACGCGACGTGCCACATCGCCTACGGCACCGCCGTCCCCTTCGGCATCGACGGGCTCGACGGGCCTCAGCCCGGACGAGCTGCGCGAGCGCGGGATCAACGTCTCGCTCGTCCACACGGACTTCATGATCGGCGGCCCCGAGGTGGACGTCGACGGCATCACCGACGACGGCGACGACGTTCCGATCCTCGAGGGAGGACGTATGGCAGCTGACGCTAGACCAGCGGCTCGAGAAGTACGCCGAGCTCGCCGTCCGCGTCGGCGCGAACGTCCAGGAGGGCCAGACGCTCTTCCTGCTCACGCACGTCGAGCACGCGCCGCTCGCGCGCGCGCTGGCGCGCGCCGGCGTACGCGCCGGCGCGCGCTACGTCGACGTGCTGTACACGCGACCAGCACGTGCGCAAGGCGATGATCGAGCTCGGCCCCGACGAGGCGCTCGACGCACACGCCCGAGTGGCTGAAGAGCTGCTGGCGGCGAGCGGAGGCCGGCAACGCGCTGATCGCGACGACCGGCGATCCGGAGCCGGAGCTGCTGGCCGACCTCGACGGCGACGCGCGTCGGCCGCGCGCGGATGACGGAGGTCATCGAGATCCACCGCGGAGCAGCTCGAGGACCGCGCCGTCAACTGGTCGGTCGTCGCCTATCCGACCGAGGGCTGGGCGACGAAGGTCTTCGGCGAGCCCGACGTCGAGCGGCTCTGGGAGGCGGTCGCGTTCTGCACGCGACTCGACGAGCCCGACCCGGTCGCCGCGTGGCGCGACGCACATGGCGCGCCTCGAGGCGCGCGCCGCGACGCTGAACGAGCTCGCTTCGACGCGATCCACTACCGCGGGCCCGGCACCGATCTGACCGTCGGCCTGAATCGCCAACGCCCGCTGGATGTCGGCGCGGTTCCGGACGGCGACGGGCTCGAGTACGTTCCGAACATGCCGACCGAAGAGGTCTTCACGACGCCCGACTGCCGCCGCGCCGAAGGCACGATCACGCTCGAGCCGGCCGCTGGCGCTCAACGGCGAGGTCGTCGAAGGGCTCCAGCTGACCGTGCGCAGGACGGCAAGATCGTCGAGGTCGAAGGCCGACAAGGGCGCCGAGCTCGTGCGCGGGCAGCTCGAGACCGACGAGCGCGCCAGCTACCTCGGCGAGCTCGCGCTCGTCGACGGCACCTCGCGCGTCGGCCAGACCGAGCATGACGTTCTTCGACACGCTGTACGACGAGAACGCGACGTGCCACATCGCCTACGGCTTCGGCGATCGTCGAGGTGTTCGACGGCGAGCCGGGCGAGGGCATGAACATCTCGACCGTGCACACCGACTTCATGGTCGGCGGCCCCGAGCTCGAGCGTCGACGGGATCACCAAGGACGGCACCGCCGTCCCGATCCTGCGCGAGGACGTTTGGCAGCTGCCGGAATGACCGAACCGACGAGCTGATCGAGCGGTACGCCGAGCTCGCCGTCCGCGTCGGCGCGAACGTGCAGCCCGGGCAGCTCGTCGAGGTGATCGGCGCGCGTCGAGCACGCCGCCGTCGCGCGCGCGGTCGCGCGGGCCGCGCTACCGCGCGGGCGCGCGCTACGTCGACGTCCTCTACAGCGACCAGCACGTCCGCCGCGCGATGATCGAGCACGCCAGCGACGACGTCGCTCTCGTGGACGCCGCCGTGGCTCCTCGAGCGCGCGAAGGACGTTCGGCGACGAGAGCGCGGCGATCGTCGCGCTGACCGGCGACGCCGAGCCGAATCTGCTCGCCGACCTGCCCGGCGACCGCGTCGGCAAGGCGCGCATGATCGAGCTCGCCGACGAGAACATCCGCCAGATCAACGAGCGGCTGAACAACTGGGTCGTGATCGGCGTCCCGAACGAGGGCTGGGCGCAGCAGATGTTCGGCGAGCCGGACGTCGAGCGGCTCTGGGAGCTCGTCGAGTTCTGCGTGCGGCTCGACGAGGACGACCCGGTCGCCGCCTGGCAGCGAGCACGTCGCGCCGGCTCGGCGACGCGCGCCAGCGCGCTCGACGAGCATGCGGCGTCGACTCGCTGCACTATCGCGGCCCCGGCACCGACCTGACCGTCGGGCTCCTCCCGGAGTCGCGCTGGCAGGGCTGCGAGTCCGAGACCGCCGACGGCATCCCCTACGTCGCGAACATGCCGACCGAAGAGGTCTTCACCACGCCCGGACTGCCGCCGCACGGAGGGCGTCGTCCGCTCGACGCGGCCGCTGCGCGCTCAACGGGCACGATCGTCCGCGGGCTCGAGGTGCGGTTCGAGGCCGGCCGCATCGTCGACGTTCGCGCCGAAGAGGGCGCCGACGTCGTCGAGGGCCAGCTCGCGCTCGACGAGCGCGCGCCGTACCTCGGCGAGGTCGCGCTCGTCGACGGCACGTCGCGCGATCGGCCAGACCGGCGTCACGTTCTTCGAGACGCTCTTCGACGAGAACGCCACGTGCCACGTCGCCTACGGCGCGGCTACGCCGAGGCCGTCGAGGGCGGCGTGATCGACGGCGTCAACGTCTCGACCGTGCACACCGACTTCATGATCGGCGGCCCCGAGGTGGACGTCGACGCGGTACTGCGCGACGGCACGGTCGTCCCGCTGCTGCGCGACGACGTCTGGCAGCTCGACGGAGTAACGCCGCGTCCTAGGACGCTCGCGCCTGCAGGCGCGAACGTCCAAGTTCGTGAGTCTGCTGAGCTAGTCCTCGGTCTTCGAGCGGGCGGTGCGTCGGGCGCGGCGCCGACGGCGAGCGCCTCGGGCGGCGCGGGCGGCACGACCGTGATGTCGACCTCTTCGTCGTCCTTGCGGGCGACGAGGATCGTCGAGCCGGGCTCGAGCTGGCGGCCGAGGACGAAGTCGGCGAGCGGGTCCTCGATGAACCGCTGGATCGCGCGGCGCAGCGGCCGGGCGCCCATCGCCGGGTCGTAGCCCTTCTCGACGAGCAGGTCCTTCGCCTCGTCGGTCAGCTCGATCGTCACCTCGTGCTCGGCCATCTGCACGCGCAGGCGGTTGAGCATCAGGTCGACGATCTGCAGGATCTCGTTCTTCGCGAGCTTCGGGAAGACGATGATCTCGTCGATGCGGTTCAGGAGCTCGGGCCGGAACGACTTCTTCAGGTCGCCCATCACGCGGGTCTTCATGTCGTCGTAGGACAGGCCGTCCTCGTTCGACATGTTGAAGCCGAGCGACACGTTCTTCGAGATCGACGCCGAGCCGATGTTCGACGTCATGATCACGATCACGTTCCGGAAGTCGACCTTGCGGCCCTGCGAGTCGGTGAGCTTCCCGTCCTCCAGGATCTGCAGGAGGATGTTGAAGACATCCGGGTGCGCCTTCTCGATCTCGTCGAAGAGGACGACCGAGTACGGCTTGCGGCGCACGGCCTCGGTGAGCTGGCCGCCTTCGTCGTAGCCGATGTAGCCGGGAGGCGAGCCGACGAGCCGGGACACGGCGTGCTTCTCCATGTACTCCGACATGTCGATCTGGATCATCGCGTCCTCGTCGCCGAACAGGAACTCGGCGAGCGTGCGGGCGAGCTCGGTCTTCCCGACGCCTGACGGGCCGAGGAAGATGAACGAGCCGGTCGGCCGCTTCGGGTCCTTGATGCCGGCGCGGGCGCGGCGGATCGACTTGGAGACGGCGATGATCGCCGCGTCCTGGCCGATGACGCGCTTGTGCAGCTCCTCCTCCATGCGGACGAGCCGCTGCGACTCGGCCTCGGTGAGCTTGAAGACCGGGATGCCCGTCCACATCGAGACGATGTCGGCGATCTCTTCCTCGCCGATCTCGGGCTGCTCGGTCTGCTCCTCGGCGCGCCACTGCTCCTCGAGCTCGCGCTTCTTCTGCGTGAGCTTGCGCTCCTTGTCGCGGAGCGACGCGGCCTTCTCGAACTCCTGGTTCTCGATCGAGGCTTCCTTGTCCTTGCGGACCTTCTCGATCTCGTCCTCGAGCTCGCGGTAGCGCGGCGGCGCGGTCATGGTCTTGATGCGCATGCGCGACGCGGCCTCGTCGATCAGGTCGATCGCCTTGTCGGGCAGGTGGCGGTCCTGGATGTAGCGGTCGGCGAGCGTCGCCGCAGCCTGCAGCGCCTCGTCGGTGATCTTGCAGCGGTGGTGCGCCTCGTAGCGGTCGCGCAGGCCGCGCAGGATCTCGACGGTGTCGTCGGTGGTCGGCTCCTCGACGCGGATCTGCTGGAAGCGCCGCTCGAGCGCCGAGTCGCGCTCCAGGTACTTGCGGTACTCGTCGAGCGTCGTCGCGCCGATCGTCTGCAGCTCACCGCGGGCGAGCGCCGGCTTCAGGATCGAGGCGGCGTCGATCGCGCCTTCGGCGGCACCCGCGCCGACGAGATTGTGCAGCTCGTCGATGAACAGGATGATGTCGCCGCGCTGGGTGATCTCCTTCATCACCTTCTTCAGGCGCTCCTCGAACTCACCGCGGTACTTCGACCCGGCGACGAGCGCCGCGAGGTCGAGGCTGTAGATCTGCTTGCCCTTGAGGATGTCGGGCACCTGGTTCGCGGAGATGCGCTGCGCGAGCCCTTCGACGACGGCGGTCTTGCCGACGCCGGGCTCGCCGATCAGCACCGGGTTGTTCTTGGTGCGGCGCGAGAGGATCTGCATGATCCGCTCGATCTCGTTCTGGCGGCCGACGACGGGGTCGAGCTTGCCCTCGCTCGCGAGCTTCGTGAAGTTGCGGCCGAACTGGTCGAGCAGCTTCGAGCTCTTGCCCTTCTCGCCGGCTGCCGCCCGAGGCGCCGCCCTGGCGGCGGCCGGGGCCGGAGAGCATGCGGATGATCTCGTTGCGGATCTTCTCTGCGTCGGCGTCGAAGTCGAGCAGGATGCGCGCGGCAACGCCCTCGTTCTCGCGCACGAGCCCGAGCAGGATGTGCTCGGTGCCGATGTAGTTGTGGCCGAGCGACAGCGCTTCGCGCAGCGCGAGCTCGAGCACCTTCTTCGCGCGCGGCGTGAACGGGATCTGGCCCGTCGTGACCTCGTCGCCCTGGCCGACGATGCGCGCGACCTGCGCGCGGACCTCTTCGACCGTGATGTCGAGCGACTCGAGGACGCGCGCGGCGAGACCTTCCTCTTCGCGCAGCAGGCCGAGCAGGATGTGCTCGGTGCCGATGTAGTTGTGCTTGAGCGCCCGCGCCTCGTCCTGCGCGAGCACGACGACCTGGCGAGCCCGTTCGGTGAATCTTTCGAACACTCCGTGACCTCTCTTCCGCCGATCCCGGCGGCGCAAACGGTTTCCTTGCTCTCCCGAGTCGCCATGGTACTCCCCGCACCGGGGTGTCGCGGCGCGGCGCCTGGAAGGTATCGCTGGGAGCGCGCGGAATGAAGCCAGTCTTTTTCGTCGACCGTAATCGCTCGAACACGGGCGCTCAGTCCTTGCGGCGCTGCGCCGGGAAGAGGATCACGTCGCGGATCGAGTCCTTCCCGAGCGAGCACCATCGCGAGCCGGTCGATGCCGAAGCCGAGCCCGCCGGTCGGCGGCATGCCGTACGAGAGCGCCTCGACGTAGTCCTCGTCGCCCGGCTCGGCCTCGACGTTGCCGCCGGCGCCCTCCTCGGCCTGCATCCGGAACCGCTCCTCCTGCTCGACCGGCGTCGTTCAGCTCGCTGAACGCGTTGCAGAGCTCCGTGCCGCCGACGTAGCCCTCGAAGCGCTCGACGATGTCCGTCGCTGCCGTCGACGAGGCGCGCGAACGGCGAGAGCCGGACCGGGTAGTCGTAGAGGAACGTCGGCTCGATCAGCCGCGGCTCGACGTAGTTCGTCAGCGCGTGGTCGACGAGCTGCGCCCACGTCTTGTCCTCGGTCGTGTCGATGCCGCGCTCCTCGAGGATCGCGCGCAGCTCGGCCTCGTCCTCCGACCAGACGCCGTGCTCCTTCAGCGCGTCGACGAGCTTGACGCGCTTCCAGGGGCGCTTCAGGTCGATGCTCGTGGCCGCGATAGGTGATCTTCGTCGTGCCGAGCACCTCGAGCGCGACCGTCTCGACCAGCGTCTCGAACCGCTCCATCGTGTCGTGGTAGTCGGCGTATGCCTCGTACCACTCGAGCATCGTGAACTCGGGGTTGTGCTTGTACGACACGCCCTCGTTCCGGAAGACGCGGCCGATCTCGTAGACCCGCTCGAGCCCGCCGACGATCAGCCGCTTGAGATACAGCTCGCCGCCGGCGATCCGCAGGTAGAGATCCGCGTCGAGCTCGTTTGAGTGCGTCGCGAACGGACGCGCGAACGCGCCGCCGTAGTCGCGCCTGCAGCACCGGCGTCTCGACCTCGAGGAACCCGTCGCCGTCGAGGTAGTCGCGGATCGCGCGCGATGATCAGCGAGCGCATGATGAAGTCGGCGCGCGTCTCCTCGTTCATCAGCAGGTCGAGGTAGCGGCTGCGGTAGCGCTGCTCGACGTCGGTGAGGCCGTGGAACGTGTCGGGGAGCGGCGAGCGGATGCGCGAGAGCAGCACGAGCTCGTCGACGATCAGCGACGGCTCGCCGCGGCGGCTCTTCGTCGGCTTGCCGATCGCGCCGACGACGTCGCCGAGGTGCACGTCGACCTCGCCCGGTGCGCGCGGCCGGACAGAGGAGCTGGATGCGGCCGCTGCGGTCGACGAGGTCGAGGAAGACGAGCTTCCCCATGTCGCGCCGCGCCATCACGCGGCCGGCGAGCCGACGCGTCTCGTCGCCCTCGGCGCCGGTCTCGAGCGCCTCGGCCTCGGCGCGCACGTCGGCGATCGTCGTCGCGGTCGGGAAAGCGCTTCGGGGCTGCCTCGCTCACGGCGTTCTGACCATAGCCCAGGCGTGCGGGCCGTCCTTCGGCGTGCTGCCTTCCTTCACGACCCGGAAACCGTTGCGCCTCGTAGAAGGCGAGGTTCGCCTCGTTGTTCGTCAGCAGCACCGCCGGCAGACGCGGCGTCGCGCGCGGCGCTCGATCCCGGGCGCGAGCAGCGCGGCGCCGATCCCCGCCGCTGGGCAGCCGGGTCGACGCCGATGCCGGCGAGGTACCAGTGCGGCCCGGGCGCCACCTCGGCGCGCAGCTGCTCGACGGCGCGGCCGTACGCGAGGAACGGCCGCGTCGCGGCGCCGAGGCGCAGCGGCGACGTCGACGAGCGCGCGCAGCGTCGCGCCGACGCGCATCGTCGGCCGTCCCGGCGGCAGCCAGCGGGCGGCGCCCTGAGATCGCGCCCGCGGTCGCGTAGACGTCGGCATTCGTCGACGTCGAAGCCGACCCGGAACAGCCACGGCAGGAGCTGCGCGCGCTTGCGCCGGGTCCGGGAACAGCCAGACCCACGCCGGGTCGTCGTGAGAACGCGCGCGCGAGCACGTCGCTCGCCTCGCCGAACCGTCGCCGTTCCAGCCGCACGATCTCCATCGCGCGGAGCCTACGGAGTCGTCAGGCCGCCTTGATCTCCATGATCTTGAACTTCAGCGCGCCGCGCGGCGCGGCGACCTCGACGACCTCGCCCTTCTTCTTGCCCATGATCGCCTTGCCGACCGGCGACTCGTTCGACAGCTTGTTCTCGGCGGGGTTCGCCTCGGCGGAGCCGACGATGTGGTACTCGAACGTCTTGTTCGCCTGCATGTCGCGCAGGCGGACGTGCGAGCCGATCGAGACGGCGTCCTTCGAGATCTCCTTCTTCGTGATCACGCGTGCGGACAGAAGCCGCTCTTCGAGCTGGGCGATCTTGTGCTCGAGCATCGCCTGCTCGTTCTTGGCGTCGTCGTACTCGGCGTTCTCGGCGATGTCGCCGAACTCGCGGGCGACGCGAATCCGCTCTGCGACCTCGCGGCGCTTCTCGCCCCGCAGGAAATCGATCTCCTGCTGGAGCTTCTTGAACCCCTCCGGTGTGAGAATGACTTCCTTCAACGCTGGCCTCCTCGGCTGCGCCCCCAGAAACGGGCGGGAATGGTAGCCGCCGCGTCAAGGGGGCCGCAAGGAGGCCCGGGCTACCATTTACGAACCGTGAACATCGACCTTCGCGAGCACTGGTCCCTGGGCGACGTCGAAATCCCCGGCCGCCTCGTCCTCGCCCCGATGGCAGGCGTCAGCGTGCAGGCATTTCGCCGCCAGGGCCGCCGCTACGGCGCCGGGCTCGTCTGCTCGGAGATGGTCTCGGTGGCCGGGATCCAGCACCGGAACGAGCGGACGCTCGGCTACCTGCGCGTCGGCGCCGACGAGCATCCGCTCGCGATCCAGATCTTCGGCTCCGACCCGGCCGCGATGGCCGAGGCGGCCCGGATGGTCGAGGCCGCCGGCGCGGACATCGTCGACATGAACTTCGGCTGCCCGGTGAAGAAGGTGACGAAGACCGGCGCCGGCGCGTCGCTGCTCGACGATCCCGACCACGCCTGCCGGCTCGTCGAGGCGGTCGCGGGCGCGACCTCGCTGCCCGTCTCGGTCAAGATGCGCCGCGGCGTCGAGAACGGCTCGCGCACCTGCCTCGACGGTCGGCCCGCAGCTCGTCGAGGCCGGCGCGTCGTCGCTGACGCTGCATCCGCGCTCGGCGAAGCAGATGTACACCGGCACCGCCGACCACTCGCTGACGGCCGAGCTCGTCTCGCTCGTCGACGTGCCGGTGATCGCCTCCGGCGACGTGACGAGCCGCGCGCGGGCGCAGTCGGTGCTCGCGACGACCGGCGCTGCAGCCGTGATGGTCGGCCGCGCCGCGCAGGGCAACCCGTGGGTGCTGCGCGAGATCATGGGCGACGACACCGAGCCGTCGCCGCGAGGAGATCGTCGCCGAGCTGATCCTCTTCATGCGCGAGACGGTGCGCGAGCTCGGCGAGCAGCGCGCGTTCGGGTTCCTGAAGAAGTTCTACGGCTGGTACCTCGGCCGCGGCCGCTTCCCGCGGCCGTTCAAGCAGGAGCTCGTGATGCTCGCCGACGCTCGACGAGGTCGAGACGCGCCTGTTCGCCGCCGCGCCGGGCGCGCGCTTCGTGCTCGAGCGGCTGCTCTCCGAGCTGCCCGATCCCGCCGACGAGATCCTGCTCGACTCGCTGCCGATCTCGATCTACGGCGGCGGCTAACTCGGTTGCCGGCCGTAGCCGGAACCGAGTTTACGTCTTCTAGCGGTTGCGCTCCCAGACGATCCGGAGACCGTGGAGCGTCAGCTCGTGGTCGACGGTCGGTGATCGTCTCGGAGTGCGGTGCGATCAGGTCGGCGAGCCCGCCGGTCGCGACGACGGGCGCGTCCGGCGCGTCGAGCTCGGCGCGGATGCGCGAGACGATCGCGTCGACCTGGCCGGCGAAGCCGTAGACGAGCCCCGACTGGAGCGCGGCGGTCGTCGTCTGGCTGATCACGTGCTCGGGCGCCTCGAACGGCACCTTCGGCAGCCGGGCGGCGCGCGCGAAGAGCGCGTCCATCGAGACCTCGACGCCCGGCGCGAGCACGCCGCCGGCGAAGTCGCCTTCCGCGTTGACGACGTCGAAGTTCGTCGACGTGCCGAAGTCGACGACGACCGCCGGCGCGCCGTGGCGCTCACGCGCCGCGACCGCGTTCGCGATCCGGTCCGGCCCCACCTCGCGTGGGTCGTCGTAGCGGATCTTCACGCCGGTCGAGACACCAGGGCCGAGGACGAGCAGCTCGGCGCCGGCCCAGCGCTCGGCGAACGCCTCGTACTCGCGCACGAGCGGCGGCACGGACGAGCAGAGCACGATCCCGTCGAGCGCGCTCACGTCGACGAACGAGCGCAGCATCACCGCGAGCTCGTCGCCCGTATGGGACCGATCCGTGCCGACGCGGAACTGCTCGCTGAGCTCAGCCTCCTCGAAGAGGCCGAAGACGGTCTGCGTGTTTCCTACGTCGATCGCTAGCAGCATGGTGCAACCTCTCGGACGACAACCCGGTTCGCTGAGCGTAACCGGGTTACAGGTCTTCGATCTCGCACCGGCCTTCGCCGATGCGCTTCGCCAGCTCTTCGGCGGTCAGGATCGGCTCGTCGCCCTCGCCGCGCAGCTCCTCGATCGTCACGTCGCTCGAGGTGTAGACCTCGGCGCGCGGGATCATGCGCGTCGGACGGTTCTTGTCCCACACCCAGACGTCCTCCATCTTCAGCTGGAAGAACGGGTAGTTCGGCTGCGGGATGTACTGCATGTCGAGCTTGTTGCACAGGTACGTCGCGTCCTGGGTCAGGACGCAGTACCGGAACAGGCTGAAGACCGCGCCGTATTCCTTCTTGAGCCGGAGCTCCGCTTCGGCCTCGAATTCGTCGAGATCGTCGAGGTTGCTCACAGATCGGATTGTAGCCCTGCAAGGGTCTCACGGACTGTGCCGACTCCGGGAATCTCGAGGTCGGGAGCGAGCTCGGCGAGCGGCTCGAGCACGAAGAGGCGCTCCTGGAGCCGCGGATGCGGCACCTGCAGGCCCGGCTCGTCGAGTCGCTCGTCGCCGTAGAGCAGCAGATCGAGGTCGATCGTCCGCGGGCCGTAGCGCGGGCCGCTCCGCTCGCGCCCGAGCTGCCGCTCGACGTCGAGCAGCAGCTCGAGCAGCTCGGCCGCGGCGCGAGCTCGGTGTCGAGCTCGGCGACGGCGTTCAGGAACCGCGGCTGGTCGGCGTAGCCCCACGGCTCCGTCTCGATGATCGGCGAGAGCCGCGCCGCGCCGATCAGCTCGGCGGCGCGGCGAATCGACGCCTCGCGGTCGCCCAGGTTCGCGCCGAGACCGACGTAGGCAGTCGTCACGGCCGCTCGACGATCGCCGCGCTGTGCTCGACCTTCAACCCGGCGGGCCGCTTGCGCACGCGCACGCGCACGCGCTCCGGGCTGAAGCGCTCGTAGAGCAGGTCGGCGGTCGCCGTCGCGAGCGCCTCGATCAGATCGAAGCGCCGCCCGTCCGACAGCTCCCGGATCGCCGCAGCGACCTCGGTGTAGTCGATCGCCTCGTCGAGCCGGTCGTTCGCACCGCGCTCGCCCACCTCGAGCTCGACGTCGAACAGGAAGATCTGCCCGTCGCGTTGCTCCTCCTCGTAGGCGCCGTGGTACCCGAAGACCTCGAGGCCGGCGAGCTCGACGATCACCCCCGCACCGCCTTCGCACGCCGCGAGCGCCTCGACGTGGTCGCGCACGTCGTGGACGCGCAGGATCGTCGCGCCGCGCTCGTACGCGGCGACGGCGGCGCCGACCGAGACGGCGGTCGTGCCGACCTTGTCGCGGCCGACGAGCTTCGGCGAAGCTGCTCTTGCGCGAGAGGCCGACGAGCACCGGCCGGCCGAGCGCGCAGAGCTCGTCGAGGCGGCGGACGAGCTCGAAGTTGTGCTCGGCGGTCTTGCCGAAGCCGATGCCCGGGTCGAGGCAGATCCGGCTCTCGTCGATTCCCGCCGCGACGGCGAACGCGAGCCGCTCCTCGAGGAACCGCTTCACGTCGGAGACGACGTCGTCGTACACCGGATTCGCCTGCATCGTCCGCGGCTCGCCCTGCATGTGCATCAGGCAGACGTAGCAGCCTCCGTCCGCGACGACGCCCGCGAGCTCGGGGTCGGCGCGCAGCGCGGTGACGTCGTTGACGAGCTCGACGCCGAGCTCGATCGCGCGGCGCGCCACCGCCGCCTTCGACGTGTCGATCGAGACGGGCGCGCCGGCGAGGTCGGCGAGCACCGGCTCGACGCGCTCGAGCTCCTCGGCCGCCGAGACGCCGGCGGAGCCCGGACGGGTCGACTCGCCGCCGACGTCGACGATCGCCGCGCCGGCCTCGAGCATCCCCCAGGCGGCCGTCACCGCGGCGTCGGCCCGCAGGTGGACACCGCCGTCCGAGAACGAGTCCGGCGTGACGTTCAGCACGCCCATCACGGCAGGCGCCGGGAAGCGTTCCTCGATCGGTGGCTTTGACACGTTCACATAATGGCTAGATGGACGCCGGGCTGGCGATATCTCGGGGCGCTCACCAAGCGCCTCCGCTGGACCGTCGCCGCCGCCGTCGTCGCCGGGCTCTCGTGGCAGGCGGCGGCGATCGCTGTCGCCGCTCCTCGTCCGCAAGGCGGTCGACAGCGGCATCCTCGCCGGCGACCAGACCGCGCTCTGGTGGACGTGCGCCGGAATCGCGCTGCTCGGCGTCGTCGACGCGGTCGCCGGCGGGACGCGGCACTACTTCGCGATCCGGAACCGCGCGCTCGCCGACGCGGCCGTCCGCGACGGGATCTTCCGCCGCGCGCTCGAGCTCGATGCGCGGTACCACGACCGCGTCGGCGCCGGCGATCTGATCTCGCGTGCGTCGAACGACGCCGAGCTCGTCGCGCGCCTGTTCGACGCGATCGGGCACACGATCGGCTACTGCCTCACGGTCGTCGGCATCTCCGTCGTGCTGCTCGTCGTCGACTGGCACCTGGCGCTCGCCGTCCTCGCGCCGCTGCCCCTGATCAGCATCGGCTTCGGCCGCTACTCGAAGCGCTACGCCGAGCGGACGAAGGTGAACCAGGAGGAGCTCGCCGATCTGACCGCGCTGGCCGAAGAGACGATCACCGGCATCCGCGTCGTCAAGGGCCTCGGCGCCGGCGACGCGCTCTCCGCCCGCTTTCGCGCGGCAGTCGCAGCGGGTCGTCGACACGGCGCTCGACGTCGCGAGCGTCGACGCGGTGTTCCTGCCGGCGATCGAGACGCTCCCGCTCGTCGGGATCCTGATCGCGCTCTGGTACGGCGGCCACCAGGTCGTCGAGCGGCGACATCAGCGTGGGCACGTTCGCGCTCTTCAACTTCTACCTCGTCGCGCTGATCGCGCCGCTGCGCACGATCGGCCAGCGCGTGAGCACGGTGCAGCGCGCGCACGCGTCCGCCAACCGGGTCGTCGAGGTGCTGCAGCGCCGAGCCGCTGGTCGTCGAGACGCGTCGCCTCGAGCCCTTCCCGGCGGCGAGCGACGTCCGCTTCGAGAACGTCCACTTCGGCTACGGCGACGAGCGCGCGATCCTCGCGGGGCTCGACCGTCGAGATCCCGGCGGGCACATCGCTCGCGCTCGTCGGCTCGACGGGCAGCGGCAAGTCGACCGCGGCCGCACTCCTCGCACGGTTCTACGACCCGGACGAGGGCCGCGTGACGATCGGCGGCGTCGACGTCCGCGAGCTGAAGCTCGACGAGCTGCGCCGCGGCGTCGGGCTCGTCTTCGAGGAGACGTTCCTGTTCGGCGACACGGTGCGCGGGAACGTCAGCTTCGCGGCCCCGGACGCGGGCGACGACGAGGTCCGCCGCGCCGCCCGGCTCGCCGGCGCGGCCGAGTTCGTCGAGCGGCTCCCCGAGGGCTACGAGACGATGCTCGGCGAGCGCGGCTTCTCGCTCGTCGGGCGGCCAGCGGCAGCGCATCGCGATCGCTCGCGCGATCCTCGCCGATCCGCAGGTGCTGATCCTCGACGACGCGACCTCGGCGGTCGACGCGACGAAGGAGCACGAGATCCGCAACGCGCTGGCGCAGGTGATGGCCGGCCGCACGACCCTCGTGATCGCGCACCGCCCGGCGACGATCGCCCTCGCCGACCGCGTGGCCGTCGTCGACGAGGGCCGGGTCGTCGAGCAGGGAACGCACGCCGAGCTCGTCGCACGGTCGGCGCGCTACCGCGGGCTGCTCGCGCTCGCCGACGGAGGAGGCGGCGTGAAGGCGACGATCGGCCCGATCCTGCGCCCGTACCGGCGGCTGATCGTGTGGGCAGGCCTGGCGATGATCGGCGGGACGGCGGTCTCGCTCGCGGCTCCCCTCTTCGTGAAGGTCGCGATCGACCGCGGCGTCGCTCACCACGACGTGCCGTGATCAACGAGGTCGCGGCGGTCTACGTCGTGCTCGTCATCGCGCGGCCGATCCTCGAGCGCGTGATCGTGCTGTGCAGCGCCCGCGCCGGCGAGCGGTTCCTGGGGGATCTCCGCGTCGCCGCATACGACAAGCTGCAGGAGCTCTCGATGCCGTTCTTCGAGGAGACGCGCGCGGGCGTGCTCGTCTCGCGGCTCACCGCCGATGTCCAGACGCTGACGACGTTCACGCGCACCGTGCTCGTCGAGATCGTCGGCTCGGTGCTGCTCTTCGTCGTGACGATCGCGATCCTGATCTGGCTGTCGCCCACGCTTTCGCTCGTGATGCTCGTGTCGGTGCCGCTGCTCGTCTGGGCGTCGTTGCGCTACGGGAAGCGCTCGCGGCCGGCGTTCCTCGCGCTGCGCGACCGGGTTGCGGACACGATGTCGTCGCTGCAGGAAGGGCTCACCGGCGTCCGCGTCGTCCAGTCGTTCGGCATGGAGCAGGAGCAGTACGCGATGTACCGCGCGCGCTCACGCGACCAGGTGTCGGCGTGGCGGCGGATCTCGCTCGTCAACATCGGCTTCTTCCCGATGATCGCCTTCGCGCAGTCGCTCGCGCTCGCGGCGGTGCTCGTCGCCGGCGGCTACCTCGAGCGGCACGGCAAGGTCACCGTCGGGACGATCGTCGCGTTCGCGCTGTACCTGATCTCGCTGTTCGATCCGATCGCGCGCCTCGGCGACTGGTACAGCGAGTTCCAGTCCGGTCGGGCCGCGCTCGCGAAGATCGCGTCGCTGCTCGAGACGCCGGCGACGGTGCTCGGCGGCGGCGGAGCGTTGCCCGCCGAAGGCGACGCTGACCGCCGACGCGGTCTTCTTCGCGTATGCGTCGGCCAACGCGCCCGCCGTCGACGACGTGTCGCTGACGATCGAGCCCGGTGAGCATCTCGCGCTCGTCGGCGCGACCGGCGCCGGCAAGTCGACGCTCGCGAAGCTGCTCGTGCGCGCCTACGACCCGGGCCAAGGTGCCGTGCGCGTTCGGCGGCGTCGACCTGCGCGACGCGTCGCTCGCCTCGCTGCGCTCGCGCATCGTCTTCGTGCCGCAGGAGGGTCATCTCTTCTCGGGCTCGCTCGCCGACAACGTGCGGCTCGCGCAGCCCGGGCGCGTCGGACGAGGAGGTGCGCGACGCGCTGCGCGCGATCGGCGCGCTCGAACGGTTCGAGTCGCTGCCCGACGGGCTCGCCACCGACGTCCGCTCGCGCGGTGTGCGGCTCTCGTCGGGCGAGCGGCAGCTCGTCTCGATCGCGCGCATCGCGCTGGCCGACCCGTCGGTGATCGTGCTCGACGAGGCGACGTCGTCGCTCGACCCGCAGACCGAGGCGGCAGTCGAGCAGGCGCTCTCGGCTGCTCGCGCGAGGGCGAACGGTGATCACGATCGCGCATCGCCTCTCGACCGCCGAACGCGCCGACCGCGTGGCGGTGATGGAGCACGGCCGCCTCGTCGAGTTCGCCTCGCACGACGAGCTCGTTCGCGAACGGCGACCGCTACGCGACGCCTGTGGGCGAGCTGGCAGGCCGGGCTCGCCACGTAACCCGTGGTCTGACAGTGGTCAGACTCGCGTCTGACACATGGAAGTGAGACGCGGCTGGGTCGAAAGTGTGACGCCTGCTCTAGTGCACATGCAGGTTGATACCGAGCAGGAGCAGCGGCCAGAGGACGGTCGCGATCACCGCCGAGAGCAGCGCCTTCCAGGTGTGCACGTTCTGCCAGTAGTGATGTGACGCGGCGACGATCCCGCCGGCGATCAGATAGATCGCAAACAGCCAGCTGACGCCGACACGCGGGCGGGCAAACGATGCGGTTCCGAACACGGTTTCAACCTCCTGATGGCTCAGGGGTTCAACGGCCGAGCCGCGCCAAGCGGTTCCGCTACTGCGGCGGGCCGCTGCCGAGCGTCACCGTGGTGACGCCGGAGTCGCCGAACGCATCGGCGTACGACACGCTGAGCTTCGCCCGGGCTTCTTCGCCAGCACGAGCGCCTGGATCTGCGGCGACGACGTGATCGTCTTCCCGTCGATCGCCGTGATCACGTCGCCCTGCTCGAGGCCGGCGCGGGCGGCCGGGCCGCCCTGCACGAGCGCGGCGATCTCGGCGCCGTACTGCGTCGTCGTCACCTCGACACCGAGGAACGCCGTCGCACCGACATGCACGATCGAGGACGAATGACCAGCCTCGATCTGCGTCGCGAACGAGAGCGCGGTCGCGATCGGGATCGCGTACGCCTGAGACGACTGCGAGACGTCGAACGAGCCGGCGGCGACGGCTGTATCCATGCCGACGACCGCGCCGGAGGCGTCGAGCAGCGGGCCGCCCGAGTCGCCCGCGACGACCGGCGCGTCGGTCTCGATCAGACCCGTCAGCCGCTCGGACTGACCGGTCTCGTCGCTCGCAACGATCGAACGCCCGAGCGCCCTGACGGTGCCCGTGACGCGGGTGAGCGTGCCGGCGCCGCCTGCATTGCCGAGCGCAGTCACCGCCTGGCCGACGGTCACAGCGTGCCCGGCAACCGAGACGGTCTTCAGATTGGAGGCGTTCTTCAACTGGATGACGGCGACGTCCTTCGTCCTCGAGTACCCGACGACCGTCGCCGCGTACGACCGGCCGGCGCCGGGGATGACGACCCGGATCGTCGTCGCGCCCGAGATGACGTGGTTGTTCGTCAGCACCTCGCCCGACGAGGTGAGCACCATGCCCGTCCCCGCCGCGGCCCCATCCTCGTACGCGAGGTTGGTCTCGATCACGACGACTCCCGTGCCGATCTGGGCGGTCGAATGCTTGAGCGCAGCGCTCGCGACTCCGGCCGCGACGGCACGCCGTGACGATCGCCAGCAGGAGCTTGAGGTGGAGGCGCGTGAAGAAGCGCATGCCTCCACTGTTCCCGTTCCGCCCTAGCGGAACCTAAGGAGGAGGCAATTCGCAGGGGTTTCTTAGCGGGCGACGCGCGGCGGAGCCGGATAGATCGCGCGGAACCTCGCGACAGCGGGGAGCGACCGCAGCCTCAGCGGGAGGACGAGCGCAGTCACTATGATGCTAGTTGTACTAGCTCCATCGGTACGGTGTCAAGCCGGCACCACCACGTAGGCGATCGGCGTCGGAACGAGCCGACGCGGGTAGCCGTCCGCCTCGAACGCCGCGACCAGCCCGGCGAGCCGCGGCACGGAAAACGGCCACGGGTCGACCTCGATGCCACCGACGCCGTCGACGGCGACCCGGTAGCCGCGCACCTCACGCTCGTTCGGCTCTTCGAAGCAGAACTCGAGCGAGATCACATCGCAGACGTTCGTAATCGCATCCGCCGCCTCGGCGTCCTCCCGGGTGACGCCGGCGAGCGCGAGCAGAGCGGTGACGACGTCGGCCGCCTCGCCCGACCCGAGCAGGCGCCGAACGTGCAACGCCACGATGAGGTCGACGACCGGATCCTCACCGCGTGGCGCGTAGCCTCGCCGCTGGATCGCCAGCCAGCGCTCTTCGTCCACCTCGCCCAGCGGGTCGTCGTCGAGCTCGCCGTAGCCGCGATCGTGGTCGGCGACTCCGCGCACAAACGACGTGAACCGAAGCGGGACGGGCTCAGCCCAGTTCAGCGCGAGCGTGCCCGCAAAACGCGCGTGCTCGGCCTGCGGAACGATCAGCGGCCGGCGACGCGAGCGGAACAGCGCTACGAGGCTTCGGGCTCGGGCGGCTGCATCGCAGCACCACCCGGCAGCGGGAACGGCCGCGGCTTCGGCTGAGCCTGCCGGCGCTCGGGCTCGGGCGTCGCCGGGATCGAATGCTCCTGCGGCTCGGGCGGGAACACTGTCTCGTCCGATTCTCCGGCGAGCAGGCGCACGAACTGGTCGGCGTCGATCGTCTCGCGCTCGATCAGGATCTGCGAGATCCGGTGCAGGTCGTCGATGTGGTCCGAAGCACCTTGGTCGCGATGTCGTGACCCTCTTCGATGATGCGGCGGATCTCGTCGTCGATCTCGCGGGCGACCTCTTCCGAGTAATCGGGCTCGGCGCCCATCTCGCGACCAAGGAACGGCATGTCGTGGTTGCGCCCGAGCACGCGCGGGCCGAGCTTCTCGCTCATCCCGAAGCGCATGACCATCGCCTTCGCAGTCGACGTGACCTTCTCGATGTCGTTCGAAGCGCCGGTCGTGATCTCGTTGAAGACGATCTCCTCGGCGGCGCGGCCACCCATCGTCATCGCGATCTGCTCGAGCAGCGCTTTGCGCGTCGTCAGGTAGCGGTCTTCGCCCGGGAGCGAGACCGTGAGGCCGAGCGCCTGACCGCGCGAGACGATCGTGATCTTGTGGATCGGATCGGTGTTCTCGAGGTAGTGGCCGACGAGCGCGTGGCCCATCTCGTGGTAGGCGGTGATCCGCTGCTCCTTTTCGGAGAGCAGGCGGGCCTTCTTCTCCGGCCCGGCGATCACGCGCATGATCCCTTCCTCGAGCTCGTCCTGCTCGATGACCTTCTTGCCTCGGCGCGCGGCGAGCAGCGCAGCCTCGTTGATCAGGTTGCGCAGATCCGCGCCGGTGAATCCGGGCGTGCCGGCGGCCAGCGAGTCGAGGTCGATCGCGGGCGCGAGCGGCTTGCCCTTCGAGTGCACCTCGAGAATCTTGCGGCGCCCGTTCCGGTCGGGACGGTCGACGCTGATCTGGCGGTCGAAGCGACCCGGGCGCAGCAGTGCGGGATCGAGGATGTCGGGACGGTTCGTGGCGGCGATCAAGATGATGTTGTCCTTCATCTCGAAGCCGTCCATCTCGACGAGCAGCTGGTTGAGCGTCTGCTCGCGCTCGTCGTGGCCGCCGCCGAGGCCGGCGCCGCGATGGCGGCCGACCGCGTCGATCTCGTCCATGAAGATGATGCACGGGGAAGCCTGCTTCGCCTGCTCGAACAGGTCGCGCACGCGCGAGGCGCCGACGCCGACGAACATCTCGACGAAGTCGGAGCCTGAGATGGAGAAGAACGGCACGCCCGCCTCGCCGGCGACGGCGCGTGCGAGCAGCGTCTTACCGGTGCCTGGCGGCCCGTACAGGAGAACACCCTTCGGGATGCTCGCGCCGAGCGCCTGGAACTTCTTCGGGTTCTCGAGGAACTCCTTGATCTCCTGAAGCTCCTCGACCGCCTCGTCGACGCCCGCGACGTCCTTGAACCCCATCTTCGGCGTGTCCGGCGCCATGCGCTTCGCGCGCGACTTGCCGAAGCTCATCACCTTCGAGCCGCCGCCCTGCACCTGGTTCATCAGGAAGATCCAGAAGCCGATCAGCAGCAGGAACGGCAGGAACGATCCGATCAGCGCCGTCCACGAGAAGCCGCCCGTCCCCTTCGAGTCCCAGACGACATTGTTCGCGTTGAGCAGGTTCTGGAACTGGATCTGCGCCTGGTCGGAGGCGTAGTGCACGGTGGCCGTCTTGCCGCTCGCGAGCTTGAGCTCGATCGCGCGCTTGCTGGGACTGAAGTCGGCCGAATCGACCTGGCCCGCCTTGACGTCCTTCATCGCCTCGGACGTGGTCAGCTTCGTGCTGGAGCCGCCCTTCGGAATCAGCGTCTGACTGGCCAGCCAGACCAGCAAGACAATCACGAGGAGCGGGAAGAACGCGCTGCGGAAGAAACGGTTCACGACAGTTCTTCGGTCAGGGTAGCCGACTGGTTCTTCATGCCGTGCTCACGCGCCTTCCGGCATCAGATCGGGGTGGAGAACCCCCACATACGGGAGGTTCCGGTAGCGCTCGGCGAAATCGAGGCCGTAGCCGATCACGAATTTGTTCGGGATCTCGAAACCGACGTATTTCACGGGGACGTCGATCTCGCGGCGGTCGGGCTTCGTCAGGAGCGCGCAGATCTCGATGTCGGTCGGCTCGCGGGATTCGAGGTTCCGCAGAAGGTAGGAGAGCGTGAGGCCGGAGTCGATGATGTCCTCGACGACGAGGACGTGGCGGCTCTCGATGTTGATGTCGAGGTCCTTGAGGATCCGCACGACGCCCGAGGAGTCCGTGGCCGCGCCGTAGCTCGAGATCGCCATGAAGTCGATCTCGCACGGCACGGTCAGGTTGCGCATCAGGTCGGCCATGAAGAACACCGCGCCCTTCAGGACGCCGACGAGCAGCAACTCCTTGCCCGCGTAGTCCGCCGAGATCTCGCGGCCGAGCTCGCGGATGCGTTCCTGCAGCCGCTCCTCGTCGATCAGGATCTCGCCGACCCCGCGTTCGAGCTCAGTTTGCGACACGAGCTGCGGTCACCCCTTCCGCCTCGACGATCCCCGGCACGGCTACGACCTCGTTCCCGCGCACGACGAGCGGCCAGCCTTCTCGATCGGAGCGCGGGATCTTGGCGTCGACGAACACGTCCTGCACCTTCTTCCTGCGACCTGCGAGCCGGTCTCCCGCTCGCCACCCCCGTACTCTAAGCCCTGGCAGGGTCGATTGGATGCGCCAGCCGCCGAACTCGACGATCCCGTCGAGCCGGACGGGCGCCGACTCGAGCCAGAGGCGATCGTGCTCCCGCACGGCCTGGACTCCGTCGCCGAGATCGACACGCTTCGAGCCGACCGGCGCGTCGAGCAGTTCGGCCAGTTCGGGTGGCATCGTTCGCCGCTCGTCGAGGACGCGAAGGACGTTCTCGCGGGCGGCCGGATGGATCTCCCGCAGCCGCGGGACGATCTCGTTCGCGGATCAGGCCGCGCAGCGTGTCGGCGTTCGACGAGTCCTCGCGCCAGGCAAGACCGCGCTCGCGGCAGAACGCCTCCGTCTCCTCGCGCCAGACGCAGAGCAACGGGCGCACGACGCCGTCGGCACGGCGCACCTCGATGCCCTTCGTCGTCCCCCGTGCGGCCAGCCGGTAGAGGATCGTCTCGACCTGGTCGGAGAGCGTGTGCCCGGTGGCGCGCAGGCGATCGTGGTGGAACGAGTAGCGGATGTCGCGGAGCTCGGCCTCGCGCGAGCAGCGGGCCGCGGCCTGCACGACCTCGGCGCCGAACTGCGCCTCACACCACTCGGCGTCGGCATCGGACTCGTCGCCACGCAGCCCGTGATCGACGTGCAGGGCCGACACGCGGTAGCCCAGCTCGCGCAGCGCGTGGTACAGGCACGTCGAGTCGGCGCCGCCGGAGACGAGGCAGAGCACGTCGCCGCCGGGCTCGATCAGCTCGTTGCGGCGGATGTGCGACTCGATCCGGTCGAGCAGCTCCAAGGCGACCATTGTTGCTTAGAACAGGACGGATCGGTACTCGAGCGTCTTCTGCATCCCGATGCGTTCGTAGAGAGCGATCGCGGGCGCGTTCTCGGTTCGCACGAAGAGCGTCACGTTCGGTGTCGTCTCGAGGAGCAGGCGGCAGAGGTCGCGGAGCGCACGTGCGGCGTACCCCTTGCCCCGCGCCTCCGGGTCCGTCCAGACCTGCGCGACCTGAACGGCGTGCGGCGTCCAGGCGGAGGCCTCGGCCTTGAACCTGATCACGCCGTCCTCGGCCCAGAGCCAGGAGCGCCCGTCCTCGATCTGCGTCATCGTCCGCCAGCGGAAGCCGTCGGCGTCGCGCTCGAGCGGGTCGACGCCGAGCTCGAGCGCGTGCGCCGCGGCACAAGCCGGCAACAGCTGTTCGAAGTCCCCAGGCACTGCCGCGCGCAGGCCTGTCTCGCCGGGCTCGGGCGGCTCGGTGATCAGGTACACCGGCTGATGCAGGCGGTCCTCGCGCGGCACCGGCAGCCGGCTGCGCGCGGCCTCCCAGAGCTCGCCGACCGCATTCGCCTCGCCGATCAGCATGCGCACCGGCGAGGTGACGACGGCGTCGGCGAAGACGGCGCAGCCGGCACCTGAGGGCACGGCGTTCGTACCCGCGTGGCAGAGCGCCGTCAGCGAGCCACCTTCGTCCGAAACTGCGGCCATGCGCCCTAGGCCGCGGCGCGCGACGTCCTCGATGAAGACACGCTCGACGGGGCTCTGCGCGCAGAACGCGAGCACCTGGTCGAGAGTCGGCTCGATCACCGTCATGTGCAGAGTCTTCTATAGGCTCAGCGCCGATGCCGATTCACGTTCGCGCCGAGCCCGGCGATTACGCCGAGGCCGTCCTCCTTCCGGGCGACCCGCTTCGGGCCCAGTACATCGCCGAGACGTATCTCGAGGACGTCGTCCAGCGGAACAGCGAGCGCGGGCTGCTCGGCTTCACCGGCACCTACAAGGGCAAGCCGGTCTCGGTGCAGGGCACCGGCATGGGCTGCCCGGGCGCGACGATCGTCTTCGAGGAGCTCGTCCAGCTCGGCTGCAAGAAGCTGATCCGCGTCGGCACCTGCGGCGGCCTGCAGCCGCACCATCAGCTCGGCGACCTGATCGTCGCCCTGAGCGCGGTGCCGGCCGACTCGACGGCGATGCACCTCGTCGCAAACGAGCCGCATTGCCCGACCGCCTCGTGGTCGGTGATCCACGACGCGGTGCACGTCGCAAAGCAGATCGGCCAGGAGATGCACGTCGGCCCGATCGTCTCGAGCGACCTCTTCTACAACCCGGACGGCGGCCAGTACGAGCGCTGGTCGAAGCGCGGCGTCCTCGCGGTCGAGATGGAGGCGGCGGCGCTCTTCACGGTCGCGGCGATCCGCGGCATCGAGGCCGGCTGCCTGCTGACCGTCAGCGACATCGTCGTCGAGGGCGAGTTCAAGCGGATCTCGGACGACGAGCTGCGCGCGTCCGTCGACCGGATGACGAAGGTCGCGCTCGATGTCGCCGTCGGCGACTGAGCAATCCGAGCACGCCGTCTTCCTCGTCAATCCCGCGTCCGACAACGGGAAGACGGGCAAGCGCTGGCCGGAGCTGGCGCGTCGCGCCTCCTCGCTGGGCCTGAACGGTGAGACGCTCTTCTCCGAGCGACCGGGCCACCTGATCGAGCTCGCGCGCGGCGCGGTCGAGAACGGCGCCAAGCTCGTCGATCGCCGTCGGCGGCGACGGGACGCTGAACGAGGTCGTGAACGGCATCGCCGAACGCGACGTCGACCTGGCGACGATCCCGCTCGGCACCGGCATGGACTTCGTCCGTACATACGGCATCCCGACCAAGTTCGACGATGCCGTCCAGGTTGCTCGCTCCGGAACGGCTCGCACGATCGACGCGGGACGCGTTCGGTACCGCACCTGGGCCGGCGAGGAAGCCGAGCGCTGGTTCGCCAACGTCGGCTCGGTCGGGATGAGCGGCGCCGTCGCCCAGCGCGCGAACGGCATGTCGAAGGCGCTCGGCGGCAAAGTGACGTTCTTCTACGCGCTGACGCGCGTGTTCCTGGAATGGGACAACACCGAGGTCACGGTGCGCGCAGGCGACGAAGAGCGTCGCGGCCGCATGCACGACGTGATCGTCGCGAACGGCAAGTGGCACGGCGGCGGGATGAAGCTCGCGCCGGACGCGGAGCCGGACGACGGCGCCTTCGAGGTCGTCCTGATCGGCGACGTGTCCAAGGTCGACTTCCTGACGACCGCGCCCAAGATCTACAAGGGCGCGCACGTCCGTCACTCGAAGGTCGAGGTGCTGCGCGCCGAGCGCGTCGAGGTCGACGCGCCGGAGACGCTTCCGATCGAGCTCGACGGCGAGCAGGTCGGAACGACACCGGTCACGTTCGAAGTCGTGCCCGGCGCACTGCGCGTTCGCGTCCCCTAGGCCGCGGGCGGCGGGGTTGCGCTCTTCTTCGGCGCCGCCGGCTTCTTCGGCGACTTCTCGAGCTTCGCAACCTTTTTCTCGAGCCCGTCGATGCGCTTCTCGAGCTTCTCGAGCCCGCTGACGCGCTTCGTGAGGTCGTCGACCTGATCGCGCAGCTGCACCGCACCCTGGATCAGCTTGGCGGCCTTCGGGTTCTGCGCGGCCTTGCCGAACATCTCCTGGCCGAGGGACGTCAGGCGGTCGAGGTTGATCTTCGATGACGTCATTCCGACTCTCCTTTTCCGGTCATGGCGTGATTATCACCGGCGTCCCCGCCACTGCGAGCGGAAAGAGCCGTTCAAGCGTCGCGTTTGGCACCCGAACACAGCCGTTCGAGGCCGCTTTCCCGATCGACCAGGGCTCGTCGGTGCCGTGGATCGCGATCGGCCCGCCCTGCGTCCAGCCCGTCAGGACGTTCGAGAACGCCGAGACGCCGATCGCCGCCGGTCCGTACGGGCCCTTCGGATCGTCCGGGACGAGGCGCTGGTTGACGTAGTACCGGCCGGTCGGCGTCGGTGTCGCCGATGTGCCGACGGCGACGCGCGTCGTCAGCAGGGGGCGACCGGCGCGGTACAGCGTCAGTCGCCGCTGCGAGATATCGACAACGATCCGCGTGGTCAAGGGCATGCACCTCGACCGCACTGGCCGGCACATAGCCGACAGCTCCATTGGGATGAAGCGGCAGCTCGACGCGGTACCACGTCGGCGCACAACTCGTTCCGACGGTTGCGCCGACGATTCCGAAGACCGTCGGGAAGCCATTCACATTCTTCGAGCCGAAGTGGGCGATCGTCCGTGCCGCCCGGCGAACGAACGGCGTCGGCCCCGTTCGGAGCGACGGCCGCATAGGCGCGCACAGCCGAGCCGATCGGATAGAGACGTCCGGGCACGCAATGCTGGGCGTGCACGGCGAGCACGCCGGAGCTCGGGCGGTGCGTCGTCGCGCAGCCGGTGGCGACAAGGGCGACCGCCACGCCCAGCACTACGCTGATTCTCCGATGATCGTTGCGCATCTCGACCTCGATGCCTTTTTCGCCGCTGTCGAGGAACTTGAAAACCCCGAACTGCGCACGAAGCCGCTGATCGTGGGCGGAGACCCGCATGGACGCGGGGTCGTCGCCACCGCGAACTACGTGGCGCGGGGCTTCGGGATCCACTCGGCAATGGCTGCGGCGGAGGCCCTCCGGCGCTGCCCGCACGCGGTCTTCGTCCGCCCGCGACATTCGCTCTACCGCGACCACTCGCGCGACGTCTGGTCGGCAATCCGGGAGATCGTCCCGACCGTCGAACAGGCGGGAATCGACGAGGGCTACCTCGATCTCGGCGAAGTCGCGCCGGCGTTCGACGACGCCCGGGCGCTGGCCGAGGCAGTCCAAACAGTCGTCCGGACGCGAACGGGTCTCTCGTGCTCGCTCGGCGTCGCCACCTCGAAGGTCGTCGCAAAGGTCGCGTCCGACCGCCGGAAGCCGGGCGGGCTGACCGCGGTGCGGCCCGGCCGCGAGGCAGCGTTCCTCGCGCCGTTCCCGATCCGCCTGCTGCCGGGCATCGGCCCGCGCGCCGAGGAGCGCCTGGCCGCGCTCGGCATCGAGCGCGTCGGGCAACTCGCCGCGCTCGCCGACGACGAGCTGGGTGGCTTCATGCGTGGCAAGGTCGGCCGCGAGCTCCGCGACCGCGCGCGGGGGATCGACCCACGCCCGCTCGAGGTGTCGACCGAGCGCATCTCGATCTCCCAGGAAGAGACGTTCGAACGCGACATCGCCGACCCCGAGCGGCTCCACGACGAGCTGCGCCGCATGGCCACGAAGATCGCGGGCTATCTGGAGGGACGCGGCCAGGTGGCGCGGACGGTGACGACGAAGGTGCGGTACCCGGACTTCGCGATCCGAACGCGATCGACGTCGCTCGACGTCGGCACCGACGACGCTGCGCGGATCGGCGAGCTCGCATGCTCGCTCCTCGACCGCGCGCTGCGCGACCGCCCCGGGCCGCTCCGGCTCGTCGGAGTCGGCGTCTCCGGCCTCCAGGAACACGTCCAACTTTCCCTGCCGGAGCTCGTCTGAGTTCACACAAAGATTCCCGGAAGTTCACCCTTTCGGTCGTGGCAGTTCGCACGATTGGCCCTACCGTAGGTATCGAGATGCACAAGCAGCCAACAGCCAAGGTTCACGAGCATCACGCGAAGCGCGTGCACGTCCTGATGCAGCGCGCGGGCGTCCCGTACGAGGTCGAGCAGCAGGTCTGTACCGACTGCAGCCACGTCCTCGACGAGAAGCCCGTTCGCCGCGCAGCGGCCTAGCACTCGTTCCCCCGCGACGAACGCCGACCCCGGCTAGGGTCCGGCTGCAGTCATTTCGACAAGGGGGGAACACCATGCAGGGAAGCTCAACGCCGCGGCGTCTGCCGCGGACGGTCCTCGTGCTCGCACTCGTTGCGTTCTGCGCGGCCGGAGTCGCCGCCTACGCGGCGACGAGCCCGGCGATCCAGACGTTTACGCCGACGTCAGAGCACCAGATCACGAATCTGGACGTCTTGCGCCAGCAGATCCGGAACTACTACGGCGACCCGAACGGCACCGGCGTCTTCGGCGCCGACAGCAACTACGCGAAGGAGGCCGAGTCGGTCGCCGGACAGGGGGAGGCGTGGCTTGCCGCCAAGTCGCACGGCTCGTCGCACGGGCACACGCAGAAGGCGATCGTGCTCGACGTCGATGACACGACGCTCGCGACCTGGAACTACGAGGTGGCGAGCAACTGGGCCTACAACCCGACGACGAATGCTCAGTTCGTCACCGGGCAGGAGTTCCCGGCAGTGCCCGGGATGGTCGACCTCGTCGACCAGGCGGCGCACGAGGGGTACGCGATCTTCTTCCTGACAGGCCGCCCGGCCACGCAGGAGCCGGCGACGCTCGGAAACCTGACGTCAGACGGGGTCGGCGTCGACGCTGACTACCCGGACCCGACGAAGCTGAACGACGGCGAGGACGGGCTCTTCACAAAGCCTGCCGTCGCCGACTACCCGACCTACCTCAAGACGGCGTGCTCGGCCGACGCGAACGGGTCGTGCACGACCATCCACTACAAGTCGGCGACGCGCGCGCACATCGAGTCGCTCGGCTACGACATCGTCGCGAACTTCGGCGATCAGTTCAGCGACCTCGAAGGCGGTCACGCCGACCGGACCTTCAAGCTGCCGAACCCGAACTACTTCCTGCCGTAACGGTCGGTTCTGAGAAGCTGGAGCCCTCATGGAGGGCTTCAGCTTCTCAACCGACGTGCGCGTCCGGTTCGCCGAGACCGATGCACAGGGCATCGCACACAACTCGAACTACTTCATCTGGTTCGAGGTGGCACGCGTCGCCTACCTCGAGGAATACGCGGGCGGCTATCAACGGCTGCGCGATCTCGGCCTCGAAGCGGTCGTGCTCGAGACGCACGTCCGCTACCTCGAGCCGGCGCGGTTCGACGACCGGCTGACGGTGCACGCGCGCTGTCTCGACGTGCGCGGCGCCCGCTTCCGTTACGAGTACGAGATCGAACGCGACGGCACAGCCGATCGCGGACGGCTGGACCGCCCACGCGACCGTCGACGGAAAGACGATGCGGCCTACCCGGGTACCGTCGTGGTTGCAGGAGGCGATTGCTTCTGCGGAGTCGTCGTCGTCGACGTCGTCGTAGTGCCGGTGGTCGTCGTATCCGTCTTCGGCTTTTTCTTCGGCCCGACGCGGATGATCTTCGGCTGGGAGTCGTAGCTCGAGTACCACGTCTGGTCCGACATCAGGTCACCGCCCGGCGCGTAGACCTTGCGCTCGACCGAGGTCGAGGTTGCGGGCACGCCGGGATCGTCGACGACGACCTCGCCAGGTTTGAGCGTTGCGTCGATCGTCTTCTGCACGGGCGGCTGCGCGACCACGGCGAGCGGCTGCGCAACCGACACGACCTTCCGGTGCTGCGGCGTCCCGTAGAGGACGACGCTGAGCTCACCGGGATTCACGAACGTGCGGAGCAGCAGCCAGTGGCCGGTGTCGTTGACGAACTTCAAGTCGATGTCGGGGTAGTCGACCGTCGCGTCGCGGCCAAGCGGATAGTGCGAGATGTAGAGCGCGTGGTTCGTCCGCGCCGTAATGCGTAGGCCGGCCTCGAACGCGGCGTTGAACACCGTCGTCGAAACCTGGCAGACCCCGCCACCGAGCCCGGTCTGCAGCTCGCCGTTGACGATCACGGGGGCCTCGAGGAAGCCCTTCGCAGCACTCCGCTCACCGGTCGTGTCGTTGAACGAGAACGTCTCGCCGGGTGCGATCAGCTTGTTGTCGACGAGGTGCGCGACCAGCTCGACGTTGTGCAGTCGGTTCGGGTCGCCGCCGTACTCGGTCTGATAGCTGCCAACGGTCCCGGTGATCCCCATCGCCTCGGCGGCTGCGGTCGTGCGGGCCGGCGGCGCGGGTGCAACGACGAGCGTCGCCACCCGGTTCGTAACGCGCTTCGCAGCCGCGAGCGTGCGGTCGGCGCTCGCCGGCACGTTGAGACCGATGCCGTCCTGTGACGGCACGATCCGGATTCCCTTGGTCGTGACGATGAACCGCGCATCCTTCGGCTCGCGGTCGACCGCCCGGTCGAGCTTGGCGAAGTACGCCGTTGCCACCGGACCGGTCAGGCGAAGGGTGTCGAGATCGAGCATCTGCGCGAGCCGCCACCGCGGCAGGCGATAGCGCGACTCGCCGACGACGAGCGTCACAGGTGCCGAAACGATCCGACTGGCGGTGCGCTGGAGCGGCGTGAGCGTCTGGACGTTCTGGGTCGGGGAGTCGAGACTCGACGGGCAGCGCCACGGGCGTCCCGCGCGTGAACGCGGCGAGCGCGGCGACGATCGTCGAACGTGCCCCTGGCTGGTCGAGGACGCGCCCCGTCTCGCCCGGTTGGATCGTGATGTGGAGCCCGTGGCGAACGAGCTTCGCCTCGCGATGGGGCGTATCGACCGAGGCCGAGATCAGGCCCAGCTCGTAATCGACCGCCGGCTTGTAGGCCATGGCCGCCGGCTGCAGGTTCTCCGGAAAGAACTGCAGCGAGAGGCGCCGGAAGCCGCGCACGATCCCGGCGCCGCCGCCCTCATCCTGGGCCTGGCCGAGCGCGTCCGCCCAATCGACGCGGACACCGAGCTCGCGCGCGGTCAGCTTGAACGACTTCGTTCCGGAGGTGAACGTGACGGGCACGTTCACGACGCCCGAGGCCCTCTGTTCAAGGGCCTTCTGCGCCTCGTCGACCGTCAGCCCTCCGACGTCGACGCCTGCGATGCGCGTCCCATCTGCCAGCCTGTCCGGAGAGCCGGCGAAGAAGAGCGGCACGACGAGGGCGACGATCAGCGCGCCGAGCGCCAGGAAGGCGATCCGGGACCAGAACCGGGACCGCGTCTGCACGCGATCAGAGTAGCGACGGTTTGTGTCCTAGAACACGAAGAGCTCGACGCCGCCCGAGACGTTGAGCTCGATGCCGGTGACGTACGAGGCGAGGTCGGAGCACAGGAAGGCGATCGCATTGGCGATGTCCTGCGGCTCACCCGGCCGCTTGAAGACCGTCCGGTTGGCGATCCGCTCGTTCATCGCGGCGTTCGACATGTGGAACGCCTCGGAGCCGATGATTCCCGGGACGATCGCGTTCGCGGTGATCCCATGGCGGCCGCCCTCCATCGCGAGCGTCTTCGTCAGGCCGATGAGCCCGGCCTTCGTCGCCGAGTAGGAGGCCTGGCCGAAGCCGCCGAGCGTGCCGGCGACGGAAGCCATGTTCACGATGCGCCCCCACTTCCGCTCCTTCATGTGCGGCCAGACGGCCTGGGCACAGTTGAACGCGCCGGTCAGGTTGACCCGCAGATCGCGCTCCCAGAGCGCCGGCTGCTGGTCGTGAAACTGGCCCACGTGATCGAGCGTCCCGGCGTTGTTGATCAGGATGTCGACCGAGCCGAGCTCGTCAACAGCACGGGCGACCGCCGCCGCGATCTGGTCGCGGTCGGTCACGTCGCATTTCACCGCGAACGCCCGGCGGCCCATCGCGCGGATCTCCTCGGCCGCCGACTCGGTGCCAACGAGGCCCTGAGTGCGCGCGACCATCGCGAGCGGTCCGTACTCGTCGGTTTCTTCCGAGAGCTCCGACTCGACGAGCAGGTCGGCGATCACGACGTCGGCGCCCGCCCGTGCGAGCGTCAGTGCGTCTGCGCGCCCGAGCCCCCGCGAGCCGCCGGTCACGAACGCGACGCGGCCACTCAAATCGATGTCGATGCTCATCCGCGCGGCATGAAGATCTCTTTGGCGATCACGAGGCGCTGGATCTGCGACGTGCCCTCGTAGATCTGGAACAGCTTGGCGTCTCGCATCAGCTTCTCGACGGGGTATTCCTTCATGTAGCCGTAGCCGCCAAAGACCTGCACCGCGTCGGTCGTGACCTTCATCGCGGTGTCGGCGGCGAACCGCTTCGCGAAGGACGAGTAGAGCGTCGCACGCTCTCCCCGATCGAGCATCCACGCGGCCTGCCAGGTGAGGAGACGCGATGCCTCGATCTCCGTCGCCATGTCGGCGATCATGAAGTTGACGCCCTGGTGCATCGCGATCGGCATGTCGAACGTGACGCGCTCCTTCGCGTATTCGACGGCGAGCTCGTACGCAGCCTGGGCGACGCCGACCGCGCCGATCGCCGTACCCGGGCGCGTCCCGTCGAGCGTCTGCATCGCGATCTTGAAGCCCTGCCCCTCTTCGCCGAGGCGGTTCGCCGCGGGCACGACGACGTCCTGAAGCGCGAACGCCGACGTGTCGGTCGCGCGCTGCCCCATCTTGTCGAGGTGCGTCTCGATCGTGACGCCCGGCGTGTTCATCGGGACGATGAACGCCGAGATCCCACGGTGCCCTTTCGACACATCCGTCTTCGCGAAGACGATCGTCCAGTCCGCGTAGCCGGCGTTCGTGATGAAGGTCTTCGAGCCGTTCAGGACGTACTCGTCGCCCTTCCGCTCGGCGGTTGTCTTCAACCGTGCGACGTCCGAGCCGGCCTCCGGCTCGGAGAGCCCGAACGAGCAGAGGATCGGCGACTCGAGGAGCGGCGGCAGCCATTCGGCCTTCTGCTCGTCGCTGCCCGCGAGGATCACGGGGCCGGCGCCGAGGCCGTTCGCGCTCAGCGACGTGCCAATGCCGGTGCAGCCCCAGTTGAGCTCTTCACCGACGAGCATGCCGTCGAACGCGCTCAACCCGAGACCGCCGAGCTCGGTGGGAACGTGCAGGTTCATCAGGCCGACCTCGTGCGCCTTCGCGATCACCTCGACGGGGTGTCGCATGGCGACATCGTGCTCGGCCGCGACCGGGCGGATCTCCTTCGTCGCGAACTCGCGCGCGAGCGCGCGCAGCTCTTTCTGCTCGTCCGTCAGCGCAAACGAGACGCCGGTTGCAACACCTTCGACCGTGGCCATATCTCCCGCTCCTGAGCGTTGATTGACTCGTCAGTCAAACGATAGCCATGCACCACGTGCACGACAAGAGCCTACGGGAGTCAGGCTGCGACGCGGCGGCGGCGAGCGCCGGGCAGAGCAACGAGCCAGGAGGGGAACGTCGCGGGCTCGTCGGTCGTGAAGCCGACGGCCAGTCCGAGCTCACCGAAGAACTCGTCAACCGCCGAGCGAACGCCGAACACTCCTTCGCGGAGATCGCCGTCGACGTAGTCATGGCCACAGATCACCCCGGCGGGGGCGAGCTTCGGCAGCCAGACGGCAAGGTCGCTCTTGACGGACTCGTAGTCGTGACGCGCATCGATGTAGACGAAATCGAGACTGCCGTCAGGCAGGTGGGCGGCCGCCTCGTCCCCCGTCATCCGCCAGATGGCGCTGCGCTCGCCGAACGGCGCGAGCCGCGCCGTGGTCGTAGCCAGGAACTCCTCGTGGCGCTGCTGCGAGACGTTCGCGATGTCGACGTAGTCGCCGGACGGGGCCTCCGACCATGGATCCACCGAGATCAGGAGCTCGCCCTGCCACCGCTCGAGGATCGTTGCGGAGAACTTGCCTTCTTTCACGCCGACCTCGACGCCTGCGCCGAGCAGTCCGAGCCGATTGAAGAGGTCGGGAAGATCTGCGCGCGCCGGGATGCAATAGCGCGGTTCGAGCGCTTCGACGGGCTTCGGCACAGGTACGGGAGCGGCTTCGAGCACGGGAGCAGCCTCAGGCACGGCCTCGGCCACGACTTCGCCGGACGGAAGCACGACGCGCGGTCCCGTGGCGGCGTTGAGTGCGGCGACTGTCGACGCTGCCGCGTCGGCGGTCAGCCCGTGCACATGGAGAACCTGAAGCGGGCCGCTGAGGTAGGCCGAGCCGCCGAGGTAGTTCCACTCAGGCGGCAGCGTCGTGACGGAGACGCCCGACTCGTACGCAGCCTGGCGGAGCGACGGCTGGTCGTGACGATGGTGCGGATTCGCCTCGTACAGCTCGATCCAGCGAGCGAAGAGCGCGCGCGTCACCGCGGAGCGGCGGAACGCGACGACGCCGGTGTTCAGCTGGGGGAACGTCGGAGGCAGCTCTTCGCTCTCATACGGGTGGAAGCGAGCACCGGAGCGGCCGGGTGCGTGCGCGGCGGCGAGATCAAAGCGATCGAGGAGCCGGAACAGGTCATCTGCGTCACCCGCGAGGAACGCGTCGGTGTCGAGGAAGATGTTCCGCACGTACGGAGCCGCCTGGAAGCCGGCGATCTTGTCGATGAACGAGAACTTCGGATCATCGAGCACGACGACGTCGGCGAGCCCTTTGCCGACAGCGTTCCATGCTGCGGCGTCGTCAACGAACACGGTGACGTTGCAGAGCGGGTTCGCGCGGCGAAGGAACCGGACGGCCTCGGCAGCCTCACGGCGGCAGCGGTCACCGGTCGCCACGAAGAAGACGCCAGAGGGACTCACGGCCGAGTGATCGGCCGACGCCGACCGGTGTTGAGGTCGGTAGGCTGCGCCCCCGTGGACTTCGAGCTGACGTCTGAACAGCGGCTGATCCAGGACACCGTCCGGGCATTCGTGGACGAGCGTGTTCTCCCGGTCGCGATCCAGAACGACATCGACCACAAGCTCGATCTGGAGCTGATCGAGGGCATGGCCGAGCTCGGGATCCTCGGCATCGTGATCCCGGAGGAGTACGGCGGCGCCGGGCTCGACTTCGTCTCCGAGGCGCTCTCCTGCGAGGAGATCGAGCGCGGCGAAGCGGCGTTCCGCACGCTGATCTCCGTCCACGTCGGGCTCAACTCGCTGTCGCTGCTCAAGTACGGCAGCGAGGAGCAGAAACAGCGGTGGCTGACGCCCCAGGCGAAGGGCGAGAAGCTCGCGTGCTTCGGGCTCACCGAACCGGGGGCAGGCTCAGACGTTGCGGCAATGCGCTCGACCGCGCGCCGCGAGGGCGACGTCTACGTGCTGAACGGTCAGAAGAACTGGATCTCGTATGCCACGGTCGCCGACCACGCCCTCGTCTTCGCGAAGACGGATCCGGCCGCCGGCCACAAGGGGATCAGCGCGTTCGTGCTCGAGAAGGGCATGAAGGGCTTCACGAGCACGGACACCGAGCACAAGCTCGGCATCTGGGCCGGCTCGACCGGCGAGCTGTTCTTCGAAAACCTCGAAGTGCCGGCTGAGAACCTGATCGGCGAGGAAGGCCAGGGCTTCGAGATCGCGATGCACTCGCTCGACCAGGGTCGCTTCACCGTGGCCGCCGGCGCATGTGGCGTCGTGCGCGCCTGCCTCGAGCGGTCGGTCGAGTACGCGCGCGAGCGTGAGACCTTCGGCGAGGCGATCGGCAAGTACCAGTTCGTGCAGGACATGATCGCGAAGATGGTGCTCGGCTACGAGACGTCGAAGCTCCTCGTCATGCAGGCCGCGTGGATGAAGGATCAGGGGAGGCGCAACACGCGCGAGACGTCGCTCGCCAAGTGGCATGCGACCGAGTCGGCGTTCGAGGCGGCGCACCTCGCGATCCAGGTCTTCGGCTCGTACGGCTACTCGGGCGAGTACGGCATCGAGCGGTATTTCCGCAACGCGCGCGCGCCGATCATCTACGAGGGCACGACGCAGATCCACAAGATGATGCAGGCCGAGCATGCGCTCGGCTACCGCCGCCTGAACGGGCGCGGCGGCGAGTCGTCACCGCTGTGCGCGTGGGCTCCGGCCCTCGCCCCGGCGCCGGCCTAGCGCTCGCCGTCGAAGTACTCGACCGCGTCGGCAAGCCGGAAGAGCTTGCCGGGCGGCCAGGCGCCAACCTTCTGCGAGTCGGGATACACCGAGGTGGCGACCGGCTTTCGGTTCGACCAGATGCACACACGCACGGTTTCGTCGGTCGTGTTCGTCACCTTGTGCGCGCCTTCTTCTCCCATCGGGAAGAACGCGCAGTCCCACGGCTTCAGCTCGCGCTCGCCCTCGGGCGTGCGCAGCGTCGGGCGGCCGACAGGACGATCAGCCACTCCTCCTCGGCGTTCTCGTAGTGGTAGGGGCAGACGCTGTTTCCGGGCTCGAGCTCGTAGACCGAGAGCCCGAGCTGCTGCGCGCCGAGCGGCGGCCCGATACGCGCGTAGCTCAGCTCGTAGCCGGGTGCGTCGTCCTCGTCCTTCGCGAGCTCGACCTCGAAGAGGTTCACTTCTCTCCGTCCCAGTACTCGGCCTTCTCACCGAGCCAGCCCGAGGTGATGGAAGCCAGGGCCCCACACGCCGATCTTCCCGCTGTCCGGATAGACCGACCCGCCGCCGTACTCTCCGCGCGTCGACGGAATCGCGAAGCGGACGATCGAATCGCTCTGGTTTCGCAAGGTGTGAGCGCCTGCCGGCCCGGCCGGGAACCAGGCCACGTCGCCGGGGCGCAACACGCGCTCGCCGTCAGGCGTGCGGAGCGTCGGCTCGCCGCTGAGCACGATCAGAAACTCCTCGTCACTCAGATGGAAGTGGTACGGCCAGAAGTCGTTCTTCGGCTCGATCTCGTACACGCCCATGCCGGTGGCCTTCGACCCGAACAGCTCGGAGAGCGACGCTCCGTTGAACGCGCGCCCGGGCCGCGGGGTCGGCTCGTGCCCCATCGCGAGCTCGAGCAGGTTCACAACGCGCTCGCTCATGCCGCGAGCCCCGCCCACGCGACGCCGACGACCGTCGTGACCGCCCGGTCGACGTCCTGTTCCCGCGACGGCAGCTGACCGAGCACCCAGCCGGTCATGATCTCTTCGAGCGCGCCGTAGACGGACCAGGTCGCGAGCACCACATCGCAGTCTGCGCGAACGTCACCGCGCGCCTTCGCGCTCTGGATCATCCGCTGCAGCGACTGGATCACGCCGCCGATCCCGACCCAGCCACCGTCGACGCTCGGGCTTCGCGCGATCTCGCGCACGAGGACGCTCACGAGCTCCGGCGTGACGAGCCACGAGCCGAGATAGATGCGCGCGAACTTCCGCAGCTGATCGCGGAGCGGTGCATCCGAGGATTCGATCCGTTCGGTATCCGCCTGCAGAAGGTCCCACGTCTCACGGAAAATCGTCTCCAGCACCTCGTCCTTCGACCGGAAGTAGTGATAGAGCAGACCGTGCGCGACACCGGCCTCTTCGGCGATGTCCCCGACCCGTGCGGCGTGAAACCCGCTGGCGCGCGAACACCCGCACCGCCGCATCCAAGAGCTCCCTGCGCCGATCTGCCGTTCGCTGAGCCAAGGCTCGCCAGCATAATCCCGCGGGGATGCCATCGCTCACGGGCGTGACCGTCGCCGACTTCACCCGCCAGCTCCCCGGGCCGTTCGCGAGCCGCGAGCTGCTGCCGCCTGGGCGCCCGCGTCGTGAAGATCGAGCCGCCGGAGGGCGACACGATGCCGGCCGGCTGGTACCGCGCACTGAACGACGGCAAGGAGAGCGTCACCTGGGACGCGCGAACCGAGCCGCAGCCGCCGGTCGTCCGTGCTGCAGACGTCGTGCTCGAAGGGTTTCGGCCGGGCGTCTTCGAACGGCTCGGCCTCGAGGTCGGCGAGACCGCGATCGTCTGCTCGATCACCGGCTTCGGCACGGAAGGCGCCGCGAGCACATGACGCGGGCCACGACCTCAACTACCTCGGCTACGCCGGCGTGCTCGCCGACACCGCTCCGGCCCTCCCGCCCGTGCAGATCGCCGACCTCGCGGCCGGCGGGCAGGCGGCGGTGATCGAGATCCTGGCGGCCCTGCTCGAGCGTGAGCGCACCGGCGCGGGCAGCGCGCATCGTCGATCTCGATGACCCACAACGCACACCGGTTCGCGTCGCATCGCCTCGCAGGCGAGCCCGTCCCGCGCCTCCTGACGGGCGGCGTCGCCTGCTACCGCATCTACGAGACGGCCGACGGCCGCCACCTGACCGTCGCGGCGCTCGAGCCGAAGTTCTGGCGCAATCTGTGCGACCTGCTCGAGCGACCCGACCTGATCGACCGCGCCTACGACCCCGATCTGCCCGAGCTCGCCGCGCTCTTTCGCACGAGATCGTTGGCGGATTGGCGAACGCGCCTCGAGGGCACGGACACGTGCGTGGGGCCGGTTCTCACCCTCGACGAAGCCGCGGCGGAACTGGCCTGAGCGCGCTCGCCGCGCTTGCATTCGCCCTGGCTGGGCATCCACGTCGGCGGAGCTCGCGTGCTGCCGGTCGGCTACGCGCCGACGTGGAGTCCCGACGGCGCGCGGATCGCGTTCGTCGTCCGCGGCGACCTCTGGGACGCGGACGCGAACGGCTCGCACCGCCGCCTGCTGCTGAAGGACGCCGACCAGCCGGCGTGGTCGCCGAACGGGCGGCGCTTCGCGTTCACGCGCGACGGCTGGGTCTACACCGTTCGCGTGGACGGCGAGGACGTGCGGCGCGCTCGCTCGCGGCGCGCATCCGGCCTGGTCGCCCGACGGCGACGCGGCTCGCCCTCGACCGGGACGGCGAGGTCCTCACACTGAACTGGTACGGCGGCGACGCGAAGGACGCAGGCGCGGGCACCGAGCCCGCGTATGCGTCCGACGGGCGTCTTGCCGTCGTGCAGAACGGCGAGATCGTCACGGACGGTCGCGTGGTCGACGCAGGCGAATCGCCGACCTGGTCACCGGACGGGAAGCAGCTCGCCTACGTCCGCGACGGCGAGATCTACGTCGACACGAAGGCCGTGCACAAGGGAACGCAGCCGGCCTGGCATCCGGCCAAGCGCATCCAGGAACTGCTGCCCGACTTCGCGCAGCGCCCACCGAGCGACCTTCAGATCGCGGGCGGCCCGGCAAGTGGCTGCTCGGATTCACATCGCTCGTCGACAACGTGGGGATCGGCCCGAGCACGTTCGTCGGCGTCCGGCCGAAAGGTGCGAAGCGGATGATCGGCACGCAGCGCGTACTCCTCGCGAACGGCAACGTGCGCACCTACAGCGACGTCGCCCAGTTCCGCTACACGAACTCGCCTCCCCATCACCACTGGCACCTCATGCGCTTCGACTCGTTCGAGCTGCGGACGCTCAGCGGTACGACGCTCGTGCGCGATCGCAAAAGCGGCTTCTGCCTGGCCGATCATTGGGGCCATGCGCCCGGCAACTGGCCGAACCGGCGCGCGCACTTCCTCGGCGACTGCGATCAGTTCCAGCCGCAGGCGACGCACGTCATGATGGGGACGACGCCGGGCTTCACCGACCGCCATGGGAAGGCAGTGTACCCAGCCCGTTCGGAATATTTGAACTTTCAAATATGGTTATCCTGGCACCAAGCTGAGGAGGCTGTCATGCCAGCGATCACCGTCGACGACATACTCGTACTGCCGCGGATCCCGGAGCCCGGCCTGGCCGAAACGGAGCGGACCGTCACCTCGGTCACCACCGCGCCGTCCGGCTACGAAGGCGAGGGGTTCCCGGTCCGGCGCGCCTTCGCCGGGGTGGACCTGCCCCGGCTCGATCCGTTCGTGCACATGGACCAGATGGGCGAGGTCGACTACGGCCCCGGTGAGCCCAAGGGCACCCCGTGGCACCCGCACCGCGGGTTCGAGACCGTCACCTACATCATCGACGGCACGTTCCAGCACCAGGACTCCAACGGCGGCGGCGGGCTGATCACCAACGGCGACACCCAGTGGATGACCGCGGGCGGCGGCATCTTGCACATCGAGGCGCCGCCGGAGGAACTCGTGGTCAGCGGCGGCCTGTTCCACGGCTTCCAGCTGTGGGTGAACCTGCCGGCCCGGCTGAAGATGACGCCGCCGCGCTACCAGGACATCCGGGCCGGGCAGGTCGCGCTGCTGTCCTCGGCGGACGGCGGGGCGCTGCTGCGGGTGATCGCGGGATCGTTCGGCGGTCACGACGGCCCCGGAATCACGCACACGCCGATCTCGCTGGTGCACGCCACCGTGTCGGCGGGCGCGCAGGTCCGGCTGCCGTGGCGGAAGGACTTCAACTCGCTCGCCTACGTGCTGGCGGGGTCGGGCACCGCGGGTGCCGAGAAGAGGCCGATCCGGATGGGGCAGCTGGCCGTGTTCGGGGCCGGGGACGCGATCACGTTCGCGGCCGGGCCCAAGGGCGACATGGACGTCCTGCTGCTCGGCGGCGAGCCGATCCGGGAGCCGGTCGCGGCGTACGGGCCGTTCGTCATGAACACCCGGGCCGAGCTGGCCCAGGCGTTCGAGGACTTCCAGGCGGGCCGGCTGGGCTCGATCCCCGCGACCCCGCACCCCGGTCACGACGTCCTTTAGGCGCTCCAGAACGCGTCTTCGGTGTGCTCGTCGCCCTGGAACTCGCAGAAGTCCACGGCCCGGCCGCCGGTCACCCGCCAGACGTGCACCTCGGGCGAGGACCAGGACTGGCCGTGGCGTTCGGCCGACACCGTGCACAGCACGACGACCCGCTCGCCCGCGGTGAGGACGTCCTGGATGTCGATGGCGAACGTCCCGGCGGACAGCTCCATGGTCCGGGCGAAGAAGCCGCCGACCTCGCCGTGGCCCTGGTAGTCACCGGACAGCGGGCTGGATCCCGGCACGTGCCAGGTGATCTCGGTGTCCAGCATCTCGAAGACGGCGGGCAGGTCGGCGCGCGCGAAGGCGTCGTAGCCGCGCCGGATGATTTCGGCGTTCTGAGCGGTCATCGTGGGTCTCCTTCACTGAGATGGTGACCCCACTGTGCGGCTAGCGGCCCGCGGTTCGCGTCGGGGTGGGTACCCCGAGGTTTTCGCCGGCCAGCGCCGCGGGGAGCTCGCCGCGGTGCGAGATCCCGAGCTTGGCGTAGACGTGGGCCAGGTGGGTCTCGACGGTCTTCAGCGTCACGTACAGCCCGTGCGCGATCTGCCGGTTGGTCTGGCCGTCCGCGGCCAGCCGGGCGACCCGCAGCTCGCTCGGGGTGAGGGCGTCCAGGCCGTGGCGGCGTTCCCGGCGGGGACGGCCGCCCGCCGCGGCCAGTTCCGCGTGCAGGCGGCTGGCCAGCGGCCGGGCCCCGCAGCCGGCGGCCAGGTCGAGCGCCTCGGTCAGCAGCGGCCTGGCGGCGACCCGTTGTCCGGCCCTTCGCAGCGCGGCCCCGAGTTCGGCGATGGATTTCGCCCGCTCGAGCAGGGCCGGGGACTCGCGCAAGACGTCGACCGACGCGGACAGGCGTTCCAGGCCGTCGGCTCCCCCTGTCGCGAGGCCTGCCACGCGCAGCGCGATCCCGAGCGCGCGGCGCCCGCCGGAGACGCGGGCGTCGGCGAGTTCGGCCTCGGCCAGGGTGCGGGCCTGGTCGCGGTCCCCGAGCAGCAGCCAGGCCTGGGCCGCGCCGGAGCGGGCGTGCAGGTAGCCGACGTCACGGATCTCGATGCCCCACACGTCGGCACCGAACATGGCCAGGCACGCCTGGAAGCAGGTCAGCGCGTGCTGGCCGTCGCCGCGGGCCAGGCTGAGCCGGCCTGAGGCCGCCGGGGCCAGGACGCTGAGCACGCCCGCGGGCCCGGGCGGGATGAGCTCGAGCAGGGCCTGGGCCTCGTCCAGTTCCCCCGCTTCGATGGCCACCTCGGCCGCGATCGCGGCCACCCCCAGGCCGGGCGTGAAGTCGCCCTCCTGCAGTATCCGCAGCGCGACGCGGGCCGCCCCGTCGGCCTCGGGCAGCGCGCCCAGCCGGAGCTTGCAGAAGCCGAGGGAACTGTACACCGCGATCAGCCCGCGGGCGCTGCCGCCGCGGGTGGCCGCCTCGGCCATGGCGGGCAGGGCCCCGTCGACCTCCTGGAAACGCTCCGCGGTGATCATCGTCCAGAGCAGGGCCGCCCGGGTGTCCCAGTTCGCCGCGGCCGGCTCCGCCGCGCGCAGCGCGTCGTCCAGCGACCCGGCCGCCTCCGCGGTGAGCTGGCCGGTCAGGACGCCGGCCATGGCGCGCGCGACGGCGAGCGCCTCCGCGGTCTCCGGGTCTGGCGGCGGGCGCCGCGCCCGGAGCCGTTCCATCACCGCGACGACCCGGGCCGCCCGGCGGGCGTCGTGCATCCCGGCCACCGCGAGCTCGGCTTCCAGGCGCGCGGCCAGCGCCGGGTCCCGGTCGCCGAGCTCGGCCAGCGCCCGGTCCGTGGTGTCGACCGCTTCCACCCAGCGGAACAGCGCGGCGTAGGTCCGGGCCAGCTCGTGCGCGATCCCGGCCCGCTCCCGGGGATCGCTGGTCCGCGCGAGGGCTTCGGCCAGCCAGCCCGCCGCGCTCTGGCGGCCGGCGCTCGCGTCGGCCGCCGCCAGCTCACGCAGCACGCCGGTCCGTTCCCCGGGTGGCGGGGGTTCGGCGAACGCGCGGCGCAGCTGGTCACCGGCCTCGGCCGGCGCGCCGGCCGCGAGCGAGGACCGGGCCGCCTGGCGGAGGCGCCCGGCCACCCAGGCGTCGCCGGCCGGCTGCACATGCATCAGGTGGGCGGCGACCCGGCCGGGGGCGGCGCCGTCCCGGTCCAGCTCGCGAGCTGCGGCGCGGTGCATCCGATCACGCTCGTCGCTGCCGAGCGAGGCGTCGACCGCGGCCCGCACCACCGGGTGAAGGAAGCGCGGCGGGTCAGCCGCCGCCAGGACCTCCACCCGGACGAACGCGGCGGCTAGCCGGACGGCCGGGTCCGTGTCCAGGCCGGTCATGACCATGGCGTGCCGGAGCTGGGCCTCGTCTCCGAGCACGGCCAGGGCCTGGGCCAGGCCGAGCGCGGCCGGATCGAGCCGGCGGATCCGCGCCTCGACGTGCCGGGCGACGGCCTCGCTGGCCGGGAGTCTCCCGCCGCCGGGTTCCGCGGCGGACTGCGCGCGCAGCAGCTCGCCGAGGTAGAACGGGTTCCCGCCGCTCGCCTCCCGTAGCGCCTGGCACGTCGCGTCCGGCGTGCCGGCTCCCAGCGCGGCGCGCACGATGGCGGCGACCCCCGCCGCGCTGAGCAGCCCCGGCCGGATCGCCGGCGCCGCCGTCCTGATTTTTGCCAGCGGGCCCTGCCTGCTGGCCGGCTCGGCCGGGCGCAGCGCGACGACGACCGCGACGCCCGGACCTTCGACCCGGCTGGCGAGGTACGCCAGCCAGCGGAGGGACGCCGGGTCCGCCCAGTGGGCGTCGTCGACCACGATCAGCACCGGCTGGCCGGCCGCCATGTTCATGGTCAGCCAGTACAGGCCGTGCACGACGGCGAACGGATCGGGCGCGGCGTCCGGGGCGCCCAGCAGCCCGCGCACCGCGGCGGCCGGGCCGGCCAGCCACTGCGTGCGCCGCGGCGGATCCGCCGCGGCCAGCTCCCGCTCGAACAGCTGGCGGACGACCCCGAAGGCAAAGCCGGTCTCCAGCTCGGAGCCGACGCCGCGCAGCACCCGCCAGCCGCTTCGGGCGGCTCGTTCGCTACCCAGCCGGAGCAGCGACGTCTTGCCGATGCCGGCGCCGCCCTCGATCACCAGGACACCGCCAGCGTCCAGCACGGTGTCGAGGGCCCGCAGCTCGTCAGCCCGCTCCAGCAGCACGCATCAACGGTAAGACCGCGATCAGCGGCTGACCAGGCGCAGGGCCAGGGCGGGGCAGGCGCTGACGGCGCGGCGGGCGTCGCGGTCCAGGACCGGGGGCACCGGCCCGGGGTCGATGACCGGGTAGCCCCACTCGTCCAGGGTGACGAGCTCGGGCAGGAGTTCGGCGCAGACGCCGTGGCCGGAGCACTGGATGGGGTTCACCCGCAGGGTCTCGGCCATGGTCAGGTCCAGTCTTCTTCGCGCGTGGGCATGCCCGGCGGCAGCGGCAGGAACGGGGAGCGGTCGGTCGCCGAGCAGTGGCCGCGGGCGTGCCGGTGGATTTCCGGCTCGAACACGGCGAGCGCGCTGCGGACGAAGCGGACCGTGCCGTCCGGGTGGTGGCAGGCGCCGCGGCCCTCGACCAGGTTCTGGGGTCCGGACCAGCGCTTCAGGTCGGTCAGCGTCTGCCGGCGGTGCCCGGATCCGGCCAGCTCGGCCAGCGCGGCCGCGATGCGGGGCAGGCCGTTCAGGCACGGGCCGCACTGGCCGGCCGATTCGGCGGCCAGGTAGCGGGTTACCCGGGCCGCCTCGGTCAGGCCGCACCGGTCGGAGGGCAACGCGGCCAGCACGCCCGCGCCCGCGGCGGCGCCGAACCGGCGCAGCGACGCGTTGTCCAGGGTGATCCCGGCCGCGTCCGGCATCGGCAGCCAGGTGCCGTGGTAGCCGCCGACCAGCCAGGCCTGTACCCCGGCACCGTCGCCGAGCAGGGCGCGCAGCGGCGTGCCGATGGCCGCCTCGCGAACGTGTGCCCTGACGTCGGGGCGGTAGATCGTGGTGAGCATGGAGCCGGGCTCGGCGGCGGTGCCGACGGCGCGGAACCAGCGCGGGCCGTACCGGGCGATGAGCGCCAGGTGGGCCAGGGTCTCCACGTTCTGCACCAGGGTCGGGGCGCCGCCCAGGCCGCGCTCGCTCACCCGCGGCGGCTGGAACGTGGGCAGCGCGGGGCCGCCGCCGAGCCGGTTCACCACCGCCGTCTCCTGGCCGGCCAGGAACCGCGGCGGGGCCTGCGTGATCGTCACGGCGAGCCGGTCCAGGCCGCGGGCGGCCCGTTCGGCCAGCGCGCGCAGGATCTGCGGGCCGGGGGCTCGGTGCAGGTAGAGGTGGGCCTCGGTGGCGCCGACCGCCTCCACGGCCAGCTGCAGGCCGTCGAGCACGAGGTTCGGCGCGAATTGCAGCAGGAGCTCGTCCTTGTGGCTGGCCGGCTCGCTCTCCGCGCCGTTGGCCACGACCACCGTGCGGCCCTGGCGCACGCCGGCCCGGGCGACCGCGGCCAGCTTCCGGTGCACCGGGAAGGCCGCGCCGCCGCGGCCGGTCAGGCCGGACGCCTCGACGTCTGCGATGAGCGCGCCGGGCTGGTTGCGGTACGGCGCGGGACCATAGCGAGCCAGGTGGGCGCGCAGGTCCTCCGGGGCGGCCGGCAGCAGGCGTACCGGCGTATTCAGGGCGGTGGTCATCGCGTCACCTGGCCGGTCCGGTGCTGCGCGAAGATCGCGGCGACCCGCCGGGCCCTGGGCACCTGCCGGGCGGCGTGAGCCAGCCGCCAGATTGCCGCCGCCGAAACGATCATGGCGCAGGCGACGGCCAGGCCGAGCATCCAGCCCTGCTGCAGGTCCTTGCTCGAGCCGATGCTGTGCGCGAACGCGACCGGCCAGCTCGCGTAGGCGAGCAGGTGGACGGCCCGCCACAGGATCCGGTTCAGGCGGCCGCGGAGCAGGCTGGTCACGATCATCGCGAGCATGATGTCCAGTGAGACCGCGCCCAGGGCCAGCCACAGCCGCTCGTAGCCCGAGGCGAACGGGACGACCGCGGAGACCAGCGGGATGTGCACGTAGGTATCGGCCACCGCGGTCAGCACGTGCACGACGATGAAGGCCACCGACAGCAGGGACAGGTTCCGGTGCAGGTCGGTCACTGCGAACCTGGGCAGGCCGGGCAGCCGGCCCTGCCGGTTCACCAGGATGCCGAGCACCAGGACGGCGGTCAGCAGCAGCAGCGCGACGATCCCGGTCGCGCGGCTGGCGTACCAGAACGCGGTGTTCATCGTGATCTCTCCGAGTCGTCCGGCCAGCCGGCCACGGTGAAGACCGCGCCGGTCGCGTCGACCAGCCGGGACGGCAGGCCGAGCCGGGTCAGCCAGCCGAGCGCCCGGCGGCCCCGGATGACCGACGGCCGTGCTGGCCGCGTTGGCGTCGGCGCAGCTCCCCGCGGCGACCGATACCGTGCGCCAGACGGGTGCGGCGGGCAGGCCGGTGCGCGGGTCCAGGATGTGGTGCAGCACGTCGCCGCCCCGCTGCCAGCGGCGCGCGGTCGTGCTCGACGTGGCCAGGCCGCCGTCGCGGATGGCGATCAGCGCGTACGGTCCTTCCGGGGTTTCGTCGGCCGGGCCGGTCACGTCCTGCACCCGGATGCGCCAGCCGTCGGCGGGCGGCGGGCCGGCGACCGCGATGTCGCCGCCCAGGCTGACCAGGACGCCGCAGTCGTCTGCGCCGCGATGCGGGCGGCGGACCGGTCCGCGGCCCACGCCTTCGCGGTCGCGCCCAGGTCGAGCCGCACCCCGGCGGGCAGGGTCAGCGAGCGGCCGTCCAGGCGGACCTCGCGCCAGCCGGGCACCTGCCGGACGGTGAGGCGGAGCGGCGGGCCGTTCGGCTCGATCTGGTGGAAATCGCGGTCGTACCCGGCCGCGGACATGGCCGCGCCTACGGTCGGGTCCACGTCGCCGTCGGTCAGCCTGGCCGCCCGCAGCGCCACGCCGATGGCCTCGGCCAGCAGCGGGCTGATCGCGGTGCCGGCCGCCTGTCAGCGAGCGGATCTCGGAGTCTTCCCGGAAGCGGCTGCAGGTGGCGTCCACCGCGGCGAGGTCGTCTTCGAGCAGGCGGCGGGCCCCGGGCAGGGCGGCCGGGTCGGTGACCACCAGCTGGACCAGCGTGCCGAGGGCACGCCAGCTGGCTGACGCTTCGGCGTCCGTGGCGGTAGCGGGCATCAGGAGCCGCCCGAGGTGGCCTGGCTGCCGCCGGAGCTGGAGCTGGGCGAGGAGCCGGAGCTGAAGCCGCCGGAGCTCGAGCTGGAGTTGCCGGAGCCGGAGTTCGCGGAGCTGGAACCCGAGCCGGTGGAGCTGGAACCCGAGCCGGTGGAGCTGGAGCCGGAGGACGCCGGAGCTGGAACCGGAACCGGCGGAGCCCGAGTTGGCCGAGGTGGAGCCCGAGCCGCTGGACGTGCTGGACGTGCTGGTCGCGTGGCTGGACCCGGGCAGGGCCAGGGCCAGCGCGCCGGCCGTGACCACGCTGGCCACGGTGACCGTGGTGGTCGTGGACCGGACCTTGGCCCGGCCGCGCTCCCTGGCCGCCACGGCCTGGCGGATTCCGTCATTTCGGCGTGCGCTGCTCATATCACTCATCCTGCGGTCGCGTACTCGAAAATCCCTGCACGAACCCTCTGGGCGAGCTATGAGCCCGGCCGGCTCATCGCGCGCTCCGGCGGCCGAGGCTACCCAGGCAACATGACAGGCACCTGAAGCGGGCGCCGGCGGGGGCTGCGGGCGGGACCGGCGGACTTACCGGCAGACTTCCCGGCCCGGCTGGTGCCGGGCGCGCGGGAGCGGATGATCCCTTTTATCGCGCGCCGCGACGGCGCATTTGCCCCGGATATTCATGGTGCCTGGTCGCACCGTGCCCGCGCAGTGCGGACGCTGACGTGCCTGGAAGCGGAACGGAAGGATGATCATGAAGTCCAGGACCCTGACCGTGGCGGTGGTGGCCCTGGCCGGGATCGCCAGCGGCGCGGTCCTGGTGAAGTCGGTCAGCTTCAGCGGGACCACCAACGCCGGGTACAGCAGCACGGCCAGCTCGGCCACTGCCAGCCCGGCGCCGCAGGCCAGCGGCGAGTACGTGTTCGCCTGCGTGAACAAGAGCGGCAAGATCGACTACCTGGAGTTCCGGGCGCCGCTGCCGCACCAGTGCTGGTTCGCCGGCGAGACGCTGTGGCATTTCGCGGCCCTGCCCGCGGTGGACCCGTCGCCGTCGCCGACGCCGACCCCTACGCCCACTCCCACGCCCTCTCCCACGCCCACCGTCTCGGCCCCGGCCGCGTCCGTCCCGTCGGCGTCCCAGTCATCGTCTGCGTCCGCATCGGCGTCTTCGTCTTCGTCGTCCACGGCGACCAGCCAACCGGGCAGCTAACCGGGGTGGCGGCCGTGTTGATCCGGCTGCGGTACGCCGCCCTGAGCGCGGTGATCGTGGTGTTCGGCGCCGGCGTGCCGGCCGCGATCGCGACCGGCGCGGTGAAGGTGGGCTACGCCCGGGTGCAGGGAGGCGAGGTGCCAGCCCGTTCGGCACCCGACTCACCACCCCGCCAGCTGATCGTGCCGGACCTGGTCGCGGTCGTACCCACCGGGATCACCGCCGCGCAGGTCAGCGCCATCGGCGGGCTGGCCGGGGTGCGGGCCGTGCTGGCCGTGGCCGGCGGCCGGGTCGTGATCAACGGCCGAACGGTCAGCGTGCTCGGGGTCCCGCCGCAGGCATTCCGGTCCTGGACCCCGCCTGCGACGGCGGCGGACGCGGGGATCTGGGCCCGCCTGTCCGGCGGGGAGCTCGTCGCGAGCGGGGATGCCGCGGGCGGGTCTCGGGATCCCGGGCGTGGACGCGATCGTTGATAGCGGGGTGGCCGCCCGGCTCGGCCTGACCGCCGACGTCGCGGTGCTGATCAACGCGCCCGCCGCGGACCTGGCCACGCTCATGTCCGCAGGTGCGCGCGGTCGTCGGCGCCTGGGGGCACGGTGCGGAACCTGGTGCCGGTGGTCGCGGTGACGAGCCTGCCGGTCGACGACGACGTGCCGGCCGGGCGCCCGGCGAGCTGGCTGGACCTGTACCGGGAGTCGGCGGCGCGGTACTGCCCGGGCCTGTCCTGGACGGTGCTGGCCGCCATCGGCGAGATCGAGAGCGGCGACGGGGCCAACGACGGGCCGTCGTCCGCCGGGGCGCTGGGGCCGATGCAGTTCATGCCGTCCACCTGGCGGATCTGGGGCACCGACGGGTTCGGCCGGACCGGGGCGCCGGACATCATGAACCCGCTGGACGCGGTGCCCGCGGCGGCGCGGATGCTGTGCGCCGACGGCGCGGCTTCGGGCGGCGCGGCGCTGTCCGCGGCGATCTTCGCCTACAACCACGCCGCCTGGTACGTGAACGAGGTGCTCGCGCTGGCCGGCGAGTACGCGCAGGAATACCCGTGAAGGCGGAAGGAGGATGGTACCGATGCGCCTGCGGGCGGGACGTGTGCTGGCCGCGTGCCTCATCGGCGCGGGCTGCGTGGCGTGGGGCCTGGCGGGCGGCCTGCCGGGGACGGCGCTGGCGGCCGCCGGTTCCCAGTGTGAGGCCCTGCCGGCCGGCTCGTCGGCCTCGGCGTCCGCCTCGCAGGCCGAGCTGTGCGTGAGCGTGCAGGCGTCGCAGTCGGGGATCAAGCGGGGGCAGGCGGCGTCGTTCACGGTCCAGGTCTCGGCACAGAACGGTTCGGCGTCCGGGGTATCGGTGACGCTGGCGGCGTCCCCGCAGGGCCAGGCGGCCACGTTCACCGGCCGCTGCCCGGGCGGGAACGGCTCGGCCACCTGCGCGATCGGGTCGCTGGGCACCTCGCTGGCGCCGGCGGCGTATTCGCTGCAGGCGCAGATCGCGGTCGCGTCCTCGGCGAGTTCGGTCACCTCGGTGACGCTGACCGCCACGCGCGGACGCCGCCACCAGCCCGGCCATGGCCGCCATGCCTTCCGCGTCGCAGTCGGTCAGCGTGACCGCGGCCTCTGCGTCAGCGTCGGCATCGGCGTCTGCGAAGAAGACGTCGGCGAGCACGTCTCCGGTGGCGCAGGTCAGCCCGGTCAGTACCCCGGCGCTGCGCCACGGTGCTGCCGCCGATCACCGTCCCGACTCCGGCGGGCGTAACCACCTCGCTGTTTACCCCGGCGAGCGTGGCAAGCGATCTGCCGGAGATCGCCCCCGTCCCCACCCCTACCCCGGTCACCGGGACACCGGGCAGCCCCGTCGCCGACGCCAGCTCGCCGCAGGCGGGCAGCTTCACCCTGGCGCTGAACATGTCGGCGGCCACCGCCCAGGTGTTCGGCCTGATCATC
>CAWFVQ010000006.1:0-610560 GCA_963819335.1 uncultured Thermoleophilia bacterium
GCCTGCACGTACACGTGCACGGCCAGCGGGCCGAACGAGTCGGTAAGCCTGTCGCTCCCGACGGCCACCGACCGTGCCTCGCCGTCGACGGCGGCTTTGCCGTTGTGCAATTGCGGCACGTGGAGCTGCACGTTCACCGGGCCGTTGGACGCGTTCACGGCGAAGATGTACGTCTGGGTGGCAGTCGTGCGGGCAATCACCTTGATCCAGCCGCTGTTCGAGCCCGACAGTGGTCGGCATTCCGAGCAGCCCGGCTCGAAGCTGCGCGATCGCCGTATTCAGCTGCTTCATCTCGCGCTGCAGCGTCGGCGAGACGTCGAACTCGTCGTCGACGGCATGATGGTGTGCGTGAAATAGCCGATCCCTGTTGCGCCTCCTGCGATCGCAAGCCACACCTCGGCGCGAAGCTCGGCCGCGGTCATCGCGAAGCCGCCGCAGTAGGTCGGATTGATCGGGCCGGTCTCGATCCACTGGAACGTCGGCCGACCACCCGCGAGAACGTTGAAGCGTGCGCTGGGCGTCGTAGACGGCGCTGAGATCATGCTGGCAATGGCCGAGCGGGTACAGATCGAAGCCGGCCACGTCTGCCAGGTGCGCGAACTGCGAGTACGTCGGCAGCGCCACGCGGGCGTCGCGATACGGCCCGCTGAAGAAGCCCGCCGCTTGTCGTGAGAAAGCTGATCAGGTTGTCATGCGCGGGGTCGGAGACCGACTTACGGAGCGCGGCCGGGGTCCAGTTGTTGTTCTCCGGCTCGTCGGGATACGTCCAACCGATGAGTGCCGAGCCGCGCAGCTTGGTATCGCCGATCGGCAGTACCGCCTGCGAGTGCGCGCCGATCATCGCGAGCTGTCGCTTCGCCGAGAGGCCGTCGCAACTCTCGTTCAGGATCAAGTTGATCCCGAGCTTCTCTGCGTGAGCGACGTCGCTCGCCGAGCACTCGTTGATCAGCATCAACGGGAAGAACGGCTTGCCGTCGACGACGACGCTGCGCGCGTTTGTCGTTGCCGCGCCCCAGGACGACGCGGCGTTCGCCGTCAGCAACGCGACGAGTACAGCGCAAAATATGAGGGTCCGGCGCAGCATGGGTCTCTCGACCCCTTCCGCCCTGAGTTGCTTCTAAACGTGCAGAAGGTTCTTCGGCGCTGCTAGGAGACCGCGAAACCGACGGTCGTCGCCTTGGCGGCGCGTACGGTGACGACGAGCTTCATGGCACCCATTCCCGTTGCTTTGGCGGCTCGAAGGACGATGCGTCCGGACGGGCGTGCGGCGGCGGTCGGCAGCGTGCAGGTCGCGTGAGCCGCGCAGCGTGCGGTGATCCCGATGACCGTCATGCCCGTCCCGCGTGTGAAGCGGAGCGTCCAGCCGGCGCCTGTGCGGCGCGCGTCGGCGACGCTGACCTTGAGCGACGAGGTTCCCTTGGCGATCGTCAGCGGCTTTGCCTGAAGCGTGAGCTTCCCGGGTACGAGTGTGAGCTTGACCACGATCGTTCCCGCACTTGCAGACGCGGCAAGCGTGCAGGCAATCAGGATCCCGGCTAGGGCGAAACGCACCATCCGGCTCATCGTTGGTCGGCGTCGCGACCGGGAGAATCCCCGAACGGGGTGAAGCAGGCCCTCCATCGGGGCGATTGTCCCTCGAAAGGGTGAAGCTGTCTAGCGGCGGTTTGCCTGGTCGGTCGCGTCGCTGACGTCGCGCGCGAGGACCTCGAGCCCGCAGTTGCGGCAGCGGTGCGGGAAGCGCCACTGGCCGTCCGCGCCCTGGACGCCGTGCTCGTAGTCGACCTCCCAGTAGTGGTACGGCGTGCAGGCGGCGGGGGCCGGCGTGGTGGGTGAAGGCTCGGGCGGCCCGGCCGCCGCGGCGATCGGTTCGGGTGCCGGTTCCGGCTCGGGCTGGAGCGGTGGGAGGCGCACGACGGTGGTCGGCGTCGCCGGTTGCTTCCCGGCGCGCCGGCGCCTGCGGCGGACGAGCAGCAGGATGGCGAGCACCACGAGCACGACGATGGCTGCGGCGATCGCGACGTACGCCCACGTCGGGACGGAGCTCGAAGAGCTCGACGACGTCGAGCCGGACGGCGGCGCCTGGGTGGGCTGCGACGAGCTGAAGACCTGCTTTACGTCCGCGTCTGAGACGGTGAACGACGGGGTCGAGGTCACGAGCTTTCCGGGGGTGGTTGCGACGCCCGGTACGCGCAGCCGCACTGCCGCGGTGTAGTCCCCGGCCGGGAGCGCCTTCTTGAGCAGGAGCGGGTAGTCGATCGCCGTCTGCGGCAGGAACGTGTCCATCTGGAACGGCAGGGACTGGACGAGCTCGCCGCTTGCCTTGGAGATCGTCACCGTCCCGGTCGGCTTCGACGAGCACGTTCCCGGTGTTCGCGATGTGCACGAAGACCTTCTGGAAGCCCTTGCTGCCGCCGGTCGTGACCTTGCCGATCGTGAAGTCGACGACCGGCGGCCGGGAACGTTCACCTGCACTGCGACGATCGTCAGGTCGCGGATCGTGATCTGCACGCGCGCCTTCTGTCCCGGCTTCTGCGACGCGACCTTGTTCTTCGCCTCGACGACGATGCCCGAGACCCACTGGCCCGGCTGGTGCGTCTGCGGGCACATGGACCGTGAACGCGATCTTCCGGTGCGCGCCCGGCGCGAGCGGGAACTCCGTCTCGGAGAGCGTCGTCCAGGTCCCCGACTGGGTCGGGGCGCGTGTCGGTCTTGTAGACCGTGCCCGTCGTCGGCCCCGTGGTGCCGTCTGCGGTGAAGAGGTGCGCGGTTCCGGCCGCGGTACCGACGTTCGAGACGATCACAGTGCCGCTCCGCACGGCGTTCGGGCCGGCGGTGTAGACGAAGTAGCCCGCTCTTCGCGTCGACGGCGCGCAGGCCGAAGACGGCGCCACTCGTTGCTGCGCCGGCGCTCGGTGCGAGCACGGCTGCAGCGAGGAGGACGAGGACGAAGCGGCGCATGCTCAAGATGCTACGTCGGCCCCGTCGCGCCGGTGAGCGTGATCGTCGCGATGTAGGTGCCTGCGATCGTGTTCGCCGGATAGGTGATCTGGAAGGTGCTGGTCACGTTGTAGACGCCGATGCCTGTGTCTGCCTGCGCGTTGTAAATCGTCTGCGCTGTCGACGAGAGCGTGATCGGATACGTGACGCCGGTCGGGCTCGGACTGCTGACGCAGCCGAAACGCAACTCGACGAGGCCGCCGTGACCGTCATCGGAGGAAGAGTGCGACCGCCGGATGTGAGGGTCGTCGAGCTTGCTTGGATCTTCCAGCCGGTGACCGCATGGCCCCGCCGGTGTAGCGCGACCTGGCTCGTGATCGCGAACGTCTTTGTCTGGTCGTCGCCACTCAGCGTGACCGCCGGCGCAGTGACCGGGCTCGAGGTGCTCACCGAGAAGCTGAACGTTGCAGCGAGTCCTGCGGGTGCGACGATGAGAGCGAGGAGCAGCGGGGCGAACAGCCTGCGCATCGTCTACGGCCCCGACGCGATCGCGACGGTCAGTGTGCTCGTGTAGATGGCGGCGATCGTGTTCGCCGGAACGTTGACGTTGACGTTGACATTGACGTCGATCCGGCCGAGCCCCGTTGCCGTGGCGGCGTTGAGGATCTTCGTCGTCGTCGGGGTGATCGGCACGGCGAGGTTCGTGTTCGCGACGTTGTTCGTGGGCACGGCGCAGGTCGAGCCGGTGTGGCAGCTCGCCGTGACGCTCGAGATCGACGAGGCGTTCGCCGGGAACGTCTTGCCCGACGCGGCGTTGCTGAACTGCGTCGAGCTCGAGCGTCAGGTTCCAGCCGCCACCGGTCGCGAGGCCGCGTGCGTCGACCACCTGCAGCTGCGTCTGGTACGAGGCCGTCTGGTCGTCGCCGTTCAGCGTCAGGTTGAACGAGGGGGCGTTCAGCGAGGCGACCGACAGCGTCGTCCCTCCCGTGACGGTCGCGGTGACCGACGACGGTGGCCGCGTGCGCGGCCGCGACGACCGCGAGTGCGGCGAGGGCGAACGGGAGGGCGAGGAGGTCGCGACGACCCATCGCGGCCAATTCTCGGTGTTCAGACGGCGGTCGGGGTATGAAAAAGGTTCGTAAGGATCGAAGCCGGGTTCCGAGGCCGGGAGTACCATCCCGCGGAATGCCGACTTCCGTTGTCACCGGCGGTGCCGGCTTCCTCGGGTCGCATCTCTGCGACCGCCTGGTGCGGGAGGGCCATCGGGTCCTCTGCGTCGACAACCTCGAGACGGGCTCGCTCGAGAACATCGCGCATCTCCGCGGCGACGTCGTTCGCGTTCGTGAATCACGACGTGACCGAGCCGATCTGGATCGACGAGGACGTCGACTTCGTCTTCCACCTCGCCGCGCTCGCAAGCCCGGTCGACTACATGCGCATGCCGCTGGCGTCGCTGAAGGTCGGCTCGTACGGCACGCATCACGCCCTCGGCCTCGCCAAGTGGAAGCGCGCACGGTTCCTGATCTCGTCGACGAGCGAGGTGTACGGCGATCCGCTGGTCCACCCGCAGCCCGAGACGTACTGGGGCAACGTCAACCCGATCGGCCCGCGCGGGGTCTACGACGAGGCGAAGCGCTACGCCGAGGCGATCACGATGACCTACCACCTGCAGCAGGGCGTGGACACGTGCATCGCGCGCATCTTCAACACCTACGGCCCGCGCATGCGCCGCAACGACGGCCGCGCGTCGGTCAACTTCATCCACCAGGCGCTCGAGGGCAAGCCGTTGACCGTGTACGGCGACGGCTCGCAGACGCGCTCGCTCTGTTACGTCGACGATCTGATCCGCGGGCTCTGCCTGCTCGCGTTCAGCGGCGAGCACCTTCCGGTGAACCTCGGCAATCCGGATCACGAGCTGACGATGCTCGAGCTGGCGCAGACGGTGGTCAAGGTCACGGGATCGTCGAGCGAGATCGTGTTCGAGGCGCTGCCGACGGACGATCCGCAGGTGCGGCGGCCCGACATCACGCGCGCGCGGCAGGTGCTCGGCTGGGAGCCCGAGGTCGACCTCGAAGAAGGTCTGAGGCGATGGCTGAAGGCGCTCGGCCGGGAGCCGGTCGGGGTCTGAGGGTGCGGTCGCATCGGGGTGGTCACTGCCGCTGCAGTCGGTGGCGGTCGCGATCTCGCGTCGCGGCAACTGCGACGTCCGGCGTCACGCCTCGCGCTACCTGCGGGTCGGGCTCTTCGACCAGACGCAGACGGTCTTCGGCGTGCCGACCAGACGTTCCCGATGCTCAAGCAGCTGCACGTGCAGGAGATCCGGATCACGCTCTACTGGGGCGGTCAGTTCGGCGTCGCGCGCCGCCGGCCGGCGCACGCGACGAACCCGGCCGATCCTGCCTACGACTGGTCGATCTACGACCGCGCCGTCCAGACTGCGCGCGCAGTACGGCATGCACGTGCTCTTCTCGATCTACGGCACGCCGACCTGGGCGAACGGCGGTCTGCCGCTGAACCGCGCGCCGAAGGCGGGCACCGACCTGCGCAACTTCGCGCTCGCTGCAGCGACGCGCTACAGCGGCGAACTACCGAGGTCGACGGGAAGCCATGCCGGCGGTCCAGGAATGGCTCGCGTGGAACGAGCCGAACAACCCGGTGTTCCTCGCGCCGCAGTACAAGAAGTCGGGCTCGAAGTGGGTCGTCCAGAGCGCGGCCGACTACGCCAAGATCTGCAACGCGGTCTTCACGCGGCGTCCACGCTGCGATGGCCTCGGCCGAGCGCGTCGCCTGCGGCGGAACGGCGCCGCGCGGCAACAACAACCCGAACAGCTCACGTCCGTCGGTCTCGCCGCTCGCGTTCCTGACGCGCGGTCAAGAAGGCAGGGCTGAAGACGTTCGACGCCTGGGCGCACCATCCGTACTACGCCTCGGCCGACCGACCAGCCGACGACGAAGCCGGTCACGACGAACGGCGCGCCGTCGAACGCGGTCACGCTCGGGAACATCGGCGATCTGATCAAGCTCGTCACGCAGCTCTACGGCAACAAGCGCATCTGGATCACCGAGTACGGCTACCAGACCAATCCTCCGGACAGGCTGCTCGGCGTCACCTACGCGCAGCAGGCGAAGTACCTGACGGAGGCGTTCGGGATCGCGCAGAAGAACCCGCGCATCGACATGATGCTGTGGTTCCTGCTGCGGGACGATCCGAGCACCGCCGGCTGGCAGTCCGGGCTGCTCACCTCGACCGGCGCGAAGAAGCCGTCGTTCGCCGCGTTCATGCGCATGGCCGCCGGTTAGATACGCGAATGAGCACGATGGGCGACTGGCCCGGAGCCGAGCGTCGTACCCCGCCCATGAGCTCGTCGACCTGGGTCGTTCGCCATGCGCTTGCGGGCTGGCTCCAGGCGCAGGCGGCCGAGCTCGAGCCAGAGCGCGTGCGGATTCTCGACGTCGGGTGCGGCGTCAAGCCGTACTTCCCCTACTTCGAGCGGGTTGCGTCCGAGTACGTCGGCGTCGACGTGGTCGAGAACCCGGCGGCCGAGCTGCTCGGCTCGGTCGAGGCGCTCCCGGTCGACAGCGCGAGCTTCGACGTCGTCCTCTGCACCCAGGTGCTCGAGCACTGCGACGACCCGGCGCAGGCGGTGCGCGAGCTTCGGCGGGTGACCAAGCCGGGCGGGCGTGTGCTCGCGTCGACGCACGGCGTGCAGGTCTACCACCCGTCGCCGGTCGACTACTGGCGCTGGACGCACGAGGGGCTGCGGCGGCTGTTCGAGACGAGCACCGACTGGAGCACCGTCTCCGTGGAGCCCGCTGCGGGCACGGCCTCGGCGCTCGCGATGCTCCTCGGCACCTTCGTCGAGATCTCGCTGCGCCGCACCGTGCTCGCGCGACCTCCGGTCTGGGCGTTGAACAGGCTCGGCGACGCCCTCGACTCCCATGTTGCCGGCCTTCGCGAGCCGCGCCCGGGATCGCTGATCCCCAACCTCCACGTCGTCGCGACTCCCTGATGCGCCTGCTTCGGCGGAACGTGCTCGGCGTCTATGCGGTCTACGGGGCGGCGATCCTCTCGGGCTTGATCGTCACGCCGGTCGTCGTGCATGCGGTCGGCAAGTCCACCTACGGCATCTGGACGTTCATCGGCGGCATCACGATCTACCTCTCGATCCTCGACTTCGGGGTCGGTCCGGCGATCGTTCGCTTCGGGGCCCTGGCGCGTGGACGAAACTCCGCCCGAACAGCTCAACGAGGTCGCATCGACCGGGCTCACGATGTACGCGGTGATCGGGCTCGTCACGCTGCCGGTCGGCGTGGTGCTGTCGTTTCTCGTTCCGTGGCTGACGAGCACAGCCGGCCGATCTCGTCTGGGACGCGCGCATTTCGACGTTTCTCGTGGTGCTCTCGCTGGCGCTCCGTTTCCCGCTCGGGCTCTTCAACAACCTGCTCGTGGCGCAGCAGCGCTGGGATCTCCAGAACCTCGGCAACTTCGTCTCGACGGCGCTGTACGCGATCCTTGTCGCCGCGCTGGTGCCGAATATGGGTCACGGGCTCGTCGTGCTCGGCGCGGTCACGCTGGGGACGTCTCTCGTACGACTGACGCTGCCGCTCTTCTGGTTGAAGCGCGAGCTGCCCGAGCTCAAGATCACGCGCCGCCACGTGAGCCGTGCGCAGATCCGCGAGCTGACGACGTTCAGCTCGTCGAACTTCCTCGTCCAGGTGGCGCAGAAGATCGTGTTCTCGACCGACGTGATCGTGATCGGCATCGTGCTCGGCGCGGTCGCGACCGGCGCCTACGGTCCGGCGGCGAAGCTCTTCGCGATGGCTTTCGGGATCGGGACGGCGGTGACGTCGATGATGCTGCCCGCGTTCGCGGAGCTGGAAGGCGCAGGCGACGTCGCACGGCAGCGGTCTCTGCTGCTCTCGGGCCTTCGCGCGGGCATGGCGACGATGCTCCTGCTCGCCCTACCGCTCCTCCTCATCCCGGATCTGTTGATCCACGCCTGGCTCGGCCCGGAGTTCCACAGCACGTACGCACCGATGGCGATCCTCGCCGTCGTGCTGTTGATCCATCAGCCCATCTACGTCCTTACCCAGTTCCTGATCGCGCGCTCGCTGCAGCGTGAGATCGCGGTCGTCTCGATCATCATCACCGGCCGTCAACCTCGTGCTGTCGGTCCTGCTCGCGTGGACGTGGGGAATCTGGGGTGTTGCGCTCTCGACGCTCGTCACCGACGCGGTGATGCTCGCCTGGATCGTCCCGCGCTACGCGGCTCCCGCGGCGTCGTCGACGAGCGCCGAGCTTGCACGTGCGATCGGTCGTCCGGTGCTGCCCGCGCTCGTTGCGGCGGCGCTCGTGCTCGTCGCGCTTGCCCGGGCGTGGTCGCCGAGCACCCTGCTCGCGCTCGTTCCGCTGGGTGCGCTCTGGGGTCTCGTCTGTATCGCCGCACTCTGGCGCTTCGGCTTTTCGGCCACCGAGCGTGCCGGTTTCGTTCGGGAGCTCTTTCACACCCGCCACCGCCGAGCGGAGCCGGCGATGGCGGACGTCTAGCTCGCGGGGAGGTAGCGGTCGAGGACCTCGTCCTCGTACCGCCGGGCGAGCACATTCCAGTCGAGCTCGCGCCCGGCTCGGTGCGCCGCTTCGACATATCCCGCGCGCGCGGTCGGCGATGCCAGTAGCTGCGCGGCCGCCTCGACGAACGCACGCGCGTCGGGAACGAGGATTCCCGCGCCCGTCTCGCGCACGTTTGCGGTCACCTCGTAGTCGTACGACACGATCGGGACGCCGAGGCCGATCAGCTCCGAGACCTTTGCCGCCCGGATGCCTTGATCGGCGGTCCGGGCGTACGGCGCGACGTCGAACGCCGCTGCAGTAGCGAGCGCGCGCTCGCGCGGGAGCCGGCCCCAGAGCACGACGTCGTCGCGGCCAGCGAGCCGTTCGCGAACGCGGTCGCTCGGCTCGCCGATCAGCCACAGGCGCGCGTGCGGGACCCGCTCGCGGATCGACTCCCACAGCTCGAGCAGGTGATCGACGTTGTAGAGCGGGTTGTCCGAGTTGCGGTCGCCGGCGGTCAGCAGGTGCGCTGCCATCCAGCCGAAGACGGCCTCGTCCGGCTTCTTCGCCGCTGCAGCTTCGGCGCGCAGCGCCGGCGTCGCAGCGTCGAGGTTCACGCCCTGGGGGATCACGACCCACGGCTTGTCGATCCCGAGCGACTCGTACTTGCGCGCGGCGCTCTCCGCCGTGACGACGTACGCCCGGAGCGACGGGCTCCGCATCAGCTCGATCTCCCGCGGCGTGAACAGTGGGTCGTCGGCGTCCATGACCGCGGCACCGCGCCAGTGGGCGAGCTGGTCGAAGTCGAGTGACAGCAGGTTCCGATACCGGCGCGCCGCGGCGCCGAGCACGGCCGGCAGCGTGGCGCGCTTGCTCCAGGTGAACGCTCGGAAGCCGGCGCCGCGCGGGACGCGCCGGTCGGGTAACCGCAGGAGGCACGCGTCGAGGCGCTCGAGGCGCGGCAGCAGCTCGGCGTAGCGCGGGTTGTTGTGGCCGTGGAACCAGATCGAGAGGAGCGCGATGCGGTCAGGGTCCGGCCGGCCGCGCATCAGCTCACCGATGCCGATCTCCTTCACTGCGCGATCCCTTCGTAGACGGCCATCGTGCGCTCGGCCATCCGGGCAACCGAGAAATCGCTGAGTGCTCGCGCACGTCCCGCCTCGCCGAGCGCGAGTCGGCGCGCCGGGTCGGCGAGGAGCTCGTCGAGTGCCTTCGCGAGGGCGTCGGCGTCACCCGGTTCGACGAGGAGGCCGGTGGCGCCGTCGACGACGATCTCGGGGATCGCACTCGCGCGCGTCGCGACAACCGGCAGGCCGGCCAGCATCGCTTCGAGCAGGACGATGCCGAAGCCCTCCCAGAGCGACGTATGCGCGAAGACGTCGGCGCGCGCCAGCCAGGCCGACGGCTCGACGCGACCCGGCAGCACGACGGCGTCGGCGAGCCCGAGCGCGCGCGCCCGTTCTCGCGTCTCCTCTTCGAGCCGCCCCCAGCCGAGGATGGCCAGGCGAGCGTCAGGGTGAGCCTCGTGCACGCGGGCGAATGCCTTCAGCAGCGTGGCGTGATCCTTCTGCTCGATCAGACGTCCGATCGCCAAGATGAGCGGGGCGTCGGCGGGGATACCCGCGTCCTCGGGGGTCAGCTCGGACGGACGCGACGGCGTCTCGTCGAGCCCGTAGTGGATCGTCACCAGCTTGGCCGCGGGCAGGCCGGCGCGGATGTGGAACTCGCGCACGGCGTCGGAGATCGCGACGATCGTCGAGACGCGATGCATCAGCGCCCGGTCGACGTAGCGGAACGGACCGAGCAGGTAGCGGTCGTCGTTGTGCCGGGTCGAGACGAACGGCAGCCGAAGTAGCGCGGCGGCGGACGAGCCATAGGCATCGGCGTGGACCATGTGCGTGTGCACGAGGTCAGGTGCCTCGTCGCGCAGGGCCTGGGTGATCGAAGCGAGCAGTCGCGGCGAGACGTCCAAGCCGCAGGCGACGCGCCGCCACGGAACTCTGCGCTCGTCGAGGGCGTCGTGGAAGCGTTGGGCATCGCCGCCGGCGTCGAGTGAGAGGAACGTCGCGTCGACGCCGCGCTCGCGCAGCGCGGGCAGCAGCTGCAGAAGATGCTGCTCGGCGCCGCCGATTCCTTGAACCTTCGTGAGGTGGACGACTTTCACGATGCGAGCAGCTCGTCGTAGATCCCGGCCACGTCGTCGGCCATTCGCTCGGTCGAGAAGCGATCTCGCATGCGCGAGGCTCCCGCCTCGCCGAACGCCCGGCGGAGTGACGGGTCGCGCACGAGGGTCGCCAAGTGCGCACTGAGTGCCGCCGTGTCCGCCACCGGCGCGAGGAAACCCGTCTCGCCGTCGTCGACGACGGTTCGGGTGCCGCCTGCGTCGGTCGCGACGACCGGGATCGCCGCAGCGAGAGCCTCGATCGCCACGACGGGTGTGCCCTCGTTGGCGGAGGTGAGGAGCAGCGCGTCGGACGCTGCGTAGACGGGCGCGATCTCCCGCACGTAGCCGAGGAAGTGCACGCGCTCCGTGACGCCGAGGTCGGCGGCGAGCGCCTCGATCTCGCCGCGCAGCTCGCCGTCCCCGGCGAGGAGCAGCTCGACGCCGTCGGTCGCGGCGGCGACGCGGACCAGGTCGAGCGGCCGCTTCACCGCGGTGAGCCGCCCCGCCCAGCCGGCGACGAACGCATCGGCCGCGATCCCGGACCGGGCGCGCAGCTCGGCTGCCGCGCCTTCGGCAACGCGTGTCCGGCGGTCGAGGTCGAAGCCGTACCGAACGACGCGGATCTTCGTCGGAGGAGCGACCTTCAGCCGAAGAAGGTCTTCGCGGACCTCGTCGCTGACGGCGATCAGCGCGCCGGATGTAGCGCCCAGCCCTCGCTCGGCGAGCCGGAAGGCGCGCTCGCGGAGCGGTGAGAAGTACTCCGTGAGCACATGGCCGTGAAAGTGGTGGACGATCGCCTTCGGCCGGGCGCGCCCGGCGGCGAGCGCGGCCAGGCGGCCGGTCGCTCCGGCCTTCGAGGTGTGGGTGTGCAGCACGTCCGGCTGGAACGTGCGGAGCTTCGTGCGGAGAAAGCGAATCGCGTCGAGGTCGGCTCGCACGGAGAGCTCGCGTTGCAGCGCCGGTAGATGCTCGTGCCGGACGTTCAGCTCGACGGCGACGTGCTCCATCGACTCCTCCCCCGAGGGGATGCGGCCTGCAATGACGAGGACCTCGTGGCCGCGCCGCTGCTGCTCGGCTGCGAGCTCGAGCACCGAGAGCGCTGCACCGCCGACGTTCAGACGTGCGATGACGTGGAGGATCTTCACCGGTCGCCCTTGACGGCCTGCAGGGCGCCGGCGAGCACGATGCCGGCGATCAGCCAGAACGTCGCCGCGAGCGGTGTGCCTCCGAAGAGACCTTCGCCGGCCAATGCACCGATCGTGGCGGCGAGCCAGACGGCCGGCAGCTCGGCAAGCCCACGCAGTCCGCGCCCCGCCGAGACGCAGGCGCGCCCGAGCGCGATGAGGAAGACGAGTAGGGCAGCCCCGCCGAGGATGCCGAGCTCGTACAGGACCTGGTCGTACGCCTGCTGCGGGATGAACGTTCCGTCGGCCGGCGGGAAGTAGTTGACCGGCTGGTCGCTGAACCGCCGCTTCGCGGCAGGCAAGTACACGGTGTACTCCTTCGGCGGCAGGTCTGGGTACCAACCGGTGCCGAGCAGTGGATGCGCGAAGAAGACGCGGCCGCCGACGTAGGCATAGATCAGCCGCTGGCTCCAGCTCGCGGCGTACTGGCCCGGCCGACTCGGCGGCTTCCCGAACCACGACTGCAGGAAGCCGAGGGCGCCGGCACGGATGACAAGTGTGCCGGCCGTGACGATTGCCACGGTCACCGCCGTTGCACCGAGCGCGACTGGATCGAAGTTGCGCCGGATGACGGCGAGCGCGACCAGCACCGCCGCACCGAGGTAGAGGCCGACGAGGCTCGCGAGCGCAGCTCCGAGGATGCAGCCGACTGCCCCGGCCGTGATCGCGAGGACTGCCCGCGAGTAGCGCCGGCGCTCGAACAGCAACACGAGCCCGTACAGCAGCGGGAGGGTCGCGAGCGCGGCGAAATCGTGTTCGCCGAGGAACGACGCCTGACGCCCGCCGCCGCCGTGGATGAACTGCACGACACCCACGGCGTCGGCGGCGAGCGTGAAGAGCAGCAGCAGGTCGACGACGGCTTCAAGGCTGCGCTCGCTGCGGACGACCGCGATCGCGCCGAGGGTGAGCGCGCTGAGCTCGACGAGCTTCGTACCGCCGCACGAGCGCTGCTGTGCCGTTCGCGGCACCGGTCACGAGGATGAGCACCACGAACGCCGCACCTGCCGCAAGGGCGAGCGTCGTCGTCCGGCCGAGCTTGCGATGCGCGAGCAGCACGACGGCAACAACGAAGAGCGCCGCGAGCGCGATGTCGCCGGGCACGACCGTCGCCGTCGTCGTGCCCAACGAGAGGTCGACGCCCGGTTGGTCGCGCGCGCGAATCAGCGACAACGCGATCGCGACGAGCAGCAACGCACCCGTCCGCGAACGCAGCTCTTGCCAGAGCGCCATCTGCCGGACGGCTGCCACGGCGCCCTACGATAGCCCGATGCGCGTCGCCATCTTCACGGGCATCTGGCCGCCCGACGTCGGCGGCCCGGCGACGCACGGGCCGGACTTCTCGCGCTTCCTCCGCGATCGTGGTCATCAGGTGGAGGTGGTGACGATGGCCGATGACGAGCCGACGGATCGCCCGGTGCCGGTGCACACCGTCGGACGCGGCCGGCCGTTCGTCGTTCGCTACCCGCGAAGTTGCGATCGTCGGGGCTCGGCTCGCGCGCCGAGCCGACGTCGTGTACGCCACCGCGACGTACGCCGCCGCTGCGGCTGCGACCGTTGCCGCGCGCCGCCCGCTCGTCGCCAAGCTCGTCTCCGACCCCGCGTACGAGCGCGCCGTGCGCTATGGCCTGTTCAGCGGGCCGCCTCGAGGCGTTCCAGGGCGGCACGAGGGCGGCAAGATCGCGGCGCTCAAGTCGTTGCGGACGGCGTCGCTGCGGCGCGCTCGGCGGCTCGTCGTCCCGAGCCGCTACCTCGCGGACATCGCCGCCGACCTGGGGGCTCGAGCCGGCCGCATCGAGGTGCTGTCAACCCCGCGCCCGCGCCCGTCGACGTCGAGCCGGCGCTGCTTCGCGCCGAACACCTTCGTCTACGTCGGCCGGCTCAGCCGACCAAAAAGGCGCTGCCCGTGCTGCTCGACGCGCATCGAGCGCGTGCGTCGACGGCGCGTCCTTGCGATCGTCGGCGACGGCCCGGAGCGCGCGCCGCTCGAGGAGCGCGTCGAAGTCGCCGGCGCTCGCAGGCCGCGTGACGTTCACCGGCGCGCTTGCCGCGCGACGGAGGTCCTCGCGCAGCTCGCGGGCGCCCGCGCGGCCGTGCTTGCGAGCGTGTGGGAGAACCTGCCGCACGCGGCCGTCGAGGCGCTCGCCGTCGGGACGCCGGTCGTCGCAACAGCGGTCGGCGGCGTCCCCGAGGTGGTCCTCGACGACCGAGAACGGCCTGCTCGTGCCGCCGAACGATGCTGCGGCGCTCGCTGCGGCGCTCGAGCGCGGTGCTGCGCGATGACGCGCTACGTGAGCGTCTCGCCGCGGAGGCGAAGCCGTCGGTCGCGGCGATCGGCCGCGACGCGATCTACACGCGGCTCGAGGCGATTCTCGAGGAGGCGGCGCGTTGACGCCGCGCGTGCTCTTCGTCGGACGCGGGCGCATCGCGCTTCCGCTCGAGCCGTGGCTGGCCGCGAAGTGGGATGCGCTCTCGGTGCCGTGCTCGACCTGCGCGTGCTGAACGCCGGGACCGGCTCGGGCGACGATCGCGGTTCCGCCTGCTTCCGCGACGCGCGCGGCGCAGTTCTATCCTCGACTGCCGTTCGCGATCGCGAGCGAGCTCCGCGCCTTCACACCGCACGTCGTCGTCGCCTCCGACCCGTATGTCGGGCATCGCGGCGCAGCGCCGGGCGTGCGCTTGCGCGGTCGACGGCCAAGCTGATCGTCGAGGTGCACGGCGATCCGCGCACGTTCACGCGCTCTACGGCTCGCGCTGCGCGACGCTGCTCTCGCCGCGTCGCCGACGCGGTCGCGCGCCGCGGCATCGCGCACGCCGACGCGACGCGAGCGTCTCGACCTTCACGTCGTCGCTTGTCGAGGAGGTGCGCGGCAGAGCCGGCGACCGCGTCGTTCCCGACCTACAGCGACCTGAGCGCGTTTGCCGACCCGCCGCCCGTGCCCGTGCCCGAGGAGCAGCGCGTCGTGTTCGTCGGCGCGCTCGAGGCGTACAAGAACGTCGACGGGCTCGCCGCGGCGTGGCGGCGCGTCGCGGCCGAGCTCCCGGGCGCGACGCTCTCGATCGTCGGCGAGGGCTCGCGGCGAGCGGTGGTCGACCGGCTCGTGGCCGATCTGCCCGGGCGCGTCGAGCACCGCCCGCGGCTCTCGCCCGCCGACGTCGCGCGCGAGCTCGACGCGGCGCGGGCCCTCGTCCTGCCGTCATGGCCCGAGGGGCTCGGCCGCGTCGTCCTCGAGGCGTTCGCGCGCGGCCGTGCGGTCGTCGGCACGAACGGCGGCGGCATCCCGGACATCGTCACGGACGAGGTCGACGGCCTGCTCATCCCGCGCGCCGACACGCCGGCGCTCGTCGCGCGCGCTCGCAGCGCGTGCTCACCGATCACGAGCTCTGCGCGCGGCTCGGCGCGGCCGCGCACGAGACGTACGCCGCTGGCACCAGACGCCCGAGGACTTCGCGCGGGCGTATCGCGACCTGGTCGATCGCGCCTTCGCCGGCGAGCGATGAAGCTCGTCTTCGTCACGCAGGAGCTCGACCCCGGGCACCCGGCGCTTGCCCAGACGCATCGACCTCGTGCGCGCGCTTGCCGCGCGCGTCGACGAGCTGGCCGTCGTCGACGCGGCGCGTACGCGACCGAGCTGCCGGCGAACGTCGACTGCGCGCACCTTCGACAGCGCGCGGCCAAGCTCGGCCGCGGCATCGCGTTCGAGCGTGCGCTCGCGCCGTGCGCTCCCGGACGCAGACGCTGTCGCTCGTGCACATGGTCCCGCAGTTTGCGCTGCTGGCCGCTCCGCTCGCGAAGGCGCGCCGCGTTCCGCTTCTGCTCTGGTACACGCACTGGCATGCGAGCCGAGCGCTCGTCGCCGCGACGCGCGTCGGTCGACGTCGCCCTCAGCGTCGACGCGTCGAGCTATCCGGTCGCGACGCCGAAGCTGCGCGCGATCGGGCATGCGATCGACGTCGAGCCGTTTCGCGGGCCGACCGCCCGCGGCGACACGACGGCCCGCTCCGGCTGCTCGCGCTCGGGCGGACCGCACGCTGGAAGGGGCTCGCGACGCTGCTCGACGCGCTGGCGCTCGTCGAGGACCGGACGTGCGGCTGGAGATCCGCGGTCCGTCGCTGACCGACGACGAGCGCGCGCATCGCGAAGAGCTCGAGCGGCGGATCGCAGAGCGAGCAGCTGCCCGCCGTGCTGCACGACCGCCGGTCGCGCGCGACGCCGTGCCGGCGCTCGTCGCGCCGGCCGACGTGGTGGTCAGCCCGAACGAGCCGCGGCGCGGCGCGACGCTCGACAAGGCCGTCTTCGAGGCCGCCGCCTGCGCGCGGCCGGTCGTCTCGACGAACGCCGCACTTCGCGCCGCTGCTCGGCGACTCTGCCGCTCCAGCTGATCGCGCCCGCCGCGCGACCCGGCTGCGCTGGCCGCGGCGATCGGCGGCGCTCGCTCGGGCCGCGCAGCGACGAGCGGGCGGCCGTCGGCGCCGAGCTCCGGCGCCGGGTGGTGGCCGGGCATTCGCTCGAGCACTGGGCCGACGCGGTGATCGCGGTCGCCACGCGAGGTACGATCGGCGCGTGGAACGGCCGGTTCGCCAACAGGCCGGCTGAGCCGGCCGAGGCGCCGCCGGCCGAGGACGTCCGGGCGGCGCGCCCGTACATCCTCGCGCCGACGCCGTCTGAAGTCGTTCGCCCGCCGGATCGGCAGCGCGCTCGTTCTCGATGGCGATCGACATCGGCGGGCTCGTCGCTCGGTCTCTACGTCGGCGCTCGCGATTCGCGCGTACATCGTCGACCCGCATCCGGTTCTCTGGGGGCTTCTCTGGGACCAGGCGAGCAACTGGCTCCCGTTCCTGATCCTGCTGCTCGTGCTCGTCTTCTGGCAGGCGCGCCTCTACGCGCCGCGCGAGGTGCGCGAGGGTGCGGCGCGCGTCGTGCCGGCGGTGTTCCTCGTCGCCGCGCTCGCGCTCGCGTTCGCGATCGGCACCGGCCAGCACTTCACGACCTTCGGCCTGTACGTGCTCGGCGCCGTTCTCGTCTCGGCGATCATCGCGCTCTTCCGCGCGTGCTACGAGGCGCTGACCGAGGTCGCTGCTGCGCGCGGCCGGCGTGCGCCGCCGCGCGGTGCTCGTCGGCGAGCCGGACGCGCGCGCGGCATCTGCGCAACTCGCTCGGCGCGAGCCGCGGCGGCATCGACTACGAGTTCGTCGACGAGATCGGGCCCGGGCGCCGAGGTCGAGGACGCGCTCGCGGCGCACGCCGCTCGACGAGCTGATCGTCGCCGACACCGGCATCCCGGACGCGCGCCTGCTCGAGATCGTCGACGCCGCGCAACCGGCGCGGCGTGAGGGTGCGCCTCGCGCCGCGCACGACCGAGCTCCTGATCGAGCGCGGCGAGTACGTCCCGGGTCAGGGCGTGCCGCTCTTCGAGCTGCGGCCGCCGATCTTCGCCGGCGACGCAGTGGGCGGTGAAGCGCACGTTCGACCTCGTCGTCGGCGGGCTGATCGTCCTGCTCTGCGTGCCGATCGGCCTCGTGATCGCGCTCGCGATCAAGCTCACCTCGCGCGGCCCGGTGTTCTACGCCGACCCGCGCGTCGGCCTCGGCGAGCGCGAGTTCCGGATGCTCAAGTTCCGGACGATGGTCGCCGGCGCGGCGGCGCAGCAGGACGCGCTCGAGGCGCGCGAACGAGGCGAGCGGCGCGCTCTTCAAGATCCGCGACGATCCGCGCGTCACGCGCGTCGGCCGGATGCTCCGCCGCTTCTCGCTCGACGAGATGCCGAACCTGCTCAACGTGCTCACGCGGCGAGATGTCGCTCGTCGGGCCGCGGCCGCTGCCGCTGCGCGACCACGCGCTGCTCGATGACTGGCACCGCCGCCGCTACAACGTCCTGCCCGGCATCACCGGCCTCTGGCAGGTCGCCGGCCGCTCGGACCTGACGTTCGACGATCTCGTGCGGCTCGACTTCTACTACCTCGAGAACTGGTCGATCTGGCTCGACATCACGATCCTCGTCAAGACGCCGCTCGCCGTCTTCGGCCGCCGCGGCGCGTACTGAGCCTCGGCCCTTTACGGCCCCGTAATCCGCGTTTGCGACACTTGTGTCGTGTCGCGCGCCCCCAAGATCCTCGCCGTCGCCTCGTCGATCGACCTCAGCTTCCGCTACGGCTGCACGCCGGCGTGGTGGCAGCTCTGGAAGGGGATGCACGAGGAGGGCGTCGACCTCGTCCTCGCGCCCTACCGCGGCCGCCCGATCGAGTCGCCCTGGTGGCGCGTCGCCGAGAACCCGACCTACCGCGAGGGCGAGTCGTTCGCGTTCGCGCGCGACACGCTCGCGCGGCTGAAGGGCGACAGCCACCTGCGGCGCGCCGAGGACAACCCCGAGGACGGCGTCGCCGACAAGCTGACGCGCGAGGTGATCTGGCGCTGGGTGACCCCGCGCTGGCAGAAGCACCTCGAGCAGCTCATCGAGCGCGAGCGCCCTGACGCGGTCGTCGTCTTCACGGTGCCGATGGCGCACCTGCGCGGCATCCCGACTGCGCTGCGCGAGCGGTTCGGCATTCCGGTCGTCTTCTACGACGGCGACGTGCCGATGAGCCTGCCGGAGTTCGGCGGGATGGACACCGGCTTCAACTGGTACCACGACGCCGATCCGTCCGAGTACGACCTGCTGATCTCCAACTCGGAAGGTGGGCTCGAGCGGCTACTCGAGCTGGGCGCGCGCCGCGCCGAGGCGATTCACTGGGCGGCCGACCCCGAGTTCTTTCATCCGCACAACGTCGAGAAGGAGCTCGACGTGCTCTTCTACGGCTACGGCGACAAGTTCCGGCGCGACTGGATGCAGCAGATGGTCGGCGAGCCGTCACGCGCAACTGCCGGACGTCGACTTCGCTCTCGGCGGCCGCGACTTCCAGGGCGACATCGGGAACGCACGGCTGATCGGCGACATCCCGTTCAACGTGTTCTCGCGCACGATCTCCGCTGCGCGCATCAATCTCTGCATCACCCGTCGCTCGCATGCGACCGTCTATGCGTCGTCGTCGTGCCGGCCATTCGAGCTTGCCTCGGCCGGCGCCGCGATCGTCTCGAACCCGTACAACGGGATCGAGCGCTGGTTCGAGCCCGGCTCGGAGCTGCTCGTCGTCGACAGCGCCGAAGCGGCAGTCGCCGCCTACCGGGACGCTGCTGGCCGATCCCGGGCAGGCGGAGGAGATGGGTCGCCGCGCGCGCGAGCGCATCCTCGAGGAGCACACCTACCGCCATCGCGCCCGCCGTCTGCTCGCACCTGATCGGGCTCCGCGAGGAAGCGCATGTCGCCTGAGCTCGCTGCGCTTCGGCGCATCGCGATCGTCCCTGCGTACAACGAGGAGCAGAACATCGCCCGCGTCGTCGCCGAGCTGCTCGACTTCGACGCTGGGCTCGATCGTTCTCGTCATCTCCGACGGCTCGAGCGACAGCACGGCCGAGAATGCCGAGGCTGCCGGGGCGCACGTGCTCCGGCTCCCGTTCAACCTCGGGATCGGCGGTGCCGTGCAGGCCGGCTTCCGCTATGCCTGGGAGTACGGCTACGAGCTGGCGGTGCGCTGCGACGGTGACGGCCAGCATGTCCCGTCGGAGCTCGCCAAGGTCGTGGCGCCGGTCGTTGCAGGCAGGCCGACATCGCCGTCGGCTCGCGGTTTGCGGGCGGCGACGGCTACCGGTCGTCCGGCGCCCGTCGCATCGGCATCCGGGTGCTCGCCACCGTCGTCTCGGCGATCGCCCGTCAGCGGGTGACCGACACGACCTCGGGCTTCCAGGCGCTGAACCGCCGCGCGCTCGGGCTCTTCGCCGCCGACTATCCGCACGACTACCCCGAGGTCGAAGGGATGGTCATGACGATCCGGCACCGGCTCACGCTCGTCGAGGTGCCGGTGCGCATGCGCGAGCGCGAGCACGGGCAGTCGTCGATCACCGCGCTCCGCTCGGTCTACTACATGGCGAAGGTGCTGACGGCGCTCTTCATCGGGCTCTTCCGGCGCAACGTCGTGCCGCTCGAGGAGACGACGTGATCGCTCGCCGCGCAGACGCCGCTCAAGGTCTCGATCGCGGCGACCGCCGCGTCGCTCGTCCTCGCTGCTCGTCGTCTTCGAGCTCGATCCGGTCCCGGCGGCTGCGCGAGCGCTATGCGCTGCTCTGGCTGCTGACCGGGGTCGTGCTGGTCGTCCTCTCGGCGTGGCGCGGCGGGCTGAACACGATCGCCGGCTGGTTCGGCGTGCGCGGCTACCCGCCGGCGGTGCTGTTCGCGGTCGGGCTCATGTTCGTGATCCTCGTGCTGCTGCACTACTCGACGGTGATCTCGCGCCTCTCGGACGAGAACGTCATGCTCGCGCAGCGGCTGGCGATCCTCGAGCTGGAGGTCAGCTCGCAGACGGGGCGTGCCGAAGCCGGACTCGCCGTCTGACGCCGGCGAGCCACTCGCAGACGGCGGCACGAGCAAGCGCCAGCGAGCTGATCGAGCACCGCGGCCGCCGGCACGGCCGCGGCGAGCGCGCGCCAGAACCGAGCCGCATTGTCGTACGGGTGGTGCACCCGCGCAGCACGAAGACCGCGAGCCAGCCGGCGCCGCGTGCGCCGCCGACGGCGGCGATCGCAGCAGCGCCCCGAGCACGCTCGCCGCGACCGAGCGCAGCGGTAGAGCGTCGACGCTCCAGGTCGTCTCGTGGAAGGGCGTGGAGAGCCTCGGCGACGGTGCGCTCGAGTCCCACGACCGCCGCCGCGACGACGACGCGGACGATCGCTCCGGCCCGCAGCGATCCGGCTTCGGCAGCGAACGCGATGCCGAGGCACGAGCGCCGACCCCGAGCGCGAACCAGCCGGTGCGACTGCAGTGCCGACGAGCGACGGCAGGACGCGCTCGTCGAACGCCGGCCGAGGAGCGTCGGCAGCAGACAGACGGTGTCGCCGCCAGCGGCAGCACGACGTAGACGACGCCGGCAGCGAGTGGCGAGCCTGGCCACCGGCGAGCCGATGCCGCAACGCCTGACGCTGACGGCGAGCACAAGCGCGACGGCGCCCGAACGAGCGCCAGCCACGACTGCGGCCGCGCCGCTCGTCGGCAGCGATGCACGCACACGCCGCGATCGACGAGCGAGCTCGCGCCGCGATCGGCTCAGCGCCGATACGTCCGCACGCTGCGACGCGGCTCGCAGTACCACGCGATCGTCCGCTCGAGCCCGTCGCGCAGCGCCGTCTGCGCCTCGAAGCCGAAGAGCTCCCGCGCGCGCGATGTGTCGAGCTTTCGGCGGGGCTGGCCGTTCGGCCTCGACGTGTCCCACTCGATCTCTCCCTCGAAACGCCGTGAGCTCGGCGATCAGCTCTGCCAAGCTCGCGGATCGAGATCTCGTCGCCGGTGCCGATGTTCACGGGTCGGCGCCGTCGTAGCGCTCGGCCGCGAGCACCAGCGCATCGAGCGCGTCCTCGACGAAGAGGAACTCGCGCGTCGGCGAGCCGTCACCCCAGAGCACGATCTGCTCGGGGTTGTCGCACATCTTGCGGATCATCGCGGGGATCACGTGCGACGTCTCGAGGTCGAAGTTGTCGCGCGGGCCGTACAGGTTCACCGGCAGCAGGTGGATCGCGTTCAGACCGTACTGCGCGCGGTAGGACTGGGCGCCGACGAGCACCGACTTCTTCGCGATGCCGTACGGGGCGTTCGTCTCCTCCGGATAGCCGGTCCAGAGGTCGTCCTCGCGGAACGGCACGGGGGCGAACTTCGGGTATTCGCAGATCGTCCCGAGCGTGACGAGCTTGCGCACCTCGTGGACGCGCGACAGCTCGAGCACGTGGGCGCCCATCATCAGGTTCGCGTACCAGTACCGACCGGGGTTCGCCTGGTTCGCGCCGATGCCGCCAACCTCCGCGGCGAGGTGGAACACGAGCTCCGGCTGCGTGTCGCGGAACAGCCGCTCCGTGTCGTCCCAGCGCGTCAGGTCGTAGTCGGCGCTCCGCGCGACGACGACGTCGTGGCCGGAGCCTCGCCAGCCGCTCGACGAGGTGCGAGCCGAGGAAGCCGCCGCCGCCGGTGACGAGCGATGCGCGTCACCGAGCGGTCGTCGTGCTCCCGGTGCGCCAGTCGACACGACCGGCCCAGCGTTCGCGGTCGGCTGCGTACCACTCGATCGTGCGGAGGACGCCCTCTTCCCACGAGACCTTCGGCTCCCAGCCGGTCTCGCGGTGCAGCTTCTCGTAGCCGACGCGCAGCGCCATCACGTCGGTGACACCCGGGCGGAGGCGCCGCTCGTTCGTGACGATGTGACGGTCGTCGGCCCAGAAGCCGTTCGCCGCGCCGAGCTCGAGGATCATCGCCGACCAGTCGGCCATCGAGATGTTCTCGCCCTGGCCGTAGACGTAGTGGTCGCCGGGAACGCCCTTCGCGGCGACGGTGAGGTGGCCGCGCACGCCGTCGGTGCAGAAGCAGAAGTCGCGGAGCGGGTCGAGGGCGCCGAGCTCGATCTCCGGTCGCGTCAGCGCCTGGGTGATGATCGTGCCGGTGACGTAGCGCGGGTTCTGGCGCGGCCCGTAGTTGTTGAACATGCGCGTCACGACACTCGGCACGCCGTAGGCGTCGTGGTAGTTCATCGTCAGGAAGTCCGCGGCGACCTTCGCCGTGGCGTAGATCGACTTGGGGTTGATCGGCGAGCGCTCGTGCAGGATCAGCGAGCCGGCGTCGTCGAAGTCGTGGTGGTGCTCGACGTCGGGGTTCACGTTGCCGTACTCCTCCGACGTCCCCGCCGTGTCGAACTTCTCGAGCTCGACGCGGTGGTCGACGATCGACTGCAGCAGGTTCAGCGTGCCGACGGTGTTCGCCATGACGGTCTCGTACGGGCGGTGCCACGACTCGCCGACGTGGGCCTGCGCGCCGAGGTGGAAGACGTACGGGCTTGTCGGTGGCGTCGACGAGGTGGTCGCGGACGAGGTGATCGATCGACGTCTTGTCGGTGAGATCGGCGAAGACGACAGTGATGTCGTTTCGCAGGTGGCCGATGTTGTTCAAGCGCACCCGACGACGTCGCGCGCACGAACGCGATCACGTTCGCGTCGAGCTCGACGAGCGCGTCCGTCAGGTGGCTGCCCATGAAGCCGTCGGCGCCCGTGACGAGGCAGGTGCGGCCGTTGTAGGCATCTCCGAACTCGGCACGGAGTGCGGTCAACTCTGCGGCATTGCTTTCCAAGGCCTGGAAGAGTACAGGGCAGTTGTGAGCGATCCTTCAGGTACGGATAAGCCTCGCTCGTACTTCGAGCAGGCGCGCCCCGAGCTCGTCGCGCTACTTCCCGATCCACTCGGACGGGTGCTCGACGTCGGCTGCGGCGCGGGCGGTGTCGGCCGCGCGATCAGGGGCCGAGCGACGCACCTCGAGGGCATCGAGCTGGACGCGGAGTCTGCGCAGGAGGCGCGTGGCGTCTACGACTCCGTCCTCGAGGGCCGCGTCGAAGACGTGCTCAGCGCCGTCGCGCAAGCCTTCGACACGATCCTCGCCTACGACGTGCTCGAGCATCTCGTCGACCCAGGCGCGGTGCTGACGGAGCTCCATGACGTCGCTGCGCCCGGCGCGCTCCTGCACGTCTCGGTGCCGAATGCGCGGCACTGGACGCTGCTGCGCGATCTCATCGTGCGCGGCACCTTCGGCTACACGCAGTGGGGGCACCGCGATCGCACCCATCTGACCTGGCTGACGCGGTCAGACCTCGTGGCGCTGCTCGAGTTGAGCGGTTGGCGCGTCGAGCGGACGGCCCACGCTCCTCTGACCGCGGCGGGCCGGCTGCGCGGAGCGCGTGACGGGTGGGCTGAGCGCGGAGTTCCTCGTGTACCAGTGGTCGGCGCTCGCGCGGCGCTCCTGACTCAGGACGCAGCAGGCTCGGTCTCGTCGAGGTGCGACGGCAGCGAGCCGGTCGCGCGCAGGCGCAGCAGATTCGCCTGGCGAGTGAGCGACTGGACGAACGACACGCAGGCGAGCTCGAACGGTGCGCGCAGCGGCGGACGCGCCGCGCCGGCCCGCCGGCCGCGGCGACGTTCGCGAATCGGCGCCCGCTCGCGGCGGACGACCAGATGCACGACGAGCACGGGCCAGTCGAGAGCGGCGATCTTCAACCGCGTCGCGAGGCCGCGCCGCGCGACGCGATACCGGGCGAGCACGAACGCGCGCCCGAATGCTTCGAGCTCGCGCTGGCGCGGTGACGCCGCGCCGAGCGTCTGTCCGTGTTTGTGCAGCGCGCGCGCGTTCGGCGCTCGCACGCACCCATGGCCCGCGAGACGGATCCGAAGCGCAAGATCGACGTCCTCCCAGTAGGCGAAGAACGCCTCGTCGAAGCCGCCGGCTTCGCGGAACACGGAGGTGCGGTATGCGGCTGCGCCGCCGCACGGTCCCGCCGGCTCCGGCGCGCCTGCGAGCTCGGCGACCGGCCGGTTCCAGAGCGTGTCCCACGAGCGGAGCGTCGTGTCGAGCTCGATGCCGGCGGTGTCCACGAGGCCGGGACGGTCGTGCTGGAGCAGGACGCCCGCAACCATCCCGATCTGCGGATCGGCCAATGGCCGCAGAAGCTGCTCGAGGAAGTCCGGTGGACAGACGACGTCGTTGTTGACGAGTACGACCACGTCCGTCTCGACCAGTTCGACGCCGCGGTTGACCGCTCGTCCAAAGCCCAGGTTCTCGTCGAGTCTCACGACCCGCACGTGCGGGAACCGGTCGGCCAACATCCGCGCTGTGTCGTCGGTCGAGGCGTTGTCGACGACGACGACGTCGCAGCCTGCCGTCTGCGCGTCGAGCGCTTCAAGCGTCTCGGCGAGCATGCCCGCGCGCGTTCAGTGTCGGGATGACGACCGTCGCGCGCATCTGAGGCACGATAGAGCGTGGTGGCGGCTGTCGAGACTCATCCCGACCTGCTCTCGTCCCCGGAAGCGGGCGGGCGTGTCGTTCGTGGCGGAGTGCTCAGGGGGATCGGCTACGGCGTCGGCACGCTGATCGCGGCCGGGACCGCCGTTCTCCTGCTGCGCGCGCTCGGCCGCGACGACTTCGGCCGGTACGGGACTGTGGCCGCGCTGCTCGGCATCGTCAGCGGCATCAGCGACGCAGGGCTGACCGCCGTCGGTGCGCGCGAGCTCGCGCTCACGCCGGTCGCCGAACGGCCACGACTGCTCCGCAACCTCGTCACGCTCCGGCTCGCCATCACCCCGGTCGGAGTCGCTGCCGCCGCGCTCTTCGCCTTCTTCGTCTACGACACTCAGATGTTCTGGGGCACCGTCCTCGGCGGCCTCGGCGTGCTGCTCGTGAACACGCAGGCGACCATGATGATGCCGCTCGCGGTCGAGCTCCGGCTCGGCACGGTGACGCTCTTCGAGGTCGCGAAGACGGTGTTCACCTTTCTCTTCGTCGCTCTGTTCGTTGCGGCCGGCTGGAAGCTGGTTGCCCTGCTCTCCGTGCCGATTCCGGTCGGCGTTCTCGTGATCGTGCTGACGCCGCTCGCGGTCCCGCTCGGGAGCGGCCTCGTGCCGGGCTTCGATCGTCGCATCGCACGCTCGCTCCTTCGCGAGGCGCTACCGCTCGCAGTCGCGCTGACGATGAACGTCATCTACTTCCGCGTCCTGATGATCCTGATGTCGCTGCTCTCCTCGAAGACGGAGACGGGTCTCTACGCGACGTCGTTCCAGGTCTTCGCCGTGCTCTTCTCGCTGCCGTTGCTCGTCCTTTCGTCGGCCCTGCCGCTTCTTTCGGTTGCGGGCCGCGACGACGGCGATCGGCTTCGCTTCGGCCTGCAGCGGATGACCGAGGTCGCGCTCGCCGTCAGCGTCGTCATCGTCCTTGGCATCGTCGCGCTCGCCGACGTCCTCGTCCCACTGCTCGGCGGCGAGCAATACCGCGATGCGGCGCCCGTTCTCGAGATCCAGGCGTTCGCCCTGATCGCCGTCTTCGTCGGCCAGACGTGGCAGCTCGGCCTGCTCTCGCTGCGCCGCCAGTCGGCGCTCGCCTGGGCGAACGGTGCGGCGCTCATCGTCATCGTGCTCGCCGGGCTCGCGCTGATCCCACAGTGGGGTGCGCGCGGCGGCGCGATTGCCGCTGTCGTCGGCGAGTCGTCCCTCGCGGTCTTCGTCTACTTCGCGCTCCGCCGGTCGACGCCGGACGTCGCACCGCGCCTCGGCCTGATGCCGCGTGTCGTCGCCGCGGCGCTGCCGGCGTTCGTGGTGGCATTTCTGCCCATCCCTTGGGAGCTCAGGCTCGCGGGCTCGGTTGCACTGTTCGTCGGCGGCTGCGCGTTGCTCCGCGCCGTTCCCCGTGAGCTCGTGGCTGCGCTCCTCCGTCGATGAGCCGTCCTACGCGTCGTTCTCCTGCGGGGTCACTCCGCCAATCCGTGGGACCTTCGCCCCTGGGAGCGTCTGACCGACCGCTACGACGTGCGCGTGCTCGTCACCGGCTCGAACGCCTTCGCACTCGACGGGCTGGCGCTCCCGGTCGAGAGCGTGCGGGCGATCCGCGACCGGCTTCCAGCGGGTCGTGTCGGCGATGCCGCGACCCTCGTCGTCGGGGATCGATACCTGGGGCTCGAAGCGGCGCTCCGTGGCGCCGACATCGTCCACGCCGCCGAGATCGGCGTTCCGTACAGCCACGGCCCGGCGCTCCTGCGCGAGCAGCTCGGTTTTCGGCTCGTCCTCACCGTCTGGGAGACGATCCCGTTCGCGGACGCGTATCGGCGCTTTCGCGGCAAGCGGCAGCGCCGCGAGACGATCCCGCGTGTCGACCTGTTCCTGCCCGCGACCGAGCGCGCTCGCCGCATGCTCGTGCTCGAGGGCGCGCCGGAGGACCGGCTCGAGGTCTCGCCGCCCGGCGTCGACACCGCGCGATTCGTCGAGACCGATCCGCCTGCTTCTCACCTCGTCCTCTCGGCCGGCCGGCTCGTCTGGGAAAAGGGACACCAGGACGTGCTGCGCGCGGTCGCGTGGCTGCGCCGGGAAGGTCGCGACGTGCGCGCGCTCGTCATCGGTGCGGGGCCTGAGGAAGCGCGGCTGCACGCACACGCTCGCGACCTCGGGCTCGAGGGTGCGGTCGAGTGGCGCACCTCGGTCGCGTACGACGACATGCCGGCGGTCTACGCGCAGGCCTCGTGCTTCGTGCTCGCGAGCCTCCCGACGATCCGCTGGGAGGAGCAGTTCGGCATGGTGCTGGCCGAGGCGGCAGCGTCTGGGCTGCCGATCGTCGCCGCCGAGTCGGGTGCGATCCCGGAGGTGCTGCGTGGCCACGGCCGCCTCTTCCCGCCGGGCGACTGGTTCGCACTGGCGACGGCACTCGACGAGATCGTGGCGGCAGCGCCTCGGCGCGAGCGGCCGGCGGAGCTGGTCGAGCTCTACTCGGTCGAGGCGGCCGCGGAGCGCATCGCGTGCGGCCTACGACCGCGTGCTCACGAGCTCGCGGTAGACCGCGTCGGTGAGGCGCGCGGTCGCCTTCCACGAGAACTGCGCCGACCGGCGATAGCCGCGGTCGACCCACGGCTCGGGGTCGTCGAGCACCTCGGCCACCGCCCCGGCGATCGCGCTCGGATCGCGCGGGTCGAAGAGCCGCGCGGCGTCCCCGACCACCTCCGGTAGCGCCGCTTCGTCCGAGCACGCAACCGGGCAGCCGCACGCCATCGCCTCGAGCGGCGGCAGGCCGAAGCCCTCGTAGAGCGAGGGGAAGACGAGCGCGGCAGCCCGCTGGAGCAGCGAGACGACCTCGGCGCGCGGCACGCGGCCTCGCACCTCGACGCCTTCGGGGACGCGCTCGTAGCTCCCGCCGCCTGTGAGGACGAGGCGGAGATCGGGCCGGTCCCGACGCAGCGCTGCAAACGCCTCGAACAGGCGCGTGTGGTTCTTGTGCGGCCAGCGCTTCGCCGGGTAGTAGAGGAACGGCTCGCGCTCGACGGTGCTCGGCCGGAACACCTCGTGGTCGACGCCGTGCGGCGTGACGTGCACGTGCGAAGGGTCGAGGCCGAGCCGATCGACTGCGCGCTCCTTCACAAACTCGCTGACGACGATCACGCGGTCGGCGTGCTTTGCGGCGCGGTCGTAGGCGATCGCGCGGTACGCACGCTCGGTCCGCGAGAACAGCTCCGGCAAGTCGAGGTGCTGCACGTCATGGAGCGTGAGCGCGTGTGGCACCCGCACGCGCGGTACCGGCACCGTCAACGGGTAGTGGACGGCATCGGCCCCGTCGAGCAGCTTCGCGTAGCTCGGATCGATCGCGGCTCGCGCCATCGACACGACCCGCCCGCCGGCTCCATAGCCGTCGGCGATCGTCGTCGGCAGACCGCCGCCTGCATCCGCTGCCTCCGGCGGTAGCAGGACGCGGTACTCGCCGGAGCCGTCGACGGCCAATGCCCGAAGGAGCTCGCGTGCATACGTCTCGCTGCCACCGACGACACCCGGCACCAACGTGAGGAGAGCGATCCCGATCACGGGGGGATCGTAATCTGCAAGGCTCGCCGCAATGCGTGTCGGTGCTGCCCTGCTCCTCGCCTTCATCTCGTCGGCGCTCTACGCGCTCTCGTCGTCGCTCCAGGCTCTCGAGGCGCGTCGCACGCCTCAGTCGACGGCGCTGCGCGCCTCGCTGCTCACGCGGCTCGTGCGCCGGCCGATCTGGCTCGCCGGCACGGCCGCGAGCCTCGCGGCCTGGCCGATGCAGGCCGCGGCCCTCGCCTTCGGCTCGGTGGCGCTCGTGCAGCCCGCGCTCGGCTTCGGCCTGATCGTGCTCCTGCTGCTCGGCGTGACGATGCTCCACGAGCGGGTCGGCGTCGCGTGAGCTCGGCGGAGTCCTCGCGATCGTCGGCGCGCTGACCGTCCTCGGCTTCGCGGCGCCGAAGGAGACCGGGTCGTTCACGACGGGCGGCAGCTGGGCGCTTGGGCTCTCGCTCATCTTCGTCGGGCCGGCGCCCTACCTCTTGCGCTGGGCGGGCCGCGCCGACGGGCTCTCGACGAGCCTGGCGGCCGGGATCGGCTGGGCGTGGGTCGGTCTCGGGACGGCGCTCCTCGACGACGCGATCGGCGCCCGCGACTGGGTCGCGTTCCTCTTCTGGGGTGCCGGAGTCGCCGCGGCGACCTTCAGCACCGTGCTCGACGAGATGACCGCGTTCCAGACCTGGCCCGCGACGAGGGCCGTGCCGATCGCGTTCGGTCTCGAGATGCTCCTCCCGGCCGCGCTGGCGCCGCTCGTGACGCACGAGTCGTCGCCTCATCCGGTGGCGTTCGTGGCCGCGCTCGTCGTCGCAGGCGCCGGAGTCGTGCTTCTGGGCGGCTCGAAGGCTGTCGGCCGGGCCGCGGCGGGCTAACAGCGCCGTAACCAGGCCTCTTTACACTCCCGCCCATGGCCGACGAGCCCACGGATGTCGCCGCCCTGTTCGCGCGGCTGAAGGAGGAGCTCCACGCCGCCGGGCCGCGCGGCGAGGGCGTGCCGCCGGCGCAGGTGCAGGCTCTCCGTCCGCGACCAGGCCGAGCGGCTCTGGCCGGTCTCGGCCGAGCGGCCGATCGTCGGCAAGGGAGGCCCGCTGAAGAGCGTCCTCCGGCGGCTGATGCGGTGGTACGTCGAGCCCGCGTTCGCCGATCAGCGCGCGTTCAACGACGCCGTCCTGAAGCTGATCGACGACCTCGACGAGCGCATCACGCGGCTCGAGCGGGAATGAGAGTCGTCGTAGCGGCGCCGCAGGTGCCGTTCGTTCGCGGCGGCGCGGAGCTGATGGCCGACGATCTCGTCGACGCGCTGCGCGCGCGGGGCCACGACGCCGAGCTCGTCTCGATCCCGTTCAAGTGGTATCCCGGACGCGCGCGTCCTCGACCAGGCGTTCCTCTGGCGGCTCGCCGACCTCACCGAGGCGGATGGGCGCCCGATCGACCGCGTGATCGCGACCAAGTTCCCGGCGTACTGCGTGCGCCATCCGAACAAGGTCGCCTGGGTGCTCCATCAGTTCCGGCAGGCCTACGACTACGACCGCACCGAGCTCGGCCAGTTCTCCGAGGCGCCGTTCGACCGCGCGACGCGGCAGGCGGTCGCGCGTCTCGACGGCGGTCGCGCTCGGCGAGGCGCGCCGCGTGTTCGCGACCTCGCGCAACGTCGCCGACCGGCTCAAGCGCTTCAACGACATCGACGCCGAGCTGCTGCCGCACCCGCCGCAGTCGCTGCCCTATCGCGAGGCGGAGCCCGAGGGGTTCGTCGCTCTCGGTCAACCGGCTCGACCGCGCAAAGCGGATCGACCTCCTGATCGATGCGGCGAGAGCAGACCGGTCCTGCGGGTCGTGATCGTGGGCGAAGGCCCGGACCGCGAGCGGCTCGAAGGGCTCGCGAACGGCAGCGTGACGTTCGCCGGGCGCGTGAACGACGACGAGCTCGTCGACCTCTACGCGCGCAGCAGCGCCGTCTTCTACGCGCCGATCGACGAGGACTTCGGCATGGTGCCGTTCGAGGCGTTCCTCTCCGGCAAGCCCGTGGTGACGACGACGGATGCCGGCGGGCCGCTCGAGGTCGTCCACGACCGGCAGACGGGATCGTCGCCGCGCCCGACGCGGCATCGATCGCCGAAGCGTGCTCGTACCTCGTCGACGCACGTCGACGACGCCAAGGGCTGGGGCCGCGCCGGCCGCGCGCTCGCCGAACGCGTGACCTGGGACGCCTGCGTCGACGCACTGCTCTCCTGATGAAGGTCGCCTACTACTCGCCGCTCTCGCCCTCGCGGTCGGGCATCGCCGACTACTCGACGCTGCTCTTGCCCGCGCTTCGCGAGCGCGTCGAGATCGTGATCGCCGAGCCGGGCAAGCGCGCGCCGGCGGCCGACATCGCGCTCTACCACGTCGGCAACGATCCTGACGCCCACGGCTGGATCGTCGACGCGCTGAACAAGCGCCGCGGCGTCGTCGTGCTGCACGAGTACGTGCTCCACCACCTGATCGCCGGCATCACGATCGGCCGCGGCAACGGACGCGGCTACCTCGACGCGATGGAGCGAGAGCTCGGTGTCGCGGGTCGACTGCTCGGGCTCGGCGTGCTCGACAACCTGCTGCCGCTTCTCTGGGAGACGCAGCCCGAGCGCTTCCCTCTCACGGGGCACGATCCTGGACAGGGCAGATGGGCTCATCGTCCACTCGCGCTACGTCGCCGAGCAAGGCGCGGCGCGCAGGCTATGCCGGACGCATCACGCGTGTCGGCCACCCGGCCTGGCCAATGCACGCCGTCGAGCCCGCGACCGACGTGAGCGGCGAGCCGCTGATCGGCTGCTTCGGCTTCCTCAACATGAACAAGCGGATCCCCGAGCTCCTCGAGGCGTTCGCCGCCTTTCGGCGCACGCGTCCAGGTGCGCGGCTGCTGCTCGTCGGCGCGGCGGGCGAGCGCTTCGACGTGCAGCGGCGGCTCGAGCGGCTCGGCCTGACCGAAGGCGTCGAGCGGCTCGACTACGTCCCGGAGGAGCGGCTGTGGTCGCTGATGGCGGCGTGCGACGTGCTCGTCAACCTGCGCTACCCGACGATGGGCGAGACATCCGGTTCGGTCATCCGCGCGCTCTCGCTCGGCAAGCCGCTCGTCGTCTCGGACGTCGGCTGGTTCAGCGAGCTACCGGACGACGCGGTGCTCAAGGTGCCGGTCGACGAGCGCGAGGTCGAGGTGATCGAGGCAGCGCTCACGGTCGCCGCCGACCACGGCCCTGTGCTCGGAGCGGCGGCGCGTGCGTACGTCGAGCGCGAGCACGATCTTGGCAAGGCGGCCGATGGCGTACGTCGCGGCGCTCGAGCTCGCGGCCGGCGGCGAGCAGGTCGACGACGCCGTGCTCTGGCGCGTCGCCGAGGCGGCCGCCGAGACCGGCATCACGGACGTCGCGGCAGCTCGCGGCTCGGCTCCGCGAGGTCGGCTTCGGTGCGTAGCCGCGTCGCCGCCGTCCCCGGCTGGGCGTGGCTCACCGTCGCTCGTGCTCGTCTCCTGGGCGGTGCGCTTCCTGTTCGCGCGCCACATGGTCGGGCCGTGGATCATGATCGACGAGATCGTCTACTCGGAGCTCGCGAAGAGCTTCGCGGCGACGGGTCATTTCGCGGTGCGCGGCGTCGCCGACGAGCGGCTACGGGGTCGTCTATCCGATCCTGATCAGCCCGGCCTACCGGTTGTCCAGCTCGATCCCGACGGTCTACACGGGGATCAAGGTCATCAACTCGCTCTTGATGTCGCTGACCGCGGTGCCGGCGTACCTGCTCGCGCGACGGGTCGTGAGCGTGCGCGGCGCGCTGGCGGTCGCCGTGCTCACGGTCGCGGTGCCCTCGACGTTCTACGCGGGCACGATCATGACCGAGAACGCCTTCTATCCGATCTTCGTGACGCTCGCGCTCACGCTTGTGATCGCCCTCGACCGGCCGCGTCTACTCACGGTGCTGCTCTTCCTCGGGGTGTTGCTCGTCGCCTTCGAGACGCGCGCCCAGGCGGTTGTGGTCGCTGCGCTGCCGCGCTGACTGCTCCACTGCTCTCGGCGGCGCTCGCGCGCCGGCCCCGAGAGGTGCTGGAGCAGCGTGTCCTGTATCTCCTCGTCGATCGGTCTCGGCGTCGTCGCCGTCGGTGCCGAGCTCGTTCGCGGTCGGAGCGTCAACTCGCTGCTCGGCGCGTATTCGGTCACGACGAACTCGTCCTACGGCATCGGCACGGTCGCGCACTGGTTCCTCTGGCATATGTCCGAGCTCGAGCTCTACGTCGGATTCGTCCCGGTGCTCGCGGTCGTGCTGCTCTGCGTCCGCGGCTCGAGCCTGACCCGGCCCGAGCGCACGATCGTCGCGACGACCGTCTCGCTTGTCCTCTGGCTCGGGCTCGAGGTGGCCGCGTTCGCGACGCAGCCGAGTGTCCTCCGGATCGAGGAGCGCAACCTCTTCTATGTCGCACCGCTCCTCTTCGTCTGCCTCGTGCTCTGGATCGAGCGCGGGCTGCCACGGCCCCGTCCGGCGCTCTGGATCGCCGTTGCGGGCGTGATCCTGCTGGCGGCGGCGCTTCCGTACGCGCGATTCGTCGACACGTCAGCCGTCTCCGACACCTTCGACGTCGTCATGCTCTGGTCGGTCGCCGAATGGATCCGCGAGCCGCTGACGACACTGCGCTGGATCGTCACGGGAACGGCGGCAGTCTTCCTCGCGATCGCGGTCTTCGTGCCGCGCCGGTTCGGGTTCGCGCTGGTACGTCCTGCCGCTGGCGCTCTTCGTGCTGGCCGTCGCAGCCGGTAGACAGAAAGACGCAGCGCGCGTCGATCGGCGCCGTGTTCCAGGGCATCACGCAGCCCGACCGCGACTGGATCACCGCGATCGTCGGCTCGAGCGATCCGACGCGCGTGTCGGTCGTCTGGACCGGCCTGACCGACCGCCTGACCGTCAACGAGAACGAGTTCTTCAATCGTGCGGTCGGCGCGATCTACACGACGAACGGGCCGGTTCCGGGCGGCCTCGCGCAGACCCCGATCCAGCTCGACCGCGCCACGGGCGCGTATCTCGCAGGGACGGCGCCCGTGCGGGTCGACGACCTGCTCACAGACGCGACGCTTCCGGTCGTCGGCCGCCAGATCGGCGACGACCTGAAGAAGGGCCTCGTCCTCCTGCACGTCGGCGGGCGTCCTCCGCGCGACGTACGCGACCTCGGGGATCGATCCCGACTCGTGGGCCGGGAAGGCTGCGTCGTACCGGCAGTTCGACTGCAGCGGCGGTTCGCTCGACGTGCAACTCGGCAGCGACCCCGATCTCTACAAGACGCCACAGCGCGTGGAGGCCTACGTCGGCCGTAGGCTCGTTGCGACCGCATCCGTGCCGCCCAAGAAGGACGTGACGATGCGCGTACCGCTCGCCGTTGGGCCGCACGACGCGTGCACCGTGAACTTCCGCGTCTCGCGCACACGAGTTCCGGCGCGCGTGGAGCCGGCGAGCACCGACACACGCCGCCTCGGAATCCGCTTCCTCGGCTTCACCGTCGCGTGAGGATCGCGTTCGACGTCAGCCCGCTCTCGCACGAACCGACCGGCATCGGCAACTACATCCGCGGATCGCTGGCCGGGCTCTGCGAAGCGGCGGCGGGCGAGCACGAGATCGTCGCGTTCGCGCCGACCAGTCCGGAGGGCCTGCGTCGCATCCCGCAGCAGGTCGCCGGCCTGCCTGTCGAGCTGAAGCTGCGGTTTCTGCCGTTTGCCCATCACTGGCGTCAGGCCTGGAGCCGGTTCGGTCATCCGGCGGTCGAGCGTTTCATCGGCCCGGTCGACGTACTGCACTACACCGATTGGATGTACCCACCGCAGCGGTCCGGTCTCCGCTCGACGATGATCCACGACCTCGTGCCGTTGCACCACCGGGACTGGGTCACGCCGAGGACGTACGCGATGCACACACGGAAGTACCGCGACGCGAAGAACTGCGACACGATTTTCGTCAACTCGGCGTTCACGGGTCGCGACGTCGTCGAGACGCTCGGCATCGATCCGGGTCGCGTGTACGTCGCCGAGCCGGCCGTCGCGGCGGCCTTCGGGCCGGAAGGGGAGCGCGCCGAACTCGGCGGGCCGTACGTCCTCACAGTGGCGACGCTCGAGCCGCGCAAGAACCTCCGCGTGCTCGCCGAGGCGCACGAGCTGCTCGGTGGCAGGTTTCGACTGGCGGTCGTCGGCGGCGAAGGGTGGGGCGAGCAGCCGGTCCTCGATCACCCGGGCATCGAGTTGCTCGGCCGGCAGAGCGACGAACAGCTCGCTGCGCTCTATCGCGGTGCGGACGTCGTCGCCTACCCGTCGCTGTTCGAGGGATTCGGCATTCCGATCGTGGAGGCGATGGCGAGCGGCGTCCCGGTCGTCGCGTCGTCGCACGAGTCGATGGACGAAGCCTCCGGCAGCGCTGCTTTGCGAGCCGACCCGCGCGACCCACAGGCGTGGGCGACTGCACTGGCCGAGGCGGTCGCCCGCCGCGACGAGCTCGTGCCGCTCGGGCTCGAGCACGCCGCGGCGGTTCACCTGGCGCCGCGTCGGCGAGACCATGCTTGCGGCCTGGGAGGCTGCCGCGTGAAGGTCGCCTACGACGTCGCGCCGCTCCAGGTCGACAACGCCGGCACGGCGCGGTACGTGCGCGGTCTGCTCGGAGAGCTGCGCAGCCGGGTCGAGGTCGAGGAGGTCTCGTGGGGTGGCTCGGGCAGGGCGACCGCGGCGCTGCGAGACGTCGTCTGGTACCCGGGCCTGCTCCCGCTGCAGGCGCGGCGATGTGACGTTCTGCACTGCACGACGTTCCACGCGCCGCTCGTTTCGCCGACGCCGTTCGTCGTCACCGTGCACGACCTCGCGGCGATCCGCTTTCCGCACCTCTTCACCCCGTGGACGCGGCTCTACGCGCGAACACTGCTCAAGCGCGTGCTGCGGAGCGCGACGCGCGTCCTCGCCGTCTCCGAGTTCACGAAGCGCGACATCGTCGACCTGGCGGGCGTTCCAGAGGACAGGATCGACGTGGCGTACAACGCCGCCGACGCCACGGTCTTCAGCCCAGACGGTCCAGCCGCGGATGGCGAGTACATCCTCGCGGTCGGAACCCTCGAGCCGCGCAAGAACCTGCCGCGGCTCGTCGAGGCGACGGGGCGCTTAGGCCTCGAGCTGCGCGTCGCAGGCGCACAGGGCTGGGGCGATGTCGCGGTCCGGGGCGATCACGTCACCTGGCTCGGCCGGCCCGACGACGACGAGTTGGCACGTCTCATGCGCGGTGCCCGGTGCCTCGCCTACCCGTCGCTCTGGGAGGGTTTCGGCATCCCGGTACTCGAGGCGATGCTGTGCGGCTGCCCGGTCGTGACGAGCGCCGACAGCGCGATGTCGGAGGTCGCGGCGGGAGCCGCCGAGCTCGTCGACCCGCATGACACCGATGCGATCGCCGCCGGCATCGAACGTGCGCTCGGCCGCCGCGGCGACCTGCGCGCGGCCGGTCTCGAGCGTGCGAAAGCTTTCGGCTGGGACGCGACCGCCGACGCAGTCGTCGCGAGCTACCGCAAGGCGGTCGAATGATCGTCTTCGATGCCGACGTGCTCGGGAGGCGCCGCACCGGCGACGAGACATACGTCCTCAACCTGCTCCGCGAGCTCGGCCGGATACGCGGCGACCGGCGAATCGTCGCGTTGACGCGGCATCCCGAGCTCGTTCCCGACGGCATCGAGCCGTACCGCCTCACCGCGCGCTCGCAGGAGTTGCGCATGGCGCTCGCCGTGCCGCGCGCGCTGCGCCGGCTACGGCCCGACCTCGTCCACTTTCAGCACGTGCTGCCGCCCTACCTTGGCGCACCTGCGGTGCTGACGGTTCATGACCTGTCGTTCGAGCGCGACCCGACTGTGATGGGGCGCGCGACCGGCTCGTCTTTCGCACGTTCGTGCCGCGCTCGGTGCGCCGCGCCAAACGCGTGCTTGCCGTGTCCGAGCGGACGAAGCGCGACCTTGTCCAGCTCTACGACACGCCGGCCGACAAGATCGTCGTGACGCCGAACGGCGTCGACGCACACTTCTCGCCGGGGGCCGGGAATGCGCGGCGGCTACCTCCTCTACGTCGGTGCGATCCAGGCGCGCAAGGACCCGCTCGCCGCGGCCGACGCCGCGACCGAAGTCGGTCTGCCGCTCGTCGTCGTCGGGCCCGAGAAGGAGCCCGAGCTCGCGCGCCAGCTCCGCGCGCGGGGGGCCGACCTCCGTGGCTACGTGGCCGGGGACGAGCTCCTCGAGCTGTACCGCGGAGCAGCGGCACTCGTCTTCCCATCGCGGTACGAAGGCTTCGGCCTGCCGCTGCTCGAGGCGATGGCCTGCGGCACTCCGGTCGCCGCGGCGGATGAGCCGGCACTCCGCGAGGTCGGTGGCGACGCTGCGATCTATGCGCGCCCAGGCGAGCTCGCCGACGCCGTGCGTCGCCTGCTCGTCGAGCGCGAGATCTTCGTCGCGGCGGGGCTCGAGCGCGCGCGGTTATTCACGTGGGCGGAGACGGCACGCCGCACGCTCGCGGTCTACGACGAGGTGCTCGCATGAGAGTCGCGGCGGTGGTCGTCTCGCACGGGAACGCCGCGGACCTGGAGCGCCTTCTCCCGGCGCTCGCGCCGCAGGTGGACGAGCTCGTCGTCGTCGCGAACATCCCGGGCAGCGTCGGCGAGGTGCCGGACGGCGCCACGGTGCTGCACAACGAGCGGCCGCTGGGCTTCGGGGCAAACGTGAACCGAGGGGTCGCGGTGACGACGGCCGAGCTCGTCTGCAGCGTCAACCCGGACGCGATCCCGGAGGCTGGCGCGATCGCCGCGCTCCAGGCGTTCCTCGAGTCGAGCCCGCGCGCGGGAGTCGCCGGTCCCGTCATGAAATACCCCGACGGCACGGTTCAGCCGTCGCGGCGTCGCTTTCCGACGGTCGCCGGGACGATCGTCCGCCGAACGCCGCTGCGCTCGCTGTTCGACCCGTACAAGGTGCAGCGCCGGCACTACCACCTCGACGAGCGGCCGACCGAGCCGGTCGAGGCGGACTGGATGCTCGGCGGCTTTCTGATGCTGCGCCGCGCGATGCTCGACGAGCTCGGCGGCTTCGACGAGGGGTTCTTTCTCTACGGCGAGGACATCGACCTCTGTTACCGCGCCTGGCATGCCTCCTGGTCGTGCTGGTACGTGCCGGGCGCAGTCGTGGAGCACGAGCACCAAGCGGTCACCGACCATCGGCTGCTCACGCGGCGCACGCTCTGGCACTGGCGCGGGATCCTGCGGTTCGTCCGCAAGCATCCCGAGCGGCTGTTCGCGCGCTAGCTCTTCTTCGGCTGGAAGCCGAACGCGACCTGCGCGCTGAGCTCGCGCAGGTCGTACTGCGACGGCTGGAAGGTGCCGACGGCGCTCAGATCGATGCGGTACGGCGTCCGCGCCGGGATCTTGATCGTCTTCGTTTCGCACGGCGTCGAGTGGATCGTGACGTGACGCACCGCGAGCACCTTGTCCGTGACCGGCTGCGCGTCGGGTTCCGGCGTGATCTTCAGCGACGACAGCTTGATCGTGATGTGCGACGGCGGAAAGCCGCCGCAGGCAGCGGCGCGCGAGAGCGTCACGGTCGCGTAGCCCGGCTCGGTTCCGGCCGACGTGAACCGGTAGTACCAGGAAGACGTGCTCATCCAATTGGCGTCAGTACTGATCGACCCGTACGCGTCCTTGATCCGGATCGGGTGGGCGACCCGGTAGAGCCGGAGCCCGTCGACGGTTGCCACGAGCTTCCCGGCGGGGTCGACGCCCGGCGCCGCGACCATCCAGTCGACCGGAAGCTGCGGGTCGATCGCGCCGCTCGTGTCGAGGTAGTTCGGGGTCCGCACCGGCCCCGGGCCGGGTGCGCTTCCGTCGACCGACCAGACGTAATGGATCGACTGATTCCAGAACTCGAGCGACCAGAACGCATTCGATCCTGCAAGCGACTGGCCGATGAACAGCGTCGATTGGTTGCCGGTCGTGTTGTCGATCCAGTTCGGCGGCGTCGGAAGGACGGCGCGCTGAACTCTCGCCGAGGTGTTCGAGGCGTTGGCAGCGGCTATCTCGCCCCAGAGGTTCCAGCCGATGACGAGGACGGCGAGAACACAGCCGATCGGGAGCGCGAGACGTTGCACGACGGACGCGGCGCCGGCCGAGCTCGAGGAGCAGCACGACCGCGATCGAGCCGGCGAGGATCGAGTAGAGCAGCCGGTCGGCGTCCGTGGTCGTGAAGTAGACCTTCTGGTTCAGCCATTGCAGCACCGCCAGGCCCGGTGCATCGGAGTACAGGTGCTCGGTGTTGTGCAGCGGCGTCGTATCGAGCAGGTACCAGACCGCCGCTCCCGAGAGCAGCAGCGGCACGATGCGGATGCGCCCGGAGATCGCCCAGCGCGCAAGGACGGCGAACACGACCGGCGCGACGTAGATCAGGTTTCGCTCCTCGACGCGAATCGCGAAGTTGGTCGAGAGGTATGACGCCTTGACCGCGGTGTAGAGCCCAAAGGCAAGGACGGCACCGAGGAGCAGCCCGCCGAGTGCACGGTCCTCGGCCGTCCTGAAGCGGTTGCCGAGGAGCCAGGCAAGCGCGACCAGCACCGGCAGGATCCCGATCCCGATCGTGAACGAGCCGACTGCCCAGAGCCCGTACGTGAACATCCGGTGGTGGAAATGCGCGCCGATCTGCCACGTGTAGGAGTGGTGGTTCCCGGCGGCGCCGAGGAACACGGCGAAGCCGACGACGAGGACGGCGGCGCCGATGCGCTCGCGCCACGACCAGCTGCCGACGAGCTCGCGGCCGCGGTCGCTCGTCGCGGCCATGGTGATGCCGCCGACGATCGCGGTGAGGATCAGCACCGTCAGCTCAGAGCGCACGGCCGGGGCGATCACGAGGGCGATGACCGCAGCGGCGATTGTGCGACGCGTCGGGTTGAGCAGCGCGCGGCCGACGAGCCACAGCGTGAGGCACGCCCAGAAGTAGGCGAGGGGCTCGGGGATCAGGAGACCGGTGTAGTAGAACGCCGGGATCGCGGCGGTGGCGATCCCGCAGGCGATCGCCGGCAGCCGCGGCACGAAGAGCCGGGCGAGCGCGAACGCGGGGAAGAGAGATGCGGTCATCACGACCACGTTGATGTACTTGGCCGCGGCGTAGCCGGCCGAGCTCGTGGAGGCCCACCAGGCCGGCGCGATCAGGTACGCGTAGAGCGAGCTGAACGGACTGGTTCTGCAGGCGCAGCTGCGGGATGCCGTGATGCGCAACGCCCCGCGAGAGATCGGCCCACTGCAGCTCGTCGGTGAAGAGCCAGCGGCGTCGGGTGCTTGTTCACTTGCCAGCAGTAGAGCGATCAGCAGCGCCACATAGGCGAGCACGAGTGGATACGCCCCGAGCAGACGGTCGACGCGCGATGGCGGTGTCGTCACTGCGGCGTTCTCGCGAGGACGACGCGCGGATCGAGATCGACCTCGCGCCGCACGAAGCGGCACTCGGTCTCGCGTGCTGCGCAGGCGGCGACGAGTGCGTCGAGGCGGTCGTGCGGTGCCTGCGGGATCGTCACGAGCACGATGTCCGGTGCGAGGCGCTCGAGCGCCTGGGCGATCTCCTCGAGGCTCGCCACGACCTTCACGCCCCTGGAGCCGGCGACCGCGGAGCGACGGGGCGTCGTCGACGAACCCGACGACGCGCTCGCCCGGCGTCTCGCGGAGCTCGCGCAGCAGGCTGCGGCCGGTGCGGCCGGCGCCGACGATCAGCACGCGCCGCATCTCTTGCGAGGCGCGCCAGCTCGATGAAGTGTGCGATCGCCCGTTCCGCGAAGCGCGCGGCGACGAGCGCCAGCGTGCAGATCAGCGCGTCGATGACGAAGAACGCTGCGCGAGAAGTCGCCGATCGGCCCCTGGGTGAAGCGTGACGATGCCGAGCGCGACGATCGCCGAGAGGGCGACGGCGGAGCCGGCGCGCAACGCGTCGCGCGCGCTCGCGTAGCGCCAGACACCGGCGTACATGCCGAAGCGCGAGCAGCGCGAGGTAGCGGCACAGAAGCAGCACCGGGAGCGTCAGCAGGAAGTAGTGGCGCTGATTCGGCGTGCCGACGCCGTTGAAGCGGAGGAGGTAGGCGGCGGGGAACGACGCCGCGATCAGCGCGCCGTCGACGAGCACCTCGGCGAGGCGCCGCGTGTAGATCCACGCGCGTGGCGCCGGGCGTTTCGCGCTCCACGTTCGCGAGGAAGCTTGCCGAACTGCACGAGCAGCGCGAAGCTGACGAGCACGCCGACGAGCCGCGAGCCGCGGCCGTGCCGAACGCCTCGTACGCGAGGCTCGTCGCGCCGAGCGCCGCCGAGACGAGCGCGAGCAGGACGACGGCGTGCGTCTCGGAGAGGCCGAGCGACACGAGCCGGTGCGAGCTAGTGGTCGCGCCCGCCCTGCGAGACCGGGCGGCCTTCGAGCAGGCGCACGATCGTGACGAGCGTCGTGTCGAGGATCGGGATCGCGAGCACGAGCACCGGCAGCACGCAGCGTTGCGACCGTCGACGAGGCGACGGTGTAGCTCGACGGCGAGGCCGAGCGCGGCGAGCGTGAAGCCGATCACCTGCGAGCCGCTGTCGCCCATCCAGGCGAGCGCGCGCTTGCCGCCGGGCGCAGGTTGAACGGCAGGAAGCCGAGTACCGCCGCGCCCAGCGCCACGGAGATCACGAGCACGAGGTGCGTGTCTCGTGCTGCAGCCACGCGTCGCACGCGAAGAACACCGAGGCGATCACGGCGAGGCTGCCGGCGAGGCCGTCCATGTTGTCGAGCAGGTTGAACGCGTTCGTCATCCCGATCAGCCAGACGATCCCGATCGGGATGCCGATCCAGTGGGCCTTCACGATCTCGACGCTGGTGCCGGTCGAGAGCACGACGATGGCCGCGGCGAGCTGGCTCGCGAGCTTGACGAGCGGCGGCAGCGAGCGCACGTCGTCGATCAGACCGGCGACGAAGAGGATGGTCGCGCCGGCGAAGATCCCGTAGAGCTGCTCGTCCGCGTCGAGCGCCCCGACGGCGACCGCGAGCCAGACCCCGGCGATCAGCCCGGCGAAGATCCCGATGCCGCCGACGAGCGGCGTGGCCGAGACGTGCCAGCGGCTCTGCTTCGGGCGCGCGGCGGAGCCGGCGGGCGAACGACGTCCGGAGGAGCGCCCAGACGACGACGAACGCAGTGGGGAGCGCGACGAGGGCGGCAGCAGTGCTCACGGGGTGCGAGGGTAGTGCGTCGGTGTTAGGGGCGTGTGTGCCCGCACAGAAGCCTCCCTACACTAGAGCGCGATCATGACGGTTTACGCCGACCTTCTGCGCTACCGCGAGCTCTTCGCGAACCTCTTCCGTCGCGACTTCCACGCGAAGTACAAGGGATCGGTGCTCGGCGTCGGCGTGGTCGCTCCTCAACCCGCTGCTCCTCCTCGGCGTCTATCTCCTCGTCTTCGGGCTGATCTTCCCCGGGAGCATTCCGCATTACCCCGTCTATCTCCTCGCCGGGCTCGCGTGCTGGATCTTCTTCGCGACGTCGATGCAGACGGCGGCCCGTTCGCTGATCGACTCGGGCGAGCTGATCAAGAAGGTGCGGTTCCCGCGCCAGCTCGTCGCGTTCTCGATGGTCGCGACCCAGGCCGTGACCTACGGCGTGATGATCGCCGTGCTGATCGTCCTCTCGGTCGTCTTCGTCCCGGACGCGCGGCCCTACGTCCTGCTCTCGATCCCGCTCGCCCTGGTCTTCGGCGCGTTCGTCGCGGGCTTCGCCCTGACTGCGGCGTGCCTGAACGTTCTCTTCCGCGACGTCGAGCACGTGCTGACGGCGGCGCTCCTGCCGTGGTTCTTCGTCACGCCGATCCTCTGGAGCTCGGCGACGCAAGCAGGTCCAGGACCACCAAGCGGCTCGTGTCGTTCCTGCACTGGGTGAACCCGGTCGCGCCGCCGATCTTCGCCGTCCGCGACGCGATCTGGTCGGGCCATGCGCCACACGCCGGCGACGTCGTCTACACGGTCGTGGCGGCGATCGTCGCGCTCGTGGTCGGCGCGCTCGTCTTCAGGTCGGTCGACGATCGGATTGCGGTCGAGCTGTGAGCACGGCCCGGCCGTCGTAGATCCACGGCTCGTCCTGCGGCGCGGCGAAGGCGGGAAGGCCGCCGACGTCCTGCGAGGCGCGTCAGCTCGACGCCGGGCAGCACCGACGGGCAGAGCAGCGGCGCCCCGAACTGCGGCACCCGGCCGACGCCCGGGGCGTACGGCGCGAGGGCCTTCGGACGCGGGTGGAGCAGGCCGCCGCGCCAGTCGATCGAGCCGGCGACGACCGCGTACCCGTCGGCGTGCGCCGCGCGCACGTGCTCGTGCCATGCCTGCGTCGGCTCGACGCCGGGTGGCAGCTCGGCGTGCGGCTCGCCGCTCCGCGGCGCCACGTCGAGGTCGAGCTCTGCATCTCGCTGCCGAGCGCCGAGAACCACGCGCGGTGCTCGGCGACGAGGTCGAAGGCGAGCCGGTACGGCCCTGGCGGGATCGGTCCGCGCACGGCCACGCCAACCGTCGCCCGCTCGCCGGGGGCGAGCGGCGGCGCCGCCGTCCGCAGGCCGTCCCAGACGATCGGATTGCCGAGGCGGTCGAGCCAGTGATAGGCGACGTTGATCCCGTTGCGCCAGGCGATCGTGCCGGTGTTCTCGAGCTCGACCTGCGCGTGGACGATCGCGCCGGCCTCCGGCGCGAGCTGCGGTGGCGCGCCGAAGCGCACTGCGAGGGGTCCCTTCGACACGAGGCGGCTAGCCTAACCCCGCCATGAAGCCGCTCCTCGTCAGAGCTGCGCGCCGCGAGGAGGTGGAGCGCACGCCCGTCTGGTTCATGCGGCAGGCCGGCCGCTCGCTGCCCGAGTACCGCGCGCGTGCGCGAGCGCAACACGTTCTGGGAGGTCGCACACACCCCCGAGCTCTGCGCGGAGGTGACGCTGCAGCCGGTGCGTCGCCACGGCGTCGACGCTGCGGTGATGTTCGCGGACATCATGACCCCGGTCCTCGCGATGGGGCTCGACGTCGAGCTCGTCGAGGGCGTCGGCCCGGTCGTCGCGACCCCCGTTCGCTCCGCCGCCGACGTCGCGCAGCTCCGCCTGCCGGAGCCGGAGGCGTTCGCGCCGCTGCTCGAGGCGATCCGCATCGTCCGCGGCGAGCTCGAGCCGGAGCGGCGGTGGTCGGCTTCTGCGGCGGCCCGTTCACGGTCGCCGGCTACCTCGTCGAGGGCAGGCCGTCGCGCGAGTTCGCGGTCGTCAAGGAGCTGATGTACCGCGAGCCGGACGTCTGGCGCGCGCTGATGGAGAAGCTCGCGGACTGCTTCGCCGGCTACGTGGCCGCCCAGGTGCGCGCCGGCGCGGACGTCGTGCAGCTCTTCGACTCGTGGGTCGGGGCGCTCTCGCCCGCCGACTACGAGGAGTTCGTCGCGCCCTGGTCGGCGCGGATCCTCGCTGCGGTCGAGGTCCCGACGATCCACTTCGGAACCGGCACATCGACTCTCCTCCCGGCGATGGCGCGGGCGGGCGGCGACGTCGTCGGGCTCGACTGGCGGATCCCGCTCGACGACGGCTGGGAGCTCGTCGGCGCCGATCGCGGCGTGCAGGGAAACCTCGACCCGACGGTGCTGCTCGGCCCCTGGGAGCGCGTCGAGGCGGAGGCGCGCGACGTGCTCGCCCGCGCCGGCGGCCGGCCCGGCCACATCTTCAATCTCGGCCACGGCGTCCTGCCGCGCACCGAAGCCTCGACGGTCACGCGGCTTGACCGAGCTCGTCAAGGAGATCGGCTCCGCTACCGTCCCGCCGTGAGCGAGACCGCCGTCATCCTGATGGCCTACGGCTCTCCCGAGCGCGTCGCCGACGTTCCGGCGTACTACGCGGACATCCGCGGTGGCCGGCCGATCGCGCCGGAGAACCTCGAGAGCCTGGTCAATCGCTACCGCGCGCTCGGCATCGAGGACTCGAACCCGCTGAACGCGATCACCGAAGCGACGCGGGCCGCGCTCGAGGTCGAGCTCGGTCTGCCGGTCTACACCGGCATGAAGCACTGGACGCCGCGCATCTCCACGGCGGTCGACTCGGCGCTCGAAGCCGGCGCGACGACGCTCGTCGGGCTCGTGCTCGCGCCGCACTACAGCCGGCTCTCGATCGCCGGCTACCGCACGCTCGTCGAGGACGCGCTGGAGGACCGCAGCGAGCTCCTCTTCATCGACAGCTGGCACGACGATCCCGGTCTGATCGCGCTCCTCGCCGACCGCATCCGCGACACCGAGTCGCACGTCGTCTTCACCGCGCACTCGCTGCCGGCCCGCATCCTCGACGAGGGCGATCCGTACCGCGACCAGCTGCTCGAGACGTCGCAGCTCGTCGCCGACAGCGCCGGGGTCGAAGACTGGTCGTTCTCGTTCCAGAGCGAGTCGCCGACCGGCGAGCCGTGGCTCGGGCCGGACATCCTCGACCACCTGACCGATCTCGCCGCGCGCGGGATCGACGACGTCCTCGTCTGTCCCGTCGGGTTCGTGTCGGATCATCTGGAGATCCGCTGGGACATCGACAACGAGGCGCAGGAGCGCGCCGGCGAGCTCGGCATCCGGCTCGACCGGATCGAGATGCCGAACGACGACACCGAGTTCGTCGCGGTGCTGGCCTCGATCGTCCGCGGTGCGATCGGCGCGGTCCGCGCGTGACTCCCGGCCGCGTCGTCGTCGATCGCGTCTCGCGGACGTTCCGCGTCTATCCGAAGGCGCAGCGGACGCTCAAGGACGTGGTCGTCTCGCGCGGCCAAACCGGCGCGCGCGAGGTGCAGGCGCTGCGCGACGTCTCGCTGACCGTCGAGCCCGGCGAGGCGGTCGGGCTGGTCGGCCGGAACGGCTCCGGCAAGTCGACGCTTCTCCGGTTGATCTCCGAGATCATCAAGCCGACCTCCGGGCGCATCGAGGTGGGCGGCCGGGTTGCCTCGCTGCTCGAGCTCGGCGCGGGCTTCCACCAGGACTTCACCGGCCGCGAGAACGTCTATCTGAACGGCTCGATCCACGGGCTCTCGCGGGCACGCGTGCGCGAGGTGATGGACGAGATCGTCTCGTTCGCCGAGCTCGAGGAGTTCATCGATCTGCCGGTGCGCACGTACTCGTCCGGCATGTTCATGCGCCTCGGCTTCTCCGTCGCAGCGCACATCCAGCTCGGACGTGCTGCTGCTCGACGAGGTGTTCGCCGTCGGCGACGAGCAGTTCCAGCGCAAGTGCTTCGGCAAGGTCGCCGAGTTCAAGAACCGCGGCGGGACGATCCTCTTCGTGTCGCACGACGCGCAGGCGGTCGAGCGTCTCTGCGACCGGGCCGTCCTGTTGCGCCAGGGCGAGGTCTCGTTCGACGGCCCGACGCCGCGAGGCGATCGCCGAGTACCGGCGGCTGCTCGCCGCGGACGCGAACCCGGACGAGCTCGACGCGGGCCTTCGCGAGTGGGGAAGCGGCGAGGCGCGGATCGTCTCGGCGGAGCTGCTCGACGTCGACGGCGATGCGCGGACGCAGTTCGCATCGGGCGAGCCGCTGACCGTCCGGCTGCGGGTCGCCGCCGACCCGGGGGTCGCGGCGCCGCGGGTCTCGCTCGAGCTGCGCGACGACGGCGGGCTGGTGCTGGGTGCGGCCGCGCAGGACACGTCGGAGCTCGGCTGGAACGGCGGCACAGGCGATCGCGAGCTCCGCTACCGCTTCGACCGGCTGCCGCTGGCCGACGGGCGGTTCCATCTCCGCTTCGCGCTCGCGGACGCGACGGACGGCCGTCTCCTGCACACGCTCGACGATGCCGTCCGCTTCTTCGTCGTTCCCGGCGGGCGAGGAGACCGGCGCGGTTCTGCTCGACGGAAGCTGGGGCTTGCAGGACTTCTCGACGGTCGCGCCAACTCCGGGGACGTGAGCGCGCGCGCGTGTCCCGACTGGCCGGCGCTGATGGAGATCGCTCCCGAGCTGACCTTCCGACACTTCACGCTCGGAGAGGCGCAGCTGCCGGTCGACGCGTTCGTCCAGCTCGAAGGGCTCCCTGCCGACGAGATCGTGATCTGCTGCGATCTCGACGCGCACGTCTTCAACCCGGATCACACCGACCCCCGGGTCGTCGAGGCGCTCAAGGGCACGCACTGGATCAACGTCCACGAGGTTTCCGGCTCCTAGAACGCCGCCGGGTAGTCTGCGGAACCGATGGCGACCGTCGTCGTCCCCTTCCGCAGCACCGATCCGAAGAGCCGCCTGGACGGCATCTCCGGCGACGCGCGGGTTGCGCTTGCGCACGCGATGCTCGCCGACGTCCTCGCCGCCGCGACGCCCGTCGGCCGGGTGCTGGTGGTCGCGCCCGATCCGCCCGGCCTGCCGGCCGGCGCGACGCACGTCGCTCGATCCGCGGCGCGGTCAGGGAGCCGCCGTGCGCGCCGGGCTCGACGAAGCCGCCGCCGAGGGGCTGCCGGCGCCGTTCCTCGTCGTCAACGCCGACCTGCCCTGCGTCGACACGCGCGACCTGCTCGCGCTGGCCGGAGCGGTGCCCGGACGGCGGGCTCGCGCTCGCCGCCGCACGCCGACGGGACGACCAACGCGCTCGCGCTCTCGGACGAGCTGCTCTTCGAGCCGCTCTACGGGCCTGGCAGCGCCGAGCGATTCGCCGCGCTCGGCCCGTCGCTGCGACTCGACGCGCCGAACCTGATCGATGACGTGGACACCCTCGACGACCTCGCGCGGCTCCGCGAGCGGCTCGGCGCCCACACGCGGCGCGTGCTCGCGGCGCTCGACCTGCCCTTCGCCGCATGAAGGTCGTCGTCCTCTCGGGCGGGGTCGGAGGCGCGCGGTTCCTGCGCGGGGTCGTGGCTGTCGTCGATCCGGGCGAGCGTTGCCATCGTCGGAAACGTGGCGGACGACCTCGAGGTGCTCGGGCTGCGTGTCTCGCCCGACCTCGACAGCATCCTCTACACGCTGACCGGCCGCTCCGACGAGGAGCGCGGCTGGGGGCGCGCCGACGAGAGCTGGCGCGCGCTCGAGTCGGTCGGCGAGCTTGGCGGCGACGACTGGTTCCGGCTCGGCGACCGCGACATCGGTCTCCACCTCGTTCGGACCGAGCTGCTGCGGGCCGGCGTGCCGCTGAGCGAGGCGACCGCGCGCATCGCCGAGCGCCTCGGTCTCGGCCGCGCGGCTCTTGCCGGCGACCGACGATCCGGTGCGCACCTTTCTCGAGACACCTGCCGGGACGTTCGCCGTTCCAGCGGTGGTTCGTCGAGCGTCGTCACGCGGACGAGGTCGATGCCGTCCACTACACCGGCGCGCCCGATGCGGCGCCGGCGCCCGGGCGTGCTCGAAGCGATCGCCGCGGCCGACGTGATCCTGATCGCGCCGAGCAACCCATACGTCTCGATCGGGCCGATCCTCGCCGTCGCCGCGATCCGCGAGGCGCTCGAGCGCCGGAGCGTTCCGTGCGTCGCCGTCAGCCCGCTCGTCGGTGGCCGTGCAGTCAAAGGCCCGGCCGACCGGATGCTGCTTCGCCTCGCCGGCGGAACGTCGCCCGCGCACGTCGCCGGCTGCTACGACGGGCTGATCGACGCGCTCGTGGTCGACGAGTCGGACGACGCGACTGTCGAGCTGCCGGCCGGCGTCCGGCGCGTGGTCACCCAGACGCTGATGACCGACCTCGACGCAGCCCGTCGGCTGGCCTCCGTCGCGCTGGACTCCGCGGGAGCGCCCGCGTGAGAGTCGCGATCCTCGGCGGCACAGGCAGCTTCGGCAAGGCGCTCGCCGCGCGGCTCGCGCAGGCTGGGACCGGACGAGATCGTGATCGGATCGCGCGACGCCGCCCGCGCCGAAGAGACGGCGGCCGAGCTCGGCGGCGGTCTCGTCACCGGCGCGACGAACGACGACGCCGTGCGCGGCGCCGATCTCGCGGTGCTCGCGGTGAAGGCCGACGCGGCACTCGACACCGCCCGCGCTGTGAAGGAGGCGCTCGGCCGACGCCGCTCCTCAGCGTCGCGAGCGACATCCGCTTCGAGAAGGGCGTCGGCATGCTGCCCGACCCCGACGGCGTCAGCCTCGCCGAGCGCGTGCAGCAGATCGTCGACGCCCCGGTCGTCGCCGGCCTGCACTCGGTCGCCGCCGCGAACCTCGACGACGCAGCGCTCGCACGACGAGGACACGCTCGTCTGCGGCGACGACGCGGACGCGAAGGCGCTCGCGCTTGCAGCTCGCAGGATCGGTCGTGGGTGGCCGCGCGCTCGACGCCGGGCCGCTCGCGAGCGCTCGCGCGCTCGAGGGCATGACCGCGGTGATCGTGAACCTGAACCGCCGTTACAAGGCGCACGCGGGCGTCCGCGTCACCGGCGTCGAATGATCCAGATCGTCCCCGTGCGCGGCCTGCCCGAGATCCGGGAAGGCGACGACCTCGCCCAGCTCGTGACGGAGCTCGTCGAGCTCGAGGACAGACGACGTCGTCGTCCTTGCGCAGAAGGCCGTCTCGAAGGCCGAGGGCCGGATCATCTGGATCGACGACATCGAGGCCTCGCCGAAGGCGATCGAGCTCGCCGGCGACGAGCGCGACCCGCGCGAGGTCGAGGCGGTGCTCCGCGAGGCGAAGCGCATCATCCGCGAGCGCGGCCCGCTCGTGATCGCGCAGACCTCACACGGCTTCATCTGCGCCTCGGCCGGTGTCGACCACTCGAATGCGCCCGAGCCGGGCACGCTCGTGCTCCTGCCGGTCGATCCCGATGCGAGCGCCCGCGTGTTCCGCGAGCGCGTCGCCGAGCTGACGGGCCGAACGGTCGCGGTGGTCGTGACCGACTCGTTCGGACGCCCGTTCCGCCGAGGGACGACCGACGTGGCGATCGGCGTCGCCGGTTTCGCGCCGATGCTCGACCTGCGGGGAACGCTCGACCGGTCGGGCTACGAGCTCCGGGCGAGCCAGATCGCGATCGCCGACGAGATCGCCTCCGCCGCCGACCTGGCGCGCGGGAAGGCGGAAGGCGTCCCGGCGGTCATCGTGCGCGGCCTCGAGCTCGAGGGCGACGGCACGGCGCAGGAGATCGTGATCGAGCCCGAGCTCGATCTGTTCGCCTGAGGCAGACGCCTCAAACCCGCCTTTACAAACTCCTAAGGCCTTCTCCGCGCGACCTCCGACCGGGTCGCTACCGTCCGCCGGTCACTTCGGCCGAGCGCCTCGCCCAGGGCCTCCGTCGGTGAAAACCCCTCAGCACTGCGGCTGTGGACTACAGAGAGGAGATCCCTCCTGCGTTTGCATTTTTCGCTGAGCCTTGCCGGCCTGGCAGCACTCCTGGCGTTCGTTCTTGGCCGGTGGAGCGTTTGCCCGTCAGGGAGCACGCCCCGAGCGCCTGGCGTCGGCGCAAGCACTCGCCCTGCGGTCGGTGGTCGACCACTACCGGCTCCTCACCTGGACGTATCAGCGGGCGGCGCATCGCCGGCCGACGCCGACGTCGTTCTCCTACCGGCAGAGCACCGATCCGCGACTATCTCCAGTGGGCGATCGACGCCTGGGCGCACCGTGCCGCCGCTGCCCGCGCGGCGGCGCTGCCGCGGCTCCACCGCTCGCTCGCGGTCGCTCTGCCGGCGCCTCCACGGGCGCACAGCACGCTCCAGACGCGCATCGCCTACAGCCGCCGGCTGACGACGAGCCTGCGTCTGATCTACCCGGGCAGGCTCTCGCCGGACGCTCGAGAGCGCGTCCTCGGGCGGCGTGACGACGCCTCCACCTGTGGGAGGCGCGGAGCGCCGCTGCGGCGCTCGCGGTCGCCCAGCACGGGTTCGGGATCGGTGTGACGCCGTACCTGAAGAGCGCGTTCGGCTGCATCCATCGCTACGAAGGCACCTGGTCGGCCAACACGGGCAACGGCTACTACGGCGGCCTCCAGATGGACCTCGTCCTTCCAGCGGCGCTACGGCAGCCCGTACCTGCAGCGCTGGGGGACGGCCGACCACTGGCCCGCCTGGGCGCAGGTCGAGGCGGCGATCCGGGCCTACCGCTCGGGCCGCGGGTTCTATCCCTGGCCGAACACCGCGCGCTCCTGCGGTCTGCTCTAGCCGCTTTCGGCTTTACAAACCTGACTCAAGCCGCACGGCCAGGCGGCCGATGACCGTCCTATGGTGCGTCAATCAGCGGCGGCGCGCGCCCTCGAAGGGGGGGTGCCGATGCCTCATGGTGCGAACCGGCTCGAGGGTCTCGTCGAGTCGTACCGGCGCCTGGCCGAGGTCTTCCACGAGGTGCTCTCCGAGCAGAGCCTCGACGCGCTTCTCGACCGGATCGCGGTGACGCTCGCCGACCTGATGCCGTACGAGGCGCTGCACATCTACGAGGTGGACGAAGCGCGCCGCGAGCTCGTGCCGCTGCTCGCGCGCTCGATCGCCTACGAGACGGAGATCATGTCCAGCCGCCCGCGCTTCGGCGAGGGCATCACCGGCTGGGCGGTCGAGAACCGCCGCCCGGTCTGGACGAACCGCGCGCATCTCGACCCGCGCAGCGTCCAGCTGCCGGGAACGCCGCACGAGCCGGAGGCGCTGATCACCGTGCCGCTGATCGCGCGCGGCGCGCTGAAGGGCGCGCTCAACATCTACCGCATCGGTGAGGACGCCGGCTTCGTCGAGCACGAGTTCGAGCTTGCGAAGTGGTTCGGCGACGCGGCGGCGCTCGCGCTCGACAACGCGCAGATCCGGGCGCGGCTCGAGCACCTCGCGCAGACCGACTCGCTGACCGGCCTCTACAACCACCGCTACTTCCACGAACGGCTGCGCTCCGAGCTGACGCGGGCCTCGCGCACGCACGACTCGGTCGCGATCCTCATGTTCGACCTCGACGACTTCAAGCGCGTCAACGACGTCTACGGCCACGGTGCCGGCGACCAGGTGCTCGTCGAGATCGCGCGCGTCTCGCGCGACGCCGTGCGCGGCTCGGACGTCGTCTGCCGCATCGGCGGCGAGGAGTTCGGCGTGATCATGCCGTCGTGCGACGCGGGCGACGCGCTCGTGCTCGCTGCGCGCCTCGCCGAGACGCTGCACGACGGCGACCTCGAGTCCGCGGCACGCATCACGATCTCGATGGGCGTCGCGCAGGGCCCCGAGCACGCGATGAACCCGCGCGAGCTGATCGCCTGCGCCGAGGCGGCGATGATGACCGCGAAGGCGCGCGGCAAGAACCAGACCGTCGTCTACGACGACGGCCCGACGGAGCGCCCCACGCCGGCCGGCGCCCAGATGCGCGACGTCCGCTCGATCGCGCACCTGAAGATGCTGCAGTCGCTCGCCGGCAAGCTCAACCGGCTGAACGACGTCACGGAGATCGCCAACACGATCGCGACCGAGCTCCGCCTGCTCATCGACTACCACAACTGCCGCGTCGTCCTGCGCGACGGCGACGAGCTGCGCCCGGTCGCGTTCGTCGGCGACTACGACGAACAGCGTCGGCACCGATGCGTACATCGGGCGGGTCGGCCTTGGCGTCACCGGCAAGGCAGTGGAGCTGGGCGAGCCGCTGCTCGTCCCGAACGCGCTCGAGTGCGAGTTCGCCTACCGCATCCCGGGCACGGCGGAGATCGAGGAGTCGCTCGCGGTCGTGCCGCTCCGCTACGGCTCGCGCGTCACCGGCGCGATCGTCATCTCGAAGCTCGGGCTGAACCAGTTCGACGACGACGACGTCCGGCTGCTCGAGGTGCTCGCCGGCCAGGCGTCGGTCGCACTCGAGAACGCACGGCTCTACGAGCAGCAGCGCCGCGAGGCCGAAGGCGCGAAGGCGCTGCTCGCGATCGCCGAGGACATCTCGCGCGCCCATTCGGTCGACGAGATCTGCCATCTCGCCGTCGAGGCTGCGACGGACATCTTCGAGATCGATCGCGCCTCGCTCTGGCTCGGCGCCGCCTGCGTGGCGTCGGTCGGCGAGCCGATCGAGAAGGGGTGGTCGGCGCCGCTCGTCGAAGGCGACGACGTCATCGGCTGCCTGATCGTCGAAGCGGCTCGGCTCGACGACGACCGCGAGCGGCTGTTCGCGTCGTTCGCCTACCAGCTCTCGGTCGCGCTGCAGAAGGCGCGGCTCTACGCGAAGCAGATCGAGGCCGCCGAGATCGCGAACGCGCTGCTCGACGCCGGTCGCGAGCTCGCGACGGCCGAGTCGCCGGAAGAGGTGCTCGGCCGCAGCGTCGAGGTCACCGCGCGCGTGCTCGGCACGGCGCGCGCCGCGCTCTGGATGCAGGAGGAGTCGGAGCCGCACGATCTCGTCGCCCGCGCGTCCTACGGCTACGGCGCGAGGGCGACCCGACCGGCAAGCAGCGCTTCCCCGCCGCTCGTCGCGCGAGGCGCGGCTTGCGGGCACGGAGCCGTTCGTGATCGAGGCCGAGGAGCTCGCCGCGCTCGAGGGGATGAACCTTCCCGAGGTCGCGCGCTCGGTGATCGCGCCGATCAAGTTCGAAGGCCGCCTCGGCGCGCTCAGCGCCGCGATCGGCGACCGCCCGATCTCGGAGCGCGAGCTGAGGCTGTTCGCCGGGCTCGCGCACCAGGCGAAGCTCGCGATCGAGAGCGCCGAGCACTACGAGCAGCTCGAGCGCACATTCGTCTCGACCGTCGCCACGCTCGCGAACGCCCTCGAGGCGAACGACGAGTACACCTCGTCGCACGCGCGCTGGATCACCGACATGTCGCTGCTCGTCGGCCGCGAGCTGCAGCTCGACCGCGACGGGCTGAAGCGGCTCGAGCTCGGGGCGCTCTTCCACGACATCGGCAAGATCGGGATCCCGTCCGAGATCCTGCGCAAGCCGGGGCCGCTCACCGACGAGGAGTTCGAGATCGTCAAGGAGCACCCGGAGCTCGGCGAGCGGATCCTCGCGCCGATCGACCGGCTCGCCGACGTGCGCCCGATCGTGCGCGCCTGCCACGAGCGCTGGGACGGGCTCGGCTACCCCGACGGCAAGGCCGGCGCCGACATCCCGATCGAGGCGCGCATCGTGCTCGTCTGCGACGCGTACCACGCGATGACCACCGACCGGCCGTACCGCAAGCGCCTGCCCGGCGAGGAAGCGGTCCGGCGCCTGACCGAGGCGTCGGGCACCCAGTTCGACCCGCGCGTCGTCGACATCTTCCTGCGCCTCTACGAGGCCGAACGCGGTGCTCCCGCTCGACTGACGGTCTGTCGCGTGGTAGTATGCAACCGGTTGCAATGACGACGAAGAACCAAACGATCGCCGACATTGCCCGCCTGGCGGGCGTCTCCAAGTCGACTGTGTCGCGCGCGCTGAACGACAGCCCGCTGATCGGGGTCGAGACGAAGGAGCGCATTCACGCGATCGCGCGCGAGCAGGATTTCGCGATGAACGAGTCGGCCAGGCGGCTGAGCCTGCGCCAGACGAACGTCGTCGCCCTCGTCATGTTCGACTGGGGCGTCGCGAAGCGCCAGGACATCTTCATGCTCGAGGTGATGGGTGGAGTCTCGACCGGCCTGCACGAGCTGGGCTACGAGCTGCTGATCCTGCAGCCGCGTCACGACGATCGGGGCTGGGCGAAGCGCGCGATCGAGACAGGGCGCGCGGACGGGTTCGTGATGCACCACGCCCAGTGCACGCCGCGCCAGCTCGCGGAGCTCGTCGAGGCGAGCGTTCCCTTTGTCGTCTGGGGCGCACGTCCCGCCCAGGGCGAGTACTCGTCGGTCGTGGGAGACAGCGTCAATGGCGGCCGCATCGCGACCGAGCACCTGATCGAGGGCGGCCGGCGGCGCATCGCCATGATCGGCGGCCCGCCGATGTCGCCCGAGGTCGCAGAGCGCCGCGCGGGTTACGAAGCGGCGCTGACGGCCGCCGGGCTGGAGGTGGATCCGGCTCTGATCGAGCACATCTCGTGGACGGATCCGGAAACGGGCGCAACCGAGGCGGTCGAGCGGCTGCTCGAGCGCGCCCCCGACGTCGACGCGATCTTCGCGCACAGCGATCGCTGGGCGCTCGCCGCGATGCGCGTGCTGCGCGAGCGTGGTCGACGCTGTCCCTGCGGACGTCGCCGTCGTCGGCTACGACGACATCGCGACGGCGGCGGTCGCGAACCCATCTCTCACGACGATCCGCCAGGACGGCGACCTTGTGGGGCGCCTGCTCGCGCGGGCGCTCGTCCAGCAGCTCCAGACCGGAGCGCTGACCAACGTGACGATTCCGGCGGAGCTCGTCGTGCGGGAGTCGGCGTGAGCTTTTTCAGTCCATGTGTGCAACCGGTTGCAAGGAGGTAACGATGTTCTTTCCACCGACGTTCCGGTTCGACGACTACTCAGCGCACGTCTTCGAGGCGGCGCATGATGCAGACGTCGACGAACCCGAGCCGCTTGAGGATCGGGTAGGACGTGTCCGGCATCGCTTCGGTCACGAGCGCAGGTGTGCCGCGGGCAACCGCGTCGTCCCAGCGCGCGCGCACGAGTGAGCGGTAGACGCCACGGCCGCGCGCCCACTCCTCGACGGCGCCCGCGATCAGGAAGACGCCTCGGTCCGAGTAGAGCGAGCGCCCGAGGGCGGCGGGCTTGCCGTCGACCGACGCGAGGAAGGTCGCAGGCGTGCCGCTCGCCTGGGCGCTCTCGAACTCCGAACGCACGTGCGGCTCCTGCTGCGCGCGGCGCTCAGGTGGGGTCTTGAACGCACGCCACATCACCTCCTGCGCCGCGAGGTAGTCGTCGTAGCCGGTGACGAGCCGCACGTCGACGTCCGCGGGGCCGGGTGCGGGCGGTTCGACGCACGCAAGCGCATGGAGCGTCCCGCCGCGATCGGCGGGCTCGCGCAGGCCGCGCGCCGTGAGCTGCTCTGCGAGATCGGGCGGGCGAACGTCTTCATCCAGCCACCAGAACGTGTGCTTCTCGCGAGGAACGAGCGCATGCACACGCTCGATGACGGCGCCGAGTTCCTCGGTCTCGATTCGAAGCCCCGACACGGCGGCCCAGTGCGGCCCTTGCACCACGCAGACGCGCCCATCGTCCACGCGCTCGATTCCCGTCGCGAGCCGCGTGTAGCGGTCGGGGCACAGCGCGAACTCCCTGACGTCCGGGCTCAACACGGGTCCGACACTAGCTCCACGATCAGTCCGACACGTTCGAAGCCGATTCGCACGAGGACGCGTCGCGAGGGCTCCTCGGCGTGGACGACGAGCGCCGGCGTGCCGAGCCGGACGGCCTCGTCCCAGCGCGCGCGCACGAGTGCGCGATACGCGCCGCGTCCGCGCGACCGTGGCAGCGTGACGCCACCCGTGAGGAAGAGGCCGAAAGGCCCCGCGATCGCACCGGCATAGGCAACCGGCTCGCCGTCGACGTAGGCGACCCAGTCGCCGCCGCCGCGTTCCTGATGGCGCGCCCAGACCTCCTCCGGGGCATCCGGCGGCACCTGGTGCCAGCCGTCGGTGAAGACGTCGAACGCGATGAGGAACTCCTCGAACGTCGTCGCGTGCACGGTGTCGACGCCGTCGACGGTCGGTGGCGCCGTCTGGGTCGCGAGTGCAGTGACGTAGGAGGTCAGCGGCGGATCCTGTTCGCGGCAACCGAGCGCGCGTAGCTCCGCCTCCTGTGCGCCGTCGGTGACCCACACGACCCGGGCGTCCGGAGCGTGCTCGCGCACTTCGCGGAACACCGCCGCGACGTCATCGGTCGCGAGGCGGCAGACGGTCGCGTTCTCGCCGGCCGCGTCCACCACGAGGTGGAAGCGCGGGTCGTCGACGACCGTCGAGGTCTGGAGCGCGGGCAGATACGCGTTCGGGTCGAGCGCGAACGCGTTAAGTGACGAACTCGTCGGCAACCGAGAGCACGTCATCGAGGGCGTCGAGCGCCTCGTCGAGCTCGTCGCGCGTGATCGTCAGAGGCGGGCAGCACATGACGACGTTCCAGTGCGTCATCAGATAGAGCCCGCGCTCGAGACCGCGCTTCATCACGGCCGCGATCGGCTTCGCCGCCTCGCCCGAGCCGTTGAACGGAACGAGCGGCTCGCGGGTCTCTCGGTTCTTGACGAGCTCGAGTCCCCAGAAGCAGCCGAGGCCGCGGACGTCGCCGATCGACGGATGCTTGTCCTGCAGGCGCGCGAGCTCGGTGCGGAACACCTCGCCCATCGCCGCCGCGTTCTCGACGATGCCCTCTTCCTGGAACGCCTCGATCGAGGCCACCGCCGATGCGCACGCGATCGGATGGCCGCTGTAGGTGAGTCCGCCGGCGAACATCTTGTCGCGCACCCAGGCGGCGATGGGCTCGCGTACGACCATCGCGCCGAGCGGTATGTAGCCGGAGTTGATCCCCTTCGCGACGGTGAGGATGTCCGGGACGACGTCCCAGTTGTCGACGCCGAACCACTTGCCGGTGCGGCCGAAGCCGGCCATCACCTCGTCGCAGATCAGCACGATCCCGTGGCGATCGCAGACCTCGCGGATCGACTGCAGGTAGCCGTCGGGCGGGACGATGATGCCGTTCGTGCCGGTGACCGTCTCGAGGATGATCGCGGCGACCGTGTGCGCGCCCTCGTACTGAAGGATCTCCTCGAGGTGGGGCGCGCCCGTGCACACGGGGCACGGATCGGGGTGGCCGGCAGGGCAGCGGTAGGTGTACGGGTCGAACATGCGCACGACGCCGGGGATGCCGGGCTCGGCGGGCCAGCGACGCGGGTCGCCGGTCAGCGTGATCGATCCCGCCGTCGCACCGTGATAGCTGCGATAGCGCGCGATCACCTTGTGGCGGCCCGTGTACCAGCGCGCGAGCTTGATCGCGTTCTCGTTCGCCTCGGCGCCGCCGTTCGTGAAGAACGACATCGACAGATCGCCGGGCGTCACCTCCGCAAGCAGCTTCCCGAGCTTCGAGCGCGACTCGGTCGCCATCGGCGGCCCGATCGTCGCGAGCTGGTCGGCCTGGTCCTTGATCGCCTGCACGACTTTCGGGTGCGAGTGTCCGATCGAAACGTTGACGAGCTGCGACGCGAAGTCGAGGTAGCGCTTCCCGTCGTAGTCGTAGAAGTACCGGCCCTCGGCACGCTCGACCGCGATCGGGTTGATCGCGTCCTGCACGCTCCACGAGTAGAGGACGTACTTCTTCGCGTCCTCGACGATCTGCCTGCCCAGTTCCGTCTTTGTCTCGGTCGTCGCCATGGCCGAAAGCCTACAACCGGTCGACCCGAATCCGGATCTCACCGTGCGTCTCGAAGCCGATCCCGCTCAGGACCGGTGCGGAATCGTCTCCGGCCTGAACGACGAGGAGCGGCGTTCCGCGTGCGACCGCAAGCTCCCAGCGTGCGCGCACGAGTGCGCGGTAGACGCCGCGGCCCCGCGCCTCGGGAAGGACGGCGCCGCCCATCATCGCGAGACCGTCTTTCATCGCGACGGAGCGGCCGTAGCCGACGCACACTCCGTCGACGAAGGCCGCGCGGTGGTCGATGTTCGCGTGCTCGACGACCGGCTCCGACTGTCCCCAGACGGCGCGCTCGACCAGCTGCACCTCCTCCGGCTTCGCGGGACGTACCTCGACGCCGTCGACCTTCGGCGGTTCGACGTCGCAGGTCATCCCGAGGAGCTGCACGTCGCCGCCGGCGGGCGCGTGCGGGCCGAGCCACCACTCGATCCGGTCGAGCCCGCGTTCGATCGCCTCGGCGTGCACGGCGTCCTCGTCGAGACGCCTGACGCGTGCGACCCACACCGAGCGCCGTCCGGCGACGAACACGTAGCCGTCGCGCTCGAGCGGCTCGAACATCGGCGAGGGAAGGACGTAGGCGAGGGTGTCCTCGGCCAGCTGCTCGTGCGTTGGGGTCACGGTACGCTCCTACCTACCACGCGAGGAGGGACACTGATGACCGCAACCGCCGTCAAGCCGATCAACCACTGGATTTCAGGTGCTTCGTACGAAGGGCGCTCCGACCGCACGGGCGCGGTCTACAACCCGGCAACCGGCGAGCAGACCGGCGCCGTCGATCTCGCGTCGGTCGAAGAGGTCGACGCGGCCGTCCAGGCGGCCAAGGCAGCGTTCCCGGCGTGGCGCGCGCTGTCTCTCGCCCGGCGTGCGGAGATCATGTTCGCGGTGCGCGAGTTGGTGCACGCACGGCGCGAGGAGATCGCGAAGCTCTTGACCGCCGAGCACGGCAAGGTGCTCTCGGACGCGATGGGCGAGGTCACGCGCGGGCTCGAGGTGATCGAGTTCTGCTGCGGCATCCCGCATCTTTTGAAGGGCGGCATGAGTGAACAGGCTTCGACGGGCGTCGATGTCTACTCGATCCGGCAGCCGCTCGGCGTCGTTGCCGGGATCACGCCGTTCAACTTCCCGGCGATGGTCCCGATGTGGATGTGGGCGCCGGCGATCGCCTGCGGCAACACGTTCGTGCTCAAGCCGTCCGAGAAGGATCCGTCGGCGTCGATGTACACCGCCGAGCTGTTGAAGGAAGCGGGTGTCCCCGACGGCGTCTTCAACGTCGTCCACGGCGACAAGGTCGCGGTGGACGCGATCCTCGAGCATCCCGACATCGCCGCCGTCTCGTTCGTCGGCTCGACGCCGATCGCGCGGTACGTCTACGAGACGGCGACGGCGAGTGGCAAGCGGTGCCAGGCACTCGGCGGTGCGAAGAACCACATGATCGTGCTGCCCGACGCCGACATCGACATGGCGGCCGACGCGGCGGTGTCGGCGGCCTACGGCTCCGCCGGCGAGCGGTGCATGGCCGTGTCGATGCTCGTCGCGGTCGGCGACGTCGCCGACCCGCTGATCGAGGCGATCAAGCAGCGCATCCCGAACGTGAAGGTCGGCGACGGGATGGATCCGTCGAGCGAGATGGGGCCGCTCGTGACGCGCGAGCACCGCGACAAGGTCGCGTCGTACCTCGAAGGTGGGAACGTGGTGGTCGACGGCCGCGACGGCTGCCCGGACGACGGCTTCTTCCTCGCGCCGTCGCTGATCGACGACCTCAAGCCCGGCGATCGCGCCTACGACGATGAGATCTTCGGGCCGGTGCTCGGTGTGACGCGCGTCGCGACCTACGACGAGGCGGTGCGGCTTGTGAACGACAACCCGTACGGCAACGGCACAGCGATCTTCACGCGCGACGGCGGCGTCGCGCGGCAGTTCCAGTTCGAGGTGCAGGCCGGGATGGTCGGCGTCAACGTCCCGATCCCGGTGCCGGTGGCGTACTACTCCTTCGGCGGCTGGAAGGCGTCCCTCTTCGGCGACCGTCACATCTACGGGCCGGAAGGAATCGACTTCTACACGCGCACGAAGGTCGTTACCTCGCGCTGGCCCGACCCGGCGACGTCGAAGGTCGATCTCGGCTTCCCGCAGACGCGCTGATGCGCGTCCTTGTCGTCGGAGCAGGCGGCGTCGGCAGTGCGGCGGCGGCGATCGCGGGGCGTCGCGACTTCTTCGAGCGGATGGTGCTCGCGGACGTCTCGGCCGAGCGCGCCGAGCGCGCCGTCGCGGGACTCGGCGACCGCTTCGAGTCGGCGACGGTCGACGCGACGAACGCGGCTGACATCGTCGCGCTCGCGCAGTCGGTTGGCGCGACGGCGATCCTCAACGCGTGCGACCCGCGCTTCAACCCGCCGATCCTCGACGCGGCGCGCGAGGCAGGCGTCACGTACCTCGACATGGCGATGACGCTCTCGCGTCCCGATGTGCTGCTCGGCTCGGAAGAGCTCGACCAGGACGAGGCCTGGCGCGAAGCCGGTCTGCTCTGCCTCGCGGGGATCGGCGTCGAGCCGGGGCTGTCCGATGTGTTCGCGCGGTACGCGGCCGACAATCTCTTCTCGGAGATCGACGAGATCGGCGTGCGCGACGGGGCGGATCTCGTCGTCGACGGCTACGACTTCGCGCCGACGTTCTCGATCTGGACGACGATCGAGGAGTGTCTCAATCCGCCGCTCATCTGGGAACGCGGTCGCGGGCACTTCACGACGGAGCCGTTCTCGGAGCCCGAGGTGTTCGACTTTCCGGAGGGCATCGGTGAGCTCGAGTGCGTCAACGTCGAGCACGAGGAGGTCGTTCTGATCCCGCGCTGGGTCGATTGCAACCGTGTCACGTTCAAGTACGGGCTCGGCACGGAGTTCATCGACGTGCTGAAGACGCTGCACAAGCTCGGGCTCGACTCGACCGAACCGGTGCGCGTCCGCGGCGTGGAGGTGGCGCCGCGCGACGTCGTTGCTGCGGCGCTTCCGGATCCGGCGACGCTCGGCGATCGGATGCGCGGGAAGACGTGCGCGGGCACGTACGTCACGGGCGTCGGCAAGGACGGCCAGCCGAGGCGCACCTACCTCTATCACGTCGTCGACAACGAGCAGGCGATGCGGGACTACGGTCACCAGGCGGTCGTGTTGCAGACCGCGTTCAATCCCGTCGTCGCCCTCGAGCTCGTCGCCTCGGGTGTGTGGCAGGGCGAAGGCGTGCTCGGCCCGGAGGCGTTCCCGGCGGAGCCGTTCCTCGAGCTGCTCGCCGACTACGGCGCCCCGCACGGCATCGACGAGCGCTAACCAGGAGTCTGACTCCGGTCAGACTCCTGTCTGACCACCTGGGGTGCCGCGCGGCGTATGTCCGCGTTCGGACATCGTCCTGCGTGGCCGGAGCGCGCGAACCCACCGCTGTGCAGCTCCTTCGGAGCGGACGTTCCACTTCTGTTGCTCGTTCGTTTCGCTCTGCTTCACCCTTTGGTCAGACACCTGTCTGACCAAAGGGGTTCGCGTTGCCTACCGCGTGCCGAGCTTGAGGCCGAGGCGGCGGGGGAGCGAGGCGATCGTGCGGGCGGCGAACGGGACACGGCGGCCGGCTTCGTCGGCTTCCTCGCAGGCGAGGATCGCCGCCCGGATGATCGCGCCGCCGAGGTGGCGGATCGGCTCGCGGGGGACGCTCGCGCCCCGCGGTCGGACGAGCGGCAGCGTCGACCACTCATCGTCACGCTCGAGCGCGAGCGACGCGAGCGACTGGCCCGCAAGCCACGACGGGCCGACGCCGTTGCCGCTGTAGCCCGCTGCAAAGTGGATGCCGCCGCCGGCTGCGCCGACGAACGGAATGTGATCCGCGGAGACGTCGATCGGGCCGCCCCACGACCGTTCGACGCGCGCGGCGGCGAGCCCGGGGAGTAGTCGCCGCAAACCGAGCTCGGCGCGCCCGGTCGTCGCGGCGTCGCGCGTGAACCGATCGTCGATTCGGTTCCCGCGCCCGATCGGGCCCGAGCCGCTGCCCATCAAGACGCGCCCGTCATTCGTCGTCCGGAAGTAGTGGAGGAACATCCGCGCGTCGACGATCGCCTCGCCGCCCGTCCAGCCGATCTGCTCGAGCAGATCCGGAACCGGCTCGGTCAGCACGACGTAACTCCCGAACACGGTCAGCCGTCCGCGTACCGGCCGCCAGTCGGTCATCGCCGCGTTGGTTGCGACGACGATCGCGCCGGCGCGCACCGGGCCGCGGTTCGTCGTGACGACGCCCGGCGCGACATCGAGCACACGTGTCCGCTCGTGGACGACGACTCCGCGCGCAAGGGCGACGCGGCGCAGTGCTCGCACGAGCCGGCCCGGGTGCACGGTGCCCGTGTCGGGAAAGAGCACGCCACGCCGGAAGAGCGGCGATGCGCAGCGCGCGGCGACCTCATCGCGTGACAACGCGACCGCCTGTTCCGGCCGGCCGACGGCGGCCGCCGCGGCGAGCGCGCGGTCGAGCACCGGCTCCTGACGCTCGGTCGTCGCGACCATCAGCATCCCGCTCTCGCGCAGCCAGACGTCCTCGCCGATCGCCTGGATCGCCGGCCGAATCCCTTCGCCGGCCGTTGCCAGGCGAACCGCTCCTTCATCGCCGAAGAGCTCCCGCAGCTCGGCGAGCGCGGGCCAGTACCCCTCGACGAAGCCGCCGTTCCGCCCGCTCGGCCCGGCGCCGCAGATCTCCGCCTCGAGCACGACGACGCGTGCCGTCGGCTCACGCTCCAGCACGGCGAGCGCCGTCCAGAGCCCCGTGTAGCCGCCGCCGACGATCGCAACGTCGGCGGAGGAGGCGCCCTCGAGCGGAGGCGCCTCCTCGTCGGAGCCGAGCGCGTCCTCGAGCCACCACGGTGAGCCCGGCAGAACGCTCGGCTTCATCTACGGCTCTTGCGGAACGACCGGCGTGATCACTTGTCGCTCGAGCGCACCCGGCGGCGCGATCTCGAGCGGGCGCGAGAAGAACCCGCGGAACTTCGCGGCGCAGATCAGCATCACCGGGATGCCGAGCAGCAACGAGCCGATGCCGATCACGATCGGGATCTGGATGCCGAAGAGCGGGTGCGCATACCCGGCGTCCGGCTTGCGGTAGTCGATGAACGCCTTGACGAAGATCAGCGCCATCATCGCCGCCCCGAGCAGCGGCAGCACTCCGGCGAGGACGAAGCCACGGACGCTCTTCCGGATCTCGCGCCGGAAGTAGACCGCCGAGATCAGCCCGGTGAAGCCGTAGTAGAAGCAGACCGAGAAGCCGAGCGCGGTGATCGAGTCGTTCAGCACGTCCTGGGACGAGTTGAAGCCGACGAGGACCAGCGTGAACACGATCGAGAGCGCGCCCATGCCGAGCGTCGAGACATCCGGCGTCAGGTAGCGCGGATGGATGTGCCCGAAGATCTTCGGGATCGCGCCCCACTTCGCCATCGAGAGCGTCGTGCGTGCGGTCGGCAGGATCGTCGTCTGGGTCGATGCCGACGCCGACGTCAGCACCGCGAGGATCAGCAGCTTGTCCCACGGCGAGCCGAAGACCTGCTTGCCGAGGCTCGAGAGCACGTCGTCGGAGTGGTTCACGAGCGCGCCCGGTCCGGCGTACGCGATCGCCGATGCCGAGACGATCAGATAGATGAGCACGAGGATCAGCGTCGACATGACGGCGGCCTTGCCCGGCGCTTCGCTCGAGTCCTGCGGTCTCCTCGTTCACCGAGACGCCGGAGTCCCAGCCCCAGTAGATGAAGATGCCGAGCAGCAGCCCGTCGAGGAGCGGGGTCAGCCCGATCGCGAACGGGTTGAACCAGCTTGCGCTGACGTGCAGCGAGTGGGCGGTGCCGTTTCCGTTGTAGACCTTGATCAGCGCGGCAACTCGCGAAGGCGGCGAGGATCGTGATCTCGGCGGCGAGGAGGAACTGCTGCACGCGCGCGGACAGCTCGATGCCGCGCCAGCAGATCCACGTCATGATCGCGATCCAGACGGTCGAGCCGATCAGCAACGCAGGCGTGTTCGTCGTGCCTGCGTCCCAGCCGACGAAGCTGAACGAGTACGCGCTCGCGATCACGGCCAGCGACGCCATCACGATCACATCTGCGACGAAGATCGCCCAGCCGTTGATCCAGCCGAAGTACGGCCCGAGCGCACGCGAGCCCCAGGCGAACGTCGTGCCCGCGTCCGGGTCGGCGCGGTTCAGATACTTGTAGGCGAGCGCGATCAGCAGGATCGGCAGGAACGAGACGAGCAGTACGGCGGGCGCATGCACGCCGATGCCGTCGATCGCGACGACGAAGCCGAGGGTCGCTGCGAGCGAGTACGCAGGAGCCGTCGAGGCGACGCCGATGACGAGGTTCGACAGGTAGCCGATCGCATCGCGCTTCAGGCCCTTGTCGCCTGTCGGGATTGAGTGGAGCTCTGTGTTGGTCATAGTTGTTCGCCGAAGCGGGCGCGCTTGATGAACTGACCGCTGCCCGGCTTCGCGAGCAGCGTGTCGTTCTCGACGATCACGTTCCCGCGCAGCAGCACCGTGTCGGGCGAGCCGACGACCTCGGTGCCCTCGTAGAGGTTGTAGTCGGAGCGCGAGTGGTGCGTCGCGGCCGAGATCGTGACCTTCTTCTCCGGGTCGAAGACGACGATGTCGGCGTCGGAGCCGACGGCGAGCGTGCCCTTGCGCGGATAGAGGCCGAAGAGCTTGGCCGGGTTCGTGCACAGCAGCTCGACCATGCGGTTCAGCGAGATGCGCCCCTCGCGCACGCCGAAGTGATGGATCATCTGCAGCCGGTTCTCGAGGCCGGGGCCGCCGTTCGGGATCTGGCGGAAGTCGTCCTTGCCGACGTCCTTCTGACCCTTGAAGAGGTAGGCGCAGTGGTCGGTGGAGATCGCCTGCAGCACGTTCGTGCGCACGGCGTTCCACAGCACGTCCTGGTTCGCCTTGGCCCGCGGCGGCGGCGTGTAGACGTACTTCGCGCCTTCGAAGTTCGGCTGGTCGAGGAACGAGTCGTCGATGAAGAAGTACTGCGTGCAGGTCTCGCCCCAGACGTTCCAGCCCTTCTCGCGCGCGAGCGCGAGGGGCTCGACCGACTCGGCGCAGGAGACGTGCACGACGTAGAGCGCCGACCCGGCCACGCGCGCGAGCTGGATCGCGCGGTTCGTCGCCTCGCCCTCGGTCTCCGGGCGGACGAGTCAGCGCGTGGAACCGTCGGTGACGTGTTGCCGGCGGCGATCGCCTCGGACATCAGGACCTCGATCGCGTCGCCGTTCTCGGCGTGGACCATCACGAGCGCGCCGGTCTCTGCTGCGACCTGCATGGTCTTGAACAGCGTCTCGTCGTCGACCATCAGCGAGTCCTTGTACGCCATGAAGAGCTTGTAGGAGGTGACGCCGTGGTCGTCCGGCAGGCGCCCGAGCTCCTCGAGCGTGCCACCCTCGCGAAGGTCGGTGACGGCGATGTGGAAGCCGTTGTCGATGATCGACTTGCCTTCGCGCTTGCCGTGCCAGATCTCGAGCGCCTCGGCGAATGTCTGTCCCTTGCCCTGGATGCAGAAGTCGACGTGCGTTGTCGTGCCGCCGAACGCCGCGGCCGTCTGCCCCGACTCGAAGTCGTCGATCGTCGTCTCGCCGCGCCAGGGCATCTCGAGGTGCGTGTGCGGGTCGACGGCTCCCGGCAGGACGTACTTGCCGGTCGCGTCGACGACCTTGTCCGCCTGAATGTCGAGCGCCTCGCCGATCAGGGTGATGCGCTCTCCGTCGACGAACACGTCGGCGACGTAGTCGTCAGCGGCGGTGATCACGCGGCCGCCCTTGATCAGCACGGACATCGGCGCTCCTTTCGTGGTGGTTGGGGGTCTGACCCGTGAGAGTCAGACCCCCGTGAATCTACTTCCCTCCGGCCGTCAGCTTGATCGTCAACGGCTTGTAGCTCTTGCCGTAGACGTTCTGGCCGCTCGCCTTCAGGCTCGCGATTGCGAGCTTCGCGAGATCGGTGCGATACGCGCCCTTCGGCGCCTTCGAGATCACGCCGAACTGCTGGGCGATCTTCGCCGTGCGGGCGAAGTCGGCCGTGCCCATCAGGCCGATCCCGCTCGCGTTCGGCCAGATCAGCTTGTTGAGCTCGTTCATCTGCCAGGTCTGATGGCCCTTCGGAAGCGTCGGGCCTTCCTTCAGGGTCAGGTTGACGCACGTCGCAACGTGGTCGCGGCAGTAGATCCAGCCCTGGAGCGACGCTGCGATGAACTTGACAGCAACGGCCTGATTCGCCTTGCTTGACAGCCACTTGCCGGTCGAGAACAGGCCGTCCTCGAGCATGCCCGTGCCGACGTCCTGCATCTTGATCACGTTCAGGTCGGCGAGTGTGTAGAGCTTGCCGGTCTTCGGGTTCTTCGACTCGAGCACCTGGGCGAGCTCGTTGTAGGTCATGGCGGACGCCGAGTCGACCTTGTGCTGCAGGAACAGGTTCATGTCGAACGGCTGCTGCACGATCGTGACGCCCTTGTTGTGGTTGGGGTCCATGCCGTTCTTCGTCAGCGCGGCGAACAGCTCGTACTGGTTCCCACCGAGCCAGTTCGCGACCTTCTTGTCGCGCATCTTCGCGATCGTGTTGATCCCGCTCGACTTCCACGTGAGCTGGGTCATGCCCGAGCGCGCGAACACCTGAGCGATGTTCACGAGGTCGGTGCCCTTGTCACGCGCGGACAGCAGGCTCGGCAGCCAGTCGACGCCGAACTGCGCCTGGCCGGATGCGACCACCTGCTCCGGGATGATGTTCGGCCCACCGTTCTTCAGCGTCACGTTCAGCCCGGCCTTCTTGTAGAAGCCGAGGAGGCTCGCGGCGTAGTACCCCGCGAACTGCGCCTGCGGCACCCATTTGAGCTGCAACGTGACGTTCGTGAGCTTCGTCTGCTTCGGTGCGGCGCTCGCGCGCGTTGCCACACCCGCCGTGCCTGCGATCGCAACCGCGATCGCGAGGACGGCTGCAACCAGCCAACCCTTCCTCATTGCCTACCCCTTTCGTTCCTCTGTCCTGGGGGGACGGATGACTGGGCGATTCTCTCCCGGATCGCGCAGGAAGCACCAGCCCTATTGCGCAGGAACCCCGCGGACGACCACGCGCTCGAGGACGGCAACCCCCGCGTACATGGCGATTCCGAGGAGCGAGGCGACAAGGATGCCGGCCCACGCCGTGCGGAAGTCGAACGTGTTCGCATCCGAGTTGATCAGCACGCCGAGCGCCGTGAACGCGCCGCCGAAGTACTCGCCGACGATCGCCCCGATCATCGAGAGAACGCTCGCGACCTTCAACGCGGTGAACACGTACGGGAGTGCAGCCGGGACGCGGACGTAGCGCCAGATCGTCAGGTCGCCCGCTGCGTAGCTGCGCATCAACTCGATCTGGCGCGGGCTGACGCTCTGCAGGCCGCGCAGCGTGTTGACCATGACCGGGAAGAAGCAGAGGACGCCGGCGATCGCCATCTTCGAAGACGGCGAGAGAGGGTCGAACCACGCGTTGAAGATCGGCGCGAACGCGATGATCGGCACGGCGTTGGCCGCGATCGCGATCGGCATGATCGCGAGTCCGAGCAGTCGGAACCGGGCGACGAACGTGGCGACGGCCATCCCGGCAAGCGAGCCGCCGACGAACCCGCCGAGCGCCTCTTTGAACGTGTACCAGCCGGCGGGCCACAGCGTGTGGCGGTCGTCCCAGAAGCTCCGGCCGATGTCGGTCGGCCTCGGGCAGCAGGAACTGCTGGATGTGGAACACGGCGATCGAGCCCTGCCACAGGACGAGAACGAACACCAGCACTGCGAGGGCCGGAAGCCACTCGGCGGCGCGGTGCCGCACGCGTCATTCTTCGCCGCGCTTCCGCAGCAGCTCGCGCACGGTCGTGATCGAGCTCGAAAAACCGTGGGTCTTCGCGCGTCTCGACCGTGCGCGGGTACGGCAGGTCGATATCGACGAAGACCGGCGATGCGGCCGGGTCGAGGGCTCATCACGACGACGCGTGTCGAGAGGAACACCGCCTCGGAGATCGAGTGCGTGACGAAGACGACGGTCGAGCTGCAGCTGCTGCCAGATCGAGAGCAGCTCGAGGTTCAGCCGCTCGCGGGTCATCTCGTCGAGCGCGCCGAACGGCTCGTCCATCAAGAGCAGCGCAGGCTCGAACGCGAGCGCGCGCGCGATCGAAACGCGCTGCTGCATGCCGCCCGAGAGCTGCCACGGGTAGTGGTCGCCGAACGACCCGAGCTCGACGAGCTCGAGCATCTGCTCCACGCGCTCCTTGCGCTTCGCGCGGTCCCAGCCGAGCAGCTCGAGTGGCAGGCCGACGTTCTTCGCGACCGTGCGCCACTCGAACAGCACCGCGTCCTGGAACACGATGCCGTAGTCGCGGTCGGAGCGCGCCTGGCGTGCCGACTTGCCGTTCACGAGCGACGTCGCCCGCGGACGGCTCGATCAGGTCGCCGATCACGCGCAGCAGCGTCGACTTGCCGCAGCCGGACGGGCCGATCAGCGAGACGAACTCGCCCGGACGCAGCGAGAGGTCGATGTTCTCGAGCGCGGTGACGCTCCCCTGCGGGAACGTCTTCGTGACGCCTCGGATTTCGACGACGTGCTCGTTTGCGCTCATGCGGTCACCTCCGGTGCGCGATGGACGACCGCCTTCTCGACGGCGACGACGGCGATGAAGAAGACGATGCCGACGAGCGCAGCGACGATGTTCGTCGCCCACAGCTCTTGCGGCTCGATCGAGTAGTACTGGTTGAAGTTGATGATCGCGCCGCCGAGGCCCGACTGGAGCCCGGACGGAAGCTCGCCGATGATCGCGCCGACGACGCTTGCGGTCGCCGCGATGCGCAGCGCCGAGAAGACGTACGGCAGCGACGAGGGGACGCGGAGCTTCCAGAGCACGGTCCAGGCGCTGGCCGAGTACGTTCGCATCAGGTCGAGCGCGCGTGCGTCGACCGCCTGCAGCCCGCGCAGCGTGTTGATCGCGACGGGGAAGAAGGTCAGGTAGGAGGCGATCACCGCGACGGCGCCCCAGCCCTGCAGGCTGGCCGGCAGCTTCGGGTTCACCCAGACGACGACCATCGGCGCGATCGCGAGGATCGGCACCGTCTGGCTCGCGACGATGTACGGCAGGAAGCCGCGCGTGCAGCAGGCGCGAGTGGACGAGCGACGACGGCGAGCGCGAAGCCGACGATGCCCCCGACCGCGAAGCCGGCGAGCGCCTCCTTCGCGGTGAAGAGCGCCTTGTGGAAGAGCACGGTGCCGAGCGCCGGCTGGTTCACCTGCGCCGGCTGCCAGAGCGCATGGAGGATCACCCAGACATGCGGCATCGTCGTGTCGTCCGCCGGGAACGGGTGCGTCCAGCCGGCGGAGCTCCAGATCCAGCGGTAGAGCTCGTAGAACGCCGCGAGCGCGACGAGCACGGCGACGACCGCGCCGACGCGGAGCGCGTACGCGACGGAGTGCCTGCCTCGCATCGCTAGTTCTTATCACGGTCGTTAGGATCGGATCGAGGCATGACACTCGATCCCGCACGCACCGTCGCCGAGCTCGAGGAGCTCCGCGAGCTGACCGGCGACGAGAACGGCGCGCAGCGCGTCGCGTGGACGGACACCTGGGAGCAGGCGCGTGAGTTCCTGCGCGCGAAGGTCGCGGAGACCGGCGCGGTCGAGGAGATCGACGAGGCGGGCAACCAGTGGTTCACGCTGCGCGGCGCGTCGGACACGCGCGCTGCTGATCGGCGGGCACATGGACTCGGTGCCGAACGGCGGCTGGCTCGACGGCTGCCTGAACGTCGCTGGCCGGCGTCGAGGTGCTGCGGCGGATCGCGGCCGAGGGCGAGCCGCCGCTGACGGTGCGGCTCGTGTCGTGGGCCGACGAGGAAGGCGCGCGGTTCGGCCGCTCGCTCTTCGGCTCGTCGGCGGCGGCCGGCTCGATGCGTGACCAGGACGAGCTGCGTGCGCTCGAAGGATCGCGACGGGGTGGCGCTGCCGGACGCGCTGCGCGAGCACGGCGTCGATCTCGACGGCGCGCTCGCCGCGCGCTCGCAGCTCGAGAGCGCCGCGGCGTACCTCGAGCTGCACATCGAGCAGGGGCCGGTGCTCGAGTCGATGGATCTGCCGCTCGGCGTCGTCCTCGGCACGTTCGGCGTCGAGCGCTCGCGGTTCACCTGGCGCGGCCAGGCGGCGCACGCCGGCTCGACGCCGATGAACGCAGCGCCGCGACGCGCTCGCCGGCGCCGCGAAGCTCGCGCTCTACATCCGCGAGATCGCGGCCGAGGTCGGCGGCGGTGCGGTGTGCACGTCGGGCGGCGTCGTCACGAAGCCGGGGATCGTCACCTCGGTCGTCGAGACGGCAGAGCAGCTGCTCGACCAGCGCCACCTCGACGCCGACTCGCTCGCGCGGATGCTCGCGATGGCGCGCGAGGCGGCCGACCGCTTCGCGGCCGAGGAGAACATCGAGGTCGAGTGGGAGCGGATCTGGAACATCGAGCCGATCCTGTTCGACGACCGTCTGATCGAGCTCGCCGAGGAGTCGGTGCGCGAGGTGTCGGGCACGTCGCACCGGCTGCCGTCCGGCCCGCTGCACGATGCAGCGGAGGTCTCGCGCGCCGGCATCCCGACGGTGATGCTGTTCGTCCAAAGCCTGCGCGGCCTGTCGCACACGAAGCTCGAGGACACGAAGCGCGAGCACCTGGAGCTGAGCGTCGCGCGCGCTCGACACGCTCGCGTCGAAGACGCTGGCCGGGCTAGGCTAGTAACTTAGTCTGTTACAAGTGTCAGACGTACCGCGCTGAGCCGCGCCGCGTCTCGAATCGCACGTTCGCGCGCTTGTGAGCGAGTCTGTTACAGCCGTCACGTCGACGTGGCCGGCTCTAGAGCACGCGTTCTGAGCACGCGTCGGCGTCACAGCGCACGCTCAGCCGGCGATCGTCCAGCCGTGTGCTCCTCGTGCTGCTGGTACAGCTCGTCGCCGTCGTAGCGCGGGAAGACGTGCACGTGCAGGTGCGCAGATGTCCTGGTTGCCGGCAGGCTCGTTGTGCTGCCGCGTCGAGATGCCGTCGCAGGCGTACGCCTCCTTGAGCCCGATCGCAATGCGTCTGATCGTCGCTGCGACGGCGCAGAGGTCGCGACTCCGCGATCTCGTCGAGGTTCTCGACGTGCGTGACGGGCACGACGAGCACGTGCCCGTGGTTCGTCGGCGCCACCACTTCGGCGAGATCGAGCGCTGCTGTCCGCTCGTCACGCGCAGACGACGTCGTTCTGCGTGTTGTGCTCGGAGTCGACGCTGTTCAGCACGCGGCAGAACGGACACACGTAGCCGAGCGGCGCGTGCACTAACCGAGACGACCGGGTTCGACAGCACGCCGATCCCGTCGATCTCCACCTCGACCGTGTCGCCCGGCTTCAGCGTCACCTTCGGGTCGCGCGCAAAGCCGACGCCCGACGGCGTGCCGGTGAGGATCAGGTCGCCCGGCTGAAGCGTGAAGACGCTCGAGACGAACGAGACCAGCGGCGGCACGCGAGAAGATGAGGTCGTCGGTGTTGCCCGTCCTGGAGCACCTCGCCGTTCAGCCGCTGCACGACGCGCAGCCCGCTGCCGTCGCCGAGCTCGGCCACCGGCACGACGTTGTCGCCGAGCGGGCAGAACGTGTCGTAGCCCTTCGCGCGCGTCCACTGGCTCTCCGAGTACTGGATGTCGCGCGCCGAGATGTCGTTCGCGCAGCGGTAGCCGCGCACGATGCGAGAGCGCGTCGCTCTCGGCGATGCGGTGGCCGGCGACGCCGATCTCCACGCAGAGCTCGGCCTCGGCATCGACGTGGCCGATGCCGTCGCGGCAGGACGATCGCGTCGCCGGGGCCGATCAGCGTGTTCTCGAACTTGCCGAAGATGAGCGGCTGACGACGGCGGCGCTTCGGTGCCGAGCTCGGCGACGTGCTCCGCGTAGTTCTTTCCGATGCAGATGATCTTCATGTCGTGATCTTGACGAAGTAGGCTAGGCCGCGTGGCCCTGAGCTTCGGCATCACGGCCCTGCCGGACCCGCCGTACACGCGGATGACTCGAGCTGATGCAGCTCGCCGAGAGCCACGGCTTCGAGTACGCGTGGACGTACGACTCGCACGTGCTCTGGCAGGAGTCGATCCCGACGCTCGCGCTCGCGCGCCGACCGCACGTCGAAGATCAAGCTCGGCCACTTGGTCACGAACCCGGGCACGCGCGACCCGACGGTGCTCGCGAGCGCTTACGCGACGCTGCACGACATCTCGAACGGCCGGATGATCATGGGCATCGGCCGCGGCGACTCGGCGGTGCGCTACATCGGCCGCGAGCCGATGAAGGTCGCCGAGTTCGAAGAGGCGCTCGCAGATGATCAAGGCCGTTCATGAACGGCGAAGAGGTGCACGTGGAACGACAAGGAGCTGCAGCTGAAGTGGGTGCGGCCCGAGCTGCCGCGAGATCCCGATGCACGTCGCGGGCTACGGGCCGAAGGCGCTCGCCGTCGCCGGCCGGCAGTCGGCGACGGCGTGATCATCCAGCTCGCCGACCCCGAGATCATCCAGCTGGATCATGGCCACCGCCCGCCAGGCCGCCGAGGAAGCGGGCCGCGATCCGGCGGAGCTGAAGTGCATCGTCAGCGCGCCGAGCCACGTCACCGACGACCTGGCCGACGCGCGCGAGCAGGTGCGCTGGTTCCCGGCGATGGTCTCGAACCACGTCAAGGATCTGATCGACCGCTACGGCGCCGACGGCAGCATCGATCCCGAAGGCGCTGACCGAGTACGTCCTCGGCGCGCGAGTTCTACGACTACAACGACCACTCGCGCGTCGGCGCGAAGCACGGCGCGTTCGTCACGGACGAGATCTGCGACCGCTTCTGCGTGATCGGCAACACCGAGCAGATGCACCGCGAAGCTGCGCGAGCTCGAAGTCGATCGGCGTCGACCAGTTCAACATCTACTTGATGACTCACGCGACAGGAAGAGACGCTGCAGGCATACGGCGACGGGATCATTCCCCAGTTCGTCACCGCTCACCGCCTAGTCGAGTAGGTACGGTTGAAGGCATGAGTGCGAACGGGGCAGTCGTCAGTGCCGTGGACCTGACCCGGCGCTACGGCGAAGGGGAGACCGCCGTCGACGCGCTGCGCGGCGTGTCGCTCGCGCGTGCAGCCGAAGGCGAGCTCGTCGCCGTCATGGGCCCGTCCGGCTCCGGCAAGTCGACGCTGATGCACATCCTCGCCGGGCTCGACAAGCCGACCAGCGGGAGACGTGGTCGATCGCCGGCGAGACGATCGCGAAGCATGGACGACACCGACCTGACGAAGCTTCGGCGGCGCCACATCGGCTTCATCTTCCAGTTCTTCAACCTGCTGCCGATGCTGACGGCCGAGGAGAACGTCGTGCTGCCGCTGTCGATCGCCGGCGAGAAGGTCGACAAGGAGTGGCTCTCCGAGCTCCTCGACAAGACCGGGCCTGAGAATCGCGCGGCACGCACCGTCCGTCGGAGCTCTCCGGCGGCCAGCAGCAGCGCGTCGCGATCGCGCGCGCACTCGTCTCGCGGCCGGCGATCGTCTTCGCCGACGAGCCGACCGGCAACCTCGACTCGAAGACGAGCGGCGAGATCCTCGAGCTGATGCGCGACGTCGGTCGACGAGCTACGGTCAGACGACGGTGATGGTCACGCACGATGCGCGCGCGGCCGCGATCGCCGACCGCGTGCTCTTCCTGGCCGACGGCCTGATCGTCGAGGAGCGCACGGACATCTCCGCGGCCGACGTCGTCTCGCTGATGCAGACGCTCGACAGCTGATGCTGAAGGTCGCGCTCAAGGGGCTCGCCGGGCAGGAAGCTGCGGGCGCTCCTGACCGGGTTCGCGATCGTGCTCGGCGTCGCGATGATCAGCGGCACCTTCGTGCTCACGGACACGCTGAAGGCGGGCTTCGGCCAGATCTTCACGACGCGTCTACAAGTCGACCGACGCCGTCATCACCGGCAAGAGCGCGATCGGCAACGGTCAGAACGGCAGCGAACATCGCACCGTCGTTCGACGCGTCGCTGCTCGCCAAAGGTGCAGGCGCTGCCGGGCGTCGCCCAGGCGGACGGCGGAATCAGCGACAACGCGCAGCTCGTCGGGCGCGACGGCAAGGTGATCTCCGAACGGCTTCGCGCCGGGACTCGCGTTCAGCGTGCATCCGGACGGCGACCAGCACTTCAACCCGCTGATGCTCGTCGCCGGCACCTGGCCGCGCGGCCCGGACCAGATCGCGATCGACGCGAACACCGCGAGCAAGAAGCACTACGCGGTCGGCGACACGATCGGCGCAGATCGCGCGTGGCGCCGGTGCAGCAGTACAAGATCGCCGGCATCGTCAAGCTCGGCGACGTCTCGTCGATCGGCGGCGCAACGATGGCGATCTTCGACCTGCCGACCGCGCAGAAGCTCTTCGACAAGGTCGGGAAGTACGACACGATCAACGTCGCCGCGAAGCAGGGAGTCTCGCCGGCGCAGCTCGTCGCTCAGATCCGCCCGATCCTGCCGCCGACGACGCAGGTGCGGACCGGTCAAGGCAGAGGCGGAGAAGCAGACGTCGGACACGAGCGACTTCACCAGCATCATCCAGAAGTTCCTGCTCGCGTTCGGCGGCATCGCGCTCTTCGTCGGCATCTTCGTGATCGCGAACACGCTGTCGATCACGATCGCGCAGCGCGCGCGTGAGTTCGGGACGCTGCGCACGATCGGCGCGACGCGCCGTCAGGTGCGCATGTCGGTGATCATCGAGGGCCTCGTCATCGGCTTCGTCGCCTCGGTGATCGGGCTCTTCCTCGGGCTGCTGCTCGCCAAGGGGCTCGAGGCGCTGTTCGTCGGGCTTCGGCCTCGACCTGCCGGCCGGCAACACGGTCTTCGCGACGCGCACGATCATCGTCTCGCTCGCTCGTCGGGACGATCGTGACCGTGCTCGCGAGCCTCTTCCCGGCGATGCGCGCGACGCGCGTCGAGCCGATCGCCGCGGTGCGCGACGGTGTGCTGCCTCCGTCGCGGCTCGCGCGCTTCAGCCTTCCGGTCGCGAGCGTGATCCTGCTCGTCGCGCTCGGCCTGCTGCTCCTCGGCGGTCTCGATTCCAGCCTCGCCGGCGGCCTTCGCCTGCTCGCGATCGGCGTCGGCGTGGTCGCCAGCTTCATCGGTCTGGCATTCGCCGCGCCGAGCTTCGTGCCCGCGCTCTCCTCCGTCCTCGGCTGGCCCGGCGCGCGCTTCGGTGGCGTCTCCGGGAAGCTCGCGCGCGAGAACGCAATGCGGAACCCGGCGCGCACCGCTTCGACTGCGGCAGCGCTGATGATCGGCCTCGCGCTCGTCACCGCGGTCGGCGGTGCTCGCCTCCGGGATCAAGGCGACCTTCGAGAACGCCGTCAACACGCAGTTCAAGGGCGACTACGCGCTCACCTCGCAGAACGGGTTCACGCCGACCGGCATCGCATCGGAGCAGGCGCTCCGCGCGGCCGCGGGTGTCCAGGTGGTCTCCGGCGTGCGCGCGGGAGACGGTCGAGCGTTCGGCAGCAGCGTCGGTGTCACGGGCGTCGAGCCGAACGTCGGCAAGGTGATCAACATCAACTGGACTGAGGGTGGCCCGAACGTACCCGCGGAGCTCGGCGACAACGGCGCCTTCACGAGCGAGAAGTAGGCCAAGGATCGCGGCCTCTCGCTCGGCTCGCCGATCGACGTCAAGCTGCCGACCGGCCAGACCTTGCCGCTGAAGCTCGCGGGGACCTTCAAGGCGCCGGCAGGCGGCTCGCCGTTCGGCAACGTCACGATCTCGTCCGCGCTGTTCGACAAGGTGTTCGAGAACCCGACCGAACGTCTACGCGTTCGTCGCTCGTCAACGGCGGCGTAACCGCCAGCAGAACACGCAGAAGCTGAACGATGCGCTTGCCTCGTTCCCGGACGCGAAGATCCAGACCGAAACCGCAGTTCAAGAAGTCGCAGGAGACAGGGGATCGACATGCTCCTCAACCTGCTCTACGTGCTGCTCTCGCTGTCGATCGTCGTCAGCCTGTTCGGGATCATCAACACGCTCGTGCTCTCGGTGTTCGAGCGGACGCGCGAGCTCGGGATGCTGCGCGCGGTCGGCATGACGCGGCGTCAGACACGACGCATGATCCGCCACGAGAGCGTGGTGACGGCGCTGATCGGCGCCGCGCTCGGCATCCCGCTCGGTGTCGGGCTCGCGATCCTGGTCGGCGAGTCGATCGGCTCGTTCACGATTGCGATTCCGTGGGTGACGCTGATCGTCTTCGTGTTCGCGGCGATCATCGCCGGCCTGATCGCGGCGATCTTCCCGGCGCGCCGCGCGGCCAGGCTGAACGTCCTGCAGGCCCTCCAGTACGAGTAGATGCTCGTCGCACTGCTGCAGGCGTTTGTCGCGGCGGACGCGCGGGAGGAGGCGGACCGGATCGCGATGCTGCGGCTCGCGAGCGAGCTCGAACAGCCGCTTTCGCGTGAGCAGGAACGCGCGCACTTCACCGCCTCAGCGTTCGTCGTCGACGATGCGCATGAGCGCACGTGTCTCGTCTCGCACGTGAAGCTCGGCCGCCTGCTGCAGCCCGGCGGTCACGTCGAAGAGTTCGACGCGTCTCTCGAGGAGGCCGCGCTCCGTGAGGCGCGCGAGGAGACGGAGCTGGAGCTCGAGCTGCATCCGCTCGCGCCGCGGCCGTTCGACCTCGACATCCACCTGATCCCGGAGCGGCCGGGAGAGCCCGCGCATCACCACCTCGACGTGCGCTACCTGTTCGTCGGCCGCGGCGAGCCGTGCGCCGGTGCTGCGTGGTACGCGCTCGGCGTTGCCGGCGACGAGTCGGTCGACCGGCTTGCGGCGAAGGCCGCTAGGTACCGAAGCCCGGCCGCGAGCTGAGCGCGAGCGGGCTCTGCGGCAGCCCGGCGACGGGCGCCGCGGCGTTGTAGGCGCCCGGCGCGACGTCGTTCGGCGCGTCGGCGTGGAACAGCGATGCGAGCAGCTGGATCTGGTCGCGCCCGACGCCGAGCTCGTACTGCCCGCCGCCGTACAGCGCGATGCCCTCGCGTTGCAGCCGTCGTAGAAGTCGAAGAGCCGCTTCACCGAGCCGAAGCGCGACGGCTTGCAGTTCAGGCAGTGCGGCGCGAACGGCAGCGCCTCGACGTCGCTCCACTCGTGGATCGCCGGCGTCCCAGGTGATCCGGTCGCGATGCGGCTCGAGCGCTGCGGACGTCGCGGGCGTCAGCGCCGGGTCCTCGATCCACGCGTCGGGGAACGCCTCGACGATCCGCGCGTAGAGCTCGGCGTCGGGCGGCATCCCGAAGGCGCCGCGGTAGATGCCCTTGAAGTCGACGGTCTCGACGTTGCGGAGCCCGCCGATCACCTCGTCGGTCCAGTCGCGGTCGGGGTCGAGCTTGAAGTGCAGCTCCGGATAGAGCTCGAGCCAGCCCGGGACGTTCTTGACGCGCGTCGAGACGACGAAGCGGAGCGGCTTCGGCTCGCGGCCGATCGCGTCGCCGAGCGACAGGCCCGCCTGGCGGAGCGCGAGGTCGAGCGCCGCCGACTCGAACGCCCAGCGCCGGTACTCGGTCTGCCCCGCCTGGAGGAGCGAGAACGACTCGAGCGTGTGCTCGCCGGCGAACGGCAGCTTGCCGTCGTCGGCCTGGAAGGTCTGCTGGGTCTGCGGGTCGTAGTCGACCTCTTCGCCGCGCCCCTCCTCGCCGCGCGCCGCGCAGCACGACGACGGTGCGGCGCGAGCGTGAAGCCGCGGCGCGACTTCGCGCTCGAGCGGCTCGAGGGCGTAGCCGTCGATGTGCAGCGGCAGGTGGCGGACGGAGTCGTACGAGGCTCATCGCGTTGCGGCGTTGCAGGTGGCTGTGCAAGCGCGTCGAGCCGATCGTCCCACTCCTCGCCCGTCTCGTCAGCCGGTACCGCGTCTCGCGGCCCTGCCGCTCCGACTCGACGAGCCCGGCGTCCGCGAGCGTCGCCAGATGCTTCGCGACGGCCTGCCGCGTCATCGGCAGCTCGCCCGTCAGCTCGGTCGCGGTCGCGGTGCCGCGCTCCGAGATGTAGCCGATCACGTGCCGGCGCGCTCGGGTCGGCGAGCGCTCCGAAGACCTGACCGAGCGGATCAGGCATACTAAACGCAGCCAGCGCGGATGCCTGCAGGTCGAGCGCGGTCGTCCACGCGGGCGACGACTCGACGACGACGAGCCGCGTGCCGTCGGGGTCGTCGTCGAGCGTGAACTCGACGCTGCCCTCGTCGTCCCAGTCGAACGCGAGGCGGCGCTCGGGGTCGACCTCGGTGACGGTGGCGTGGCGCTCCTCGCCGTTCGACCAGCGGAAGCTCGCGCCGCCGCCCGGGCGCAGGTCGAGATCGACGTCGTTCGCGAACCAGTCCTCGAGCCGCTCCGGGTCGGTGAGCGCTTCCCAGACGTCGTCGCGGGTGGCGGGAAGGACGATCTCCTTGCGAATCATGTGCAACCTCCAAGTTGCGCTATATTTGCAACCGACGAGTTGCACGTTACAGGAGGTCGAGATGCTGGTGGGTTCGGTCGTGCCGATGGTGGTCGAGCAGGACGGGCGCTGGGAGCGCTCGTTCGACATCTACTCGCGCCTGCTGCGCGAGCGGATCGTCTTCCTCGGGCAAGAGGTCAACGACGACATCGCGAACCTGATCGCGGCGCAGCTGCTGCTTCCTCGACGCGGAGGATCCCGGCAAGGACATCTACCTCTACGTCAACTCGCCGGGCGGCTCGGCGTACGCCGGGCATGGCGATCTACGACGCGATGCAGTACGTGCGGTCGGACGTCTCGACCGTCTGCCTCGGGATGGGCATGAGCGCCGCGGCGATGATCCTCTGCGGCGGCGCCGCCGGGAAGCGGTTCGCGCTGCCGAACGCGAAGATCATGATCCACCAGGGCTCCGGCGGCTTCCGCGGCACGCCGGCCGACATCCAGATCGCCGCGCGCGAGATCCTCGACATGACGCAGCAGATGGCCGAGATCATCTCGCGCCACTCCGGCCAGGACGTCGAGCAGGTGATGCGGGACATCGACCGCGACCGCTTCATGACGCCCGAGGAGGCCGTCGAGTACGGCCTGCATCGATCGGCGTCGATGCCGTCGATCAGAACCAGCGATTCGGCGGCCAGTAAATGAAGCATCACCGGCCCGACCAGGTTCTTGCGGGGAACGGTTCCCCAGATGCGCGAGTCGCACGAGTTCGCGCGGTCGTCGCCCATGAAGAAGTAGTGGCCCTTCGGAACGCGCGGCACGTTGCGGTCTGGCTGTCGCGGAGCTTCGGGTCGATGTACGGCTCCTTGAGCGGCTTGCCGTTGACAGACATCGCCGTGCTCTTCCGAAACGACGTCGCCGGGTAGGCCGATCAGCCGCTTGACGAAGATGCCGCCGATCCCGCACGCGTCCTTCGGCGACTTGAAGACGACGATCTGTCCCCGCTTCGGGCTGCTCGAAGCGGTAACGCGAGCCGATCGGCGATCACACGGTCGTTGAAGTGCGCCTCGCAGTCGGCCCCGGGCTTCGCGCAGTGAAGGGTCGGCTCCATCGAAGCCGTCGGGATGCGGTACGGCTTTGCGACCTCGGCTTCGAAGACGAGCACGAAGCCGACCGCCACCGCCAGGGTGACGACCCAGTCGAGAATTCTCCGCAGCACGCCGGGATGGTAGTCGGCGGCTACCCGCGGATCGCGTTCTTGACGAAGAACAGCAGATTCGCAGGCCGTTCGCCGAGCCGCCGCATCAGATACGGGTACCACTCCGGCCCGTACGGCGTCGCGACGAGCACCTTGTAGCCGCGGCGGACGAGGTCGAGCTGGAGCTGCGGGCGGACGCCGTAGAGCATCTGGAACTCGAAGCGGTCTCGTTCGATGCCGTGCGCCTCGGCGTACGCGATCGCCCGCTCGATCAGCGACTCGTCGTGTGTCGCGATCGCCGTGTAGCCGCCGCCCGCGAGCATGCGCTCCATCAGCCGCCCGTACACGGCGTCGACGTCGGCCTTCTGCGGGTACGCAAGATCGGCCGGCTCGAGGTACGCGCCCTTCACGAGCCGCAGGTTCGGCGCGAGCGGGAGCAGGTCGTCGAGATCGTCGGGCGTGCGGTAGAGGTAGGCCTGCAGCACCGTGCCGACGTTCTCGACGCCGTCCTCGCGCAGCCGCCGGTAGATGCGGAGCGTCGCGTCGACGAACTGCGACTGCTCCATGTCGATGCGGATGAACGATCCCCTGGCGAGCAGCCGGCGGATGTTCGCGTACGCGAGCTCCTCGTCGATCTCGAGCCCGAGATGCGTGAGCTTCAGCGCGACGTTCGCGCGCAAGCCCGCGGCCGCGATCCGGTCGATCACCTCCTCGTACGCGACGACGACGGGCTCGGTCTGCGCCGGCTCGAGCACGCCTTCGCCGAGCAGCGTCGTGTTCGCGTACAGCCCTTGGTCGTTCAGGCGCTTGAGCACGACCAGGCACTCGTCGAGCGTCTCGCCGGCGACGAATCGGCCCGCGCCGAAGCGCATCCCGTGCTTGCGGACGAGCGCCTGCACGCGCGAGCTGTCGGCGGCGGCGAGGATGCCGCGACGCAGGCTCGCGTTCAGGGCGGAGCTCAGGCCGCCTGCAGCAGCCACTCGTGCACCCTGGAGACGCTCGTCGTCATGAGGGTGAGGTGCCCGTTCTCGTCGTCGATCCAGGCCTCTGCGCCCGGAAGGTGTGCGGCGAGCCACTCGCCGTGTGCCCGCGGGACGAACCGGTCGTCGCCGCCCTGGACGACGAGGAGCGGGCATGCGATCGCAGCCAACGCGAAGCCCCACGGTCGGACGAACGCAAGGTCGTCGTCGATCCAGCCGTCGACGCTCGTCTCGAGGCCGTGCGCCGTCGCCTCGTGGAGGTACGCCGCGAGCTCGCCCGTCAGCACCGCGCGGTCGGCGTCGCCGAGGAGCGTGTCGAAGGCGGCGAAGAGCTGCTCCGGGGTCGAGTCGAGCATCTGCGCGCGATCCCGCTCGGCCGACGGACGCGTGGCCTCCTCGCCTTCGAGCGCGAGGCCGAACTCGGTGATGTTGTCCTCGCCCATGCCCGGCGAGCCAGTCGAGCCCGTCGGCCGGGTAGGGCGCGACGCCGGCCAGGCTCGCCGCGGCCACGCAGCGGTCGCCGCAGAGCGCGGCGCACGCGAGCGCGTGCGGGCCGCCGCCCGAGATGCCCCAGGTCGCGAACCGCTCGATCCCGAGGGCGTCGGCGAGCGCGAGCGCGTCGGCCGCGATGGAGGCGATCGTGCGCCCCGGATTGCGGGTCGAGCCGCCGTAGCCGGCGCGGTCGTAGCCGATCAGGCGCACCCCCGGCGTCGCCCAGTCCGCGTACGCGAGCCCGGAGGCCGGCGTCCCGTGGTGGTAGACGATCGGGAAGCCGCTTGGGTCGCCCGCCTCGTGGAGCTCGAGCGTGCGTCCGTCGGGGGTCGTCAGCGTCGCCACGCGCGGAAGCTTATGCGTCACGCAGATGCGACCACACGCGAGCTCGCGAGCGGACGCTTCGTAGCGTCGAGCGCGGTGACCGACGCGAGCCGCGGCCGTTCGCGCAGGCGGATCGCCGTCTCGAAGCCCTGCTTGGGCACGAGCGCGACCTGCCGAAGCGCCGAACGCGACGGCCCGGCCTCGACCCGCCACCACGCCGCGCGCGTGCTGCCGTTCCAGCTCGCGTACGCCGTCGAGCCGTGGACGGCCAGCGCCGGTCGCAGGCTCGGCTGGCCGACCCAGGCGTCGCGGTAGGCGCGGTAGTTCTTCGCATCGCCGGGGAAGGTCGCGTCGAAGCGGACGTCGCCGCTCGGGCCGAACTCGGTGACGTAGGGCTCGCTGCCCCAGCCGACCATCATCCCGCCGCCGGGCACGACCTGTGCGTTCCCCATCGCAGTGGCGGCGATCGGCGTCGGATGCACGTACTCCGCGAGGAGCGTCGCAGACTTTCCCTGCTCGTCAACGGCCAGCCGCAGGCCGCGCGACGGATGCGTCAGGTCGCCCGTTCCGTCGTCGAACAGCGTCATCGTGCCGTCGGGCTGAGCGCGCGCGTCGTGCTGGTACATGAATGCCGCTCCCGGCCCGAACGTGAAGTCGCTGCTGCGCCCGCCGAGCCGCCAGATCACCGCACCCGTCTTGCGGTCGAGCTTGTAGACGCACGAGGTGTTGCGGGCCGACACGAGCAGGTTCCCGTCGAGCGCGACGTCGATCGAGTTGATGTGGAAGTAGTCGTACGGGTCGAGGATCGGCGAGTAGCTGTCCGTCAGCGGGACGTGGTCGAGGCTGTGCCACTCGAAGAGCACCTTGCCCGTCGCAACGTCGATCTCCTGGATGATCGAGTCGAGCGTCGTGTGCGCCGACGGTCCGCCGACCGAGGTCAGGTCGACGGTCTTCGGCGTGTAGATCGTGACGAGCGCGGTCCCTTTCGCGGTGAGCAGGAACTCGTGGACGTCGATGTCGTAGCCATTCCCAGCTTTCACGCTCGCGACGGTCTGGTAGTTCTGGTCGACGAGCAGGCCAACGCCCTTGCCGTAGCCGAGCACCTGGTCGATGTCGCCCTGCCACCACGTGAGGACGCGCTGGCCGCGGAATGTCTGGGGCCGCACGTTGATCGCGACCTTGTCCGTTCGCCGGAACCAGACGACGTTCCCGTGGTTGTCGACCATCATCGGCCCACGCTGTCCTGGCCCGGTCAAGGTCGAGCAGAAGACATATCCCGGTGCCGTTTGGGTGAGCGTCGTGACGTCGAGCACCGGCGGCTTGAGCGACGGTTCGCTCAGGAAGGACCACGTTGTTCGGGTCGACCTCGCCTCGGGCCACGCGGCGCGGGGGAGCGCGAGAGCCGCAAGACCCGCCGCCGAGGCCACGAGGAACTCGCGGCGGGTCCTGCGACTCGCGTCCATTGCTAGCGCCGGCGGCTGCTCGCGTCGGCGAGATGTGGCGGCTGCCAGCCTTCGTCGGCCGAGTTGAAGTTCGTGCCCGGCGGGACGATCTCGTCGATCGCGTCGAGCACGTCGTCGGAGAGCTGTACGTCGGCGGCCCCGAGTTGGCTCTCGAGATGCTCCATCGTGCGCGGGCCGATGATCGCCGCGGTGATCGTCGGATGACGAATCACGAACGCGAGTGCCAACTCGATCAGTGTCAACCCGGCCTGCTCTGCCAGCACGGCGAGCTTCTCGGCGGCTTCGAGCTTCGCCTGGTTCTCGGGGAGCGCGAGGTCGTAGCGGCCGGGAATGCGCGACGCACGATGGCTCTCCGGGGTGCTGCCCTTGCGGTACTTGCCGGACAGCCACCCGCCCGCGAGCGGGCTCCACGGAATGACGCCCATGCCGTAGCGGGCGCACGTCGGCAGCACCTCGGTCTCGATCCCACGAACGAGGATCGAGTAGGGCGGCTGCTCGGTCACGAACCGTGAGAGGCCGCGCTTCTCGGCGACCCATTGCGCCTCGACGATCGCCGACGCGGGGTACGTCGATGAGCCGAAGTAGCGGATCTTGCCGGCGCGCTGCAGGTCGGTGAGCGCACCGAGCGTCTCGTCGTGGTCGACCCACGGATCCCAGCGGTGGATCTGGTACAGGTCGATCCAGTCGGTCTGGAGCCGGCGCAGGCTCGCTTCGACCTCCTGGACGATCCACCGCCGCGAGTTGCCGAGCATGTTCGGGTCGGTGTCGTGCATCTGGCCGTGCACCTTCGTCGCGAGGACGACCGAGTCGCGGCGGCCCTTCAAGGCCTTGCCGACGATCTCCTCGGACTCTCCACGCGCGTAGACGTCGGCGGTGTCGACGAAGTTGATCCCCGCATCGAGCGCGCGATGGATGATGGCGATTCCTTCGTCGTGATCGGGGTTGCCCCAGGCGCCGAACATCATTGCGCCGAGGCAGAGCGGGCTCACGCTGACGCCCGTGCGGCCAAGCCTTCTGTTCTCCATGACTCGAGCCTAGTTGCTCACCTCACGGTGACCGCGAAGCTGCGTGCTGCGTAGGCGTGCGCCGTCTCGCCCTTGGTCAGGCCGTACCTGACGGTGGCCTTGCCCGACCCGGTCGCCCGGAAGACGATCACGACCGACGAGCCGACGTCTCCCTCGGAGACCTCGGTCAGAACCTTGGGATTGACCGTGTTTGCCTGGCGCCAGACCTTGCCGCCCGACGAATGTGGGAGGGCAACGGCGACGAGTTGGCCTTTCTGGGTCGTGATCTGCTGAATCGGGCCGGCCGGTAGCGGGCCGATCGGCGGCGCGGTAGCGACTGCGGATGTTGCGAAGACGGCGGCGGCGACGACGACGGCGCCGACAACGATGCGTGCCTGCACGTTGACTCCCTTGGTTCGCGGTGGTTGCCGCTCAAGATATGCTCGAAGAGGTGGCTGCCGTCGACCGTACGATCCGCGACGAAGCTGAGCTGCGCGAGGTGATCGGCGCGCCGGCCGAGCTCGTCCTGACGAAGATCGCAGACCGGCTGAACCCGTTGACGCGGCAGTTCATCGAGCGCTCGCCGTTCGTCTGCGTTGCCACCGCCAGCCCGGAAGGCGGCCTCGACGTCTCGCCGCGGGGTGACCCGGCCGGCTTCGTGCGCATCCTCGACGACCGCACGCTGCTGATGCCCGATCGTCCCGGGAACCGGATCGCGGACACGCTCACGAACCTGCTCGCCGACCCTCGCATCGCCTTGCTCTTCCTGATCCCCGGCGTCGGCGACACGTTCCGCGTCAACGGCACCGCTCGGATCGTCGCGGACGAGGAGCTGCTCGCAGAGAGCTCAGTCGACGGAAAGCCACCGAAGCTCGGGATCGTCGTCGACGTCGAAGAGGCCTACACCCAGTGCCCCAAGGCGTTCATCCGCTCCGACATCTGGAACCCCGAGAAGCACATCGACCGCAGCGAGCTTCCCTCGAGCGGCGCGATCTTGAAGTCGATCAACGAGCAGGTCGACGCCGACGACTACGACCGTGAGCGCGCCGAGCGTTACGCGCGCGGCGACGGCCTGTACTGATGCCCGCCGACGCGGAGCTCGTCGAGCGGATCCGCGAGCTGCTCGCGAACGATGACGCGGTCGAGAAGAAGATGTTCGGCGGTCTGGCATTTCTCGTCGGAGGGAACATGGCAGTCTCAGCAAGCGGTCAGGGCGGCATCCTCGTGCGCGTCGACCCGGCCGAATCGGATCGACTGATCGCGTCGACTGCTGCCGAGCCAATGGAGACGGGCGGCCGCTCGATGGCCGGCTGGGTTCGGCTGAGGAGCGAGGACGTCGCTGGGCCGGCGCTCGCGGAGTGGGTCGCACGCGGCGTCGCATACGCCCGGTCGCTACCGCCGAAGTGAGGTGACCAGAAAGAGGTCGGCGTCCTGCCACGCCGTGTCGTTCAGCGAATGGCCGGCGGGATACCAGCGCACGACCGTTCCCTTCGGTGCGGCGTGGACGACGTTCTCGAGCGCCTCGTGCGGGACGATCGTGTCCTTCGTCCCGTCCTCGAGTAGCACCGTCCCGGGTCGCGCGAGTGCGACGTAGCGGAGCGGGTCGATACTTCCGAGCTGCCGCCGGACGAGCGCGCGCGAGGCCGCCGGCGCCGATGCGACGAACGCCGACACCTTGTCGGCGCCTGCGGAGAGGAGCGCGACTGCGGCGAAGCGCGGGTCGGAGGCGGCGACGAACGTCCCGGTCTTTGCGCCGGCGCTCCAGCCGAGGTACCCGAGCTTCTTGTCGATGTTCGGCAGCGTCCGGAGCACGTCTCCGGCGCGGCGAACCGCCACGACGTCCGCGACCTGGCTCGACTTCGACTCGGCGAGGAGCTGGGCGATCGTCGTCGGCTGCGGCGGCGGGTACGCACTCGACGGCTCGGTGATCGCGAGGACGACGGCCCCGCGCTTCGCCAGCTCGATCGCGCGCGGCAGGAGCTCGGTTCGGTCGCCGCCCGCTCCGTGCACGAGGACGACGCCCGGCCGGTTCGCCTTCGCCGGGCCCTGCACGACGTATGCCTTGAGCGGCCGTCCGCCGCTCGTATACGAGACGTCGAGAACGTCGACGTCTCCTTTGCGCTCGACAAGGCCGTGATCCGCGAAGTTGAGCGGGCCTGCGGGATCGGCGAACGCGAGCCGCTGTGGCCCCGGCGCCGCGGCCGGCTTCGGCTTGGACGAGGCGCCGCAGCCGGCGAGCGCGAGGAGTAGAACTGCGATCGGTACGGCCTTGGGCACCGCCTGACCGTACCTTCGCGCGGTGAGCACTCAGTCAGATAATCCCATCGTCCAGCACTGGGGCGAGTACGAGCACAAGCCGCGCCGGCGGCTCCCCTCGCCGCCGCGGGCCGTGAAGGTGCTGATCGCGACCGTGCTCCTCGCCGCGATCGCGGGCGGGATCTGGCTCGCCGTGCGGCCGAGCCCCTGGCGGTCGGGGTTCTCGTCCTGCACATACGGTGGCTATGTCTCGGCGTGGTGCGCGACGGTGGCGGTGCCCGCCGATCCGAGCCGCCCGGCTGGGCCGACGCTCGATCTCCATGTCGCGGTCCTGCCGGCGACAACGCACCCCTCCCAAGGTGCGTTCTTCTACCTCGAGGGCGGCCCGGGGGGAGCGGCGACGGAGGCGGCAGTCGAGGTCAACTACCTCTTCGCCGAGGTCGGTCGCGACCGCGACATCGTCATGGTCGACCAGCGCGGCATGGGCCGTTCGACACCGCTCACGTGTCCCGGCACGGGTGTGCGCGCCGACGATGCGACGGCCGTCTCGGTCTACGTCCGTCGGTGTTTTGCCCGGCTGCGCGGCAACCCGCGCCTGGACTCGACCGCCGCTGCGGCGGCGGACCTCGACGCCGTTCGGCGGAAGCTCGGCTACGGCAGGATCGACCTCTACGGCGGGTCCTACGGTGCGACTCTGGCGCAGGCGTACCTGAGCCGTTATCCGGGCTCAGTTCGCAGCGTCGTGCTCGACAGCGGCTCGCTGCCGGGAGTTCGTCTGTACGACGAGTCGGCCAAGAACGCGGAGCAGGCGCTTGACCGGCTGCTCGTGCGGTGCGCGCGCGACGCGACGTGTCACAGCGCGTATCCACACGTTCGGCAAGAGCTTGCCGAGGTGCTGAAACGCCGGCCTGTCAGGATCGCGGTTCCGCAGGGGAGCTTCGACCTCAGCGCCGACGACATCGCCTGGACGGTGAACGCGCTCTCGCAGCTCTCGAACGGCGCAGCGACTCTGCCCTACGCGATTCACGCCGCGTATCGCGGCGACTACGTGCCGCTCGCCGAGGCGTTCGGCACCGACGTCGGGCGCAACCTCGACGACCGCGATCGGCTCGCCGCCGTGTGGGTGATTCTCTGCTCCGAGCCGTGGGCGCAGTTCAGCCCTGCCGCGACGGCGCGCGCCGGTCGCGGCAGCTACCTCCTCGACGCTGCCGTCGCGCGGGCAGAAGTCTTCCATCGTGCGTGTGCAGGCGTTCCCCCTGAGCTGGACGTGGCGGGAGCGACGGCGTCGACGTTTCCGAGGACGCCGGTGCTGATGCTTGCGGGCGGCGCCGATCCGCTCGACCCGGTCGCGAATCTGGCGGGTTGGCGGCGGCGGTACCCGGCGGGCATGGTCGTGGTCGTTCCCGACGCTGCTCACGGCACCGTCGGCTTTCCGTGCATCCAGCAGCTCGTCGCGACGTTCGTCGGCCGGGGAAACACGCGCGGCCTCCCGACCGCGTGTGCGCGGCGCATCACGCCGCCTCCATTCCAGACCGGCTGAGTCCGTCACGACAGTGCACGAATAGCGCGCCGACTTCGAAACGGACACTGTCGGCGGGCGCCGCACGCAGCTACCACGGAGGGACAACCTCACCTCGTCCGATTGGAGCTCTCACGTGCACCGTATTCGTCCCGTGCTCGCCGTCGCCGCGCTCGCGGCGCTCGGGGTGCTCGCCCCGGCGGCCACCGCTGCGTCGTCCGGTCTTGTCATCAGCCAGGTGTACGGCGCCGGTGGCAACAGCGGCGCGCTGTACCAAAGCGACTACATCGAGCTCCTGAACACCGGCTCGACGACGATCGACCTCGGCACCTGGTCGGTGCAGTACGCCTCCGCCTCCTCGACGAGCTGGTCGGCGACGACGCTCTCGGGCACGGTGCAGCCGGGCCACTACTTCCTCGTCGCGCTCGGCTCGTCTGGGTCGGCGGGGTCGCTGCTGCCCGCCGCCGACGCCGTCGGGACGACGAATCTGGCGGTGACCGGCGGAAAGGTGGCGGTCGTCCACGACACCGACCCGCTCACGTGCGGCTCGACGGCCGGGAGCTGCTCCGCGGTCTCGACCGTCGCGGATCTCGTCGGCTACGGGACGGCAACCGACTACGAAGGCTCGGTCGCGCCGGCGGGGAGCGCCACCCTCGCCGACCTGCGCGCGGGCGGCGGTTGCACGGACACCGACGTGAACGGCGCCGATTTCGTCACCGGAGCCCCGACTCCGCGCAGCACCGCGTCCGCAGCGGCGAGCTGCAGCGGCTCGAGCTCCAATGCGTCGCAGAACGTGGGCGTCGCGCTCGACGTCGATCCTGTGCTCTCGGTCACGCTCGAGCACGCAAGCCTCGGCTTCGGCAGCGCCGCCGCGGGCGATACGCCGTCGCCGCTTTCGGAGCATCTCACCGTCGTCTCGAACAGCACGACCGGATACGCGCTGACGGTGCACCGCTCGGTGTTCGCGCCCGCCGATCTGCCGCTCGCGGTTGCGACGACGGCGCCGAGCGGCGGGACGGTCGGGGGCCTGGTGGCAGGTGGGACGCTCGCCCGGATCCCGATCGCGCCGGCGGCAGATCTTCTCGTCGGCACGACCTCGGCCCACAGCGTGGGTAGCGGCGACATCTGGCCGGCGAGCATCGGCTTCGCGTCGGCGCTTCCTTCGGTCGCGCCCGGCCACTACACGGCGACGATCACGTTCACGGTGGTCGCGCGGTGATCGGCGCCGTCGTTGCGGCGACGTTCGCGCTGACGGCGAGCCCCTCGCGCGTCGAGCTGGCCGGGAGCGGCAGCGAGCTGGTGGAGGTGCGAAACCGCGGCAACGCCCGGGTGGTGCTCGATGCGTCACGTGCCGGCTTCGTGCTCGATCTGAGCGGGCGCCCCCGCGTGATCGTCGCCGACGCCGGCGGCGTGGCTCGCTGTCCGGCCGAAGCGAGTCGCGATCGCGGCGGGCGGCACGGCGACGCTGCGGGTGAGCGGCAGGGTTCTGCGCGGGGCGTCGCCCGGCGACCACACGGCGCTGCTTCTGCTCAGCACCCGTCCGCCGAAGAACGCGGGCGTGGCGGTACGGATGCGGCTCGGAGTCGTCGTCGTGCTGCGCGTGCCGGGACGGGTCGTGCACCGGCTGTCCGTCCGAGCGTGCACGTCGTGGGTCGGCTGCTGCGGGTAACCGTCGCGAACCGCGGCAACGTCACCGAGCAGCTCACCGGAAGACGCGTGCTCGTGACCGTGCGGCGCGGCGCTCGGGTGCTCGCGCGCCTCTCGCCTGCCGCCCGCGAGCTCTTGCCGCACTCGAGTGGAGTGTTCGTCGTGCACCTACGCCCGTCGCTCCCGAGGGAAACGAGTGTCGACGTTGCAATCCGTGCGGCCGGCGGGGCTCCGGCGGTGATCCGGAGGTTCAGGGCAGTGCGCTCACCGTGACCGCGTGGGTCAGTGGTGGTGGCCGAACCGCTTCGTCAGCTTCTCGCCCAGACGCTTGCTCTTCTCCGCCGTCGGATGGCGGTAGTGGTACTCGGCCGCCTGTTTTTGCTCCTGCAGTGCCGAGACCTTGGCGCGGGCGACATCGAGCTCGTCGTGAGCGGTTTCGAGTGCGAGCTCGCCTGCGAGACGCGCATCCTTGTCTTCGGGATCGACGAGGGCGAGCTGATGGCGAGCGACGCGAACGGTGGCCGACTCGATGCGAACGGCGACGATCTCGGCATCGATCAGAGGCTGGAATCGCTGCTCGACGACGGGCAGCGCCTCGTCGGCGGCGTCGTGATGCTCGGCGTGCAGCGTCTGCAGCGTCTCGTCCGCCTCGGCGGCGTTGCGCTCGGCCTCCTGAAGCGCACGCCGGTAGTCGTTGCGAAGCTCGGCCAGCAGCGGCTGCAGGTACTCGATCGCCTGCTCGTGGCCCTCGTGGTCGTCGAGTGCGAAGTCGGACATCTTCATGCCGAGCGTGCATCTGACCTCGATGAGCTTGGGACCGATGCTCACGTGTTCGGCGCGCATGCGCGCGAGCTCTTCGGCCAGTGCGGTGCGTGTGCGCTCCAGCTCCTCGCCGAGCTCGGTGCGTGTGCGCTCCAGCTCGTCGGAGAGTTCGTCGCGTATGCGGTCCAGCTCTTCGGCGAGCTCCTCGGAGTTCTCCGGCTTCGTACGCAGCGTCTGCTCGAGCGGGGCGATGGTCGCGCGCTGCGTCTTCTCGAGTTCGGCGATCGTTGCACGCTGGGTTTTCTCCAGCTCGGCGATCGTCGTGCGCTGCGTCTTCTCGAACTCCGCGATCTCCTTCCGAAGCTCCGGCTCACGCTCCTCGAGCGCTGCGATCTGCTCGCGCAACGCATCGATCGCCTCGGCGCGCTCAGCGTGAATCGCGGCGCGCCGTTTCTCGGCCGGGCTGACGGAGTCTTCGAGATCAATGGTCACAGGGTTCACTTCCCCGCAGGGAGCAGTTTGCAGGACATTTATCGGTTCGGCGGCGGGTTTTCTTGAGCGAAGCGGGCGACCCCGCTGCGGCGCCCGCGGCGAAGTGCAGGGCTACGCTCAACAGCATGGCCCGACTCGCCGACGACCCGCGGGCCGCGACGCACCGCCTCGGTTTGGCATGGGCGTTCGTCGGGGTGCTCCTGTTCTCGTTCTCGGTGCCGTTGACGAAGGAGGCTGTCGGCGGCTTCGGCCCGTTCTTGACTGCTACCGGACGGGCGGTGATCGCGGGTTTGCTCGCCGTCGTGATTCTCGCGGATTCGCCGTGTGCCGCTACCGGCGCGGCAGCACTGGCGGCCGCTGCTTCTTCACGATGCTGGGAGCGGTCTTCGGCTGGCCGATCCTGCTCGCGCTCGCGCTGCAGCACACGACGTCCGCGCACGTCGCTGTGATCGCGGCGTTTATGCCGCTGATGACGGCGCTGATCGCGGTGATGCGTCGACGCACGAGCGGGTGTCAGTGGCAGTTCTGGGCCGCGGCGTCCGGCCGGCACGGCGGCGCTTGTCGTGTTCGCGGTCTCGCAAGGCGGCGGTTGGCGGCGGCGAACTCGAGGCGGACCTGCTGTCGTCGGCGCGGTCCTCTCCTCGGCGTGGTGCTATGTCCTCGGTGCGTCGGTGACGCGGGCGATGCCGGGCTGGCAGGTGATCTCGTGGGTCGTGGTGTTCGCGCTACCGCTGACCGTTCCGGTCTCGGCGTGCTTTGGTGGACGGGCAGCCGGCACGACCCCGACGCTGGAGCGTGGACGTGCTCGTCGTGCTCGGTGTCTCGTCGATGTACCTCGGCTTCTTCGCCTGGTACCGCGGTCTGGCGCTTGCCGGGATCGCTCACGGCGGACAGGTCCAGCAGCTGCAGGCGCTACTGACGCTCGGGTGGTCAGCGCTCCTACTCGGCGAACACGTAACCGCTCCGACTGTCCTCGCGGCGCTGGCAGTGATCGCCGCAGTCTTCTGGTCGCAGCGCGGCCGTGTCAGTACCGTCGCCGCCCCGCAGGAATGAAGACCGCTTAGCGGCGGGCGACGAAGACGTACTCCCCGCTCTCGTCGCGGAGCGGTTCGCCGGCGAATCCGCCATAGAGAGCTTCGAGGCGTAGGCCTGCGACGTCGAGGAGCCCGAGCCATTCGTTCTTGGTCGCCCACCAAAGCGATCCGGTTCCACCTTCGTCCAGGGTGATGTCGACCCGGTTGTCGCTGACGCTGTAGTGGATTGTGTGCGGTAGGGGCAATCCCGGAGACGTCTCGGAGTGCCGGCCGTCCAAGCCGGATGCGATCTGATGATCGAGCGTGAACGCGTTCCAGGCGAACCGGCCGTCGGGTTGAAGCGACGCGGCGACCCGCTCAAAACAGCGGCGACGATCGGCCCACGTGGGCAGATGCAGCAGAGACCGGCCGGGGCAGTAGATCAGGGCCGCCGGTTCCTCGATTGCAAGCTCCCGGATGTCTCCTTCGCGCAGGTCGAGCTCGACTCCCGCCTCGACCGCGCGCTCTCGCGCTTGCGCGAGCATCCCCGGAGAAGAGTCGATGCCGATCACGCGGTTCCCCGTCGCTTGAGCAACCGGAATCGCTACGCGGCCGGTGCCAACCGCAAGCTCGACCAGTGGACCCTCGGCCTCACGGGCGAGCTCGACGTAGAACGTGACGTCGGCAGCTACACCCGTCGACCGGTCGTCATATCGATCTGCCCAAGCGTCGTACCAGCTCGACATGCCACACCAAGTTACTTGGAGGCGGCGCCCGAGCCGCGGCGCTCCACGGCGTCCCGTAGCTGGGTGAGAAGCTCGGCGCCCATCCGATGTCCGTTCGGGAACTCGTCAGCTCGATCCCAACGCCAGGCGGCGATCATCGCCAGCATCAAGATCCGGCACTCGCCGAGCAATTCTTGATCAGCGTCCGGATAGCACTCGCTGACATCTTCGGGTACATGGGCCAAGTCGAATTCGACAGGTCCACGGCAGCACGTCTCGAGGTCGATGAACAGCAGGCCGTCTTCGTGTCGAGCATATTGCCCGGGTGCGGCTCGCCGTGCAGTAGCTGCTCGGCGGCGCCGCGGTCTCCGATCGACCGGTCGTTCTTCCAAGGTGCTTCGCGAGAAGCTCACGGTCGGATCGGCGAGGGCGGGAGTGAGTCGCGACTCGCGACGAGGTGTTGAGCCTCGGAGACTCGATCTGTGAAGTGTGGGGTCGCGATGTTGACCTTCCGCATACCGGCATGCAGTCGCATGAGCGCATTCGCGTAGTCGGCCGGCAAAACCACGCTGCGTGTCGGGGGCGCGTAGTACTTCCAGAGGGTGACGACAAAGCCGTCACGCTCGTAGACGCGCGGCGTTACTCGAGGCTCAAGAGCAGCCACCGGGCTTTCCGTCTCGGCGAGTCGTTGAGCGAGCTCGATCTCGAACTGAGCGACTTCTTGCCCAGCAGGGGCAACTCGGGCGAACACATTGCAAGGCAGCAGGCGGAGGGAGACCTTGTTCGAGTTATGCAGAACGGTCGCGTCATCGACGGTCAGGTCAAGCGCTGCGGCGATCGACATGGCCGCAGTCACCGCAGATCGAAGTTGTGATGCGCGCACGGTCACATCATCCGTCATGTGCTGCGGTCAGACCGCTGGGTTGAAGCGAGGCGGGGCCACAAGAGACGCGACTCCTCTCGGCCGCCCTTATGGGCCGCCGTTGACGTTGGTGTCGTGGATCGCGCCTTCTCCGACGTGGAGCTGGTCGTCGAACGGTGTGGTCCGGGATGGGTCGGAGAAGTTCAGCCGCTCGAGCAGGAGCCGAAGGCGCCGTTTGAACTCAGCCATGCGGCAATCGTAACGCTGTTGCCGCTGTTGAAGAGCCGCAGCCGTGAGGGTCCAAAGAAGAGAGGGGCTGCTTCTGCAGCCCCCTCTGAACCAGCTCATCTCATGTCGTCGCGTCACTCCGCGCGACGCTCGCCTGGCCTCAACCGCAGCCGGTGCTCGTGCCGCAGTCGCGGCACGTGTAACAGGTGCCGGCGCGCACCATGCGGCCGCCGCAGCGGTTGCACTCGATCGCGTCTTCGTACGGGTTGAAGAGCGCGGTCTGGCCCGGCGCCGGGCGTCTCGACGTGCGGCGGGCTCGCCGTTCGCGATACCGCTCGGCCATCTGGGCGCGGACCTCGAGCGAGAGGATGCCCGCCTCCTCCTGCTGGTCGACGTCGAGGAACTTCTTCCCGAACCAGCGGAAGATGTAGTCGACGATCGACTTCGCCTGCGCGGATGTCGGCGTCGTTCGTGAGACCCGACGGCTCGAAGCGCAGGTGCGACAGCTTCGAGACGTACACCTCGGGCGGCACGCCGTACTGCAGGCCCATCGAGACCGCGATCATCAGCGAGTTCATCAGGCCCTGCCAGCGTCGTTCCGTCCTTCGCGATGTCGACGAAGATGTCGCCCGGGCGATGCCGTCGTCGAACACGCCGACGTGGATGTAGCCCTCGTACTCGCCGACGCGGAACTTGCGGCCGATCTCGTTGCGGTCGTCCGGCAGGCGGCGGCGCCTCGGCGCGGCGATGCCGCCGGCGGGCGCGAGCGCCTGCTGGCTCTTGTCGCTCTTGCCGGAGAGCGGCTGCGCGACCTTGCAGTTGTCGCGGTAGATCGCGATCGCCTTCACGCCGAGCTTCCACGCGTCGACGGTACAGCTGCGCGACCTCGTCGATCGTCGCGGTCTCCGGCAGGTTCACCGTCTTCGAGATCGCGCCCGAGATGAACGGCTGGATCGCGCCCATCATCTTCACGTGGCCGCGGTAGTGGATCGCGCGCTCGCCGACGGCGCAGTCGAACACCGGGTAGTGCTCGCTCTTCACGTACGGCGCGCCGACGACCGTGTTGCGCTCGTCGATGAACGCGACGATCTCGTCGATCTCGTTCGGCGCGTAGCCGAGCTTCTCGAGGCCGAGCGGCACCGTCTTGTTGACGATCGTGATCTCGCCGCCGCCGACCAGCTTCTTCGACTTGACGAGCGAGAAGTCCGGCTCGACGCCGGTCGTGTCGCAATCCATCATGAAGCTGATCGTCCCGGTCGGCGCGAGCACGGTCGCCTGCGCGTTGCGGTAGCCGTACACCTCGCCGAGGTCGAGCGCGTCGTCCCACGCCTTGCGCGCCGCGCCGAGCAGATCGGCCGGCACCGTCTCGGCGTTCGCGATGTTGCCGACCGCGGCGCGGTGCTTCGCGATCACGCCGATCATCGCCGCCGCGTTCGGGCGGTAGCCGGCGAACGGCCCCATCCGCTTCGCGATCTCCGACGACTTGCGGTAGGCACGGCCGGTCATCAGCGCCGTGATCGCCGCTGCGTAGGCGCGGCCCTCGTCGGAGTCGTACGCGAGCCCGCGCGCCATCAGCAGCGCGCCGAGGTTCGCGTAGCCGAGGCCGAGCTGGCGGTACGCCTTCGCGTTCTGCTCGATCTCGCGGCGTCGGGTACGACGAGTTGCCGACGAGGATCTCCTGCGCGAGGAAGACGACGTCGCACGCGTGCTCGAACGCCTCGACGTCGAGCTCGCCGTCTTCGCGGCGGAACTTCATCAGGTTCAGCGACGCGAGGTTGCACGCCGAGTCGTCGATCGACATGTACTCCGAGCACGGGTTCGACGCGTTGATGCGGCCCGTGTTCGGGAGCGTGTGCCACGAGTTGATCGTCGTGTCGTACTGCACGCCCGGATCGGCGCAGCGCCACGCCGCCTCGGCGATGTCGTGCAGCAGCTTGCGCGCCTTCATCGTGTCGACGACCGTGCCGTCGGTGCGCGCGGTGAGGTTCCAGTCGGCGTCGTCGTCGACCGCCTCCATGAACGCGTCGGAGACGCGGACCGAGTTGTTCGCGTTCTGGTACTGGATCGACGCCCAGTCCGGCGAGTCGAGCGACATGTCGTAGCCGGCCGCCTCGAGGACGCGCGCCTTCTCCTCCTCGTGCGCCTTGCACCAGATGAACTCGAGGATGTCGGGGTGGTCGACGTCGAGCACGACCATCTTCGCCGCGCGGCGCGTCTTGCCGCCCGACTTGATCGTGCCGGCGGACGCGTCGGCGCCGCGCATGAACGAGACCGGGCCGGAGGCGTAGCCGCCCTTCGACAGCTGCTCCTTCGAGGAGCGGAGCCGCGAGAGGTTGACGCCCGAGCCGGAGCCGCCGCGGAAGATGACGCCCTCGCGGCGGATCCAGTCGAGGATCGAGTCCATCGAGTCCTCGATCGAGAGGATGAAGCACGCCGAGCACTGCGGCTTCTCCTCGAAGCCGACGTTGAACCAGACCGGCGAGTTGAACGCGGCGAGCTGGTTGACGAGGATCGCCTTCAGCTCGTCCTCGAACGTCTGCGCCTCGTCCTCGGTCGCGAAGTAGCCGCCGTCGCGGCCCCACGTGCCGATCGTGCCGACGATGCGGCCGATCATCTGCTTGACCGAGCTCTCGCGCTCCGGGCTCGACATGCGGCCGCGGAAGTACTTCTGCGCGACGATGTTGGTCGCCGTCTGCGACCAGAACTTCGGGAACTCGACGCTCGTTCTGCTCGAACGCCGGGCCGTTCTTGCCCGGGATGTGCGCGTCGCGCGATCTCCCACTCGACCTCGTCGTACGGGTCGCGGCCTTCGATCGTGAACAGCCGGCGGACGGCGAGGCTGGCGTCCTCGTCGACGACGCTGTTCACGAGCTCGTCGGGGTGGATCTGAACTGTGCTTTCGATCTACGGTATCGCCATGCTTCCGCCTTCCTCTACAGCGCTCGTCGTCTGTGGCGCCGACTGCTCGAAACCGGGAGAGGGACCGTAGAGCGCGCGGCGGACGGACACGGTACGTACCCTTAAAACGCTGCAATTGCAGCGCACATTCCGCTACGCCGAGCCGGCGGCGGGCGGTTCTGGGACCGCTTGGCGATCAGGCCGGCGGCGCCGGCGGCGACGAGCAGGAGCGCGAGGCCGCCGAGCACGAGCAGCGGCAGCGGCAGCGACGACGGGCTCGCCGGGTTCAGCTTGTCGACCAGGCTCGATCGCCTGCTTCCCGGGCTCGCTCGTCCGTCGTCGTGGTCGGTCGTCGTCGGTCGTCGGTCGTCGCCGCCCGGTCGTCGTCGTTCGTCGTGTTGCCGCCGTTGTTCGCCGGGACCAGCGTGTTCGGGCGTGACCTTCTTGCCCGTCCTTGCGCAGCTCGCGCCTTCGCGCTCTGGAGCGCGCGCAGGATGTCGTCGTGCGCGCTCGAGTACGTCTGCGACGTCGCGGCGGCAGGTGCTTCAGCGCGTCCTTGTAGCAGTGGATCGGATAGACGTGGTCGATCCGGCCGTCGTACCAGTCGTTCAGCAGCGCCTTCCAGCACGGCGTCGCGGCGGCGGCGCGCGGCGCGTGCACGGCGGCACCAGCGAGCGCCAGCGGCGACGAGCGCGAGCTGATGACGAGCTTCTGCGGCGTGTCACGTGAGGTGGAACGGCGGCTTTCTGCGGGAGATACGGGACGGACTGCATGGACGAGGCTACGACGCTGCTGTAAGGCTTCTGTGTGCGTGCCGATGCAATCAGGGTCGGATGCTAGCTTCGCGCCGATGCGGGCGATCCGGGAACTGCCCCTCGTCGCTCCGCTCGCTGCTCGTCGGGCGTCGCCCTGTTCTTCGGTGGCGGCGCCGGCGAACGGCTCGGTGCCGTGGCTCGGCGCGGGCGCGCTGCGTCGCGATCTCTGGCGCTGCTCGCGGTCCGCGGCGTGCCCGGGCGGCGTCGCGTCGGTCGCTGCCGCTCGTCGCTGCTCGCTGTGTGGTGCGCGGTCTCGATCTGCGTGGTCGTGGCTGCCCGACCGCTCCTGGGACTACGCGAACCGGACGCTCCTCTACGCCCTCGCCGCGACGCTCGGGCTCTGGTTCGCCGGCCGCGCGCGCGCTGCTCGCGCTCGGGCTCGCGGCGCTGCTCGGCGCGGTCGTCGCGCTGGTCGCTCCTCGGCAAGGTGCTTCCCGCCGGTCTACGACTACGGGTCGATCGGCGTCACAGCGCGGCTGACCGGGCCGGTCGGCCTCTGGAACCAGCTCGCGCTCGCCGGCGACTTCGCGCTGTCGCTCGCGCTCTGGCTGCGCGCGGCCGGCGCGGGCACGCTGCTCGCGTTCGCCTGCGCTCGTCGCGCTCCTGCTCACCTACTCGCGCGGCGGCATCGCTCACGGCGGTCGTCGTCGTCGCCGTCTGGTTCGCTGCTCGCCGACGACCGGCTCGAGCGGCGGCGACGGCGGTCGCGGCGGCCGTGCCCGCGGCGCGTCGTCGTCGGCGATCGCGTTCGCTGCTGCCCGGCGTCACCAAGGACCACCAGTCGCTCGCACGTCCGCTGGCGCGACGGGATGGTCTTCGGCGCTGCTGCTCGCTGGCGGCGCGCCGGCGCGCTCGCGCTCGACGCGGCTGCCGCGGCCGCGCGGACACGCGCCGCTGCGACGCTGGGCGATCGGCGCTCGTGGTCGCCGCCGTCGCGGTCGCGGTCGTCGTCGCTCGTCGTGCGCGGCGTCGGCTCCGGGACGGTCGTCGAACATCGAGCGGGCGGCTCGCCTCGACGAGCTCGAACTTCCGCTTCACGTGGTGGAAGCAGGCGTGGCACGGGTTCGAGCACCACGCGCTCGTCGGCACCGGCGCCGGCTCGTTCTAGCTCGTCAACCTGCTCTACCGGACGACGTACCTCGACCTGACGACCGAGCCGCACGACCTGCCGCTGCAGTTCCTGTCGAGCGGGATCGTCGGCTTCGTGCTGCTCGTCGCCGCGCGCTGTCCTGCTGCTGCGCGGCGTCGCTGCACCGTCGCGGGCCCGAGCTCGCGCTCGCGCTCCTCCTGCCGGCGTTCCTCCTGCACGCGCTCGTCGACATCGACTGGGACTTCGTCGCCGTCGCGGCCCCGGCGTTCCTCGCCGCCGGCGCGCTCGTCGGGCGCCGGCCCGAGCGGCGCGTCGGCGTCTTCGGCGCTGCTCCCGGCCGCGGGCGTCGCGCTGCTCGTCTTCGGCGTGCTGCTCCTGCCGTGGCTCGGCCACCGCTGGGCGACCGAGGCGCTCGTCGCGAACCCCACGCACGCCGTGACGCTCGCGAAGCGCGCGCACGCCGTCGACCCGTTCCTCGTCGAGCCGTACTGGGCGCAGGCGCACGGCGGCCGACGACTCGGAGGTCGGCCGTACTCGCGTGGTACGCTCGCCGCCGACGCGCCGCCAGCCGCAGAACCCGCAGACGTGGCTAGACGCCGGCGCAGTTCGCGCTGGCAGCTCAGAGCTGCCCGTACCAGGCCTGCGCACAACCTCGAGCGGTACACCGAGCTCGACCCGAAGGCGGCGGCCGAGCAGGGCGGCGACGCTACAACGACGGCGCTCAAGCGCGTGAACAACCGCCAGTACAGGTGCTGACGGCCTAGCCGGCGCCGAGCACGACGTCGAGCTGCGCGCCGTGGAGCGCCGAGACGGTGATGCCGTCGAGCGGGCCGACGACCGTGACGTGCAGGTCGTGCGCGAGCCGGAGCCCTTCGGCCTCGTAGCCCGGCCGGTACATGACGACCGTCGTCGCGTAGTCCTGGCGCTTCGCGTTCGCGGTGCCGCGGAATCTGGTAGCCGAGTGATGCGAGCTTCGCGGCGGCCGTCGAGGCGGCGCCGGCGCGGCCGTTGCCGTTCAGGACGAAGACGCCGGTCTGCGCGCGGCTGAGCTTCGGCTTCGCCGGCGGCGCGCGCTTTCTTCACGTGGTGCACGACCGTCGCGCTTCTTCGCGCGGCGCGAGCGCGGTCGCCTCGGCGTGATGGCTGCAGCGCGTGCGAGAGCGGCTTCGCGAGCAGCAGGACGAGCCGAGCCGACGAGCAGCACGAGCTCGATCGCGGCGACGAGGCTCGCGACGAGCGTCGCGGTCCGCCAGGGGCGGATCAGCGCGTCGGAGGTGGGGAGCGGCGCGTCCACTGCGACCCTCCGTTTCGCTACGCGGCTGCCGCTTCCTGCATCCAGGCCCAGGTGCGGGCGAGGCCCTCGTCGAGCGAGACGCGCGCGTGCCAGCCGAGCTCGCGGTCCGCGAGCGACGCATCGAGCACCGAGCGCAGGACGTCGCCGAGCCGGGCCGGCTCGTGCCGCGGCGGCTCGTCGACGCCCGACGACGCGGCGCAGGCGGCGTGCAGCTCGGCGACGCTCGTCGCGATCGCCGGTGCCGATGTTGAACGGGCCGCCGGTGCGGCCGACGGTCGCGAGCAGCGCGTCGACGACGTCGCCGACGTAGACGAAGTCGCGGCGCTGCGCGCCGTCGCCGAAGATCATCGTCTCCTCGCCGCGCGCCATGCGCTCGAGGAAGATCGCGACGACGCCGCCCTCGAGCCCGGCGTCCTGCCGCGGGCCGTAGACGTTCGCGAAGCGCAGCGCGACGTGCGTCGTGCCGTGGATGCGGTTCCAGCCGGCGAGGTACTCCTCGCCGCACTTCTTCGCGATCCCGTACGGCGAGAGCGGCAGGAACGGCGAGCGTCTCGTCGCCGGCTCCGGGCATTCGCCGTAGCCGGCGCCGCCGGACGACGCGAAGATCACCTGCGCGCTGCGGCGCGGCGCTCAGCACGTTGACGGTGCCGACGACGTTCACCGCTGCGTCGAGCTCGGGCCGCTTCATCGACGTCTGCACGTCGGCCTGCGCGGCGAGGTGGAAGACGACGTCGGCGTCGACCTCGAACGGCTCGCGGATGTCGTGCTCGAGCAGCGTCGCCGCCGGGTTCAGGTTCTCGCGCTTGCCGGACGAGAAGTTGTCGACGACCACGACCTCGTCGCCGCGCGCGACGAGCGCGTCGACGAGGTTCGAGCCGATGAAGCCCGGCGCCGCCTGTCACGAGCGCCTTCATCGAAGCCGTATCATTACGGACCGAATGTTCGTCACCTTCGAAGGAGTCGACTGGTCGGGCAAGAGCACGCAGGCCGGCTGCTCGCCGAGTGGCTGCGCGACCAGGGCCGCACGGTGCTCGACGACGCGCGAGCCGGGCGGGACGCCGGTCGGCGAGGCGGTGCGCGAGCTCGTGCTCCACGGCGACGCGATGAGCGCCGTGGACGGAGGCGGCGCTCTACGCCGCCGCGCGCGCCGAGCATGTCGCGAGCGCGATCCGGCCGGCGCTCGAGCGCGGCGAGGACGTCGTCTGCGACCGCTACCTCGACTCGTCGGTCGCCTACCAGGGGTCGGCGCGCGGGCTCGGCGAGGAGCGCGTGCGCGAGCTGAGCCTGACGGTCACCGACGGGCTGCTGCCCGACCGCACGTTCCTCGTGCTGCTCGACCCCGAGGTCGCGCGCGGCCGGTCCGGGACGACCACGACCGCATCGAGCGCGAGGGCGACGACTTCATGCGCCGGGTCGACGACGCGTACCGCGCGCTCGCCGCCGCCGAGCCGGGCCGCATCGTCGCGCTCGACGGCTCGCGGCCCGCCGACGAGATCGCCGAGGAGATCCGTGAGCACGTTCGCGCGCTTCTCTGAGCAGTCCGAGGCGGCGCGCCTGCTCGACGCGGCGCTCCGCGAAGGGCCGGCGCACGCGTACCTCTTCCACGGGCCGCCCGGCGTCGGCAAGCGCGAGGTCGCGCGGACGTTCGCGCGCGCGCTGCTCGAGACGACGCGCGAGTTCCATCCCGATCTCTACGAGCTCGACGCGCTCGGCGAGATGATCCGCATCGACGCGATCCGCGAGCTCCGGCGCGACCTGCACATGCGGCCGTTCGAGGCGACCGCCGCGTCTACCTGATCCACCACGCGAACCTGATGAACGAGGACGCCGCCGACGCGCTCCTCAAGGATCTCGAGGAGCCGCCGCCGTACGCGGTGATCGTGCTGATCGCCGACGATCTCGGCTCGATGCCGGAGACGATCCGCTCGCGCTGTCAGCTCGTCCCGTTCCGGCGGCTGTCGGAGCGCGCGATCCGCGAGCTGGTCGATGCGCGCGCGCCGGAGCTCGACGAGACGACGAAGGCGACGCTCGCGCGAGTCGCGGCCGGCCGTATGGACCGGCTCGAGCGGCTGCTCGATCCGGCCGCGGCCGCGCGGCGCGACGCCGTGATCGCGCAGGCGCGGGCCGCGTATCTCGATCCGGACTTCGATGCTGCGGCCGCGGCGGCAGCGCTCGTCGCGAACGCGCAGGCGCGGGCCGGCGAGGCGAGCGAGCTCGAGGAGGCGCGGATCGGCGACCTCGAGCTGCCGGCGCGCGAGGCCGAGACCCGCGTGCGGCGCGCGGCGCGCGGCGCCGAGCGGGAGGAGCTGCTCGCCCAGCTCGAGGAGCTCTCCGCGTGGTACCGCGACCTCGTGGCGGTCGCCGTCGGCGCCGGCGACGCGGCGATCCACCTCGACAAGCTGGCCCTGCTTCGGGAGGACGCGACCCGCGAGCGGCTGGTCGGCGCGGAGCGTGCGGCCGAGGCGGTGCGGGAGGCCTGGCGGGCGCTCGAGGAGTTCAACCTGGCGCCGCAGCTCGCGCTCGAGGCGCTGTTCGTGCGGGTTGCGCGCGAGCTTGCCTAGTTCGTACGCCTTGTAAGTGAGAAAGTAAAGTTTGGCCCTCGGGCCTTTTCCTTTGCTCCCCGATTGCCGACACTGTTCCTTGCAAGACGCGTCGTGGGCGGACGTCGCGGGTTCGGGAGAGTCAAGGGGGCCCCGTGGTAGCTGTTCCGTCCATCGGTCGTGCCGACCGCTCAGTTGGGAATACCGCACCGGCAGAAGCCGATGCGCACCGGCTGTACGAGCAGTACGCGCGGCAGATCCAGGCCTACTGCTTCCACCAGCTCGGCAGCCGCGAGGAGGCCGAGGATGCGACCCAGTCGACGTTCCTGAATGCGTTCCGCGGGTTGCAGCGTGGCGTCTCGCCCGAGTTCGAGATGGCGTGGCTGTACAAGATCGCGCACAACGTCTGCCTGACGCGCAGGCGATCGTCGTCGCGCCGCCGGCGGGTCGAGACGGCGGGCGATCTCGAGGCGTTGCAGGACATCATCCCCGCGCCCGAGGTCGACTCAGACGAGTTGATCGGGCTGCCCGAAGCGCTGAACGGCATGCCGAAGCAGCAGCAGCGCGCGCTCCTCTTGCGCGAGTGGCAGGGCCTCTCCTACCGCGAGATCGCGACCGAGCTCGGCATCTCGCAAGCGGCAGTCGAGACGCTGCTCTTCCGGGCGCGTCGCTCGCTCGCCGCCGGGCTCGAGGAAGAGCCGAAGAAGGGCATCGCGAAGCGCGTGGTCAAGGGCGGCGACGCCGGCTCGCTGCTCACGCTGTTCAAGTCATTGCTCGTCACCGGCGGCACGAAGGTTGCGGCGACGGTCGCAACGGTCGCCGCCACGTCGGTCGTGGCTGCGACGCCGGCCGCGCGGCATGCCGTCGAGAACGCGGCCGCGTTCACGAGCGCAGACAGCCATCGGCCGGCCGTTCCAGCGCAGACGACGCATTCTGCTCCAGTCCGACACGCGGCTGTCGTGGGCACGAAGGCCCCGGTCCGCGTACGCACCGAGATCCCTGGACGCCGAAAGCACGCGGTCACGCACACGCAGCGCGCGGCGGGTGCCTTCGAGCCACGGAGCGTTGTCGCCCCGCGCACCCGCGCACTCGTGACGGGCGGCGACGTCGCTCCTCCGATCGTTGCGGTTCCGCCGACCCCGGCGACCGATCCCGGCGCCGGCGATCCCACGTCGCAGAGCGGCTCCACGCCGACGACGCCGCCGGCCCAGCCGCCGACCCCGGCGCCGGCGACCCCGGCGCCCGCGCAAACGCCGCCTCCGAGCCCGACGAGCAGCTCCAGTTCCGGCGGCAATGACGGCGCCCAGACGACGGACAAGGGCAACGGAACGAGTGGTGAGAGCGGAACGAGCGGACAGGGCACGACGAGCGGTCAGAGCGCCGGGAAGGGGAACACGCAGCAGCAGGTGCAGACCTCGTCGGGTCAGAGCTCCACCGGCACCGGGTCGGTCTCGACGAACCACGGCCCCGGGCCGATCGCGATCCAGCTGATTGCGCCGACCGCGACGACACCGACGACGACGACCAGCACGCCGACGACGACCACCCAGGCGCCCGCCACGACGACGACACCGACTGTCACGACACCGGCCCCGCCGACCACGACGACCGCCCCGCCGACGGCCTCGCCGCCGGCCCTCGGAGTCCCGCACCACCACTGATCGCGCGCCGGACGCGGCTACACTGAGCGCGCCCCGCCGACGTAGCTCAGCTGGTAGAGCACTTCACTCGTAATGAAGGGGTCCGCGGTTCGAATCCGCGCGTCGGCTTCTCTACGCGAAGTAGTGGCCTTCGTCGAGGTCGGGAATCAGCGCCGCGTGCGTTGGGCGCCACTCGACGAGCTCCTGGGTCAGGGCACTCGAAGTCGGGTTGTCGGTCGAGACGAAGGTGCCGAGGAAGCCGAAGTGCTCGCCCGCCTCGTCGGGCGAGATGCCGGTGACCGGCACATCGAGATGCCGCCCGATCACGGCGGCGATCTCGCGGAAGGGCACGCCTTCGTCTCCGACGCCGTGCAGCGGCGATCCGGCCGGCGCTGCTTCCGCCGCAAGCCGGAAGAGGCGCGCCGCATCGAGCGTGTGGACGGCGGGCCAGCGATTGGCGCCGTCGCCGACGAATGCCGAGACGCCCTTCTCGCGGGCGATCCCGATCAGGCGTGGGATGAAGCCGTGGTGGTCGAGCGAGCTGTGAACGGTCGGCGGGAGCCGGACGATCGACGATCGCACGCCGCGTCCGGCCAGCCGGATCGCCGCGTTCTCTGTCGCAATTCGCGCCTGCGTCGAGGCGGGATCGAACGCATCGGTCTCGCGTGCGACCTGGCCGGCCGGGAGCACGAAGGCAAGTGCGAGCGTGCCCGAGGTGATCACGAGCGGCCGGTCGGATCCCTGGAGGGCCTCGCCCATCGTCTCGACCGCTTTCAGGTCGGCGGCGCCGGCGACGGCGTAGCCGTTGGGGTCGCTCAGGCTGATGTCGTGCATGTAGGCCAGGTGGATGACACCGTCGGTGGAGGCGGCGGCGTCGCGCAAGGTCTCGAGATCGTCGAGCGTGCCGCGCTGGACGTCGGCGCCCGCCGCCGTCAACGCGGCGGACGACTGCTCCGAGCGGGCGAGACCGAGTACCTGGTGCCCTGCCGCGAGCAGGTCGGCGACGAGAGCGGAGCCGATGTGTCCTGACGCCCCGGTGACGAAGACGCGCATTGCGAGTACCTCCAAAAGGCTGATGGCAGAAACTGACATCAGCTTAGCATGGTGATGACAGACACTGACTTCACTATGATCCGCCTGTGGCCCGCTGGCAGCCGAACGCACGCGGCCGCCTCGAGCAGGCGGCGCTTGAGCTCTACGGCGAGCGCGGGTTCGAGAACACGACCGTGGCAGAGATCGCCGCGCGGGCCGGACTCACCGAGAGAACCTTCTTCCGCCACTTCGCCGACAAGCGCGAGGTGCTCTTCGGCGGCGCGGGCCAGCTGGACGAGCTCCTGGCCGGCGCTGTCGCCGAAGCCCCCGCGGAGGCGACGCCCATCCAGGCGGTTACTGCGGGACTGGACGCCGTCGCCCGCGTCCTGACCGAGCGCCGGGACTTTGCCCGGCTGCGCCAGCCGATCATCACCGCGAACGCAGAGCTCCGCGAGCGCGAGTTGATCAAGCTCGCCTCCTGGGCCTCGCAACTCGCGGATGCACTCCGTGCGCGGGGCGTGGATCTGCCAACGGCGACCCTCGCTTCCGAGATCGGGATCGCGGTCTTCCGTGTCGCGTTTCAGCGCTGGGTGGACGACGCCGGGACCCCGGATCTCTCCGATCTCATCCGTGCGTCACTCAGCGAGCTGAAAGCAATCACCTAGGTGAGCCGCGCGGTGCGGTCTGAACGCCGACCGCCGCACACGCGATGCTCCCGCAAGACCCGGCGAAAGGAGCAGCACAATGTTCATGCGGAGGAGAAGGCCGCTTCTCGGAGCAGCCATGATCGGCGGCGCGTCGTACATGGGCGCGAAGGCCGGACAACGGTCGGCGCAGAACGAGGCGTACGAGGAACAGCAGGACTACGCGACCCAGCAGCGGCTCGCGAATCTCGAGGCGCAGCAGGCGCCGCCGGCGGGTGCGCCGCCCAGCGATCTCGCGAGCAAGCTGACGGAGCTCAAGTCGCTGATGGACCAAGGGATCCTGACGCAAGACGAATTCAATGCCGCCAAGGCAAAGCTCCTCAGCTAGTCCTCCACTCGAAGCGCCCGCGCAACACATCACGGTCATCGGTGCCGCGTTTCTCGGCATCGGTGCCATGGTGGGCGCGGGCATCTTTGCGCTGCTCGGCCAGGCGGCGACGGTCGCGGGCGCAGCCGTCTGGCTCTCGTTCCTCTTAGCGGGCGGGATCACGATGCTGCTCGCGTACAACATCGTGCTGCTCGGCATCCGCTACCCGTCCGAGGGTGGCCTGATCGAGTACCTGCGGCAGGGCTTCGGCAACGGGCGCTTGCTCGGGATCGCATCCTGGCTCGGCTATTTCGCAGCGTTCGTGATCGTCGGCGCGCTCGTTGCCGTCTCGTTCGGGAGCTATGCGGTCTCTCTCTTCTTCGGCAGCAACCCATGGAGCGGCTGGGACAACGTCTTCACATCGCTGCTGATCGTCGCGGTGACGCTCGTGAACATGCTCGGGACGCGGTTCGTCTCGCGCGTCGCGTCGTTCCTCGTCGTCATCCTGCTCGCGGTCTTCGCGTTCTTCATCGTCGTCACGTTGAAGGACATCAACTGGCATCTCCTGGCATTCAGCGGCTATCCGTCGTTCTCGAAGATCATCGCCAGCATCGCGTTGACGTTCTTCGCGTTCCTCGGGTTCGGCGTGATGACGTTCACCGTCGCGAGCCTTCGCAATCCGAAGAAGGAGCTGCCGAAAGCGACCGGCCTCGCGCTCGGGCTGACGACCGCGACGTACGTGCTGATCGCACTCGGCGTCTTCGGCACGCTCACGGCGACACAGGTCATCGCCTACGGCGAGACCGCGATCGCCGAGGCGGCACGGCCGTCGCTCGGTGAGGCCGGATTCACACTGATGGCAGTCGCAGCGCTGCTCGCGACCGCCGGCGCGACGAACGCCACACTCTTCGGCTCGGTCAGCCTGACGGCGAGCCTGGCCGAGCTCGGCCAGTTCCCGCCGATCCTCGGCCGCACCTCGCGCTTCGGCCGGCACAGCGGGCTGCTTGTCACCTCCTTCGCTGTGCTTCTGATCGCGAACTTCGTCACCCTCGGCGCGATTGCGTCGGTTGGGAGCGCCTGCGCGCTGATCGTCTTCGTGCTCGCCGGAATTGCGGGCTACCGGCTCCGCTCGGAGACCCGAGCCGGTGGGTGGATCGTGATCGCAGGGATCGTCGCGACGCTCGTCGTTCTCGCCTTCTTTGCGGTCGACTCGCTTCGGAACGCGCCCGAGACCTTCGTGGCGATGCTCGCGACGACGTTGCTCGCGGTCGTGCTCGACGTCGTCTGGAAGCGAATGCGGTCCTGACGCGGCCCGCGTCGTCTGATTCGTCCATCGAAGTACTGATGCTGTTTGTGCGCCTGGCGCACAACGCCGGCTATCCGACCGCCGACCTCGAGGATCGCATCCTCGCGTTCGCGGATGAGCTCGGCCTGACCGGCATGCAGGTCTCCGCGACGCCGACGATGATCGACGTCGCGTTCGGAACGCTGCCGTACCAAAGGAACTACACGCTCCGGGTACGGCCGGCTCAGTCCGACCTCGGAACCCTCTCGCGCCTCGACGCGTTCGTGAAGGACGCACGCGGCAAGCAGCTCGAGCCGGAGCACGCGCTCGCTCAGCTCCGCGAGATCGAGAGCATGCCCACGAACCGGCCCTGGCCGGTGCTGGTCGCCGCGTACGCCGTTGCCGGCTTCGCGCTCACGCCTGTGCTGGGCGGTGGCTGGCGTGAGGCGGTCGCAGCAGCGATCGTGGGGCTCGGTGTCGGCGCGATCGCGCTGCTTCGTCCAGCGGCGGCAGCGCGCGGCGCCGATCGTCGCGCCGCTTGCCGCGATCGGAGCGAGCATCGCCGCAGCGGCGCTCGTAAAGCTCGGGCTGAACACCTCGCCGGACACCGTGACGCTCGCTGCGCTCGTCACGTTCCTGCCCGGGATGACGCTCACGGTCGGCATGCAGGAGCTCTCGACCGAGCACCTGCAGTCGGGCGTCGCGAACACCGCGAACGCGCTCGTCCAGCTGCTCGGTCTCGTGTTCGGGGTCGCGATCGGCCGGTCGGTCGCCCAGGATTGGTTCGGGCCTGCGCATCACGTGACGCCGCACTTCGCGTACACCGGCGCGCATTTGATCGCCGCTGCGGCCGCCGGGTTGGCCTTCACGGTGACCCTCCGCGCGCGGACCTGGGATGCGCCGGTGATGTGCGCCGCGACCGTCGTAGCGCTCTCGGCGAACGAAGTGGGACGGAACCTCTTCGGCGCGGCTGCCGGCGTCTTCGTCGCCGCGCTCACCGTCGGGCTCGTGGGCGGCCTGGCGGCGCCCGCGCTCAAGCGCGCGGCGGTCGTCTTCATCGTCCCCGGCGTGTTCATGCTCGTCCCGGGGAGCGCCGGTTTCGAGAGCGCGCTGCAGCTGCTCTCCAATCAGACGGTGAGCGGCGTCACGACTGCGTTCGACACCTTCGTCTCGGCGCTCTCGATCGCCTACGGCCTGATGGTCTCGACCCTCGTGCTGCCGCGACGGTTCTCGTCGCTCGCGCCGCGACGCTAGTGCGCGACTTCGACCTTGAGTGCGACGACGAGCAGTCCGAGCGCCAGGTTGAGGCCCACCGCGATCAACGTGCCGCCTAGACCGAATCGCTCGAACCGCGCGTAGCGGATCCCCTGGGCTCCGAGTGCCGCAAGACCGATGCCGAGCGCGAGCCACACCGCCGTCTTCTCGGCGAAGATCCCGAGCGCGCCGACGACGAGCATGGCGGCAGGCGGGAGCGCCGCGAGGAGAATCCCGAGCTCGCGACGCATGATCTCCGAGAGGTCGCCGAGGTTGAGCCGCTGCCGCCGGTCGAGGCTCTCGGCGAGCCCGTGCGAGTAGACGTGCGCGATCCACAGGACAAGCGACGTCGTGACGACGATGACCGCGAGCCGCCACGGCTCTTTCTCCGTCGCGTACGCCGCAGTCAACGTCGCCATCGCGACGACGGTTCCGTAGACCGTTCCGGCGATGCCGGAACCGACGCCGAAGAGGACGTGCTTGGCGGCCCGGCGGAGCGGCCGGGGTTCCGAGCTAGTGAGCAGCTGCCTCCTCGCTCGCAAGCAGGCCGATCGCGACCAGGTCGGTCGGATGGATCCATGCATCGACGAGCAGGCTGCCGCCGGCGGCCTGGATCGACTCGCGGAACGGGATCGCCCAGCGATGCTCGAGCAGGATGATCGCAGCGGCATCTCCGTTGGGAATCGCGTCGTCGACGTACCAGCTCTCCGGAAGGACATGGCCGTCTTCGCCCGCCATCGCACCCAGGACGGCGCCTGCTTCGACGTGCTCTTCGTCGCCGAACCCAAGGCCGATCAGCGCGCCGATCGTGGCGCCGAACTCCTCGGCTTGCTCGGTCGTCAGATCGCTGATCTGCACGCGCTCGACGTTCCCCTCGTCATCCTTGATGACGACGAGCGCATCGACGAGCCGCACCACATCGTGTTCGCGCAGACGGTCGAGCTCTGCGGCGATCTTTCCTGTGAGCTCGGGTTTGTCGAACCCGATCACGAGGATTTGCACAGGTCCCAGCGCCATCTCTCGGTCTCCTCCCGGTTGGTCTGACGGCAAATCTATGCCGGGGTCGGCGCGCTCACGCCGCCCCCTCCGCGCGCTCACCCAGGTGAACCGCTTCCATCGTCTGCTCGTCCAGCAGGCCGAGCGCGACGGCGCGCGCGACCGCATCGGCGCGTGAGTTGACGCCCAGCTTGCGGTAGAGGACGCGGGTGTGGGTGCGAATCGTGTTCGGCGAGAGAAAGAGCGTTTTGCCGATCTCGCGCGCCGAGAGCTCCGTCGCCAGGAGACGAAGCACCGGCAGCTCGGCCTCCGTCGGTGGCTCGAGCACCTCGCCGCCCTCTGCCCGGGTGCGCGCCTCGTCCAGCTCTCGCTCCGTCTGGGCGAGCAGCACCGACAGCCGGCCGACGCTTGCGACTCCCGCAAGCTCGTCGCGCGCCGACTGGAGCGTCGCCGCGGCGTCCTCGAGCCGGCCCCGCCGGCACTTGATCTGCGCGACGAGCAGGAGCGCCCACGCGTGATGCACGGTCGGGATCTCGTCCTGGAACAGGTGCTCGGCGTGGGCGAGCTCACGCTCTGCTTCGCTCAGGTTGCCTTCTTCGACCAGCACGCGCGCCATCGCCACCGACGCGGTCGCGCCGAGCCAGCTTCGGCTGCTGTGGATGCGGCCGAGGAGCGACTTTGCCTTCGCCGCATGGCTGCGTGCGAGGTTCGGCAGCTCTTGCTCGAGGGTGACGAGCGCCATCGTCACGCGTGCGGACACCTGGGCGGTCGGACGGCGATCCGCCTCTGGATGCTGAACGGCTCGGAGAGCGAACGCCCAGGCGTCGTCCGAGCGTCCCGCGAAATACAGCGCCTGCGCGTATCCGGCGAGGGAGGCTACGAGCACGTCGTCCGACTCCGCTTCGGCAACAGCGACCGCGTGCGCTCCTGCCGCGACGGCGGCGTCCACTCCGCCGTCGAGTGTGAAGGCGCGAACCATCGCGACCCCGGCGTCGACGTACGGCGTGAAGCGTTCCGGGAACTCCGTCGCTGCCCGCTCGGCGACTGCGAGGAACCGCTGCTGTTCGATGCGCTCTTGGCCCAGGAGCCCGGTCGCCGTTGCCGCCGCCATCGCGAGCTCCGGATGGCTGACGAGGTGCTGCTCGGGCAGCGTGCGGATCCAGGCAAGCAGAGCGCGTGCGTGGCCCGAGCGGATCAGAGGGAGGTGCTGCTCGACCATGATCTCGGCGACAAGCTCGTAGTCGCCGGCCGCCGCGGCGTACTCGGCCGCCTCGATCGGGAGATTGTGGGAGCGGCACCACTCGGCCGCACGTCGGCGGATCTCCGGGCTCCTTCCCGACTCCCGCGCTTCCAGCTCGAAGCCGGCGAACTCGCCGAGGAGCGCATGCACGCGGAACCAGCCTCCGCGCTCGAGCCGGCTGATCAACAGGTTCGCGCGGTCCAGCTGCTCGAGCATTGCCGCGGAGTCGGTGCGCTCGAGCACGCCGTCGCAGAGCTCGGCGGTGCACTGCCCGAGCGCGGAGGCCTGGAGCAGGAAGTCGCGCGAGCGATCGTCGAGCGCGGCGAAGACCTCCTGGTTCAGATAGTCGGAGACGAAGCGGTGGTTCCCGTTGAAGGCACGCACCGCGGCGTGTGGATCTTCGACGTGGCGCAGCCAGACGAGCGCCAGATGGAGCGCGCCGGGCCAGCCCTCGGTCCTGGCGTGGAGCAGCGCGACCTCCTCGGCATCGAGGGGGAGGCCCCCACGCTCGACGAGCAGCTCGAACGCCTCTGCCTCGGTGAACGCGAGGTCGCTGGCGCGTAGCTCGACGAGCGTGCCGTCGGCGCGCAGCTGCGGCAGGCGGAGCGCAGGGTCGATGCGCGTCACGAGAACGAGATGCGTCGAGGGCGGCAGGTACGTGAGCGCGAGGTCGATCGACTTCAGGCATTCCGGGTCGGTCACGTTGTGGAAGTCGTCGAAGACGAGGGTCACGTCATCGCCGTAGGCGGTCAGGCCGTTCATCAGCTCGATCACCGGATCCTCGATCGCGCCGCCGGGCACGGCGAGCCGGCGCAGCGCCGCCCCGCCGAGGCCGCCGCGCAGGCGATCGACCGCCGTTGCCGCGTAGCGCCAGAGCAGAAACGGGTCGTTGTCGCTCCGGTCGAGCGAGACCCATGCAAGGGCTCCGTCGCGCGCGGCGCACCATTCGCGTACGGCGGTCGTCTTTCCGTAGCCGGGCGGCGCCGCGACAAGCGTCAGGAGCGCCCGCGGGTTGGCGGTCAGGGCGTCCGTGATCCGTGGGCGCACGACGAGCTCCGGCCGAAGCTGTGGGGCGAGCAATTTGGCCTCGGCGAGCGGAGGGAGCAGCAACTCGGGCACTACACCGGAGATCGTTTCAGCCGTTGGAGGCGCCTGGCTCACCCCACGAGTATGAACCGCGAAGCGCGTTCACCCAGGTGAAGCGCGGGCGGCGCCGGACTCGTTCCGAGTGCGGGGGCCATGATCGCGCCATGGAAGGCCGCACATATCGGCTCACCGTCGAGGGCGAACTGAGCGACCAGGCGGCCGTTGCGTTCGAAGGAATGGCTCTGGCGCGAGAGCACGGGACAACAGTGCTCGAAGGGCCTGTCCGCGACCAGACACAGCTGCAAGGACTTCTTCAGCAAGTGTCGGCCCTTGGTCTCACCCTCCTGAGCGCGACGACCGTCGACGAGGCCGGCGGGATCTGACCCGAGAGGTCACCACACCGACACCATGACGACCGAAGCCCGTAACGACGACGAGGTCTCTACGGAGACGCCGCACAAGAAGTTCAAGTTCCCGACGGCGTTCACCGTCCTCGCGCTCGTCCTCCTGCTCGTCTGGATCGCGTCCTTCTTCGTCCCGGCCGGGGCCTACCAGACCGACCCGGCGACCGGATCGCCGAAGCCCGGCACCTACCACGAGCTGCCTTCGTGCTCGGCGCCCGCCGCGACCGCGCCCGCGATCGAGGCCGACTCGCCGACCGAGAGCGGGCAGGCGCCGGCCGACGCGGCCAGTGCGCCCGGCGCGACCAAGACGGTCGGCGAGCTGGGACAGCCCTGCGTCGACACCGCCTTCACGTTCCGCTTCAAGCAGCTGTGGGATGCGCCGCCGAACGGCCTCTACGGCGTCGAGAGCGCGAAGGGCTTCGTCGGCCCGTGGGAGGAGGGCTTCCTCTACGGCTCGGCGGCGATCTTCTTCTTCGTCCTCGCCGTCGGCGCCTTCATCACCGTGACGATGAAGACCGAGGCGATCCAGACCGGGATCGGCCGGCTCGCGCTGCGCTTCCGGCACAGCGGCTCCGTCCTCGTCGCGATCCTGATGACCGTCTTCGCGCTCGGCGGTACGTCATACGGCATGTGGGAGGAGACGCTCGGCTTCTTCGTTCTGCTCGTCCCGCTCGCCCTCGCGCTGAAGTACGACCGGATGGTCGCCTGCGCGATCATCTTCCTCGGCGCCGGCTCCGGCGTGATCGCATCGACCGTCAACCCGTTCGCGACAGGCGTCGCCTCGGACGCAGCGGGCATCTCGATCGGCGACGGGATCGGCCTCCGGATCGTGATGTGGTTCGTCCTGCTCGCGATGGCGATCGGGTACGTCATCTGGTACGCGAAGCGGATCAAGGAGCATCCGGAGAAGTCGATCGTCGGCGTCTCTCCGACCGATGCAGCGGACGCGGAGAAGCTGATCAGCGACGTACCTGCGCTGACGGGCCGTCAGAAGCTCGTCCTCGTGCTGTTCGCCGGTTCGTTCCTCGTGATGATCTATGGGTTCATCCCCTGGAACGACCTGTGGCAGGAGGGCTTCAGCAAGAACTTCCCACTGCCGACGTTCGCCGACTTCTACTTCCCGGAAGCGGCCGGGCTCTTCCTGGTGATGGCCGTCGTGATCGGCGTGATCGCCGGGCTCGGCGAGGAGGGCACGGTCACGACGATCGTCGCCGGCGCCTCGGATTTCCTCGGCGCCGGGCTGATCATCGTGTTCGCGCGCGGCATCACCGTCGTGATGAAGAACGCGTACATGACCGACACGGTCCTCCACTGGATGGAGAAGGCGGTCTCGGGCAAGTCGCAGGGCGCCTTCGCGCTGATCGCGTTCATCGTCAACCTGCCGATTGCATTCCTCGTGCCGTCGTCATCCGGGCACGCCGCGCTCGTCATGCCGATCCTTGCGCCGCTCGCCGACTTCGCGAACGTCTCGCGGGCAACGGTCGTGACGGCATTCCAGTCCGCCTCCGGGCTTGTGAACCTGATCACGCCGACGTCGGCCGTGATCATGGGCGGCCTCGCGCTGTCCAAGGTCGGCTACGACAAGTACCTGCGATTCGTCTGGCCCTTCGCGCTGGCCGCCTTCGTCGTCTGTTGCATCTTCGTCGGAATCTCGGCGGTTTAAGAGAGGAGCACCACTGAGATGAGTACCGCCTCCCAAACTGCGCTCGGCACCCACTCTGAAGTCGGGAAGCTCAACGTGGTCATCGTCCACCGGCCCGACCTCGCGCACGAGCGCCTGTCGCCGACGAACTGCCACGAGCTGCTGTTCGACGACGTCATCTGGGTTCGGCGCGCACGCCAGGAGCACGACGCGTTCGTCGACCTGATGCGCGAGCGCGGCGTCGAGGTGCTGCTCTTTCACGAGCTGCTCGCCGAGACGCTCGACCAGCCGGAAGGACGCGAGTGGCTGCTGTCGCGGCGCGTGCGTCCCGAAGACGTCACCGTCATGTTCGCGGGGCCGCTGAAGGAGTGGCTGCAGGAGCAGAGCTCGGAGGAGCTCGCGACGCATCTCACGGGCGGGCTCACCGTCCTCGAGCTGCCGGCGGAGATTCAGAAGGCGATCGGCCCGGCGCTCCACGGCACCGACTTCGTGCTGGCGCCGCTGCCGAACCAGCTCTTCATGCGCGACACGAGCGCCTGGCTGTACGGCGGCGTCACGCTCAACCCGATGTTCTGGCCGGCGCGCCAGCTCGAGACGCTGAACCTGGAGGCCGTGTACCGCTTCCATCCGCGGTTCCGTGACGCCGACTTCGAGATCTGGTTCGGCGGCGCCGACCACGACTGGGGCCTCGCCCGGATGGAGGGCGGCGACATGATGCCGGTCGGCGACGGCGTCGTCCTCGTCGGGATGGGCGAGCGCAGCACCGCCCGCGCGGTCAGCATCATGGCGCGCAACATGTTCGAGAAGGGTGCCGCGCGCCTTGTGATCGGTGCGCAGATGCCGCGCGAACGTGCGGCGATGCACCTCGACACCGTGTTCACGTTCTGTGACCGCGACATCGCGACGCTGTACGAGCCCGTCGTCTCGCAGATCCGCCCGATTCTCTTTACCCCAGGTGGTCCGGAAGGCGTGCAGGCCGAGGTCTCCGAGCGTTCGTTCCTCGACGAAGTGCAAGACGCGCTCGGGCTCACCTCGTTCACGAAGGTGACAACCGGAGGCGACGAGTTCGAAGCCGAGCGCAACCAGTGGGACGACGGCAACAACGTGGTCGCGCTGTCGCCGGGTGTCATCGTCGGCTACGAACGCAACGAAGCAACGAATGCGAAGCTCGCGAAGGCCGGCATCGAGGTCCTCGCCATCGAGGGCTCGGAGCTCGGCAAGGGCCGCGGTGGCGGCCACTGCATGACCTGCCCGGTCATTCGCGAGCCATGAGAGAGGAGCATCGCCCATGAGCACGATGGTTGACCTGCGCGGCCGGCATCTGATGAAGCTGGCCGATTTCTCGCCGGACGAGATCAGGTACCTGGTGGACCTCGCTGCCGAGCTCAAGGCGGCCAAGCGCGAAGGCCGTGAAGAGCAAAAGCTGGTCGGCCGCGAGATCGTCCTGATCTTCGAAAAGGACTCGACCAGGACGCGTTGCGCGTTCGAGGTCGCCGCGTTCGACCAGGGCGCGCACGTCACGTTCCTCGGTCCGTCGGGCTCGCACATGGGCCACAAGGAGACGGCGAAGGACACGGCGCGCGTGCTCGGTCGCATGTACGACGCGATCGAGTTCCGTGGCTTCGACCAGGAGGTCGCGGAAGCGCTCGCCGAGTGGTCGGGCGTCCCGGTCTACAACGGCCTCACCGATGAGTGGCATCCGACGCAGATCCTCGCCGACTTCTTGACCTTCACCGAGCACAGCTCGAAGCCGCTCGGCGAAGTCGTCTTCTGTTACCTCGGCGACGCGCGCTTCAACATGGCCGACTCGTATCTCGTCGGCGGCGCGAAGCTCGGGATGGACGTGCGCATCGCGAGCCCGAAGTCGCTCTGGCCGAGTGAGGAGATCCAGCAGCTCTCCCGCTCGATCGCAGCCGAGACAGGAGCGCAGATCACGATCACCGAAGACGTGAACGAAGCGGTGCGCGGCGCGGATTTCCTGCTCACCGATGTCTGGGTCTCGATGGGCGAGGCCGACGAGGTGTGGGCGGAGCGCATCGAGCTGCTCACGCCGTACCAGGTGAACATGGACGTGCTCACCGCGACGGGCAACCCGGACACGAAGTTCATGCACTGCCTGCCGGCGTTCCACAACACCGATACGCAGGTCGGCAAGGAGATCTTCGAGAAGTTCGGGATGGACGGTCTCGAGGTGACCGAAGAGGTCTTCGAGTCGCCGGCGTCCGTCGTCTTCGACGAAGCCGAGAACCGGCTGCACACGATCAAGGCCGTGATGGTCGCGACGCTCGGGAGCTGACGTGCGGGTCGTCGTCGCACTCGGCGGAAACGCCCTGCTTCGGCGGGGGGAGCCGCTGTCGGCCGAGAACCAGCGGAAGAACGCCCACGCCGCGTGCGCGGCGCTCGCTCCGCTGGCCCTCGAGCACGAGCTCGTGATCTCGCACGGCAACGGGCCACAGGTCGGTCTGCTGGCGCTGCAGGGATCGGCGTACACGGAGGTCGAGCCGTACCCGCTCGACCTCCTCGGCGCGCAGACGGAAGGAATGATCGGCTATCTGATCCAGCAGGAGCTCGGCAATCTGCTGCCGTCGGAGCATCGTCTCGCATCGCTCCTCACGCTGATCGAAGTGCACGGAGACGACCCCGCCTTCGCCGACCCGACGAAGCCGATCGGCCCGATCTACACGAAGGCCGAAGCGGACGATCTGGCTGCCGAGAAGGGCTGGGCCTTCAAGCCGGACGGTGACAGCTTCCGCCGGGTCGTTCCCTCACCCGTGCCGCAGCGCATCTTCGGCCTCGAGCCGGTGGAATGGCTGCTCGACCACGGCTGCACGGTCGTGTGCGCCGGCGGCGGCGGCATCCCGGTCATGTACACCGATGAGGATGTTCCGGCCGGCAAGAAGCTGGTGGGTGTCGAGGCGGTGATCGACAAGGACCTGGCAAGCGCGCTGCTCGCGAAGGACCTGAAGGCGGATGCGCTGCTGATCGTGACCGACGTCGACGCCGTGTATTCGGGCTGGGGCACTCCGGAGCAGCAGGCGATTCGCCGCGCCTCTCCGGCCGAGCTCGGCACGAGCGAGTTCGCCGCAGGCTCGATGGGGCCGAAGGTCCGAGCGGCATGCCTGTTCGCCGAGCAGACGGGCGGCATCGCGGCGATCGGATCGATCAACGACACACAGGCATTGCTTCGGGGCGAGGCCGGCACGACGGTCGCGCTCGACACGGCACGAACGACCTAGGAGGCGACGATGGCGACGACGGTTGCAGCACCAGCACCGCCCGCGGAGGAGAAGCAGTGGTTCGCACTCGCGAGCGAAGCAGTCGCCGCCGAACTCGGCGTCGAGACGCATGTCGGCCTGCCCGCGGCCGAGGCCGCCAAGCGCCTCGAGCAGTACGGCCCCAACGCGTTCGTTGTCGCCGAGACGGAGCCGCGCTGGCGTGCGTTCGTCCGTCAGTACCGCGATCCGATGCAGATCGTGCTCCTCGTCGCCGGCATCGGCAGCATCTGGCCGCTGAAGGAGCTCGGCACCGGGCTCGTGCTGCTCTTCCTGACGCTGTTCAACGCCGTCCTCGGGCTCAACCAGGAGGGCAAGGCGGCGGCCGCCGTCGCCGCGCTCCAGAAGATGATGATCATCAAGGCGCGCGTGCGCCGTGGCGGCGAGCTCGTGCAGATCCCGGCCGAGCAGCTCGTGCCCGGGCGACGTCGTCCTGATCGAGGCCGGCGACGTCGTTCCTGCGGACGGCCGATTGCTCAGCGCAGCGACGCTCGAAGTGGCCGAGTCCGCCCTGACGGGCGAGAGCCTGCCGGTGTCGAAGGGCGATCAGACCGTCACGAACACGGATGCGCCGCTCGGCGACCGCACCGACATGGTCTACATGAACACGAACGTGACTCGAGGCTCGGGCGAGTTCATCGTCACGACCACCGGCATGGCGACCGAGGTCGGCCACATCTCGGGGATGCTCGCGGAGGAGGACGACAAGGTCTCGCCGCTGACCCGGCAGCTCAACACGCTGACGAGCCAGATTCTCGTCATCTCCGGCAGCGCGCTTGTCATCTCGATCGTCCTGAACATGTCGCGCGGCCAGTCGTTCAAGACGGTGTTCCTCGCGGCGATCGCCTTTGCGATTGCGGCGATCCCGACCGGGCTTCCCGCGGTCGTGACCGCGATCCTCTCGATGGGCACGCAGAAGCTGGCACAGGCGAACGCGATCATGAAGCGGCTTCGCTCGACGGAGACGCTCGGCGCGACCTCGGCGATCAACTCCGACAAGACGGGGACGCTGACGCTCAACCAGATGACCGCGGTCGAGCTCGCGATCCCGAACCATCGCTACGTCATCGATGGGAACGGCTACTCGACCGAGGGCCGGATCAAGCACGTGGCCGGGCAAAGTGAGATCGACCTCGAGCAGTTCATGCTGCCGATGATTCTCGCCTGCGACGCCGTCGTGAAGGACGGCGACATGATCGGCGATCCGACCGAGGGCGCGCTCGTCGTGCTCGGCGAGAAGGGCGGCCTCGACTCAGCGGCGACGCGTGAGACGTACCCGCGCCTCGCGGTGCTGCCGTTCGACTCCGCGTACAAGCTCATGGCGTCGTTCCATCGCATGAAGGACGAATCGGGGAACGACGTCGTCCGCTGCCTCGTGAAGGGAGCGCCCGATCAGGTGCTCGCGCGCGGCACGGAGCTGTTCGATCCCGATCAGCAGAAGCCGGTCGCGCTGACTGACGACCTGCACAAGCGGTACGAAGACGAGAACGCGCGGCTCGGCGAACAGGGGCTGCGCGTGCTCGCGACAGCGCGCAAGGACTTCGACCCGGCCTCGTTCGACGCACGGGCCGACCTCCTGCCGCTGCTCGACGGGCTGACGCTCCTCGCACTCGTCGGCATCGTCGATCCGCCGCGGCCGACGGCGAAGGCCGCGATCGCGACCGCGTACTCCGCCGGCATGCAGATGCGCATGATCACCGGCGACCACGCCGTGACCGCGGCGGCGATCGCGAACCAGCTCGGCATCAAGGGACGCGCGATCTCGGGCGCCGAGTTCGGTGCGATGACCGACGACGAGCTCTTCGACCAGATCGACGACATCGGCGTGATCGCGCGCGTCACACCGGAGCACAAGGTGCGGCTCGTCGACACGCTGAAGCGCAAAGGCCACATCGTCGCGATGACCGGAGACGGCGTAAACGACGCGCCGGCCCTCAAGCGGGCCGACATCGGCATCGCGATGGGGATCACCGGTACCGAGGTGACGAAGGAAGCGGCAGCGATGATCCTCACGGACGACAACTTCGCGACGATCGTCAAGGCGGTCGAGCTCGGGCGCGGTCTCTACGACAACCTGACGAAGTACATCCGCTTCCAGATGGGCGTGCTGTTCGGGCTCGTCGTGACCTTCCTCGGGGCCGCGATCTTCAACGTGCTGGGCGGCGTCGCGTTCTTCCCGCTCCAGACCCTGTGGATCAACTTCACGACGCAGGTCTTCCAGGCGGTCGGGCTCGGCTACGGCGAGACGGCCGAGGGTCTGATGAAGCGGAAGCCGCGCGACTCGGACGCCCAGATCCTGCCGACCCGGCTGCTCCTGTGGCTCGGGTTCGTCGGGCTCGTGATGGGTGCGTCGTCGCTCGGCGTTCTCGCCTGGGCCGACCATCACTACGACTCGACGATTGCCCGCACGATGGGGATGACGTCGTTCGGGCTGGCGAACCTGATCTATTCGTTCTGCGAGCGCGACGAGCTGAACACCATCTTCAGCCTCGACGTCCTTCGCGACCGGAAGTTCCTGATGTTCTCCGGCATGTCCGTCGTCGCGATCCTGATCGCCCCGCAGCTCGACCTGCTGAACCGCATCCTCGACACCGTCCCGCTGACGTTGCACCAGTGGCTGATCTGCATCGTCGCCGCGTTCGCGGTGGTCGTCGTCTCCGAAGCTCGCAAGTTCGTCCTCCGGCGCCGCGAACCGGCGCCGGAGGCGGCTCCGGTTCCGGCCGTGTAGCGAGCAGTGCCGAGACCGCCCAGCTTCCTCGACGCGATCCTGCCCGTGATCGTGCTGATCGGGCTGATCGCCTTGACGATCGGCCTCTTCGGCGTCAGCGCGACGGACGGGCCGCTGCAGGTCGCGCTCATGTTGAGCGCGGCGTTCGCGAGCCTGATCGCGTTCAAGAACGGCTACACGGTCGACGCCGTCGCGGAGGCGGCGGTCGGCGGGGTGACGGCGGCGGTCAGCGCGATCTTCATCTTGCTCGCCGTCGGCGCGTTGATCGGGACCTGGAACATGGCCGGACGATCCCGGCGGTCGTCGACTACGGCATCCAGCTGCTCAACCCGACGATCTTCTTCTTCGCGACCGCGCTGATCTGCGCGATCGTCGGGATGGTTACCGGGAGCTCCTGGACGACGGCGGGGACGCTCGGCGTCGCGTTCGTCGGGATGGCTCAGGTGATGGGGCTCTCGAAGGCCACAGCGGCCGGCGCTGTCATCTGCGGCGCGTACTTCGGTGACAAGATGACGCCGCTCTCGGAGACGACGATCCTCGTGCCGAAGCTCGTCGGCCGAGGGCTGACGGTGTCGCGGCACGTGCGCAACATGTTCTGGACGGCTGGGCCCGCGATCGGGATCTCGCTGATCATCTTTCTGGCGCTCGGCTTCAGCGCGACGACGCATGCTCCCGTCAGTACCGACGAGGCGCGTGCGATCCTCGGTGACGCGTTCAACATCACGGCGCTGAACCTGCTCCCGCTCGTGGTGCTGGGGATCTTCACGGTGAAGAAGGCGCCTCCATTTCTGGCAATTCTTGGCTCGGCCCTTTTCGCCGGCGTCCTCGCCTGCTTCACGCAGTGGGACAACGTGAAGGCGTTCGTCAACGAGCCGGGCCTCGGCGCGGTCGGAACCGGGATCAAGGGCATCTACGCGGCGATGGCGACGGGGTACATCAGCAAGACCGGCCAGCCGACGATCGACGCGCTCTTCTCGCGCGGCGGCATGGCCGGGTTGCTCACAACCGTGTGGCTCGTCCTTGCCGCGCTTGCGTTCGCCGGTGTGCTCGAGCACGCCGGCTTCCTCGAACGGCTGCTCCTGCCCGTCGTCGCGCGGGCGAAGAACCGCGGCCCGCTGATCCTCGCGGTCAATGCGAGCGGCATCGGCCTGAACGTGGTCGCCGGAGATCAGTACGTCGCCGACGTGCTCCCGAGCCGGATGTTCACCGGCGAGTTCGAGAAGCGCGGGCTCGCTCCCGAAGTGCTCTCACGGGCCGTCGAGGACTCCGGAACGGTCACGTCCGTGCTCGTACCGTGGAACACGTGCGGTGCCTACATCTCGGGCGTGCTCGGCGTGAGCACCGCGGCGTATTTCCCCTACTGCTTCTTCAACCTGCTCAGCCCGGTGCTCGACGTCCTCTACGGCTTCGTCGGCTTCAAGGTGCCGAGGTCGGAGGATCAGGCGAGCGCGTCGTCGACCGTGTCGTGGACCGGCAGCTGGCGGTCGAGGCCGCTCACCTGGAGCGTCCGCCGGATCTCGAGCTGCGGTGCTGCGAGCACGATCCCGTTCGCGCCGAGCTTCGAGCGCGCCTCGATCAGCACGCCGAGCGCGGTGGAGTCGAGGAACTCGACCTCGGAGAGGTCGACGACGACCCGGCCACGCGAGCAGGCGATCGCCTCGTCCAACCCCGCGCGGAACTCGGCCGCGTTATAGAGATCGAGCTCGCCGGCGAGGCGGAGGACGCTTGAGTCGCCGACGACGTCCATTCCCCGAACCGGCGGTTCCCGCAGCGGCTCTACCGAGTCGTCCCCCATCCGTTGCGATTGAAGCACCCCGGAGGCCGGAGGGGCGGGGCAACCGGCCACCGGTGGTCGCGCGAGTATGATCGGGAGACGATGGGAGTACGGGTCCTCCGCCGTAAAGGGATCGTCACTTTCGCGGTAATGGTGGCCGTCGCCGAGGTCACCGGCCAGAGCTTCACGCGCCACGTCGACCGCGCGCTCCACGTGGCGCCGCTCGCGCGCACGAGTGCGTCGTACTACCCGTTCCTGCTCGTCGGCGTGAAGATCGCCGGCGCGCTGACACTCGCCGCGCTGGTGGCGCGCGGTCTGCGCGCCTGGGCGGCGGCCGACGCAGGCTGCCGGCTGCTGCACTCTGCCGGCCACCGCACGAGTCGCCGCGGCTTCGGCCCGGGCTCTCGCCGCGGGTCTGGGCGGGATCCTTCGCGTCGACGTCGCTCGTCTACCTCGTGCACGCCGACGTGGACAGCCTCGTCGACGGCCGCTGGCCGCTGCTCGCGCCGTGGCTGCACACATACGCGCTGCCGGTTTTCGCCGTCGTCTCGGTGCTCGTTGCGGTCGCCTGGCGGTTCGCAAGCTGGCTGCACGAGATCGAAGAATTCGCCGACCGCACGCTCGAGCGTGCGCGTCGCATCCTCACGGCGACCATTCGCGTCGCGGTGCGTCACGCACGTCCGACCGACGACCTCGGTCCTCGCCGCCGCTTCGGGCTCGCGTTCGAGTCACGGCCTCCTCCGCTCGCCGCCTGACCCGCGGCCCCTGAACGTCCGCGGGCGTCGTCCGTTGGCAGCCCAAGGAGGAGATCGATGAACAGCACCTATGCGCACGAAAATCTGTCCGAGCGGACGCGTTCGGCGCGTTCGCAGATCATCTCGCTGCTCGGCCCGTTGCGTCGCCGCGGGCGTCATCTGGGCGATCCTGCAGCCGTACCGCCTCACGCTCCTGCACCCGCGCGGGCAGGGGGTCTGGTGGCTGCTCGCCGAGCCGCCGCTGCTCGTGATCGCCGTCGGGATCGTCTTCTCGGTCGTCGTTGCGCGACCGCTGCTCGCCGACCTCGAGGAGCGCGGTGAAGCCACACGCTGAGTTCGTCCACTGGTTCTTCGCGGCGGGGATCCTCTTCGTCGGCCTCTGCCTGCTCTGCGAGGCGATCGTCGGCCGCGAGGTCTGGCAGATGCGCCCGTGGCGGAAGTACCTGTGGCCGGGGACGGCCTTCGCGATGGGCGTTCTGCTCTGGCCGGTGATGGCGTTCTTCACCAACTCGGCGATCCACATGTACGCGCACGGCTCGTGGGCCGAGGTGCTGATGCTCGCCGGCGGCGCGGAGCTCGGCCTGGTGCACGGGCGGCTGAAGTCGCCGTACTGGCGGCTCACGTGGCCGCTCGCGTTCGTCGTGACCGGGACGGCGTTCATCATTCACGAGCAGAACCCGTGGTTCTTCGCGCGGTCGGCGTTCCTGCACCACCTGATCGGGTGGACGTTCGTGATCGCCGCGCTCGTCCCGCTCGCGCTCGTCTGGCGCCCGCGCTCGGCGGTGCTGCGCGCGTGCTTCGCGCTGACGATCGTCGTCGTCTCGATCGAGCTCTTCTCCGACCGCGACGTCGCGCCCGTCTTCGGGCATCTGTCGCCGCTCGCCGGGGTGCCGCATCGATGAGACGCGTCGCGCTGCTCGCGCTCCTCGCGCTCGCGTTCCCCGCGTCGGCGTTCGCCCACGCAACGCTCGAGTCGACGACGCCGCACTTCCGCAAGGAGCTCCAGACGTCGCCGAAGACGATCACGCTCCGCTTCGACCAGTACGTGAAGCTGATCTCGCCGAACGCGATCAAGGTGCTGGACGCGAAGGGCAAGGACTTTGCGCTCCCGGCGCACGTCGACGGGAAGAACATCGTCGCCGGCGTCCGGTCGCTTCCTGGCGGCGGCTACACCGTGCGCTGGCAGGCGATCTCGGCCGACTCGCACGTCGTCTCGGGCGTGTGGACGTTCGGCGTCCGCGTGCCGGCGCCGTCCGTCAACGACGCCTTCGGCGCAGACGGCCCGACGAAGACCGAGGACATCGTTCGCTGGATCTGGTTCCTCGGGCTTGCGCTTGCGATCGGCGCGCTCGGGCTGCGGTTGATCGTCCTGCACGGCCTCGCCGTGCCGCTCGCGCTCGACCGCCGAATCGCGGTCGCGGCCGGGCTCGGGTGCGCCGTCGCGCTGCAGGCCGGGATCGCAGCGTTCTCGCTGCGCGCCGAGGATGCGCTTCAGCTTCCGTTCGGCCGGTTCCTCTACGGCGACCTCTCGCCGATGGCGACGACGCGGTTCGGCGAGGCGTTCGTGACGATGACGCTCGTCTTCGCCTTCGTGCTCGCGCTCGTCTACCTGTCGTGGCTGCTCGATCGGGTCGTGTTCCAGGTGCCGGCGCTCGTCCTGGCACTCGTGTTCGTCGGCGGTCTGTCTGTCTCTGGGCACGACGCGGTCGATCCCGGCTCGTCGTGGCTGACCGAGATTGCGGACTGGGTGCACATCTCGGCGGCGTCGCTCTGGATCGGCGGGCTCGGCGTGATGGCCGGTCTCCTCTGGACGGGCGCGCCGGAGCTTCGGCGCCAGGCGTTTCTCCGCTTCTCGCGGCTCGCGATGGTGCTCGTCGCCGTCGTGCTCGGAGCGGGCACGTACCTCGCGATCGTGCGGCTGCCGCACCTGCACGACCTCTGGACGACGGGCTACGGCCAGGTGCTGATCGTGAAGATCTCGCTCGTCGGAGTCGCGCTCATGTGGGGCGCGTTCCATCACTTCGTCGTGCGGCCACGGCTCGAGCGCGGCGAAGGCGGCCCGTTCATGACGCGCGTCGGGCGCAGCCTGATCGGCGAGAGCATGGTCGGCGTCGCGGTGTTGCTGCTGGCGGCGGTGCTCGTCGACTCGAAGCCGCCGCCGCGCCCGGGCTTGCCGTCGCCGTCGGCGGCTCCGGCCGTCCAGCGCTAGAACAGCACGATGCCGACAACGAGCAGCGCGAGCCCGCTGCAGAAGAAGACGGCGCCTGCGCTCAGCACCGGATCCTCGGGCCGCGACTTGAGGACGCCGACTCCGGGGAGCGTGCCCCACGCGGTCTTCGTGACGTTCTGGTCGAGGTAGCGGTCGAGGTTCGAGCCGCGGCCGACGCCGGCCATGGCAAGCAGCCCACAGCCGAACACGATGCAGAGGACGCGCGCCGCGTCCGCGAAGCTGTGCGAGCTGAACGCGGCAAGCAGGCCGGCGATCGCGAGCGCGATGACGATCGCGACCGCGATCCGGAGGACGAGCTTCGCGAGCTCACGGGCGAGCCACATGCGTCAACTATAGGAAAGTGCGCAGACGGTCTGCGATCGCCGGCGCAGTCGGCTCGTCCTCGTGGCGGATGTAGACGTACGCCGGGTCGCGGATCGTCGCTGCGACCGCGCGCAGCTCGTCGTCCGAGTAGGGCGGCTCGCGCAGCCGCAGGTACTGGAACGGCTCGGCCGCCGGGTCGTTGACCGCGACGACGCCGTCGACGCCCGCCCACGACTCGTCGCGGAAGTCCCAGGCCAGCCGCACCTCCTCCGGCACGGAGCCGAGGACGAACGAGAGCGTCCCGTCGTCGCGCGGCCCTTCGTAGAGGACGCGGACCGGCCCGAGCCGGTCGCCGAGCGCGAGCACGCGCTCGAGGAACGTCGTCACGCGGTCGAGCCGCGTCAGCTGGAACTTGACCGCGAACTCGAAGCCGTCGGGCACCGCCTCGGCCCAGCGGCGGAACTGGTCGGCGCTCGGCAGCCGGTAGCCGGTCGAGTTCAGCTCGACCGTGTCGAAGCGCGGTGGCGTAGAACGAGAGGAACTCGGCGGGCTGCAGTCCATCGGGATAGAACCCGGGCCGCCAGATCGGATACGACCAGCCCGAGGTGCCGATCTTGATCGCCATGGCTCGTATCATCGCGGCACGCTCCATCCGGGGGCCGAGCTAGGGTCCTCCAGCCGTGACCATGACCGAAGTGATCCCCGACGACACGATCCAGGTCCTCGATCACGGCTTCGTGCGGCTCGACGACGCAATGGCCGACGATCTCTCGGTCGTGAACGGCGCCCGCGTCTCGTTCGCCCGCCGCAAGACCGAGATGGACGAGTCCGACGAGGGCCTGATCCGGTTCCTGATGCGCGACCGGCACGGCTCGCCGTTCGAGCACAACGCCTTCCGGTTCCACATCCGCTGCCCGATCTTCGTGGCGCGCGAGTGGTTCCGCCACCGCATCGGCAGCTTCAACGAGTTCTCGATGAGATACGCGAAGGCGACCGACGATTTCTACGTCCCGGACGCCGCCGACGTCCGCACCCAGGTCGGGAAGCCGGGCGCCTACAGCTTCGAGCAGGTCGACGCCGAGCTGGCCGAGGAGACCCGCGAGGAGCTCCGGGCCGTCTACGAAGAGGCCTACGCCGCCTACGCCCGGCTCGTCGAGAAGGGCGTCGCCCGCGAGCTCGCCCGGTCGGTGATCCCGGTCGGCGCCTACACCCAGTTCTATTGGACGGTGAACGCCAGAGCGCTGATGAACTTCGTCTCGCTCCGGAACGCCGAGTTCGCCCAGCTCGAGATCCGGCGATACGCCGAGGCGGTCGAGGTGTTCTTCGCCCAGAAGATGCCCGTGACGCACGCGGCATTTGTTGCAAACTCGCGCCTCGCCCCGTAGACTGTCATACCGGAAGACCTCTTCAGGCTTAATCCGGCCTGGGCTGGCAGTCCTAACAGTCTTGTAACAGACTGTCACTAAGTTCTGGTTTGCCCAGCAGGAAGAGAGGCAGGGGAATGGAAGTCGGATTCCCGCCGTTTACAAGATTGACGGATGACGCACCAAACCGTGCGCCCGCCATTCTCGAAGAAGAAGGAGTTCGTTGACCGAAATCAGCATGTCCGCGGCTGTTGCCGAAACGCTCGACACGCTCATTCACCTCCGTCAGGAGCATGGGACGTTGACCCCCGCCGATGTAGCGGAGGCCGTCCTCACATTTGACCTCGACGAAGCTGAAGCAGAAGCACTGTCCCACGAGCTTGCGGCGCACGATATTGCGCCCGAGCCGGAGGACGAGGACGAGCTCGAGCTCGACCTGTCGATCGGCACCAGCCTCTACACAACCGATTCGTTCCAGATGTTCCTCAACGAGGCCGGCCGCTATCCGCTGCTCACCGCTGCGGAAGAGGTCGAGCTGGCCAAGCGCATCGAGAAGGGCGACCTCGAGGCCAAGGAGCGCATGATCAACTGCAACCTTCGCCTGGTCGTCTCGATCGCGAAGCGCTACCAGACCCAGGGGATCACGCTCGGTGACCTCGTCCAGGAGGGCGTGCTCGGCCTGATCCGCGCGGCCGAGAAGTTCGACTGGCGCAAGGGGTTCAAGTTCTCGACCTACGCGACGTGGTGGATCCGCCAGGCGGTCCAGCGCGGCGTTGCCAACAAGGCTCGGACGATCCGGATCCCGGTGCACGTCGTCGAGCGTGAGCAGAAGGTCTCTCGTGCCCGCCGCGAGCTCGTGGCGACGCTCGAGCGCGACCCGACGCCCGAGGAGATCTCGGCGCACTCGAAGCTGCCGCTGAACCACGTCGAGGAAGTCCTCGCCGCGGCCCGTGCGGTTGCCTCGACCGACATGCCCGTCGGCGACGACGGCGACGCCTCGTTCGGCGACCTGATCGCCGGCACCGGCCCGTCGACCGAGGAGGAGGCTTCGGCTTCCCTCCGCGACCTGGCTGTCCGCCAGGCGGTCGCCAACCTGCCCGGCCGCGAACGTGACGTGATCGAGCTTCGCTTCGGTCTCGTCGGTGACGGTCCCGCCTCGCTCGAGGCGATCGGCAAGCAGCTCGGTCTGACGCGCGAACGCGTCCGCCAGATCGAGACCGAGGCTCTGCGCAAGCTCGCGCAGAACGAAGACCTCGCAGACGCTGCCTAATTAGCGTTGATGCCAGGCACCCCTCGGGGTGCCTGGCATCAATAGGTTTGCGTCGTGCACTTCACGACGCACGACGAGCTTCGGCTCTTCTTTCTGCTGCTCGCGCTCGGCGCGATGCTCGTCGTCGCCTCGTGGCGGAGGCTGCCGGTGTCGGTGCTGCTCGTCTTCGGCGGCCTGCTGCTCGGGTTCGTGCCGGGGCTGCCGAAGGTCGAGCTCCCGCCCGATCTCGTGATCGTCGCGATCCTGCCGCCGCTTCTCTACTCGTCGGCGTTCTTCACCGGTCTGCGCGACCTGCGGTACAACCTGCGCCCGATCTCGCTGCTCGCGTTCGGGGTCGTCGGCGCGACGACCTGCGGCGTCGCGCTCGTGGCGCACGAGACGATCGACGGGATGTCGTGGGGGAGCGCCTTCGTCCTCGGCGCGGTCGTCTCGCCGACCGACGCGCTCGCCGCCACCGAGGTCGCCAACCGGCTCAACCTGCCACGGCGGATCGTGTCGATCATCGAGGGCGAGAGCCTGATCAACGACGGTCTGGCGCTCGTGCTCTACAAGTACGCGGTCATCGCGGCCGTCTCGGGCGTGTTCTCGCTCTGGACCGTCTCGTGGCACGTGGTCGTGAACGTGTTCGGCGGGATCGCCGTCGGTCTCGGCATCGGCTACCTGATCAGGCAGGTGCGCAAGCGCACCGACGACACCCCGACCGAGGTCGCGATCGCGCTCCTCTCCGGCTATCTCGCCTACCTGCCCGCCGCTGCGATCGGCGTCTCCGGCGTGCTCGCAGCCGTCACGGTCGGCGTCTACATGGGCTGGTACACGCCCGAGCTGACGACCGTGCAGACGCGGCTCTCGGGTAACGCGTTCTGGGAGATCCTCGTCTTCCTGATCAACGCGCTGCTCTTCGCGCTGATCGGGCTCCAGCTGCACACGATCTCCGATCGGCTGCCGATCACCGGAACGCTGATCGGCCAGGCGGCGATCGTGGTCGTGGCGGTCTTCGCGATTCGTGTGATCTGCCTGCCGATCGTGACCTACGTCCCCCGCTTGCTGTTCAAGAGCATCCGCGAGAAGGATCCCTACCCGCCGTGGCAGTACCCGGCGGTCATCGCCTGGGTCGGCGTTCGCGGCGCCGTGTCGCTCGCCGCCGCGCTCGCGCTGCCGCTCGGTGTCCCCGAGCGCGACCGGATCGTCTTCATCACGTTCGTCGTCATCCTCGTCTCGCTCACCGGCCCCGTGCTGACGCTGCCGGCGTTCGCCCGCTTGATCGGGATCGAAGAGGACGTCTCGGCCGATCGCGAGGACGCGAAGGCACGCGTCAAGGCCGCCGAGGCGGCGCTCGCGCGGCTCGAGGAGCTCGCTGCCGAGGACTGGGTGCATCCCGAGACCGCCGCGCGGCTCCGTGGCCAGTACCGCTTCCGCGCCACGCGGTTCACCGCCCGCTACCAGGGTCAGGACGACGATGGGGTCGAGGAGCAGTCGGAGCGCTATCAACGGCTCCGGCGCGAGTTGCTCGACGCCGAGCGCAGCACGGTGCTGGCGCTCCGGAACGACGGCGTGATCAAGGAAGACGTGCTGCAGCGCGTGGTGCGCGACATCGACCTCGAGGAGTCGCGGCTCGATATCTAGGCCGGGACAACGGCCGGGCGCAGCGCGGGGCCGCGCTGGATCTGGAGCACGAGCCCGGCCGCGAACAGGCACAGCAGCCCGGCCGAGCCGAATGCCCAGCCGTACCCGCCGAACGACGTGCGGATCTCGCCCGCTCCCCAGGCGGCGAGCGCGGCGCCGAACATGTGCGAGCAGAAGATCCAGCCGAAGACCACGCCGACGCGGTCGCGGCCGAAGATCTCGGCCGTGAGCGCCACGGTCGGCGGCACCGTCGCGATCCAGTCGAGCCCGTAGAAGACGACGAACAGGATCAGCCCGAAGTGGGGCGAGCTGAACGCGTACGGGAGCGCGAGGAGCGACAGGCCGCGCAGCCCGTAGTACCAAAAGAGCAGGAGCCGCGGGTCGTGGCGGTCGGTGAGCCAGCCCGAGCAGGTGGTGCCGATGATGTCGAAGACGCCGATCGTCGCGAGCAGGCTCGCCGCGGCGACTTCGCCGTAGCCGTGATCCATCGCCGCCGGGATCAGATGGGTGCCGATCAGCCCGTTCGTCGACAGCCCGCAGATGAAGAAGCTGCCGGCGAGGAGCCAGAACGAGCGCTCCTTGCGGGCTTCGGACAGCGCGCTCGTTGCCGCGACGAACGGGTTGCGCGCCGGCGGCGGCGCCGGCTCGAGCTCGCTGCCGCCGTACGGTGCGAGCCCCAGGTCGGCGGGCCGGTCGCGCAGAAAGATCGCCGCGAGCGGCAGGACCACGGCGAACGCGACGACCGCGACCGTCACCGCGGCATAGCGCCACCCGAAGGTCGAGACGATCGCCGCGAGTGCCGGCAGGAAGATCAGGTTCCCGGTCGCCGTCGAGGCGGTCAGGACGCCGGTCACGAGCCCGCGTCGCTCGACGAACCAGCGGTTCGCGATCATCGCCGCCATCGGCACGGCGATCGCGCCGGTCGCGAGGCCGTTGACGACGCCCCAGAGCAGGACGAGCTGCCAGGGCGAGTGCATGAAGATGGTCAGGCTCGAGCCGACGCTCACGCCGATCAGGGCAGCGATCGTGACGCGCCGCATCCCGAAGCGGTCGACGAATCCGGCCGCGAACGGCCCGCCGAGGCCGTAGAAGATCAGGTTGACCGAGATCGCGAACCCGATCGTCGCGCGGCTCCAGCCGAAGTCGTTCTGGAGCGGCACGATCAGGATGCTCGTCGTCGAGCGGAACCCCGCTGCCGTGATCAGCGTGACGAAACCGACCGCGGCGACGACCCAGGCGTAGTGAACGCGCTTCACGCGTTCAAACCTAGCGGCGCGCTAAGTAGTGAGGACGACCGGCCCGGGGCCGCGATCGCTCGCGGCGGGCTGCTGCGCGGTGACGACCCAGCCGTCGTAGCGGCTGAGGCGGTACGGGACCGAGAGGGTCACGCTGGTGGTGTTGCCGTGGACGCGGAAGCCGCCACACGGCGCGACCGGCTTGCCGTTCCGTGTCAGCCAGAGCTCGTAGTACGCGCGCGGGTTCTGCTGGGTGGGGAGGCCGTCGACGGAGACGAGCATCGGCCAGTTCCCCGCCTTGTCCGGGCTCCCGACCGTGATCACGCCGAGCCGGCCCGCCGAGCCGTGCATCGGCACGGTGCGCTCGGCGGTGAGCGACGACGGCTTCGACCTCGTGTGCCCCCAGGCGTAGCCGCCCGCGACGGCGGCGAGTGTCGCGGCGATCGCGACGATCGCGATCGCGGCGTTGCGCCTGCGGGCGAGCAGCGGGTACTCGATGACCTCCGCCTCTTGCGGAGCCAGCGGGTGCTCGAGCGCGGGCGGCAGATCGGGCGGCGGCCCCGCCTCGACCAGCATGTCGTGGACACGCCGGAGCTTTGCCTCGTCTTCGGGCGTCAGGTCGCTCACCGCCGAGCAGCTCGTCGAAGCTCATTGGAGCTCATCCCCCAAGACGTCGGCGAGGCGCATCAGCGCGGCGCGGGTGCGGGTCTTCACCGTGCCGAGCGGGATGTCGAGGAACTCGGCCACCTCGCTCTGGGAGAGCCCGCTCCAGTAGGCGAGCGCGATCACCTCGCGCTCGCGCTCCGGCAGTTCCTCAAGTGCTCTGTGGACGCGCCACGAGACCCAGCCCTGCTCGGCGCGGTCGCCGGGGCCGGGCTCGTCCGCGGCCTCGTCGGGGACATCGGTCGGCAGGTCGGTGCGTGCCCGGGCCCGGTCGACGATCGCGTTCCGCGCCACGGCGTAGAGCCACGGCGCACCCGGCCCGCGCTCCGGCTTGTACGAGGCGGCCGAGCGCCAGATCGAGGCGAATGTCTCCTGCACGGCGTCCTCTGCGCGACCACGGTCGCCGAGCCGACGCAGTGCGAGCCCGAACACGGGACGCGCGTAGCGCTGGTACAGCTGCTCGAACGCCGACTGATCGCCGTCGGCCGCGCGCTGGATCAGCTCTCCGTCGGTGCTCACCGCCTGCATCGTAGGGAGTGGGAACGCAATCGTCACTCAACGGGTTACGAGAAGCGGCGGGCGCCGGATTTGAGGAGCTGCCCACCGTCGACGACGAGCGTCGTCCCGGTGACGAATGTCGCCCCGGCGAGGTAGATGACCGCGTCGGCGATGTCGTCCGCCGAGCCCACCCTCCCGAGCAAGGTGCTTGCGGCGCGCCGCTCCTCCTGCTCGGCGTCGACGGCGACCGGGCCGGGCGCGATCCCGCACACGCGCACGTCGGGGGCGAGCGCCTTGGCGAGCACGCGCGTCAGCATCGCCTGCCCGGCCTTGGCCGCGCAGTGCGCCGCGAACGACGGCCACGCCTGGTACGAGGCGACGTCCTCGAGGACGATCAGCGCGCCCTGGCTCGCGCGCAGGTGCGGCGCCGCTGCCTGTCCGAGGAAGAACGTCCCCTTCGCGGTTGCCCCAGCGGCGGCGTCCCAGTCGGCCTCGGTCACCTCGTCGAACGGCTTCGGCACGAATCCCTCGCCTGCCGCGTGGACGACGAGATCGAGGCCGCCGAGACGCTCGACGGCGGTCGCGACGAGCTGCTGCGCTCCGCCGGCTGTCGCCAGGTCGCCGTCGGCCCGGCCGGCCGCGACGACGCGCCAGCCGTCGCGTTCGAGACGCGCCGCGATCGACGCGTCCGACGCGCCCCGTGCCGCCGGCGACAAGCGCTCTGGTGTCAGCCTGATGTAAGGACATGCTCGACGGCAGTAAAACAGAGCGTTTCCACGCATTGTTCCGGGCTCCGCTGGGGAGATCCCTTCCATGCGCAAGGTCATCCTCACACTCATCGCGTTCGGCGCCCTACTTGCTACGGGTCAGGCGAACGCCGCAACAACGAAGTCAATCAACATCTACGGCACGTCCGTCTCGCCGAAGTCGGTGACGATCACCGCCGGCGACACGATCAAGTGGGTGAACCGCGACAACGACACCCACCAGATCTACGGCGAGGGAGGCCGCTTCGTCTCGCCGATCCTGAAACAGGGCCAGTCCTGGTCATTCACCTTCAACGCGGCGGGAAACTACTCGTACAAGGACGAGCTGCACCCGAAGATCACCGGTTCGATTGGGGTGAAGGGCGCTCCGCCGACCCTGACGCTCGAGTCGTCGATGACGTATTCGACGTTCGGCGAAGACGCCACCATCTCCGGCATCGTCTCCAACCACGCCGCCGGCGAGCAGGTGACGATCTTCTACCAGCCCTACGGCACGCCGAACATGATCAGCGGACGGTCGTCCTCACGACGTCCGGAGGCGCGTACAGCTTCACCGTCTCGCCGCAGATCCAGACGACCTATCAGGCGAGCTGGAAGGGCGCCTACTCGTCGCCCGCCACGATCCAGGTGCAGCCGAAGCTCTCGATCGGCCGGAACGGCGGCTGGATCCTGCACGCGTCCGGCGGCCACGGCTTTCCCGGGCACGCAGTGCAGTTCCAGCGGTACAACACGGCCACCGGCCAGTGGGTCACGCTCGCGAAGGTGGATCTCAACTCGCGCTCGTCGGCCAAGATCCAGGTGACCCTGCCGAAGGGCATGAACCACCTACGGCTCGCGATGTCCGTCAACGCTGCCGGGCCTGGGTACCTCGCCGGCTTCTCGCCCGAGCTCAACTGGGTTCAGAAGTGACGCGCCTGGAGGCGCGCGGGAGACTTACCTCCCGCGCGCCTCCTCGTAGCGCCGGCCGACCTCGTCCCAGTTGACGACGTCCCACCACGCGCCGAGGTAATCCGGGCGCCGGTTCTGGTAGTGCAGGTAGTAGGCGTGCTCCCAGACGTCGATGCCGAGCAGCGGCACGTCGTCCTGCATCAACGGGCTGTCCTGGTTCGGCGTCGAGTAGACGGCGAGGCCCGTGCCGTCCCAGACGAGCCACGTCCAGCCGGAGCCGAAGCGCTTGACGCCGCCGTCGTTGATCGCGGCCTTCAACTGGCCGACGTCGCCGAAAGTGTCGGCGATCGCGTCGGCGAGCGCGCCCGACGGGTCGCCGCCGCCGCCCGGCTTCATGATCGTCCAGAACAGCGAGTGGTTCGCGTGCCCACCGCCGTTGTTCCGGACCGCCGCGCGCTTGTCCTCGGGGATCTCGTCGAGGAGCGCGAGCACCTGCTCGAGCGGGCCGGCCGTCCCACTCCGTGCCGTCGAGCGCCTTGTTCAGAGTTGTCGACGTAGGCCTGGTGGTGCTTCCCATGATGGATGCGCATCGTCTGCTCGTCGATCGTCGGCTCGAGCGCGTTATGGGCGTACGGGAGCTCAGGAAGCTCATAGGGCACGTTGTCTCCTTCTCTCGCGGTTCCCTTCGGAGGATATGCTCGCGCCGCACCTAGAGACAAAAGAGCGAAGGAGAGAGATGGCTACGACCTACGAGGAGATCACACCCCGCGAGCTCAAGCCGGCGCTCTTCGAGCTCCACGGCATCTCGCGCGAAACGATCGAAGCGCACTACAAGCTGTACCAGGGGTACGTCAACAAGCGGAACGAGATCCTCGGGAAGCTCGGCGACGTCGACCTCTCGAGCGCGAACCAGGTGTACTCGGAGTTCCGGGCGCTGAAGGTCGATCTCAGCTTCGCGATCGGCGGCATCAAGAACCACGAGGTCTACTTCGAGCATCTCGGTGGCCCGGGCGGCGACCCGGCCGGGATCTTCGGCGACCTGGTGAAGCGCGACTTCGGCTCGGTCGCCGACTGGAAGGCCGACCTGAAGGCGACGGGCATGGGCGGCCGCGGTTGGGCCTGGACCGCGTACGACTGGGACGAAGGGCGGCTCTTCAACTACATCGGCGACGCGCAGAACACGTTCCCGGTGTGGAATGCGACGCCGCTCGTCGCGCTCGACGTCTACGAGCACGCGTACTTCATCGACTTCGGCACCGATCGGGCCGGCTACATCGACGCCTTCCTCGAGAACCTCGATTACGACGTGGTGAACGACTGGGCGCAGCGGTACGGGATTCGGGCGTAAGCGGAGTAGATTGAGCGCGGCATGACCGTCGTCGGCCTTGTCGTGCTCGGCTATCTGCTCGGGTCGTGCCCGTGGGGCTACTGGCTCGTCCTGCTCGTCCGGCACGAGGACATCCGCAAGGTCGGCTCCGGGAACATCGGCGCGTCGAACGTCTGGCGCACCTACGGCGCGAAGCTCGGCGCGCCGGTCATGGCGCTCGACATCGCGAAGGGCTTCCTGCCGGCGCTCCTTGGCGTGATGTACGCCTCGCATCTGGTGGGGATCCTCGCGGGCGCGGCCGCGATGGCGGGCCACTGGCGCCCGCTCTTCCTGGGCTTCGCCCGCGGCGGCAAGGTGATCGCGACGGGCGGCGGCGTGTTCTTCGCCGTCGCGCCGCTCGTCGCCGTAACGGGGCTCGCGATCTGGGTCGTCATCTTCTTCAGCAGCGGCTATCCCTCCGCCGCGTCCGTGACCGTGGCGCTCTTTGCGCCGTTCGGGTCGTGGCTCTACGGCTACCCACGGTCGGTCACCGTCTTCGCCCTCGCCACGGCGGTGGCGGCGGTGTATCTCCACCGGGCGAACCTCTCCCGTCTTCGCGCCGGAACCGAGACTCGCTCTCGCGTCGCGCTGCTGCCGCGGCTTCGCGGTAGTCACTCTTGAGGCGGCTGCTCGTTGCGGTCGTGGTCGTTGGCGTCGCTCTGGGCTGCGCCCGGGGCGTTTGCGGCCTGGTGTGGAACGGGCGAACGTCGGTGGACCGCCCGGACGTCGTCACGGGCCCGCAGGTCCACGCTGTCGTCGCGCTTCCCTCGGACGCGCCCGACACGTTCGTCCAGGACGCGAACACGCTGTCCGACGACGTCACCTCCCTCACGTCGTGGTGGCAGGGACAGGACCCCACGCGCATCCCACGGTTCGACCTGGCGACGTTCCCGGGCGGCACGTGCCTCGACATCTCGTTCGTCCGGCTGCCGGATCCGGCGACGGCGTACACCGGCGTAAACGTCGCCTTCCAGCTCGTCGCCGGCCAGCTGTTCAGCGGCGGGATGGGCAACCCCTTCAAGAAGTACCTCGTCTACTACCCAGGACCGAGCCCCGCCTCGGGCATCTGCGGTACGGGTGCCGGCGACTTCGCCGAAGGGCCGGGGTACGCGGTGGTCTGGCTTCAGGGCTGCCCCAATGTCCCGAGCGACGCCGTCGCAGCCCACGAGCTCCTGCATGCGCTTGGAGCTCTGCCGGCCGGCGCGCCCAACGTCTGCACCCCGGCTACCGATCCGGTCCACGTCGCGGACAAGGCACACCCCTGCGATTCGCCGACGGACGTCCTGTATCCCGTACTCCACCGCGGGCGTGCCGCTCACAAGCCTCGTTCTGGACTACAACCACGACGACTACTACGCGCATTCGGGCTCATGGCCGGACATCCAGGACTCGATCTGGATGCATCTCCTCGGCGTTGCACCGGTGCCACTGGTCGTGAACGTCATGGGGACAGCTGCTGGGAGCGTCACGAGCAACGTCCCGGGCGTCGACTGCGCGAGCAGTTGCACGAGCCAGTGGGACCCGGGGTCGGCGGTGGTCCTGAAGGCGACGCCGGCCGCGGGCGCGCGCTTCCTCGGCTGGTCGGGTCGTGTGTCGGATCGAGCACCTGCTCCCTGACGTTGCAGACGTCTCAGACGGCGACGGCACTCTTCGGGCCGGCAACGATCGCCGTGAAGGTGTCGACGGCAGGCAAGGGCACCGTCTATTGCGTGCCGCGTTGCTCGCGCACGTTCAAGGCCGGGGCGCCGCTCAAGCTGACCGCTCAGCCGGCGAAGGGCTGGACGTTCGTCCGCTGGTCGGGCGCGTGCACGGGGACGCAGCCGATCTGCCGGCCGCAGACGAACCGCTCGCTGTCGGCGAAGGCGACGTTCAGGAAGAAGCCGGTGCCGAAGAAGCGCTGAGCCAGTCGCGCAGCTCGGTGTGGCGCGACGCGACGGTGCCGTCGAGCTCGGCCCGCAACTCGCCGATGGTGCCCGTCCGCTCGGCGACGACGTCGTGGCGATGGATCGTCTCGAGGTTCACCTGTTGCGAGAACACGAAGTCGTCGGTGGCGAGCTCGGGGTACTGGTCGAGGGTCTCCTTCAGCGCGAAGCGGACGGAGTCCTCGACGAAGCGGGGCTGCAGATGCGCGTGCTCGACGACGTAGAGCTCGTCGGGGCGCTTCATCAGCTCGTAGACCGGCGAGCTCATCGAGCGCTCGACGATGTCGACGAGGTGCTCGGCGTTGATGCTCGCATTCGTGCCGACGAGGAGCGTCCCCTTGCCGCGCTGGTTGTGCGTGGCGATCGGGACGAGCTCGAGGATGCGGTCGACGTCTTCGAAGCCTGCCTCGGTCAGGCGCTCGGCGGCGGCGCCGCGGACGAGGCCCTGGGCGCAAGGGCAGGCGTTGATGCCCCACGCCTCGACGCCGACGACGCGGCGCACGTGCTGTGGCGAGGCAGCCGCGATGCCGATCAGCGTTGCGATCTCCTGGGTCGGCAGGTCGGTCACGGGCGTTCGGCGCTCGAGCGGGTACTGCGCTCGGATCTCGACCTCGGCACGCAGTGCGCCTTGCCGCTCGACGATGTGGCGGGCGATGTGCTCCGCGAGCGTCTCGACCAGGAACGCCTCGCCGATCACGACCGCGTCGATCGCTTCGCCGAACAGTTCCGGGAAGCGCGACATGTGGACGCCCTTTTGGCCGGGATCGAGGTCGACGGTGCACGCGATCTCGGCGGCGAATGTCTTCTCTCGCCCTTCATGCCGAATGCGGATCGCCTTGTGCACGCCGGTGACCCCGGCGCGGGTCAGCCCGAGTTGCACGTCAGGCGGCGAGGCCTGCATGTCGAGGGTCAGGTCGTGGCGTGTGCCCGACATTGGATAGAACCGTAGCGTGCCAATCGCGGACGACCGCTTCACCCGGCTTGTTTCGCTTGCCTGCCACGATCTGCGGACACCGCTCGCGACCGTGTTCGGCTTCGCGCGGACGCTCAATCGCATGGAGGGCCAGGACGAGCGAACCACCCGTTTCCTCGGGATGATCGAGGAGGCCGCCGAGCAGCTGACGGATCTCCTGGACGAGCTCGGCGCAGCAGCTCGGATCGAGGGAGAGCGCTGGGACCCGGCGCTGCGGGACGCGGACACGCTCGAGCTCGCCCGGGCGGGCGGGGAGGCGATCGTCGCCGACGGGCGGGGCGCAATCGTCCAGACGGAGCCCGAAGCGGTCGAGCGGTCGCTGCGCGCGCTCGCCACCGCCGCGCTCCGCTACGGCCCGGTCGACCAAGTGACGTGGCACGTCGACGACAACGTCCTCGACCTTTCGCCGATCACCGCCGACGCCGCCCCGGTCGTCACCGCCGAAGTCCTGCGCGACCTCGGCTCCTGCGTCGCGCGCATGGTGATCGAGGACCTCGGCGGCAGTCTGGAGCTGACCGGCGACACGCTGCGCGTGCGCCTCTAGATCCTCCAGGCCTGTGGAAGAAATGGTGCAGTCTCGTCACGTCGTTTGGCGACCAGAGGTGGCTCGGAAGCGTTGTCCGAAAGGGCTAGTCGGCCAGGGCCCGCTGGAGCCACTGCTGGAACGCGGCCAGGAGGGGCTCGGCGTTCGCGAGCAGGCGGCCGTGGTCGACCATCCCCGAGGCCATGCCACGGTGTACCGATTCGACGAGTGCCGTGTCCTCGCGGCCGACCTGGTCGTCGAAGGCGAAGAACTCCTCGCGCCAGGCTGGGTCGACATCGGGCGCGAAGAAGTAGTCGAGGTACCGCGCCGTGCGGTTCGGGCCGGCCGGGGCGATCGGGCCGATCGAGAGGTTCGCCGGGCCAGGGAACACGTTCAGACCGGTATTCGGAAAGACGAGGTGGAACTGCCCGCCGTCACCGTCCGCCTTGGCGCGGCAGAACTGCGCGCAGAAGGTCGGGTGCGCCTCGAGCAGATAGCGGTCGGGATGAACATCGACCTCTGCGCTGAAGGCCGGATGCGCGGTCGGGCAGTGATAGCACTCGAGGAAGTTCTCGACCACGATCTTCCAGTTCGCCTGCGCGCCGAACTCGACGCGCGAGTGGAAGACGAGCCCGTCGAGGTCGATGTCGCGCGCGAGTAGCTCCGGCAGCTCGCCCAGCCACTCCTCGAGCGGCTCCGCCTCCGCGTCGGGATTGACGAACAGGAACGGCCCCCAGGTACCGACACTCGCGGGGAGCAGCGACCAATCGGCGTTCGTGAATCCGGGCTCGTCGCTCCGACCGAGGCGCGGCGCGCAGAGAGCCGTCGAGGTCGTACGTCCACGCGTGGTAGTGGCACTGGATCGTCGAGCGGCGCCCGCAGCCCTCGGCCAGCACCGCGCCACGATGGCGGCACACGTTGACGAATGAGCGCAGCTCCCCGTCCTCCGCCCGCGTGACGAGGATCGGCACACCGCCGGCATCCGTCGTGAGGAATGAACCGGGCTCAGCCACCTCTGCCGCCCGGCCCGCGTACTGCCACGACCGGGCGAAGATGCGCGACCGTTCGCGACGCAGCAGCTCCTCGTCGGAGTACCACGCGAACGGCAGCGTCTCGCTCACAGCCGCCGCGCCTCGATGATCCGCTCGAGGAACTGCTGCGTCCGCGCCTCGCGCGGCGCCGTGAAGATCTGCTCCGGCGTCCCCTCTTCGACGATCCGGCCGCCGTCGAGGAAGCACACGCGGTTCGCGGTGTCGCGGGCGAAATACATCTCGTGCGTGGCGAGGATCATCGTCATCCCGCCCGCAGCGAGCTCGCGAATCACCTCGAGCACCTCGGCGACGAGCTCCGGGTCGAGCGCGCTCGTCACCTCGTCGAAGAGCATCAGCTCGGGCTGCATGGCGAGCGCCCGCACGATTGCGACGCGCTGTTGCTGTCCGCCCGAGAGCCGGTCGGGGTATTCGTTGCGCTTGTCGGCGAGGCCGAACCGGTCGAGCAGTGCGGTCGCGCTGTCGTCCGCCTCCGCACGTGACAGCCCGAGGACGTCGCGCGGAGCGAGCGTGACGTTGCGGAGGACGCTCATATGCGGGAAGAGGTTGTAGGACTGGAAGACGATGCCGATCCGGCGTCGCACGTCGTTGACGTTGCGCGGCACCGTGATGTCGTCTCCTTGGAGGACGATGCGACCGCGGTCGATCGGCTCGAGGCGGTTGATGCAGCGGAGCAGCGTCGACTTGCCGGAGCCGGATGCGCCGATCAGCGCGACGACCTCGTGCTCATCCACCGCGAGGTCGATGCCGTCCAGCACCGTGTGTTTGCCGAACGACTTGACGAGGCCGTCGACGACGAGCGACGAGCTCATGCGAGCCGTCCCGCCTGCCGCTTGCGCCGATCGCGCGCGACGAGCCAGTCGGTGAAGCGCGCGAGGGGGATCGTGAGCGCGACGAAGAGCACCGCGGCCGAGAGGTACGCAGTGAAGTTGAAGGTCGCGTTCGCGTCGATCTGCGACTGGTTGAACGCGTCGACTGCGCCGATCGTCGCAACGAGCGCACTGTCCTTCTGCAGCCCGATGAAGTCGTTGAGGAGCGGCGGGATGACGCGCCGCACGGCCTGCGGCAGGATCACGCGTCGCGTCGTCTGCCAGCGCGAAAGCCCGAGCGATCGCGCCGCCGCCTCCTGGCTCGGATGCACCGACTCGATGCCCGCCCGGTAGACCTCACAGACGTACGCGCTGTAGATGAGGATGAGCGCGACGATCCCCCAGAACGTCGTCGAGGTCGGCACGTGCTTCAGCCCGAGTGCCGGGGCGCCGAAGCCGAGCATCGCGATCACGAGGATCGTGGGAAGCCCTCGGAAGACGTCGGTGTAGACGACGACGAGCGCGCGGATCGGAAAGAACACCGGCCCCGGCAGGCTGCGCAGGACAGCGAGCACGAGCGCGACGACGAGGATGAAGGCCTCGGCGATGCAGAAGATCTTCACGTTCAGGAGAAACGCGCGCGCGATCTCCGGGAACGTGGACTTGAACTCCGACCAGCTGAAGAACGTCTTCTTCACCTCGGGCCAGCCCGGGGCGTGCGTGATCACGTACCCGACGACCGTGAAGAAGACGACAGTGCTGAGGAGCGCGATCACCACGCTCCGGCGGCCATCGCCGCCGGAGCGCAGAGAGTCGATCACGCGCGAGCGCCGGCCTACTTCAAGATCGGCGCGCCGGTCGCCTTCGCTAGCCACTGCTGCTGGAGCTTCTTGAGCGTGCCGTTCACGCGGAGCTTCCTGATCGCCGTGTTGACGCAGGCGGTGAGCGGGTTGTGCTTCGCGAGGACGACGCCGAAGTGGTCGGTCTTCGTGCCGACCGGATTGTCGAACTGGCCGAGGATCTTGCTGTTCGGTACCTGGACCGCCGTGACGTAGAAGGCGGTCGGCAGGTCGACGACGAGACCGTCGATCTGCTTGTTCTTGAGCGCGAGCACCGCGCCGGCGTTCTCCGGATAGACGGCCGGCGTCTGGCTCGGCCTGATGCGCGTCTTGATGAACTGGTAGCTCGTCGTTCCGAGCTGCGCGCCGAGCTTGAACGGCTTCAGGCCGGCGATCGACTTCACCGATGCGATCTTCGTGCCCTTGTTGACCACGATCGCCTGGTTGACGTCGTAGTACGACGCGCTGAAGTCGACGACCTTCGCGCGCGCCGGGGTGTACGAGATCTGGTTGATGTCGAAGTCGAACGACTTCTTCCCGGGTGCGAACGACTTGTCGAACGGCACGTAGGTCCAGGAGACCTTGTCCTTCGCGTAGCCGAGCTGCTTCGCGATCGCGTAGGCGACCGCCGACTCGTAGCCCTTCCCGTTGTTCGGGTCGTTGATCTTCCACTTCGACGTCTTCGAGCCACCCGCATACCACGGCGGGTAGGCCGGGTTGTCGGTGCCGATCGTCAGTTGGCCGCTCGTGACGGTCGGGCAGTTGGCGGCGACCGCATGCGTGGCGGTCGGGTGCGCAGCCGCGGCTGCGGCGACGGCCACCGCGGCGAGAGCGGCGACCGCGCTCAGGAGCAAAAGGATGCGCTTTGACATGCCGCCAGCCTAGTCGGCGCTACGCTCTGGATGTGACCGAGCTGAAGCGATTCCTCCGTCTTTTGTGGAGGCGGTTCAACTTCGGGGATCCGTCGCGGACGGTCGAGATGCACGACGGCGCAACCGCCAGCGCTCCTGACGAGACTCAGGCGACCTTAGGCCGGCACTAGCCGGTACGCGCGAGCAGCCCGGCGTCGACGCCCGGCTGGAAACAGGCGCGACAGCGCGCCTCGTACGAGTCGAGCGCGCCGACCTGGATCGTCTCGCCCTCGAACGGCGCCGGTGTCGCCGTCGACCAGGCGCTGGGTCATCGTCGCCGGGCCGCCGCAGCGGTGGCAGACCGCCTCGAGCTTGTCGACGAACTCCGCGACGCAGAGGAGCGTCGGCATCGCGCCGAACGGCAGGCCGCGGAAGTCCTGCGCGAGCCCGGCCGCGACGACGCGCGAGCCGTCGCTGACGAGGCCGTCGATCGCGTCGACGATGCCCTCGTCGAAGAACTGCACCTCGTCGATGCCGATCGCGTCATAGCCCGCGGCGAGCCGGCGAACCTCGCCGCTCGTCGTCGCGGTGACGGCGCGCATCTTTGCGCCGGCATGCGAGACGACGTGGCCGACGTCATAGCGGTCGTCGATCACCGGCTTCACGATCAGCGCGCGCTGGCCGGCGATCTCGGCGCGGCGGAGGCGACGGATCAGCTCCTCGCTCTTGCCGCTGAACATCGGGCCGCAGACGACCTCGAGCCAGCCTCCCGCGTGTGGTTGCGTCCGGATCACGTGCGGCACCCTACTGGGCGCGCCAGACGTACACGTTCGTCTCCTTCTGCTCGAAGCCGAGCCGCCGGTAGAGCCGGTTGGCCGCCTCCCGCGCCGGGCGTGAGGTGAGCGAGATCCGCGCGGCGCCGGCGGCCACCGCGTGCTCCTTCGCCGCCTCGACGAGCGCCGCTCCGATGCCGCCACCACGCGCGGCCTCGTCGACGACGACGTCCTCGACCACCGAGGTGATGCCGCTCGGCATCCGGTAGACGACGAGCGTCAGGGCCCCGACGATCGCCCCGTCGTCGCGCGCGACGAGCTGCACCGTGCGCGGATCCGCGAGCAGGGCGGCGAGCGCTTCGGCGTCCGGCGCGGGCCGGCTCGAGACCTGCGGGATCAGCCGCGCGAACGCTTCCACCAGGTCGGTGGTGACCGAGGTGACGCGTTCGACCGTCATTTGAGGAGCCGTGACATCCGCCGGTCCTTGAGCACACGGCCTTCGGTCTGGCAGGTCGGGCAGTAGTAGATCGTGTGCTCCTCGAAGTCGACGCGCGCGATCGGCGTGCCGTCGCGCTCGCACGGGCGGTCGAGCTTGTTGTGGACGCGATAGGTCTTCTCGTCGTTCGCGCCGGCCAGGCGCAGCTCGAGCCCGCGCTCCATCTCCGACGAGATCGCGGAGGCGAGTCGCTCCGTCTCCTCGTCGTCGACCTGCGTCGAGAGCGCATACGGCGACAGCTGCGCCACCCAGAGGATCTCGTTGGCCCACGCGCGGCCGATCCCGGCGATCAGGCGCTGGTCGCGGAGCAGCGAGTGGAGCCGCCGCGAGTCGGAAGCGAGGATCCGCGCGACGTCTTCGACGGAGAGCTGGTCGGCCTCCGGGCCGAGGTGGGCGAGCTCGGCCTGCGCGGCCTCGGGCCGCAGGAGCCAGACGCCGGCGCGCTTCTTCGAGCCGGCCTCGGTGAGCTGCAGCTCGCCGCCGTCCACGAACGTGATTTTGAAAATCGGCGACTTCGCGCCTTTGCCGCCCGACGGGACGTACTTCAGCCGCCCGGCGCTCATCAGGTGCACGAGCAGCACGAGCTCGTCGTCGTCGGTCGGCAGCAGGAACCGCTTCGCGCGGCGCTCGACGCCGCGCAGCCCTTCGCCGTTCAAGCGCGGCGAGCGGTGGGTCGAACGTCTTCAGCGTCGCGATGTGCGCGGGGCCTGCCTGCTCGATCGGCGACCGCTTCACGAGCGGGTCGAGCTGGCGGCGCCACGCCTCGACCTCGGGTAGCTCGGGCAAGGCTTTAGTCTCCGGCGTCGGTGGACGCGATCAGGGTAACCGTGCGGCGGGGAGGTGTCGTCGAGGCGACGCATCGCGTCCACGTCGCGACGACGGACGGCGAAGTCTGGGGTGACGCGGCGCTCGCGTTCTACTTCCGGTCGTCTTCGAAGCCGATCCAGGCGATTCCGTTCGTCGAGGGCTACGACGACCTGGACGACGACGAGATCGCGATTGCGTGCGCGTCGCACCGTGCAGAGCCTGCGCAGCTCGCAGGCGGTGCGGAAGGTGCTCGCTCGCGCCGGGCGCGACCGTCGACGACCTCGAGAACGGCACGCAGGACGGGCGACCTGAAGGGAAGCTCGGGCACAACTGCTCGGGCAAGCACGCCGGGATGCTCGCCGCCTGCCGCGCCCACGGCTGGCCGCTCCATCCCTATCGCGATCCTGCGCATCCGCTGCAGCAGCGGATCGCCGAGCTGATCGGCGGCGGCGCGACCGCGATCGACGGCTGCGGCGTCCCGACGTTCCCGACGACGCTGCGCGAGGCGGCCGCGCTCCTGACGCGGACACCCGAGCGGATCCGCGACGCTATGCGCGCCCGGCCTGAGCTCGTCGGCGGCTCGCACGACGCGCTCGACACCGACCTGATGCGGCTGCGCGACGGCTGGATCGCCAAGTTCGGCGCCGAAGGGCTCTTCTGCGCCGCGCACGCGGACGGCCGCGGGATCGCGCTGAAGGCGGAAGACGGCGCGGCCCGCGCGCTCGGGCCGGCGCTTGCCCAGGTGCTCGAGATCGACGAGCTGCGTGAAGTACCGGTGCGCAACAGTCTCGGAGAAGTCGTAGGGTCGATCTCGTGAAGGTCTTCATCGTCTCCGACATGGAAGGCGTCAGCCGGCATCGTCAAGTGGCAGCAGGTCACCGGCGGCCACGCGATGTACGAGGAAGGGCGCAAGCTCTATACCGGCGAGATCAACGCCGCCGTACGCGGCGCCAAGGCAGCGGGCGCGACGGAGATCGTCGTCATGGACTGCCACGGCGCCGGCGAGGGCTGGACGTTCAACTCACTGATCCCCGAGGAGCTCGATCCCGACTGCGAGTACGTCGTCCAGGACCACTGGACCGAGTACACGGACTTCCTCGAGACCGGCGTCGACGCAGCGCTTTTCGTCGGCATGCACGCGATGGCCGGCACGCGCGACGGTGTGCTCGCGCACACGGTCAGCGGTTCGTCGTGGTGGCGGCTGCGTTTCAACGGCGTCGAAGTCGGCGAAACGGGGATCAATGCTGCGTTGTGCGGATCATGGGGGTGCCCGGTGCTGCTCGTGACCGGCGACGAGGCGGCATGCCGCGAGGGCAAGCGGCTGCTCGGCGACGGGCTCACGACCGTCGCGGTCAAGAAGGGGCTCGGCCGGTTCAGCGCGCGGCAGCTGCCCGGTCCCAAGGCGCGCGAGGTGATCGAAGAGGGCGCGCGCGACGCACTCGCGAATCTGCATGCGGTGCGCGCGTACAACCCCGGTGAGCCGTGCGAGATCCTCGTCGACTTCAACACATCGGAGCACGTCGAGAAGTTCCGCTACCGGCAGGGAGTCGAGATCACGAGCTCACGGCAAATCGCATCCCGGGCGGAGGACTGGTGGACCGCCTGGCGACAGTTCTTCTTCTAGCCGCCGCAACGTTCGCTGTTGCGACGTCCGCCGGCGCGGCGCCGTCCGCGACGCTGCCGCCGCTCCCGGCGCACTGGCCGAAGACGCTCCAGATCGGCATGGCCGATTCGCCGGGCGGCGCCGCCGCGCTGAAACGCTCGGCGCCGTTCGGCATGCGCTACCAGTACCTCGCGGGCGGTGTGAACACCGGCCAGGGCTGGTCGACGTGGAACCCGAACGGCACGTTCGCGTCGATGTACGTCGCCGATTCGTGGGCGCACGGGATGCTGCCGGTGTTGACCTACTACATGCTCCTGCAATCGAAGCCGGGCGGCGGCAGACGAGGCGACTGCCGATCTGGCGAATCTGCGCAACCCGCAGACGATGGCGGCGTACTGGCAGGACGTGACGCTGCTCTTCAACCGTGTCCGCGGCGCGAAGCCCGTCGTCGTCCACGTCGAGCCCGATCTCTGGGGCTACCTCGAGCAGGCGAATGCGGTCTCGTTCGCGTCGGCGTTCGCGCAGAAGTGGATCGCGCTCCGCAACCAGTTGGCGCCGAACGTGATCCTCGCCTACCACATGAGCGGTTGGGGGACGAAGCACGACATCGTCTACGAGAAGCCTGCCTGACGCGACCGTCGAGCAGTACGCGGCGCAGTCGGCTGCGTTCTATCGCTCGCTGCACGCGCACTTCGACATCGCGTTCGAGGACTTCTCGGATCGCGATGCGGGCTTCTATGCCAAGCAGGAAGGCAACCCGAACACGTGGTTCAAGCCGGCGGACTTCCACCGGCATCTGCTCTATGCGCAGACGTTCGTCCGGCTGGCCGGCGTCCGCATGGTGGCGTGGCAGATCCCGCTCGGCAACACGCTGATGCGCGCGCTGAACAACACGTGGGACCACTTCCAGGACAACCGCGTTCAGTGGCTGCTCGGCGCCGGCTCGCGTGCGCGTCTGAGGCAGTACGTGGCCGCCGGGTTCGCAGGATTCCTGTTCGGGCGCGGCGCCGACGGCGCGACGTGCGCATGCGATGCCGCCAAGGACGGCGTCACGAATCCGGCGCCGATCAACGGCAACACGCGGGCGTCCCTTTCTGCTGATGACGACGGCGGCTACTTCCGCGCCCAGGTGCGCGCGTACGGCAAGGCCGGCGTGCTTACCCTTCCTCGGTGAAGAACGTCATCGTCGGTTGCGGCAGCGTCATCCCAGACGGTGACGGTCGCTATTTGCTCGTCCGCGAGGCGAAGGTTGAGGCCCGCGGCCGCTACGCGCTCCCGGCCGGAAAGCTGGAGGCGGGCGAAACGCTCGCTGAAGCCGCCGCGCGCGAGGCGCACGAGGAGGCAGGCGTCGAGGTCGAGGTCGAGCGCCTCCTCGGGATCTGGCATTGCGCCGAGACGAGCGAGGGGTTCGCCGTCGTGAACTTCGTCTTCGCCTCGCGAATCGTCGCTGGTGAACCGACAGCCTCCGAGGCGCATCCGGAGGTCGGCTGGTTCACACGAGCCGAGGTGGCGAAGCTCGCTGCAGAGCGGCTCCTGCGAGGCACACACATCGAGCTCGCGCTGGCAGCGTACGAGCGCGGCGACTCCGTCGCGCTTCCGGTCGAAGTGCCGGCTTCGCCGCAGGCCGCAGGGCAAGTAACAGTCTGTTACTTGTTCACGAAGTTGGCACAGAGTCGTAGTGCGGCGCGCTGCACACTCGGCTTATGGGCACGCCGGCGGCGCCTCGGATCGACGATCGCCTTCGGCGGTACATCGCCGGCGCGCCGTTCTTTGCATCTCCGGCGCAGGTGACGAGGGAGGTAGGTGATCTCGCCTGGGCGCTCGGTTTGACGCGCCCGAGCTATCAGCAGGTTCGCGAGCTGCTCGGCGGCGCGCAGCAGCTCGAGGCGGTTCGCGCCGGCGCCCAGACCTCGCGTGGGCGGCTCGTTCTCCGTGCCATGGGGAACGCGTACGGGTTCATGGCGGAGTACCCGGGACCCGGTCTGGCGGACTGGTACGCGAGGTACAAGCGAGGACTCGTGTAACAGTCTGTTACAAGCTGGGGCATGGCGCTTCTCTCGGCACGCGGGATCCGCAAGAGCTTCGGCTCGCGGCAGATCCTCGACGGGCTCGACCTCGACATCGAGCCGGGTGTGCGCCTGGGGATGATCGGGCCGAACGGGGGCGGAAAGTCGACGCTCCTGCGCATCCTCGCGGGCGAAGAGACCGCCGACGCCGGCGACGTGACCCAGCGGCGCGGGCTCGTTGTCGCGTATCTGCCGCAGCAGCTCGAAGGCGATGCACGCGACGCGCTCGTGACGCTCCGGAGCTCGCGCCCCGACCTGGACGAGCTGGAGCGCGAGCTCGCGACGATCGAATCAAGCTTTTCGACCGACGACCTCGACCGCATGGCGCGCCTCCTGAAACGACAGGAAGATGTTCTCGATCGCTGGACGGCGGCCGGTGGCCCGAGCTTCGACGGTCGTGCCCGCGCATTGCTCGTGGACGTCGGGCTCGAGGACGCCGATCTCGGCAAGCCCACCTCCGTCCTCTCCGGCGGTCAGCGGAAGCTCGTCGGGCTCGCTGCCTGCCTGCTCCGCGATCCCGACGTGCTGCTCCTCGACGAGCCCGAGGCGCATCTTGATGTCGAGGCGCGCGAACGCCTCGAGAAGCTCATGGACGGGTTCGACGGCGCGATCGTGGCCGTTTCACATGACCGCTACCTCCTCGACGACACGGTCGGCGAGATCGCCGAGCTCTCGGGCGGGGCGATTCGGATGTGGTCCGGCAACTACTCGGCGTACACGATCGCGCGCGAGCTCGAGCTGCAGCGCCAGCAACAGCTCTATGTGACGCAGCAGAAGGAGATTGCGCGGCTCGAAGAAGCGATCCGCCGCTTCGAAGACTGGGCGCGCCGCGTCGTCGACGAGCGGCACATCAAGCAGGCGCGCAACAAACAGCGCCAGATCGACCGCATGGACAAGATCGACCGCCCGGTGCTCGAGCGCCGCAAGATCGCGCTCGAACTGCGGCCGCACGCGCGCGGCGGCGAGCGTGTCGTCGAGCTCGCCGGTGTCTCCGTCGCGCTCGGCAACCGCGAGATCCTCGCCGACGTCGACCTGACGGTTCTTCGCGGCGAGCGCGTCGGCGTCGTCGGCGACAACGGCGCCGGCAAGTCGGTGCTGCTCCGCCTCCTCGGTGGCGAGCTCGAGCCGGACTCAGGCGAACGGAAAGCGGGCCCGTCGATCCGCTTCGGTCACCTGGAGCAGAATCGCCGGCCGAGCGATCCGACGGCGACACCGCTCGAGGTCGTTCGTCGCGCCGCTCCGATCTCCGAGGGCGAAGCCGTCTCGCGGCTGATGAAGTTCCTCTTCGGGTACGAGCAGGTGCGGCGCCCGATCTCCAGCCTGTCGGGCGGCGAGTGGACCCGGCTCCAGCTTCTGCTGCTCATGCTCGAAGGCGCGAACTGCCTGCTGCTCGACGAGCCGACCAACCACCTCGACATCGAATCCGTGGAGATGCTCGAAGGCGCGCTCGAATCGTTTGAGGGAACGGCGATCTTCGTCTCGCACGACCGGTACTTCCTCGACCGGATCGCCGACCGGATCCTCGAGGTCGCCGGCGGGGGCGTCCGCTCCTACGAAGGTGGCTGGTCGACCTGGCGCGAGCGAACTACGACGCAGCCGGCCGCAGCGTAGGCCGCGCCTCGCGCGCGTGACTCGCAGTCACGTCGACGAGGAAACCCTGGAGCATGATCGGCCGGTATTCGTCGTCACGCACGGCGACGGTCTCGTCGAGCACCCACACCGTGCGGCCGTCGGCCGCGAATCAGGCGGTACTCCATCTTGAAGTCCACGCCCGTGGCGTGTGTCTCCTCCATCGCGGCTACCACGCGGTCGCGATCCTCGGGATGGAGAACGTCGAGCATGAAGTTCGGCTCGGCCCAGCGCGACACCGGATACCCGAGCATCGCTTCGATCTGCGGGCTCATATAGGTCACCTCGATCGGCAGCCCCATCGAGACGATGTACGTCGCAAGCGGTACCTGTTCGACGAGCGTGCGGTACTTCGCCTCGGTCTGCTTCAGGCGCTCCTCACGCTCGCGCCGCTTCGTCACGTCGCGCAGCGACACAGCGAACAGCAGCGGCCCAGGAACATCGACGCGCGTGATCGCGACCTCGAGTGCGAACGTGCGGTGATCGGACCGGAGTGCGTTGATCTCGAGCCGGGTTCCGATCAGCGGGCCGGTGCCGGTGCGGAGCACCTCCGCGATCTCGGCGCGGTGCTCGGGCGCGACGACGAGGTCGATGAATTTCTTGCCGACCGCTTCGGGCCGCGTCCAGCCGAAGGTCTCCTCGGTCGCCGGGTTGACCTCGGTGATCAACCCTTCGTGGTCGACGATCACGACACAGTCGAGGGCGGCGCGCAGGATCGCGTCCTTGCGGCCTTCGCTCGCGGCGAGCATGCGCTCAGACCGCTTACGGGCGGTCACGTCGAGGATGGACGAGATCACACCGACGACGTCGCCGTGCGAGTCGAGAATCGGCGCGGCGGAGATGCTGACGTCGATCAACGTGCCGTCGCTGTGGAGGCGGCGCAGATCGAGGTCGCGGATCTTCTCGCCGGCCGCGATGCGCGCGAGGTTGGTGCGGAAGAACTCCGCCTCGTCCTCCGGGACGATCGGGCTGAACCGGCCGATCGCCTCTTCGGCCGTCCAGCCAAAGATGTCGGTCGCGCCGGCGTTCCACGAGCGAACGCGCCCGTCGAGGTCGAAGTCGATGATCGCCGTCGGGGAGCCCTCGATCAGCGCGCGATGGTGCTCGTACGCGTTCTGGATCTCCTCGAACTGCGCTGCCTGCTCGAGCGCCGTCGTCGCCTGGTTGGCGAACGCGCGCAGGATCTGAAGCCGCTCCGCATCCGGAAGGAGACGGTCGATCGGGTCGTCCGCCCAGATGAAGCCGATGCGGCGGCCGCGACGGTCATTGAGCGGCACGAAGAGCAGGTGGTTCCGCCACGCATGGGCGCCGCGTCCGTCGCGCTCGGAGTTGTAGTTCGGCTCGCGGTCCGGGAAGAGGGCGCGTACGGACTCGTAGTCGATCACGAAGCAGCCGCCGAGCTCGAACTCGGGCTGAAGCAGGCGCTCGAGGTCGTCGGCGGTCAGGGAGCTTCCCATCCGTTCGACATCCGAGAAGCCGTGATGCGCGACCGTGCTGTGGACGCCCTTCTCGCCAAGGAGCCGCACCGCGACCTTCTCAAAGCCGAGCGCTCGAAGAGATCGCCTCGCAGACGCGGCCAAGGAGCTCGGAGGCGTCCCAGGTCTCGTTCAGGTGCGTCGAGACCGCGAGCAGCGACTCGAGCGCGTCGCGATTCGCCTTCGCGCGCGTCGCCTCCTGGGCCGCCTCGATCGCGAGGGCCGCGTGCTCGCAGACGGCGACCAGTACGTCGAGCTCGTCGCCGGTCGGCTTGCGTCCGGAGATCGGCTCGTCGACCGAGAGGATCCCGAGCAGGGAGCCGTCCGCGCCGCGCATCGGGGCGAGCAGCGCATCGTCCGGATGCCACGCAGCGGGATCATCGGAGACGGAGATGTCGGGCGTGAAGGCCGTCTCGCCGTACGCCTCCCAGTCGAACTCGCCGGCAGGAACGAGGTACACGCCGCGCTGGAGATAGCGCTGGTCGAGCAGCGGGTCCCAGTCGGTCACCTGACGGACGCGGCCGAGCAGCGCCTCGCGCGCCTCGTCGCTTCCGTAGACGGTGCTGACGACGAAATCGTCCCACTCGCGCCGGTAGAGATTGATGACGACCGTGCGGAAGGCGAGCGAGTCCGAGACCGTTTGCGCGATCGCCGCTAGGAGCTCGGGGAGATCTTCACCCGTGCGGACGAGGCGCGTGACCTCCAAGAGGCCACGCAGGCGCGAAAAAATGCTCGATTGACGCAAGTCGAGGGATGCCACCGCAGAAAGGAAATCGGTTAAAACGTGTCGTAGTCCACCCCCGGAAGGGGTAGATGCACCAGTGAACAGCTTGTATCGGCCTGCTCGACGACGAGTGGATCGTGGGTGGCACAGACGACCGCGGCGCCCGTCTCCCGTGCAAGCCGTGCGAGCAGGATAGCGACCGAGATCGCGTTAGCGCCGTCGAGACGGGAGGTCGGCTCGTCGGCGAGGAGCAGCGCCGGTCGCGATGCGATCGCTCGGGCGATCGCGACGCGCGCCCGCTCGCCCTGGGAGAGACGGGCGACGCGCTGGGTGATCCGCTCGGCGAGTCCGACCGATTCGAGCGCTGCGACGGCCGCCGGGCGGCTTTCGATCCCGCGCAGCGCCAGAGCCAGCTCGACGTTCTCGAGGGCAGAGAGATGCGGGACGAGCCCCGCCTGCTGGCCGACGTAGGCGATCTGACGCGCGGCGAACAGCCGCACGGCCGGCCCGGTCGAGGGCCGAGAGCTCCGCGCCGTCGACCTCGATCGACCCTGCATCCGGCAGCTCGAGCCCGGCGAGCAGGTGCAGGAGCGTCGTCTTCCCGGAGCCCGACGGCCCGGTGATCGCGTGCAGCAGGCCGGCGCGGATCTCGAGCTCGACGTTCTCGAAGACCGTCGTCGAGCCGTAGCGCCGGGTGAGCTCCCTTCGCCGAGGCGACGACGTGACCCGGGGAGGTGTCGGTCGCCGGGACGGTGTCTGACACCTGCTTGCACTGCACGCTCGCCACTCGGCTCGACGACGACCGATCCCATCGTGGAACCGCGCCGTCGCCTTCGCGCCGATGCCCGCGCGCAGGAGCAGCTCCTCGGGCAGCCGGAGCCAGCCGCCGCGGCCGACGACGATCGTGTCGCTCTCGTCCTCGTCGCGCGCCCACTCCTCCGAGACGCGGCCGTCGCGGATCCGCACGATGCGGTCGGCGATGCGCGCCGACTCGGGGTCGTGGCTGACGATCACCGTCGTGCAGTCGTGCTCGCGGACGAGCTCGCCGAGCACGTCGTAGACCTGGTCGGCGGTCGCCGCGTCGAGCTCGCCGGTCGGCTCGTCGGCGAGGAAGACCCGCGGCCGGTGTGCGAGCGCCGCGCAGAGCGCGACGCGCTGCTGCTCGCCGCCCGAGAGCTCGCCCGGCCGGCGGTGGCGCTTCTCGGCCAGCCCGACGCGCTCGAGCAGCTCGTCGGCGCGGCGGAGCCGCTCGTCGCCGCCGGTGCCGCGGAGCCCGAGCTGCACGGCGACGAGCTCGCGCGCCGAGAGCTCGGGCGACAGCGCGCGTGCGTAGTGCTGGTCGGCGTAGCCGAGCATCGTCGCGCGGTACTGCGCGAGCCGCCGCGAGGTGAGCTTGCCGATCTCCTCGCCATGCACGCGGACGACGCCCGCCGACGGGCGGTCGAGGCCCGCGAGCAGTCGCAGCAGCGTCGACTTGCCCGAGCCGCTCGGCCCGAGCACCGCCAGCACCTCGCCGTCGGCGACGCGCAGCGAAAGTCCCTGCAAAGCGGCTGCATCGCCTTCCGGCGTCGAGTGGACGCGGAAGACGTCGCGCAGCTCGATCGCGCTCATGCGGACACCTCCGCCGCGCGCGAGGGAGCGCGGCCGCGCAGGTCGTTGCGAGCGCCGACGAGCAGCACGGCTGCCGCGACGTAGACGACGGCGGCGAGCCCGAGCAGCGGCAGGTCGAGCGAGAGCTGCAGCGGCGGCTCGGGCTCGGCGGCGCCCGCCGTCACGGAGACGAGCGACACGACGAGCGCCGAAAGGACAGCGCCGAGCGCGATCCCGCCGACGATGCCGAAGGCGGCGACGAGCGCGGCGCGCAGGCGGAGGTGCGTGCGGATCGTGGCGGGCGAGGCTCCCTGCGCTTCCAGGTCGAACAGCTCGCCGCGCTCGTCGCGCACGTCGCCGACGACCGAGAGCACGAGCCCGACGAGCGCGAGCAGCAGCGCGACGGCGGCAGTGCCGGCGAGCGTGATCAGCGCGCCGCGCGCGAGCGGGTCGTCGGTCAGGCGCGCGAGTGTCGTCGCGCGCGAGGTCACGGTCAGCTCCGGGGTGCTCGGCGGCGAAGCGGCATTCGACCAGAGCTCGTCGGTCGTGCCGAGCCCGGGCGAGAGCGTGTCGAGGCGCGTCTCCGCCTGACCGAGGTCGGCGACGACGGCGCTGCCGACGATCGACGGGAAGCGCTGCACGACGCCGACGACGCGAGCGGCGATCGTCTCGCCTTCGACGTCGAGCGGGAGCGCGCCGTTCGGGCCGGCCTCAGCCGCGATGTCCGGCGTCACGAGCACGGGCAGGGCGGCGCCGTCGGTCGGCTGGTGCGGCCGGAAGACGTCCTCCTCGTCGGGCGTCAGCACGTAGCCGAGCTTCTTCGCGGTGCCGCTGACGCCGTTGCGGCCGAGCCAGGACGCGAACGCGTTCGCGTATCGGCGTGCCCGTCGACGCTCGGCGTCCCGAGCGTCACGGCGCCCTTGGCGCTCGGCTGGATGCCGACGCCGGCGTTTGCGGTGATGCGCCCGTTGTTCAGGATGTCGAAGCGGAGCTGCGCGAGTGTCGCGTGGACGAACGGGATGCGCCCGTGCAGGACGACGCGCTTGCCGGCGACCGTGTGGCCGAGCGCGACCGCGACGTAGTCGCCGAGCTTGGAGCGGAAGAACGCGCGGATGCCGACGTCGTCGCCGCTGCCGGTGACCGGCAGGCTGAACTGCGCGGCCCGCCGGCAGCGCGAGCGTCTTCAGCGCCGCGGGCGTGGGCGCGAGCGCATTGCGCGAGCTGCGCGACGCGGCTTCGACGCGAAGTCCGAGCGCCAGCCGCCGATCGTCGGCAGTGAGCTCGCCGGGAGCGCCAGGAAGCTGAAGGTCGCGCTCGAGGCGACGTTCCCGGACAGGCGGTCGATCTGCGTGACCGGCGAGGTCAGGTGCTGCGCGCCGTGCAGCACGGGCACGAGCTGCTCGAGGTCCTCGGTGAGGACGTACGAGGCGGGGACCGCGTAGCTCGCCTCCTGGTGCTGGCCGCGCTCGAGCGTCGAGCGGTAGGCGACTGCGAACAGCGCGAGGCCGAGGCTCGCGACGAGGAACGTCGCGGCGATCGCCGCGTGGCCCGGGTTCCGCGCGAGCGACGCCGCCGCGAGCCGCAGCGAGAGCGGGCCGCGACGGCCGGCGCGGCCGAGCGCGCGCAGGAGCGGTGCGAGCAGGCGCGCGGCGACGACCGTCGCGGCGAAGACGATCAGCCCGGGGACGAGCAGCAGGAACGCGCTCGTTCCGCCGCCGCCCGTCAGCTGCTCGGAGCCGACCGAGCCGCGCGCCCAGCCGACGAGCACGATCGCGATCGCGCCGAGCGCGGCCATGTCGAGCGGCGTGATCGCGAGCCGTCCGAGCTGGACGCCCGGGTGCGCGCACCGTCAGGTAGAGCAGGAGCCCCGCCGCTGTGGCGACGCCGACGCCGGCGAGCAGGCCGCTCGTCGAGAGCAGCGCGTGATCGACCACGTCGCCCGCAGGCGATCCGGCGGCCGAGGCGATCGCCGCTGCGACCGCGCCGCCGAGGAGCCAGCCGAGCGCGGTGGCGCCGATCGCGACCGCAGCCGCTTCGCCCGGCGGTGAAGAGCTCGACCTGCCAGCGCCGCGCGCCGAACCACATCAGCCGCCGGCGCGCATCGGCGACGTCGCGGCGAAGCGAGGCCGCGGCGAGCACGGTGAACGCGATCAGGAGCGCGGCGCCTTCGCCGCCGAGCAGGAGCAGTCGCCGGGCGGCGACCTGCGACGCGGCGACGGCCGTGGCGACGGTGTCGGTCGGGGCGGTGATCTGGAACTGGCCCGAGCTCAGCCTGGAGCGTCAGCGCCGAGCCGGTCGACCGAGTGCTGGAACGAGCTCGACCGTCCACGGATGCACCTCGCCGTTCCCGACCGGCAGGAACCAGCCGTACGCGCGGTAGAACGTCTCGAGCTCCGGCGTCCGCGAGAGCCCGGCGACGCCGTTCGCGATCACGACCGGAGACGGCTGCGGCGTGTGGTAGCGGACGGCGCGCGCGACCATCTCGGTCGGCGGTGCCGGCAGCACGAAGCCGGCGAACGGTGCGTCCGGCTTCAGCGTCGCGCGGCCGACCTCGATCAGGTTCAGGTACTTCGTGGACGGGATCGGGCCGGCGCCTTCGAGGCGGAGCACCTCGCAATGCGACGGCACGCAGACCGTCGGCAGCCGTCCGGAGACGAGGTTGACGTAGCGGTTCAGGTCGTCGGCGGCGCGCAGGTTGACGAGCCGGCCCTGGATCGGACGCTTCGCGGAAGAGCATCGCCGCGACCGGCTGCTTGCCCATCGCCTTCTCGATCCGCGGCGCCGCGACGCGGTTCAGCTGCGGGAACGCGTCGACGCCGCCGCCCCAGACGACCTGGAGCGTCCGCTCGGCCGAGCGGCAGCTGCCGCAGCGCGAGCTCGAGCGAGCGATCCTGCATCACGAGCCGTCCCGCGACGACGGCCGCGAGGACGGCGCTGCCGGCGACGATGCCGACGGCGACGAGCGCGAGCCGCTGGCCGCCGGACTGCGAGGCGCGACCGGGCCAGCCGGAGCGGGAACCAGATTCGCCGCAACACCAGTACAGGGAGTCTACTGGTGTCTAGACTGTGCGCAAGTGCCTCGGTACGACATCCCGAAGGCTGCGCCGCGAGCCGCTCCGTGAGGTGCAGCTCCTGATCAACAGCGCCGATCTGGAGAACGAGCGCGACTGGCTGCCCGAGTGGCTCGCCGAGCGCGGCCTGCCGGAGACGGAGCTCGAGCGGGGACGGGCGCTGCGTGAAGGGCTGCGCGCGCTCGTGCTCGCGAACAACGGCCGGGCGCTCGACGAGGCCGCGCTCGCGGTCGTGAACGACGCGGCGCGGCAGATCTCGCTCGCGTGCCGAGCGCGCTCGGACGAGCGGGCGGCGACGCACTGCGTGTGCGATCGTTCGGCTCGAGCTACGGACGGGCGACGCGCTCGCACTGCGCTGGTCGTCGACGATCGCGTTCGGCGCGATGCTCGACGGGCACGTGGGGTCGGCGCTCAAGGCGTGCCGCAACTGCCGTCTGGTCGTCGTCTACGACTTCTCGCCGAACTCGGTGCTCGCGCGGGCACCTCGGTCGCTCGCATCGTCACGCGGTCTCGCGCGGCCAGACGCGTGCTGAAGCAACGTGGCACCGCGTTGGCGACGCTCGCTTCCCCGGGGCTACTACTGCGAGACCTAGCGAGCAACAGCGTGAGCAGCGCCTTCTGGACGTGCAGGCGGTTCTCCGCCTCGGCCCAGATCGCCGACCGCTCGCCGTAGAGCACCTCGGCGGTGATCTCCTCGCCGGGATGCGCCGGCAGGCAGTGCATGACGAACGCGTCCGGCGCCGCGAGGGCGAGCAGGGCGTCGTCGAGCCGGTACGGCGCAAGGTCGCTCAGCCGCCGCGCGCGCTCGTGCTCCTGGCCCATGCTGATCCACGTGTCGGTGACGACGACGTCCGCCCCGTCGACCGCCTCGCGCGCGTCGTGCGTCGTCGAAGCGACTGCTGGCTTTCGTAGCCGGGCGGCGACGCGGCGACGACCTCGTAGCCGAGCAGCTTGCCGAGCTCGGCAAGCGACGTGAGCACGTTCGAGCCGTCGCCGACCCACGCGACCCGCGCGCCGTCGAGGGAGCCGAGCCGGTCGCGCATCGTCAGCGCGTCGGCGAGCGCCTGGCACGGGTGCTCTTCGGCGGTGAGCGCGTTGATCACCGGGATCGACGCCCACTCCGCCCACGCCTCGAGCTCTTCGTGCTGATGCGTGCGGACCGCCAGCGCGTCCAGGTAGCCGGAGAGCGCGCGCGCCGTGTCGGGCAGCGACTCGCCGCGCGAGAGCTGCAGCTCGTCGGGCGCGAGCGGGATCGCGGCGCCGCCGAGCTGCGTCATGCCGGCCGTGAACGAGACGCGCGTGCGCGTCGAGTGCTTGGCGAAGTACATGCCGAGCGTCGCGCCCGCGAGCAGCGGCTGCTTCGGGTCGGCGCGCAGCTCGACGGCGCGGTCGAGGATCGCCGTCGCCTCGACGGCTGTGAGGTCGGAGACGCGCAGGAAGTCGCGTCCGCGCAGGTCGACGCGAGACGGTGCTCACGACCAGCGCTCCTTCGCCGCCTCGACGGCGGCGGCGACGTCGAGCCCGCGGTCGCGTGCCTCCGGCGCCTCGAACGTGCCGGCGCGCACCTGGCCCGCGATCTGCTCGTGCGCGTCGCGGAACGGCACGCCCTCCTCGACGAGCGCCTCGGCGGCGTCGGTCGCGCGCAGCAGCGGATCGGCTGCTGCGGCGGCGAGCCGGTCGCGGTCGAACTCGAGCCCCTCGACGAGCACCGCGAGTGCTCCGAGCGCGAGCCGCGACGTCGCGGCGCGCGGTGAACGTCGCCTGCTTGTCCTCGGCGAGGTCGGAGTTGTAGGCGAGCGGCAGCCCCTTCACCGTCGCGAGCAGCCCGGCGAGGCGCCCGATCGCGGTGCCCGCCTTGCCGCGCGTCAGCTCGGCGACGTCGGGGTTCAGCTTCTGCGGCATCATCGACGACCCGGTCGCCGCGTTCTCCGGCAGCTTCGCGAATGCGAACTCCGCCGTCGTCCAGAGCACGAGCTCCTCGCTGATGCGCGAGAGGTGCACGAAGAGCGTCGTGCACGCATAGAGGTAGTCGAGCACGAAGTCGCGGTCGGCGACCGCGTCCATCGTGTTGCGTACCTCGGGCTTCGAGAGCGGCAGCGTCGAGCCGGCGACCGCACCGGCGCCGAGCGGCGACGGCTCGGCCTGCACGCGGGCGAAGACGAAGCGCGAGACGTCGCGCTCGAGCATCTCGACCCACGCGAGCAGGTGGTGGCCGAGCGTGACCGGGATGGCGCGCTGCAGATGCGTGTAGGCGGGCATCGCCGTCTCCGCTTCCGCCTCGGCGCGCGCGAGCACGACCTGCGCGAACTCTGCGACGGCGGCGATCGCCTCGTCGCAGGCGTCCTGGACGTAGAGGCGGTGGGCGGTGACGACCTGGTCGTTGCGCGAACGGCCGGCGTGGATCTTGCGGCCGAGCGGGCCGAGCAGCCGCTCGATCGCGCTGTGCACGTCCTCGTCTGTCGGCTCGAGATCGTCAGGGCCGATCGCCGCGAGCCGCTCCTCGACCTCGGCCAGCTCGGCCTCGTCGAGGAACCCGGCGGCGTGCAGCCGATGCGCGTGCAGGCGCGTGCCCTCGAGGTCGTACGGCAGGAGGTCGGCGTCGGCCGCCTTCAGGTACTCCCAGACCTCGGGCGCGAGCGAGGTCTCGACGCGACCCGCCCACAGCGTCACAGCTCGACTCCGAGCCGCTCCAGCATCCGGCGCGCGTCGATCACGTCGTTGATCTTCACGTTCAGCTGCCCGATCCGATCGGCGGCGCTGAACATCGTCGCGCTCCGCTCCATCGACAGCCGCTCCGGCGAATACGAGAAGCCCTCGCCGCGCGTGTCGACGATCGTGTAGTCGTCGCCGCGGCGGAGCTCGATGTCGACCTCGCCGGTGATGGGTGCGGCGACCCACTTCTGCAGCGCGTCGCGCAGCATCAGCGCCTGCACGTCGAACCAGCGACCCTCGTAGAGGAGCCGGCCGAGGCGGCGGCCTTCGTCGTGGTAGCGCTCGAGCGTCGCCTCGTTGTGCACCGCGCTCAGCAGCCGCTCGTAGGCGATGTGCAGCAGCGCCATGCCCGGCGCCTCGTAGATGCCGCGGCTCTTCGCCTCGATGATCCGGTTCTCGATCTGGTCGGCCATGCCGAGCCCGTGGCGGCCGCCGATCTCGTTCATCGTGCGGATCACCTCGACCGGGTCGCCGACCGGCAGCCCGTGCTCGAAGCGGATCGTCACCGTCTCCGGCTCGATCTCGACTGCAGGATCCCAGTGCGCGACGCCCATGATCGGCTCGACGATCTTCATCGACGTCTCGAGCAGCTCGAGGTCCTTCGCCTCGTGCGTCGCGCCGAGCATGTTCGCGTCGGTCGAGTACGCCTTCTCCACGGACTGCTTCTGCGGGAAGCCGTGCTCGGCGAGCCACTCGCTCATCTCCTTGCGACCGCCGAGCTCCTCGACGAACGCGGTGTCGAGCCACGGCTTGTAGATGCGCAGGTTCTCGTTGACGAGCAGCCCGTAGCGATAGAAGCGCTCGATGTCGTTGCCCTTGTACGTCGAGCCGTCGCCCCAGATGTCGACGCCGTGCGCGCTCATCGCCTGCACGAGCTTCGTGCCGGTGACCGCACGTCCGAGCGGTGTCGTGTTGAAGTAGGTGCGACCGGCGGAGCGGATGTGGAACGCGCCGCATTGCAGCGCGACGAGCCCCTCGCGCGCGAGCGCGTCCTTGCAGTCGACGAGCACGGCATCTTCGGCGCCGTAGGCGGTCGCCTTCGCCGGCACCGCGTCGATGTCCGGCTCGTCGTACTGGCCGAGGTCCGCGGTGAAGGCGTACGGGATTGCGCCGTTCTCGCGCATCCACGCGAGCGCGCAGCTCGTGTCGAGGCCGCCGGAGAACGCGATCCCGACCTTCTCGCCGACGGGCAGCGAGCCGAGGATGACGCCCGACTGCTCGCGCACGCTCACAGGTGGCTCCGGAGCAGCTGGTCGAGCTCGAACGGCTTCGTGCCGTCGGCGCACGCGACGAAGACGGTGTTGTCGCCGGCGATCGTCCCGGCCACCTCGGGCAGCGCGGCGCTGTCGATCGCGTCGGCGAGCGCGGCAGCGAAGCCGCGCGGCGTCTCGACGACGAGGATCGAGCCCGACGTCGCGGTCTTGCCCATGTAGCGGCGCAGCGCGCTGCCGAGCTCGTCGAGCCGCCGCAGGTCGGCGGCGCCCGGAAGCGCGTAGACGAGGCGGCCGTTGCCGTTCCGCACCTTCACGAGCCCGAGCTGCGTGATGTCGCGCGAGACGGTCGCCTGCACGGTCTCGATGCCGATCGTCTTGAGCGCGTCTGCGACCTCGGCCTGCGTCGAGAGATGCTGCTGCTGCACGAGGCGCAGGATCGTTCCCTGCCGCTCGAACTTGGTGGTCAGCAGGAGCTCCTTGAGGATCGAGATGCCCTGCTTGGCTTCGTCGACGGAGAGCGTGAGCGGCGGCGTCAGGCGGATCGTGTTCGCGCCGGCGGAGCCGATCACGAGGCCGCGGTCGAGCGCCGCCTCGACGACGTCGTTCGCAGGGCCGTCGGTGTCGAACGCGAGCAGCAGTCCGAGCCCGCGAGCGTCGAACGCGTCGACGAAGAGCTTCGAGATCTCCTTCACGTGCGCGAGCAGCTCGTCGTCGACCGTGTCGAGGACGGCGCACGCGGCGGCGGACGTGACGAGGTTGCCGCCGAACGTCGAGGCGTGGTCGCCGGGCTCGAAGCCGGTCGGCGCCGCGTCGGAGACGAGGAACGCACCGATCGGCAGGCCGTTCGCGAGACCCTTCGCGAGCGTGACCGCGTCGGGCTTCACGCCGAGCTCCTGCCAGGCGAAGAAGGAGCCGCTGCGGCCGACGCCGGTCTGCACCTCGTCGAAGATCAGCAGCGCGCCGTGCTCGTCGGCGAGGCCTGCGCGCCTCGGCGAGGAACTGCGGGCGTCAGCGGATGGACGCCGCCTTCGCCCTGCACCGGCTCGAGGATGATCGCCGCCGTATTCGGCCCGACGTGCTCGAGCCCGAACTTGGCGCCCGGGACGAGCGGCTCGAACGCGGCGCGCTTCGCCGGCTGGCCGGTGATCGAGAGCGCGCCGAACGTGCGGCCGTGGAACGAGCCGTCGAGCGCGACGAACTCGGTGCGGCCGGTGGCCTTGCGCGCCCACTTGAGCGCCGCCTCGTTCGCCTCGGCGCCGGAGTTGCAGAAGAACGCGCTCGCGCCGCCGAAGCGGTCGGAGAGCTTGAGCGACAGCTCCTGCATCGGCTCGGTCGAGTAGAGGTTCGAGACGTGCCAGAGCCTGTCGAGCTGCGCATGCGCGGCGGCGAGCGGGGCGGGGTGGCGGTGGCCGAGACCGACGACGGCGATGCCGGCGAACAGGTCGAGGTAGCGCTTGCCGGTGTCGTCGACGAGCCACGAGCCGTCGCCGTCGACGAACGTGACCGGGAGCCGCGCGTAGGTCGGCAGCAGCTTGGCGAGCGACGTTGTCGAGGTCACTGGACGACCGCCGTCGAGCCGATCTCGCGCAGTGATGCCGCTCGCGGCGGCGATCGCCGCGGCGCGCAGCTTGGGGACGATGCCGCCGTCGAACGCGCCGGCATCGAGCATCGCGTTTGCGTCGCCGACACGGATCGAGTCGACGAGATCGTCGTTCACGAAGAGGCCCGCCACGTCGGTGAGGAAGACGAGCCTCCGCGCGCCGAGCCCGAGCGCGAGCGCGGCCGACGCGTCGTCGGCGTTCACGTTCAGCGGCCCGACGGCGAGCGGTGCGACGACGGGGATCTTCCCGGCGGCGAGCGCGTTCAGGATCGCGGCCGGCCGGCAGGGCAGCGGGTCGCCGACCCAGCCGAGCGGCGGGACCGGCACGGCGAGGAGACCCGCCGTGTCGCCGATCACCGGCACGGCGAGGTCGCCGAGCGCGTCGCAGAGGCCGGCGTTCACGTTCACGAGCGACTCGCGGACGACGTCGAGCGCGCGCCGCGAGGTGCGCCGCCGGCCGTTGACGAACTCGACGGGAATGCCGCGCCGCTCCATCTCGTGCGTGATCTGCGGCCCGGCGCCGTGGACGACCACGACCTCGTGGCCCTCCTCGCGCAGGCCGAGGATGCGGTCGGTCGACTCGCCGGCGACGGCGCCGCCCACCTTGACGACGAGGCGCAGTCCGCTCACGACCGGTAGTCCCCGTTGATCCGCACGTACTCGTACGAGAGGTCGCTCGTCAGGTAGCTCGCGCTGCCGTCGCCGAGGCCGAGCTCGAGCGCGATCGTGCAGCTCGGCCCCGACACGTCCGGCTCGACCTCGGTCGGCGTGCCGTTGTCGAGGACGACGACGTCGTTGTAGCGGAGCGTCGCCCGATCGGCGTCGATGTCGGCATAGCCGCCGTTGTACGGCGCGCTGCCGGCCGCCATCAGCACGCGGCCCCAGTTCGCGTCGTGCCCGAAGAGCGCGGTCTTGACGAGCGGCGAGGTGGCGATGCGCCGCGCGATCGCCTTCGCCTGCTTCGCGTCGACGGCTCCGTCGACGGTGATCTCGGCGAGCACGGTCACGCCTTCGCCGTCGGCGACGATCTGCTGCGAGAGGTCGGCGCAGACCTCCTGCAGCGCCTCGGCGAATGCGGCGTCGGTCGCGGCCGTGCGCTCGACGCCGCTCGCGCCGTTCGCGAGCAGGATGACCGTGTCGTTCGTCGAGCAGTCGCCGTCGATCGAGATCGCGTTGAAGGTCGTGTCGACCGCCGGCCGCAGCAGCTCGAGTCACTTCGCCGGCCGCGAGCGGATAGTCGGTCGTGAGGACGGCGAGCATCGTCGCGAGGTCGGGGTGGATCATCCCGGCGCCCTTCGCCATGCCGCCGATCGTGAAGCCGTCGCGGGAGACCGCTGGTCTCCTTCGGCTTCGTGTCGGTGGTCATGATCGCGAGGGCCGCGTCGTGGCCGCCGTCGGCGGCGAGTGCGGCGGCCGCGAGCGTCGACGCCCGGGAGCAGCCGGTCCATCGGCAGCTGGGCGCCGATCACGCCGGTCGAGAGGACGAGCACCTGCTCCGGGTCGATCCCGAGCTTGGCCGCGGTGTGCGCGGCGGTCGCGACGGCGTTGTCGTAGCCCTGCTTGCCGGTCGCCGAGTTCGCGACGCCGGAGTTGATGACGACGGCCTGCGGGCTCGCTGCATCGAGGTGCGCGCGGTTCACCTGCAGGCACGCGGCCTGCACCTTGTTGCGGCTGAACATCGCGCCGCCGACGGCCGGCTCGGTCGAGTGGACGAGCGCGACGTCCGGCTTCGCGTAGCGGATGCCGGCGGCCACGCCGGAGGCCTCGAAGCCCTTGGCCGAGGTGACGCTCATACGAGGATCCCGTTCAGCCGCAGCCCGGCGGTCTCGTCGAGCCCGAGCGCGAGGTTCGCGTTCTGGATCGCCTGGCCGGCGGCGCCCTTGCCGAGGTTGTCCTCGGCGCAGATGACGATCGTCGTGCCGGTCGCGGCGTCGCGGAAGACGCCGATCTCGGCCGAGTCGGTGCCGTGCACGCGCGCGAGCTCGGGGGTCACGCCCTCGGGCAGCACGCGGACGACGCGGCTCGCGCCGTAGGCCTCCTCGAGCAGTGCGCGCGCGTCGGCGTCGGTCTGCACGTAACACGTTGCGAGCAGGCCGCGGCGCAGCGGGAGCAGGTGCGGGACGAAGGTGATGGCGAAGCCGAGCTGCTGCGCGATCTCCGGCGCGTGCCGGTGCGCGCCGACGTTGTACGGCGCGAAGTTCTCGAGCACGAGCCCGGCATGCGACGACGCCTTCAGCGTCTTGCCGGCGCCGGTCACGCCCGACTTCGCGTCGACGATCGCCGAGTCGATCTCGCCGGCGAGCGGGCCGAGCGCGAGCAGCGCCGCGGTCGCGTAGCAGCCGGGGTTCGCGATCAGGTTGCCCTGCGCCGGAAAGAGCTCCGGCAGGCCGTAGCTCCACGCGCCGGGCGTCAGGCCGTACCAGGCCTCTGCCTGCGCCGGATCGGTGAGCCGGTGCACGCCGGAGAGGTCGACGACGACCGTGTTCTCGGGCGGCTCGAACGCGGCTGCGAGGGCGTTCTCGAGGCAGAGGAAGATGACGTCGGCGCCGCTCGCGGCCGCCTCGGCGTTCGTCGTGAACGCAGGCAGGGAGCCGTTCAGCCGCGGGTCGAGGGCGCTCGCCGGGCTGCCCGAGAGCGAGTCCGAGCCGAGCGCGACCAGCTCGAGCTGCGGGTGCGCGAGCACCCGGTCGAGCGTCTCCTGGCCGGTGTAGCCGGCCGTGCCGAGGATGGCTGCGGTTGCCATCGGACTGAAAAGTATACACATCGCTGCAAAGTATGCGGTTCGTCTACGCAGCAATGCGGATCGTCGCCCCCGGCCGGAGCCACCGCAGCGTGCGGACGAGCTCCGGCCGGGGCAGCGACACGCAGCCGTTCGTCGCGCTGCCTGTGTCGACGTGCAGGAAGATCCCGGAGCCGCGTCCCGGCGTGCGGGCGCGGCGTTGTAGTCGACGACGGCGAAGTACTGGTAGGCGACGGTCGCGCGCCAGAGCGCCTCGCTGCCGCCGGCGAACGGCGGCGTTGCACCGCAGGTGACGTGCTGGAACGTGTTGTAGGCGGCAGTGCGTGGATCCTCGTCCCACCAGTCGCCGCAGGTCAGGCGGTGGTAGCGGAGCTTCACGCCGGGATCCGGCGCGATCCCGTAGACGACGGGGCCGATCGCGAAGGTGCCGAGCGGCGTGGTGCCGTCGCCCTCACGGTGATGGGCCGAGAGCCCGTGGTAGCCGACGCGCGCCCGCCACGGGCCGCGCGACGCGCTTGCCGCACGACGTCAGCGTCACGACGGCGTAGGTCGTGGCCGTGGTCGAGGCGGAGACGTGGACCACTTGCGGGCAGTGCGCGATCATGTCGGGAGGATGCCTGCCCTGCCGCCCTTCCAGGCACACGTCGCGCCGGTGACCGCCGCCGAGCTCGGCGCCTCGTGGCGCCGCGGCTGCCCGGTCGGCCCGGCGCAGCTCCGTGCGATCACGCTCTCGTACGTCGGCTTCGACGGCAAGGCGCACACGGGTCAGATCGTCGTGAACCGCGCGCGTGACCGGCGAGGTCGAGACGGTGTTTCGCCGGCTCTACGCCGCGCGCTTCCCGATCCGGCGCATGCGAGCCGATCGCGCGGTACGGCGGCAGCGACAACCGGTCGATGGCGGCCGACAACACCTCCGGGTTCAACTGCCGCTACGCCGTCGCGCCGGGGCCGAAGCAGTGGTCGGTGCACGCCTACGGCGAGGCGATCGACGTCAACACCGTCGAGAACCCGTACCTCGAAGGCGGCCAGGTGCTGCCGCCCGGCCGGCAAGGCGTACGTGAACCGCTCGCGCGTACCGGCCGGGGATGGCGGTCGCCGGCGGCGTGCTCGTGCGCGCGTTCGCGTCAGTCGGCTGGCTCTGGGGCGGTCGCTGGACCGGGTCCCCCGACTGGCAGCACTTTTCGAAGACGGGCGGCTGACAGCTCGTCGACGTGCGACAGCTCGGGGAAGACCTTGGCCAGACGAGCGCCAGCCCGATCGTGAAGAGCCCGCCGATGACGACCGCCGGCATCGCGCCGAGGAGTGCCGCGGCAGCGCCCGACTCGAATGCGCCGAGCTCGTTCGAGGCGCCGATGAACACGCCCTCGACCGCGGAGACGCGGCCGAGCACCTCGTTCGGCGTCGCGAACGTCACGGTCGTCTGGCGGATGTTCATCGAGTACATGTCGACGAATCCGCTCACCGCGAGCGCAAGCGCCGACAGCCAGAACCAGCGTGAGAGCCCGAACACGACCATGCTCGCGCCGAACGAGACCGACGACGAGCAGCAGCGTGCGGCCGGCGTGGCGGCGCGAGCGGCTTGCGCGCCAGGCGGATGCCGGCGAGGAGCGCGCCGACCGCGACCATGCTGCGCAGCACGCCGAGCCCGAACGGGCCGGTGTGGAGGATCGACTTGGCGAAGAGCGGCAGCAGCGCGACCGAGCCGCCGAAGAGCACGGCGAACAGGTCGAGCGTGATCGAGCCGAGGATCACCGGCGTCGCGCGGATGAAGCGGATGCCCGCGAGCAGCGACTCGAGGCGCGGCGGCTCGACGCTCGAGCGCCGCACCGCCTCGGGGCGCTCGTTCCGGAGCAGGATCAGCGACGAGACGATCAGCAGGACGATGCCGACGACGTAGACGCTCTCCGGATCGACCGCGAAGAGCAGACCGCCGACCGCCGGGCCGCCGATCGTCGCCACCTGGCCCGCGATCGAGCGCAGGGCCAGCGCGCCCGAGAGCAGCTCGCCCGGGACGATCTCGGGCACGAGCGAGCGGCCGGCCGGGTTGCCGAGCGCGGCGAGCGTGCCGGTCATCGACGGCGAGCACGAGGAACGGCCAGAGCTTGTGCGCGCCGTGGATCGTCACAACGAGGAGCAGCGCGGTCACAACCGCATCGGCAAAGCCCCAGACGATCACGACGCGGCAGGCGCGGGACGCGGTCGGCGAGGCTGCCAGCCGGCAGCGCCAGGAGCAGCACCGGGACGAACTCGAAGAGCCCGATCAGGCCGAGGTCGAAGGCGCTGTGGTTGATCGAATACACCTGCCAGCCGATCGCCACCTGGGCCATCTGCATGGCGAGGCCCGAGCAGAGCATCGAGACCCAGAGGCGGCGGAAATCGGGGTGGAGCAGCGCGGGCGGGAGCGAGATCACCTATTCACTCTGCCTTCTCACCGAGTTCTTAGGTCCCGTTGAGGGGAAACACAGTCCAACAGGGCACGCTGGGGTGAGAACACGAAATGACTGAGAAAGGACCTCGAATGGCCAGGAACACGATCGTCGGCGTTGTCGCAGCCGCGGCTCTCGTCGGCGGCGGTGTCGGCGCAGGAGTCGTCGCGCTCTCGCACAACGGCGGGACCCAGACCGCCTCGTCGACGACGACCGACGCGACGACCAGCACGACGAACATCTCGAACGGCGAGCTCACGATCGGCGAGATCGCCAAGCAGTCCACGAAGAGCGTCGTCGAGGTCGATGCGACCGAGAGCGCCGGTTCGTCGACGTACGGCGGCGGCAGCAGCACCTCGGCAGGCCGAAGGCACCGGGTTCGTCTACGACACGAAGGGCGACATCGTCACGAACGATCACGTTGTCAACGGCTCGAGCTCCGTGTCGGTGAAGCTCGAGGACGGCTCGACCTACAAGGCGACCGTCGTCGGGGCCGACATCACGACCGACGTCGCCGTCATCCACATCGACGCGCCCGCCTCCGAGCTCGACGCCGCTCACGCTGGCGAACTCGGACAACGTCCAGGTCGGCGACGGCGTCGTCGCGATCGGCAACCCGTTCGGGCTCGACGACACCGTCACGAGCGGCATCGTCAGCGCGCTCGATCGCCAGATCACGGCGCCCGACAACAAGACGCCGATCGACGGCGCGATTCAGACCGACGCCGCGATCAACCACGGCAACTCGGGTGGCCCGCTCCTGAACATGGAGGGCGAGGTCGTCGGCGTCACGTCGCAGATCCAGAGCGACGGCGGCGGGAATGAGGGCGTCGGATTCGCGATCCCGTCGAACCTCGTCCGCACGATCGCGAACGAGCTGATCAGCTCGGGGAGCGCCGCAGCACGCACTGCTCGGGGTCGTCCCGTCGTCGACGTCGACGAACGGCGTGAAGGTCACGTCCGTCGAGTCCGGCAGCGGCGCCAGCAAGGCGGGGCTGAAGGTGGGCGACGTGATCACGGAGCTCAACGGCACCGCGATCCAGAACGCCGGTCAGCTGCGCGCGATCATCGCCGTCGACAAGCCCGGCGAGACGATCACGCTGACGATCCGCCGAGACGGCGAGACGAAGAAGATCACGGCGACGCTCGGGAACAGGCCGGCCAACTCCTAAAGCTTGTCTGATCTTGCTCTGACGAGGTCACCGGCGCACCATGCGTCGGTGACCTCTCGTTTTCGTCGTCGCCTTGCAGGCGGGGTAGTCCTCGGTGTGCTCGTCGCCAACGCTGCCGTCATCGTCTGGCTGTGGTGGCATGGCGGAAACGTCACCGGCGTTCATTCGACCGGCGACCTCTTCACGAGCATCGGTCGCATCACCGGCCTGCTCAGTGCCTATCTCGCACTCGTCCAGGTCGTGCTGCTCTCTCGCATCCCGGCGCTCGAACGCACGGTCGGGTTCGACCGGCTCACGCGCTGGCATCGGTGGAACGGCCATGTGTGCATCGATCTCGTGATCGCGCATGTCGTCTTCATCGTGTGGGGCTACGCGCTGCTCGACAAGATCACCGTCGGCCACGAGATCTCGACCATGCTCGGAGGTGGCGTGTATCCGGGGATGATCACCGCCACGATCGGGACGGCGATGCTGCTCGCGGTCGTCGCCACGTCACTCGTGATCGTGCGACGGCGACTCTCATACGAGTGGTGGTACGCCGTACACCTGCTCGCCTACGCGGGCATCGCCCTGTCGTGGTTCCACGAGATCCCGACGGGGAACGAGCTCGTCCTTCGCAGCCTCGCGGACGACTACTGGCGCGCGCTCTTCGTCGTGACGCTCGCGGTCGTCGTCGGCTTCCGAGTTGTCGTGCCGCTCGTCCAGGCGTTTCGATACCGGCTTCGTGTGGCCGAAGTGGTCGAGGAAGGGCCGGGTGTCGTATCGATTCGCATCCGTGGCCGCGGCCTCGAGCGCCTGCGCGCCGAGGCTGGGCAATTCTTCCTGTGGCGGTTCCTCGATCGCTCGCGTATCTGGACGGCGCACCCGTTCTCGCTCTCGGAGGCGCCGGGTGGCGAGACGCTGCGCATCACGGTCAAGGCGCTCGGCGATCACACGGCGCGCCTCGGAAGCATCCGCCCCGGGACGCGCGTCCTGGCCGAGGGGCCGCTCGGGACATTCACCGACTCCGCTCGCCGCACGGCCAAGACACTGCTCATCGCCGGCGGCATCGGCATCACGCCTGTCCGCGCGCTGCTCGAGGCGACCGGGGGTGACGCCGTCGTCGTCTACCGCGCGCTCGCGGAGGAGGACCTGGTGCTCAAGGACGAGATCGATGCGCTTGCGGCCGAACGCGGGGCCGTCGTGCATTACGTCGTCGGTGACCACCGCGGCGAGGGCGCGAGCCTGCTCTCGCCGGAGCACCTCACTGAGCTCGTGCCGGACGTCTCCGACCGAGACGTCTACCTCTGTGGCCCGACCGGCATGACCGCTGCCCTCGAGCGCACCGTCCGCGCAGCGAATGTCCCGCGGCGTCAGATCCACGTCGAACGATTTGCACTCACGTAAAGGAGCAGGCAGATGCGCAAAGTCATCATCGTCAGTCTCGGAGTCGCGGCGCTCGCGGTTCCGAACATCAATGCCTTCGCGTCCGTCAAGGCCGCGAAGACCGCGCCCAAGAAGAAAGTCGTCACCGTGACGAAGTCCTTCACTGGCACCCCAGGTTCGGCTGACCGCTGGGGCGACGTCCAGGTCACGATTGTCGTGAAAAAGACGACGACGACCGTCCTGGCAACGAAGAAGAAGACGGTTACCCGACAGATCACTCACGTCTCGGTGCCCGTGTATCCCGATCACACCGACCGATCGGTCTTCATCAACCAGCAGGCCCTTCCGGTCCTCGTGCAGGAGACGCTGCAGGCGCAGAGCACGTCGATCGACATGGTCTCCGGCGCGACCTACACGAGCGACGGGTTCGAGCAGTCGCTCCAGTCGGCGATCGTGCAGGCGAAGAGCGCCTAGCCGTGATTCGCACCGAGCACGTCATGGGGATGCCGATCATCGTGGAGGTGCGCGAGGACGCGCCCCACGGCGTCTTCGACGACGTGTTCGACTGGTTCCGGTTCGTCGACGAGACCTTCAGCACCTATAAGGAAGAAAGCGACATCAGCCGCATCGTTCGCGGCGAACTCACGATCGAGGATGCTCAGCCGGTCGTGCGCGAAGTCCTCGCCCGTTGCGAGGAGCTGCGCCAGGAGACCGGCGGCTTCTTCGACGCGCGCGCCGCAGGCCCGGAGACGCTCGACCCGTCGGGCCTCGTCAAGGGCTGGTCGGTCGACCGCGCCGCGGCGATCGTGGACGCGGTGGGAATTCGCGACTACGCGATCAACGCCGGCGGCGACATGGTGGTCCGCGGCGGCGCCTGGAGTGTCGGGATTCGCCATCCGCTCGAGCGTGACAAGGTGGCGAAGGTGGTCGTAGCGAGCGAGCTCGCAATCGCCACCTCAGGCGAGTACGAACGCGGCCGCCACGTGCTCGACCCGCATACGCGCGCCGCGCCCGAGGGCGTGCTCTCGGTGACGATTACAGGCCCCGAGCTCGCAACCGCGGATGCGTATGCGACTGCCGCGTTTGCAATGGGTGCGCGAGGCCCCGCCTGGACGGCGCGCCTCCGTGGCTACGAGGCACTGACGATCCTGGCCGACGGCCGCGTGCTCTCGACGCCAGGCTTCCCGGCGTCTCCCTAGGTCATCGAGAGGCCTACGGTGACGTGATTGTCGTCTACCGTGCCTCCATGCGCAGGACAGTCATCGTCGGTCTCGGGCTCGACGGCCCTTGTGGTTCCGAACGTCGAGGCGTACGCCGCCGTGAAGACGCCGAAGCCCAAGAAGAAAGTTGTCACCGTCACGAAGTCGTTCACAGGCACCTCGGCCTCGGCGGTTCAGTGGGGCGAGGTCGAGGTCACGATCGTCGTCAGGAAGACGACGACAACCGTCCTTGCGACCAAGAAGTCCACAGTGACGCGGCGCATCACGAAGGTCACCGTTCCGATCTATCCGGATCACACGTCTCGATCGATCTACCTCAACCAGCACGCATTGCCGGTGCTCATCGAGGAGACGCTTCAGGCACAGAGCTCCAAGATCGACATGGTCTCGGAGGCTTCGGCGACGAGTGACGCATTTGTGTCGTCGCTCCAATCGGCCCTTGTCGCCGCGCGGCGCGCCTGACGAACCTGGTCCAAAGAAAAACGCCGGGTCGGTTGCGTTTTCGTCCACCTCACCGACCGACCGCTTCGGACTTGCGTCCTTTGCAACCGCTCGGCGTGGCTTCGACCTACTCACGCTCCGTGCCCGGCGAGACATGAATGTACGACGGGCTCGCGCGTGAGGCAAGGGTCGCGCCGGAGCGAAAAGCCGCACATTGCGGCGAATCGTTCAGCGGTGCGTGACGACCGTCTTCGCGACCCGGTCGCCGAGCCGCTGGGGCACGACGGCGCCCGTCCAGATCGCAACGGCGCCGACGAGGTACGGGACGACGTACGGGAAAGCGTCGGCGATTCGTAGGGCGTTCCGGATGCATGCGGCCCGCCAGCTCGGCCGCTCGCCGTCCAGCCCGCGGACGCGCAGGCCGAGGATGAGCTTCCCGGGAGTCGCGCCGACGAGCGATTCGAAGACGACGTAGTAGGCGATCGCGAGGACTATCCAGAGCGCGAAGACCCACGGGCTGCTGGTTGAGTAGCTCGCCACCTTCGCTCCGCTCGCGGACTGCGTCGTCTCGTGCTTTCCGAAGGCGACGACGAGAGGGACGCCGATCAGCAGTCCGCCGAGAATGCCGTCGATGATCGTTGCCACCGCCCGGACGCCGACCCCGGGATAGCGAGTGGCAAGTGGGATCTCGGGGAGGGCAGTCAAGGGACCGGCAGGACGAGGATGCCGTCCTCGTCGCTGTAGAGCAGGTCGCCGGGCGTGAAGTCGGCTCCACCGAACGAGACGACCACGTCGGTCTCGCCGGCTCCGGTCTTCGAGCTCGGACGCGGGTTCGTGCCGATCGCCTTGATGCCGATCGCGAGCTCCCCGAGCGCCGCGACGTCGCGCACGCACGCGTTCAGGACGAGGCCGGCCCAGCCGTTCGCGAGCGCGAGCCCCGCGACGTTGTCGCCGACGAGTGCGCAGCGCAGTGAGCCGCCGCCGTCGACAACGAGCACGCGCCCGTCGCCCGGCTCGCCGACGCGCTGCTTCACGAGCACGTTGTCCTCGACGCAGCGGACGGTTGCGATCGGGCCGTGGAATGTTCGAACGCCGCCGAATTGAGCGAGCTGCGTCTCACAGGTGATCGCGACGTCAGCGTTCTCGTCGAAGAGGTCCGAGGTCGACGTCATACGAGCTCCAGGATCCCCTGCTCGAGCAGGTCACGAGCCAGCGTTCGCACGTCGCCGTGGAGCTCCGACGTCTCGCGCTTCGAAAGGTCCTCGCGGCGGGCAATGCGTTGCACTGCCTTTTCGAGTGTCGTCGAGCCGTCGAGCGCGGTCAGCACCTCGGCCAGCTCGAGCTCGAGCTCGACGTCCGGGCAGGTGCCTTCGTCGAGCACGAGGACGGTCGAGGTGACGGCGCCGGTTCGGTCGAGCTCCTGGTCGAAGCGGACATCGTCGGCGAGGCGGAGATACCGGTCGAGCACCGCGTCTCCGTCCTGTGCGAGGGCGGCGAGCGACACGAAGACCCGCGCGATCTGGTCGCTCGCGTACTCGAGCTCGTCCTCGTCGACGGCGTCGGCGCGGACGATGTGCGCGTCGGCGTCGCGCTTGTGCATGACGACGCCGCCCTCGGTGATCCAACCGGCGCCGAGCCCGGCGAAGTACGCCGTCCACTCGTCGAGCGTCGCGTCGTAGCCCGAGGGGTCGTTCGCGAGGTGGTCGTTCCAGCCGGCCGAGTGGTCGAGCGGGTCGGAGCCGCTGAGCCCGAGGATCCAGGCGTCGCAGTCGCTCGACTCGAGCCACTCGTGCACGTGCTCGTCGGGGTCGTCGGCGGATGCGGCGAGCCAGCTGACGAGCACGGACGCGAACCCGTCCTCCGCGAGGTGCGCCGCCGACTCGGAGACGACGCGTCGCGAGAGCTCGTCGGCGTGGAAGCCCGCGTCTCGGTATTGCCACCTTCGCTCGGGCGAGATGACGTACGGCGCGTTACAGGTGATCAGGTCGAACTGCTCGCCGGCGACAGGCTCGAACAGGCTGCCGAGTCGCGTCTCGACGTTGTCGATCCCGTTCAGCGCCGCGCTGATCTGCGTGAACGCGAGCGCGCGCTCGTTGACATCGGTGGCGATGACGCTGTCTGCGTGCGCCGCGGCGAGGAGCGCGTGCACACCATTGCCCGTGCCGATGTCGAGAGCGCGCCGCACCTGCCGACGCGGGGTGATCGACGCGAGCCAGTACGCGGTGGGCGAGAAGCTGGCGACCCACCCATTCGGATCGTCCATTCCGGTGGAGAACGTGTCGAAGGTGAGGTAGATCCCTTCGGTCGGGACGATCCGGGCGCGCGGCACGAGCGTGCCGCCGTCCTCCGTTGCAAGGCCGAGCCGCAGAAGCTCCTCGGCTGCCCGAAACGACGCGCGTGCGACGGGACGATTGAGCAGGAGCAGGCGAATCGCATCGCTGAGCTCGTCGTGCGGCAGCCGGCGCGCAAAGACCAACGCGTCACCGCGATCGGTCGAGATGCCGTCCTCGCCGAGCAGCTGCTCGATCGACTCGGCGGAGTAGCCGACGGTCCGCAACGCACTCGCCGAGTGCGAAGGCGGCGTCGGGGTCGGGCTGCGGATCCCAGATCGTGCCGATGGCGCATCCTGCACGACGCGTCAGTCGACGTGTCCGGTCACCGGCCGGCGACGCCCGCCCTCCGCGGGCGCGCCGACCGGGAACGGAACCGGGTTAACGCTTGTGGCCGAAGGACCACATGTGGTGGCCGTTATGGCCGGCCCACGTTGCGTCGACGAGCTTCTGGAACCACGGCTGCGACTTCTGCAGGATCGTTGCCTCCTGCGCGGTCGTCAGCTTGCCCGCGGCAACCGACGCGTCGAGCTTCGTCTGCAGCGCACTGACGTACGCGGAGACGAGCCCGGCGGACGAATGTCCGGCGGTGGCATTCGCGATCGCGCCGAGCGACTGGCCGGACTTCAGATCGGCCTTGATCGTGTCGGTCGACAGACCGAGGTAGCTCGACGCGACCGAGAGCACGGGGCTCTTGAAGTCGAAGCCGAGCTTGTGGTTCGTGGTGAACGACGCAGCCTTCACGCCGTTCGAGTCGTGGTGTCCGCCATCACAGGCGTTTGCTGCACCCGCAGCGGCCGGCACGAGCGTGCCGACGACAAGCGTGCAGGCAGCGAGACGACGCATACGTCTGAGTTCCATAACTCCTCCTTTTGCGTCGGGTCGGTTGTCTGTCCAGGTCCGTATGACCGCGTCTGCGAATACGAACCCCAGGCTTTACACCCTGATTACCTTCGACCGTCCGAGCTCTTTCCCATGTCGGTCGAGCGCGGCGACAAACGCATATTTGGAGGCGGTGGGGACGGGGATCACGGTCTCGAAGCCGGTCCGTCGCGTCTTCGATCCTTCAGCGATCTTGCCCTGGGTTGGGCCGCTGTCGAGGCGCCAGGAGGCGATCTCGGTGGCGCCGTTCCAGCTCGCGTAGACCATCTTGTGCCCCGCTTCCCGGCGGTATACGAGATCGGGCGGTTGAGCCGGTCGGCCGACCCACGGCTGGCGGAGCACTCGATAGTTCTCGCCGCCGTGCGGCAGGTGCGCGTCGAAGACGACGTGGCCGTTGCGTGTGTACTCGGTGACGTAGGGCGCCGACCCCCAGCCCACGAGCACGTTGCCGTTCGGCAGCAGCTGTGTGCTGCCGAGCGCGTGCGCAAGCAGATGCGGCGTATGGATGTACTTGCGGAACGCGCTCGCGTGCTTGCGCCGGAAGTCGAGGGCGAGGATCAGCCCCTTGGAGTACGGCTGTACCTGAGGAGCTGCGCCGTCGTCGAACAGACTGAGGAGGTAGTCGCTGCCACCGTGACGCCTGGCGTCGTGCTGCCACGCGAAGCTCGCGTCCGGGCCCATCGTGAAGTCGCTCGATCGGCCGCCGAGCCGCCACATGATCTCGCCCGTCCCGTGATGGAGCTTGTAGACCGTCCACGTGTTGCGCGCCGAGACGAGGTAGTTGCCGTCGCGGTCGAGCTCGATCGAGTTGACGTGGAAATAGTCGTACGCGGCGCGATTCGTGATGCCGGTGTGCGACTCGCTGATCGGGACGTGGTCGAGGCTCTTCCACTCGAACAGCACGCGTCCGCTCGGGAGCTCGAGCTCCTGGACGATCCCGTTCACGACGACGCCGTTCGCAGGGCCGCCGATGCCTGAGAGGTTCGTGAAGACGCGCTCCCACGAGGTGACGAGCGCGGTACCGCGGTCGGTGAGGATGAACTCGTGCAGGTCGGCCGGCCGACCTCCGCCGGCGGGCACGCGCGCAATCTCGCGGTAGGTGTCGTCGACGATCACGTGTGTCCCGTCGCCGAGGCCGCCGGTCGTCTTGCCCTCCCACCAGCTGAGGACGGGCTTGCCCTTGTAGATGCCCGGGCGGAAGTTCATCGCGACGACCGGACGCGAGTTCCGGATCCAGACCGGCTCGCCGGTGTCGTCGACGATCAGCGGCCCGCGTTGGCCTGGCCCCGAGCTCGGCGCCATGAAGAGATGGCCACTCGCGACGTCGTCGGTGCGGCGGACGACGGAGAGGATCGGCGGCCTGAGGTCGGGGCGCGAGACGTAGACCTGGACGTGGACCGGATCACCGGTGACTGCGAAGGCGTCGCGCGTCCAGCGTGGCCCGAGCGCACCGGCGACCGCGAGCCCGGCGGCGGCGCTTCGGCGTACGAATGCGCCGCGACTGAAACCTGGATCAGTCATCCCAACGCCCCATTCCCGCGCGCGACGGCCGCCGACTCCGAGAGCACGTCGCCGTCTGCAGCGAGCGCCTCGACGGCGAGGTACGGATCGCTCGTCGTCACGTCGAGCGTCGTCTCGAATCCCTGCTTCGCCACTTGGCCTCCAACCGGCTTGAGATTTTCGCTGTTGATCCCTCCGACGACCCGCCACGCCTTTACCTCGGTCGCGCCGTTCCAACTCGCATACACCGTCGCGTCGTCGCCCTTGCTCTTCGCCACAGCGATCGCAGGTCGCGTTATCGGCGAGCCCGACCACGTGAAGCGATAGGCACGGTATGTGTCATCGCCCTTCGTGAATGTCGCGTCGAAGACGATCTGCCCGGTGGGCGAGAACTCCGTCATTCGCGGCACCGAGCCCCAGCCGACGAACGTATCGCCGTTCGGGAGCACCTGGGTGTTGCCCTGGCTCTCCGCGAGCGTCCCGTCGGCGAATGAGTTGACGAGCGTGGCTGTCTTCGCCTTCTGATCGAGCTTGATGCGGATCGCGCGCGACTCCTTCGCATTTTCGGGCGCTGCTTCGTCGTCGAAGATCGTGATCGTGCCGTCGGACTGGCGGCGGGCGTCGTGTTGCCACGCGAACCTCGTGCCCTCACCCATCGCGAACGTCGATCGCTTGCCTCCGAGCGTCCAGACGATCTTCCCGGTGTTCTCGTCGAGCTCGTAGACCGCATGCGTGTTGCGAGCCGAGAGGAGCAGATCGCCGTTCGGCTCGAGATCCACCGAGTTGGCGTGGAAGTAGTCGTAGGCGATTGCGGAGCCCTTGCCCGTCTTCGGTGGGGTGGCCAGATACGAGTCGGACAGCGGGACGTGGTCGATGCTGTGCCAGATGAAGACGAGGCTTCCCGTCGAGACGTCGATCTCCTCGACGACGCAGTCGACCGCTGTTCCCTTTGCAGGACCACCGACGGAGGTGAGGTCGCGCGGCACGATGCGGTAGACGAGGAGGAGCGCGGTTCCGCGCGGTGTCAGCAGGAACTCGTGCAGATCGGCGGTGTCGGCACCGAAGGTCGTGTCGACGCGGGCGATCTGCTGGTAGGAGCTGTCGGCAATCACGCCGTGCCCGACGCCGGAGCCGTCGACCGGCGCGTCGGGCGGGCCTTCCCACCAGGTGAGCACCGACTGTCCCTCATAGGTCTGCTCCCGGAAGTCCGTCGCCTGCTCGGCGACAGGGCCGAACCAGATCGGCTGTCCCGTGTTGTCGAGGATCTCCGGTCCCTTCTGGATCGCGTTTTGCTTCGGCGCGATGAAGATGTCGCCCGCCGCCTGTGACGCCTTCGACGTCGAGACGGTGACGACCGGCGGGGTCAGGTCGGGGCGCGACTGGAAGTGCATCGTCTGCTGGCTGCTCTTCGGCGCGTCGCCGCAGCCCGCCGCCGCGACCACGACGAGGGCGACGGCCAAGGCGGCAATCGACGCTCGTTTAGGACGAAGGAACGGCACGCGAGGTGCCGATCACCTTTCCGCTCGCGTCCAGCGCCTGCACCTCGTAGAGCGCGTGGCCGCCAGGCGCCGGGATCGACGTCTCGAAGCCCGCTTTCGGGGCCGCGGTGACGGCCGAGAGGCCGGAGGCGGTTGCACCGGCGAGCACTCGCCACGCTGCGACGGCCGTGGCGCCGTTCCAGCTCGCATAGACCGTCGTCTTGCCGTCGATCGTCTGCACGGCCGCCGCCGGCGGCTCGCTGGGCGTCGCCGACCACTGCTGGCGGCGGGCGCGGTAGCTCAGGTCGGGCGAAGGGAAGGCCGCGTCGAGCAGCAGCTTCCCCGACTGCGAGTACTCCGAGAAGTAGGGCTCCGCGCCCCAACCGACGAAGGTGTTGCCGTTCGCGAGCGTCTGGACGCTGCCCATGTACGCCGCGTCGAGATTGTTCCCGTGGGTGAGCTCGCGCACGAGCGTGACGTGTTTCGCTCCCTGGTCGAGCCGGAGCACAAGCCCGCGGGACGGCCCGTTCGGTGCGAGATAGGTGTCCGCGCCTGTGATCTCGCAGCATGCGTCGTCGAAGAGGGTCAGCTGCGAGCCGGTTAGCGAGACATCGTGCTGCCACTCGAACGCTGCGTTCGGCGCGAACGTGAAGCTCGAGTGCTTACCACCGAGCGTCCAGCGGATGTCGCTGCTTTTGCGGTCGACGAGGTAGGCAGCCCACGTGTCGCGCATCGACGTGAGGAACGTGCCGTCGGGCTCGAGCTCGATCGAGTTGATGTGGTAGGCGTCCCACGGGAAGCCGTTCGGCGGCGGCGGCGTGTGCGAGTCGTCGAGCGAGATGTGGTCGAGCGCGTCCCAGGTGTAGAGGAGCTTGCCGGTCGACAGGCTGTACTCCTGCACGGCCGAGTCGACGATCGCGCCGTTCTTCGCACCGCCGTACTTCGCGAGGCTCATCGGGATGTTCTTGTTGGCGGTGACCCACGCGTGGTCGCCGTCGATCACGATCTCGTGGAGGGTGAGGATCCAGCCGTCCTTCCCGGTCAGCGTCGCGACCGTCCGGTAGCGGTTGTCGACGACGACGTATTCGCCGGTCTCCGTCTGCCCGGTGCTCGTGATCGTTCCCTGCCACCATGCGAGCGCGGGCTTGCCGGCATATGTCTGCACGCTCAGGTTGGACGCGACGACGTCCTTCGGCAGGGGACGGAACCACACCGGCTGGAGCTGGTTGTCGACGATCAGCGGGCCGCTCTGGCCGGACATCGGCGGCGACGACAGGTCGTAGAAGTTCGCGAGCATGATGTAGCCCGGTGCAAGCGCTGCGTCGTCGGACTCTTGGGTGGCGACGATCTTTGGCGCGTGAAGCGACGGCGCGCTGACGAAGCTGTACGTGCCCTTCGTCGTGTACGCGCCGATCGGCGCGCCGGGGTCGCCGGCGAAGGCGAGATCGGCGAGCACGAATCCAACGAGCACGGCGGCCACACCGACCGCGAGCGGACGACGCCGTACGCCGGCCGCCGGTGCGGGGAGGCGCGTGAAGGCGACTCCGGCGGCGATCGCACAGAGCCCGGCGCCGATCAGGTAGGCGAGGCGGAAGCCGTCGGTGAGCGCGGTGCTGACGCTTTGGTTGTCGCCGATCAGATGGCTCGTGCGCGAGGAGGCGATCGAGATGAGAAGCGCGATTCCGAGTGCACCGCCGACCTGGCGCGACGTGTTGACGAGGCCCGACGCAAGTCCGGCCTCCTCGGGCCGTGCGCCCTGCACCGCGGCAATCGTCGAGCTGACGACGCAGAGGCCGATGCCCGCGGCGACGAGGATTCCCGGCAGGACGATGTACCAGACGGCACTGCCGCTCGAGCCGATGCGCGCGAGCAACAGCATCCCACCGGTCATCAAGACGAGACCGCTGCCGAGCACCGGCCGAGCTCCAAAGCGGTTGACGAGCGCGCCCGTCCGCCGTGCCGTCACCATGATCGTGAGCGCCATCGGCAGGAAGGCGAGCCCTGTCTCGAGCGGCGAACGGGCGAGCACCTGCTGGAGATAGAGCGACGAGACGTACCACATGGGGAAGAGCGCAGCGCTGAACAGCAGGACGACGACGTTCGCGATGCGCACAGGGCGCGTGAGCGCGCGGAACGGGACGAGCGGCGCGTCGGCGAACCGCGTCTCGACCACGACGAAGGCTGCGAGCAGCAGCAAGCCGATGACGATCGGGCCGACCGCCAGCGGGTCGAGCCAGCCGATGTAGCCGGCGTTCACGATCCCCCAGACGAGAACGATCAGACCGCCCGTGAGCGTCAGCGCGCCGGCCAGGTCGAAGCGGCTCCGCGCCGTCTCGTTGCGCAGGTCGCGCACGAAGACGTACGCACCCGCTGCGGCCGCGAGCCCGATCGGCGGGTTGATCAGGAAGATCCAGCGCCAGTTCAACTCCTGCGTGATCAGCCCCCCGAAGAATGCGCCCGCTGCACCGCCGGCGCCGTTCATCGCACCCCACAGCCCGACGGCGCGGTGACGCAGCGGGCCCGGGCCGAACTCCGACGTGATCGCAGCGAGCGAGCCGGCCGCCATCAGCGCGCCGGTCAAGCCTTGCGCGGCCCGCGCGGCGATCAGCGTGCCCGGGTTCGGCGCGATGCCGGCGACGAGTGACGCGACGGAGAACCCGGCGAGCGCGATCACGAGCGTTCGGCGTGGGCCGAAGAAGTCGCTTGCCCGGCCCCCGAGCATCAGGAAGCCCGCAAAGACGATCGCGTACGCGTCGACGACCCACTGCAGGTCGGCCGACGAGAAGCCGAGGCTCAGCTGGATCGACGGCAGCGCGACGTTGACGATGCTCAGGTCGAGGATGACCATGAACTGCGCCACGCAGCAGATGGCGACCAGCCAACGCTGGCGCGCGTCGAACCCGACGTTCTCGGTGCTCAATGCCCGGCGACCGGTGTCTGCTGCCCTTGCCACGTCGTTGATGGCCTGCAGCGAGCTGTCCACGAACAGCGACTCGAAGCTCGCCGAGTCGTTCACGTGCGGGAACGGCGCGTCGGGTACCGGGAGCTCGAGAAGCTCGCAGATCGGCTCCCAGCCGTCGGTCGGCGACCAGACGAGCACGTCGTCGAACTCATCCTGAACCTGGGCGTTGTAGCGCTCCATCTGCCGGGCGAGGGCGTCGGCGTCGAAGGCGCTGGCCTCGTCCATCATCCCGAGCTCCCGCCACATCCGTTGCATCGTCGGCGTGTAATCGCGCCAGATCGGATCGATCGAGGCACGGGCCATCGAGAGGTGGTGCATCAGCGAGTCGCCGTAGAGGAACGACGAGATCGTCGCAATCATGCTCTTCGCCCACGACTCGCCACTTCGGACGCTCAGGAGCATCTTGGCGTCGGGGTAGTGCTCCTTCAGCTCGCGGTAGAAGAAGGAGCCGGGCCAGTCGACGGTTGAATTGAACCCGACGAAGATCGCGTCCCAGTCGGCATTGCCGTCAAGCGCCGCCTGCCAGTGCCGAAGACGCGGCATGTCCTGGAGTACGTCGACCATGTGGTAGGTCGGTCCGACCCCGAGCATTTCGAGCGCCACCTTCTGTGTGAGCGTCGCCGTGCGCGGCAAGCCTGCCCCGATCAGTCTCATCCGTTGCCTGCTCCTTGTTTCGCGGACCGCTGGTTCTGGCAAGAGTTATCATGCGCCCGCGAAAGTGGCCGTCCATTCTTTGGTGATCCTTATGAGAAGAAGAACAGCAACGGTTCTCGTCGGGCTGGCGCTCTTTGCCGGCGGTGCCGCCGTGGCGATCGCGGTGGCCGCGCCGGTCATCGGCAGCGCGAAGAACACCTCACTCGGCTCGACGATCCTCGTGAACGCCAAGGGACTCACGCTGTATCACCTGTCCAGCGAACGCACCGGCTCGGTCTCGTGCAGCGGGATCTGCGCCACGTTCTGGATCCCGGTGCTGGCATCGAGCGGCAAGCCGTCGCTCGGGAAGGGCGTTGTCGCCTCGAAGGTCGGCACGATCAAGCGCCCCGACGGCAAGGTGCAGCTGACGTACAACCATTACGCGCTGTACCGCTACTACCTCGACAAGAAGCCGGGCCAGGTCGGCGGCGAGGGTTTCGCGACCGGAACCGGCAGCTGGTACGCCATCTCGACGTCGGGGAAGCTCGTCAAGCCCAAGAAGGGCTCGACGACTTCCACAACGACGACGAGTGGCGGCGGAGGGTACGGCTACTGATCTAGCGGTGGTGCCGCGGGTGCCACCAGAGCCAGACGGGCGCGCGCGGGGGCGTCGGCTTGAGGGTCGGCGGCGTGGTGGTCGCGGTGGTCGGAGTTGCGGTCGCGGTGACGGTGAAGCTCGCTCCGTCGGCGCCGAGCGCCGAGGTGGTTGCGGAGGCTCCTCCGAGTGTGCCGCGGAGGTCGACGGCCGAGTTCGTCCAGGCCGTGCTCGAGATCGCGCCCGTCTGCCCGTTGGCGATGGCGGAGGCGTTGGTGAACGCGGCGGTCCCGAAGCTCGCGAGCGGCAGGACGCGGCAGTTCGAGAGGGAGGTGCCGCTCGAAGCGCACTGCGCGGGCGCCTCGGCGATCCATTCGGCCGACGAGGTGTCGAGCGAGGTCGCCGTCACGGTCTTCGTGAACGTCGAGCCGCTGGTCGCGTCGGCGAGGGTCAGGGTCACCTGGGTGCCGGCGACGGTCACTTCGGCGTTCATCGTGTCACCGGGCGAGATCGTCATCGGGATGGCGATCGACGGAGCCGGGATCAACTCGTACCAGGCGGCGTATTTCGGGGTGCCCGAGACGCAGTCGGAGTTCGTCCCGATCTGCTCGAGACCGGTCGAGGACGACGTCGCGCCGCCGATGCCGACCCAGAAGCTCGAGTCGTTCGTGGCGCGGGCCGCGCAGGTGACGGCGGGCTGAACCCACGTCCCCTTCACGTCGGAGAAGCTCTGCCCTGACGCGACGTACCCCGACCAGTTGCTGCTGGCCTGGTTCGCGTTCACGCGGGCAATCGTCGAATGGGCCGTCGTAGCGGCCTGGGCGATGCCGGCCGGGCTGAGTGCGGCGACGGCGGCCGCAGCGAAAATCCACTTTTTCATATGCGTCCATGGAAGCGGCGCTTCCCATTGGTTCACCTAAGAATCCGGTTCGGATTCGGTGTGAGAGCACGCGCGCAGTAGGCTGAAGAACGTGACGCTCGTCCGCTGGTACGGCCAGTCCGCATTTCTTGTCGAGGGATCGAAGTCGGTGTTCATCGACCCGTTCGCGGACATGAGCCGCCTGATCGAGCGAGGGATCGAGTGGCGCTACCCACCGATCGAGGGGGTGCGCGCCGACCTGCTGATCGTCACCCACGAGCATGGCGACCACAACGGCGTCGAGGTGATCGGCGGCGACCCCGCGCTCATCCGGGCGACGGCTGGAACCCATGAGTCGCCACTCGGCGAGGTGATCTCGGTTGCCTCCGAGCATGACGACGTCGCCGGTACGCAGCGTGGCGCGAACACACTTGTCCGGTTCGAGCTCGACGGTCTCGTCTACTGCCACCTCGGCGATCTCGGTCAGCAGGCGCTTCGCCCCGAGCAGGCGAAGGCGCTCGGCGAGGTCGACGTCCTCTTCATTCCCGTCGGCGCCGGCCCGACCGTCGGCGGCGAGACGGCGGCGGCCGTTGTGCGGGAACTTCGCCCGCGCGTGGTGTTCCCGAAGCACTACCGCACCGAGGCGATCAGCTTTCTCGACCCGCCGGATGCGTTCCTCGAGGCGCTGGGCGCGCGCGTCGAGCGGCTCGACACGAACGAGGTCGAGGTCGAGCAGGTGCTCGGGACGCATGACGCGCCGACGGTCGTGCTCCTCGCGCCGCCGCTCGCCTAGTGCGCGTTCTCTTCATCGGCGGCACCGGCAACATCTCGATCGAGTCGACGCGCCTGCTCGCGGAGCGCGGAGTCGACCTGACGTTGCTGAACCGCGGCGCGAGCGGCGTGCCGGTTCCCGACGGTGTGCGCGAGCTGCACGCCGACGTCTACGACCGCGACGCGTATGCGGCAGCAGTGCGCGGCGAGGAGTTCGACGTGGTCGCGAACTGGATCGCGTTCACGCCCGAGCACGTCGCCGCCGACATCGAGATCTTTGCCGGAAGAGTCGCGGCAGTACGTCTTCATCAGCACCGCGACCGTCTACCGCAAGCCGTCGCCGTGCTTCCCGCTCGTCGAGGACGCCCCGCTCGGCAACCCGATGTGGCAGTACGCGAGCGACAAGATCCGCTGCGAGGAGCTGCTGCGCGGCTCGGAGTTGCCGACGACGATCGTGCGTCCCTCGTACACCTACGGGGCGAGGTTCATCCCGACCGCGCTCGAAGGCGTCGACTGGACGATCGTCGACCGGCTGCGGCGTGGAAAGCCGGCGGTCGTGCCCGGCGACGGCGAGTCGCTGTGGACGATGACGCACTCGCGAGACTTCGCGCGCGCCTTCGTCGGCCTGCTCGGGAACGAGGCTGCGGTCGGCGAGAGCTTCCACATCACCTCCGACGAGGTGCTGACGTGGAACCAGATCACCGAGACGATCGCGCGCGCCGCGGGCGTCGAGCCGAACATCCTCGGCATCCCGTCGCGCTTCATCGCGTCGTTCGATGCCGGTCTCGGGACGGAGCTGCTGTGCGACAAGGCGTTCTCGCTCGTCTTCGACAACTCGAAGATCAAGCGCTTCGTGCCGGGCTTCGAGGCGGAGATCTCGTTCGCCGATGGCGTCGCGGAATCGGTCGCGTGGTTCGAGGCGAATCCGGAGCAGAAGCACGTCGACCCGAGCGCGACGCGCTGCTCGACCGGATCGTCGCCGCGTACGACGCCGCGTTTTAGTCAGGCGGGCTCACCACCAGTTGTTGTTGGTGACGATCACCAGGATCGGCAGCGCGATCGCGAACACCAGGAGCGCTGCGCGAAGAGCGGGCTGCTGTGCGATCCCGGGCGGTTCCCCGACACTCGGTTGCGTCGGGGCCAGGGTTGCGCGGTCCGGAAGCGACGCGAGCCTGCCGGCCGTCACCATGCGCGGATCGTTCCCGGTCGGTTCTTTGTAGTCCGCCAGCTCGGCGTTCAGGCCGGCCAGTGCCTTCGGCACCGCCTTGTCGGACGCGGCGTCCAGTGGAGAAACGAGCGCACTCGCACGGATGAAGCGGCCGTCGGTGAGATAGACGCCGCCGAGCGGAAAGCCCATCTGCGTCCCCCAGTCGAAACTGGCGACTTCGTCCCAGCCGAAGCGACGCGTCCAGAACACGTTTCTCACTTCCACGTCGACGTCCGAGACCGAGACTTGCATCGTGAAGGTCCGGTAAGCAAGCAGTACGAAGCCGACGACGATGAGCATCAACACGGCGCTCCCAGCCGGCGCCGGCGAGGTATTCACCAGAATCAGGACGCAGGGCGCGGCGAGGGCGAGGTACAGCACCGGCATGACTATCCGGTGCTCGTTCCGGCGGTAGATCCGCCGCTTCGCGGAGCTATGCGACCGGCTCTGCATTGCTTCCCACCGGGTAGGGCACGAGGCCGACGATCCGATCCCAGATGTCGCTGGATTCCACCGGAGTCAGCATGATGACCGCCTGTTTCGTGTCGGCGCTCGTATGGTTCGTGAGCCACAATCCGGCGTCGCCGCCGTCGATTGCGGAAACACCAGCGGCCTGCTTCTCGCCGCCGTCATCCTTCCAGAGCGAGACCGCGCGCCAGGAGAGTCGGCGAAGAAGGAGCAGTTCCATCAACATATCGCGAGCGGTGTCATCGAGCCCCGGATCCGTCCCGAGCTCAGCGGCCGCGGCTTTGAGATCCTGCTTTGCAATCTCGGCGAGCGCCGCATCGAGCGTGGCCGCACGAAACTCGAGTGGGTCACTGCGACGGGAGCGGGGGCGCGGCCCCAGACCGACGCTACGGGCGACCTGCCACGGGATCAGCTCCGGCTCGATCGGGGTGTACTCGTTGGCTCCCTCGCTCGTTGGTTCGACCCATACCCCGATGTCGCCCGTAACGGTTGCGAAGCAGCACTGCGGCTCGTCGTTGTAGAAGCGCTCCACGACAACCTGGAGCTCCGGCGCCAGGTAGGCGCCGAGGAGTATGGCCGGGTAGCCCTCGATGACTCCGTCAACCGCGATGCCCGCTTGCTCGAGCGCGGCTAGCCGCGATGCGCGTTTTTCGTCGTCAGCGACTCGTCGTCGGGGGAGTGAGCAGCAAGTTGGCGACCGTCAACTCGAGCTCGTCGACCTCGACTGCGCTCCGCGATGGATCGAGTCTCGCCACGGCTCTAGGCGTAGCCGCGGCCGGGATCCTGCGGAAGTGAGAGCTGAACGGTGTCGGCAGGGAGCTCGGGCATCGGGGCGACGTCGTTGGACTGCCTGTGCCGGGCCAGCTCGGCCGTCAGTCCCGCGAGTGCCTTCGGCACTTCCTTGTCGGCCTGGGCCGCCAGAGGAGACGCGAGCGCGCTCGCCCGGATGAACCGCCCGTCGGTGAGATAGACGCCGCCCAGCCGAAAGCCGTACTGGGTTCCCCAGTCGAAGCGGTCGATCTCGTCCCACCCGAACACCCGCGTCCAGAAGACGTTTCGTACTTTCACGTCGGCGTCCGTGACCGAGACTTGCATGGTGAGTGTCCGGTAGGCGAGCAACGCGAACCCGACGATGCAGAGGACCAACGCGCCACTCTCCCAAGGGCTCGGCGAGTCCTTCGCCAGGACGAAGACGAAGAGCACGACCGGGGGGATATAGAGGATCGGCATGAGGAGCCGGTGCTCGTTCCGGCGGTAGATCCGCCGCTTCGGGGAGCTAGACGACGGGTGCGGCACTGCTGGCCACCGGATAGGGGACGAGCTCGACGATGCGATCCCAGACGACGCTGGGCTCGGTCGGCTCGAAGCTGACGACGACGTCTTTGGTCTTGCCGCTCGTGTGGTTTGTCAGCCAGATGCCCGCGTCGCCCGCGTCGAGCGCGGAGACTCGAGCCGCTTGTTCCTCGCCGGCGTCGTTCGTCCACAGCGAGAGAGCCCGCCAGGAGACTCGGCGCAGCAGGAGCACTTCCATCAGCACGTCGCGGCTCGCGGCGGTGAGTCCCGGGTCGGCTCCCAGCTTGGCCGCCGCCGCGTCGAGGTCGCCGTCGGCGAGCTCGGCAAGCGCCGCGTCGAGCGTCGCCCCACGAAACTCGAGCGGCTCGCTCTGACGCGAACGTGGGCGCGGGCCGAGTCCGACGGTACGGGCGACCTCCCAGGGGATGAGCTCCGGCTCGATCGGGGTGAACTCCGTCGGCCCCGCCCGGCTTCCTGACGCCCCAGACTCCGGGTCCCGGCGGCAACCGCGGCGACGTCATGCAGTGGGTCGTCGGTGACGAAGCGCTCGACCATGACGCGGATCTCCGGCTGCAAGACCACCTGGAGCAGGACCGCGGGGTAGCCCTCGATGACGCCGTCGACGGCGATGCCGGCCTCTTCGAGCGCGGCGATGCCGCGGCGGGCATTCTTCTTCTTCAGCAGCTTGTCGTCCGGGGAGTTGAGGAGCAGGTTCGCGACGGTCAGCTCGAGCTCGTCGATCTCGAATGCGGTGCGGGCATGCGTCGAGTGTCGCCATGTCAGAACACCTTGTGCCAACATGGCTAGGCCGTGGCCGACATGCTCGCGGCCGACCCGGCCACGTCGATCGCCGTGGTCGAGCACATGCCCGATCGCGGCGTGGTTGTGCCAGAGAATTCCCGGAGCCGTGTGGTCCCAGTACCAGGTCGCGGCGGACGTCGGCTGGCTGTCCGACCCACTTGTACCGGTCGTCCTTGATCAGCTCGGAGGCACTCCAGATGACGGTGCCGGCGACGATCAGTGGCACAGCCGCGGGCGGAAACACGAGCATCGCGCGCCTCCGGCCGCCATCAGCGTGTTTCCGCTGTCGATCCCAAGCTGGTCGGTCCCTTGTGCCAATCGCGGTGGATGTCGTAGGGACCGACACCCAGTCCGACGGCGCCGGTGGCAAACCCGGCGCGCGCGAACCACGGGGTGGCGCGAGATGCGTCGCCGAGGAAGGTCCCGAGCGTCCGGTGCCGGGGGCCTCTTTGAGCGCAGACGCGACCTTCGCGGCGATCTGGAGTTATTGAGCGTCGGATAGGCCGCCTGCGCCAGGTCTCGCTGCCTCGTCGACCAGGCTGAGCTGTGCGGAGCCCTCGCTGCGGCCGCCCCGGCACGCCGCCAGCTACTGACGGTCGGAGTACCACTTCGTCGGCCCATTTCGTTCGGCTCCAGGCGCTGTGGACTTCTGGGCGATCCTCGCGAGCACGACGAGCGTGGCGAAATCGGCGTGGTGCCGTCTTATTCGTCCACGCAGGGCGTCGAAAAGGGTGTCGAAGAGGTTCCGCTGCTCGGCGCGGCAGCTGCACCCGCGCTCAGCGTGGAGATCACGCGTGCCGCGGCGGCGTCGACCTCTTCGCGCGCGACGCTTAGGGCGCCCGTGGCGCGTGAGCGGCCCTCGTCTCCAGGGTCCTCGGCTTCGGTGAGCCCGAGCGCGCTCGCCCGCCGCTGCCGCCACGCTGCGGAGGTCGCCTCCGCGTCCTCGTACGTCGTGACCGCGGTCGCTGCGGCGCTTTGCGCCGCCTCGAGCGCTGACGCGTATGCCGAGATGGCTCTGCCGGCCGCCCCGAAGATGTCGGCCGCCGTCATGTACCCGCGCGGCTGTTCGGTCATCACGCCCTGGAACGCCGACGCAGCCGTGCCTTTCCACGAGCCGGTCTCGACTGCCCCAAGCCGTCCTGCCGTTTCAGCCAGCTCGTCCGCGAGCGAGGAGAGCCGCGCCGCGAGCCACCGGAGCTCGTCCGGGTCGCCGGGGATGAGCCTCGCGTGGGGAAACACCGTAGGAAAGCCCGCTCATACGTGGACGACCTCTCGGAAGCGACGGTTGGGTCGGCGCCTTTGGACAGCGTTACTCGTCGATCTGCCCATTCCAGGCCGCGTGGAAACCGAGCCCGTACGCCGCCTTGGCTAGCGTTGCCTCGTGGCAGCAATCGAAGTCGAGGGCCTGAAGCGGACGTATCGCACGTCCACCGGGGCGATTCGCCGGCGCCGGCTCGACGTCGAGGCGGTCAAGGGGATCTCGTTCGCGGTCGAGCCGGGCGAGCTCTTCGGCCTGCTCGGCCCGAACGGCGCCGGCAAGACGACGACGATCAAGATGCTGATCACGCTGCTGCTGCCGACCGGTGGGAGCGCGCGGGTGCTCGGCTTCGACGTCGTCGAGAACCCGCAGCGGATCCGCGAGCAGATCGGCTACGTCTTCGGCGGCGACCGGGGGCTGTACGAACGAATCTCGGCGCGCGACAACCTCCGCTACTTCGCCGAGCTCTACGGCGTCTCGGGCAAGGAGCAGCGCGCGCGGATCGACCAGGTGCTCGAGCTCGTCGGCCTGAAGGGGCGCGAGGAGGAGCGCGTCGAGGGCTACTCGCGCGGCATGCGCCAGCGGCTGCACATCGCGCGTGGGCTGCTGCACGACCCGCAGGTCGTGTTCCTCGACGAGCCGACGATCGGCGTCGACCCGGTCGGTGCGCGCGAGCTGCGCAAGGTGATCGGCGACCTGATCGCCGTCGGCAAGACCGTGCTCCTGACGACGCACTACATGTTCGAGGCGGACGCGCTCTGCGACCGCATCGCCGTGATCGCGAAGGGCGAGATCGTCGGTGAGGGGACGCCGGCGGAGCTGAAGGCGAGGGTGCAGGTCGGGCACGTGATCGAGATCGAGGTGTTCGGCGTCGACGAGGCGGCCGTCGACCAGCTGCGCGCGATCGCCGGCGTCACGTCGGTCGGTGTCGAGGAGCGCGGCCAATTGCAGCTCGTCGTCGTCCAGACCGACGGTGAGCGCGAGCTCACGTCGGCGCTGCTCGCGAAGCTCTCGGGGTACGAGCTCGGGCGGGTCGGCTCGCGCGAGCCGACGCTCGAGGACGCCTACGTCGCCCTGGTCGGAGCCGAATGAGGCTCGTTCGCGTCATGTGGTTCGGTGTCGTCCTGCATTTCAAGATGCTGAGCCGCTCACCGTTCGACCTCTTTGTCGTCGTCTGCGCGCCGCTGGCCTTCGCGACGCTCGCCTACTTCATGTTCGGCGGCCAGACGAACGAGGAGCTCCTCGTCGCGGCGATCGCGTCGGGTGTCATGGGCATCTGGTCGTCGACGACGGCGCAGGGCGCCGGCACGTTGCAGCGGCAACGGAGCCTCGGGATCCTCGAGCTGCTCGTTGCCTCACCGACACCGTTCTGGGCGGTCGTGCTGCCGATCACGATCGCGATCTCGGCGATCGGCATCTACTCGCTCGCGACTGGCCTTCTCTACGTGCGCCTCTTCTACGGCGTTGCGATCTCGATCGCGAACTGGTGGGCGTTCGTCGTGGCGGTTCCGGCGACGATCCTGTCGATCGGTGCGCTCGGCTTCATGTTCGCGTCGGTGCTCGTACGGTTCCGGTCGGCGTTCATGATCGGAAACCTGTTCGAGTGGCCGGTCTGGACGATGTGCGGCCTGCTCATCCCGATCTCGGTGCTGCCCGCGTGGCTACAGCCCGTCTCGTGGATCCTCGCGCCCACCTGGGGAATGCGCGCGTTGCGGGCCGCCACGACCGGCCAGAGCGGGGTGTGGGTCGATGTCGGCATGTGCGCCGTGCTCGCGGCGGTCTACCTCGTGATCGGCTCGGTCTTCGTCCACCGCTTCCTCGACCTGGCGCGGGCCCGCGCGACCCTGGCTCTCGCATGAGGAACTTCCGGCTGCTCACGGTCGGCGGCTATCTGAGCTATCGCGCGCTCTTCAGCTGGCTGAACCCGTTCTCCTACGCGATCACGATCCTGATCCCGTCGCTGACACAGCTCGCGTTCTTCGTGTTCCTCGGTCGCGCCGCGCACGTCGAGGACGACACGTACTACGTCGTCGGGAATGCCCTTGTTGCCGCAGCCGCTCCATGCCTGTTCGGGATGGCGCAGGCGATCGCCGGCGAGCGTTGGTCGCACACGCTCTCGCTGCTCGTCGTCTCGCCGGCGAACCGTGTCGCGCTGTTCGTCGGCCGCGCGCTCCCCGCGACAGCGAACGGCATCGTCGTCTCGGTGTGGACGCTCGTCGTTGCCTCGCTGATCTTCGGCATCTCGATCCCCGGCAGCGCGATCGTTCCGGTCGGGCTCGCGATCCTCGTCAGCGCGTTTTCCTGCGTCGGGCTTGGGCTGTTCAATGCCTCGCTTGGTCTGCGCTGGCGCGAGACAGCCGTCACGAGCAACGTGCTGCTCTACGCGCTCTTGATCTTCGCCGGAGTGAATGTTCCGCTCGACCGGCTGCCCGGCTGGCTCTCGACACTCGCGCAGGGGCTGCCGATCACGCACGGCGCCGAAGCCGCGCGCGGGGCGGTCGCCGGGAAGCCGTTCAGCGAGGTGGGGAAGCTGATCGCGGCCGAGGCGCTCGTCGGGCTTGCGTACGTCGTCTTCGGGCTCGTGACCTTGCGGCTCTTCGAGCGCGAGGCGCGCCGCGGGGCTACGCTCGAACTGGCGTGAGGGTCAGCGCGAGCCGCTAGACGCTTGCGCCTGCGTCTGTTCCCACCGGGTAGGGCACCAGATTCACGATGCGATCCCAGACAACGCTCGACTCCGTCGGCTCGAGCCGAATGACTGCTTTATCGGTTGCGTCGCTCGTGCGGTCAGACAGCCACAGGCCGGCGTCGCCGCCGTCGATCGCGGCGACGCCTTCCGCGTGCTTCTCGCCGTCCTCGGTCGTCCACATCGAAACGGCACGCCAGGAAAGGCGACGCAGGAGAAGCAGCTCCATCAGCACGTTGCGGCCTGTGTCATCGATGCCTGGATCAGCCCCCAGCTTCGCCGCGGCGGCATCCAGATCGCCTGCTGCGATGTGAGCGAGTGCTCCGTCAAGTGTTAGCGCACGAAACTCCAGCGGCTCGAGTCGGCGCGACCGCGGCCTCGGTCCTAGTCCGACGCTGCGCGCAACCTGCCATGGAATCAGCTCAGGCTCGATCGGAGTGAACTCCGACGATGCCCCCGCCTTGGCCTCGCCCCAGACTCCGACACCCCCTGCAACGTAGGCGAACTCGCGCAGTGGCTCGTCGCTCGCGAACCGCTCGAGCAAGAGCCGTAGCTCTGGCTGCAAGACGACGCGCAGGAGCATCGCGGGGTAACCGTCGATAACTCCGTCGTTGGCGATTCTGGCCTTCTCCAGCTTGCGGAGGCCTTTGCGTGCGTTGGCCGTGGCGAGCAATTCGTCATCGGGGGAGTTCAGCAGCAGGTTGGCAACCGTCAACTCCAGCTCATCGACTTCGACCGCGCTACGGGATGGGTCGAGGCTTGCCACTCAGATCACCGAATGCCACGCATGGCTGAGACCGTGTTCGAGGTGACCTGCGGTTGAGCTGGCGACATCGACGCCGTGGTCGAGGGCGTTTCCGATTGCCGCCTGGTTGTGCCACAGAACCCCCGGGGCTGAGTGATCCCAGTACCAGGTCGCCGCGGCGCCTGACTCGCGGCGGACCAACTTGTACCGACCGTCCTTGATCAACTCCGAGCCGCTCCAGACCGCCGTTCCAGCAACGAGCAGTGCGACCCCCGCCGGCGCTGTCGCCGGGCAGATCGTGACGCTGCGGCTCTTCGAACGTGAGGCGCGCCGCGGCGCAACGCTCGAATTGGCGTGAAGATCGCAGCGGCTGCGGTGATGGTCGTGGTACCGGGCGTCGGCGCGTACATCGTCAAGGACCCCTCGATGCGCAGCCCGGCTCGCTCGCGAGCCGGCTGCGCGGGCAATCCCTCAATGAGATCGCAGTCATCCCTGCCGGGCTCGGTGGCATGCCCCGCCCGGCGTTCTAGGCGGTCGCGGCAGCGCCTGGTTCAAGCTGACCACTCGCGGATGGCTGTCTCTGTTGGGCCAACTCTGAGTTCAGACCGTCGAGCGCCTTCTTAACCACGGAGTCGCCGCTGGCGATAGCCAGCAGCGGAACGGCGAGCGCGGTTGCACCAATAAAGCGCCCGCTATTGAGATAGACGCCGCCGATTGGGAATCCGAGCTGTGTCCCGTAGTCGAAGCGGGTGACCTCGTCCCACGAAATCCGCCGCGTTCGCATGATGTTCCGCACCGCCACGTCGTCGTCTGAAACGGAGACTCCGATCGTGAACGAGCGATACGCGAGCAGCACAAGAATCACAGTTCCGAGTGCCAAAAGAGGGCTCCACCAGTCAGTCGGCGACGTCTGTACCAGCACCGCGATGAAGAGGACGATCACGGGGATGTAGGGCAGGGGCAGGAGTATCCGGGTCTCGTTACGCCGGTAGATCTTCCGACGGCTCGGGGCACTAGACGCTTTCGATGACACTTGTTCCAAGAACGCTCGGAAACCTTGTTTCCCGTAGTTGACATGTCGAAACGCGCGGGAGCGATCTCGCGCGATTCGCTGCTCGCTTGCTGAAGCCCTACGTTCGCGCCGCGAGGAGATCGCGGCGATGCGCGAGAGCCGGTGAGAGCGCCGCCGCGAGCACGAGCAGCGTCCCGATCAGGATGATCCAGAAGAACGTGGCGATCACGATCCCGAACGCGCCGTAGGTCGTCGAGTACCAGTTCAGCCAGCGCGTCAGCAGCAGCACGGAGATCAGTCGCAGGATCACGAGCCCGAGCACGGTGAACACGGCGCCCGGCACCAGATCGCGGGTCGCGATCTGGTGATGGAGCAGCAGTCGCGGTGTCCAGACGAAGAAGAGGAGCAGCAGGCCGACCCAGACGATGTCCAGCGCGTACCCGATCCAGCCAGGACGCCCCTCGAGCTCCTTGCCCTGGATGACGAAGAGGACCGCGCCGGCGACCATGACCGTCAGCACCTCCGCATATCTCACCTGATCGACGAGTACCGACTTGCCGAGGTCGAGCGCCCATGACCGCGCGTGGGCGAGCTGAAGCACGCGCCCGAACCCGAGGCCGAAGAAGAGCAAGTTGACGATGGCGATCGCGACTGCCGAGATCTGGTGCTCGCCCGCGCCGAGCATCACGGACGAGAAGAGCGTGGCCGTCGCGCCATGGAGCTTGAGGCGGTGCTCGATCCGGTCGGCGAGAGCGGTTGGATCCTTGTAGACGTAGCTCGTCGTCACGAGCACTGCGGGGATCAAGGTCAGAAGGAGATACGCGCTCAGGAGCACCGCGTAGAGCTGCCCGTCGGCGGCCTGGTACCGCCGGTACCAGCCGATCGTGGCGCCCTTCCGCGAGTCGGGCTGCTGGTTCTCGATCCAGAGACGACCCCGTTCGGCGACCGCCGCTCCTTTGGTTGCAGCTTGGCGCGCACGTGCGGGGACAGGGGGCTGCTTCATCTGCGCACGCAGAAGCTACAGCGGTCGTCCTACGGGGTTGCGAACGACGGCTGGTGTGTCGGCCGGCGACGCACCAGCCACACGGCTGCGGCGAGGGCGGGCACGAGCAGCGCCAACAGACCGAGCTCGAGGAGTGTGTTCGTCAGCGCCCGGCCCGAGGGCGGGCCCTGCTCGAACTGCGCGGTGACGATCAGGATGCGCCGGACGACCGCGATGATCCCGATGTAGAGGAACGGCTCGACTGCGATCTCGTGCGTGCGGACGACGAAGCGCAGCGTGTAGAGCAGCTCGCCGACGATCAGCGCGAGCAGCACACGGTCGAGCACGCGGATCCCCGTGTCGACCGCCGGTACGCCGGTCGTTACGTCGTGGAAAAGCGTGCCGACGCTGCCGGCAAGGATCAGTACGCCGGCGGCGCCGAGCAGCAGACCGACGGACGCATAGAGAACGAGCTCGAACGAGACGAGCCACTCTCCGATCGCGTCCGTGGTCTTCGAGATCGACTGGGGCGCACTCACCCGGCCGCCGGGTGGACCACGTAGTGCCCGGGGTCGAGCTGGCGGCTCAAGAGCGCCTTGCCACTGTCTTGGATCAGGTCGTCGAGGGCAGCGAGAACGCCCGGCCCGAGCGGCGGCGTCTCGCCGTCGATGCGGAACGTGGCGCTCTCGACATCGCCCGAGACGAAGGCGGCGCGGTAGCCCTGCCGCTGGAGAACGTGGAGGAGGTCGGTCCAGGCGAAGGTGGGGTTGGAGCTGATGTTCACGGTCTCGGTCATCGCCGTCGTCCTCCTCGATCTTGGATCCACAATCGGCCTGAAGTGGGACAAGACTCCCATCCAGGCCGCGTTTCGGATCCGAAGAGTACCTGAGGATGGGCGTGCTCCGCAAATCGGGGCTAGGCGGGCACGACCTCTGCTCGGAGGATCGAAGCCGACGGCCTGAACCCCTTGACGGTGCAGTAGACGCCGAGCGACAGCTCCCAGACGAACTCCGGGGCCGTCGCCACGCCTTGCAGGGAGCCGCCGGCGTTGGTGACTCCGAACAGGACGAGGGTCCCGGACAGGAAGATCAGCGGCCCGCCGATGAGACCGAGCCAGCACAGCTTCCGCGGCACGAGCTCGGAGCGGTACATCAGATAGCCGAGGATCAAGCCGTTTCCCCAGCCGACGACCCAGCCAGGCCCGAGCAGGAAGGTCCAGTCCTTCAGCGCGGCGAGGGTGTAGGCGACCGAGCCCTCCGCCGCTCCTGCGTTCTCCTTCTGCAGCGTGATGATTCCGAGCACGGCGACGATGCCGACGAGGATGAACGTGCATTCGACGATTCGGGCTGCGACGTAGCCAAGCGAGAGCTCTTCGCTCTGCCGCCTGAGCACGGGAAAGATCACGACCGCGGTGCCGATGTTCGCGATGATGAGCAGCAGTTCCAGAAGGGCTCCGAAGAGGATCTGGTTGTTCTGCCCGCCACTCGCGATGTAGCCCACCGGGTCGTCAAGAACCGGCTGGTAGAGCGCCAGCGCCGCGATCGAGGTGACGAACGTGGTGAGGAAGAGCACACCGAACACGCGTGCTCTCTTCTGGTCGAGGGACATTGCCTGCCCCTTCCCCCGGCTAGGTGGTGAGCAGGTCGATTCCCACCGCACCTTCACCGGTTAGGGACACGACCCTACGCGCTGTCCGCCTTCGCGGTCGACGTCGTCACCCGCGTCGTTCGGAACCACTGCGACAGGTCAGGCGCCCAAACGATCGTGACGATCACGAGGAGCCCGCCGGTGATCAGGCTCGAGACGTAGTCAGGCGAGTTGAGGATCGCCAGGATCTCCTCGAGCACGCTCAGCGACAGGACACCTGCAGCGATGCCGACGGCGCCGCCTTTCCCGCCCGAGAGGCTAACGCCACCGATCAACGCTGCCGTCGCAGAGAAGGTGAGGACGTCGAAGCCGATGTTCGTCGGGCTGGCCGTCGCGAGGCTGTAGCTGAGGAGCGCGCCCGGTAGCGCCGCGCCGAGCGCGGAGATGACGAACACCCCGATGAGGAGCCGGTCGACGGAGACACCCGCAACCCGTGCCGCCCGCCGGTCGCCGCCGATCGCTCGCACGTCCCGGCCGACCCGGAAGTACCGGAGGACGAGCGCGGCGACGACGAAGATCCCGAGTGAAACGAGGCTTCGGATCGAAAAGATCTGGAGCACCGGTTTGTCGAGCCTCAAGCCGACCATGTAGTCCTGGTAGGTGACGCTCTTCTCGTGGCCGAGGATGTAGGTGATCCCGAGTACGACCAGGTATCCGCCGAGCGTCACGGGCATTGAGTTGAGCCGGAATCCTGCAATCAGCCCGCCCTGGATGACGCCCACGAGGATCGCCGTGCCAAGGGCTGCGAGGATGCCGACGACCGGCGATCCCGCACCGGTGAGGACCGCCACCATCCCGCCGAGGAGGTACATCGACGAAACGGAGAGGTCGAACTCGCCGGCAATCATCGTGACGCCGAGGGCGAGAGCGACAAGCCCGTACGAGGCGAAGTTCTGGAAGATGTCGTACACATTTGCGGTGCGCACGGTGTATTGGGTGAGCACAGGCACAAGCGCCAGCGCGAGAAGCATCAGGGCGAGGATCGCGTAGGGCGCGAGCTCAGCGATGTGTGGCCTCTGCCGTAGACCGTCGGGCGCGCTCACCGGCTGCGCTCCCTCAGATTCGTGAGGACGACGACGACCACGACGATGATGCCGCGCACGAGGATCTGCACGCCTGTCGCGTAGCCCCGGAGAAGGAGCATGTCGGAGATCGTCGCGATGAAGACCGCACCGACAGCCGTTCGCGCGATCGATCCACGACCTCCCGTGACGGCGTTTCCACCGATGAGCGCGGCGGCGATCGCGTCGTACGTGTAGCTCCCGGTCAGAAGGAGCGACGCGTTGGCGCTCGACGCGCCGATCAGAATCCCCGACCCGGCGGTGTAGAGCGACGCGATGGCGAACGCGCCGACGGTCAGCAATGTGATCGGCAGCCCAGCTGCCCGGGCGGCGACGCGGTTCTCGCCCAGCATGTAGATCAGGCGGCCGAACCGCGTGCGATGCATGACGACGGCGAGCAGCACGGTCACGACGAGAAAGACGTAAACAGGCGCAGCGAGCCCGAGCACCGGCTTCGCGAGGCGCTCCCAGCTGGTCTCGTTGGCCGGAGGGACGATGCTCTGCCCGTGCGAGAGCCAGACGGCCATGCCCTCCATCAGACCTGCGGCGCCGATCGTGATGACGATCGGATTCGCGCGCCAGGCGCCGACGGCGAAGCCCTGGACAGCTCCGATCGCAAGCCCGAGCAGCAGCGTCAGCAGGATCGCGACGAGGAGGTCGAACCGGAGCGCGTACAGGAACACCATCGCGGAGATCGCCGCCGTCTGGCCGAGCGCGAGTGAGAACAGGTTCCCGCTGAGGACGATGACGGTGAGGCCTACGGCGATGATCCCCACGAACGCCGCCGCCGTGAGAATCGCCTTCAGGTTGCTCACGGTCAGGAATCCCGTGGTCGTCACCGCGCCGTAGACGGTGAGAGATCCCAGTGCGACGATCCACGCCGCGAGCGCAACGTCGAACACGCGGATCGACCGGTCGAGGCGAAGGCGACCGAACGGGGAGGTCAGCGGCGTGCTCACGTCGCGGTTTCGTCGCCCGTCTCGTTCGTCGTCATGTGCGCGAGGATCGTGGAGGCCGACGCCTCCGCGCGCGGAACGATCGAGACGATCCTTCCGGCGAAGAGGGTGACGACGACGTCCGCGAGGTCGAGCACCTCGTCGAGCTCGGTCGACGAGAAGATGACGGCTGTGCCCTGGTTCGCTGCCTCGCGCACCAGCCGGTGAATCTCGGCGCGCCCGCCGACGTCGACACCGCGCGTGGGCTCGTCGAGTGCGAGCAGAGCGGTTCCTTCGTACCCGAGTGCACGCCCGAGCAAGACCTTCTGTTGATTTCCGCCGCTGAGACTCCTCGCCGGCGCCCCGAGCCGTTCGACGGGCGCTCCCGCCATCGTCGCGAGCTCGCGCGCCGTGCGTCGAACACGCCGTCGCAGCAGGACGCCGAACCGGCTCAGCCGCCGCAGTCTCGTAACTGTCAAGTTGCGGGCAACCGACTGCCCGAGGAAGAGACCCTCGCGCTGCCGATCGTTCGGGAGATAGAGAACGCCGGCGTCGATCGCTCTCCGCGGCGTGTTGAGGAGAAGTGCGCGGCCCTGTACTTCGATCGCCCCAGTCGCCTCCGGAACGAGACCGCCGAGCGCGCGCAGGATCGTGCTCGTCCCCGACCCGACTTGGCCGGCCAGACCGGTGATGATTCCGCTCTCGAGTGTGAGCGTTACCTCCTCGACGCTGCCCGGGACCTGGAGCCCCGTGATCGTCACTGCTGCGCTTCCGGAGCCGGCCGTCGCGTGCCGGTGCTCTGTATCCGTCTTCGCTCCCGCCTGCTCGCCGAGCATCTCCCGGATCAAGGCCTTGCGGTCGATCTTCGAGATGTCGTGAGTCCCGACGCAACGGCCATCCCGAAAGACCGACACGCGATCGCAGAGCTCGAAGACCTCGTCGAGACGATGCGAGACGAAGATCACGCTGTGCCCCTGTGCGACGAGCTCGCGCGTCGCTCGGAACACGCGCTCGATCTCCGGCTTGCTCAGCGTCGCAGTGGGCTCGTCGAGGATGAGCAGACGGGCGTTGCGCACGAGGAGTCGTGCGATCTCGACGAGCTGCCGCTCGCCGATCGAAAGCGTCTCGACCGTCGTACCGAGCCGTATGTGGCCAAGTCCGAGCTGGTCGAGCACGCGTCGCGCGTGCTCGGAGAGACGACGACGCCGGTAGAGCAGCGGGACGTCGAGACCGCCGAGGAAGATGTTGTCCTCGACGCTCAGCTCGGGCACGAGGCTGAGCTCCTGGTTCACGAGTGCGATCCCGTGCGCCTGGGCGTCGAGTGGGTTGCGAAGCGACAGCTCGGCGCCGTCGAGGCGGATGACACCCTCGTCCGGCCGCACGAGCCCGACGAGCGTCTTCACGAGCGTGCTCTTCCCAGCGCCGTTGTGACCGCACACCGCGTGCACCTCGCCGACGCGGACGTCGAACGACAGCTCGCGCACTGCGCGCACAGGCCCGTACGACTTCGAGAGACCGGCGACCTCCAGAAGCACGCGGCCGCCCGGTTCGTCGATCGAACGGGAACGGGATCCGGCAGAAGTCACCGGATCCCGTTCGCCGTCCACTGAGCCCCCCGTGCCAGTCGCCGCTAGAAGGTGCAGACCTTCGAGAGCTTGGCGACGTTCGCCTTCGTGATGCGATCCTCGTGCACGTACTGGACCTTCGGCGAAAGCGTCTTGCCGGACAGGATCTGGCTGGCCATCTTGACGGCGAGCGCTGCCTCGACCTGCGGCGCCTGCGTGCCCGTGCCGTATTCGGTCCCGGCCTTGATCGCGTTGATGCCGACGGCGAGACAGTTGCTCCCGGTCACGATCAGGCCCTTCTTGGCGAGCCCAATCTTGACGCCGGCCTGCTGAGCACCCTGGATGATCCCGATCGCCATGTTGTCGGCCATACCGTACGCCGCCTGGATGCCGCCCTTCGACCCGTACTTCGAGAAGAGTTGCTGGGCGACCTTTTCAGACTGCGCCTGATCCCAGTTCGTGTCCTGGATCGAGACGATCTTGAACTGCGGGTACTTCTTCATGTACGCCTTGAAGGCCGCCATGCGATCGGTCACGTTGTTCTGGCTGGCGGTTCCCGTGAGGGCGATGACGTTGCCCGACGTGAGGCCTTCCTTCTTCAGCCCCTCAACGATGTTCTCGGCGGCGTACCGGCCGAGCGCCGGGTCATCGGTGCGCGCTTCGCCGACGACGAGCTTCGCGCCCGCCGGTGACTGGCGGCCGATTGCCCCGAGCACCGGGATGCCGGCGGCCTTCGCGCGGATGTACGACGGAACGATCGCCGACGCGCTCGACGGCACCGAGATGATCAGGCTGGGCTTCTCCGCGATCAGCCGGTTCATGTTCTGAGCGTCAGTGGCCGGATCGAACACCGAGGTGAGCACCTCGACCGACGCGCCCTGCTTCTGGAGCCCGCTCTTGACGGAGTTCGCCCAGGCCGCGCAGAAGGGGTTCTGGTTCGTGCAGATGATGACTCCGACCTTCTTCCCGCTCAGGGCGCCGTGCTTCGCGCTTGCGCGCGAGGGCCCCGGTGACGAAGACGGCGGACGCCGCGATCACCGCGAGAACCATGTACTGCCAGGTCTTGCGCCTCTTGGTCATACGCCTTCCCTTCTAACGATGGATGAACGTTCGCGAAGCGAGGTGCTGCGCGTCGCCGGTGGGAGGTGGACGGGTGAAGTGACTCGGCGAGTCATTGACGAGCAGAAATGCATACGTAGGCATACAACGTGTGCGAACACGTGTCAAACGTCCCGCATCAACGAGGTCAGGCCGTGGGTGCGGGGGCCAGCGTGTCGCGGCGCACGAGGCCGACCGGGAAGACGCGCCGGCGCGGCGGGGCCGTCTCGTCGTCGGACGTGATGCGCTCGATCAGCAGCTTCGCCGTCGCTCGACCCATCTCGGCAAGCGGCTGGCGGACCGTGGTGAGGCTGAAGCCTTCCCAGCCGGCCATGTCTATGTCGTCGAAGCCGACAATCGAGAGCTCGCTCGGAACCTTGATGCCGACCCGGCGTGCGGCGTCGAGGGCGCCGAAGGCGATCACGTCGTTGGCGGCGAACAGCGCAGTCGGCCGAGGCTCGGCTGCAAGCAGGTCGAGGCACCACTGGTAGCCGCTGCGATGCGTGAACTGCCCGACCCGGCGCAACGTCTCGTCGAGCGGGACGCCGAAGGTCTTCAGCTGCTCGCGGAAGCCGCGCTCTCGGTCGCGGCTCGTCGTCGCGTTCTCCGGTCCGGTGATGATCGCAATGCGTCGGTGACCCAGCTCGAACAGTGCTTCGGCCACGAGTTCGCCGCCACGGCGGTTGTCCGAGACCACGACGTCCACCTCGGCGGAGTCGATGTGGCGGTTGACAAGGATGACCGGAATGTTCCGGGCGCTCTGGCCCGGCAGCGGGGTGCCGAGTGTCGCCGAGACGTAGACGAGCCCGTCGACCGCCGCGCCGTTCACGAGGTCGCCGACCTGCTGTTCCACGCTCGCGTCGGTCTGCTCGTTGATGAGGATCGTCCGGTAGCCGGCGAGTGCGAGCTCGTTGTGCAGGATGTCGAGCAGCTCCGGATAGAACGGGTTCGTGATGTCGCTGACGACCACTCCGACCGTCCCCGTCCTGCGGGTGATGAGGCTTCGGGCGGCGAGGTTCGGCGTGTAGTTCATCTGCCGGGCCGCCTCGAGCACGCGGGCCATCGTGCTCGGGGCCACGCGGGGGTCGCCCCGCAGCGCCCGCGAAACGGTCGACTGGCTGATCTTCAGCTTGCGCGCGATGTCCTTGCTCGTCACGGCCATGTGCGAGAGCATCGCAGACGGCTGCGTCGCAGTTGACAAGAGCTTGGACGCGGTCTATGCATACGTAGTCACGATACGGGGGAGAGGGATGCAGGCACTCAAGACGGCGAGGACACGCCAGCAGCGCACGGAGGAGCAGGTCGCCGTCACGCGGGTCGTCGACGAGATCCTCTCGGCCGTCGCGGCGGAGGGTGACGAGGCCGTTCGGCGGTTCTCAGCCCGCCTCGACCGGTGGGAGCCGCAGAGCCTTCCGCCTCTCCGCGGACGACATCGCAGCGAGCCTCGAGCGCGTCCCCGCGCAGGTGCTCGACGACCTTCGTTTCTGCCAGGAGCAGGTGCGCAGGTTCGCCCGCGCGCAGCGCGAGACGCTCGTCGACCTGGAGATCGAGACGCTCCCCGGCGTACGGCTCGGACACCGGCATATCCCGGTGCGGAGCGTCGGCGCATACGTCCCCGGCGGCCGCTACCCGATGGTCGCGTCGGCCCACATGAGCATCGTCACTGCGAAGGTCGCCGGCGTGGAGCGGGTCGCGGCCTGTACTCCGCCGCTCGACGGGCGCGATCCCGGACGCGACGGTTGCGGCGATGCATCTCGCCGGCGCCGACGAGATCTACGTCCTCGGCGGCGTGCAGGCGCTCGCTGCGCTCGCGCTATGGAACCGAGACGATCGACCCGGTCGACTTCCTGGTCGGCCCGGGCAACGCCTACGTCGTCGAGGCGAAGCGCCGGCTGTTCGGACGGGTCGGGATCGACCTCGTCGCCGGCCCGACGGAGATCCTGATCGTCGCGGACGAGACGGCCGATCCGGCGATCGTCGCGGCCGACCTGCTCGGTCAGGCCGAGCACGGCCCCGCCTCTCCGGCCGTGCTCGTCACGACCTCGCAGTCGCTCGCCGAGGAGACGATTGCGCCAGGTCGCGACGCAGCTCGACGGCCTGCCGACGGCGGAGATCGCCGCACGCGCCTGGGAGGACTACGGCGAGGTGATCGTCGTCGCCTCGGACGACGAGGCAGCCGAGGTCGCGGACCGTTACGCCTTCGAGCATGTGGAGATCCAGACCGCGGACCCGCGCTGGTACCTCGAGCGGCTTCGGAACTACGGCGCGCTGTTCCTCGGTGAGGCGACGACCGTCGCCTACGGCGACAAGACGATCGGCACGAATCACATCCTCCCGACCGGCGGCGCGGCGATGTACACCGGCGGGCTCTGGGTCGGGAAGTTCTTGAAGACGGTCACCTTCCAGGAGTGCGACGAGGCCGCGAGCATCTGATCGGCGAGATCTGCGCCCGCCAGTGCCGGATCGAGAACTTCGAGGCGCACGCGCGCACCTGCGACGTCCGCGTCGAGAAGTACCGGGAGCGCGCGCTCGCGGTGGAGGCCGGGTGAGCTACCGCCTTGGCGTCGACGTCGGCGGGACGTTCACCGATGTCGTTCTGTACGACAGCACCGCCCGGGAGATGTGGGTCGCGAAGACACCGAGCACACCGGAAGACCAGTCCGTCGGCGTCATCGAGGGGATCCGCCTTGCCGCCGATCGCGCGAGCGTCGGCCTGCCCGACCTCGACGCGATCCTCCACGGGACGACCGTGGCGACGAACGCGGTCCTCGAGCGTCGCGGCGCGCTCGTCGGGCTCGATCGTCACGCGCGGGTTTCGCCACATCCTCCATCTCGCCGAGGCGTGGACGCCGGGGCCGCTGTTCGGCTTCATGGTCTACGACAAACCCGACCCGCTGACCGACACCCGCTACGTCCGAGAGGTGCCCGAGCGTACGGGCGCCGACGGGGCGATCATCGAGCCGATCGACGAGGCTGCCGTGCGAGCGGCGATTGTCGAGCTGGTCGACGACGGCGTCGAGGCGCTCACGGTCTGCCTGCTGAACGCGCACGCGAACGGACGTCATGAGCGCGTGATCGCGGAGATCGCCACATCGGTCGCGCCGGACCTGCCCCTCTCGATCTCGTCGGAGATCCTGCCCGAGTTCCGGGAGTACGAGCGGACCGTGACGACGTTAATGAACGCCTACGTCGCCCCGGCCCTCGAGCGCTACCTGACCAACGTGCGCGACGGCCTTGCCGCGGCTCGCGTTCGCGCGCCGATTCAGGTCGTGCGGTCCGACGGGGGCCTGATGAGCCTCGAGTCGGCGTGCAAGAACCCGGTGCAGACCGTCCTCTCCGGTCCGGCCGGCGGCGTCAGCGGAGCCTCGTTCGTCGCGTCCAACGCCGGCTTTGATCGCATCCTCACCTTCGACATGGGCGGAACGTCGACCGATGTCGCGGTCTGCGTCTCCGGACGGCCGGAGATCACGCGCGAGACGCACGTCGGCGATTTCCCGGTCCGCGCCCCCGCGGTCGACGTCGCGAGCATCGGCGCCGGCGGCGGCTCGATCGCGTATGTCGCCGAGGCGACAGGCGCTCTGCGGGTCGGCCCGGAAAGCGCAGGCGCTCTTCCCGGCCCGGCCTGTTACGGGCATGGGGGGACAGCCGCAACGGTCACCGACGCAAACGTCGTTCTCGGCCACATGCCGCCGCGTCTCCTCGGGGGTGCGCTCGAGCTCGACGTCGACGCCGCGTACGCGGCCGTCGCGCGCGTCGCGGAGGCTCGCGGCACCGGAGTCGAGGAGACGGCGCACGCGATCGTCAGCATGGTCGACGAGGCGATGCTCGGCGCACTGCGGGTCGTGACGGTGCAGCGCGGCCGGATGCCGAGCGAGTTCGCGCTCGTGGCGTTCGGCGGCGCGGGCGGCCTGCACGCGAACGCGCTCGCGCGCATCCTCGGTTGTTACCCGGTGATCGTGCCGGGCGAGTCCGGCGTGCTCTCTGCGCTCGGCTTCATCTCGTCGGAGATCAAGAACGAGTTCAGCCAAACGATCGTCAAGAGCATCGCCGCGACGACGCCGGACGCCGTTCGGCAGCCGTTCGAGGCGCTCACGGCGCGGGCGCGCGGCTGGCTCGACGACGAGAGCGTCGACGTCGGCGACCAGGATGTCCGCTTCATCCTCGACATGCGGTACGCGCGCCAGGGCTACGAGATCCCGATCGAGCTCGACGGCGTCGAGCTCGCTGCGCTCGACCTGACGGCGTTGGAGAAGAGGTTCGGAGAGGCGCACAGCCGGCTGTACGGCTTCGTGCTCGAAGGGGGCGCCGAGATCGTCAACCTCCGCGTCGTCGCCACCGGCCGCGTCCCGCTCCCGGAGCTGGAGGCGCGTGCGGAGAGCGGCGAAGGCTGCGGCGCCGGCGCAGACCGGCACGCAGGCGGTATGGACGCCGGAGGGAACACTCGAGGTTCCGACGTACGCACGCGCCGCGCTCGAGCCGGGGATGGCGTTCGACGGCTACGCGATCGTCGAGCAGTACGACGCGACGACGGTCGTGCTCCCCGGCCATCGCGCCGTTGTCGATCCATGGCTGAACCTCCTGATCCGGCCGATGGAGGGGACGCAATGAGCACGATGATCGACGTCGCGACGCTCGACCTGATCGAGAACGCGCTCCTGAACGCGCGCTTCGAGATGGACGAGGTCGTCCGGCGCGCGGCGATGTCGCCGACGATCCGCGTCCAGCACGACGAGTTCCCGATGATCTGCAACGCCCGCGGCCAGATGGTCGTGGGCCAGTTCGGCTCGTACATCCCGGAGGTGATCGACCGGTTCGGCGGCGAGGTCGCGGAAGGGGACGTGATCCTCCTCAACGATCCGTACCTCTGCAAGGGGTCGATCTCCCACTGCAACGACTGGCTCGTGATCCTGCCGATCTTCTTCGAAGGCAAGCGCGTCGCGTTCGCGTCGCTCTTCGGCCACATGATGGACGTCGGCGGAAAGGTCCCCGGCAGCCAGGTCTCCGACGCGCTCTCGATCTGGGAAGAGGGCATCCGGATTCCGCCGATCAAGATCTTCGAGCGCGGCGTGCTGAACGAGACGGCGCTCGACGTGATCCTCAACAACACCCGGACGCCCGACACGAACCGGAGCGACCTGATGGCGATCATCGGCGGCTGCCGCGCGGCCGAGCGGCGCATCGTCGAGATCTGCGAGCGGTTCGGCCCGGAGACGTTCGAAGCCTCGTGCGACGCGCTGCTCGAGCGGACACAGGCAGGCGATGGCGCACATCATCCGGCGCTACATCCCGGAGGAGCCCGTCACGTTCACCGACTGGGTCGACGACGACGGCCTCGGCAACGGCCCGTTCAAGATGGTGCTGACGATCTGGCGCGAGGGCGATGTCTGTCACGCCGACTGGACGGGAACCGACGACCAGGCGCCCGGATCGATCAACTTCCACATCCACGAGGGACTCTGCAAGCTCTTTCTCGGGATCTACATGATCATGGCGTTCGATCCCGAGATCCTCTTCAACGACGGGCTCTACGACGTCTTCGAGGTGACGCTTCCCGAGGGATCGCTGCTGAACCCGAAGTTCCCGGCGCCGCTGTCGAACCGGCTGAACGTCCATACGCGGCTCTTCGACTGCATCAGCGGCGCGCTCGGTCAGAAGGAGCCCGAGCTCTCGATGGCCGCCGGCTACGGGACGAGCCCGTTCTTCGTCTTCTCGGGCTACGACGACGACGGCGACGTACTTCCAGTTCGTCGAGCTGCTCTTCGGCGGGCTGCCGGCGCGCTACTCGGCCGACGGCCTCGACGGCCACTCGTGGTGGCCGCTCTTCCGGACGACGCCCGCCGAGTACGCCGAGAGCTACTACCCGGTGCGAATCGCGAGCTACGTCCCCGCCCGCGACACCGGCGGCGCCGGCTTTCACCGGGGCGGCACCGGGATCGAGAAGACCTACGTGTTCACCGGCCCGGGTGCGTTCACGGTCAACGACGACCGCGCGACGATCCCGCCCTGGGGGATCAACGGCGGGCGGCACGGCGGCTGCAGCACGAAGACGCTCGTGCGCGCATCGGGCGAAGTGGTCGAGCTGCCGTCGAAGATCGACCAGGTGGCCGTCGGCCCGGGCGACACGCTCGTCTTTCGGACAGCAGGCGCCGGCGGGTGGGGCGACCCGTTCGACCGCGACTCCGCCCTGGTGCTTCGCGATGTCTGCGCGACCTCATCTCGCGCGAAGCCGCGCTGCGCGACTACGGCGTCGTCGTCGACGGCGGCGCCGTCGACGAGGCGGCGACGGCGGCGGAGCGCGCCCGCCGGCGAGCTGCGCGCGGGCCGATCGAGCAGTTCGACTTCGGCCACGCCCCCACGGAAGGAGCAGCATGACCATCAGCCTGCGAGCACGACTGAGCGAGCCGAGCGCCCTCGTCGCCCTCGGAGCACACGACGGCCTCACCGCGCGGATCGCGGAGCGGGCCGGCGTCGAGGCGCTCTACCACGGCGGTTACGCGCTGGCGGCGCATCACTTTGGCCTGCCCGACGTCGGCCTGGTCGGCCGCGCCGAAGTCGTCGAGAGCGTCCGGCGCATGCGGGCGGCGACGGATCTTCCGATCATCGTCGACGCCGACACCGGCTACGGCTCGGAGGCAGGCGCCTGGCTGACGACGCGCGAGCTCGAGGCGGCCGGCGCCAACGCGGTCCAGATCGAGGATCAGGTCTCGTCCAAGCGCTGCGGCCACATGGAGGGGAAGGAGGTGATCCCCGCCGAGGAGATGGTGCTCAAGGTGCGCGCGGCAGTCTCGGCGCGGCGCTCCGACGAGACGCTGATCATCGCCCGCTCCGATGCGCTCCAGGTGACGGGGCTCGAGGACACGATCGCGCGGTGCAACGCCTACGCCGAGGCGGGCGCCGACCTCGTCTTCGTCGACGCGCCGAGGAGCGTCGAGGAGTACACGGCGATCGCCGAGCGGTGCTCGGCGCCGTGCGTCGCGAACATGTCGGAGACGGGCCGGTCGCCGTCGATCCCGACGCCCGACCTCGAGGCGCTGGGCTACAAGCTCGTGATCTTTCCCGAGCACCCAGACGTGGCTCTTCGCGCAGGCGTACCGAGGAGCTCTGCGAGGCCGTCGTCCGAGGAGCGGACGACAGCGTCGCTTGCGGACCGGTTCACGAGCTTCGACGACGTGAACGCGCTGCTCGGGCTTGAGGAGTGGCAGTCGCGTTGAGCGCGCGCGACGTCTACGACGCGCGCGGGTTCGGCGGCCGCCAGGGGGCGGGGCGCCGGCCGGCGGTCGTGGTCGTCGACTTCGTCGAGGGCTTCACGAACCCGAGTCGCGACTCGCCTGCGATGCCGACGCGGCGGTTGCCGCGACACGGTCGCTGCTCGACGTCGCGCGCAAAGCGTCCGTGCCGATCGTGTTCACGACCGTCGCGTACAGCGACGAGGATCTCGACGCGCGCCGCGCTGTTCGTCGCGAAGGCGCCGGCACTGGCGACGCTCCGGCCCGGCTCGCGCTGGGTCGAGGTCGACGCGCGGCTCGGCCGTCGCGCTTCCGAGCCGGTGCTCGTGAAGCTCTTCGCGTCGGCGTTCTTCGGAACGGAGCTCGACGAGCTGCTGCGGCGGGAGAGCGTGCGACACCGTGATCGTGACCGGCGCGTCCACGTCTGGCTGTGTTCGTGCGACTGCGGTCGACGCCCTCCAGTACGGCTACCGCGTGCTCGTCCCGCGCGAGGGCGTCGCCGACCGAGCGGCGAGCGCGCACGACGCGACCCTCGTCGACATCGACGCGAAATACGGGGACGTCGTCTCGATCGAGGACGCGATCGCAGCAGTCGGCGCGAGCGCACCATGAGCGCCACCGCCTCGACCTTCACGTTCGACACCGCGCGCGTGGTGTTCGGCGCAGGGTCGTCGGCGGAGACCGGGCCTGAGCTGCGGCTGCTCGGCGTCACGCGGGCGCTCGTGGTGTGCGACCCGTTCGTGACCGCCTCTGGGCTCGGCGAGCGCTTCGAAGCATCACTACGTGAGGCGGGTATTGAGCCCGTGTTCTTCGACCGCCTCGTCGGCGAGCCGAGCGAGGATTCGGTTGCGGAAGCAGCGGCAGCAGCGCGCGACGGGTTCGACGGCTTCGTCGGGATCGGCGGTGGCTCGGCGCTTGACACCGCGAAGTTGTGCGCGCTCTTCGCGACACACGGCGGCGAGCTGCTCGACTACGTCAACCCACCGATCGGACCGAGCCGGCCGGTCCCGGGGCCGCTCCATCCTCTCGTCGCGCTGCCGACCACCTCGGGCACGGGCTCGGAGGTGACCACCGTCGCGGTCGTCGACTTCCCGCGACTCGGGACGAAGACGGGCGTCTCGCATCGACACCTCCGACCGGCGCTCGCGATCGTCGACCCGCTCCTCGCCATCTCCTGTCCGCCTGGCGTAACAGCATCCGTCGGTCTCGATGCGCTCATGCACGCGGTCGAGGCGTACACGGCCCGGCCCTACGACGCGCGTCCCGTACGTGCCGCTCGGCCGAGCGGCCGCCCTACCAGGGCTCGAACCCGCTGGCCGACCCGCTGTGCGAGCGCGCGATCGAGCTCGTCGGGCGACACCTTCGGGCCGCGGTCTCGGACGGGAGCGACGTCGAAGCGCGTACGGCACTCGCACTCGCTTCGACGATCGCGGGCATCGCGTTCTCGGGTGCGGGGGTGCACGTTCCGCATGCGCTCGCGTACCCGATCGCCTCGCTCAAGCACGAGTGGAAGCCGGACGGGTACGGCGGTGCGGCGCTCGTGCCGCACGGGCTCGCAGTCGCCGTGACGGCGCCGGCCGTGTTCCGGTTCCTGGCGGACGCCGAGCCGGACCGCTGTGCGACCGCTGCCCGGCTGCTCGACGGCGGGGACGATCTTGCCGGGTCGCTCGCGCGTCTGATCGAGGACGTAGGGGCGCCGACGCGGCTCGGCTCATTCGGATACGGCGAGGCCGACCTCGCGGATCTCGTGCGCGGTGCACGCGACCAGCAGCGGCTGCTCGTCGGTTCGCCGAAGGACGTCGGCGCGGCGGAGCTCGAGCAACTGCTGCGGGAGTCACTGTGAGCTGGCCGAGCCGCGTGGCGATCGTCGGCGCCGGGACCATGGGCATCGGGATCGCGCACGTCTTCGCCGCGAGCGGCGTCGCAACCGTGCTCGTCGATACGACGCCGGAGCTCTCAGAGGCCGCACGCGGCCGCGCGGTCGAGCTCCTGGCGCGCCTCGAAGAGGCAGGCATCGTTGAGCGCGGCACGGCGGCGACCGCCGACGAACAGCTCACCGCAGCGCCGACGATTGCGGACGCCGTGGCCGGCGCCGATCTCGATGGTCGAAGCGGTCGTCGAGCGTCCCGACGCCAAAGCCGCCGTCTACGAGGTCATCGAGGCGGCGGCAGCGGACGATGCCGTGATCGCCACGAACACCTCGTCAATCCCGATCGCCGACCTCGCGGCCGGACTGCGCGTGCCCGAGCGGTTTCTCGGTATGCACTGGTTCGTTCCACCGCTTCTCGTTCCCTGCGTCGAGGTGATCGCGACGCCGGCGACAGCCGAGGAGGTTGTCGAGCGCGTCGTTGCGGTGCTCGAGCGTCTGGGCAAGGTGGCGGTCGTGGTCGGAGACGGACCCGGCTTCGTCGCCAACCGCATTCAGTTCGCGCTCTTCAAGGAGGCCACCCAAATCGTCGAGGACGGTCTCGCGACGCCGGAGCAGGTCGACGAGGTGGTGCGCTCGTCCTTCGGCTTCCGGCTGCCGTTCTTCGGCCCGTTCGCGATCGCCGACTTGGCTGGGCTGGACGTGTACGCGGACATCTACGACACCCTCGAGCGGGGCCTCGGCGATGCGTTCTCGACGCCCGCGCTCCTGCGTGAGCACGTCGACCGCGGCGAGTTTGGCGTCAAGACCGGGCGCGGCTTCCTCCGTCTATCGCCGGAGAACGCGAAGGCGCTGATCGAGCGGAGGGATCGCGCTTACGTCAGGCTCGCCGCGCTCCGCGCGGAGCTGGAGACATGAGCGTTCTCCCCACCCAGAGGCTCGACGGGCAGCACGCAATCGTGACCGGCGCCGGGCGGGGCATCGGCCGGGCAGCCGCGCTCGCCCTGGCCGAGGCAGGCGCGGACGTCACGCTCTTCGCGCGCACCGAGTCCGAGCTCTTCTCGGTCGCGAGCGAAGTGCACGAGCGCGGACGACGCGCTGAGCTCTGCGTTGGTGACGTTCGCTCGCCGGACGATGTCGAGCGCCTCGTCGAGGCTTCTGCTGCTCACGGTGTGCCCTCGATCTGCGTCACTGCTGCAGGCCTGAACCGCCCCGGGCCGACGCTCGACCAGTCGACAGCCGACTTCGACCTCGTCGTCGACACGAACCTGCGCGGCACGTATCTGACCTGCCGTGCCTTCGCGGCGCGCGTCACTGCCGCGGGAAGCGGCGGACGGATCGTCGCCATCTCGTCGCAGATGGGCGAGGTCGGTTATCCGGGCCGTGCGGCGTACTGCGCGAGCAAGCACGCGGTGAACGGACTCGTTCGGGCGCTCGCCGTTGAGTGGGCGCCGGTTGGGATCGCGGTCAACGCGGTCGCGCCGACGTTCATCGAAACGCCACTGACCCGTCCCATGCTCGCGGACGAGGCGTTCCGCGCCGACGTGCTGCGCCGGTTGCCGATCGGTCGCGTCGGTCAGCCGTCGGACGTCGTCGGCGCCGTCGTCTTCCTTGCCTCGGCGCAGGCATCGCTTGTAACGGGGCACATCCTCGCGGTGGATGGGGGATGGACGGCGTGGTAGAGCGCGGGCCTGGCCCGCTCGCGGGGGTACGGATGATCGAGCTCGGGACGTTGCTCGCAGGGCCTTTTGCAGGACGGCTGCTCGGCGACATGGGCGCCGAAGTGATCAAGATCGAGCCGCCCGGTAAGCCCGACCCGCTGCGCGACTGGGGGCAGGCCCGCTATGAGGGCCGCTCGCTTCTGTGGCCGGTGCAGGCGCGGAACAAGAAGTGCATCACGCTCAACCTGCGCGAACAGCGCGGCCAGGAGCTGATGCTCGAGCTCGTCCGCAAGGCTGACGTCGTCTCGGAGAACTTCCGCCCCGGGACGCTCGAACGGTGGGACCTCGGCTACGACCGCCTGGCGGAGGCGAATCCCGGTGTCGTCCTCGCGCGCATCTCCGGCTACGGCCAGACCGGACCCTACGCCGAGCGCGCAGGGTTCGCTTCCGTCGCCGAGGCGATGGGCGGCCTTCGCTACATCAACGGATTCCCGGGCGAAGCGCCGCCGCGTACAGGCATCTCGCTCGGCGACTCGCTGGCGGCGATGTTCGCGGTCCAGGGCATCCTCGCGGCGCTCTACCACCGCGACGTTCTCGGCGACGGCCGCGGCCAGGTGATCGACGTCTCGCTGATGGAGGCGTCGTTCGCGCTGCTCGAGAGCACCGTCCCGGACTACGACCGGCTCGGGATCGTCCGCGAGCCGTCCGGGACGCGCATCAAGGGAATTGCGCCGTCGAACATCTTCAAATCGCGCGACGGCCTCTGGGTCGTGATCGCGGCGAATGCCGACAACGTCTTCCGCCGCCTCTGTTCGGCGATGGGCCGGCCCGAGCTCGCGGACGATCCGCGCTTCGCCACGCACCTCGCTCGCGGCGAGAACGAGGCGGGGATCGACGGGATCGTCGCGGAGTGGACGGTGCAGCACGACGCTGCCGAGATCGACCGGCTCCTCAACGAGGCCGGCGTCGTGTGCGGGCCGATCTACACGATCGCCGAGATCTTCGAGGACCCCCAGTTCCAGGCGCGCAACATGCTGGTCGAGCACATCGATCCCGAGTTCGGTGCGTTCATCGGGCCGGGGATCGTCCCGAAGTTCTCCGAGACCCCGGGCGAAGTGCGGTGGTCCGGCACGTGGCAAGAGGGAAGCCACAACGAAGAGATCTATTGCGGTCTGCTCGGGCTCGCCTCCGACGAGCTCGAGGAGCTGCGCGAGGCGGGTGTCGTATGACGGTCACCGTCTGCGACGTCGGTGCGCGCGACGGCCTCCAGAATCAGTCCGTCACGCTCGAGCCGTCGGTGCGTGCGGAGCTCGTCGACCTCCTCGCGGTCGCGGGCATGCCGCGCATCGAGATGGTCAGCTTCGTCAGCCCGAAACACGTGCCGCAGATGGCGGGAGCGGAGGAGGTCGTCGCGGCGATCGAGCGGCGTGAAGGTGTCGTCTACGCGGGGCTCGCCGTGAACGAGCGCGGGTACGACCGGCTGCGCGACAGCAAGCTCGACGAGGTGCACTTTGCGTTCGCCGCGACGGAGGAGTTCAACCGTCGCAACGCCGGTGTCGGCGTCGACGAAGGCATTGCCGACGCGGAGCGAATCGTCGCGCGCGCCGCAGCAGACGGGATCCGCTCGACCGTGACGATCGGCGTCGCTTTCGGGTGCCCGTTCGAGGGGGCCGTCGATCCGGGGCGCGTTGCCGAGCTCGCGGCACGGCTGGCGGAGTCGGGAGCGAACGAGATCGCGGTCGCGGACACCATCGGCGTCGGGGTGCCGCGACAGGTGCGCGACCTCGTCGCCCGCCTCGTGCCGCTCGGCGTACCGGTCGGCATCCACTTGCACAACACACGCAACACGGGGTTCGCGAATGCGCTCGCCGCGCTCGAGACCGGGGCGACGGTGTTCGACGCCTCAGTCGGTGGGATCGGCGGCTGCCCCTTCGCGCCTCGGGCGACCGGGAACATCGCCACCGAGGACCTCGTGTACCTCCTCCACGGCGAAGGCGTCGAGACGGGGATCGACCTCGACGCACTGATCGACGTCGCGAGGTGGCTCGAATCGCGCCTCGGGCGCGAGCTCGAGGGACAGGTCTACAAGGCCGGCTCGTTCGTGCCGGTCGCAGGCTAACGACGAAAGGACAGCGAGATGGCGTACAGACTGGGGGTCGATGTCGGCGGAACGTTCACCGACCTCTTCCTCGTCTCGGAGGGCAACGGCGGCGCGCGGTTCCGGGTCAAGACGCCTTCGACGCCGCACGACCCCTCGGAAGGCGTGCTCACCGGCGTGCGCCGGATCTGCGACGAGGCCGGCATCGGCGTCGACGAGCTGCAGAACATCCTGCACGGCACCACCGTCGCGACGAACGCCGTGCTCGAGTCGAAAGGCGCACGCGTGGGACTCGTCACCACCAGGGGCTTCGGCCAGATCCTGCATCTGGCGCGCTCGCAGACTCCAGGGCCGCTCGCGGGCTGGATCATCATGGTGAAGCCCGATCCGCCGGCCTCGCTCGCCGACACGCGCGAAGCGACCGAACGCCTCGACGCCCGCGGTCAGGTCGTCGTCCCGGTCGACGAGGCGCAAGTCGAGGAAATCGTGCGCGACCTCGTCGAGTCGGGGATCGAGTCCCTGACGATCGCGCTCGTGAACTCGTACGTCAACGCCGCACACGAGGAGCAGATCGGCGCGATCGTCGAGCGGCTCTACCCGGGCTTCCCGGTGACGCTGAGCGCCCACGTCCTGCCCGAGTTTCGGGAGTACGAGCGCACTCTGACGGCGTGCATGAACTCGTACGTCCGCCCGAAGGTGGCCGACTATGTCAACCGCCTTCAGTCGGAGCTGCAGTCGATCGGCGCGAAGGCGGACGTCAACATCCTGCGCTCGGACGCCGGCCTGATGACGACGCGGGAAGCGGCGCGGAACCCGATCTACGCGGTGCTCTCCGGGCCGTCCGGCGGTGTCGCCGGTGCGCTGTTCGTGGCGCGCCAGGCGGGCTTCGACGACATCCTCACCTTCGACATGGGCGGGACGTCGACCGACGTCGCGCTTTGCCAGAACGGCCAGCCCACGATCGGGCGCGAGACGGCGATCTCTCATTTCCGCATCCGTGTCCCGTCTGTCGACGTCCACACAGTCGGTGCGGGTGGCGGCTCGATCGCACACGTTCCCGAGCTGACGAGGGCGCTGCGCGTCGGCCCCGAATCCGCCGGCGCCGCCCCGGGCCCAGCGGCATACGGCCGCGGCGGTGAGCTGCCGACCGTGACAGACGCAAACGTCGTGCTCGGGCACCTGCCGCCGCAGCTGCTCGGCGGCGAGATGACCCTCGACGCGGACGCTTCCCGTGCGGCCGTGCAGACGATCGCGGACGCGATGGGTCTCGGCTCCGTCGAAGAGGCGGCCGAGGGAATCCTCGCGATCGTCAACGAGAACATGGCCGGCGCGCTGCGCCTCGTATCGGTGCAGCGCGGCCACGATCCGCGCGACTTCGCATTGGTCGCCTACGGCGGTGCCGGCCCGCTGCATGCCAACGCGGTCGCGAAGCTGATGGGATCGTTTCCCGTGCTCGTACCGCCGGCGCCCGGGCTTCTCTGCGCGATCGGCGATCTGGTCGCCGACTTCCGCGATGAGTTCGCGCAGACCTACATCCGGCTACTTGCCGAGGTGGAGCCCGAGGACGTGGCGCGGATCCTCGACGAGCTCGCCGGCCGTGCGGATGCATGGCTCGACAGTGAGGGCATCGACGGAAGCGGCGCGGACGATCAGCTACACGGCCGACATGCGGTATCACGGCCAGGGCTACGAGATCCCGGTGGCGATCGACCCCGAGGAGATCCGCTCCGCCGGTATCGGCGGTCTCGAGGACCGGTTCAACGGGCTGCACGAGCAGCTCTACGGCTTCCGAATGAATGGGACGGCGGCGGAGATCGTGAACGTCCGCGCAGTCGGGTTCGGGACGGTGCCGAAGCCCGAACTGCCGGTCGGCGAGGCAGGCGGGAGCGACGCCTCCGGCGCGATCGTCGACGTCGGCTCGGTCTGGTTCGACGGGCAGCAGTACGACACGGAGATCTACGACCGCGTGAAGTTGACGCCGCAGATGCGCTTCGCCGGACCCGCGATCGTGACCGAGTTCGACTCGACGACCGTCGTCCTGCCCGGCTACGTCGCCGAAGTCGACGTCAACTTCAACATCCTGATCACCCCGAAGGACTGAGAGGGCTCCGATGGCATCCACCACACACGACGAGCTACGGATCGCCGAGATCCCGACCGACGTCACGGTCGATCCCGTCACGCTCGACATCATCGAAGGCGCACTGAAGAACGCACGGTTCGAGATGGACGCGGTGCTCTTCCGGTCGGCGATGAGCCCGGTCATCCGCGAGCAGCACGACGAGTTCCCGATGCTCACCGACCCGCGTGGGCGCATGGTCGTCGGGCAGTTCGGCGCCTACATCAACGAGATGATGGCCGACTGGGACAGGGGCGTGTATCCCGGCGACGTGATCCTCACCTCGGACCCGTTCAAGTGCTCGGGGTCGATCTCGCACACGAACGACTGGCTGGTCCTGCTGCCGATCTTCTACGAGGACGAGCTCGTCGGCTGGTCGAGCCAGTTCGGCCACATGATGGACGCCGGCGGGCCGCTCGCCGGGTCACTGCCGACCGGGTGCGCGCACGATCTTCGAGGAAGGCGTCAATATCCCGCCGATCAAGATCATCGAGCGCGGCGAGGTGCAGGACGACGTGCTCCGGGTGATCCTCAACAACGTGCGGTTGCCGGAGATGAACCGCGCCGACCTGTTCGCGATCGTCGCCGGCTGCCGGGCCGGTGAGCGGCGGGTGCTCGACCTGTGCGAGCGGTTCGGCAAGGAGACCTACCTCGCCGCGCTGCAGGCGCTGCTCGACCGCACCTACGAGGCGATGCGGACGCTGATCCAGCTTGCGATCCCGGAGGAGCCGCAGAGCTTCGAGGACTACATCGACGACGACGGCCTCGGCAACGGCCCGTTCAAGATGAAGCTGACGATCTGGCGCGAGGGCGACCACGCCTACTTCGACTGGACGGGGACCGATCCGCAGGCTCTCGGCCCGATCAACTTCTACCTCTCCGAGGGCATGTTCAAGATGTTCATCGGGATCTACCTGATCATGGTCAACGATCCCCAGATCCTCTTCAACGACGGCTTCTACCCGTTGCTGCACGTCGTGATGCCGGAGGGCTGCCTGCTGAAACCGCGCTACCCGGCGGCGCTCGGCTGCCGCACGCACGCCCTCGCGCGCCAGTTCGACGTGCTCGGCGGGGCGCTCTGCAAGCAGGCGCCCGAGCTGAACACGGCCGCCGGCTACGGCACGTCGCCGTACATGCTCTATTCGGGCTGGGACGGCGAGGGGGACTTCTTCTATTCGATGGAGATCCTCTACGGCGGGATCCCGGGCCGGCCGATCGGCGACGGGATGGACGGCCACTCGTGGTGGCCGCTCTTCGAGAACATCCCGACCGAGTACCTCGAGGCCTACTACCCGATGCGGATCGACGGGTACACGACGATCACCGACTCGGGCGGCGCCGGCATGCACCGCGGCGGCAACGGCGTCGAGAAGCGCTACGTCTACCTCGAGCCCGGAGAGGTGTCGATCCACGACGACCGCTGGCTGACGCGGCCCTGGGGCGTGCTCGGCGGCGAGCCGGGCGAGCGGTCGGAGAAGATCCTCGTTCGCGCCGACGGCACCGAAGCGCGTCTCCCCTCGAAGTGCGACAACGTCGAGGTCGAGCCCGGCGACATGCTCGTGTACCGGACGGCCGGGGGTGGTGGCTGGAAGGATCGCCTCGACCGGCCCGTCGAGGCCGTCGTGCGCGACGTCGCAGCTCGGTCTCGTCTCGCGCGAGAAGGCGCTTGCGAGCTACGGCGTCGTGCTCGCAGACGACGGCTGCCGCCGACCTCGAGGCGACGGAGCAGGAGCGGGCGCGCCAGCGCGAAGAGCGCGGCGAGCCGCTCGCCTTCGACTTCGGCCCGCCGCTCGAGGAGGTGCTCGCGAGCTGCAAGGAGGAGACCGGCCTCGAGCCGCCGACCCCCGCGAAGCCGCTGCGCTGGTCGCCGCTCGAGGACGGCGTCGAGGCGCTCGCCCGCCTGCGTGAGCGGGAAGGCACGCTTGTCGTGAGCGGGCAGCAGTTCGACGGGTTCGGGAAGCGCGGCGGCGGCGTCGGTCGAGCGGCCCGCGCTCGTGATCATCGACATGAACAACGGCTTCACCGATCCCGGCGTCGCCGCTCGTGTGCGAGCTCGACGATACGATCGAGGCGATCCGCGCAGCTGCTCGACGCGGCGCGGCAGGCCGGGGTGCCGGTCGTGTTCACGACCGTCTCGTACGGCGAGGGCGACAAGGCTGTCGCGCGAAGGCGTTCATCGAGAAGGTGCCCGGCGCTGCTGACACTCGAGGCGGGCTCGCGCTGGGTCGAGATCGACGGGCGGCATCGCTCCGCGGCCGGACGAGCCGGTGCTGAACAAGCTGTTTGCCTCGGCGTTCTTCGGCACGCCGCTCGCCAGCCTGCTTGCCTCGCACGGGTGCGACAGCGTGATCGTCACCGGCGCGTCGACCTCGGGCTGCGTTCGCGCGACCGCCGTCGACGTATTGCAGCACGGCTACCGCCCCGTCGTGCCGCGCGAGGCGGTAGGCGACCGGAACCCGGCCGCGCACGACGCGGCGCTGTACGACATCGACCTGAAGTACGGCGACGTCGTCTCGCTGGCGGAGTGCCTCGATGCGCTGGGAGGGCTCGTTGCCGCACACGCTGGTTGAGAAGATCCTCCTGGCGCATTGCGACGCCAATGACGTGCGGCCGGGTGACGTCGTCACGGTGCGTTGCGATCTCGTGATGGCGAACGACGTGTCGGGCCCGGTCGCGTTCCGCGCGATGGAGAAGATGGGCGCCGAGCGTGTCTTCGATCCAGCCCGCGTCGTGATGGTCGCCGATCACTTCGTGCCCGCGAAGGATGCCAAGTCGGCGGAGCTGCAGGCACGCCTGAAGCGCTGGTCGGAGGCGCAAGGAGTCACGTTCTACGACCAGGGCCGCGGCGGGATCGAGCACACGCTTCTCTGCGAGGAGGGCTGGATCGTCCCGGGGGCGGTGGTCGCCGGCGGTGACTCGCACACCTGCACGTACGGCGCGCTTGGCGCATTCGGGACGGGGCTCGGCTCGACGGACATCGCCTCGTGCCTCGCGCTCGGCTCCTTCTGGCAGGCGGTCCCCGAGACGATCGTGGTCGAGCTTGAGGGTCGGCCCGGGAGCTTCGTCACCGGCAAGGATGTGATCCTCGCGGTGCTCGGCCAGATCGGCGTCGGCGGCGGGACGAACGCCGTCCTCGAGTTCGTCGGAGCGGGCGCAGAGGCGCTCTCGGTCGACGAGCGACTGGCCGTGGCGAACATGGCGGTGGAAGCCGGCTCGGAGGCCGGCATCTTCCCGGCCGACGACACGGTTGCCGCCTATCTCGAGAGGCGCGCGCGGACGGAGTGGTCGGCCGAACGGTCGGATCCGGACGCGGCGTTCCGCTCCACCCTCGAGTTCGATCTGTCGGCGCTCGAACCGCTCGTCGCGTTGCCGCACCTGCCCGGGAACGTCACGTCGGTTCGGGAAGCCGGGAGCATTCCGATCGATCAGGTCTACATCGGCAACTGCGCGAACGGGACGATGACCGACCTGCGTCAGGCGGCGTCGATCCTGCGCGGCCGCAGCGTCCATCGGCGGACGCGCGCAATCGTGGTTCCCGCGACGCAGGCGATCTGGCGTGAGGCGGCGGATGAAGGGTTGCTCGACGTGTTCGTCGAGGCCGGCGCAATCGTGTCGACGCCGACATGCGGTGCGTGCTTCGGCGGTTCGAACGGCGTGCTCGCCGCCGGGGAGAACGCCGTCTCGACGACCAACCGGAACTTCCGTGGCCGCATGGGCTCACCGGAGGCCGGCGTCTACCTCGCAAACGCGTGGGTCGCCGCCGCGGCGGCAGTCGCCGGCGAGCTCGTCCATCCGGAGACGATCCGATGAGAGTCGAGGGCGTCGCGCTCGTCGTCCCGGGAGACGACGTCGATACCGACGTGATGTATCCGGGCGCATTTCTGAACGTGGACGATCCGGCACAGATGGCGCAGCACCTCTTCGAGGGCTTCGATCCGACGCTGCGGCAGCGAGTCGTTGACGGCACGATCCTCGTCGTCGGATCGAACTTCGGGATCGGCTCATCGCGCGAGCACGTTCCGCTCGCGATGAAAGGGAGCGGCATTCGCGGCGTTGTCGGACAAAGCTTTGCGCGGATCTTCTTCCGAAACTGCATCAACCTCGGGCTCGCGGTCGTCGCCTGTCCGGCCGCTGTGGCTGCGGCGCACGACGGTTCGCGCGTCGCGATCGATACGGCTGGCGTCGTCGAGATCGACGGTGCGGCGTTCGAGGCGCCGGTCGCCTCGCCGCTCGTTCTCGATATCGGAGCGGCGGGAGGGCTGGTCGACTGGACGGCCGGGCGGCTCGGTTCGCCGCGCGCAACCTAGTAGTGAAAGTAGTGGGCCGGGCAGGTCTCGAACCTGCGACCTTGGGATTAAAAGTCCCCTGCTCTACCAACTGAGCTACCGGCCCGCGAGGGGACAGGGTACGCGGAAGCGAGCAGGCTCAGCCGGGCTTCAGATTGCGCCAGAGGCGAGCGGAGAGACCTTCGATCGTGTCGATCCCGTAGCGCTCGCTCGGGTTATCCGCCGTCAGGACGCTGACGACGTAGTTGCGTCCGTTCCCGTGGACATAGCCGTCGCTGTTGATCTGCCAGGTCTTCTCGACCGGGAGCCAGCCGTTCTTGATCGCGACGGCGACGCCGGCCGGCACGCCGGCTGAGACACCCCACCGTTGGCCCGGCTCGACGCCGAACATCAGCTTGAGCTCGTAGGAGCGATCGCTCTGGTCGAGCAGGGCGTTTGGGTAGGCGATCAGACGAAGGAGGGTTACCTGGTCGCAGGCCGTCGTCGTCGAGTAGCCCCAGTAGCCGCCCGTATTCGGTGTCGTGTGACGCATGCCGATCGCCTGGTCGAACCGGCTGATCGCACTCGCCCCGCCCGCCGCCTCCCAGAGATCGGACGCAGCGTCGTTGTCGCTGTCTTCGATCATGGCGGTCGCCAGGTTCGTCTCGTCCGCACTCAGCGTCCGGTGGGATGTCCGTCGCTCCGCAAGGAGCGCGGCGAGGATGTCGACCTTGACGATGCTTGCCGTGTTCTCCTCGACGCCGGGCCGGTAGCAATACGTTCGCCCGGTCTTGGCGTCGTAGATCGCCGCGGTGATCGTCCCTTGCCTGCTCGCGAGGTAGCTGCGGACGGCAGCCGTGGCGAACGGACTGGCGGGGTGTTTCGCGACTGCTGCCTCGACGGTGGAGATCGAAGCTCCGAGCGCGACCAGCGCGACGATGACGAGTACCCTCACCAGATGGGCAAAGGATATGCGGAAGGGAGCGCGGTCGAAGAGCGTCAGGCTGCGCTCGAGCGCGGCGACGATCTTCACGCGCCGCTCGACTCCGGTCGCATCGCGGTCTACGGCGCGACCGACGACGATCCCGAGCAGCACTTCATCGGCTGGCTCGGCGAGGTCGACCCCGACAAGCTGTTCGCCTCGGGCGCGGCGTGGGGGATCAAGACCGTGCGGCTGAAGTCAGCTGCGCGGTAGCGCCGGGCTCGTCAACGCAACGGCCGCGCCGGGGTTGACGCGGTTCGCCAGTCGCACGTCGAGCGTGTAGCTCGCCTGCCCGAGCGTCGTCGTCGGCAGCGCGATCGACGCAGCCGCAGCGCCGCCGACGAGCGTGCCGCGCGTCGCGACGACCGGCTTGCCGTCGGCGCCGACGCAGCGTCGCGACGTAGAGACAGTCGCGAACGCAGCCGAGCTGAAGCGTCACCGGCGGCTCCGGAGCTGACAGACGTCGGATAGGTGAGCGCCGTCGTTGCGGCGGGTGTTGCGAGCCCGGGGCAGATGACGGTTCCGCGTTCGCGCCGGCGTCGCCGCTGCGGCGACGGCGGTGGCGGCGGCCTTCGGCGCGCCGGTCGAGTCGTACAGAGCCCGACGTCGTCTCGTTGGCCGCTGTGTCGGCGACGTGGTCGAAGACGACGCCGGCGACGTTCGGCGAGCACTGGACGGACGTGATCGCCGAGACGTACGCGCTCGGGTCGGCTGTCGGTGAGGTGACGCCGTCGATCAGGAGCGGCGGCAGCGTTCCGAATGCCTTCGTCAGCGCCGCGATGTTCGGCGTCGCCCAGCTCGTCTGCGACTGCGTCGGCGCAGGCTTGAACGCGAGCACGTCCGGCTGGAGCCCGGCGCGGCCGAGCGCGTTCGCGGTCGTCAGCGGCGTCAGCGACCCGTCGAAGAGCGGGCCGACCGCGACCGTGGTCGTCACCGCTTGGACCGCGGTCCGGATCGCCGTCAGCGCGGTCGCGTACGTCGGCGCGAGCTTCGCGGTCGGTGCCGGCGTCAGGACGAGATAGCGCAGCGCGGGCACCTGCTGCGCGAGCGACGCGGCGTACTGCGCGACGGCCGCTTGCGTCGTCGCGTCGGCGGGAGTCGTTCCCGTGTTCAGCTCGATCAGCTCGGCGAGGCCGGCCGGCACGCTTGCGAGCGCGGTGACGAGGCCTGGATCGGGCGTCGTCGCTCCCGCGGGCCACGCGACGCCGAAGCGGGCGAGGCGAAGGCCGAGCTTCTGGGCGAGCGGCGCCTGCGACGGATCGTCGAGGCCGGCGCCGACGGAGAAGGCGGGCTGTCCCGGCACGGCCGACGTGACGGCTGCGGTGTGTCGCACCGCCGATGTCTTCGCGGCGGCGGCTCGCCACCCGCACGACCGGCAGCGTGTCGAACGCCGTCTTGTTGCCGAGCCAGTCGGTCGCGGTCGACGTGCACCGGATAGATGCCCGGCGTTCTTGGGCGTAGTACGTGACCGTCCGCCAGCCGCCGTCGAGCGAGAGCGTCTTCGTCGGGCCTGCGTTCGAGGTCAGGCGCACCGTCGCCGGCTTCGAGAGCCAGAAGCGCACCTCGCCGACGCCGGCGTTCTCGAGCTGGAACGCGGGCGGCTCCTTCTCGTAGGAGGCGAAGCGCGTCGCGTCCGCCGACCAGCGTGGATCGCCTGCGGCCAGCTTCTTCAGCAGCGACACGACGAACTGGTGGTAGGTGATCGGGCGACGGCTCGTTCGGCAGCGAGTAGTACGACCAGTAGCCGGTGTCGAAGCGCGGCAGCGTCGCGTAGGCCGCGTTCGCCATCCGCTTCGCGAGCGCTCCGGCCGTCGTGTCGCCGGAGGCCGTGGCGTACGCCTGCAGCGAAAGCGTCGACTGCAGCTGCGCGTTGAGCACGACGAGCGAGCTGAACCCGTAGAGCTTGATCCACGGTCCGGCGGCGACGGTCGTCATGAGCCTCTTCGGAATCACGCGCTCGGCCGCGCGCCCTTCGTTCATGTACGCCGTGCTGCGATCGGTGACGAGCGCGGCGGCCGCGGCGAACGCCTGCGCGGCGACCGACTGCGCCATCCCCGAGAGCCACGGCGCCCGGCCGCCGCCGAACGAGAAGTCGTACTCCCACGCGATGCCGCCGCCCTTCTGGTAGACGCCGCGCGCGATCAGCGCGTCCGCGAGCTCGCGCGTGCCGTCGACGTCGCCCGAGGCGATGCGCGCGTTCAGCACGCCGAAGTTCGCGAGCGGATGGAAGCGGAAGCAGTAGCCGGCGAAGTAGCGGTAGACGACGCCGTCCGAGCCGACGACGTCGGTGAGGTCGTCCGGCGCCCAATGCTTCGCGAAGAAGTCGTCGTTCGCCTTGAGCGCGCCGTACAGCTCGAGCGCGCGCGGCATCGTCAGCGCCTCACGGAACGACGCGGCTTCTTCGAGCGCCACCTGGATGTGGTACCCGCGCCCGTTCGGCAGCGTGCGGATGAGATGCGCGGCGCGCGCGATCTCCGCGCGTGCGCTCTTTGCAGTTGTGTGCGTCGATGCGTCCCGCAGCTTGCGCGCTCTTCAGGTGCGCGAGCGCAGCCTTCTCCGCGCCCATCACCGTCGTCGCACCGGCCGAGCCGGCGAACATGAGCGCAGCGAGGGTTGCAACGACACAGACGAGACCCCTCACGTGTGTCACGCCGAACAGTGTTGCCGATGAATTAGTCGGACCGGCTCGCGTTCCCACTCGTCGAGCAGCCGATCGACGTGATGTCGCTGAGCTTCGTTGAACGACATCAGCGCGACGAGACGGCGCGCTTCGGCCGGATCATCGTTTGCTACAGCGGCTTCCAGCCGTTCTCGCTGCGCTGCCGGCTCGCGAAGCTGGCGACGCAGCCAGCGGAGAAGCGAGACGCTCGTGCTCACAAAACTTTTACCCAGATGCCGAACTGCTGGTCAGTCACGAACCCGACACGCTCATACAGTCGCGCCGCCCCGGTTGGGTTCGTCGACTCCATTTTCAGGCCGACGCGCTCGGCGTTGCGTCGGGCGTAAGCGAGGAAGGTCTCGTGCAGAAGCGCTTTGGCGAGACCCTGGCCGCGTTCGCTTTCGCGCACCGCAATGTCCTTCACCCAGCCGCGATTCTGGAACGGCGCCCAGCAGAGCGAGCACGCGACGAGCTCGCCGTCACGTTCGGCGAGGAGCCACAGCGCCGGGTCGAACTCGTCGTGTGTTGTCATCCACTGCAGCCAGTCGTCGTGGGTGCGGGGCGCGTACGACTCGTCCCACGCGGAGTACGCCGTCGTCGAGCAGCGCGTGCACTGCCGACCCCGTCGTCGTCCGAGTACGTGCGCACGGACACGTCCGCGGGCCAGACCGGGTTGGGAAGGTCGCCGTCGAGGCGACGCCACATGCGGAGGAGGTCGCTTTCGTGTGCGAAGCCCGCGCGCTCGACGAGCGCGCCGAACGGCTCGTCGCCGGAGGCGACGAGGGCCCGCAGATGACGGAAGCCGCGCGTGTGTGCGCGCTCGACAGCCGCGGCGAGGAGCGCGTCGTTGATTCCCTCGTCGCGTGACGCGACGACGACATCCTGGGCGCCGTCGACGCTCGCGTAGCCGCCGGGCGTGAGGAAGTGATCCGTCCCGTCCACCGAGAGCGCGTGTGCGACGTGTTCGCGCCCGACCTCGGAGACGCCGAAGGCCGCCCTGCTCTGGACTCGTCAGAAGCTCGAAGACCTCGTCGAGATCGTCGGCGGTCGCAGCGCGAATCTCCACGGCGGCAACGGTACTCTGCGCATCAGGCCCCCATCGTCTAGTGGCCTAGGACTCCGGCCTTTCACGCCGGCAGCACGGGTTCGAATCCCGTTGGGGGTATCCACTCGGGCGGTTAGCTCAGCTGGGAGAGCACCTGCTTTACACGCAGGGGGTCACAGGTTCGAACCCTGTACCGCCCATTCACGGAACTCGGCCCCCGTGAGCCGGGGGCCGAGACGTCGCTCGCTAGCCGGAGATGCGGTAGGGCTGGGTCCGCCAGCCGGCCCAGACCGCATACCACCGCGGCAACCGATGCGGTGCTGCGGCGGGGCGGGCGCCACGCGTGGCCCGTGACGTGGTCTGCCAGATGAGGAGCTTCGCGGCCCACTTGGGAATCGAGCGCGGCAGTCCGGCCGGCCGTGATTTGAGCGAGACCGTCGTCGCCGTCGAGTGGCTGCTCGTGTTTCCGCTTGCGTCGAGCGCGACGACGTAGTACCGACCCACGCGTGTTGCGACATCCAGGAAGGTGCGGGCCGTCAACGGCAGACGTGCGACCGTTCGCTTCCAGCGCGGTAGTCGCTCACCGACGATGTTGTCCTTCGCGCCGTGCCAGGTGAGGAGGAGCAGACGACCGGAGAGCCGAGCGCTCACGGTCGGTGCGGTCGGCGCTTCGACGTCGCGGAGGAGGCCGAAGTACGTTGCATGGCGGGTGTAGATGTCGATCGACCCGTCCGTATTCGAGACGTAGCCGTCCTGCTGGCCGATCGGCAGATTCGGGCCGGCGAAGCTTGGGGATCGTGGTCCAGGTGACACCGTCATGGGAGTACGCCGGCACATCGCCGGCCGTCTGACGCGGAGACGTGGATGACAAGCGGTTGGTCGAAGCTCGTCACGACCTCGCCGGCGGCGTTGGTCACTGTCAGCTGGACAAGCGTGCTGCCGAGTGCAAACCCGCCCTCGAGCGGGGCCGGCCACCGGTGCGCCCGGCGTTGCCGTTCCTCCGACCGGAGCGCTGAGGGTGCTCGGCGTGAGCGTCACCGTCATCGGCTCCGAGAACACGGTGCTCGGCCAGGACACGTCGATGGTCACCGGCGCCTGCGTCGGTTCGGTGCCGCCGCCCGTTCCGGTCGGTGGCGGGAGCGCGATCGTGACGGTACCGGCCTGACCGGGCGAGGTCGGCGCCGAGACAGGCTGGACCGTGGTTGCCGTCGGCGGCGTGCACGGCGGATGTCGTCGTCGGCGCGGGCGGGGTGGTGCCTGGGCCCCGTCTGAGCGTGAGGACGTAGGTCCGGTGGGCGGTGCCGTCGGCGGATGTGACCGAGATCGTCACGGTGTTGTCGCCGACGGCGAGGCCGCCGGCGCCGCCGACGTCGATGTTCGCGCCGGGGTTGGCCTCCGCATCGATAGTCGCGGCGCTGACCGTGTTCGGCACGTCCGCGCTGTAGCTCGTGGTCGCCGCGGCGAAGGCCGGAGAGAGCGACGTCCCCGAGACCGACAGGCCGGTCAGATCGACGTTGTCGGACAGCGTCGCGCAGGCGCTGTCGCTGCACCACGGCAGACGGGTGACCGACGCAGCGCCGGCGCCGGTGATGCCGGACGGCGACAACCGAAGCCGTTGCCACTGCCCCAGTAGTTGTGCGCCACATCCATCGTGCCGGTGCCGTCGTTTCGGACGTTGCTCGTGTTGCCTGCGAACGTGTTGCCGGTGATCGTCGCGTGCAAGCCGGCAATCGAGTCGCTTGGCCGCACGCCGATCCCGACGTACGAGTTGCTGAACGTATTACCGGTGACCGTCACCGGTCCGGTTCCGGCCGGGGTGTAGAAACGAATGCCGGCGCCCCAGGTTGCAGACGTGGCCGGATCCGGGTTGATGATGCCGTCGAAGACGTTGCCCGTGACCGAGAGACTTCCCGAGTTGTTGGCGACGAGGACGGCGTAGTAGCTGAGGCCCGTGAACGTGTTGTCGACGATCGTGCCGGACACGTTGCTCAGGTTCATCCCTGAGAGCCCGGGGCTCGAGTCCCACGCGCTGTCTTCGACCGTGACCTCGGTACCTGATGTCCCGTTCCAGTTCCCGGCGACGAAGACCGTGTCGGTCTGGCCGTTGGAACCGGAGACGCCCGTCCAGCGGTCGTGCGAGATGGTGAGGTGGTTCGGGGCACCGAGCACGTAGAGCTGACCGGCGACGCCGCTGAGGACGCTGTCGCTCACCGTGATGTTCGTCCCGTCGTGTAGCTGTCCAGGACACCAAAGGCACCTGAGCCGCCGAACGAGACGCCGTCGATCGTGACCGGCGCAGTCGTCGTGACTCGCATGCCCGTTCCGCCGACGGCACCGATGACGGCTTCCGGCTGGCGGTTGAGGCTCCGGCCGTCGATGCCGGCATTCGGCCCGAGCAGTGTGAGCCCCTTGTCCACCGTTGTGCCGGTCATGGCGTACGAGCCCGGCCGCGACATGCACGGTGCCACCTGGAGCGACCGCAGCGATTGCCGCTTCGATCGTGGTCGAAGCGCTGTACCCGGCGACGTAGAGCTGCCCGCCCGCGTCGACGATGTCGCCGCCGTCACCGTCGAGGATCCCGGTCATGCCTGAGTCGGCATAGGTTGCGGACGGCGTCGTCCAGCCGGTCGGGTCGGCGACGGCAAGGCGGCCGTTGCCCGAGCCCGAGAGACCGGCCAGGTCGATCGAAGCGAGGTTCGACTGCGTGTTCGTAAAGAGACCGACCTCGTCGGCATTGAGCGTGTTGCTGCCGATGATGACCGTGCCCGCCTGGTACAGGAGCACGCCCGTGGCAATCGTCGAGTCCGGCGTGTAGTCGTTGCCGCTGACGGTGTTGCCGGCGAGTGTCGCATTCGCGCCACGGCTGATCTGGATGCCGTTCTGCCCGTTCGCAGCGGTCGGCCCGTCGCCGGTAACCGTGTTCCCGGTGATGATCGCGTCCGAGCCGACGTTGTCGACGACGATGCCGCCCTTCTGGTACCCGGTGATCACGTCGTTCGCGATCGTGGCGTGACCGGTCGTCGGATCAGCAGCGCGGCCGACACGGATGGCGATGCCGCGCTGGACGCCGCTCAAGACGACACTCTCACGGATGTCCTTCACCGCATCGTCGTGGATGTTGGCGGTCGCGCCGTCGCGGACGACAATGCCGGCGGTGATTCCGGGGACGGGTCCCATCAGCGTCAGTCCACTGATGTCGCTGCTGACGGATGCAGAGCCGCCGATCGTCAGGATCGCGGCCTGGCCTGAGGCGTCGACCGTGAGCGACGTCGGTGCGACGAACGTCGCGCCGGAGCCGGCGCCGATGAGCGTGAGACTCTTGGTGTCGATCAGTTGCTCGGCGTAGGTGCCGGCTGCGATGTTGATCGTGTCGCCGTCAGAGGCGGCGTCGATTGCCGACTGGATGGTCGTACTCGGCGCAGGTGGCACACACATTGATCGTGGTCGCCCCCGAGGACGAGCCGGCGAGCCCGAGCCCGAGCGCGATCACGAGAACAAGGACTAGGGCGGCGGCGGGCATCCAGCCGCGAAGAGTTCTCGTGTTAGCGGTCTACGCGTGCCGCCGGGAGGTCGTGGCTGAACGCAGATTCAGAGTGCTAGGCATGTGGTGCCCTTTCGGTCGACGCCGGCGGAGGGGCGAGTGGATGCCTAAACGAACAAGCTTGTTCCTTGTAGCACGGATGCTTGGAGATTGTGGCGAATCGCATTAGCTGTGAAGGCATGCCCGGACCGACAATCCATCTGAGCGTGGAGCGCACGACTGCTTTACGCTCGGAGTGCGGCATGGCGCGCGACTCAGCCGAAACAAAGCGACGTATCTTCGAGGCGGCAACGCAGGAGTTCGCGCGGCATGGGATCGCGGGCGCCCGGATCGACCGCATCGCGAACGCCGCCCGCGCCAACAAGCAGCTGATCTACGCCTACTTCGGGAAGAAGCACGACCTCTTCGACGCGGTCGCGACCGAGCACGTCGTCGGGTTCGTCGACAAGGTCCCGTTCGATGCCACGGATCTGCCGAAGTACGCGGTCGCGACCTACGACTACTACCGAGAGCACCCCGCGATCGGCCAGCTCGTCGCCTGGCATGCGCTCGAGCCGGGAGAGGCAGCCCACCGCCTGCGCGTGATCGAGGACGAGATCCGCAAGCGCTCGCGCGCGATCCAGCGCGCGCAGAAAGCCGGCGTCGTCAACGCGACGATGCCTGCTCCGGAACTTCTCGCGCTCGTCGACGCGATTGCCCGCACCTGGGCGGTGCCAACCCCCGAGCGCGAGCCGAAGGACGGCATCTCCAAGCGCGGGATCGCGAAGCGCCGCGAGGCGCTGGCCCAGGCGGTCAGCAAGTTCACCGATCCCCGCGCGCGATAGGTTCGGCGGGTGGAGCTGACCGACGAGCAACTCGTCGCCGCGCTGCGCGCCGGCGACGAGGACGCCTTCCGGTCGATCGTTCGCGAGTGGAACGCGTCGCTCGTCCGCGTGGCGCAGATCTTCGTACCGACGCGTTCGCTTGCCGACGATGTGGTGCAGGAGACGTGGGTCCGCGTGCTCGGCGCACTCGATCGCTTCGAGGGCCGCTCATCCCTCAAGACGTGGGTCTTCCGCATCCTCGTCAACACCGCGAAGACACGCGCGCAGCGCGAAGGGCGGACGATCCCGTTCTCGGCGCTCCAGGACGCATCGCGCATTCCCGAGGCCGCCGTCGAGCCCGAACGCTTCCTGCCCGACGATCACCCGACTCATCCGGGGGCCTGGTCGATCGCCGCCGGCTGCGTCTGCCGGAGGATCGGCTACTCGCCGCTGAGACACGCGACGTGATCGCAGCCGCGATCGAGGCGCTTCCCGCCAATCAGCGCGCGGTCATCTCGCTGCGCGACGTCGAGGGCTGGACGAGCGACGAGGTCCGTAACGCCCTCGACCTGAGCGAGGTCAATCAACGAGTGCTCCTGCATCGCGCACGCGCTCGCGTGCGCCGCGCTCTCGAGGAGTATCTGACCGCATGATCGACGTCGAAGCCCTCAGCTGCCAGGAGCTCGTCGAGCTCGTCACCGACTACCTCGAAGGGGCGCTCGACGAACAGCATCGTCGCGCCTTCGACGCGCACATGGCCGACTGCGACGGCTGCACTGAATATCTCGATCAGCTGCGCGCGACGATCCTGATCGCGGGCACGCTGACGCCCGCCGACCTGTCACAGGCGGCGGAAGACGCACTTCTTCATGCGTTCCGTACCTGGAAGAGCGGGTCTTAACACCACCCTCAAAAGAGGCTCGTTACGGTGGCCGTCGATCGCTGCCCGCGAATTCCGAGGACAACCAAGGAGGGGGATTCCTTGACGAGACTTCACCGTTTCGCGATGGTCGCCGCGCTCATGCTGTTGGCAGCGCCGGCCGCCACCGCCAGTGCTGCACACCAGATGCCGGTTGGCTTCTTCGACGATGTGAGCTTCCGCTTCTCGCCAGATGACCAGGCAAACCTCGCCGCTGCGGCGACGGCCGGCGCGTCTGTCATCCACACGACTGCGAACTGGTCGTCGATCGCACAGACAAAGCCCGCGAACGCAGCCGACGGAGACGATCCGGCGTACCAGCTCACCGACCTCGACGACCTGGTCGCGAATGCGTCGCGTGCCGGTCTGCGCGTGATGATCAACATCACCGGCTCGCCCAAGTGGGCGAACGGCGGCCACACGCCGAACTACCTGCCGAAGAGCACGAGCACGTTCACGACGTTCGCCCGCATGCTTGCGACGCGGTACAACGGCCACAACGGCCACGGCTCCGTGTCGCTGTACTCGATCTGGAACGAGCCGAACCTGCAGCAGTTCCTGTATCCGCAGTACTCCGGAAAGAAGATCGTGAGCCCGCTGAACTACGCGAAGCTCTTCGAGCCTGCGTATGCCGCGATCAAGTCCGCGAACCCGCTTGCCAAGGTCGCGGTCGGCGAGACGTCGGCCCAGGGTCGCGACAAGCCGGCCACCGGTGTCAGCGCGACCGTGTCGCCGGGAACGTTCGCCAAGGTGCTCTCGACCGTGAAGGGCATCAAGTTCGATGCCTGGGCGCACCACCCGTACCCGACCTCGCGCACGGCGAAGCCGCTCGAGAAGGTTCGCTATCCGAACGTCACGCTTGGAACGCTGCCGACGTTCGAGAAGAGCCTGAAGACGTACTTCCACCGCGCGGTGCCGATCTGGATCACCGAGTACGGCCATGAGACGAAGCCCGCGCAGCCGAAGGGCATCAGCACGGCGCTCCAGGCGTCGTACGCGAAGCAGGCGCTGACGATCGCGCGGAACGATCCGAACGTCCAGATGTTCATCTGGTTCACGTTCCGCGACAACGCCGGCAACCCGTGGAAGAGCGGGGTCGAGAACACGAACGGCTCGGCAAAGCCGTCGTACTCGGCGTTCTCGTCGCTCGCGCGCCTGATCGACGGGACGATGACGACCGTCAAGGCCGGTACGAGCCCGAAGATCACGATGTACGTGCCGACGCTGGCCGCCAACGCCGGCACGGGCTCGCTCGTCGGCATGACCTACCGGGTCTACAGCGGCTCGAAGCTGGTTGCGGTCGCGCAGCCGACCGCGACGATCAACGCCGACGAGTCGGTTGCGTTCGTCGCGAACTTCAAGCCCGTCAAGGGTCAGACGTACACGGTCACCTCGCAGTTCAACAACGCGAACGGTGTTCGTCGAGTCGCGGCACGGCGACCGTCGTCGGTGCGTAACTACGGCGCGCTGATCGCGTAGATCACGCCTCGGCCCCAGTCGGCGACCAGCAGGTCGCCGCTGGGGTCGACGGCGAGCGCGAGCGGATGCTCGAAGCCGGATGCGAACGTCGTGAGCCTTGCCGTGCTCGATCCGCACGAGGACGCGGCCGTGCTTCGCCGACAGGTACTCGCCCCACTCGGCGACGAACAGGTCGCCGCGCCAGAGCGCGATCCCGTCGGCTGACGAGTGCGGCTCGAGATACGCAACCGGCGGTGTGACGCCGCCGCACGCGCCGACCAGTCGGCGGAGTGCGTAGCTCGGCCAGCACGCCGGCCAGCCGTAGTTCGCTCCCGGCCGGATGCGCACGAGCGAGTCGCGCCGGCTCGCCGTCGCCGAGGTCGTCGCGGCCGTTGACCGTGACGTACAGCGTCTTGCCGACGAACAGCAGGCCGTACGGATTACGAAGGCCGTGGGCGACGACTCGAAGGTCGGAGCCGTCGGTACGGAACGACAGGATCGCCGCGCTTCGCGGGTCGCTCTCCTTGCACGCGTTGCAGGTCGAGCCCGAGCCGAGGTAAAGCCGTCCATCGGGCCCGGCGACGATCGAATCCTGCTGGTGCTCCTCGTACGGCAGGCCCGAGACGACGACGCGGCGAGCGCCGCCTGCGCGAAGGGCTTCGACCTTGCCGCTCTCGGCGACGTACAGCGTGCGGCCGCGCCAGAGCAGCCCCAGCGGGACGACGAGCTTGCGCGCGAACAGGCCGCGGCTGCGTCGTGCCGCGAGCGACGGAGACGATCGAGCCGACGTCCTCGGAGACGTAGAGGCGGCCGTTCGGGCCGAACGACATCGCCGTCGGATGGTCGAGCCCGGACGCGTAGACGGTCGCGTGGTAGCCGGCCGGGAGATGAAGTGCCGCTGCGAGCGCGGCGACGGCGAGCGTTCTCATCCGCGCGCCAGCCTCAGGATCACGCCGGTCGCAGCGAGCGCCGCCGTGACGCCGAGGGCGACGATCAGGAGGCCGGCCGAGCCCGGACACCGCTGCTGCGCCGACGAGCAGGAACCCGACGAGCGCCCGAGGCGGCGACGAGCGCCGGCGACCGTGCCTGCGCGACGCGATGCACGAGCGCGCGCTCCGAGACGATCCGCCGGTCGTGCCCGATCGACCACGCCGCGAGCTCGGCGGCGAGCAGCAGGGCTGCTCCGACTGCCGGCGGCCCAGCCGTCCGCTGCGACGTGGTGCTCGCGCTCGAGGACGTACCCCGCGCCGGCGAACAGGATCGCCCAGGGAATCGAGAGCGGGAACCGGAAAACGAGGCCGATCGCGAGGATCAGGATCCCCGCGCCGACGACGCCCTCGCCTGCTGCGGCGAGCGCGCCGCTGCCCTGGCGGCGACGTAGACATCGAGTGCGCCGAGCGTGGCGAGCGCGCCGAATCCCGTGATCAGGCGTGCGCGGTCCGGGCGTAGCGTCGGAATGATCTCACCTCCTCCAGTACGGCCTGGAGCGGCAAGTCGTCACGCCACTCGGCGACGGCAACCCCTTCGCGCAGCAGCCGGTGGCGAAGCGCCTCGCGGCGCAGCATCCAGATGTCGTACGCGATCGCGTCGAGCCCTCCCCGTGGCCGCTCTGTGAACGGGACCGGCGAGATGTCGATCACGCCGAGATCGAAGCCGCGCTTCCGCAGATCGAGCAGGGCGCCGACCGAACGCCGGTCGAGGAGCGGCGACAGCGCGATCACGAGTGCGCTCGACGGCAGCATGCGGCGTGGAATCACGTCGATCTCGGCCCAGTGGTAGGAGAGAACGACCGACGTGTCGAGAACGGCGTCGACGATCTTGTAGAGCTGCACCGTTCCCATGCCGGGCTGGAGCCAGCGCAGGATCCCGCCGAACGACACGAGGCCGACGCGGTCTCGACGCGAGATGTACGCGTCGGCGATCGCGGCGGTCGCCCGCACCGCGAGATCGAGCGTGCTCTCGCCGCCGCGCCGCGCTTCGGCGAACGCGTCGACGAAGAGGATGACGTCGGTGTTCCGTTCGGGATGGCTCTCGTTCACCCACAGCTCGCCGCGGCGTGCGCTCGCACGCCAGTTCACGCGCTTGAGCGGATCGCCCGCCGTCCACGAGCGCATGTCGGCGAACTCGATCCCTTCGCCCTTGTGCCGCGACACCTCGCTGCCCGCGAAGACCTGCGTCTCACGCGGTTTCAGCACTCGCCGGAGCGTCTCGGCATTCGGATAGACGCGGAGGGTCGGCGTCCGCGCCGCGACGCCCTCCCAGACCGCGAACCCGAGCGGGTCGTGCGCGCGGACGTGCAGCGGGTCGAGGCGATGCGCGCCCCAGCGGCTCGCGGCGAGGCGCAGATCGAGCGTTCGCCGCTCGCCGCGCTGCAGCCGCGATCGCAACCGGGTTGTCGCCCTCGGCGACGCTGACCCCCTCCGGAAGCTTCAGGTAGACGTCGAGCTGCGCGACCGGCGACGCCGCGTCGATCGTGATCGTCGCGTCGAGCTCGTCGCCCTCGATCGCCCGCTCCGGCGCGTCGATCGTGACCGCGAAGCGCGGGGTCGACGCGAGCGCGAGCCCGACGCCGAGCGCGAGCAGGAACGGTGCGCCGAGCGCGACGGCCTCGGGGCGGCCGAGCACGAGGGCAGCCAGCAGTCCGGCAGTCGAGAGCGCCGCGTAGGCGCCGAGCTTCGACGTCGCCCGCGTGGTCACGCGGGTTGGAGATCCTCGGCGGCCGGGGTGGGGACGGTGTTGAGCCGCTCGCGCACGACGTCCTCGGCAGAGATGCGCTGCACCCAGAGCTCGGGCCGGAGTGTGAGCCGGTGCGCGAGCGCCGGGCACGGCGACTGCCTTGACGTCGTCGGGCGTCACGAAGTCGCGGCCGTCGAGCGCCGCGCGGCAGCGCGAGAGCTTCAGCAGCGCGAGCGACCCGCGCGGCGAGGCGCCGACCTGGACCGACTGCGACGTGCGCGTCGCGGCGACGATGTCGACCATGTAGAGCCCGACGGCCTCGGAGACGAAGACCTGCTCGCACGCGCGCTGCATCGCGAGCAGCGTCTCGCGGTCGACGACGGGTTGGAGCTCGACCTCGTCCGTGCCGCGCTCGGCGCGGTCGGCGAGGAGGCGCCACTCGTCCTCGCGTGCCGGATAGCCCACCGACATGCGCAGCAGGAAACGGTCGAGCTGGGCCTCCGGCAGCGGGTAGGTGCCCTCGTACTCGACCGGGTTCTGGGTCGCGAGGACGAGGAACGGCGGTCCGAGCTTGCGCGTCACGCCCTCGCTCGTCACCTGCCGCTCCTGCATCGCTTCGAGCAGCGCCGCCTGCGTCTTCGGTGGAGCGCGGTTGATCTCGTCTGCGAGGAGCAGGTTGGCGAAGATCGGCCCCGGCCGGAACTCGAACTCGGCCTCGCGCTGGTTGAAGATCGACGAGCCCGTCACGTCCGACGGCATCAGGTCCGGCGTGAACTGGATGCGCGAGAAGTCGAGCGACGACGCGCGCGCGAACGAGCGTGCCATCAGCGTCTTCGCGAGCCCGGGGTAGTCCTCGAGCAGGACGTGGCCGTCGGCGAGCAGCCCGAGCAGCAGCAGCTCGAGCGCGTCGCGCTTGCCGACGACTGCCTTCTCGACCTCGTCGACGATGCGGCGGGAGATCGCTCCGACTTCGGCGAGGTCCATCGTCACATCCTCTCAAGGTCTGCGACGAGCTGCCTGAGCTCGTCGGCTGGGATGCCCGGCGCGAACTGGTCGGCCGGCTCGGGCCGGTCAGGGCGGAGGAGCTCCCACCAGCGGCCGAGCGTGTCGGGGCCGGCCTGCCGCCCGGTGCGCTCGAGGCGCGCGTCCGCGATCTCGCGCAGCTGCGGCAGCAGGCGCGAATGCAGCGCGTACGCGTTGCCGACTGCGAGCGTCACCTCGCGCTCGAGCTTCGCGAGCTCCGGCACCGGCGTCGGCTCGGTCGGGCGTGTGTCGCAGCGCGTGCGCGAGCTCGGATCTCCGGCGCTGGGGCATCGCCGCGCGGATCTCCGCGACCACCGTGAGCAGGAGAAGACCGCCGAGCGACGAGCAGGTAGACGTGGAAGGTCACGGTCTTGTCGCTCGGCACGGCGACCACGACGGCCGCACACACGCCGAGTGACGAGCACGAAGAGGACGATCAGGTCGACGCGGTGACGCATCAGCGCCTCCGCCGGCTGCAGGTCGTCGCGGATCGCGCGCAGCGCGTCGATCGCCTCCTGCTTCATCGTCCCGTCGATCTCGTGACGGCTGAACTTCGCGCGCTCGAAGAGACCGGTGAGCCGCGTCGACGGCGTCCGTGCGCGAGGTCAGGCCGAGCAGGATCCGCTGGAGGTACTCGAGCGACGGTCTCGCTCTGCTTGCCGGCGCAGGCCCATGCGGGCGAGCACCGCTTCCATCCGCGCGTAGGCGGCGATCACCGCCCGCCGTGCGTCGGGCTCGTTCTCGAGGTCGTCGAGCGCGCCGTCGATCGACGCTGCGACCGCCTCCGCGACCGTCTCGTCGGCTTGGCCCGGCTCGGGCTGCGGGCTGTGCCTGCGCCGCCAGAGGACATACGCGAACCCGGCTGCGAGCAGCACGATCGTCCCCCAGAGGACCGGCCAGCGGAACTTGGGGTTGTACGGGCTCGCGTGGAGCTTCGCCGGGCGTGACTTTCCCGGTCGGGTTCTGCGGCTTGAGGAACTTCCGGAGCGAGTCGATCGAGAGCCCGTGCTTGTGGAGCAAGGTGATCGCGAATCCGATGCCCCAGCACGAGCGCGAGAATCCCGAAGCTGCGCAGCACGCGCGACTGGAAGCTGCGAGTCTGGCTCTGCGCGCGCCATTCGCGCATCTGCATCCAGTACGCGTAGACCGCGAACGGGATCATCAGCACGAAGATCATGAGGAAGACGCTGACGGCCCAGTTGACGTAGCCCGGCGTCGGGCGGGCCTTCGAGGTGTGGCCGAAGCCGGAGCGGCTGCTGTACGCGACCAGCGCGAGCAGCGCCAGCAGGCTGAGGATGACTGTCGAGAGTCGGAACGCGCGTCTCTGCCCGGACCCGTGCGGCTCCATCGTCGGGAACTTAGACGTGGACGCGACCGATTCGTTGTGGCTAAGGTCAGGCCGTGGCCACACTCGAAGGGAAACGGGCGATCGTCACCGGCGCGTCGAGCGGGATCGGCGCCGCCACGACGGCCTCGCTCCGCGAGGCAGGCGCGACCGTCTACACCGGCTCGCGCCGCGAGGGCAACCTCGACGTCACCGACCCGGAGAGCTGCCGCCGCTTCGTCGAATCCGCTCTCGACTCGCTCGGCGGGCTCGAGATCCTCGTCAACAACGCCGGCCTCTCGCGCGGGCGCGACCCGGTCTGGGACTCGCTCGAGGAGGACGAGCGCGAGGTGATCGAGACGAACGTGCTCGGCCTGATGCGCATGACGCGGCTCTGCGTCGAGCCGCTGATCGCGAGCGGCGACGGCCACATCGTCAACATCGGCTCCGTCGCCGGCATCTGGGCGTACGCGAACGGCTCGTCGTACGTCGCCTCCAAGTTCGCGGTGCACGGCTACACGCGTGCGCTTCGCGAGGACCTCTTCGGCAAGCCGGTCCGGGTGACGAACGTCGCCGGCGGGCTCGTCGAGACCGACTTCTCGACCGTGCGCTTCAAGGGCGACGAGGAGAAGGCGGCGTCGGTCTACGCGAACGTCGGTCTCGGCGGCCCGCTGCAGGCACAGGACATGGCGGACTGCGTGCTCTTCGCCGTCACGCGTCCGTCGCACGTGAACATCGACGAGATCCTCGTGATGGCGCGCGCCCAGACGACGGGCGTGAACGTCTACCGCGAGTCGCTAGCCCGTCCGACGAGCGTGCGCACGTCGCGCACGAGGAACACCGGCGCGGTCGCGGCGACGATGAACACGGCGCAGCCGAGCAGCGCGGCGCGCTCGCCGACGGCGGCTGCGATCGGGCCGGCGAGCGCAACGCCGAGCGGGATCAGCACGAACGAGCCGAGCATGTCGTAGGAGTACATCCGCGAGAGCCGCTCGCGCCGGGATCTGCTGCTGCATCGTGACCGTCCACATCACGCCGAACACCTCGCTGGCGAAGCCCGCAGGCGAAGCCGGTCGCGATCAGCACCGCTCCGTGCGCCGGGACGGCGAGCGCGATGACGCGGCAGCGCGAGCGGGAAGACCGCCCACGTCGCGACGAAGAGCAGTCGGCGTGGCCGCCAGCGCATCAGCATGAAGCCGCTCAGCGACGAGGCCGATCGACGTCGCCGCGAGGAAGGCGCCCCAGGTTGCGGCGCCGCCGTAGATGCTCGTTCGCGACCTTCGGGCCGATCACGTCCACCGCGCCGGTCTGCGCGGCGTTGACGACGCCGAACTGGATGACGATCGCCCAGAGCCAGGCGCGCGACCAGAAGTCGTGCCAGCCTTCGCGCAGCTCGTGCAGAGCACTGGGTGCGCGACGACTGCTGCCGCGGCAGGTGCATCAGCGCGGTCGCGAGTGCGGCGAGGAAGAAGGTCGCTCGCGTCGACCGCGATCGCCCAGCCCGGGCTCGTGGCGGCAACGAGCAGGCCGCCGAGCGCCGCGCCGAGGATGTTGGTCGCGTTCACCGACAGCCGGAGGAGCGCGTTCGCCTCCTGGAGCACCTCGGCGTCGACGATCTGCGGGACGATCCCTTCGCTCGCCGGCATGAAGAACGCCGACGAGAGACCGTTGACCGCAGCGAGCAGCGCGAGGTTCCCGATCGAGGCGTGACCGGTCAGAAGCAGCGACGGCGGTCGTCGCCTGGCTGGCGCCGCTGACGAGGTTCGAGCCGACCATCACGACGTTCCGCGGCAGCCGGTCGCCGAGGACGCCGCCGAGCAGGATGAAGCAGACCGTCGGGATCAGCCGCGCCGCGAGGATGATCCCGAGGTCGGTGGCGGTGCCGTGGAGCGTGTTCAGGACGGCGAAGGCGAGCGCGACCGGCGCCATCGCGCTGCCGAGACGCGAGGTCGTGCGCGCGATGAAGAGCAGGCGGAAGTCCCGCCCGCGCAACGGTGCGAGGCGGCTCACGCGGGGCTGCGCCAGTTCGGCCGCAGGTACGCCTCGGCGAACCCCGCGCGCATGATGTTGCGGTAGGACGGCCCGACCTGCTCGCCGGTCTCGGTCGCGAGCCGCTTCACGCCGAGCGGCGCGGGCCGCCTCGATCCGCGCCGCGAGGATCGCGCTCTGCGAGCCGCGACCGCGATACGGCGGGCGCGTCGCGCCGATCCCGAGCCAGGCGACCTCGCCGTCGACGTAGAGCGCGCCGCCGCCTGCCGGCTCGTCGCCGTCCCAGGCGACGAAGCAGTGCCAGCCGGTGGCGCCGACGAGCGCGCTCAGCTCGAACGCGAGCTCGGCCGGGATGCCCAAGCCCTCGCCGCATGACGAGCGCGAAGGCGCTGCGATCGCGCGTCTCCTCGACACGCAGGTCGGTCGCGGCCTGGTGCGGCCGGCTCGACGTTCCGGCGGAACTTCATCCACGCGCCGTCGGCTGTGAAGCCGTGCGCGGCGAGCTGCTCTTCGAGGCCGAGGTACCCGGGCGGGACGCAGATCGAAAAGCTCGGCGTCGCGACCTCTGAACCACGAGGCGATCGCCGCGACGTCGACCACCGGGCCGACCGGCACGGCGCGGTTCAGCTCGGTCATCGGCGTCCGCGGATGCGTGAAGCAGATGGCGCCGCCGACCGTTGCGACGCTGCCGCCGCCGAGCAGCACGGCGTCACGGAGCGCGTGCGCCTCGGCGAGGTCGAGCTCGTTCACGCCGCCTCGCGGCGCTTCTCCCAGTACCGCTTCATCCCGTGCCAGGACTGCCAGAGCGGCGCGACCCGGTCGTAGAGGTCGGCGTCCTCGCCGGCGTCGGCGCGCGCCGCCTCGACGAACGCTTCCTGCTCCATGCCGGCGCCGACCCGCTCGGACCAGCGGTCGAGCTCGAGCTCGAATCGATCGAGGTGCGCCGTCACGTCCTCGTGGACGCCGAAGTGGATGAGCGCGAGCCGCTGCGGCTCGCGCTCGCGGATCGCGGCGATCGTCGTCGTGCCACTCCTCGACGTCGATGTCGGGCGGCGGCGAGACCGGCAGGACGTACGACGCTCCCGGCATCCGGACGCCCGCGGCGTCGCCGACGAGGATCGTGCCCTCGCGGTCGTAGCTGATGTGGTGCGAGGCGTGTCCCCGCGTCGGGAAGACGTCCCAGCCGAGGACATTGCCGGACGCGATGCGTGCGTTCTCGGTCGGCACGGGCTCGAGGTCGCCCCAGAGCGGGTCGAAGAGATCGCCGTAGAGCCGCCGCGCCGAGCGCTCGAGCCGGGACGGGTCGACGAGGTGGGGATAGCCGATCTCGCTGACCCAGACCGTCAGCTCCGGGTGCCTCTCGGACGAGCGTCCCGGCAGCTCCGGCATGGTCGAGATGGATGTGCGAGAGCAGCAGGTGCCGAATGTCGCGAAGCCCGAGCCCGTGCGCGGCAAGGCCGTCTTCGAGCGCGGGTATCGTCGAGGACGGGCCGCAATCGAAGAGCGCCGGCCCGTCGTCGGTGTCGACGAGGTAGACGCCGATCGCGTGAGCTGCGCCGCCGAAGTGAAGGTCGATTGGCTGGTAGAGCGAATCCATGGAGCGAAGAAGCGTAACTGCGCCTGCGTCGAAGGAGAGTTTCAGTGAAGAAGGTCGTTGTGGTGATGTGCTCGGTCTAGTCGTCGCTTGCTGCGGTTGCGGCAACAGTCGCTCGCGCGAGCGTCCAGATGCCGATCGGCTTCTACGACGACGCGTCGTTCCGCTGGTCGCCCGATCGCGCGCAGAACATGCAGCTCGCGGTCGCCGACGGCGCCTCGGTCATCCACACGACCGCGAGCTGGCCGGTGATCGCGCCGACGAAGCCGGCGAACCCGGCGAACGGCGACGACCCGGCCTACCGCCTGAACGACATCGACGATCTCGTCGAACCAGGCGACGCTGCAGGGGCTGCGCGTGATGATCGACATCAACGGCACGCCGAAGTGGGCGAACGGCGGCAAGACGCCGAACTACCTGCCGAAGAGCATGTCGACGCTGCAGACGTTCGCGAAGATGCTGGCGACGCGGTACAACGGCCGGTCAGGGCACGGCGCGGTGTCGCTCTGGTCGGTGTGGAACGAGCCGAACCTCGGCCTCTTCCTCGAGCCGCAGTTCTCGGGCACGAAGATCGTCGGCCCGGCCAACTACGCGAAGCTCTACAAGGCGGCGTACGCCGGCATCAAGGCAGGCAACTCGCTCGCGCAGGTCGCGATCGGCGAGACGTCGGCCCGCGGTCGCGACAAGCCGGTCAAGGGCGTCAGCGACTCGGTCGCGCCGGGAACGTTCGCCAAGCTGCTCTCGCAGCAGCCTGGGCTGAAGTTCGACGCGTGGGCGCACCATCCGTACCCGACGGCGCCGAACCTGCCGCCGACGCAGAAGGTGCGCTATCCGAACGTCACGCTCTCGACGCTGCCGCAGTTCGAGAAGGACCTGAAGACGTGGTTCAAGCGCACCGTGCCGATCTGGATCACCGAGTACGGCCACGAGACGAAGCCGGCCGAGCCGAAGGGCGTCTCGTACGCCCAGCAGTCGGCGTACGCGAAGCAGGCGCTGACGATCGCGAAGAAGGATCCGAACGTGCAGATGTTCATCTGGTTCACGTTCCGCGACAGCGCAGCGAACCCGTGGCAGAGCGGGCTGCTCCAGCCGTCAGGCGTCCCGAAGCCGGCCTATTCGGCGTTCGGAAGCCTGGCGCGCCTGATCGACGGCCTGACGATCTCGGTGCCGGGCGGCAAGGCGGGGCCGAAGGTGAAGCTCTACTTCCCGCAGCTCTTCTACTACCAGGGCACCGGCGGATCGGCCGGCATGACCTGGAAGGTGAGCCAGAACGGCGTCGTGCTCGGCATCGCTCAGCCGGTTGTGAAGTTCGCCGGCGACCAGTCGCTGACGATCCCGCTCACCGGCTTCACGCCGGTGAAGGGGAAGACCTACACCTTGACGGTCGTCGCCAACGAGATCAACGGCCACACCGAGACGCAAACGGCGACGCTGCAGGGGAGCTAGTCGAAAGCCGCTTCGAGGTCGGCGACGAGGTCGTCGGCCGACTCGATTCCGACCGACAGCCGGACGAGGTTGCCGGGAGGCGCGAACGGCGCGCCTGCGGTCGAGGCGTGCGTCATGCGCGCCGGGTGCTCGATCAGGCTCTCGACGCCGCCGAGCGACTCGGCGAGCTGGAACAGCTTGGTGCGCGCGACGAAGTCGACGGCCTCCGCTCTCGGACTCCATCAGGAACGAGACCATCCCGCCGAAGTCGCGCATCTGCGCGCGTGCGACCTCGTGGTTCGGATGCGACGGAAGACCCGGCCAGAGCACGCGCTCGACTCCCGGATGCCCGTCGAGGAACTCGACGACGCGGCGGGCGTTCTCGCAGTGCGCGCGCATGCGGAGGGCGAGCGTCTTCAGCCCGCGCAGCACGAGCCAGGCGTCGAACGGGCCGGGCGTCGCGCCGAGCGACTTCTGCAGGAAGTAGAGGCGTTCGGCGAGCGCGTCGTCGTTCGTGCGCGACGAAGCCGCCGACGACGTCGCTGTGCCCGCCGAGGTACTTCGTCGTCGAGTGGAGGACGAGGTCGGCGCCGAGATCGAGCGGCTGCTGCAGGTACGGCGAGGCGAACGTGTTGTCGACGACGAGGAGCGCGCCGGCGGCGTGCGCCGCGTCGGCTGCGCGGCGGATGTCGACGACGTTCAGGAGCGGGTTCGACGGGGTCTCGACCCAGACGAGCTTCACGTCCTCGTCGAGATGCGACGGGAGGCCCTCGTCGAACTCGGCCGCCGGCACGTAGGTGAAGCGGTAGCCCTTCTCCTCGTAGACCTGCGAGGTCATCCGGTAGACGCCGCCGTACACGTCGGCGATCAGCACGACGCGCTCGCCCGGGTTGACGAGGTGCATCAGCGTCGTCGTCGCGCCGAGCCCGGAGCTGAACGCGACGCCGTGCGCGGCGTTCTCGAGGCTCGCGAGCGCGATCTGCAGCGCGGTGCGGGTTGGGTTCGCGACGCGCGCGTAGTCGTAGCCCTTGTGCACGCCGACCGCCTCCTGCACGAACGTGGAGGTCTGGTAGATCGGCGTGATGATCGCGCCGGTCGCCGGATCGGGCTCCTGCCCGGCGTGGATCGCGCGTGTCTCGAAGTCCATGGCGGGACTCTAGATACGTTCGCGCGCCGAGCCACGCGGCGAGGCTGTCGAGCGGCTCGTCGAGCGGCACGGGCTCGGCGCCCTGCTCCCACCACACGCCCTGCACGCGCAGCGTCTTCGCCTTGCGGTCGTGGACCGGCTCGATGCGGCCGACGATCCGGTCGCCGTGCAGGATCGGGACGACGTAGTAGCCGTACTCGCGCTTCGCCTGCGGCACGTACATCTCGAGCCGGTAGTAGAAGCCCCAGAGGAACTCGGCGCGCGCGCGGTCGTGGATCAGCCGGTCGAACGGCGAGAGGAACGTGACGCGGTCCGCCGGGACGGGGCCGTCCGCCGCGTCGGGATGCACCTCGAGCTTGCCGCGCTTGAGCCGCACGCCGAGCGAGCGGAAGCGCAGCTCGTCGATCAGCGGCTCGGCCTGCTTCCACGTCAGCTTCTCCGTCTCCGGGTACCAGCGCTCGGCGAGGTCCCAGACGCGCTGGTTGCCGCGCCGGCCGACGACGGCGACCTCGCCGCGCATGTTCAGCACCTGGAGCATCAGCCCGATCTGGCGCGCGCCCCACCAGCGATGTCGCCGGGCTTCTTGCTCGGGGTGCGTCTCGATCTCGCGGCCGAGCAGCGGGCCGCGCGACTCGAGCTCGCGCAGGACATAGCGCCGGAAGGCCGCGTTTTCCTTGAGGTACGCGATGAGGTTGTTGTGTCGGGTGCCGGTGCGCCGGCGCATCTGCGCCTGCAGCAGCGGCAGGTCTTCGGCGGGATAGAGGAACGCGTTCCACTCGACGAGCTTCCGCTCCTCCCAGAGCAGCCGGTCGAGCTCGGCGCGGTCGTAGGCAGGGCCGAGCCGGCTCCAGAGCACGAGGTGCTGCGGCGGCGCGACGGTCGCGATCGGGTCGAGCTGCAGGAAGCCGAGCCGGCGGACCGTCGCGAGCACGTCCGTCGCCGAGCCGTCGAGCAGCTGCGCGCGGACGGCGATCCGCCGCGCCTCCTCGAGCGAGACTCGGTCACGCCGTGCGTTCTACCCGCTCGAGCCCGATCGTTCGCGCGAGGCGTGCGGCGGCGCGCTCGAGCTTCGCGTCGACGTCGCCGCGGACCTTCGGCTCGGGCGTGAAACGGCGGATGCGCAGCACGCCTTCGGCGCGGTCGGCCTTCAGGTCGGCGCGTCCGAGGAAGCGGTCGCCGGCGAGCAGCGGCAGCACGTAGTAGCCGTAGACGCGCTCGGGCTCGCGCTTGTAGACCTCGATCACATGCCGGAAGCCGAAGACACGTTCGAGCAGGGGCCGGTCCCAGACGAGGTTGTCGAAGGGACAGACGAGCACGGGCGGCGCAGCGTCGCCGCCGAGCTCCGCTCCGGGTCGACAGTAGAACGGCGCGCCGCCGTCGTCGGGCTGCACCTCGTCGAGCGCGCCCTCGTCGACGAGCGCGACGAGGTGGTGATGCAGCCGCGCCTTGCCGCCCTTGAGCCGCCAGTGCTCGCGGATCGCCGCCTCGGTCAGCGCCCCGCGCGCCTTGACGGCGAGCAGCGCGAGCGTGCGCAGCGACTCCTCCTCGCTCGGCGTCGGCGCGCTCGAGGACGCGCCGGCGGGATGACGCGCTCGGGGAGGTCGTAGAGGCGCTGGAAGCTCCGGCGGCCGGCGATCACGAGCTGCCCGCGGTCCCACAGCGCGTCGAGCACCATCTTCGCCGGCTTCCAGTTCCACATCCCGCCGCTCGCCGTTCCCTTCGAAGTCGCGCGAGCCGAGCGGGCCTTCGTCGCGGATCCGGGCGAGGATCGGCTCGACGAGGTCGCGCGTGCTCGCGCAGCGCGCGGTCGTGCGCGCCCCAGTGGCCGCCGCCCTCCATCTCGCGGCGGAAGTGCGGCCAGAGCTCGATCGGGAGCAGCGACGCCTCGTGCGCCCAGTACTCGAAGACGCGCCCCTCGCCGAGGAGCTGCGGCACGGCGGCGGGGTCGAAGGCGCCGATCCGCGCCGCGAGCGTCAGCCGGTGCGCGCGGTCGACGGTCGAGATCGAGTCGAGCTGAACGGCGGTGAGCCGCCGGATCGCCGCTTCGACGTCGTCGGCGTCGGCTCGCCGGAAGCGTCCGGCGTAACCCTGGGCCGCGACGATCGTGCGCCGGATTTCTGCGAGGGTGGCGGTCGTGGACGCGGTCGACACGTGGCTTGCAACGTATCCGGACTCGCCCGTCATCCTCGACCTGTTCGGAACGTGACGACGCCGAGGCAATTCGCGCGTGCGTCGGCGAGGTCGTCCCGGACGCTGGAGGAGCTGTTCTTCTTCGCGGTCAGCGTCGGGGCGCTGTACGGCGTTCGCCGCCGTGACGGCAGCCGCGTCGCGGTCAAGGTCAACAAGCTGTACGACGACCCCGGCTACTTCGGGGACGTCCAGCGCGTTCAGCTGGCGCTCCACGAGCAAGGGCTTCCCGGCGCCGAAGCCACTCGGCGTGCACGGCACGACGGTCGTCGAGGAGTGGCTCGACGAGGGCAGCTATTCGCGACGGCCACGACCCGGAGGTGCGACGCGGCGCACGCCACGACGCTCGCGCGATTCGTCGAGCTCGCGACAGCTACCGGCGTGCGACCGGAGCGCCCGTCGATCCGTCAGCCGGGGCAGCTGTGGCCGAAGCCGCACAGCGCGCTCTTCGACTTCGAGGCCTCACGCGAGGGAGCGGAGTGGATCGACGCGATCGCCGCACGGGCGCGGGAGGTGACCGACATCGGCGCCGGTCGCGAGGTGGTCGGCCATGCCGACTGGGCGGTGAAGCACGTGCGGTACGACCGTGAGCCTGCGCCCGACCGCCGTCTACGACTGGGACAGCGTGCTCGTCGACCTCGAGCCCAGCTTCGTCGGACAGGCGGCGGCGTCGTTCACGTACACCGAGGAGCTCGAGGTGTCTTCGCTCTGGCCGTCGAGCGACGAGCTGCTCGCGTTCATCGGCGACTACGAGCTCGCGCGCGGTGAGCGGCTCACTGCGGACGAGCACCGTACGGCGCGCGCGGCCGCGATGTTCCTGTTGGCGTACGCAGCGCGCTGCGGCTGGGCGTACGTGCGCCGGGCCGACCGCGCCTCGCTCGAGGCGTACGCGGAGGCCTTGCTGACTAGCGCGCGTGCGCGAGGTACTCGAGCAGGTCGGAGCGCGTGACGACGCCGATCGGCTTGCCGGCGTCGGCGACGACGACGGCGTTCGTGCCGCCCGTCAGCGCGGTGACGATCTCGTCGACCGACGCGTCGGCGTCGACCGCCGTGAGCGGGCCCTGCATCGCGACGGCGACGTCCTCGTGCAGCGCGTCGGCGTTCTTGAAGACGAGGTCGAGCAGCGCGCGGTCCTGCAGCGAGCCGATCACGTCCGCGAGCGACGACACCTCGCCGTCGCGCACGACCGGCAGCTGCGAGATCGAGTACCGCTCCATCACGGCGATCGCCTCGGCGACCTTCTGGTGCGACGAGACGGTGACGAACGCCGGCGTCTCGCCCGGCTTCGCGCCCAGCAGGTCGCGCACGCGCGGCGCGGTGCCCGCGCTCGAGGAAGCCGTGCTCGATCATCCAGTTGTCGTCGAGGAACTTCGAGAGGTACGAGCGGCCGGAGTCGGGGAGGATCGTCAGCACCTGCGCCGCCGGGCTCGCAGCCGGCTGCGTAGACGAGCGCGCCCGCGATCGTCGAGCCGGCCGAGCCGCCGACGAGCAGGCCCTCCTCGCGCGCGAGGCGCCGCGCCGTCAGGAACGAGTCGCGGTCGGAGACGCGAATCCAGTCGTCGACGACGTCGCGGATCCATCGTCTCCGGCCACGTGTCCTTGCCGATGCCCTCGACGAAGTACGGGTGCAGGTCGGCGTCGCTCTTCGCCGTGTAGACCGATCCCTCCGGGTCGACGCCGACGATCTTCACGTGCGGCGCGTGCTCCTTGAAGTACCGGCCGACGCCGCTGATCGTGCCGCCCGTGCCGACGGAGATGACGATCGCGTCGAGCTCGCCGCCGGTCTGCTCGAAGATCTCCGGCCCGGTCGTCCGGTAGTGCGCCTCGGGGTTCGACATGTTCGAGTACTGGTCGGGCTTGAAGCCGCCCGGAATCTCCTCGGCGAGGCGCGACGAGACGGAGTAGTACGACTCGGGCGAGTCGTGGTCGACGGACGTCGGCGTGATCACGACCTCGGCGCCGTAGCCGCGGAGCATCGAGATCTTCTCCTGGCTCATCTTGTCGGGCATCACGAAGATGCAGCGGTAGCCCTTCAGCGCCGCCGCGATCGCGAGGCCGACGCCGGTGTTGCCGGAGGTCGGCTCGACGATCGTCCCGCCGGGCTTGAGCTTCCCGTCGCGCTCGGCCGCCTCGATCATCGCCATCCCGATGCGGTCCTTGTTCGAGCCGCCCGGGTTCATGTACTCGAGCTTCGCGAGCAGCTGTGCCGGGACGCCCTGCGAGAGGCGGTCGAGCCGCACGATCGGCGTATTGCCGACGAGGTCAAGGACAGTCGGGTAGGCGCGCGCCATCGCGCGGAAGCCTACCCCCAAGCCTTCGTCTCACCCGGGGCAGACGGCGGGAGCCGAAGCCCCCACTTCGGCTCCTCCGTCTGCAGGAGGTACGCCCTGCGGTTGACGTCCTCCAGGGCGCGCCGTCCCTGGCTCGCCATCTCTTCGCGGTAGTTCAACATCACAATCCGAAGGTACGGCCGGGACGTACGCCGCACATGGGCATTGCACCCCTATCTCGGCGCGCCGCGCCACCGATCTTTCAGCCGCCACCTGTTCCTCTATCGTGGGACGATGCAGCTGCTCGAGCGTGAAGACGCGCTCGCGGCGCTCGCAGAGGCGCAGGCATCGGCGGCCGGAGGTCGCGGCCGTGTGGTTCTCGTGACCGGCGAGCCCGGGATCGGCAAGACCTCTCTGGTCGCGCATTTCGTGGCCGGGACGGACGGCGCGCGTGCTCCTCGGTACCTGCGACGACCTGACGATCCCGCGGCCGCTCGGCCCGTTCCTCGATCTCGGCGACTCGGTCTCGGTGCCGCTCGAGCAGGCGATCGCCCGCGGCGCCTCGCCGCAGGAGCTCCATCCGCTGCTGATCGACGAGCTGGAGGACGCACGACGGCCGACGGTCCTCGTGCTCGAGGACGTCCACTGGGCCGACGACGCGACCCTCGACGCGATCACCTTCCTCGCGCGCCGCATCGGCTCGCTGCCTGCCGTTCTCGTCTTGACCGTGCGGTCCGGCGAGACGCCGAAGGATCACCCCCTGCACGCCGCGCTGGGCGCGATCCCAGCAGCCGACGCGACGTTCGTCGAGCTGTCGCCGCTCTCCGCGTCGGCGGTCGCCGCGCTCGCCGGCGAGCGACGGCGACGAGGTCTACGGCGCCACGGGCGGCAACCCGTTCTACGTCACCGAGCTCGTCGCCTTCTGTGCCGACGAGGGCGAGGTGCCGCCATCGGTGGCCAATGCCGTCGGGGGCCGGACGTCGCAGTTGACCGACGACGAGCGCCGGTTGGTCGAGCTGGTCACGGTCGTACCGGGCCGCATTCGGACGTCGGTGCTCGATGCGGTGCTCCCCGACTGGCCTACGCTCGCCGTCGAGCCAGAGCGGCGCCACCTGCTCGAGGTGAAGCCGCGGTACGGTCAGCTTCCGCCACGAGCTCGTCCGCCACGCGGTCCACGCCTCGATCCCGGCGGCGATGTGCCGCCAGCTGCACGCCGAGATCCTCGATGTGCTGCTCGTAGCCGGGGCCGATCCCGCCGACGTCGTCCACCACGCCGAGGCGGCCGGGGCCGATGAGGTCGTCGGCGAGCATGCGCTGATCGCTGCGCGCCGCGCCGCAGCGGTCAGCTCGAATCGCGAAGCGTTCGCGCATTACCGGCGTGCCCTCGACTTCCTTGAGCGCCTATCGCCCGCCGAACGCGCGACGGTGCTCGAAGAGGCTGCATGGCCGCGTACTCGTCGGGCGTCTCGACGAGGCACTCGCCGCGAACGAGCGGGCGATCCCGATCTGGCGCGAGCTCGGTGACGTCGAAGGCGTCGGCCGCTGCACGCGCTCGCAGTCCCGGCTTGCTCTGGTTCTTCGGCGACGGAGCGTCTGCCCGAGCTTGGGCAGACGAGGCGATTGAGATTCTCGAGCCACTTGGTGACGTTGCCGAGCTCGGCTGCGCCTACGCCGGCCGCGCCCAGCTCGCCATGCTTCTGCAGGACGGCCCCGCGGCCAAGGACTGGGGAGATCGCGCGTTCGACCTCAGCGACCGGCTCGGAGACGAGGGGATCCGCGTCCACGCCCTGGTCACGCTCGGGTCGACGGCGCTGCAAAGCGATCCGGAGGACATCCAGCCCCTGCTCGACGCCCACGAGGAGGCCGATCGGCTCGGCGGAGCGCTTCGAAGGCATACGCGCGCTCAGCAACATCGCGTCGATCCTGACGGCCTGGGGACGGCCCGAAGAGGCGGCCGAATACGCCTTGCGTGCGGTCGCCTACGCGGACGAGCACGAGGTGCACGCGATCGGCTCGTACGCTCGAACCACCTACGCCTGGCTCCAGCTCCGCGCCGGCGACTGGGAATCTGCGGAGCGGACTGCCGGGGAGGAGGCGGCGAAGAGCCGGTCGGTGTCGGAGCTGCTCGCGAGCACGGTGCTGGCCGAGCTCGCCGTGCGCCGCGGCGATGCGGATGCGCCCGCGCGCTTGGCTGCACTCGCCGAGCGCGCGGAACGGGCCGGCGAGCTCCAGCGGCTCGCGCCGATGCTCGAACTGAAGGTCGAGCGCGCTGTCCTGGGCTTCGAGCCTGCGCCGCTTCGCACGCTCGAGCGGTTGGCTACGGCGCACTCGAGGAACGGCGAGAAGGGCGTCCGCATCGCGGCCGCAGCCGTCGTCGCCGGCCTCGATTTGGGGTTCGAGACCTCGCTTGCGACGCCGTACGCCCACGTGCTTCGAAGCGACTGGCGGGCTGCTGCGGACGCCTTCGGCGAGATCGGCTGGTCTACGACCGGGCATTGATGCTCTCGCTGCTCGACGACGAGGAGGCGCTCGCGGAAGCGGTCGAAATCGCCCGCTCGCTCGGCGCCGGGCCGCTCGACGCGCCGTGCATCACGTCGCCTGCGCGCGTTCGGGCATCGGGTGCCGCGCGGCCCGCGCGAGACGACCCGCGCGAACCCGGCCGGCTTGACGACACGCCAGCTCGAGGTGCTGGCGCTTCTCGGGGACGGCCGCACGAACGCCGAGATCGCTGACGAGCTGTTCGTCTCGTTGCGGACTGCCGAGCACCACGTCGCCGCTGTGCTCACGAAGCTCGGGGCCGACAGTCGGCGCGATGCAGCGCGGCGCGCGTCCGAGCTCGGCGTCACGCTCGCGCGTTAAAGATCGGTACCGCGTCGCCCAATCTGGGCGGCGGGCCACAAGGGGTCGGCTCGTACCGTCGGTTGCGTACTCGCAAACGACGAAGGAGTTGCAATGAGCAGGAACACGCGGAGCTTCTCCGCGATCGCGGCGGGGGTGATCGTCGCCGCCGTCCTGGCGGCGGGCGTTGCCGCCGCGGTCTCCGGGACCTCGACCCCCGGCTCGCTGACCGATGCGGCGCGCGCGACCGCCCAGTACCACCGCATCGCGAACGCCAAGGCCGCCGGGTACGGGCTGCTGAAGGACAAGAAGGGCATCGAGTGCATCGCCATGGACTCGATGCCGGAGATGGGCGCCATGGGCATTCACTACGCGAAGGCCTCGCTCGTCGGAGACGGCGTCGAGCGGGTGACCCAGCCCGAGGCGCTCGTCTATGCCCCGACCGCGGGCGGCAGTCTGACGCTCGCCGCGCTGGAGTACGTCACGACGAAGGCCGCCTGGGACGCCCATCACGGTGGCGTGCCGACGCTGTTCGGGCGGAAGTTCAACTTCACGCCCGCCGGCAACCGGTTCGGACTGCCGGCGTACTACTCGCTGCACGTCTGGATCTACCAGCACAACCCGGCCGGGAAGTTCGCAATGTGGAACCCGACCGTGAGCTGCAAGGGGCAGAGGTAATGCAGCTCTATGTGATCAGGCGGCCCTCCGAATGGAAGACGGCCGAAGCGCTCCAGGAAGCGGCCGCCCGCTCCCGTCGCGTCGGCGACGAGGAGATGTCCGACGACATCCGGTGGATCCGCTCGTACGTCGTCCGCGAGGAGGACGGCACGCTCGGGACGGTCTGCATCTACCAGGCGTCGAGCCCGGAGAAGATCCGCGAGCACGCCGAGCGCGCGGGCATCCCCGCCACGACGATCCTCGAGGTCGTCGACACGGTGCTCGTGCGGGAAGACCCGGCCTAGCGAAAAGCGAGCGGCGGTGGCCCATGCGGCCGCCGCCGCTTACTGTTCGTGGAGAACCCGACCGCACGCTGAGAAGGGGAGCCACGAAATGAACCAGTACGTGATCAGACGCTCGTCCGGGTGGGGGACGCCGGAGGAGCTCCAGGCCGCGGCCGCGCGCTCGACCCAGGTCGGCGACGAGGAGATGTCCGACGACATCCGGTGGATCCGCTCGTACGTCGTCCGCGAGGAGGATGGCACGCTCGGGACGGTCTGCATCTACGAGGCGTCGAGTCCCGAGAAGATCCGCGAGCACGCGGACCGCGCCGATCTCCCAGCCACCTCGATTGTCGAAGTCGTCGACACGGTCGTCGTGCGAGACGACCCGGTCAAGGCTACGGCCTAGTGCACTGGAGCCCTGTCGGCCTAGTGCCGGCAGGGCTTCTTCCTCGTCGAGCGCTGCCGCTTCTTGCACTTCGGGACGGGCTTGGGCTTGGGTTTGGGCTTGGGCGCCACGTACGGATGGCCAACGAAGTACGGCGAGCTCGCAAGGTCAAGGCAGCCCGGGATGTGTGCCTCGAAGTAGTCGTCGTGGTTGACGTCCAGCACTGCCGGGAACTGCCACGGCTCGGCACCCGCATACATCAGATCGTCGGTCGCGTCGTCGACATGACTCGGGCTCGTCGGCGTCGTGTGCGGCGCGCACGTCGGGACGAACCCGAGCGTGTGCATCACCTCGTGGATCATTCCGTACTCGAAGTAGCCGGGCTGACCGTTCGGGACGAACGTGTTCGTGTCGCAGGGCGGCGCGCCGGGCGGCGCCCCGTGCAGGTACATGGCCGCTACGTCGCCGACGAGTGCCGGGGGCCACGCTCCGCCGCCGCACGAGTAGGTGCTCGAGCCGTCGTAGTAGACGGCGTAGATCTTGTCGTTCCCTGCGTTGATCACGCCTGCGGCAAGCAGGTCGGTCTCGAGCTGGTCGCGGACGTACGCGCCCTGCGCGGCGATCTGCGCGTCGGTGTGCGGGTCGCGGAAGAAGGTCACATCGAGCGAGCCCTGATAGGTGTCGAGCCGGAAGCCGCCGAGGCCGTTCGACTGCGAGGCGAGCCACTGGTTCCACGAGTCGACCGTCTGCTCGATCGTCCCGTTCGTGTCGAGTTGGCGGTCGGTGCCGTCGCTCGGGATCGCGTAGATCGCGTGGATCTGCGGGCCTTGGACGTCGTCGGGACGGTCGACGGTCGTGCGAGGGAGAGCGGTGTCGTGTGTCGCGCCGGCCGGAACCGCCAACGCAAGCGACGCGACGAGCGCTAGGAGGACAGTCCTGCGCGGGCTCACGCGGCTGCAGCGGCAGGTTCGACCTGCGCGAGATCGTCCTTCCGGACGAGGACGAGCGTCGCGATGAGACCGACGACCGAGATCGCGGTGCAGACCCAGAACGCCCACTGCGAGCCGGCGGTGAACGCGGCCGAAGGCGACTGGCCGTCCGCGACCAGGTGGTTGTAGTGGCTGATCGACACCGATGAGGTGACGGCGACGCCGATTGCGCCGCCAATCTGCTGCGCCGTATTGATCAGCCCGGAGGCAAGTCCCGCCTCGTGGTGCTCGACGCCGGCGAGTGCCGCGATCGACACGGGGATGAACGTGAACGGAAGCGCGAAGCCGACCAGCAGGTAGCCCGGGCAGCAGGTCGCTCCAGAACGATGCGTCGACCGGGATCTGCGTGTACCAGAGCATCCCGGCGATCATCGCCACGAAGCCCACGGCCATCACCGTCTTCGCGCCGATGCGGGTCACGAGCGCCTGCGCGACGCCTGCCCAGATGATCGCGGTGCCGGCAGTCGCGACGAACGTGAGGCCTGTCTTCAGGGCCGACCAGCCGAGCACCTGCTGGACGTACAGCGTCAGCAGGAAGAAGTTCGCGAAGACGACCGCGCCGAGCAGCAGCCCGGCGACGTTCGCGCCGGCGACCGTGCTGACGCGGAAGATGCGGAACGGCATCAGCGGATCCTTGGCGCGCGATTCGATCACCAGGAACGCGACGAGCAGCGCCGCCGCGACGACGATGCGCGAGATCGTCCAGCCCGACCCCCAGCCGTGATTCGGCGCGTTCGACACCGCGTAGACGAGCAGCGCGAGCCCGGCGGTGACCGTCACTGCGCCGGCGATGTCGTGCGTCGTCTCGCGGTCGACGCGGCTCTCGCGCACGAAGCCGCGGCGCGAGCGCGAAGGCGAGGATGCCGACGGGGACGTTGACGTAGAAGATCCACTCCCAGCCGAGGTACTTGGTCAGGATGCCGCCGGCGAGCACGCCGACCGCGGCGCCGGCGCCGCCCAGCGCGCCCCAGATCCCGAGCGCCTTGTTGCGCTCGGCGCCTTCCTCGAACGTCGTCATGACGATCGAGAGTGCGGCCGGGGTGATGATCGCCGCGCCGAGGCCCTGGACGGCGCGCGCGACGATCAGCACGCCCTCCGACCAGGCGAGGCCGCAGAAGAACGAGGCGGTGGTGAAGACGACGACGCCGACGAGGAAGACGCGGCGTCGGCCGAACATGTCGGCCATCCGTCCGGCGAGCAGCAGGAAGCCGCCGAACGTGATCGCGTAGGCGGTGATGACCCACTGCAGGTTGTCGCGCGAGAAGTCGAGCGCCGTGCCGATCGACGGCAGCGCAACGTTCACGATCGAGACGTCGAGCACCGTCATGAAGAACGCGGCGCAGACGACTGCGAGCGCCTTCCAGCGGCGCGGATCGAGTTCCGCCATGCGCTCGATGCTAGAGGTCGCGGGCCTAGTGGCGGAAGTGCCGGCGGCCGGTGAAGACCATCGCGGCGCCCGCCGCCGCGACTGCGGCGAGCACCTCGCCGTCACGCTTCGAGCCGCCGGGCTGGATCATCGCCGCGATCCCGGCGTCGAGCGCGATCTGCGGGCCGTCGGCGAACGGGAAGAACGCGTCGCTCGCGAGCACCGCTCCCTCGAGGTCGTGTCCGTGCTCGTCGCGCCTTCTCGACCGCGATCCGCACCGAGTCGACGCGGCTCATCTGGCCGGCGCCGATCCCGATCGTCTGCAGGTCGCGCGCGAGCACGATCGCGTTCGACGAGACGTGCTTGCAGACGCGCCACGCGAAGAGCAGGTCGCCCCACTGCTGCTCGCTGACGGAGCCGGTGACGATCTCCATCGCCTCGCGATCTTCGATGTCGCTGTCGCGGTCCTGCACGAGCAGACCGCCGAGGACGCGCTTGTAGTCGCGCTCGCCCGGTGTCTCGGCGCGGCGCTCGCTGGTCGGCGAGGATGCGCATCGCCTTCTTCTCGCGCAGCGCGGCGAGCGCGCCTCGTCGTAGCCGGGCGCGAGCAGCACCTCGACGAAGTGCTCGGCGATCCGCGCGCCGAGCTCTGCACGACACCTCGCGGTTCAGCACGACGACGCAGCCGAAGGCCGACACGGGGTCGGCGGCGAGCGCGCGTTCCCACGCCTCCTCGATCGTGCCGGCGACCGCGACGCCGCACGGGTTCGCGTGCTTGACGATCACCGCCGCCGGGAGCGCGAACTCGCGCGCGACGCGACGCGCGCCCTCGAGATCGGCGAGGTTGTTGTAGGAGAGCTCCTTGCCGCCGAGCTGCTCGACCTGCGAGAGCAGGTGCCGGCGCGCGCCGAGCTCGCGGTAGTACGCGGCCGACTGGTGCGGGTTCTCGCCGTAGGAGAGCTCGGTCACCTTGCGGAACGCGAGCGTCAGCTGCTCCGGGAACGGGTCGAGCTCGCCGAACCAGTTGGCGATCGTCGCCTCGTAGGCCGCGGTCGTCTCGAACGCTTCGCGCGCGAGGCGACGCTTCGTCTCGAGCGTGACCGCGCCGTGCTCGCGCAGCTCGTCGAGCACGGCGCCGTACTGGTTCTCGCTCGAGACCGCCGCGACGTGCGGGAAGTTCTTCGCGGCGGCGCGCAGCATCGACGGCCCGCCGACATCGATCATCTCGACGACCTCGGCTTCGGTGACGCCGCGCCTGCTCGCGAACGACGCGAACGGATAGAGGTTGACGCAGACGACGTCGAACGGCTCGATCCCCTGCTCGGCGAGCGCCGCGACGTCCTCGGGTAGTCGCGCCGCGCGAGGATCCCGGCGTGGATGCGCGGGTGCAGCGTCTTGACGCGGCCGCCGAGCATCTCCGGCGCGTCGGTCACGTCCTCGACGCGCGTCACCGGCAGGCCCTGCTCCTCGAGGAAGGCGGCGGTGCCGCCCGACGAGACGAGCTCAAGCCGAGCTCGTGCAGTCCGCGCGCGAACGCGTCGACGCCTGTCTTTCTCGTAGACGGAGATCAGTGCGCGGCCAGGCAAGCTCGCTCACCACCTCCGGCAGCAGGCGATGCTCGACGTCGTGGATGCGCTCCTCGAGCGTCTCGCGCGGCTCGACGGCGACCTCTTCCTGGCGATGACGGGGCCGGTGTCGAGCCCTTCGTCGACGTAGTGCACGGTGACGCCGGTCGTCGTCGACGCCTGCGGCGAGCGCATCGTCGATCGCGTGCGCGCCGGGGAACGCCGGCAGCAGCGACGGATGCACGTTGACGATGCGGCCGGGGAAGCGGTCGAGGAACGGCTTCGTCAGCAGGTGCATGTAGCCGGCGAGCACGACGAGCTCGACGCCGTGCTCCTCGAGCCACGTCGCCATCACGAGGTCGCGCTCGTCGCGGTCGGCGTGGCAGTCGAGGCCGAACGTCGCGGTCGGGATCGCCGGCCTCGCGCGCGCGCACGAGCGCGTGCGCGTCCTTGCGGTTCGACGCGACCGCGGCGATCGGCAGACCCGCGTCGATCAGCGCCTGCAGGTTCGTGCCGTTGCCGCTGACGAGCACACCGATCATGCGATCCGCCCGATCACGAGTCTCGCCGGGCTGCGGCTGCGGCGACGACGGCGCACCAGCCGATGCCGAGGTTGAAGACGCGGCGCAGCTCGTCCTCCTCGACGTGGCGTGCGAGCCAGCCGAACACCGGCGGGCGCTCCCACGCGCTCCAGTCGAGCTCGGCGTGCGTCCCGCCGGCAGCACGCGCTCGAGGTTCCCGAGGATGCCGCCGCCGGTGATGTGCGCGAAGGCCTTCGCGCGGCCGCGCAAGCGCGCGCGCCGACGTCGAGGTAGAGCCGCGTCGGCGCGAGCAGGTCGGCGCCGTCGTAGTCCTCGTCCTCGAGCACGCGGCGCACGAGCGTGAAACCGTTCGCGTGCACGCCTGCGGACGGGAAGCCGATCACGGCATCTCCGGCCTCGATCGTACGAGCCGTCGATCGACGTCGGTGCGCGCGACAACACCGACGCAGGTGCCGGCGAAGTCGAGCTCGCCCGTCGCGCGTAGATCCCCGGTAGCTCGGCTGTCTCGCCGCCGACGAGAGCGACGCCCGCCGCGCGACACACCTCGGCTGCGCCTTCGACGAGCTCGGCCACCTCCTCGAGGTGGATCTCGTTCGCAGCGACGTAGTCGAGGAGCATCAGCGGATCGGCGCCGCACGTTGCGACGTCGTTGATGCAGTGCGCCGCGAGGTCGGCGCCGCAGTCGCGCAGCCGGCCGCGCTGGCGGCGCAAGGATCGAGCTTCGTGCCGACACCGTCGGTCGACGCTGCGAGGAACCGCTCGCCATCGAGCGGGTGCAGCCCGGCAAACGCGCCGAAGCCCGTCGTCCCGGTCGACTCGACGGCCAGCACGCAATCGTTCGACGATCGAACCCGCCGTCGCCAGCGAGACGCCTGCCGCCTGGTAGCTGCGCTCGGTGCTCAGGGAGCCAGTGTACGAGGGACGTCGGCCAACGTTCAGTGGAGCAGCACGACGGTCGAGACGCTGCTGTCACCGTGATGGAACACGAGCTTCACGAGACCGTGCCCGGGCGCGAACCAGCACGTCCGTGTCCCGCTTCCGAACGGGTACCCGGGCTGCACCAGTGTGCTCTGGACAGCGAGCGCCTCGAACGTGCCGGCGGGGACGGTGATCTTCTGGACTCCGAGCACCCGACTCTTGCCGGTGACGCCGTAGGTCGTGAACTCGCTGCTCGAGCGCGACGTCGCCCAGGTCTGGCCCGCGGCCGGGTACGCCGTCAAGAGCGGGTTGATGCCAAAGTTCATGAGGTCGAGCGGCGAGGCGAAGTGGTTGCGCGTCGCAGCCGACGCACCGGCCGGCCCGAGCGCGGGCAGCGGCTTCGCCGACGCGGATGCCGTCGTGCCCCACAGGTTCGTGATGCCGGTCGTCCGCTTCGAGTAGCCGTAGCTTCCCTTGGCCTTGAGTGGTCCGGTCGCCTTGGTGATCGTGAAGCGAGCCGTGTTGTTCACGACGGCGTCGTTCGCGAGAGTCTCGACCTCGGGTTGAGCAAGATGCTTGGGGTTCGTCCAGCGGTAGGTGAGCTTGCGCCCCTTCTGAAACGGGAAGTAGTCGATGTTCGTCGGTGTCGGCAACGGCTTCAGCGACGTCGACTGCAGCTCGGAGACCATCACCGGCGCGCCCGCGCCGCCGGTGTGGTCGAACTCGACCTTCACCGGGCCGACGCCGTACACCCACCAGGTCGTCCGGAAGCCGCTGCCGTAGGGGTCGCCGATCGCGCCGGCCTGGGTGATCTGCGTTCGCACCTTGGCCGCTGTGACGCCGTTCGGGAACGCCGGCACCTTGACAAGCTCGTTGCCGAGATAGGTCGACGCGCTCGTCACGTCGTTCTGCGAGCCGCCGCTCCCGCCCCAAACGATGCCTTTGAGCAGGGGCTCGGCCAGAACAGGGTTTCGCGAGCCCCAGATCACGTTGTAGTACGTGCCAACGAGGCTGTTGCCGCACTGGCTTGACTGCGCGCAGAGGATCGGGAAGTTCGCCGGTGGCGGATCGCTCGTCCAGTCGGTGTTGACGATCCCCTCGCCGGTCTCCTCGAAGCTGACGGTGCCGCTCGAGGTGATGGAGTCGGTGGGGTTCTTCAGCCCGTTCGTCGTCCACGCGAGGACGAACGTCGTGTCCGTCCGGCTCTTCACCGTGACCTTCTCGAGCGTGGGCGTCGGCGCATAGACGCTGTCGCTCCACTTGTAGACCCAGTTCGCATTGGCGGGGTGCGGGAGCCACCCGTCATCGGCGAGCGCGCTTTGGGCAAACATCAGGAAGATCGCGGCGGTCACGAAGATGACCGCGCCGGTAGCCGAGCGTCTCACTGGACGGAATGTAGCCGCGTGCAACCATGGTGGTGTGCGCCCGTTCGTCATCGTGCTCGCGCTCTTCGTGCTCGCGCCTGCGGCTCTCGCGGCCGAGGCCCCTCCGACGAGCGGTGTCCACCACACGGCCGCGGGGACTGCGGCGGCGAAGCACGCATTGCTTCGCGCCGGCGACGTCGGCAAGGGGTGGAGCGACGGATTGACCCCCAAGAAGGTGGGTGCGCTCACCTGCGGTTCCGCGGCGAAGACCGTTGCCGGGGCGATCGAGACCGGCTCCGCCGTCTCCCCGACCTTTCGCGCGGGATCGACGGGGCCGTTCGTCTCCGAGACCACCTTCAGGTACGCGGACGCGACCGGCGCGGCACGGTTCTACGACCATGTCGCGAGCTCCGCGGCGCTCTCGTGCCTCGCGAAGAGTGTCGCCGCCGGCTCGACGAAGAACGTGACCTTCAAGGTCACGCAATCCCAGCTTTTGCAGCCACCTAAGGCGGGCGCGAGATCGGCGGCCTACCGGATCGTCGGCAGTGCCGATTCCACCGGGCAGAAGGTGCGGGTCTACGTCGACGTCGTCCTGCTCCTGCGCGGCGCTGCGATCTCCGAGCTCAGCTATTCGAGCTTCCTGACGCCCATGGATGCGGCTCTCGAGCTGCACGTGGCGCGGGCGGCCGCGGCACGTTTGTAAGAACACCGCAACATTTGCAATCGGCCGAACCGCTACTACTCTGAGCGCGGTGGGTCGTCTGGTGTTCCTCCTCTTCGCGTGCTCCGCGGGCCTCGGCCTCGCCTCGCCCGCGGCTGCAGACAATTGGCTGCCGCACCCGAGCGATGCGACGTGGTCGTATGCGTGGAGCGACAGTGCCTACTCGCCGACGCCGACGACCGAGAACGTGACGGTCAAGAGCCAGACCGGCGCGACCTTCGTGCTCGCCTGGACGACCGGCAGCGCGCCGACACCGTCGTCGAGCGGCACCGTCAGCTTCCAGGACACGGATTCGGGGCTCAACAACACCGACTGGTCGAGCACTCCGCCCCCACCGAACTTCCCAATCCTCTGCGGGACAGCGGCGGGCTGCGGCAACAGTCTCTCGAGCACGTACTACGACGTGATCTGGGGAAGTCGCGCGCCCGTGCTCGCTGAACCTCTGATCCAGGGTGAGACGTGGACCGGGCAGGGCGGAGCCGCGAACGACGTGTCGGGCACGTCGACCTATGTCGGCCAGCAGCAGATCACCGTTCCCGCGTTCGCGAAGCCGGTGACGGCGGCCGTCGTAAAGACGAAGATCACGCAGGCCGGGGCACTCGGAGACCCCTACGGCAGCGGCGTTCGCACGATCTGGTGGGTGTACGGCGTCGGGCCGGTCAAGGTCGAGTTCGACCACGCGGGCGGCGCCACAGCACCTGTCACGACGTCGGTGCTGCAGTCGACGTCACTCACGCCGGCGCCGCCACCGAGCGATCTCGACTACTTCCCGCTGAAGCAGGGCCTGACCGAGCGCTACCGCTGGACGAACCCGAAGCACCTGAAGCAGCCGGAGGTCGAGCAGATCGCGATCCAGGCAGCATTGAACGGGACGGCGCGCTTCACGGTCACGAGCGTTTCGGGGCCGATCAAGGCCTCGGGCAGTTACGGCTACACGATGCGCGTCGGCGGGTTGACCAATCTCTGGTCGGCGGCGCAGGCGACCTCGCTCGCGCCGTTCCCCGCACTCGGGCCGAAGAGCGCGAAGCCGGCGAGCCGCAGGCATTTCTTCACCCCGTTCGACCTGATGAACTTCGGGTTCAACCCGGTCCTGCCTGCGTATGCCGCCTCCGGGGACACGTGGAAGTCTGCGACGTCGGGGCCTGACTTCCAGGCGTACGGCGTCACCGGCACCTCCGTCGTGCTTGGCACCCAGAAGGTGACCGTTCCGGCCGGCACCTTCCAGGCGCTCGCCGTGAAGACGACGCTGCAACAGCCGGGATTCCCGTTCGGAAGCGGGACCCGCACGTGCTGGTTCGCGCCCGGGAGAGGGCTGGTCAAGCTGGTTTTCCAGCACGGGGACGGCAGCACGTCCCAGGTCGTCCTGATCAAGAAGTAGCGGCTCGTGCGCGTCTGCATCGTTGCTGCCATCGTCGCTGTGCTGCTCCTGGCCGGGTGCGGCGGTTCCTCGAAGCGGGCGGCGATTTCGAGCTACATCACGCGGGTGGACAACGTCGAGCGGGGAATGGCCGTTCGGCTCGCCGATGTGACGAATGCGAACCGGGCGTTCGCGAAGTCGCAGACCACGCCGAAGGTCGCCGTCAAGCTCGCCGCATCGGAGCGCACCCTGCGAACGCTGCAGAAGCGACTGTCGAACGTTGCGGCGCCGCCCGAGGCGAAGCGTCTCCGCACCCTGCTGCTCGCGCTTGTCGGTCATGAGGTCGCGCTCTCGCAGGAGCTCTCGAGCCTGTCGACGTTCCTGCCGAGGTTCGAAGCCGCGTTGAGCCCGCTCGCCACGGCAGACAACCGCCTGAAGAAGCAGCTCGGAGCGACGGCCAAAGGCACGGCTGCGACGAAGTCGCTCGACGAGCAGAAGGTGGCGGAGCTCGAGCAATACGGGACAACCGTCGGCGCGGTCATCGACGAGGTGAAGCCGTTGCAACCGCCGTCGGTCTGGGTACCCGGGTACACCGCGCAGCTCGCCTCGCTCGAGCAACTGCAGAGCTCCGCGCTCGCCCTCGCCGGTGCCATGCGGAGGAACGACGCGGCGTCGCTGCCGACGCTCATCCAGCGGTTCGATGCCGCCGCGGTCTCGAATCAGGCTGTCGGCGTTCAGAAGCAGCAGATCGCTGCCGTGAACGCGTACGACGCGCAGATCAAGGCGATCGTCGCCCTGGCACGCCAGGTTCAGCGCGAACAGGGACGCCTGCAACGTTTGTACGCGTAACGCGCACGCCGCAGACGGGGGTCATTTTGGAGTCGCGCAAGAAATGCGTTGACTCGACCGCCGCGACTGTGCAACAGTCACCACCGGTTGGTTGGGCCGGGCGCCTGGGGAGGCACCGGCGGGGGAACAACGGTTTGGGGGAGCGATTTCGAGCTACGCGGTAGCGGGGGCAGGGTTCGACCGGTTTGGCCTGGTCGGACTCAGAACAGGGGTCCTGAGGTACTGGCTGGCTTCGGTCTGCCTGATCTCGGTTTCCGTGTTCTACGTCGCGCCGACCGCCGAAGCCATCATCGCGAAGGCTCCAGCAAAGGAGCTCCCCGCTGTTGCGATTCCCGTTGAGTGGTTCCCAACGCTCACTGCGCCGAAACTACATCCCGCACCGGACGTTCCCCGCGTCAAGCCCTACACCGCGCCGCACAAAGGCGCGTCCGCCGGTCCCCGCCGGCAGATCCCGATCGCGCGCGAGTCGTACTCGTTCATCCCACCGTCGCCCCCTGCGTCGGCAGCGGATGCAGCCGCGTTCGCCGCGTCACCCGTCGTCGCCGCGCTCGCGACGGCGATTGCCCACGCCTCTGTGACCACCGACGAGACGGGTACTCCCGAGCAGGTGACGCAGACGTCGACGGCACCGCCGACGACCGACAGCTCGGTCGGCACCGATCCGAACGGGCTTGCGCCCGGCTCGACGAAGCCGCTCACCCCTGTCACCACCGACGCGACGACCGACCCCAGCTCGTCGCAGCAGGCCCCCACCGAAGACACCTTCCAGGCGGCGAACGACAGCATCAGCTCCGCCCAGCCGCCGGCGCTCTCGTCCGAGACCGTCTCGCAGACCCCTCCTCCCGCTCTTGACCAGAGCGTCGCACCGCCGGTTCAGCCCGCCTCGCCGGATACGAGCCTCGCACCCGGCGACGGCGGGTCGCCGTCAGGCCCGACGGTCGGCGACACGTCGCCCGCCGCGGGCTCCGCCGACGGGACGATCACGCCCGATCCGCAGGGCGGCATCTCCTCCGGCGCAAATGGCGGCGCAGCAGTCGGCGGCGCTCCGGCGCAGCCGGGCAGCGCGGGCGACGACAGCAGCACGCTCGGCCTCTCGGCCGGCATCGGCTCGGTTCCCGACGGGACGAGCAGCGGCGCGCCGGATCCGGCAGCCGATCCGGGCAGCGGTCGTGGCCCACCCGTGTCGTGGAACGTCGATGGAAACGGCGGGGCCGTCACGGTCTCCGTCGAAGGCGATCAGCTCGTCGTCACCGTCGGCGGTGTGGCGAGCACGCGCGGGCTTGCAGATGTGAGCTCGCTTTCGATCGCCGATGCGTCGTCGCTCGACGTCGACGTGAGCGGCGGATCGATCTCCGTTCCGATCGTCTACAGCGGTGGCGGTGCGGGCGCGATTGCCGTGAGCGGTGGAGCTGGAGCGACGTACACCTATGACTCCGGCGCCGGAACGGTCAGCGGCGGCGGCATCGCCTCGCTCACGTACTCGGGCGTCGATTCGCTCAGCGCGGGCGGCGCGTACGACGTGCTCGACGGTCCCGCGGCTGACAGCACGTGGTCGGTGACGGGAGGCGGCAGCGGCGCCGTCGGCGGCGTCAGCTTCAGCGGCTTCGAGCATCTGGTCGGCGCGGCCGACAACCGCGACCAGTTCGTCTTTGGCCCACAGGGGGAGATGAGCGGCGGGATCGACGGGGGCGCGGGCGGCTACGACACGCTCGTTCTCGACGGCGGGTCGACACAGAACGTCGGCTACGTCTCCGTCGACTCGCACTCCGGAAGCGTCTCGCGCGACGGCAACGTGATCGCGTACACCGGCCTCGAGCCGGTGATCGAGAACGGCTCAGCGCCCAACGAAGCATTCGGCGGCACGACTGGCAACGACCAGATCGTGATCGCAGACGATGGGACGCCCGGTGACGGCAGCTTCACGATCTCCTCGAACACGAGCGAGACGATCACTGTCACCAACGCCGATCAGATCCAATCGCTCACGATCGACGCAGGCGACGGGAACGACTCGGTCGAGTACGACTCGATCGACTCGCGGTTCGCCGGAACGATCTACATCCACGGCGATGCAGGCAGCAACTCGCTGATCGCCGGCAACGCGAACGGCGGCGCCTGGAACGTCACCGGTCTCGATGCAGGCTCGTACACGCCGACCGGCGGTCCTCAGATCACGTTCGACAGTGTCGGCAGCCTCCAGGGCGGCGCCGGGAACGACACGTACGACTTCGACCTCGACGGCGGGCTCAGCGGCGGCGTCGCCGACACGAGTGGCACGAACACCGTCTCGCTTGCCGGCCTCCTGGCGGTGACCGGCGCGGGCAGCTTTACCGATTACCAGAACGCGAGCGACACGCTCTCCGGCGACTCGAGCGCGACGACCGGACTCTCGGTCCTCGCCGCACAGTTCTCGAATGCCGACCTGTTCTTCGGCGTCGGCTACGGCACCCAGTTCCAGACCGGCGTCAGCGAGCACGTTTCGACCGGCAACGTCGCACTCGCGGTCGTGACCGATCCGACGACGGGTCGCGCGTGGGCGGCGGCGCGGTTCGACGACCCGAGCGTCGCGGTCGTCGATCTGAACACGGCGACGAGCGACGGCAAAGCGGTCGACTGGACGACGTTCAGTCTCACTGGCTCGCCGTTCTCGGCCTTCACCGACGCTGCAGCGAACATCTCCGCGACATTCACGACGCCGTCGTTCTCCGTCGACAACCTCCTCAGCGGCAGCGCTGACTCCGCGACGGCGAACGTTTCGACCGTCAACACGTCGATCGATGTGAACACACCGCACGCGACGCTGATCGGACTCTCCCTCACGACTCCGCACCTCACGATCGGCTCGGGCGCGGCAGGCATCACGGCAACCGCGTCGAGCGCGGCCGTCGAGCTGCTGCTGCCGCAGGCCCCCGTGGTCGGCGTGAGCGACTCCCGTTGGTGGCTCGGCCTGAAGATCGACAACCTCGGCGGCTCGCTCGCTGCAGGCTCGGTGCTGAATGCCACGGTCAGCGGCGTCGACGTGCTCGTCAACACAGCCGGTGGCGTCTACAACGCGTCGGTCGCCGCGACGGCGCTCGACTGGACCTCGGCGCTCGGCGGCTCGGCCCCGACGGAGTTGGCCGGCGTCTCCGGAGCAGCCGCACAAGCGAACGGTGCACTGACGTCGCTCGATCTCGCGGGTGTCGCGGAGGGCACTGCGACGACGTTCGCGGTCGCGCAAACTCGCATCTCGAATACCAGCCTCTCGCTGACCGGTGGCGAGCTCCTCACACTTGCGATCACCGGGCTGACCGGGTCGATCGGTGGCGCCGGCTACGGCGTCACGGTTGACGGCGACGTTGACGTCGCAGCGCTCAGCGGCACCGGCGGCGACAACCGGCGGTGGATCGCGGCGCACGGCAGCAGCCTGTCTCTCCACGTCGCACTTGCGCCGCTGACGATCACCGCGAGCAACGGCACGCTCGATGTCAACGAGGCGAGCGGCGGCGGCTCGGTGATCGACGACTGGTCGCCTTTCGGTCAGTCCTTCATCTTCACGGCATCCGGCAATTACGTGGATGTCGCCGGCACCGTGGACTCGATCGCGCTCACGGGCTTGGGGACGGTCACGGTCTCGCACGCCGAATTGCAGCGGCGTGACAGCGTCGATACGCCGGACGGCACCGGCGACGGCTCGCTGTTCACGACGACCCTGAACGGCATCTCGCTCGACGCGGGCGACGCCGACACGGCACTCACGATCGACGGCGGCAACCTCAGCGCCTACGCGCTCGAGTCGAACTCGACGGCGGACACCTGGTTCGCCATGAAGGGAAGCGGCTTTACCGTCAGCGCGACGCTCGGCACGTTCACGCTCGGTTCGTCGGGCGTGAACTTCGCGTTCAACACCCACAGCAACGGAGCCGCAGACCTCGCCGACTGGTCGAGCGTCGTCACCGGCCTCTCGTTTGCGTCCGGTTCGTATTTCGAGCTCGATTCGACCGGGACGACGCATGTGACCCTGCCGGGAGTTGCCAGCGCGACCGTTGCCGGCTTCACGCTCGTGCGCCAGGCCGGCGTCGTCGGCCCGACCGGAACGGGCACCGTCTTCAAGCTCACGCTGTCCGGCACGCACGTGGATGCCGGCGCATCGGGCCTGACGCTGACGCTCGGCGGCGGCACGCTCGACGTTTATGGGTTCGCCGTCGGGACCGCGAGCTGGCTCGCCCTCGACGGGTCAGGCTTCACGCCGAACATCCAGATCGGCCCGTTGACGATCAGCGCGGGCAGCGTCGGCTTCACGCTGAACACCGAGAGCGGTACCGCGACGCCGATCACGGACTGGTCGTTCGACAGTCTCGGCGGTCCGTCGCTCGTCGCCGATTCATTCGACGTGACCGCCGACAACATCGCGATCGCCATCAGCGGATTCGCCTCGGTCTCGGCCGGCCACCTCGACCTGAGCCGCGAGGCAGGCGTCGATCCGGATGGCGGCGGCCCGATCGCCAGCGGCACGGCACTGACCGCGCACCTGGCCGACGCCTCTCTGACCGCCGACTTCGGCGGTGCGTCGCTCGTGCTCGACGGCAGCAACTCGCTCGATCTCTATTTCTTCGCCAACGCAGCCGGCAGCTGGTCGGCGATGAGCGGCACGGGCTTCGACGTCAGCCTGACGGCCGGCGATCTGAGCGCCTCGGCGTCCGGTGCAACGTTTGCGGTCAACACGCGCAACAACGACGTCAACCCGGAAATCCTGGACTGGACGTTCGCCCGCGGCCCTCCAACGCCGAACCCGCGAACATTCATTTCTGGTCAGGGTGAGTACTTCGACGTAGGAGTGAGCCAGGCATCAGTAACGCTCGGCTCGTTCATCGCCGCGACCGGTGGTTTCGATCTGTCTGAGCAGACGATCGACAGCAACACCTCAGTGCTGACGGTGTCGCTGACCGGGGTATCGGCATTTATTGGGGTTGGCGCGACGATCGATGGGTCAGGCCACGCGACCGGCACCATCGGGATCAGCGCGTCGGGCGGCAAAGTCGACATTGCGATTGCGACGACCGACGGCGGCGCGACCGAGCATGTCGCTGCGGTCGGATCGGATCTTGCGGGCAGCATCGTCACAGGTGGCTCTGCACCGCTCACGCTGGCGGTGGGCGATGGAGCGTTCGCGATTGCGGATGGGTTCAATTGGGCGAACCCCGCGTTCACGAGTCTCCCGTCGACGATCGCAGCCCTCGGCGCTGGATCGGTCAACACCGTCTCGGGCATGGTCGCTTTTGACACGGGGTTCGTCGATGCTGCCGGTACGTTCAGCCTGACTGAGTCGGGCTCGACGCTGGTGGTGACTGTGACCGCCCCGACGGTGTTCATCGGGACGGGCGGCAGCCTCGACATGACGGGCGCGACCTGGAAAGCGGTTGCCGGCACGATCGGCTTCGCGGGTTCTGCGACCAAGATCGTCTTCGCGGCCGACGCGACTAATTACGCGATCGATGTGCAGGATCTGACGGCGACGTTGAGTGGGTTGCCGGTCACCTTGACCGTCGGTTCGCTCAACGCGTTGATCGTTCCGGTCGTCGACGCCGCCTTGGTGCCGGCAGACGCGGCGTTCAACGTGGCGGCACCGGTGACGTCTGTGACGGGGCAGGCGGCGTTCAACGCGGACGGGTTCGTCACCTTCGCCGGTGGCTTCTCCTACACCGCGAGCGGTGGCTTGCAGACGTTCACGTTGACGAGCCCGACGGTGTTCATCGGGACGGGCGGCAGCCTCGACATGACGGGCGCGACCTGGAAAGCGGTTGCCGGCACGATCGGCTTCGCGGGTTCTGCGACCAAGATCGTCTTCGCGGCCGACGCGACTAATTACGCGATCGATGTGCAGGATCTGACGGCGACGTTGAGTGGGTTGCCGGTCACCTTGACCGTCGGTTCGCTCAACGCGTTGATCGTCCCGGTCGTCGACGCCGCCTTGGTGCCGGCAGACGCGGCGTTCAACGTGGCGGCACCGGTGACGTCTGTGACGGGGCAGGCGGCGTTCAACGCGGACGGGTTCGTCACCTTCGCCGGTGGCTTCTCCTACACCGCGAGCGGTGGCTTGCAGACGTTCACGTTGACGAGCCCGACGGTGTTCATCGGGACGGGCGGCAGCCTCGACATGACGGGCGCGACCTGGAAAGCGGTTGCCGGCACGATCGGCTTCGCGGGTTCTGCGACCAAGATCGTCTTCGCGGCCGACGCGACTAATTACGCGATCGATGTGCAGGATCTGACGGCGACGTTGAGTGGGTTGCCGGTCACCTTGACCGTCGGTTCGCTCAACGCGTTGATCGTCCCGGTCGTCGACGCCGCCTTGGTGCCGGCAGACGCGGCGTTCAACGTGGCGGCACCGGTGACGTCTGTGACGGGGCAGGCGGCGTTCAACGCGGACGGGTTCGTCACCTTCGCCGGTGGCTTCTCCTACACCGCGAGCGGTGGCTTGCAGACGTTCACGTTGACGAGCCCGACGGTGTTCATCGGGACGGGCGGCAGCCTCGACATGACGGGCGCGACCTGGAAAGCGGTTGCCGGCACGATCGGCTTCGCGGGTTCTGCGACCAAGATCGTCTTCGCGGCCGACGCGACTAATTACGCGATCGATGTGCAGGATCTGACGGCGACGTTGAGTGGGTTGCCGGTCACCTTGACCGTCGGTTCGCTCAACGCGTTGATCGTCCCGGTCGTCGACGCCGCCTTGGTGCCGGCAGACGCGGCGTTCAACGTGGCGGCACCGGTGACGTCTGTGACGGGGCAGGCGGCGTTCAACGCGGACGGGTTCGTCACCTTCGCCGGTGGCTTCTCCTACACCGCGAGCGGTGGCTTGCAGACGTTCACGTTGACGAGCCCGACGGTGTTCATCGGGACGGGCGGCAGCCTCGACATGACGGGCGCGACCTGGAAAGCGGTTGCCGGCACGATCGGCTTCGCGGGTTCTGCGACCAAGATCGTCTTCGCGGCCGACGCGACTAATTACGCGATCGATGTGCAGGATCTGACGGCGACGTTGAGTGGGTTGCCGGTCACCTTGACCGTCGGTTCGCTCAACGCGTTGATCGTTCCGGTCGTCGACGCCGCCTTGGTGCCGGCAGACGCGGCGTTCAACGTGGCGGCACCGGTGACGTCTGTGACGGGGCAGGCGGCGTTCAACGCGGACGGGTTCGTCACCTTCGCCGGTGGCTTCTCCTACACCGCGAGCGGTGGCTTGCAGACGTTCACGTTGACGAGCCCGACGGTGTTCATCGGGACGGGCGGCAGCCTCGACATGACGGGCGCGACCTGGAAAGCGGTTGCCGGCACGATCGGCTTCGCGGGTTCTGCGACCAAGATCGTCTTCGCGGCCGACGCGACTAATTACGCGATCGATGTGCAGGATCTGACGGCGACGTTGAGTGGGTTGCCGGTCACCTTGACCGTCGGTTCGCTCAACGCGTTGATCGTCCCGGTCGTCGACGCCGCCTTGGTGCCGGCAGACGCGGCGTTCAACGTGGCGGCACCGGTGACGTCTGTGACGGGGCAGGCGGCGTTCAACGCGGACGGGTTCGTCACCTTCGCCGGTGGCTTCTCCTACACCGCGAGCGGTGGCTTGCAGACGTTCACGTTGACGAGCCCGACGGTGTTCATCGGGACGGGCGGCAGCCTCGACATGACGGGCGCGACCTGGAAAGCGGTTGCCGGCACGATCGGCTTCGCGGGTTCTGCGACCAAGATCGTCTTCGCGGCCGACGCGACTAATTACGCGATCGATGTGCAGGATCTGACGGCGACGTTGAGTGGGTTGCCGGTCACCTTGACCGTCGGTTCGCTCAACGCGTTGATCGTCCCGGTCGTCGACGCCGCCTTGGTGCCGGCAGACGCGGCGTTCAACGTGGCGGCACCGGTGACGTCTGTGACGGGGCAGGCGGCGTTCAACGCGGACGGGTTCGTCACCTTCGCCGGTGGCTTCTCCTACACCGCGAGCGGTGGCTTGCAGACGTTCACGTTGACGAGCCCGACGGTGTTCATCGGGACGGGCGGCAGCCTCGACATGACGGGCGCGACCTGGAAAGCGGTTGCCGGCACGATCGGCTTCGCGGGTTCTGCGACCAAGATCGTCTTCGCGGCCGACGCGACTAATTACGCGATCGATGTGCAGGATCTGACGGCGACGTTGAGTGGGTTGCCGGTCACCTTGACCGTCGGTTCGCTCAACGCGTTGATCGTCCCGGTCGTCGACGCCGCCTTGGTGCCGGCAGACGCGGCGTTCAACGTGGCGGCACCGGTGACGTCTGTGACGGGGCAGGCGGCGTTCAACGCGGACGGGTTCGTCACCTTCGCCGGTGGCTTCTCCTACACCGCGAGCGGTGGCTTGCAGACGTTCACGTTGACGAGCCCGACGGTGTTCATCGGGACGGGCGGCAGCCTCGACATGACGGGCGCGACCTGGAAAGCGGTTGCCGGCACGATCGGCTTCGCGGGTTCTGCGACCAAGATCGTCTTCGCGGCCGACGCGACTAATTACGCGATCGATGTGCAGGATCTGACGGCGACGTTGAGTGGGTTGCCGGTCACCTTGACCGTCGGTTCGCTCAACGCGTTGATCGTCCCGGTCGTCGACGCCGCCTTGGTGCCGGCAGACGCGGCGTTCAACGTGGCGGCACCGGTGACGTCTGTGACGGGGCAGGCGGCGTTCAACGCGGACGGGTTCGTCACCTTCGCCGGTGGCTTCTCCTACACCGCGAGCGGTGGCTTGCAGACGTTCACGTTGACGAGCCCGACGGTGTTCATCGGGACGGGCGGCAGCCTCGACATGACGGGCGCGACCTGGAAAGCGGTTGCCGGCACGATCGGCTTCGCGGGTTCTGCGACCAAGATCGTCTTCGCGGCCGACGCGACTAATTACGCGATCGATGTGCAGGATCTGACGGCGACGTTGAGTGGGTTGCCGGTCACCTTGACCGTCGGTTCGCTCAACGCGTTGATCGTCCCGGTCGTCGACGCCGCCTTGGTGCCGGCAGACGCGGCGTTCAACGTGGCGGCACCGGTGACGTCTGTGACGGGGCAGGCGGCGTTCAACGCGGACGGGTTCGTCACCTTCGCCGGTGGCTTCTCCTACACCGCGAGCGGTGGCTTGCAGACGTTCACGTTGACGAGCCCGACGGTGTTCATCGGGACGGGCGGCAGCCTCGACATGACGGGCGCGACCTGGAAAGCGGTTGCCGGCACGATCGGCTTCGCGGGTTCTGCGACCAAGATCGTCTTCGCGGCCGACGCGACTAATTACGCGATCGATGTGCAGGATCTGACGGCGACGTTGAGTGGGTTGCCGGTCACCTTGACCGTCGGTTCGCTCAACGCGTTGATCGTCCCGGTCGTCGACGCCGCCTTGGTGCCGGCAGACGCGGCGTTCAACGTGGCGGCACCGGTGACGTCTGTGACGGGGCAGGCGGCGTTCAACGCGGACGGGTTCGTCACCTTCGCCGGTGGCTTCTCCTACACCGCGAGCGGTGGCTTGCAGACGTTCACGTTGACGAGCCCGACGGTGTTCATCGGGACGGGCGGCAGCCTCGACATGACGGGCGCGACCTGGAAAGCGGTTGCCGGCACGATCGGCTTCGCGGGTTCTGCGACCAAGATCGTCTTCGCGGCCGACGCGACTAATTACGCGATCGATGTGCAGGATCTGACGGCGACGTTGAGTGGGTTGCCGGTCACCTTGACCGTGGTTCGCTCAACGCGTTGATCGTCCCGGTCGTCGACGCCGCCTTGGTGCCGGCAGACGCGGCGTTCAACGTGGCGGCGCCGGTGACGTCTGTGACGGGGCAGGCGGCGTTCAACGCGGACGGGTTCGTCACCTTCGCCGGTGGCTTCTCCTACACCGCGAGCGGTGGCTTGCAGACGTTCACGTTGACGAGCCCGACGGTGTTCATCGGGACGGGCGGCGGCCTCGACATGACGGGCGCGACCTGGAAAGCGGTTGCCGGCACGATCGGCTTCGCGGGTTCTGCGACCAAGATCGTCTTCGCGGCCGACGCGACTAATTACGCGATCGATGTGCAGGATCTGACGGCGACTTGAGTGGGTTGCCGGTCACCTTGACCGTCGGTTCGCTCAACGCGTTGATCGTCCCGGTCGTCGACGCCGCCTTGGTGCCGGCAGACGCGGCGTTCAACGTGGCGGCGCCGGTGACGTCTGTGACGGGGCAGGCGGCGTTCAACGCGGACGGGTTCGTCACCTTCGCCGGTGGCTTCTCCTACACCGCGAGCGGTGGCTTGCAGACGTTCACGTTGACGAGCCCGACGGTGTTCATCGGGACGGGCGGCAGCCTTGACAAACGGGCGCGACCTGGAAAGCGGTTGCCGGCACGATCGGCTTCGCGGGTTCTGCGACCAAGATTGTCTTCGCGGCCGACGCGACTAATTACGCGATCGATGTGCAGGATCTGACGGCGACTTGGTGGGTTGCCGGTCACCTTGACCGTCGGTTCGCTCAACGCGTTGATCGTCCCGGTCGTCGACGCCGCCTTGGTGCCGGCAGACGCGGCGTTCAACGTGGCGGCGCCGGTGACGTCTGTGACGGGGCAGGCGGCGTTCAACGCGGCGGGTTCGTCGCCTTCGCCGGTGGCTTCTCCTACACCGCGAGCGGTGGCTTGCAGACGTTCACGTTGACGAGCCCGACGGTGTTCATCGGGACGGGCGGCAGCCTTGACAAACGGGTGCGGCCTGGAAAGCGGTTGCCGGCACGATCGGCTTCGCGGGTTCTGCGACCAAGATCGTGTTCGCGGCCGACGCGACTAATTACGCGATCGATGTGCAGGATCTGACGGCGACTTGAGTGGGTTGCCGGTCAGCTTGACCGTCGGTTCGCTCAACGCGTTGATCGTCCCGGTCGTCGACGCCGCCTTGGTGCCGGCAGACGCGGCGTTCAACGTGGCGGCGCCGGTGACGCGGTGACGGGGCAGGCGGCGTTCAACGCGGACGGGTTCGTCGCGTTCGCCGGTGGCTTCTCGTACACCGCGAGCGCGTGGCTTGCAGACGTTCACGTTGACGAGCCCGACGGTGTTCGTCGGGACGGGCGGCGAGCCTTGATAAACGGGTGCGGTCTGGAAAGCGGTGTGCCGGCACGGTCGGGTTCGCGGGTTCTGCGAGCAAGGTCGTGTTCGCGGCGGACGCGACTAATTACGCGATCGATGTGCAGGATCTGACGGCGACTTGGTCGGTTGCCGGTCAGCTTGACGTCGGCCGCTCAACGCGTTGATCGTCCCGGTCGTCGACGCCGCCTTGGTGCCGGCAGACGCGGCGTTCAACGTGGCGGCGCCGGTGACGTCTGTGACGGGGCAGGCGGCGTTCAACGCGGACGGGTTCCTCAGCGTTGTCGGCGGGTTCAGCTTCGGGTCGCAAACGCTCGGAAGCGACTCGCTGATCACACTGACCGTGACGAATGCCCAGCTGTTCGTCGGGATCGGCGGCGCCGTCAACGTCACCGACAGCAATCCGGACAACTGGGCGGTCATTGACGGCTCGATCGGGCTTGGCGTATCCCACGGGACGGTGGCTCTTGCGGTCGCGACTATCGGCGGCCAGAAGCACTTGGCGCTGACCGCCAGCGGTCTCGCGGGCGCGTTCCAGACCGGGACGACCGCGTTGACGCTGTCGGTGACGAACGGGTCGGCCATCGACAACGCGGACGGCTTCGACTGGAACACGTCGTCGGTGGCGAACCTGCTGCCTGCGTCGGTCAAGGCGCTCACCGGATCGATCAAGCAGGAGCTCTCCGGCATTGCGACCGTCGACCTTGCCGGGATCCTCAGCGGCACGGTGGACTTCGGGCTGGAGATCCAGACCGTCGCCGTCGCCGTCAATCGCGGCTCGACACTCCAGCTGCCGGGCGCCACGAACGGTTCATGGACGGCCGGGTCGCCCGGCCCCGACGTCGCCTCCGCGACGCTGCTCACCGTGGGGCTCAGCATCGACGCGACCCACTGCGTCGACGGCGGCGATCAGAGCGGCTGCCTCACGGTCGGCGCGGCCGGCGTGGGAGTGACGGTGTCGAGCGGCTCGGTGATCGTCGCGGTCGTTACGCCGAACGGCTCACTGGCCAGCCCGGCGACAGACACACGTCAGTGGGTCGGGGTCGAAGCGACGGGACTCCAGGCCGAGGTGACGGGAATCCCCGACCTCGACCTCCAGGTCAACTCGCTCGCGCTCACCCTGAACAACGTGACCGGTACGTACAACCCGACCACCTCGACCAGAGTGTCGTCGCAGGGGCTCGACTGGACGAAGTCGATCGGCACCGTCACCGGCGGCACGTTCACGCCGGAAGCAGTGCAGGCAGGCGGCGTCACGCTGAACCTGACGAGCACCGCGACGCTCTCGATCGGCGGGATCGCCTCGGTCAGCTTCGACAATGGGCTGGTCAGTGGCTCGCTCGCGTTTGCCGTCTCGACCCAGTCGGTCGCAAGCACTGCACTCCCGACACTGCTCCCGAACGGCGGAACGCTGACGACGATCGCGCTCAGCATCCCGACGGCGACGATAAGCAACCCGAATCCGGCAATCAGCGTCGGCAGCGGGCCGCTCGCCTTCCAGGTGACGAGCGGCGGGCTCCTGATCGCGATGCTGAGCTCGAACACCGCGAACGACACGCGCACGTGGACGGCCGTCCAGGGCGACCTCGGCTCGGCGAGCCTCCAGATCCCCGGCCTGACGCTCGCCGCGAGCGCGCTCACGCTTCAGTACAACGCGGCTGCCAACGGCGCCTCGCTGCTCGACTGGAGCACGCTGCCCGGCCACGGAGTCACCGTCCTCGATCCGGGCGGGAACACGCACACGATTGCGTTCAACGCGACGGTGTCGCTGAGCCTCAGCGGCTCCGCGACGGTGAACATCGCTGACCTCATCGGCGGATCCGCCACCTTCTCGATCACCGACAGCCCGAACGTCACAGCCGCGACCGCCAGTGCTCCCGGCACCCGCGTGACCGGCGACCTGCTCGGCTTCACGCTCTCGCAACTGCATCTCGCCGTCGGCACGAGCGCGATCGGGGCGCAGATCACCTCCGGCACCGTCACCCTCGAGGTCTTCGCGAAGGACGCGACGCACACCTGGTTCGGGCTCTCGAGCAAGAACCTCGGCGCCTCGCTCGTCCTGCCGAGCGTGTCGGCGACCGTCGGCAGCCTCGACATCGACGTGAACGAGGCGAGCGACGGCGTCCAGGCCGACGCCCTCGACTGGTCGACGCTGAAGGACTCGACGAACTCGCCGATCGCCGATCCGTTCGGCCTCGACGCCACCAATAACCCGAAGCTCACCGCCTACCTGCTGAGCGCGTCCGGCCTGCTCTCGAACGTGAACATCTTCTCGGTGCTCCTGACACCGGGCACGAGCAGCATCAAGGTCCAGTTCAGCCAGGCGGCGGTCACCGGGGTCAGCCTCGGCGGCGGCCAGACGATCGACGGAACGCTGTTCTCGTTCTCGCTCGACCTCACGCACGGCTGCCTCGTCGCCGGCACGCTGAACGGCTGCGACACGACGGCGAGTGGGTTCACGGGCTCCGGGCTCCTCGTCGGCGGCTCGGGCACGCTCACCGTTGCGACGTTCGCGCCGACCAGCGCCAGTGACGTGCGCCGCTGGATCGCCATCGAGGGGAACCATCTCGGTGCGTCGCTCTTCATCCCGGGTGTGACTGCGACCGTCACCGACCTCGACGTGGACATCAACCAGGCGAGCGGCGCGGGTGCATTGCCGCTCAACTGGCAACAGAGCAAGCTTGCCGCGGCTGGTGTCGATCTCAGCAACGGCACGCTCTCGGTGAGCGGCACCGTCAACGTGAACATCGGCAACGGCCTGGTCACGATCACCGGAGCGCAGTTCACGCTCAGCCGCCAGACCGTGTCGCTCGACCTGAACGGCAACGGCACGCTCGACAGCACCGACGTCGCCACCGCGACGCTCGTCGCCTTCGCTCTGACCGTCTCGGAGTTCACGATCGGCACGTCGACCGTCGGCATCGATGTCACGGGCGCGTCGCTACTGCTCGCGAACGTCTCGTCGTCGGACGGCTCGAGCTGGACTGCGCTCGAAGGAACCGCGCAGCACGCCACGCTCAGCACTGGGATCGCCGATCTCGGGCTGACGGTCAGCTCCTTCTCGTTCTCGTACAACACGGAGAACGGAGGCCCCAAGGCCACCTCGGCGCTCAACTGGGCGAAGGTGCTCGACCTGAACGCCTCGTTCAACGCAACCGGCGGCCTGCTCGTGCTGCCCGGCATCGCGCCCCTCACCCTGACGGGCGACGCGCTCGCCGCCTCCGGCATCGCGACGGTGAACCTGTTCGGCCTGATCAGCGGCACCGTTGCCTTCTCGTTCAACCAGCAGTCGGTCGGCGTCGACTTCGCCACCGGCACGAACCCGATCTCGTACACCGGTAGCTGCACTGCACGCGGCCCGCCGCCCAGCGATCTCGCGAGCGCACCCTTGTGCGCCACCCTGACGACGCTTGCGCTGACGGTGCCCGTTGGCAGCCCGCTGTACATCGGCGGTCCCTCCGGCATCGTCGTCACCAAGGCGTCGCTCGCCCTCGCGATCCTCACCGCCGCGGACGGCGAGCAATGGAGCTCCCTCACCGGCACGGTCGGGAGCGCCAGCTTCACGAGCATCCCGGGCGTCACGTTCGCCATCTCGAACCTCACGGTCGATGTCAACGAAGCGAACGGCACGGCTACCACGGCACTCGATTGGACGAAGGACGTCGTCACGCAATCCGGTACCGCCTGGGCGAAGACGGCCGTCACGGTCACGATCCCGACCTCGACGGGCCCCGTCACCCAGCTGTTCACCGACACCCAGGCGAAGCTGCTGGTCTCGGGCACGGCGACGGTCGACCTCTTCGAGGTCGTCAAGGGCGCCGTCAACTTCACCATCTCCGACGCGCCCGTCACGGGTGTCGATGTCGGCAACGGCACGGTCAACGGCACGCTGTTCACGCTCTCGCTCTCGCTCGTGCCCGGTCAGCCGCTCCTCGTCGGTGCCGGCGGGGTCGGGTTCCAGATCGACAGCGGCACCCTGTCGCTCGTCGAGTTCACGCCGAGCGACTCGAGCGGACGCACCTGGTCGGCACTGCAGACCGACGTCAGCGGTGAGGTAGTCGGGATCCCGGGCGTCTCGCTCGTCGTCGACTCGCTGTCGATCGGGGTCAACCAGGCCAGCGGCACGAACGCGACGCCGCTCAACTGGACACAGACTGCGCTCGGCAGCCCGGGCGGCGTCGCCTTCACGACCGGTGCCACGCTTTCCGTCTCGGGTCACGCGCACACGACGGGCAGCGGCATCTTCGGGCTCGTCAGCGCGGCCGATCTCGCGTTCACGCTCACGACGACCCCGGAGACGAACGTCAACGTCGGGACGGGCACTCCGCTTGCGAGCGGCACGCTGACCCAGATCTCCTTCTCGGCAACCGACCTGATCGCCGGCATCGACGGGATCGGGTTCGAGACGAGCGGCACCGTCCAGATCTCGATCCTCACGGCGCCCGACGGCCGGAGCTGGACCGCAGCCTCCGCCACGCTCCTGAACCCGCAGTTCGTCGGCGTCCCCGCAGACGTCTTCTCTCTGTCTGCGACCGAGGTCGACGTCCAGGTCAACGAGGCCAGCGGAATCGGCGCCACCCCGCTCGACTGGAAGGCAGCTTTCCCGACGACCGCCGGCATCCCCGCGCTCAAGGGATCGCTGCTCCAGATCGCCGCGACCGGCGCGAAGCTCTCGGTCGGCACCTTCGTCTACGCAAGCGGCAACTTCGTCTTCCAGACGACCGACCAGCTGTTCGTGACCCTGACCGGCCAGTCCGGGACGCCGACCACCACGCCGGTCTCCGCGCTCGAGATCGGCGTGAGCAACGGCCAGCTCTTCGCCGGAGTCGGCGCGAGCGACTCGAGCGGCGCGGGCGGCAGCGGCATCGAGATCTCGAACGTCCAGATCGGCCTCGCGATCCTGAAGGACGCGGCCGGCAACACGTACACGGCTCTCGACGCGAGCGGTGCCGTTGCCGCCGTCGGCCTGCCGGCCAACTACCAGATCTCCGGCTCGCTCGAGGTCAAGGTCAATACGAGCTCGGCCGCGGGCGGGCAGGTCGTCGACTTCACCAAGCTCGCCGGCGGTGGGCTGTCGGTCCCGACGGCGGCTGGAGTGAACCCGACGACGGTGAAGCTCGCGTTCGGTAGCGCGGTCGCGTTCGATGTCTCCGGGGCGCTGTCGCTCAACTTCGACAACGCCTTCACACTCAGCGGCAGCTTCGAGTTCACGCAGCAGACGCAGCTGGTCAACGGCGTCAGCGCGACCGTCCTCGAGATCGGCGCCTCGAACGTGACCGCGTTCTTCGGCGCGAACGGCGGCACCGCTGACGCGATCGGGCTCTCGCTCACGAACGGCGCGTTCGGACTCGTCCTCACGACGGTCGGTGGCGTCCACTACACGGCACTGAAGGTCTCCGGCGGCGTCGCGCTCGTCGGTGTCGACGGCGTCACGCTCTCCGCCGACAGCGTCGAGATCGACGTCAACCAGGCGAGCAGCGGCAACGCACTCGACCTGAGCGGGACGAAGTCGATCACCGTCGGCGGCGTCACGCTCAACTTCGCCGGGACGCTGTTCCAGGCGAGCGTCACGAACGCGACCCTCGCCTTTGGCGGCTTCGTGTACGTCCACGCCGCGAGCCTCGCGTTCACCGAAGGCCAGCCGTTGAACGTCACGCTCTCCGATGGCACGACGCACCTGAACAACGTCAACGCGCTGACCGTCGGCGGCACGGACGTCTCGGTGTTCGTCGGGATCGACGGCCCGTACAAGAACGCCGCCGGCACCATCAACCCGAACGCCGTCGGCTTCGAGATCGACGACATCTCCTTCGCGCTCGCCCTGCTGAAGACGCAGGACGGCTCGCAGAGCTTCTATGCCTTCCAGGCGACCGGCGGCACCGCCGGGCTCGTCGGCCTCACCGGGCTCGGCGCGACGATCAGCAACTTCACGATCTCCGTGAACGGCGCGAGCAGCGGCACCCTCGCAGTCGACTTCTCGAAGCTCAACGGCGGCGCCGGTCTCACGGTGACCGGCAGCCCGTCGCCGCTCACGCTCTCGAGCCCGATCATCGAAGCGAGCGGCAACCTCACCCTCACGGTCGCGGGCGCCTCGGTGTCGGCCAACGTGCTCGTCGAGAAGACGACCGACTCAACGAACGCGCCGGTCATCGAGATCGCGATCCTCGCTCCGGGCGTCACGTTCGGCCTCGGTGACGAGACCTGGACGGCGCCGGTCACCGGGCTCTTCGCGATCACGAGCGGTGGCGTGGCGGGCTCGCTCACCACGATCAACCCGATCACCTACAGCGTCGGAGACACGACGGGCAACGGCTTCGGCGCGAGCTTCTCAGCGACCGCGACGATCGCCTTCAACACCTCGGCTACCGGCGTCAACACGACATTCAACCTCGTCGGCGGCAGCACGATGAGCCTCGTGCTGCCGGGCGGCCCGTACTTCAGTGCCACCCTGACACTCACGACCGGGCAGCCGCTCTTGATCAACGTGCTCGGCGCGAAGTACACGCTCTCCGGCACGTTCGCTCTCGAGGACGTCAACGGCGAGCTCGTGATCGCGGCGACCAACGTCGCCTCCAGCCTCACCGCCGGCCCGGTCCAGGGCAGCATCACGAACGGCTCCGGCGCGATCGTGGTCACGAATGGCGGCATCGTCGGCCGGATCGACGCCACGGTCTCCGGTTCGATCTCCGGCCTGAGCGGCGTGAGCGCCGGCGGAAAGGTCACGGTCACGTTCAACACGACCGGCCAGGCGTTCCAGCAGCAGATCGCAGTCGGCTCGACGACGATCCAGCTCGGCGTCCCGAACGGCCCGAACAGCTCGAACGGCGGCTTCACACCGATCGCCGCGCACTCGTGGAGCGTGAACCTCGGGAACGTCAGCATCGACCTCGGCGGCTTCGTGACGCTCAGCGCCGGCTCGTTCAGCATCGACAGCAGCGGCTACTACGTGGCGTCGGGCGTCGAGCTGTTCTTCGGTGACGGCCCGTACCGGCTCGGCGACCCCGTGACCGGCGCGCTCAACCCGGATGCGATCGGCCTGCTGATCAGTGCCACGAGTTTCAAGGCGTACATCAACCCGAACGACTCGAGCAAGTTCGCAATCGCAGCGAGCGGCAACGTCACGCTCGTCGGGCTCGACGGCCTCACGCTCACCGAGCAGAGCATCAATGTCCGCATCAACACCTCGGGCCAGGCGCAGGTAGGCCTCGGCTTCAACTCGGCCGCCTTCATCGAGGAGGTCGACGTCACCGGGCTCGACCTCAGCGCCGCCGGGATCATCGATCTGAAGGGCACCGGCACGACGACCTTCTCGCTCCGCCCGAGCGGGCAGGTGAACGTCGATATCCCCGGCGCGAGCATCGGGATCAGCGTCCCGAACGGCAGCGGGATGACGCAGGTCTTCGCGCTCAACGGCGAGGCCCAGTTCTCGTTCGGCGGCGGCGTCGGCTTCCAGCTGCAGAACCTCCAGCTGAACGGCGTGTCGATCTACGACCCGCTGACCGGCGGCTTGAGCACGCTCGCGATCGCCGCGTCCTCGACACCCGTCGCGCCGACCGCCGATCTCTCGGCGCCCTGGCAGGACCAGGCCGTCGACCTCGCGACGCTGAATGCACAGGGCTACATCGCCGTTCAGCTCACTGACTACAGCGGCACCGGCATCAACGCGAACTCGGTCACGACCTCGGCGATCTCGCTGACCGGCAGCGACCCGACGGTCATCGCGAAGGTGCATTTCATCTCGGTCTCGCAGGACCCGAACACGCCAGGCCTCTTCCTGTTCCACTTCGATACGACGAACGGCAACGGGTTCCAGGCGGATCCGAGCAACCCGAGCGATCCGTACGGCACCGTCTCCGTCACCTTCGTCGCGAGCTCGTTCGCCGACAACAAGGGCGACCGCAACGCTGCGTCGAGCGAGGAGTTCTATCTCTCCGACGTTCCGACCGCGAAGCTCTCGAGCCCGAAGAACGGCGCGACGATGGGCGTCGACGCGTTGACCGCGCGGCCGTACCTCGACGTCACCTTCGCCCCGGGGACCGACAACGCGACCGTCGACGGTTCGACGATCAACGGCGACGAGCTGACGGTGACGCTGACGCCCACCGGCGGCGGTGCCGCGAGGACGCTCACGCTGCTCTCGCCGACGCTCCTGATCGGGAACACCTATCGCTACGTCTTCGCCGATCCGACCCAGCTCGCCGCGGGCACGGTCGCGGTCAAGTTCAACGCCGGGTCGTGGGCGATCATCCTCCCGAGCGCAACCGGCGCCCAGACCACCGGGATCTGCCAGGGCAAGACGGACTGCCAGCTCGGCGCCTCGGGCATCTCGACATTCACGCTGACGCCGACAGACCCGAACGCCGGCACGACGACGAGCTCGTTCTCGCTCGGCCCGCTGACCGTCTCCGGCGCGTCGATCAGCCTCGTCGGCATGTCGATGGAGAAGGGCGTACTGACCCTGGCGATCGCGATCGGCCTGAACAGCGCGACGCTCAACCTCGGCGGCGCGACGGGCCAGCTGACCGGCATCACCGGCGTGTTCCAGCTCCAGGTCGACCTCCAGAAGGCCGCGAAGGCAATCACCAACCCGTCGGCGCTCCTCGCGGCCTTCAGCGTCCCGGGCGAGTTCACGATCGGCGTCTCGAAGCTCGAGATCGACGTCCCGAGTGCGTTCAACCTGACGGCGACCGGGATCTCGATCCACATCGACCCGGGCGCGAACCAGGACTACGGCGGCGGCGACCCGCTCGTCTCCATCGGCACGGCGCAGATCTCATTCCCGTCCTTCGCAGGCGTGAGCGGCGGTGTCCAAAACCTCGTCGTCTACGGGAACGGCTTCACGCTCGGCAGTGGCGATATCAAGGTCGCGCCGTCCGGCGGCATCAACTTCGCGAACCTCCTGGTCTTCAACGACCTCGAGATTGCGATCAACAACTTCGGCGTCTACACCGACAACTCCGGGACGCACTTCCTCTCGACCGGTCCCGGCGGGACGAGCGGGATCACGCTCTCCTCCGGCGGCGTCCAGTTCCTGCCCGGCAAGGCGGTCAGTGGCTCGATCACGGACGGCCCGGACGCCGACAAGATCGCCGTCTCCGCGACGTTCAACTTCAACGCGCAGGGCTTGCAGTCATTCGCGTTCAGCGCCGATCAGCTCACGCTGAACCTCGGCTCGTTCCTGACGCTCTCCGCCTCGGGCTTCACGATCAACACGGGCGCCAGTGCGACCCAGGATCTCGTCCACTTCACCTCGGTCAGCGCAAAGCTGACCGCGGGGAGCTTCGTCATCTCCGGCACCGCGACGAGCTTTGCGATCGAGGGCGACGGCAGCTTCAAGGCCGGCCCGAACTTCGGCATCGCCTTCTCCGTGGGCGACGCCACGGGCGACAGCTTCCAGTGGCCGAGCTGGCTCCCGATCAAGATCGACGCGATCGGCATCACGTGGCCGGACATCAACACCGACCCGACCGACTTCGTCCTCACGCTCTCGGCGAGCGTCACCGGCATCCAGGGGATGGGTGGCCTCACCTTCTCCGGCTCGATCCAGGGCATCCAGATCGACATCGGGAAGCTGATCGCAGGTGAGTTCCCGATCGTCGGCATCTCGTCGATCGGCGTCGAGGTGAAGGGCGAGCTCTTCGGCGGCGACCTCGACGCCGAGCTGATCGGCGGCATCCTCAAGCTCGACGCGAACGGGAACCTGATCGCCGACACCGACACGACGACGGCGGTGGCCTCGCGCGTGTTCTTCGCCGGCCTGCAGGGTGGCTTCGCGATGGCCGGCATCGGCGGCTTCACGATCCAGCTCGCGCTCTCCGAGCTCGGCCCGCTCGGCGTGTTCCTGAGCGTCGACCTGCCGGAGGGCATCCTGCTCGACCCGGACACCGGTCTCTCGATCAACAACTTCGCGGGTGGCGTCCAGTTCTTCCAGACGCTGCCGAACTACACCGACCCGCTTCAGCTCGCGCAGCTCGCCGCGTCGTCGCCCGCGTCGATCACGCCTGACCAGTGGCTCACGCAGGTGAAGCAGCAGGTCGTGAACCAGTACAAGGCGAGCCTTGCGAACCCGTCGCAGAGTGGGTGGGCCGCGGCCTTCACCTCCCCGATGACGATCATCGGCTCGGCGACGCTCTACTCGATCTACACCTCGCAGCAGCTCTTCAACGGCCAGGTGACGCTCGAGTTCTCGACCGACGGCAAGATCTTCGTCGAGGGCAAGCTCAACTTCGCCGACAACAACATCAGCGTCAGCGGCAAGCTCTACGCGAACCTGTCGCAGATCGCCCAGGGCGCGGCGACCGTGCTCTTCCTGGCCGACGTACCCGACCAGGTGCAGATCCTGACGCTGTACGGGAAGCTGCAGATGGGCTTCGAGAATGCGGCCGGCCAGCAGGTCACGTTCACGACGACCGACGACCCACCCGACACGCCGACAGCATCGCTCGACGGACCGACGAACGGCGGCACGATCTCGTCCGCGGGCCTTGCCGATCGCGGCTACATCGACGTGACGTACACGCCGCCGACCGGCGACCAGCTCGACCAGTCGTCGATCACCGACCTCGCCCCGGAGTTCACGATCGGGACCACGGCCGGCACGGTGACGCTCGACGGCACGCAGGCGCCTGTCCTGATCAGCCACGACACGGTCGCCAACAGCTACGTCTTCCGGTACTGGGTCACGTCGAGCGGCAGCGTCACCGGGCTGACGCTGACCGCGGCAAGCAACGGCTGGGCCAACGACGACAGCACGGGTGCTGCGGTCTCCGGCAAGCAGGTCGATCTCTCGTTCGCGCCGACCGACATCCACCTCGACACGCCCTACATCGACGTCGAGCTCTCCCCGACCGCGAACCAGACCGTCCAGCAGGCCCTCGACCCGACGAAGGTGACGATCTCGAACGGCCTCGCGATCTCGAGCGACTCGCCGACCCAGATCCCGGGCACGAACATCTACCGCTACTACCTGTCGGGGACGATCCCGACCTCCGGCGCGATCACCGTCACGTTCCAGGACGGGGCCTGGAGCGATACGGCCGGATTGAGCAGCGAGAGCACCGGCACGTTCACGATCGTCGCGCCGACGACGGGTGTCTCCGCACCGGTCGGAGTAACGGGGAACGACTCGGCGAGCCAGGCGCCGTCAATCGACGTCAATGCCGCGAACAGCGAGTACATCGACGTCACGTTCAGCGTCCCGACGGGCGACACGCTCGACGCGGCGACGATCAACGGCGACGAGTTCACGATCTCGTCGACCGCAGGCACGGTGACACTCGTCCCGGGTAGCGCCCCCGTCCTGATCGACCCGTCGTCGCACACCTACCGCTACTTCGTGACGACGACGGGCACGAACGCGCAGACGAAGGTCACGCTGACCGCCGTCGCCGGCAAGTGGACGTTCAACAGCGGCGCCGTCCAGAACTCGACGGTCGCCGCGACCGCGTTCGCGAATCTCGACACGACCGGCGCCGTCAATGGCGGCGACGTCGCCGTCGGGCATTACATCGAGGTCGTCTACACGCCCGCGAACGGCGGCACGCTCGACTACGACGCGATCTACGGCACCAACGGTCAGACCGCTCTCGGCACCTCGCTCTCGGGCTACACGCTCAGCGGGCCGGAGGCGATCGAGATGGTGACGAACCCGAATACGGGGATGCCGTCCGCGACGTACGTGCAGCAGCAGCAAGCCGAGAACGATCACGTGACGCTCTTCCGCTACGAGATCAGCGGCACGTGGCAGCCGGGCGCGTACACGATCACCGTGCCGCAGTGGAGCGACGCCGACGGCAACACCGTCAACCAGACGGCGTTCCTGTTCAACGTGACCGGCGCTACGGCGACGGTGACGAACCCGACCTCCGGGAACGGCATCGACATCAACACGATCAACGGTCGCACCTACGTCGACGTCGCGGTCACGGCGCCGAGCGGTACCGCGATCGACTGGACAGCCGTCGGCAACCTGACGTCAGCGATCTTCGCGCTCTCCGGCCCCGGCGTCGGCTCGGCGCAGGTCGACACGACGCAAAAGCCGGTGCTCCTCACCGACTCGTCGAACACGACGAGCGGCACCGTGCGCTTCTGGGTCACCGGCACGTTCGACACCGCGAACTGCACGAGCGCGAACACGACCGCGCTCGGCATCGCGTGCGTCTCGGCCGTCTTCGTCCCGGGCGCGCTGCCCGTGACCGAGACGGTCTCGTCGGTGGTCACCATCGATCCGGGCCTCGAGACGATCGACGTGCCGTTCCCGATCGGCCCGGGCCAGGCAACCGGCTACGCGATCGATCCCACTTCGCTGCTCGGCTTCACCCAGTTCGCCCTGGTGAATGCAGCCGGTGGCACCGGGCTCGGCACCGTCTTCATCGACCGCTCGTTCGCGCCGGTCGTGCTGGCTGACGGGTACACCGTCCGCTACCACGTCCTCGGCGCCTTCGGGAGCGCGGGCGAGATCGACGCGATCTTCACACCGGGCACGTGGGACGTCCGCCCGGCCGACACGTTGACGTCGAGCGGGACGCAGCAGACCGAAACCGTCACGGTCGTCGGCGGGACGCTCGACGTCGTCTTCCCGAGTGGCGCCGGCCAGTCGACCGGGTACCAGATCGACCCGACCTCGCTGTCCTCGGCGACGCTGCCGTTCACACTTTCGGGCGACGGCTTCGGCGCGACGAGCACCACCGGCACCTGGCACATCGACACGCACATCGCGCCGCAGGTGCTCGCCGACGGCTTCACCGTCCGCTACCACATCACCGGCACGTTCTCTGGGAGCGGCGCGATCACCGCGCTGTTCGGGACCTCGAGCTGGAAGGTCGAGCAGACCGGTACCACGACGTCGGTCGCGAGCACGGCCGTGGCCGGCTCCTCTGTCATCGCCGGCATCTCGAACGCAGTCGTCGACGTCGCCTACCCGCAGAACGGGATGTGCACCGACGGCGGTGTGAGCAACGGTCAGTGCAGCGACTACGCCGTCGACCCGGCGACGCTGACGGGTCTCAACCAGTTCTCGCTCGTCGGCACGGGGCTCAACGGCGCGGCGCTCGATCCGAACTACACGCCGCAGGTGCTGAACGGCTTCACGGTCGAGTACCACCTGACCGGCAAGATCACGAGCACCAGCCTGACCGCGACCTTCGCCGCGAACGGCCCGAAGTGGGGAGTCGCCTCGACGACCGGTGGTGTTCCGAGCACCGCGGTCGCAACCTCCGGGACCACCATCACGAAGCCGGTCGGCACCATCGGCACCGGCACGTTCTCGGCTGACGGCCAGGCGATCGATGTCGTCTTCCCGGATCCGCTCGTCGGCTACGTCGACATCGCGTTCCCGACCGGCAGCCACAGCGCCGGGTACGAGATCGACTCGACGTCGCTGTCTGCGACTGCGCTGCCGTTCACGCTGAGCGGCGCGGGCTTTGGCCCGAGCTGGCAGATCGACACGACCTTTGCCCCGCAGGTGCTCTCCGACGGGTTCACCGTTCGCTACCGCTTCGTCGGTGTCGTCGGGACAGGCACGGTCACCGCCACCTTCAACGCGACGACGTGGAAGGTGGTCTCCCAGGCCGGCGGGACGTCGACGACGACGGACGCGACCGCGGGTAGCCCCGAGAGCGTGACACCCGTCCAGGCGACGATCGACGCCTCGTCGCTCACCGGCTTCAACGAGTTCAAGATCACGGGCGGCGGCTACGGCACGACGACGAGCGGCGGCACCTGGCAGATCGACACCGGCTACGCCCCGGTCGTGCTCGCTGACGGCCGGACGGTGCAGTACCGGATCACGGGCACGATCGGCACCGGCGCCGTGACCTACGAGTTCACGCCGGGCACCTGGAGCTACGTCGACCAGACCGCCGTGCTGCCGGCAGAGACGAAGGCGCTCGACACGACCGCGCTTTCGACGCCGCATCCGTACCTCGACGTGACCCTCGCCCCGTCGAGCGGCGCCAGCTTCGCGACCGCGCTGACCGGCACCGGAACCACGTACCTGACGGTGACGAACAACGGCAACGCGATCGCCGTGACGGGCAACGTGATGTCGCTCGGCGGCAACACCTACCGCTTCTTCCTCGGCAGCGGGTTCGCCGCTGGGAGCGTCCAGGTCACGTTCAAGGATCCGACGCTCAAGGACAGCAAGAACTGGGGCTTCGCCTCCACCGGCTCCGTTTCGAGCTTCACGGTGCTCGGCCCGACCGGCTCGCTCACGACCCCGGGCTCGGGCTCCACCGTCGGCGCCGGCAGCCTGAACAGCGAGGGCTACATCGACATCCCGTTCGCGCTCGCCGGCTCCGGCACGCTGAGCGCAGCTCCGGCGACGAGCACGTTCACGATCAACTGCGGCGGCTCCGCCTGCACAGGCTGGTCGATCGATGCATCGAAGACGCCGGTGCTCATCTCCCAGAGCGGCTCGACGTGGGTCTACCGCTACTGGACGACCGGTTCGTACGCGGCTGCAAGCGGCACCGTCACGATCGCCTTCGCCGCAGGCTCTGGCTTCATCGGCCCGGTCGGCCCGTCGAACTTCACCGTCGACGGGGTCGCGACGCCGAACATCCACTACATCGACGTCCAGTTGACGCCGGCGTCCGGTGACACCCTCGACCTCGCCTCGATCACCGACAGCGCACCCGAGTTCACGCTCTCCGGGCCCGGCGCCGCCGGTGTACAGCTCGTCGCCGACGCAGCGCCGACGCAGATCGCGGGCACGACCTTCCGCTACTACCTCAGCGGAACGTTCGCGCCGGGCGCGGTCACCGTCGGCTTCACCGCCGGAACGTTCACTTCCAGCAACCCGGGCGCTGCGACCCCGACGCCGAACATCGCGAAGCTCGACGGCTTCGAGATCCTGGCGCTGACCGCCGGTCTCGACAACCCGCAGCAAGGCGGCTCGGACGGCGTCTCGACGCTCAACGGCCGCGGCTACATCGACGTCGCCTTCACGCTTCCGACGGGCGAGTCAATCGACCCGTCGACGGTCACCACGCGCTCGATCACGCTGACGAGCTCCGGGAGTGCGATCTCGTTCGACTCGACGCAGGCGCCGTTGCTGCTCACGCAGGACAACGACACGAACACCTGGGTCTTCCGGTTCTTCACGATCGGCGGCAGCGGCTCGGTGACGGTCGCGCTCGCAACGCCGAGCAGCGGAATCACCGTTCTCAACGGCAGCACCGCGCCGACCGTGTCGGTCGCCACGGTGACCGGCGTCGACGTCACCTTCACGCTGGCGGTCGGCGAGACGCTCAACGTGGCGAGCGTGACGAGCACCGCGGTCACCGTTGCGCCGATCAGCGGTGAGACCGGCTCGCTCGCGATCAAGGCGAATGCGATCCCCGAGCTCGTCTCGCAGAACGCTGCGACCAATACCTACGTCTTCCGCTTCGCGACGACGGGCACGCTGGCCGGAGACAAGGTCGCCGTCACGTACGCCGGCGTGGGCGTCACCTTCACCGGCGGAAGCGTCGCCCCGACGGTCACCGGCGCGGTCGCCTACGGGTCCACCACGGGCACAACGGGCGTGATCGGCGACCCGTATATCGACGTCCAGTTCGCCGACGCGAGCGGCGTCACGCTCACGGGCATCGACGGGAACGAGCTCGCGATCAGCGGGACCGGCGCCGGGACGATCGGCGTCGACGCGAACCGCGCCCCGACCTCGCTCGGCAACGGCCTGTACCGCTACTACCTGACCGGTCAGTTCGCAGCCGGGACGGTTCGGGTGCGGATCCTCGCCGGCACATGGGGCGACAGCGTCGGCGACCTCGGCCTCGGCAGCACCCAGAGCTTCCGGACGATCGACCAGGTCCAGACGGCCGAGGCGTCGCAGCCGGGCGGTCGCGAGTTCTTCATCGAGCTCTCCGGTGGCATGAGCCTCAACTCGGGCGGCCTGCTGGGCGACACGATTACGAATCCGCTGCTCGGGATCACCGGCGACGTGAAGCTGACCATCCGCACCGACAACGGCCTGCATCTCGAGCTGACCGCCAACGGCTCGATGACCGTCTTCAAGCTCGGCCCGATCGCCTCGGGTGCCGCCGACTTCGTGCTCAACATCGGCTCCGGGCTCTCGAGCGTGTCGTTCTACGGCGTCGCGGCGATCGACACGAACTTCGACTTCCTCGCCCAGTACGGCATCCACCTCGAGGGCTCGGCGCTCCTCGAGATCAACGCGACGACGTCGACGCAGAACGTCTCGATCTCGCTCGCCGGTGTTCAGGGCGACGCGCTCTTCACCGCCGCCGCCACGTCGCTCGCCGCCGAGCTCCCGACCGACATCTACGACCTGGTCGACCTTCCGGGCGACTGGGTGACCGAGTTCCAGACCGCCACGGGGCCGTCGTTCTCGACGCTCACGCTCGACAGCGGGCGCACGATCAACTTCGCCAGCGGGTTCGACGGCCTGACGCTCACGAACGCGAAGGTCGAGGGCGTCAACCCCGGCCAGGAGTGGAAGATCCTGAACGGCGACGGCAAGGACTACTTCGTCAACCTCGAGACCGACTCGAACGGCAACCAGATCCTGGTCGCCACCGGCGAGGAGCGGACGTACAGCCTGGCGCCGCTCTCGTTCACCCTCGAGGTGGTCGGCAGCCTCACGCTCGACAACCCGAGCGATCCCGACGCGACGAGCGGGCCTGACGTCTGGCTGCACATCGACGGCGGCTTCCTGATCCAGATCACCGCCACCGAGACGACGATCTTCATCACCGCGGGCGGGAGCATCGGGCCGATCGGGCTCTCGGGCCGCGTCACCGGCCTCGTCTTCCTGGTCTACGACCTCGGTCTGACGGGCTCCGGCACCACGGACTTCGGCCTCGCGGGCCAGTTCAACCTCGAGATCGGCGTGGGCGTGCCGCCGTCGTCGGGGCAGGACAGCTCCAGCCTGAGCGCGATCAGCGACAACGACGGGAACCCGATCTTCTCCTTCCAGGGCAGCGTCACCGTGACCTTCAACTCGACCGGTCACGACCAGACGTTCAAGGTGCCGCAGGAGTTCCTCAACTTCATGCCGCCGGGCTTCGCGTCCACGATCACGATCTACGGCTCGGCGCCGAACATCGACGGGTCGCGCCAGGCGGCCGCGGGCGACAGCGGTCAGTACTTCCAGGCGGTCGTCACAGGCTCGATCACGCTGGGCGGCGTGATCACGCTCGGCGGCGTGATCGCGATCACGGAGCAGGACGGAAAGCTCAACACCGCCACCGGCACGCTAGGCCCGACCTTCCGACGCATCACGGGCGCGGTCTCGACCACGATCAAGTACCTCGGCCAGCTCTCCGGCACGATCGACTTCGGCGTCTACTCGGAGTATCCGGACGGCAGCGGCTTCCCCCTCAACCCCGGAGTGATCGGCCGGGCGACGCTCGCCCTCGACTCGAACAGCATTCCCGGTGTGACGCTTGACGGCTATTTCGTGCTCGAAGCCAACCTCTTCGTGACGGGCGGCTTCTCGGGGACCTACAACACGTTCCTCCTCAACCAGGACGTGAATGCGAGCACCTGTCAGGACGACGGCGGCGTCAACGACTGCTTCCAGGTCGTCCAGGACGGCAGCGGTGCGATCGAGACCGGCGACGTCACGATCAAGCCGGGTCTCTTCCTCGAGTTCGGCGGCGACCTGAAGATCGCGAACCTCGTCGAGATCGACGGCAACTTCGAGCTCAGCTTCACGATCCCGCCGGCGGCGGCCGCGCTCCAGATCGACCTCGACGCGAAGCTGACGCTGATCGGTATCGGCGGCGGCCTCGCGATCTCCGGCGACATCCTGATCGACCAGAACGGGCTCTCGGTCTACGGCAACGTGTCGATCGGCGCCGGCGCCAACTTCGGGAACGGGCTCGGTCTCTCGTTCAACGCGAACGCGACGCTCGCCTTCACCACCGCCTCGCACAGGGTCACCTTCGACGACGGCAACCACGTCGATCCGGGCTTCCTGTTCTCGATCAACGGCGAGATCGACTTCATCAACATCGTCCAGGCGTCGGGTTCGCTGACGATCGCGATCAGCCAGAGCGCCTTCACGCTCGACTTCAACGTCACGATGCTTCTCGGCCCGATCGCCCTCAACGCGAGCGGCTTCGCCGGCATCTACTACGACGGCCCGAACGACACCGGGCTCGTCCTCCAGCTCAACGTCGGCGTCAACTTCGATGTCCTCGGCATCGTCACGATCAAGGGCAACGGCCAGATCCGGCTGAACACGACGCACACGGATCACACGGCGAACGGCGTGCTGATCAACGCCGACTCGTTCCTGCTCCACATCGACGGCACGGTCAGCCTCCTCGACGTGATCAAGCTGAACACGTCGGTCGACGTGATCGTCGGCGGCAACCAGACCGTCACGTACGGCACGCCGGGCACGCACACCTTCGTCAGCGAGACGATCGGCGCCGGCCAGTGGTTCTTCGGCTTCAGCGGCAGCGCCGACTTCTTCGGCCTCGCCACGCTGAACGCACTCGGGTGGGTCGACTCGAGCGGCCACTTCGGCGTCGACCTGAACGGTGGCATCACGATCGGCTCGAGCTCGTTCGGGCTGAGCGGGCACTTCGACGTCTCCGCCTGGCTCACCGAGAACACCTGTGCCGCCTACGGCGATCCGTGCGAGGGCAACGAGTACAGCTTCGGGGTCAGCTTCAGCGCCTCGGTCGACGTCAACGCGTTCGGCTTCTCACTCGCGAGTGTCGGGATCGGCGCGACGATCATGGCCCACGGCACCGGCACGGTCGAGCTCGTCGCGTCGATCGAAGTCAGGATCCACATCCTCTTCTTCTCCTTCAGCGCCACGGCGAACTTCGACATCGGCACCGTCCAGCTGCCGCATCCGATCTACCTGGCCGGGCCGGCGAGCGAGCACGGCAGCGACCCGGCGACCCAAGGCACCGCCGACTGGACCGCGACGGCCACGAGCCCGCAGGCGCTGTACCTCAACATGGGCTCGCGCGCCGCCGCGTACACGATCAACGGCATCCAGTACACCGGTCGCGGCATCTCCGACGCCAACCCGGACGAGTCGTTCACGATCGACCACGTAGGCGGGATCGCGGGGAACGAGGTCATCGCAATCTCGGCCTTCGGCCACACGCAGACCTTCGCCCACGTCTCGACGATCTACGCGTACGCCGCCGACGGGAACGACACGATCGTCGTCGACCAGGGCGTCCTCGCAGCCGTCTACATGGACGGTGGCACCGGCTACAACGCGCTGCTCTACGACGGCAGCGGCGGCGCCGTGATCGTAAGCGGCTCCGACAGCAGCTCGCCCGACGTGATCCAGATCGGCACCGCCGCCGGCGGCCCGGTCGTCATCTATGGCGACAACGCCGGCGACTTCATCGTCGACAACAGCACTGACAACACGTGCCCGTCGACGCCAGGCGCGAACGCGATCGGCGCGACGGCGAACGCCCACGGTGGCTGCGTCACGATCAACGCCGGCAACGGCAGCGACTCGATCACCGGCGGCTATGGCTCGAACGAGGTCATCAACGGCGGCGGGGGCAACGACGTAATCGTGTCGCGCGGCCCGAGCGATTGGATCAGCGGCGGCGCCGGCGACGACACGATCGAGATCAACATGACGGCGAACGCGTCCTACCCGACGATCTACGGCGGCACGAGCGGCGGGGCGAGCGGGAGCGACACGCTGGTCGTCACCGCGACGTCGAGCGCCGACGGATTCACGATCGCGAAGGACGGCAATAACGTCGACCTCACGAGCACGAGCGGCCCGGACTCGGGCGGCGTTCTCCGGACGAACGGCATCCACGAGATCGACCTGGCCCTCGGCGCCGGTGGCGACTCGCTCCTCGTCGGCGACCTGCAGGACTCGAGCGTCACCGTCGTCAACGTCGATGCCGGCGCAGGCGACGGCGCAGCGGACTCGATCGAGCTCGACGGCGGCGCGGGCAACGACACCTTCACCGTCTCGGGCAACGATCCGAGCGGGCTCGGCGTCTCGATCAGCCGCACCGTCTTTGGCGACAGCTGGAGCGGCCTGGTCTACATCCGCAACAGCTCGCGCGGCTCGGGCGACACGCTGACGATCGACGGCGAGGCCGGGAACGACACGCTCGACGCGACCCTCCTCGGCACGGCGATGGGTCAGGCGCTCCCGAGCAGCAACCCGGCGAACGTCATCGCGCTCGTGCTCGAGGGCGGCGACGGCGCCGACCGGCTGATCGGCTCACCGTTCAACGACGTGATCGACGGCGGCACCGGCGCTGACACCATGACCGGCGGCTACGGGCTCGACGTGTTCAAGAGTGAGAACGATCCAGGTAACCCGATCGACACGCTGATCGAGACGCAGGACACCGACCTCGGCCTCTACGGGAACATCTTCATCACCGGCCAGGTCATGAACGACTCCGGGACCCAGGGGTATGCGGCAGCTGCCGGCGGCTACGTCAGCGAGCAGCAGATGCAGGAGGACATGCAGACCGCCGAGGATCCGGGCGCAGTCGGCGACGCGACGTTCCGCCAGCCCGGCTACGCCGAGGTATGGCAGCGGGCCACCGTCGAGAGCATCACCGGCATCTTCTCGACCGCGATCCTCACCGGCGGCACCGGGAACAACACGATCGTCGTCAACTCCGTCGACGGGAAGATCTCGGTCGCCGGCCAGGGCGCGCTCACGGTGACGCCGTGGAACGGCGAGGCGATCCTCGACAACGGCGCGAACTCCGTCGACCAGCTGCCCGAGTACTACGTCGTCACGAACGCTGCGGGCAGCACGGCGAAGGTCGACATCATCGACTCGGGCGGCGCTTCCGGTACCGACGACCTGATCGTCTTCGGCTCCAACCAGGCCGACACGCTGGCCCTGAACGCGGCCGGCTCGGGCGCCTCCGCCGTGATGTTCATCACGGCGACCGTGACCTCGTCCGAGTCGATCAGCGCGCGCGGCGTCGACCGGCTCGAGATCTACACCCTCGGCGGCGACGATCACCTGCTTTCGAACGACACGTCGGTGACCACGATCGTCAACCTCGGCGCCGGCGACGACAGCATTGTCGTCGGCACCGTGCCGCTCATCCCGGATCCGGGCAACCGCACGCTCGCAGTACCCGAACGGTGTCCCGGTGGCCGACACCGCGCACATGACGAACGGGAACACCGCGCCGCTCTACGTGCTCGGCGGCACGCAGGACGACTACTTCGAGGTCGACCACAACGTGGGGATGCTCTATCTCGCCGGCGACGCGGGCGACGACACGTTCCTGATCAACACGTTCCTCGAGCTGAAGCAGAACCCGGGCAAGCCGGACGAGATCACGAACCTGACGACCCTCTTCGGCGGCACCGGCTCGAACCGCTACGAGTACGTGCAGAACGCGCCGGTCGTGATCAACGGCGGCTCCGGCTACGACACGATCATCATCGACGGCACGCCGATCGACGATACGTTCATCATCACCGACACGTACGTCGCGGGCGCCGGCCGCATCGTCACCTTCACGAACATCGAGGCGATCGAGGTCGACGGCTCCGGCGGTAACGACGACATCTGGGTGCTCGCGACCAACCCGGCGTTGACCGTGACCGTGAACGGTGGCGGCGGCGACGACACGATCCACATCGGTGGAACCCCGCCGCCGCTCGTCTACGCACCGCCGGCATACACCTACACGCCGCCCGCGTACACCGTCTCGACGACGACGGTGGAGACGACCTCCACGACGATTGCGTACGGCGACTTCTTCGTCGGCTACAGCATCTTCAACTGGTCGTTCTGGGGCATCGCGCTCGGTCTCTACACGCAGACGAGCGACCCGATCACATCGCTCCTCCACGCGATCTTCGGCGCCGACGCCACGATCAACTTCGGCTCGCTGAACGTCTACTACGCCTGGTACTGGTGGAACATCTTCGACCCGTACGTGCTGATCGACGTCTCGAACGTGACGGTCACCTACACGACGAAGAGCTACGTGACGACCACCACGCTGATCCAGCCGCCGCCGGTCACGATCACGCCCGCTCCGGTGATCGTCGACGCCGCCGGCGTGGACGCCTCGCAGGTGCGCAGCAAGCTCGTGATCGAGGGCGGCGACGACTTCCAGACGAGCGGCGACACCGTCATCTACGAGAACGAGAACAGCACGGCGCCCGAGACCGGCGAGCTCGTGCAGCGGTCGGAGCCGAAGATGGAGGAGACCGGTGAGGATCCGGTGACCGGCAACCCGATCTTCACGCCCGACACGACGATCGATCCGGCCACCGGCGTGCCGTACGTCACGACCTACCTGAGCCTCGAGAGCACCGGCCTCGGCATCAACCCGACCATCGGTCAGACCGACGTCGAGGGCAACAAGTACTACGGCATCGAGCTCGAAGGGATCGAGCACGTCGAGCTGAAGCTCTCGAACGCCGGCGGCAACTTCACGATCAACGACAACGCCCTCTGCACCGGCGCCATGACGAAGAACGGGTCGGGTCAGGTCCAGGCAGTCACCGCCTGCGGCGCGGGCAACACGATCAAGGCGCCGACGGTGGACGTCTACGGCGGCGCGAGCGCCGACACCTTCACGGTCGACGGCATCGGCGCAGAGACCACGATCGTCGGCGGCGGCGGCAACGACTCCACGGTCGTCCAGGCGCACGCCGGCTCGTTGAGCGGGATCCTGAGCCAGCTGATCGTGGACGGCGTCAACGCGCTGCAGACCACCTCGGCAACGATCACGTCCGATCCGAACGCGAACACCTACTACAAGAATCTGCCGAACAGCGACCTCGTCGATTACTTCCTCGGCGCCAACCTGATGGTCGTTCAGCAGGATCCGGCCTCCGGAACCTCGCTGCCGACGATCGACGGCGTGCCGTACTACCAGGGCGTGTCCACCTCGGTGCTGTGCATGGTCGGTGGGACGCTGTCGGACGGCACGACCGTCGCCGGCACCTGCCCGAACACCGCCGAGCTGCCCGCGGGCGCAAAGCCGGGAGACATCGAGATCGAGGCCGGTGTCATCGACGACGCGACGATCGGCGACAACGTGAACACCGCAGTGGCGCAGGCCGCGAAGACGATCGTGAGCTCCGGGCTCGTCGACGCCGGCATCTCCGTGTGGGATCCCGTCAGCGCGACGGTCGCCGGCGTCTCGATCCGGATCAGCAAGGGCTACGTGGACGGCGACACCCTCTCGGTGAGCCTGTCCGTGCTCCATACGACGTCGATCGGTGCCAGTTACGCCGACGGCACGCTGACCCTGACCGGCATCGACTCGCTGCAGGACTACATCAACGTGCTCCGCACACTGCAGTTCACGCCGGGCGCCGGCGGGATCAGCACGACGAACACGCGTGAGATCACGTGGGCCGTCGGGAGCGGGAACCTCGTCCAGGTCAACGTTCAGGAGAAGGGCGTCCTCGAGAAGGGTCAGCCCGTCTACGCGCAGACCTCCTGCGCCTCGCTGATCGGGACGACCTGCATCGCCAAGGACTCGAGCGGGAACCTGCTCGACGACGTTTCCTACACCACGTCGAACAAGGCGCAGGTCTACCTCGACGCGAACAACAACGAGACCCTGACCGTGACCGCGACGCCGAAGATCGCGCCGGCCGGCACCTACAACGACGGGCGCCCGACCTACCAGGTCTATGTCGATCCGACCTTTGGCGAGTCGTTCTCGTCGACCGGCCAGAACCTCGTGACGAACGGCGACTTCAGCCAGGCCGTCCCGAACAACGCGGCCGGGAACGGGTGGGCATCCTCGAACATGAGCGGCTCCGGTGCCGTCAACGGGACGTTCGTCCTCGATTCGGGCCCGGGCGTCACCCCGACGATCAGCCAGCAGATCACCGGCCTTATCCCCGGCGCGATCTACCAGCTCTCGTTCTCGTACCAGGATCCGGGCAACCTGATCCAGTACGGCTCGAACTGCAACGGGATCACCAATGGCTACAACGCCTCGTGCGCTGCGGGCAGCGTCATCTACAGCTTCGTCGTCTCCGTGAATGACGGCGGCGGCGCGAACACGGTCTTCACTGCGGCCAAGCCGAGCAACTCGAACTGGTCATCCGCGACCGTCCAGTTCCGCGCCACCTCGTCGGCGGAGGAGATCACCTTCCAGAGCCAGGTGGGCAGCGACGTCACCTGGGCGATCGACAACGTCTCCGTCGTCGCGATCAACACGCAGGCGTACACCGTCACGTTCGCCCCGGGCAGCGTGCAGCTCTACCTCGACGCCTCCGGCCGGTTGACGCCCAACACTCTCACCGTCGACCCGGCGGGCTACGTCGGCAACCCGACGGCGATCAGCAGCTCGGCGCCGTGCGTCAACGTCGATCCGGCGAGCCACACCGGCAGCGTCGTCTGCGCGAACAACCTCTCGGTGCACGCGACGCCGAATACCGCCGCGATCATGCCGGTCTACGAGTCGCACCTCGTCCCGTACCTGCAAACGGTCACCGCGACGAAGCCGACGGGGAACGGCAGCGACACGCTGACGATCGTCGACTCGACGTCGACGGGTGTCGACGCAACCGTCCAGAGCTACGAGATCCCGGTCGACGAGCTGACGACCAGCGGGCATCCGGCCGGTCAGCCGGTGCTGAACGGCGCAGGCCTGCCGACCGGCACGTACGCCGGGAACCCCGAGTACTACTTCGGCGGCGAGCCGGTCATCGATCCGCTCACCGGCAGCCAGCTCCAGTACGTCGGCGGCGAGCCGGTGCTCGATCCGTTCACCTGCCAGGTCGTCGACGGGCCTGACGGCACCGCGCTCACCCATGCGGCCAACGACTACGAGTACCACACCGCCTGCGACCCGGTTGTCGAGCAGCGTGGCTCGAACGTCGACGAGCTCGGCGGCGCCCAGGTCAGGGATGCGAACGGCAACCTCGTCTACACGGGCACCGCGCCGTTCACCTACCAGGCAGGTCAGGCGGAGATCGCGAACCCGGGCGACCAGCTCTACGACCTCGTCAGCACGAACGGCTCGAAGTACTCGCTCCTCGGGATCGGCGACAGCTCCTACTCGGCGCCGTCCGCGAAGCTCGCCTCGCTTCCGGCAGGTCAAACGTTCAACGTGTTCACGCTCACCGGCGGTTCGGGCAACGGCTACCACCTGAAGTCCGGCGACAAGATCGCCGTGCTCGTCTACGACGGAAGCGACATCTACACGCTCGATCCGAGTGCGTACTCGGTCAGCGGTGACACGGTGACGCTCCTCAGCACCGTCGCAACCGGCTGCTCGGGCGCTGCCGGGACAGTCCAGTGCGTGAGGGTCGCGGTCGTGATCGAGACGCCCAAGACGCACCAGGCGGGCGACCCGGTCCTCTATCAGGGCACCGAAGAGATCCAGGCCGGAGACCCGATGCTCGACTCGGCCAACAACCCGAAGACCGACGCCGGCGGCAACGTCCTGCTCTACACGGTGCAGCCGCAGCGGACGGTTGGCGAGACCTACTACTGGAACCCGACGTGCTCCTCGACCTGCACGATGACGCTCAATCTGAACCAGAAGCCGAACGCGGGCACGATCGCGATCACGGTCGGGACGATCACGCTCACGTCCGCCGACTACAGCCTCGCGAACAACGTCCTGACTCTGCATCCGACCGAGACAGCACTGAAGAACGGTGTCTCGACGAGCCTCGGCGCGACGATCGGGATCATCTACACCGCTCCGGTGCTGCACGAGGCGGACGAGCCGGTGTACCAGTGCACGACGAGCGCAGCCGGCGTGACGTCCTGCACCGCCGCGTCGTACCAGGCCGCGGGCACCGCTTCGACCCAGTTCACCGGCACCGAGCAGATCCAGATCGGCGATCCGATGTTGAACGGAAGCGGCCAGGTGCAGACGAGCGGCGGGAGCGCCCTCCTCTACACCTCGCAGCCGCTGCACGCCGTCACGAACACGAGCACCTGGTCGGCAAGCGGCACCGGCAGCCAGCAGATCGTCCTGAGCGAGAAGGTGACGAGCGGCCTCGTCGTCAAGGTCGCGGGCGTGACGGTTGCGGCGAGCAAGTACAGCCTTGCGGCCGATGGCGTGACGCTGACGCTTGCCGGCTCCTTCACCCACAACGCGGCGATCGCGATCAGCTACTCGGCGCCGGTGCTCCACGCGGCCGGCGAGCAGCAGTACGGCTGCACGACGAGCGACACGACCGGCCTGACGTCGTGCTCCGCGCAGCCGTACCTCGCCGGTGGCCTCGCCAAGGCCGTTGGCGATGAGGCGATCCTCAACATCGGCGGCGAGCAGGCCCTCTACACGGCCACCGACGCGGTGCAGGCGAAGCAGGCGGCCGACCGGCTGACGCTGAGCGACATCGCCGGCAACATCGTCTACTTCGGCCTCTCGCAGGTGACGATCACGCTCGGCACCGGGAACAACAAGGTCGTCGTCGACGACGGCGTCAACACGGGCTCGACCGAGATCGACACCGGCAACGACACGATCAGCGGCAACGACCAGTTCGCCATCCGGCGCACGACCGGCAACGTGACGATCAAGACCGGGGCGGGCAGCGACACGGTCGACATCGGCTCGTGGGCCGGCTTCTGGAGCGCGACCGGCCAGTGGGATTGGACGGCGAGCGTGTCGAACCCGGTCGGCGTCGGCGACCGCTACGTGGGCGTCTACACGACCGGGCTACCGACCCAGTTCCGGAACAGCATCGCGACGACGCATCCGTCCGGCGCCGACGCGATCTCCGGCACCCTCTCGATCGACGGCGGCAACCAGGCGACCGACACCGTCAACGTCGAAGACGGCGGCGACGGCACGGCCGACACCGGCTGGCTGTACTCGTCGAGTCTCGGCGGCATCTTCGGGCCGACCGGTGTTGTCGACTACGACTCCGGCGTCGGCACGCTGAACATCGATCTCGGCAATGCCGGCAACACGTTCATCGTGTACGACACGAGTCCGGCCGCGACCACGACGCTAACGACGGGCAACGGGAACGACGACGTCGAGGTGCAGATGACCCATTCGCCGACGTTCATCGCCACCGAAGGTGGCACCGACGACGTCCGCGTCGGCTCGATGACGGTGTTCAACCCGGGCTCGGCGAACGTCTGGGCCGGCAGCACGCTGAACGGCATCCTCGGCGGCCTGACGATCTGCGGCGGCGCCTTCGGAGCATCGGACGCGTGCATCAGCGACGACGACAACGACCACTTCGAGGCGTTCGACAGCTCATCGCCGGGCCAGCGCTCGGGCGTGCTGACGGCAAACGAGCTGAGCGGCCTCGGAACGCAGGGCATCTGGTACGGCGGGTTCGAGCTGATCGACCTGCGCCTGAGCGACTTCGTCCAGAACGCGAACGCACCACCGCCCAGCGACTCGCTGAAGAACACCTTCTACGTCCAGTCGACGCCGGCGAACAGCACGTTCCATCTCTACGGCGGAGACCAGACACCTGAGCTCAACCAGTACGAGGACACGATCTACATCGGCGCGACCGGTGGCACGACGATCATCGACGGCGGCAACGGCAACGACCTGATCGGCGTCAACTACGACCAGCTCGGCAACCAGACCTTCACGGACGGCATCCAGGGTGCGCTGACCCTCCGCGGCGGATACGGCAGCGACACCTACGAGATCGGCCTCTCCGGCGACGCAGGCCAGCCGATCACCGTCCAGGACGTCGAGCCCGATCTCGAGCACCTGAGCGACCTGAACCAGCTCGTGATCTACGGGGCGAACCTGCCCGAGTACTACCTGCTTCGCGCGAACCTCACGCCCGGCCTGGTCGGTGGCGTCGTCGCCGCCTACGCGACCGATGCGAACGGCCAGCCCACGGTCAGCGCAGGCGTCGAGCGCGTCAACTACGACTCCACGCTGAACGGCGGCCTCACGATCTACGGCGGCGCCGGGAACGACACCTTCGTGCTCGACGACAACCTCGTCCCGACGACGATCTTCGGTGGCGACGGCAACGACACGTTCCAGGTCGGTCAGCTCTTCGCCTCGGCCCGCGACGGCAGCAACCCGAGCAATGGCCTCGCGCCGGCCGACTACTTCGCGACCACGCAGACGACGGACGGCTTCCTCTCCGACGGCATCAGCTACGCCGCGACGCTGTACGGCGGCAACGGCGACGACACCTTCGTGGTCGATCACAACCTCGCCACGCTCTGGCTGTACGGCCAGGACGGCAACGACACGTTCACGATCCAGGCGTTCGTCAAGGTGAACCCGAACGACCCGGACGCGCCGTTCACGAACATCAACGGCGGCGCCGGTGCCGACTTCATCAGCTACACCGTCAACGCACCGGTGAAGATCGACGGTGGCGACGGCCTCGACACGATCGTCGTCGTCGGCACCGACTTCGGCGACACGTTCGTCATCACCGACCAGGGCATCTTCGGCGCCGGCCTCTATGTCTCGTTCACGAACGTCGAGAAGGTCGTCGTCGACGGCGGTGCCGGCAACGACACGTTCTACGTCCAGAGCACGAGCGCCACGGTCGACCTCGAGCTCGTCGGCGCGCTGGGCAGCGACACCTTCGACATCGGCGGCAGCGGCTCGAACGTGCCGATCACCGTCGTCTCGAACAGCCTCAACGGCCACAGCGGCCTGGTCGCGAACCTGGTCGACGAGGCCGATGCGATCGCCGGCGGCGCGGTCGACCCGTACTCCTCGGCGAACGTTCCGTGGATCTCGGCCAACGTCGCCGACGCCGACGCCCCGGGTGTCGTGATCACGCAGAACGGCCCGATCCAGGTCTTCGAGAACGGCTCGATGCCGGGCGGCCTGTTCATCACCAGCTACTCGATCGTCCTCTCCCAGGCGCCGACCGAGAACGTCTATGTGAGCGCCGCTGCAACGCCGCCGAGCGACTCCGAGGTGCGCCAGGGCGTGCACAACATCTATTTGAACGGCCAGCTCGGAGGGACGACGCTCGTCTTCACGCCCGACGACTGGTTCAAGCCGCAGACCGTCACGATCACGGTTCCGGGCACACCCGACGGCGTCGCGACCGGCGACCGGTCGGTCTCGATCCAGCACTCGGTGGTCGAGGGCGCGAGTGGCGTCGACGGCGACCCGTACGACGGCCTCCAGGTGCAGAGCGTCGGCGTCAACGTGATCGACGCGGACACCGCGAGCGTCGTCGTCGCAGCGACGAACGACGGCAACTACGGCAGCGTGATCATCTCGGACGACCCGGGCGCGGCCGGCACGATCAGGGCCACCGGTCACTACTCCGTGGTGCTGACGAAGGCTCCGACGACCACCGTCGAGATCGACCTGTCGACCGACGGGCTCTCGTTGCTCTCGGATGCGCTCTCGCCGACGCCGGCGCAGTCGATCAAGCTCTTCTTCTCACCGACGAGCTGGAGCACAGCCCAGGTCGTCGACGTGACGGCGACCCCGAACACGACCGCCACGTTCGGCGTCATCGGCATCCACTACTCGCGGATCACGATCGCCGTCGCCCAGACGACGGCCAACGAGAACGCATTCATCGGCACGACGATCGCGAACATCGCCTCCGGCCTCGCCAACGCCGTCGCCGGCGACCCGACCGGCCGCTTCACGACGACGCTGTCGACGACGAACCCCGGCGAGTTCACGATCACCGGCCCTGCGTTCGAGATCTCCTCGTCGCAGCTGGGCAGCGGACTGACCGAGAAGATCTCGGCCTCGACGCCGGCGTACACGGGCATGGTCACGGTCTCGATCGCGACCACAGTCGCTGTCGGCGACACGTGGACGGTCACGATCGACGGCGCGCGCTTCGGCTACCTCGTCCAGACCGGCAACGGCCCGCAAGACGTCGCCGTGGGCCTCGCGGGCCTGATCAACCAGAGCGGCACGTACCACGCGACCGTCTCGAACGGGTCGCTGCTCGTCTCGCGGCTCGACCAGGGCGCCCTCGCCGTGAGCCTCACGAAGGCAGCCGCCGGCGGGAGCACCGGCGTCGCGGCCGGCACCGTCTCGGGCCTGCAGGACACGACGGGCACCTACTGGACGAAGCTCGTGCTCGACGTCAGCCCGACTGCTGCCGCCTCGGTCACCCTCGGCCAGACCTGGACGCTCACGCTGAACCGCGCCGGCGGCGCCAGCGCCTCCGCGGTCGACTACTCGTGGGTCGCCGGCCACGGCAGCTCGCTGAACGCGGATCCGCAGGATGTCGAGATCACGGATTCGAGCGACCCGCAGGTCCTCGTGCTCCAGACCGGCGGCTCGACCAACGTGATCGAGCCCAGCTCGGTTGTGATCGTGGGCAACGGCTTTGTGACCGAGCTCGCGAACGGCTGCACCACCACCGCCGGTCAGCCGATCCTCTGCTTCAACGGAAGCATCGGTTCCTCGCAGGTGAGCTCGACCGCGTTCCACAACTCCTTCGCGACGGCTCAGGACCTGGACCTCGGCACGTGGGGCAAGAACTACGACCCGAACATCGTCGACCCGACCAACACCGCGCACATCACCGTGAACGCGACTGGAGCGGGCGGAAACGATTGGTACAAGTTCAGCGTCTCGTCGGCCGGCACGTCGACCTTCGACATCGACAACGGCCAGTACGTCCAGAACGGCGTCCTCACCTGGGCGAGCAACATCGTCCTCTACGACTCGAGCGGGAACCGCCTCGCGACAGGCCCGGGTCTCGCGTCGACCGGTCTCGGCGCAGGTGGCAGCTCGACGATCCTCGACGACTTCCTGACCTATGGCTTCCAGAACCCGGGCGAGTACTACGTCGAGGTCACGTCCTGGATCATCTCGAGCGGCGTTCCGGCCGGGGCGACCTACCAGCTCCAGGTCTCGGTGCCGAGTCACGTGACCGCCGGCTTCGTCTTCTCGGCCGCGCCGGTGCCCGACAACAACCAGAACGACTCGATCGACAACCCGCAGAACAACATCGATCCGACGACGACGCCGAACTGCAACGTCGTGACGACCGAGACGTGCCAGCCGACCGGCGAGAACTTCTACGACTTCTACAACACCAATGCGGGCGACATGTCGGCGGGCGGGTCGATCGACTGGCAGACGCCGTACGCCGAGATCCAGGGCTCCGGCGACGGAACGTTCGACTTCTACTCGTTCGAGGTCACGCCCGACATGCTCAACCCGACTTCGGGCACGCAGACGAGCGCGTCGACGGTCAGCGGGCCGTTCTACTCCCAGGTCGAGCTCGGGCTGAGCGGCAGGGTCACGGTCGGCGACTCGTGGACGCTGACGCTGAACAACAAGGTGTTCACGGTGAATGTGACGTTGACGAGCCAGACGCTCAACACGATTGCGACGGCCTTTGCGATGCAGCTGCAGGCTGCCGGGTACACCGTCACGCCTCAGCTCGTCAACGGGCTTCCGGCGATGCTCATTCAGAACTCGAAGGGCTTCGCGCTGACGCCGGGCCTCGTCGAGATCGCCCAGCAGGCGGACACCCAGACGATCTCGACGACGGCGAAGGACACGAACGGGAACGCGATCGGCTTCTCGCAGGCCGATGTCCTGCTCAGCGGCACGACGAGCACCGCCGATAGCTGGACGGTCACGGTCGGCGGCCTCAGCGAGTCGGCGAGCGGAGCCGACGTAACCTCCGTGGCGATCGCGCTGGCGGCGAAGTTCGGCTCGATCGTGAGCCAATCCGGCTCGAAGCTCACGTTCAACGGTCTCTCGAATGCGGCGATCACGGTCTCGATCGCAGGCCGCGAGCCGCAGGGCTACGCGACGATCTCCGGCACCCCGTCGAGCGCTGTCAGCGTCGCTCCGTGGACGAGCGCGGCGATCACCGTGCCGGCGACACCGCCTGCCGGCGAGAACGTGGACGCTCACGATCACGCCGGTTGGCGGATCGGCTTCGACGGTGACCGCGACCTCTGACGGGAGCCAGGCCACCCTCGCCGGGGCCTTCGACGGCACCTACGGCGGGTCTCCGTCACGCACTCTGCGACCCAGGTGCTCTTCTCGAGCACGACGACGGCATTCACCGTCTCGCTTGCCGAGACGCATACGTCGGGGAGCGCAAGCTCGGCCGCGTCGCTGCCGGCAGCAGTCGTGTCGATCGCAACCGGCAGCGCCGACCAGTGGCAGGCGACGTTGACCGACACCGCGTCGAGCACCCAGCTCGGCCAGGTGATCGTGAGTGGCGGCAGCGCGGCGAGCATCGCGTCTGCGCTCGCGGCCGCGATCTCGGCGATCGGCGGAACAACGCCTGTGTTCAAGGTGATCGTCCCCGACGGCACGAGCTCGATCACGGTCACGCGCCTCGTCGGCTCCGGCTCGTTCAGCATCTCGATCGCGACGTTCGCAAGCGGTAGCGCTGCCTTCGCCGACACGAGCACGACCACCACCACGGGCACGCCGCCGAACACGACCACGACCACGACGCCGAGCGAGACGCTGACGTTCAGCGGCCCGTTCTTCGCCGGCGACACGTGGACGGTCAGCGACGGGTCGGCGACGCAGCACTACGTCGTCCAGAGCGGCGACGATCCCACCGCCGTCGCCCACGGTCTCGTGGTCGCGTTCAACTCGACGCACGTGACCTCGTCCGCCGGCGTTCTGACGATCGACAATTCGACCTCCTTCACTGCCTCGGTCGCGGTCGACAGCCACGCGTCGTCGTCGACGAGTGCTGCGACGACGACGGGGCTGACGCTCGCGGGCTCCGCGAACGACGGCGACACCTGGCACTTCACCGTCGGCGGCAACGGGGTCGACGAGCTCGTCGGGACCGGTGGCGAGACCGACGGGCAGCTCGCCGACGATCTCTCCGGCGATGTCGGCTCGAGCTACACCTCCTTCAGGATCGGCGCGACGGTCTACGTCACGACGATCGCCGGCGGCAACGGCCCGGCGCTCGCGCTGACCGGCGTGAGCCGCTCCGACTCCGCGCCGAACGCGGCCTACGGCGAAGGCACCGTCCAGCTGACCTGGCACGAAGTGACGACGCTCGACCCGGCCGGCGCCGAGGCGACGACCGGTAGCGAGATCTGGACGGTCACGGTCGGTAGCGGCCAGCCGGTCAGCGCAAGTGGCTCGCTCGGCTCGCTCAGCGCGCTGCTCGACTTCACCATCGTCGGCAACCCCGTGCCGGTGCTCGTCACCGAGACGCGCTCGGCCTTCGCCGTGAACATGACCAACTCGAGCGACTGGGTGGCCGACACGCGGACGCATTACGAGTCGGCGACCTTCGCGATCGACCCGAGCACCCTCTGGGAGAACACCGACAGCTGGACGATCACCATCGACGGCGTCACGGCGACCTACACCGAGAGCGACCAGACGAGCGAGGCGAACCGCACCGTCGCGACGATCGCGCAGGGTATCGCCGCCGCGATCATTTCGAAGCTGCCTCCCGGCGTGCACGTCACCGTGACGGCGGCGAACGGCGTGCTCACGCTCACCGACAGCACGAACGACGCGTCGAACCCGTTCACCTACGCGATCGCGCATCGCGGCGGCGGGGCCGAAGGCGCCTTCAACATGGCCAACGCGCCTGACGTGACCGGCAGCATCGAAGTCCCGGTCGTCCAGCCCGGCACGTCGTGGCTCATCGACATCTTCCCGTTCCTTGCCCCGCTCTTCACGCAGTACCAGCCGCTCGGCTATACGGCCTACCCGGTGCTCGAGCTGTACAGCAGCACCGACCAGCTGCTCGCGACCAGCCTCTGCGGCGCCGTCAGCGCCACCGATCCGACGCGGACCTGCACGACAACGCTCGCCGCGGGCGCGTCGGCGTTCGGGCATCTCGGAACGACCGATGCGTCGACCGTCGACCCGCTGATCGACTTCGTCTTCACGGCAGCCGGCACGTACAAGCTCGAGGTCGCCGCGAACGTCGTCTGGAACCCGACCACCGGCCTGACGCCCGGCCCGTTCAACGTCGCGAACACGTTTGAGCCGCTCGGCGGCGTCATCCAGCAGCCGCTGCCCGGCATGAACTACCAGCTCTACCTGTCGCTCCAGGGTCACAACGCGAACCCGGCCCAGGCCAACTTCACCGGCGACACCGTCGTGATCACGAGCGGCACCGGCGCCGGCGAGACCGCGACGATCCAGAGCTACGACGCCGAGCGGAGCCTCTTCATCCTCTCGACGCCGTTTGCGCTGCCGGGCGGCGGCACCGCGGTCGCGCCGGACCAGACGAGCCGCTTCCAGATCCAGCAGAACCTCGATCAGAACAGCCAGTACACGACGCAGGAAGGGCAGACGCCGAACCAGGACAGCTACCAGGTCGTGCTCACGAGCGACCCGGGCGAGAACCACACGGTGACGATCGACATCACCCCGCAGGCGACCGACACCTACGACTCGGACGAGGCATTCGACCCGAACGCGAACTACGGCCAGAACGACTTCGTGCAGGTCGCCGTCGCGACCAAGCAGGCGCGCTTCACCCTCTCCGGCACCCCGGTCGCCGGCGAGAAGTGGCAGGTGCTCGAGAACGGCGTCGTCGTCGCCTCCGTCACGGTCGGGCAGAACGGCGTCGCTGCAACGCTCGCCAGCATCGCAAGCCACCTGGCGGGCCTCCTGGGCGCGACGCTCGGTAGCGACACCGTCTCCTTCACGATCGCCTCGAGCACCGCTTTCCGCGCCGGCTTCCAGATCGTCGAGGACACGAACGGCACCGCCACCGTCACAGCGAGCGGCCCGGCGAGTTCCGTGACCATCGGTGGCGCGCCGGCGCTGAACGACACCTGGACGCTCACGGTCGACGGCACCGCCTACACGCACACGTTCGCGACCGGCGACACGACGTCCACGATTGCGCAGGCGCTCGCGGCCGAGCTTCCGAGCGGCCTGTACACAGCGATTGCCACCGGCGCGACGATCGCGATCACGCGCAAGGACGGCACTGCCGTCTCTGCCTCCCTCGGGATCACGAACCTGGGCGCAGCGACCGCAACGGCGAACGCGTCGACGATCTCAGTGTCACTCGGCGGATTGCCCGCCACCGGTGAGACCTGGAAGCTGACTGTCGACACCACGACCTACACGACGGCCGTGACCTTCGGCGAGAGCCTCTCCGACATCGCGGCCGCCCTGGGCGCTCAGCTCAACCAGACCACGTACAACGTCACGGTCGTCGGCCGCGTCATCACGATCGGCAAGGTCGGCGGTGCCGCCGTCTCCGCCTCGTTCGCCATCACGCCCGACAGCCGGGGCGGCGCCTCGGTCGTCGCTCAGCTCGTCTTCGACTCGACCCATCCGTGGGATGTCGCGCAGACGGTGATCGTCACCGGCCAGCCCGACTTCACGGTCGACGGCACCGACGCCCTCGTCTTCCCGCCGCTCCCGAACACGGTCGACCAGATCCGCGGCCCCGTCACGATCGACGGCGGCTCGGCCGACATCCCGAAGCCTGCGTTCGCCGGCCCGCTGATGCTGCCGACCGAGTCGAACCTGCCACTCGCCGACGGTGCCATCCAGGGCTCCGGCACCGACTCGAACGGTGATGGAACGATCACCAACACGAACGCGACGAACGTCAGCGCCGCCGACGGTGAGCGCCCCGGCTTCGACCCGCGCATGAACGACTTCCCGTACACGATCGAGTTCCTGAGTGGGGCAGCCGCGGGCCAGACCCTGACCGTCTCCTCGGTGTCGCAGGACATCCTCTCGCTCGCGAACGGCACGGCCTTCGCGGTCTCGCTGGCCAAGAACAGCTCGACGAACATCACCGGCAGTGCCGTCTTCTACGGCACGCCTGACCAGAGCACGTCGGTGCTCGGGAACCTGCAGTGGAAGCAAGCGGTCATCGACTTCTCGGGCGCCCCGAAGATCGGCGACACCTGGTCGGTCCTCCTCGGCACCCACCGGTACTCGTCGCAGCAGGTGAGCGCGGCAAACGCAGTCCCGTCGCTCCTCGCCCAGGAGATCCGCGACGCGATCAACAGCGATCCGCTGCACCTCTACACGGCAACGCTCGTCGAGGGCCTCCTCGGGAACGCCGAGCTCCTCGTCACGTCGACGGCGACGAACGGGACGTTCACCGCGCAGTTCCAGATCAACAGCGCAGCGAATAGCGACGACGGCGTCGTCAGCGGCACCCCGAGCTGCTCGGTCACCGGCGGCACGGAATGCGGTGTCGACTGGACACTCGCGTCGTACCGGTTCACCGGCGCCGTGTCGGCGACCGACACGTGGTCGCTCTCGTACGGCGGCCGGACGACGTCGAGCGAGCAGGCCGGGACGATCGCCGACCTGACGACGGCGCTTGCCGGCGACATCGTCTCGGGCTACAAGCCGCTCGTCTCCGGAAGCCAGGTCACCTTCACCACTGGCTGGAACGGCCAGCCGGCGGCCGGTTCGACCTACCACGTGGCGCCGCTCAACCCGAACACGACGGTCGACGAGTCCCAGCAGGTCGACACGCTGAACGTCTACGACACCGGCGACGACAGCAACATCTCCGGCGTCCTCACCGAGAGCTCGATCACCGGGCTCGGCATGCCGGCCACCGCGCTCGTCGGCGGCGTGCAGATGGCGGGCGGGATCAGCTACTCCGAGCTCGAGTCGGTCAACGTCTACCTCGGCAAGGGCAAGAACACGTTCACGATCGCGAGCACGAGCTCCGCGACGAACGTGGTCGACACCGGCGCCGGCAACGACACGGTCTATGTCGAGACGATCTCCGGCCACACGACCGTCGATACCGACGGCGGCACTGACGAGGTCGTCGTCTCCGGGGCCGGCGAAGTCTCGCGCATCGCGGGCCTGCTGACCGTCGATCTGGGCGGCGACACCGGCGACACCCTGCTCGTCGACGACAGCCAGGACCCGAACGGCCAGAACGGCACGCTGACCGACACGACCCTGACCGGGCTCGGCATGCCGACCGTGGCCGAGGAAGAGACGCTGACCGTCGCCGCAGCCTCAGGCGCGTACGAGCTCGAGGCAGGGAACACGGGCAACGAGATCACCGTCACCTACGGCGAGTCGATCAGTCAGATCGAGCAGGACCTCGACACGCTCTTCGGGCTTCACGACATCCAGGTCGTCGTGACCTCGACCTCGAGCACGCAGACGACCTACACGATCATCTTCGCGGGCGACGGGGCCGGGCTCCACTTCCCGCAGCTCCAGTGGGTGCGCAGCTGGGCGCTGACCCCGACCGGCACGCTCCTGAAGTCGGCCGGGTACGGCGACGCGACGATCGGTGCGAACCCGACCGCCGCCCAGATCCAGACCGCGCTCGATCAGGTCTATGGCATCTCGACGATCGCGGTCTCGAACAGCACCACCCCCGGCACCTTCGTTGTCACGATCGGTGGGGCCTACGTCTCGCTCGACCTGACGCAGCTCTCGGGTGCCACGGCGACGCCGAAGACGACCCTCGTGCCGACGCTCGATGCGACGGCCGTCGTCACCACGGTGATCGTCGACGACGGAACGCTCTCGCCCGACCTCAACACCGTCCAGACGATCGACACCGACGGCGCCGGGTCGTACATGATCCACTTCGTCCTCGCGAACTCGCAGGGAGTGCTGCAGGACTTCGCCACGGGCCAGATCTCGGCGACCGCCTCGGCCGCCGACGTCCTTGCGGCTGCTGAGCGCGATCCTCAACCCGAACAACACGAATCCGGCGCTCCCGTGGACGAACAATGTCGCGGTCGAGCAGCACGGCGCGTCCTACACCGTCACGTTCCGCGGCGCCTACGCCGGAATTCGCATCGCCTACGTCACCGGCGCCGCCACGGTCGAGACCCGTGCGAGTGGCATCGACTACTACGGCGTCGATCAGCTCGACATCGAGCTCGGCAAGGGCGACGACATGTTCAACGTCCAGTGCGACGAACGCCGACACGACGACGAAGCTCGACACGAACGGCGGCTCCGACCACGTCTACGTCTCGTCCGAGGCGAACGCGTCCATCGGCAACCTGCCCGACCACCTCACCGGCACGTTGGCCGGCATCGTCGGCGCGTTGACGATCGACGAAGGCGCGGACACCGCACCGGGCCAGAGCCTGATGATCAGCGACGAGGGCGACGCGACCGGCCGGACGTACACGCTCGCCGCCGGCGTCGTGACGGGCCTCACGCCGATCCCGATCCATTACGGCGCGACGAGCGGCGACTTCGCCGGCGGCATCACGATCTGGAGCGGCTTCGGCGACGACGTCGCCACCGTGCAGAGCGTTCTCAACGCCGCCGACGGCAAGAACCAGATCACGACGCTCAACACCGGCCTCGGCAACGACAAGGTGCACGTCCAGCTCACCTCGGCGCTCGGCTTCTTCGTGCTCGACACGCAGGGCGCCTACGAGAGCACGCTCGCCCTGCCGCAGACCTTCTTCGCCGGCGACTACGACACGCCGGCGGCCGACTCCGTCGTCGTCACGCTCAACGGCACGCTGCTCACGGGCGACGAGTACACGGTCATCCCGTCGCTGAACGCGATCGGGCTCACGATCGCCCCGGCCGCCGGTGACGTCGTGCAGATCAAGCAGCTGCACACGACGCAGACGTTCACCTACACCGGCAGCCAGACCGTCCCGGTGACGACGGCGACCCAGCGCGTCTTCGTCGACGGAACGCTGTACGACGGCAGCTGGACGCCGGTCGTCGGCTCGCTCGTCGTCGTCCAGCAGACCTTCGTCAGCTCGACCACCTTCACCGGCACGCCGACCGCGCGCGACGACGACTTCGTCGACGGCTCGAAGTCGACCGTCCCGCTCATCGTGTTCGGCGGCGAGGGCAACGACACGATCGTCGGCGGCTCGGCCAACGACATCCTGGTCGGCGACCGCGCCCAGATCGAGTTCGTCGACAACCCGAGCAGCGTCGTGTTCACGGTCGTGAACGACGAGACGCCCGACATCGACCCGACCGGCGGCACCGTTGAGGCGATCCGCGGTGGCGGTGGCGTCGGCGACGGGACGTTCGGCTGGATCCCGAGCTCCTTCGTCGTCACGTCGACCTATGTCGGCGACAACCAGGACGGCGTCGACCGGTTGGTCGGGAACGGTGGCAGCGACGTCCTGATCGGTGGCCTGAACGACGACTTCGCCTACGGCGACGCCGCGCCTGCCTCACTCGGGCTGACGCTCGACGCAGCGTTTACGCCGGGCGCCTCCGACAACGACGTCCTCGTCGGCGACGACGGCGCGGTGCTGGCGCCGAACGGTGCGCCGGCGGAGGTCACGTCGACCGAGCCGCAGCTCGGCGGTCACGACACCCTCGACGGCGGCGACGGCGCCGACGTCGTGATCGGCGGCGGGTCGAGCGACCAGATCACTGCGAGCCTCGGCGGCGACATCATCCTCGGCGACTCCGGCTTCGTCGATCTCCACGGCGACGTCTACTCGATCGCGCCCGAGACCGGCGGCGACGACACGATCCTCGCCGGCTCCGGCGCCGACACCGGCGATCGCTCGATCCTGATCGGTGGCGCCGGCAACGACACGCTCAACGGCGGCAACGGGCCGAACATCATCCTCGGCGACAGCGGTGAGGTCTTCCGGACGTCCGACCTGGTCGTCCACGAGGTCGAGTCGCTCGATCCGAGCGTCGGCGGCGTCGACGGCATCACGAGCGGGACGGGCGACGACGTGATTCTCGGTGGCGCCATGGGCGACGTCATCCACGGCACCTCCGGCGACGATGTGATCCTCGGCGACAACGGTGACGTCCGGTTGAACAACACTGCGCCCGGCGACACCAACGACATCCAGTCGATCGCGCTTGCCGACGGCGGCGACGACACGATCACGACTGGCTCGAGCGGGCTCGCGATCGTGATCGGCGGTGCGGGTGTCGACACGATCACGACCGGCACCGGCAACGCCGTGATCCTCGGCGATAACGGCGAGGTCGACCGCGACTCCCACGAGACGATCCTCACCGTCGAGACGACCGACCTCGACGCGTCGACCGGCGCGGGCGACCAGATCGACAGCAGCAACGGCCAGGGCTACAACGTGATCCTCGGCGGCGTCGGCTCCGACCACATCACCGCCGGCGGCGGCAGCCAGAACATCATCCTGGGCGACGACGGCGTCGTGAACCTGAACCACGTCGGTGCCGGCGCTGCGAACGACATCTACTCCGACGTCACGGGCGACGGCGCGACCGGCGACACCGACTACATCACCGCCGGCTCGAACAACATCATCATCGGCGGCTACGGCGGCGACCAGATCACGCTCGGCGGCGGCTTCTCCGTCGTGCTCGGCGACAACGGGCGCGTCGACCGCGGCCCAAGCGCCGGTCTCGGCTCGTTCGCCGACATCACCGGAGTCGAGACGACCGACACGACCGAGGCGACTGGTGGCGCCGACCGGATCGTGTCGAGCGGCGGCCAAAACGTGATCCTGGGCGGCGTCGGCAGCGACTGCATCACCGCCGAAGCGGGTAGCGCGAACATCATCCTCGGCGACGACGGCTCGGTGACGATGAACCAGGCGAACGCCGACAACGACATCTCGTCCGACGTCACCGGCCCGGGTGCGCTGGGTGACACCGACTACATCACCGCCGGCTCGAACAACATCATCCTGGGCGGCTTCGGCGACGACCAGATCACGATCGGTAGCGGCTTCGCAGTCGTGCTCGGCGACAACGGCAGCGTCCTCCGCGGCCATGGCGTCGGCTTCGGGACCCTGTCAGACGTCTACGAGGTCGAGACGACCGACACGACCGCGATCACCGGCGGGAACGACACGATCGTCTCGAGCGGTGGCGAGAACGTGATCCTGGGCGGCGTCGGCTCCGACCACATCACGGCGGGTGGCGGCAGCGAGAACATCATCCTGGGCGACGACGGCGTCGTGAACATGAACCAGGCCGCCGGCAACGACATTTCCTCGGACGTGACCGGCCCGGGTGCGCTCGGTGACACCGACTACATCACCGCCGGCACGAACAACATCATTCTGGGCGGCTTCGGCGACGACCAGATCACGCTCGGCGCCGGGACAGCCGTTGTGCTCGGCGACAACGGCATCGTCCGCCGCTACGGCGTCGCGGCGCCAAGCTTCCAGACCCTTGCCGACGTCTACGACGTCGAGACGTCCGACACGACCGAGGCGACGGGCGGGAACGACACGATCGTCTCGAGCGGTGGCGAGAACGTGATCCTGGGCGGCGTCGGCTCCGACCACATCACGGCCGGTGGCGGCAGCGAGAACATCATCCTGGGCGACGACGGCGTGGTGAACATGAACCAGGCCGGCGGCAACGACATCTACTCCGATGTGACTGGTCCGGGTGCCCTTGGTGCAGCGGACTGCATCACGGCCGGCACGAACAACATCATCCTGGGCGGCTTCGGCGACGACCAGATCACGCTCGGCGCCGGGACAGCCGTTGTGCTCGGCGACAACGGCATCGTTCGCCGCTACGGCGTCACGGCGCCGAGCTTCCAGACGCTCGCAGACGTCTACGACGTCGAGACGACCGACACGACGGAGACGACGGGCGGGAACGACACGATCGTCTCGAGCGGTGGCGAGAACGTGATCCTGGGCGGTGTCGGGAGCGACCACATCACCGCGAGCGGTGGCAGCGAGAACATCATCCTGGGCGACGACGGCGTCGTGAACATGAACCAGACGACCGGTAACGACATCTACTCCGACGTGACCGGCCCGGGCGCCCTCGGCGACACCGACTACATCACCGCCGGCTCGAACAACATCATCATCGGCGGCTTCGGCGACGACCAGATCACGCTCGGCGGCGGCACGGCCGTGGTACTGGGCGACAACGGCATCGTTCGCCGCTACGGCGTCGCTACCCCCGGGTTCCAGTCGCTCGACGACGTCTATCTGGTCGAGACGACCGACACAACGGACGCGACGGGCGGCGACGACACGATCGTGTCGAGCGGTGGCGAGAACGTGATCCTGGGCGGCGTCGGCTCCGACCACATCACGGCCGGTGGCGGCAGCGAGAACATCATCCTGGGCGACGACGGCGTGGTGAACATGAACCAGGCCGCCGGCAACGACATCTACTCCGACGTGACCGGCCCAGGTGCGCTGGGCGCGGCCGACTGCATCACCGCCGGCTCGAACAACATCATCCTGGGCGGCTTCGGCGACGACCGGATCACGCTCGGCGCCGGGACGGCGGTCGTGCTCGGCGACAACGGCATCGTTCGCCGCTACGGCGTCGCGGCGCCGAGCTTCCAGACGCTCGCAGACGTCTACGACGTCGAGACGACCGACACGACCGAGGGGACGGGCGGGAACGACACGATCGTCTCCAACGGTGGCGAGAACGTGATTCTCGGCGGTGTCGGGAGCGACCACATCACCGCGACGGGCGGCAGCGACAACATCATCCTGGGTGACGACGGCGTCGTGAACATGAACCAGACGACCGGTAACGACATCTACTCGGACGTCGTGGGTGACGGCGCGCTCGGCGACACCGACTACATCACCGCCGGCTCGAACAACATCATCATCGGCGGCTTCGGCTCTGACCAGATCACGCTGGGGAGCGGCTTCGCGGTCGTGCTCGGCGACAACGGCATCGTCCGCCGCTACGGGGTCACGACTCCGCGCTTCCAGACCCTCGCCGACGTCTACCTGGTCGAGACGACCGATACGACGGAGGCGACGGGTGGGAACGACACGATCGTGTCGAGCGGCGGCGGAAACGTGATCCTGGGCGGCGTTGGCTCCGACCACATCACCGCGACGGGCGGCAGCGACAACATCATCCTCGGCGATGACGGCGTCGTGAACATGAACCAGACGACCGGTAACGACATCTACTCGGACGTCACGGGTGACGGCGCGCTCGGCGACACCGACTTCATCACCGCCGGCTCGAACAACATCATCCTGGGCGGCTTCGGCAACGACCAGATCACGCTGGGGAGCGGCTTCGCGGTCGTGCTCGGCGACAACGGCATCGTCCGCCGCTACGGCATCGATCCGAGCAATCCGAACAACGGCTTCCAGTCGCTCAGCGCCGTCTACCTGGTCGAGACCACGGACGCGACCGAGGCGACCGGTGGGAACGACACGATCGTGTCGAGCGGCGGCGAGAACGTGATTCTGGGCGGCGTCGGGAGCGATCACATCACCGCGAGCGGTGGCAGCGACAACATCATCCTGGGCGACGACGGCGTCGTGAACATGAACCAGACGACCGGCAACGACATCTACTCCGATGTCGTCGGCGACAGCTACACGGGCACCGACGACAGCGGCGCGCTGGGTGACACCGACTTCATCACTGCCGGTTCGAACAACATCATCCTGGGCGGCTACGGCGACGACCAGATCACGCTCGGCGGCGGCACTGCGGTCGTGCTCGGCGACAACGGCGTCGTCCGCCGTTACGGCATCGACCCGAGCGATGCGAACGACGGCTTCCAGACGCTCGCCGACGTGTACCTGGTCGAGACCACAGACACGCTCGAGGCGACCGGCGGCAACGACCGGATCGTGTCGAACGGCGGCGAGAACGTGATCCTCGGCGGCGCCGGCTCCGACACGATCCTCGCCAACCAGGGCGGCGAGAACGTCATCCTCGGCGACAACGGCGTGGTGAACATGAACCAGGCCGGCGGCAACGACATCTACTCCGACGTGACCGGTGACGGTGCCTTCGGCGCGGCCGATGTCATCCGCGCCGGCGTCGACGTGCCGGGCGCGACGACGAACGTGATCCTGGGCGGCTTCGGCGACGACCAGATCACGCTCGGAACGGGCGACAACGTCGTGCTCGGGGACAACGGCGTCGTTCGCCGCTACGGCGTCAACGGCTTCGACCCGAACGACGGCTTCCAGTCGCTCAGCTCCGTCTACGAGGTCGAGACGACCGACCTGAGCGACGCGACCGCGGGCAACGACACGATCCTGTCCCAGGGCGGCGTGAACGTGATCCTCGGTGGGCTCGGCGCCGACCTGATCACCGCTCAGGGCGGCACCAACATCATTCTCGGCGACAACGGCATCGTCGACATGAACCAGGCGACCGAGAACGACGTCTACACCGAGCAGTCGGCCCTCGGCGACGATGACACGATCGACGTCACCGGGGCGAGCAACAACATCATCCTCGGCGGCGCGGCAGACGACCACATCACGATCTCGAGCGGTACCTCGATCGTCCTCGGCGACGACGGCCGTGTCTACCGCGACGGGACCGAGACTGCGTACCTCGTCTCGACCGTCGACAGCGCGATCGGCGGTGTCGACACGATCGAGGCCGACGGCGGCCAGAACATCATCCTCGGCGGCGCCCTGGGCGATCTGATCTCGGCGCCGGGCGGCACGAACATCATCCTCGGCGACAACGGCGTGGTGCAGCTGGGTGGCGCCTCGGGCGGCTACGACATCTACACCGTCGATCCGTCGATCGGTGGGGCCGACACGATCACGGGCGGCACCGGCAACAACATCATCCTCGGCGGCGCCATGGGCGACACGATCACGGGCGGTACCGGCGACGACCTCATCCTCGGCGACAACGGCCGCGTCCACCGCCTCGACGCCGCGAACTTCATCGGCTCGATCCTCTCGGTCTTCACGACCGATCCGACGATCGGCGGCGACGACACGATCGACGGCGGCGAAGGTGCCGACGTGATCCTGGGCGGCGCCGGGCGCGACACGATCCACGGCGACCTCGGGCAGGACGGCAACGACGTCATCCTCGGCGACAACGGCGTGGTCGACCTGGCCATGACCGCGGTGAATACCGGCCTCTACGCCGTCGACGGCTACACGGTCGTGTTCGTCATCACCACCGACCCGGCAGACGGCGGCGGAGACTGGCTCTACGGCGACGCCAACAACGACGTCATCTTCGGCGGGACCGGCAACGACACGATCGAAGGCAACGACGGGAACGACATCCTGGTCGGCGACAACGGCTCAGTCGACTTCTCGACGGGCGTGCCGGTCGTCACGTCGTTCACCGATCCGACCGGCACCGGCGACGACCTCATCTACGGCGGAAACGGCGACGACACGATCTACGGCGGCCCGGGCAACGACGAGCTCCACGGCGACCTCGGCAGCGACACGATCTACGGCGAGGCCGGCGACGACACGATCATTGGCGATCTCGGCATCGTCACCCCGCGTGACGGCTCGGCGCATCCGGACTCCGGCTCGACCGGCGCCGGCCCGAAGAACATCCTGCTGCTCGACGTAGGCACCGTCACCGGGACCGTCCTCCTGACCTGGACAGGCCCGAACCCGAGCATCGCGCTCGAGCAGCAGCTCGACGCCGCGAGTCTCCTCCTGCTGACTGCCGCCTACGGGCCGAACGCCCTGCCGATCCTCAACCCCGACGGCTCGCTGCAGCTTTCGCTCCTGACCATCCAGCTCGCGGCCGACGGCAACAACGTCCTCGACGGCGGCGACGGCAACGACCTGCTCTTCGGCGGCCGCGGGAACGACGTGCTGACCGGCGATGCAGGGGACGACTTCCTGCAGGGCGGCACCGGCAACGACGTCCTGAGCGGCGGCGACGGCAACGACACGCTCGTCGGCGACGACGCGACCATCGACACGACCACCGGCGACGCGCCGTCGGTCGCACACGGCCTGCTGCTCCAGGGCCCGAACGGCTTCGGTCTCGCGGACGGCCTCTCCGGGACCGTCGTCGTCCCCTGGACGACCGTCGTGCCTGACGACAACGTCGACGCCTTCACCCAGATCCTGCCGCAGCTCCTCGACGACGAGGCCGGCCTACCGACCCAGAACTACTACGTCGGGCCGAACAACACGAATCTCGCGCCGCTTGCGACCTTCGTACCCGACATCGTCAACCACCTCGGCCAGGTCGACGGCAACGACACACTCGACGGCGGCAGCGGCGACGACCTGCTCGTCGGTGACGACCTCACCGTGTACTCGCAGGTCGTCGACCTGACGCAGACGGCAACCGTCGCGACGCTGCTCCAGATGAGCGCGACGCTGCTGGCTGCCACCTGGCGCGTCGCGGCCCTCGTCGACGACATCGACGCTTACGAGGAGAGCCTCGACTGGCCGGCAGTCCAGTACGGCGTCGTCGTCGACGGCACGTTCAGCATCGGCGACGACACGATCAGCGGCGACGACGGCAACGACGTGATCGCCGGCGACGACCTACAGCTCCTGACGCCCGACATCCGGACGAATCTCGGTCTCGCCGACGAGGTCGACGGCGCAATCGACGTCCTCGACACCGAGAGCCTCGGTCTGCTCGCCGTCGGCCGCGAGCTCGTCACCGACCAGCACCATCTGCTCGACCAGTTCTCGACGATCCCGTGGGGCCACTTCGGCTCGGCGACCGCGGTCACCTACCACGTCGACACGCTGCTCGTCGGCAACGACACGCTCTTCGGCGGCGCCGGCAACGATCTGATCGTCGGCGACGACTACATCGTCGACACGCCGTCGGTCACGATCTCGCTCGGCGGCACGCCGGTCTGGGCGAACTCGAACGGCACGCCGGCGAGCCTCTTCTGGCCCTACCCGTGGCTCTGCCCGGCCTGCGCTCCGCACCTCAGCTGGCCGTGGCCGTGGCCCTGGTACGGCGCGCCCGGCCCGGACGACTGGTACTGGCCGAGCTTCTACCACGGCTTTGGCTTCTCACCCGACGGCGCGCCGGGCGACTGGGTCGTGCTCTCGAGCGATTCGATCGACGCGGGCGCGGGCGACGACCTCGTCTGGGGCGACAACCTGGCCGACATCGCGACGAACGAAGTTCTGCCGACGAGCTGGCCGTACTGGGTCAACGCGAAGTGGGACGCCGACGACATCCTCAACGACGTCGTCGACATGGTCGAGCACCCGTACTACTACGACGACCGCGGCTGGTGGGGCGACCTGCCGGGCTCGTACGACTCGCAGCACGACCGCTTCGTCAGCGGCGGCGTCGACACGATCCACGGCGGCGACGGCAGCGACGTGCTCTTCGGGCAGAGCGGCGCCGACCAGATCTACGGCGACGACGGCGACGACTGGCTGATCGGCGGCGGGACGCACTACGACCAGCAGTATTTGAGCGGCGGGAACGGCGATGACAACGTCTCCTACGGCGACGACAACTCGTCGACGCTCCGCGCGCTCGTCGCCCAGCTCCTGACCGTTTGGTACGACCAGTTCTCCGCGTTCGGGACGGCCCAGGGCCTGACCTCGCCGAGCCCGTGGATCGCGGACTACGGCCTGAGCTTCAACACCGGCTACGGCTACGACGGCGAGCTCGACGAGTTCTTCGTCCTCTCGCCGTACTACGTCGGCGCCGGCCCGGTGTCGGCCCCGTCGATCACCTCCGCCCCGGTGAACACGCTCTCGAGCTTCACGGTCTCTGGCGTCGGCATCGGCGGCGAGCTGATCTCGCTGTACGACGGCTCGACGCTGATCGGAACGGCCATCGTGAGCGCCACGGGGAACTGGACGATCCAGGTGAGCGGCATCGCGCTTGGCGCGCGGACGATCACTGCGGTTCAGACGAATCGCGTCACGCAGGTCTCGAGCAAGCCGTCCTGGAGCGTGCTCGTGAAGGTCTGGAACCCGACGCCGGTACCGACGATCGTCGCGCCCGCGAACGCGCCGATCACGTTCACGATCACCGGGACAGGCGTGGTCGGCGACACGGTCTCCGTCTATGACGGGACAACGCTGCTCGGGAAGGTGAAGCTGACGTCGACGACCTGGTCGCTGACCGTGACGCTCTCACCCGGCCAGCACTCGCTCTGGTCGACACAGTACGACCCGAATTCGACCCTCACGAGCAACCCGACCGGGAACGTCTTCGTGAACGTGATCGCTGTGCCGGCGGCCCCGACCATCTCCGGCCCGGCGACGAGCGCGCCGTCGGTGACGGTCACCGGCACGTGCATCAACAGCGACTCGGTCAACCTGCTCGACGGCTCGACCGTCATCGCTACCGGAATCGCCTGCCTGAACGGCGTCTGGACCTGGACGGGCACGCTCTCGCTCGGGAAGCACACGCTGAGCGCCACGCAGAGCGAGCCGGTGCTCGGTCTGACGAGCGCCGCCAAGTCGACGATCGTCACCGTCTACAACCCGCCGGCCGCGCCCGGCCTCTCCGGCCCGCCCGTCGGTGGCGTGACGTTCGCCGTGACCGGCACCGGCGTCGTCGGTGACACCGTCTACGTCTACAACGGGACGACCCTGCTCGGGAAGGTGAAGCTGACGTTGACGACGTGGTCGCTGGCCGTGACGGTCCCGCTCGGCACGCAGACGATCACCGCGATCCAGACGGATCCGGTGTCCCTGCTCTCGAGCGTCGCCAGCGTCCCGCTCGTCTACACCGCCTACAACCCGCCGGCCGCACCGGGCGTCACTGTTGCCGCGAGCAACAGCTCGCTGCTGCCCGTGCCCGTCAGCGGCACCGGCGTGGCGGGTGACACCGTCACGCTCGTCGTCGACTCGCACACCACCTACACCCAGGTCATCGGAGCGGGTGGGACCTGGTCGTTCGCGCTGAGCCTCGCCGTCGGCACCCACACCTTTGCGGCCACCCAGACCGATCCGGTCTCCGGCCTGTCGAGCACGACGACAACGGTCAGCGGCAAGGTCTATGTGCCGCCGACGGCGCCGGCCATCTCGGCGCCCGCGATCGCCCATCCGGCAGTGCCGCTCAGCGGCAGCTGCTCGAGCGGCGACACGGTTCACGTCTACGACTCGGGCGCCCAGATCGCGACCGCCTCCTGCTCGTCGTCGGCCTGGTCGGCCACCGTGACGGTCGCCGTCGGCTCGCACTCCTTCTCGGCCGCGCAGACGGATCCGGTCTCCGGGCTTACCGGGGCCGTGAGCGGCACTGCCCTCAGCGCCGTCTTCGCGACACCGGGCGCGCCGGTCGTGAACGCCTCGACGATCAACAGCTCGCTCGCGCCGGTCGCCGTCTCCGGGACGGGCATCGTCGGGAACAAGCTCTCGCTCCTCGTCGATGCGCACACGACCTACACCCAGACGATCGCAACCGACGGCACCTGGTCGTTCTCGCTGACGCTTGCCGCCGGCTCGCACACCTTGTCGGCGACGCAGACCGATCCGGTTTCCAGCTTCACCAGCTCGTCCACTGCCCTGACGATCGGCGTCTACGTGCCGCCGACGGCGCCGACGATCGCCGGCCCGGCGATCAGCCATTCGAGCGTCGCTCTCAGCGGCACCTGCATCAGCGGCGACAAGGTCGCGGTCTATGACGGCGGCGTGGCCGTTGCCGGCGCGACCGCAACCTGCTCGGCGAGCGTCTGGTCGCTCACGACCACGCTGGCCGTCGGCTCGCACCCGCTGACCGCGATTCAGACCGATCCGGTCTCCGGCTTCGTCAGCCCCGCGAGCGGCGCAGCAACTGTCGGTGTCTATGCGACACCGGGCGCGCCGGTCGTGAACGCCTCGACGATCAACAGCTCGCTCGCGCCGGTCGTCGTCTCCGGGACGGGCATCGTCGGGAACAAGCTCTCGCTCCTCGTCGACGCGCACACGACCTACACCCAGACGATTGCCGGCGACGGAACGTGGTCGTTCTCGCTGACGCTTGCGGCCGGCTCGCACACCCTGTCGGCGACGCAGACCGATCCGGTCTCGAGCTTCACCAGCGCGGCGACCTCGAAGACGATTTCCGTCTACGTGCCGCCGACGGCGCCGACGATCGCCGGCCCGGCGATCAGCCATCCGAGCGTCGCTCTCAACGGCACCTGCATCAGCGGCGACACGGTGGCGCTGTATGACGGTGGTACTGCGATCGGAGCGACCGCAACCTGCTCGGCGAGCGTCTGGTCACTGACGACCACGCTGGCCGTCGGCTCGCACCCGCTGACCGCGATTCAGACCGATCCGGTCTCCGGCTTCGTCAGCCCCGCGAGCGGCGCCGCAACTGTCGGTGTCTATGCGACGCCGGGCGCGCCGGTCGTGAACGCCTCCGCGATCAACAATGCGGCCTCGCCGGTCGTCGTCTCCGGCACGGGCATCGGGGGCGACAAGCTGACGCTGGTCGTCGACGCACATACGACGTACACGCAGACGATCGCGGCGAACGGCACCTGGTCCTTCTCGCTGACGCTCGCCGCCGGCTCCCACACGCTGGCCGCGACGCAGACCGACCCGGTCTCGAGCTTCACCAGCTCGACCACCTCGCAGACGATCGGCGTGTACACGACTCCGGCCGCGCCGGGCATCTCCGGGCCGTCAATCAGCGACCAGTCGGTGCCGCTCTCGGGGAGCTGCATCAGCGGTGACACGGTGGTCCTGTACGACGGCGGCGTTGCAGTCGCCGGCGCGACGGTGTCCTGCTCGAGCAGCGTCTGGTCGCTCAACCCGACGCTCTCGGTTGGCACGCACACCCTGACGGTGAAGCAGACCGACCCCGTCTCCGGCTTCGTCTCGGTCGCGAGCAGCACCGTGACTGTCGCGGTCTACGCGCCGCCGGCCGCGCCGTCGGTCACGGTGCCGTCGAGCAGCTCGTCGCCGGTTCCCGTCTCGGGCACGGGAGCCGTCGCCGGCGCGAAGATCACGCTGGTCGTCGATTCGCATACGACCTACACGACGACAGCATCGTCGACGGGCGCCTGGTCGTTCTCGATCGGCGGGCTCACGTATGCGACGCACTCGCTGTCGGTGACCCAGACCGACCCGGTGTCGAACCTGACGAGCGCGGCGACGACCGCGTCCGTCACGGTTCACCACTAGCCGAAGCGCTCGCCGTAGAGCTCCGGCCGGCCCTCCGGGCCGCCGGGCAGGAATCGCACGACGGTCTCCCCGACCTGGACGGTCGCCCCGAGCGGCTGCAGCCCGAGGAGGCCGGCCAGCGCGGCTGCCTTGGTCTCCGGCTCGTCGGCCCGGAGCTGCAGCTCTGCCAGCTGGAGCTCGTCGGACTGCTCGATCAGCTCGTCGATCCACTCCCGCGGCGGATGCACCTCCAGGCGGTAGCCGGCGTTCGTTGCGACGAAGGTCCGCCGCCCGCCGTGCTCCTGCACCCGCAGGTTCAGCTCCGCGGCTCGGCCGAGCACCGCCTGGAAGTCATCCTCATCGAGCGCGATCCCGAGATGGTCGACCCGCGGCACGCGCCAGTGCCCGGGCTGCACGACCACGTTCACTGCGCCGCGCTCGAGCTCGGAGAGGCGCAGCTTGAAGCCGTCCTGGTCGAGCTTCTCCCACGAGACGCCCGGCTCGAGCGCCACATGCTCGTCGCCGATCCGGCCGTACCGCGCGATCAGCTCGAAACCGAGCTTGCCGAGATACCGCGCCTCGACGTCTCGGAGCTCCGAAGTAACGAGGTGGTAATGGAAGAGGCGCACGTCGGCTCTAGTCTTCCAAGGGCATGGGTTCGCCGTCGCTGCTCTCGCCCTGGTCCTTCGAGCCGCTGCAGATCGTCCCGACCGTCGTGGTGAGCTTTCTCTACCTGAGACGGACGCAGACGTTGAAGCACGCGGGCCGGCCGGTCTCCGGCTGGCGGCAGACGGCCTTCTGGACGGGGATCTTCCTCGTCTTCCTCGCGCTCAACTCGCCAATCGACTATCTCGGCGAGCACGACTTCTTCTTCATCCACATGACGCAGCACGTGCTGCTCGGCGATCTCGCGCCGCTCTGCTTCGTCGTCGGGATGACCGGTCAGATCCTCCAGCCGGTGCTTCGGTACGACTGGGTGCAGAAGCTCCGCGTCCTGACGCATCCGCTCGTTGCGCTGCCGATCTGGGCGGTCGATCTCTACGTCTGGCACATCCCGTTCTTCTACGACGCCGCACTGCACCACGACGCCGTCCACGCGCTCGAGCACTTCTGCTTCTTTACTGCGGGCTGTCTGATCTGGGAGCCGGTCGTCGAGACGCTGCCCGCGCCCGAATGGTTCGGCACCGGGATGAAGCTCGGCTACATCGTCGTCATCCGGTTGATCGAGACGATCCTCGGCAACGTCTTCATCTGGTCGCAGAGCGCCTTCTACACCGTCTATCAGCACGCGCCGGAGTGGGGGATCACACCGGCGCACGACCAGAACCTCGGCGGCGTCGTGATGATGGCCGAGGGATCGATCGTGACGCTTGCCATGCTCGCGTGGCTCTTCCTCAAGCTCGCCGCGGAGAGCGATCTGCGCCAGGAGCTGCTCGAGCAAGGGCTCGACCCGCGGCAGGTAAAGCGCGCCGTGCGCTACGGCCGAGCGCGCGGCCTCAGTGCCTGACTAGACGTGCTCGAAGCGGTGCTTCGCCGTGTCGGTCGGCACGCGCGTCGGGTACTCACGCGTGAGGCAGGCGCGGCAAAGCGTGTTCGCCGGCCGTTGGGTCGACGCCTCGAGCCCGTCCTGCGACAGGTAGGCGAGCGAGGTGGCACCGATTGCCTCGCGGATCTCCTCGATCGTCGAGTTCGCGGCGATCATCTCGTCTTCCGACGCGAAGTCGATGCCGTAGTAACACGGTGAGATGATCGGCGGCGACGAGATGCGCACGTGGACCTCGGCCGCGCCGGCGTCGAAGAGCATCTGGACGATCTGCCGCGTCGTCGAGCCGCGCACGATCGAGTCGTCGACCGCAACGACCCGCTTGCCGGCAACCTCGGCGAGCGGGTTGAACTTCATGCGGATCCCCTGCTCGCGCATGCCCTGCTCGGGCTGGATGAACGTACGGCCGACGTAGCGGTTCTTGATCAGCCCTTCGCCGAAGGGGATGCCGGTCGCGCGGGCGAACCCGATGGCCGCCGGCGTGCCCGAGTCGGGGATCGGCAGTACGAGGTCGGCCTCGACGGGCGCCTCTACCGCTAGCTGCTCGCCCATGCGCACCCGCGCGCCATAGATCTCGACGCCTTCGAGCTTCGTGTCCGGACGCGCGAGGTAGAAGAACTCGAAGATGCAGAGCGCGCCCTTGTCGGCGAGCTCGAGTGCCTGAATCGAGCGCAGGCCGTTGTCGTCGATCAGCAACAGCTCTCCCGGCGCCACCTCGCGGACGAATTCCGCGCCGACGAGATCCAGCGCGCAGCTCTCGGACGCGACGACGTGATCGTCGCCGAGGCGACCGAGCACGAGCGGCCGGAAGCCGTGTGGGTCGCGGAAGGCAAACAGCGTCTCCTCGGCGAGCCCGACGACGGTGGCGGCACCCTCGATCCGCCGCATCGCGTCGACGATCGCCTCGTCGAGCGGCCGTGTGTCGTCTGCGATCAGCGCGGCGACCACTTCGGAGTCGGACGACGAGCCGAGCGTCTTTCCGACCTCGGCCCGCAGCTCGCCGGCGTTCACGAGATTGCCGTTGTGGCCGAGGGCAACCGTTCGGACGCGCCCGTGGTGGATCAGCGGCTGCGAGTTGATCCAGGCGTTGCCGCCGGTCGTCGAGTAGCGCGTGTGGCCGATCGCAAGCTGGCCCTTGAGGCCCGAGAGCGAGCGCTCGTCGAACACCTGCGGGACGAGCCCGAGGTCGCGCAGCACGGTGAGCCGGCCGTCCTCGCTGACCGCGATCCCGGCCGACTCCTGGCCGCGATGCTGCAGCGCGTACAGCCCAAAGTATGAGAGGCGCGCCACGTCGCGCGCCGGCGCCCGGATTCCGAAGACACCGCACATCTAGGCCACGGCTCCCAGTTCGACGAGGTCGTCCCAGGGCACGTCGGCCGTGGCCGCGACGATCACGCCCTCGCCGTCGACGAGGTCGACGTCCGCTTCGAGGCCCGACCAGTCGGCTGCCTCGCGGAGCGCGAGCGCGACGCCGCCGTCGGAGACGTCGTGCGCCAGGGAGAAGAGATGCGAGTGCCGCCAGACGAACTCCACGAGCCCATGGCCGGAGCCGCGGAGCAGCAGCACGCGGTCGCCGCGGCGCCAGCGGCTGGGAATGCGTGTCACGTCGCGGACGAGCCCGACGCAGCCGACGACCGGCGTCGGCGGGATCGGCGCCCCGCCTGTCTCGTTGTAGAGAGAGACGTTGCCGGAGACGACGGGGATGCCGAGCGACTCGGCGGCGAGCGAGATTCCCTCGATCGCCTGCGCGAGCTCCCAGGCGATCTCGGCCTTCTCGGGGTTGCCGAAATTGAGACAGTCGGTGAGCGCGAGCGGCTCCCCGCCGGCGCAGGCGACGTTCATCGCCGCGTCGAGGACGGCACGGAACCCGGCTTCGCGCGGGTCGCGGCAGCCGAGCGGCGGGCCGTCGAGCGTGACCGCGATCCCGCGGGTGCCGTCGATCCGGAGCACGGCCGCGTCGAGGCCGGGACGGCGGACGGTGCGCGAGCCGACGAGGTGGTCGTACTGCTCGAACACCCACGTCTTCGGCTCGTCGTTCACCGGAGCGACCGGCGCGGGCGATGTCTCCTTCGCGCGCTGCTCGACCTCGTAGCGCGGGCAGTCGTCGGTCAAAAGCTCTGCCGGGATCGCGCCGACGACCTCGTCGTCGAAGATCGCGCGTAGCTCGCCGTGATTCGGTGACCTCGCCGATCACCGTGCACGGAAGCTCCCAGCGCTCGCAGGCGGCGCGCACGTCGGCGAGCTGTCCGGGGGCGACGACCGCGACCATTCGCTCTTGTGACTCCGAGACCATGATCTCCCACGCTTCCATGCCCTCCTCACGGAGCGGCACACGGTCGAGATGAACGTCGACGCCCATGCCGTCTCGCGCCATCTCGGAGAGCGACGAGGCGAGCCCAGCGGCGCCGCAGTCCTGCAGCGAGACGACGAGGTTCCGCTCCACGAGGTCGAGCGAGACCTCGATCAGCGCCTTGCCGCGGAACGGGTCGCCGATCTGGACGGACGGTCGCTTCTCGTCGGAGCCCTCGAGATCCTGCGAAGCGAGCACCGATGCCCCGCCGATCCCGTCGCGGCCGGTGAGGGCTCCATAGAGGACGAGCAGGTTGCCGACGCCCTGCGCCTTGGCCGAGAGGACGCGCTCGGTCGGGAGGATCCCGACGCACATCGCGTTTACGAGCGGATTGGCGGCATAGGCCTCGTCGAACGCGCACTCGCCCCCGACATTCGGGACGCCGACGCAGTTGCCGTAGTGCCCGATTCCGGCGACCGCGCGCTTGAAGTGCCAGTCGGGCTCGCCGAAGCGGAGGCCGTCCAGCAGCGCGATCGGCCGTGCTCCCATCGCCACGATGTCGCGGAGGATCCCGCCGACCCCGGTCGCGGCTCCCTGGAACGGCTCGACGGCGGACGGATGGTTGTGCGACTCGGCCTTGAACGCGATCGCGACGCCGTCGCCCAGGTCGATCACGCCGGCATTCTCGCCCGGGCCCTGGAGCACCCGTTCGCCGGCCGACGGCAGCCGCTTCAGGAGCAGCGCCGAGTGCTTGTAGCCGCAATGCTCCGACCAGAGCAGGGAAAACACGGCGAGCTCGAAGTCGTTCGGCGAACGACGAAGCAGTTCGCAGATACGGTCGTACTCCCCGTCGGTCAGACCGAGACTGCGGTGGAGAGGTTCCGCGACCGAACTCAGAAGGGGAGTGTATCGGCGGCCCCTGACGTTCCATCTCACAGAACCGCGTTCACCGCCGTTACAGAGAACAGATGACCCGCCGCCCAATCGTGCTCCTCGTCACGCTCGCCCTGATCTGGGGGAGCTCGTTCATGTTCATCAAGATCGCCGACCGCGAGATCGCGCCGGCAACGCTCGTCCTCGGCCGCCTGGCGTTTGCCGCGCTGACGCTGGCGATCGTCGTGCCGCTCGCGATCGGCGGCCGCGAGACGCTCGTGCAGTTGCGCACCCACTGGCCGGCCCTGATCCTCGTCGGGGTGCTGAACACGGCGATGCCGTTCTGGCTCCTCTCATGGGGCGAGACGCGGATCGACTCCGGGCTCGCCGCGACGATCCAGGCGTCCGTGCCGATTTTCAACGCCGTTCTGGCGTTCGCCTTTTTCCCGGCCCAGCGTGTCGTCGGACGGCAGCTCGTCGGCGTTGGCGTCGGGTTCGTGGGTGTCGCGCTCCTCGTCGGCGCCCAGCCGCAGGGGAAGATCCTGGGAGCGATCGCGGTTGTCGGAATGGCGCTCTGCTACGCCGCGGGCGGCCTCGCGACGCGCCGCTTCCTCGCCGAGGCGCGGCCGCAGGCGATCGCGCTCGGAACCTCGCTCGTCGCGGCCGTCGCGATGGTTCCGGCGGGCGTTACCCAGGCACCTGGCCACTTCCCGAAAGCCGAGACGATCGCCTCGCTGCTCGTCCTCGGCATCGTCGGCACGGCCTTCGCCTACCTCGTGTTCTTCACGCTGATCGCCCGCGCCGGCTCTGCCTACGCCTCGCTCGTCACGTATCTCGTGCCGCCGGTCGCTCTGTTCTACGGGGCGATCTTCCTCGACGAGGGCATCGGCGTCGCGGCGCTCGTCGGGCTCGTGCTGATCTTGGCCGGCGTTGCGCTCGGCACCGGCCTCAAGAGCAGGCGGGGAGCGTCACGTGCCTCGTCACCGTCGTCCGCCCTGCCAGCCGAGCCGTAAAGGTCAGGGTCAGCCGCCCGCGGTGTCGCTTCGCGATCGGCGGAGCGACCGAGGCGGAGCCGTTCGCGTCGGTTGTCGTAGCGCGGCCGCCGTAGAAGACGACGCTCACACCGGCGAGCGGGCGGCCCTGTGCGTCGGTCAGGGCCACGGCCGCTGCTCCGGGCTTCTGGACGCAGGCGCGCTGGGCGAAGCGAAGCTTCGTCACGACAAGCCCGGTCGACGGGACCGCCGTCCGCCAGGCGGCGTAGGTGTCGACCGCGGCCGAGGTGGTCAGCCGGGTCGCCGTTCCGCCGGTTGCCGGGATACTCCAGATCTCGGCGTTCGGGCCGTCTTCGAAGGCGATGGTCTGGGAGTCGGGCGACCACGCCGGACGAAGGCGGTAGAGGTAATTCTGGTCCGCGGCGCCGTCCAGATCGTCTGAGGGCTCGTCCCGTCTGCGTTCGCGACGACCAGCGTCCCGAAGCCGAGGCTTGTCCGCGAGGCCCACGCGAGGTGCTTTCCGTCAGGCGAGAACGCCGGCGTCTCCGAGGAGGTGGCGACAGCACGCGGGTTCGTCCCATCCGCATTCACGATGAAGATCGTGTCGATCCCTCTGACGCTCTGCTCGTAGGCGATCTCCGAGCCGTCGGCCGACCAGGAGGGCGCGTCGGCGTTTGCGCCCTTTGTCATCTGGGTGAGCCCGCTCCCGTCGGGCGAGATGCTGAAGATGTCGCCGGCGACAAAGGCGATCCGCCCCTGCCGCGACCACTGCGGCTCGTCGGCGGGCGTGTCGATGACGCGATGGACGTTGCTGCCATCGGCGTTCATGACGTAGAGCTCGTCGTCGAGCCCGTTGCGTTTGCTCGCGAATGCGATCTGCGACCCGTCCGGCGACCACGTCGGGTCGCTGTCGAGGCCCGTCGACGTCAGCCGCTGGACGTTCGTCCCGTCGGCGTTCATCACGTAGATGTCGGATCCGTCCGATGTGCTGCTGCTGTAGGCGATCTGCTGCGGCGGCCCGGCAGCGACGGCTGCCGGAGCCACCATGACCAGCAGTGCGGCGATCACCCCCATGATCCAACGCATGGACATGTTTTCGCAAACAGGAGTCAACAAATCGTCGATCTCCTGTAAGGATTCCGTTCATGGTGATCATCGACGAGCAGACGCTCGGGGCCGCGTGGCTCGAAGTTGCTCGGCGCATCCTCGAGTCGGGCGCCGACACGAGCTACGACGGCCAGCCGACGAAGGAGCTCGCACTCGTCACGCTGACCGTCGCCGAGCCCGATCCCGGCGACGCGACGATCGCGGAGCTCGCTGATCCGGACTGGCTCGACTGGATGCGCCGGAACTTCACCGAGCTGGACGACGTGCCCGAGCTCGGCAACGCGCGCTCGTACGCCCGTCGGCTCCGCGACTACGGCGGCCGCGACCAGGTCGCCTGGGTGATCGAGCGGCTGCGCGACGACCCCGAGACGCGCTCGGCGACGATCACGACCTTCGAGCCGCACACCGACACGAGCTACATCCCGTGCGTCTCGCTGCTCGACTTCTGGCGCGTTCCGGGCGCGCTCGAGCTGATCGTCTACGCCCACTCGCTCGACTTCGGCAAGAAGGCGTACGGGAACCTCGTCGAGCTCGCGCGGCTGCAGCACGAGGTGGCGGCCGCGATCGGCGCGCCCGTCGGTGCGCTCGTGATCCATGCGAAGTCGGCTCACTCTACGAGCCCGAGTACGAGCTGATGGATGATCTCGTTACGGCGCGCCGAGCCTGACGACGTCGACTGGCTCGTCGCGCTCTTCGGCGACGAGGAGACGGAGCCATTCCTCCGTCCCGCGGTCGCCGACGGTGTGCGGGCAGACATCGAGCGCTCGCAGCGCGAGCCGGAGCGGTACGGGCGCTTCGTCGTCGAGGTCGACGGCGAGCGCGCGGGCGCGATGGGCTTCGAGCAGCGAAGCGAGGTGCACCGCATCGCCCACCTCGGCGGGCTTGCGGTGCACCCCGACTTTCGCGGCCGTGGCGTCGCCGAAGAGGGCGCCCGGCTGCTCCTGCGTCATCTGTTCTTCGAACTCGACTACCACCGGCTCGAGCTCGCCTGCTACGCGTTCAACGAGCGGGCGATCCGCCACTCCGAGCGGGTCGGCTTCGTGCGGGAGGGCGTGAAGCGCCGCGCCTATCTCCGCCACGGCGAGTGGCAGGATGCGGTCGAGTTCGGGCTCCTGCGCGAAGATCTTGACGACTAGCTGTGCTCGAACTCGTAGAACTCCCGGACGTCGATCGCCCCGAACTTCGCGACCGGGTGCTTCGCCGCGATCGCGACTGCCTCGTCGAGCGAGTCGCATTCGAGGATGTCGAAGCCGGCGATGAGCTCCTTCGTCTCGGCGAACGGGCCGTCGGTGACGAACGGCTTGCCGCCGCGGACGCGGACGACCTTCGCGTCTTCCTGCGGGCGGAGCTGGTTGCCGAGCAGCCGAGCGGTGCGGTTGTCCTCGAGCCAGGTCTCGATCTCGCCGGGAGCCTCCTCGGGCTGGATCGACGGGTCGACGCAGACGAGCATCAGGTACTTCATGGGTTCCTCCTTGGTCGATTCGAAAGACGACGAGCCGCGACAGTCGGAATCGACACTTATAGAGTCTCGGCATGGCCAGCTTCCTCCACACCATGGTTCGGATCACCGATCCGGACGCAAGCCGCGCCTTCTACGAGGCGCTCGGCTTCACCTTCGAGCGCGACATGGACATCGTCCGGAACGGCGAGAAGGAGGCGACGAACTACTTCTTCTCGCTCGGCAGCCAGCGAATCGGTGCTCGAACTGACGTTCAACCACGACGGACGTACCTACGAGCTCGGCACCGGGCTACGGGCACATCGCGATCGGCGTCGACGATCTCGACTCGACGCTCGCCCGTCTCGCCGAGCAGGGGATCGAGCCGGAGCGCGCGCCGTACCAGGTGCGCGAGGGCGGGAGCTTCCTCTGCTTTGTTCGCGACCCGGACGGCTACCGCATCGAGATCATCGGCGGCTGACCTGGGAATCAACCCGACCAGAGGAGTGTGCTCGGCATGCTGGTAGACGTCATCTTGGTACTTCTGCTCATCGCGCTGGCGTGCGCAGGAGGCTGGTTCGTTTTCCGGGCGGTCGGTGGCCGTCGTCGGTAGCGCCCGCCAGTAACCACATGTTCACATGGCAGCATGCTACGAAGTGCCCCATGACAACCGCGACGCGTCACCGCCACGTCGATCTCGGCGCCGCCAAGCTTGACTCGCTTCGGCTCAAGCTTCGCCTGCGCCGTCGCCGCCCGTCCAGCCGGGCCGCCCTCACACGCCGCTAGTCTCTCCAGCCATGTCTGACGATCGGACCGTGCTTGCGGTCGACGTCGGTGGCTCGCACGTCAAGGTGCTCGCTTCGAACGAGCAGGAGAAGCGGCGCTTCGACTCGGGCCCAAGCTGACGGCGAAGCAGATGGTCGAAGGTGTGCTGCGCATCGCGGACGGCTGGTCGTGGGATGTGGTGAGCGTCGGCATCCCAGCACCGGTTCGTCGGGGCAATCTGATCTCCGAGCCGGTCAACCTGGGGAACGGCTGGGTCGGGTTCGACTACGAGGGGGCGTTCGGTAAGCCCACTAGGGTCGTCAACGACGCAGCGATGCAGGCGATCGGCAGCTACGAGGGCGGCCGGATGCTCTTTCTCGGGCTCGGCACCGGGCTCGGCACGACGGTGATCACCGATGGCGTCGGTCGAGCCGCTCGAGCTCGGGCATCTGCCGTTCCGCAAGAAGACGTTCGAGGATTACGTCAGCGAGGGCGCGCTCGCGAAGAACGGCAAGAAGCAATGGCGCGCCGCGGTGCTCGAGGTCGATCGAGCATCTGTCCGCCGCGATGGAGCCGGACTACGTCGTGATCGGCGGGGGCGGCGTCGACGAGCTGAAGGAGCTACCGCCGAACTGCCGGCGCGGCAACAACGAGAACGCGTTCGTCGGTGGGTTCCGGCTGTGGACCGAGGACTTCCGCTGAGCGAGAGCTGGACGAACTGGGTCGGCAACCAGTCCGCCAGCCCGGCGCGCATCGCCGCGCCACGAGCGAGGCTGAGGTCGCTGCGCTCGTTGCCGAGGCGGCCGCCGAGGGGCTCGGCGTGCGTGCCGACGGGCGCCGGTCACTCCTTCACACCGCTCGTCGTCACCGACGGCCTGCTGCTCGACCTCCGCGGGCTGCCGCGGATCGACTCGATCGACTCCGAGCGGCGGCGTGTCGTCTGCGGCCCGGCAACGACGATCGGCGAGTTCGGCCAGCCGCTCTGGCAGCAAGGGCTTTCGCTCGCGAACCAGGGAGACATCGTCGCCCAGCAGATCGCAGGCGCCGTATCGACCGCGACGCACGGCTCCGGTCTCCGCTTCGGGAGCTTCTCGTCGTCGGTTCGCCGGCTGCGCATCGTCACCGCGTCCGGCGACGTCGTCGAGGTGGACGAGTCGACGCCCGAGCTCTTGCATGCGGCTCAGGTGTCGGTCGGCGCCCTCGGCGTCATCACCGAGCTCGAGCTCGAGGTGGCCGAGGGCTACCGGTTGCGCGAGCGCATCGAGCACTGGAGCTGGGAGGACGCGTGGGAACGGTTCGACGACCTGGCCCGCGCGCACCGGCACTACTCGTTCTTCTGGATGCCGTCCGAGGATTCGGCCGAGCTGTACGGGCTCGCCCAGCCCGGGTTGTCGCTGGCCGATCGCTGCCACGTGAAGATCTACGACGAGGTGGGCGACGACGTTCCGGATTCGCTCGAGCCGCACCGGCGCGTCGGGCCCGCGCACGTCATCTATCCGATGATCTACGAGCCGAACTTCCACGAGCTCGAGTACTTCGTCCCGTTCGAGCGCGGCCGCGAGGCGCTGGCGGCGATGCGCGAGCTGATGCTCGCGAGCCTGCCCGCCGCGGTGTTCCCGATGGAGGTGCGAACGGTCGGCGCCGAGCCGGCGTTTCTCTCGCACAGCTACGAGCGCGACACGGTCGTCATCTCGGTGTCGGGCACACCCGGCACCGACTACTGGCCGTACCTGCGCGACGTCGACCGCCTGCTCGGCGAGTTCGACGCGCGCGTGCACTGGGGCAAGCTCCATTTCCTGACGCGCGACCAGCTGCTCGCGCGGTATCCCGCGCGCGGCCGACTTCATCGCGACCCGGAACGAGCTCGATCCCGAGGGCGTCTTCCTGAACGAGCACCTGCGTCCGCTGTTCGCGTGAACCGCGTCGCGCTGCTCCGCGGCGTCAACGTCGGCCGCAACCAGCGGATCACGATGGCCGACCTGCGCGAGCAGTTCGCCTCCGCGGGGCACGGCGAGGTGCAGACAGTCGGCCAGAGCGGGAACGTCGCTCTTCACGAGCCGGAGGTCGGCGGCGACGCTCGAGCGCGACGCTGAGCGAGCTGATCGGCGTCGAGGTGCTCGTTCGCACGGCGGAGGAGCTGGCGGCCGTCGTCGCGCTCGACCCGCTCGGCCGCGCCGGCGACAACGGGTCGCGGCATCTCGTCACGTTCTGCCGGAAGCCGGTCGACGCCGGGCTTCTCGAGGCGGCGACCGCCGCGCCGGAGGCCGTCGCGGTGCACGGGCGCGAGATCTACTCGTGGCACCCGAACGGCCTCCACGGCTCCGAACTGGCGAAACTCCTCGTCGGCAAGAAGCTTGGCGTCGTCGCAACCGGACGCAACTGGAACACCGTCGTGAAGCTGCACGACGCTGGCCGGCGTGCGATAGTCGGGCGATGCTCCTCTACAACAGCATGGTCTCGGGCAACTGTTACAAGGTGCGGCTGCTGCTGGCGCACCTCGGCTTGCCGGTCGAGCTGCGCGAGCTCGACGTCATCGACCGCTCGAACCGGCCGGACGTGCTCGGCGGGCTTGAATCCGGCGCTTCGCGTCCCGACGCTCGTCCTCGACGACGGCCGGCCGATCGGCGAGTCGGGCGCGATCCTCTGGTACTTCGGCGAGGGCTCGCGATTCGTCCCGGACGATCGGTACCTGCGCGCGCAGGTGCTGCAGTGGATGTTCTTCGAGCAGTACGACCACGAGCCGAACATCGCGGTCGCGCGATTCCTGATCCGGTACGCCGGTCTCGAGCGCGGAGCAGTACGAGAAGCGGCTGCCGAAGCTGCACGAGGGCGGTTCGAAGGCGCTCGGCGCGATGGAACGAGGGCTCGACGGCCGCGAGTGGCTCGTCGGCGACTCGATGACGCTCGCGGACATCGCGCTCTACGCGTACACGCATGTCGCCGAGGAGGCCGAGCTCGACCTCGAGCCGTATCCGTCGGTGCGAGCGTGGCTCGCGCGCGTTGCGGCCGAGCCGGGCCACGTTCCGATCAACTAGCGGGGCCGGCCGATGCAGCTCGTCGTCTTCAAGGTGGCCGGCAGCTCGTACGCGTGCCCGTCGAGTCCGTTCGCGAGGTCCTGCCCGTACCAGCGGCCGCGTGCGCTCCCTACGACGGAGCCGTGGGATCTCGGCGTCGTGTCGGTGCGCGGGTCGATCATGCGCGTCTGGGATCTCGCCGCGCGGCTCGGCCTCGAGACGGACGGCGCCGCGGGCGGATTCGTCGTCGTCGATGCCGCGGCGCCGGTCGCGTGTGTCGTCGAGCGCGTCATCGGGGTGCGGGACGTGACGGGTGACGTGCAGCCGCTTCCCTATGTTCTCGACGCGCTCGGGATGGTCGCCGGCGATGCCGACGAGCTCCTCGTCGTGCTCGACGCCGACCGGCTTTTCGGTACCGCGCAACCGGAAGGCGACGGGCTCGACGCACTGTCGAAACGCGAGCTCGACCGCCAGGCGCGTGAGGCCGGGATCGACGGTCGTTCGCGGATGGGCCGTGACCAGCTGATCGCGGCCCTGCGGGCGGCTACACGATCGTGAGCGGCGCGCCGGTGACCGGTCCTGCGCGCAGGCGGACGACCGCACCTTTGGGGAGCGTGCCGTGCCAGCGGAGGAAGCCGCCCGCGCCACGGCGGATCGTCGCGACGCGTGCGCCAGGCCGTTCCGACCTGTCGCTGCAGCGTCGCTGTCGGGCCGGCGGCGCCCGGTGCGCGGAGCTGTCCCCAGAGGGACGTCGTCGTGCCGCGTCGCGATGTCTCGGCGAGCGGCAGCTCGAACGCGTAGTACGACGGCTTGATCTGGTTCGTGATCGTCGTGAGGCCGCTCTGGAAGCGCGCGACGTTCGGCTCGTCGCGGTAGAGGAACTGGATCAGCATGTCGACGCGGGGCGTGTGGTAGGCGACATACGCCGCCTCGGAGAGGTAGCGAGCCTGTAACGCGGGCGAGACGCCGAGCACCTTGTCGGGCGGATTCGTCTGGTAGCCGTACTCGCTCAGCCAGATGCGGGCGCTCGGGAAGTCCTTGCCGACGAGTGCGACGAGGCGGTTGATCGTCGCCATCGTGATCGTCAGGCAGGTCTCGCAGCCGCCGGTCGTCGGCGTCTCGTGCTTCGGGTCGAGCGGATACGGGTTGTGTGCGTAGGCGTCGAGCCGCGCGTGGACGGCGTGCATGCCGGCAATCCAGGCGACCGGGGAGACGCCGCCGGTCGAGCCGCGCGGGGCGGTGCCGCCGCCGGCGACCACCGCGCCGCTGATCTCCTTGTGGATCGCCGCGTACGCCGGGTTGAGGAGCCGCGTGACGTAGATCGCAGGCGAGGTGGGGCGCAGCCAGATGACCTGGTTCGGCTCGTTCCAGATCAGCCAGTCCTTCACCCAGGGGTATTCGCGCGCCGCGGCGGTCGCGAAGGCGCCGAACGGCGCCGAGCTGGTCGGGGCGTAGTTCGGCCCTTTGCCGCCGTTTGCCCAGCTTGGCGTCCCGACGAGCTGGAGCACGACCGTGATGTGCGCGCTGTGCAGCGCGTCGAGCACCTGGCTCGCGACCGGTCCAGTCGTAGGCCGAGTCGGTAGGATCGGTCGGGCGTCGCCGGTGCCGAAGCGGCGATCGTGTTCCAGTGGAGGCTGTAGCGCACGACCTTGACCCCGAGCTTCTGAAGCTCGGCGACGCGGTCGTCGAGCGTGCCCGGGCCGTCGGTCACCCAGGCGTCGTCGGTGAGGCCGTACTTGACGCCGGCTGCTGCGTGCGCCTGGGGCGCGCCGGCGAGCGCGGCGAACGCCGTCACAGCGGCGGCGAGCAGGACAAGCATCGACCGGCCGCGGCCGTGAAGGACGAGAGCCATCGAGGGTGCCTTCTCTGAATTCGCGTCGAGTCAAACCTCTGTGCAGAACTCTTGACGCTTTCGTGACACAGGCGTTTCCATCCTTGCACGTGCTCGACACGGAAAGGGGCCTGTGCGAAGGCGTTAGAGTCTGGACGGTCGAGGTTCTGCGGCACGTTGCCGACCGCGATGAAACGCAGCGGCCTCGCGAGGTTCCAGGCGCGGAGTCGAGAATTTGGTGTAGATGACAGGAGTGTCGCCCGGCTTCATCACGCGTGCGACTTCGGTCAGGCCCGCCTGCAGGTCGGGAATGACTTCAGTACGTCTCGGCACCAGTCGTTATCGACGCTGCCGTAGGCTTCGTTGATCTGCTCCATGACAGAGCGTCGAATCGCGATCCGCTGTCGAGATGTGGAGCGGCGACGGTCGCTCGTCGCGTTCGAGGTTCGGCTCGATGGGATCGATCCCGACCCGGGTGTAGCGGGTCTGTGCCACGAGCGGAATCAGATGCCGCGCGTCTCTGATAGCCGAGATCGAGTAGTCTGATGTCAGGCATCGAGTAGCGGCACGCGTCAGGTCAAACAGGAGTCGGGCGGTCGCGTGCGCCGCCGGTTGTTCTCCGGGTTGATAGGCCCTGGGTCCGGCGCGGCCGGGTAGCGGGGCTGCGGCGCTTGCGGGAGCGGCTCCAGGGGACGCAAGTCCGCGTCGCTCGGACGCTTCCGATCTCCGGCGGCGACCTGCTGAGGGTCGCTGATCGTTGGGCTGAGATTGAGGAGTTCATCGACCACGTCCAGACATCGGCGGGCGAGGAGTCCTACGTCCGCCGATTCGAGGAGCTCGGACACTTTCACACTGCGCTCAAAGCAGTGTGGGAGCCCAGTCCGCCCGAACCCCTCGACGACCACCGAACGTTCGGCAATGCGTCACTCGGTCGGCTTGACACGCGGGAGGCTTGGACCCCGCGGCGAGCCGGTCGTGCATCGGATGCGCCAACTGACCGGCGAGCTGTCGAAGTTCCGAAAGGGTCTTGAACTGCCACGTGCTCGATTCACGGGGACTACAAATTGGGCACGTGGAGAACTGTCAGACGGCTCTCACCCGTTGCACGTGCCTCGCTACGGTCGTGCACATGACGAAGATCTCGACGCCGTTCGGCCCGGCCACGCCTGGTCGAGCGGGTCTCGCTTCCGCAGAAGGCGGGCGACAAGCGGTTCAGCTCGCTCGTCGAACTGCTCGAGACCGATCGCGGTGACCGGCTCATCCGGGTCGCCTATTCGACCGACGGAACCGTTCGCCGCGGCCCCGTCACGTTCCGGGCACGCGACCTCGAGCGTCTGCGCGCCGCCCTCGCGAAGGCGCCCGCCCTCGCCGACGTTCTCGGAGGCGCCTAGGCCGAGGCCGCGAGCGCCAACCGAGGCGCCTCGAGCTCGTGCGGCCGCAGGATCAGCGTCGGCTCTTCGCTGAAATCGAACTCGGCGTGCGCGCGCAGTCCGAGCGGATGCGGAGTGCGAGCACGGTCGCGAGGTAGGTGACGCCGACCGTCACCGCGACCAGGTCCGGGCCGATCAGCTCGATCTTCTTCTGCGAGAAGCCGTAGGCCGCCCAGACGACGTTCGTCACGAAGCCGCCCGCGACCATCGGCAGCGAGATCCCGGACGGCGTCGCGCTCGCGGATCATCTTCCCGATCTGGAAGCAGGGGAGCAGCGCGCCGAAGGCGCCGACAATGATGGTCATCGGGGTGAGAATGGTCATAGCCGCAGAAGAAGCGCTGTCCGGCACAAAGTCGGCCGAACCGCGCTTCCTTCCTGTTATCGGCGTGTCACAAAGTCGATCAAGACCCCCGAAACGGGGGAGTTCTCGCCGGCTAAACGGCCGCAGCGAGCGAGAGTCGGGCCGCGTCGACGAGCGAGCCGAGGATCAGCGCGCCGTCGGTCGAGCCGAGCAGCGGGTCGACCGCGTGCTCCGGATGCGGCATCAGGCCGAAGACGTTGCCGTCGGCGTTCATGACGCCGGCGACGTCGGCGACCGCGCCGTTCGGGTTCGCGCCCGGCGCGTAGCGGAGCGCGATCTGGCCGGCTTCCTCGAGCTCGGCGAGCAGCTCGGGGTCGGCGAACCAGCAGCCGTCGCCGTGCTTCACGGGGATCGACAGCTCCTGCCCGGGCGCACAGCGCGACGTGAACGGCGTCTCCGCCGCTCGACGACGAGCGGCACGTCGCGGCAGACGAACGAGAGCGACGCGTTCGGGCGGAGCGCGCCGGGGAGCAGGCCGGCCTCGGTGAGGATCTGGAAGCCGTTGCAGATGCCGAGCACGAGGCCGCCGTCGTCCGCGAACGCGGTGACCGCGCGCATGATCGGCGAGAAGCGCGCGATCGCGCCGCAGCGCAGGTAGTCGCCGTACGAGAAGCCGCCGGGGAGCACGACCGCTGCCGTCCCGCGGGCGAGCTCGTCGTCGGTGTGCCAGACGCGGGGCGCCTCGGCGCCGAGCCGCTCGAGCGCGAGCGCCGCGTCGCGGTCGTCGTTCGAGCCGGGGAAGACGACGACCGGGATGACCGGGCGTTCGCTCACGCCTGCTCCGCGAACTCGATCTCGTAGCTCTCGATCAGCGGGTTCGTGAGCAGCTGCTCGCACATCCGCTCGAGCTGCAGCCGCGCTTCCGTCTGATCGTCGGTCGGCAGCTCGACGTCGACGAGCCGGCCGACCCGGGCGTCGCCGACCTCGAAGCCGAGGTGGCGCAGCGAGCTCTCGACGGCCTGGCCCTGCGGATCGAGGATGCCCGGGCTTCGGGCGGACGAGGACGGTCGCCTTCACGCGAGCACGACGGACGGGTCGGCGAGGTAGGCGTCGAACGAGATCACGGTCAGCTGCTCGAACGCCTCGACGTAGCGGGCGCGCGTGCCCGTGACGACGTCGTCCGGCAGCTCGGGGCCGGGATAGGTCTTGTCCCAGCCGAGCGACTCGCAGTAGTCGCGGACGAACTGCTTGTCGAACGACGGCGGCGTCGCGCCGGGCGGTGTACTCGTCGGCGGGCCAGAAGCGCGACGAGTCCGGCGTGAACGCCTCGTCGCCGAGCACGAGCCGGCCCTGGCTCGTCGATCCCGAACTCGAGCTTCGTGTCGGCGAGGATGATCCCGCGCTCGCGGGCGTAGCGCCGAGGCGAACTCGTAGAGCGCGAGCGCGACCTGCCTCGACCTCGTCGAAGCGCTCCTCGCCGACGAGCTCGACCGCCGCCGCGCGGTCGATGTTCTCGTCGTGGCCGGTCTGTCGCCTTCGTCGCGGGCGTGAAGATCGGCGTCGGCAGCTGCTGCGACTCGATCAGCCCTCCGGGAAGCTGGTGGCCGCACACCTCGCCGGTCGCGTGGTAGTCCTTCCAGCCCGAGCCCGAGAGGTAGCCGCGCACGACGCACTCGATCGGCAGCATCTCGAGCTTGCGGCACTCGGTCGAGCGGCCGTCGTCGCGCAGCGCGAGCAGGTGGTTCGGGACGATGTCGCTGCGTCCGCGCGAACCAGAAGCCCGAGAGCCCGGTCAGCACGCGGCCCTTGTCGGGGATCTCGGTCGGCAGGATGACGTCGAACGTCGAGATGCGGTCGCTGGCGACGAGCAGCAGGCGCTCGTCGTCGAGTGCGTAGAGCTCGCGGACCTTGCCGCTTCCGACGTGGGTGGCCTCAGACATGAACGGGTTCCTCCTTCGGGACGAGGCGGCGGAGACGGTCGAAGGTGCCGTCGAGATGGGCGACGGTCGCGTGCAGGTCGAAGACGTCGTCGAGGGCGGCCTCGTCGAGGTGCGCGGCGATCTCGGGGTCGGCGCGGACGAGCTCGCCGAAGTCGCGCTCCTCGTCCCACGCGCGCATCGCGTTGCGCTGGACGAGCCGGTACGCCTCGCCGCGCTCGAGGCCGCGCTCGATCAGCGCGAGCAGCAGCCGGTGCGAGAAGAACAGCCCGTGCGACGCCCAGAGGTTGCGCTCCATCCGCTCCGGATAGACGACGAGCCCGTCGACGATCCAGTGGAACCGGTCGAGCATGTAGTCGAGCGCGAGGAACGCGTCCGGGATCACGATGCGCTCGGCGGACGAGTGCGAGATGTCGCGCTCGTGCCAGAGCGGGACGTTCTCGAGGCCGACGACCGCGTGCCGCGCACGACGCGCGCGAGGCCCGAGATGCGCTCGGCGACCTTCGGGTTGCGCTTGTGCGGCATCGCCGACGAGCCCTTCATGCCCGGCCGCGAACGGCTCCTCGACCTCGCGCACCTCGGTGCGCGCGAGGTGGCGGATCTCGGTCGCGAAGCGGTCGAGCGACGAGGCGCACAGCGCGAGCGCCGAGAGCAGCTCGGCGTGGCGGTCGCGCGCGATCACCTGCGTCGAGACCGGCTCGGGCTCGAGGCCGAGGCGCTCGCAGGCGATCCGCTCGACCTCGGGGTCGATCGCCGCGTAGGTCCCGACCGTGCCGGAGAACTGGCCGACGCGGCAGCCCTCGAGCGCACGCTCGACGCGGTCGCGTGCGCGGTCGAGCTCGAACGCCCAGCCGGCGAGCTTCCAGCCGAACGTCGTCGGCTCGGCGTGGATGCCGTGCGAGCGGCCGATGCAGATCGTGCTGCGGTGCTCCTCGGCGAGCGGCGACGACGGCGGCGAGCGCGCGGTCGATGCCCCGCAGGATCAGCTCGCCGGCGTCGCGGATCTGCAGCGCGAGCGCGGTGTCGAGGACGTCCGACGAGGTGAGCCCGTAGTGGAACCAGCGGCCCTCGGCGCCGAGCTGCTCGGCGACGGCGTCGACGAACGCCGCGAGGTCGTGGTCGGTCGTCTGCTCGATCTCGGCGACGCGCTCGGCCGTCGGCGGCGACGGCGCCGGCGCGGATCGCGGCGACGTCGGCGGCCGGGATCGACGCCGAGCTCGGCCCAGCCGTCGAGCGCGGCCAGCTCCACCTCGAGCCAGCGCGCAAGCTTGCCCTCCTCCGACCAGATCCGGCTCATCTCCGGGCGGGAGTAGCGGGCGATCACTCCGACCAGTTTAGAGGCGAGCTCAGGTCAGCGCGAGGATGCGCGCCGCGAGCACCGCGGCGTTCTTCGCGTTGTCGACGCCGACCGTCGCCACCGGCACGCCCGGCGGCATCTGGACGATCGAGAGCAGCGCGTCGAGCCCGTCGAGCACCGACATCGACGAGCGGAGCGGCACGCCGATCACCGGCAGCTCGGTGTGCGCGGCGACCACGCCCGGGAGCGCCGCCGCGAGCCCGGCGCCGCAGATCAGCACCTTGAGGCCGCGACCCTGCGGCCGACTTCGCGTACTCGGCGACGGCGTCGGGCGTCCGGTGCGCCGAGCGCACGTCGAACTCCCACGGCGATCCCGCGCGCGTCGAGCTCGGTCATCGCCGCCTGCATGCGCTCGCGGTCGGACTCCGAGCCGACGAGGATCCCGACGACCGGGTCAGCCATCGACGCCTGCCGCGATGTCGCTCCGGTGCTGCGCTCCCTCGAACGCGATCATCTCGACGGCAGCGTACGCATGCGCGCGGGCGGCGCTGACGGTTGGCCCGGTTGCCGTCACCGACAGGATGCGGCCGCCGTTCGTCACGAGCGCGCCGTCGCGCACCGCGGTGCCGCCGTGGAAGACGAGCGCGCCGCCGCTCCGCGTCGAGCCCGTCGATCGCGCGCACCGACGTAGTCGCTGCGCGCCGGATAGTCCGGGCCGGCGAGGACGACCGTCACCGCCGCGTCGCCGCGTCAGCGGGGCGCTCGAGCCGGCCAGATCGCCGTGCGCCGCGGCCGCCAGCAGCTCGAGCAGGTCGCCCTCGAGCCGCGGCATCAGCACCTGCGTCTCGGGGTCGCCGAAGCGCGCGTTGAACTCGAGCACCTTCGGGCCGTCGCCGTCGAGCATCAGGCCGGCGAAGAGGCAGCCGACGAACGGCGTGCCGCGCCGCGCGAGCTCGTCGATCACCGGCTGGTGCACCTGCTGCGACGAGCGCGTCTGCGTCCTCGAGCCACGGCACCGGCGAATAGGCGCCCATGCCGCCGGTGTTCGGGCCGGTGTCGCCGTCGCCGATCCGCTTGAAGTCCTGCGCCGAGCCGAGCGGCGACCGCGCGCCGGCCGTCCGAGAGCGCGAACAGCGAGACCTCGCGGCCCGTCGAGCAGCTCCTCGATCACGAACGTCGCCGCCGAGCTGCTGCACGGCGCGCAGCGCCTCGTCGAGCTCCTCCGCCGTGTGGCAGACGAAGACGCCCTTCCCGGCGGCGAGCCCGTCGGCCTTGACGACGCACGGCGGCCGTGCGACCGAGAGCTGCTCGGCGGTCGGGACGCCGGCTGCCCGCATCACGTCCTTGGCGAACGTCTTCGAGCCCTCGATCTGCGCCGCGTCCGCGCTCGGGCCGAAGACGGCGATCCCGCTGCGGCGCAGCTCGTCCGCGACGCCGGCGACGAGCGGCGCCTCCGGGCCGATCACGACGAGGTCGGCGCCGATCGTCCGCGCAAGGCCGAGCAGCCCGTCGCCGTCGTCGGCGCGCACGGGATGGCACCGTCCGAGGCTCGCGATGCCCGGGGTTGCCCGGCGCGGCGTGGAGCTCGTCGAGGCTGGGGCTCTGGGCGAGCCTCCACGCAAGCGCGTGCTCGCGCGCGCCCGAGCCGACGACGAGGACGTTCACCGGGCGAGTCTACGCTCGGCGTTTGACGGCGATACTTGGACGATGGCGGCGCCTCCGCACTCGACTGCGCGGGTCGAGGTCGTCCGGATCCCGGCCGGGACCGGCGAGCGACGTGGTCGCCGTCGAGGAGCCGCTCGAGATCCGGATCGGCGGCGCCCGGTCGCGGTGACGATGCGCACGCCCGGTCACGACGAGGAGCTCGCGCTCGGCTTCGCCCTCTCCGAAGGGCTGACGCCGGCCGGGGCGCGCCTGCCCGACGACCTGGCGGCGAACACGGTCGAGCTCGACGCGCCGGGCTTCGACCCGGCCCGGCTCGCGCGCAGCTTCTACACCTCGTGCTCCTGCGGCGTCTGCGGCAAGGGCGCGCTCGAGGCGGTCGCGGTCGAGGCGCCGCGGGTCGAGAGTGAGCTGCGCGTCCCGGCCTCGCTCGTGAGCGGGCTGCCCGACCGCCTGCGCGAGGCGCAGGCGGCGTTCGAGGCGACCGGCGGCATCCACGCGACCGGCCTCTTCGACGACGGCGGCGAGCTGCTCTGCGTCCGCGAGGACGTCGGCCGGCACAACGCGATGGACAAGGTGATCGGCTGGGCGTTCCTGGCGGGCTACTGCCGCTGACGAGGAACGTCCTCTGTGTCAGCGGCCGGCTCTCGTTCGAGCTCGTGCAGAAGGCGGCGGTCGCCGGCTGCCCGATCCTCGTCGCGGTCGGCGCCCCGTCGTCACTCGCGGTCGAGCTCGCGCACGACCGCGGCGTCACGCTCTGCGGCTTCGTCCGCGGCGGGCGGCTGAACGTCTACAGCGAGCCGTGGCGCATCGACGCCTGACGGGCGTGCTGCTCGTCGGCGGCGCGAGCCGCCGCTACGGCTCGCCGAAGGCGCTCGTCGAGCTCGACGGCGAGACGCTCGCCGAGCGCGGCCGGCGCGTCCTGGCCGAGGCGTGCGACGAGGTGCTCGTCGTCGGCAAGGCCGGTGAGCTGCCGTTCGACGTGATCGACGACGGCGCCGACGTCCGGGCGCCGATCGCCGGGGTCGTCGCCGGGCTCCGCGCGGCCGACGAACGAGGTTGCGTGTTCCTGCCGGTCGACTGCCCGCGCATCACGCCCGCGGTGATCCGCGCGCTCGGCGAGGCGTGCCGCGACGCGGCGGTCCCGCAGACCGGGCCGCTCCCCGGCGCCTGGGCGAAGTCGGCGCTGCCCGTGCTCGAGGCGCGGCTCGCGACCGGGCCGTACGCGCCTCTATCGCACGTACGACGAGCTCGACATTGTCGCAGTTGAGGTCGACCCGGCGCTGCTCATCGACGTCGACCTTCCTGGCGATCTCGCTGCGATTCGTACTCCGCCTGCACCCGCCTGAGCCGCTGCTCGTCCGGGTCGTTCTTCTTGCCGCGCAGGAAGAGCACCGTGATCCACGCGGTCACGACGACCGGCACGAAGATCGAGCCGATCACGACCGCCTCGACCCACGCCATCAGGCGAGGACGCGATCGCGCGCGGCGCCGACGCCGACGAGCTCGATCGGCACGCTCGAGTGCGCGCGAGACGAACTCGACGTACGCGCGCGCGGCGGCGGGCAGCTCGTCGAGCGACGAGGCGTCGTCGAGCGGCCCGCTCCAGCCGGGGAGCGTCTCCCACACCGGCTCGGCGTGGTGGAAGTCGGACTGGTGCGCCGGGAAGTGCTCGGTCTCCGAGCCGTCGCGCAGCCGGTAGCGCACGCACACCGGCAGCTCGTCGAACGCCGAGAGCACGTCGAGCTTCGTCAGCGCGAGCGACGTCATCCCGTTCACGCGCACCGCGTAGCGCAGCGCGACCAGGTCGAGCCAGCCGCAGCGGCGCTCGCGGCCGGTGACCGTGCCGAACTCGCCGCCGAGCTCGCGCAGGCGCGCCTGGTTCGCGCCGACGATCTCCGACGGGAACGGCCCTTCGCCGACGCGCGTCACGTACGCCTTCGAGACGCCGAGCACGCGGTCGATGCGCGTCGGGCCGATGCCGATGCCGGTCGCCGCGCCGGACGCGATCGGGTTCGACGACGTCACGAACGGATAGCTGCCGTGGTCGAGGTCGAGCATCGTCGCCTGCGCGCCCTCGAAGAGCACGCGCTGCCGTCGCGCAGCGCGTTGTCGACGAGCAGCGACACGTCGCCGACGAACGGTGCGAGCCGTTCCGCGAACGCGGCGTACTGCGCCCACACCTCCTCGAGGTCGAACGGCTCCACCTCGTAGATCCGCTCGAGCCAGAGGTTCTTCTCGGCGAGCGCGACCTCGATCTTCTGGCGCAGGATCTTCGCGTCGAGCACGTCCTGCACGCGGATGCCGATGCGCGACGCCTTGTCGGCGTACGCCGGCCCGATCCCGCGGCGCGTCGTGCCGATCTGCAGGTTGCCGAGCCGCCGCTCGGACGCCTGGTCGATCGTCACGTGCCACGGCATGATCAGGTGCGCGTTCCCGGAGAGCACGACGATCGACGGATCGATCCCGCGCTCGATCAGCAGGTCGACCTCGTCGACGAACACCTGGGCGTCGACGACGCAGCCGGCGCCGATCACCGACCGTGGTGCCGGAGACGACGCCGCTCGGCATCTGGCGCAGCTTCCACGTCTCGCCGTCGACGACGATTGTGTGCCCGGCATTCGGACCGCCTTGGTAGCGGCACACGACATCCGATTCTTGGGCGAGCAGGTCGACGATCTTGCCCTTGCCTTCGTCGCCCCACTGCGCACCGACCACAACGGTCGAAGGCACTTGTCAGATGTTAGTGCGCGAGCGCCCCGCCCGCGGCGTGGACCAGCGCCCCGACGAGCGAGTGCGAGCAGGAACGACGACGGTGGCCCGGTCACCCAGCCGCGGACGATCCCGAAGAGCGCCCGCGGCTTGACCGCCCGCGGGTTCGCGCCGGCCATCGCGCCGACGAGCGCCTGGTTCATCGAGGTGAAGTAGCCGAACGAGACGGCGACGAGGATGACGAGCGCCTGCACGGACTGCGCTGCCGTGGCGGTCGGACGGTCGAGGTCGACGATGTCGAACGCCACGCGGTCGAGGAGCCCGCGACCCGTGATCAGGACGCCCAGGGCGAGCCCGACGCCGCAGAGAAGCCCGGCGGCGTGCGCCCCGAGCACGTCGGGCCCGACGAGCGCGCCGCTCGCCAGCGCGACGTCGTTTGCGCCCATCGCGAAGGAGGCGAGGCAGCCGACGACGAGCAGTGCGCCGCCGACGCGGGTCGCGTGCGCGAACGCCTTGCCTGCGACGAAGCCGATCGCCGCAGCGATCGGCGGTGCGGCGACCCAGATCGCCGCGAGCACGCCGATCGTCCGCCAGTGCACGCCGACCGACGAGGCGACGGCGACACCGACGACCGAGCCGACGAGGATCTGGATCGTCGAGGTCGGGAGGCGGACGCGGTTGTAGAGCGCCGTGACGCCGAACGCGACGCCGACGATGACGACCTCGCCGAGCACGGTCGGCTTGGCGTCGATCAGCTTCGTGCCCACCGTCGTCGCGACCTTGCCGCTCGCGAGCGCCGCCCCGGCGAGCGCGAGCGGCGCCATCAGCAGGAGCGCGTTGCGCGCGGAGACGGCGCCGAGCGCGTACGGCATCCCCATGCACGCGCCCGTGTAGTGCGATCCGATCGACCACGCAAACGCGAACGCGAGGCCGACGAGGACGGTGGTCAATGCTCAGTGGAGCGTGAGCTTGCGGGCGACGCGGCGCACGACGATGCGATGGCCGCGGCGGCAGGTCGTGAAGCCGACGTCGGCGTCCTGGCGAAGCGTCCCGTGCACGACGCAGGTGTCCGCGTGGAGCGACTCGCGTGCGGCCAGACACGCCTCGCACGGCTCATCGAAGCTTGTCGCTTCGGGGCCGAGCCAGACGTGTTGCCGTTCGATCACTGCAGCGCCAGTTGCCTGTCGTCGTGGCGTGGCAAGGTGGGCGGACGCTCGACGCGCCGCAAGCACGATCTCGTGGCCGGCGCTGCAGCGGCGGGTCGAGATGTCGGAATCGACCGGGAACTGCCCGCGGACGCCGGCGAGCATCAACGCGTCGGCGAAGAGCATCCCGGCTTTGCGCGCCTGCTCGAGGCACTGCTCGCAGAGGCACGCGAACGACGTCGCAGACGGGCTGACCCAGACGGTCGTGGTCGGGCTCATGCCGCCGCCGCCAGGTCGGCGAACTTGGCGTACCGCTTCTGGAACGCGAGCTTCGTGCTGTCGGTCGCGCCGTTGCGGTGCTTCGCGAGGATCAGCTCGGCGATGCCGGCGGAGTCGGTGTCCTCCGGGTTGTAGTACTCGTCGCGGTAGACGAACATCACCAGGTCGGCGTCCTGCTCGATCGAGCCCGACTCGCGCAGGTCGGAGAGGATCGGCCGCTTGTCGTGGCGCTGCTCGACGGCGCGCGAGAGCTGCGACAGCGCGATGATCGGCACCTCGAGGTCGCGGGCGAGCACCTTGAGCGAACGGGAGATCTGCGACACCTCCTGCACGCGGTTCTCGACCGACGTGCCGCTCGTCATCAGCTGCAGGTAGTCGACGATGACGAGGCCGAGGTTCTGCTCGCGCATCTTCAGGCGGCGCAGCTTCGAGCGGATCTCCATCATCGTGATCGAGCCCGTGTCGTCGACGTAGATCGGCGCCTTCGCGAGCTTGTCGCAGGCGGCGGTGAGGCGGGGCCAGTCGTCGGCCGCGAGCTTGCCCGTGCGCAGGCGGCCCGACTCGACCTTGCCCTCGGCGCACATCAGCCGCTGCGTCACCTCGGCCTTCGACATCTCGAGCGTGAACAGCGCGACCGGCGTCTCGTGGCGCACCGCGACGTTCGCGGCCATGCACAGCGCGAGCGCCGACTTCCCCATCGACGGGCGCGCCGCGACGATGATCAGGTTGCCCGGCTGGAAGCCGGAGGTGAGCGCGATCGAGGTCGCGGAACCCGCACGGCGTGCCGGTGATGTCGCTGCCCGCCTCGTACAGCTTCGTGATCGTCTCGAACGAGTCCTTGAGCAGCTCGTCGATGTGCGCGAACTCGGTCGAGACGCGCTGCTGCGAGAGGTCGAAGACGATCTGCTCGGCGCGGTCGACGAGCTCGATCGTCTCGCCGGGCCGGTCGAAGCCGAGCCGCGCGATGTCGTTTCCGGCCCGGATCAGGCCGCGGAGCGTCGCCATCTCGCTGACGATGCGCGCGTAATGGGCTGCGTTCGATGCGGCCGGGACGAGCGCCGCGAGCTCGTGGACGCGTTCGGCGCCGCCGGCCCCGTCGAGCGTGCTCGAGCGGTCGAGCTCGTCGACAACGGTGATCGCATCGACCGGCTCGCCCTTGCCGTACAGGGCGAGGATCGCGCGGAAGATGTGCCCGTGGCTCTCGCGGTAGAAGTCGGCGGCCGAGAGATTGCTCGCCTCGGTGACCGCGCCGATCGCGAGCGGCGAAAGCATCATCGCGCCGAGGACGGACTCTTCGGCGTCGAGATTCTGAGGCGGGACGGGGGCGGATGCGAACGCCTGCGCGGACGTGGCCATGCGATCCGTAGTAGACCGGGCTTTCGCGTCCGCCGAAAGGGTGTGGAAAGGCGCTGAATGCTGCTGAAAGGGACGGCTCATGCAGGGATTATAGAACGTGTGTTCGTCTGCCGACAGTGGACGAAACGGCCGCTACTTGCGGCAAGTTCAGCCCGAGATCCACAGGTGTGAGCCGCCTGTGGAAAGCCGGTGGGAAGTCGTCCACAGGCCCGTGGAGAGCCTGTGGACGAAATCTACGAGGGGTCTGGCTCGAGCTCGGGGTCGGACTCAGGCTCGTCGGAGTCGAGCGCCGCTTCGTCCGCGGGCTCGGCCTCTGCGACGTCCTCAGCCTCTTCGAGGTACTCGACCTCGGCCTCGGCGGCCGCAGCCTCAGCGGCTGCCGCCTGCTCCTGCGCCTCGAGCGCGGCGAGCTCTGCCTCGGGCGGCAGCTCCTGGCCCTCCGGGGCGACGACGACCTTCAGCTCGGCGACGACGTCCGGGAAGACCTCGAACGGAACCGTGAAGCGGCCGATCCGCTTGATCGTGTCCATCTGGAGCTTGCGCCGGTCGACCCGGACCTTCTCGGTCTCCCAGAGCCGGTCGGCGACGTTCGTGGCGGTGACCGAGCCGAAGAGCGCTCCGGTCGGGCCGGCGTTGACGTCGAAGCGGAGCTCGAGCTTCTCGAGCCGCGTGACGATCGCCTTCGCCTCGTCGGCGGTCTTCGCCTCGTGCCGTGCGCGCTGGGCGTCGCGCTTCTCGATCTCCTTGACGAGGCCCGGGGTCGCAACCTGCGCGAGCCCGCGAGGCAGGAGGAAGTTGCGCGCGTAGCCGCGCGCCACGTTCACGACCTCGCCCCGTAGGCCCAGGTTGTCGACGTCCTGACTAAGAACGACTTCCATGGCCTACTTGTCGCCCACGTACGGGAGCAGGGCGAGCTCGCGGGCCCGCTTCACGGCGACGGCGACCTGGCGCTGGTGACGCCGGCACGCCCCGCTGATGCGGCGGGAGCGGATCTTGCCCTTCTCGGACACGTAGCGACGGAGCTCGTTGACGTTCTTGTAGTCGACTTCGTCGACCTTCGACTTGCAGAAGAAGCACGACTTGCGGCGGCCGCCACCCATGGGGGCGGTGCGCTTCCTCGAGCTTCCCTGGCGGTCGGTCTTCGGTGCAGCCAAGTCTTTCCTCCTTAGAACGGGATGTCGTCGTCGGCGCCCTGGAAGTCGGCGTCGGAACCAGACGCTCCTGCCGGGACGAATTGGTTGCCGCCGCCACCGCTGCCGTCGCCTTCGGCCCTACCGGTGCCGAGGAACTGGACGGAGTCGGCGATGATCTCGACGGCCTGGCGCTTCGTGCCGTCCTGTGCGTCCCACTCCCGCCACTCGAGGCGACCGTCAATGGCGACGGGCCGGCCTTTCGCGAGGTATTGAGCGCAGCTCTCGCCCTGGTTGCCCCAGACGGTGATGTCGAAGTAGTTCGGCTTCTCCGTCCACTGGCCGGTCGAGTTGTCCTTGCGGCGCGTGTTGACGGCGATCCGCAGGCTGCACACGGCCGTGCCAGACGGCGTGTTGCGCAGCTCGGGGTCGCGGGTCAGGTTGCCGACGAGTACGACGCGGTTGATATTGGCCATCGGATTCGCTCCTCTCCTACGGGAGGTTCCAGGCTACTCCGAGGCCTCGTCGGTGTCATCGGCAGAACCGGCCGAGGCCGGCGCAGGCGCGCCTGCCGGGATCGGGGCCGGCGCCTTGGTATGCGTCGAGCCCTTCACGCGCCGGTAGGCGCCATGGCGGACGACACCGTCCGTGATCTTGAGGACACGCACGATCTCGTCGAGTGCCTCGACGGTCGTCGGTGAAGAGGAGGAGGTGGTAGACCGCCTCGCCCTTGTGGTTGATCTCGTACGCGAGGCGGCGGCGACCCCACGGCTCATGGCCGTCCCAGGTGCCACCCGCGCCCTCGACCGAGTCGCGAATACGCTGGATGATCTCGTTCGCCCGCTCTTCAGCGAGCTCCGGGTCCAGCAAAAGCATGATTTCGTAGTCGTTCAAACCCGAATTCTCCTTCCCACGGTCTTAGTCGGCCCGGTCTCCTGGGCGCCGCTTCGGGATGACGGCGCGACGGACTGGGCGAGAAGCGGCGGCAGTGTAGCATCGGCCGCGTGAAGCGCCTCTTCGCCGTGGTCCTCGGTGCGCTGGGGCTCGGGGCGCTACTCAAGCGCCGCCGGCCGGCTCCCGAGCCTGTCGCCGGCCCCGATCCTGCCGACGATCTCCGCGCCAAGCTGGCCGAGACGCGGACGCCGGAGCCCGAACCCGAGCTCGAGCCGGAGCCGGAGCCCGACGCAGCGGCCCGCCGCGCTGACGTGCACGAGCGCGCACGCCAGGCGATCGACGAGCTAAAGGACTAGCGCCAGGAGCTCGCTCGCGCTCGGCCTCGGTGAGGCCGCGAAGCGGTGCGCGCACGTCCGGCGTTCATCGCGACGCCGCGGGCGCGGGCGATCTCCTTCAGCGCCGCGTGCCGTGGGAAGCGGTCGACCTTGGCCCGGAGCTCGCCGGCCGCGGTCGAGTCGCCGCTCTCGAGGGCTGCGACGACAACTTCCGGGAAGGCCGACGCCAGCCCCGACACGGCGCCGGCGGCGCCGGCTGCGAGCCCGGCGCCGATCAGCGCCTCGGCACCGATGAACACGTCCAGCCCATCGAGCAGATACGGCTCGACCTTCGCGAACGGGGCGTCGCTGACCTTCATCCCGACCACGTTGTCGACGCTGTCGCGAAGCCGTTCGACGACGACCGGCGGGATCGCGTAGCCGGACGCGCGCTCGAGCTCGTACGCATAGAACGGCGTCGGCGCGCAGGCGAGGGCCGCGGCGGTGAAGTGCGCGAGCAGCTCGGTTTCGTCGAGCGGGAAGTACGGCGGCGCGATCACCGCGACGCCCTCGACGCCGAGCGACGCGGCATGCGCCGCGAGCTCCACGGTCTGTGCGGTCGTCTGCGCCCCGCAATGGGCGATCACCGGCAGCGGCCCCGCCGCGTATCTCTCGAGCGCCTGTGTTGCGTTCTGCCACAGACAGCGCCATTCCCTCACCGGTGGTTCCAAGGGACAGGATCCCGTCGACGCCGGAGTCTCGGAGGAACATGAGATACGGCTCGAACGCATCCAGGTCCAGCTCTGTCCCGCGATTTTTCAGGGGCGTCAGCGCAGCTGCGATCGCTCTCGGCATCGTCGCGATGCTACTGATCGGCCCCTCGGTCGCTTCCGCGAGCGAACCGCTCTCGAACGTGAACGTCAGCGACGCGACGTTGCAGGTGAACAAGCAGGGGATCGCACTGGTCACCTACAGGACGCAGCAGGGCGCCGTGCGCCACGTGCTCGTCTGGGGTGCGATCAACGCGAACGCGCCGAGCCCTGACGTGCCTCAGGTGCGCTTCAAGTACGACTACTCCGGCGGCTGGAAGTCGCGGCACAACGCGAATTACTGGAAGACGTTCAAGAACGCGTGCGCCGGGAACTACGACGGGCCGACGCTCCAGCTCGTCGTCGCGACCTGCAAGGCGCCCGACGGGAGCTACTGGGCGCTCCAGTCCTGGCAGCGCGGCGCTGCCGCTTCTCGGCTTCAAGCCGTGGACGGCCGCGCAGTCGGCGTGGGAGCTCCACGTCTCGCATTGGTCGGGGCCGCTCGCCGCAGCTCAACGTCCAGACGCACTGGACGTACGACCATTCGGCGCAAGGCGTCTTCGGGCAGTTCCTCTATCATGGGGAAGCCCGGTCTTCGGCTTCAAGTCGACTGCGGACGGCAACCCGCTCGGCCGCTACGAGCGGAACGTCTACATCGACACGCACAACTCGGCCTACGGGACGGGTTGGTATCGCGAGTCGGGGATCTTGACGCACAACCCGACCGGCACCTTCTGCCATTCGTTCGTCCCGCAGAAGCCGTTCCCCAACTACCCGTCGAAGGAGATGCGGCCGGCCGCCCCGGGCGACCAGTACCGCTTCACGATCATGGGGCCGGGCGTCACGCCGGTCATCCAGACCGCGATCCCCGGCATCACGCCGCTGGACGGGAGGCTCGGCCCAGGTGAACCAGCAGGCGGGCGCTGCAGACCGACTGGGATCAGTGGGGCTTCGGCGGCGACAAGAAGTGCGCGGCCGAGAACGGCGGCGCGTCTTAACGAACTGACTGCGGCAATCGTCCGTAACGGGGTAGAGAGTCTCTGACTCTCTACCCCATGGACGAATCGCGCCCGTACGGCAGGCGAGCGTTTCTCGGCCTGCTGGCGGGCGGATCGACCTCGTACTTCTGGGCGCTGCCGGCGAGCCGGATCCTCTCGCCGCTGACCTCGCAGTTCTCGCAGCTCGCGGGCGACCTGCTCCCGGTCGGCGGCTGGCGGATCTACACGATCTCGGGCTCGATGCCGATCTTCGACCCGACGCGAGTGGCGGCTCGAGATCGGCGGGCTCGTGCGCAAGCCGGTCACCCTGACCTACGACGACCTGCGCGCGCTGCCGCGCGCGTCGCAGGTGACGACCTTCCATTGCGTCACGGGCTGGACCGTCCAGCACGTGCACTGGGCCGGCGTTCGCTTCAAGGACCTGCTCGCGCTCGTCGAGCCGCTGCCCGAGGCGCACGCGATCCAGTTCGTCTCGATGGAGGAGCCGTACACCGACTCGCTGACCCTCCAGCAGGCGCTGTTGCCCGAGGTGATGCTCGCGTACGACATGGAGCGGCCAGCCGCTCTCGCGTCCGCACGGCTCGCCGGCGCGCGTGGTGATCCCGGAGATGTACGGCTACAAGGGCGTCAAGTGGCTGCAGCGGATGGAGCTCGTCGCGAAGCAGCCGACGGGCTACTGGGAGAACCTGGGCTACGACCAGGACGCGTGGGTGGGGAGGTCGAATGGCTACTCCTCCTGAGCGCCGCGCTCGCCGCGCTTCTCGCGGACCGAGCGCACCGTGCACTGGGTGCACGCGGCCGCGTTCCTGATCCTGCTCGGCTCGGGGCTCTGTCTCTACCTGCCGAGCCTCGCGCAGCTCGTCGGCCGGCGTCCGCTGCTCAAGGACATCCACATCTACACGGCGATCGCCTGGGCGGTCGCGCTCGTGCTCGTCGCCGTTGTCGGCGACCGCCGTGAGCTCTGGCGCGACGTGCGTGAGGTCGACGACCTCACCGACGGGCGCATGAACGTCGGCCAGAAGCTGAACACGATCGCGACGGCTGCGTTCGCGATTCTCTTCGCGGTCACCGGCTTCTTCCTCTGGTACGGCGAGCGCGACACGCGCTTCCGCCTGCCGCAGGCGCTGCTCGTCCACGACTGGCTGATGTACGTCTCGCTCATCCTCTTCCTCGGGCATCTGTTCCTCGCCGTGATCTATCCGCGGACGCGGCACTCGCTGAGCGGGATCACGCGCGGCTGGGTCGACGAGGACTGGGCGCGCAGGAACCACCCCACGTGGGTCACGCACACACGGAGCGGCCCCGGAGTCGAACCGAGCCAGCGTGGGGCTACCACGCCTGACGGGTTTTGAAGACCCGCTGGGGCACCGGCCCCCGCCACTCCAAGCTCCCGGATTCTAGGGCCGGTCTCTGAGGCGCCTCAGAGCATGCTCAGAGCATCCTCAGAGGCGGCCCACCCACAAACCGTCACGGATGTGTGACGAAAGTGCGTCGACTGCGGCGGAAGCCCGCTCGTGGAGCACGTTGTCGCGGCGTGGCACTGAGGAGAGGTCCGGGTGGGGCGGGCTGGTTGTTCGAGACAGTGCGAGCGACTGCCGCGAGGACGGTCTGGACCGCCTCGTCGACGGTGTCTGCGCTCGGTGTCGATCGTCAGGTCGGCGTCCGCGGGCAGCGACGTAGCTCGTCGTAGTGGCGGCGCAGGAACGCGGCGTCGCGCGAGAGCGACGCGCGTCGGATCGAGCTGCACGCGTTCGAGCGCCGCGTCGATCGAGCGCGGTGAGCGTCACGTGCAGCGCGCCGTCGATCGGCTCGTCCGATCTCGACGACGACGACGTCGACGCCGTCGGCGACGAGCGCGGCAGCGAAGGCCGCCGTCAGCCGGTTCGCTCGCTGCCACGACTCCGGGTCGCCGGCAGTCGCGCCACGCTCCTCGAGCAGCTCGTAGACCTCGTCGCGGTCGAGTGTCGCTGCCCGTCGGCCGGCGCGACGCAGCTCGTGGGCGAGCGCGCGCACGAGCGTCGACTTGCCGCTCGCGATCGGGCCGGTGACGACGACGATCACTGCGCGGCGCGGCTCCGTCGCAGGACGCGCACGTCGCCGCGCCGGAGCGTCAACCCGTCCGCGTCGTAGCGCTCGAGCAGCACCTGCGCGGTGCGTCGACCGACGCCGAGCGCGTCGCGGAACGACGCGATCGTGATCGGGTCGAGCGTCTGCAGCAGCGCGAGCCCTCGGTCGTAGGTCGCGGTCGAGACGGCGAAGCCGTCGCCGACCCGGCGGAGGCGTCCCTCGCTCTCGAGGTACGCGCCGAGCTGCCGGTCGTCGAGCTTCACGATCTCTTCGGCGGCGAGCCGAGCCTCGAGCGCAGCGGCTGCCTCGGCTTGCGCGCCGAGCGTCGCCGTCGCGCCCGGCAGGTACGCCTTCCCGTCGCGGCGCTCGACGTCGAGCAGGTCGACGAGCCACGGCTCGCCGAGCTCGGCCGAGCGGGATGCCCGGGTCGAGCGGGTTCGCCTGCGCCAGCCGCTCGTGACGCGTGCGCGCTCCTCGTCGAGCCACGCCTGCCGCGAAGACGTAGCCGCCGGCCGCCGGCAGCCCGTCGACCGCGGACGCCGACGGGCGACGCAGCGCGTCGCGCTTCACCGGCGCGTGGACGAAGGGCTACTCGCCGCGCTCGATCGCCTCGAGGCGACGCGAGTCGAGCCCGCGCGGCGGAGCCGGGTCGACGAACGACACCGCCGCCGACCGTCGTGTCGGTGCGCAGCACGACGCGGTCGCCTCGCGCCGCGACGACGCGCCGCTCGAGGCGAAGCTGCGCGTAGTCGCCGTCGCGCGCGACTCGCGCCGGGACGGCGAGCGTGCCAAGGTGGACGGTGACTGCCGCCGGGATCTCTGCGAGCTCGGTCGAGCCGCACGTCGAGCCGGTACGACGACGGATAGCGGCCGGGCTCGACGAGCGCGTCGCCGCGCGCGAGCTCGGTGCGTTCGATCTGCGCCAGGTTGACCGCGACGCGCTGCCCGGCCTCGGCGCGCTCGACGGCCGCGTCGTGAACCTGCACCGAGCGCACGCGCACGCTGCGGCCCGACGGCTCGACGCGCAGCGTGTCGCCCGCTGCGATCGAGCCCGACCAGAGCGTCCCGGTCGCGATCGTGCCGACTGCCCTGCAGCGTGAACACGCGGTCGACGTAGAGCCGCGTCGCGCCGTCTGCGTCGCGTTCGCGCACCGGCACGCGCGCGAGCGCAGCGCGAAGCTCGTCGAGGCCTGCGCCGGTCTTCGCCGAGACGGCGACGACCTCGGCGCCGGGAACGAGCTCCTGCGCCTCGGCGATCGCGAGCTCGAGCGTCTCGTCGTCGACCGCGTCGGCCTTCGTCACCGCGACGACGCCGTGCTCGACGCCGAGCAGCCGCAGCACCGAGAGATGCTCGAGCGTCTGTGGCCGTGCGCCCTCCTGCGCGTCGATGACGAGCAGGAAGAGGTCGATGCCGGTTGCGCCCGCGATCATCGTCCGCACGAACCGCTCGTGGCCCGGCACGTCGACGAGCGAGAGGCGGCGGCCGTCCGGCAGCTCGAGCGGCGCGTAGCCGAGGTCGATCGAGATGCCGCGCGCCTGTTCCTCCGGCAGCCGGTCGGTGTCCTTGCCGGTCAGCGCCCGGACGAGCCACGTCTTGCCGTGGTCGATGTGGCCGGCCGTGCCGACGGTCAGCGGCATGCGCGCACCGCGGCGGCGACTTCGTCCGCCTCGGCGTCGTCGAGCGTCCGGCAGTCGAGCAGCAGGCGGCCGTCGCGCACGATCCCGATGACCGGCGGCTCGCCGTCGCGCAGCGGCCCGGCGAGCTCCTCGGCGACCGCGCAGGCGAACGACGGCAGCTCGACCAGCGGGAGCGCGCCGCCGCCGACGCGCGCGACCGTCTCCTCGACCGTCGCCGCCGGCGGCCGCGGCGAGCCGCGCTGCCCGCTCCTGCACGAGCGAGCCCGGCTCCTCGAGCATCCGCAAGCACCGGCACCTCGGTGCGCGCGCGCTCCGGCTCGAGGTAGAGGAGCAGCGTTCCCTCGAGCGCGGCGAGCGAGAGCTTGTCGATGCGCAGCGCACGGTGAAGCGGATGACGCCGCAGCTTCTCGACGAGGTCGGCGCGCCCCGCGACGATGCCGGCCTGCGGGCCGCCGAGCAGCTTGTCGCCGCTGAAGCAGACGAGGTCGGCGCCGCCGGCGAGCGCGTCACGGGCGGTCGGCTCGTCGGCGATCGGGACGAACGCGCCGGAGCCGAGGTCGTCGAGCAGCGGCAGGTCGTGGGAGCGCGCGACCGCCGCCAGCTCCTTCAGCGACGGCTGCTCGGCGAAGCCGACGACGCGGAAGTTCGACTGGTGGACGCGAAGCAGCAGCGCGGTGTCCGCGTCGATCGCGTTCGCGTAGTCGGTGGCGCGCGTCCGGTTCGTCGTGCCGACCTCGACGAGCCGCGCGCCGGAGCGCCCGAGCACGTCGGGGATGCGGAAGCCGTCGCCGATCTCGATCAGCTCGCCGCGCGACACGATCACCTCGCGCCCTTCGGCGAGCGCGGCGAGCGCGAGCAGCAGTGCGCCGGCGTTGTTGTTCACGACGATCGCCGCCTCGGCGCCCGTCAGCCGCCGCACGATCGCGGCGACGTGATCCTGGCGCGAGCCGCGCGAGCCGGTGCCGAGCTCGTACTCGAGGTTCGAGTACGAGCGGCCGACCTCGAGTGCGCGCTCGAGCGCGAGCTGCGGGAAGCGGTGCGCGGCCGAGGTTCGTGTGGACGATCACGCCGGTCGCGTTGAGCACGCGGCGGAGCACCGGGCGGCGCACGGCGGTCAGCTCGTCGCGAAGCCGCGCCGCCGAGATCGCCCGGGTCGGCGCCGGCGCGGATCTCCTCGCGCGCCCGCGCGAGCACGACGCGCGCCGCGTCGACCGCGAGCGGGTCGTCCGCCTCGCGCGCCAGCTCGTCGACCGATGGCAGATCGCGCAGCTTCATCCAGCGTCCTCGCAGCGGCGATCGTAGTAGGCGAGCACGTGCCGGACGGCGTCGTCGGGGTCGTCCGTCGTGTAGAGCAGCTCGAGATCGTGCGGGCGAGATCAGCCCGCCGGCCGAGCAGGTCGCTGCTGGATCCACGCCAGCATGTCGTCCCAGTACTCGGTGTCGAACAGGACGACCGGGAAGTGCTGGATCTTTCCGGTCTGGATCAGCGTCAGCGACTCGTACAGCTCGTCGAGCGTGCCGAAGCCGCCGGGAAAGATGACGAACCCCTCCGCCGGCCGGACGAAGCAGACCTTGCGCACGTAGAAGTGGTCGAACGTGTGCGAGATGTCGAGGTACGGGTTCGGCGTACTGCTCGTGCGGCAGCTCGATGTTGAAGCCGACCGAGAGCCCGCCGCCTTCGCGCGCGCCGCGGTTCGCGCCCTCCATCACGCCGGCCCACCGCCGGTGACGACCGCCCAGCCCGCCTCGGCGAAGCAGCGCCCGACCGCGCGCGCCGCCTCGTACGGCGCGCTGCCCTCGCGCACGCGCGCCGAGCCGAACATCGCCACCGCCGGCCGGTCGATCTCGGCGACCTTCTCGAACCCGACCCGGAACTCGGCGGCGATCTTCTCGACGGACGTCGAGATGTCGAACGGTCTTCGGATGGTCGAGGAGCTGGCGGTCGTCGGTCACAGGCGGTGTTGCGTCACGTGTGACGCGATCATGCCGAGAATGCAGACCGCTGCGGTCGCGAAGTAGAGCGCGTAGATCGCGTAGGCGAGCCGCGGCGCTCCGCCGATCCGCAGGAACTTCGCGGAGCGCCAGATCGCGCCGCCGTCGAAGAAGCCGATCGGGATCAGGTTGAACAGGTTGAGGAAGAAGCCGAAGTAGGCGAGCGCCTCGAAGAGCTGCGAGTCCTGGTGCTGGCCGACGAGATAGAAGACGAACGCTGCGGCCGCAGCCGAGGATCGGGCCGGCGATCGCGACGCGCGCCGTCTGCCACGGGTGGCCGCGCGTGTAGCGGACGTAGGCGCCCATGAACGGCACGAAGATCGGCAGCTTCGGGTCAAGCCCTTCGCGCTTCGCCTCGAGGTAGTGGCCGAGCTCGTGCACGAAGATCAGCACGACGACGCCGATCGCGAACTTCCAGCCCCAGATCAGGGCGTAGGCGGCGACCGCGATGAAGATCGTCGAGAACTTGATCAGGACGATCGACCACTTCGCGAGCACGCACGCCGCCGCCGATGATCGGCCCGCCGGCCTTGCGGAGCACGCGCCGCGCCAGTCGGGGCCTCGCTGGATCGGGTCGTACTGCGGCGGGTCCTCCCAGCGCTCGGGTTCCTCGCTCACGAGCCCTGTCCGATCCATTCTTCGCCGCCCTCGTAGACCTCTTTCTTCCAGAGCGGGACGCGCTCCTTCAGCTCGTCGATCGCGTCCTTGCACGCGGCGAGCGCGTCCTGCGCGATGCGGAGCGGAGACGGCGATCACGACCGAGGTCTCGCCGATCGAGACGCGTCCGACACGGTGATGGATGGCGACGGCGGTCAACTCGTACCGAGCGTGCAACGCCGTCGGCGATCTCCGCCATCACCCGTTCCGCCATTCCCTCATACGCTTCGTAGTCGAGGTGGACGACGGATCTACCGCGTGCGGTTCGGCGCGTCGTCCCGGTGAAGGTCGCGATCGCACCCGCGTCGTCGGAGCGCACCTCGTCGACGACGCGGTCGAGTGAGAGCGGCTCGTCGCTGAGAAGGAACGCGCCACCGGAGACCGGCGGGATCAGCGCCACCTCGTCGCCTTCCGCGAGCGCGTGCTCGCGCTCCGCGTACTCGCGGTTCACGGCGTAGAGCAGTCCGGCCGGCTCGTCGCCGAGGTCGAGCGCGCGCCAGACGTCCGCGACGGTCGCGGCGTCGATCTCGCGTTGAGACCAGCCCGCGCGCTCGCGCAGGCCGGCGAACAGGCGCACCCGAACCGGCATGCGGACAGGCTACGCGGTTACGGCGATCCGGCCCTCGGCGGCGGCCCGGCTGACCCAGACCTCGAGGGCGGCCACCGAGACCGCGCACAACCGGATCCCGGCATCACGACCGATCAGGTCGAGCGCTTCCTCGGTCGTCATCGCCTCGCGATAGGGCCGATCCGCGGTCATCGCCTCGAACACGTCGGCGACCGCGAGGATGCGCATCTCGAGCGTCAGGTCCGTGAGCCTCCGGGCGTTGGGATAGCCGCTGCCGTCGATCCGCTCGTGGTGTGCGCCGGCGAGCACGGCGAGGTCGCCGAATGCCGTGACGCGACCGAGGATCTCCTCCGTGTGTCGTGGGTGGTCTTCGACGACGAAGCGCTCGTCGTCGGTCAGCGAACCGCGCTTGTCGAGGATCGTGTTCGGGATCGCGAGCTTGCCGATGTCGTGGAGAAGTCCCGCCCGGCGCAGCTGGCGCCGCGTCTGAGCGTTGAGGCCCATCTGGTCTGCGATCGCGACGGCGATCTCGGCGACGCCCTCGGAGTGGCGGTGGGTGAACGGCGACTTCGCGTCGATCACCTGCGCGAACGCCTCGGCGATCCGGTCGAGGAGCTGCTCGTCGGCCGTCAGAACCTGGTCGCTCGGCTCACGCGACGAGACGTCTTCGCTCGTCAGCCCGGCCCAGAACGGACGGTCGGCCGCAACGCCTCGAACGCGTCGACGAGGGACGGGTCGAACCAGCGGCCGCTCCGCTCGCGGGCCATCGCGAGCGCCGCGTCGACGCCCCTGGTCGGCGACGAACACCTCGACCGTCTGGGCGAGGCACGCGATCCGTCCGAGCAGCGGGATCTCCTCGCCGCGCAGTCCGTCCGGATACCCGCGGCCGTTCCAGTGCTCGTCGAGCGCGCGGATCGCCAGCGCGGTCTCTTCCTGGAAGCCGAGCCCGCGAGCGATCTCGGCGCCTCGCTCGCAGCGGATCGCGACGAGCTCGCGCCCCGCTGCCGGGCCGCCGCGCGCGAACGAACGTGGCGAGCGAGCGGACGAACGCTCCGCGTCCATGTCCGTGTCCGGCCGTCCGAAGGACGTACGCCGCCGTCTCCGGCAGGCGTTGGAAGTCGACGCGCTTCAGGCCGTGCTTGGCGGCGTGGTCCTCGGTGCGGAACAGCGTGTCGACACGCGAGGCGTTCGACGAGCAGCCCGTGTCCTTGAGCAGCAACGCGTAGAAGAGCGCCGACCGACGCTGGGCGTCGAGCCCGATCTCCTCGGCAATGCGCATCCCGATCAGACAGGTGCGCACCGCATGACCGCGCGGCTCGCCCTCGGTCAAGTCGAGGGCATGCGAAAGCGCCGCGACGACCTCGGAGAGCCGTAGCTCCCGTTCGCTCACTCCAGGATCATCGGCCGCGGCCACCTACGGGTTGAGCAGGGCATCGAGTCGCTCGAGGCTGGCTGCCGGCCAGAGCGCCTTCAGGTCGTAGTAGATCTCGAACGCAGGCGTCGACGCGGGAATCGCGATCCAGTCGAGCTTGGATCTGGTGAAGACGTGAGCCTGAGGCGTCACGCCTGACGGCCGATCGAGCGTCCCGGCGCGCACGTACCGCAGGTCGGCTCGTCCGTACTGGCTGAAGACGGCCACCTGGCAGCTCGGGCAGCGGAAGATCCGCTGTGTGCGTCCCGTTGTCCCGCGGCACCTCGACCGGCTGCGGAGCGCCGGCGAGCAACTCGACTCGGGCTGCCTCGATCAGCAGGTTGATGACGAAGGCGCTTCCGGTCTGCCGCTGGCAATTCAGGCAGTGGCAGCACTGGACGAAGAGCGGATCGGAAGCAAGGCGGTAGCGAACCGATCCGCAGGCGCAGCCTCCTTCACGTAGCGCGCTCATGCCTCGCGAGCATACTTCTGCCGTGGCCGCGACCGAATCCGGGATCCAGGTCAAGCCCGTCTACTCCGCAGACGACGCGCCGACGCAGCTGGAGCCGCCCGGCGAGTTCCCGTACACGCGCGGGCCGTACCCCGACATGTACCGCGGCCGGCCGTGGACGATCCGGCAGTACGCCGGCTTCGCCTCGGCGGAGGAGTCGAACGCAGCGCTACCGCTATCTGCTCGAGCGCGGCCAGACCGGGCTCTCGATCGCATTCGACCTGCCGACGCAGCTCGGCTACGACTCGGACGACCCGCGCGCGCTCGGCGAGGTCGGCCGCACCGGTGTCGCGATCGACTCGATCGCCGACATGGAGATCCTGCTCGCCGGCATCCCGCTCGGCGACGTCTCGACGTCGATGACGATCAACGCGCCGGCGTCGCTGCTGCTGCTCCTCTACGAGCTCGTCGCGGAGGGCCAGGGCGTTCCGAGCACCGCGCTGCGCGGAACGGTGCAGAACGACATCCTCAAGGAGTACATCGCGCGCGGGAACTACATCTTCCCGCCGCGTCCGTCGATGCGGCTGACGACCGATCTGTTCGCGTACTGCGCGGAGCGCATCCCGTCGTGGAACACGATCTCGATCTCCGGCTACCACATCCGCGAAGCCGGCTCGACCGCGGTCCAGGAGCTCGCGTTCACGATCGCGAACGGCATCGCGTACTGCGACGCCGCCGTCGCGGCGGGGCTCTCGCCGGACGAGTTCGGCGCGCGGCTCTCGTTCTTCTTCAACGCGCACAACGACTTCTTCCAGGAGGTCGCCAAGTTCCGCGCCGCGCGCCGGCTGTGGGCGCACGTGATGCGCGAGCGCTTCGGCGCGACGAACCCGAAGGCGCTCGCGCTGCGCTTCCACGCGCAGACGGGCGGCTCGACACTCACAGCGCAGCAGCCGGAGAACAACGTCGTGCGCGTCGCGATCCAGGCGCTGTCGGCGGTGTGCGGCGGCGCGCAGTCGCTGCACACGAACTCGTTCGACGAGGCGCTCGCGCTGCCGACCGAGCGGGCGGCGACGATCGCGCTGCGCACGCAGCAGATCCTTCAGACCGAGGCGGGGACGACGGTCACCGCCGATCCGCTCGGCGGCTCGTACTACATCGAGGCGCTCACCGACGAGCTCGAGGCGCGGGCGCGCGAGCTGATCGCGCACGTCGACGAGCTCGGCGGTGCGGTCGCCGCGATCGAGCAGGGTTGGGTGCAGGGCGAGATCGAAAGCTCGGCGTTCAAGTGGCAGCAGGAGGTCGAGAGCGGCGAGCGGCCGATCGTCGGCGTGAACACGTACGTCGCCGAGTCGGAGCAGCCGATCGAGCTGCAGGGAATCGATCCCGCCGCCGAGCAGCGCCAGCTCGAGCGCACGGCGAAGCTGCGCGCCGAGCGGAGCGCCGGCGATGCCGACGCGGCGCTCGTGCGCGTTCGCGAGGCCGCCCGCGGCGACGAGAACATGCTCCACCCGATGCGCGTCGCGCTGCAGGCGCGCTGCACGATCGGCGAGATCTGCGGCGTGCTCCGCTCCGAGTGGGGCGAGTACGACCACACCGTTGAGGATCCTGCTCGTCTCGCAGATGTACCCGGGGCCGGCCGACCCCGACCTCGGCGTCTTCGTCGCGCAGATGGAGCAGGCGCTCCGCGAGCGGGGGCACGAGATCGAGCTCGCCGTCGTCAACCAGCGTGGCGGCGGGAAGCGCCGCTACCTCGAGCTGCGCAAGCGGGTGCGCGAGGCGGGGCCGCATGACGTCGTCTGGGCGCACTTCCTCGTCCCGTCGGGGTTGATCGCGGCGCAGGCCGACGGCCCGCTCGTCGTCACCGCGCACGGCCGCGACGTCCGCAACATCGGCGCGATTCCCGGGCGTCGCACGCCTCACGCGCGCCGTCGTCGAACGCGCGACGACGGTGATCGCCGTCTCGGAGTACCTGCGCCGCGAGCTCGAGGAGAAGGTTCCGGCGGCGCGCGGCAAGACCGAGGTCGTCGACTCGGGCGTCGATCTCGAACGCTTCACCGACGTCGCGCCGGCTGCCGAGCTCGGCGTCGCCGGCTTTCGTCCACGTCGGTTCGCTGACCGAGCGCAAGAACGTGCTGCGTCTGGCCGACGCGTTCGCGACGCTCGGCCGCGGCTCGCTCACGTTCGTCGGCGACGGGCCGCTGCGCGCGCAGCTCGAAGGGCGCGACCGCGTTCGCGTCGTCGGGCGCGTGCCGCACGACGACGTGCCCGGCTGGCTCTGCGCCGCCGACGTCGTGTGCGCGCCGGCGCTGATCGAGCCGTTCGGCCAGTCGATCCTCGAGGCGATGGCGTGCGGCCGGACGGTGGTCGCGACGCGGATCGGCGGGCCGCCGGAGTTCGTGCCGCCCGAGGCGGGCGTTCTGGTCGACCCGCTCGACACGGCCGAGCTCGCCCGCGCGCTCGAACGGGCGGCCTCGATGCCGTCGCCGAACGAGGCCGCGCGCGCCGCGGCGGCCGAGCACGACGTCAGGCGGCAGGCGGAGCGGGTGGAGGCGATCCTCCAGCGAGCCGTTCAAGATCGGCGAGCCTGATCTCGATCAGCGGCCGGACGCCGTCCTCGAGCCCTGCCTCCTGGGCGACCGCGAGCGCCTGCTCGTAGCTCTGCCGGATCTTTTCGGCGGAAACCCCTTGTTTCAAGCGGTTGTCGCCGGTCAGGAGCAGGTCGTGGATCTTCTGTCTGGCGGTGTCCTCGTCCACGCCGTCTACCTTAGACCGCGATGGCCAACGACCATGTCCGCGTTGTGATCGCCGACGACCACCGCCTGTTCGCCGAGGCGCTCGAGGCGATCCTCTCGACCGACGGCCGCATCCGCGTTGTCGGGCGGGCCGCCGACGGCCGCGCCGCGGTCGAGCTCGTCCGCGACGAGCAGCCGGACGTCGTGCTGATGGACATCGCGATGCCGGTGATGGACGGAATCGAGGCGGCCGCGGCGATTCGCGACGAGTCGCCGACGACGCGGGTGATCGTTCTGACCGGCTCCGAGGCGCCGCGCGACGTGTCGCGGGCCCGCTCGGCGGGCGTCTCCGGCTACGTGACGAAGGATCAGATCGCCGGCGACCTCGTCCGCGCGATCCTCGAAGCCGCGGCCATCTGAGCTACCCTGCCTGGTCGAAATGCTGCCGGTCTTCTCCGTCATCCAGGTTCTGCTCGCTGCCGCGCTCGTCGGCCTGATCCTCATGCACTCGGGCCGGGACACCGGCCTCGGCGGCATGGGCTTCACGCCCGCCTCGCAGGGTGGCACCCACATCGTCGAGCGGAACCTGACGCGCCTGACGCTCACCGTCGCGGTGCTCTTCTTCCTGAACTGCATTCTGCTGTTCCACCTGCTCTCGTAGACTCGGCGCATGCAGCTCGATGGGTTGCACCACGTCACGTGTGTCTGTTCTGACGCACAGCTGACGCTCGACTTCTACCGGCAGATCGGGCTCTCGCTCGTCAAGAAGACCGTCAACTTCGACGACCCGCACAGCTATCACCTGTACTTCGGCGACGACGTCGGTCGCCCCGGGACGCTGCTGACGTTCTTCGAGTGGCCGCGCGCCGATCGTGGGCGGCTCGGCCGCGGGACGCTCGAGTCGATCGGGATCGAGACGCCCGCCGTGCTCGAGCCGGTCGAGCTGCAGGATCCGGACGGCCTCGTCGTGCGGCTCGTCCCGGCCGAGGTGCCGCGCCTGCACGACGTCGTCGTCATCGGCAATCCGGATCTCTACGCCGGGCTCTTCGCCGAGGACGCGCGCGCTCGCGTTCGCCGAGCCGGTCGAGGAGCCGGCGCTGATCGGCCCGGGAACGACCCATCACGTCGCCTGGCGCGTGACCACCGAGGCGGAGCAGCAGCTGTGGCTCGAGCGCCTGCTCGAGCTCGGCCTGCGGCCGACGCCGGTGCAGGACCGCAAGTACTTCAAGTCGATCTACTTCCGCATGCCGGACGGGATGCTGATCGAGATCGCGACCGACGGGCCGGGGTTCCTCGTCGACGAGCCGCGCGAGACGCTGGGGCAGGGACTGGCGCTGCCCGACTGGCTCGAGCCCGAGCGGCCGACGATCGAGCGCGAGCTCGTACCGATCTGAGCTAGGCCGCCGAGACCGCCGCCGAAGACGGCGAACCAGTTGGTCGGCGTGAACTCCCACGCGAGCCCGGAGCCGGGCTCGACATGCACCGTTCGCCCCGGCGGGTGCCTCGTTCTCGATCTGCTTGGCGAACGCCTCGGCGTCGTCCTCGTCGTTGGCGCTGACGAGCAGGAACTTCCAGCGGCGCGTGACCGTATACCCCTCCGCCTGGAGCTTCTCGGCGAACGACTCCGCGTCGTGGTGCGACTGCAGCTCGACTCGCACCTCCCATTCGGCGATGTTCTCCTCGAGTGACTCGGCGGTCTCCTCCGCCTCGAGCCGCGCGTGCTCCTCGGCAGGTGGTCAGGTGGACGTCGGGATCCTGCCACTCCTCGTCCGCGTGGTCCCAGCGCTCGAGCTTCGGCTCGCCGCTCCGTCCCTGCTCGGCGAGCACGTCGGCGAGCGCCTTCTCGGCGGCGGCGGCCGCCGCCTGCGTGTCGGCGTAGAGGAAGAGATTCGGGCCGTCGCTCGATACGGCGATGCGGCTCAGCGTCGCGTCCTGCGACTCGCGCTCGTGCAGTGCTTGCAGCACCCCTTGCGGGTCGCCGTCGACCGTGATCCTGACGCGCCAGTCCTCTGCCATCGGGTGCAGTCTGCCACGGCTACAATGCTTGTCCACGCGCTGGTGGCGGAATTGGTAGACGCGCTAGGTTGAGGGCCTAGTGGCCATTGCGGTCGTGGAGGTTCAAGTCCTCTCCAGCGCATGTGCGAAGCCGCCTCTCGGGGCGGCTTCGTTTTAGGCGAGAGCGGCTTCGAGAGCGCGCCGGTGTTGCTCGACGATGGCCAGGCTGCGCAGCATCCCGGCGGCGTGTGACCGCGTCGCGGCGCATCTCGGCCCAGCCGGGCCTGCCGGCGGCGCCCCACGCCTCGAGCGTGTCCAGGGAGCAGCGGATCCGCCGCTCGATCGTCGCCAGGAGCCGTGCGCGGTCGTCCGCTCCGAGCCCGTAGGCGTCGCACAGGAGCCGAAGCCGCGTCGGGCGATCCGTCTCGATCTCGGCGTAGAACGGCACGAAGCGCCAGGCGGCGTAGCGCGAGATCCCAGAGCGGCGGTCCGGGCGCCGCGAGGTCCCAGTCGACGAACGCGACCGGAGCGCCGCGCGGTAGACGGTGTTGTACGGCGCGAGGTCGTTGTGGCAGACGATCTCGCCGACCGGCGCGCCGATCATTCGCTGCCACTGAGCGTCGGCCGGTGGCCCGAAGTCACGGCAGAGATCGTGGAAGCGGCGGATCAGCGCGGCGGCCTCGGCGAGCCCGTGCTCCGTCCAGACTCCCGGCGTCTCGCCCGCGACGAAGCTGAGCACCTCGCGGCCTTGCTCGTCGAGCCCGAGCGCCCGCGGCGCTCCGTCGAACCCGCGCTCCTCGAGATGGCGGAGCAGGCTATGAACCGCGGGCGTCCACGGGCCGGCGGTTCGCCGCACCGTGTCCCCGACTCGAACGACGACGTTGAGGTTGCCGCCGGCGAGCGGCTCTTCGGTCACGTCAGGGTGCCGCGCGCGGCGCGCACGCCGCCCGGATCGCCGCCGGGCCCGCGCAGCACGAACGCGACGCCGACCGCGAGCACCGCGCCTGCCAGCGGCCCGACGAGGTAGACCCAGAAGTGGCTGAAGTCGGCGAGCGCGACGTCCGGGCCGAACGAGCGCGCGGGGTTCATCGAGGCGCCGCTGATCGGGCTCGCCCAGAGGCCGGCGAGCACGATGTAGCCGCCGACCGCGATTCCCGAGAGCGGCCCGATGTTCTGCGCCTTCGACGCCGTTCCCAGGATCGTGCTGACGAGCCCGAGGGTCAGCACGAGCTCCATCAGCATCGCCTTCCACTCGCCCACGCCCGGCCCGGGAACTGTCGCGCCGAGCCCTCCGACCTTGCCGAACATCGCCCAGAGGAAGAGACAGGCGAGCGTCGCCCCGACGAGCTGTGCGACGACGTAGCCCGGGCACGCGCCGCCAGATGAAGTCGCCCCGGAGCGCGAAGGCGAAGGTCACCGCCGGGTTCAGGTGCGCGCCGGAGACGGCGCCCATGAAGAGGATCATCGCCAGCACCATCAGGCCCGGTGCGGTGACGGCCGCCTGCCGGCCGATCGCGCCGTTGCTGAATGCGTCGACGACGGGCGCCCCCGCCGCCACGAGCACGAGCAGGAACGTGCCGAAGGTCTCGGCGAACAGCCGCCGAGCCTCGACGACAGGGTGGTCGAGCGAGCTCGTGCCGAACGGGATCTCGAGCACGAGCAGCGGGCGCCACGACTGGCGCGGAGTTGGGACGCTCACGCCGGCGCGTCGACGAGGCGGCAGTGGACGTCGGCGTCCTCGTCGAGGTAGTAGCTCGCGCAGATGCGGTGGTAGCCGTCGGCGACGATCAACGGGGTCCCGAGCCCGGCGCGTCCGCGGACGAGGAGGACGGGCGAGAGGAGCTGGCCCTTCGCGACCCGCTTCAGGTCGCGCTTCACGTGCACGTCCTCTCGCGGCAGCAGCGGGAGGCGGCTCGCGCGGAGGAGATCCTTCGCCTTCCGGCGGATCGTCGGGGCGGTGTGCAGCCCGTCGACGACCGCGGAGGCGAGCCGCTCCGGGAAGAGGAGGCTCAGGTAGTCGGTCGCGGCCGGGAAGTCGTGGTCGTCGGGCTCGTCCTTCCAATGCTCCTTCGCCACGCCTGGAGTGTCACAGCAGCAGTTGACGACATCCGAAGGACTCTCTACTCTTCTCTCGAACACACGTTCGACCACGCACACCCGACCCCCGAGGAGCGCCCGATGCTCACCGCCCGCCAACAGGAGATCTGGAACTACCTCGTCGAGTACGTCGATCGGCACGGCTACCCGCCCACCGTTCGCGAGATCGGCGAGCAGGTCGGGCTTGCCTCGCCGTCGACCGTGCACGCGCACCTCGCGAACCTGGAGCGCGCGGGTCTCCTCAAGCGCGACCCGACGAAGCCGCGCGCGCTCGAGCTGATCGGCCGCGAGCGGCGCGGAGCCGGACGCGGGTGTGGTCGAGATCGAAGGCGTCGCACGGCTCCCCTTGCTCGGTCAGATCGCCGCCGGTGGGCCGCTGCTCGCCGAGCAGGAGATCGAGGAGTACCTGCCGATGCCGGCAGCGACGAAGGGCGACTTCATGCTGCGGGTCAAGGGCGAGTCGATGATCGAGGCGGGGATCCTCGACGGCGACCTCGTGATCGTGCAGCGCGCGCAGACCGCGCGCGAACGGCGAGATCGTCGTCGCGCTCGCCGGTGACGACGAGTCGGCCGACGAGGCGACGGTGAAGACGTTCTACCGCGAGAGCGGCCGCATCCGCCTGCAGCCCGAGAACTCGACGATGGACCCGATCTACGCCGAGCACGTCCAGATCCTCGGCCGTGTCGTGGGAGTGTTCCGGGAGCTGTAATGGGCCTGCGTCGCTTCGTTCCAGCGGACGCTCGACCAGGAGCTCGTCGCGCTGCTGCGCGGCGCTTCGCTCGAGTGCCTTGCCTGTGGCGAGTTCGTCATGCACGCGCGCGGCGGCAGCGTGTTCTGCCCCGAATGCGGCAGCCAGCTCGGCGACGAGAACGCGCTGGAAAACGGGCTAGAGTTCTCCTCGCAGGCCGGGTGACCGCGGCGCCGAGCTTCGGCTCGGCCTCGAGGAAAGTCCGGACACCGCAGGGCAGGACGCTCCCGTGAGGGAGGCGGCGAAAGCCGACGGAAAGTGGAACAGAAAGGACACCGCCTCGGACGTGTTCTCCGGAGACGTCCGCGGTAAGGGTGAAACGGTGGGGTAAGAGCCCACCAGCGTCGCGGCGACGCGGCGGCTTGCCAAACCCCGTCCGGTGCAAGGCGAACAGGGCCCGCCATAGGCTGCCCGCCGATGGGCCCGGGTAGCTGCATAGAGGGATGGTCACCCTCGACAGAATCCGGCTTACAGGCCTGCTACGGAGAAAGCCCTGGAAACGGGGCTTTCTCTATTGGAGCTCAGCGGATCGTCCAGCCGCCGTCGATCACGAGCGTCTCGCCGGTGATCAGCGACGCGGCCGGCGAGCAGAGGAAGACGACTGCGCCGGAGACGTCGACGGGCTCGCCGATTCGGTGCAGCGCAGCGATGCGCTCCTCGACGTCGGCGCGAAACGCGGCGTCGGAAAGCGCCGGCTCCGTCCCCGGCGTCCGGATGAACGTCGGGGCGACCGCGTTGACGTTGATCGCGTGCGTGCCCCACTCGACCGCAAGGCACCGGGTGAGATGCGAGACGGCGGCCTTCGCCGCGCAGTAGGCGGCTTCGCCCGGCAGCGCGACGATGCCCGCCTGGGATGAGACGTTGACGATCCTGCCGAACCCTCGTGCGCGCATGGCCGGAAACGCTGCCCGGCAGGCGACGAAGGTGCCGGTGAGGTTGACGTCGATGACGCGCTGAAAATCGGTGGGCGACAACTCCTCGGCGGGCGTCAGTCCGGCTCCGCCGCCGGCGTTGTTCACGAGCACGTCGAGCGCTCCGAGCTCGTCGACGACGTGCGTACCGCCGTCTTCGACCTGCTGGACGTCGGAGACATCCATCTCGACCGCGATTGCCCTGCGTCCGGCGCTGCGAATCTCGTCGAGGACGCTTTCGACGCCGGCCGGAGTGCGCGAGGCCACGGCGACGTCAGCTCCGGCGTGCGCGAGTGCTACGGCAATCGCGCGACCGAGGCCGCGCGAGCCGCCGGTGACGAGCGCTGTGCGGCCGGTGAGGAACTCTGGCGGCTCCATGTGGCCTCACTCTAGATTTCTGTGATGCCCGGTCTGTGGTCGCGCATCCCATTTGCGCTCGTCCGTCATCCGTCGTCCTTCCTCGCGGTCGCGACGGTCGCCGTCCTCGCGGCGCTTGCGGCGACCTCCGTTCCGGTGCTGCGCGCGGCGGTCGAGAGCGAGTCGCTCCAGGGGCAGATCCACTCGGTGAGCCCGCTCGCCGCCGGCCTCGAGGTACGGACGATGGCGTCGCCGCGCTCCGGTGTTCCGGCCGGAGTGACGACGCTGCGACAGGCGCTGCCGTCGCTTCGAGCGCCGGTCGTCACGGACAGCACCGATGCGTACGTCGTCGGCACCCAGGCGGGGCCGCTCCCCGTCGTGCCGATGTGGCGGCAGGGAGCGATCGCGCACGTCGACAAGCTCACGCCGAACCCAGGCCCCGGCGTGTGGATCTCGAACTCGACCGCCAGCGCGACCGGTCTCAAGCCCGGCGATCGGCTGCGCTTCGTTCATGACTTCCCAACGGGGAAGCCCATGCCCGAGAAGGTGTTTCGCGTGGCTGGGATCTACCGCTCGCTCGACACCGACCTCGGCGATCCGTACTGGCAGAACTTCGTCAGCGACATCCGCTCGCGGGATCCCGACGCCCCGCCGCCGCCCGCGTTCGTGTTGATGACGCGGCCCCAGTTCCTGACGCTCAGAGACGATCCGGATCGTGGCGCGACGGTACGAGCTCGGCCTCGATCCGCGCGGGTTGACGCTGACGAACGCGAAGTCGGTCGAGCGGCGCTTCGCCACGATCAGGGCCAGGTTCGCCAACCAAGCGGTCGGCGACGAGCCGCGTCCTTCGACTGTGTCGACGGGTGCCAGGCATCCTCGCTGCTCGACAGCGCGCTGCCGTTGGCTCGCAACGCTGTCGCCGCGGTGAGCGCGACGATCTCGGTGCTCGCTGCGCTCGGGTTCATCCTCGCGCTCGCGGCCGCGATCGGCTGTGGCGTGCTGCTCAACCGCCAGCGTGAGGACGAGGTCGCGTACTTCCACCGGCGGCGGCGTCGCGCCGCCGCTGTATGCGATTCGCGTGCTCGGGGAGAGCGCCGTCCCGGCGGTCGGCGGAGCCGCTCTCGGGCTCGGCCTCGTCGTGCTCGCAGTCGAGACGCTCGCGCCGTCGGGTGCGATCGGCGTCGACACGTTTCGCGCCGCGGTCGTTCGCGGCGTGGCGAGCGGCGTCGTCGCGGCGCCTCGCGGTCGCCGCCGGCGCAGGGCTGGCGTTCCCGCGCGAGCCGCATCGCCTCGTCTGCGCGGCGGCATCTGCGGCTCCTCCCGTGGGAGGTGCTTCCGCTCGTGGCGGCGGTCGTGCTGCTGGTCGAGCTCGGCGGCGGCCCCGCGCTTGCCTATGCCAGCTCGGGCGGGAGCCATCCGCGGCTGACCGTGTTTCTCGCGCCTGTCCTTCTTGCCATTGCGATCGCGGGGGTCGCCGTGCGGGCGTTGCGTTCGGTCTTCGCCGCGCCGCGGGCGGGCCGCCCGCACTCTTTCTGCTCACGCGCCGGGTCGCCGCGGGGCGGATGCTCGTCACTGCGGCGGTCGTGCTCGGCGCCGCGGCGTTCTCCGCGTACGCGTTCGCGAGCATGCTGTCGTCATCCCTCGACGCCAGCATCGGCAAGAAGGCGTTCGTCGCGACCGGCGGTGACTTCCAGGGCTTCGTCGATGCCGGCGTCAGCATCCCGGAGTCGTTCCCCGTTCCGGCGACGGTCGTCGCCGTGGACGGATACGACGCGCAACTCGGCAGTGCGCGTGGGCCGGTGACGCTCGTCGCCGGCAACCCGAAGGGAATCGCAGCCGCCCTCGCCACCACCGACCTGCGTCGGCAGCTTGCGGCGCTCGACGCCGCGCCGGCGTCGTCGTCGCTCCCCGTCCTCGCCGTCGGCCCGTCGACACCGACACGACCCTCTGGGTCGGAGGGCGAGCGATTCCGGCTCACGTCGTCGCCCGGTCCTCCGAGTTCCCCGGCGCCGCAGCCGGGCGTCCGACCGTCGTCGTCTCTTCCTCGGCCCTTCGCCGCTTGGCGCGGACCGTCAACCCGCTCCCCGGTGCCGACCACCTCCTCTGGGCGAAAGGCGATCCGCTGGCGATCCGGCGCGCCCTCGCGATCGCGGGCATCAACGCCTACTACACGACGACGATCGACGATCTGGGCCGCCGGGCGAGCGTGGTCGCAACCTCGCGGATGTACGGCTTCTTCGACTGGGTGGGGATCGGCGCGGCTGTGCTCGCGCTTGCCTCGACGCTGCTGTACCTCGGTGCGCGCCAGCGCCGCCAGCGCCTCGCCTCGGCGCTGGCGCAGCGCATGGGGCTCGCCCGATCCCAGGACGCAGCCGCGCTCGCGCTCGAGGCTGTGCTGATCGTCCTGGTCGGCGTCGTCTCGGCGGCGGTCGCGGCCGAGATCGCTGCGAGCGTCCTTGCGGGCGGCGTCGATCCGCTGGCCGACTGGGCGCCCTCGCCGACGCTTGTGACTCCGTGGTCGATCCTGTCCGGCGCTGCCGTTGCCGTCGCGGTCGTAGCGGCCGGCGCCGGTGCCGGGATGACGTTGTTCCTGCGCCGCGCCCGGGTTGCGGGAGATCTGCGTGCCTGACGCCGTCGTCTGCGAGCAGCTCTGCCGGCGCTACGTCACAGCCGGTGAGCAGATCGACGTCATCCGCGATCTCGACCTGACCGTCCCGGCGGGCGTGCTCGTCGCTGTCGTCGGCCCGTCCGGCTCCGGAAAGTCCACGCTTCTCCGTCTGCTGGCGGGGCTCGACGTGGCGGACGGTGGCGAGCTGAGCGTGGCCGGCATCGATCTCGCGCGGATCGGGGCCCGCGCTCGTCGTTCGTTCCGCCGCGAGCGCGTTGCGTATGTCGCGCAACGGCCGTCCGAGAACCTCCTGCGAGATCTTCCGCTGCGCGCGCAGCTCCCGCACGGCGCAGACGTGTCACCGTTGACGTCTCTCGGACTCGGCGATCATCTGGACGCACCGGCCGGGACACTCTCGGGCGGCGAGCAAGCGCGCGCCGGTCTCGGTCTCGCCTTGGCGCGCGGGGTCCCGATCGTCATCGTCGATGAGCCCACGGCGGAGCTCGACGACGAAACCGCAGTTCTTGCGATCGACGCCATCCGTGACAGCGCACGCGCCGGCATAACGGTGATCGTCGCGACGCACGATCCCGCGGTCGTGACCGCCGCGGACATCGTGCTCGAGCTGGAAGGGCCGCTCGCGCCGGCCGACCACCCGGACGTCATCCGCACAGAGGGAATGCTCGGCATGGTCCTGGTCACCGAGGCGCTCCGGAAGTACTACGGCGACACGATCGCCGTCGAGGATCTCTCGCTCGAGCTCGCCGCCGGAGAGATCGGGGCCGTGCTCGGTCGCTCCGGCTCGGGAAAGTCAACCCTTCTGATGCTCCTCGGCGGCTGGCTGTCACCCGATCACGGGACGATCTACGTCGGTGGCGAGCCGCTCCCGACGGTGCCGCAGTGGGGACGCGTGGCCTACGTGCCGCAGCGGTTCGGCCTCCTGCCCGAGCTCACCGTTCGCGAGAACGTCGAATTGCCGTTCCGCCTTCGCCGCGAAGCGGCTCCGCCGTCTGTGGCGCGAACGCTCGAGCTGCTCGCTCTCGGCCATGTCGTCGACCGGCTGCCGCACGAGACGTCCGTCGGGCAGCAGCAGCGCGCCGCGCTCGCGCGGGCCGTCGTGGCGACGCCGCAGCTGATCCTGGCCGACGAGCCGACCTCACATCAGGATCACGGCAGCGCCAACCGGGTGTGGCACGTGCTCGACGAGGCGCGCGCAGCCGGCGTTGCGATAGTCGTCGCGACGCACGACGAAGCCGCCGCCGGCCATGCCGACCGCGTCTGGCGGCTCACGAACGGGCGGCTACTCGAAAAACCGCTGGGGGTTCTCGAGTAGGAGCTCGTCGATCTGCGCCTCGGTGACACCTGCTTCGAGGAGCTGCGGGACGATCACCGTCGAGAAGTGCAGATAGTCCGGCCGCTCTTCGGCGAACGGCGGGTTGCCGATCATGAAGTCGTAGAAGCAGCCGCCGTCATGGCCGATGTGGATGCGGTCGGTGTACCCCTCGGCGATCAGCGCGGTGAGCGTGCGCACGCGATCGGGGTCCGGGTTGAAGTGGGGGATGTTGAACCGGTCGCAGCCGAGCCACGCGCCGGTGTCCGCGATCGCGCGCAGGTAGTCGAGGTCGTTGCTGTCCCCGGCGTGCGCGATCACGATCCGCTTCGGGTCGACACCCTTCGACGTGAGCGCTTCGAGCGCGAGCAGGCCGGTCTTCGCCGGTGCGTTCGTGTGCACCATCACCGGCGCGTCGGTCTCGACCGCCGCCGCAGCGACGCACGTGAGGATGCGGGGGATGTCGCCGATGAGGCCGTAGTGCTCGACCGCGCACTTGATGAACTGCGCGCGCACGCCGGTGTCGTCGATGCCCTCGCGCAGCTCGCGGACAAAGAGCTCGGTGACCCAGTCGTCCTCGCGATAGCCGAGGAAACCGCGCAGCTCGAGGAACGCATACACGCCGGTCGCAACGACGATGTTCACGTCGACTTCGGCGTTGACGCGCTGAATGCGTGGGATGTTGCGGCCGAGCCCGTACGCGGTCGGATCGACGATCGTCTCGATCCCGCCCTCGCGCATCCGCCGGAGCTTGGCGATCGCGTCGGCGACGCGGACCTCCTCGTCCCAGTAGTCCTCGCCGACGATGTGCGCGTAGTTCGCGTGCGCCTCCGGGTCGAAGACGAAGACGTGCTCGTGCATCAGCGTCCGCCCGAGGCGGTCGAGCTCGACCGGGCCGCGCACTGTTTCAACTGTCGCCATCCGCCACCAGCCTATTAGGCTCGCACCCGAAGATGGAAGAGTTGACAGCAGGTCGGGCGATCGTGGAGATGTGGCGCGCCGAAGGCGTACGCCACGTCTTCGGGTTGCCGGGCGGCCACGTGATCTCGATCTACGACGCGCTCTACGACACGCCGGAGATCCGGCACGTGCTCGTGCGGCACGAGCACGCCGCGGCGTGCATGGCTTCCGGTTACGCGCAGTTGACCGGCGAGCCCGGCGTCTGCGTCGTCACCGCCGGGCCTGGCGCGACGAACCTCGCGACGGGAATCGCCGAGGCGTACGTCGGCTCGCTGCCGCTGATCGCGATCGCCGGTCGAGGCGCGACCGCCAACGCGCACCGCGGCGCCGCACAGGAGATCGCAACCGAGCAGCTCTTCGCGCCGATCACGAAATGGTCCGTTCGCGTCGACCGCGCCGATCTCGTCTGGGAGGTGATCCACGAGGCGTTCGCGATCGCCCGCAACGGCAAGCCCGGCCCGGTGTACATCGACATCCCGCGCGACCTTCTCGACACCGAGATCGAGCGCCGCGCCTACCTGCCGGTCGGCCCGCCGGCACGACCGTCGGCCGATCCCTATCGGGTGGGCGAGGTCGCGACGCTGCTTGCGGGCGCCGAACGGCCTCTGATCGTCGCCGGCGGCGGTGTGATCGCAGCGGGTGCCTGGAAGGAGCTCGGCGAGCTCGCGGAGCTGCTCGCCGCGCCGGTGATCACGACGCTGGCGGGACGGGGGAGCATTCCGGACGATCACCCGCTTTCGGTGGGCGGGCTCGGGGCGCATCGCAACCGTCTCTCGAAGCGGCTGCTCGCCGAAGCGGACGTCGTCCTCGGCCTCGGCTGCCGGTTCGAGGAGATGGAGACCAACTGGCGCCCGGGCTTTGTGCCCGGTCCCGACGCGCTGTACATCCAGGTCGACATCGACGCTGCCGAGCTCGGCCGCAGCATCCCCGCGCACCTCGGTGTCGTCGGCGACATCCGCGCCGTGCTCGATCAGCTGCTCGAGACGCTCAACGCGCATGGGGTGGCTCCGACGTACGTCGACTACGCGCCCGAGCTCGCCGCGATCGATGCCGAGATCGACGAGCTTGCCGCGCGTACGGAACGCCCGATCCATCCCGTTCGCGTGATCCGCGCGATTCGCGAGGTCTTCCCGCGCGAGACGACGGTGGCGATCGACGTCGGTGCGATCACGCAGCACATCGCCGGCGGCCACCCGTTTTTCAAAGTCTTCGAGCCGCGGTCGCTGATCGTCCCCTCGAGCTTCTACGGGATGGGGTTCGCATCTGCCGGTCTCCCGGCGGCGAAGCTCGCGCGCCCGCTCGCGCCGGCCGTCGGCCTCGTCGGGGACGGCTCGTTCCAGATGGTGATGAACGTCCTGCCGGTCGCAGCCGAGAACAACCTGCCTGTGACCTGGTGTGTCTTCAACGACCACGCGCTCGGCTCGATCTGGGACATCCAGGAGCACCGCCTCGAGAAGCGCATCCTCGGCACGGAGTTCACCGTGCAGCCCGACTTCGCCAAGGTCGCCGAGGCGTGCGGCTGCCGTGGGGAGCGCGTCGAGGATCCGGCCGAGGTCGAACCGGCACTCAGGCGCGCGCTCGAGGCGAACGGGAGCGGCGTGCCCGCGGTGATCGACTTCCAGGTTGCGCGCGAACGACTGGTGCAGACGTTCGAGCACTTCGGGTTCTTTCCCAAGGAGCACGTGGATCGATGACGCTCGGCTGGGGACAGGAGCCCGGCGGGATCAGTCAGTTCGCCTACGTCGTCGAGGACATCGACGCGGCGATCGCGCACTACGTGGAGGCCTTCAACGTCGGCCCATGGTTCATGCGGTCACGCTTCCAGCCGCCGGCGGGGCGCTACCGCGGCAAGCCGACGACACCGACGTTCAGCCTTGCGCGCGCGTTCTCAGGGCACACGATGGTCGAGCTGATCGAGCAGCACGACGACAGTCCGTCCGTCTACCACGAAGGTCCTGGGCCGCGCCGCTACGGGTTCCACCACTGGGCCATCGTGACCGCGACGTTCGATGCCGATGTCGAGCGCTACGCGCGCCTCGGCTACGAGGAGGCGTTCTACGACGTGCTGCCGTCGGGCTCACGCGTGATCTACATCGATGCGACGCGCGACTTGCCGGGGATGATCGAGCTGGTCGAGCACACTCCCGAGCAGGAGCGCGTGTACACCGAGATCTACGAGGCCGCCCTCGGCTGGGACGGCCTCGATCCGATTCGAGGCTAGATCTCTTCGGGTCGTCCCTGGTGCGTCCCACGTTTCTAGTCGGTCGTTCCTGGCGATCTCTTCCTCACACGACAAGAAGGGGTCCCATGGCAGAGAACCAGCTCCAAGGAACGACCGTCGCGATCATCGCGACCGACATGGTCGAGCAGGTCGAGCTCGTCGAGCCGCGCAAGGCGCTTGACGCCGCGGGCGCGACGACGCACCTGATCTCACTGAAGCCCGGTGAGATCCAGGGCTTCAACCATTTCGACAAGGCCGACAAGCTGAAGGTCGACAAGACGATCGAAGAGGTCGACGCAGCGGACTACGACGCGCTGCTGATCCCGGGCGGTGTCGGCAACCCGGACCAGCTCCGCGGCGACGAGAACGTCGTGTCCTTCGTCCACGACTTCTTCGAGGCGGGAAAGCCTGTCGCGGCGATCTGCCACGGTCCCTGGGTCCTCGTCGAAGCAGGCGTCGTTCGTGATCGCACGGTCACCTCGTGGCCGACGTTGCAGACCGACATTCGGAACGCCGGCGGCAACTGGGTCGACAAGGAGGTCGTCGTCGACCAGGGGCTGGTCACGAGCCGGAAGCCCGACGACATCCCGGCGTTCAACGCCAAGATGATCGAGGAGTTTGCCGAGGGGATCCACGCCGGTCAGCGCGAGAAGACGAACGCCGCGTCCTGAACCTAGTGCCTCGGCGCGTCCGATAACTCAAAGCCTTCGAGCGCCGCCTCGACGAGGTCGGGCAGCGTGCGGAGGTTGTAGCCGCCTTCGAGCACGACCGCGGTGCGCGGGGCGAGCTGCGCTGAGCGGCGGGCGAGCTCGCGGAACCCGTCGGCGGTGACGCGCATCTGGGCGAGCGGATCGTCGACGTGCGCGTCGAACCCGGCCGAGACGAGCACGAGCTCAGGCTCGAACGCAGTCACCGCGACGCTCGACTGTCGTGAACGCGTCGAGGTACCCGTCGTCGCCCGTCCCGGCGGGCAGCGGCACATTGACGAGTGTCTCGCCCTGCTCGTCGGGGCCGCCGCTGCCGGGGTAGAACGGCCACTGGTGGAGCGACGCGAAGAGGATCGAGTCGTCGTCCGCGACGATGTCCTGCGTCCCGTTCCCGTGGTGCACGTCCCAGTCGACGATCGCGACGCGCCCGATGCCGAGCTCGGCCTGCGCCCAGCGTGCGGCGATCGCGATCGAGTCGAAGAGGCAGAAGCCCATCGCCCGTCGGCGCTCGGCGTGGTGACCCGGCGGCCGCGCGAGTGCGAAGCCCTCCTGCCGCACCGCCTCGATCGCCGCGCCGGCCGCGAGCAGCGCCGCCTCGAACGTCGTCTCGGTGCAGATCGTGTCCGGATCGAGGAAGCCTCGCGTCGTGCGCACCTGTTCGAGCAGCTCGGGCGTGTGGCAGCGGAGAACGTCCTCCTCGGTCGCGGGCTCGCATTCCACGAAGGGGAAGCGCTGCTGCAGCACGACGAGCCGCTGCTGCGACTCCGGATGCATCCCGGTCGGGTGGAGATACGCGAACGCGTTGTGGCTTACGAACTGCGTACGGACTCCAGGCGGCCCGCGAGATTCCCAAGGCCGAGGTCGGACGCGTGCTTCGCAGCGCTCGCCCAGTCGGGCGGCGTCGGCCCGAGCTCGGGCAGCGGCGCGTCGGCATCCATCGTCGCGATGCGTCGGTAGAGGCGCAGGTTCTCGGCGTCCTGCGGGAAGCGTCCGTCGGCGAGCGCCTGTTCGAGCGAGCCGTGGTGCTTGAGCACGTCGGCCGCCTTCTTCGGGCCGATGCCGGGCGCGCCGGGGATCTTGTCCGACGGGTCGCCGCGGAGCGCGATGAAGTCCGGCACCTGCTCCGGCTCGACGCCGTAGCGCTCGCGCACCTCGGCCGGCCCGATGAGCGCGAGCTCGCTGACGCCTTTCACCGGCTGGAGGATCCCGACGCGGTCCGAGACGAGCTGGAAGGCGTCGCGGTCCGACGTTGCGACGAGCACCGAGCCCGGCCAGTTGCGGGCGCCGGCGGCGAGGAAGTCGTCGGCCTCGTAGCCGCCGGCCTTGCCGATCGCGAACCCGAACGACTCGACGAAGGCGGGAAGAAGAGCGAGCTGCTCCACGATCGACGGCTCGAACTCGCGACCCGACTGGTAGGCGGGGAGCGCCTCGTGCCGGTAGGTCGGCGTCTCGAGCGAGTCCCAGCCGACGAGCACCGACTCCGGGCGCTCGCGCTCCCACAACCTGATCAGGAAGTTCCCGAAGCCGACGACCGCGTTCAGGTGGATCGACTTCGGCAGAGCGTGGTAGGCGCGGTGGGCCAGCGAGTCGCCGTCGATCGCCAGCAGCAGTCCGCTCACAGCTGTTCCTCGAGGGCATGGATTGCATTCATCAGCCGCACGGTCGCCGCGGCCGGGTCGTCGCCTGCTTCGATCGGCGCGCCGTAGCGCACGCTCCACGCCTCGAAGTGGCGCAGCCCGTCGGTGCCCTTGATCCCCGCGGGGACGAGCGGCACGCCCGCCTCGATCGCGATCCGCGCTGCGCCGGAATGCGCGTGCGGCTGGAACTTCTTGCGCAGGCCCTTCTTCCGCCGCGTCCCCTCCGGGAACATCGCGATCACGTGACCCTCGCGCGCCAGGCGGACGGCCGTGTCGATCGCCGCTTGATCCTTCGTGCCGCGGTGCACCTCGAAGCCCGCCGCCCGCCTTGATGAAGATGCTGAGCGGGAACCAGAAGAGCTCCGACTTCGCCATGAAGCGCAGGAAGCGCTTCGGCCAGAGATCGAGCGCGAGCGGCCACGGATCGAGATTCGACACATGTCCGGCGGCGACGACGTAGCCGCCTGACGTGGGCAGATTCTCCCGTCCGTAGGCCCGGTAGCGGAAGCACAACCGCGCTATGGGCCACGAAATCACCGCCACGAGCGAGTAGAAGCACGGACGGCCGAGGGGGACCTGTCATGGGCGGCGAGTATCGCGCAAATGCGGCTGGTCGCTAAGGTGGCGCGCGAAATGGCCAAGAAGCTCGTCATCGTGGAGTCACCCGCGAAGGCGAAGACCATCGCCGGGTACCTCGGCCCGGACTTCGTCGTCGAATCGTCAGTCGGGCATATTCGTGACCTGCCGAACAACGCGGGGGAGATACCCGCGAAGTTCAAAGGGGAGGCGTGGGCGCGCCTCGGCGTGAACGTCGACAACGACTTCGAGCCGCTGTACGTCGTCGACTCGCGGAAGAAGAAGGTCGTCTCCGACCTGAAGGCGAAGCTCAAGAACGCCGACGAGCTCCTGCTCGCGACGGACGAAGATCGCGAGGGCGAGGCGATCGCCTGGCATCTGCGCGAGGTGCTCGACCCGAAGGTGCCGGTCAGGCGCATGGTCTTCCACGAGATCACGCGGCCCGCGATCGAGCGCGCGCTCACCGAGACGCGCGACATCGACGACGACCTCGTCGACGCGCAGGAGACGCGCCGGATCCTCGACCGCCTCTACGGCTACGAGGTCTCGCCGGTGCTGTGGCGGAAGATCATGCAAGGCCTCTCCGCCGGGCGCGTGCAGTCGGTCGCGACGCGGCTCGTCGTCGAGCGCGAGCGCGAGCGGATGAAGTTCCTCGCCGCCGACTACTGGGACATCGTCGCCACGTTCGATCCCGGGAGCTTCAACGCGCGGCTGACCGGGCTCGACGGCAAGCGCGTCGCGCAGGGCCGCGACTTCGGGCAGGACGGCGCGCTCAAGAACGCCGACACGGTGCAGCTCACCGGCGACGAGGCGCGCGCGCTCGCCGGGTCGCTGGACGGGGTCCCGTTCGAGGTCACCTCGGTCGAGGAGAAGCCGTACACGCGCCGCCCGGCGGCGCCGTTCATGACCTCGACGCTGCAGCAGGAGGCGAGCCGCAAGCTGCGACTGAGCTCGCAGCAGACGATGCGCGTCGCCCAGCGCCTCTACGAGAACGGCTACATCACCTACATGCGCACCGACTCGACGACGCTGTCGGAGTCGGCGCTCGCCGCCGCGCGTGACCAGGCCCGCGAGCTCTACGGCGCGGACTCCGTCCCGGCCGAGCCGCGCCAGTACACGCGCAAGGTGAAGAACGCGCAGGAGGCGCACGAGGCGATCCGCCCCGCCGGCGACCGCTTCCGCACGCCGGACGACGTCAAGCGCGAGCTGTCGGGCGACGAGTTCAACCTCTACGACCTGATCTGGAAGCGCACGGTCGCCTCGCAGATGGCAGACGCGCGCGGGCAGACCGTCTCGGTGCGGATCGCGGGCACAGGCGAGCCGACGGCCGCGTCGCCGAGTTCTCGACCGCCGGCACCGTGATCACGTTCCGCGGCTTCCTGCTCGCGTACGAGGAGGGCCGCGACGAGCCGGCGAGCAGCGACGACGAGGAGCGCCTGCTGCCGAAGCTCGCCGAGGGCGACAAGCTCGAGGCCGCGGCGCTCGAGCCGGAAGGGCATTCGACCTCGCCGCCCGCGCGCTACACCGAGGCGACGCTCGTGAAGGCGCTCGAGGAGCGCGGCATCGGCCGCCCGTCGACGTACGCGGCGATCATGGGGACGATCCTCGACCGCGGCTACGTGCGGAAGCAGGGCCAGGCGCTCGTCCCGGAGTTCCTTGCGTTCGCCGTCGTCAACCTGCTCGAGAAGCATTTCGCGCGCCTCGTCGACTACGAGTTCACGGCGCGCATGGAGGACGACCTCGACGAGATCGCCTCCGGCGAGGAGAAGCGCGACGTGTGGCTCAAGCGGTTCTACTTCGGCGCCGACGGCAACGCCGGGCTCAAGGAGCTCGTCGAGGGCAGGCTCGGCGAGATCGACGCGCGCGAGATCAACACCGTCGAGCTGCCGCGCACCGACATCGTCGTGCGCGTCGGCCGCTACGGGCCGTACCTCGAGCGCGGCGACCAGCGGCAGACGCTGGCGCCGGACATCGCGCCCGACGAGCTGACGCCCGAGCGCGCCGAGGAGCTGCTCGCGCAGGGGAATCAGGAGCAGGAGCTGGGCGTCGACCCGGAGAGCGGGCGCACGATCGCCCTGCGGGCCGGCCGCTACGGCCCGTACGTCACCGAGATGGTCGACGGCGACGAGAAGCCGCGCACCGCGTCGCTCTTCAAGTCGATGTCGCCGGAGACGGTGACGCTCGAGGACGCGCTCCGGCTGCTGACGCTGCCCGCGGACGCTCGGCGAGTCCGGACGGCGAAGAGGTCCAGGCGGCGAACGGCCGCTACGGCCCGTACGTGAAGAAGGGCAAGGAGTCGCGCTCGCTCGAGACCGAGGAGCAGCTCTTCACGATCACGCTCGACGAGGCGCTCGCCAAGCTCGCCGAGCCCAAGCAGCGCGGTCGCCGCGCCGCCGCTCCGCCGCTGAAGGAGCTCGGGAACGACCCGGTCAGCGGCAAGCCGGTGGTCCTCAAGGAGGGCCGGTTCGGGCCGTACGTGACCGACGGCGAGACGAACGCGAGCCTCCGCGCGGCCGACTCGATCGAGTCGATCACGCCCGAGCGGGCGGCCGAGCTGCTGCAGGCCCGGCGCGAGCGCGGGCCTGCTCAGAAGCGCCCGAAGAAGCGCTCTTGACGGCTCTTCAGCATTTTCGCTGAAAACGCTCCATAATCAGAGGTGCCTGAGCGGAATAGAGCTTCCGTCGGCGCGCGTTCCTATGAGCGGTACCCTGGCCTTCGGGAAGGTCTCCGGTGCCCCTCGAAGAAACGAAAGGACATCGATTACCACTTGACCCAGAGCCAGCTGAACGAACTGCTTGAGACCGAGAGCGCCCGCACGCTCATCGAGGCGGGTGAGGAGCGCGGCTGGGTCGAACCGGCCGAGCTCGAGGCGTTCGCGGTCGAGAACGATCTCCAGGATCCCGACGTACAGGAAGTCGTGCGCGAGCTCGAGCGCATCGGCCTCGAGGTGCGCGAGCCGGTCACCGAGGAGAAGAACACCAAGGCGCAGGCGGAACCGGTCATCTACGAAGCCGACGCCCGTCGGGCGCGGGCGACAGCCTGCAGCTCTTCCTCGCCGACGTCGGCAAGCACAAGCTCCTGACCGCCCACGAGGAGGTCGTCCTCGCGAAGGCGATCGAGCGCGGCGACGTCCGCGCGAAGCGCCGCATGATCGAGTCGAACCTGCGGCTCGTCGTGTCGATCGCGAAGGGCTACCGCGGCCTCGGCGTCCCGTTCCTGGATCTGATCCAGGAGGGCACGCTCGGCCTGAATCGCGCCGTCGAGAAGTTCGACTGGCGCCGCGGCTACAAGTTCTCGACCTACGCGACCTGGTGGATCCGCCAGTCGGTGCAGCGGGCGGTCGCGAACCACGCGCGCACGATCCGCGTGCCGGTGCACGTCGTCGAGCGTCAGCAGAAGCTGTCGCGCGCGGCACGCCGGCTCGAGGTCGAGCTCGGCCGCGAGGCGACGAAGGAAGAGCTCGCCGAGGCGACGGGTCTCCCGCTCCAGCACGTCGAGGAGGCGCTCTCCGCTGCGTCCGCGTCCGTCTCGCTGAACCAGACGGTCGGCGCGGACGACGAGGGCGAGCTCGGCGATCTCTTCGCCGACCGCGAGGCCGCCGATCCGTTCGACGAGGCGGAGGAGTCGCTCCGCCGCCAGAACATCCGCAAGGCACTGGACGCGCTCCCCGAGCGCGAGCGGCGGATCCTCGAGCTGCGCTTCGGCTTCGAGGGCGAGCCCTGGACGCTCGAGGCGATCGGCCACGAGCTCGACCTGACGCGCGAGCGTGTCCGGCAGCTCGAAGGCCAGGCGCTGTCGCGGCTCGCCGCGCTGCGCGAGCTCGCCGGCCTCGCTGCGTAAGTACCTCACCGCATAGGCTCCGGGATCATGGAGATCCCGGAGCCGGTTCGGCTGCTCGCGCGCAACCCGTTTCGCGAGCTGCCCGGAGCTGAAAAGCATCGAGGCGCTTCGAGTTCGCGGGCGCGCGGCTGGCCATCAACCCGTTCCCGGGGGCGCAGACCGCGTTCCCGCTCGGCGACGACCTCGATGTGCCCGCCGCAGTCGACGCAGGCGCGGACGATCGCGCGCGAGCACGGCAAGAAGACGATCGCCTGGTGGCTCGTCCCGGAGCACGCCGAGCTGTACGGGCCGCGCTTCGAGGAGCTCGGGATCCTCAACAAGGACACGCCGGGGTTCGAGGCGGTCGAGAACGGCCTGGCGCTCGTCGAGCCGCCGACCGGCGAGCGCGTCGACGGGGTCGAGGTTCGGAGCGTCGAGACGTTCGAGCGTACTTCGCGCGCATGCGCGTCGCTGTCGAGTCTTCGGGCTGCCCGAGCTTCCCCGACGACGAGCAGCGAGCCGGTTCGACGAGTACATCGAGGACGACAACGGCCGCACGTTCGTCGGCGTCGTCGACGGCGAGGTGGTCGGCGCGTCCTACGCCGCGTTTGCCGACTGCCGGCTTGAACCTCTTCGGCGGTTCGGTGCTGCCCGAGGCGCGCAGGCCGCGGCGTCTATCGCGCGCTGCTCTTCGCGCGCTGGGACTTCGCCGTCGAGCGCGGCACGCCGGCGCTCACCGTGCAGGCGGGGAAGATGTCGCGGCCGATCTGCGAGCGCCTCGGCTTCCAGCTTCGTCGACGCCTCGCGCGTCTACGTCGACTCGCTCTGAGGCGCTCAGATCTCGTGCGCTGCGCCTTCGAGGTGCGCGGGGTCGACGTTCGCCGCGCCTTCGGCCTGCTGGATCTCTTCGCGCGTCATCGGCCAGCGCTCGAGCGGGTAGTGGCAGGCCGCAGCCTGGTGCGGGCCGAGCTCGCGCAGCTGCGGCGGGTCGACGTCGCAGTGGCCCTGGTGGAAGCGCGGGCAGCGCGGATGGAAGACGCACGCGGACGGCGGGAAGATCGGTGACGGGACGTCGCCCGTCAGCATGATCCGGTCGCGCGCGCTGCCGGCCGGCGCGCGGCACCGCCGAGAGCAGCGCCGCCGTGTACGGGTGCTTCGGGCGAGTTGTAGATCGAGTCGCCGTCGCCGAGCTCGACGAGGTGGCCGAGGTACATGACGGCGATGCGGTCGGCGATCTGGCGGATCACCGACAGGTCGTGCGAGATGAAGACGTAGGTCAGGTTGAAGTCGCTCTGCAGGCTGCGGAGCAGGTTCAGCACCTGGGCCTGGATCGACACGTCGAGCGCCGAGACCGGCTCGTCGCAGACGATCAGCTTCGGCGAGAGCGCGAGCGCGCGGGCGACGCCGATGCGCTGCCGCTGGCCGCCCGAGAACTCGTGCGGATAGCGGTTGTAGTGCTCGGGGCTCAGGCCGACGACCTCGAGCAGCTCCTGCACGCGCGTCTTCGCGCCCTTGACGCCGTGGATCGCGAACGGGGCGCCGATGATCTGGCCGATCGTCTTGCGCGGGTTCAGCGAGGCGTACGGATCCTGGAAGACCATCTGCATCTCGCGCCGCAGCGGGCGCAGCTGCCGCTGGGACATCGTCGAGATGTCCTGGCCGTCGAAGCGGATCGTGCCGGCAGGTCGGGTCGAGGAGCCGCAGCATCAGCCGCGCGGTCGTCGACTTGCCGCAGCCGGACTCGCCGACGATGCCGAGCGTCTCGCCGCGGCGCACGTTGAGCGTCAGGTCCTCGACCGCGTGCACCTGCGGCCGTGCCGCGGGCGAAGACGCCCTGCTTCACGGCGAATCGCTTCGTCAGATGCTCGAGCTCGACGAGATTCTCGGAGCCGACGCTCATGCCGGCCTCCAGCTTCTTGGCGCGCTCGGCGCCGAGCGCGAGCTTGCGCTCCCACGGCAGGTGGCAGGCGTCGAGATGCGCCTCCGGCGACCGGCTTGGCGGAGCGGCGGCTTCTCGGTTGCGCACGGCTCGAAGCGGTAGGGGCAGCGCGGATGGAACGGGCAGCCCGTCGGCGGGTGCGAGCAGCGACGGCGGCGAGCCCTTCGATCGGCACGAGCGAGTCGAGCCGCTCGTCGATCGTCGGCATCGAGTCGAGCAGCCCCCAGGTATACGGATGCTGCGGCTGCGCGAAGATCTCGGTCGCCGGCCCGTACTCCATCACGTTGCCGGCGTACATCACCATGACCGAGTTCGCGGTCTCCGCGACGACGCCGAGGTCGTGCGTGACGAGGATCACGCCGATCTCGAACTCGCGCTTGACCTCCTCGATCAGCTCGAGGATCTGCGCCTGCACCGTCACGTCGAGCGCGGTCGTCGGCTCGTCGCAGATGAGGATGGCCGGGTTGTTGAACGAGCGCCATCGCGATCATCGCGCGCTGGCGCATGCCGCCCGAGAACTGGTGCGGGTAGTCGCGCGCACGCGATGCCGCGTTCGGGATGCCGACGCGGTCGAGCAGCTCGACGGCGCGCGCCCAGGCGCGCGTCCTTGCCGACGTCCTCGTGCGCGGTCACCGCCTCGGCGATCTGGTCGCCGACGCGGTACATCGGGTGCAGGCACGCGAACGGGTCCTGGAAGACCATCGCGATGTCCTTGCCGCGGATCTTCCGCAGCTCGTCGGGCGGCAGCGTCAGCAGGTCGCGTCCCTTGAACTCGACCTCGCCGGAGATCACCGTGCGCTCGCGGTTGAGCAGCCCCATGATCGCGAGGTTCGAGACGCTCTTCCCGGAGCCCGACTCGCCGACGACGCCGAGCGTCTCGCCGCGGCGAGAGCGAGAACGAGACGTCGGTGACCGCCTGGACGACGCCGTCAGGCGTCGGGAAGCGGACGGTGAGCCCGCGGACGTCGAGCAGCTAGCGTGTCAGCTCACGCGTAGCGGACTCGCGGGTCGAGGAACGCGTAGAGGATGTCGACGAGCAGGTTCGCGAACGCGACGGCGACGGACGAGAGCAGCACGACGCCGACCACGATCGGCAGGTCCTGCTGCAGCGCCGAGTTGATCGCGAGGTAGCCGAGGCCCTGGATGTTGAACACGGACTCGGTGATCACCGCGCCGCCGACGAGCAGCGCGACGTCCATGCCGAACATCGTGACGATCGGTGTCAGTGACGCGCGCAGGCCGTGCTTGAAGATCACCTGTGCGCTCGGAGAGGCCCTTGGCGCGCGCGGTGCGGATGTAGTCCTCGCCGAGCGTCTCGAGCAGTGTGTTGCGCGTCATCCGCGCGTAGAACGCGGCGTAGAGCGAGCGCGAGCACGCACCAGGGCAGGATCATGTGGGAGAAGAAGCCGCTGATGCTCTGCACCGGCGAGACGTAGCCGGTGCCGCCGGTCAGGCCGAGCTTGCTCCAGACGATGTAGAGCGCCATCAGGCCGAGCCAGAAGACGGGGGTCGAGATGCCGAAGAGCGCGAAGCCCATCGCGCCGCGGTCGATGAGCGTGCGGCGCTTGACGGCGGAGAGGACGCCGATCGCGACTCCGCCGACGAGCCAGAGGATCGCGGCGCCGGCGACGAGGAACAGCGTGCGCGGCGCGCGCGCGAAGATCGAGCGCCTTGACCGAGCTGCCGTCGTCGTAGGTGTAGCCGAGGCCGGGCCAGCCGTACTTGTCGCCGGTGAAGAAGTGCCAGGTGAAGATGCCGAACTGCGTGTACCACGGGTGGTTGAGGCCGAGCCGCACGCGGATCTCTGCGATGCAGCTGCGGGGTCGGGTTCTTGCCGGCGAAGCGCACAGCCGGATCCCCGGAGGGCAGGAGGAAGAAGACGACGTAACTGATCCCGATCACGCAGAAGACGACGATCGATCATCCAGAGGATCCTGCGTGCGATGTAAAGCGCCATGTCGACTTCCTTCGGGTCGAGAGGAACGGGGGCGGGACGCGTGTCCCGCCCCCGTGACTAGTCCGTTACTGCTTGATGGAGACCGACGAGTACGCCGGTCCGTCGGTGAACTGGTCGTAGTTCCAGTGCGTCACGTTCGGGGCCGACGATGAACACGTTGTTCGGCCACAGGTACGGGATCCACGGAACCACCTGACGTCATCAGGTACTTGTCCACGCCTTCCCAGCAGTTCGTGCGCTCCTGTCCGAGCTTGGAGTTGCACGCGTCGATCTGCGGGTCGGCGGTCGGGACGTTGTTGATGCTGCCCTTCGCCCCGATCTCCGTCGCAAGCGCGGGAGTCAGGCCGACGAGCGAGTAGTTCGTGTTGCCGGCCTTGAGGATCGCCGACGAGTCGAACAGCTCTGCGAAGAACGTGTAGGGGTCGGCGTAGTCCTTCCCCCAGCTCGTCCGCTCGGCGATCGGGACGTTCTTCGACGGCGTCTGGATCGTCGGGTAGGCCCCGTTGATCGCGCGCGCCTCGAAGGTGATGCCGATCTTCGCCGCGTCCGACTCGATGATCGGCACCATCGTCTTGTCGACGCTTCTGGTGTCGGCGATCAGCAGGACGTTCTTGCAGGCCGAGGCTGTGCACTGGCCGTTCTTGCTCGGGTCGTACTTCGACAGCTTCATCTCGGCCTGAGCCTTCTCGAGGCTGCCGGCTTCGTTCGGCGTCGCGTACGGGTCGTACTCGGCCAGTCCGCCGTTGTAGAGCACCGGCGGCACGATGTGCGTGGCGATCGAGCCCGGGATCGGGCCGCCCCACGCCTTCTGGAGCGCAGCCTTGTCGATGATGTAGTTCATCGCCTTCCGGACATGGATGTCGTCGAAGGGAGGCTGCGTCAGGTTCATCGTGATGTAGTTCGTGCGGTCGCCGACGTTCGGGATCATCCGCGGCTTCAGCGACGGGGTCGTCGCGTACTGCCGGATGACCTTCGGCGTCGGGGTCGAGACCTCGTCCTGGTACTGACCCTGCTGCACCTTCGCGAAGATGTCGTCGGCGTTCGAGTTGACGAGGAACTTGAACTCGTCGACGTAGTTCTTCCGGTACGGGTCAGTCGACTGGTCGTAGTTCGGGTTGCGGACGAGGATGATGTGGCTCCCGTTCGCACCCGCGTAGCCGCTGAACGGCTTGAGCGCGGCGCACGTCGTGAACGTTCCCGGCGGAGCCCGCGATCATGTACGGGCCGCTCGAGATCAGGTTGCGGCCGTACTGACCGTTCTTCGAGGTCCCTTCGAAGCAGTTGCCGACCTCGGGCGGGATCGGCCCGGTCGCCGGCATCGACATGCGCCGGTTGAAGTCGCCGGTCGGCTTCGTCAGGTGGATGACGATCGGTGGACTTGTCCGGCGTCGTGATGCCGGAGACGGTCTTCGCCTTACCGCTCGCGACTGCGTCCCAGCCCTGGATCACCGTGTAGTAGAAGCCGTACTCGCCGCCGTCGTTCGGGTTGGCCAGGCGGTTCATCGCGAAGGCGACGTCCTGCGACGTCACTTCGCGGTTCACCGGCGGGCCGAACTTGATGCCGTGCGGAGGTGGTACGTGTAGGTGAGACCGCCGTCGGTCGGCGTCGGCACGTCCGTCGGCGAGGTCGCCGACGAGCTCGTTGCCCGCCGCGCCTGGCTGGTGCTTGTAGCCGACGAGCGCGCGGATGAGGAGGTTCGAGTACAGCCCCCACGCGTTGCCGAGGTACTCACCGGTCGGGTCGAAGTTGTCCGTGAACCCGAACGACTGCTCCCAGCCGACGGTGTACGTGCCGCCCTTGTCGGACGAGCCGTTGTCCAGGTGCCCGGGAACTGACTGTTCGAACTGCTCGACGACGTCGTCGTCGTGCTACCCGAACTCGACTTCTTACTCCCGCAGCCGGCCGCGAGCAGCACGACCGCAACGAGCACGCCGGCCGCGAGCGCAAGCCGAAAGATTCTTCTCACTCGGTGTTCTCCTTTCTCGGGGGTCTCACTAGGCACGTCACCGCTCCGACCTCACGTCGAAGGCATCGCGGAGACCGTCGCCGAGGAGATTGAACGCAAGAGTCGTGATGATCAGGAAGGCGCCGGGGAACAGCATGAGCCACCAGGCAACGTTGTACAACCCGGAGCTTCCGACTTCGCTCAGAATCGATCCCCACGACGCTTCGCTGTCGGGGATGCCGAGGCCGAGGTACGAGAGCGACGCCTCGAAGAGGATGTTGGTCGGGATCAGCAGCGTCGAGTAGACGATGAGCGGGCCAAGCAGGTTCGGCAGGATCTCCTGCCAGAGGATCCGAGAGTTGCTGGCGCCCGCCGCGCGCGCCGACTCGACGAACTCCTTCTCGCGCAGCGACAGCGTGTAGCCGCGCACGATGCGCGCGATGTACGACCACGAGAAGAGGGTGATCACCATGATCACCACGGTCATGCCCGGGCTGGATCAGCCCGCCGAGGCAGCCCTCCTTGGTGGTCGAGCACGCGGCGACGATGCCGACGGCGAACAGGATCTGCGGAACTGCGAGCAGCACGTCGGCGGAGCGCGAAAGCAGCGTGTCGGTGACGCCGCCGAAGAAACCGGCGGTCAAGTCCGACGACGATGCCGATGAACATCGAGAGAGCCGTCGCGACGATGCCGACGAAGAGCGACGTCCGCGCGCCGTACATCGTCCGTACGAAGAGGTCGCGTCCTGCTGCGTCGGCGCCGAACCAGAAGTCGCGGTTCGGCCCGAGCGGAATGCCGTACGCGTCGGTCATGTTGTCGTAGGTCTGGTTCTGCGGGTGGCCGCTGATCGACGGTCGCGAGCGGGCCGCCGAAGATCCCAGTCAGGATCAGGAGAATCACGACGACACCGCCGACGAGCGCCGCCTTGTCCTGCTTGAGGCGGTCCCAGAAGAGGCGCGACGGCGTCTTGCGGGTCACCGCGTGGGGCGCAGGAATCGCGATTGCGCCGCCGGTCGAGAGCTCGAAATCAGGAGGGGTCGTCATGGAGTCGTAGAGAGCGTAATACCCCGTTGTACCTGCGTGCGACGATACTCCTGCAGGTAATGGCAATTGACGATGCCGGAATCGTGATTCGCGAATACGACTCGCTCGATCGGCTCGCGATGCGCCGGCTCGACAGGACCGGCTGGCTGCGGTTCGACGACCTTTCGGAGGAACAGACACTCGTCCAGGCAGTTGCGGAGGTTCACCCGACGCGCGTCCTCGACGTTGGCTGCGGCGACGGTCGGCTCGCCTCGCTCTACGCGGCCCCTGAGGTGGTGTGCGTCGACGCTTCGCCGGCGGCGGTCGAAAAAGCAACGGAACGCGGTCTCGACGCCCAGCTTGCCGACGCGCGCGAGCTCCCGTTCCCGGATGGCAGCTTCGACGTCGTGACGTGTAGTCACATGCTTTACCACCTCGCCGATCCCGATCGTGCGCTGGCCGAGTTCGTCCGCGTTCTCCGGCCCGGCGGCCGGTTTGCCGGGATCTACAACGCGCCCGAGCACCTGCGCGAGGTCTTCGGTGACGCCGCGCCGGAGGCGTTCGACTCCGAGAGCGGACTGCCGCTCCTGCAGGCGCGATTCGCGAGCGTCTCGCGGCTCCATCGCGGCGGTTCGGTGTTGTGGCTCTCTCAGCTCGACCTCCAGCGCTACCTCGATGCCTATGTCGAGCTCTACGGGCCGTTGCACGCGCCGGATGGGCCGTACCCGTTCACGGCGACCCGCGCGAAATGCGTGTTCGTGGCGGATGCCGCATGAGCGAGCTTCGCCCCGGTTCGCCGCTCGAGGGTCGGATCGTGCGGCTCGAGACGATCGCCGAGCGCCACCGCGAAGGTCTGCGCGAAGCGGCGGAGCGCGATCCGCAGATCCACCGCTACACGAACCTCTACACGTTCGGGTTCGACCGCTGGTTCGACCTGGCGCTCGAAGCCGACCGTGAAGTGCCGTTCGTCGTGCACGTCGACGGGACGCCGGTGGGCTCGTCGCGGTACCTGAACGTCGAGCCGTTCCATCGCCGGCTCGAGATCGGGTGGACGTGGCTCGAGCGCGCGCAGTGGGGCACGGGCGCGAACATCGAGACCAAGTATCTGTTGATGCGAAGGGCGTTCGAGGAGTGGGACGCGATGCGCGTCGAGTTCAAGACGGACGCGCGCAACCTGCGGGTGCGCGGCGCACTCCTCGGCGTCGGCGGCACGCTTCGAAGGGATCTTCCGCAAGCACATGGTGCTCCCCGACTCGATCCGCGACTCCGCCTGGTACGCCGTCGTCGACGACGACTGGCCGCGTGTGCGGGCGATGCTCGAGGAGAAGATCGACCGGCACGCGGCATGAGGTGCGCGGTCGATGCGGCGGCGCTGCGGGCCGAGCCCCGTGATGACGCCGAGCAGGTGACCCAGGCGCTGCGCGGCGATCCGCTCGCGGTCGAGGAGCAGCGTGAAGGCTGGGCTCGCGTCACGACGGCTTATGGCTACCCCGGGTGGATCCGCACCCACGAGCTCTGTGGCGACCTGCCACTCGACCTGGCCCGAACGTTCCTCGGGACGCCGTACGCCTGGGGCGGGTTGACCGCGCAGGGAATCGACTGCTCGGGGCTCGTGCATCTCGCCTACCGGCTCGCGGGCACGGCGGTGCCGCGGGATTCGTGGCAGCAAGACGCGGCTGGTGTGGAGGCGCAGGCTCCGCAGCCGGGCGATCTCGCGACCTACGGCGACCCGGTCGATCACGTCGCGTTCTGGGTCGGTAACGGCCGGATCCTCCACTCGACCGGCCGTGAGGGCGGAGTCGGCGTGGTCGAGGAGCCGGAGCCTCCCGAGCTGGCGGCCCGCCGCGCGAGATTTGTGCGGTTTTAGCTCTCAAGCTCTGGCAGGTTTCCGCCGATAGCGATTCCGTGGACACTGCACAGCGCAACGAGATCCTCGCTCGCTACCGCGAGCATTCGGCGCGTTTCGAGTCGGTCGCGGCGCGCCGCGAGACCGGCGAGGGCCAGGTCCTCCAGTTTCAGTCTCCGGTCCGCGAGCACACGGCCCAGGAGCCGTCTGCCCGCGAGATCGAGGTGCTCCAGCTCGTCTCCGACGGGCTCGCCAACCGCGAGATCGGCGATCGGCTCTTCCTGAGCGAGGAGACGGTCAAGAGTCACGTCCGTCACCTGCTCGCGAAGCTCCAGGCGCGGAGCCGCGCCCACGCGGTCGCCGTCGGCTTCCGCCGCGGCCTGATCGACTAGCCGCCCGTTACGTCGTTTGGCGACGGGGGGCGCGTCTCGGCGGCCGTCCCGAGCCTGTCGCAGCGCGGCTCTCCACCCACCTGTGGAAGACCTGTCGCACTTTTGTCGCGACGTTTGGCGACGGCTCAAACGGCGGTTCGCCCACGCAGGAGCGCGGGCGCTGAGCGCGCGTAGTCGAGCCCGGAGACCCAGGTCAGCACGAGCGCGACGAGCAGCGCCCACCACGCGGCGTCGTTGCCCCAGACTCCCGCTGCCGCGAGGCCGCCGACCGCCGGCGGCGATCGCCTGCGCCCACGTCTTCAGCTTGCCGAGGTCGCGGGCTGCGATCACGACGCCTCGCTCGATCGCCGCCTGCCGGAGCCCGGAGATCAGGAGCTCGCGGGCGACGATCGCCGCGACCATCCACGCCGGGAAGACGTGCTGATCGAGCAGGACGATCAGCGTCGACAGCACGAGCAGCTTGTCGGCGATCGGATCGAGCAGCGAGCCGATCGGCGAGGTGCGGCCGCTCCGGCGCGCGATGCGGCCGTCGAACCAGTCGGTCGCCATCGCGACGATGAAGACGGCGGTGGCCCAGTAGTCGTGGCCGTGGAACGGGACCGCGAAGAGGAAGACGACGACCGGGACGGAGACGGCCCGTGCGACGGTCAACTGGTCGGCGAGGCTCATCTGCCGAGAGAATACGGAGATGTTCGACAAGGTCCTGGTCGCGAACCGCGGCGAGATCGCCGTTCGCATCTTCCGGACGCTCCGCGACATGGGGCTCGCGTCGGTCGCTGTCTACTCGGATGCCGACCGCGACGCGCTGCATCCGCGGTTCGCCGACGAGGCGTTCGCGCTCGGCGGCGCCACGTCGGCCGAGAGCTATCTCGTCGTCGAGAAGCTGCTCGAGGCGGCCCGCGCGATCGGGCGCCGGCGCGGTGCATCCCGGGCTACGGCTTCCTCGCCGAGAACGCCGGCGTTCGCGCGGGCGGTCGAGGAGGCCGGGCTCGTCTGGATCGGCCCGCCGCCCGCCGCGATCGAGCTGATGGGCTCGAAGACGCGGGCGCGGCAGGCGATGCAGGCGGCGGGCGTGCCGATCATCCCGGGCACGACCGACCCGGTCGGCTCGGCCGACGAGGTCGTCGCGCTCGGCGAGCAGATCGGCTACCCGCTGCTGATCAAGGCGGCCGCGGGCGGCGGCGGCAAGGGGATGAAGATCGTCTGGTCGGCGGACGAGGCGGCGCGCGCGTTCGAGTCGGCGCAGCGGGAGGGGCAGTCGTACTTCGCCGACGCGTCGGTCTACGTCGAGAAGTACCTCGAGGATCCGCGGCACGTCGAGGTGCAGGTGCTCGCGGACGCGCACGGCAACGTCGTCCACCTCGGCGAGCGCGACTGCACGATCCAGCGCCGCCACCAGAAGCTGGTCGAGGAGACGCCGTCGCCGGCCGTCGGCCCGGAGCTGCGCGACGCGCATCGGCCAGATCGCGGTCGACGCGGCGCGCGCGGCGGGGTACCGCTCGGCCGGGACGATCGAAGGGCTGCTCGCGCCCGACGGCTCGTACTACTTCATGGAGATGAACACGCGCATCCAGGTCGAGCACACGGTCACGGAGCTCGTCACCGGCCTCGATCTCGTCCGCGCGCAGATGCAGGTCGCGCTCGGCGAGCCGCTCGGCTTCGCGCAGGACGACGTCCGGCTCGCACGGGCCACGCGATCGAGTGCCGGATCAACGCCGAGGACGCGGCGAACGGGTTCCTGCCGTCGCCCGGGACGATCACGCTCTATCGCGAGCCGGCGCGGGCCGGGCGTGCGCGTCGACTCGGGCGTCGAGCAGGGCTCGGTCGATCTCGCCGCTCTACGACCCGATGGTCGCGAAGCTGATCGTGCACGGCGCCGACCGCGAGGACGCGATCGGCGCGATGCTGCGCGCGCTCGGCGAGTATCGAGATCGGCGGCGTGAAGACGCTGATCGGCTTCCACAAGGCGCTGCTCTCGCATCCGTGCTTCCGCGCCGGCGAGACCTGCCACGGCATCGTCGAGTCGCCGGAGCTCGCGGCGCGCGCCGCCGAGCTCGACCGAGCCAGCGACGTCGCCGTCGCACGGCGAACGGCGCGACCGTCGAGCGCGGCAGCCGTCGCCGAGGTCGACGGCCGCCGGGTCGAGGTGAAGGTGCGCGTGCCGGAGCCGCCGCTACCGCGAGCTGGCGCGCCGCCGGCGCGAGCGGGCCGCGAGCGGGCGCGCGGCGCGGGCGACCGGCGCCGTCGTCAGCCCGATGCAGGGAACGGTGCTCGACGTGAAGGTCGCCGACGGCGACGTCGTCGAGGCCGGCCAGGTGATCTGCATCGTCGAGGCGATGAAGATGGAGAACGAGGTGACCGCCGCGCGGCCGGGACGGTCGACGCGAGCTCGCGGTCGCGCCGGGCCAGCCGATCGCGATCGGCCAGCTGATCTGCGTGATCGTCGCCGCTAGAGCGTGCGCTGGTACGCGCGGAACGTGTACGTCGCCCAGGCGCAGGTGACCGCGGTGAGCGCGAGCAGGAAGAGCAGATGCCAGCCGACGGTCGACCACGACGGTGCCCGGGCAGCACGACCTCGCGCGCCGCGCGGACGCCCCAGTCGACCGGGTTGTAGCTTCGCGACGCTCTGCATCCAGCCCGGCATCTGCGCCTTGCGCGATCATCGTCGTCGAGAGGAAGAGCAGCGGCAGGCCGATGAAGTTCGCGACGGCGATCATCGTCGCCTCGCGCCGCGTCAGGAGCGCGATCGCCTGCGAGATGCCGGCGAAGGCGCTGTTGACGAGGATCGCGGCGAGGATGATCACGACCCAGCCCTCGATGCCGGTGTGGATGTGCACGCCGAGCGCGAGGAGACGAGGAGGATGATCACCGCCTGGATCGCCGCGGTGATCGCCGAGCGGACGATCTGCGAGAGCACGATCGAGAGGCGCGACGCGGGCGTCGCGAGGAACCGCTCGACGACCTTGTGGTCGAGGTCGTCGATCATCGACATGCCGCTCCAGGTCGCGCCGAAGAACGCGTTCATGACGACGATCGCCGGTGCGAGGAACGTGATGTACGAGCTCGTGCCGAAGCCGCCGAGCTTCGTCACGTTCTTGAACAGCTGCCCGTAGAGGAGCAGCCAGACCATCGGCTGGATCGAGCATCAGCGCGATCCAGATCGGCTCGCGCATCAGGTTGCGCGCCTGCCGGACGACCATGAACCAGGTGTCGCTCAGGAACTTCATGCGCGCGCGGTCCTCCGAGTCGAAGTCGCGGCCGGTGAAGTGGAGGTAGACGTCGTCGAGGGACGGCCGCGAGACCGAGACCGACTCGACCGCGATCCCGGCGCCGTCGAGCGCCGAGATGATCCCGGGGAGCGCCCGGCCGCCGTGCTCGACGCGCGCGACGACCATGCGGCCGTCGAGCACCTGCTCGGGCCGCGCACCGACGCCGGCGAGCATCGCTCCGCGCCTGCTCGACGGCGCCGTCGCCGAGCTCGACGTGGACGGCGTCGCCCTGCAGCTGTCGCCTTCAGCTCGGTCGGCGTCCCTTCGACGACGATCTTGCCCTGCGGAGACGATCGCAAGCCGGTCGGCGAGCTGGTCGGCCTCCTCGAGGTAGTGCGTCGTGAGCAGGATCGTCAGCGACTCCGCCTCGGCGAGGCGGGAGACCTCGTCCCACATCGCGACGCGCGCCTCGGGGTCGAGGCCGGTCGTCGGCTCGTCGAGGAACAGCACGCGCGGGCGGTGGACGAGGCCGAGCGCGATGTCGAGCCGGCGGCGCATGCCGCCCGAGTACCCCTTGACGATGCGGTCGGCGGCGTCGGCGATCCCGACCAGCTCGAGCAGCTCGTCGGTGCGCTGCTGCAGATCGTTGCCGCCCATCCCCTGGATGCGGCCCTGGAGCATCAGGTTCTCGCGGCCGGTGCCGAACTGGTCGACGCCGGAGTCCTGCGGGACGTAGCCGATCGTCTTGCGCACGGCGTCCTGGTCGCGTGCGCACGTCGTGGCCCGCGACCGAGGCCTTGCCGGCGTCGGCGTGCGTGAGCGTGACGAGCGTGCGGACGGTCGTCGACTTGCCGGCGCCGTTCGGGCCGAGCAGGCCGAAGACCTCGCCCTCCTGCACGTTGAACGACACGCCGTCGAGCGCCTGAACCTCGCCGTAGCGCTTGCGGAGCTCGTCGACGACGATCGCTTCCATCGACAGCGAGGCTACCTAGCCCGCTATGGTCACGCCGCCGATGGATCTCTACGAGTACCAGGGCAAGCAGCTCTTCAAGCAGTTCGGCATCCCGGTCTCGGAGGGACGGCTCGCGACGACTCCGGCCGAGGCGCGCGCCGCCGCCGAGGAGATCGGCGGGCCGGTCGTCGTCAAGGCGCAGGTGCTCGACCGGCGGCCGCGGCAAGGCGGGCGGCATCAAGCTCGCCGACGATCCGGCCGACGCCGAGCAGAAGGCGTCGGAGATCCTCGGGCTCGACATCCGCGGCCACGTCGTGAAGACGCTCTGGATCGAGCAGGCCTCCGACATCGCGAAGGAGTACTACCTCTCGGTCACGTTCGACCGCGGCGCGAAGCAGCCGCTCTTCATGTTCACGACGCAGGGCGGCGTGGAGATCGAAGAGGTCGCCGCGAACAACCCGGACGCGCTCGTGCGCCTGCACGTCGACCCGCTCGAGGGCTTCCAGCCGTGGGTCGCGCGCCGGCTCGTCTACGGCGCCGGCGTCGAGGATCCGAGCGAGCAGAAGCAGATCGCCGACATCGTCGGGAAGCTCTACCGCTGCTTCGTCGAGTGCGACGCGATGCTCGCCGAGATCAACCCGCTGATCGTGACGCCCGACGGCGTGGTCAAGGCGCTCGACTCGAAGTTCACCGTCGACGACTCGCGCTCTACCGCCACGCCGACATCGCCGAGTTCCGCGACACGAGCGCGGCCGATCCGCTCGAGGCGCTCGCGCGCGAGAAGGGCGTCACGTACGTGAAGCTCGACGGCACGGTCGGCATCCTCGGCAACGGCGCCGGGCTCTCGATGTCGACGGTCGACGTCGTCGTCGTCGCCGGCGGGCAGCCCGCGAACTTCTGCGACCTCGGCGGCGGCGGCAACGCGCAAGGCGTCGTCGACGCGCTCGAGGTGATCACCGCCGATCCGCAGGTGAAGTCGATCTTCTTCAACATCTTCGGCGGGATCACGCGCTGCGACGAGGTCGCGCGCGGGATCCTCGAGGCGCTGTCGCAGATGGGGATCTCGACTCCGATCGTCGTCCGGCTCGACGGGACGAACGCCGAGGAGGGGCGGAAGATCCTGGCCGACGCGGCGCCGCCGAACCTGCACGTCGAGCCGACGATGCTCGACGCTGCGCGTCGCGCGGTCGAGCTCGCGGCGTGAGCGACGTCTGGGACGACCGGGCGGAGCGCTACCGCACGTCGGCCGTGCACGCCGGCGGGCCCGACCTCGATCTGGTCGTCGAGATGTGCAACGCCGGGCCGGAGACCAAGGTGCTCGACGTCGCGACCGGCGGCGGGCATGTGGCGCGCCGGCTGCGCGAGCTCGGCGCGCAAGGTCGTCACGGTCGACCGTTCGCCCGGCATGCAGCCCGACGTGATCGCGCCGGCAGAGCATCTGCCGTTCGAGGACGGCTCGTTCGACGTCGTCGTCAACCGGCTCGCTGCGCATCACTTCGGGTCGATCGGCAACGCGATCGGCGAGTTCGCACGCGTCACGAACAGCCTCGTCGTGATCGAGGATCACCGCTACACGGACGAGGAGACCGAGGCGGCCGAGAAGCTGCGCGACCCGTCGCACGTGCGCGCGCTCGACGAGGAGGAGTGGCGTGAGCTGCTGCTCGACGCCGGCCTCGAGGTCGAGCGCGTCGAGTTCTACGACATGACGCTCGACTTCGACGAGTGGCTCGACCGCACCGACACCCCGGAGGCCGACCGGCCGCGCATCCGCGAGCTGCTCGCGCCGCTCACATCCGAGGACGGCACGACCTGGACGTCGACGATGGTCATCCTCGAGGCGAAGAAGTCACAGCGATGAGCGATCCGTGGAACGACCGCGCCGAGGCGTATCGCAGCGTCGGTCACGCACGCCAGCGATCCCGATCTCGACATCGGTCGTCGCGCTCTGCGAGCCCGGCCCGGGCGTGCAGGCGCTCGACGTCGCGACCGGCGGCGGCCACGTGGCGCGCCGGCTGCGCGAGGCAGGGGCGGAGGTCGTCACGGTCGACGCGGCCGCCGGGAATGGAGCCCGACGTCGTGTCGCCCGGCCGAGAGCCTGCCGTTCGCCGACGGCTCGTTCGACGTCGTCGTCTCGCGGATCGCGCCGCATCACTTCTCCGACATCGCCGGCGCGGTCGGCCGAGATGGCGCGCGTCGACGCGCGGCGCGGTCGTGATCGAGGACACGCTCTACATCTCCGACGACCACGAGCAGGCCGAGACGCTGCGCGATCCCGACGCACGTGCGCAGCTACACCGAGGCCGAGTGGCGCGCGCTTCCTCGAGGGCGCCGGGCTCGCGGTCGAGCACGTCGACTACTTCCGCAAGACGCACGACACCGAAGACTGGCTCGCGCGCACCGGCTGCGAAGGCGAGACGGCGGCGCGCGTCCGCGAGCTGCTCGCGCCCGTCGCGAGCGACGACGGCACCACCTGGCAGGACACCAAGCTCATCCTCAAGGCAAGAAAGGCGTAAGACGCAGATGGCGATCATCGTCGACAAGGACACCAGGCTCGTCGTCGCCGGCCTGACCGGCTCCGAGGGGCGCTTCCACGGGCTGCGCAACCGCGCGTACGGGACGAACCTCGTCGCCGGCGTGACGCCCGGCAAGGGCGGTCAGGACGTCGAAGGCGTGCCGGTGTTCGACACCGTCGCCGAGGCGGTCTCGGAGGCGGGCGCGAACACGTCGATGGTCTTCGTGCCGGCGCGCTTCGCGCCCGACGCGATCTACGAGGCGGTCGACGCGGGGATCTCGACCGTCATCTGCATCACCGAGCACATTCCGGCGCACGAGATGCTGCGCGTCTACACGTACGTCCGCCCGAAGGGCGTCACGCTGATCGGGCCGAACTGCCCGGGTGTGCTCTCGCCGGGCAAGGCGAACGTCGGGATCATCCCGGCCGAGGTCTTCCAGCCGGGCAAGATCGGGCTCGTCTCGCGCTCGGGGACGCTGACCTACCAGATCGGGAACGAGCTGGCCCAGCGCGGGCTCGGCAACTCGACGATCGTCGGCATCGGCGGCGACCCGGTCGTCGGCTCGGGCTTCATCGACATCCTCGAGAAGTTCAACGCCGATCCCGAGACGGAGATCGTCGTCCTCGTCGGCGAGATCGGCGGCGACGAGGAGGAGAAGGCGGCGCGCTGGGTGAGCGAGAACATGACGAAGCCGGTCTACTCGTACATCGCCGGCTTCTCGGCGCCGCCCGGCAAGACGATGGGCCACGCGGGCGCGATCATCTCGGGCTCGTCCGGCACCGCGCAGGCGAAGAAGGACGCGCTCGAAGCGGTCGGCATCAAGGTCGGCACGACGCCGACCGAGGTCGCCGAGCTCGTCGCAGCCGCTTAAGCGGCGTCAGACCTTGGTCAGACACGTGTCTGACCTCGAGGGCCTGCGATTCGCGCATGTCCCGCTTCGGACAGCGTCGATTTCGGGAGGTCCGACCGATTCGTCGAACGTGCAGGAGCTTTTCGGCGGGCTTCCACTTGCGTCACACAGGCGCGGCGCTTCGCTTCACCCCGTGGTCAGACTCCTGTCTGACCACGGGGTGAAGCGCTCATCTCAGGCAGTCGCGGGAAGGGTGAGCCGGAAGCTCGCGCCCGAGCGGCGTGCTCTCGGCCGTCGCCTTGCCGCCGTGGGCCTCGGCGGCTTCGCGGACGATCGCGAGGCCGAGGCCGGCGCCGGGCTTCGCCCGGGCGCCGGCGGCGCGGTAGAAGCGGTCGAAGATGCGCGGCAGGTCGGCTTCGGCGATGCCGGGGCCGTGGTCGGCGACGATCACCTCGCCGTCGCGCACGGTCACCTCGATCGGCGTGCCGGGCGAGCTGTACTTGACCGCGTTGTCGAGCAGGTTCGAGACGGCCCGTTCGACGAGCGCCGGATCGACCTGCACCATCGTCGGCGAGAGGGCGGTGACGAAGGTCGTCTGCGGTGAGCGCGCCTTCGCGCGCTCGACCATGCCGGCGACGAGATCGTCGAGCTGCACGTCCTCGATCCGAAGCTGGCGCTCGCCGCCGCGCGCGAGCTCGACCATGTCCGAGACCAGTGACGTCAGCGAGTCGAGCTCGACCGACGCCTCGTCGAGGGCGTGGCGTCACCTCTTCCTCGGGCAGGCGGCCTTCGCGGACGAGGTCGATGTTCGTGCGCGCCGCGGTCAGCGGCGTGCGCAGCTCGTGCGACGCGTCGGCGACGAGGCGGCGCTGGCGGCCGACGGAGTCCTCGAGCGCCTCGAGCATGCTGTTGAAGCGGGCGGCGAGGCGGCCGATCTCGTCGTCGCCGCTCACCGCGACGCGCTCGGTCAGGTTGCCGGTCGCGGCGACCGTCTCGGCTGCGGCGGTCAGGCGTCGCACCGGGCGGAGCGCCGCGGTCGCGACGGCTGCCGCCAGCGCCGCCGCGAGCGCGATGCCGACGCCGCCGATCAGACAGGATCCAGAAGTCGGATGCGGCTGAGTGCGTGCTGCGTCGGTGCGAGCGGATAGACCGACTGGACGAGCTCCCGCCGCGGTCCCGTTCGGCGCTGCAGCGGCGCGACGAGCTCGCGCCAGCGGATGTTCTCGATTGTGGTGTCGAAGTAGAAGTAGGCCGCGTCTGCTTGCCGCTGCGCGACGGCGATCACGCGGCGTGAGTGACCGGGATCGCGCCCGTTCGAGTCGCGCCGTTGGGCATCGACGATCTGCGTCCAGCGGGTTCGCCGCGCCGCCGAACGGCGCCGTGGCCGCCGTTCGAGGCCTGCACTACGAGCGTCTGATCGAGCTGGTTGTAGAGCTCGTGCTTCGCGATCGACCCAGACCGCCGCCGACATCGCCGCGACCGTGACCGCGATCGCGAGCGCGGTCAGGAGCGTGACGCGCTTGCGGAAGCTCACGGCTCTTCGCGGAGCGCGTAGCCCACGCCGCGCACCGTGTGGAGGAGGCGCGGCTCGCCGCCCTCTTCCAGCTTCCGCCGCAGATAGCCGATGTACACCCAGAGCGCGTTCGAGGTCGCGCCGAAGTCGTAGCCCCAGACCCGCTCGTAGATCTGCGAGCGCGTGAGCACCTGGCGCGGGTTGCGCATGAACAGCTCGAGCAGGTTGAACTCGGTGCGCGTGAGCTGCAGCCGGCGCTCGCCGCGATGCACCTCGCGCGTCGCGGGGTCGAGCGTGACGTCCGCGAAGCGAAGCGCTCCGTCGCCGGCGCCGGTGCGGCGCAGCAGCGCGCGGACGCGGGCGCGCAGCTCCTCGACCGCGAAGGGCTTGACGAGGTAGTCGTCCGCGCCGGCGTCGAGCCCTTCGACGCGGTCGTCGATCGCGTCGCGGGCGGTGACGACCAGGATCGGCACCGGATCCTCGCGGCGGCGCAGCGAGCGGCAGACCTCGATGCCGCCGATCTCGGGCATCAGCAGGTCGAGGACGATCACGTCGGACGGCGAGGCGGCCTGCTGGGCGAGCGCCTCGGCGCCGTCGGCTGCTTCGTCGACGTCGTAGTCGACCCGCAGCGCTCTCGCGATCGCGGAGCGCACGGCGGGGTCGTCATCGACAACAAGGACACGGGCGTTCATGGCTGAAGTGTTCCATTGCCGCCTAAGAGGCGGCTTAGGCATACGATTCTGCGCGGCGTCAACGCAGGGGGCCAGGCAGTGCACGGGCTCGTCATCGTTTTCGGAGTAGCGAACTCGATCATTCTGGTCGTGCTGGCGGTGCTGGCCATTCGCCGCTGGCGCGTTCGCCGCGACCGCGCCGCCGGCTGGCTGGCACTCGCCTTCCTCGCGATTGCCGCGCTCGTCACCGTCGGCCGGCTCGTCCCGTCGCATCCCGCACGGCTTCTTCGAGTACCTCGCGCAACGGCTCGACATCGAGCTGCTCGTGCTCTTCCCGTACCTGCTCTACCGCTTCGCGACGGAGTTCGTGCCGCCCAGCTTCCGCCTGCAGGTCGCCGTCGGCGCGCTGACGGTCGGACTCTCGATCTGGACGTTCGCGCTGCCGAGCCTCCCGGCGGCGGGCGAGTCGTACTCGCCGCTCTTCACCGCGTACGTCGTCGTCTTCTTCATCCACTGGACGCTGCTCTCGATCGTCGTCACGAGGCGCCTCTGGCGCGCCGGGCCGGTCGCTGCCGTCGGTTGCGGCGAACCGGATGCGGATGCTCGGCTTCGCCGCCGCGGCGCTCACGGTTGCGCTGCTCGGCTCCGTGTTCACCGCGAATCACGCGTCGGCCGGCGCGCTGCTCGTCCAGGTGCTCGCCTTCGTCGCGATCGTCGCGTTCGTGCTCGGCGTCGAGCCGCCGCAGATCGTCCGCGCCTACTGGCGCATGCCCGAGCAGCAGCGGCTCCAGGAGGCGATGCGCGACCTGGTGACGCTCGCGACCTCGCGCTCCGAGATCGCCGGCCGCGTCGCCGCTCCGGCAGCCGCGCTCGTCGGCGCGCGCGGCCTCGCGATCTACGGCGACGGGGACGAGCTGCTCGCGACGTACGGCACCACGGGCGACGGCGAGGGCATCCGCATCGAGCAGCCCGGCGCGACGATCGTCGCGTGGACGTCCCCGTACGCACCGTTCTTCGGCGACGACGAGCTGCGCGTGCTCGGAGCCGTCGCCGGGCTGACCGCGACGGCGCTCGACCGCGTGCGGCTCTTCGAGCAAGAGCACGAGACGCGCCTGGCGCTCGAACGCGCGAACGAGGTGATGACGAACTTCGTCGCGCTCGCCGCGCACGAGCTGCGGACGCCGGTGACGACCGTGCACGGCTTCGTCCAGACGCTGAACCACCTCGGCGACCGCCTCGACACGGAGCAGAAGGACGAGCTGAGCAGAGCGCTCGAGCAGCAGACGAAGCGCATGGCTTCGCTCGTCGAGCAGCTCCTCGACCTGTCGCGGCTCGACGCCGATGCCGTCGACGTGCGGCCGCAGCAGTTCGACCTGCACGCACGCCTTGAAGAGGTTGTGGCGGTCGCGGCCGGGCCGCGCGCTGACGAGGTGGAGATCGTGATCGCCGAGCCCGTCGAAGCCGTCGTCGACCCGGAGATCCTCGACCACATCGTCAGCAATCTCGTCACGAATGCGTCTCCGCTACGGCCGATCGCCTGTGCGCGTCACGGCGACTGCCGAGGACGGGCGCCTGCGCATCGCCGTCGAGGACTCGGGGCCGGGGGTCGCCCGCGAGCTCGAGTCGACGCTCTTCGACCGCTTCACTCGCGCCGGAGTGGCCCGCGACCGCGTCTCCGGAACCGGTCTCGGTCTCGCGATCGCCCGCGCCTACGCACTCGCCCATCGCGGCGACCTCCGCTACGAGCACTGCGAGCCGAGTGGTGCTCGCTTCGTGGTCGAGCTCCCGTCTGTGTAGGTTCGTTCCTCACCATGGACGCGGAAGCTCACGATCTGCTCCACCGGAGCCTGCTCGGAGAGGCGATCGACCTGCTCGAGGGGGTCGCCGTCTTCGTCTGGAACGAGGAGCGCCACTATGTCGCCGTCAACGAGTACGCCTGCCGGCTCGTCGGCATGGACCGGGCCGAGCTGATCGGCATGGAGGTCGGTGGGCTGTCGTCCGACGGTGCTCGTGGCGACATCGCCCGCACGACCCAGGGGACGGTGACCGAGGGAGCGTCGTCCTTCACGAGGCGCGACGGCGAGGTCGTCGACCTCGAGTGGACGACGGTTCGCACGCGCGTCGCGGGTCTCGGGTACATGGTCAGCATCTGCCGCCGCGTCGACTAGTCTGGAGTCATGGCGACGATCTCTTTCGCGCGCGGCGCGCCGACGTATGAGGCCCTGGCGGTCGACGAGCTGGCCGACTGCGCGCGCGTCGCGCTCGAGCGCGACGGGAACACGATCCTCTCGTACGGCCCGTCGTCGGGCTACGGGCCGCTCCGCGAGTGGATCGCGGCGCGTCACGGGGTCGACCCGAGCCGCGTCTTCATCACGAACGGCTCCCTCCAGGGCTTCGTCTTCCTCGCGCAGCGTCTCGCGCCGGGGAAGCGCGTGCTCGTCGAGCGTCCGACCTACGACCGGCCGCTGAAGATCCTGCGCGAACTCGGCGCCGAGGTCGTCGGCCTGAACTGCGACGACGAGGGTCTCGATCCGGACGCGCTCGAGGCGGCGCTCGCCGAAGGCGAGAAGCCGGCCTTCCTCTACCTGATCCCGACCTTCCAGAACCCGAGCGGCCGCACGCTGGCCGAGGAGCGCCGCCGGCGGATCGTCGAGCTCGCACGCGAGCACGACCTGCTCGTCCTCGAGGACGACCCGTACGGGCTCGTGCGCTTCGCGGGCGAGCCGCTGCCGTCGCTGTTCGAGCTGTCGGAGGGCACCGTCGCCTACAGCTCGTCGTTCTCGAAGACGATCGCGCCCGGGCTGCGGGTCGGCTGGTTCGTGTTCCCCGAGTCGCTCGAGCGCGAGATCGAGGCGATCGCGACCTCGACGTACATCACGCCGGTGCTGCTCAGCCAGGCGACGGTCCACGAGTTCGTCTCGCGCGGGAGCTTCGAGCCGAACCTCGAGCGGATGCGCAGCCTGATCGGTGCGCGCCGCGACGCGATGGTCGCCGCGTTCGACCGCGACCTCCCGAAGGTGCGCATCACGCGCCCCGACGGCGGCTACTTCCTCTGGGCCGAGCTCGACGGCGTCGACGCGAGCGAGCTGCTCGGACGCGCCGAGGCGGCGGGCGTGACGTTCGTCAAGGGCACCGACTTCGACGGGGGCTTCGACACGCTGCGCCTCGCCTACAGCTTCGTCTCGCTCGACGAGATCGCCGAAGGCGTCACGCGGCTCGCCGCCGCGATCGACCTCGCCGCGGTCTAGGCGGCGCTCGAGACGGTCAGCGGGACGAGCCGGGGCTGCCGCGGCGGCTGCAGCGTGCGCGTCGCCGCGCGGAAGGTGGGACAGGGGCGCTCCGGGCGTCATGGCGCACAGGCCGTTGCGGCGGAAGTAGCAGTCGTCGCACGTCAGAGCGATCTGTCGGGTCATCGGGGCGGTCTCCAAGTCGTTGCGGCTGGGCGTGACGGAGGGGCCATGCTACGACCGCCGGAGCCGCCGAAAAGGGCTTGTCTAAAAGGAAAACGTGCACTTTCCGGCAACTTCCCAGGAGCTCGTCTCAGGGCGAGCGGGCGGGGATCAGCCGAGCGTTGCCAGAGCGTGCAACGCCTGTTGAAAAGTCTTCACAGGGATGATCTTCAGCCCGTCCGCAACCTTGCGGGCATCCCGGGCGTTCTCCCCAGCCGGAACGAGGAATGCGTCCACACCGGCACGGCGCGCACCGATCGTCTTCTGCTTGATCCCGCCGATCGGCCCGACGTTGCCGTCGACGTCGATCGTCCCGGTCGCGGCGATCTTGTGGCCGTGGACGACGTTCTTGCCGAGCAGCTGGAGCACCTCGAGCGCGAACGCGAGCCCGGCCGACGGGCCGCCGACGCCGCCGGCGTCGATCTTCACCGGGATCGGCACATGGATGTCGTACGGCAGGCCCGACGGAGATGCCGACGAGTGCGTGGGACTTGTCCTTCGGATCGGCGACGGTCTTCATCGTCTTCGTCAACGTCTGCTTCCCGCGGCGGAGCGTGAACGTGACCATGTCTGCCCGGCTTGTGCTTCGACATCAACGTGAACAGGTCGCTCAGCTCGTGGACAGGCTTGCCGTCGACGGCCGTGATGATGTCGTCGGGCTCGAGCTTGCCGACCGCCGGCGCGTCCGGACGCCACCTCGTCGACCTGCGCGCCGATCGAGCGGATCACGACCTTCTTCCCGGCCGCCTGCTCGGCGACGGCGGCGGCCACGACCTGCGAGGTCGCCATGTCCTGGAGGTCGATCCGTTCGAGTTGCGCGTCGTTCACCCCGGGCGGGTTCACCGCGTTCGCCGGATAGAGATCGGCGCCCTCGTGGAGGCCGCCGAAGAGCTTCTCGAGCAGTGTCGCCTTGCGCACGACGACGTCGACGAAGTAGATGCCGCCCGTCTTCGGCTTCTTCGCGTTCGGCACCGTGACGAGCGGTGCGACCGGGTGGGCCGGGTCGGGCAGGAAGATGTACTCGTTCGAGGGGATCAGGACGAAGCCCGATGAAGACGGCGACGAGCACGAGGCCGACCACGAGGAGCCGGCGTGGGGTGACGATCCGTCTCACAGAAGCCCGCGCGACATGCCGCCGTCGACGAGCACGGTCGTTCCGGAGACGTAGGCGGCCCGTTCGGACGCGAGGAAGCAGACGACGTCGCCGAACTCGCGCGGCGTGCCGAGGCGGCCGAGCGGGATCTGCGCGAGCTCTTCGGCGGGCGGGCCGTCGGCGCCGTAGAGCTCGGTCATGCGCGGCGTGTCGATCCGGCCCGGCGCGACGCAGTTGACGGTGATCCCCTTCGGGCCGACCTCCCGCGACAGCGTCTTCAGCCAGCCGACCAGTCCGGGGCGGATCGCGTTCGAGAGCGAGAGGTGGGACGTCGGCTCCTTCACGGTCAGCGAGGTGACCGCGATGACGCGCCCGGCCGAGCTCTGCTCGAGGTAGGGCAGCGTCAGCCGGACGAGCCGGACGGCCGGCAGGAGGAGCAGCTCGAAGGCCGCCTCCAGCTGGTCGTCGGTTACCTCGCGAGCCTTGGCGGCGGGCGGCCCGCCCGAGTTCCAGACGACGATGTCGATGCCGCCGAAGGCCGCGACGGTTCGCTCGACGAGCCGCTCGAGGTCGGCGGCGTTCGTGACGTCTCCGCGGACGGCGAGCGCGCCGATGCGCTCGGCATCGAGCTCGAGCTGCTCGCGCCGGCGCGCGAACATGGCGACGTTCGCGCCCTCTTCCGCAAGTGCTTCGGCGGCGCCGAGCCCAAGGCCCGACGATGCCCCGCAGACGATCGCCGTCTTGCCGCGTAGACCGAGATCCATGTCGGGGGGACGGTAGCCGGTCTTTCGTTGCGGAAAAGCTAAGACAAGACGCCGACGACGTCACGCACGGCGTCGGCCGACTTGGCGAGCGCCGCAGTCTCCGCGTCGTCGAGATCGACGACGAGGATCTCCTCGATCCCCTTCGCGCCGAGCTTCACCGGCACGCCCATGTAGAGCTCGCTGATCCCGTACTCGCCTTCGAGGTACGCGGTGCACGGAAGCACGCGCTTCTCGTCGAGCAGAACCGAGTCGACCATCTGCGCGCAGGCCGCGCCCGGCGCGTACCAGGCGGAGGTGCCGAGCAGCTTCACGAGCTCGCCGCCGCCGACCGCCGTGCGCTCGACCATCGCCTGGATCCGCTCTGCCGAGACGAGCTTGCGCAGCGGCACGCCGCCGACGGTCGTCGCCGACGCGACGGGAACCATCTGGTCGCCGTGGCCGCCGAGGACGAGCGCCTGAATGTCCTTCACCGACGCGCCGGTCTCCATCGAGATGAACGTGCGGAAGCGGGCCGTGTCGAGGATGCCCGCCTGGCCGATCACGCGTTCCTTCGGGAACCCGGACGCCTTGAGCGCGACGTGGCACATCGCGTCGAGCGGGTTCGAGAGGATGATCAGGATCGCGTCCGGGGAGGCGGCGATCACCGCCTCGGTGACCGACTTGACGATCTTCTCGTTCGTCTGGACGAGGTCGTCGCGGCTCATGCCCGGCTGGCGCGGCAGGCCGGCCGTGATGACGACGATGTCGGAGCCGGCGGTGTCGGCGTAGTCGTTCGAGCCGGAGACCGTCGGCTCGAAGCCGAGGATCGGCGCCATCTGGTTGATGTCGAGCGCCTTGCCCTGCGGCAGGCCCTCCTTGATGTCGACGAGGACGATGTCGGCGTAGTCGCGCTGCGCGAGCACCTCCGCGCAGGTCGCGCCCGTGGCGCCGGCGCCGACGATGGTGACCTTCCGCCTCTCGGACATGTCTACCCCTCCAGCGTTTGAATGATCGCGTCCGCGTACTCGGCGGTCCCGACCGCAGTCGGGTCGTCGCGGGACGGCTTCATGTCGTACGTGACGTCCTTGCCCTCGGCGATCACGGCGGCGACGGCGGCTTCGAGCCGCTGCGCCGCGTCCGCCTCGCCGAGGTGGTCGAGCATGAGCTTCCCGGAGAGGATCATCGCCGTCGGGTTGACCTTGTTCTGGCCCTTGTACTTCGGCGCCGAGCCATGCGTCGCCTCGAAGACGGCCGAGTCGGGGCCGATGTTCCCGCCGGGGGCGACGCCGAGGCCGCCGACCAGGCCGGCGGTCAGGTCGCTGATGATGTCGCCGTAGAGGTTCGGCAGCACCAGCACGTCGAACTCCTCCGGCCGCTGCACGAGCCCCATGCAGAGCGCGTCGACGAGGTTCTCCCACGGCTCGATCTCCGGGTAGTCCTTCGCGACGCCGCGGAACGTGTCGAGGAAGAGGCCGTCGGTGAACTTCATGATGTTCGCCTTGGTGATGCACGAGACGCGCTTGCGGCCGTGGGCGCGCGCGTACTCGAAGGCGTAGCGAATGATCCGCTCGGAGCCCTCGCGGCTGATCGGCTTCACCGAGATGCCGGAGCCGGCGGCGATCTGCTTCTTCTGCAGCCCGTTGAGGTCGGCGATCACCTTCTCCGCGTCGGGTGTCCCGGCCTCGTACTCGATGCCGGCGTAGAGGTCCTCGGTGTTCTCCCGGATCACGACCACGTCGACGTTGTCGTAGCGCGAGCGCACGCCGGCGTAGGTCTTGCACGGGCGCAGGCACGCGTAGAGGCCGAGCTCGTGGCGGAGCGCGACGTTCACCGAGCGGAAACCGGTGCCGATCGGGGTCGTGATCGGGCCTTTCAGCGCGATCTTGTTCTCGCGCACCGAGGCAAGCGTGTCTTCCGGGAGCGGCGTGCCCGCCGTCTCCATCACGTCGACGCCCGCCTGGCGAACGTCCCACTCGAAGTCGACGCCGGTCGCCTCGAGAACGCGGCGCGTCGCCTCGGTGAGCTCGGGGCCGGTGCCGTCGCCGGGAATGAGAGTCACGCGGTGCGTCATTGCCGCGCGCCAGCGTACACATAGCGCGCCCGCGAACCAGGGCGGCATGCGACAGTTCTTCTGTACGCTCCGCGCCGATGAGCGAGAGCAGCGACTTCCGCCCCGGGCTCGAGGGCGTTATCGCGTTCGAGACCGAGATCGCGGAGCCTGATCGCGACGGCGGCTCGCTCCGGTATCGCGGGATCGACATCGAGGAGCTCGTCGGCCGCTACCCGTTCGAGAACGTCTGGGGGCTGCTGGTCGACGAGGACATCAACTCGCCGCTCCCGCCCTCCGAGAACATCGAGCTTGCAGGATCCGAGCGGTTCCGTTCCCGCCGACCTGCAGGCGGCCCTCGCGACGATCGGGCCGAAGTTCGGGATGCGCAAGCTCGTCGACATCGACGACGAGACCGCGCGCAACGATCTCGCGAAGCTCTCGGCCGCGACGCTCTCGATCGTCGCTCAGGCTGCGCGCGGACAGCAGGCGTCGGTGCCCCAGTCGGAGATCGAACAGGGCGAGAACGCCGCCGCCCAGTTCCTGATCCGCTGGCGGGGCGAGGCCGACCCGGGCCAGGTGAAGGCGCTCGACACCTACTGGATCTCGGCCGCCGAGCACGGCCTCAACGCCTCGACGTTCACCGCCCGCATCGCTGCCTCGACGGGCGCCGACTGCGCCGCGGCGATGTCGTCGGCTGTCGGGACGCTCTCCGGTCCGCTGCACGGCGGCGCTCCCGCGCGCGTGCTGCCGATGATCGCGGGCGCCGAGAAGGGCCGACGATCTTGAGCAGCTACGTCACCGACATGCTCGACCGCGGCGAGCGGATCATGGGCTTCGGCCATCGTGTCTACCGCGCCTACGACCCGCGCGCGACCGTTCTCAAGCGGACGGCGCAGGAGCTCAGCTCGCCGCGCGTCGAGGTCGCCGCAGCGCTCGAGGACGCCGTGCTCAAGGTGCTGCGTGAGCGCTCGCCCGATCGCCAGCTCGAGACGAACGTCGAGTACTGGGCGGCGGTCGTTCTCGACTACGCCCAGATCCCGCCCGATCTGACGCCCGCGATGTTCGGCTGCGCGCGCGTTGCGGGCTGGTCGGCGCACATCCTCGAGCAGAAGCGCACCGGGCGGCTGATCCGGCCCGGCGGCCCGCTACATCGGCCCGCCGCCACGCACGCTCGCCGAGATCGGCGGTTGACGATGCCTCCCGAAGAAGTCTGTCCAGCTCTCCGGAGTCGTCGTTGCCGAGACGGCGATGTGCTCGATCGATCCGGACCAGGGCATCCTCATGTACCGCGGCTACGACATCGCCGACCTCGCGGCGCACCGACGTACGAGGAGGTGGCGTACCTCCTGCTCTACGGCGAGCTGCCGGCGAGCGAGCAGCTCGACGCGTTTCACGAGGAGCTCTCGGAACGCGACCTCCCGCGCACGTCGAAGCCTTGATCGACGCCAATGCCGGCCGCGCCGCACGCGATGGAGCTGCTGCGCACCGTCGACCTCCGCGCTCTCGTTCATCGACGGCCGACGAGGCGGCGATCGACCGTCCCGACGAACGGCGCAAAGCGCCACTGCTGATCGCGCAGCTGCCGACGATCGATCGCGCGCTACCAGCGCCGTCGTCTCGGGCATCGAGCCGGTCGCCCCCGACGCGTCACTCGGCTACGCGGAGAACTTCCTGAACATGCTGCGCGGCGAGACGCCACCCGAAGAGGAGGCGCGCGTCTTCGACGTGGCGATGATCCTGCACGCCGAGCACGAGATGAACGCGTCGACGTTCACCGCGCGCGTGGTTGCCGGCACCAACGCCGACCTCCACTCGCGGTCGTCGCGGCGATTGCGCGCTCAAGGGACCGCTCCACGGCGGCGCCAATCGGCGGCGATGCGGTGATGGACGAAGTTCGGCTCGGTCGAGGCAAGGCGCCGCCGCGAGTGCACGCGCGGTTCGAGCGCGAAGAAGACGCTCTTCGGCTTCGGCCATCCGCTCTATCGCGCGCTCGACCCGCGCGCGCCGATTCTCAAGACGTTCACCGGAGAGCTTTCGCAGGACGGCGGCGATCCCAACTGTTCGCGATCACCGACGCGTACCGAGCGCGAGGTCTTCGAGCAGAAGGGCCTCTTCCCGAACGTCGATCTCTACTCGGCGTCGGTGTACCGGCTACCTCGGGATCCCGACCGAGCTCTTCACCCCGCTGTTCGCGATGCGCCGCGTCGCGGGCCAGGCGGCGCACGTGCTCGAGCAGCACGCGGACAACAAGATCATCCGCCCGCGGCGGACGTACGTCGGCGCGACCTGCGGCGCGTTCACCCGGCGCGCGGTGACGCTCGCCGAGGCGGCTGTCCAGGCGGATGCCCTCGCGGAGGAGGGTAAGGAGCGCGAGCTCTCGCAGCTGCGCGCCCAGTGGGACGAAGAGCTGGAGTCGTCGGCGCGCGTCGCCGACTTCCGCGAGCGGGCGGTCGCGTTTCGCGCGATCGGTCAGTTCCGGTTCCGTACGAAGAAGGAGCTGCTGCGCCGCGGGCTCGAGGACGACAGCCCGGCCGTGCGTGGCTCGGCGCTGCTCGCGCTCGAGCGGCTCTCACGCGATCATCCCGGTGACGTCAACGACGTGCGGCCGCTGCTGCACGAGCTCGTCACGCACGACCCGAACGAGGCGGTGCGCCGGCTCTCGGTCGATGGCGCTGAAGAACGGCTCGGCGCGCCCGACACGATTCAGATCCTCGCGTCGCTCGGCGACGACGACGAACAGCCGCGCGAGTTGCGCGAAGCAGCCACGAAGGTGGCGCAGCTTCTTCGGCGTAAGACGCCGAAGTAGGCTGCGCTAGCGGCAGCTGCAGCCGCCGAAGCGGCCGCACGACGGGCACGTCACCTGGCGCTGCTTCGGCTCAAGCAGGTTCTTTGCGAGCCCGGCCTTCGTCATCAACCAAGCCGCTGCCAAGGCGAGAGCCAGAAACAGTTCGGCTTGCGGATCCATCAAGGGTGCTTCCTTCCGTCGTTCTCTTTCGCGCGTGAGGGTGCGCTTGGTAATACAACTCCCGACGCCGCAAGTCGGTTACGTGCGTGTAGAGCTCCGTCGTCGAGAGATCGGCATGGCCGAGCATTTCTTGAACGGAGCGGAGATCGGCGCCTCCCTCGAGCAGGTGCGTCGCGAACGAGTGGCGGAGCAAGTGCGGATGGACACGAGTGGGATCGAGCCCGCCCGTTCGGCAAGGCGGCGAAGGATCAGGAACGCGCCGGCGCGGGTGAGGCCGCCGCCGCGCGCGTTGAGGAAGAGCTCGGGCCGATGGCGGCGGTCGAGATACGGCCGCCCGCGCGAGAGGTAGCGGCGGAGCGCCTCGGCGGCGTGACGGCCGATCGGCACGACCCGCTCCTTGTTTCCCTTGCCGATCACGCGCACGAGCCGGTCGTCGAGGTCGACGCCGATGCGCTCGAGGCCGACCGCCTCGGAGACGCGAAGGCCGGCGCCGTAGAGCAGCTCGACGAGTGCCTGGTCGCGCAGTGCACGCGGCTCGGTCCCGCGCGCCGCGTCGATCAGCCGCTCCGCCTCGCCCGGCGAGAGCGTCTTTGGCAGCGGCTTCGGCCGGCGCGGCAGCGCGACCGCCGCGGCGGGGTTGTCGGCGCGCACGCCGAGCAGCTGCTGGTGGCGGAAGAAGCTCCGGGCGGATGCCGTGCGCCGCGCGATCGTCGCCGGCGCGAGCCCTTCGGCGCGGAGCTGGGCGGTGTAGAGCTCGAGCTCCTCGAGCGTTGCCCGCCCGACCGGCTTGCCGAGGAACGTGCCGAGCGCGGTCAGGTCGCGCCGGTAGGCGTCGACCGTGCGCGGCGAGCGCCGCGCGGCAAGCAGCGTCAGGAAGCCCTGCACTTCGGGGTCCATGCGTGCGTGGTTCGAAGCCAGGAGGCCGAAACCTTTAGAGGCTTGATGCGTATTAGCCGTGGTTCGGTGTGGCCGCCCCAGGCGCGGCGCCATGCCGGCTCGTCGTCCTTGACCAGGCCACCGGCCTGGCCTGCGGACGCCAAGCCGCCCTGGCTTGGCCTGGAACGCCCCCACGACGATGCCTAATACGCATCAAACCTCTACGACCGCGGGTGTGCGTGGTCGTAAACGCGGCGGAGACGCTTCGCGTCGACGTGGCTGTACATCTGCGTCGTCGAGAGCGAGGTGTGGCCGAGCAGCTCCTGGATCGTCCGCAGGTCGGCGCCGCCTTCGAGCAGGTGCGTCGCGAACGCGTGGCGCAGGCGGTGGGGGTGGCGGACGAGCCGGCGCAGCGTGGACGTGTCGAGCCGGTGACCGCGCACCGAGAGAAAGAGCGCGTTCTCGGCGCCGCGCGCAAGTTCGGGACGCGCCTCGCGGAGGTAGCGCGCGACAAGCGCGCCGCCTCCTCGCCGAGCGGGACGACGCGGTCCTTGCCGCCCTTGCCGTGCCGGACGTGGACGGTCTCCTGCTCGAAGTCGACATCGCCGAGGTCGAGCCCGACGGCCTCCGCGCTTCGCAGGCCCGCGGAGTAGACGAGCTCGACGAGGGCGCGGTCGCGCAGGCCGAGCGGGCCGTCGCGGTCGAGACCGTCGACGATCGCTTCGACCTCGTCGCGCTTCGGCGCATCGGGGAGCCGGCGCGGCCGCTTCGGGGCGAGCGACGGCGTCGGGAACATGGTCGGGGCCGAGCGTGAACCGAACGAGCGACCGGACCGCCGTCAGCTTGCGGCCGATCGTCGCCGGGCGCCAGCTTCCCTCGCGGGCGAGCCCGGCCGAGCTCGGCGACCCAGTCGGCGAGCACGCGGACGTCGACGTCCTCGAGCGGGCTGTCTCGGCCGAACCAACCGGCGAACTCCTCCAGATCGGACGCGTAGACGCGGCGCGTGCCGTCCGAGATGCCGGCCGCGGCCAGGAAGCGCTCGATCGCCGCGTCGGTTGTCACACAACAGTGTTCGCCGTGCGGAGTAGCATCGCCTGCCCATGGGCGAGCGTCTCGACCGTCTTGCTGAGCTTGCCGTCCACGGCGCCAATGTGCAGCCGGGCCAGATCCTGATGATCACCGCCGAGATCGGGCAGGAGGACCTGGTGCGCGCGATTGCCGCCGCTGGCTACCGCTCGCGGCGCGAAGTTCGTCGACGTCGACTACTTCGACCCGTACATCAAGCGCGCGCGGATCCAGAACGCCGACCCCGACACGACTCGGCTTCGTGCCCGAGTGGTACGGGGAGCGCATGCTCGAGCACGCCGAGGGCAAGGGCGCACGGATCACGCTCGCCGGCGTCACCGCGCCGAACCTGCTCGACGACCTCGACACGACGCTCGTCGGCAAGGACATGCTCCCGCGCGTCAAGGAGCTGACGAAGATCGTCGGCGACCGCTCGACGAACTGGTGCATCGTCCCGGCGCCGCATCCCGCGTGGGCGAAGCTCGTCTATCCCGGACCTGCGAGCGGACGAGGCCTACGAGCGGCTCTGGAGCGAGCTCGAGCACGTGCTCCGACTCGACGAGCCGGATCCGAACGCGCGCCTGGGACGAGCGCATGGCCGTCCTGAAGGACGCGGCCGCCCGGCTTGCTGCGCGCTCGTTCGACGCGATCGAGCTGCGTGGCCCAGGCACCGAGCTGACGGTCGGGCCTGCTGCCGGGCCACACGTGGTGGTCGGCCGACTTCCAGCGCGCCGACGGGCTCCGGCACCTTCCCAATCTGCCGACCGAAGAGGTCTTCACGACGCCCGGATCCAGAGCGCACCCAGGGTCACGTCACCGCGACGAAGCCGCTCGCGCTTCGCGACGGGACGATCATCGAGGGTCTGCGGGTCACCTTTGCAGGGCGGTGTCGCGACCGAGATCGAAGCCACGTCGAACCGCGACGCGCTGAAATCCCTCCTCGATGTGGATCCAGGCGCGCACCGCCTGGGCGAGCTCGCGCTCGTCGACCGCCGCGGGCGGATCGGTGCGCTCGGCACGGTCTTCTACAACACGCTCCTCGACGAGAACGCCGCCAGCCACATCGCCTTCGGCAGTGGCTTTCCGTTCCTCGTCGGCGAGGAATCGCTTGGGCGGGTCAACCACAGCGCCCAGCACGTCGACTTCATGATCGGCTCACCGGAGCTCGAAGTCGACGGGGTCACCGCGGACGGAGAGCACGTGCCCGTCCTCCGTGGCGGCGACTGGCAGATCTGATCCGGCACTTCAGGTCGGTTCCCTCCGCACTTCGGATCCGACTTTCAATACCATGAGACCTCGTGACTGCGACCGAGCTCCCCGTGCACGTGGATCTCTCCACCCACGGAATTGACGCCTCAGGGCGCACGTATCGAAATCCGACGACGTCGCTGCTCTATGCGCATGCGCTCCTGCGCGGCGACGGCCGGCTCGCCGAGGGTGGGCCGCTCGTGGTGGACACCGGCCGGTTCACGGGCCGCTCGCCGAAGGACAAGTTTCTCGTCGACGAGCCGTCCTCGACGGAGCGGATCTGGTGGGGCGAGGTCAACCAGAAGCTCGCCGAGCCGAGCTTCGACGGCCTTCGCGATCGCGTCGCTTCGCAGCTCGGCTCCGCCGAGGTGCTCTACGTGGTCGACGCCTGGGCGGGCGCAGACCCGGACCACCGGATCGGCGTGCGTGTCGTCACGGCGCACCCGTACCACGCCCTGTTCGCGAAGACGATGTTCATCGAGCTGCGCGAGGACGAGCTTGCGACGTTCACACCGGATGCGCTCGTCCTGCACACGCCCGATCTCGAAGCCGATCCCGAAGTCGACGGCACGCGGAGCACGACGGCGATCGTGCTCCATCCGGGACGCACCGAGCTGCTCGTCCTCGGCACCTTCTATGCAGGCGAGATCAAGAAGTCGATCTTCACCGTGATGAACGACCGGCTTCCGCTCGAGGGCGTGTTCCCGATGCACTGCTCGGCGAACGTCGACGACAACGGCGAGGTGGCGGTCTTCTTCGGGCTCTCCGGCACCGGCAAGACGACGCTGTCGGCCGATCCGGAGCGGCGCCTGATCGGCGACGACGAGCATGGGTGGGGCACGAACGGCGTCTTCAACATCGAGGGCGGCTGCTACGCGAAGGTGATCCGCCTCTCGCCCGTCGCCGAGCCCGAGATCTTCAAGACCACCCACACCTTCGGGACGATCCTCGAGAACGTCACGGTCGACGACTTGGGATACCTCGACCTCGACGACGATTCGAAGACGGAGAACACGCGCGCGGCGTACAAGCTCGAGCAGATCGCCAACGCCCTGCCCGCAAAGCAGGCCGGCCATCCTCGCTCGGTTGTCTTCCTCACGGCAGACGCGTTCGGGATCTTCCCGCCGATCGCCCGGCTTTCGCGTGAGCAGGCGCTCTATTACTTCCTCTCCGGCTTCACGGCGAAGCTCGCCGGGACGGAGATCGGCGTCACCGAGCCCCAGCCGACGTTCTCGACCTGCTTCGGCCAGCCGTTCCTGCCGCAGGCACCGGCGGTCTATGCGCGCATGCTCGGCGAGAAGCTCGACGAGCACGGCTCGACCGTCTGGCTCGTCAACACCGGCTGGACGGGCGGCTCGTTCGGCGAAGGTCAGCGCATGCCGATCCAGGCCACGCGCACGATGCTGCGGGCTGCGCTCTCCGGTGAGCTCGACGAGGTCGAGTTCCGCTCCGACGACGTCTTCGGCTTCGAGGTGCCTCTCGAGGTTCGCGGCGTCGACGGGTCCCTGCTCGATCCACGCTCGACGTGGCGCGATCCTGAGCAGTACGACGTCAAGGCACGCGAGCTCGCCGACATGTTCAGCGAGAACTTCGCGAAGCGGTTCGGCGACGCCGACCCGGCGATCCGGGCAGCCGGCCCGAACGCCTAGGGACGCGACAGGTCCGCCCGTTCCGCTAGCGTCCGTCCACGTGGAAGCGACCCACGATGTCCTGGTCGTCGGAGCAGGCTGCGCAGGTATGCGCGCGGCCATCGAAGCGCACGATGCCGGCGCCGACGTCGCGGTCATCTCGAAGCTCCATCCGACGCGCAGCCACTCCGGCGCGGCCGAGGGCGGCATCAACGCCGCGCTCGGGAACGCAGCGGAGGACTCCACCGAGTCGCACGCCTTCGACACCGTCAAGGGCTCCGACTACCTCGGCGATCAGGACGCGATCGAGATCTTCACCCGCGAGGCGCCGGGCGACATCTACCAGCTCGAGCACTGGGGAGCCTTCTTTTCGCGCCGCGACGACGGCCGCCTCGCGCAACGCCCGTTCGGCGCCGCCGGCTCGCCGCGCACGGTGTACGCGGCCGACATCACCGGGCACGTGCTCATCCAGGTGCTCTACGAGCAGCTGGTCAAGCGCGACATCAAGGTCTACGAGGAGTACCACGCCTGGAAGCTCGTCGAGAACGACGGCCGCTGTCAGGGCGTCATCTGCTGGGATCTCCTGAACGGCGGTCTGCACACGGTCGGCGGCAAGACGGTCGTCCTCGCGACCGGCGGCCAGGGCCGCATCTACCGCACGACGACGAACGCGTACGCGTGCACGGGCGACGGCGCGGCGATGGCGCTCTACCTGGGCGTTCCGCTGAAGGACATGGAGTTCATGCAGTTCCACCCGACGACGCTCTACCCGTCCGGGATCCTGTTGACCGAAGGCTGCCGCGGCGAAGGCGCGTACCTGATCAACAGCGAAGGCGAGCGCTTCATGAAGAAGTACGCGCCGAACGCGATGGAGCTGGCGTCGCGTGACGTCGTGTCGCGCTCCGAGCAGACCGAGATCGATCAGGGCCGCGGCATCAACGGCTCGGTGTACCTCGACATGCGCCACCTCGGCGCGCAGCGGATCATCGAACGTCTGCCGGGCTCGCGCGAGCTCTCGATGACGTTCGCCGGCGTCGACCCGATCTACGACCCGGTCCCCGTCCGCCCTGGCGCGCACTACCACATGGGTGGTGTCGAGACCGACAACGACGGTCTCACCGAGCTGACCGGTCTCTACGCAGCCGGCGAGGTCGCCTGCGTGTCGGTGCACGGCGCAAACCGCCTCGGCGGCAACTCGTTGATGGAGACGATCACCTTCGGCCGGCGCGCAGGTCGCGCAGCCGCCGAGTGGGCGCTCGGCCACACGACGATCGACGTTCCCGAGAGCTTCAGGCCGACGCCGAGCGCGAGCTGAAGGCGATGCTCGACGTCCGCGAGGGCGAGCGGCCGTGGCAGATCCGCCAGGACCTCGGCTCGTCGATGCTCGAGAACTTCGGCGTCTTCCGCCGCGAGGAGCAGATGGCGGCACAGCTCGAGATCCTCGAGGAGCTCAAAGAGCGCTACGACCGCGGCGTCGTGATCGAGGACAAGGGCGAGGTCTTCAACAGCGACCTCACGCAGGCGATCGAGCTCGGCAACATGATCGACCTCGCGCGTTGCATGCTCCAGGCGGGCATCGCACGCAAGGAGAGCCGCGGCGCGCACGCACGGCCTCACGACTACCCGACGCGCGACGACGACAACTTCATGAAGCACTCGATCTCGCGCTGGAACGGCGACGGGCCTGACCTCTCGTACGGAGACGTCCGGTACACGAAGTACGACCCGATGGAGAGGAAGTACTAGTGGTGACTCCCCTGGTGCCAGATAGGCGGCCCCTCGCGCGCTATGAGCGGCGCGCTGCCGCGTCCTCGGGTGCATCGATAGAAACCACTATCGACGCACCCTGCGTCCTTGCATCGCTTGCTCCTAGCACGCGAGTGACCGGAATCCGACACCAGGAGAGCCACTGATGGACGTCGGCCTGAAGATCTGGCGCTTCAACTCGCGGAGTGGCGAGCGTGAGCTCAAGGAGTACGAGATCAAGGCGCCCGAAGAGGCGACGCTCCTCGACTGCCTCGACATCGTCAAGGACCAGCACGACGGATCGCTCGCGTTCCGCAAGAGCTGCCGCATGATGATCTGCGGCTCGTGCGGCATGCGCATGGACGGCGCGGCGGTGCTTGCGTGCAAGACGCGCATGTACGACATCGCGCAGGCCGGCCACGTCCCGGTCATCTCCGCGATGGGGAACCTGCCGATCGTCAAGGACCTCGTCGTCGACATGGATCCGTTCTGGGCCAAGTTCAAGTCGGTCGACCCGTATCTGCAGCCGGGCTTCGAGGAGCCGGTGAGGGCAAGGAGCACCTGATCAAGCCCGACCGCATGAACGTCGTCCACAAGGAGGCGCTCTGCATCAACTGCGGCTGCTGCGTCTCGGAGTGCAACGCGATGGAGTCCGACCCGCGCTTCCTCGGTCCGCAGGCGCTCGCGAAGGCGTTTCGCTTCGTCGGCGATCCGCGCGACGGCAACAAGATCGCGCGGCTCGAGAAGCTGAACGACGAGCACGGCATCTGGGAGTGCACGCGCTGCTACTTCTGCAACGAGCGCTGCCCGAAGGGCGTCGACCCGCGCGATGCGATCGCGAAGCTCGGCGCCGAGTCGATGAAAGAAGGCATCGACCGCGACATGGGCGCGAAGCATGCGAAGTGGTTCGTGATCTCGGCGAAGACGACCGGCTGGCTCCGCGAGACCGAGCTCGTCCCGAAGACGCAGGGCGTCGTCGCGGCGATCAAGCAGACGCGCTTCGCGCTCGACCTCGCGCGCAAGGGCAAGGTGCCGCCGCCGTTCCCGCCGCACGTCGCGAAGAACGTCAAGGAGTCGCGCCGCCTCTACGACCTCGTGTCCACGCAGGGCCGCAACGGCTACGCCGGCATCGTGCAGGGCGAGCACGCGCTCGGGATGCTCGCGCACGGCCACGGCGTCGGCTCGGAGACGATCGAGGAGATCTACGACCGCCCCGGCGCGTTCAAGCGTCCGTGGCTCCCTGAAGAAGAGGAGAAGACGGCGTGAAGAAGGTCGCGTACTACAAGGGCTGTCTCGCGTCGCTCTCCGCGAAGGAGCTCGACTCCGCCACGCAGGCGCTTGCGCCGAAAGTCGGGCTCGAGCTGATCGAGCTCGAGAAGGTCACGTGCTGCGGCGCCGGCGACATCCACGAGGCGGAGCCCGACTACTACCTCCACCTGAACGCGCGCATCCTCTCGTACGCCGCGGCTGAGGGTGTCGACACGCTGCTCACGGTCTGCAACGTCTGCACGCTCAACCTGCGCCAGGCGAACTTCATGCTGCTCGGCGACTCCGAGGTGCGCGCGCGCGTGAACGAGAACCTCGTCGCGGTCGGCGTTCCGGCCTACGAGAAGGACGTCGACGTGCGCCACCTGCTCTGGGAGATCGCCGAAGGCGAGGGCTACGAGCTGCTGAAGACCGCGGCGCACCGCGGGCTCAAGGGCCTGAAGATCGCGCCGTTCTACGGCTGCCAGATCCTGCGCCCGTCGAAGATCCAGGGCTTCGAGGATCCCGACCGGCCGTGGTCGCTCGAGCGCATCATCGAGGCGTGCGGCGGCGAAGCCGTCGACTACCCGGCGAAGATCAAGTGCTGCGGCTTCCCGATCATCCAGGCGCGCGAGGAGACCGCGCTCGGCGAGCTGATCCAGCCGATCGAGCAGGCGTACGAGGCGGGCGCGGACGCGATCGTCACCCCGTGCCCGCTCTGCCACCTCTCGCTCGACGCGTGGCAGTCGAAGCTGAAGAAGTCGACGGGCCGCGATTTCAAGATGCCGATCCTGCATCTGTCGCAGCTCGTCGGCGTGGCGGCAGGCCTGGAGGAGGCCGAGCTGAAGTTCAAGCGCCACGTCGTCTCGGTCAAGCCGGTCCTCGAGAAGCTCGAGGCCTGATCCTCCCGAAGCTCGCCGCCGCGTTCGGGGCCGTCGCCGCCGGCGGCCTGACGTGGGGCTGGTTCGAAGCCGGCTGGGTGCGCCTGCGCATGCCAGGAGATTGCGCTGCCGTCGCTGCCGCGTGAGCTCGACGGGCTGCGGATCGCGCATCTCTCGGACTTCCATCTCGGCGTGCCGTCGCGCGGCGTGAACGCGCTCGACCGTGCGGTCGACTGGGTCGCTGGAGCGACGGCCCGACGTGATCTGCATCACCGGCGACCTGCTCTCGCGGCCAGCCGGGCAGGCGAAGCTCGACGAGGTGCTCGAGCGGCTGCCGCAGCGATCCCTTCGTCGTGCTCGGAAACCACGACTTCGCGCTCTCGCGCGACCCGTTCTCCAAGCCGGTGCAGATCGGGCGACCTCGAGCGCGGGACGCTGCTCGTCGACTCGACGGCCGAGATCGAGATCAACGGCAGGCGGATCGAGCTCGCCGGCGTCGACCCCCGGACGTGGCTCGCCTACCGGCCGAGCGGCTTCCCGCCCTCGGATGCCGATCTTCGGCTGCTCCTGTGCCACTTCCCGCGGGCGCTCGACTTCGTCGAGCCGGGTCGCTTCGATCTGATCCTCTCCGGTCACCTCCACGGCGGCCAGATCGTCGTGCCGTACGGCCTGGGCCGCCTGCTGCTCGCCCATCCGAGCGCGAAGTACGCGCAGGGCGTCTTCGAGAAGAACGGGACGGCGATGCACGTCTCGCCGGGGCTCGGGACGACGTTCGTGCCCTTCCGGTTCTTTGCCCGCCCCGAGGCGACCGAGCTCGTTCTACGATCTAGAGGGCTGATGGAAGGGCACAGCGTCATCTCGTCCGAAGTTCTGGCCCGGTACGCGGCCGATGCGGCTGCGGAAGTCGAGGGCGTCCACACGAAGCAGCGCCGCGGCGCGCGCGTGATCGGCGGCGAGGTCGAGGTGCACGTCGTCGTCGACTACGGCGCGAACATTCCGCGTGTCGCCGGCGAGGTGCAGAAGCGCGTCATCGACTATCTGCACCAGATGGCCGACGTCACGCCGGCCTCGGTCGAACGTCGTCGTCGACGACGTTCAGAGGTGAGTGGCGCTGATGCCGCCGCGGCTCTCGGGGCTGACGAAGCTCACACTCGAGACGGCGCCGACGTGTCTGCCACGAGTGCGTGTGGTGGCAGACCCGCGGTCGGCGGGCGACCGACAAGGACCGCTGGATGGAGAAGGTGGAGGTCGACTTCGGCGCCTGGGGCACGGTCTACTACGACGGCGACGGCCGCGTGCTCGGCTCGATGCAGTACGGGCCGTCGCAGGCGTTCCCGCGCGCGACCGAGCTGCCGGGCGGGCCGCCGTCGGACGACTCGATGCTCGTCACGTGCGCGTACGTCGTCGACCCGTCGAGCCCGTGGGTGCTGCAGTCGCTCTTCCTCGCGGCGATCGGCGAGGCGCGCGACCGCGGCGCGGCGTCCCTCGAGGCGTTCTCGTATCGCTACCCCGAGCGCGAGTCGAGCTACGAGCGCTTCCGCGTGCACAAGACCGTGTTCCCGCAGGACTTCCTCGCCGACTTCGGCTTCGAGGTCGTGCGCGCGTCGGGACGCGTCGGCCTGTCGCGCCTCGAGCTCGGCGGCCTGCAGCCGGTCGAGGAAGGCCGCCGCGAGAAGGTGCTCGAGGCAGTCCGGAGCGCGTTCGGCGTGCCGGAGCCGGTCCCGGCACCGCGCCCCTAGACCTGCACTACGCGCGGAGCCGCGCCGAGCGAGTCGAGCAGCGCGTCGTTCGTGTCGAGGCCCGGGCCGCCGGAGTGGGGCAGGCCGCCGATCTCCAGGATGAAGCGGCACGTCCTCGATCTCGTCGAGCACCGAGAAGTCGACGGTGCCACGGCCGAGCGGGAGGTGGTGATTCGTCTCCGGGAGCGGCGTGTCCGAGACATGCACGAGCGTGAACAGCTCGCGCAGCGCGAGGAAGCGCGGGACGTGCTCGGTGGGCGTGTGGTTGATGTCCCAGACGAGGCCGAGGCCGGGCACGCCGTCGAGGAGCGCCTCCACCTCGTCCGGCTCGACGAGCAGCCGGTGCCCGGGCGCGTTGTGCTCGGTCGCGAAGATCAGGCCGGCGTCCTCGGCGACGTCCAGCGCCTCGGCGAAGTCGTCGCGCAGGAGCGGCGCTGCCTCGGCAGGGCCGACCGGGTGGATGTGCACGCGCAGGAAGCCGATCGCCTCGATCGCCGTCGAGGTTCGCGCGCAGCGCGCGGGCGAGCGTGCCGCGGCTCGCCGTCGTGGCGCACGAGCATCTCGAGCACGGGCTCGACGCCGACGTCGGCGAAGAGGTCGCCGAGCTCGGAGGCCGAGCAGCCGAGCTCGTCCTCGAGCTCGCCGGGCCGGTCGCTGCGGATCTGCAGCGTGTCGAAGCCCGCGGCCGCGGCGAAGCGCGAGCTCGTCTGCGGGCGGGCGCCAGTTGCCGCCGGTCAGGCGGCCGAAGAACCGCCCGAGCATGCCGACGTCGGCGGACTCAGGCAGCAAGGCGCTCGCGCTGCAGCACGAGCTCGGCGATCTGGATCGCGTTCAGCGCCGCGCCCTTGCGCAGGTTGTCGCAGGCAAGGAAGAGCGCGAGCCCGCGCTCGACCGTCGGGTCGCGGCGGATCCGGCCGACGAGCACCTCGTCGCCGCCCGCTGCCTTGCCCGGCGAGGGGAACTCTTCGAGCCGCACCGACGGCGCGTCGCCGAGGATCGCCTTCGCCTGCTCCGGCGTCAGCTCGTCCTCGGTCTCGATCCACACCGCCTCGGCGTGGCCGACCATCACCGGCACGCGGACGCAGCTCGCCTGGAGCGGCAGGTCGGGCAGCTCCATGATCTTCCGCGTCTCGAGGCGGAGCTTCTCCTCCTCGTCGAACTCGACGCCGTCGAACTCCCAGTCCATGCGCAGGTCGTGCTCGGCCTGCGGCTCGTTGCGGAGGCGCTCCATCGACTGCGCGCCGGCGCCCGAGACCGACTGGTAGGTCGCGACCCGGACGCGGACGAGCCCGACCGCGTCGTGCAGCGGCTTCAGCGTGCAGGTGAGCGGGATCGTGCAGCAGTTCGGGTTCGCGATGATCGAACCGGTCGCGCGGTCGCCGTTCACCTCGGGCACGACGAGCGGGTAGTTCGGGTCGAGCCGGTACGCCGACGACTTGTCGATCGCGACGGCGCCGCCCTCGACGGCATGCGGCACGAGCTCGCGCGAGGCGCCCGTGCCGACCGAGAAGAGGAAGAGGTCGATATCGCCGGCGGACAGCGCCTCGGGCGTCGCCTCCTCGACCGTGAAGCGGCCGAGCTGCTTGCCTGCCGAGCGGGCCGACGCGAAGACGCGCACGTTGTCGAAGCCGCGGCGCTCGAGCAGCTCGAGCGTGACCGTGCCGACTGCGCCGGTTGCGCCGACGACGCCGATCGCCGGGCTGGAGCTAGACACCGATGCGCTCCTCGGCGTAGCGACTGGAAGCGGTCGTGCACCGCCCGGACGGCTTCCTCGACCTGCGAGGCGCGGATCACGCACGAGACGCGGATCGACGACGTCGAGATGATCTCGATGTTGATCCCGGCGGCAGCGAGCGCGTCGAACATGTCTGCGGCCACGCCCGGGTGGCTCTTCATGCCGGCGCCGATCAGCGAGATCTTCGCGATCTCCTCGTCCTGCTCGTAGGTTCCGCCCATCTCGGCGCAGAGACGGTCGAGGATCGGGTGTGCGACGGAGACGTCTGTCTTCGGCAGCGTGAACGAGATGGCGGCCTCGCCGTTCTGCGAGGCGTTCTGGACGATCATGTCGATGTTCACGCCGGCGCGCGCCAGCTCGCGGAAGACCTGCGCCGCGATGCCGGGCCGGTCGGGGACGCCGATGATCGACACCTTTGCCTCCGAGGTGTCGTGCGTCACGCCTGAAACAATCGCCTTCTCCAGCACCAGGTCGCCCTCCTCGACAATCCATGTTCCACTGTCGCTCGGCTCGAACGTCGAGCGGACGCGGAGTCGAACACCGTAGCTGCGCGCGATCTCGATCGAGCGCGCCATCATCACTCCGGCCCCCGATGCAGCCATCTCGAGCATCTCCTCGTAGCTGATCGTGTCGAGCTTGAGCGCGCTCGGGACGATGCGCGGGTCGGCGGTGAAGACGCCGCGGACGTCGGTGAAGATCTCACACGCCTCGGCGCCGAGTGCCGCCGCGAGCGCCACCGCGGTCGTGTCGGAGCCGCCACGGCCGAGCGTCGTCACGTCGTTGGTCGAGGTCGAGACGCCCTGGAAGCCCGCGACGAGCACGATCCTGTCCTCGGCGAGCGCGTCGTGGATCCGCTCTGCCGCGCACCTCGAGGATCTTCGCCTTGGTGTGGCTGCCGTCGGTGACGATGCCCGCCTGCGAGCCGGTGAACGACACAGCCTCGTGGCCGAGGTCGTGGATCGCCATCGCGCAGAGGGCGTTCGAGATCCGCTCGCCGGTCGAGACGAGCATGTCGTACTCCCGCGGGTGCGGCTCCGACGAGACCTCGTAGGCGAGCCGGATCAGGTCATCGGTCGTCTTGCCCATCGCGGACAGGACGGCAACCACCTTCGTGCCTTCCTCGTGGGCGGCGACGAGGCGCTCGGCGACGCGCTTCAGCTTGTCGGTGTCTCCCACCGAGGTGCCGCCGAACTTCATCACCACCAAACCGGGGGTGCGAGGGCTGCGGACGACGGCCGGAACGGCTTCGAAATCGATCGTGGTCATCTCTGCGACAGTGTAGGCACGATGGTTCGGCGCCCTTCCTCGCTGCGTGGGTGGGTGGTGGTCGTGTTCGCCGCGATCGGGCTCGGGCTGCTTCCGTGGACCCTCTGGCTCTCGGAGTCGCTGAAACCGCACCACCTGACGAACCAGTGGGACCTCGCCTGGTCGGGGTTCGACACAGTGCTCGCGCTGGTGTTCCTGGCGACGGCGTTTGCCGCCTACCGCCGCTCCACGTGGGTCGGCGCGCTGGCTGCGGCGCTCGGGACGCTCTTGCTCACCGATGCGTGGTTCGACATCGTCCTCGAGAGCCACTCCGACGAGCGGCGCAAGGCGGTCATGCTGGCCGTGTTCGCCGAGATACCGATGGCGATCTTCTGTTTCTGGATCGCCTACCGGGTGGAGCGCTTCATCGCGAAAGGGCTACATCTCGCGCCGGCCGGAGAGCGCGCGCCCGAGGGTGACCTCGTCGGCGTACTCGAGATCGCCCCCGACCGGGAGGCCGCTGGCGAGGCGCGTGACGCGGACGCGTCCGCGTAGCCGGTCGGCCAGGAAGGCTGCGGTCGCCTCGCCCGTCATGTTCGGGTTGGTCGCGAGGACGACCTCCTGCACGCCGTTCGCGTCGACGCGGCGCAGCAGCTCGTCGATCCGTAGATGGCTCGGCTCGACACCGTCGAGCGGGGAGAGCGCACCGCCGAGCACGTGGTAGAGCCCGCGATACTCGTGCGTCCGCTCGAGTGAGACGACATCGACCGGCTGCTCGACGACACAGATCAGGGAATGGTCGCGGCGCGCGTCGAGGCAGATCGCGCAGACCTCTTCCTCGGTGAGGTTGCCGCACTCGCGGCAAAAGCGCACACGCTCCTTCACCTCTTCCAGGGCGGCTGCGAGCGCGAGCGCCTCTTCCTTCGGCCGCTGGAGGATGTGGAAGGCGAGCCGCTGCGCGGTGCGCGATCCGACCCCGGGGAGCCGAGTCAGCTGCGCGACGAGGTTCTCGACGGACGGGCTGAACACTGGCCCATTGTGCCGGTGGGGATCGGCTAGCCCTGACGGGGCTTGCATCGGCACGCTGGTGCCTGCACGTCTGGTGCCAGGCACCGTCGCGGAACGGTGACGCACTGTCCACACGTCCCCGTTTGCGCCTAAAAGCCCCGGGCTTTGCGAGAGACGGGTGTGGTGCCAGGCACCGTGGCGACACCGTCGCGGACCATCCACAACCAAGACTGAAAACCGCACGCACGCGTCCGCTAGGTTCAGCGGCGTGGATGCCGAGCCACCAATCACGACTGTCGGATCGCGCGTCGTCTACGAGGACAAGTGGATGGTCGTCCGCCAGGACGCCATCGAACGAAGCGACGGGACATCGGGGACGTACGGCGTCGTCGAGAAGCCCGATTTCGCCCTCGTGATCCCCTTCGACGGCGCCGGATTCTACGTGGTCGAGCAGTACCGCTACCCGGTGGCCGGCCGGTACGTGGAGTTCCCGCAAGGCAGTTGGGAAGACACGCCCGATGCCGATCCGCTGGAGCTGGCGCGGGGCGAGCTGGCCGAGGAGACGGGACTCCGGGCCGGGACGATGACATACCTCGGCCACCTGTTCGAGGCGTACGGCTATTCGAACCAGGGCTTCCACGTTTTCCTGGCGACGGATCTGGAACAGGGCGAGCAGGCGCTTGCGGCCACCGAGGCCGACCTCCTCGTCTCGTACCTCTCGCTCGCTGCGTTCCGCGACGCGGTGCACGCCGGTCGCATCAAAGATGCGCCGACGCTTGCTGCGTTCACGCTGTTCCAGCTTCAGCCGGACAGCGCCGCTTCGTAGTCGGCGCGATCGATCGCGACCAGCCGCACGTCCGTCTCCGCTTTCACCGTCACCTCGTCGAGCGATTCCCAGCGGCCGATCACGTGACCCGCTCCGCGCTCGTCGTCGTCGACTGTGAGCACTCCCTGCAAGACCATCAGCATCCCCGCCCGCGGCTCGTCGGGTGAGGACACGACGGTTCCCGCCGGGAGCCGAAGCTCGGTACCGACGTCGATGAGCTTCGCGACGAAGTTCTCGTCTATTGCCCGAGGAGCCCGCCGATGTCGGGCGGGATCAGGTTCTTCATCTTCGCCTCGACCTTGGCCTGCGCCGAGCGCAGTGCCTCGTTCGCGGCGGCGAGAACGAGATCCGCAAGCATCTCGGGATCGTTGGGGTCGATTGCCTTCGGGTCGATGCGCAGCTCCTTGAGCTCGCCGCCCGCAGTGGCGACGACGGTGACCATCCCGCCGCCCGGCGGACGCCTCGGCGGTCTCCTTCGACGCCTCTTCCTGGATCTGCTCCATCTGGGTCTGCATTTCCTGGGCCTGCTTCATCAGCGCGTTCAGGTCAAAGCTCATTCCTCGACCTCCCTTGCGTCGAAGGTGCTCTTCATCAGCTTGAGAACGTCGTCTTCGCTCGACCGGGCCGTCGTCGGCGACGGGCGTCGCATCGGCTTCGCCGAGCTCGAAGGCGATCGCGAGCTTGCGACCGGTCACCTCGTAGAGCGCGTCGCGGAGCATCGCCGCGTTCTTCGGATCCTCCACGAGCTTCAGGTGAAAGGCCGCCGTCTGCGGGAACTCGAGCGTCAGCGTGTCGCCGGCGAGTGCGGCGGGGCGCGCCTCGGCGAGCGTCTTCCCGATCGGGATCGAGCGGCTGCTCGACCGCCGGCAGGATCGTGCGCCGCCAGGCCTCCTGGAGCTGCTCGAGCTCGACGGGAACCTCGACGGCCGGTGCTGCCGGCGCGGGCGGGGGCGGAGGACTGGAACCTGGTTCGCTCTTTGAACCAGGTTCCTGAGTGTGACCCTTGCCTGCCTCCAACAGTTCGATCCGGTGGGCGAGAGCCTCGCGCGACATGTCCGCCGAGGGGCGCGTCACCTTGACGAGCGCGAGCTCGAGCGGCAGGCGCGGGTCGCCGCCCTGGCGCATGTCGTCGACGGCGACCGCGAGCAGATCGAGCAGGCGGATGACCGTTGCCGCCGGAAGCTGGTTTGCCTGCTCGCGCAGCCGCTCGCGCGACTCGTCGGTCACCGGGAGCGAGTCCGGCACCTCGTTCATGTGCTGGACGAGCAGCAGGTGGCGGAGGTGCTCGAGCAGATCGATGACGAGCCGGCCGAGATCCTGGCCCTGCGCCGACAGCTCCTCGAGGAAGAGCAGCGCCTCGGCGGTCTCGCCGGCCGCGACCATGTCGCAGAGCCGGAAGAGCACCTCGTCCTCGACCGAGCCGAGGAGCTGGAGGACGTCCTGCACGGTGATCGCGCCGCCGGTCGCGGAGGCGAGCTGGTCGAGCGTCGACTCCGCATCGCGGAAGGCGCCGCGGCCGCCGCGCGCGACGAGCGCGAGCGCCGCGTCGGGCACGTCGATTCCCTCGCCGTCGGCGATCCGCCGCAGCTTGTGGACGAGCTCCGGCAGGCGAGGCCGCTGGAAGACGAACGTCTGGCAGCGCGAGCGCACCGTCGGCAGCACCTTCTGGAGCTCAGTCGTGCAGAAGATGAAGAGCAGATGCGGCGGCGGCTCCTCGATCAGCTTCAGCAGCGCGTTCCACGCGGCGTCGGTGAGCTGGTGCGCCTCGTCGAGGATGTAGACCTTGTACTTCCCCTCGACGGGCTGCAGGAGGACGCGGTCGCGGATCTCGCGGATGTCGTCGATGCCGCGCTGGGACGCCGCGTCCATCTCGATCACGTCGAGCGAGGTGCCGTTCGTGATCGCGACGCACGCGTGGCATGTGTTGTCGGGCTTCGCCGTCGGGCCGTGCTCGCAGTTGACGCTCTTCGCGAGGATGCGGGCGAACGAGGTCTTGCCCGTGCCGCGCGGGCCGGCAAAGAGGTACGCCTGCCGGACCTTGCCCTGCTCGATCGCGTTCGTGAGCGTCCGCACGACCGCCTCCTGCCCAACGACCTCGGCGAAGGTCTGCGGGCGGTACTTGCGGTAGAGGGCGGCCACTCGCCGATTGTCGCAGATCGTCGGGAGGCGCTAGGACTGCGTGCCGACGACAGCCTCGGCCGGAAACGGCGGCCCCGCCTCCTCCTCGCGCTCGGCCGCTTCCGCCCGAGCGAGTGGGAGGCGCAGCTCGAAGATCGTCCCGCGGCCGTCTGGGTTCGCGAGGGCGCGAGTGGAGCCGCCGTGCGACCGTGCGATCGCCGAGACGATCGAGAGCCCAAGCCCGGCGCCGCCCTCGCGGCGCGACCGGGACGAGTCGGGCCGGGCGAAGCGTTCGAAGATCTGCTCGTGGAGCTCGGGCGGAACCCCGTGACCGTCGTCCTCGACCGTGATCACGACGTTGTCCCCGTCGCCGTAGGCGCCGATCTCGATCCGCCCGTACTCGTCGGTGTGTTGCACCGCATTCTCGATGAGCGCGTCGATCGCGGCGCGGAGCCAGGTCGGATCCGCGGCGAGCGTGACGTCGAGCACCGGGCCGAGTCGCCACGCGCGTGGAGCTGCTCCCGCCCAGCGCACGAGGAGATCCTCGAGGAAGCCGACCAGTGCGATGTACTCGCGGTCGAGGGCGCCGCTCCGCTCGGCTCGGGCGAGCAGCAGGATCCGGTCGATCAGGAGCTCCATCCGGGTCAGCTCCTCGGTCGCGATCGTCAGCTCGGCCGGCTCCGTCCCGAGGCGGCGCGCGAGCAAGTCCAGATGGCCGCGGGCGATCGTGACCGGGGTGCGCAGCTCGTGCGAGATGTTCTGCATGAGCCGCTCGTCGTGCTCGAGGAGCATCGCCCGCTCCTCGGCGAGCGCCTCCACCGTTCGAAGCATCTGCGCCCGCCGGCGCGCGTGCCACACCATCGCGAGGAACATTGCCGACATGAGCGGCACCTCGAACAGCTCACCCCAGAGCTGAAGGCCGTCGAACGCGTCGAGGAAGATCGACGTCCCGGTCGCGAGGACGACGAACCCGAGCACGACCCCGGTGACGCGCGGCGACCACACCCGGAAGCCGTAGAGCAGGGTCAGCGAGATCCAGATGACGTGAAACGGGATCGTCTCCCACGACGGCCAGGCGACCATGATCGCGAGGCACGCGATCGCGAGGCCTACCCAGGCGCTGTCGACAGCGCTAGGCCGCGGCCACGCGGTAGCCGGCATTCCGCACCGTTTCGATTGCCCATGCGCAGCCGAGCTTCTTCCTCAGCCGTCGCACACAGACGTCGACCACGTTCGAGCCTGGGTCGAAGCTATAGCCCCAGACCTCGGAGAGGAGCCGTTCGCGGCTCACGATCTCCCCGGGGCGCGTGAGCAGGTGGTAGAGGAGCCGGAACTCGCGATCGGAGAGGTCGACGACGCGATCCTCGACGAGGACCTGCCTTCGGGCGAGGTCGAGCTCGAGCCCGCCGCCCCGGAGGCGCGCCGCGTCGCTCTCGGGGCTGCGGCGAAGGTGCACGCGAACGCGGGCGACGAGCTCGTCGAACGAGAACGGCTTGGCGAGGAAGTCGTTCGCCCCAAGGTCGAAGCCGCGCAGCTTCGTGCGCAGGTCCGAGCGCGCCGAGACGATGAGCACCGGCAGTTCGACGCGTGTCCGCCGAAGCTCGGTGAGGAGCTCGCAGGCCGTCGAGTCGCGGCAGCAGGAGATCGAGCACGACGAGGTCGTACGACTCCGTGACAGCACGGCGAAGCCCGGTAGCGCCGTCACCGGCGCCGTCCACTACGAATCCCTCGGCTTCGAGCCCAACGCGCAGGAAGTCGAGAATCCGGGTCTCGTCTTCGATGACGAGGATTCTCATCGGCGACCTGCCGACCCTACAGCGCGGCGGTTTTCGTGTAAACGACCGCAGCTGTCAAGTCGGCCGGCCGCCGAGAGGGCGTCAGGCTGCGATCTTCTGGCGCTCGTGCTTCGGCAGCGTCATGAGCGTCGCCTGAAGCTCCTGATGCGCGTGCCGGTCCGAGTGGATGCCGTGATGCAGCAGGCGGACGATCGCGAAGACGATCAGCGCCGCCAGGACGGCATTGACTGCGATGAGGGTTGTGAGTGTCATGACATCACCGTTCCTGGTCGAGGTGAGAGTTGCCTGAGACGAACCTATGAGGTTCCTCTGAATGACTTCCCGATGACGCCCAGATGACACTTTTGTAATTCAACGCACAAATTGGGTTAGCCCGCGATATATCCACGCCGGGTGTCCGCAAAGGCTGTAGCGGTCGCAGGTGGAACAGTGCTGGTCGCGCTGCTGATCGGCTTCTACGTCGCGTACCTGACGAACGGGCCGACGGCGTATCGACCGCCCGTCGCCACGTCGCGCCGCCGGCACGACCGTCGATCTGAAGCTCGAGACGGTTGCCGCCGTCGGCCCGAAGCTCTCGCCGAACGAGAACTGGGTGTCGTATCTCGTCCAGGAGCACGGGACGTGGCATCGCAGCACCGTCTGGACACTGCCTGCGAACGCGACGGTGCACGTGACGATTTACAACTTCGACGGCAAGAGCGGGCTGCGCAATCCGTTCCTTGCGCAGGCCCGCGGCGTCGAGTCGTTTGCGATCAACGGCACGCCGGCGAAGCTGATCGATCCGGACGGGGCGTCGCACACCTTTGCGATCCCGGACTACGGGGTGCTCGTCCCGATCCTCGGGGTCGACGACAACGCGAAGGACCAGTGCGGCTTCGCGCCGTGTCCGCTCAGCAACGCCCACAACACGATCACGTTCACGTTCCACACCGGTAAGAAGGGCCACTACCGGTGGCAGTGCTTCGTGCCCTGCGCCGCAGGCTTCGTCTACGGCTTCGGCGGCCCGATGCAGACGATCGGCTACATGGACGGATACGTCGATGTGGTCTAGCCGGGGTCACGGCTTCCGGATCACCGCGCTGACGATCATCGGCATCGCGATCGTCCTGCCACTCGTCCTGTTCGTCCTCGGCCCGAACATGCCGCCGGGCAAGAACACGCCGGTCGCCGAAGGCCAGGTGACCGACAACACGGTGTCTGCTCGTGGTGATGACGCCGTTCACCGTGTTCATCCTCGTTTACGTCGGGTATGCGATCTGGGCGTTCCGCGCGCGCAAGGGAGAGGAGCTTCGTGACGGCGCGCCGATTCGCGGGAACTTCAAGGCGCAGGTCGCGTGGCTCGTCTCGACGACCGCCGCCGTGCTCTTCCTCGCGATCTTCGGGACGGCCGAGCTGCTCGCGGACAACGGCGCCGGAGGTGGCGCCGGGCCGAACCCGGTTGCGAAACCGAGCGGGCCGATCCTGCCGGTGCAGGTGATCGCGCAGCAGTGGGAGTTCACCTATCGCTATCCGACGTACGGCGGAGTCGAGACGGCGACCCTCGAGCTCCCCGTCGGGCGTGAGATCGCGTTCCACGTCACGTCGCTCGACGTCGTGCACTCGTTCTGGGCGTACGAGCTCGGCGTCAAGGCCGACGCGAACCCTGGCACCGACAACGTCGCCTACGTGAAGACGAAGCTCGTCCACTCGTTCCAGATTCGCTGCGCGGAGCTGTGCGGCTTGTGGCACGGCTACATGTCCGACACGGGCTACGTCGTGAAGGCAATCGACGTTCGCGCAGTGGATCGCGGCGCGCCAGGCGCAGTTCGTGCCCGTCTCCAAGTACCTGCCGAAGTACGCGACGTCCTACGCCCCTGACCCGACGTTCCGCGCGGGATGATGTGCGTCGTCTGATCAGGTTCAACCTGCTGACGGGCGTCGTGCTCGGCGTCGTCGGCTTCTACGTCGGCTGGTGGCTCGGTCACCTGGTGAAAGCGCCGAGCATCGACTACTTCGACGACACGGGCCAGAACGACATCGCGCTCTTCTTCGCCTACTTCCTCGGCGTCGTCGGCTTCCTCGTCGGCCTCGGCTTCGCGAACTACCCGATCCAGCGGATGCTCGGGAAACCGCCGTCTCTTCGCGAGAAGGAGACGGAGGGCGTCAGCCGGTACTTCGGGCTCTGCACCGACCACAAGGTCGTCGGGCTCCAGTACCTGATCGGGATCGGCGCGTTCATCTTCATCGGCGGTCTGAACGCGATGCTGATCCGCTTCGAGCTGATGCGTCCGCAGCATCTCGCCTGGAACGGCAACAACTACCTCACCCTGGTCGGGGTTCACGGCACGATGATGATGGGGATGATGACGAGCGGGATTCTCGGCCCGTTCGCGAACTACCTCGTGCCGCTGATGATCGGGTCGCGCCGCATGGCGTTCCCGCGGATCGAGGCGCTGACGTTCTGGCTGCTGATGGCGGCAGGCACGATCCTGATGACGACGTGGGTGTTCGGCGGCTTCCCGACGGGCTGGACCGGCTATGCACCGCTCTCCGAGCAGGCGAACATGGGCATGGACGCGTACATCGCGTTCTTCGCGCTCGTCGGCGTCTCGATGATGCTGCTCGGGCTGAACATGCTGGTGACGGTGATCACCATGCGCGCGCCCGGCATGACCTGGGGGCGGTTGCCGATCTTCGTGTGGGCGAACGGTGTCGACGTCGATCCTGATGGCGCTCGCGGCGCCGGTGCTGATCGCGACCCTGTTGATGTTGACGCTCGACCGCACGGCGCAGACGGGCTTCTTCAACGCGCAGTCAGGGGGTAGCCCCTATCTGTACGAGAATCTCTTCTGGATCTTCGGCCATCCGGAGGTCTACGTGCTGGCGCTGCCCGGAATGGGGATCCTGCTGGAGATCCTGCCGGTGTTCTCGCGCAAGCCTTTGTGGGGCTATCGCCTCGCCGTGACCGGGATGCTCGGCATCACGCTGCTCTCGTTCCTCGTCTGGCAGCACCACCTGTTCGTCAGCGGCATCAACGCCGACCTGCGGCCCTTCTACATGCTCTCGACCGAGCTGATCTCGCTCCCGACGGGGTTCATCTTCGTCTGTGCCCTGGGCACGCTCTGGAAGGGCAGGATCCGGTTGACCGTCCCGATGCTCTTCTCGCTCGCGTGGATCTTCAACTTCCTGATCGGCGGTTTGTCCGGCGTCTTCCTGTCGGACGTCCCGAGCGACGTGACGACGCACGGAAGCTTCTTCTCGATGGCGCACTTCCACTACACGATCATGGGCGGCCTGATCTTCGCGTTCTTCGCCGGCATCTACTACTGGGTGCCGAAGATGACGGGCTACATGCTCGACGAGCGTCTCGGGAAGATTCACTTCTGGGTCATGTTCATCTCGTTCAACTCGACGTTCGGCCCGCTGCTCGTGATCGGCTTCCTCGGTATGCCGCGGCGTGTCGTGACGTACGCCGGGTACCTGCAGGGCGCGAACGAGTGGGTCTCCGTCTCGGCCTTCGTGCTCGGCGCCTCGATGCTCGTCTTCATCGCGAACCTGATCTGGTCGCAGCTCTTCGCACGCGTCCCCGCGGGCGCGAACCCATGGGGGTCGAAGTCGATCGAGTTCCAGCTGCCGTCGCCCGTCCCGGTGCACAACTTCGACCGCATTCCGACGTTCGGGCCGGATCCGTACCCGTACGGCGATGAGGCTGCTCACAGCGGCACGCGCCCTGTGATCGCGCCCGCGAGGCCGACCGCATGAGCGGGCTCGCGCACGAGAGCACCGACTACAGCGTCGTCGAGCGCGAGCCGCCCGAGGTGCTCGCCCGGAACCTGAGCGTCGCAGCGCGCCTGCTCGCGAGCGCGTCGATCTTCTTCTTCTTCGCGTTCCTCTTCGCCTACTTCTATCTCCGGTCGCTGAACAACCACGACTTGTGGAAGCCGAAGGGTGTCGACGTCTCTCAGGGATTCGGGATCGCGATCATCGCCTGCGTCGTCGTGAGCGCAGCGCTCGTGTGGTGGGGCCGGGTCGACCAGCAGGCGAACCGAAGACCGCAATGGCGGCTCAAGGGTCTCGCGGCGCTCGTTCTCGGGATCCTCGCGATCGTCCTCCAGATCGTCGCGTGGACGCAGGTCTCGTTCGGGCCGACCGACGGCGCGTACGCCTCCGTGTACTTCGGCTGGTCGAGCCTGTACGCGCTCTTCGTGCTGCTGACACTCGTGTGGCTCGAGATGTGCCTGGCCGTGTCGTTCCGCTATCGCAACGAGGCGTTCGGCGCCGCGACGGTCGAGCCAGGCGACGCGGCCGGAGACCCGTATCGAAGCGGACAGGACATCGAGAACCCAGTGGCACTGAACACGGCCGAGGTCGAGGCGCTCGCGTTCTACTGGTCGGTGCTCGCCGGCATCGGCGTCGTCACCTGGCTCATCCTCTACTTGGTGTAGCGATGGCATTCCTGCTGCGCGGGTCGAACTGGCCCGTCGAATGGCCGCTCGTCGCGATCGTCGACGCGGCGCTGCTCTACGCGCTCGGCGGCCGCGTCGCCGCCCGGCCGTCACGCTGGCGGAGCGCGTCGTTCTACGGCGGCCTCGCGACGCTCGTGCTCGCGATCGACTCGCCGCTCGACGCCTACGCCGACTCCCTCTTCTTCGTGCACATGGTTCAGCACGTGCTGCTGCTGATGGTCGCGCCGCCGCTCATCCTGCTGGGCCGTCCCTGGCCGCGCATGACGCGGGCGTTTCCGCTCGAGGTGCGCCGTCCGCTCGCGCGTACGGTGCTGGTCGGCGAGACGCTGTCGCTCGGGCGCCGAGCCGTGAGAGCGATCTCCGCGCCGCTGCCGGCCTTCGCGCTCTTCAACGGCGTGCTGATCGCGTGGCATGTTCCGTACCTCTACGACCTGACGCTGCGCAGCACGCTCGTGCACGATCTCGAGCACGCGATGTTCTTCGCGACGGGCCTGCTCTTCTGGGCTGCATCTGGCGCCGGCCGGCGCCCGGCGGCGACTCAGCGACACGGGCCGCGTCGCGTACGGGACGGCGGCGATCCTCGTCGGCTGGGCGCTCGCGGTCGTGCTCGGGTTCGCGTCCCGAGCCGCTCTACAGCGCCTATGCGGCTCTGCCGCACCGGCCACTCGGCATCTCGGCGCTCGCCGACCAGCAGATCGCGGCGGGGATCATGTGGGTTCCCGCCTCGATCCCGTTGACGATCGCCGTGCTCGCCGCCGCCTATCGCTGGCTCGACCCGACACCCGGCCGCGTCCGGGCTCTTCGACCGAGGGAGATCTGATGCTCGCGTCCTACTTCAGCGCCTCGCTTGCTCACGCTGCTGCTTCCCGTGGCGCTGCTCGTCGGGGTCGCCGTGTGGTGGATCTGGTTCGTCCGGCGTCGCGACGCGCGTTGATGCGCAGGCTGTACGTGATCAGCGTCGGCGCGGCGGCGATCGTCGGAATCGCGGTGGGCTTCGTGTTGCACAACACGCTGATGGCGCGGACCGCCCAGGCGCAGCCGCCGAAGCTGCCGGCGCTCTACGGCCAGGCGACCTGGAAGGCGGGGCAGCCTCCCGGCGCCGCAGTTCGTCCTTCGCGACCAGCACAACCGGCGCGTCAGCCTCGCGTCGTATCGGGGCCGCACGGTCGTGTTGCTCTTCATGGACTCGCTGTGCCGGAGCGAGTGCCCGATCGAGGGTCGAGCGCTCGCCGCGGCCGTCCAGCAGCTCCCCGCCGCTGCGAAGCCGGCGGTGCTGATCGTAAGCGTCAACGTGCGCGATACCCCGTCGACGAGTCGCCGATGCCGCGCGCCACTGGAACCTCCCCGCCGGATACGAGTGGCTGCTGGGCGCGCGCGCGAAGCTCGCGCCGGTCTGGGACGCGTACCACATCGCCGTACTGCCGACGAAGGACGGCGGCGTCGATCACAGCGACGCCTTCTACGTCATCGACCGGCCACGGCGACGAGCGCGCGGGCTTCATCAGCCCCTTCGCTCCCTCGTTCCTCGCCTACGACCTTCGGAAGCTCAGGGGTGCGTCGCCTGCGCGCACGTGAACGACCAGTTCTCGTGCTTGGGGTGTCCGGCAGGACGCGCGCCGGTGTAGGCGAGCATCAGCTTCAGATAGACGAGCTTCGTCCCGCACCTCGTCGCCTTGAGCGCAGCAACCTTCACCGGATAGGTGTGGAACGTGCCGGCCGCACAGTTCGGCGTACAGGTGTTGGCGCTGACTTTGCCGACGGCGGCGGAGACGGGCCCGCCCCACGACTTCCAGTCGAGATCGACGAGCGAGTAGTTCGCATCGGCGCAGGTGAGGACGATCGAACGTGGGTGCTGCGCGAGCTTCCCGCAGTTCGAGACGTACCTCGGCGTCGGGCTCGCGCCGGCGGTTGCGGCGCCGAGAACGGCGATCGCGATGGCGGCCAGGGTGACGCGGGCGATCATCCGGGATACCGCTCCCCGCCGCGGATCGGCACGGCCAGCCTGTTGCCGGGCGGGGCGAGCGGGCAGACCCAGCGCGGGTCGTAGGCGCACGAGGGGTTGTAGGCGAAGTTGAAGTCGAGCACGATCCTCCCGTTCTCCTGGCCGAGGTCGGATCCCTTCACGGTGTCGAGCAGGTAGCGGCACGCGCCGTAGGTCTCCTGGCCACTCGTCGCGTCCGCGAACGAGAGGAACACGCCGCCGCCGTAGCCCTCGAGCCAGTACAGGTCGAGCGACCGCTCGCCGTCGAGCTCGAAGAAGGCGCGTGCGAAGCGCGTGAACAGGTAGGGCTCCTCGCCTGAGGTCGCGATCTCGCGGCGTTCCCGCTCTGCGGGCTCGACGGCTGCGAGGACGCGGAGCGACGGGTCATAGTCGTAATACGGCACGCCGGTGAACGACGCTCGCGCCTCTGCCGAAAGCGGCGTCTGCGAATGCGAGCGGAAGAGCTCGTCGCGCGTCGTGCGCCAGAGGCTCCAGCCGTCCTCGGGAGGTCGACGGCGTACCTCGGCATAGAGCTCGAAGATGCGGCGCTTCCAGTCGAGAAGCTCGAGCTCGTCGAGCTGCGTCACGAGTTCACGATCTCCACGTTCTCGCTGAGCGTACCCCTGTTGCCGCAGAAGTCCTCGGCAACTGCACGCAGTGTGTAGGCGCCGTTCGGAAACCGCGTCGTCTCGAGCGCGCCATGGGTCAACAGGAAGACGTAGTGGCCCGGCATGTCCCAGTAGTAATGGTGGTCGAACACGGGGAAGTTCTGGTACGTGCCGGCTGCGTAGACGTCCCAGAATCGCTGCTGCGGCGGCTCCGTATTGCGGAAGTCGGCGGCCGTGCGGCTCCAGATGACTCGGCCCGACGGGGTGGTCAGCGACACGCCGATCTTCGCCGGCGCGATCGGGTGGCCGCCCCAGGCGCCGGGAACGCGAAGCGGCGGCAGATCGGCCGCGTCGGCCGCGACCTTCACCGCACCGGAGAGGCGCGGGCCGTCGATCTTGTGCCCGGTGCTCGTCGCGAACGCGACCCAGCGTACGACGGGCGCGGTGTGGTCGGCGTACGGACGGAGGTGCCGAAGCGGGTTGACGACGCGCTCGCGGTCGATCTCCGTGAAGTGGACGTGCCTGAACGGGAACAGCACGGTGCCCAGCACCGTCACGCCTCCCGCGACGTGCTCCCCGTCGTGCACCTTCGGGCGAATGTGCTGGTACTTGAAGGCGCGCCGGCCGGCCCGCACGTTCACCTCGTCGAGGCCGACCACATGTGCGACCCCTGAGACGACGGGAAAGACCGGCGTCCCGTCGCGCGCGTAGATGTCGATGCCGTTGTGGAACGAGTAGTCGCCGGCGTCGCCGGTCGCGTCTTCGCCGAAGCTCGTGTCGGCGATCGTCCTCGGATCGCCGAAGCCGCCCCGGATCGGGTGTTGGACGTCGAACGGCTTCACCGGCCATTCGTAGTCCTGGCGGGTACGGATCGCGGGCTCGCAGCGCGCGGCGTTGAGCCGCTCCGACCTGCGGACGATGAGGCGGGCCGGCTGGGCGCCGCAGCCGGAGATCGCCAGCACGGCGAGACCGAGGAGAAGCGCCCTGAGCGCGTTCACGGCGGCGACGGTACGCAACGCGGCCGGTTTGCAGCGATTTCACAGCAAACTCTTAACGGTTCGTCAGACGTTCGTCAGGTGTGGCGTGGTTTGCTTCAGGAGTGATCGAGGCCAGGAACTTGACGAAGGACTACGCCGAGAAGCGCGCGGTCGACGATCTCACGTTCGACGTGCGTCCCGGAATCGTCACCGGCTTTCTCGGTCCGAACGGCTCCGGCAAGTCGACCACGATGCGCCTGATTCTCGGCCTCGACCGGCCGACGAAGGGCAGCGTCACGGTGAACGGCAAGCCGTACGCCGACCACGCTGCGCCGCTGCACGAGGTGGGGGCGCTGCTCGAAGCGCGCTCGATCCATACAGGGCGATCCGCGCGAAACCATCTGCGCGCACTTGGCCAGACACACGGCATTGCAAAGCAACGGGTCGAGGAGTTGATCGACCTGGTCGGTCTCCACGATGTCGCGGGGAAGCGCGCCGGAAAGTTTTCACTGGGCATGGGGCAGCGCCTCGGCATCGCGACCGCGCTCCTCGGCGATCCGCAGACGGTGATGCTGGACGAGCCGGTCAACGGCCTCGATCCTGAAGGGATCCAGTGGATCCGGAACATCTTGCGCGGTCTCGCCGCTGAAGGGCGCACGGTCTTCGTCTCGTCGCATCTGATGAGCGAGATGGCGTTGACCGCCGACCACCTGATCGTGATCGGCCGCGGCCGTCTGATCGCCGACACGAGCGTTGCCGACTTCGTCGCAGGCGCCTCGAAAAATCTCGTCCACGTGCGCAGCCCGCAGAGCGTCGCATTGAAGGAGTTGCTGTCTGGTCTCGGCGCGACGGTCTCGCCAGATGGACGGCGACCTGCTCGAGGTCGGCGGGCTCTCGTCCAGCGAGATCGGCGAAGCGGCCGCGGCGAACTCGCTCGTCTTGCACGAGTTGACGCCGCAGCAGGCGTCGCTCGAGGAGGCGTTCATGGATCTGACCCGCGGCGAGCTCGAGTTCGGTCACACAGAGGCGGCGGTATGACCGCGATCACGATTCCGCGGCTCGGATTCCGCGGCAAGGTCACGCAGCTCCGCGTGATTCGCTCCGAGTGGACGAAGCTCTGGACGGTTCGCTCAACGGTCTGGTCGCTCCTCGTTGCGGTCGTGCTCACGGTCGGCTTCCCGATCCTCGCATCGGCCGTGATCTCGTCTCACTGGGGGTCGCGTAGCCCTGGCGACCGGGCGAACTTCAACCCACTCGACCCGGCGCTCGTCGGCTCACAGATCGCACAGCTCGCGATTGGCATCCTCGGTGTGCTCGTGATCACCGGGGAGTACTCGACCGGGATGATCCGCGCGACACTGACAGCGGTTCCGAAGAGGCTGCCGGTGCTGTGGGCGAAGACGATCGTGTTTGCGTCGGTGACGTTCGCGCTGATGCTGCCGTCCGTGCTGATCGCATTCTTCGTGACCCAGTCGATGCTGTCGAAGCATCACGCGAGCTATTCGTGGCATCACCCCGGAGTCGCGCGCGCCGTGATCGGCGCTGCGTTGTATCTCACCGTCGTCGCCGTGCTGACCGTGGGTCTCGGCACGATTGTTCGGAACACCGCCGGTGGCATCGCCGCCTTCGCCGCGATCTTCTTCGTCATCCCGCCGTTGATGGACGTTCTGCCGACGAGCTGGAACAACGCGATCTCGCCGTACCTCCCGAGCAACGCGGGTCGCTCGATCATCCAGCTCTCGAACGGCGGCAACCTTCGCCCATTGCCGGGGTTCGCGCTCTTCTGCGGCTACGCGTTGCTCGCGCTGGTGATCGGCGCGATCGTGCTCAAGCGCCGAGACGCCTAGGTCTCTTCCAGGATCTCGTCGAGTACGGCGTGCGCCTGGTCGACGGCTTCTGCAAACGTGAGCTCGGCCGGCCCGTCGACCATGGCCGCGACACGTGTGCCCGGGAGGTGTGGCATCTGCATCCGGCTAACGCCGGCGCGCGCATGGATGTCGACGGCGGTTGCCGCGATCGCTAGGCCACGTTGCTCGTCGCTGCGTGTGATTGCGAGGTCGGCCGTCAGAAGCAGCAAGTTCGGAGTGACGTTCGCATCCTGCGCACCGAAGCCGATCGTGAGCCCTTCGCGCAGGAGCAGGGCGGCCGTGCGTTCGTCGCCGGCTGCCATGTACGCGGGCGTCTGGAACATCCGGACGTAGGCGCGGAAAATAGGAGCCGTGTCCGACGATTCGAGGACAGCGTCGACTTCGGTCGCGCGCTCGAGTGCCTTCTCGACTTCGCCTTCCATCAGGTACGTCCGGCAAAGGTAGGAGAGGGACTGGAGGAGCGTCAGCGTCTCGCCCGTCGTCGCGCGCTTCGACCGCGATCGCTTCGAGGAGGCCGGTCGCCGCCCGTGCGTCGCCGAGATCGGCGCGGGCAGCGGCGTTGTGCTGGCGGTCGCGCAGCGTCGCGGCGCCGGAGGCGAGAATGCTCTCGGACACGGCCAGGGCCTCGTCCATCCCCGCGATATGCAGCAGGCCCAGGTCGACCCGTTGGAGGCGGAGCTGGTCCTCCTGTGTCAGGTCGAGGCTCCGGACCCGGTCGATCCACGCCAATCCCTCGCGAGCCGACAGTCGTGCCCAGAACGCCCGTGCGTCGCTGACCAGGTCGATCGACTCGCGCACGCGGTTCTCGGCGATCGCGTAGTCGAGCGCGGCTGCGAAGTCCGGGCGCATGGCGTCGAAGCGAACGACCGCCTGGACCTGGGTGCCGGGCACGGCGAATTCGGCGACGAGCTCCTTCGTCCGGGCAACGATGTGGTCCAGGTGCCGGGACCGGACGATCGGTTCGATGCCCTCGACGCGGAGCGCCTCGGCGGCGTACTCGCGGATCGGTCCGAGCAGCGTGAAGTGCGTCGTTCCGGTCCACTGTCGGCTGCGGACGATCAGGCCTGCGTCGTAGAGCTCGCTGAGGCTCGCCTCGACACGCGATTCCGGGAGGCCGGCCACGGTGGCGACGTCGGCCGGTCTGAACGGGGAGCGAAAGACGCCGGCCAGCCTCGAGCACGCGACGCGCGGTCGTGCTGAGCAGCGTCACCGTCGAGTCGAGGACGCGGGCCATCGACCGATGCGTCGGCGCGCTCGTCGCTCCGCCCGCCAAGCGAGGCGATGTCGAGCCTCGCCGCCAGCTCGTCCAGCGAGAGGACGCCGACCCGGGCGGCGGCGAGCTCGAGCGCGAGCGGGATGCCGGCGAGCCGACGGCAGATCTCGACTGCAGTCGCGACGGCGCCCGCTTCGTCGAGCGCGTCGTGTGCCCGGCGATCGATCAGCTCCGCGAAGAGCGCGCCGGCGGGTGACTCGCGCAGCTCGCTCACCGTCCGCGCGTTGTCGGCTGGAGGATCGAGCGGCGGCACCTGCACGACCCATTCGGCCGCCACCCGTGACGGCCGCCGCGACGTGATCAGGATCCGCACGGACGGCAGCGCGCTCACCAGGAAGTCGAGGTACGGCGCTTCTTCCTCGTGGCCCTCGAACGAGTCGAGGACGAGCAGCCGAGGCACGTCGCTCTCGACGCGAATGTCGTACGGATCGGCGTTGCGGAGGCCGGTGATCTCCTGGGCGATCCACGACGGGACATCGGCGCTGGTCAGCTCCGCCGCCGAGATCCAGGTCACGCGGTGTCCGTCTTCTGCGAGCTCGTCGGCCACGGCGATCGCCGCCGTCGTCTTGCCGATCCCGCCCATGCCGATCAGCGAGACGACTTTCGCCCGCTCGGCAAAGAGCGAGCTGACCTGGGCGACGAGCTCGTCGCGACCGAAGACCGGCTGCGAGCGGCGCGGGCGATCGCTGCCGCCGACGGAGCCCACCGGTGATTCAGCACGGCGCGTTCGAGCGCCACCATCGCCTCGGAGGGTTCGAGCCCGAGCTCGGTCCGGATCGCGTCGGCCGTACGAGCGGAAGACGTCGAGTGCGTCCTGCTGCCGCCCGGCGAGGTACAGCGCGCGCATCAGCCGCATCTGCGTTGCTTCGTCGTAGCCGTCTTCGCTCGCGAACACCTCGAGCTCTGCGATGCCGGACAGGTCGCCTGCCGCGACGCGGCACTCGGCGCGACCTGAAGCAGCTCGCGATGGAGCGCCTCGAGCCGTGCCGACTCGACCGCCCATTCGTCTGACGCGGGGAGATCCGAGAACGGGCGGCCGCGCCAGAGCGCGAGCGCGTGGTCGATCGTCTCGCGAGCCGCGTCGAGGTCGCTCCGCGGCGATTGCCTTCCGCGCCTCGTCGGCCAGCGCGGCGAACTCGGCTGCGTCGACGCGGATCGCCGAGCCTTCGGCGGGCGACGAGCGTGAATCCCTGGCCCGAGCGCACGATCGTCGCCGCGGGCGCGACCGCCTTGCGCAGGTTCGACACGTAGACGTCGAGGGCGTGACGCCCCGAGCTCGGCACGTTGCCGCCCCACGCGGTCTCGAGCAGCAGGTCGTCGTGCACCGCGCCTCCTTCCCGCAACGCGAGCATCACGATCAGCGCACGCGGAATCGGCCCGCCGAGCGGCCGACGCTCGTCGTCGACTGCGATCTCCGTTGGTCCAAGGACGCGGACGCTCAGCACGTCGGCTAGTCCTCGCTGAGGATCTCGTCGAGCACGGCGTGCGCCTGCTCGACGGCTTCGGCGAGCGTCAGCTCGGCCGGCTCGGTGATCGTCGTCGAGATGCGAGCGCCCGGGACGTTCGCCGTGTGGACCGGGGAGATCACGATGCCGGCGCGCGCGTGGACACCGATTGCGGTCGCTGCAATCGCGCGGCCTCGTTCTTCGTCGCCGCGCGTGATCGCCAGGTCGGCGATCAGAAGCAGCGCGCGCGGGGGTCGCGTTCGCGTCGAGCAGGTCGAACGCGAAGCGTCAGGCACTCCCGGAGCAGTTCCGCGGCGCGTCGCTCGTCTCCGGCGGCGATGACCGGGGCCGCCTGGAAGAGCCGGGTGTACGCGCGAGTCAAAGGCGCTGCGCCGTCGCGAGGCGAGCACCTCGTCTGCCTGGTTGGCATACGCCAGCGCTCGTCTCGACGTCGCCCTCGACGAGGTATGCCTGCGCGAGAAAGCAGAGCACCTGGAGGTGATCCTGCGTCGTGCCGGTCTCGATCGTCTCCGGGAGCATCGACTCGAGGCGCTCGATCGCCGTCGCTCGTGTCACCGAAGTCTGCGCGATTCGCGGCGGCGTGCACGCGGTCGCGGAGCGTTGCGGCGTCGGATGCGAGGAGCGCATCGGACATCTCGATTGCCTCCTCGAACCTGCCCGCGTGGTTGCAGCAGTGCACGGTTGACGCGGTACAGGCGCAGTCGATCGGCCTCCTCGAGCTCGAGACCGCCGAGCCGTTCGTACCAGGCAAGCCCCTCGCGCACCGAGAGGCGCTGCCAGAAGACACTCGCGTCGGCGACCAGGTCGACCGCCTCCTTTGCCCGGTTCTCGGAGATCGCGTAGTCGAGTGCCGCAGCGAAGTCGGCGCGCGCATTGTCGAACCTCACGACCGCCTGAAACTGCGTCTCGGGCTCGGCGACGTCCTGCACCAGCTCGTGCGTCCTGGCCACGATCCGCTCGAGGTGCTTCGCGCGGACCGTCGGCTCGCGGCCGTCGACACGCAGTAGCTCAGACGCGTACTCGCGAATCGGATCGAGCATCGTGAACCGCGTCGGGCCGGCCCAGTCGCGGCCGCGCACGATCAGACCGGCCTCGTAGAGCTCGCGCAGGCTGGACTCCACGCGAGACTCGGGGAGATCGGCGACCACCGCGGCGTCGGCTGACGAGAACGACGAGCGAAAGACTCCGGCAACCTCGAGGACAACGCGGCTCTTGTCGCTGAGAAGGGCGACCGTCGAGTCGAGGACACGCGACATCGAGCGGTGTGTCGGAGCGGTCGTGCCGCCTGTCAGCGACGAGATGTCGAGCGTGGCGGCGAGCTCGTCGACGGAGATGACGCCGATGCGGGCTGCGGCAAGCTCCAGCGCGAGTGGGATGCCGGCGAGGCGGCGGCAGATGGCGCTCGCCGTCGCCGCTACGCCCTCGCCGTCGAGCGCGCCGTCGGCGCGCCGGTCGATCAGCTCGGCGAAGAGCGCCCCGGCCGGCGTCTCGCGCAGCTCCTCGACGGTCCGGACGTCTTCCGCCGGCGTGTCGAGCGGGCGCACCTGGATGACCCACTCCGCTGCGACACGGGACCGCCGACGGGAGGTCAGGAGGATCCTCAGCGAGGGAAGAGCCCCTACGAGGAAGTCGAGGTACTCCGCTTCGCTCTCGTGGTTCTCGAACCCGTCGATGACGAGCAGGCGCGGCGTATCGCGTTCGAAGCGGACGTCGAACGGGTCGACGTTGCGACGGCCGGTGATGGCCTGGGCGATCCATGCAGGCACGTCGCCGCTGCTCAGCTCGTCGGCCGCGATCCACGTGACGAGACGCCCATCCTCGGCGAGCTCGTCGGCAACTCCGATCGCGGCGGTGGTCTTGCCGATCCCGCCTATCCCGACCAGCGTCACGACCTTTGCCCGGTAGGCGAAGAGCCCGGTCACGTCAGCGATCAGCTGCTCGCGCCCGAACACCGGCTGCGACCGGCGCGGACGATCGCTGCCGCGGCTCGACCCGAGACGATGGTTCAGGACGTCGCGCTCGAGAGTCACCATCGCCTCCGATGGTTCGAGCCCGAGGTCGTCGCGCAGTCGCCGCGTGAAGGAGCGGAACACGTCGAGCGCGTCCTGCTGGCGCCCGGCGAGGTAGAGCCCGCGCATCAGGCGCATGTGTGTTGCCTCGTCGTAGGCGTCCTGCACGGCGAACGCCTGAAGCTCGTCGATGCCGGACAGATCGCCCGCTGCAACGCGGCACTCGGCCCGGGCCTGGAGGAGCTCTCGGTGGAGCCCCTCGAGGCGCGCCGACTCGACCGACCACGCGTCCGACTCGGGCAGGTCGGCAAACGGGCGGCCGCGCCGCAGCGCAAGCGCGCGTTCGATCGTCTCGCGGGCCGTGGCGACGTCCATCCGCGCGAGGGCGCCGAGAGCCTCTTCGCCGAGCGCCGTGAACTCGGAGGCGTCGACGTCAACCGTTGAGCCCTCGGTCGCCGAGAGTATGAATCCCGCGCCGGACCGGGTGATCGTTGCGGCAGGCGCGATCGCCTTTCGCAGCGTCGAGATGTAGACGTTGAGGGCGTGGCGGGCAGAGGCAGGAGGCTGGCCGGCCCACGCGGTTTCGACCAGGACGTCGTCGAGCACTGCTCGGCCCGCGTCGAGTGCGAGGAGCGCGATGATCGCGCGCGGGATCGGCCCGCCGAGCGAGCGGCGCTCGCCGTCGACGGCAACGTCGGTTGGGCCTAGGACTAGGACTCGCAGCATCGTGTCGGCAGTGCCCACCAGTGGTGGGTGGCTAAATCTACGCGGGAGTACTGACCAAAGTAACGGGCGGCCCTCCAACAGGGTCGGGCGTATCAGGCTGGGGCGGGCAGCTGGTCAGCTCGACTGAGAGTGGTGGGGGCGGCGACGCGTGCAGGACGCCGCCCCCTGGATCGTCAGGCGACTGAGATCCCGATCTCCTGGATGAACTGCCGTCTGCGGATGTGGCTCGAGACGGTGACGTCGTTCGAGACGAAGCTGTTTCGCTGTTCGCTCCCAAGCGCCACCAGCACCCACGCGCCCTTCTGGAAGACCTCCGCGACCGCCACGTTGCCGCTGGCGTACGCGAAGCCGGGCGTCACCTGGTTGGTGCTCCAGCTGTGATCGTCGTCGTCATTCGTGTCCTCCCACCCGACCGCCGGCCAGAACGTCTTCGCGGTCGCCTGCGGCGACACGACCCGGGCGTACTCGCCTGCGAACACCTTCAGGTCGATGTCCGAGAAGCCCCACTCGTCGGCGATGCTGCCGTTCTCTGGGATGCGACCCACTGGCCGTTGAAGCGGACCTGAACCTCGCCGGTCTTCGGCATCTGGTACCAGGTGACGAGCTCCGCATCGCTCACGATCGACGCCTGGTCATAGTCGGACGCGTCCGAGACCGAGATCGACGTGTCGCCGCCCAGCTTGCCGAGCGTGCGGTCGAGGTAGAAGCTCGCCGACGGGTCGGGCAGATTGTCCGAGCTGTCGTCCCAGGCCTTGTGCCACGAGAAATGCGCGATCGACCCGTCGTACGGCGGCATGACCGTTTTGTTCTTGACGCGTGGCCGTACCTCGGCAGGAGCGGTCGGTCCGAAGCACTTCTCCTCGAGCGCCGCGATGTCCCTTTGAGCCGCAGCGTTCGCCGCATGACACGCGGCGGCGTCGAACCCGATCTCTTCGAGCGCGTGCCGCGAGGCTTCGATCAAGAGGTGGCGATCGGCCGTGCTCGCCCGTAGCTCCCGCGGTGACGAGCCGGTGCGCCGCCGCAGCGCAGCGAGCTCTTCGCGTTGCTGGGCGCGTAGTTCCTCGTACCGCGAGAGTCCGCCCTTCGAGCGGCCGACGATCCGGCCCAGTTCCTCCGCGTGCTCGGCGGCGATGCGCTGCGCCCCGTCGGCGAATGCACGCGATGCGGCGAGCTCGTCGCGTCGCAACTGGAGCAAGGTGTCGTGCGTCTGCCAGTACACGTCGACCGGCACCTCAGGCGGGCGCCGGACGTCGATCTCGAGCCGATCCATGAAGTTCCCCCTGCCCTCGCACTCGAACGACCGCAGCGAGGCCCTCGCCCCGCGATCGGAGTGATCACGGGCGAACCTACTCCTGCGACGGTGCGAGCGCCAGTTCGCGGCGAGGTGGGCTTTCTGCAGGCTGCGCTCCCCTAACGAGAGGCGCAAACTGTGGCAGGCCGTTCGACCTTCGTACTTTGTGCTGCCGTTCTGATGTCCCTTGCGTTGCTGCCGGCCACCGGGTCGGCGCGTACCACGCAGGTGAAGAACGGGAACTACATCGGCTTCTGGGTGCACTTCAATGCCTATGACCACTGGGGCAGTTGCCACAGCGGCGATGACCTCAACAAGAACCCGCGGTGGCAGGACGAGAGCGGGGGCTGCGTCGGCATGGTCGAGGCCGGCGTGTTTCTCCAGCACCAGTTCGTGCACAGCAGCAAGGGCTCGTTCACCTGGCTGACGGGGAACCGCTTCCATATGGAGATCCCGGGCATGGTCCTCGACGGGATCAAGACGAGCAACTGGAACGACTTTGAGCTGACGTCCGCAAAGATCGACGGGGTCATCTACCGCAGCGGCCACTTCGGTTCCGGGAGCCTTCCGCGCGGCCAGGCGGGCGGCCCGATTGCGGTCGATCTCTCGAGTCACCATTACTGGAGCGGAATGATCTCCCGGTATGGCTACTCGATCGACCTACAGGGATATCTGATCAAGAAGTGACATGACAACGCTCGCGCCGAAGGCCGGCACGCCGGGCCTTCGGCGCGACGCCGAGGTGGGCGGGTTCACCTAACTCAGGTGTACGGGGCGAGGTATCCGCGCAGGTCCAGCGAGTAGCCGTACCCGATCAGGTCGCCGTCTACGAAGTACGTGTGCGAGGAGAGGTCGACGTACAACGGCCCGCCGGGCTCGCCCTTGGCCTGCGTGTAGCCCGAGAAGTACCCGCGGCCGTTGATCTCGGCGCGCGTCACGCGGAGCGTGTGCCAGTTGTACGGCATCGTCCCCTCGAACTTGCCGATCGAGAGCGGCCCGAGGTGGAGGGTGAACTTGCGCACGTCGCTCTCGGACACCGTCCACGTCCAGTCGGCGGTATTGCTGTGGTAGGGGCCGTAGTCGATGATCGAGCCCAGGTGACCGGCCTCGATCGTCCCCTTGCAGATACCGAAGCGCTGCCAGTGGGCGGAGGGGCCGCCGTGCTTGGTCTCGCTGCAGCTGCCCCAGTGCGCGTACGCGTTCAGGTGGATGTGGAAAGGGATCCAGTACGACGACTGCGCCCCGGATGCGCCGCCCACCTGGCTCAGCGCGACAGCGGCGCAGAGCGCGACGAGGAGGGGGAAGGCGCGCCGCATCGGCGCACCCTACGTGCCGGCGACGAAAGGCGCTGATTACACCGCCTTCGAAGTGACTGATGGGTGAGTGATGAGTGGGCGCGGCTGGGATCGAACCAGCGACCCCTCGCGTGTGAAGCGAGTGCTCTCCCGCTGAGCTACGCGCCCGAAAGAGGGTGAAACCGTAGCACCGCCCTACGGCGGCCACGGCAGCGTGGAGATGTCGATCACCGCGAAGATCAGCAGCGCGCCGCCGACGACTGCCAGCCCGATGCGAACGCCCTTGAGCGGGAAGTGGCTGCCGATCCCGACCAGGAACAGCACGCTCGCGAGGATCACCGTCGCGCGGATGTACTTGTCGCCGGTCTCCGCCGCCTCCTGGCCCTTGTCGTAGTACGCATTGGCGGCATGGTCGAGCGCGACCGACTGCGCCTCGCCCTTCGGCTTGTACTGCGGCATCGCCGCGGGGCCGGCGGGCGCGTTCGGGTTCGTGAACGGGTGCGTCGCGAACCAGGCGTCGAAGGCGGCCCGGTACTCGGGCTGGAAGCGCCTCTCCGCGACCGCGGCGGCCTGCTTGTTGCCGCTGACGTAGGCGCCGAACCAGGCGTTGAACGTCGTTGCGTCACCGACCCGGTTGACGAGCGACTCGCCGAAGGCGCGGTTCGCCTTGACCCGTGTGGCCGACGCCTTCGCGAGGTTGAGCGACGATTCGGTGCTCCATTTCGCCGCGCTGTACCCCGACCAGGCCGCGATGATCGCGACGAGCGAGAGGACGATCGCCTCGGCGATCGGGAGCGCACGCCCGTGGTGCGCCGACGCGTGCTCTGCGTGCTCGCCGATCTCCTTCCCGACCTCGACGGGCGAGAGCCCTTCGGCCATCAACCGAGTCTGCGACCCGTCTGCCGGGATGGCATCACCCGCCGGGGATGAGTAGCGATACTGCTCCACGCATGCGGCCTCTGAGGATCTACGCGGCGACAGCCGTCGCGCTGCTTGCGCTCGGCGCCGCGGCCGTCCAGACAGGCCACGCCGCGACGCCCGCTCTGCCCGCCGCGGGTCGCGAGCTCGGCCTACTCGTCGTTTGTCGCGCGCGCCGTCGACTCCAACACCGACCTCTGGGGATCGAAGCTGCTCGCGCAGCGCGGCGGGCCGACGTACGAGTCGGCGCGGGGGCTGCTCGCGCCGCTCACGCGCGGCGTCCAGTGGGGCGCGACGCTGACGGCGAGCGGCTCGTACTACGTGCCGCTCTCGTTCCCGTTCACGCCGAACGGCTCGACCGTCTTCGCGCTGCACGTCGCCGACGGCAGCCAGATCATCACGCGCCGGATCGGCGGGCCGTCGGTCACGGTCGACGTCGGCAACGGGGACGAGGTCTACGGGTCGTGCACGGCGCGGCTCCCGCAGGCAAAGCTCGCCGACGGATACCTGCCGATCCTGCAGACGGCGTACACGGACGCAGGCGGTGTGAGCTACCACCAGGAGTCGTTCGTCGGCCGTGCGTACGGGAAGAAGTACGGCGCGCGCTCGGTGATCAGCTTCGTCCGGCTCGACGTCGACGCGACGCACGCAAAGCGCGACGCGATCGTTCGGCTGGTTCCCTGGAAGCTTCTCGCGCACTCGGCGCCGGACCGCCTCGCCGACAAGGGCCAGACGCGGCTGATCGTCAGTGCCGGCGCCCAGTTCGCGCACGGCGTCGCGCGGTATCGCATCGCGAAGGGCACGTCGGAGACGATCTACCTCGACTGGCTGAACGCGCCGTCGGACGCGGAGTACGTGCACGCCGGTGCGGCGGGCTACGCGACCGCGCGCGCCACCGTCGTCTCGTTCTGGCAGCAGAAGCTCGCCTCGGGCGCGACGTTCAACGTGCCGGAGCCCGCCGTGCAGAACGCCGAGAACGGGATCCTCACGCAGCTGATCGCCTACACCTGGCGATACTCGATCGGCAATCCGTACGAGGAGCTGTCGTACGCCGAGTCGCTCGACGCCGCTGAGGTCGCCGCCGAATACGGCTTCGCGCCCGTTGCGAAGAACATCCTCGAGTTCTCGCTCGAGCGCATGCGCACGCGACCGTGGCGCTTCACCGCGTTTCGCGGCGGGCACATCCTCACGACCGCCGCGCTCTACGTCCGGCTGACGCACGACACGTCGTTCCTGCACTCGGCGTCGCCGGAGCTCGGGCAGCTCGTCGACCGCATCAAGTCGCGTCAACGGCCGAACGGAGAGCTCCTGCCGGAGGGGCTCTCGACCGACCTCGAGGGGCAGGCCGTCAACAGCGTCTCGGGGCAGATCGAAGCGATCACCGGCCTGCGGGCGATGGCGCGCGTCTGGACGCTCGGGCGGCTACCCGGTGTTCGCCGCGAAGGCGCGCACGCTCGCCGAGTCGATCGACCACGCGTTGCGTCCGGCGGTCGAGCGGGCGAGGCGCGCCTGGGGCGGCTCGCTCTTCGTCCCCGACCAGCTGCCGCAGAAGCCGTTTGCCCGCGTTACCGCGACGAAGGACGGCTCCTACTGGAACCTGGTCATGCCGTACGCGTTCGAGTCGGGCTGGTTCCCGGCGAACTCGCCGGCGGCGCAGGGGATCCTCGACTACCTCTGAACCACGGCTCACGCTTCCTCGGCATGCCGCGGACGTACGCACGCACCGTCTACGGCGAGGCCGCGGCCGGCGTCGCCCAGGTGTACGAGCTCGGCTTCTCGCGCTTCTTCGCCGACAACGACCAGTCCGACCAGCTCGTGCTCAGCCTCTACGGGATGCTCGCCGGCGGGATGACCTCGACGTACATCTCCGGCGAAGCTGTCTCGCTGACGCCTGTCGACGGTCGCTACGACCGCTCGATGTTCATGCCGCCGAACGCGGGCGCGAACGCGTCGTACCTGGAGACGCTCCGTCTACTGCTCATCCACGAGCGCCGCGACGCGCTCGGCGCGCCGACCGGTCTCGATCTCGCGTTCGCGACTCCGCGCGCGTGGCTCGCGGACGGCAAGGAGATCCAGGTGGAGAACGCGCCGACGAGCTTCGGGCCGGTCTCGCTACACGCTTGACCGCAGCGGTTCGGCGATCGACGGGACACTCGTCGTTCCGCCGCACGCGCACGCCCGGCTGCGGCTCCGCGTTCCCGCCGGCGAACGGCTCGTCCGCGTCGTGATCGGCTCGACGCGTCGTGCATCCGGACGCACAGGGCACGATCGATCTCGGCACGCGCCACGGCACGATCGCCGTGCACGCGACTGTCAGCTGAAAAGGCCGCGGCACCGGTGAGGAATCCTTAGGGCTGCTTCCTCCCGGATCTGACCCGGTTCGGAAATCTCACCGCGCCGCGGGCGAGGGCAGTGTATCGTGGCTTTGTTCCGACGACGGTAAGGAGGTGGCGAGACATGACGACTGTGTTTCACGCGCTGTTCGCGCCCTGCGCCGCCGCCCGTCGCGCCGTCTCCTGACGCCTGCGTGACACGGGCCGCGACGCCCGTTCACAGCACGCAAAGGAGCTTTGGTTGACTCTTCCGACTACGGAATCGTTGCTTCACCGGCTTGGCTGGGACGACGGCTGGGAGGCCGCGTTCGCCGAGCACCGCGCCGCCGGGCTTGCGCCCGCCCGCGTCGCGATCCAGCACAGAGGTGCGTACGACCTGCTCGCCGAAGCGGGCGAGCTGCGCGTGAGCGCGGCGACCCGGCTCGTCAAGCAGGACGAGCTGCCGGCCGTCGGCGACTGGGTCGGCGTTCGATCCCGACACGCTGCTCGTCGAAGCCGTCCTCGAACGGCGCACGGCGATCTCCCGCAAAGAGGTCTGGCAGGCCGTGCGGGAGCAGGTCCTCGCCGCGAACGTCGACGTCGCGTTCCTCGTCCAGGCGCTGCCGCTCGACTTCAACGTGCGGCGGCTCGAGCGGTACCTCGCGATGGCGTGGGAGAGCGGCGCGCAGCCGGTCGTCCTGCTCACGAAAGCCGACCTCGTCGACGACGTGACGCCGTTCCTCGACGAGGCGGAGACCGTGACGCTCGGCGCGTGTCCCGTTCACGCCGTGTCGGCGCAGACCGGCGTCGGGCTCGAGGAGCTCCGCACGTGGCTCGAGCCGAACCGCACGGCCGTGTTGCTCGGCTCGTCGGGCGTCGGCAAGTCGACGATCGTGAACGCCCTCGGCGGGCGAGGAGCTGCTCGCGACGCAGGAGGTGCGGGCCGACGATCACCGCGGCCGTCACACGACGTCGCATCGCGAGCTGATCCTGCTTGCGGCGCGGCGGCGTCATCCTCGACACGCCGGGGATCCGCGAGCTGCAGCTCTGGGACGCCGATCTCGAGCAGACGTTCGGCGACGTCGAGGAGATCGCGCGGCGCTGCCGCTTCTCCGACTGCGCCCACGACCAGGAGCCGGGGTGCGCGATCCAGCGAGGCGATCGCGCGACGGCTCGCTGACCGTCGGAGCGGTGGCAGAGCTACATCAAGCTGCAGCGGGAGATCGAGGCGATCGAGGCGAAGCGAAACCACCTGCTGCGGCAGGAGCGGCGGAAGGTCTACAAGCAGCGGACGAAGGAGTACCGTCGCAACCCGAAGCCGGGGCGCTGATCGTGTAGGTTCGCTCTGTCACTGCGGCGCCCATATCCGAGAGGAGGCCCCGCAATGGCAACCACGACGATCGCGGCGCGCAAGCTCGGCAAGCTGCCGGTTCGCATCGACGTCCGCACGCTCCCGCTGGCGCGCTACGTCGACACGGCCGAAGCTGCCGCCGCCGCCCGCGCGATTCGACTGAGACGGCGAACGTCGCACGACTGGCCGATGTACGCGAACGACCGCATCGGCGACTGCACGATCGCGGCCGCCGGCCACATGATCGAGGCGTGGACGGCCGCCGCGCGCGGCACGGCGGTCGAGATCCCGGAGTCGGCGGTGCTCACCGCGTTCGACGCGGTCAAGGTCGTCGATCCGCAGACCGGTGAGGAGGGCGCGGTCGAGCTCGACGTCCTCAAGTACTGGCGCAAGACCGGCATCGGCGGCCACCGCGATCGGCGCGTTCGCCCGCGTGTCGCTCGTACGACCAGCAGCTCGTGCGCAGCGGCGACGTGGCTCTTCGGCGGCCTGTACCTCGGGCTCGCGCTGCCGCTGACCGCGCAGACGCAGGACACCTGGGACTGGACGGGCTCGCTCGTCCGGCCCGGCCGCGCCCGGCTCGCTGGGGCGGCCATGCGGTCGACGTCGTCGGCTACGACGACGCGGCGCTGACGATCGTCACGTGGGGGAGCCTCAAGCAGATGACCTGGTCGTTCTTCGAGCGCTACTGCGACGAGGCGTACTGCGATCCTCTCGCGCGGACTTCCTCAACGCGCGGCAAGGCGCCGAACGGGTTCGACCTGGACGGCGCTGAAGGCGGATCTCGCGCTCGTCACGGCGTAACGAGCAGCGCCCGGCCGACGACCGCCGCCTCCGCGCCTGCGGCCGCGAGGGCGGCGACGTCGGCCGGCGAGCGCACGCCGCCGGCCGCGAGCACGCGGCGACCCGGCCGCCGACAGCCTCGCGGACAAGCTCGAGATCCGGGCCGGCGAGCGTGCCGTCGCGGTCGATCGCCGTCACGAGCAGTCGCGCGCCCGGCGGCGCGCTCGAGCGCGACGGCGAAGGTCGAGGCCCGGCGCTCTGCGTCCAGCCCGCAGCTGCGCACGACGCCGTCTCGCACGTCGACTGCGAGGACGAGCGCGTCGCCGAGCGCGAGCCACGGCTCGGGCTCGGGCCACGCGGCGGTGCCGACGACGACGCGGTCGGCGCCCGCCTCGAGGAGCGCCTCGGCGTCGGCGACGGCCCGGATCCCGCCGGAGGCCTGCACCGGCAGGCCGGTCGCCGCGGCGACCGCCGCGCACGAGCTCGGGGCGCACGCCGCCCTGGCGGGCGCCGTCGAGATCGACCAGATGGATCCGCGACGCGCCCTCGCGCGCCCACCGCTCGGCGAGCGCGACCGGGTCGGCGGCGCGCTCGACGACGTCGTCGTAGCCGCCGCGTTCGAGCCGCACGGCCTCGTCGCCGAGAACGTCCACCGCCGGTATGACTTCGATCTCGCAGTCGAACCACATGTTGCCATGTTAGCGTGCTAACATGACGACGCATGGCAGAGCAGAAGCCGACACCCATGGGAGACGAAGGAGATGCGAAAGCTCTTCGACGCGATCCTGTCGCTGGAGACGCGGGCGGAGCTGGAGGCGTTCTTCCGGGATCTGTGCACGCTCTCGGAGCTGGAGGCGATGGCGCACCGCTGGGAGGTGGCGCGCCTGCTGGAGAAGGGGCTGCCGTACCTGGAGATCGCGGAGCGAACGGGCGCCTCGACGACGACGGTGACGCGCGTGGCGCACTGGCTGCGACACGGCGAAGGCGGGTATCGGGCGGCGCTCGACCGCGCGGGCTCTTGAAAGTCGCGCTGCCGGTCAAGGGCCGGCTTCGCGAGCCGTCGTTCCACCTGCTCGAGGATGCCGGTCTCGGCCCCGAGCAGCCGGGCGATCGCGCGCTCGCGTTCCCGTGCCGGAACGCGCCGGTCGAGGTGCTGCTCGTCCGCGCCGCCGACATCCCCGAGTACGTGCAGGACGGCGTCGTCGACTGCGGCATCACCGGCATCGACCTCGTCCGCGAGCGCGGCGCAGACGTCCACGAGCTGCTGACGCTCGGCTTCGGCTCGTGCCGCCTCGAAGCGGCCGTCCCGGCGGAGTCGGACGTGCAGACGCTCGAAGAGCTCGCCGGCTCGACGGTCGCGACCGTCTACCCGCACCTGACGAAGCAGCTGCTCCCGGCCGAGGTGACGCTCGTCGACGTGACCGGCTCGGTCGAGATCGCGCCGCGGCTCGGGCTCGCCGACGCGATCGTCGACCTCGTCTCGTCGGGGAACACGTTGCGCACGAACGGGCTGCGCTCGCTCGGCGTGCTGCTCGAGTCCGAGGCGGTGCTCGATCGCGGGCGACGCCGAGCGCGGAGCGCCGTTCGCGGCGATGCTTCGCGCGGTCGTCGAGGCGCGCAGCCACCGCTATCTGATGCTGAACGCGCCCGAGACGGCGCTGCCCGCGATCGCGGAGCTCGTCGCGCCGCGCGTCCCGAGCGTCCTGCCGCTCGCCGAGGAGGGAATGGTCGCCGTGCACGCGCTCGTCCCGAGCGCCGAGGTCTGGCGGCTGCTGCCCGCAGCTCGAGGCGGTGGGCGGCTCGTCGATCCTGATCGTCCCCGTCGAGCGGATGGCATGACGCATCGTCTCCGAGATCAAGGAGCGCGGGCTCGAGGCCGTCGAACGAATGGGCGGTGAAGCTCGACGGCGCGACGGCCGCGCGCGCGACGGCGGACGGCGAGGTTCCGCGCGAGGCGATCCTCGAGCTGGCCGACCGCGTTCGCCGCTGGCACGCGCTGCAGCGGCCGGCCGACATCGAGCTCGAGGTCGAGCCCGGCGTCACGCTCGCGCGGCGCTGGGTGCCGCTCGACACGGTCGGCATCTACGTGCCGCGCAACCTGATCTCGACGCTCGTCATGTGCGCGGTGCCGGCGCAGGTCGCCGGCGTGCGCCGCATCGTCGTCTGCACGCCGCCCGACGGCGCGCCGCTGATCGCGGCGGCGGCCGAGGTGCTCGGGATCGACGAGGTCTGGGCGCTCGGCGGCCCGCAGGCGATCGGCTTCCTCGCCTACGTCGAGCGCGTCGACAAGATCGTCGGCCCCGGCAACCAGTACGTGAACGACGCGAAGCTCGAGGTCTCGCGCGACGTGCCGATCGACCTGCCCGGGCGGCCCGTCCGAGGTCGTCGTCGCGGGCGACGGCGACGCGCGCCTCGTCGAGCTCGAGCTTGCCGCGCAGCGCGAGCACGGCCACGACGCGGTCTGCACGTCGGTGGCGACGCTCGCGGAGGCCGAGGCGATCGCGCCCGAGCACCTCGTGCTGCTCGGCGCCGCCGAGTCGCAGGCAGACGAGGTGCGGAACGCCGGCTCGGTGTTCGTCGGCCCCTGGTCGCCGGTCGCCGCCGGCGACTACGCGACCGGCGGCAACCACGTCCTGCCGACGAACGGCTGGGCGCGCTCGGTCGGCGGGCTCGGCCTCGAGACGTTCCTCAAGCCGGTGACCATCCAGCGGCTCACCGAGGACGGCCTTGCGCGCATCCGGCCGACGGTCGAGGCGCTCGCCGCGGCCGAGGGGATGCCCGCGCACGCGGCGGCGGTGCGGCGATGAAAGCGCTCGCGCCCGAGTTCAAGGCCGTACAGCTGGGCGATGCCGACGCCCGAGGTGGCGAAGCTCGCCGGCATCGACGAGTCGCAGGTGCTGCGCTTCGACCAGAACACGCCGCCGCTGCCGCTCGCCTCGACGCGGCCGGGCACGATCGCCGGCGCGCTCGCGCGCGTCAGCGGCTATCCGGGCGGTGGCTACCTGCCGCTTCGCCGCGCGATCGCCGACTACGCGGGCGTCGAGCCGGAGAACGTCGTGCTCGGCGTCGGGGCCGACGACCTGATCCTGCTCGTCGCGCGCGCCTACGCCGGACCGGGCGACACGATCGCGATCCCCGCCGGGCCGACCTATCCGCTCTACCGGATCGCCGCGCAGCTCGCGGGCGCGACGGTCGGCGACGACGATCCGGTTCTGACCTTCGCCTGCCGCCCGAACAACCCGACCGGCTCGCTCGACCCGCTGCCGGACGCGCGCCCGCTCGTCGTCGACGAGGCGTACTTCGAGTACTCCGGCGAGACCGCCGTCCCGCTGACCGAGACGAAGAGGTGATCGTGCTCCGCACCTTCTCGAAGCTCTTCGGTCTCGCCGGGCGCACGCATCGGGTACGCCATCGCGCGACGCGACATCGCCGACGAGCTGAACGCGCGCCAGGCGCCCGCGCCGGTCTCGAACCTCGCCGCCGAGCTCGCGCTCGCCGCGCTCGCCGAACAGCCCGATCCGCAGCCGCAGATCGAGGAGCGCGAGCGGCTGGCCGCGTCGTTCCGCGCGCTCGGGCTCGAGCCGCTCGAGTCGCACGCGAACTTCCTCTACGTGCCGGTCGACGACGGGCTCGCGCTCGGCGAGGCGCTGCTTCGGCAGGGCATCGTCGTGCGCGCCTATCCGCAGGCGATCCGCGCGTCGGTGCGCGACGCAGCCGACGACGACCTGCTCGTCGAGACGCTCGCCCGCGTCCTCGACCGTCCCTCGCCCGTCGCTCCCGCGGGCACGCGGCGAGCGCGGGTCCTTCGCGCTACCGCCGAGACGCGGCTCTCCGTTCGCCTCGCGCTCGACGGCGCGAGTCGCGTACGCGTTGCGACCGGCGCCGGCCTCTACGACCACTTTCTCGAGCAGCTCGCCTTCCACGCCGGCTTCGACCTGATCGTCGAGGGTGTCGGGGATCTCGAGACCGGCGATCATCACACGGCCGAGGACACGGCGCTCGCCTTCGGGCAGGCGCTCGACAAGGCGCTCGGCGACCGGCGCGGGATTGCCCGCTACGGCGATGCGGTCGTGCCGATGGACGACGCGCTCGCTCGTGCGGCCGTCGACCTCGGCGGGCGTGCGCACAGCGAGCTCGCGATCGAGCCCGATCCAGGCATGGCGACGCACATGCTCCAGAGCCTCGCGCAGGCGGCGCGCGCGTCGATCCACGTCCAGGCCGAGGGACGCGACGCGCACCACGTCGCCGAGGCGGCGTTCAAGGCGGTCGGCCGCGCGCTGCGCGCAGCTGTCCGTAGCGAGAGCGCCGGGCTCCCGTCGACGAAGGGCGTTCTATGAACATCGCGATCTGCGAGTACGGCGCGGGGAACGTGCGCAGCGTGCGCATCGCGTTCGCGCGGCTCGGCGTCGAGGAGACGACCGACGTGCTCGCCGCGGACCTCGCGGTGCTGCCGGGCGTCGGCTCGGCGCGCGCCGCGATGGACCGAGCTGCAAGCGGCGCGGGCACGACGAGGCGCTGCGCGAGCGCTTCGCCGCGGGCAAGCCGATCCTCGGCATCTGCCTCGGCCTGCAGCTCGCGCTCGAAGAGAGCGACGAAGACGGCGGCACGCCGGGTCTCGGTCTCGTTCCCGGTCGCGCAGTTCGGCTCGAGGGAGATCGCGTGCCGCGCATCGGCTGGGCGCCGGTCGACGACCGCGGCGCCTTCTATTTCGCGCACTCCTACGCGGCGGACACGCCGCACGCGACCGCGTGGTCGGAAGGGATCGCCGCCGAGGTGCGCTACGGCTCGTTCCTCGGCTGTCAGTTCCACCCGGAGAAGAGCGGCGCCCTCGGCGCCAACTACCTGGAGACACAGTGCCTCTCCCTCGTCTGATCCCGTGCCTCGACGTTGCCGGCGGGCGCGTCGTCAAGGGCATCAAGTTCCAGGGGCTGCGCGATGTCGGCGACCCCGTCGAGCTCGGCGGCCTCTACTCGGACGAGGGCGCCGACGAGCTCGTGTTCCTCGACGTGAAGGCGACGCTCGACGGACGCCGCACGCTGGTCGAGCTCGTCGCGCGCATTGCCGAGCGCCTCGCAATCCCGTTCACGGTCGGCGGGGGTGTGCGCTCGGTCGCGGACGCGAACGACCTGCTCGAGGCGGGCGCCGACAAGGTTGGCGTCAACTCGGCGGCGCTCGAGCGGCCAGAGCTGATCACCGAGCTCGCCGAGCGGCTCGGCTCCCAGGCGGTGGTGGTCGCGATCGACGCAGAGGGCGGCGCCGTTCGCTCGCGGGCCGGCACGAGCGCCACGGGAAGAACCGCGGTCGACTGGGCGCGTGAGGCAGAGCAGCGCGGCGCGGGGGAGATCCTGCTGACCTCGATCGATGCGGACGGGACACGCGACGGCTACGACCTCGAGCTGACGAGTGCGGTTGCGGACGCGGTCGACGTACCGGTGATCGCATCGGGAGGCGCCGGCGAGGCGAGTCACGTCGCCGAGGCGCTCGAGGTCGCGCAGGCTGCGCTGCTCGCGTCGATCCTGCACGAGAATCCCGCGCGGCTCGGAACGCTGCGCGGTGAGCTGCGAGAGCTGGGGGTGGCGCTGCGATGAAGCCGGCGATCGTGCAGGACTCGGCGAGCGGCCGCGTGCTGATGCTCGCGTGGATGGACGAGGAGGCCGAGCGCCTGACGCGCGAGACGAAGCAGGCGTGGTTCTGGAGTCGCTCGCGGGAGAAGCTCTGGCGCAAGGGTGAGACCTCTGGGAACACGCTCGCGGTCGACGAGATCCGCGACGACTGCGACGGCGACGCGATTCTGTTGCGCGTCACGCCGGCGGGCCCGACGTGCCACACCGGCTCGGTCACGTGTTTCGCGCCCGAGCTCTGGCGAACGATCAGCGAGCGCGCGCTCGAGCGGCCCGCGGGGTCATACACGACCGAGCTGCTCGACGCCGGAATCGGCGCGTGTGCGCGCAAGGTCGGCGAGGAGGCGGTCGAGGTCTCGATCGCCGCGCTCGACGAGACCGACGAGCGCGTTGTCGAGGAGGCGGCCGACCTCGTCTACCACCTCTATGTGCTGCTCGCTGCGCGCGGGCTCGACATCGCCGCGGTCGAAGACGAGCTCGCCCGCCGCGTGCAAGTAGCTCAGCAATGCGAGGCGACGGCGTGACCCGTCGTCGAGATCGCGACCTTTTCCCGGTGCGCGAGGGCCGCGAGCCGAGCGCGGTAGACGACCATGTCCGCGTGCTGCCAGTCCGCGTGCGTCTGGCAGCGCCACGCGGCGACGCGCTCCCGGTGGTACGGGCTCGTGAGGCTCTCGGCGTGCCCGATCACGTTCGGGAGCGAGATGTCGAAGCGGTACATCAGCCAGAGCGTGAGCTGCTGCGACGCGGCGAGCTGCTTCGGGTTGTGGAGGATCTCCGTGGCGCTCGTCCCGACGTGCTCGATCCCGATCGCCGTGTAGTTGAGGCCGACGGTATGTCGGCACATGATCGTCAGCGGGACGAGCTGGTAGATCGTCCCGTCGGTGTCGACGATGAAGTGCGCGCAGTCGCCGGGGAGCTCGTTGAGCTCAGGGTCGGGTGTGTTCGCGGCAAACGTGTTCCACGCCGACGAGAACGTGGTCGTCGCGGTGTAGTGCTCGACGATCACGCGTGGATGCACGAGCTTCCACGAGTCGATCCCATAGTGGCGCTCCGAGTACTGCGCCATCTCGGCTCGCCGCGCGGAGTCGAACGGAATCGGCTTCGCGACGATGTGCGGTTTCGCCGGAGCCAGCAGTGAGAGGAGAACGGCGAACAAGACCCGCACGCGCCGGAAGGTAACGCGTGCAGGCCCTGCTCGCTGTCACGTCTGGTTCGGCGACGCCGACGGGGAGGTTCCTTGCGAAGGCGCGTTGTCGCCGCCTCCGCCTCCCCCGAAGCCGAACCCGTTTCCGCCCCCCGGCGGTCCTCCGAAGCCGCGTCCGCGGCCCCCGAAGCCTTCACCGTTCACCATTGCGGTGACGCGAGTCTTGATGTTCGCCTCGAACTGGTCGGCCTGCGCCTGCGTCAGTTCGCCGTTCTGGACGGCCTGGTCGAGCTGCTGTTGTTGCGCGGCGACCATTGCAGCGATCAGCCCGCTCGCAGACTTGCCGCTCGTCGCGTTCGCGACCTGCGCGAGCGTCTTCCCCGAGCTCAGATCCTGGAAGAGCTGCGTCGTGCTGATGCCGAGGTAGGTGGCCGCCGCCTGGAGCCCGCCGGCGCGGCCCAGGCCGCCGCCGCGGAAGCCGCCGCCACCCTGTCCCTGTCCGCCCGGGAAGCCGTAGCCCGCCGGGCGCTGGCCGAAGCCCTGGGCCGCTTGCGGGGTCGACGAGGAGGTGTGGAACTTCGTCGCCGCGTAGGCGGCGCCGCCGGCCGCGAGGGCGACAACAACGACCGCGACGATGCCGAGCTTGCCGTTTCTGGAGAGGTGCATGGAGGCATCGTTCCGCCCGTTCCTAAGAGCCACCTCACGGTTTTCTGGATCTTCGGAAGTTCTCAGGAACGGCACAAGACGCGCTTAGCCGGCCGCCGGACGGTGGAGCCCATGAACGCGAACCTGCAGGCAGTCGAAGTCGTCGTCCCGGTCTACAACGAGGAGCGCACGCTTGCGCCGAACACCGAGTTGCTTCTCGCGTACCTCCGCGACGAGTTCCCTTTCCCGTTCGGCGTCGTGATCGCCGACAACGCGAGCACCGACGCGACGCTTGCCGTCGCAAAGGAGCTCGCCGTCGAGCACGGTGAGGTGTCGGCGATCCACGTCCCGCGCAAGGGCCGCGGCCTCGCACTGCGCACCGCGTGGCTCTCGAGCCAGGCCGATGTCGTGGCCTACATGGACGTCGATCTCTCGACGAACCTGACGAGCCTCCTCCCCCTGGTCGCGCCACTCCTCTCGGGACACAGTGAGGTCTCGATCGGGACAAGGCTCGGTCACGGAGCGCACATCCGGCGCCAGCCGAGGCGCGAGTTCCTCTCACGCGGTTACAACGCGTTGATCCACACCGGCTTCGGCGCCGGCTTTACCGACGCGCAGTGTGGGTTCAAGGCGGTGCGGGCCGATGTCGCCAGGAAGCTCGTTCCACTGGTCGTCGACGACGGTTGGTTCTTCGACACCGAGCTGCTCCTCTTGGCCGAGCGAAACGGCCTGCGCATCCACGAGGTGCCGGTCGACTGGGTCGAGGATCTCGATTCGCGCGTCGATCTCGCCTCGACGATCGCCGACGACCTGAAGGGGCTTTGGCGCATGCGGCGCGCCTTCTGGCGTGGCGAGGGCGACGCGCGCGAGACCGCGGCGGCGGCGCTGTGAGCGCCGAAGCGATCGTGCCGCGCTCGTGGAGCGCAACGGTTACCGCGCAGTGGCATCGCGTCGCGCTGGCGGGCGTTCTCGGAGTCGCCGCCGCGCTCGATTTCGTGCGGCTCGGCCAGAACGGCTGGGCGAACGACTATTACTCGGCCGCCGTGCGCTCGATGACGCGCAACTGGCACAACTTCTTCTTCGCCTCGTTCGACCCGGGCGGGCTCGTGTCGGTGGACAAGCCGCCGCTCGCACTCTGGGTCGAGGCCGGGAGCGCCAAGCTGTTCGGGTTCTCGAGCCTCGCGATTCTCGCGCCGGAGGCGCTCGCCGGCGTCGCCGCGGTCTGGCTCTTGTATCTCCTCGTGGCGCGGCCGTTCGGACGGGTCGCCGGCCTGCTGGCTGCGCTCGCGCTCGCCGTCTCGCCGGTGTCGGTCGCGGTCAACCGCGACAACAACCCGGATGCGCTCTTTGTTCTGCTGCTGGTCGCTGCAGCGTGGGCGGGCGTCCGTGCGGTCGAGTCGGGACGGCTCCGGTGGCTGCTCGGCTGCGCCCTCTTCGTCGGGCTGGCCTTCAACGCCAAGATGCTTGCTGCAGCCGTTGTCGTCCCGGGTCTCGCCCTCGCCTACCTCCTCTTCGCACGCACTTCGCTGAAGACGCGACTCTGGCACCTCGCGGTGTCCGGGCTCGCGCTTGCCGTGCTCTGCTCAGCGTGGATCGCGGCTGTCGATCTGACGCCCGCCGCCGACCGGCCGTATGTCGGCAGCACCACCGACAACAGCGCGCTCAGCCTGGCTCTTGGTTACAACGGCCTCGGTCGCGTCACCGGCCAGGAGGGCGGGACGTCGTTCGGCGGTGGCCTCGGCGGCGCGTTCTCGGGAACGCCGGGGTTCTTCCGACTGCTGAATGACGCGCTCGGCGACCAGGGCGCCTGGTTGCTGCCGCTCGCGATCGTCGGCTTCCTCTCCGCCGCGATCTGGGCGATCCGGCGCCATCGCGCGCACCTCGGGCCGCTGGTCATCCTCGGCGGTTGGTTCTTTGCCGCCGCGGTCGTGTTCAGCTTCTCGGACGGGATCATCCACACCTACTACCTCTCGGCTCTCGCGCCTGCGACGAGCGCGCTCGTCGGCATCGGGGTCGTCTCGCTGGCCCGCGATGCGCGGCGCGGCGGGCCGTGGGCGGGGCTGCCGCTGCTCGCCGTCGTCTTCACCGCCTGGCTCGAGGTCGCCCTGCTCGATCGAAGCTCGTACGACTCGTGGCTCATTCCGCTCGTCGTCGCCGCGGCCGTTGCGTCCGGCGTTGCGTTGATCGTGCTGGCGGTGTTCCCCGAGTGGGAGCAGCGCGCCCGCGTCGCCGCGGCGGCGCTCACGATCGCCGCGGTCGGCTTCCTCGCTGCACCGGCTGCCTGGTCGTCCTCGACCTGGCAGGTCGCCGTCAGCGGCACCTTCCCCGGAGCCGGGCCGAGCTATCTGAACGGCTCCGGGTTCGGGGGGCCCGGCGGCGGCGGGCAGTCGTCGGGTGCAGACGTCGACGCGGCCCTGACCTACGTCGAGTCGCATGGGGCGACCTCGCGGTTCACGCTGATCGTCTCGAGCGAGCAGGAGGCCGCGCCGTACGTGATCGCGGGCAAGCCCGTCTCCTCGATGGGCGGGTTCACCGGGCGCGAAACCGTCCTCACGCACTCGTTCCTCTCGAGCTTGATCCGGAAGGGCGAGGCGCGCTACTTCCTGCTCGGCGGGCAGGGCGGGGCCGGCCCAGGCGGCCAGTCGAACGCCGCCGCCTCGACGATCGAGTCGGTGTGCACGCAGGTGTCGTCGACGACGTGGGGCGGGAGCACGACCGGTGCGACGCTCTATGACTGCGCCGGCAAAGCTGCCGCAATCGCGACGGCCGGCTGAACATGGCCTGAACGCGCCGTTTTCACGCGGTGCAACGCGCTACCCTCGCGGCGTGACCGGTGCGAGGGTGATGGTCGTCGAAGACGACCTCGACCTCCGTTCGGTGCTGTTGCGCGGGCTCGAGGAAGAGGGATTCGAGGCGTTCGGCGTGGGCAGCGGCGCGGAGGTCCTACAGCAGATCGAGCGGCAGTCGCCGAATGTCCTGATCGTGGACATCGGCCTGCCCGACGCCGACGGCCGCGACGTCGTCCAGGCGCTCCGCGCACAAGGTGTGACTGCGCCGGTGATGTTCCTCACGGCACGCGACGCGCTCACCGACCGCGTCACGGGCTTCAGCGCGGGCGGTGACGACTATCTGACCAAGCCGTTCGCGTTCGCCGAGCTGGTCGCACGCCTCCACGCGTTGCTCAGGCGGGCCGGCGCCGACCCGACCGTGTCCGCCGGCGTGCTGCGGCTCGACCCCGTTGGTCATACGGCCGCGGCCGACCAGGTGAAGATCTCGCTGACGCCGACCGAGTACCGGCTGCTCGCCCGCCTCGTCTCCGAGCACGGCACGGCTGTTCGCCGCCGCGACCTCGTCCGCACCGGCTGGCCACACGGCGCCCGTGTGCGCGACAACACGCTCGACGCCTACATCGCGCGCTTGCGCCGCAAGCTGGGGGATATGCCGGGGGCACCCGGGATCACCACCGTGCACGGCGTCGGATACACCCTGCAGTGACGCGCCGGCGAGTCCTGCGCGACGTCCGCACGCGTCTGCTCGCGATCGTGCTCGCGACACTGGCGATCGGGTTCTTCGCAGCGGTCATCGGCTTTGCCTTCCTGCTCACCCGTACGACCGACGCCGACGCGAACAAGGTCCTGCGCGCCCGGGCCGCTGCCGAGCTTGCGCTCGTGCGGGTGCATCAGGGCGCGATCAAGCTGCAGGCGCCCACGAGCGGCGCCGTCTCGGACTCGAGCGTCTGGGTGTTCGACGGCAACACTCCGATCCAGTCGGCCCGGGCGGATGCCCGCACGCAAGCCGCAGTGCAGTCGCTGGTCGGCAGCAATGAGCGGCTCGTCAACGTCGACGGCAACGACGTGCGTCTCTACGCACAGCCGATCATGCACGGCAGCGCGAGGGTCGGAACGCTCGTGACGGCGATCTCGCTCGATCCCTACGAAGACACGCGCAGCAAGGCCGTCCAGGCGTCGGTCATCTTCTTCGTCGGCGTGCTTGCGCTGGTCGGCCTTGCGGTCTGGTGGCTCCTTCGCTCGGCGCTGCGTCCGGTCGCACGGATGACCGAGCAGGCAGCCGCCTGGAGCGAGCGAGATCTCGACCGCCGCTTCGCGCTGGGCGAGCCCCACGACGAGCTGACGCGTCTCGCGTCCACGCTCGACGGCCTGCTCGACCGGCTCGCGGCGAGCCTGCGGCATGAACGTCACTTCTCTGCGGAGCTCTCGCACGAGCTCCGCACGCCGCTCGCGAAGCTGATGGCCGAGGCCGAGCTTGCGCTCCGGCGTCGGCGAACCGCATCGGAGTACCGCGAGAGCCTCGAGGTCGTGCTGCGGAACGCGCAGCAGATCGAGCGGATCGTCGAGACGCTGATCAACGCCTCGCGCGAGGCGGCCCAGCTCCAGGGCGTTGCGAACGCGCTCGACGTCGCCCAGGGTGCGGTTGCCGCCTGCCAGCCGACCGGCGTCGTGGTCGACGTGCTGGACGGCAACGCGGGCCTGCGCGTGGGCGTCGATCGCGATCTCGCGGAAGGCATCCTGCGGCCGGTGGTCGAGAACGCATGCCGCTACGGACGTTCGGCGGTGCAGGTGCGCATCAGCCGCGACGGCTCGGCGATCCTGTTCGCGGTCGAGGACGACGGGCCGGGCGTGCGATCCGACGAAGAGCAGACGATCTTCGAGCCTGCGGTGCGCGGAAGTGCGGGCCGCGGCGGCGCCGGAGCGGGGCTCGGGCTCTCGCTCGCGCGGCGGTTGGCCCGGGCAGTGTCCGGCGACGTGCTCGCCGAGCCCGGCCCGCACGGCCACTTCGTCGTGAGGCTGCCGGTCGCCTAGCGGAGGATCCCGGTGTGCCCGAGCGAATAGCGGCCGGGCTGGGGCCAGACACAGAGCCCGTGCGGGCCCGAGCCGACCGGGATCTTCGCGAGCAATCTGCCGTTCTTCGTCGAGATCGCATAGACCACGTCGTTGTAGCGGCCGGACAGCCAGAGCACCTTGCCGTCCGCCGACACGCCGCCCATGTCCGGGCTGCCGCCGCCGGGAAGGCGCCACGTGTGCACCACCTTGCGCGTCGCGAACGAGATCACCGAGATGGAGCCTTCGCCGCGGTTCGAGACATAGAGGTCTTTGGCGTCGCGGCTCGGGTAGAGCCCATGCGCGCCGGCTCCCGTGTGGATGAAGCCGAGGACCTTCAGGCGCTTGCCGTCGACCTCCCAAACACCGTTGGCCATCATGTCGGCGACGTAGAAAACCTTTCCGTCGGGTGCGAGCTTCACGTCCTGCGGCATTCCGCCTGAGCCGTCCGGCAGCGTCAGCTCGCCGACGACGCGCTCGCTCTCGAGATTCACTTTGATGACCTCGCCGGAGAACTCGCAGGTGGCGATCAGGTACGTCTCGTCTGCGGAGAAGTCGATGTGGTCGACACCGCTGCACGGCACCGGGAGCGACTTGTGCAGGGCAAACGTGTGCGCGTCTCGAAAGTCGAGGCGACGCAGCCGCTCGGCGACGACAATCGCGTAGCGCCCGTCCGGCGTGAAGTACATGTTGTACGGGTCATCGACCGGGATCGTCCGACCCGGCTTGCCGGTGCGTGGGTCGATCGCAGTCAGGCTGTTGCCGGTGTCGTTCGTGACGTAGAGCGTTTTCAGGTCCCACGCGGGGACGATGTGTTGCGGCAGCCCGCCAACCGCGAAGTGCTCGACGACCTTGTAGGTCTGGGGATCGATCACGTCGACGGTGTCGCTCTTGCTGTTCGGGACATAGACGAGCGGCCGGGCCAGCTTTGCCTCGGTGGCGAGGTTGTTTGCACCGTCGTGTACGTAGACGTTCGCGAGATCGATCGAATGTGCGGACGCCACCGCGCGATGCACCGGCAGGAGCGTGGCGATCGTCGCCACCGTCCCACTCGTGGCGTGCCCACCGAGCACGACGATTCGGCCCTGTAGCACCTGTGCAGTCAGGTCGGAGCGCGGCGTAGTGAGGCTGCCTGCGTCACGCGTCTTCCCGGTCACCGGATCGATGCCGACAATCGCGGCCGTTGGCGTGTCGAGCCCCGCGCCACGGCCACCCACGAGGTAGACCTCGCCGCCGAGTGTGACGGCGGTGCCGTGCGTCGTCGGAGCCGGGAGCGTGCCGATCCGCCGAACACGCCCGACGCGTGAGTCGAAGCTCAGAATCGCGGCGCTCGCCGTCCCGTCCACGAGTGACCCGCCGGCGATCACGAGCGAGTGTCCTGCTGTAGTCACGGCGGTGTACCGCACGGGAAACGGCAGGTGGCCGACGACACGCGCCGCCGCGCCTGGCTTGTAGGCGACGATCGTGTCGAGCCATCGCGTGCCGGTGAAGCCGCCAACGATGTACGCAGTGCCGCCGATCGCCGCGGCGGTCGAGTCGGAGCTCGCAGCGGGCAGATGCCCGACGACGCTTGTCGCACCGGTCGCGGCGATCCTGACGATGTCGTCGAGCTGCGCGACCCCGTTCCCGCCTCCGAAGACATAGACGCTCGAGCCGATGGCGGCGGCTGCCGTGTCGTGGCGTGGCGACGGCAGACGTCCAATCGTGGCGGCGCCGGCGCTTCGCGCCGCGAGCACTCCGTCGGTCGACGTGTCGGCTGCCGTGAGTCCTCCCGCGAGCACGATCCGAGCTCCGGAGACCGCGGAGGACGGATCTTGGAGCGGCGCGGGGAGAGCGCCGGTGACCCGCTCCCGGAACACGGGCGGCGCAACGCGCCGACGCACCACGATCGGAGTCCGCGCCTGCGCGGTCGTCGTCGGCGGCGCATCGGCCGAACGGTGCGGCTGCCGGAAGATGATCGATCCCACGACGACGATGGCGGCAACCGCCCCGAAAGCGAGCGCGACTCTCAGGATCACGTCCGCATCTCCCGGACACTTGCGCCCTCGGCCTGACGTCCGCCTGAACGTAGCTGGAGGCCTCTCTCGCTTGCGCCCGTCGGTCGCTTGCTTTACTCTTTGAAGTGATGGTTGCCGAGAACATCCACCTTTTCCCGAAGAAGATTTCGGTCAAGTTCTCGCGCCCGCAACAGCGCTAGCCGGCTTCGCACTCCCTCACCCCGCCGGACTAGCGAAAGAAAAGGTGAGGGTGGAGGCGAGCTGATGGAGCGTCAAGGCCTCTACGACCCTGCATTCGAGCACGACGCTTGCGGCGTCGCCTTCGTCGCGCGCCTCGATGGTGTGCGTTCGCACGAGGCGATCGAGCGCGCGCTTCGTGCGCTCGAGAACCTGGAGCACCGTGGTGCTGCCGGCGCGGACGCCGACACCGGTGACGGCGCGGGGATCCTCGTGCAGATGCCGGACGCGTTCTTCCGCGGCGTCGTCTCGTTCGAGCTGCCGGCGTCCGGCCGCTACGGCGTGGCCGTCTGCTTCCTGCCCCAGGACCGCGCACGCCGCCTCGAGCTCGAGGCGCTGCTCGAGCAGACAGTCGCCGCCGAAGGGCAGACGACGCTCGGCTGGCGCGACGTCCCGGTCCGCCGGGCCGAGGCAGGCTCCCAGGCGCGCCTCTTCGCGCCGGTGATTCGACAGCTCTTCGTCGGCGCGGCCGACTCGCTCGACGATCTCGCCTTCGAGCGCAAGCTCTACGTGATCCGCCGCATCGCGGAGAACACAGCCGGTGCCGACCTCGTCGTGCCGAGCTTCTCCGCGCGGACGATCGTCTACAAGGGCATGCTCACCTCGCCGCAGCTCGGGCGCTATTTCCCCGACCTCGGCGACGAGCGCTTCGCGAGCGCCCTTGCGCTCGTGCACTCGCGTTTCTCCACCAACACCTTCCCGAGCTGGGAGCTCGCGCATCCCTACCGGATGATCGCCCACAACGGCGAGATCAACACGCTGCGCGGGAACGTCAACTGGATCCGCGCGCGCGAGTCGCAGCTCGCCTCCGAGCTCTTCGGAGACGACCTGCCGAAGCTCCTGCCGGTGATCCGCCCGAACGGCTCCGACACGGCGATGTTCGACAACGTCCTCGAGCTGCTCGTGCTCGCGGGGCGGACGCTGCCGCACGCGATGATGATGATGGTCCCCGAGGCGTACTCCGGCCGGCCGGACGTCTCCGACGAACTGCGCGGCTTCTACCACTTCCACGAGTGCCTGACCGAGGCCTGGGACGGCCCTGCGGCGATCGCATTCACCGACGGGACGCTGATCGGCGCGACACTGGATCGCAACGGACTCCGCCCGGGCCGCTGGCTCGAGACGACGGACGGCTGGGTCGTCCTCGGCTCGGAGACCGGCGTCCTCGACGTGCCGCCGGATCACGTGCTGCGCAAGGGACGCCTTCAGCCAGGAAAGCTCTTTCTGGTCGACCTCGCGCAAGGGCGCATCGTCCCCGACGCCGAGGCGAAAGAGGCGGTCGCGGGCCGTCAACCCTACGGCGAGTGGTTCGAACGCGAACACGCACGGCTCGTCTGATCTGCCGAGATCAGAGCCGCGGCGACTGGGGGACGCGCTTCGTCGGCTGCAGCTCGCCTTCGGCTATACGCAGGAAGACATGAAGGTGATGCTGGCCCCGCTCGCTGCGAACGGCGAGGACGCGGTCGGCTCGATGGGGAACGACTCTGCGCTCGCCGTGCTTTCGAACCGGCTGCCGCTTCTCTACTCGTACTTCAAGCAGCTCTTCGCGCAGGTCACGAACCCGCCGATCGATCCGATTCGCGAGGCGGTCGTGATGAGCAAGCAGTCGCTCGTCGGCTCTGAGCGCAACCTGCTCGACGAGACGCCCGAGCACGCCCGCCAGCTCGTCATCGAGAACCCGATCCTGCGCGACGACGAGCTCGAGGCTCTGCGTCAGGTCGACACCGGCGTCTTCCGCGCGCACACGATCGACTTCACGTGGCCGGTCGCCGAAGGCCCCGCTGGGATCGACGCCGCGATTGCGCGCATCTGCCGCGAAGCGGACGCCGCGCTCGCGGACGGCGCGAACATCCTGATCCTCTCCGACCGCGACGTCGGTCCCGATCGCGTTGCGATGCCGTCGCTCCTCGCGGTCGCTTCGATCCACCATCATCTCGTGCGCGCCGGCACGCGCCTGCAGGCTGGGCTCGTCGTCGAGTCGGGCGAGCCGCGCAGCGTGCAAAGCGTCGCGGTGCTGATCGGCTACGGCGCCGCCGCCGTCAACCCGTACCTGATGCTCGCGACGATCGGCGAACTGGTCGACGAAGGACGCCTCGACCTGACGCGCGAGGACGCCGAGCGCCGCGCGCTGAACGCGATCGGCAAGGGCTTGCTGAAGACGATCTCGAAGATGGGCATCTCGACGCTCTCGTCGTACTGCGGCGCGCAGGTGTTCGAGGCGGTCGGTCTCTCGAGCGAGCTCGTCGAGCGGCACTTCACCGGCACCCCGTCACGGATCGGCGGGATCGGCCTGAACGATCTGGCGGAAGGATGTCTGGCGCGGCACGCGCGCGCCTACCCCGTCACCGACGACGAGCTGCTGCCGATCGTCGGGCTCTACTCGTGGCGGCGCGACGGCGAGCACCACCAGTGGAACCCCGAGACGATCGCGTTGCTCCAGCACGCGGTGCGCTCGGGCGGCCGCCAGACGTACGAGCAGTTCGCGGACACGGTGAACTCGGATTCGGCGCGGCGCTCGACGCTGCGCGGGCTCCTGACGTTCAAGGAACAGACGCCGATCCCGATCGAAGACGTCGAGCCGGCCGCCGAGATCGTCAAGCGCTTCTCGACCGGTGCGATGTCCCTCGGCTCGCTCTCGCGCGAGGCACACGAGACGCTTGCCGTTGCGATGAACCGCATCGGCGGCCGCTCGAACACCGGCGAAGGCGGCGAGGACCCGGACCGCTTCCTCGACGACCGCCGCTCGAAGATCAAGCAGATTGCCTCCGGCCGCTTCGGCGTCAACATCTCGTACCTCGTCAATGCCGACGAGCTGCAGATCAAGATGGCGCAGGGCGCGAAGCCGGGTGAAGGCGGCCAGCTGCCGGGCCACAAGGTCGACCAGTACATCGCGTCGATCCGCTTCACGACGCCGGGCGTCGGGCTCATCTCGCCGCCGCCGCACCACGACATCTACTCGATCGAGGATCTCAAGCAGCTGATCTACGACCTGCGCTGCGCAAATCCCACGGCGCGCGTCTCGGTGAAGCTCGTCGCCGAGGTCGGCGTCGGAACGATCGCCGCCGGTGTTGCGAAATGCAATGCCGACCACATCCTCATCTCGGGCCACGACGGCGGCACCGGCGCCTCGCCGGTCTCGTCGATCCTGCACGCCGGTATCCCGTGGGAGATCGGCCTCGCCGAGACGCAGCAGACGCTCGTCCTCAACGACCTTCGCTCGCGCGTCTGGGTGCAGACCGACGGGCAGCTGAAGACCGGCCGCGACGTCGTGATCGCGGCGCTCCTCGGCGCTGACGAGATGGGCTTCGCGACCGCGCCGTTGATCGCCACGGGCTGCGTGATGATGCGCGCCTGCCACCTGAACACGTGCCCGGTCGGGATCGCGACGCAGGATCCCGAGCTCCGCGCCCGCTTCCAGGGCAAGCCGGAGCACGTCATCGAGTTCTTCTTCCACGTCGCGGAGGACGTACGGCAGATCATGGCGTCGCTCGGGGTCGCGCGGTTCGAGGATCTCGTCGGCCGCGTCGACCTGCTCGAGGCGGACACGGCGCTCGACCACTGGCAGAAGCGCGGCGTCGACCTGACGCATCTCCTGCGCGCACCCGACGTTCCGGAAGGGACGCCGCTCCGCCGCACCGAGGCGCAGGTGTCGCCGCTCGCAGACGCGCTCGACTGGCAGCTGATCGATGCTCTCGGGTCGTCCAAGCGCCGGTTCGAGGTGCGGAACGTGAACCGCACGGTCGGCGGGCTGCTCTCGAACCACATCGTCAAGCGCGGCCTCAAGGCCGACGCGCACTTCGAGCTGCACGGGTCGGCGGGGCAGTCGTTCGGCGCGTGGCTCGCGCCGGGGCTCCAGCTGACGCTCGTCGGCGACGCGAACGACTACGTCGGCAAAGGCCTCTCCGGCGGCGTGCTCGCCGTGCGCCCGCCCGACTCCGCCGCCTACCGCGCCGAGGAGAACGTGATCATCGGCAACACGGTGTTGTACGGCGCGACGTCGGGCCGCGCGTTCTTCCGCGGGCTCGCCGGCGAGCGCTTCGCCGTTCGCAACTCGGGCGCGTCCGCCGTCGTCGAGGGTGTCGGCGACCACGGCTGCGAGTACATGACCGGCGGTCGCGTCGTCGTGCTCGGCGCCACCGGCCGCAACTTCGCCGCCGGAATGAGCGGCGGCATCGCCTATGTCCTCGATCTCGACCCGGCCCGTTGCAACACCGAGCTCGTCGGGCTCGATCCGCTCGAGCCGGCCGACGAGGAGACCGTCCTCGCCCTGCTGCGCGAGCACGTGGAGCGCACCGGCTCGACCGTCGCTGCGCGGCTCCTCGAGGACTGGTCGCCGGCGCGGTTCACGAAGGTGCTGCCCCACGACTACAAGAAGGCGCTCGACCTGCCGCTCTCTGCGGGCGGTATGGGCGTGTTCACCCGCGAGAGCGAAGGGGCTGCTGCCTGATGGGTCGCGTCGGTGCATTCAAAGAGGTTTCGCGGGAGGGCCAGCCGGAGCGCGATCCAGCGCAGCGCATCGGCGACTTCCGCGAGTTCGTCGGCACCCTGCCTCTCACGGAGCTGCGCGAGCAGGCCGCGCGCTGCATGGAGTGCGGGGTGCCGTTCTGTCACCACGGCTGCCCGCTCGGGAACCTGATTCCCGACTGGAACGACCTCGTCTACCGCGATCGCTGGCAGGAGGCGATCGCGCAGTTGCACCGCACGAACAACTTCCCCGAGTTCACGGGCCGGCTCTGCCCGGCGCCGTGCGAGGCGGCGTGCGTGCTCGAGATCGACGAGGGAAATGCCGTGTCGATCAAGCAGGTGGAGCTCTCGATCGTCAACCGCGCCTGGGACGAGGGTTGGATCGTCCCGCAGCCGCCGACGTGCCCTCCGGGCCGGTCGTCGGAGTGGTTGGGTCCGGCCCGGCCGGGCTCGCGTGCGCGCAACAGCTCGCGCGCGCCGGCGAGCAGGTCGTCGTCTACGAGCGCGACGAGGCGGCGGGCGGGCTCATCCGCTTCGGCGTTCCCGAGTTCAAGATCGAGAAGGCGCTCGTCGAGCGCCGCGTGCAGCAGCTCGTCGCCGAAGGCGTCGAGTTCCGCTTCGGCGTCGATGTCACGTCGCTCGATCAGCTTCGCGAAGAGCACGACGCCGTCGTGCTCGCGACCGGGGCGCGTGTTCCGCGCGACCTGCCCGTGCCGGGCCGCGAGCTCGACGGCGTCCACTTCGCGATGGAGTACCTCTATGAGCGCGCCCGCGCGATCGAGTTCGGTCGCGAGGCCGCGATCAGCGCCGCCGGGAAGCACGTGATCGTGATCGGCGGCGGCGACACGGGCGCCGACTGCGTCGGTCATGCGCACCGCGAGGGCGCGGCGTCGGTCACGCAGATCGAGCTGCTCGGCGAGCCGCCCGTGAACCGTCCCGACGACCTGACGCCGTGGCCGCGCTGGCCGATCAAGCTCCGCACGTCCTACGCCCTGAAGGAGGGCGGTGAGCGCGACTTCGCGCTCTCGACCACCCAGCTCTCCGGCGAGGACGGCGCGTGTGAGCGCGATCCACTGGCAGCAGAACACGGGCGCGCCGCCCTTCGACCTCGTGCCGGGCACCGAGGAGGAGCATCCCGCCGACCTCGTGCTGCTCGCGATGGGGTTCACCGGCGCCGAGCAACAGCTGATCGACCAGGTGACCGACGGCGTCTTCGTGACGGGCGACGCCCGCCGCGGCCAATCCCTGATCGTCTGGGCGATCGACGAAGGACGCCGGACCGCCACCGATGTTCGCCGCTATTTGGACGAAAACGCTGCTCTCGTTTCTGTAGCTGGCGACGGCCGCGCCGAGTACACTCCCGCGCCATGAAGAGAACGATGAACGAGACTCATGGCGAGGGCTGCGCAGTCGCTGCGACCGCAGAGATCATCGCCACCGAAATGGACGCCGCTGATCGTCCATGACATGTCCGAAGGCCCGCGCCGGTTTATGGAGCTCGAGCACGCGTGCCCCGGCATCAGCCCGCGCACGCTCTCCGAGCGGCTCGACATGCTCGAGCGGCAGGGCGTTGCGATCCGGCGCAGCTATCCGGAGTCGCCGCCCCGCGTCGAGTACGAGCTCACCGAGAAGGGACGCGCGCTCCTCCCGATCATCCGGGAGATGCGCCGCTTCGGGCACGCGTGGATGATTCCCGAGCCTACGAAGCGGCGGCGAACAACAGCCGCCCGCAGATAGTCGGGCCTCTGATGGAGCGGCGGATCGCGATCGTCGGCGCAGGCCGGCTGGGCGAGTCGCTTCTCCGTGGGTTCTCTGAGCTCGGGCTGGCGGACGGCCGACGACCTCGTCGTCACCGCGCGCCGGCCCGAGCGGAGAGCCGAGATCAGCGAGCGTGTACGGCGTCTCGACCGCCGAGACGAACGCCGAGGCAGTCGGCGGTGCGCGCCTCGCGATCGTCGCGGTCAAGCCGCAGGACGTCGGCGCCTGTGCTCGAAGAGATCGCGGGTGTCGTCTCGCCCGAGCACACGCTGCTCTCGGTCGCCGCGGGCGTGACGACGTCCTGGATGGAGTCGCACCTCCCCGAGGCGCGCGCGTCGTCCGGGCGATGCCGAACACCCCTTCGCTCGTGCAGGAGGGCATCGCGGCGATCAGTCCGGGCCGCTCCGCGACCGACGTCGACCTCGCGCTCGCCGAGGAGGCGCTCGGCCATCTCGGGCAGGTCGTCCGCCTGCAGGAGAAAGACCTGGACGCGGTCACCGCGATCTCCGGCTCCGGGCCGGCGTACTTCGCGTTCCTCGCCGAGGCGATGATCGAGGCCGGGCTGCTGCTCGGGCTCTCGCGCGACGTCGCGACTCGCCTGGTCGTGCAGACGATGCTCGGCAGCGCACTCCTTCTGCGCGACGAGAGGATGCACCCGGTCGAGCTGCGCGAGGCGGTCACCTCGCCGGGCGGCACGACGACCCGTGCGATCCGCGAGCTCGAGCTCTCGGGTGTGCGCGCAGCATTCTTGAACGCGATCAGCGCTGCGACCGAGCGGTCGCGGGAGCTCGGCGCGCAGCAGTGAGCAAGCTTCGCTACGCGACCTCCATCTCGCTCGACGGGTTCACCGCTGGCCCGGAGCAGAGTCTCGAGAATCCGATCGGGATCGGCGGCATGCAACTCCACGAGTGGGTGTTCGACCTTGCGGTCTGGCGCAGCCAGCACGGCCAGGAAGGCGGAGTGACGAACGCGAGCTCGGCCGTGATCGAGGAGGGAACCGCGAACATCGGCGCGTCGATCATGGGCCGCAACATGTTCGGAGGCGGACCTGGCCCGTGGGGTGAGCCTCCCTGGCTGGGCTGGTGGGGGGACGAGCCGCCGTTTCACTATCCGGTGTTCGTTCTCACCCACCATCCGCGCGAGCCGCTCGTCCTCACGGGGACGACGTTCACGTTCGTGACCGAGGGGCCTGAACGCGCCCTCGAGCTGGCTCGTGCTGCAGCGGACGGCCGAGACGTCGCGATCAACGGCGGCGCGAGTACGGCGCGCCAGTATCTCGGCCGCCGGCCTCGTCGACGAGCTGACCTTGAGCGTCGCCCCGGTGCTACTCGGCGCGGGGGAGCGACTCTTCGACGGTCTCTCGGAGCGCGCCTTCGAGCAGGTCCGCGCCGTCGAGGCGCCCGGCGTGACGCACCTGACGTATCGCCCGCGTTAGGGGCATCCCTGAGCCGTGTGCACGGTGAAGTCGTGATCGACGGCGTCACGTGCGTCACCACCTTGCGCTTGCAGAGCGACGCTCACGTCGCGCTGGAGCTGATGGATCCGCTGGTGATCGCGGTGGATGATCACGTAGCCGGCTGCGGCTCCTCCGACCGTGACGAGCAGCGCGACGATCGCCATCGAGACGGCGACGACGAGCAGTCCGGTGTGACTGCGGTGCTCCATACCGACCCGTTACGCGAAAACGTGTCCGACACCTTCCGGTGTCAGAATTCTTAGGTCAGCTCGATACCGAGCGCGGACGCGAATGTCGCGCCGGCCTGGATCGCATCGTCCCACGGCATCCGCGCCCCGCGGAGCGATTCGGCGCCTGTGACGGCGGCAAGGTCGCAACCATGAGGTCGACGCGAGCGATCGTCACGCCGGCGAAGCTCGCCTGCGTCAGCTCGCAGCGTTCGAAGAGGACGTCTTCGAGACGGGCGCCGCTGAAGTCGCATTCGCCCATCCGGCAGTCGCGGAAGACGACGCGTTGCAGCTTCGCGTGCCGGAAGCCGACGAGGTCGAGACGGCACTCCGAGAACGTGATGTCCTGCAGCGTGGATTCGGCGAGCTCGGCACCGGTCAGCCGGCAGAGCTCGAGCCCCACGCGCTGCCAGGAGACAGCGAAAGCCGCTCTCGTTCGCCCACTCCGCGCTCTTCACGACTGCGTCCACGAGGTCGCCGAGCTCCTCGACGTCGGGCGCATCGACGTCGGGATCCGGCGGGTACGGCTCGCGCGGCGGCTTGCTCACGCGCGCAGGATAAGGGTCTAGTCGAACAGCGCCGCCGCTTGATCGACCGCGCGGCGGAGCGCGATCTGGCGGTTCACCGCGTTCACGACCGCTCGCAGCGACGCGGTGACGATGCTCGGATGCAGGCCGACGCCCCACACGAGGTCGCCGTCGATGTCCGCCTCGATGTACGCCGCCGCGGTCGCGGTCGCCGCGGCCGACATGGCGTGCTCGTGGTAGTCGCGGATCGAGACGACGATGCCGAAGCTCTGCTCGAAGGCGTCGACGAGCCCGGCGATCGGGCCGTTGCCCGTCCCGGCCACCTCCTGCTGCGCGCCGTCGACAGAGAGCTGCGCGACGATGTGGTCCTCGTCGGCGCTCGAGTGCGTGTACGCGCCGAGCTCGTACGGCGTCGAGTGGGAGAGGTAGTGCTCGTGGAACGCCGCAAGGAGCTCATCGGCCGTCAGCTCGTCGCCGCGCAGGTCGGTGATCGACTGCACCTTCTGGGCGAAGTCGACCTGCAGGCCGCGCGGTAGCTCGAGGCTGTGCTCGGTCTCCATCAGATACGCGACGCCGCCCTTCCCCGACTGCGAGTTGACGCGGATGATCGCCTCGTAGCTGCGCCCGAGATCGGCCGGATCGACCGGCAGGTACGGGACGTCCCAGACCTCCGACTCGCTCCGCTGCTGCGCGTACATGCCCTTCTTGATCGCGTCCTGGTGCGAGCCCGAGAACGCCGTGTAGACGAGCTCGCCCACCCACGGGTGCCGCGGGTGGATCGGCAGCTCGTTGCACTCCTCGACGATCTGCTTCGCCTCGTCGATGAACGACAGGTCGAGCTTCGGGTCGACGCCCTGCGTCAGCAGGTTCAGCGCGATCGTGATGATGTCGACGTTGCCCGTGCGCTCGCCGTTGCCGAAGAGCGTGCCCTCGACGCGCTCGTGCTCCTGCCATCAGCCCGAGCTCCGCCGTCGCGACCGCCGTGCCACGGTCGTTGTGCGGATGGACGCTGAGGATGAAGCGGTCGCGGGCCGAGACGTGACGCTGGAACCACTCGATGCGATCGGCGTAGATGTTCGGCGGGAACGCCTCGACCGTCGTCGGCAGGTTGATGATCATCGGCTCGGCGACCGTCGGCTGCCAGGTCGCCATGACCGCCTCGCAGATCTCGAGCGCGTATTCGAGCTCGGTGCCGTGGAAGCTCTCCGGCGAGTACTCGAAGACGATCTCGGTCTGCGTCTGCGCGGCGAGCTCCTTGCAGAGCGCCGCCGCGCGAGTGGCGAGCTCGATGATCCCGGCCTCGTCGAGCCGGAAGACGACGCGACGCTGGACGGTCGAGGTCGAGTTGTAGAGATGGACGATCGCGCGCGGCGCGCCCTCGACCGCCTCGAACGTCTTCTCGATCAGCTCCGGCCGCGCCTGCGTCAGGACGGCGATCGTCGTGTCGGCCGGAATGCGGTCCTCCTCGACGAGGCGGCGGACGAAGTCGAAGTCGGTCTTCGAGGCGGAGGGGAAGCCGACCTCGATCTCCTTGACGCCGAGCCGGACGAGCAGATCGAACATCCGCTGCTTGCGCGCGGAGTCCATCGGCTTGACGAGCGCCTGGTTGCCGTCGCGCAGGTCGGTCGAGCACCAGATCGGCGCGTGGTCGATCACCTGGTTCGGCCAGGTGCGGTCGGGCAGCTCGACGGTCGGGTACGGACGGTATTTCCAGTGGGGCATCGACATGGCAGCATACTCCTCGAGGTCGGACGGACTGATCCCTTGATGCGGGATCGCGGCACGGGTATGTCGTCGACTACGTCTCCCCTAGGGGAGGAGCAGGAGAAGGCCCGTGCGCGAGAAAGCCGTCACTATTGAAAGCATAGTGACGATCGTCCAGGTTGGCAACGTTGAGCGTGCATGAGACCGCAAGCTCGGGCTACGGGCAGGCGGCCGATCTCTACGCGCGCGCCCGCCCCTCGTACCCCGACGAGGCGGTCGACTGGCTTCTCGCCGAGCTTTCGACCGGCGAGCTGGTCGAGATCGGTGCCGGCACGGGGAAGTTCACGGCCGCGCTCGTCGCGCGCGGCGTCCGCGTCTTGCCGTCGAGCCTGTCGCGGCAATGCGCGAGCGCCTGGCGGCGCTCGGGGTAGACGTCGTCGCGGCCGCGGCGGAGGATCTGCCGTTCGCCGGACGGGTCGGTTCAGGGCGTGATCGCGTCGCAGTCGCTGCACTGGTGCGACATCCCGGTCGCGTTGCGCGAGTTCGACCGTGTTCTCGCCTCGACGGCGCGGTCGGTCTGATCTGGAACTTCCGCGACCTCGAGGTTGCCTGGCAGCGTGATCTCGAAGAGCTCCAGGCCGGGCTCCGGGGCGATGCGCCGCATTCGCGCGACGGTCGCTGGCAGGCGGCTGTCACGGGCTCGCCTTTCGCCGTCACGGCGCAGTGGAAGCTGGCGCTGGTCGCTCGCAACCGACCTGCAGGGGGTGCTCGACCGGGTGCGCTCCGTCTCCTACGTCGCGGCGCTCGCCGAGAGCGATCAGGAGGCCGTCGACGGGCGGGTACGGGGGCATCCTCGCGCGCCATGGGCTGGACGGAGCGGCGATCTCCTTCCCGTACGTCACCGAGGCATATGTCCTGCATCGCGCCGCTATACCTTCTGAAGCTTGACAATCCGAGGGTGCGTCGGCACTCTTAGTCGTCCAATGACCGCTTCCGCCCGCGCACTTGAGCTTCCGACGACGCTTGCGTCGCAGTTGCTCGTGCTCGGCGTCTTCATTCTTACGGTCATCGTCATTCTCCCCCGCTAGGGGGGAGATTTCGCTCACGCGGCCCTGGACGCCGCACACGCCGACCTCATCACAGGAGTAGTACGCCCGCATGTCGGGCCGGACTTAGGAGCGAATGGAGTGCCCAAATGACGAAAACCGTTGCATGTCTTGCCGGGGACGGTGTCGGCCCCGAGCTGATGGCTGCCGCGACGCGCGCCCTCGACCGCGTCGCGGAGCTGCACAACTTCGATCTTGACGACCGTCATCTTCCGTTCGCGGGCGAGGCCGTGACGCGGTCCGGGCATCCCTTGCCCGCCTCGACCCGTGCCGGCTACCGCGACGCCGACGCGATCCTCGTCGCCTCGCCGCACGAGCCTGCGTTTGCCGGCGTCAAGGCGGATCTCCAGCTCGCCTGGCGCGTCGCGCGCGTCCACGTCGGCCCGACGAACGAGATCGTCATCGCCGGCCCGGTCGGCGAGTGGGCGAACGAGACGGCCGTCGCGCATGCCTTCGCCTGCGCCGCCTCGCGGCGCGGCCGCATCGTCTGCGTCGGCGACTCGCCGCGAGTGGCGCGCCGCCGTCGAGGTCGAGAAGACGGTCTGGGACGGCCTCCACGTCGAGCACGTGACGCTCGGTGAGGCGCTGATCCGGCTCCGGGACGACTCGGAGTCGCTCGACGTCGTCGTGACCGAGACCCATTTCTTCGATGCGCTCGTCGATGCCGCCGCCGCGTTCGCGGGCTCGGGTGCATCGGTCGCGCAGGCATGGCTTCCCGAGGAGGGGCCCGGCGTCTTCGCTCCTGGCGCCACGGCCGCCGACGACGAGGCCGGCTTCGGCGTCGTCGACCCGATGGGAATGCTGCTCGCGACCTCGCTGATGCTCGCCGAGGGCCTGGGCCGCCGCTCGGCGTCGCAGACGCTCGAGCGGGCGGTCGGCAAGGCCGCAGACAACGGTCGCGGCTCGGAGACGACCCGCGAGTTCACCGACGCCGTGATCGAGCTGCTGCCGCAGTCGCGCACGGACGTCGAGCATTTCGATGAGGTGTGGCGTTGACCACGAGAACACGCATGCTCGGCTCGGACGCGATCCTGCGCTCGCTCGAGCACGAGGGCGTGGACGTCGCCTTCGGGATCCCGGGCGGAGCGATCCTCCCGACCTACGACGCGATGGCGCGCGGAACCAGTGTGCGCCACGTGCTCGCGCGCCACGAGCAGGGCGCCGGGCACATGGCAGAGGGGTACGCGCGCGCGTCGGGCAAGGTCGGAGTGGCGATCGCCACGTCCGGGCCCGGAGCGACAAACCTCGTCACCGCAATTGCAGACGCGTGGATGGACTCGACGCCGACCGTGTTCATCACCGGCCAGGTGCGCAGCGACCTGATCGGCACCGATGCCTTCCAGGAGGTCGACATCACCGGCATCACGATGCCGATCGTCAAGCACTCCTGGCTCGTGCAGGACGTGGAAGAGCTGCCCGCTGTGATGAAGGCGGCGTTCCACGTCGCGCAGACCGGCCGGCAGGGCCCGGTGCTCGTCGACATTGCGAAGGACGTGCAGGAGGCCGCGTTCGACTTCGCCTACCCGACGAGGTCGACCTCCCGGCTGGAAGCCGCCGACGAAGGTGCATCCGCGCCAGGTTCGCGAGGCGGCGAAGGCGATCGTCGAGGCGAAGCGGCCGATCCTCTACGTGGGCGGCGGCGTGCTCAACGCCGACGCCTGCGCCGAGCTGCTCCACCTCGTGAACTCCGCCAACCTGCCGGCGGTCGTGACGCTGATGGGCAAGAGCTGCCTGCCCGAGTCGCACCCGCTCAACTACGGCGCAGCCGGGCATGCACGGCTCGAAGTTCGCGAACTGGGCGCTGAACAAGGCCGACCTCGTGATCTCGGTCGGCTCGCGCTTCGACGACCGCGTCACCGGCAAGGTGTCGGCGTTCGCGGCGGGCGCGAAGGTGATCCACTTCGACATCGATGCGGCCGAGGTCGGGAAGATCCGCCACGCGGACATCCCGGTCGTCGGTCCGCTGAAGCTTGGGCTGACGCAGCTCGCCGGGGAGGTGAGCGCTGTTGCCGCAGATGGTGCTCCCGATCACGGTCCGTGGCTGCGTCAGCTCGAGGAATGGCGGGAGCAGTTCCCGTTCCGCTACTCGAAGGCGGACGGGATCCTGAAGCCGCAGACGGCGATCGAGGCACTGCGCGACGCGGCAGCTGGGCTGGACGAGGACGTCATCTGGACGACGGGTGTCGGCCAGCACCAGATGTGGGCGATGCAGTACATCCAGTGCGAGAAGCCGCGCAGCTTCATCACGTCGGGCGGCGCCGGGACGATGGGCTACGGCCTGCCGGCGGCGATCGGCGCGAAGGCGGCGAGGCCGGACGCGACCGTCATCTGCATCGACGGCGACGGCTGCTTCCAGATGACGTGCCAGGAGCTCGCGACGGCGGCGCTCGAAGGGCTGCCGATCGTCACGGCCGTGATCAACAACGGCTGGCTCGGGATGGTGCGCCAGTGGCAGGAGATGTTCTACGCCGAGCGGTTCGCGCAGACGCATCTCACGCATGCGGTGCCCGACTACGCGCTGCTCGCCGAGGCGTACGGCTGCGCCGGCTTCACGGTCGACAGCGAGGATCAGCTCGAGGAGACGCTTGCAGGCGGCGTTCAACGCCGGCCGCAGCGCCGTGCTCGACATCCGCTGCGATCCGGAGGAGAAGTGCTTCCCGATGGTGCCCGCAGGCGCCGCCGCGGTCGACGTGATGGAAGCGCCCGACGAGGAAGCGATGCGTCGGCATGAGCAGTCACACGATCAGCGTCCGTCTCGAGAACAAGCCGGGTGCGCTCGCGCGCGTCTCGCAGCTCTTCTCGCGGCGCGGCTACAACATCCAGAGCCTGGCGGTCGGGCCGACCGAGGACGACGACATCTCGCGCCTGACCTTGCGGGTCGACTGCAACGAGCATTCGCTCGAGCAGATCGAGAAGCAGATGCACAAGCTCGTGAACGTGCTCCGCGTCACCGAGCTCCCGCCCGACGAAGCAGTCGAGCGCGAGCTGGCACTCATCACCGTCGCCGCGTCCCCCGACCAGCGTGCCGATCTCGTCGCGCTCGGTCAGGTCGCCGGCGCGGTCGTCGCCGACGTGGGCCGCGACGCGATGACCTTCGAGGTCGTCGGGCGCCCCGATCAGCTCGAGGCGTTCGAGGAGCTCGTCCGTCCCTACGGCGTCCGGGAGTTGGTCCGCACGGGCCGCATCGGCCTGCGGCGTCCCAGCAAAAACGAAAGGAACACCTGAGCGATGGCAGAGATCTACAAGAGCGGAAACGTCGAGCTTCTCGACGGCAAGGTCGCAGTGCTCGGCTACGGCAGCCAGGGCCACGCGCACGCGCTGAACCTGTCCGACTCCGGCGTCGACGTCGTCGTCGGCCTGCGCGAGGGCAGCAAGTCGTGGGCGGCGGCCGAGGAGGCGGGACTCACCGTCACCACCGTCCCCGAGGCGGTCAAGGGCGCCCAGCTCGTTGTCTTCCTCGTTCCCGACGGCGCACAGCCGTCGTTGTACGAAGAGGAGGTCGCGCCGAACCTCGAGCCGGGTGCGGCCCTGCTCTTCGCGCACGGCTTCAACGTCCACTACGGCCGGATCACCCCGCCCGAAGGGCCACGACGTGATCATGGTCGCGCCGAAGGGCCCGGGCCACGTCGTCCGGACGCTCTACACCGAGGGCTACGGCACGCCGGCCGTCGTCGCGGTCGCGCAGGACGCGAGCGGCAACGCGCGCGACCTCGCGTTCGCCTACGGCGCCGCGATCGGCGCCGCGCGCGTCGGCATGGTCGAGACGTCGTTCGCCGAGGAGACCGAGACCGACCTGTTCGGCGAGCAGTCCGTCCTCTGCGGCGGCGTCACGCAGCTGATCCAGCTCGGCTTCGAGACGCTCGTCGAGGCCGGCTACCAGCCGGAGGTCGCCTACTACGAGTGCCTGCACGAGCTGAAGCTGATCGTCGACCTGATCTGGCAGGGCGGCATCGAGCGCATGCACTACTCGATCTCCGACACCGCCGAGTACGGCTCGGTCGCGATCGGCCCGAAGGTCGTCGACGAGCACGTGCGCGAGAACATGCGCGCCGTTCTCAAGAACATCCAGGACGGCACGTTCGCCCGCGAGTGGGTGGCCGAGATGGATCGCGGCCAGCCGATCCTCGACGAGAAGCGCGCCGAGCTCGCCGCGACGCAGATCGAGCAGGTCGGTGCGCGGCTGCGCGCGCTGAACGTCAAGGAGGAGACGGCAGCTGTCGGTTCAGACTGACATTGCCCTACTCGGGTACGGGACGGTCGGCGCCGCCGTCGACCGTCTCCTGACGGAGTCCGCGGACGACATCGAGCGCGCGACCGGTCACCGCTTCCGCGTGGTGAAGGCGCTCGTCCGCGATCTCGGGAAGGAGCGTGATCACCGGCCGAGCGCCGGGGTGCTCACCGACGACTTCGCGGCGATCGTGGACGACCCGTCGATCAAGGTCGTCGCGGAGGTCATGGGCGGGCTCGATCCCGCCGGCGGGTACGTCATCGAGCTGCTGTCCCGGGGCAAGCACGTCGTCTCGGCGAACAAGCAGCTCGTTGCACGCCGCGGGCCGGAGCTCTTCGCCGCCGCTTCGACCGGCGGCGTTCAGCTGCGTTTCGAGGCCAGCGTGTGCGCCGCGATCCCGGTGATCAAGGTGCTCCGCGAGTCGCTCGTCGTCACGAACGTCCATCGCGTGCTCGGAATCGTCAACGGCACGACCAACTTCGTGCTGACCGAGATGGAAGGCGGCAAGACCTACGACGAGGCGCTCGCCGAAGCACAGGCGCGCGGCTACGCCGAGGCCGACCCGACCGACGACGTCTCGGGCGCGGACGCCGCCGCGAAGATGGCGATCCTCGCGACGGTCGCGTTCAACTCGCGCGTTCCGATCGGCGACGTCACCACGATGGGCATCACCGAGATCGACCCGCAGGACGTCATCGCGGCGCGCGAGCTCGACATGGTGATCCGTCTCGTCGGCGCCGCGCGCCTCGTCGACGGCCACTACGACGTGCGCGTCCAGCCGGCCCTCGTCGACAAGCAGCATCCGCTCGCGAAGGTCGACGGCGCGTTCAACGCCGTGATGCTGCAGGGCGACGCGATTCGCGAGATCACGCTCGAAGGCCCGGGTGCCGGCGGCACCGAGACCGCGTCGGCGGTGATCGCCGACATCACGAGCGTGATCGGGACGATGGGCACGGGCTTCCTGCAGAACGACGCCGCGTGGCGCGAGCTGCCGCGGCTGCCCGCAGGGGGACTCGCGCTCGCCGTTCTACTTCCGGCTCTCGGTCGCCGACCGGCCGGGGGCGCTCGCCCGGGTCGCCGAGGGGCTGGCCGAGCGCGAGATCTCGATCGCGCGCCTCCTGCAGCACCAGAACGGGAACGGCGCCGCGCTGCACGTCGTCACCCACGAGGCGCGCGTCGGTGACGCTCGAGGCGGCGCTCGACGATCTCGGTGCGCTGCCCGAGGTAGTGCGTCGACGCTCACGGCCGCTGCCGGTCGTCTCGGATCGCGGCGTCGCGGAGCTCGGATGGGCGTAAGCGGTGGCATCGCGACCTGGGTGTCGCTCGGCGAGGGCTCGACGCCGCTCGTCCCGGCGCGCCGGCTTTCGGAGCGGCTCGGGCTGCAGCTGCACCTGAAGTGCGAGGGGCTGAACCCGACGGGCAGCTTCAAGGACCGCGGCATGGCGGTCGCGGTCGAACGGGCCGCCGAGCGCGGCGCCCGCGCGGTCGTCTGCGCGTCGACCGGGAACACCGCCGCCTCGGCCGCGGCCTACGCGGCGCGCGCCGGCCTGCAGGCGGTCGTGCTGACGCCGGTCGGCGCGACGGCCGACGCAAAGCGGGCGCAGGCGGTTGCCGCCGGCGCGACGCGTGGTCGAGATCCGAGGCAGCTTCGACGACGCGCTGGACCTCTGTCGCGAGCTCGGCGAGCGCGACGGCTACGTGCTCGTCAACTCGCTCAACCCCGACCGCATCGACGGGCAGAAGACGGTCGTCGGCGAGATCGTCGAGCAGCTCGGCGAGGCGCCCGACGTGATCGCGCTCCCGTACGGCGGCGGCGGCAATACGACCGCGCTCGCCGCGGGCTGTGCCGAGGCCGGGCATCGAGCCGGACATCGTCTCCGGCCAGGCGGCCGAGCGACCGAAGACCTTCGCCTCGGCGATCCGCATCGGCGCGCCGGCGCACATCCAGCGTGTCGAGGAGCTGGTGGCGGAGGGCCGCGTCACCATCGTCACGCTCAGCGAGGACGAGCTGCGCGAGGCGTGGCAGCTCGTCGCGCGCGAAGAGGGCGTCTTCTGCGAGCCGGCCTCCGCGGCCGGTGATCGCGGCGCTCGCCAAGCTCGGCGTCCGCGACAAGCTCGCAGTCGCGATCGTCACCGGTCACGGCCTCAAGGACAGCGGTGCCGTCGACATGACGGAGACGCACGTCGTCGACGCAACGCTCGAAGCCGTGCTCGAGGTCGTCGAATGACCCGCGTTGTCGCACCCGCCTCGACGGCCAACCTCGGCCCGGGATTCGACGCCGCCGCCGCGGCGCTCGACCTCTGGAACGAGGTGGTCGTCGAGGAAGGCCCGTTCTCCGTCGAGCTCGAGGGCGAAGGCGCCGACGAGCTGCCGTGCGATCCGACGCACGCGACGCTGCGCGCGTTCGCGCTCTTCGCCCCGCCCGAGAGCTACCGCTTTCGGTTCACGAACCGCATCCCGCTCGAGCGCGGCCTCGGCTCGAGCGCGTCGGCGATCGCGCTCGGTCTCCTGGCCGGCGCCGCAGCCGCCGGGCGCACGGTGAGTGACGCCGAGCTGCTCACGCTCGGCGAGCGGTTCGAGGGCCACGCCGACAACCTCGCCGCGGTCGTCTACGGCGGCGTCTGCGTCGCCTGGCAGCGGAACGGCACGCCGCGTGCGCAGCGCATCGCGGCCGACATGCCGGTGACGCCGATCCTCGTCGTTCCCTCGTCGCGCACGAGCACCGAGAAGTCGCGCAACGGGCTTCCGTTCACGATCAAGCACGACGATGCGGCGAAGAACGCCGGCGCGGCGACGCTGCTCGGCGCGGCGATCGTCGCCGGCGACGCCGAGCTGTTGCGCGACGCGTTCCACGACCGCCTGCACGAGCAGTACCGGCACGACGGAGCGCCGCTGCTGCGCGAGCTCCAGACGAACGCGCCTGCCGGAACGGTCGGCGTGACGCTCTCGGGCTCCGGCCCGTCGGTCGTCGTCTGGGCCGACAAGCGCCAGGCCGGCGACGTCGCCGCGGCGCTCCGCCATTCCCTTTCCGACGACACGACGGTGCTGCCGTTGCAGGTGGCCCAGAAAGGAGCGCACCTGCAATGAGCGTCTATGACAAGACTCATCCGGCGAAGCGGCACAGCGCTGCGCTGACCGACGGCGTCGACCGCGCGCCCGCGCGCGCGATGCTGAAGGGCGTCGGCTTCACCGACGACGATCTGGCGAAGCCGCTGATCGGCGTCGCCTCGATGTGGATCGAGACGATGCCGTGCAACCTGAACCACCGGGTGCTCGCCCACCACGTCAAGGAGGGCATCAGGCGCGCCGGCGGGATGCCGCTCGAGTTCAACACGATCTCGGTCTCCGACGGCGTCTCGATGGGGACGTCCGGCATGCGCGCCTCGCTCATCTCGCGCGAGGTGATCACCGACTCGATCGAGCTCGTCGCGCGCGGCCATCTGTTCGACGGGCTCGTCGTGATCGTCGGCTGCGACAAGACGATCCCCGCCGGGGCGATGGCGCTGGCGCGCCTCGACCTGCCGGGGCTCGTGCTCTACGGCGGCACGATCGCGCCGGGCCGCTACCGCGGCAAGGACGTGACGATCCAGGACGTCTTCGAGGTCGTCGGGGCGCACGCCGCCGGCAAGGCCTCCGACGAGGACGTGCACGAGCTCGAGAGCGCTGCCTGTCCCGGCGCGGGCGCGTGCGGCGCGCAGTTCACCGCCAACACGATGGCGATGGTGATGGACGTCCTCGGCATCAGCGCGACGGGTCTCGGCGAGATCCCGGCGACTGCACCCGTCGAAGAAGGAGGCGGCCGAGCGGGCAGGAGAGCTCGCGATGCAGCTCGTCCTCGACGACGTGAGGCCGCGCAGCATCCTGACGCGCGACGCGTTCGAGAACGCGATCGCGGCGGTCGCTGCGTCCGGCGGCTCGACGAACGGCGTCCTCCATCTGCTCGCGATCGCCGCCGAAGCCGGCGTCGAGCTCTCGATCGACGACTTCGACTCGATCGCCGAGCGCACGCCGATCGTCGCCGACATCAAGCCGGGCGGCCGCTTCGTCGCAACCGATCTCTACGAGGCGGGCGGCGTCGGACTGGTCGTCCGCGAGCTCGTCGAAGGGAACTTCGTCCACGCCGACGCGCGCACGGTCGACGGCCGCACGCTGCGCGAGGTCGGCGCCGCCGTGAAGGAGACGCCCGGCCAGCAGGTCGTGGTGTCCTGGGACGCGCCGCTCAAGGCGACGGGCGGCCTCGCGATCCTGCGCGGGAACCTCGCGCCGGAGGGCTGCGTCGTGAAGCTCGCCGGTCACGAGCGGACGCTGCACCGCGGGCCGGCGCGCGTCTTCGAGTCCGAGGAAGAGTGCTTCGCCGCGGTCAAGGCGCGCGCGATCGAGCCGGGCGACGTCGTCGTGATCCGCAACGAAGGCCCGGCCGGCGGGCCTGGCATGCGCGAGATGCTGCACGTCACGGCTGCGCTCGTCGGCGAGGGCCTCGGCGACGAGATCGCGCTCATCACCGACGGTCGCTTCTCGGGCGCGACCCACGGCCTGATGGTCGGCCACATCGCGCCCGAGGCGTTCCGCGGCGGCCCGATCGGCCTGCTCCACGACGGCGACACGGTCGTGCTCGACGTCGACAACCGTCGGCTCGACATGGAGGTCGACGAGGCGGAGCTCGAGCGGCGCCGCGCCGAGTGGAAGCAGCCGGAGCCGCGCTACACGACCGGCGTCTTCGCCAAGTACGCCGCGGCCGTCGGCTCTGCGTCAGAGGGAGCGCGTACTTAGTGAAGGAGCTTCTTGATCGCTCGCGTCGCCTGGCGGATCCGCTGTTCGTTCTCGATCAGCGCGAAGCGCACGTGACCGTCGCCTCCCTCGCCAAAGCCGATGCCCGGACTGACGGCCACGTCCGCCTGCTGCGCGAGCTCAACGGCGAACTCGAGCGAGCCGCGGTCGCGGAACGGCTCGGGCACGGGCGCCCAGACGAACATCGTCCCGCGCGGCGGCTCGACCTCCCAGCCCGCCTGCGCGAGGCCGTCGATCAGGACGTCGCGACGGCTCCGATAGATCTCGCAGACCTCGGCGGGGTACTCGGCAGCCTCGCGCAGGGTCACCGTCGCGGCGATCTGGATCGGCTGGAACGTGCCGTAGTCGAGGTAGGACTTGAGCTTCGCGAGCGCTGCGACGACCTCGGCATTGCCGACGACGAAGCCGACGCGCCAGCCGGCCATCGAGAACGACTTGGTGAGGCTGTACAGCTCGACGGCGCATTCGTGGGCGCCCTCCGCGGCCAGCACCGACGGCGGCTTGTGGCCGTCGAAGGCGACGTCCGCGTAGGCGAAGTCGTGGACGAGCACGAACTCGAGCTCGCGCGCGAGGTCGACGAGCCGCTGCATGTCTTCGGCTGTCGCGACGGCAGTCGTCGGGTTGTGCGGATACGAGACGATCACGGCGCGCGGCTTCGCGGCGCGAACGGCCTCCTCGATCGCGTCGACGCCGCCTTCGGCGGGCGCGGTCACGACGTCGGCGCCGGCGAGGCGCGGCGCGACGCGGTGGATCGGGTAGGCGGGCGTCGGCACGACCACGCGGTCGCCGCGGTCGGCAAGCACCCACATCAGGTGGGCGAGGCCTTCCTTGGCGCCGATCGTGTTCACGACCTGCGTGTCGGGATCCAGCTCGACGCCGAAGGAGCGCGCGTAGTGCTCGGCGACGGCGCGCCGGAGCTGCTCGATCCCGCGACTCGCGGAGTAGCGATGGTTGCGGGAGTTGAGGGCCGCCTCGCGGAGCTTCTCGACTGCCGTTTCTGGCGAGGGGATGTCGGGATTGCCGAATCCGAGGTCGATGACGTCGCGTCCGTCCCGGCGCAGCTCCCGCTTCAACTGGTCGACCGTCGCGAAGACGTATGGCGGCAGGTCGTCGATCCGGTAAAACTTCATTTCCTAAAGGATTGTAGGAGTTGAGATGGCAGTCGATTCGCTGAGGTGCCGCATCTGTGAGGCGTCGTATCCCGCTGTTGCCAGCGGCATCTGCGTGCGCTGCTTCGGTCCGCTCGAGCCAGTCTACGACTGGGAGGCGATCGGACGAGTCGTTTCGCGCGAGCGGATCGAGGCCGGGCCGCGCTCGATGTGGCGCTACGTCGACCTGTTGCCGGCCGAAGCGCCCGCCGACGGGATCTCGTCGCCGGGCTGGACACCGCTCGTTCCGGCGCCGCGGCTCGCGAGCGCGCTCGGCATCGGCGAGCTCTATCTCAAGCTCGACCTCTCGAACCCGACGCACTCCTTCAAGGACAGAGTCGTCGCAGTTGCGGCGCAGAAGGCGCTCGAGTTCGGGCTCGGAGACACTCTCCGCCACGTCGACCGGCAACCTCGCGAACGCCGTCGCAGCGCGCGCGGCCGCGATCGGCATGCCGGCGGTGATCTTCTGCCCGGCCGGCCTCGAGCCGGAGAAGCTCTCCGCGACCACGGTCTACGGCGCGCGCATCTACGGCGTGCGCGGCAGCTACGACGACTGCTCGCGCCTCGTCAGCGAGCTGGCGAGCGAGGTCGACTGGGCGATCGTCAACGTCAACCTGCGCTCGTACTACGCCGAAGGCTCGAAGACGCTTGCGTTCGAGATCGCCGAGCAGCTCGGCTGGGAGGCGCCTGACGCCGTCGTCGCGCCGATCGGCTCGGGCGCGATGTTCACGAAGATCTGGCAGGGCTTCCAGCAGTTCGAGCGGCTCGGGCTGATCCCGAGCGGGCGGCCGAAGCTCTTCGGCGGCCAGGCGGTCGGCTGCTCGCCCGTTGCGGCCGCGTGGGCCGAGGACGAGCGGTCACGCCGGTGCGCCCGCAGACGGTTGCTTCCTCGATCGCGATCGGCAACCCGGCCGACGGCGACCTCGTCATCGCCACCGCGAAGACGTCGGGCGGTGCGATCTACGCCGTGCCCGAAGACGAGATCGGGATCAACATCTCGCTGCTCGCCGAGACCGCCGGCGTCTTCGGCGAAGGCGCGACCGGTGCGGCGCTCGGCGCCCTGCGCGAAGCCGCGCGCCGCGGCGAGATCGGTGAGCGCGACCGCGCCGTCCTGCTCGTCACCGGCACCGGTCTGAAGACGCCACAGCTCGCCGAGGCGAGCGGCGACGTCGTCGAGATCGACGCCGACATCGACCTGTTGCTCGAGGACCTGGGAGTCGCCGTATGAGCGTTTCCGCCGACCCGTTCGTCGGGTCGATTCGCGATGAGATCTCGGCACTGGACGTCCGCCTCGTCGCAACGATCAACCAGCGCATCAAGAAAGTGGTCGAGCTCCACCGCGTACAAAGAGGAGAACGGCATCGCGGCCATCGACCCGACGCGGGAGGCGTGGCTCGTCAGCTACCTGCAGCGGGTCAACAGCGGGCCCGCTCTCCGACGAAGGGGTCGAAGAGCTGATCACCTTCGTGCTCAACCTGGTGCGGCGGGAGCAGGCGAAGTGACTGATCTGATCGCGTGCCTGCCCGGCGACGGGATCGGCCCCGAGGTGCTCGGCGAGGCAGTGCGCGTGCTCGCGCAGCTGCCGGTCGATGTCGAGCTCGTCGAGCTGCCCTTCGGCGGGAATGCGATCGACACCACGGGCTCGCCGCTTCCCGACGAGACGCTTGCCGCCTGCAAGGGCTCGACCGCGGTCCTGCTCGGCGCGGTCGGCGGCCCGAAGTGGGACGGCGGCACGGTTCGTCCCGAGCAGGGACTGCTCGGTCTGCGCAAGGAGCTCGACGTGTACGCGAACCTGCGCCCGGCGGCGCAGGGCGACATCGACCTGATCGTCGTCCGCGAGCTCATCGGCGGCCTCTACTTCGGGGCACGCGGTGTCCGTGACGACGGCACGGTCTTCGATACGTGCGAGTACCACCCGTCGCAGGTCGAGCGCGTCGCGCGCCGCGCCTTCGAGCTCGCTCGCACGCGCAGCGGCTCGCTGATCTCGGTCGACAAGGCCAACGTGCTCGACACGTCCAAGCTCTGGCGCCGGGTCGTGAACGAGGTCGCAGCCGACTATCCCGACATCGAGGTGCGCCACGCGCTCGTCGACAGCTTCGCGATGGAGATCGCGACCACCGCCGAGCGCATCGACGTCGTCGTCACCGAGAACATGTTCGGCGACATCCTCAGCGACCTGGCCGCGGCCGTCACCGGCGGCCTCGGGCTTGCGGCATCGGCGAGTCTCGGCGACGGCGGCCCGGGCATCTTCGAGCCGGTGCACGGCTCGGCCCCCGACATTGCCGGCACCGGCGCGGCGAACCCGGCCGCGATGCTGCGCTCGCTCGCGCTGCTGCTCGAGCACGCGCTCGGCCGGCGCGACCTCGGCACACAGCTTGCGGCAGCAGTCGACCACACGCTCGTCACGCATCCCACGCGTGATGCCGGTGGCTCGGCGACCACAAGCGAGTTCGGCGATGCCGTGCTCGCGAGACTCGAGGAGGAGTCATGGGCAGCAACACCGTCATGACCGAGACGTGCCAGTGCGCCGTCCCGGTTCCCGTCGTCAAGGCCGAGCGCAAGGGAGCAGCGCGCACCTACTGCGCCCGCTGCGAGCGTCCGGTGCGCATCGAGTTCGGGAGTAGATGAGCGTCACTGTCGGATATCCGGGGCCGCGCGGGAGCCATACGCACGCGGCTGCTTCCGTTCTTGCCCCTGAGGCGAGCGGTGTCGACCTGCCGAGCTTCACGGCGGTGATCGAAGCGGCGAGCTCCACCGAGGTCGCCTTCGGCGTCCTGCCGATCGAGAACTCGCTGATCGGCCCGATCGCCGAGACCCACGACCTGATCTACGGCTCGCCGCTCTCGATCATCCGCGAGGCGACGCTGCCGATCCGCCATTGCGTTCTCGGCTTGCCCGGTGCGTCGTTCGAGAACGCGAAGATCATCCGCTCGCATCCGGCTGCGCTCGACCAATGCCGCGACCTGCTCGCGTCGAGCACTGCGAAGCAGATTGCCGCCGCGACGACCGCAGACGCGGCCCGCGAGGTGCAGGAGTCCGGCGACCCGCAGCAGCTCGCGATTGCGAGCCTCGAGGCGGGGGAGACCTACGGCCTTACCGTCGTCGCCGACGACGTCGGCGACAAGCCGGGCGCTTTCACACGGTTCGTCGCGCTTGCGCCGTATACGCAGATCGCGCACGGCGAAGGCTGGCGCACCGCGCTCTGGTTCGTCACCGACCACCGCCCCGGTGCGTTGCATCGTGCGCTCGGCCCGCTCGCCCGCGACGGGGTGAACCTCGTGCAGCTCGTCTCGCGGCCGCTGCCGAACTCGTCGTGGCGCTACCGTTTCGACGTGGTGCTCGACGGCCACGTCTTCGATCCCACCGTTCGGCCGGCGCTCGCCGAGCTGCGCTCGGTGACGCGCGATCTGCGCGTCTTCGGTTCGTATGCCGCAGAGAGGACGCAATGAGCAAGACGCTGTTTCGCAAGATCTGGGACACAGCATCTCGTCGCGGATGGCGGTGACGGGCCGTCGCTCCTCTGGATCGACCTCCACCTCGTCCACGAGGTGACGAGCCCGCAGGCGTTCGAAGGACTGCGGCTGGCCGGCCGCCCCGTTCGCCGTCCCGACTTGACGGTCGCGACGATGGACCACAACGTGCCGACGACCGACGGGCCGATCACCGATCCGCTCGCGAAGCAGCAGCTCGACGCGCTGCAGACGAACTGCGACGAGTTCGGGGTGCGCCTCTTCGCGACCGGCAGCGGGCGCGAGGGCGTCGTCCACGTGATCGGGCCCGAGCTCGGACTGACGCAGCCCGGGTCTGACGATCGTGTGCGGTGACAGCCACACCTCGACGCACGGCGCGTTCGGCGCGCTCGCGTTCGGCATCGGCACGACCGAGGTCGAGCACGTGCTCGCGACCCAGACGTTGCCGCAGGCGCTGCCGAAGACGATGCGGGTCGAGTTCTCCGGCGCGCTGCCCTTCGGGCTCACCGCGAAGGACATGGTGCTGGCGGCGATCGGCCAGCTCGGCGTCGCCGGCGGCGTCGGCCACGTGATCGAGTACACCGGCGAAGCGATTCGCGCGCTGTCGATGGAAGGGCGCATGACGATCTGCAACATGTCGATCGAGGCGGGCGCGCGCGCCGGCCTGATCGCGCCCGACGAGACGACGCGCGCGTATCTCGAGGGGCGCCCCGCGTTCATCGACTCCGACTGGAGCGACCTGCACACCGACGAGGATGCGACGTACGACGTGACGCACACGATCGACATCGCCGCGCTCAAGCCGCAGGTCACGTGGGGCACGAATCCCGGGATGGTCGCCGACGTCGACGCGGTCGTCCCGGATCCCGCCGACTTCGCCGACGCCGATGAGCGCGCCGCGGTCGAGCGCGCGCTGCACTACATGGATCTCGTGCCGGGCACCCCGCTGCAGGAGATCAAGATCGACAAGGTCTTCATCGGCTCGTGCACCAACTCGCGCATCGAGGATCTCCGCGCGGCCGCGCAGATCGTGTCGGGCCGGCAGGTCGCCGAGGGTGTGCACGCGATCGTCGTCCCCGGCTCGGCGCAGGTGAAGGTGCAGGCCGAGGCCGAAGGGCTCGACCAGGTGTTCCAGCGCGCCGGCTTCGAATGGCGGCGCGCGGGCTGCTCGATGTGCCTCGGCATGAACCCGGACATCCTTTCGCCCGGCGAGCGCTGCGCCTCGACGTCGAACCGCAACTTCGAGGGGCGTCAGGGCGCCGGCGGCCGGACACATCTGCTCAGCCCGGCGATGGCCGCCGCGGCCGCGGTGACCGGCCACTTCACCGACGTGCGGGAGCTCGGATGAGGCCGCTGCCCTCGGTGACCGGTTCCGTGGCCGTTCTGGACAGGCCCGATGTCGACACCGACCAGATCATCCCGAAGCAGTTCCTGAAGCGCATCGAGCGCTCCGGGTACGGCGAGTTCCTGTTCTTCGACTGGATGAAGGACCCGGCATTCGAGCTGCACGAGACGCCCGGCGCGTCGATCCTCGTCGCCGGCCGCAACTTCGGCTGCGGCTCGTCGCGCGAGCATGCGGCGTGGGCGCTCGAGGATTACGGCTTCCGCGTCGTGCTGGCGCCGTCGTTCGGCGACATCTTCCGGCAGAACTCGATCAACTCGGGGCTCGCACCGATCGTGCTCGACCATGACCAGCTCGCGCAGATCAGGAGGCGGTCGTCGTCGCGGAACGAGCTGACCGTCGACCTCGAGCATCTCGAGATCTCGCATCCCGACGGGTTGCGCATCTCGTTCGCGTTCGACCCGTACGCGCAGGAGACGCTCGTGCATGGCCTGGACGACGTTGCGCGGACACTGAAGCGCGAAGACGAGATCGCTGCGTTCGAGGCGACGTATACGCCGCGCTTCGATCTCTCCGCCGTCTAGGCTTCGAGCGTGGTCGAGGCGATTCACTTCGGCGCCGAAGGCGTCAAGGAGTGTGGTCCGGTCGAGTCTGCGGTCGCGGTCGCGGGCAAGGGGCTCGTCGGCGACCGGCACTTCGCACCGACGGTGCGCGACCGGGCGGCGCGATCACGCTGATCGACGTGGACGAGGTCGAGCGCGTCGGACTCGCGGCCGGCGAGTCGCGCCGCCAGGTGACCGTGCGCGGCGTCGATCTGCCGTCGCTCGATCGGCAAGCGGTTCCGTGTCGGCGAGGTCGAGTGCTACGGCGTCGAGCTCTGCGAGCCGTGCACGCACCTCCAGGCGATGACGCGGCCGGGGATCATCAAGGATCTCGTTCACCGGGCGGGGATCAACGCCGACATCGTCACGACGGCGATATCCGCGTCGGCGACGCAGTCGTCGAGCTCTAGTCGTCCGGCTCGAGCCGGCGGCCGAGGCTGACGACGTCGTCGCGCGTGTAGCCGAGCCGCTCGTAGAAGCCGAGCGCCGCTTCGTTCGTGCCGCGCACCTGCAGGTTGATCTTCGGGCAGCCGGCGGCGGCGAGCAGGCGCTCGACCTCGGCCATCAGCTCGCGCCCTAGCCCGGCCGCTGCCGCGTCGGGTGCGACCGCGAGGTAGTTCACCCAGCCGCGGTGGCCGTCGTAGCCGGCCATCACCGAGCCGACGATCGCGCCGTCCGTCTCGGCGACGAGGAACCACTCGCGCTGCACGGTGAGCTTCCGCGCGATGTCCTTGCGCGGGTCGTTCCACGGCCGTGTCAGCTCGCAGGCCTCCCAGAGCGCGACGACCGCTTCGGTGTCGTCTTCGCGGAACGGGCGGATCATCGTCTCTGAGCCGTCTCTGAGCTGTGTTGCGCAGCGCCGCTGCGATCCCGGCGATCGAGCGGAGGAGCGGCAACTGTGCCGTGTCGTCGCCGGCGCGGTGGCGGCTGAGCAGCTCGACCTGGAGCGCGTTCATCGGGTCGACGTACGGGTTGCGCAGGTCGACCGAGCGGCGGATCATCGGCTGGCGTTCGAGGAGGCGCGAGACGCCGGTCGCGGCGAGCACGCCTGCGACGGCGCGCGCGTGCTCCTCCTCGATCCGCTCCCAGAGCGATCGTGTCGCTCGACGAGCCGGAGGTAGCCGCGCGCGATCGAGAGGCTCGACTTGGCGAGCGTCATCTCCATGTTGTCGATGATCGTCCGCACGAACGGCAACCGCGTGTAGAGGTCGCGCAGCAGCCCGGCGTCCGCGTCCGCGAACGCGCTGCCCGCGCCGAACCACGCCGGCAGGAGCACGCGGTTCTGCGTCCACGAGAACACCCACGGGATCGCGCGCAGCGACTCGAGGTAGTCGGCGCCGTCCGGCCGTCTCGCCGGCCGGGATGCGATCTCGAGCAGCGACAGCTCGTCCACCGGCGTGAACGCGCGGAAGAAGTCGACGAAGCCCGGGTCATCCCAGACGAACGCGCGGTAGCCTCGCGCGAGACGGCCGCGAGGCGATCGAGCACGCGCGATCCTCGTCGGAGGGCGGCGGCTCGAGCCGCTCGGGATAGGTCGCGAGGAGCGTGCCGGCGAGGGCCGCCTCCAGGTTCCGCCGCGCCAGCCCTTCGAGGCTGTACTTGAACGAGATCGTCTCGCCCTGCTCGGTCACCTTCAGATGCCCGGGCGGGAACGAGGCCGGCTGCGACGCGATCGCCGCGTGCGTCGGGCCGCCGCCGCGGCCGGCGCTGCCGCCGCGGCCGTGGAAGATCGTCAGCTCGACGTCGTGACGCCGCGCCACCTCGGCGAGCTGCTCCTGGGCGCGGTAGATCGCCCACTGCGCCGCGAGGTAGCCGCTGTCCTTGCCCGAGTCGGAGTAGCCGACCATGACCTCGGCGGTCGCGATCCGACTGCTCGCTGAGCATCGTCTCGACGATCCCCGGCGCCGCGTCGCAGGTCGTCGACCGTCTCGAACAGGGGCACGACCGGAGCTCCGTGAGCTCGCGTGCGCGGCGGATGTCGTCGATCGACGAGGTGCCGGAGATGATCAGCGTGTCGAGCGCCTCGGCACCGTGCCGGGCACGTGCCTCGGCCGCAGCCGCCAGCGCCTCGCGCGCGCGCTCGCCGTCGAGATCGCGCGCGTGCAGGCGCACGTCGAGCTTCGCGACGTGGAAACCGAAGATCTCGACCATCCGCTCAGCGCGGCGAGCCGGCCGTCGGCGATCCGGCGGCCGCCGTTCGCGGTCAGGCTCGCGCGGATCACGCGGAGGTCGGCGAGGAGGTCGGCGGACGAGGCGTAGCGGTCGTGGCGAGCCGCCAGCCCATGAACGACAGCTTCCGGCGGTACGGCTCCAGCGCGTTGCGCGAGCCGATCTCGGCGGTGAACTCCGGCAGCTCCTCTTCGTCGCGGGCGATCGACTCGTCGAGCTCGGCGCGACGCCGACCAGCGAGCGCGACGAGCCCAGCTCGACAGCGAGGGCCTGCACCTCCCTGCGATACCGCGTGAACGCGAGCGCGCGAGCGCGGGCGAGCGCTTCGGCGATCGTGGCCGGGCCGACCACCGGGTTGCCGTCCATGTCGCCGCCGATCCACGAGCCGAAGCGCAGCGGCGGCGGCGCGTCGGGGATGCGCGTCCGCCACTCCTCGAGCAGCTCGGTCGCGGCGTCCATCAGGCTGTGCTCGAAGAACCAGAGGCCGTTCCGGATCTCGTCGTTGATCCGCAGCCGGTCGTGCCGCACCTCGTCGGTCTGCCAGAGGAGCGTCACCTCCTCGGCGATCCGCTCCTCGATCGCGTGGCGCTCGGTCGGCAGGAGGCGCGGGTCGTCGAGCTCGTACAGCTGCTCGGCGATGCGGATGTGGGAGAGGAGCACGGTCCGGCGCGTTGCCTCGGTCGGGTGCGCGGTGAGGACGAGGCGGATCGAGGTGTCGCGCGCGCGGTCGAGGTCGGCGCCGGCGAGCGTGGTGAACGCGTCTTCGAGCGACTCGCGCGAGATGCGGCCGTTGCGGGCATCGTCGCGCCGTCGCCGCAGGCGGTGCAGCTGCTCGGCGAGGTTCGCGAGCTGGAAGTAGAGACCGAAGGCGCGCAGGACGAGGGCCTGGGCATTCGCTTCGAGCGAGGTGTCGACCTCGGCGACGACGCCGGCCTGGCGCGCGTCGCGGGCGTCTCTGCGGATCCGCTCGACGAGCTCGAGCAGCCAGGGGCCTTCCTGCTCGACGAGCACCTCGCCGAGGATCGTTCCGAGCAGGCGTACGTCGCGTCTGACAGGCGCGGCGGTGTCGGTCATGCAGAGAGGTTAGGAGCGCAGACCCAGAGCTGCGAGGACGTCGTTGGCGTCGGCGTCGATCGTCGTCACCCGGTCGCCGTCGGCGACCGTCGACTGCGGCTGTGCACCGGTCACGACGAGCACGACACGCGAGCCGCGCTCGATGTCGCCGTGCTCGCGGGCCGCGATCAACGCGCCGAGCGCGGCACCGCCCGAGAGGTCGGAAGGCACGCCGGTCGTCTCGGAGAGCAACTCCGCGTAGAGCTCGATCTCCTCGTCGGGCACGGCCAGCACCGCGCCGCCGGTCGCGCGGGCGGCGCCGAGCGCCAGGTCTCCGTGCGACGGGTCACCCACGGCGAGGGACGCAACTTCGGTCGCGGCGTGCACGCGCGAGATCTTCCGGTCGTCGGCGAACGCCGCGGCGATGGGGCTCGAGCCGAGCGCCTGGCCGGCGAACATCCGCGGCACCGGCTCGCCGGCGAGCCCGGTGCGGGTGACCTCGGCGAAGCCCTGCGTGAGCTTCGAGAAGAGCGTCCCGCTCGCAGCCGGGCACACGACGGCGTCGGGAAGCTGCCAGTCGAGCTGCTCGGCGATCTCGAACGAGATCGTCTTCGCGCCCTCGCTGGCGTACGGGTGGAGGTTGCCGCTCACGAAGCCCCACGGGAAGAGCGAGCCGAGCTCGAGCTCGAGCCGCCGGCAGTCGTCGTAGGTGCCGCGGACGGCGAAGACGTGAACCCCGCGGTGCCGGGCGGCGACAGCGGCCGAGGCGGAGCCCGACGGCACGAGGATGATCGCCTCGAGCCCGGTCGCCGCTGCAGCGGCGGCGACCGCGTCGCCGAGGTTGCCGGTCGACGAGCAGCAGAGGGTGGTGACGCCGTGGTCGAGCGCGGCCGAGACGGCGACCGTCGCGATCCGATCCTTGTACGACCGGGTCGGGTTGCGGTCCTCGAGCTTCAGATACAGGTCGATGCCGAGGAGGTCGGACAGCGGCTCGGAGTGCACGAGCGGCGTCCAGCCGGCGCCGACGTCGACGCGGGCGCCCGACGGCAGGAGCCCGTGGTAGCGCCAGAGCGTCTCCGGCCCGTTCTCGACCGAGTCGCGCGTCAGCACGCGCGCGACGCGATCCCAGTCGTAGGTCACGTCGGTCGGCCCGTCACAACGACGGCAGGCGTCGAGAGGCTCCGGTTCGGTGACCTCTTCGCAGACGCGGCAGCGCAGGTGGTAGGCGCTCATGCGGTCGTTGCCTCCCGTCTCCTCTGTGGGCCTAACCGGTTGGACGGGTGTGTCCGGCTAGGCCATTTGCGCGCAGGCGATGGCCGGAATCAGGCAAAACGGCTTCATCGCGGTGGCACGCATCATGGAGTCGAGAGTCTACATCAGGCAGAGGGCGTCCGCCCGGCTTTACTTTCTATAGCTCCACGGCTACCGTAGAGGGCACGCCATCGATGACGACATCGACCGGCGGAGGCATCGAGGCCTCGGACGCGCAAAGATACGCGCATCCGGGGCCTTTTTCGCGTTCCAGAAACGGAGAGGAGAGCCTGGTGACGAATCAGCCGCCGGCCACGGCCGGTAGGAGCAGCACCGTCGAGCCCTCGCTGAGCTCCGTGTCGAGCCCCGCCAGGAGCCGCACGTCCTCGCCGTCGACGAAGATGTTCAGGAAGGTCGGGACGTCGCCACCCGCGAACACGCGCTCCTCGGAGCGACGGGAACTCGCGTGACGAGAGCGTCGAGGGCGGCCCGGACGGTCGTTGCATCGACTGCGACGGTGCGGTTTCCGGCCGCCTCTGCGCGTAGGACGGGTGGGATACGGATCTGCGCCATGACTTCAAAAGATAAAGCATCGGCGAGGAGGGTGTCATGTTCGAGGACCGCGTCCACGTTCTGATCGCCGAGGACGAGACGATCATTCGTCTCGACCTTCGCCAGATTCTCGAGTCCGAGGGATTTGTGGTGTGCGCCGAGGCGCGCGACGGGCTCGAGGCGGTGGAGCTCGCCCGGACCGAGAAGCCGGACGTCGCGATCTTCGACCTGAAGATGCCCGGCCTGGACGGGATCGAGGCAGCGCGACGCATCTACGCCGAGCGTCCGCTGCCGGTGGTGATGCTCACGGCGTATGCCGACCGGCGCGAGCGTCGAGCGCGCGCTCGGGGCGGGCGTCTTCGGCTACGTCACCAAGCCGTTCCGCCAGGAGGACATCGTCCCGGCGATCCTCTCGGCGCTCGTTCGCCACAAGGAGTTGCTCGCCGCGCGGCGCGAGGTCGGCAAGAAGGAGGAGCCGATCGAGCTCGAGGTGCTGTCGCCGAAGGGGCACACCTATCCGATCAAGCTCGGGCGCCTGCCCGACGGGACGCTCGACGTTTCGCTTCAAAACGTAAAGTGATGTTCGCAATGTCACTGACGGTCGTGAAGTGCGGGGGAGCTGCCCTCGCGGCGGCGCCGTTCGAGCTCGAACGGCACGTCGATCCGCGCTCGCGTGCGCTCGTCGTACACGGGGCGGGCTACCGCATCTCGGCCGCGCTGCCGCGGCGGGGCTGGAAGCGCCGTTCGTGGGCGGCAGGCGCGTCACGACCGTCGAGGCGCTTCCGCTCGTTCGCGAGGCCTTCGCCGGCGAGAACCGCGCGTCTCTGCGAGCAGATCGGCCCGCGCGCCGTCGGGCTGATGGGCGACGAGCTCGGGCTCGAGGCAGATCGCCTTCCCGAGCTGGGCGAGGCGGGAATGCTGCGGCCGGTCGTCCCGGCGCGGCTCGCGGAGCTTCTCGGCGAGCCTGACGTCGTGCCGGTGATCGCACCCCTCGCCCGCGGGCCGTTGAACGTCAACGCCGACGACGCCGCTGCGGTTCTCGCGGTCGCGCTCCGCGCCGATCGGCTCGTTTTCGTCTCGGACGTTCCGGGCGTGCTCGTCGAGGGCGAGGTCGTTGCGCAGCTCTCGGCCGCGGACATCGGAGCGCTCGGCGGTGTCCTGAGCGGCGGCATCGTCCCGAAGCTCCAGGCGGCTTTGAGCGCAGCGCGCGAAGGTGTTCGCGTCGACGGTAGGCGGGACGGCCGTCGTCGCGTAGAATGCGGGAGTGCCCGGCGGTGGAGCCGGGCGGAAGGCAACGGCGCCTCGAGACCTCGTCTCGGGGCGTTTTCTTTTGGACCGAGGAGGAGGTGATGACCGCGACCGAACTCGCAGCAGCCGGGCATTTCGTCGGCTACGACCCGGGGTCGTACTACGACGAGATGTACGAGGCGGACGGGATGCCCCGGCCGCACTGCGTCGAGCTCGCGGCGCAGCTCGCCCGTCTCTCGGTCGACGAGCTCGACGAGCGCCGGCAGCAGGTGGCGGCCGCGTTCCTGAACCAGGGCATCGGCTTCTCGGTCTACGGCCAGGAGGATGCGCTCGAGCGCATCTTCCCGTTCGACCTGATCCCGCGCGTCATCCCCGCGGACGAGTGGCAGGGTGCTCGAGCGAGGGCTGATCCAGCGCGTCGCCGCGCTCAACGCGTTTCTGCACGACGTCTACCACGGGCAGCGCATCCTCCGCGAGGGGCGCATCCCGGCGGAGCTCGTCTTCGGCTCCGCCAATTTCCGCCGCGAGATGATCGACGTCGATCCACCCGGCGGCGTCTACGCCCACGTCGCGGGCGTCGACGTCATTCGCGACGACGAAGGGACGTTCTACGTCCTCGAGGACAACCTGCGAACGCCGTCGGGCGCGAGCTACATGCTCGAGAACCGGCTGGCGATGAAGCGCGCGTTCGCGCCGCTGTTCGAGCGCTACGACGTGCTCGGGATCGACCAGTACCCGCAAGAGCTGCTCGCGGCGCTGCGCGCGACCGCGCCGCCGACCACGGGCGCGCCGACGATCGTCCTGCTGACGCCGGGCATCCACAACTCGGCGTACTTCGAGCACTCGTTCCTGGCGCGGCACATGGGCGTCGAGCTCGTCGAGGGCGGCGACCTGATCTGCCACGACGACGTCGTCTACATGCGCACGACGCACGGTCTCGAGCGCGTCGACGTGATCTACCGGCGCGTCGACGACGGCTTCCTCGACCCGCTCGAGTTTCGCGAAGACTCGCTGCTCGGCACACCGGGGCTGATGAACGCCTATCGCGCCGGCAACGTCACGATCGCGAACGCCCTCGGAACGGGAGTCGCCGACGACAAGGCGATCTACCGCTACGTGCCCGAGATGATCCGCTTCTACCTCGGCGAGGAGCCAGTGCTCGCGAACGTGCCGACGTACCTCGCCGCCGACGACAGCGAACGCCGCTACATCCTCGATCACCTCGACGAGCTCGTCGTGAAGACGGTGGACGGCAGCGGCGGCTACGGGATGCTGATCGGCCCGGCGTCGTCGAGCGACGAGCGCGCGAGCTTCGCGAGCGAAGATCGAGGCCGATCCGCGCGCGTTCGTCGCCCAGCCGACGATCTCGCTCTCGCGCATGCCGATCTACGTCGAAGAGCTGCGTCCGGCGCACGTCGACCTGCGGCCGTTCGTCCTCACCGGGCGCGTCACGAGCGTCGTCCCCGGCGGCCTGACGCGAGCGGCGCTTCGTCCCGGTTCGCTCGTCGTCAACTCGTCGCAGGGCGGCGGCAGCAAGGACACCTGGGTGCTGCGCTGATGCTGAGCCGCGTCGCCGACTCGCTCTACTGGTCGACCCGCTATGTCGAGCGCGCCGAGGGCACGAGCCGTCTGCTGCACGTGAACTTCCACGCGCTGTTGGACGCGGACATCCAGGATCATGGCCGCTCCTGGCAGGAGCTCCTGCTGATGGTCGGGATGAACGACCTCTACCGCGAGCACTTCGACGAGTACGCCGCGCGACATGTCACCGAGTTCCTGCTCTGGCATCCGGCGAACCCCGACTCGGTGGCCGCCTGCGTCTCGCACGCGCGCGAGAACGCCCGCGGCGTGCGCGAGCAGATCTCGACCGAGGTCTGGGAGCAGCTGAATCGACTCCACCTGTTCCTGACGACGCACCGCACGTCGTCGCAACTGGCGCGGCCGCACGAGTTCCTGACGCGGATCGTCGATCGCTCGTACTCGATCCAGGGTGTGATCAAGGCGACCCTCCCGCGCGGCGAGGCCTACGAGTTCCTGGAGCTCGGCAGCCTGCTCGAGCGCGCCGACGCGATCGCGCGGATCCTGTCGGTGAAGGTGCCGCAGCTCCTCGAGCTCGGCTCCGAGCAGCTCGTGCACCGCTCGCGCAACCCATGTCCTTCGCTCGGCCGGATCGCTCGAGGCCTTCCGCAAGGCGAAAAACGACCGCTTCGCCGGGCCTCGCGTCGTCGAGTTCCTGCTGCTCGACCGGAACGGCCCGCGCACGGTGCTGTTCTGCCTCGAGCGCGCGCTGAACGCGATCCGGGTGATTTCCGGCACGGGCGAACGGCCGGAGCGGGCGATCGGGCGCGTCGTCTCGGAACTGGCGTTCGCCGACGTGGTCGACCGCAGCGCGGGCGAGATCTCGCGGCTCCTCGGGCGCACGCTCACCGGTGTCCGCGACGGGAGCGACGAGATCGCGAACGCCTACTTCACGACCCGCGTGATCATGCCCGGCCCCTACGCCCAGCACCAGCAGCAGCAGTAGCCATGTGGGTCTCGGTCGAGCACACCACGCGGTTCACCTACGACACGCCGATCGCCGAGGCCTACACCGAGCTTCGGCTGCGGCCGCTCGAGGGAGGCGGACAGCAGTGCTCGAGCTTCCGGCTGCTGACGCAGCCGCCGGGCCTGCGCGTCCGCGGCTATCGCGACCGGCTGGGGAACGAGGTGCTGCGCTTCGACGTGCTCGAGTCGCACGACCACCTGGAGGTCATCGCTGCGAGCGAGGTCTCGACGCCGCCGACGCTTCATCGACTCGAGCCGCGGCCTGGGGCTGCTCGAGGCGCACGACTACCTTCGTCCGACGGCCTACGCGCCGTTCAGCGAACGCGTCCGCGCTCTGACGCGGGGCCGATCGGACGTGCGGAGTCTCGTCAGCCGCGGTTCGGGAGGCGCTCGTCTATGAGCCGGGAGCAACCGACGTCCAGACGAGCGGAGACGAGGCGCTCGAGCTGGGACGTGGCGTGTGTCAGGACTTCGCGCACGTGCTGCTTGCCGTGTGCCGCTCGGTCGGCATCGTCAGCCGCTACGTCAGCGGGTACCTCTACGACCCGGCCACCGAGGGGTCGCACGCCGCCTCGCACGCGTGGATCGACGTGTGGAGCGCCGACCGCGGCTGGGAGTCGTTCGATCCCACCCACGACCGCGAACAGACCGACGCCTACGTCCGGGTCGCCGTCGGACGCGACTACGGCGACGTTCCACCGACCCGGGGGGTCTTCCGCGGGCAACGCGATCGAGACACTCGAGACCTCGGTCAGATTGGAGCTGCTCAAGTGAGCGCATCACTTTACTTTTTGAAGGAGGTTCGGTAGTGTCGAGCAACGTGAGATCAGGGCCGCGCGAGGGCTTCCGGTGGGATCGCGAGACGATCGTTTACGCGATCGATCTCTGGCACCGCGCCCACCTCAAGACGCCGACCGTCGCCGAGTGGGAGACCGCCGGCCGCGAGCATCCGTGCCGTCACACCGTCCAGCGCGTGTTCGGCAGCTGGAGCGCCGCGATGCGGGCAGCCGGCTTCAAGCCGCGCCGCCGCGGTGAGCCGAAGGACACCTGGGCCCGTCGCCGCTGCCCGGAAACCGGGCGCTGGCTCCCGGCCTAGGCGTCTCCCCAGACTTCGTCCGCAACCTCGACGATCAGGCGGAGCTTCGCCCACTGCTCCTCTTCGGTGAGCGAGTTGCCTTCGGACGTCGACGAGAAGCCGCACTGCGGTGAGAGGCAGAGCTGTTCGAGCGGCGCGAACTGGGCGGCCTCCTCGATCCGGCGCTTCAGCTCGTCCTTCGACTCGAGCTCGCCGCTCTTCGTCGTCACCAGCCCGAGCACGACGCGCTTCTCGCCCTTCGGCAGGAACCGCAGCGGCTCGAAGCCGCCCGAGCGCTCGTCGTCCCACTCCATGAAGAACCCGTCGACGTCGAGGTCGTTCAGCAGCGCCTCGGCGACGAAGTCGTAGCCGCCCTCGGCGGCCCACGACGAGCGGAAGTTGCCGCGGCACATGTGGGTGGTGACGCGCATGCCCTCGGGGCGGCTCGCGATCGCCTCGTTGATGTGGCGGATGTACTCGATGTGCTGGCGCTCCGGGTCGCCACCGATCGAGGCGATGTAGTCGCGCTGATGCGGATCGTTGACGTACGCGAGGCTCGTATCGTCGATCTGGAGGTACCGGCAGCCAAGCTCGCCGAGCCGCCGAACTTCCTCGCGGTAGGCGGCGGTCAGGTCGGCCCAGAACGCGTCGAGCTCCGGGTAGACCGATTCGTCGACGGCAGCGCGCCCGCCGCGGTAGTGGACCATGCTCGGCGACGGGATCGTCAGCTTCGGTGTCGCAGCCGTCGGCGTGCTCTGCGACGAACTCGAATGCGTCGCCGAAGATCGTCTGCGAGACGCCGAGCTTTCCGTTCACGTGAAGCGCGGCGGGCGTGAACTCGATGTCGCCGTTCGCGTTGTGGAACTGCACTGCGATGTGGCCGGCCTCCTTCGTGATGCCGTCCAGCTGATAGATGAAGTCCATGTGCCACGAGGCGCGCCGGAACTCGCCGTCGGTGACCGAACGGAGGCCGACCGCCTCCTGCTTGCCGATGATGTCGACGATCGAGTCGTCCTCGATCGCCCTGAGCTCGGCGGCGTCGATCGTGCCGCTCGCAAAGTCCGCGCGAGCCTGGAGCAGGCGCGCGGGCCGGAGGAGGCTGCCGACGTGGTCGGCGCGGTAAGGAGGCTTCATGTGTCCAACCTAATGGAACGCCGTCTTGACAGGTGGACCATGCCGTCCATACCGTCGAGCACGTGAATCCGTTCTCGGCCATCTTCGTACCGGACGCGCTCGCCGAGGCGGTCTCCGATCGCGCGTGGGTGAAAGCCATGCTTGCCGCCGAGCGCGCGCTCGCACTGGCGCAGGTCGAGACCGGCTCGATCTCGGCCGACGCGGCGGCCGCCGTCGCCGCCGCCTGTGGCGAGGACTACGACGTGGGCGCGCTTTCGGAGGCGGGCCGAGTCTCGGGTACGCCCGTTACGCCGCTCGTCGAAGCGATCCGGGCGCGCGTTCCCGCCGAGCATGTCGCGGCGGTGCACCGTGGCGCGACGAGCCAGGACATCGTCGACACGGCCGCCATGCTGGTCGCCCGCGACGCCGTCGCCTTGATCCTGGTCGACGTCGATCGGGTCGCCGGCTGCGTGCGCCCGGCTCGCCGACGAGCATCGCGGCACCGTCATGGCTGCACGGACGCTTCTCCAGCAAGCGGTGCCGACGACCTTCGGGGCGAAGTCGGCGGGCTGGCTCGCCGGCATCCTGGACGCACGTCACTTCCTCGACCGCTGGGAGCCGTTCGCGCAGCTCGGTGGCGCGGCGGGGACGCTCGCGGCGTTCGGCGCGCACGGAACGGACGTGCTGCATCGGTATGCGCAGTCGAGCTCGAGCTCGGCGAGCCGGATATGCCGTGGCATGCGATTCGCACGCCGCTCGCGGAGCTCGCGGGCGTGCTCGCGACAACCGCCGGGGTTGCGGCGAAGATCGGCGGAGACATCGTGCTGCTCGCGCAGACCGAAGTGGGCGAGGTCAGCGAAGGGGCACCTGGCGGCTCGTCGACGATGCCGCACAAGGCGAATCCCGTTTCAGCCGTTGTCGCCGTAGCCTGCGAACGGCACGCGCGCGCGAACTGCGCGATCCTCTTCGAGAGCCTCGTCGTCGAACACGAGCGCCCGGTCGGTGCCTGGCACGCGGAATGGCATGCGCTCACGACCGCGCTCGCCGCGACGGGCGGCGCAGTTGCCGCCGTCGCGCGGTCGCTCGACGGCCTGAAGGTGGACACGGCGCGGATGCGCGCGAACATCTCGACCGGAGACGCTCTCCGAAGCGGAGCGCTTCGGGCTCGATCCGGCGACGCCGGATGAGTACCTCGGGTCGGTGGGCGTGTTCATCGATCGCGTGCTCGCGAGGTACCGCGGATGACGCTCGTCTATTGCGGGTCGCTCGGCTCGACCGCCGCGATGTGGGAGCCGCAGCTCGCCGCGTTCCCGGCGGATCACGTTTTCGAGCTGCCGGGCCACGGTGCGGCGCCGGTCGTCGACGACGTCACCGTCGACTCTCTGGCGACGGAGATCCTCCAGACCGTTCAACGGGCCGTTCTCGTATGTCGGCTTGTCGCTTGGCGGCTCGATCGGCATGCGCGTCGCCGCCGCTGCGCCCGACCGTGTCGAGAGGCTCGTGCTCGCCTGCACGTCCGTCGAGTTCGGGCCGGCCACGCAGTGGGAGGAGCGCGCCGCGACCGTCCGCACCGAGGGGCTCGGGGCGATCGTCGACGCCGTGATGGCGCGCTGGTTCACACCGGGCTTCGGCGACGTGAACCGCTGGCGCGAGATGTTCCTGTCGATCGACCGCGAGGGCTACGCGCGCTGCTGCGAGGCGCTTGCAGGACGGAACGCCGCAGCGCGACCTCGAGCGGGTTACGGCGTCGACGCTCGTCATCGCCGGTGCCGAGGATCCGACGTCTCCGCCGGCCGAGGCAGCGAAGATCGCTGCTCGTGTCCCCGGCGCGCGCGTTGCGCTGATCGACGGCGCCGCGCACCTCGCAAACGTCGAGCAACCCGAAGCGTTCAACCGACTTCTGGAGGAGCACCTGGCATGAGCTACGACGACGGCATGCGCGTGCGGCGCGAGGTGCTCGGCGACGAGCACGTCGACCGCGCGAACGAGAGCACAACCGATTTCACGCGCGACTTCCAGGAGCTGATCACCCGTTACGCATGGGGCGAGATCTGGGCGAGGCCAGGTCTCGACCGAAAGACGCGCAGCTGCATCACTCTCACGGCGCTCGTCGCCCTCAACCATCATCACGAGCTTGCGATGCACGTGCGCGCCGCGTTGCGCAACGGCCTGACGCCCGAGGAGATCAAGGAGGTGCTGCTGCAGTCGGCGATCTACTGCGGCGTTCCCGCGGCGAATCGTGCGTTCGCGATCGCGCAGGAAGTGCTGGACGAGGCGTGAGGACGCAGGTTGCGATCGTCGGTGCCGGGCCGGCCGGCCTGACGCTCGCGGCGTTGCTTCGCGTCGCCGGGATCGAGTCGGTCGTGCTCGAGAGCCGCGACCGCGACTACGTCGAGGCGCGCGTCCGCGCCGGCGTGCTCGAGCAGGGAACCGTCGAGCTGCTGGAGCGAGCGGGGGTGGCCGATCGCCTTCACCGCGAGGGCATCGTTCACGGCGGCATCTACCTGCAATTCGACGGTGAGCGGCACCACGTTCCGATGAGCGAGCTGACAGACGGCCGCTCGATCGTCGTCTACGGCCAGACGGAAGTCGTCAAGGATCTGATCGCCGATCGGCTCGCGCACGACCTGCCGCTCTACTTCGAAGTCTCGAACGTGAGTGTCCACGAGTTCGAGGGTGAGTCGCCTTATGTCCGCTTCGAGCACGACGGCGGCGAGCACCGGCTCGACTGTGACGTGATCGCCGGCTGCGACGGGTTCCACGGTGTCTGCCGCCCGGCGATCGCGAACGTGTTGAGGACGTTCGAGCGCGAGTACCCCTTCGGCTGGCTCGGGATCCTCGCCGACGCGCCGCCGTCGACCGACGAGCTCGTCTACGCGAACCACGAACGCGGCTTCGCGCTCCTCAGCCTCCGTTCACCGACGCGGAGCCGGCTGTATCTCCAGTGCCGGCCTGACGAGGATCTCGCCGAATGGCCCGACGAGCGAATCTGGGAGGAGCTCCGCGCGCGGACGGCACTGCCCGGGTGGGAGCTGAACGAAGGGCCGGTGCTCGAGAAGAGCGTCACGGGCATGCGCAGCTTCGTCGCCGAGCCGATGCAGCACGGTCGGCTCTATCTGGCGGGCGACGCAGCGCACATCGTCCCGCCGACCGGTGCGAAGGGCCTCAATCTGGCGATGCACGACGTGCACCTGCTCGCGGACGCGCTCATTGCGTGGTACGGCGAGGGCAGTCGCGGACAGCTCGATTCGTACTCGGTCGACTGTCTCCGGCGCGTCTGGCGGGCCGAGCACTTCTCCTGGTGGATGACGACGATGCTCCACAACGCCCCCGGCGCGGACGACTTCGACCGGCGCCTGCAGCTCTCGCAGCTGCGCTACGTGACCACCTCGGAGGCGGCGGCACTGAGCCTCGCCGAGAACTACGTGGGGTTGCAGCGCGTCTAGTACTTGCGAAGGACGTCTTATCTCAGGTATAAGGTGTTGTTACCCAACAAGATTGGTCAACAATGCCGACAATCCGACGCATCCTCGTCACTGACAATCCGTTTGGCGCACGTCCCAAGCCCGGGGAGACCGTCGTCTTGCTGCGCGGGCGCTCAGTCGCCGAAGCGGCCGAGCTCGTGGGGGCCGGCCCGCTCGAGATCCGTCTCGATCTCGACGACCCGATGCGCTTTCTGTCGCAGCTCGCCTCCGTCACGGCCGCTTCTGACCGGCGCGCTGCATGACGGGGGTCGATTTCCACCAGCACGTCTGGCCTGACGGGTTCCGGCGAGAGCTCGAGCGGCGAACCGAACCGCCGTTCCTGCGCGGGCGGAGCCTCGTCGTGCCGCAGGGCGGATCCTTCGACGTCGATCCTGACGCCTACTCGCCCGAGGCGCGCATCGCCGACCTCGACCGGCACGGGCTCGGTCGCGCCGTCGTCTCGCTGCCGCCGACGCTCGAGCCGACCGACGAGCTGGCGGCGCTCTGGAACGACGAGGCGCGAACGCTCAGCCCGCGGCTGATCCCGCTCGCGTACGCGGCGGCGCTCCCCGGCTTCGCCGGCGCGGTGCTCGGAGCGCGCGAGCTGCAGTGGCTCGACTGCGCGGCGCCGCTCCTCGACCAGCTCGAGCGCGATGGCTCGATCCTGTTCGTCCATCCCGGCGCGGCGACTCCCGCTCGACGGGACTGGGAGACGTCGGGGGTCGCGTACACGGCGCAGATGGTGGAGGCATTCGCCGCCTGGCTCGGAGGGGGCGCGGAGCGCTGGCCAGCGCTTCGCGTCGTCTTCGCGCTCCTCGGCGGCGGCGCGCCGTTCCAGATCGAGCGCTTCGTGCGTCGCGGGCTCGACCCGCGGGCCGCGTTCCCGGAGAACGTGTGGTTCGAGACCTCGTCGTACGGCGAGCGCGCGCTCGAGCTTGCACTCCGCACGTTCGGCGCCGGGCGGCTCGTCTTCGGCAGCGACGCACCTGTCGATCGGATGCGCGACTCGCTCGATGTGGTCGCCGGCTTCGGCGGTGCCCTCGAGCTCGAGCTGCTCGTCGGAAGCCCGATCGCCCTCCTCGGCCCGAAGCGGGAGCGATGGGCGGCCTAGCTGCGCTCATTCCAGAAGCGGGACGCGACCTCGAGCTGGTGGAGCTCGAAACGCTCGTCGAAGAGATTGCCGCGTCGCCGGAGCTCTGGCGCGATCACGTGCAGCACGAACGCGATCGCCGCATTTACACACAGCTCCATCGCGATCCGAACGTCGATGTGTGGCTGATCTGCTGGGACGCGCGGCAGGAGACCGGCCTCCACGATCACGATCGCTCCTCCGGAGCGGTGCGCGTCATCGAAGGGACGCTGCTCGAGGACTTCTTCGTCGCCGACGGCGCGACGATCCGGCTCGACACGAGCTCGCATCTCGCGGGAGCAAGGTTCAGCTTCGACGCGACGTACATCCACGACGTGCGTCATGACGGCGGGCCGCCGGCCACGTCGATCCACGCGTACTCGCCCGCGCTCTGGCGGATGGGCCACTACGCGATCGGGCCGAGAGGGCTCGGCCGGGTATCGCTCACGTACATGGACGAGGTCGCAGCCTGAGCGAGCCGGAGCACTGGCCGCTCTTCGGGCTTCGCCTGCGGACGCCGCGCCTCGAGCTTCGGCCGCTGCGGGACGACGACCTCGAGCCGTTGATCGACCTCGCGCGCCGCGGTGTTCACGCGCCGGAGCTGATGCCGTTCGCGAACAGCTGGACCTCGTATCCCGAGGACGAGTTCGCAGTCCGGTTTGCGCAGTACTTCTGGCGCCAGCGTGGCGAGTGGGATGCCCATTCCTGGCGGTTGCCGTTCGTCGTGCTCCGTGACGGCGAGCCGCTCGGGGTACAGCAACTGAGCGCGGAGGCATTTCCGGTGCTGCGCACGGTCGGAAGCGGCTCGTGGCTTGCCCGCCACGCACAGGGTGACGGCATCGGAACCGAGATGCGCGCGGCCATCTTGCACTTCGCGTTCGCCGAGCTCGGAGCCGTCGCCGCGCTCTCCGGTGCGTATCGCTACAACGCGGCGTCCCTGCGCGTCTCGACGAAGCTCGGCTATCTGCCGAACGGGATCCGCTACGACCTCGTCGGCGGCGAGGCCGTCGAGGGGCTGCTCTTCAGGCTGCCGCGGGATCGCTGGTTCGCCGAGCAGCGCGTCGAGGTCGAGGTTGACGGGTTCGCCGCGTGCGCGCCGCTTTTCGGCGCCGTATGCTCGCTGGTCTGAGCGAGCGGCTGAACATCGTGTTGGTCCACGGCGCCTGGGGCGGCAGCTGGTCCTGGGAGCGCGTCGTGCCGCTGCTCGAGGCGAATGGCCACCAGGTCGTCGCCGTCGACCTACCGACGATCGAGGCCGACCCGAACGATCCGCCTGGGCTCTACGACGACGCTGCCGCAGTCGGCGAGGCGATCGACTCGCTCGACGGACCGGTCGTGCTCGCCGGGCATTCCTACGGCGGCATGGTGATCACCGCCGCCGCAGCGGGCCGCGATGACGTCGAGCGCCTCGTCTACGTCTGCGCCTTCATGCCCGACGCGGGCGAATCGCTGTTCTCGCTGACCGGTGGGAAGCCTGCGCACTGGATCCGGCTGCTCGACGACGGCCGCACGATCCCGGATCGCGACTACTACCTGGCGACGGGGTATGCGGACTGCGACGAGGAGACGCGCGTCGCGTGTGTCGACCGCCTGCGCGTGCAGGTCGCGCGTCCGTTCAGCGAGCCGATCGAGCGACGCCGCGTGGCACGACATCCCGTCCGACCTACGTCGTCTGCTCGCAGGACGCGTCGCTCCCGCCGGCAGTGCAACGCGACGTGTTCGTGCCGCGCGCGACGACCTCGGTCGAGCTCATCGCGAGCCACGCGCCGATGCACGCGCAGCCTTCGCGCGTTGCGGCGATCCTAGAGAGCGCCTAGCGCCGCGACGAGCTTCGCGACCTGCAGGCCGCGGGGCGTCAGGCGGTACTCCGCGCGTGGTGGCCGAGCCTCGACGAGCACGCGCTCGAGGATCCCGGCCTCTTCGAGCTCGCCGAGCCGGGCGGCGAGAGTCGCCGGCGGCACCGGGCCGACCGACTGCGCGAACTCGCCGAAGCGGGACGCGCCCTCGTACGACGCCCAGATCACGGAGACCGAGAAACGCCGTTCGAGGAGGCCCGCCAGGCGGCGGACCTCCTCGGGCATCGGAGTGCAGCTACGGCAGCGCATGCGCGGTCGGCGCGGACTCGAGCGCGAGCGCGAGCACCTCGTCGAGCGTCATCACCGGGTGGAAGTTCATCTCGTCCTTCACGTCCTGCGGGACGTCGTCGAGATCGGCCCGGTTGCGCTCCGGCAGGATCACGTCGGTGAGCCCGGCCGCATGGGCGGCGAGCACCTTCTGCTTCAGCCCGCCGATCGGGAGCACGCGGCCTTGCAGCGTGACCTCGCCGGTCATGCCGACCGTGTGCTTCACGGGGCGGCCGGTGAGGAGCGACGCGAGCGCCGTCGTCATGGTGATGCCGGCGGACGGGCCGTCCTTCGGGATCGCTCCCGCGGGGACGTGCACGTGGAACGCCTGCTCGTCGAATGCGTCCTCGTCGATACCGAGATCGTGCGCGTGCGAGCGGACGTAGGTGAGGGCGATGCGCGCCGACTCCTTCATCACGTCGCCGAGCTGACCGGTCAGGACGAGACCGTCCTTGCCCTTCATCGTGGTTGCCTCGATGAAGAGGACGTCGCCGCCGGTGCCGGTGACCGCAAGGCCGGTGGCCACGCCGGGCACGGCTGTGCGCTCTGCCGACTCCTGGAACACCTTCTGGCGGCCGAGGGCGTCGCGAATGAGCTCGAGGTCGACGGCGACCGGCGCCTCGACGGTGCCGGAGACGAGCTTCGTCGCCGTCTTCCGCAGCAGCTTCCCGAGCTCACGCTCGAGCTGGCGGACGCCGGCCTCGCGGGTGTACTCGGAGACGATCGTCTCGAGGATCGAATCGTCCGCTGTCACCTCGTCCTCGCGAAGGCCGTTCCGCTCGAGCTGGCGCGGCCAGAGATAGCCGCGTGAGATCGCGACCTTCTCGTCGACCGTGTAGCCGTCGAAGCGAATGACTTCCATGCGGTCGAGCAGCGGCCCGGGGATCGTCTCCGCGACGTTTGCGGTCGCGATGAAGATGACCTGCGAGAGGTCGAGCTCCACGTCGAGGTAGTGGTCGCGGAACGAGTGGTTCTGTGCAGGATCGAGCACCTCGAGCAGCGCTGCGGAGGGATCGCCGCGCCAGTCGGCACCGACCTTGTCGACCTCGTCGAGCAGGATCACCGGGTTCATCGTCTCGGCGTCCCTCAGCGCTCTGACCAAACGGCCAGGGAGCGCGCCGATGTAGGTGCGCCGGTGCCCGCGGATCTCCGCCTCGTCGTGGACGCCGCCGAGCGACATGCGCACGAACTCGCGGTTCAGGGCGCGGGCGATCGATTCGCCGATCGACGTCTTGCCGGTACCGGGAGGCCCGATCAGCGTGAGGATCGCGCCCGAGCGCTTGTCGGGCTCGATGCCGCGCTCCTCGCGCAGCTTCCGCACCGCGAGGTACTCGACGATGCGGTCCTTCACATCGCTCAGCCCGGCGTGGTCGGCGTCCAGCACCTCGCGTGCGTGGACGGGGTCGAGCCGCTCTTCGGAGAGCTTGCCCCACGGCACGGCGAGCAGCCAGTCGAGGTACGTGCGGATCATCTGCGACTCGCCGCTCTGGTCGCCCATGCGCTCGAGCCGGCCGGCTTCGCGCTCGGCCTGCTCGCGCACGTCGTCCGGCATGCCGGACTCGGCGATCTTCGCGCGGTAGTCGTCGGCGGCGGACTCGTCGTCCTCGCCGAGCTCCTTGCGGATCGAGTCCATCTGGCGGCGGAGGATGTACTCACGCTGTTGCTTCTGCGTGCCGGACTCCACGTCTTCGCGGATGCGGCGACGAACCTCGAGCTCGGCGAGCCGTTCGCGCTGGAGCTGCACGGCGAGCTCGAGCCGCTCGACTACGTCGACGGCCTCGAGCAGCTTCACCTTCGAGGTGAAGTCGACGTCGGGCGCGTAGGCGGTGGTGTCGGCGAGCGCTCCGGCGTCGCTGATCGCGCGCACGAAGTCGCGCACACGCGGGTCGGCGTCGCGTAGCTCGAGGATCTCCTCGACGATCGCGCGATACTCGCGCTCGAGCTCGGCGGTCTTGACGCGGGGCGGGTTCTCGTCCTCGCGCTCCTCGACCTCGACGCGCAGTCGGCCGTCAGGCCCGGTGCGGGCTGCGCCCGCGATGCCGCGGTGGAGGCCGTTCAGGGTGACGGCGTGCCCGCCGCCGGGGAGGCGCAATGCGCCTGAGACTTCGGCGACCGTGCCGACGCCCGCATAGGCGCCGTCATGCACCGGCACCAGGAGGACACGTTCGGCGTCACCGGTGTCGACGGTCAGCGTCACCGACATATTCGGGAAAACGACGCTGTCCTCGAGCGGGATCAGCAATAGCTCTGACAAGAGGGAATGCTCCTTCGGTTCGGCTTCATTCGTCATATGTACTTCAACTATTGAAGCAGCCGGAGTATTCCTGCCGTCGAGCCGGGGCTTCAGTCCAGGAAGACGGTCTGCCAGTCGTTCTTGACGCTGACGACCGTCCAGCCTTCCTGCTTGCAGCGGGCGAGCGCCTGCTCCGAGCCGCTCACGTAGTCGAACTCGCGCTCGGCGTCGTCGTGGAGCACCAGCAGGCGGAAGCCGGTCGCCCACTCGAGCATCGGCACGTCGCCGTTCGAGTTGCCGGCCGCGAAGGCCGGGCGGCGGCCGATCCGGTTCCAGATCCGCACCGGCTTGATCGGGCCGTCGTCGAAGGAGTCGAGCGCGGCCTCGTACGAGAGCGCCGCCGTCCTTGTAGGCGAGGGCGCTCGAGCTGCCGATCACCCGCTCCGGCGGGATTCCGTAGATCTCCTGGGTGACCGTTCGCATGAAGTCGCGGTCGCCGCCCGAGGCGATGAACGTCGTGAATCCGTTCTCCTCGAGGTAGCGGAGGAGCTCGATCATCGGGACATAGCCACACGCACTGAAGGCGCGGCCGAGGGTCGGATGCTTGCCGCCGCGGACGAACGCACCCGCGCCCGTCGCGTAGTCCTCGACCGACATTCCTTTGAACGCTTCGAGCAGCCCGCCGATCAGCACCTTCACGTCGCTGTCGTCACCGGCGTAGTGCTTCGTGACCGCGCTGTCCGAGCCAGGCGTAGTCCTTCTCGTAGGCGGCCTGCCACGGCTGCTTCGTGCGGAGCGACGCGTCCTGCTCGGCCAGCTCGGCGAACCGCGCGAGGATGAATCCGAGCTCGATCGGCATCGGCTTCTCGCACCAGAGCGTGCCGTCGTTGTCGAAGACCGCGATCCGCTCCTCCGGCGGGATCGCCTCACGGCCTGCTCGACGAAGGCGACGATCGCCTGCGTCGTTGCGGTGTCGTTCCAGGACTCGAGCATGCCGCCAATGGCCGTCGGCCGAGTGACGCCAGCTGACCGCTGGCCGGGTTAGTGCTTGAGCCGGTCGCACTGCTCGGCCAGCGAGGAGCTGTCCGAAGCGTGCTGCTTGCAATAGGTGACGGCGTCACCGTTGCAGTAGTGCCAATCGCCGCCGCCCATCACCCCGGCATCGGGGACGGTGACGCAGGTCTGGCCGGTCGTCGTGTGCGAGCCGCCGGTCGAGGCCAGGGTGGCGCCGACGGTGGCGACAACGGCGGCACAGCCGAGGGCGGCGAGGAAGCGCAGGTCGCGCTTCCCCAGCCGCCGCTCGAAACGCTGTGCCTCGGCCGGCACGGCTAGAAGCTCACCGTTACGCCTCGCGGGAGCACCAGCACTGGGCACCGTGCCAGCTCGATCAGGTACTCGGAGGCCGCGCCGATCCGCACGCGGCCGTTCACCGTTCCGGGCTTCGAACCGACGACCAGCAGATCGGCGTCGGGCGTCGCCTTCTCGGAGATCGTGCTGCCGAACTTGGCGGCGAGCGACTCGGCCGTCTCGAGGACGCACGGGTCGCCGTCCTCGCCGATCGGGCCGATCGAGCCGACCTCGTAACCGCCCTGTTCGTGGAAGCCGGCGGGCGCGATCGCAACCGCGACCGGCCCGCCGTCGAGGAGCTTCCACGCCGAGGCCTGGGGATCCACTCGGCCGGGCGATGTTCGGTACTCGGAACCGAACACGATCACGTCCGCGCCTGTCTCGACCGCGAGATCGCGGAGGCCGTTCGGCGTCGAGGCGCTGACCACGACGTGCGTGGTCGCGTTCGGGTCGCCGAGCTGCTCCGCCGCCGCGGCGAGGAGCGCGTGCGCGTCCTGTTCCGCAAGCCGCTCACGGGACGACTTCTCCTCGTGCGAGTGCCGCACGTAGGCGAGGGCGATTGACGCCCCCGCCTTCGTGAGCAGCTTCCCGAGCGCGAGCGCGTCGCGATCGTTGTCCGTCCCGTCGTAGGAGACGATGACCTTCGCCATCTACGCCTGCGGAGCCGGAGTCGACGGGGGCGGGGCCTGGTGGACAGCGCCGGGGAACCCGAGGGACGGGATGTCGGAGGGGTAGACCTCGTGGCCGTGGACGGCCAGGTCGCCGATCTCCATGTCCTCCTCGCTCATGCGGAGCGGGATGAACAGCCCGACCAGCTTGAGCAGGATGAACGTTCCGACGGCACAGAACACGATCACCCAAAGGGCAGTCAGTGCCTGCCACTTGAGCAGATGCGCGCTCCCGGTCACCGAGAACCCGGGGACGACGTTCATGTTCGAGTCGGCCAGGATGCCGACCATCAGGCCACCGATCACGCCGGCGAAGCCGTGCGTGTAGATGACGCCGAGCGTGTCGTCCACGTTGCGGAACGGCCGCACGCGGGCGAGGTAGTTGTAGGCCACGTAGACGATCGACGAGGCGACCACGCCGATGATGATCGCGCCCCAGCCGTTGACGAAACCGGCGGCGGGGGTGATCGCGACGAGACCGACGATCATGCCGTTGACGCTACCGAGCAGGGACGGCTTACGGCCGGTGATGTAGTCCCAAGCGACCCACACGAGGAACGCAACCGCGGTCGCGAGGTTCGTGTTCAGGACGGCCGCCGAGGCGTCGAAGCCTGCGTTGTACGGGTCGCCGCCGTTGAAGCCGTTCCAGCCGAGCCAGAGGAGGCCGGCGCCGACTGCGACCATCGCCAGGTTGTTCGGTGCGTCGATCTCACGGTCACGGGCTAGGCGTGGGCCGATCACCCAGGCCGCGACGAAGCCGGAGACTCCGGCCGAGAGATGGATGACGTACCCACCCGAGAAGTCGACTGCACCGTGCTGTGCGAACCAGCCGCCGCCCCAGATCAGGAAGGCGTTGACCGTGTAGATGCACGTGATCCAGATGACGACGAACGGGATCCAGGCCTTGAAGTTCACGCGGCCGAGCACCGAGCCGAGCATCAGGATCGGCGTGATTGCCGCGAAAACGAGCTGGAAGTAGACGAGCGAGGACTGTGGGAAGTCCATCACTCCTGCCGAGCCGAGCAGCGGGATCTTCCCCTGGCCCTGCAGCGCCGCGTGGTCGAGCACGCTGCCAGGCTTGCCGAGGAAGTTATGGAAGAAGCTCTTATCGCCGCCGATCGGGATCGGGCTTCCGAAGCCCATCTTGTATGCGTACAGCACCCAGATCACCAGCACGAGCGCAAAAGAGATGAACGCGAGCATCATGCTGTTCACCGACCAGCGCTTCTGCATGACACCGCCGTACAGCACAACCAGTCCCGGCACGCTCATCAAGCCGACGAGCGTGGCGGCGGTCATCTGCCACGCGTTGTCTCCGGGGTTCAACCAGGTGGGGTAGAGCATCGAGCCTCCTTGTCAGCGCCTCGTTCGCCCAACACAAAAAAGACCCCAGGACTCGACAGAGTCCTGAGGCCTCATTGCCTCCGCGCACGGCGCCTTCGCCGCAACGCGTGGGCACACCCTTGCAGTTCGGGTAGACGGCGTCAAGAGCAACGCTTCACTTTGTAAAGCGGTGCTAGGCGCTTGTGTCGATCAGCGTCCCGAGGGTGGCTGGAGGGGTCGTATCGGTCGACGCGGTCTGCGTCTGTGCGTGGTGATGGTGGTGGTGGCCGCCGGTGCGGGTGACCGCGTTCTGCGCGATCTGCTGGGCTGCGGCGGGGCTGAGGGACATGTCGTTCGAGCCCGCGGACTGCTGGAGCGCCTGTGAGATCGCGGACGTCAGGTCGTCGGCCGAGACGCCTTGCTTCTGGGCGATCTGCGCGAGCGACTGACCGCTCTGGAGATCGCTCGAGAGCGTGCTCTGGTCGAGACCGAGCGCCGACGCAGCGGCCGACATGACCGTGCTGCGGATCGACTGGGCCTGGCCGTAGTACGGGTGACCCTGGGTGCCTGCCGCCGAGCTGAGACTGTCCATGCTGGACATGGCATTGGTCCTTTCGTTCGGGGGCACCCCTGATGTCGGAACGCCACGCCCCGGCTTGAGAGCGCTGACGACAGCTCCGACGAAACTCTTAGGTTCGGAGCCGCGGGTCGAGCAGCACCTGGGCGACGTCGACGAGCAGGTTCACGATGACGACGGCGAGCGCGATCGCGACGACGAGCGCCTGGACGAGCGGCAGATTGCCGGTGATCGCCGCCTGCTGGAGCTCCCAGCCGCCGCCCGAGTAGCTGAAGACCTCTTCGAGCGCGGGGACACCGCCGATCGCGAATGCGAACGCGACGGCGAACCCGGTGAGCGTCGGGAGCAACGCGTTTCGGCCCGCATACCGCAGCATGATCCGCGGCTCCGAGAGCCCTTTCGCGCGCGCGAACATGACGTAGTCGTCGTTCGCTACGCCGAGCGTCACGGTGCGCATGCTCAGCACCCAGAGACCGAGGCTCGCGATGACGAGAACGATGCAGCGGCAGCTCGCCGTGATGGATCGCGCTGCCGACGAACGCCCAGCTCCACGAGGGGGTCACGTCGAGCCCGTACGCCCATTGGATCGGGAACACGTGCCAGCGGACGCCGAAGAGCTCGAGCGCGACGCCGGCGAGCGCGAACGCTGGAATCGTCCAGATGATCGCGGTCGTGGTCGTCACCGTCCCGTCGAAGGCGGTTCCTCGCCGCCACGCGGCGATCAGCCCGACGGCGCTCCCGATCAAGAACGCGATCAGGGTCGCGATTCCGACGAGCGCCAGCGAGAAAGGGAGCGTGCTGCGGATCGTGCCGCCGAGGCCGGGCACGACCAGGCCGAGATGCGCCAGGAAGCGGCCGTAGCCGGACCAGAACGGTCCCTGCGGCGGCGGCGCGATCAGTCGGCCCTGCCAGGCGAGCCGCGGCAGCGCGAAGGCGATGGTGATCGAGAACCAGAGCGCGGCGAGGTAGATCGGCAGCCGCCGGCCGACGTGGCGCGCGATGTACGGCGAGGCGGCGAACAGCGACGCGAAGGCGGGCGCCGGCGAGCGCAGCTGCGGCAGGCGAAGCCGTGGTGCGCGGATTCGCAGCCGTCCGACCGGCGTGTGGTCACGGAGCCGCGGATCGGCGAGCTGCTCGATCCCGTACATCGTCAGCACGAGGCCGGCCGCGGTGACGATGACCGCGAGCGCCGGGAACGCGAACGCCCACCACGTCCCGGTCAGGAGCGCCTCACCCGTTTGCGCCGACGCGAGCAGCGAGCCCCACGTCGTCCCGTTCGTGTCGCCGAGCGCGAAGCGGCCGCGCGAGAGCGACGCGAGGAAGTCGAGTGTCGCGAGCGCGATCGTCACCTGGATCGCGACGAAGAAGAAGCCCGCTGCAATGCGACTCGCCATGTTCGGGACGAGCTCGCGCAGGGCGATCCGGAATCGGCTCTCGCCGGCGACGACCGCAGCGGCGACGAAGTCGCTGCTGCGGAGGGAGAGCGCCAGCGCACGCAGGACGCGCGCCTCGGCCGCCCACGACCCCAGCCCGACCATCGCCATCGTCACGACCGCGGTGTGTTGGCCGCGCGGGATGACGCCGGCGATCACGATCGCGAGCGGAATCGCCGGGATCACGAGGAAGACGCTGATCAGCGAGCTCAGCAGCGAGTCGACGTAGCCGCCGACCGTGCCGGCGGTGATCCCAACGGTCACTGCGAGGCCGAGTGCGAGCACGGTTGCGCCGAGCACGATCTCGAGGGTCAGCGGCGCCGCGTTCAGCACCTGCGAGAGCACATCGTCGCCTTGCAGTGTCGTTCCGAACGGATGCGACCAGCTCGGGCCGGTGTCGCGCGTCGTGAGCATGGCGTAGATGGAGCCGTTGCCCGGCGCGACGAACGGCCCGACGATCGCGGTCAGCGGCGACGAGCAGGAGGAGAACGATCCCGACGCGGCCATAGGCGTTCGCGAACAGAGGGCCGAGACGACGCCGCATCGACTCGAGCATCGCATGACTTTACTTTTTGAAGTCGAGCAGGTATGGTCCCGCGCAATGAGCTTCCGCGCTCACTCGATTTGCCACATGTGTGGCTGCGGCCGGATTACCGGCTAGCAGTCGCGCGCGCGTTTCCTTTCCACCACGCAGCGACCTCATGGCACCCAGAGCCACAGAAACGCCTACCCTCGAACTCGTCCTCAAGCGCAATTCGGTCGAGCGGCTGAAGCGCGAGAAGAGCCCGCTCGTCATGCTCGACGAGCTACCCGCGCTGATCGCGGCCGGCTACGAGGCGATGCCCGAAGAGGACATCGTCCGGCTGAAGTGGTGGGGCCTCTACCACGACAAGCCGAAGATCGGGACGTTCATGTTGCGGATCAAGACGCTGGGCGGCATCCTCACCGCCGAGCAGCTGCGGGCGATCGGTGAGATCTCCAACCTGCACGGGCGCGGCGCCGGCGAGCTTTCGACACGCCAGACGGTCCAGCTCCACTACCTCGAGCTCGGGTCGCTGCCGGATGTGTTCGACCGCCTGCACGCCGCCGGGCTGACGACCGCCGGGGCGTGCGGAGATGCGGTGCGCAACCTGACCGGTTGTCCTGTGGCGGGCGTCGCACACGACGAGCTCTTCGACCCGACGCCGGTCGTGCGCGCCGCGGTCGACTTCTTCTACGGCAACCCCGACTACTCCGACCTGCCGCGAAAGTTCAAGATCTCGATCACTGCGTGCTCCGATTCGTGCTCAGCGCCCGAGATCAACTGCATCGCGCTGATCGGGCAGGTGGTCGACGGCGTCGAGGGATTCGGCGTCATGGTCGGCGGTGGGCTTTCGTCAGTGCCGCGCATCGCCCGCGACCTCGGCGTGTTCGTCCCGAAGGACGAGGCGATCGAGCTGCTCGCCGCGATCCTCGACGAGTGGAAGGAAGACCTGCGCTACCGCGTCTCCCGGGTCAAGGCGCGACTCAAGTTCATGATCGACGACATCGGCGCGGAAGGGATGCGCGAGCGTGTCGAGGCGCGGCTCGGCCGCACGCTGCGCAGCCACACGCTGCCGCAACTGCCGCCGGCCGGCAATCACCTCGGCGTCCACGACGGCTATGTCGGCGTCCCGGTGCACCTTGGCCTGATCAGCGGCGACCAGATGATCGCGCTTGCAGATCTCGGCCACGAGATTCGCCTGACTCGCCAGCAGAACCTCGTGCTCGTCACCGACGACGATGTCTCGGCCGAGCTCGCGGCGATGGGTCTGCCGATCGACGCCGGCATGCTCCGTGGCGACGCGATCGCGTGCACGGGCGAGCCGCACTGCAACTTCTCCGTCACCGAGACGAAGTCGCGCATGGACGGGCTCGTGAAGCTGCTCGAGGAGCACTTCCCGGGCAGCACGCTCGACGGCCTGCGTCTGCACCTCGACGGCTGCCCGCACGCGTGCGCGCAGCACTGGGTCGGCGACCTCGGCTTCCAGGGGACGACCCTGCGCGACGACGAGGGAAAGCGCCACCAGGCGTACGACATCTATCTGCGCGGCAGCCTCGACCGGCCCGCCGCGGTCGCGCGAGCCGTTTTCCGGCGCGTGCCGACCGATGCGCTGGACGACGCGGTCGTCGGGCTCGTCGGCGGTTGGGTCGACCGGCGCGGCGACGGGGAGACGTTTCGGTCGTTCTGCGACCGCTCATCGGACGACGAGCTTGCGGCGCTCGCGGGAAGGGAGGCACATGTCAGTCGATCTGCTGGATGACCTAGAGGCCGGCGAGCTCAGTGTTCAGTTCGAAGGCGAAGAGCCGGAGACGGTGCTCGAGTGGGCGCTCGAGCGTTTCTCGCCGAGCATTGCCATCTCGACGGCGTTCCAGAAGGACGGCGCCGTGCTCCTCCACATGGCCTACGAGCTCGACCCCGACGTGCGCCTGTTCAGCGTCGACACCGGTCGCCTGCCCCAGGAGACCTACGACCTCGTCGAGCAGATGCGCGAGCGCTACCCAAGGCTGCAGCTCGACCTGCTTTCGCCCCAGGCGGCACCGGTCAATGCGATGGTCGCGAAGCACGGCCCGAACCTCTTCTACAAGAGTGTCGAGAGCCGCCTGCTGTGCTGCCAGGTGCGCAAGGTGCTGCCGCTGCAGCGCTACCTCGGCGGGCTCGACGCGTGGATCACAGGCCTGCGACGCGACCAGTGGGCGACACGCAGCGATATCCGCAAGGTCGAGATCGACCACGACCACGGCGCGATCGTGAAGCTGAACCCGATTGCCGAATGGACGGAGGACGAGGTCAACGACTACGTCCGCGACAACGAGCTTCCGTACAACGCGTTGTACGACAAGGGCTTCACGTCGATCGGCTGCGCGCCCTGCACCCGTCCGACCAGCGAGGGCGAGGATCTGCGCGCCGGCCGCTGGTGGTGGGAGACGAACGCTCCGAAGGAGTGCGGCATCCACTGCGCAATCGAGACGGGCGGGCTCGAGCACGAGCTTCGGGCTTTGGTCGGGGATGACGACTGAGCTGAAAGGAGAAGCGCGCGAGGTTGCGCTCGCGGAGGTGCAGGCCGTGCTCGCGCTCGCGCAGGACGAGGATCGCCGTGCGTTGCTGGCCGACCTCATCGCCGCCATCGACGCCGGCGAGGTGGACGGCGAGCCGGAAGAGCTCCTCGAATCGGTTCTCGAGCTCGCGCTGCAGACCGGACGTATCCGCGCGTATTACGGGCCTGGCGGCGAGCAGGCAACGCTCGCAACCCTGCGCCGGCTGCCGCGTGGACGCGTCCGGTCGGACAGCGCGCGTGACGTATCCAAGGCGCTGCAGGCGCTTGCCGGCAAGCAGCTCGCCGGGGTGAAGATCGCCGCGGTCTCGCCCGGGGCGTTCACGCTGTCGATCGAGGCTGACGGGTTCGAGGCGTCGGTACGGCTCGACCAGTCGGGCGCACGGATCCAGAGCGTGGTGACATGACCCGGTACTACATGGCCTGCCTCGATCTCGAGGGACGCGACTGTCTCGTCGTCGGTGGCGGGCGCGTTGCGACGGAGAAGGTCCAGGGGCTGCTCGAGTGTGGAGCCGACGTCACGGTCGTTGCGCCCGAGGTCGAAGATGAGCTCTTGGACGCGCGCGTGCGCGTGCTCGAGCGTCGCTTTGCGCGCTCCGATGTTGTCGGCCGATTCATCGTCATCGCCGCGACGAACGACCGCGCTGTGAACGCAGCCGTCTCGGCAGCGGCGGCGGAGCGCTCGACGCCGTGCAACGTGGCGGACGACCCCGAGCTCTGCAGCTTCATCCTGCCCGCCGTCGTGCGCCGGGATCCGATCCTGGTCGGAGTCTCGACGGGCGGAGCGTCGCCGGCGCTCGCCCAACGGCTCCGCAGCGACATCGACGAGCTGATCGGCCCCGAGCATGTCGACCTGGCGCTGCGCCTTGCGGCTATGCGGCCGTGGGCCAAGGAGACGCTGCCGACCTACGAGGCGCGTCGTGACTACTTCCAGCAACTCGTCGCGGAGGAGCTCGCGTGAGCGTGGCAATCGTTGGCGCGGGTCCCGGCGATCCAGGGCTCGTGACGGTGCGCGCGCTCGAGCTCGTGCGCGACTGCGAGGTGCTCGTCTACGACCGGCTCGTCTCGATGGAGCTCGTCTACGAGGCGACCGGTGCGGCGCGCATCGGCCGCGAAGGATTGACGCAGCAGGATGTCAACGACCTGCTCGTGCATCACGGCCGCCGTGGCCGGCGCGTAGTTCGCCTGAAGGGCGGCGATCCGTTCATCTTCGGGCGCGGCGCCGAAGAGGTAGAGGCGCTCGCGGCCGAGGGCATCCCGTATGAGGTTGTCCCGGGCGTTTCGACGCTGATTGCGCTCCCCGGGCTCACCGGCATCCCGCTCACCTCCCGCGATGTCGCCGCACAGGTCACGGTGCTCACGGGCACGAGCGCCGACGGGGACGACCTCGATTACGACCGGCTCGCCGCGACGCCGGGCACGCTCGTCATCTTCATGGGGCTGAAGCGGCTCGAGCACATCGCCGACAACCTGATCCTGGCGGGGCGGCCCGTCGACGAGGGGGCTGCGGTCGTGTCGCGGCTTTCGCTCCCGGACGGCGAGGTGCGCGTCGGCACGCTCGGCACGATCGCCGCCGTCGCCGGCGGGCTCTCGTCACCCGCCGTCGCGGTCATCGGCGACGTGGTCAAGCAAGCCGCAGCCGTACGGGCTTTCGCCCAGCTTTCTTAAGCGCTAAAGTCCGGCCGTTGGCGGGGCAAGTGGTTGGCGTTCTTGCAAGGCGGGGACCGGGTGACCATGAGACCGGTTCGTCTCGCCCTGCCCCGCCGCCGAGGCTCTCGCTCGTCGGTGGCTCGGAGCGCGGAGGGACGGGGCAGCGCGTCCTGCGCGTCCTGCTCGTCGAGGACGACGCGTCGATGGCCATGCTCTGCCGGTTCAACCTCGAGCTGTCAGGGTTCGAGGTCGTGACCGCCGAGACGGGCTCCGAAGGTGTGGAGAAAGCGACCAGCGAGCGCTTCGATCTGGTGCTCCTCGACGTGATGCTCCCCGATCTCGGCGGGCTCGAGGTGGCCGACCAACTCCGGGGTGTCGGCGCGCCGATCGTCTTCATGTCGGCCCGCGACGCCGACGAGGACGTCGAGCGGGGACGTGAGGCCGGTGCGATCGACTACGTGTCGAAGCCATTCGACCCGGTCGAGTTGCCGAAGCGCCTGCGCGGAGATCTCGAGGAGCTCGAACGGAGCGGGGTCGAAGGGGTGTGGCAGTTGCGGTTCGGTCCGAGGCGGTGAGCATGGAAGCCGAGCTGACGGCGGGCGCGGCGGCGGAGGCGAAAACGCATCGCCGGCTCGAAGGTGCGCGCTTTGCACGCCGTTCGACCCAGTTCGCCTTCCTGCTCCTGATCGCCGTCATCCTCGTGTTGGGAGTAGCCGGCGCGATCGCGGTCAAGCGGATCTACACGCTGGGGAACGACCGCTACCTCAAGCAGGCGGCCCCGTTGTACGCGTCGACGCAGGACGTGCTCGTGCAGATGCTGAACCAGGAGACGGCTGTTCGAGGGTTCGTGCTCACGAGCGACCCGTCAACCCTTCAGCCGTATCGCGATGCGAAGACGCGTGTCGCGGCAGAGCTCGCGGCGATTGCAGAGGGTGCGTCGTCAGACCCGCGAATCCCGCGGCAGGTCACCGCGGTGCGGGCGGATATCGCAGCGATCGACAAGTACTTCGCGCAGGAGATCGCGCTCGCGCGCCAAGGGCCGACCGGGAGACACGAGGCTCGGCTGCGAACGCTCGAAGGGAAGGCGCGGTTCGATCATTTTCGTTCCCTCATTTTCGCGCTGCAGGTGGACGCAGGCGCCGTCGTCCAGCACGCACGCGACGAGCAGCACACGACCTACGTTCGCAGCGTGATCCTGCTCGGCGGCGTCGTTCTGCTCGGCCTGCTCGTCGCGGGACTGCTTGCTGGCCCGCATCCCCTCGCGGCTCTACCGGCTGTACCAGTCCGAGGCGCAGGCGCGGCGGGCCGCCGAGGAGGGCGCCGAGGCGGCGCGGGCCCTTGCGCATGTTGCCGAAGCGGTCGTGCTCGTCGACGACGACCGACGTCATTCGGTACTGGAACCCGGCGGCCGTCCGAGATGTTCGGGGTGGACGCCGAACGGGCCGTCGGGCATCAACTCGGCTGCGGTCGCGCCCGCCGTCCTGCAGGCGGTCTCGAGCCTCGGGACGACGCCTGTCGTGCTCGATGGACGCGAGCGGTGGCTGGCCGCTGCCGAGTCGTCGTTCGAGGACGGACGCGTGATCGTGCTGCGCGACCTGACGCCGGATCACGAGCTCGAGCGTATGCGCTCCGAGTTCGTCGCGACTGCAGCGCACGAGCTGCGCACGCCGCTCGCAGCGATCTACGGCGCGGTGCGCACGATTCGCCGCACCGACTACGCGTTGCCGGAGTCGGCACGCGAGGAGTTCCTCGAGATGATCGAGAGCGAGTCGGAGCGACTGCGCTACTTGATGGAGCAGCTGCTCGCGACCGCACAGCTCGACCGTGCCTCGCTTCAGCTTTCGACCGCGCCCGTGGATCTCGGCGAGCTGTGCGCCGCCGTCGTCGATGCCGCTTCCGTGCGGCTGCCGGAGACGATTCGACTCGCGCTGTCGATGCCGCCGACTCCCGTCGTGGTCGAGGCGGACGGCGACCGCCTGCGGCAGGCGATCGAGAATCTGCTGGACAACGCCGTGAAGTACTCGCCGGACGGCGGCGTCGTCGAGGTGCGCGTCGAGTCGCGCTCCGGTCGCGGGCTCGTCCGCGTCAGCGACGAGGGGATCGGCATCCCGCCCGACCAGCAGGCGAGGATCTTCGAGAAGTTCTACCGCCTCGATCCGAGCATGACGCGCGGCGTCGGCGGCTCCGGGCTCGGGCTGTACATCATCCGCGAGCTCGTGACGCTGATGGGCGGCGAGGTCAGCGTCGAGTCGACGCTCGGCTCCGGGTCGACGTTCACGATCTCCCTGCCGCTTCGCTGAGCAGCTCGTAGGACCGCAGCCGCGCGCCGTGGTCGTGGATCGCGGCGGCGACGATGATCTCGTCGGCGCCTGTCTCGACGACGAACGCCTCGAGCGCCGACCGCACCGTGTCCGGCGCGCCGACGAACGAGCGCTGGAGCATCGCCGAGGCGCGCTCCTTCTCGAGTGGCGACCAGTAGCTCTCGATGTCGTCGATCGGCGGCGGCAGCCGGCCGCGCGCGCCGCGGAAGATGTTGGTGAACGACTGCTGGACGCGAGGTGAAGAGGCGCCGCGCCTCGTCGTCCGTGTCGGCGACGATCGCGTTCGCTCCGACCATCGCGTACGGCGCCGTCGAGCTGCGCCGACGGCTTGAACGTCGACGCGGTAGATCTCGAGCGCGGGCAGCAGCGCCTCCGGCGCGAAGTGCGATGCGAAGGCATACGGAAGCCCGAGCATCGCGGCGAGCTGGGCGCCGTAGAGGCTCGAGCCGAGGATCCACAGCGGCACCTTCGATCCGGCGCCGGGCGTCGCGCGGATCGGCTGGCCCGGGCTCTGGGTCGGCGAGGTAGTGCCGCAGCTCGAGCACGTCCTGCGGGAACGTGTCGGCGGCGCTCATCGGGTCGCGGCGAAGCGCCCGCACGGTCGGCGTGATCGGTGCCCGGCGCGCGCCCGAGCCCGAGGTCGATGCGGCCGGGATACAGCGCCTCGAGCGTCCCGAACTGCTCGGCGATGACGAGCGGCGGGTGGTTCGGGAGCATGATCCCGCCCGCGCCGACGCGGATCGTGCTCGTCCCGGCGGCGACGTGCGCGATCACGACCGACGTCGCCGCGCTCGCGATCCCGATCGCGTTGTGGTGCTCGGCGAGCCAGAAGCGGTTGTAGCCGAGGCGCTCGGCGTGCTGGGCGAGGTCGAGCGAGTTCGCGAGCGCCTGGCTCGTCGTCCCGCCTTCGACGATCGGCGCGAGGTCGAGGATCGAGAGCGGCGGCAGCGTCATGACCTAAGACTGCCAAGTAACAGACTGTTACAAGGTATTTGGCCTTCAGCGCGCTGTCGGGCCAGGGCTTGTAACAGTCTGTTACTAGCTCGGGCCGGTCAGGATGGGTTCTCGATCGTCACCAGCGTGCCGATCGGCGTGTACGGCCACACCTTCGCGGCGGACGCGAGCGGCAGCTCGACGCAGCCGAGGCTCTGCGGCGTCCCGAACGACGTGCGGTTGAACGCGTGCAGCGCTTCGCCGCGGTGGAAGTAGCTGATCCAGCGAATACCGGTGTCGTGGTAGTGGCTCCCGTCCGGGTTCTGGCCGCTCATCGTCCCGGTCGGGATGTGCTCGAACACCGGATAGGTGCCCGGCTGCGGTCGGTGTCGCGGGGATGCCGGTGTTGCCCGGCGACGTCAGCACGACCTGCCCGTTGTGCCACAGCGTGAGGAGCTGCGGCAGCGCGGTGTGGACGTAGACGTAGCTGTAGCCGCCCTGGTGCACCTTGCCGGAGACCGCGTCGGCCAGGAGTGCACGCCAGACGAGCGGGCCGGCGAAGCCGTCGGCGGCGAGGCCGTGCTCGTGTTCGAACATCATCACCGCGCCGCGCGTGATCTCGGTGATCTTCGTCTGGGTTCCATTGCCGCGTGAGCTGCTTCGGCGTGTTCGGGAAGCGCCAGCTGAACGACCCGGCCGGCGGATCGATCGCCGCCCGCACCTCGGCGGAGGCGGTGTGGCGCACGTCGGCGCCGGCGGAGTTCCAGACGACCGGCAGGTAGCCCTCCTGCGCGAGCAGCTGTTGCAGGCGGGCGAGGCTGCCGACCGCGACCGTCCAGTCGACGGCCGTCGCGTTTCGCTGCGTGTCGCCGGCGACGATCGTCGAGGCGCCGGCAGCGCGAGGTGGAGCTTCGCGCCGAACGGGAAGCCGAGCTTGCCGGGCGCGAAGACGAGCGTGTGGCTGTCGACGAGCTTCCACGTCCCGGGCGGCGCCGGAAAGGCGCGGCCGCGCATTGCCGACGGCGCTCGCGAACGTGAGCGTGATCGGCGCGACCGGAGAGATCTCCGCGCCCGGCGCCGGGCTCACCTGGACAGCCGGCTGCGGCGTCGACGGGAACCAGCTCACGCGTTGCGCTGCGCCCGGCCGCTCCCACGGCCGCGCGGCGGCTGCGACGAGGAGCGTTCCGGTCGGCTGCTGCTTGCCGAGCGAGACGACGCGCTTGCCGCCGGCGGGAACGGTGCGCGAGCCAACTGCGACGCGGTCGATCGGAGTGGCTGTAGCCGAGCTGCAGCTCGCCGTCGGTCAGCGTCGGCCACTGGTTGCGGCACCTTCGCGACCGGCGTCGTCACGGTCAGGTGCTCGCGACGGGTGTGCCCGGCGAGCCAGCCGACCCAGCGCGACCGGCGGACGGTCAGCGCGACGCGGATCTTCTCGCCGGCCGGCACGAGCGTCGCGGGTGTCAGCCGGCCGTTGCGGCGGACGAGCGGGATCGCCTTGCCGTCTGGCCCGGCCGCGGTGATCGACGAGACCTTGCCGGCGAGCGGCTGGAGCTCGATCCGCGCCAGGGCCAGCGGGATCGGCCGCGAGCGTCGCACCGGACCACCAGTAAGCCGCGGCCGCGAACCCCGGCCGCCAGGACGAGCACCAACACGAGCACCGCTGCGACCCCCCGCACGGGAGGCATGGTAGGCGACGGACCTACGGATCAACTATCAATCCGACGGATGAAGATCGCAGTCGTCGGCGGCGGTTCGACGTATACGCCGGAGCTCGTCTCGGGGCTGACCCGGCTCGACGTCTCCGAGTTCGTGCTCCACGACATCGACCCTGAGCGGCGCGAGGTCGTCGGAGGCATGGCGAAGCGCATGCTCGACCGTCAGAGCTACGCCGGGTCGCTGCTCGTCACCGACGAGCTCGATCGCGCGGTCGAGGGAGCGGACTTCGTGCTCGTTCAGATCCGCGTCGGTGGCCAGCAGGCGCGACTGCATGACGAGACCGCGCCGCTCGCCTGCGGCTGCATCGGCCAGGAGACAACCGGCGCTGGCGGTTTCGCGAAGGCGATGCGGACCGTGCCCGTGGTGCTCGAGATCGCCGATCGCGTGCGCGCGCTCGCGAAGCCGGAGGCCTGGATCGTCGACTTCACGAACCCGGTGGGGATCGTCACCCGCGCCCTGCTCGACGCCGGTCATCGGGCGATCGGGCTGTGCAACGTCGCGATCGGCTTCCAGCGGAAGTTCGCCGCGTTCCTCGACGTCGAGCCGAACCGTGTCGTCGTCGACCAGGTCGGCCTGAACCACCTCACCTGGGTCCGCGCCGTGCTCCTCGACGGCCGCGACGTGCTGCCTGAGCTCTTCGAGGCGCACGGCCAGGAGATCGCCGACCACGTCGACGTACCGCTTCGGCTTCTGGGCGAGCTCGGCGCGGTCCCGTCGTACTACCTGCACTACTTCTACGCGCACGACGCGGTGCTCGAGGAGCAGCGCGTCGGCGTCCCGCGCGCCCAGGTCGTGAGCGGGATCGAGCACGAGCTCCTCGAGCTCTATCGCGATCCGAACCTGGTCGAGCGGCCCGCGCTCCTGATGCGCCGTGGCGGTGCCTACTACAGCGAAGCGGCGCTCGGGCTCGTCGGCTCGCTGACGAATGACGACGGCGTCGTGCACGAGGTCGACGTACGAAACGACGGCACGCTGGTCGGCCTCGCGGACGACGACGTCGTCGAGGTTCCGGCGCGCGTCGGTCGCGGCGGTGCCGAGCCGCTGGCGCAACGTCCGCTCGCACCGGAGCTGCTCGGCCTCGTCCAGCATGTCGCCGCGTACGAGCGCCTGACCGCACGCGCCGCGGTGACGCGCGACCTCGTCGATGCGCGCAAGGCGCTCCTGACGCACCCGTTGATCGGACAGCTCGACCTCGTCGACGGCCTGCTCGAAGCACTCGTCGAAGAACGCCGTGCTGTGACGGTTGCGCTCGCCGTCGACGGCGGCAACTCGAAGACGGACGTCGTGCTCGTGCGCGACGACGGCACGGTTCTCGGTTCGCTCCGTGGGCCGCAGTGCTCGCCTCACCATCTCGGCCTCGACCAGAGCCTCGACGTGCTCACGCGGCTGGCGGCCGACGCCGGCGAGCCGGCCGACCTCGCGATGCTGATGTTGGCAGGCGTCGACTTCGCGGACGAAGAGGACGCCTACCGCGAAGCCGCAGAGCGGCGTGGCCTGGCGACGCGCGTGGTCGTGGGGAACGACACGTTCGCAGTGCTGCGCGCGGGCACCGCGGCCGGTTGGGGCGTCGCGGTTACGTGTGGCGCCGGGATCAACTGCGTCGGTGTCGCGCCGGACGGTCGTCGTGTGCGGTTTGCCTCGCTCGGCGCGATCAGCGGCGACTGGGGCGGAGGCGCCGACGTCGGCATGGCGGCCGCCGAGGCGGCCGCGCGCAGCGAGGACGGTCGCGGCCCGAAGACCGTTCTCGAACAGCTCGTTCCGGCGCACCTCGGCTTCGTGACGCCGACCGAGCTCGCACGCGCGTACACCGCGGGGAAGATCGTGTTCCACGATCTGCGCACGCTGGCGCCACTCACGTTCGAGGCGGCTGCCGACGATGCAGTCGCCGCCTCGATCCTCGACCGACTCGCGGACGAGGTTGCAGCGATGGCCGTCACGGCGCTCGGCCGTCTCGGATTGATCGACGAGCCGGTCGAGGTCGTGCTCGGCGGCGGGCTGCTGCAGTCGGGAAACGAGCGACTGCTCGGCCAGATCGACGAGCGGATCCATGCCGCCGGCCCTGCTCTTCGCGTAAAGATCGCCGACGTGCCGCCGATCGTGGGCGCGGCACTGCTCGCGCTCGACGAGCTCGGCGCGGACGCCGACGCGCAGCGACGGCTGCGCGCTGAGCTCTAGCCGGTCGGAGTCGTCGTTGCCGGCGTGGTCGTGGCCGGAGTCGTCGTCGTCGCCGGCGTAGTGGTCGCCGGAGTCGTGGCGGCCGGTGTGGTGGCTGCCGGCGTTGCGGCTTTGACGACGTACGGCGTCTTGCCCGCGACCTCTTCGATCTCTTCGCCGTTTGCGAGGTGATACAGCTCGGCGCCGTTCTTCAGCTGCTCGCTCGACGAGGCGTGCGCGGCAATGCGCTTCATCTCGTCGGCAAGACGCTCGGTGAACGACTCGGTGGTCTTCGTCGTCGGGGCGGGAGCGGTCGTCGTCGACGTCGCGGCAACGGCGGGCGTCGTCGTCGCGACTACGGGCGTGACGGGATCGAGAGGGGCGTTCACACCCTTGTCATCGTCCGAACGGGCTACGAGATGAGCGAGCCGCGAAGCGCGACTGCGACGGCCTGCGTCCGCGTGTGAGCGCCGAGCTTCGCCTTCGCGTGCTTGACGTGCGTCCGCACGGTCTCGACGGAGATCGTGAGCTCCGACGAGATCTCCACGTAGGTCTGCCCGTCGGAGAGCATGTGGAGAATCGTCGACTCGCGGTTCGAGAGCGGGTTCGCCGACGCCTCGAGCGGTCCGCCGGTGGCGCGGTCGACCAGGTGCGGGTCGAGGTAGAACCGGCCCGAGTCGACGACCTGGATCGCCCGCTGGAGGTCGACGAGCGGGCCGCCCTTCGACGCGACGCCGTAGGCTCCGGCGGCCAGCGCGCGCGAGCCGAGCGTCGGATCGTCGATCCCGGAGAAGATAAGGACGCGCGTCTCGAGGCCTGCCGCTCGGACGCGCGCCGCGAGCTCGACCCCGTCGATCCTCGGCATCGCCACGTCGGCGACGCAGATCCGGGGCTCGTGCTCTTCGATGAACGCGAGCGCCGAGGCGCCGTCGGCGACCGTTGCGACCACTTCGAATCCGCAGCGCTCGAGGAAGCGCTCGACCGCCCGAACGACGGCCGGATGGTCGTCGGCGATCAGGCAGGTAGGCGCTTCGTGGGCGTTCTGCGAACGTTCGTCCATGCGTTCGTAGTCGGCGCGCCCCACCGGCGCTTGAGACGCAAACCGGGTACCTAACGGTCCCGTTACCGCTCTATCATCGTCACGTGCTCGATCGGGCGAGGGCGTGGCTCGAACCGGTCCGGTGGGACTGGCGGCGCGCTGCCGTCGTGCTCGTCCTCGAGGGCCTGATCGCCTTCGCCGGCACGCAGGTCGGCGTGCTCGACCAGTTCCCCGGCGTGATCCTGATCGGGATGGCGCTCTGCGCGGCGGCCTACGCCGGGCCGCTTGTCGCGCTCGCCGGGACGCTCGAGGCGATTGCGATCGTCGACGCTTTCGGCGGCCTCGCCAACGGGCGGAGCTTCACGCTCGTCGGCGTGCTGGTCGGCGTCGTGGTGGTGACGATCGCCGGTTTCGGCCTCTCCGGCGTGCTCGACCGCGAGCGCGAGAGCGAGGAGCGCTACCGCATGCTGCTCGAGGCGAGCTTCGACGCGGTCGTGCTCACCCGCGACGGAGTGATCCTCGAGGCAAACGAGGGCTTCGGGCGCCTTGCCGGGCTCGAGCCTGGCGCAACGATCGGGCGCGATCTCCTCGATTTCGTGGCGCCGGAGTCGGTCGACGACGTCCGCACCTACATGGCCTCCGGGCGCTCGCAGCCGGTCGAGGTCAACTGGGTGACCGCGCAGGGCGAGCGGCGCGTCGTTCGCGGGATCGGCCAGCCTGTGCGCTACGAAGGACGGCCTGCCCGCCTCGGCGCGATCGTCGACATCACCGAGGCGAAGCGCGCCGAGCGAGAGCGCGCCGCCGCCGACCAGCGGTTCCGCGCGCTCTTCGAGTCGGCGGCGGTCGCCGTGACGCTTTCGTCGATCGACGGTGTGTACGTCGAGGCCAACGACGTCTTCTGCGCGCTTCTGAAGCGACCGCGCGAAGAGGTGCTCGGTCGGCACTTCTCCGAGTTCGCCGCGCTCGACCGGGACGGCAAGCCGAACGTCCGCGACGACATCCTTGCGGGCGCGCCCGGTCCGTTCGCCTTCGAGGCGACGCTCGTCGACGCGGATGCGATCCAGGTTCCCGTTCGCATCAACGTCGCGGTGGTGCGCGACGACCTCGGCGAGCCGCTCTACACCGTGACCGTGCTCGAGTCGATCGCCGAGCAGCGGCTGCTCGAGCTGCAGGTGCGGCAGACACAGAAGATGGAGGCGATCGGCCAGCTGGCGGGCGGGATCGCGCACGACTTCAACAACCTCCTGACGGTGATCGGCGGCAACGTCCTCCTCCTCGGGATGGCCAAGCTCCCGGCCGAGGCCGAGGAGCACGTTCGCGAGATCTCGAATGCGGCCGACCGGGCGAGCGCGCTCACCAAACAGCTGCTGACGTTCTCCCGCGCGCGCGAGCCGAGTCCCGAGGCGGTCGACGTCAACGCGATCATCGGCAACGTCGAGGGCCTCCTCGTGCGGCTGATCGGCGCCGGTGTCGCGATCGAGACGTCGCTGCAAGGCGAGCTCCCGACGGTTCGCGCGGATGCGATGCAGCTCGAGCAGGTGCTGATCAACCTGGCGCTGAACGCGCGCGACGCCATGCCCGACGGCGGCAGACTGACGATCGAGACCGAGCTGACGGGCCGATCGGTCGTGCTCCGCGTCGGCGACACCGGTGTCGGGCATGGACGAGGCGACGCTCGAGCGCGTCTTCGAGCCGTTCTTCACGACGAAGGCGCCGGGTGAGGGCACGGGGCTCGGCCTGAGCAACGTCTACGGCATCGTCACGCAGGCCGGCGGCGAGATCGCGGTCGCGTCGGAACCGGACGCGGGAACGACCTTCACGATCTCGTTCCCCGCGATCGCAACGGCGTTGCCGACCCAGCCCCGTCGCGAACCGATCGAGCCGACCGTCGCCCGCCCGGACGGGTCGGATCATGTTCGTCGACGACGAGCCAGCCGTCCGCCGGATCGCGCAGACCGACGCTCGCGCGCGCCGGCCACGAGCCGGTGCTCGCGGCGAGCGGGGCGGAGGCGCTCGAGCTCCTCGCGGCCGGTCAGCGCATCGATCTGCTCGTCACCGACCTCTCGATGCCGGGGATGAACGGGCTCGAGCTGGCCGAACGCGTCCACGAGCTGCGACCCCGGCCTGGCTGTGCTCTACATCTCGGGCTTCTCCGACCGGCACCTCGGATCGCGGGCCGCGGCGGACGTCCTCGAGAAGCCGTTCTCCCCGCAAACGCTGGCAGATCGCGTCTCGGAGGCGCTTCAGGGCTGATCTCCGGCACGAATGGGTGATGCGGGTCGGGGGTCAGGACGGGCATCATGGCCCCGTTGTCGACGGAAGCCGATCAGACCCGAACCTGCCTCGTCGCAGACGACCATCCCTCCGTTCTGCGCACGGTCACCGAGCTGATGCGCGCGTGGGGTTGGACGATCGTCGCGAGCTGCGTCGAAGGGCGACGACGCGCTCGCCAAGCTCGGCGAGCTCCAGCCCGCGATCGCGGTGCTCGACCTCCAGCTTCCCGGGATGAGCGGGCTCGACGTCGTCCGCGGCGCGCAGAAGGCGGCGCCGGACACGGCGATCATCATCTACTCCGGGCAAGAACGACTCGGCCACGGTTCGCGAGGCGCTGGACGCGGGCGTGCGCGCCTTCGTCGTCAAGGAGGCTCCGCTCGAAGGGACTTCAGCGCGCGCTCGAGACGGTCGCCGCGGGCGGGCGCTACGTCGACCCGGTGGTCAGCGCGTCGCTGCTCCTCGCCGACGAAGGACCGGCGCTCACCGATCGTGAGCGCGCGGTCCTACGCTTGATCGCCGACGGCTACTCCTACGACGAGGCCGGCAAGGAGCTCTTCATCTCGCCCGAGACCGTTCGCGCCCACGTCGCCAAGTCGCTGACGAAGCTGGGCGCGCGCACGCGGACGCAGGCCGTTGCGGAGGCTCTCCGCGCCGGCCTGATCGCCTAGCGCTAGCTCTCGCTCCGCGGTCTAGCCGAGCGCCTTCCCGACCGCCTCGAGCACGCGCTCCGCCTGGAAGGGCTTCACGACGAAGTCCTTGGCGCCGCACTTGATCGATTCGAGCACCTTGCTCTCCTGGCCGAGCGCCGAGCACATGATCACCTTGGCAGCGGGGTTCGCAGCCAGGATCTCGCGGAGGGCCTCGAGGCCGTCCTTCTCGGGCATGGTGATGTCGAGCGTGGTCACGTCGGGGTTGAGCGCCTGGAACTGGGCGACTGCCTCGACGCCGTTGGCAGCTTCACCGACGACGTCGTGACCGCCCTTCGACAGCGCGTCGGTCAGCACCTTTCGCATGAAGGCCGCGTCGTCGACAACGAGCACACGAGCCATGTCAGTTTCCTCCTTGATGGAACTGCTTGGGAACCGCAGCGGACGGGTCGAGCACCTGCTCGATCCGGACCGCCCATTCGGTTTCGTCGATAAGCATGAGCCGGGCCGTCGCGAAGCGGCGGCCGTTGACGTACAGGTCGATCGGGTCGTCCGCCGCACGATCGAGCTCGACGACGGCGCCCTTTCCGAGGCCGACAGCGCGGCCGATCGGGAGCTTGGCGCGGCCGAGCTCCGCGGAGACGCGGACACGGAGCGCGCGGATCGCCTCGGAAGGGATCAGCGGCGTCGGCGTGGTCGCGGTCCTGGGTCGGCTCTTCCGCGACGCGGTCGGTGAGCGCGCGGGTCATCCGCACGACGAACGCATTCGGGATCAGCTGGATGAGCCGGCAGGGCTCGCCGAGGATCGTGAACGACGCGATGGTGGCGTGGGGGGCGGTCGGGTAGATGCCGTCCGTCTCGGCGGCGGTCAGGAAGAACCGGGTCTCCGGGACGGAGATCTCGACCTCCTGGCCGAGCACGCGGCCGGTCGCGCCGGCTGCCGCGGCCATGCTCTGGTTCATCGCCTCGCCGACCGCCGAGAGCGAGATCTCGTCGAGCTCCGCCTCGTCGTCCTCGGTCGGAGGCTCCATGCCCATCATCACGGCGGCGAGCTTCCGCGCGCCGAGCCGGGTGACGACGAAGATGTTGCCGCCGGTCACGCCGTCGACGTACGACACGCTCGCGGCGACCGACGGCGCCGGGATCGCCTGCAACGGCGAAACGCCCGACGGCACGACTGAGACGGCGCCTGTCTGGATCCCCTCAGGGCAGATCGACGAGAGCACGCCGAAGACGGCGTCCGCGGTGGATTCGGCCAGCGAGACGAGTGATTGCTCGGCGGTCATAGCGCCTCCGTGATCTCGATGGCGCGGCGGCTGCCGCTGCGTCCGGGCTTGCCGCGATACAGCTTCGTCTCGCCGACGCAGACGGTCGCGCCGTCGTCGGCCCGCGTGTGGAACTCGATGACGTCGCCCTGCCTTGAGCGCGAGCACCTCGCCGATCGTCATCTCGAGCGCGCCGACCTCGGCGCTCGCTTCGACCTCGACGCCGCCGATCGCAGCCTCGAGGGCCGCCTCGAGCGACTCGTCCTGGACCGGCGCGTCGACGTCCGCGTACTGGCTGCTGAGGCGGCCGCCGACCGCGGCGATCGCGCGGTAGGGGACGAGCAGCGACATCGTCGACGAGCTCTGTCCGCTCCGCGCCTCGATCGTCAGCACGACCGTCGGCTCGCTCGGCGGCGCCAGCTCGACGTTCGCGACGATCGCCTCCAGGTCGAGCAGGTTGAGATCGAGCCCGAAGAGCTCGTTCCACGACGCCGAGAGCTGTTCGACCAGGCCGTGGAAGGTGCGCCGGGCGAGCGCGAGCTCGATCTCGGTGAGCGCGCGGTTGACCGGCGTCTCGCTGGAGGTGCCGCCGATCAGGAGCTCGATGAAGCGGAAGACGAGCTGCTGCTCGGCGCTGAACAGGATGGTCGTCTCGAGCGGCTGCGTCGAGATGACGCCGAAGATCGACGGCTGCGGGACGCTGCCGATCGCGACCGACCACGTGACCTGCTCGACGTTGATCACCTCGAGCTCGATCGGCGTCCGCAGCTCGGCGGAGAGGCGCGTCGACGCGGTCCGGCAGAAAGCTTCGTGGGTGCGCTCGAACCGGCGCTGCTGGTCGGGCGCGAGCTTGATCGGGCGCGTGAAATCGAGGTTGCGCACGCGGCGCGGCCGGCGGCCGCGCGTCTGCTCGCGCGTCGGCATCTCGCCGGCCTTCGCGGCGGCGACGAGCTCTGCGATCTGATCCGGGGTCAGGACTTCGCTCACCGGATCGACGCCCCCACGAGCGCGAGACGCGAGAAGAGCTCGACCTCGGGCTTGCCCGGCAGCTTGACGGAGATGCGCCCCGTCTCGACGTCGACGCGCACGGTCCGGCCGGTCGATCCGCCGGTGTCGGCAGCGCGGATGGCGATGCCGGCGCGCTTCAGCGCAGCCCGCGTCGCCTCGTCGTTTCGGCGGCCGATGTTGAGCGTCGAGTCGGTGCCCGCGCCCAGCGAGAACATCTGCGCGCCGCCCACGAGGATCGCCTCGAGACGCGACACGGTCGAGCCGAGCCCGCGCATGCGCTCGATCAGCGCAGGCACTGCCCGGTCGGCGAACTTGCCGGCGGGCACGTCGGTCGCGCCGTTCGAGTCCGGCAGCACGATGTGCGCCAGCCCGGCCAACGGCCGCGCGCGCTCGAGCAGTACCAGCCCGATGCAGGATCCAAGACCAAGCGCGACGAGCGTCATGCCCATCTCGCGTGATGCAACAAGCTCGCCCATGCGAACCATAATCTCCGGACGCTCCGGGGTCACCCGACCAGCCCGAGGCCCGCAAGCACCTCGCCCACGCCGTCCCGGCTCGGAACGAGCATGAAGGACAGGGAGCACTCGGCGCCCTCGACGAAAAGGTCGGAGTCGAGCATCAGTGCGACGTCCGTCGCCTCGGCGCCCGTTGCGAGCACCGACGAGACGATCGCGCCGAGCATGTCGGTGATCGTCTGCGGCGGCCGCGGCTCGAGCGTGAGGCCGGTCATCATCCCGAGCGCGCCGACGTATGCGGCGCCGAGGATGTTGCCGATCTCGCCGAGTGCCGAGAGGCCAACTTCGCTGTCGGGCTCGACGCCCAGCAGCTCGCAGAGGGTGGCCGCGTCGGCGGGCGGGAAGAGCAGCAGAACGATCCCGTCGAAGTCGCCGAAGATCGGGAGGATGACGGCAGTGACGTCGAGATCGGACGGGCCGGCGGCGTCGACGGCGTCGGCGAGCGGCACGGCGATCGCCGCCGGAACAGAGATGTCCACGGGACGGCCGAGCATGCTCGAGAGCGCGGTGGCCGCGGTGCCCGAGCCGATGTTCGCGAGCTCGCGCAACGCGTCGAGCTGTAGATCGGAGTAGGTGACTTCCATGTCGTGAGCCTCCTTAGGCTGCAGCCGGAACCGACGTCAAGCCGTCGGTCGTAGCCGTGGCGATGGCATCGCAATCGAGGATGAGGGCGATTGAGCCGTTCGAAAGGACGGCGCCGCCGGAGAACGTTGCACCGCTGCCAATCTCCTGCGGCAGCGGACGGGTGACCAGCTCACGCTGGCCGACGAGCTGGTCGACCGAGAGCGCGAAACGCTGGTCGAGGCCGCGGACGACGACGGCGTGCGTCGCGTCGCTGGACGTGCCGTGGCCGACGGCCTCGGAGAGCCCGACGATCGGCAGAACACCGTCGCGCAGGAGAAGCATCCGCTTCCCCGCCACGGAGCGCACCGGATAGTCATCGAGCTTGAGCGTCCGTTCGACGCGGTCGAGCTGGACGGCGTAGGGGAGCCCGCTCGACTCGACGAGCAATGCGGACATGATCGCGAGCGTCAGCGGGAGGCGGATCTGCGCCGTCGTTCCCTTGCCAAGCTCGGAGTTGACGATCACTTCGCCGCCGAGCTCGCGAATCGTCGCGCGCACAGCGTCCATGCCGACACCGCGGCCGGAGACGTCGCTCGTCACGTCGGAGGTCGAGAACCCGGGCGTGAAGAGCAGTTCGATGGCGCGCGGCAGGTCGATCGAGTCGACCGCGTCGGCGGGGATCAGCCCGCGCTCGGCCGCCTTCCGGGCGACGTGCGCGGGGTTCACGCCCCGGCCGTCGTCGCGAACCGTGATCAGCACGCTGCCGCCGGCATGCCGTGCGGAGATCTCGAGCGTCCCGGTCGCGGGCTTGCCTGCCGCTTCGCGCTCCTCAGCCGACTCGAGCCCGTGGTCGAGCGAGTTTCGGACGAGGTGCACGAGCGGGTCGCCGAGCGCGTCGACGACCGTGCGGTCGAGCTCGGTCTCGGAACCTGAAAGCTGGAGGTCGACCTTCTTCTCGAGCTTCGAGGAGAGGTCGCGGACGAGGCGCGGGAAGCGCAGGAACACGGCCTCGACGGGGATCATGCGGACCTGCATGACCATCGTCTGCAGGGCCTGTGAGCTTCGCGCGAGGTCCTGCATCGCCTGGGACAGGCCGGGCACGCTCGACGAGGCTGCGAGCGACTCGGCATGCGTCCGGTGCACGACGAGCTCGCCCATCAGGTGCATCAGCTGGTCGAGCCGCGCCGCAGTCGACGCGCACGGTGCTGGTCGTCGACGACTTCCGCTGCTGCGGGGCTGCGCTCGGCGGCGACCTCCTCGATCGCCGGCGTGCCGACCGGGCGGTCGGCGTACTGGACTTCTGCGGCGGAGGCGGAGGCGACGTCCGGCACCGAGGTCGCGGCTGCTTCGATCGTCTCCTTCTCGTGGTCGCTCGCGAGCCAGATCTCGATCGTGTCGCCGCTGAAGCTCTCGAGCTCGCGGTCGGTCGGCTTCGACGTGAGCACCTCGCCGTGGTCGGCGAGCGCGGTCAGCGCCATGTAGGCGCGCACCGACGGCATCAGAGCCTCCGCGGTGAGCTTCACGACGACGTGGTGCACCGTCCGCGAGTGCTCGGTGGCGATCACAGCGTCGACCTCGGGCTCGAACAGCGTCTCCGCGTCGTCCTTCGGACGGTCGCGCACGAGCGTGTTCAGGCGCCCGACCAGCGGGCTCTTCGTCGAGCTCTTCGCCGCCGTTCGCTTCGATGCTCTCGAACGCGACGCCAAGCCGGTCGAGGCACTCGAGCAGAACGTCGATCGCGTCGCGACCGATGCCGCCGCGCCGCTGGCGCAGCAACTCGAAGACGTCCTCCATCGCATGCGTGAGCCGCGCGATGCGCTCGAAGCCCATCGTCGCGCTCATGCCCTTGAGCGAGTGCGCGATCCGGAAGATCTCGTCGAGCGTCTCGACGTCGTTCGGAGTCTCTTCGATGCGAACGACTGCGAGGTTCAGCTCTTGCAGATGCTCGCGGCTCTCCGCGAGGAACATGGGGAGGTACTCGTTGAGATCCATCAGACCTTCCGATAGGTGAAGGGGTGGGCGAGCGCGAGGCCGATCTCGGAGACGGCTGCGACGCGCTCGGTGGACCCGACGACGAAGTAACCGCCGGTGCGGAGGGAGGTTGCGAGGCGCGCGTGCAGCGCGTCGCGAACGTCCTCGGTGAAATAGATGACGACGTTCCGGCAGAGGACGAGGTCGTAGGCGGCGGCCGGGAAGCGCATCGTCAGCAAGTCGCCGCGCTCGAACGACACCGCCCTCAAGAGCTCCGGCTTCGCCTGCCAGCCGTCGGGCACGCGCTCGAACCAGCGGTCGAGCGACGCGGCGGGAACGGTGCGCGCGTCGTCCACCGAGAACACGCCGGCGCGGGCGCGGTCGACCATCCGTGCATCGACGTCGGTACCGACCACTTCGACGCGGACGCCCGACGCGTTCTCGAGACACACCGCGGCGATCGTGTACGCCTCCGCCCCGTAGGAGCAGCCCGCGCTCCAGATGCGGATCCGTCCGCGCTGTGCGAGCTCCGGCACGACCGAGCGACCGAGCGTCTCCCACTGCTCCGGGTTGCGCCAGAGCTGCGAGACGTTGATCGTCACGCGGTCGAGGAAGCGCTCGAGCTCGCCGCTGTCCTCGCGCAGGACCGGGAGGTATTCGGTGAGCCGGACGATCCCGCGGCGCTCGACGAACGAGCGAAGCCGGCGCTCCATCTGACCGCGCTTGTACTGGAGCAGGTCGATGCCGATCAGGCGGTGGACGCCCTCGCAGAAATCGACGTAGTCGTCGCCGATCGGACGAACGGCTGCAACGCTCATCAGCAGGCCTCCGCAATGATCGCCGGAGCGAGCTTCTGGAGCTCGTGAACCCCGTCGGCGAGGCCGGCTTCGACAATCGCGCGCGGCATGCCGTAGACGGTGCACGTGGATTCGGCCTCGGCGAGCACGGTGCCGCCGTTTCGGCGCACCTCGCGCGCTCCGTCGAGCCCGTCCTTCCCCATGCCGGTGAGCACGACGAGGACGAGGTTCTTGCCGAACGCCTTCGCTGCGTCGACGATCGTCAGGTCGGCGCGCGGGCGTAGGCCGCCGATCGCGGGCTCGTCGCTGAGCCACGTCGTCCCGTCCGGCTTCAGCCGGAGGTGCTGGCCGCCCGGAGCGATCAGCACGGACTTCGGGTCGAGCGCGTCGCCCGACGCAGCCTCCCGGACGTTCAAATTGGAGGCGCGGTCGAGCCGCGCGGCCAGCGAGCCGGTGAAGCCCGGAGGCATGTGCTGGACGACGACCGTCCCGGCGCCGAGCGACGGCGGCAGTTGCGGCAGCAGCTCGGCCAGGGCGCGGGGGCCGCCGGTCGAGCACGCGATCAGGACGGTGCGCGGGTGGCCCGGGCGCCGGGTCGCCGCGGGGGCAACCCGGGCCGGCAGAACGGGGGCGCCTGTCGGCGCGCCCGGGCGTGAAGCGGCGGCGAGCTGGACCTTCTCCGCGAGCTCCGCGAGGAAAGCCTTGCAGCGACTCGCCGGCCGCCGGCTTGGCCACGAGGTCGACGGCGCCTTCGGACAGCGCGTCGACCGCACGGGCGCCGTGTGCCGGCGAGAACGCCGACACGACGACGACCGGGATGGAACTGCCGTTCTCCCGCAGCGCGCGCAGGACGCCGAGCCCGTCGAGCCCCGGCATCGCGAGGTCGAGGGTGAGGACGTCCGGCTTCAGCGTCTTGCTGGCGCGTAGTGCCTGGTCGCCGTCCTCGGCGGTCGCGACCACGCGGAACCCGCTCTTGCCGAGCGCGTCCGACAGCAGCCGGCGCATGAAGGCGGAGTCGTCGGCGACGACGACTCTGAGGGGCGGGATCGGCGGCATCGTCTGTGCTCTACGCGGCCGCGGCGAACTCGACGCCGGAGAAGATTCCCTCCGGGTTGAGCATGATGACCAGCCGGTCGTCGATCTTCGCGATTGCGTCGATGAACTCGGTACCGGCGGCCGGGACATTGTCGAGCTGCGCTGCGTCGACGGTCAGCACTTCCTGAACGTCGTCGACGATCACGCCGGCGGTTCCGCCGCCCGTCTCGACGATGACGATCTTGGCGTGCGAGGCGATCTCGGCGGAAACCCCGAGCCGAGCTGCGAGCTCGCAGACCGGGACGATCTTCCCGCGAAGGCTGATCACGCCCTTGATCCACGGAGCCTCCGACGCAACGGCGCGCGGCTCGGTGTAGCGGATGATCTCCTGGACTTGCGTAATCGGGAGCGCATACTCCTCCTCGCCAAGCGAGAAGACGACGAGCTGCTGCGCGAGCTCTGCACTTGCAGTTGACATGTACCCCTCCGTGGGTGCTGTTCGTTCGAAAAGTGGCTCACCCGTAATCGGCGGGTTGACTTTCAATCTGAGTGACTAAGCTGAGAGGGTGAGCGGCGTCGACCCGGCTCTCTTCCGCCAGCTCGGCGTTCCGCCGAGCGCTTCGGCGACCGAGATCCGGCAGGCCTACCGCTCGGCGCTCCGTCGGCTCCATCCGGACGCGACGACGGGGCCTGGCTCGGTGACCGAGCTCGGGTCGGTCGTACGGGCCTATCGCACCCTCGAACGGGCCGGGGCCGTACGGATCGCGAAGCCGCTCGTAGACCGAGCAGCGCCCCACGATCGACGTCTACGCCTAGGTTCTGAGCTAGAGCTTCGGCCGGTCGGCCATGAGCTCCAGGAGGAGCTCGTCGGCGCCGAGGTCGTCGCTGCCCTCGTGGATCCCCTGGCGGAGAAACGCGTCGATCGCCGGCAGCTTCGCGATCGCGTAGTCGATCATCGGGTCGGATCCGGCCGCATACGCGCCGATCGAGATCAGGTCTTCCTTGGCGCGGTGGACGGCGACCGTCTCGCGGAGCGCCGTCGCGGCTGCGCGAACCTCGTCGTTCGTGATCTCGTTCGCGAGGCGTGAGACCGACTCGAGGATGTCGATCGCCGGGTAGTGGCCGCGGTGGGCGAGCGAACGGGTGAGGACGCAGTGGCCGTCGAGGATCGAGCGGGCGGCGTCGGCGACCGGCTCGTTCATGTCGTCGCCCTCGACGAGGACGGTGTAGAGGCCGGTGATCGAGCCGCGCTCGTTCGTGCCGGCGCGCTCGAGGAGGCGGGGAAGCTGGGCGAAGACCGACGGCGTGTAGCCACGCGTCGTCGGCGGCTCGCCGATCGCGAGGCCGACCTCGCGCTGCGCCGTGGCGAAGCGCGTCACCGAGTCCATCATCAGCACGACGTGCCGGCCGGCGTCGCGGAACGCCTCGGCGATCGTCGTCGCGGCGTAGCGCGGCCTTGATCCGGACGAGCGCGGGCTCCTCGGAGGTCGCGACGACGACGACAGAGCGCTCGAGCGCGTCGCCGAGATCGCTCTCGATGAACTCGCGCACCTCGCGACCGCGCTCGCCGACGAGACAGATCACGTTCACGTCTGCGACGTGTCGAGCGGGCGACCATGCCGAGGAGCGACGACTTGCCGACGCCGGAGCCGGCGAAGATGCCGAGCCGCTGGCCGCGGCCGCAGGGGATCAGGGAGTCGAGCGCGCGGACGCCGAGCGAGAGGCGCTGGTCGATCCGGGCGCGGCGGAGCGGGTCGGGGGCCGGCAGCGGCGGTCGAGCGGCGCTCGTCGACCTCGAGCGGGCCGAGGCCGTCGATCGGCTCGCCGAGGCCGTCGAGGACGCGGCCGAGCAAGGCGTTTCCGACGGGCACGCGGAACGGGCGCTCGGTCGGGATGACCGAGTTGCCCGGGCCGATCCCGGTCAGCTCGCCGAGCGGCATGAGCAGCGTGCGCCCCTCGCGGAAGCCGACCACCTCGGCCGGCACCGCGGGCCGCTGGCGACCGGGCTCGATCGTGCAGAGCTCACCGATCTCCGCGCGGAGCCCGGTTGCCTCGATCACGAGGCCGATCAGGTTCGACACGCGTCCGTACGCGCCGCAGAGATCGGCGTCGTGGACGGCGCGAAACGCGTCTTCGAGGAGCGCGCTCACGCGAGCACGTTGGCGGCGCGGCTGAGCTGCGTCTCGATGCGGGCGTCGATCTCGCCGTCGGCCGTCCTGACGACGCAGCCGCCGCGGGAGACGCGGCGTTCGCCGACCAGGTCCAGGCGGGGCAGACCGCCAAGTGTCCGCTCGATCTCCTCGAGCGACGCGCGGACGAGCTCGACGTCGGCCGGATTCACCTCGAGGACGAGCGGCCCGTGGTGGATCGCGCGGCGCAGCGCACCCGAGACGACCGAGGAGACGAGCTCCGGGTCGGCCTCGACGGCCTGCGTGAGGATCTTCTCAGCCAGGGTCAGTGCGAGCTCGATCGCTCGGCGCTCCGCGGCCGGGACGACGTCGGCCACGGTGCGCTCGAGCGTTGCCGTCGCCTCGAGCAGCGCGGTGCGCGCGGGCTCGAGCTGGGCATGGGCTTCGGCGAAGCCGGCGGCATAGCCCTCTTCGCGGGCTGCCGCGGCCGCAGCTTCGGCTGCCGCCTGGGCGGCGATCCGGGCCTGCTCTGCCACGATGCGCTCGTCCTCCGCCGAGGTGCTCGCCACAGGCGGCCCCTCGAGGATCGGAAAGGCGAACGCTTCGATCTAGACCACCTGCTCTTCGGCGGCCGTGCCGTCGCGGGCGACGAAGATCGCGCCCGACTCCTCGAGCCGGCGGACGACAGCGACGACCTTGGACTGAGCCTCTTCGACGACCTTCCGGCGCTGCGGAGGCATGTACTCCATCTCCTCCTTGAGCATCTCGGAGCCGCGCTGCGACATGTTCGCGAGCAGGCGCTCCTTGACCTCGTCGCTTGCGCCGCGCAGGGCGAGAGCGATGTCCTTCGTGTCGACCTCTTTGAGGACGAGCTGCACCGAGCGGTCGTCGAGCTTGAGGATGTCCTCGAAGACGAAGAGCAGCGAACGGACTTCCTCGGCGAGCTCGGGATCGACCTCGGCGAGGTACTCGAGGATGTTGCGCTCGGTGCCGCGGTCGGCCGAGTTGAGGATCTGGGCGAGTGCGGGCGCACCGCCGGCGGCGGCGTACTCGGTCTGCAGCACCGTCTCGAGCTTCTGCTTCATCACGCGCGCGACTTCCTTGATCACGTCCGGCGCCGTCTGGCCCATCAGGGCGATGCGCGTCGCGACGTCGGCCTGCTCGACCGGCGGGATCAGCTGCATCACCTTGGCGGCGAGGTCAGTGGTGGGGAGGTTCGCGATCACGAGCGCGACCATCTGCGGATGCTCGCCGCGGAGGAACGCGTAAATCTGGTCGGGCGGCGTGCCGCGGAGGTACTCGAACGGCGTCTGCTCGATGACTGTCGCGAGGCGCGCGAGGATCTCCTGGGCGCGGGCGCTGCCGACGGCGCGCTCGAGCACGTCGCGCGCATAGCTGATACCGCCCTCGGCGATGTAGCCGCGGGCGTAGGCGGTCTCGACGACCTCTTCGAGCACCGCTTCCGACGCAGCCGAGTCGACCGCGGGGGTGCGGGCCATCTCGACCGTCAGCTTCTCGATCATGTCCTGCGACAGATGCTTGAAGATCTGCGCCGCCGCGGCCGGGCCGAGCGCGACGCAGAGCATCGCCGCCTTGCGCCGGCCGTTGATCATCAGCATCGGCTTCTTCTTCGGCGTCGAGATGACGGGAGTCTGCGCCGGCGTCGGCGCCTTGATGACTATTCCTTCAGCCACTCCGCCACCTGGATCGCGATCTGCTCGGGCTGCTTCTCGGCGATCTGCTCCGCCTCGGCCTTGAGCGCCTCACGTCGTGCCTGGGCGGGGTCGAGCTCCGGCCGCTCGGGGAGCGGTGCGGCAGTCAGCTCGGCGACGGGCACCGAGCGCTGGATCTCGCGGAGCCACGTCGGCTCCGGCGCGATCCCTTCGCTCTCGCGGCGCTTCAGGCCGCGGCGGACGAAGAAGAGGAAGAGTGCGAGCGCGAGGCCGAGGCCCGACCCACTTCGCGAGCGAGACCGGGTTGCCGAGCATCGCGATCGGCGAGCTGCTCGCGGTGTTGGTCGTGTTCTGGCCGGCGAAGGCGATCTGCGAGACGGCAAGCGTGTCGCCGCGCTTCGGGTCGATGCCGGCCATGCTCGCGACCGACTGCTTGAGGCTCGTGACCGTGGCCGCCGGAACGCTCGAATCGACGAGGAGAGCAACGTTGAGGCGGTTGACCGTGCCCGGGCGCGACCGTCGTCTTCGAGACGGTCTTGTCGACCCCGAAGTTCGTCGTACCCGACTTGTTCTGGTAGTTCGAGGTCGAGTTGCCCGACGTGCCCGCGGCGTAGGTCGGCGTCGTCGTCGTGTTCGACGACGTGCCGGCCGGCAGGATTGCCGAGCCACCGCTCGACTTGAGCTTCTCGTCCGAGGTCTGGGTGCTGAGCGGCGTGCCCTTATCCGCGTACGTCGTCGAGTTGATCGTCTGCTGGTTGACGTTCAGGTCGGCCTGGACGCGCGCCTGAGCCTTGCCGGCGCCGAGGGTCGAGGTGAGCATCGCGTTGATCTGGCTTGCGAGCGAGTTCGAGTAGATCTGGTCGGCGGCGAGCTTCGTGCCTGCGTTGACGCCGGTCGTCGCGTTCGGGTCCGGCCAGAGGAGCGTGCCCGTCTGGTCGGTGATCGTGACGTCCGAGGTGTTCAGGCCCTTGACGGCCGACGCGACGAGGTGCGCGATGCCGGAGACGGTGGTCGAGTCGAGCTGCGTTCCCGTCGTCAGGAGGACGGAGGCGCTCGCCTTGGAGCCCTGGTCGACGAACAGCGTGTCGTCCGGGAGGACGAGCTGCACGTCCGCGCTCGTGATCCCGTTGATCTGCTGGATGGCGCGGTCGATCTCGCCCTCCAGTGCGCGCTGGTAGTCGATCTTCTGCTGGAAGTCGGTCGTGCCCATGCTCATCTTGTCGAAGATCTCGAAGCCGACCTGGCCGCCGTTCGTCAGGCCCTTCGAGGCGAGCGCGATGCGCGCCTGGGAGAGCGTGCTCGACGGCACGTCGATCTCGGTGCCGCCGTTCGAGATCTTGTAGGTCACGCCGGCGCTCGACAGGGCGGTCGTCATCTGACCGGTCTGGGCCGGATCGACACCGCTGACGAGCATCTCGTAGCTCGTCTTCGACGAGAAGCTGTAGAGGAGATAGAAGGTGACGAAGACGAGCAACGCGCTGCCGACGATCGTCAGCTGGCCGCGCGGCTCGAGGTTCTTCCAGAGATCCTTGATGCGGGTGAAAGCGACGGGCACGCTGGCCTAGACCTGCATCCGGAAGAGGTCGTTGTACGCGTCGACGGCCTTGTTGCGGACCTGGACGGCGAGCTGGAGCGCGAGGCTTGCGTTCTCGACCTGCATCGTCACCTGCGAGATGTCGGTCGCCTGGCCGGTCGCGAGCTGCGTCGAGGCCGTGCTCGCCGCCTGCTGCGAGTTTTCGAGCTTGTCGACGGCGTTGCCGAGCATGTTTCCGAAGCCCTGGCCGCCGCCCGCAGGCGTGGCGCCTCCGGCGCCCTGCGTCGGCAGGCTCGGAGCAACTGGCTTGATCGGTCCGATGACAGGCATTAGCGGAGGATGTCGAGGGCGTGGGTGAACATGGTCTTCGAGGCATCCATCGCCTGGACGTTCGCTTCATAGCCGCGGCTCGAGGAGATCAGGTCGACCATCTCGGTCACCGGGTTGACGTTCGGCATCGTCACGTAGCCGGTCTTGTCGGCATCGGGATTGCCCGGGTCGTAGACGCGGCGGCCGGGGCTCGGGTCGTTGACGACCCCGCTCACCTGCACGCCGCCCGTGTCCTGCTGCTGGGCGCCCGTGAGCGCGTCGGCGAAGGTCGGGGTGTTGCCGCCGCCGATCTCCTGGAGCAGGACTTCCTTGCGCTGATACGGCCCGCCGTTCGCGCCTTCGGTGGTGTTGGCGTTCGCGAGGTTCTCGGAGACGACGTCCATGCGCAGCCGGTCGGCCGTCATGCCCGACGCCGAGATCCCCATCGAGCCGAAGAGTCCGCCGCTCATTAGCCGGTTCCAATCGCGGTCGCGAGCATCTTCAGACGCGCGTTCGCGACGGAGATGAGGGACTGGTAGGTGAGCGCGTTCTGGCTCAGGTTCGACATCTCGGTGTCCATGTCGACGTTGTTGCCGTCGGCGGTCATCGTGCTCGAGGTATCCGTCTGCGGCTGGAACTGGAGCGACTGGAGCTGCGAGCCGTTGTCGCCCTGTGACGAGCGCGTTCTCGAGCGTCGCCTGGAAGTTCACATCCGAGCGCTTGAAGCCCGGGCGTGTCGGCATTCGCAAGGTTGTTCGCGAGGAGCTGCTGCCGCTGCGATGCACCGGCGAGCGCTTCCGAAAGCGCGATCTGAGTTGTGTCGAACAGTCCCACGGGTCGTGTTCCTCCGTTTCCGAAGAGCTTCCGTCCGTGGTTTCGTCCGTCACCTCGTCCTTGAGGCAACCCGTTAATCGGTCGCGCGTGAACCGAGTTGAGTCGAATCAGGCCTGCGCGTACGACGCGATCGCCTGGCGACCGCGCTGGACGTGCTGGGACTCGCGCACGAGCCCTGCCGCGGCGTAGCCGGCGATCGCATCGGCGTTCGCGGCGGTGACGGCCAGTCGCCTCCTCGAGGAGCGGCAGCGCCTCGACGGGCGGCTGCTCGGGAAGCGAGGCGGCGACGAGGTCCCACTGCTCGCCGACGGCCAACGCCTCGACGATGCGTCCGTCGCGGATCAGCTCCGCCTGGAGGCGGGTCAGCTCGCGCAGCTGCTCGTAGCTCTCGATCATGCGGACTGCGCGACGATCTGCTCGCGCTCGGCGATCGTCGCCCACGACTCACGGAGCTCGGCGAGAAGCGTCGCGACCCTGTCGAAGCCGTCGGGATCGCCGGCGGCGGTCGACTCGATCAGGTGGCGCGTGCCGAAGGCGTAGATCGAGCGGAGGCGGGACGGGATCTCGCCGTGGCGCATGTCGAGCGAGCGGTTCAGCTCGTCGATGACGGCCTGGGCCTGGCGGATGCGCTCGCGCGAGACGTCGCGGCGGCCGTCGCGAAACGCGCCGGCAGCCCTGGCGCAGATAGCGGATGGCGCCGTCGTAGAGCATGACGATGAGCTCCTGCGGACTGGCGTTCATCACGGCCGACTCGAGGTAGGCGCGGCGGGCGGTTGCGTACTGGTTCATGACGACGAAGAGGACGACTTGGTCAGGGAAGCGATCTGGCCGGTGAGCCACTGGCCCTGCGACTGCGCCTGCGACATCGCCGTTTCCATGGCGGTGTACTGCTGGCGCAAGGCGGCCTGCTTGTCGTTCAGACGCACGTCCCACATCGCCTTCTGGTCGCCGAGCTGGTTGATCAGGCTGTCCTCGCTCGCGATCGCCGAGTTGAGGATCCCGCCGGTCCCGATATAGCCGCTCATGACGCCGTTCAGGCGCTGAACCATGCCTTCGGAGCCGTAGTTGTTCGTGACGTTCGAGAACAGCTGCTTGACGGCGCTGTAGTTCGTGTTGAGCGCCGTTTCGAGCGCGTTCGTGTCGAGCGTCAGGTCGCCCTGGAGCGACTGCTGGGTGATCGTGCCGCCGCCGACCGCGGCTCCGGTGGAGAGGCCGATCGTGGACATCGCGTTCATCCCCGGCGGGTGCGTTCGTGAAGATGTTGCCGACCGCCTGGCGGAGGCTCGAGAGGAGCGACGTCAGTGACGGGTCGCCCTGCAGGTCGCCGGCTGCACGGTCGGCGTCGGTCTGCGGGCTCAGCACCTTCTGCTCGTTCAGCTTCGCGGTGATCATGTCGACCGTCTGGTTGTAGGTCGTGACGAAGTCCTGGATCGCCGTCTCGACCGCCGGGACGTTCGGGCCCGGCGTGTTCACGACGACGGAGACCGGCGTGGAGGTGGTGCCGAGCAGCGTCAGCGAGAGCCCTGAAGCGACGTTCGTCAGCACATTGCTGGCGCTCGACTGCACCGCGCCGCCGTCGACGGTGTACTGCGCGTCCTTCGGGGTGACCGTCTGGCTCAAGCCGAGGTCGCCGGCGAGCGTGCCGGTGCTCGTTGACCGAGATCGTGTTCGCCGCGCCGGTCACCTGGCTCGAGAGCACGAGCTTGCCGCTCACCACCGAGGCGAAGAGCGACGGTGCCGGTCTGGTTGTTGATCTTGCTCGCGATCGTCGCGAGCGAGTCGCCGTTCGTGACGTTCGACGTTGTAGGTCGTGCCGCCGCCGATCTGAATCTGGAGCTGGTCGTCGGCGCCGGCGGTCGTGAGGCTCGAAGTCTGCGTCATCTGCGCGGCGCGCGCGAGACGCGTCACGCTGAGCTCGAAGCCGCCGGGCGGGACGTTCGTGCCCGTCGCGGTGACGTGTGTCGGATCGCTCGAGCGAGATCTGCTGCTGCGCCGTCCAGGTGGACGGGGTCATCAGCTGCGAGATCGCGAGCTGCAGCGACGTCACCTGCGTCCGGATCGTCTGCAGGTCGGTCTGGCGCGTCTTCTCCAGCGTCTGCTGGTTGATGATCGCCTGCTGCGGCTGCTGAGCGACCGCCATGATCGCCGAGATGATCGAGTTCGTATCGAGGCCTGAGGCGAGACCGCCGATGTTGAACTGCGGGATGAGCGGGTTGTTGCTCGGTCGACGTGCTGATCGAGCCGGCCACTACCTAGCTCGTCCCTTCGAGCGCAGTCGTGTCGCCCGCGAGGACGTTCAGGAGCGTGCCCGAGTCGAGCTCGTGCTCGGACCCGTCGGCGCTCGTGACGTGCGCGCGAACCGTCTTCGACCCAGGCTCCTGCTCGAGGCGAATCGAGATCTGCTTCCGATCGAGCTCGTTGAGCACACGCGCGGCGGTGTCGAGGGCGTCGAGCACCTCGGCCGGCGGCATGTCGGGAAGCTGGTCGGAGGCCGGGTGTGCCCACGGCGAAGAGCTTCGCGGAGCGGCCTGGGGGACGCTCCCGGCCGGAGTGCTGCGCTGATTGCCCTCGACGGGCGGAATCACCATGAAAGCGACCCTCTCTCTGTCCGTGGTTGACGGAGACCTATCCATTGTGTGATCGGCGGCGTTTCTCAAGGGTTTAGGGCGACTCACGCAGCCTGCTGGAGGCGAACGGCCGCCTGGTTCCCCGGTTCGAGGGCGAGCGCCTCGCCGGCGAAGCGTCTTGGCGTCGGTCGGGAGCCCCTTCGCGAGGGCGATCTGGGCCAGCCCGACGAAGGCGCGCGCGTCGGGGCGCTCGCGGGCGACGGTCAGCCATTCCTCGGCGGCCGAGTCGAGGAAGCCGCGGCGCAGGTACATCTGGGCGAGCCCCTCGCGGCGCTCGCGCGGGTCGAGCGCCGTGCGCTCGAGGATGCCGTGGAGCCGCTCGAACGCGGCGAACTCCTTGACGCGGAGCAGCGCCTCGAGCGCGACGAGCGCGACGAGCCCGGTCTCCTGCGGCAGGTAGAGCGGCGCCTCGGTGCCCGAGAGCGCCGCGTGCCAGGCGCGGTAGAGCGTCAGCTCGTACGAGGCGACACCCTTCAGCTCGGCGTCGACCAGAGCGTCGGCGAGCGCCGGGGCGTCTCCGGCGGCGGCGTGTGCGAAGAGCTGCGATCGCGCCGCCTGCGAGGAGACCGGCGAGTCGGCCGGCTCGAGCGAGGCCTCGCGCGGCCGCGTCGTCGTAGCGCTTCTGCGCGAGCAGCGTCTCGACGAGGCCGACGCGGGCGACGCCGAGGCTCGGGCGCAGCCCGAGGATGCGGCGGAACTCGGCCTCGGCTTCGGCGGTGCGGCCGTTCTCGTAGAGCGCGGTCGCGAGCAGGAGGGCTGCGCTCGGCCGCTCGGCTCGCGAGCGCGACTGACGTCGCGTCGGGCTCGGCGCCGCGAACGAGCCGGAGCGTCGTCAGCGGCAGGACCGGCGCGATGTAGTCCGGGATGCTCCTCGAGCGACAGGAGGTACTGCTCCTCGGCGTCGTCCTTGCGGCCCTGCTTGATGCGGATCTCGGCGAGCAGGCAGCGGGCGAGGTAGGTGCCGGAGCCGACGGTCGCGCTGTAGCGGGTCGGCGGGTCGCCGAGCTCGAGGCAGCGCTCGGCGAGCGCCGCCGCAGCGTCGTACTCGCGCTCGTCGCGGGCGCACATCGCGGCCTGCAGGACGAGCTCGGTGTGGTCCGGATAGACGGCGAGGCCGTCCTCGATCGTCGGCGCGGGCGCCGCGCGCATCGCCCGCCTCGCGCTGGGCGTGCGGGTAGCGGGCGGCAAGCATCGGCGCATAGCCGCGTGCGTGCCAGTTCGACTCCTGGCGGAGCGCCGTCCAGGCGCTGCCGAGGTGCGAGACAGCGCGGTCCCACTCGCCGAGAGCGATGTACTCGGAGCCGAGGTTGAAGTCGACGAACGCGCTCGGCGCGTCCTTCGCCTCCTGCAGCAGCAGCTCGATGTTCCGGCGCGACTTCTCGCGGGCGTTGATGCGGCTCTTCAGATAGCCGTAGTGGCGGATCCGGATCGCCGTCGTCTCGAAGCGCTCTCCGAGCCAGGTCGGCATGTTGCCGGTCTTCTGCTCGTGGATGCGGCCCTCGAAGCGGTACTCGGGGCGGTTGCGGAAGATGCGCATCGCGAGATGGGCGACCGACGAGCCGGCCTCTTCGCCGCCGGTGTAGTTCGTCTCGGCGAGGTAGAACGCCTCGCGCCAGGTGCGGCCGAGCAGCGTCCGGAGGGTCGGGCCGTCCTCGGGGACGAGATGCTCGTCCGCGTCGAGGTACATGACCCAGTCGCCCGTCGCGTGCTCGAGCGAGACGTTGCGGGCATCTGCGAACGAGCCGTTCCAGGGGAAGCTCACGACCTTCGCGCCGAACGACTCGGCGATCTCGACGGTGCGGTCGGTCGAGCCGGTGTCGACGACGATCATCTCGTCGACGAACGGGGCGACCGCCTCGAGGCAGCCGGGGAGCATCTCTTCTTCGTCCTTGACGATCATCGTCAGCGAAAGCGTCAGCCCGTTCTCGGGGCCGGCAGACGTCGCGATGCGGCGGGCGCGGGCGCCGAGGACGCGGGCGCGCGCGACCGAGCGCTTGTCGAGCGGCGAGCGGAAGCCGGACTTGCGGCGCTTCGCCTCCTCGAGGTTGTCGGCGACGTGGTCGAGCTCCGGATCGAGGCGCATGACGGCGCGGAAGACGAACTCCGCAATCCCGATCTCGCCGAGCTCGTAGAGCAGAACGCCGAGGTAGTTGAGGAGCACGGGCTCGGACGGCGTCTCGGTCAGGTACTCGAGCAGCCGCTCGGCGAAGACGAAGTAGAGCGCGACCCAACGCGGCTCGGCGAGGTTCGCCGAGCTTGCGAACGCGACCTCGGTCAGCGTCCGGAGCCCTTCGTAGGAGCGGTTGGGCTCCCAGTCGGAGATCTCGGCGAACAGCGGCTTGAGCTCGTCGAGGCGCCCGCCGGCGATCGCCGACTGCGCGTCGCCGACGACCCGTTCGAGACGGCGGCGGCACTCGGCCGGGGTCGGTGCGAGCTGCCGTGACTCGGGCTCGATGGTGACGGTACGAAGTGCCATCAGGCTGCCTCCTGGAGCAATGGGACTGCCGCGCGGAGCGCAGCGGGATCAGGGTCGACGACGAGCCGGGCGCGAGTGGGGGGTGCGCCGGCCGCGTGGATGACGGCGTCCGCACCGAGCTCGAGCGAAACCGCGGCGAGCTCGGACGGGCGGGTGAGGGCGATATCGGGCGACGTGGCCGGGTCGCAGCCGCGGCGCTCGAGCTCCGGCTCGAGGAGCGACGCGGCGCAGCCGTCGGAGTCGGGGAAGACGAGGGTCACGTCGTCGCGTCGGTGAAGGCGTCGAGGTAGGCGTGGAGGCGGCGCCGCCACGTATCGGGGCGGCTCCAGTCGGCCTGGACGAGGAAGACGAAGCCGCGCCGGCCGGGCACGGCCGCGGCGGCGACCGTCCGAATCGGCGTGCGGCCATCGAGTGCTGCGAGGCGTTCGCGGGCGATCTCGGCGGCGTGCTGCCAGCCGAAGCGCTCGGCGTGCTCGCGGGCGGTTGCGGCGCGTGCGGCCCGTGCGTCCGGGTCGGCCGCGTCGCGGAGCGCGACGGCAAGGGCCTTTGCGTCTGGCTCGAGCGCGTAGCCGTCGCCGGCGAGCGTCAGGCCTTCGTGGGCGAAGGTGTCGGCCGGCACGGGCGTGCGAGTCGCCGGGATCCGCCAGGCGCAGGCGTCGGAGACGAAGTCGTCGGTCGGGCCGCCGGCGGTCACGATCAGCGGCAGCCCGCAGGCGAGCCCTTCGAGCGCCGGCAGGCAGAAGCCCTCGGCGCGGTAGGGCTGCACGAGCACGTCGGCCGCGCGGTACAAGCGCCGGCAGTTCGTCGAACGGCACGTCCTCGTCGAGCACGACGAGCTCCGGTGCATCAGGGGCGTCGAAGCCGGCGAAGAGGTCGTCCGAGGTCTGGTTGCGATAGACGCTCGTGCCGCCGAATGCCTTGACCACGAGGCAGACGTCGTCTGCCGCGGTGAAGGCGCTCCGATAGGCGCGCAGCAGCACGTCGACGCCCTTGCGCGGGATCGTGCCGCCGACGAACAGAAAGACCGTCGAACGCTCGGTCGGAAGCCGCCGGGCCGGCCCGTCGGGGGAGAAGCGGTCGAGATCGACGCCGTTCGGCACGACATGGACGAGATCGGGCGCGACGCCCGACGTCGACGAATCCGTCGCGCACGGCATGCGACGGGACCCACACCTCGTCGACGACGTCGCGGATCGAATCGACCCAGCGCTGCGGCACGCAGCCGTATTCCCACGGCTGGTACAGGACGAACGGGCCCTCGCTCGGCGCCTCGAAGGACGGCGGCCAATGGCCGGCGACACCCGGGATGGTCTCCGGAGCGGGCGCGGAGCGCGGCTCGCGAAGGACGATCTGGCCACCGGCGTGCTCGAGCGCGGCCACATGCCCGTCGTTCACGACGGCGAGCGAGTGGCCGGAGCCGAAGTCGCCGCGCCAGACGCAGGTCGGGCCCGGCGCTCGACTGGTCGAGGAGATCCTCGGTAAGTGCGGCGATGTGCTCTGCGATCACGCCGGGGCCGAACCGCTCGACCAACTCGGTGCGTGTCTCGCCCTTGGTGGCGCCACCCGCGACCGTGCGGAGCGCGGCGACGAGCGAGTCGACGTCCGGCTCGAACCAGCGGTGGCCGCGGTAGAGCGGTGTATGCCGCTGCGCTGCCTCGGCGACCGGAACGAGCGCGCCGTCGACGAGGAACGAGTTCTCGTCGTGCATGAACGCGAGGTTGCCGCTGAACCGTGTGCCGATCGTCGGCAGGTTCATCGCCATCGCCTCCATGTACGGGCGACCCCAGCCCTCGCCGCGGCTCGCCATCACGTACGCGTCCGCGGCGGCATAGAGGCGCGGCAGCTCGGCGACCGGCAGCACGTCGGTGAGCACGACCACAGGAGCCGTGCGGCGACCTTCGAGGAGCTCGGCGACACGCTCGGTGGATCTCCGCCTCGCCCGAGCCGTGGAGCGACAGGCATTTGAGAATCAGGGAGACGTCGTCATCCGGGTCGAAGGCGCGGGCCCAGGCGTCGAGCAGGACGTCGCAGCCCTTCCGGTCGGTGAAATCGAAGTTCGTCAGGAACGTGAAGCCGCGCGTGCCGTCGATCGGCCACGGCTCGACGCCGGGCGTTGAAGAGGCCGAAGTCGATCGTCTCGGGCAGCACGCGCAGGCGGTGCTCCGGAATGCCGCCGGCGACGAACGTCTCGAGGTTGAAGGCGCTCGGGACCCAGATCTGGTCGGCGGCAAGCAGCCGTGTCTTGAAGCCCGAAGGGAGGCCGTCGGTCTCGAACATCGTTCTGACAACCGTCCGTCCGGCAGGCTGGTTCGCGTGGGTCTCGTGCGGGACGACGTGCTGGACCCAGACGTGGTCGCCGGCCGGCGTGGGCCGGGCGAGCGCCCGCTCCACCGCGGCGAGCTGGCGTCCGGAGACACCGGCGTCGGCCTTCGTCCAGACGAATTCGCGGGCGACGGGCTCGAAGCCGGCGTCGTCGAGCGCGAGCAAGAAGGTCCGTGCCTCGTCGGCGTAGCCGGACGGCTCACGAAGCGAGCCGAACCAGACAAGCGGGAGGGGTCCACGCAAGCGCAGAGACACGACAGTCGGTTGATCGGCCTCTGCGCCTTCCGCTTGAGGCGCTCGGCTCAAGCGGGCCGCTGCGCGTCCGATCACTCCGGGGCGATGTCGTCGTCCTCGCGCGTTTCGATCGTCATCCCGACCTTCAACAAGGTCGAGTTGACCCTGCAATGTCTCATGAATCTTCGTGAGACGGCGCCGGACGCCGAGGTGATCGTCGTCGACAACGGCTCGACCGACGCCACGCAGGCGCTCCTCGTGAACGACTCGCGCGTCGTGGCCATCCTCAACGAGGAGAACCGCTTCTTCGGGCCGGCGTGCAACCAGGGCGCCGCCGAGGCGACCCGGGAGCTCGTGCTCTTCCTGAACAACGACACGCTCCCCCAGCCGGGTTGGCTGGACGCGATGGTCGCCTGCCTCGACGCCGATCCAGCCGTCGGCGCGGTCGGCAGCCGTCTGCTCTATCCCGACGGACGCATCCAGCACGCCGGAATCGGCTTCCAGGAGCCCGGAGTGCCCGTCCACGTCATGCGCTTTGCCGACGGCAACGATCCCGCCGTGCTCGCCGATCGCGACTGCGTCGCGGTCACGGGCGCCTGCATCCTGATGCCCAAGCAGTTCTTCCGCATGATCGGCGGCTTCGACGAGGACTACGTCATGTACGTCGAAGACGTCGACCTCTGCCTGCGCGTCTGGAACGAGGGCCGGCGCGTCCGCTACTGCGGCTCGAGCGCCGTCGAGCACCTCGAATCTGCCTCGACGGTCGATCTCGACCGGCGCGACGCCCTCGTGCGCCAGGGCTGGCAGACGATGCACGCCCGCTGGAGCGGCGCCTGGCCCGGACTGGTGCAGGATCTGCCCGGCTGGCCGGTCTCGCTCGGCGGCGTCCCGACCGAGACGCGCCTTCCGGGCGCGCGCTCGCTCGTCGATCGCCGCGTTCGGCGAGGAGGTCTGCGCCTATCCCGAGATGCTCGCCGCGTACTGCCGCACGATCACTCCGGACGACGACGCGACGCTCGCCGTGCTCGTGAAGGACGAGGCTGGAGCCGACGACGTCGAGGCCGCGCTGACCTCGGCCGGCGTCGACACCGATACCTGCGCCGATCTGCTCGTCGTCCCGTCGAGCCCGAAGGACCGCCGGCTCGCCTCGGCGATCGACGCGATCTACACCGATTTGCGCCCGAGCGGGCCGCTCGCAGCACTGCCGCGCTTCACGCAGGAGCGAGCTGCCAGCACTTGGCTCGCTGGCCCGCCGGCGGGCGCTCGCTCAAGCCGCGTAGCTCGCGGTCGATTACCTCTTCGTCCGTCCCCGATTCCTGGAGGCTCGCCCCCGCATGGGCAAGGTCATCGCTCCGCTCGCCGAAGGCACCGTCCCCGAGCACACCATCTTCGATCGTCGCTTCGTGCTCGAGTGCTGCGAGCGCTTCCATTTTCATTGGCGCAACCTGCGCCTCGAGCTGACCGCGGACAACTGGATCGAGTTCGTGCGCACCTTCGAGGAGGCGATCGCCGTCGTGGCGCGCGCAACGGCTCGCCGCGCGAGCACTTCCATCTCGAGCTGGCCAAGTACCTGATGGATCTCAACGAGGTCGTCCACCCGACGACCGTCGGCGTCGAGCTCTGCGCGAACCTCTACAAGGAGCTGCGCGAGACCCACGGCCAGGACGCCGAGTTCTGGGAGGAGGACGCGTTCGTCCACTTCCACTACCGCGACATGCGCTTCGAGATGTCGATCGCGGACTTCCTCGGCTTCTCGAAGACGATGTCGGACGCCCGCACGCGTCTTCGGACGATGATGTTCAAGCCGGTCGGCGAGCTCTTCGAGCTGCTGAACGAGAACAACATCCTCTACGTCGTCCTGCGCAACTGGGAGCAGCTCCCGGACAGCGTCGAGGTCGGGCCTCACTCGGATCTCGATCTGCTCGTGCACCCGGCGCACGTCGCCAAGCTCGACGAGCTCTGGGGCTGCGAGCGCACCCAGGCTGAGCCGTACCGCGTTCAGCGCAAGGTGCCGGTGCTCGGGCCGCGCGGGGAGCAGACCTTCTTGCTCACCGACGTGCGGACGACCGACGACGGCTACATGCCGGAGCTCTTCTCGCACACTGCTTTTGACAAAGAGGGTGCCGCACAAGATGTTCCACGTGCTCCCGGCGCGCGAGCACTTCCTTTCGCTGCTCTACCACGTCGTCGTGCACAAGGGCGTGATGAGCGCGGACTACGCCGCGAAGCTGACCTCGCTCGCCGCAGCTGCCGAGATCCCGTTCGACCCGAAGGGCACCGCCGATCTCAGCAGCCACCTGGCACTCCTCGCCGAGCACGGCGTTCAGCCGGTCGAGCCGGAGGACGTCTCGGTTCTGCCGCGGATGCCGTTCATCGCGCCTGCGGAGACGGCGATCTCGAGCCGGCTGCTCGACATCCACGAGGGTCGCGCCTACCACAGCCGCGTGCACCTGCTCGACGGCCGGATCCTCAAGCAGACGAGCTGGGATCTCGCCGCCCGCGAGCACGCGCTTCTGTCGCGGCTCGAAGGCCCGCATTTCCCGCGCCCGCTCGGTGTCGCGAACGGCCCCGGCTGGACGGCGCTCGAGCTCGAGTTCGATCGACGGCGAGCGTCTGACCGCGGAGAACGCGACCGACGCAGTCGTCCACGGCCTGATCGACACGCTGGCCGAGCTCCGCGAGGCGGAGATCGTCCACCGTGACATCCGCAGCGACAACATCCTCGTTCGCGGCGAGACCCCTGTACTCATCGATTTCGGCTGGGCGGTCGCGCCCGATCTGCCGCACGTCACGCCCGCCGGTCTCGGCGACGCGGGCCGTGCGCCGGAAGGCTTTTGCGACGCCTACGCACTCGGCATGACGCTCAAGGAGCTCGCCGTGCCGCGCCTCGCCCCGCTCGTCGAGGCGATGACGCGTCCCGATCCGAAGCTGCGCATCACCGACACGGCCGCGCCTGCACGAGCTCGTCGAGGCAGCCGCCGACGTCGATGCCGCGCGGGCCACGCTCGAAGAGCGCTTCCCGGCGAAGCCGGTGCAGCTCCGCGGCGCCCGCTCGCACACTGTCCTGGCGTTCGCCGACGAGCTCATCGAGAACCCCGAGCTCTTCGAGTCGTACGCGGCCGAGTACGGGCCCGACGACGATGCGACGCTTGTCGTCTATGCGCCGGACGGCGACCCTGTCGAGCTCGAGCCCAGGCTCCTCGACGCGCTTGCCTCCGTCGGGCTCGAGAACGGACGCTGCCCGGATCTCCTCGCGCTCGTCACGCCGCGCGAAGCGGCTGCCGAGCTGGGTCTTGCCCAGGCCGTGCAGGCGATCCACACCGGGCGGACGCAGCCGGCGCCGTTCGACCGCCTGCCGCGGTTCGCGGCTGCGGCCTAGCCCAGCAAACTCGCGTCCTTAGTTCGTCACGGCCCGAAAGGCTTGCCCAGGGCAAACCTTCCAAGCCGGACGAACTAAGGACGAAAGTGATTCCGCAGCGCCGGTGGGGCGGGGGCCCGGACGTTCGGCACCTGGCCGCATACCCCCCTTGAAGTGCCGTCGGCCCCACCGGGCGCGCGGAATGCCGCAGCTAGCGAGCTAGCTCAGGATCCTGAAAGCGGTGGCCGGCGGGCAGCCGAGCGAGCACAGCTCGATCGCGCGATGGAGGTCGATGTCGTTCCGCCCGGCGATCTCGTGTGCGAGATCGTCGTCGTACCCGGCCTGCTCGAGCTGCTCGAGACGCCAGAGGTAGACGGGCTCGTCCTCCATCTCGGCCAGTTCGGCCTCGATTGTCTCGAAGAGCTCCATGATGGGGAGGTATACGGCGCCCGCGACTTCGAATTGATGCCCTGACGGGGGATCTCTATGTCTCAATTCGACGCGAACTGCGGCCGATGACAGCGCCTGAGAACGGATTGTCGTCCCTTCTCAATTTGTCTTCTGACTCATGGATCGCGGTTTCTACATCGCTGCGTCCGGGATGTTGACGGAGCAGGTCCGCCAGGATCAGCTCTCGAACGATCTCGCGAACGCCTCAACGCCCGGCTACAAGCCGGACGAGTCGACGCAGGCCAATTTCGGCGAGCTTCTGCTCAAGAACACGGCCAATAACCAGCAGATCGGCTCGCTCGGCCTCGGCGTCGACATCTCGAAGACGCAGCCGGACCTCTCGCAGGGCCCCCTCAACCAGACGGGCGAGCCCCTCGACGTCGCGCTCCAGGGACCGGGGTTCTTCGCGGTTCAGACCCCGGCCGGCACGCGGTACACGCGTGACGGCCAGTTCGCGCTCGACGCGAACGGCACGCTCGTCACGGCGCTTCGGCAACCGGGTGCTCGACACGAACGGCAAGTCGATCTCGGCCAAGGGCCACGCCGACGATCTGAAGATCAGCGCCGACGGCACGGTCACGGCCGGCGGGCAGACCCTCGGGAAGATCGCGATGGTCTCGCTCACGAATCCGGTCAAGCAGGGCGACACGCTCTTCAGCGGGACGCCCGGCGCTGCACCCCAGGGCACGACGATGGAACAGGGCGCGCTCGAGGCCGCGGGCACGAACCCGGCCAAGGTGATGGTCGACATGATCACCTCGCTGCGCGCCTACGAGTCCATGCAAAAGGTCATCAACTCGATGGACGAGACGCTGCAGAAGGGCATTCAGTCCGGCGGCGTCGGAGGAGCGTGATAGGCGATGCCTGAAGGGATCTACGCAGCAGCCGCGGGAATGGCGGCCCAGCAGACGCAGATCGATGCCGTCGCAAACGACATCGCCAACGTCAACACGACCGGCTATCACTCGCAGCGGATCGGCTTCCGCGACCTCGTCTACACGGCGGAGCAGAACGTGCCCGTCGGCGCCGGCGCGGCGACCATCGACCTCGGTCGCACCGAGACCGAAGGCTCGCTGCAGCAGACCGGGAACCCGCTCTCGCTTGCGATCGACGGCCCGGGGTACTTCCAGGTGCGCCAGGCGGACGGCACCGTCGGCCTGACGCGCAACGGCGACTTCTCGACCGATGCGAACGGCTCGGTCGTCACCACGAGCGGCGACCGCCTCGTCCCCCCGATCACGCTTCCGAAGGGCACTGACCCGTCGGCGCTGAAGGTCACTGCGAACGGAACGGTGACCGCGAACGGGCGGACGCTCGGCAAGCTCACCGTCGTCGATGTCCCGAACGAAGCCGGCCTGCGCGCCGCGGGCGACGGGCTCTTCGTCGCAACCGCCGCGAGCGGCGCCGCCGCCGCCGTTCCGACCTCGACGATCGAACAGGGCAGCCTCGAGACCTCGAACGTCGATATGGGCATCGGCGATGGTTCAGATGATCCAGGCGCAGCGCGGCTACCAGCTCGCGTCGCAGGCGATCAAGACTCAGGACGAGCTCCTCAACGTCGCGAACCAGATCGTCAAATGAGCTTCATCGATCCCACATCGACGCCGGCGATCACACCGCGCAGATGCCCGCTGCTGTCCAGAAGGGCGGCACGAAGGCGGAGCAGCTGTACTCGACCGCGCTCCAGTTCGAGCAGGTGCTCGTCCAGCAGCTCACGCAGCAGATCGACTTCACCGGCTCCGACTCCTCCGACGACTCGTCGGGCGACTCGTCCGACGACGCGTCGAGCAGCGGCAGCGACAGCACGACGAGCATGTACACCCAGATGCTTCCCGACGCGCTCGCGCAGGGGATCACGAACGGCGGCGGCATCGGCCTCGCCAGCTCGATCTACAACTCACTGGCCGAGCAGCAGGGTCTGCCGACCACGGAGAGCACCTCATGACGCCGCTCGTCGCACATCTCGAGCGTCAGGTCGAGTCGGCTCGCAAGCTGCTCGGCATCGTGCTCGCACAGGCCGAGGCGATCAAGCATCAGGACGTCGCGACGCTGCTCGCGCGGCTCGGCGACGTCCAGAACGAGATGCGGACGCGCGACCTCCTCGAGCGCGAGCGCGACGACCTGATCCGCTCGGCCGCCGTGAGTCTCGGCATTCGCCCGGAAGAGGTCAACGTCGATTCGATCTCCACGCTCGTCCCGCCGGACGAGGCCGAAGAAGCGCAGCGGCTCTCCGCCGAGCTCCGCGGCCTGCTCTCCGAGATCTCGCGCGTGCACACGACGAACCGCGTGCTGATCCGTCAGGAGCTGACGTTCCTGTCGCACCTGATGCGCGTTCTCTCGGGCACTCCGGAGGCCGGCTACTCGCCGACCGGCTGGACGCACGCTCCGCAGTCCGTCAACAGCGTGGACGCGAGGGTCTAGCCGATGTCGATGTCGACCTTCATGGGGCTTCAGACCGCGTTGCGCGGTCTCCTTGCCTCCCAGCAGGAGATCGACACCACGGGCCACAACATCGCGAACGCGAACACGCCCGGCTACTCGCGGCAGACCGCGACGCTCGTCACGACGACCCCGCTTCGCCAACACCACGGGCTTGATCGGCACGGGCGTCACCGTGCAGAGCTACCAGCGGGTCCGCGACAACTTCATCGACACCCAGCTGCGCGCGCAGACGATGCTCCAGGGCTACGCGCAGGCGCAGCAGGGCGGACTGAATCAGGTCCAGTCGGTCCTCAACGAGCCGTCCGACAACGGGCTTTCATCGCTGCTCTCCGCATACTGGTCGGCCTGGCAGAACGTCACGAATGCGCCGGAGGACGTCGCGACGCGCCAGGCGCTCGCGCAGTCCGCGCAGAGCCTCGCAAGCGGGTTCAACACGCTCTCGACCCAGCTCACGACTGTCGTCAGCCAGACGCAGCAGCAGCAGCAGCTGACGATGAACCAGGTGAACTCGATGGGCGCGCAGATCGCACAGCTCAACCAGTCGATCACCGCCGCCGAGATGACCGGGCACACCCCGAACGACCTGCTCGACAAGCGCGACCTGCTGATCGACCAGCTCTCGGCGCTCGGGAACACCACCGTCTCGGTGACGGCCGGCACGCCCGGCCAGCAGGGGTCGCTCGACATCACCTTCGGCGGTACGGCGCTCGTCACCGGCAACACGGTTGCGAGCCCCGCGCTCACCTACGCCGGACTGACGAGCCTGACCTCTGGCTCACTCGCCGGGATGCAGGCAGTGATCGACAAGATCACCGATCCGACGACCGGCTACCTGACCAACTTGAACACCCTCGGCGGCAACGATCGCCTCCGCCACGAACACGCAGCACGCGCTCGGCTTCGACATGAACGGCACCGCCGGCGGCGCCTTCTTCGACGTCACCTCCGGCAACGAGGCCGCGACGCTCGCCGTCGATCCCGCGATCCTCGCGACGCCGCAGCTGATCGCCGCGTCGTCCAACGGGCAGGTCGGCGACGCCACCAACGCGAGCGCGATCGCCGATCTGCAGCAGTCCGGCCTGATCGGCGGCGCGACGATCGACCAGACCTACTCGCAGTTCGTCACGCAGATCGGGTCAGATGAGCAGCTCGCGCAGCAGAACCTGAGCAACCAGACCTCGCTCGTCGCGTCGCTGACGAACCAGAAGGCATCCGTCTCGGGCGTCTCGCTCGACGAGGAGATGACCAACCTCTTGCAGTACCAGCGCAGCTATCAGGCGGCGGCACGCGCCATGACTGCGATGGACGACATGATCGACCAACTCATCAACCGGACAGGAGCGGTAGGCCTGTGAGCAGCCAGCGCATTACCCAGGGAATGCTGGCGACGAGCCTGCTTTCCGACCTCAACAACATCACGAACCAGATGTCGAAGTCGCAGGAGCAGCTGTCCTCGGGCAAGCAGATCCTGCAGCCGTCGGACGATCCGTTCGGCACGGCGCGCGCCCTCGCGTTCCGGGCCGATCTGGCGGCGAACCAGCAGTACCAGAACAACATCAACAGTGCGACCGGCTGGCAGAACGCCACCGACAGCGCCCTCTCGAACGTCGAGCAGCTCGTTCAGCGCGCACGCGACCTGACGGTTCAGGGCGCCACGGATACCTCCACTGGTACCGGGCGTCAGGCGATCGCAGAGGAGATCGACCAGATCATCGAGTCGATCAAGACCGCCGGCAACACCCAGTACGCCGGGCGGTACATCTTCTCCGGCTCGATGACGACGACTGCGCCGTATACCCCCGGCGGCGCGGATAGCTACAACGGCGACACCACCTCGCTCCAGACCGAGATCGGTCAGAGCGTTCAGGTGCCGTACAACATCCTCGGCTCGAACGTCATCGGTGATGGCGGTACCACCGGCAGCCTCCTCGAGACGCTGCGCACGATTTCGTCCGACCTCAAGTCGGGCAACAGCTCGGCGTTGCAGACCTCCGACCTGTCTGCACTCGACGCCGCGAACGACAACGTCACCAACGCTCAGGCGCAGGTCGGCGCCATGAGCAACCGGCTGTCGACGGCACTTACCCGTCTTCAGCAGATCCAGGAGTCGACGACGTCACTGCTCTCCGACACGGAGGACGCCGACGTCTCGCAGGTGATGGTGAACCTGACGCAAGAGCAGACCGTCTACCAGGCGGCGCTCAAAGCGGGCGCCAACATTGTCCAACCCTCTCTCATGGACTTCCTGCACTAAGCAGGGAAGGAGGAAGAATGCAGATCGAAAGCACAAGGTTCGGGAGTCTGGAGGTCCGTGACGAGACTGTCATCACGTTCCCCGACGGACTCATCGGATTGCCGGGCACGACGTACGCGCTGGTCGCGAAGTCCGAGAACACGCCGTTCTACTGGCTTCACTCGGCCGAGCACCCCGACGTCGCAGTCCCGGTGACCATGCCGTGGCTCTTTTTCTCCGGTTACGAGGTTCGGGTGCCCGACGAAGACGCGGCGCGCCTGTTGCTCTCGGATTCGGGCGCTGCAGAGATCTTCTGCGTCGTTCGAGCCGCCCCCCAGCTGGAGGATTTCACCATCAACCTGGCCGGTCCCGTGATCGTGAACGCGTCGCGTCGGGTCGGTCGCCAGATCATCAACGCCGCAGGCGGTTACGCTGTTCGGCAGCCTCTGTTCTCTGAGGTGGAGCTGAACGAAGTGCGGAACGACCCCGCACGCGTGGTTGTTTCCGCTACTGCGGCTAGCTAGGAGGAATTCAGGAAGGTCATGCTCGTAATCACTCGCAAAATCGGAGAGCGCGTCTGCATCGGCGACGACATCGTCGTCGAGGTGCTGGACATCGTCGGCCACACGGTGCGTATTGGCATCGAAGCGCCGGGGAGCGTTCCGATTTTCCGTCACGAGATCTGGCTCGAAGTTCAGGCCGAGAACCGTGCCGCGGCAGAAGCGGGCGTAGACGACCTTCCCTCCTCCAGCGAGCCCTCTTCTTCAAGCTCCTAGAAAGGAACAGACAAGGATGTCACTTCGTATTCAGACCAACATCGATGCGTATGACGCGCATCGCAACCTGGTGAACACCGAGAACCAGCTCTCTTCCTCGATGGAGAAGCTGTCCTCGGGTTTCCGGATCAATCGTGCAGCCGACGACGCGGCCGGTCTCGCAATCAGCGAGAAGCTCCAGTCGCAGATCGGTGGTCTCGAGCAGGCCCAGAAGAACGCGCAGGACGCGGTCTCTCTGGTCCAGACCGGTGAAGGCGCACTGGCGGAGGTGCAGTCAATGCTGCAGCGCGTCCGTGACCTCGCCGTCGAGTTCAACAACGGCACGCTCGCGGCGTCCGACAAGGCGGCCATCACCGCCGAGGTCGCTCAGCTCAGCCAGGAAATCGCCAACATCGCCCAGCAGACGTCCTTCAACGGGATTCCGCTGCTCTCGGGCGGTGCGACGATCACCTTCCAGGTCGGCGCCAACGACGGCGAGACGATCGCCGTCAACGTCGCGAGCCTGACCGCGCAGATCCCGTCGTCGCTCTTCTCGTTCAGCGGCACGGTCGGCCTGTCCGGGATCGACGATGCGATCCAGAACGTCTCGAACACCCGGGCGACCTTCGGTGCGGTGCAGAACCGCATCCAGGACCGCCTGACCAACCTCTCGACCTACGAGGAGAACCTCTCGTCCTCCGAGTCCGCGATCAAGGACGTGGACATGGCGAGCGAGATGGTCAACTTCACCAAGCTGCAGATCCTGCAGCAGGCCGGCACGGCAATGTTGTCGCAGGCGAATAGCTCGCCGCAGGCAATCCTGTCGCTGCTGCCTAAGGGCTAATGCTCGAGCCGTCGCTTCACACCGCGGCGCCCTCTGGGCGCCGCGGAGCGTCGGCCTTTTCCATGCGCCAGACGCTCGATGCGCTGGCGGCGTCCGAGAACACGCCGATCGTCGGCACGGACGCAGACGCTCGCATCACGAGCTGGGGCGCCGGCGCGGAAGCGCTCTACGGCTGGTCCGCGGACGAGATCGTCGGCGAGACGCTGCTCGTGCTCACACCGCCCGAGTTCGTCAGCGAGCTGATGGTCGTTCGCGGCCGGCTCATGCGAGGCGAGCTCGTCCAGGGCTGGGTGACCGAGCGGCTCCACAAGGACGGCTCGCGGGTTCCGGTCAGCATCGATCTCGCCCCGATCCACGACGAGACGGGGCAGGTCGTCGGCACCGCATCCGTGCATCGCGCGATCGGCGACCAGCTTCGCGCCGAGACCGCCCTTCGCGTTGCCGACGAGCGGTATCGCGCGCTTGTCGACACGCTGCCGGCGCTCGTCTACCAGGTCACGATCGGCGAGCGGAACGAGATGATCTACATGTCGCCACGCGCCGCCGACCTCTACGGCATCCCGCTCGAGGAAGTGCAGCCGGCACGCGTGCGCGAACTGCTCCATCCCGACGACCGGGAGCGCGTCCTCGCCGAGATGGCACGTGCCGACAACGACCTGACTCCGCTCACGGTCGAGTACCGCGTCGTGCGGCCCGACGGCTCCATCGTCTGGGTCGAGGAGTGCTCCGTGGTGCTCGACGGCGACCCGCCGCGGGCGCAGGGCTATCTCCTCGACATCAGCGAGCGCAAACGCCTCGAAGAGCAATTGCACCAGTCGCAGAAGATGGACGCGGTCGGGCAGCTCGCGGGTGGCATCGCGCACGACTTCAACAACATTCTTACGGCGATCGAGGGCTACACCGAGTTTGCGCTGCAGCGCGCGGAAGACGATGCGGAGCTGCGCGACGACCTGCTCGAGATCCGGAAGGCGGCGCGGCGTGCTGCGACGCTCACCGGCCAGATCCTCGCCTACAGCCGCCGTCAGGTCTTTCGCTCACGCGCGCTCGATCTCAACGAGGTCATCGACGAGACGAAGAAGCTCGTGCTGCGCCTGATCGGCGAGCACATCCAGGTTGTCAGTCACCTCGAGGTTCGCCTCGGCAACGTGATGGCCGACCCGAGCCAGGTGACACAGGTGATCGTGAACCTCGCCGTCAACGCGCGCGACGCGATGGTCGGTGGCGGGCGCCTGACGATCGAGACGACGAACGTCGAGCTCGATCGCGCGACCGCTCATTCGCTCGAACTTGCTCCGGGCCGCTACGTGACGCTCGCGGTCACGGATACGGGCGACGGCATGGACGACGCGACTGCGAAGCGCGTGTTCGAGCCGTTCTTCACGACGAAGCCCGTCGGTGCCGGAAGCGGCCTCGGCCTGTCGACCGTCTACGGCATCGTCCGGCAGAGCGGTGGCTCGGTCTCCGTCGAGAGCGAGCTGGGGCAGGGCACGACGGTTCGCGTCTATCTGCCTCGCACCGACGAGGTGGCGCCTGTGCCTGGGCGCCTCGACGCGCCGGAGACTCCCGCAATCGGGTCGGGCACGGTGTTGCTCGTCGAGGACGAGCCGGTGATCCGCCGCCTCGTCGCCGAGATGCTGACGCGTCAGGGCTACAACGTGCTCGTCGCCGCGAACGCGACCGACGCCATCGAGCTTTCCGAGTCGTCGCAGCACATCGATCTGCTCGTCACCGACGTCGTCATGCCGGGGATGAGCGGCCCCGAGCTCGCAGCACGGCTCGGCAATCAGCGCGTGCTCTTCATCTCCGGCTACCCCGCAGGCGTCGATGGGCGGCAACGAGATCCTTCCCGACGACGCGACCATCCTGCACAAGCCGTTCTCAGCCGTCGAGCTGATGGCCGCCGTCACCGAGACGATCGGAGCCTGACGATGGGGATGCTCCCGTACAGCGACATCCTCGCCCGCGTCTCGCAGATCGAGTCCCTCGTCTCGCAGACCGTCCCACAGGTTCAGCAGACGATCCCGACGATCGCGCCGACCACCAGCTTTGCCCAGACACTCGCCGCCGCGACCGACGGCACGATGACCTACTCCACGACTCCGTCGGCGAGTGGCTCGAACGTGCTCGCCGCGGCCGAGACACAGGTCGGGGCGAGCGAGCAGCCGCCCGGCTCGAACGACGGCCCGCAGATCGCCACGTATCGCACGGCGGTCGCCGGCGCGCAGGCGGGGGAGCCGTGGTGTGCGTACTTCGCCTCGTGGGCGGCCGCGCAGGCAGGGACGCCGCTCGGCGCGAACGGCGAGGGCCTCGGCTCGGTGGCGCAGATCACCTCGTGGGCGCAGCAGACCGGCCGCTACATGCCGGCCGGCTCCGTGCCGCAGTCGGGTGACCTGATCCTCTTCGGCGACCACCACGTCGGCATCGTCGAGTCGGTGAACTCGGACGGCTCGCTGAACACCGTCGAGGGCAACTACGAGAACGCGGTCAGCCGCGTGCACCGCATGCCCGGCGAAGCAACCGGCTTCGTCCGCCTCGGCGCGTAGCTCCAAGACCCTGAGCGGAGCGTCCGCGGGGATCGGCTTGTGACCGGGTCTGCGCGGTAAGCAAGTAACAGACTGTTACAAGCGCGGTGCCTCGCGCGCTCCTGCTGGACGGCGCTTGTAACAGTCTGTTACTTGTGCCCATCGGGGATACGCGAGCGCCTAGTCTGATGGCCATGAAGCGCAAGCAGCGCCTGCTGTTCTTTTTCGTTGCGCTCGACGTGATCGCGACACTCGTCGCGCGGCGGCGCGGCTATCCCCTCGGCGGCAACGTCGTCGTCCGCTGCCGGCGGGGTCATCTCTTCACGACGCTCTGGATCCCCGGCGTGTCGCTGAAGTCGCTTCGCCTCGGGTGGTGGCGCGTGCAGTGGTGTCCGGTCGGTCGCCACTTCTCGATCGTCAGTCCGGTGCAGGTCCGCCGATCTCTCGTGGCGGCAGCGGCGCTCCGCGGACGCGCATCACGATCTTCGCGTGCCCTGATCAGACCAGGCGCTCGAGGAGCGTCGCCGCCACCTCGTCGAGCGACCGCCCCTCGGTCTCGACGTGCTCGGCATAGAGCGGGCGGGTGAGCTCGGGTAGGACGCGGTCGATCGTCTGGACGGCCCAGTCGCCGGTGGTATCGGGCCGAGCCTGGTCACGGCGGAGCAGTTCCTCGCGCGACGCCATCAGCGTGAAGTGGTCGAGCCGGACGCGTGCGGAGATCGCGCCGACGATCTCAGCGAAGAACGCTCGTTCGCGATCGTCATCGGCACGATCACGACACCGTCGTATCGCACTGCGGCGTCGAGCACGGCGTCTTTCGTGAATGAGCGCCAGAGCGAGAGCTCCTGGTAGTCGCCGGGGTAGAGCGCGGGTGGGACGAGTCGATCGCGAAGCAGTGCACCGATCGGCTCCGGGTCGAGCACGAACGCGTGAGGCAGGGTGTCTGCGAGCCGCCACGCCGCGCTGGTCTTGCCGGCGCCGAACATCCCGTTGATCCAGACGACTCTGCCCATGCGGCGAATCCTGTCAGCCGTCTACCCTGGCGGCATGCCGGGCAAGTTCCTTCGTGTTCCGTACGACTGGCGGAAGCCGACACGTCGCGCGTGAAAACGCGCATGTGGAACCCGGCCGAGCCGCGCGTCTTCGTGCCGAAGGCATACGGCTGGGGCTGGTCGATCAACTTCGCGCGCCTGCTTCGACCACGCGGCCGTTCGTAAAACAGACCGCCCTCACGCACGGCCGTCGCCCGAACCTACTGCCGAATGTTCAGCCGTTCGTCAGGTCGAGGTGGGCAGCGTGAAAGGGATGGCCGTCTCGAGGCTGCGCGGCAGCAAGGTGCCGCTGCAGATCACTGCGCTCTTCTGGGTCATCAAGGTCCTGACGACCGCTATGGGCGAGGCGACGTCCGACTATCTCGTCCACGCCTACAACCCGTACCTCGCGGTGCTGCTCGGGTTCGCGGCGTTCGCGATCGCGATGGCGATCCAGCTCCGCGCGAAGAGCTACGTCCCGTGGATCTACTGGCTCGCGGTCTTGATGGTCGCCGTGTTCGGGACGATGGCCGCCGACGTCCTGCACGTCGAGTTCCACGTTCCCGTACATCGTCTCGACGACCCTGTTCGCCGCCGCGCTCTACCTGGTCTTCCGCACCTGGTGGCGGACCGAGCACACGCTCTCGATCCACAGCATCACGACCGAGCGGCGCGAGCTCTTCTACTGGGCCGCGGTGCTGGCGACCTTTGCAATGGGCACCGCGGCCGGTGACCTCGCCGCCTACACCGTGAACCTGGGCTTCTTCGCCGCCGGTCTCTTCTTCCTCGCGATGTTCGCGCTGCCCGGGATCCTCTGGCGCTTCTTCGGCTTGAACCCGATCCTCGCGTTCTGGTGGGCGTATGTGATGACGCGTCCGCTCGGTGCGTCGTTCGCAGACTGGTTCGGGAAGTCGAAGAGCGCCGGCGGGCTCGGTGTCGGTGACGGGCCTGTCGCCTTCGCGCTTCTGGTCGTGATCGCCGCGCTCGTCGGCTATCTCTCCGTCGACCACCGGCGGGCCGCGCTCGAGGGCTCACTCGCCTAATCCGTTCTAGAACAACTCCGGGCCGCTTGCGCGGCCCGGAGCTGGTCGTCCCTCTATGTTGTCTCCTGACGAATCAGGAGGGTTTCCCCGCTAGTGGGGGAGGAGGCTCAGCACTGCCTGGCTGGCAGTGTTCGCCTGAGACAGCATCGCCGTCCCAGCCTGCTGAAGGATCTGGAGCTTCGTGAAGTTGACCATCTCGCTGGCCATGTCCACATCCTTGATTGCGGAGTCAGACGCCTGCAGGTTGCCCTCGTAGGTCGAGAGGTTGTTGAGGCGGTGACCGATGCGGTTCTGGATCGCGCCGAAGGTGGCACGAGCGTTCGAGACGTTCTGGATCGCAGCGTCGATCGCCGAGAGGCTCACGGTGCCGCTGAACGAGAACACGTTGGCGGTGACCTCGGCGGTCGAGCCCGAAGCTCCGAAGAGGCTCGAGGCCTTGACCGACATGGTCTCGCCGTCGTTGGCCCCGACCTGGAACGTGATGGTCGCGCCGCCGGTCAGCAGGGCGATCCCGTTGAACGAGGTCTGGTTGCTGATGTCGGACACTTCCTGGCAGAGCTGGGCGACCTCGGCGGTGATGGCCGCCTTGTCGGACGCCGCGAGCGTGCCGTTGTTGAACTGAACGGCGAGGTCACGGACGCGCTGCAGCATCGACTGCACCTCGGCCAGTGCGCCTTCACCGGTCTGCACCAGCGAAACGGCATCCTGCGCGTTCGACTGGGCCTGCTCGAGTCCACCGATCTGCGACTCGAGCTTCTCGCTGATTGCGAGGCCCGCCGCGTCGTCGGCTGCACGATTGATCCGGAAACCCGAGGACAGCTTTTCCATCGAAGAGGAGAGCTGGTTCTCGGTGTTAACGAGATTCTTGTGGGCGTTGAACGCCTCGATATTGGTCTGAATGCGAAGGGACATGCTCTTCCTCCTTGAAGGGCTTTAGTGGTCCCGTGCTGGGTTGTACTCGCACCGCATCGGCCTCCCTGGCCTCTGTGGTGCACACACGTCATCGGCGTGTGATGTTCGGAGTTTAGGCCCTCACATCGATATGTGGAAGACCATCTTTCTCCTGATCGTCCTCATCCGTGCGATCTTCCTCCTGGCGGCCGCCGGGCTGCTGTTCGCGCCCGTCGTCACGCCTCGGCCGTTCGACCCGGCGGATGCCGTTGGACGGCGACGCAGGCTCGATCGGATTGATCGGGTTCACAGGACGATCGTGTCAGCGGCTCGCGGCTTGTGCCGCGGCCTTCGCCTCGGCGGTGAGGCGCTCGCGCTCGTCGTTCTGCTCGCGCAGGACGTCGATTGCATGACGCGTCTCAGCGCGCATGATGCGCCGCCAGACGGTCAGGGCGACGGCCCAGGCGACGAGGTAACCGGCGATGCCGCCGACCGAGCGCGCGCTCGGCGACCGTGAACATCGGTTCGTGCGAATACGAGGCGAAGGCGGCGAGCGCGAAGCCGGCGAGGCCTCCGAGCGATTTCGACCGGGCGATCCCGGCCGAGGCCCGGGGATCCTCCTTCGGCGCGATCAGCGGTAGCTCGACGTCGCTCATCGGCTCAGACTCCGCGGTAGGAGGCGAACACCGTCTTGATCAGGCGTTCGCGGTCGCCGGGGACGATCTCGTGGAACTCGAAGGCGGCGATGTCGTCGTCGCGCTGCGCAATCACGCGCGCGAGGCCGTTGACGGTGGTTCCGTCGGGCATGTCGAGGACAAAGCGGACGAGCTGGTCGGGATCGAGCTGCGTCGGGATCACGGCCCGCATACCGCCGCCGCTCACATCGAGCGTGACGCCGGAGACAGAGTCGGAGAGCGCGTGCGGCCAGACCTCCATCTCGAGCACGATCTCGGCGCGGGCGTGTTCCCGGCGCTGCTGGATCTTCGGCTCGCCGAGGAGCTCGACGACGAGTGCGGGGACGCCGACGTCGGCACGCCCGCGGATGACGCCGTTGACCCTGCCGAGCCCGCGGCCGGCCGGCCACTCGAGCTCGACGTCCGTGCCGTAGCCAAGCTCGTGCTCCATTCGACCGTCGGATGGCATCGCGATCGCGAGCCTCCCGGTTCGATGCCTTCGAGGCGGGAGCTGAAGATCGTGTCCTCGTCGCCGACGAGGCGAAGCGCAAGCAGGGTGTTGATTTCCGGCAGTTGACTCATGAGAGCACCAGTCCTGCGAGGTCGTCGGGGCTAGCGGGGCGGAGGCCCCAACTCGAGCCTACCGCCGTGAACGAGATCGGAAGACGGGCAGCGACGGAGCCGGCGACGACGCCGGAGCCGTTCCCGCGGCCGTCGAGGTGCGTGATCATCATCCTGTCCACTCCCAGGGCGGGCGCGAACGCCTCGACGAGGGTGCGCACCCGGTCCGGGCCGTACGACGCCGGCACGAGCAGATGCGTCTCGTCGACGCCGACGAGCTCGAGCAGATAGCCGAGCGCGCCGAGGCGCTCCTCGTCGTCGGGGTCGATCCCGGGGGTGTCGACGACCAGGAGGTCGACCGGCTCGAGGCGCTCGAGCTCGGAGACGAGTCCACGTTCCTCGGTCGCCGAAGTGATCTCGACCTCGAGGCTGCGTGTCTGGTCGGCAAGTGCGAGTGCGTCGCGGACGGGGGCGAGGGTGAGGCCGGCGACGTTGCGGTTCCCGCACGCGCGATGCGCGTGCAGCATGCGTGCAGCGGCGAGCGTCTTGCCGCTGCCGGGCGGGCCGACCAGTGCGATCGTCCGGCGCTGGCTCTTGTTCTTGCGTGCGCTGCGCGCGACCTTGATCCGGCGGGCAAGCGCCTGGCGGACATGGTCCTCGAACGGGGTCAGCGGATCGAAGATGCGAAGCTCGTTCGCGGCCTCGGCGACGATCTCGCGCGCCATGCGCTCGCTCAGGCCGGAGCGGATGAGGCGACGCTCGATGCTGCCCGGATCGAAACGGTTGACACGCGGCTCGGGAAGCGTCTCGGGCTCGGGCTCGACGACAACCAGCTCGAGCGACGGCTGTCCGGCTCGGTCTCGGTCTCGGTCTCGGAAACCTCTTCGACGACCGGTACGAGCTCGACGACGGCGACCGGCTCCGGCTCGACGATCAGCGGGCGCTGCTCCTCGACGACCGGCGACGGCGTCGGCGTTGCGAGCTGGGCGGTCAGCGCCGCATTCAGCTCGTCTGCGAAGGGCGATGCCTGCTCGAAGATCGTCTGCACGAGCGTGCCGTGGTCTTCTGCGGGCTCGGTCGCGAGCTCAGGCTCCGGCTCGATCACGAGCTCCGGCTCCGGCTGGGGCTCGGGGCCGGGACCGGGGTCGGCGTGAGGGTCGGCTGGAGGACCGGCCAGGCGACCTCGGTCGAGTCGTAGGCGTCGATGATCGAGCGCGCGGGGCGCGCCGGAACGGGCGCCGGCCAATCGGTTGCCGTGTCGTCCCAGCCGTCGAACCACGTCTCATCGGCGGTCGGCGGAGCGTCTGCGGCGGGTTGCGCCGCTTCGACCTCGAGCTCGACACAGCGCTTCCCGAAGAAGCCGCCGATCCCGCCGACGACACCCTCACGCTGCGTGACGACGATCGCGTCCGGCCCGAGCTCGTCGCTGACGAGCTGGAGCGCCTCTTCGAGCGTCTCGGCGCGGTAGGAACGGCGTTCTGCCATGGCGCTCATGCGGCCACCACCTCGAGGTCACGGTTGAGCGCGACGATGCCGGCGCTTTCGACACGAATATCAGGGGTGATCTCGCCGTAGGCGAGCACCGGAAGCTGCGGCAGCGCGCCCTGAATCAGCGCACGCAGATGGCGCCGGATGCGCGTCGAGCTGATCAACACGGGCCGGTGGCCGGTGGCGGTTGCTGACTCGACGGTGCGCGACAGCTGTTGGACGAGGTCTTCGGCGCGCGAGGGGTCCATCGCGAGGCGCTCTCCTTCGGGAGTCTGGACAAGGGCGTCGGCGATCTCGCTTTCCGTTGCGGGCTCGAGCTGGATCGCGTGCAGGGTGCGGTGTTCGTCGAGGTACGAGGCGGTGATCGAGCGGGCAAGTGTCTGGCGTGCAGATTCGACGAGCGCGGCTGGGTCGCGCGTCGTCGCGGCGCGGTCGCCGATCGACTCGAGGATCGTTCCCAGGTCGCGGATCGACACGTGCTCGCGCAGGAGCTGCTGGAGGACGCGCTGCACCTCGCCGAGGCCGAGCTTGTCGGGGACGACGTCCTCGACCGCCGCGGCGTTCTGGTCGCGCAGCGTGTCGAGCAGCTGCTTCGTCTCCTGGCGGGTGAGGAGCTCGGCGGAGTAGGCGCGGATCAGCTCGGTCAGGTGCGTGACGATCATCGACTCCGAGTCGACGACCGTGTAGCCGAGCGCCTCTGCCTCGGCGCGGGCGCCGTCCTCGATCCACACGGCCGGTAGGCCGAACGCGGGCTCGATCGTCGGGATGCCGGCGAGACCGGGCGATGCGTCGCCGGCGTTCATCGCCAGCTTGTGGCCGGGGATGACGCGGCCGCGCGCGACTTCGTTGCCGCGGACGCGGACAACGTATTCGTGCGGCTCGAGCGTGACCTCGTCGTGGATCCGGACGGGCGCGATGACGATGCCGAGCTCTGCCGCGATCTGGCGGCGAACGACGCCGACCCGCGCGAGAAGCGCTCCGCCGGAGCTCGCATCGACGAGCGGCACGAGGCCGAAGCCGATCGCGAGCTCGAGTGGGTCGACGGTGAGCGCACCGATCGCGGCGTCGCCGGAGGACTGCTGCACCGGAGCGGCCTCGTCCTTCTTCGTCTCGAGCTCGGCGAGCGTCGCCTCCCGACCCTTGATCGCGCGGCCGATGAACACGAGCACGCCGCCGACGATGAAGAACGGGAGCTTCGGCATTCCGGGCATGAGGCCGATCAGCAGGATCACGCCGCCGGCGAGCATCGGCACCCGCGGCTGGCGGAGCAGCTGCGAGGTGATCTCCGACCCGAGGTCGGAGCTCGACGCCGAGCGGGTCACGAGGATGCCGGTCGCGGTCGAGATGAGGAGCGCCGGGATCTGTGCGGCGAGGCCGTCGCCGATCGTCAGCAGCGAATAGGTGTGGATCGCCTCGCTGAAGCTGAGGCCCTGCTGGAGGACGCCGACGACGATCCCGCCGATCAGGTTGATGGTGACGATCACCACGCCGGCCACGGCGTCGCCCTTGACGAACTTCGAGGCGCCGTCCATCGCGCCGTAGAAATCCGCCTCGCGCGAGATGTCGAGGCGGCGCGTGCGTGCCTGCGCCTCGGTGATCTGGCCTGCGTTCAGGTCTGCGTCGATCGCCATCTGCTTACCCGGCATCGCGTCGAGGGTGAAGCGGGCGGCGACCTCGGCCACGCGACCGGCGCCGCTCGTGATCACGACGAACTGGATGATCACGAGGATCAGGAAGACGACGAGGCCGACGACGAGGTTGCCGCCGACGACGAACGAGCCGAATGCGTGGATCACGCTGCCTGCGTCACCCTCGGTGAGGATGAGGCGCGTGACGCTGATGTTGATCGCGAGCCGGAAGAGCGTGGTGAGGAGGAGCAGCGCCGGGAACACTGCGAAGTCCAGCGCGCGCGTGATGTACATCGTCGTCGCGATGATCGCGAGCGCGCCGGCGATGTTCAGGGTCACGAAGAGCGACAGCGCCGGCGTCGGCAGCGGCACGATCATCATCAGGACGACGAGCACAACGGCGACAACGCCAGCGAGATCGCTGTGCTTGAGGACGCGGTTCATAAAAGCGTCCATGGGCTAGCGGCCCCGACCCGTCGAGGCTGCGTGCCGAAGAGTGAGACGACCTTCCGACAAGGCCTTTAGGTAATCGACCCCGTTTCGGGTGGCTTTAGCGCTGTGCAAGACGACGGCGCTTCCGGCCGGCGATCCGATAGACGTACGCGAGCACTTCGGCGACCGCCGTGAAGAGGTCTTCGGGGATCTGAGCGCCGATCTCGACCTGGGCATAGATCGTTCGCGCGAGCGGCGGGTTCGAGACGATCGGCACGCCATGCTCCTTGGCGAGAGCGCGGATCGCGGCGGCCACGTGGTCGACGCCCTTCGCGACGAGCTCCGGTGCCGGCGTCGAGCCGTCGTAGCGGAGTGCCGCGGCGTAATGGGTCGGGTTGACGACGATCACGTCGGCGGTCGGTACCTCGGCCATCATCCGCTTGCGGGCGAGCTGGTACTGCCGCTTCCGCAGGGCGCTCCGGACTTCCGGGGCGAGGTCGGCCTGGCGGCTCTCCTGCTTGACCTCCTGCTTCGTCATCCGCAGCTGCTTTTCGAGCTTGTGACGCTGGTAGGCGTAGTCGGCGAAGGCGAGCACGAGCAGCATCCCGCCGACCCGGATCACGATCGAGACGATGAGGCCGCCGAGCACGGAGAGGAGGGCGGCGGGGGGAAGCCCGACGAGAGCGCCCATCGTGTGCAACTTCGGCCAGACGCTGAGGAACGCGACTCCGCCGACGATGACGAGCTTGATCATTGCCTTCACGAACTCGACGAGGCCGTTCATGCCGAACAGCCGTTTCATGCCCGAGACCGGGTTGAGCTTCGAGAAGTTCGGCTTCATCGGCTTGAGGCTCAGGTGCAAGCGCACCTGGGCCACGTTCGCGAGGACGCCGGCGATGCAAACGGCGAGCACGACCGGCGCGAGGACCTTCGCGAACGAGGTCATCCCCCAGAGGGTCACGGAGGCGATCCCCTCGGAGGTGGCGAGGTGAGTGTTTCCCGACTGGGCGAGGCCGCGGCGGAAGATCGCCTCGAGCTGCGAGAGGATGTGCGGGCCGTCGATCGCGAGCACCGCGAACCCGGCCATCAGGCCGACCATCGAGTTGAGATCCTGCGATTTGGCGATCTGGCCTCTCGACCGCGCCTCGCCTAGTCGTTTCGGTGTGGCCTTTTCGGTCTTGTCAGAGCTCGCCATCAGTGCACGCGGAGGCTCTGGAGCGCGGTGTAGACGGCGGTCTGGAGCTGATCCTCGAGGTGGCCGGTCAGGAACGGCAGCGAAGCGGCGATTGCTCCGAGCCCGACCATGATCTTGGCGGGGATGCCCACGATGAACACGTTCATCTGGGGGACCGAGCGGGCGACGAGGGCGAGCGCGATATCGACGAGCGCCAGCGCGATGATCACGGGCGCGGCGACCTCGATCGCGATCACGAACATCTGGGTCAGGTCCTGGGCCGCCGCCCCGCCGAGCTGGGCGGCGCTCGGGATCTGGCCGACCGGGATCAGGCGGTAGCTCGCGGCGAGCCCTTCGATCATCAGGTGGTCGCCGCCGATCAGCAGGAACACGATCACCGTGAAGAGGCTGTAGAGCTGGCCGATGATCGCCGTCTGTCCCTGGGTCAGCGGGTCGACGAGCTGCGCGAACGAGAAGCCGACCATCGTGTCCATGATCGAAGCGGCGGCCTGGATCCCGGCGGCGACGACCCCGAGGGCGAGCGCGAAGGCCAGGCCGACGATGAGCTCCTTGAGGATGAGCGGGACGACGTCGATGCCGGTCGGAATCGTCGTATTTGCGACGACGAGCGGCTCGAGCGCGAACGAGATGGCGCCGGCGATGATCACCTTCGCCTGGGTCGGGATCATCTTTCCCGAGAAGATCGGGCCGAGCACGAACAGTCCGCCGACCCGGCACATGACGAGCACGTAGCCGACGAGCTGGGTCGCTGCGATGCTCGGGAGCTGCATCTCCTTCTAGGGCCCGACCATCGAGGGGATGCTCAGGTAGAGCGACTGCGTGTAGTCGATCAGCTGTGAGAGCATCCACGGCCCGGCGAACACGATCACGGCGCCGGTCACGATGATCTTCGGGATGAACGAGAGCGTCGCCTCCTGGATCGAGGTCGCCGCCTGGAAGATCGAGACGATCAGGCCGACGAGCAGTCCTGCGATCAGGAACGGGCCGCCGATCTTCAGGGCGACCGTGATCGCCTGGATCGCGAGCTGGGTGGCGGTGTCCTGGTTCATGTGTTGAACGACCCGACGAGCGACTGCACGACGAGGTGCCAACCGTCAACCAGCACGAAGAGCAGGATCTTGAACGGCAGGGAGATCAGCGCCGGGGGCAGCATCATCATCCCCATCGAGGTCAGGGTCGACGCGACGACCATGTCGATGATCAGGAACGGCAGGTAGATCAGGAAGCCGATCTGGAACGCCGTCTTGAGCTCCGAGATGATGAACGCGGGGACGAGGACGTGAGTCGGCACGTCGGCGCGCGTGCGCGGGCGCTTGCTGTGCGAAAGGTTGATGAAGAGCGCGAGGTCGGTCGTTCGCGTCTGCTTGAACATGAACGTTCGCAGCGGCTGCGCGCCTCGGATCAAGGCCTGGCGCTCGTTGATCGTGTGCGCCATGTAGGGCTTCACGGCGATGTTGTTGATCGTGCGCAGGGTCGGCGCCATCACGAAGAGCGTGAGGAAGAAGGCGATGCCGACGAGGATCTGGTTCGGCGGCGTGGTCGGCGTGCCGAGCGCGTTCCGAACGAAGCCGAGGACGATCAGGATGCGCGTGAAGCCGGTGACGGCGAAGAGCACGCCGGGGAGCACCGTGATCAGCGTCAGCAGGACGACGATCTGGATCGGCGTCGAGACGCCGGTCGTGCTGACGGTCGTGGCGGCGATCAGGCTCAACGGGCAGTCCTGCGCCGCAGCTGCTCGACGAAGCCGCTCGGGCCGGCGGCCTCGGTGCCGAACGGCCGGAGCTGGCCGGGGTCGCCGTCGAGGCGCGCCTCGAGGGCGGCGCTCTCGTCGACCGAATACGCCTTGAGCCGCGTGATCGCGCCTTCGGCGCTGCCGACGAGCACGAGTCCGTCGCCGACGCGGATCAGGTGGACGGCGCGGTTCGGGGCGAGCGCCGTCGTGGCCACGATCTCGAGCCGGCCGTCGCTCTTTGTCTGCTTGCCCTTCGCGTAGGTCTTGAAGAGCCAGTAGATGCCGAAGAGGACGGCGAGGACGATCGCGAGGCCCGCGACCGTGCGGGCGAGCTCGCCGCTCGGTGCTCGTCGAGTGCGCGGCGGACGAGCGTCGTCGTCGTCTCGCTCAGCGAGGACGGAAGCGGCGTCGTGTCCTCATGGAAGGCAGGGGCCTTCGCAGAAGCGGTTGGGGCGAGCACGGCCAGGCACACCGACGCAAGGAGCGTGGTGACCCCAACCTGTGCCGCAGGACGACGACAGCGCACAGCGGACGGGTATTCGTCGCGTCGGCGCGCGGCTTGAGTTTTTGCCGTCGCATCCCCCGAACCGTGAAGGGCCGTTCGCGCTACCGGGAACGCGGTCGCGCGGTCGCGTGAGCAGGAACGTCGCGGTGACCGGGATGGGACCGAGGTTTAGCCCTGCCGATGCATGGCCTGTCGTTCCTTCCCCCCATGTTTTGCGGAGGTTTCAAGCCAGATGACTGCTCCCGCTAGTGCCCGCCTCACCCCTCAAGAGGCAGAAACGCTCTGGCGCGCCTGGAAGACGCAGGGCGATCAGCGCTCGCGCGACCGGCTTGTGCTCGCCTACTCGCCGATGGTGCGGTATCTCGCCTCGCGGAAGGTCCGCGAGCTGCCGACCCACTGCGAGCTCGACGATCTGATCTCGTGCGGCCTCGTGGCCGTGATCGAGGCGGTCGACCGCTTCGATCCCGTGAAGGGGGCCACGTTCGAGCAGTACGCGTGGATGCGGGTCACCGGGGCGATCGTCGACGAGCTCCGCCGCCTCGACCGCGTGTCGCGCTCCTCGCGCGGCCTCGCGCGTTCGATCGAGCGGGTCAACGACTCCTGGCTCTCCCGCGACGGCCGCCAGCCGACCGAGGACGAGCTGGCCGAAGAGCTCGAGATCGAGGTTCGCGACCTTCGCGACACCCTCAGCGAGCTCGATCGGGCCCACGTCCTCTCGCTCTCCAGCCCGTCGGGCCGGGGCGAGGACCAGCAGACCGAGCTCGGCGAGACGATCGCCGGCTCCGAGCAGGCCGATCCGATGCGGACGGTCCTGACCGGCGAGCGCTCCGCGCAGTTCCGGGCGGCGGTCGCCACGCTCTCCGAGCGCGAGCGCGAAGTGCTCGCCCTCGTCCACATCCAGAACCTGCAGGGCGCCGAGGTCGGACAGATGCTCGGAGTCACCGAGTCGCGTGTCTCCCAGATCCTCGCCTCCGCCCGCCGCAAGCTCCGCGCCGAGCTCGATAGCTACGACGGCGTCGTCGAGCAGGTCGCGGTCTAGCAGCTCAATCAGGTGTCAGGCACCGGCCTCGACGGCCGGTGCCTGACACCTAAGAGCTGTGCTCGGGCTGCCGACGACTTCGGTGACCCGGAGGCCGAACTCCTCGTCGACCGCGACGACCTCGCCGCGGGCGATGCGGCGGCCGTTCACGAGCAGGTCGACGGGCTCGCCGGCCATGCGGTCGAGCGAGATGATCGAGCCCGGGGCGATCGCGAGGGTCTCGCGGATCGTCATCGTCGTCCGGCCGACTTCGACCGAGACCTCGACGGGGACGTCGAGAACGAGGTCGAGGTCGCCCGACTCGTCCTCGGCCGGCTCGTTCTCCGGCTCGAGCGCGTCGTACGTGGCGAGGGCTTCTTCGCTCATTGGACTGCCAGATCTGTGATCAGAACCTGCTTGACAGGCTCGTCCGTGCTCTTCTTCAGCTGCGCGAGGATCTTGGTCAGCACCGTGTGGCGGGCCGAGCGGTCGATCAGCACGTCGGGCTGGAGCCCGGTCAGCTCGTCGGTGATGACCGCGCGGATCTCGGCGTCCTGCGGGAGCGTCGTCACGCCGGCCACCGTTGCGGTGGCGGGCGGCGGCGTCGTGAGCAGGAGCGCCATCGAGACCTTGCCGTAGTGGCCGTCGGCCAGGTTCACGACGAAGTCCGTCGGGAGCTCGACCAGCGTGCCGTTCACCTTCGGAGGCGATGCGGCGGCCTTTTTCGGGGCCAAAACGGTCAGGTAGGCCCCGGCGAGCACGACGAGGAGAATCGGAACCGGCAGGATGAACTTGAGCTTCTTCTTCATGTGGGGTCACGCTCCTGACGTGGATCGGCGAAGAACGACGATGTCGACGCGACGGTTGAGGGCGCGTCCGCCGTAGGTGGAATTGGTTGCGATCGGGTGCTCTGCGCCGTAGCCGGTGACCGAGAGCCGCTTCGGCTGTACGCCGGCTCGCAGCAGCCCGTCGAGCACCGCGGTGGCGCGGGCGGTCGACAGGTCCCAGTTCGAGGGGAACCGGGCGGTCGAGATCGGCACGTTGTCGGTGTTGCCCTCGACGCGGACGTCGTTCGAGATCCCCTCGATCGTGAGCAGGTGGGCGATGTGGGTGAGCAGCGGCGCGGACGCCGGCTTCAGCGTCGCCGCGCCGGTGTTGAAGAGCAGGTCGTCGGTGAGGATCCGCACGACCAGGCCGCGCTCGTCGATCGACGTCCGGATCTGCCCGGAGAGCCCGTGCGACTGCGCGTACTGCCTGGATCTGCTGCTGGACGTGCTCCAGGTTGTCCTGATCCTGCTTCTGGAGCGCCTGCGAGATCGCCGAGGTGATCGACGCCTTGATGTTCAGGCTCTGCTGCTCGATCGTCGGCACCTGCGTGCCGAGCGGGTTCAGCGGGCTCGGGCCACCGGTCAGGATGGACTGCGAGCCCGTGACGATCTTGCCGTTCAGGGCGTCGTGCAGCGACTGCTTCAGCTCGTTGAACTTCGAGATGTTCACCGAGGAGATGGACCAGAGCACGATGAACAGCGCCAGGAGCAGCGTGATCATGTCGGCGTAGGTCAGGAGCCAGCGCTCCATCCCTCCGTCGTGTTCCTCGTGCCCCCCGCGCCTGCTCATACCGTGGCGACCTCGGGCTCGGCCGCTGGTGGCCGCTGCCGCGCCGGCGGGCGCGGCGGCCTCGGCGTTCCGCGTCGTCGGATCGAGGTAGGTCTCGAGCTTCTCCCGGAGCAGGCGCGGGTTGTCGCCGGCCTGGATCGAGAGGATCGCCGCGATCAGCATCTCGCGGTACTGGAGCTCGTCGCCGGAGAGCTCCTTGAGCTTGTTCGAGATCGGCAGGAAGATCAGGTTCGCGCTGCCGACGCCGTAGAGCGTCGCGATGAACGCGCCGGCGATCGAGTGGCCGAGCGAGGCGGGCGAGTCGAGGTTCTCGAGCACGTGCACGAGGCTCATGACCGTGCCGAGGATCCCCAGGGTCGGCGCGAAGCCGCCGGCGGTCGCGAAGATCTTCGCGACCTGGCGCGTGGCGGGCGACCATCCCGTCGGTCTCGGCGTCGAGGATCGACTTGACGAGCTCGGAGTCGGCGCCGTCGACGATCAGCTGCACGCCCTTCTGCGAGAACGCGTCCGGCAGCTCGGAGATGTCGTCCTCGAGCGCCAGCAGGCCGTCGCGGCGGGCGCGCTCGGCGAGCCCGACCATCCGCTCGAGCGCGTCGCGCAGATCGAACGATCGCCCCGGCGAAGGCGATCTTGACGCCTTGACCATCGTGCCGACCATCGAGAACTTCGTCGACGCGAGCGTCGCGCCGGGGGTGCCGCCGATCACGATCAGCAGCGCCGGGATGTTGATGAACGACATCGGGTTGCCGCCCTCCATGAGCACGGAGAGCAACAGGCAGCGCGAACGCGCCTGCGATGCCGATAGCGGTTATCGCCTTCATGTCTCCATCCTTGGAATCACGCCGCAGCCCTCCTTGGCCACGCAGCTGGCACCCGGGGTAATCGGCCGGGAGGCCAGCGCTTTAAGTTCAAAACGCGTATTTTCAGCTCAGCCCGGCCGCGATCGGCAGTACTTCTGCCAGCGGCTGCGGCGCGTCGGATCGGCGCCCAGTGCCGGGCGAAGATGCCGGCCCGCCACGCGCGGATGTGCTCCACGACCTCGTCCACGGGCTCGGCGACGACGATCCGCGACTGGTTCGTCATCGTGATGACGGTGTCCGGGAGTCGCCTCGACGGCGTGGATCAGGTCGGGATTGACGTAGAACGGATGGTCTGGGTCGGACAGGCGGTGCAGGGGGATCATGGTCGGTGCTCCTCAGTGGGAGGACTGGGGGCGCCCGAGGGCGCCCCCAGAAGACGGATTAGCCCTGGCCGAGCTGCACCAGGGTCTGGAGCATCTGGTCTGCGGTGGTGATGACGCGGCCGTTGGCCTGGAAGCCACGCTGCGCCTCGATCATGTTCGTGAACTCCTGCGCGAGGTCGACGTTCGACATCTCGAGCTCGCCCGGGGCGATCGTGCCGAGGCCGTTCGTGTCGCCCGGGACGCCGACGGTCGGGGTGCCCGAGTTCGCGCGAGACCGTGTACTTGGTGCCGGCGACCGCCTGCAGGCCCGACTTCGTTCGGGAACGAGGCGAGGGTGATCTGCGAGAGGGCGACCGTGTTGCCGGTGGTCGGGTCGACGTAGCTGACGACGCCGTCCTGGCCGATCGACACGGAGGTCGCGCCGGCCGGGATCGTGATGATGTCGTCGGTGCCGCGCCGAGAAGGTCGGGGGCGGGCCCTGGGCGGTGCAGTCGTTGCCGAGGACGTAGTTGCCCTCCTGCGTGACCAGGTTCCCGTTCGCGTCGGTCGTGAAGTTGCCGGCGCGGGTGTAGTAGGTCGTCCCGAAGGTCGGCGGGGTGCCGGCCGTCTGGATGCCCGCGACGCGGAACCAGCCGGTGCCCTGGATCGCCAGGTCGTAGGTGTTCCCGGTCGACTGGAGGGCGCCGGAGGTCATCACGTTCTGGACGGCGCCGACCTGGACGCCGAGGCCGATCTGCTGGGCGTTCGTGCCGCCGAGCGAGGCGCCGGGGCCGCTCGCGCCGGACTGGAGCTGCGAGAGCGCGTCCTTGAAGCTCGTCCGCGAGCTCTTGAACCCGACGGTGTTGACGTTCGCGATGTCGTTCGCGGTCACGTCGAGCATCTCCTGGTGGGCCTTGAGGCCGGAGATCGCGGCAAACAGGCTTCTCATCATGGCTGGGCTATTTCTCCTTCCGGCGCGTTACGCCGTGGTGGTCGTCTGGGAGGCTGAGGGATCGGTGCTGACGAGGCCGCCGACCGCGGTCACCGCGGTCGGATCGACGCTCACGCCGGCGACGTCGAGCGTCGCGGCGCCGTCCTGAGACGGAGACGCCGTCGACTACGCCGGTGGCTATGGAGCCGTCCTTGGCGGTGTAGGCGATCTCGTGGCCGATCAGCGTGAAGCTCTGGCCGAGCGTCATCGTCGAGGACAGGGCGTTCATCGAGTTGGCGACGTTCGTCATCTGCTCGAGCGCCGAGAACTGGGCGAGCTGGCTCGCCATCTGCGTGTCGTCCGTCGGGTTCGACGGATCCTGGTTCTGCATCTGGGCGACCAGCAGCTTGAGGAAGTCGTCCTTGCCGAGCTGGGCGCCGGGCGTCGTTGTTCACGACGCCCGTGGTCGGGGTGTAGGTGTGTCGAAACGGGCTGACTGCTCTGGGCCATGCGTGCCTCCTGCGTTTGCTAGGCGAGGATGTCGACGCGCCCGCTCGCAAGCGGGAGGCTCGACGCCTCGATCGTGACTTCGGATTCCTGGTCGTCCGGCTCTCCTGTGAGCCGGCTGGACGGTGTGCCGGGCTGCGCCTGGGATCGCGGCGGGGCTCTGGTCGGGGCCGGCGCCGGTGTGCGAGATGTCGAGCGACTGCACGGTGATGCCCTGCGACTCGAGCGTGCGCCGAAGGTCGGTGGCGGCCTGTCCGAGCGCCTGCACCGTGTCGGGGTGATCGGCGGTGAGCGACGCGGAGACGCCGTTCTGCCGTGTACTGAAGATGAATCTCGATGTGCCCGAGCTCCGGCGGGCTCAGCTCGATCCGCGCCTCGCTGGCGCGGTTCTGCGTCGGCGACCCGGATCACCGCGGCCGCAACTTCGGGTGCCTCGGCCAGGTGGGTCGGGGCTGCTGCGGCTGCGGTGCCGCCGGCTGTGCGGCAGGCTGGGCCGGCGGGCGTCGGCTGCGGCGCGACCGTCGCCGCCGTCTCGGCCGCCGGGGTCGGGCGTAGCGGGCCGCCTGGGCGGCGGTGACTGCGGCGGCCGGATCGGACGCGTCGTGTGACGACGACTCGACTTCGCCGGAGCGGCGTGGGCCGGCGTCGGCGCCTCGAGGGGCTGAGGCGTCGACACCGGCTCGGCCGCGGCGGTGCTCGCGACCGAAATGGCTTGGACCGACTGCGAGGGGCCGGTGCCCGACACCGGGGGGTGGCGGGCGCCGACTGCTCCTGCTGCGGCGCGGGAGACATCGGTTGAACTTGGGGATTCGATCGCGGCGGCGCGGTGCGGCGCGGCCGGCTGCGGGCGCTGCCGGATCGGCCGTGGCGGGATCGTCCTTCGAGCCGCGGGCCTTTGTCGGGCGCGGGGCGGTCGTGACCGGTCCCGTGCTTGGCGCGGGGCCGCCGGAGCGGGCTCCGCTGCGACGGGCTCGGCGGCGGCGGGAAGGTGGGGGGTGCCAGGCACATCGGTGCCTGGCACCGCGGCGCGGGCGTAGCTGCGGCTACCGGTGCCTGCGCGGGCGCCTGCGGGGCAGGCGCGGGGAGTGGTGGTGGGAAGCTCGGGAGTGGTCGGGCGCTCGGCCGGGGGGCCGGCCGGGAGCGGCGACAGCTCGACCGGGACGCGGCGCTCGGCGAGCGGCGCGTTGTCGGGCGGTCGCGGCCGGCGGCGTCGGCGGCGGCGGCCGGCGCGTGCTGTGCGGCGGCGGTCAGCTCGGCAAGGAGCGGTGCGAACGCAGCCGTCTGGGCGTCGACCGCTGCCGCCTCGGCGGGTGCGGGCGGGCCGCGCGGTGGCGGGCGCGTCGGCCGGCGAGCCGGCAGCGCGAGCGGCAGATTGCTCACGCCGATCTGCATCCTTCCCATGATCGAGCTGGACGTAGTTCTGGGTCTCGGCGTAGGGCGGGATGCCGCCGTACTGCTCGACTGCGCCGGGGCCGGCGTTGTAGGCGGCCAGGGCGAGCGACGTGTTGCCGCCGAACTTGTCGAGCAGGCTCTTCAGGTAGCGGGTGCCGCCGTCGATCGCCTGCGAGGGGTCGTACGGGTTCGCGACGCCGAGCGACTGGGCGGTCGCCGGCATCAGCTGCATCAGCCCGGCGGCACCGGCGGAGCTCGTGGCGTTCGGGTTGAAGCCGGACTCCTGCTGGATCACCGAGCTGATCAGTGCCGGGTCGACGCCGTACTGGGTCGCGGCCGCGTCGATCTGATCGGTGTACGCGGAGGGAGTCGCCGACGCGTGGTCGCCGCTGTCGTGCTCGTGGGCGTCAGTGCGGCGGAAAGCTGATCGGCGAAGCTCGAGGCTTGCGTCGAGGTCGTGGCCGGTGTTGCCGCCGGCGGCGCGTCGACTGCGTGGACTGCTGAGGAGCAGCCGGCTGAATCTGGGCGTACAGCTGGTCGATCCGATCGATCACGGTCTGGAGGCTCATGCGGCCGCCGGCGGGTTCGGGCGGCCGAAGCTGCGCAGACCGAGATCGTCGAGCAGGCGCAGCTCGGCGCGCTCGATCGCGAGATCGTGCTCGCGGGAGCGCTTCCGCTTGAGGTTCTCGACCGCCTCGCGTTCGGTGGCGGCGAGCTCCAGGATCTTGCGGCCGGCCGCGACGCGGTCTGCTGGTTCTGGGCGTCGAGTGCGGCGAGCGCGCTTTCGAGCTCACGGCGCTCGAGGTAGTCCTGCCGGGCCTTCAGATCGCCGGCCGCGATCGAGCCGTCCGGGGCGAGGCTCAGGCCGCCGCGTGCCTCGAGGACATGAAGGCGTGCCTGTTCCAACTGCTGATTGCAGTTGGCGCTGAGGGCGAGCTCGCGCGCGAGAGACTCCTTCGCGGAGGTCTCGGCCTGTTCGCGAAGCTCGCGCACCGCTTCCAGGGTGAACCTAAAGCGAGGCATGACGACGTCGGTGGTAATCGGCCGTTTGCAGGCGACCTTGAGCCGAGCTTGAGCACTCAAGCCTGTGGCGGAACCGCCGATGAACGTTCCGAAATGGCGGCCGTGTCCGAACGCATCCTCTGCGTAGAGGACGATGAGCAGATTCGCCGTCTGATCTCCCGGCTGGTCCAGGCCGCCGGCCACGAATGTGACGTGGCGGCCAACGCGGACGAAGCCCGGAGGCTCCTCGAGACCGACCGGTTCGCAATCGTTCTCTGCGACATCGGCCTCCCTGGGGAATCCGGGCTCGACCTGCTCGCCGAGCTGAGCCTGCGGAGCCCGGACGTGGCGACGGTGATGGTCACCGGCCACGACTCGCCGGCGACTGCGGACGCAGCCCTCGAGCTCGGGGCCTACGGCTACGTCACGAAGCCGTTCGGGACGAACTCGCTGCGCATCGATCTGGCAAATGCCTTGCACCGGCGCCGCCTCGAGCTCGATCGCCGTGCCTACGAGGAGAATCTCGAGATGACGGTCGCGCTCCGCACCGAGGAGCTGCGCCGCGCCTATCGCGAGACGGTCAACCGGCTCGGACGCGCGATCGACTATCACGACGGCACCACGGGTGCCCATATCGACCGTGTGTCGTCCTATGCCGCCACGATCGCCCGCGAGCTCGGGCTGGGCGAGGAGCGGGCCGAGTTGATTCGCTTTGCGAGCCCGCTCCACGACGTCGGCAAGCTCGGCGTCGGTGCACACCTGCTCGGCAAGGTCGGCCCGCTCACCACCGACGAGCGGCGCGAGATCGAGCTTCACACGGAAGCGGGCTACGAGCTTCTCGCCGGCTCCGGCAACGACCTGCTCGAGCTGGCCGCGACCGTTGCCCGGACGCACCACGAGCGCTGGGACGGCGGTGGCTACCCGCATGGGCTCCGGGCCGAGGAGATCCCGCTCGAGGGCCGCATCGTCGCCGTCGCGGACGTCTACGACGCCCTGACGAGCGACCGCCCCTACCGGCGCAGCATGTCGGTCGAAGAGGCGCGCGACTACATCGGCGGCGAGTCCGGGGCGGCGTTCGACCCCGACGTGGTCGACGCGTTCTTGCGCTGCGTCGTCGACTAACTGAGCTGCGTCGACTAACTGATCTTCGCGAGCGTGCGGACGATCTCGAGCTTCGGGGCGACCGGCACGCTGAAGCGGTAGAGGACGCCGTCTTCGGCGACGCCGAAGATCTCCTCGGACTGGTTGACCGTGTGCAGCACGGCCCGCTCGTAGCGCTCTGCGACGGTCGCGAGCTCCTCGAGGCTCGGCATGTCGACGATCGGCGCTTCCGGGTCCCAGTCGATCTTGTCGACCGAGATGAGGAGCCGCCGGATCCGGTAGGGCACGGTGCTGGCCGGCTCGAGGCCGCCGCCGATCCCGAAGATGTAGCCGAGGAGGAGCGCGATCACGCCGGTCAGGCCGATCGCGGCGATCAGGCGGAGCGTCGAGACCTTGACGCCGACGCCGAGGGCCGAGGTGCTGAGCGACTGCACGACCGTAGGACTTGGCCGCCCCGGCGACTGCGGCGCGAGCGGGCTCGGCGGGATGATCGGGCTCAGCTCGTACTGTCCGAAGCCCAAGCCGTAGTGCGGTGAGAAGGACGCTCGCGGAACGGCACGCCCGCCGGTTGCCCCTGCGATGCGAATGTGGGGCGTGACGGTGACCGTGTAGCTCGCGTTGACGCCCGTCGCGGTCTGAACCTGCGCGATCAGCGCCGAGAGGTGCTTCAGGTCGACCCGGCCGTGCAGGGCGACCCGGTCGCCGCTGAACGGTCGTCTTCGGCTGCAGGACGAAGCGTGCTGCTCCAGCCGTTCGACGAGGCGAGCGTGGCGGTCAGCGAGGCGGTGCCGCTGACGGCGTGTTCAGCGCGTGGCTCGAGAAGCGGTAGCGGAAGCCGACGTCGAGGCCGTCGACGAGCTGGGTGAAGATCGGCGACGCCGGTCGCGACGCGGCCGGACGCGTACGTCGGGCCCGACTTCGCCTTGCCCGGTGTAGCTGAACGCACCCGGACTGCTTGTAGGGAACGTTGTGCGCGACCGGGCCGGCGGCGGGCTTGACGAAGGCGAAGACCGTCAGGACGGTGAAGAGGACGAGGGCCGCGCCGACGTAGGCCACAGGGCTGAGCGACGCCGGCTTCAGATCTGGCGACGTCGAGGCGCGCCGGCGCCGGCGTTCTCGGCGGCCGCGGTGTGAAGGCGCTTCCCCCGAAGAGGAGCGCTGCGAGCGCGACGAGCAGGCCGACGACGAGCGGCGAGCCGACCTCGCGGAACTGGCTGCCGGCGCCCGGGAGGTGCAGCCAGAGCGCGCCGATCAGCTGCTCCTTCGTCGGGCTGCTCGGGATCGACGTAGCCGTTGTTGTCGCCCTTGAAGGAGTAGTGGCCGTCCTGGATCTTGACGATCCGGTGCAGGATCGTCGTGTGCAGCATCGTGCTGTGGTAGGCGACGATCTCGCCGACGTGGTAGCTCGACTGCTCGCGGACGATCGCCAGGTCGCCGGTGTGGAAGCGCGGCTCCATGCTGATGCCGCTCGTGACGACGTAGTCGGAGCGGCCGCCCAGCTGGTGCGGCGCGAGCTGGATCCACACGAACGCCAACAAGCCGAGTGCGAGGACTCGGCTAAGGGCGGTGAGTTGCTGAGCGGTTAGAGGGATCCGCATGGCTGTGGTTTTGTCTGGTTGATCCCGGCCGGGGCACGACGGGCCCCGGCCGGGATCGAAAGTGCGTAGTGCCTAGCTGAGTGTGACCGAGCCGGAGCGTGACGGCTGCGATGTACAGCTTCTGCGTCCGCGCCGTTGCCGCGAACGTGAGGCCGGTGCAGGTCACGACGTACGGGGCGCTCGTACCGGCGGCTGCGCCGCAGTCCTTGTAGTCGGCCGCCGCGGGGGTGCCGCGGTGGCGGCGTCGAGGGCGACGGCCTGACGTCGTGCGGCCGGCTGGTCGAGGTCGAACGTCATGGCGGTCACCGTCGTCGTGTCGGCGGCGAACGTGTAGCTCGACGTTCGTGACGGTGTAGTGGCCGACCGTGGCCGCGCCTGCGCCGGCGTACTCGGCCGGGACGGTGTTGCTCGCCGTGAACGCATAGGCGCCCACACCGGCAACAGCAGCGACGACCAGTGCGGCGATCGCGGCCGTGTTGCGCTTGCCAAAGAACTTAGACACGTCGATTTCTCCTTTTTGCTTCGGTAGAGGGCACGAACGTGTCCTCGGAACCGGTAAATCGACCGCACGCAGCGGAAATTCAGTCCGCTCGTTGCCTCTTTCGTAAAAACGTGTGCGCTTCGCCACCGCTCGAGAAGGTGGTATGACCTCTGAGCTGATGAGCGCCTACGGCGAGACGATGAGCTGGAGCCCCACGCGGCCGAGGATCCGGCTCCTCGACCTGCTTCTTTCCTGGCTCGTAAACGCTATTTCCCTGCTCGTCGCGGCCTGGATCATCCCGGGCACGTCCTTCTCCGACCCGTGGGGCGCGATCGGCGCGACGCTTGTCATCGGCGTCCTGAACGCAGTGGTCTCGCCCGTGCTCGCGGCCTTGCGCCTGCCATTCACGCTGCTGCTCGGCTTTTTGATCGTGCTCGTCGGCGACGCGCTGATGCTGCTTGCGGCCGACTGGCTGATGACCGACCTGCGCGTCGATTCCTTCTGGTCGGCGCTCGGCGTCTCGATCGTCGCGGCCGCGGCCGCGGTCGTCCTCGGCGTCCTCCTCGGCACGAACGACGACGACGAGTACTCGTTGCGCGTCATGCAGCGGATCGCGCGGCGGACGGGACGTGAGCTCAACGACCGGCCCGGGATCGTGTTCCTCGAGATCGACGGGCTCGCGCTGCCGGTTCTCCGGCGGGCGATGCGCGACGGGCACGCGCCGACGATGGCCTCCTGGCTTGCAAACGGTACGCACAAGGTTTCTGAGTGGGAAACCGACCTCTCATCGCAGACCGGCGCCTCCCAGGCGGGGATCCTGCTCGGCTCGAACGACGACATCCCGGCCTTTCGCTGGGTCGAGAAGGAGCGGAACGACCTCATCGCGTGCTCATCCGCGCCGGACTGCGCCGAGCTGGAGCGCCGCCACGCCTCGGGCGACGGGCTCTTGAAGGACGGCGGCGCGAGCCGCGGCAACCTCTTCTCCGGCGAGGCGGACAGCGTGATCCTCACGGTCAGCAAGCTCGATGCGGAGAAACAGGCGAATCCGGGCTACCGCGCGTTCCTCGCCAACGGTCTCAACGTCGTGCGCGTGTTCGTGCTGACGCTCTGGGAGGTCGTTCTCGAGCTGGCGGCTGCGGCGCAGGCGCGGCGCCGCGACGTCCGTCCGCGCGGCCATCGCGGCGGCATCTACCCGCTGCTCCGCGCCGCAATGTGTGTGTTCGTGCGGGATCTGATCGTTTTCGGAGTGCTGACGGACATGATGCGGGGTCGCCCGGCGATCTACGCCACGTTCTCGAGCTACGACGAGGTTGCGCACCACTCGGGCCTCGAGCGCTCGGACACGCTCGAGGCGCTCCGCAAGCTGGATCAGCAGTTCGGGCGCATCGAGCGCGCCCGGCCGTACGCCGCCCGGCCCTACGAGCTCGTGATCCTCTCCGACCACGGCCAGACCCAGGGCGCCACCTTCCGGCAGCGAAACGGCTACGGGCTGAACGAGCTCGTCGAGCGAAACCTCGCGCAGGGCGCCGTCACGGATCTGTCCGGCGGCGACGAGCAGTCGGCAATGGTCGGCCATGCAGTCGGTGAGGCGACCGGAACCAAAGGCAAGAAGCCAAAAAAGGGCGATCTTTCGGGTCGGGACGTGGTCGTGCTCGGCTCGGGGAATCTCGGGCTCGTGTACCTGATGGCCGAGTCACGGCGCCTGACGCTCGAGGAGATCGAGGAGAGCCACCCGGCCCTGATTCCGGCGCTTCGCGAGCACGAGCACGTCGGCTGGCTGCTCATCCACTCGGCACAGCACGGTCCCGTCGTGCTCGGGCCGGCCGGAGCCCGCTACCTCGAGGAGGACCGCATCGAGGGTGAGGATCCGCTCGCGCTCTTCTCGCCGACCGCGTCCCGCCATCTGCTTCGGGCCTCCGGGTTCGCGCACGCGGCCGACATCACGGTCGGGAGCTTCTATGACCCCGGCCTCGACGAAGGCTGCGCCTTCGAGGAGCTGATCTCCTTCCACGGCGGCCTCGGCGGCTCCCAGACGCGGCCGTTTCTGCTCTATCCCACCGAGTTGACGGTGCCGGAAGGCCCGATCCTCGGTGCCGAGGCAGTGCACCGGATCCTTGTCGGCTGGCGCCACCAGCTGAACGGGGTATGAGCGAGGCTCACCGGTTCGTCGTCGTCGCCTTCGACACACCCGAGCAGGCGAGCGACGCGCTCGCTGCCGCCGGGGAGGTCGAGACGATCGACGCCGCCGTGCTCGTTCGCGAGCTGAATGGCCATCTCGACCTGCATCAGAGCCGGCAGACGAGCCCGGGCGAGGGAGCGATCGCCGGCGGGACGGTCGGTCTCCTCGCCGGTCTGCTCTTCGCGATTCCGGTCGCTGCTGCGCTCGCCGGCATCGCCGCGGGCATCGGCTGGGGATTCCGCGACACCGGACTGGACGACGATCGCCTGCGCGAGTTCGGCACCGACCTCACTCCGGGTCAGGCGTTGCTTTGCGTTCTGCTCGACGACGAGCACCTGCCCGCCTTGCGCGAGCGGCTCGCGCCCTACGGTGAGGCGATCGTCACCGAGGCGACGCGGCCGTAGCGTCGCCGGTGCAGCAGCATGGCCACGCCGCCGAGCGGTAGCGGCAGCCAGAAGCTGATCAGGCGGTAGGCGAGCACCGCGACGACCGCGGCCTGGCCGCTCACGCCGGCAAGCACGAGGAGCCCGGTCAGCCCGGTTTCGACGAACCCGAGCCCGCCCGGCGTCAGCGGGATGAAGCCGAGAAGCGCCCCGCCGGCGTACGCGAGCAGGACGAGCGACGGGTTGGGATGCGAATTGACCGCTGCCAGGCAGCAGACGAGCGCCAGGTAGTCGAATCCGGCCTTCCCGACTGCAGCGGTGACGCCGAAGAGCCACCGCTCGCCGAAGGCGTCGCGAACGGCATTGCGCTGGAGGAGCAGGCGCTCAGGCAGATCGGCGGTCTTTGGGCCGAAGCGCGTGCGCGAGACGAGCCAGTGGATCGCGCGGCCGACGGCGCGAAGCGGCGCATTCCAGAAGAGAGCGGCCGTTCCGGCCGCAGCGACGAAGACGAAGGCGATCACGCCGAGGTAGGCGGTCTGGATCAGCCCGTGCGGTGCGGCGACGCCGCCGATGATCGCGGGCACGGCGAGGACGGGGAACGCGAAGATCGCCGAGGTCGTCGCGATGTATGACGCGGTCATTCCCGCCGGCGCGGTGCGACCGTCGACCCCGCCCTGGATCAGCAGCTTGTAGGAGAAGGCGCTCGCCGTCGCACCGCCGCCGGGGATGATCGATCCCATCGCGCCGCCGACGAGCTGAGCCGTGCCGACGGCGAACCAGCTCGACGCGCGCAGGCCGATCCGCCATACCTCCCAGAGGGAGAGGTAGCTCATCGCCTCGAAGACGAGCGCAACCGCCACCCACTCGGGTCGCAGGTCCTTCAGCTGGTCCCACGACGAGAAGATCTCGATCAGACCGGGTGCGAGCAGGTAGAGCGAGACGCCCGTCGCGCCGAGCAGCACTGCGCGGAACGACCACCACCAGACACCGCGACCGCCGGCGCTCAAGCGTCGATCCTCGTGCTGCCCCCGACGGGAAGCACACGGATCTCCGTCCCGCTCGGCGCGAGGCGCACCAGCTCGCCCGGGGCCTCGGCGTCGTTCGGGTACGGGCGGCGCCGGTAGATGGGCCGGAGCGTGCCCCAGTGGATCGGGATGCAGATCCGCGGTTCGAGCAGCTTGAGCGTCTCCGCGGCGCGCTCCGGGTCGAGATGACCGGCGGGCACGCGCGGCCCCCAGCCGCTGACCGGGAGCAGCGCAACATCGATCGGGCGGAGCGCCGTCATTTCCGGGAAGACGTCGGTATCGCCAGCGAAATACACGGTCAGCGAGCCCCGGAGGAGGTAGCCGACCGGGAGCGGCCCGCGCTTCGTCGCACCGCGCCCGGCGTCGTGATCGGCGTGGGTTGCGACCACCGTGACGCCGCCGACCTCGACCGAGTCGCCGGCGACGAGCTCGATCACCTCGGCGAAGCCGAAGCCGCGCACGTGTTTCGCGGCGCCCGCCGGGACGGCGATGCGTGCGCTCTGCGGCAGTCGCTTCAACGAGGGCAGGTCGAGATGGTCGCGATGGATGTGCGAGATGAGGACGAGGTCGACCTCGGCAAGGTCGTGCGCGATCGGCGCGGCGGTGCGCACGAGTGGTCCGGCGCGGCCGCGCAGGAGCGGGTCGGTCAGGATTCGCGCTCCGTCGAGCTCGAACAAGGCAGTGCTGTGGCCGAGCCAGGTGAGATTCACGAGTCCCCTCGAGCGCGGAACACGCTGACAAGCGCGATCACGAGGTACCCGATCGCCGCGCCCTTCGGGAAGCGGAGCCCGACGCCGATCATGACCGCATAGAAGCCGATGTTCGGCGTCGTCGCTCTGGTGATCGCACGAATCTCGGCATCCGTCACCTCGGGCCGCAGGAGCGAGCGGTCGCGCGAGACGGCTGTCCAGAAGAGCCAGAAGATCACGGCGATCACGAAGAGCGAAATGCCATAGAAGAGCACTGCGACCCGCTCACCGTCCGACGTCCGGATCGTCTGGGCCATCAGCCGAGTGGGGAACGGCAGGAACGCGACCGCCATCAAGAGGAGCAGGTTCAGGCGCGTCGCGGCGCTGTTCAGCGCCGCGAGCCTGCGCACGAGCGCGTGATGGGCGAGCCAGATACCGCCGATCGTGGCGAAGCTCGTCACGTAGGCGAGATAGCCGGGCCACTCGTGGAGGAGTGCGCGCGCCAGATCGTCGTACCCGGACGGCGACACGTTCAGGTCGAGGACGAGCAACGTGATCGCGATCGCGAACACGCCGTCGCTGAACGCCTCCATGCGCTCCGTGCCCCACCGGTTTCCCATGCGCACCGATTCGCAGAAGGCCGGCCGAGTCCTCGTAGCAATCGCCACCTGGACGCGGAGCTACGATCGGCTCGTGTACACGCCTCCGCACTTCGCGGTCGACGACGCGGACGCTGTCGACTTCCTGGCGCAGATCGAGGCAGCGGACCTCGTCACGATGACCGAGGACGGCCTCGCAGCCACGTTCCTACCGCTTATCTATGCGCCTGAGCTCGGATCGCTGCTCGGGCACGTGGCCCGCAAGAACGACCAGTGGCAGCGCGCCGCGATCGGCGAGGCGATGGTGATCGTCCACGGGAAGGACGCCTACATCAGCCCGAGCTGGTACCCCTCGAAGGCCGAGCACGGACGCGTCGTGCCGACGTGGAACTACACGACGGCGCACGTCTACGGCGAGCTCCTGATCCACGACGATGCGGAGTGGGTCGACGCGATGGTCAGGCGGCTGACCGAGCGGCAGGAGGCTGCACGGCCCCATCCGTGGAGCGTCGACGATGCTCCACCGGCGTTTCACGAGGGCCAGCTGCGTGCGATCGTCGGGATCGAGCTCGTGATCTCACGGATCGAGGCGAAGTTCAAGATGAGCCAGAACCAGAAGGACGCGAATCTCGACGGTGTCGTCTCGGGTCTCACCGCCGACGGCCGCGACGACGTGGCTGCGGTAGTTCAGGCGCTGCGGCGACCTTAATGACGGACCTCGCAAAATCGGCAACAATGGGCGCGGTGTCCGCTTCCACTTCACCGCGCGCCTGGCGCGGCGTCCTCGACGTCTACGCCAAGCCGCGGCTTTCGCGTAGCCTCGCCGACCTCGCGACGTCGGTCCTGCCGTATCTCGTGCTGATGGTCGTGATGACGATCCTCACGCTGAACGGGCTGTGGCCAGTGGCGCTCTTGTTCGTGATTCCGGCCGCAGGCTTCCTGCTGCGGACGTTCATCGTGTTCCACGACTGCACCCACGGGTCGTTCATGCGCACGCGGCGCGCGAACGATGTGATCGGGACGCTGCTCGGGCTGCTCGTATGGATGCCGTATCGCGCCTGGCAGCACGAGCACGCGGTGCACCACGCGACGGCGGGGAACCTCGATCGCCGTGGGATCGGCGACATCACCACGTTGACCGTGGCCGAATATCAGGCGCTTCCCCTGTGGCGCCGGGTCGGCTACCGCCTCTTCCGGAACCCGTTTGTGATGTTCGGCCTCGGCTGGCTTCTCGTGCTCGTCCTGAAGCCGCGCTTCGTGCCCAAGGGCTCAAAGCCCAAGGTGCGCAACAGCATCATCGCGACGAACATCGAGCTCGCGGTGATCGTGACAGTGCTCTGCTACCTGATCGGGTGGCAGACCTACTTGCTCGTGCAGGTCCCGGTCTTCCTCGTGACAGGCGCCGTCGGCATCTTCCTCTTCTACGTCCAGCATCAGTTCGAGGACACCTACTGGCAGAGCCAGAGCAATTGGCGGTACGACCACGCGGCCCTCGAGGGCAGCTCGTACCTCAGGTTGCCCCGCGTGCTGCAGTTCTTCACGGGCAACATCGGCTTCCACCACGTCCACCACCTGAGCGTGGCGATCCCGAACTACAACCTCCAGGCCGCTCATGAGCAGACGGACGGGCTCAAAGAGGTGCCGGAGCTCACGTTGCGCGAGGCGTTCCGCGCGCCGCGGCTGAAACTGTGGGACGAGCAGCACCGCAGGCTCGTCACCTTCGCCGACGCGCGCACCTAGACTGCGTCTCGCGTGAACGTCGTCGTCACCAATCTCAAGGGTGGAGTGGGGAAGACGACCACGGTCGTCTATCTGGCCGCGGTCGCCGCCGAGCGCGGGCACGAGGTCATCCTGATCGACGCGGACCGGCAGGCGTCGTCGGCCGAGTGGCTCGAGGCGCGCCCGCTCGAAGGCGTAGAGGTCGTTGAAGCGCCGTCCGAGCGCACGCTGACCCGCGCAATGGCCAAGCACGAGGGCGTTGCGATCATCGACACGCCGCCGGGCGACGAGCGCCTCGTCCAGGCCGCAATCGCCTCCGCCGACGCGATCGTCATCCCGACCCGCGCCGGTGGCGTGGAGTACCCGCGGGTGGCCGTCACGCTCGGGCTGATCCCGAAGAAAACGCCTCGCGGAATCGTGATCGCCTCAGCTCGTCTCGGCACCAACGATCTTCAGGAGACGATCGACTGGTGGAAGGACGAGAAGGTCGCCGTGTGGGGCGTCATCCCGGAGCGTGTCGGGATCGCATCAGGCCCCGACGCACGGCTCCACCGCGACGGGCTCGACGAGTACGGCCGCGTGCTCAAGCGCATCATGCGCGCTTCGTAAGCGTCCGGCCGCCGGAAGTACACCCCGTGAAAGCCCGGCTTGTGCGGGGCTTTCACGGGGTGAGCCGCTAGTTGTTTGCGAACCCCGGGTCGGTGAGGGCTGCCGCGAACTGGTCGATCGTCGTGGTGGTCAGCACCTCGAACCGGTAGTGGCGGTCAAAGGCGGTGAGCGCTCCGACGAGACCCGAGGCGGCGCCGTACGTGGCCGGGTCCGTCTGCATGAAGACGACCGGGAAGAGCGAGGCGAAGTAGCCCGGCAGCCACGCTTGCAGGGTTCCGGACGCGTCGTTGTAGAACGTCGTCCACTGTCCGCAGGCGTTCCAAGGGCACGCCCAGGCGGTGGTGTCCGCGGTCGGGACCTTCAGCTTCAGCTCGGCGATGCCGGCCGTCACCTCGGCCGTGACGCGTGCCTCGAACTGCGCCGGCGTCTCGGCGGCGGTCGTAACGGTCGTCTTCTTGAGGATGCCGATGCCGGTCGTCGTCGTGGTGGTGATCGTGCCGAGGCAGTTGTAGTAGGCGAAGCACGTCGGAGCGAAGCTCTCGACGCGACCGGTACCGAGCGTGATCGTCGTCCCGGCTTGGCTGTAGTCGCCGTGGCCGTACTGGCCACCGTGGAAGGCGATCTGCCAGCGTCCGTTCGCCGCATACGCCTGGATCTGCGCCCAGGTGAGGGTGTCCGCCCGGGCGACGCCGGGGGTGGTCGCGTCGGCAAAGCCGGTCACGACGTAGAGCACCGCAGTGAAGCCGTACTTCTGGAGCAACGGATCCCACGCCTCTTCGTCGGTGAGCCCGTCGTCGACGGTGATCAACACCGGCTTCGCGATCCCAGCGGGGAGCGTCCCGGAGGTGAGCCACGCTTCGTACTGGGCGAGCGAGATCGATTGGTAGCCGTTCGCCTTCAGGTACGCGAGCTGCGCGTCGGCCTCCGCGGGGGTCTGGTCGTACTGATCCGGTGACGTGTCGAGCGGGCCGGTGATGCCGTGGTAGTTCAAGACCGGGATGAAGGTGAACGCCCCGGTTTTCAGCGTCAGGGCTGCCGGCGATGCGACGTTGCCCGCGTTGTCTGTGACGGTTGCGGAGAGCGTGTGCAGCCCGGAAGCAAGCGTCGACGTGTCGAAGGTGGTCGCGTACAGGTATGAGCCCGCGGCAATCGGAGCCGTCAAGAGCGGCCCCGCAGGGGTGCCGTCGACCGTGAACTGCACCGACTTGATGCCGTATGCGTCGGAGGCGTGAACCTCGAACTGCGTCGGCCCGTTGTCGCGCGCATAGGCGTATCCCGGTAGCGGCGTCGGCAGGTAGAGGACCGCGGTTGGCGGTGTGTTGTCGACCGTGACGCTCACCGGCGGTGACGTGGCGATCACGGTCAGGCCGTTCGTCGCGGCGACCGCGATCGTGTGCGTGCCGCTCGAGAGCGACGCGGTGTTGAGCGCAAAGGTGAGCGTCGTGCCCGAACGCGTTCCCGGCGTCAGGTTGATCAAGCCGTCGATGAGCAGCCGGCCGCCGAATTGAATCGTGGTTCCCGCGACCGTGGCGGTGATCGTGAGCGTCTTCGACGCAAAGCTGTACGGCAGCGGTGCCGTGATCGCGACCGCCGGCGGTAGAACGCCGACAGTGAACGGCACGGGCGCAGAGGTCGTCGTGTTGCCCGCCGAGTCTGTCGCGACGTCCGTGAGTGTGTGCGTGCCGTTCGCCAGGGCGGAGATGGTGAGCTGTGCCGAGTAGGTGTAACCGCCGCTCGTGTCGGGCGTGGCGACCGCAGAGCCGACGGCCGTTCCGTCGATCGCAAAGCGCACGTTCCCGATGCCCCACGCATCCGACGCGTGGGCTTGCACCGGCAACGTTCCGAGGAACGTCGCGCCGGCCGTCGGAGCGATCAGGTAGGTCGTCGGCGGGGTGTTGTCGACCGTCACCGACTCGCTTGCGCTCGCCTGCGCGCCGCGGCTGTCGGTAACGGTCCCGGCGATCGTGTGTGTGCCGTCGGCGGTCTTCGTCGTGTCCCAGGAGGCGGTCGCGGTCGAGGCGCTCGAGCTCGTGGAAACGGCGGCGCCGTCGACGGTGAACTGTCCGACGGGCGATCCGGCGCCGCTGCTCATTGCGGCAGTGATGCTCACCACACCGTGGACCAAGGTGTAGGGCAGTGGGGTGCCGAGCGCAATTGTCGGGTACGCCGACCCGACATCGACGGTGATCGGCGCCGAGCTGACCGCGGTGCCCGACCAGTCTTGGGCCACGGCGAGCAGCGTGTGGGTCCCCGGCGCCAGCCCGGTCGTGTCCCAGGCGATCGCGTACCGGTACAGAGAGACCTGCATCGTGTCGAGAACGCCGTACGGCTGTCCGTCGACAGAGAGTTGGACGCCGTAGACACCGAGGTCGGCCGAAGCGGTGACGTCGACCTCCTGGACTCCCGACAGCGAGTGTGCCCCGCCGGCAGGGCTCGTGATCGCAACGTTGATCGCTGCGCTCGCGGGCGAGACGATTGCAGCTGCTCCGGCGCCGACCGCCAGAAAGAGCGCGCAGCGCACTCCAAGCCTGCGAGCTCGCTTCATCCGTTGCTGTGGTGCCACGACCGACCGCCTTCCAGTTGGAGCTTTCGCTCAGCGTGGCCGATCGAGACGGGCGTCGAGGCCGTCCGATGTCGAGGCTCGCCTAGACGTACGGCCAGCTTCAGCGGTCGTAGACCTGGCGTGTCGTCACGACGCGCGACCATGGCCCCTTCGGGACAGCCCGAGCGTCGACGAAGCGCCACGAGACGCGGTCGCCGTCGCCGTCGAGCTCCTTGAAGCCGAGACACCCGTTGAGCGCAGGCGAGACATCCAAGCCGGCATCGTTGAAGTCGCCCTGCACGGGGCGGGCGTTACGCGTTCCAAAGACGTATCGCGCGTCGTGATAGAGGTCGTCGTGCGACGGGCCTGCATCTTCGACCTGTCCGTAACACGCCTTGCCGTTCGGCCCGAGGATCCGTACCCAGTGGTTCTTCATGTACGAGAAGCTCTGGTTGCGACATTTGCCCGGGGCCGTGCTGCGAGCCCACGGGATCACCGCGCACCGTGTGGCGAACGCGACGGGATCGTTCACGTCGTCGAACGGGAGATCGAGGTAGAAGGGATTCTCCCGCGGCGTGAGGCCCGTCGGGAAATAGCCGTTCGCAGCATGTCGCGGCTGCGTCGAGCAGCCGCCGTCAGCCGTGAGCGACGCCGTCGCAACCGCCGACGATTGCGTCGGCACAGTCCGCTGCGCCTCGGGGAACGCGGCCATGGTTCACGCCGGACCAGTGGTAGGCCCAGTCGTCGTCGTAGGTCGAGCACACCTGGCTGCCGTCAGACGCATTCGCGCTGAACAGCTCGCCGACCCAGAACGTGGTCGCGACGATGCCGGTGTGCGTGGGAGAGAGGCGAGTGGGGGGCGCCGACAATGCCGGCGCCCCGCCGTCGATGCGGATCGTGATTAGGACTGCCACGATCGCGAGCGCGCCGAGCCAGAGCGATCGCCTGCGCTCGGCGTGGCCTCATTCGACCGTGACGGTCTTCGCCAGGTTCCTCGGCCGATCGACGTTGAGGCCGCTCAGCTCGGCGATGCGGTAAGCAAGGAGCTGGAGCGGCAGCACGGCGAGTACCGGCTTGCAGGAACGGATGCGGTTCTCGGCACGAAGATCACGTCGTTCGCGTGATGCTGGATGCTCTCGTTGCCGTCCGTGGCGATCGCGATCACCTGAGCCCCACGGGCCCGTGTCTCCTGGATGTTCGAGAGGACCTTCTCGTAGACGTGGGAGTCGGTTGCGACGACGACGACCGGGGTCTGGTCGTCGAGCAGCGCGATCGGGCCGTGCTTCATCTCGCCCGCCGAGTACGCCTCGGTCGGGATGTACGAGATCTCCTTGAGCTTCAGCGCCCCTTCGAGCGCGACCGGCAGGCCGATGTGGCGGCCGAGGTAGAGGAAGAACGGCTTGTCGCGAGTGGAGCTCGGCGATCTCGTCGATCGGGTGGTCGCCTGCCAGGAAGGTCGGCCATCTTGCCGGGAGCGAATAGACCTCCGCCAGAAGGGCTCGATCTCGCCCGGCGGCAGCGTCTGCGCGCGCCTGGGCGAAGCGGAGCGCGAGCAGGTAGAGGAGCGCGACCTGGGCGGTGAACGTCTTCGACGCCGCGACCGACACCTCGAAGCCGGCTCGGGTGTAGATCACCGAGTCGGTCTCGCGTGCGATCTGCGAGTCCCTCATGTTCGTGACCGCGAGCGTCTTCGCGCCCTTCGCGGGCGAGCCGCAGCGCCGAGATGGTGTCGCGCGTCTCTCCCGATTGCGAGATCCCGATGACGAGCGTCTCGTCGTCGATGACCGGGTTGCGGTAGAGCCACTCACTCGCGATGTCGGGCTCGACGATGATGCCGCGCCCACTGCTCGAGCGCGTACCGCGCGACGACGCCGGCGTGGTAGGAGGTGCCGGCCGAGACGATCACGATCCGCCGCAACTTCCGCAGCTCGTCGTCCGAGAGGTCGAAGCCTTCGAGCTCGACCTTGCCTTCGCGCAGGCGGCCGCGGATGCGTCGCCTCGACGCTCCGGGCTGCTCGTGGATCTCTTTGAGCATGAACGACTCGTACCCTGCGCGGCCCACGGGCCCGTCGAACGGCTCGAGCTCGACCTGCTCGCGGAAGACAGCGACCCGTCTTCGTCGAAGATGTCCGTGCCGTCGGCGCGTGACGACGACGACGTCGCCGTCCTCCGGGACCGTCGCGAGCCGTGTCTCGGTCAGGAACGCCGCGGCGTTGGACGCGATGAAGCACTCGCCGTCACCCTCGCCGATCACAAGCGGACACTGCCGGCGGGTGGCGACGAGGACGCCCGGATGGTCGTCGTGCATGACGACGAAGGCGAAGTGGCCTTCGAGCTCATTCGCGGCCGCGCGGACAGCGTCGACGAGATCGCCGTCGTCGTGCCGTTCGATGAGATGCGCCACGACTTCAGCGTCGGTCTCCGAACGGAACTCGTGCCCTTCGGCGATAGCTCGTCGCGGAGCACGCGGTAGTTCTCGACGATCCCGTTCAAGACGATCGCCACCTCGCTCGTCGACGCAGCCGTTGAGCGGATGCGCGTTCTCGACCGTGACGCCTCCGTGTGTCGCCCAGCGCGTGTGGCCGAGCCCCTCGCAGGACTCGGAGTCGTTCCCGATCGAGCACTGTCCTCAGATTCTCGAGCGCCCCGACCGCGCGCAGCGAGTGCAGTCCGCTGTCTTCGCGGAGGACGATCCCAGCCGAGTCGTAGCCGCGGTGCTCGAGCTGCGCCAGGCCGTGCACGAGGAGCGGCGTAGCCGCCCTCGTGCCGACGTATCCGATGATCCCGCACATATCAGGCCGCGACGAGATCGTCGACGCGCAGACCCGTTGACGACGTCCGCGAGGATGTCGTCGAGCGAGTGCTGCCGGCGCCCAGCCGATCGTCGCCCGCACCTTGTCGGTGCACGGAACGCGATGGAGCATGTCCTCGATCCCGGTCCCGTAGACCTCGTCGAACGGGATGTGGACCGTCTCCGACGTCGAGTGCGTCAGTTCCCTGATCCGGTCGGCGAGACCGAGGATCGAGGTCTGGTTGTTGGCGCCGACGTTGAAGATCTCGCCGGACGTGCGGTTGACGTCGGTCATCAGATCGTCGAGTGCGCGGATCGTGTCGTGCACGTGGCAGAAGCACCGCGTCTGCTCGCCGTCGCCGTAGATCTCGATCGGCTCGTTGTTGAGCGCGCGCTCGACGAACCGCGGCACGACCATCCCGTACATGCCGGTCTGACGCGGGCCGACCGTGTTGAACAGCCGCACGATCACGGCCTGCGAGGTCGTGCTCCTCGACATAGGCGAGCGCGAGGAACTCGTCCATCGCCTTCGAGTCGGCGTAGGCCCAGCGCTTCTGGGTCGTCGCGCCGTAGATCCGCCGCGACGAGCTCGGTCAGCGGCACCTCCGAACGGTGGTCGCCGTAGACCTCGGAGGTCGAGGCGATCAGGACGGGCTTGTCGAACTTGCAACATGCGTCGAGCACGGTCTCGGTGCCGCCGAGATTGACCCGGAGCGTGCGAACCGGCTGCTCGACGATCGTCTTCACGCCGACGGCGGCCGCGAGGTGGTACACGAGGTCGGCCTTGTGGACAAGCTCGTTGACGATCGCCGGATGAAGGACGCTGTCGACGACCAGATGGAGCCGCGGGTCCTCGCGCAGGTGGTCCAGGTTCGCGAGCGACCCGGTCGACAGGTCGTCGAGGATGAAGACCTCGTCGTCCTGCTGAAGCAACAACTCTGTGAGGTGAGATCCGATGAATCCGGCCCCGCCCGTGATGAGTACCTTCACAACACTCTCCTTCGTCTAGTTGCGGACCTGACCATCGAGCTCGAAGCGTTCGGGGGAATCCCACCGGCAGACATCGATCTTCGGAACGAGGATCGCCTTGACGAGGGCGTGCATCATGGCGACGCGGTAAATGAGGTCGAGCACGATCAGCGCCGGCGCGAGCACGACGAGCCGCGGCTTGCGCAGCGCGATCGCCGCGACGCAGATCCAGGCGAAGCTTCCGGCGAGGAAGAACACGAGGAACCACAGCGGATCGATGCCAGCCGCGGAAGAAGTAGGCGAGGATCGGCAGCGCGAGCGGCTCGAGCATGTAGGGCAGCCAGTCGAGCAGCACGCCGAGGTACGCCGCGTCGAACCACGAGAGGCGAAAGCCGAGGCGCCGACCGCGCGACCGGCGGATCGGCCAGCCGAGGCGGTGTCCACGGATCGACTGGAACTGTCCCCATGACCAGCGGACCGTTTGCTTGTACCAATCGCGAGAAGCGTGTGGGGATCCATCGTCCACGACCGTGCGGTGTGGACGTAGGCGATGCGGCCGAGCCGGCGCCGCATGATCTCGGCGAGCCAGTACATGTCGTCGATCGCGTAGGGCGCGTCTTCGTCGATCAGCTCCTTGAAGACGCTCGAGCGAAAGACGGTGTTCGCGCCGCAGATGACATTGACGACCCTGAGCGCGTTCTGTCCGCGCTTGATCGTCACCTGGTACGACCAGTACATGAAGGCGCGCATCGCGATCGGGATGTTCCAGCGCCGCTGGTGGTTCCAGACCGAGTCGATCCGACCCGACGTCGCCGCGATCCGCGGATCGGTGTCCATGCCGCGCGTCGTCCGCTCGACGTAGGTCGGGTCGAGGGCGGTGTCGTCGTCGAGGACGGCGATGTAGTCGTAGCGCTCAGCGAGCGAGAACTCGCTCGCGCCGGCGCGGAGCGCCGCGGGCTTGCCCCCGCTCGTCTCCCGCGCCAGGACGGACGCCCCCGCCTCGCGAGCGCGCTCGGCCGTCTGGTCGTCGGAGCCGTCGGAGACGACGTAGACATCTGCCTGCAGAGCGGCTGAGCTGACCGCGTTCGCGATGGTTGCCTCGCCGTTCTTACAGGCGATCAGGACCGCCGTCCGGTTCGCCGTCTTTGGCAACTCGAACGTGCTGGCGAAGGGGGAGCTCATCTCCCTTCGAACGTAACCGGGCCCGAGCGCGCCGAGGATATGCGGTTGGGTAGTGCTCCCCGGACCTAGGTCCAGGCGTGGGGGCTAGGAGCGCGGCCGAGCGGGAAGCTCTGCAAACACGCGCGTCGGTCCGTTCTCGCCGCTCGTCACATCCAAGGTTCCACCAAGCAGGCGCACGCGTTCCCGCATCGAGAGCAGTCCGAGGCGACGGCGTGTCGGCGCGTTCTGCCGCGCTTCGTCGACGTCGAAACCCTTGCCGTCGTCCACGACCTCGATCTCGACTGGCACCCGACGTCGCGCGCACCGTCACCGACGCTCTGGTCGCTCTGCTGTGGCGCGCCACGTTCGCGAGCGCGCCCTGGATGATCCGGACGATCGCGATCCGCTGGGAGTCGGATAGCTCCACGTCGTCGAGTCGTGGGTCGAGGTGCGAGGTGACCTTGCACGCACCTGAATGGGCGTCGACCCGGGCTTCGATCGTCGCGGAGAGAGGCCGCTCGAGAATTGCGGAGGCGGCCGCCGACACAGCGACGTCTCGAAGTGTCGTGTCGAGGCGCTCCGTCCGGGCGAGAAAGTCGTCGACGCGGTACACGATCCGGCGCCCGTCTTCCGAGTCGTCGAGCGCACCGGAGAGTTGGCGCCGGAAGAGCTGAAGGTCGTTTCGCATCGCGGCCACGTCTTGCATTCCCTCGTCGTGGAGATCGAGCCCGAGACGTGTCACCTGACGCCGGACCCGCTCGACGTCATCGCAGAGCTCCTCGATCAGGTCGGCGAGCTCGGAGTCGCCGTCGGCCCGAAGCCGGATCGCGGCACCGCGCCCGCGTTCGACGGTCTCGCCGATCGTCGTCGTCGCGTCCGCAAGCGGCAGCTCGTGGTCGACCTTGCGCGAACCGCTCATGCGATGCCCGACGAAGAGGAGTGGGGCGAGGCGAGGTCGAGTCTCGGGTCCGGTCCGGACCGGACCTGGACCGGGTCGGCCGGCTCGAGGTTCTCCTACGTTTGCTGTGCGTGTCAGCCGACCCGCGAATGCGCTGAGAGGACCGACGATGAAGATCTTGCTTGCTGACGATCACCCACTGGTACTGAACGGCATTCGCGAAGCGCTGGAGGCCGATGACGACTTCGAGGTCGTCGGCGCCGCGCGGTCCGGCCCAGAGGTGCTGCCGCTCGTCAGTCAGCGCTCGCCGGACGTTGTTCTCCTCGACGTTCGGATGCCCGCAGCTCGACGGCTTCGGTTGTCTCAGCCGCATTCGGGCTCGCTACCCGGCAGTCAAGGTCGTGATGCTGTCGATGTTCGCCGATCCGGAGCAGGTGAAGCTCGCGTTCATGCGCGGTGCCTGCGGCTATGTGATCAAGAGCATCGATCCGGCTGATCTCGCCTCGGCGATCCGCCAGGCGGTTGACGGCACGGCGTTCCACGCACTCGGCCTCCCGTCCCTCGACGAACGGCCGATGGCGAACGCCGCGGGCTTGACCGATCGAGAGCTCACGATCGTCAGGGCGGTCGCGCGCGGCCTCTCGAACCAGGCGATCGGCAAGGAGTTGTGGGTGACCGAACAGACGGTCAAGTTCCATCTGACGAACGTCTACAAGAAGCTCGGCGTCGCGAATCGGACGGAGGCTGCGCGCTGGGCGTTCGCCATGGGCCAGGCCGACGAGCCGGTCGAGGTGTGGCAGGCACCCGCCCTCGTCTGAGGCGTTTCCCTCGTCCATGGCATCCCCTGTCGTTGTCGGATACATCGCCGGACCCGTCCGCGTTCTTCGGACTGGACTCCGGCGTGGCGAGGTCGCAGATCTGCCGGGAGCGGTCGACGCACGAGTTTGTGCCGACTTTGCGGGGATCTTACCTTGCGTTCTTTCACCCACCTATATGGTGGGGCAGCGCTGTCGAAATCGACGACAGCGGTTGCCGAGCAGTGGTCGGCCGACACTACGGCCGAAGCGCGACTGCCCCGAACTCGCGGGTGGAACGAGGTCAGCCGGTCGAAACCCTCGACCGGCGTGGACGAGCCCCCGAGATCGGTTTCTTGAGCAGTCGCGCAGTGCTTGACGCGCGACGCTTTCCCAGACTCCTGCGGAGTTCAATCGCGTCAGGTCGCCTCGGCGACGGAGGGAACCATGGTCCTTGAAGGTGTTGTGTTCGACGGGCGTCGTCGAATCGCGAACTCACGGCTCTCGCCGTGAGAGTGCTCCTAGCTGACGACCATGCTCTGATGCTCGCCGGCGAACGGCAAGCACTTGAGGCCGACGAAGGTTTTGAGATCGTCGGAGAGGCACAGCTCGGATCGGAAGTGCTGCCCCTGGTGGGGCGAACAGCACCCGATGTCGTGCTGCTCGACATTCGGATGCCCGGAATCGGCGGCCTCGACTGCCTCCAGCGCATCCGCGAACGGCATCCCGACGTCAAGGTCGTGATGTGCTCCATGTCGTCGGATCCCGACAAGATCCAGTCCGCCTTCAGGCTCGGTGCCTGCGGCTACATCCTGAAGACGATCAATCCGATCGACCTTGCCTCGGCAATCCGCCAGGCCGTCGAGGGCACTGCTTTTCATGCGCTCGGTCTGCCGGCGATGTCCGAACAGACGGCTGGAAGAGCCGCTGGTCTGACCGAGCGCGAGTTCGAGATCGTGAAAGCGCTCTGCCGTGGTCTCTCCAACAAGGCGATCGCCGCGGAGCTCTGGATCACCGTCCAGACAGTGAAGTTCCACCTGACGAGCATCTATCGCAAGCTCGGCATCAGCAACCGGACCGAAGCTGCGCGCTGGGCGCTCGGCAAAGGCCTCGACCACGAAAGCGAGATCCGCCATGAATCCACAGACCTTGAATCCGAATGGTCAGCGCTCGACACGATCGGGGTCGGTGCTGCATGAACCCACGACGGTGCCCGCCGAGATCGCGATCGTGGGAGCCGGCTACGTCGGTTTGCCGCTCGCCCAGGTGTTCACCCAGGCCGGTCACCCGGTTGTTCTCGTCGACGTGCTTGCCGATCGGGTCGCATCGCTTCTCGAAGGCGAGAGCCACGTCGAGGACGTTTCGAACGACACGCTGAGAGAGCTGCTCGACGCAGGCCTGACGGCGACCACCGACTACGACGCTCTCCGGGACGTCGACGCGATCGTGATCGCCTTGCCGACGCCGCTCTCGAAGCAGCGTGAACCAGATCTGTCGATCGTTCTCGGCGCCGTCGAGCAGATCGCACAGCGTCTGCAGCCGGGTCAGCTCGTCGTCCTCGAGTCCACGACCTATCCGGGAACCACGCGTGAGCAGCTTCTGCCCGTACTCGAGCAGCGAAGCGGCTTGCGCGTTGGAGAAGACTTCTTTCTCGCCTTCTCGCCGGAGCGGGTCGACCCGGGTCGTGTGGACTGGACGACGAAGACCGTTCCGAAGATCGTCGGCGGGATCACGCCCGCCTGTACCGCGCGAGCCGCCGCGCTCTACGGTGGGGCGATCGACACCGTGCACTGCGTGTCGACACCCGAAGCGGCGGAGCTCACGAAGCTGCTCGAGAACATCTTCAGGTCGGTGAACATCGCGCTCGTGAACGAGCTGGCTCAGCTCTGCGAGCGAATGGGGATCGATGTCTGGGAGGTCACGAACGCCGCTGCGACGAAACCGTTCGGCTTCATGAGCTTCACGCCGGGGCCCGGGCTCGGTGGCCACTGCATCCCGATCGATCCGTTCTATCTCACCTGGAAGGCGCGCGAGTACGGATTCTCGACCGAGTTCATCGAGCTCGCCGGAAAGATCAACGAGAGCATGCCGTACTACTGCCGCTCGCTTGTCTCGCAGGCGTTGAATCATGGCGCCGGCAAGGCGCTGTCGCAGTCGAAGGTGCTCATGCTCGGGGTCGCGTACAAGCGCGATCTCGGCGACATGCGCGAGTCGCCGGCGCTGAAGATCATTGAGCTCCTCAGGGATGCCGGTGCGGACGTGGCGTACCACGATGCGTATGTCCAGCAAGGCACCAACTGAACGAAGTAGACGGCAAAACATA